>OY970063.1:632500-2924987 GCA_963705275.1 uncultured delta proteobacterium | reverse complement strand
AGCGGGGGATGGATTTGAACCACCGACCTTTGGGTTATGAGCCCAACGAGCTACCAGACTGCTCCACCCCGCGTCATCACTATTCAAATGAGTATGCGTATGTAATCTAAGACCCGCACTTTGTCAAGGGATTTTTCCTGTTTACCTTCGCTTACAGGGTAGTTCTATCGAAAAGACAGATCCTTTGCCCAGCTTGCTTTCCACATGAATATTTCCGCCCTCTCTCTTTACAATCTCATGAGATAGATAAAGACCCAAACCAGTCCCCTTGCCGACCGGTTTAGTTGTAAAAAATGGCTTGAATATGTTCTTCATCTCATCATCAGCAATCCCTCGCCCCGTATCTCCACACTCTACCAGTACACTGTCTGTCTCCTTCTTATATTTCGTCATGAGGGTAATCTTCCCGTACTCTGCATCCATCGCCTCGATGGCATTCTTAATAACATTGATAAATACCTGCCCAAGATTGCCAAAATTGCCTTCCACGACGGGCAGGTCTTTATCATATCTTTTCTCGATTTCGATTTGCAGATGCTTGTACAGTTTACTTAACACCCTAAGAGCGTCATCGATTGCCAAGTTTATATTGATAGGTTCCACGTATACCTGGGTCTGGCGCGAAAGATCCAGCAGGCTTCGAACAATATCGCTGGCCCTCTTCAGCTCCGTTATAGAGAATACGAGATCGTTAATCACCTCCTCGCGGTTCCCGTCCTTGATCTCCCATTCACCAACTGCCTCCACACTGGTCTGAATGAGACTTGATGCGCTTGCCAGGGGATTATTCAACTCGTGTGCCGTGCCGGCAACTAACTGTCCGATGGCGGCCAGGCTCTCCGACTGAATCAACTGCTTCTGCGCCCTCTCCATCTCCTCCATTGCCTTGCGCAGGGCAGCCGTTCTCTCTTCCACCTTTTTTTCCAGATCGCGGTTCAGCTTTTCGATTTCCTCGTACGACTTGGCATTTTCCAAGGTGGTGACACTCTGGTTAGCAATCGTAGTCAAGAGCTCCAGATCCTCATGAACGAAAAGCTCTCCAGATTTCTTGTGTCCGAGGGCGATCACCCCAATCAACCCGGAATCGGAAATCATGGGCACTATCAGAGATGCTCCCAGTGAATCGAAGACGGAGAAAATCCGGCCCGCTTCCTCCGGATCCAATGCCTCCATTTCAACAATGTATTTGCTTAAGGGCTTTCTCGTCTTCTCAAGAACGGCAACGATCGGATGCGTCTCGTCAAAGAGAGCTTTGTCCGTCTCCGTGGATAATTTGACGCCGTCAGAAAAGAGCTGAAAATATCGTTTGTTGTCATCATATACGATAAGGGAAACATGTGTAACCTGTAAAGCTGCGGAGATTGACTGGATTATGAGATCCTTTATTTGCTCAAATTTCAAGAGAGAGGCCATCGCCCCGCTTATCTCTCTCAGCAGCTCTTGGTAATTGTACTTGCCCCGGAAAAATAGTTTATCAATCCATTTCTGCACCCTGTCACGCAGCGGGTTGAATAAAAGCACGATCAGCGCTGCCAAGACCAGCGGCAAGAAGAGAGACACCTCATCCTCGGCCAAAAGGAAAGACGCATGAAAGAGGTAAATGACGGCTATATAAAGAACTGCCAGAATGCCTGTCAGAATGAAATAGATCGTCCCCCTTCTTATGAGGACACCCATATCCAGGAGATCATACTTCATGACCCCGAAAGCCAGAAAGACAGCCGGAATACAACTGGCGCTGCCCAGAGGGTATATCTTAAGACCGCATATTGTCAGCATGTTCGATGCAATGAACAAGGCGCCGATCCCCAAGCCGCCCAATATATACTTTATCCGGTTCCTCTCCTGACTATCTTTCGCCTTCCGCATGCTGAGAAACAATATCGCAAGGCAGTAAAGCACAGTCATACCGGCGATCAACGAAAATACATAATATGTCGGCCCGGCTTTGGCGATGAGTCCAAACTTATAATGCCGGAATCCACTTATGAAAAGATCCGAGGGGACAAAAGAGACAAAAATGAAGCTGACGAGAAAGGCGGCGTATACAAGCCATCTCCGCCCGGAAATATGCAGGAACGAATGAATGAATTGAATATAGACGGGCAATGCAAGGACAAAGAAAAAATGGAGCGTCCTGTCAATTCTGAGGGCGAGGACCTTATCCTGAATCGTCGTAACCAGTATCATGTCCGCATTAACCAATGCGCCTGTAAGACATATACCGGCAAATAGCGTATTTGTGGGATTCTTCCCGCCCCTCAGGATGGAAATCAGGGTGAGAGATATGAGAACAAGAAAGCCGAGAATCGGAGGAATCGCATAGGCGCCCGACGTTTGCAGGTAGTCCGTAAACATATGCCTGCTCCCTGTTCTTACAATTTTCCCGTTTACTTCACCTCTGTCAGATAACCCATTATTCTATAGATCAATTTTGCAGTAAGGAAATCGGGGGCAACGATCCCTGGAATAGGCAGCAGCTCAACGACATCAAACCCCCGTACCCGGCAGCGTCTTGATACCTCTCTCACAAGATGTAAGATGTCTTTCCAGTAAATGCCCCCTGGCTCAGGAGTGCCGGTTGACGGCATGATAGAAGGATCGAGGACATCTATATCAATGGTGATGTAGACGTCACCGCTTAGGTTTTCACAGATCTTTTTCCCTGAGTTCTGTTCTTCGAGAATAAAATCGGCTGAAAAAGTCTTTATCTTGCCTTCGTTCATGAAGGCCGCTTCTTCCGCGCTCATGCTTCTGATGCCAGCCTGGACGAGGGGGCAGATTTCTGAGATGCGGCGTCCGACAGATGCATGGCTGTATGGGCTGCATTGATAATAATTCCGGAGATCCGCGTGTGCATCGAGTTGAAGGACGGACAGCCCGGGGTATTTTTCCGTGAACGCCTGAACGGCGCCAAATGATATGCTATGCTCACCCCCCAGCAAGACCGGAACTTTGTTAGAAGAGAGGATATCGGCGATCGCATGCCTTACTGCATGAACCATCTCACCCGGGCCGCGCGCATCGGACTCCAGAGGAGGCAGGGTATATATGCCGGCCAGGTAAGTCTCTTTGCAAAGCTCTTCATCGTAAAGCTCCATCTGGCTAGAAGCTTCCAGAATAGCCTGAGGCCCTCTCCTTGACCCGGACTGATACGTTGACGTCAGGTCATAAGGAATGGGGATTACTATGAATGTCGATTCTTCAAAAGATGGAAATGCAGGATCAACTCCGCCGAAATTCATCACGACTCCCATGGAAAATAGTTATTATGCTTAGCATATGCGGCCAAGTGTGTCCAGTGTTCCTCTCCTGCTTCCAAGAACAAATCATGCAGATTTATTCCCCTCAGATGAAAAGACCTCCTTGTAATAAGATAATGTGAAGCGGCCATCTTCATAGCTGAGATAAGAATAGTGTTTGATCCAGTCACCAAGGGTCACAAAAGTTTTTTTGCGGCCTCCAATCTCATATTCCTTCAAGAGCGGGATATGGCAGTGACCGAGGATAACGGCATCGATGCCTTCACGAAACTTACTTAAGGCAAATTCTTCCATCTTCCTCGCAATGATAGTTTCAGACTCGATTGTGAGTTCCTTACTTACAGTGGAACTGGCGCGTGCAATTTTCCACAGGACAGATGGAGGGATGCTCCTTTGCGTCCTGTAAAATAAACCGCTTCTCAGGAGTTTCCTCAGGAGAATGTACTTCCTGTTTGTCCTGTCTATGGTATCACCATGTGCTATAAGTATGCTCCTGCCATCCAAAGCGATATTAGCCGATTCGGTAAAAACTGTTATGCCGTGCGTTTTCGTAAAATATTCTCCGAGAAAAAAATCGTGGTTTCCCTCAAAGAGATGTATGCGCATTCCCCGCTTCTTAAGATTAATAAGTTTTTCAATAACAGTCTTAAACCCAGGATAGATGTGATTTTCCCGGCAGAACCAGAAATCGAACAGATCACCCAGGATAAAAAGATCGTCAATGTGATCCCCTGGGAAATCCAGAAACTTCATGATGTGATGATAGCCGTCGTCAGCCTGATTCTTCAAATGGGCGTCCGACAGGAACACCGCTTTCGTCATCCCCCTGCCCTCTTCTCGCGTCAATTAAAAATGACATTATTTTTCCGCTTCAATTAACATAAATATGGAGGCATCAAAAGCCTAATTTTTGATTCTGTGGGAATTCACACTGCGAAATAATTGATTGAGAGTCATTTAAAAAAGTTGTACATGGAGAAGCACCGACATAAGTATTATAACATAGACATATAAAAGAGGTTTTCTATTGACGGGAACGCTTGTAAATACGGGCGCCATCATTGCGGGAAGCGCAATCGGGATTTCATTAGGCCGGTTCCTTACGGAAAGAATCAAGACGATTGTTGTGCAGGCCCTGGGTCTTTCCGTCGTATTTATAGGCTTCAAAATGGCGCTCTCCGGCAAAGAGCCGATTGTTATTATCGGGTGCGTCTTGTTAGGCGCGATTACGGGGGAGTTGCTCAGAATCGAGCAGGGCGTTGAGTTCCTGGGGAGATGGCTCAAGGCGCGCGCCCGCTCCGACTCTTCAACATTTGTACAGGGATTTGTTTCGGCCTCGGTTCTTTACCTTACCGGCGCAATGATGATCGTCGGCTCTATTCAGGACGGCTCTTCCGGAGATGCCAGCATACTCTATATTAAGTCATTGCTTGACGGGACAGCCTCCATTGCCCTCTCTTCCACCCTCGGGATCGGTGTGGCTTTTTCTGCGCTATCAGTTCTTATCGTCCAGGGCTCGATAACCCTTTTGTCTTCAAAGCTTCTCTTTATGCAAAACCCGGCCGTTATCGAAGCAGTTACTGCTTCCGGCGGTATTCTCATTATAGGCATCGGAACCAACATACTGAATCTTACCAAAATCAGAATAGGAAATTTTATCCCCGCGCTCCTTTATGCTATTCTCTGGACGGTATTCGCTTGAGTGGTAGAAGAGTTAATCATTTCGACTCAGGCAACGCTCCCCCCATCGCATGGGCACTATGACTGCAAGCATGCAGAGAAGGATAACCAGCGAAAAAGAAATACCGAGCCACGTCCACTGAAGGAAAGACAGACTTACCCCGCGAAAGCCTGCCATAAAGACCGTATACACGGGCCCTGCTTCCAGAATAATAACAGTCGCGATAAAACCCGCACAGAGGATCATGAAGAGAAGACCACCGAAGCTCGTTACAGACTGTGCCGGGTTTTCAGACTGAAAGTCCGGATAGGCCGCGCCAAAACCAACTCCCATAGCAACAATTCCAGGAACCATTAAGAAGACCGTCGTGACCGACAAGGCCATCATAAACGGCGTTACATCAAGGAGTAAATTGGAGACTATGATGAGAATCTCCGTAAGTAGCAGGAGGGGCACGTAGTATACGCATAATTTTATCCAGAGAAGCGTTCGTATCTTAACAGGTGATGATCTCACAATCCAGAAGGCTTCCCCCTCTATACTCACTGCAGGATAAACGAATCGAGCTGCCACGGCAGTGAGGACAAATGTTGCAAGTCCCATGTTTAAGAAGGAAAAGATGTTCTGAAGGTACACGGTCTTGATTGGAGACTTGTCGAGGGGCAGAACAGAAAAGTTGTACAGATAGATGACAATCAAGGCCATGATAAGAAATATCTGCGGCCATTGGGTCTGATCCCTGAAAAAAGTCTTGATTTCCTTTACCGTGAATGCTCTCACGGCGCCTGATAAATGATTCAGAAAATATGTCTGTCCCCTGCCCCTTCCGGCGAGATATGGAAAGAGGCGCCCGGTTGTTGTCTGCGCCTTCGAGTAGCCGGTGAAATACGTCGCCCCTGAAATCCAGGTTATTACAAAGATCATGGCGACGGCAAAACTCCAAGTGAGGGCCAGATCGAAAACCGCACTGCCGGCCTGTCCTTGAAGGGCGGCCTGTATGCTGTCAAATATCCACGTCGTCGGAAGAAAAGGCGAGCCCGGCGTCTCAAGAGATTTGAAGTAGAGAATGAGAGAAGCAAATGTATCAGGATTGACAAGTCTCTCAGGTCTCATAAGACGAAATGCTATAAGCAGAATCAGAAACAGCGCAAATCCTAGAAAAATGAAAAATGACCTCAGGCGGCCTGCCGGCAGCACCAAGGCAACAAGGACTACGGCAAGTGCGCTTATGCCTGAGGCGATGAGACATAGCGGCAGAATTGTGAGGCCCACCGTTGCATAAAACAATAGTCCCGCTTTATATACGATGCCGTAAGAAAGGAACACCGGCAGCATGTAAACGACTACCATCCAGGAACTATCGACGGTACTCTCAAGCCAGCGCGCAAGAAATATCTTCGCCGCAGATACAGGCATGGAATGGACGAGAATAAGGTCTTTGCTGAGATACAGCTTTGTGAGAGAAGTTATTATGCTGCTGAAGATGAGCAGTGAAAACAACGTCACAAGTACCATGGACATGAGCTTGCGGGCTAGGACATCTCCGAAACCTTCGACACCCTGGAAATAGACCAAGACGCGATAGAAGATGGCAAAGATCCCCGCCCAGAATAACAGGCCGACTGTACCGAAGAGAAGCACCTTTAGTCTGCGGTTCTTCGCATCTTTTGAGTAACTTCCATTTCTAAACGACCAAAAGCGCGGGCTTAGAAGGGCAAGAATATCTTTCACTAAATCTCCTGCCCTCCTGTCAAATTCAAGAACACTTCTTCCAGGTCCGCCGCTTCGACTCCAGCAATCCTCCTGAGATCACCCGTAGTGCCTGTCGCGATAAGGGAGCCTTTGTGAATGACGCCAATACGGTCGCAAATGTCTTCCGCAACCGTCAAGGTATGGGTCGACATGAAGATTGTCATCCCCTCATGAGCCAGTTCCCGAAACATGTTCTTAACCATTTTTATCGCCGCAGGATCGAGACCTACCATCGGCTCATCAACAATAATCACAGTAGGGTTATGAAGAAGGGCTGAAGAAATTATGAGACGCTGTTTCATACCGTGAGAATAAGATTCTATGAGCTCATCCGCCCAGTTTAAAATGGCAAACTTTTTTAACAAAGCCTGGGCATTCTCCGAGAATACCCGCTCATCGACTCCGTAAAGATCTGCCGAAAACCTCATAAATTCCATGCCTGTCAGCTTTTCGTAGATAAAGGGCCTGTCGGGTATGAACCCTATTTTTCGTTTGACGCTTTCCGGATCATCGGCCATGTTTATACCGTCGATAACCACCATTCCCTCGGTCGGCGCGAGGACGCCGCCCATAATGCGTATCGTCGTGGTCTTTCCCGCGCCATTGGGTCCTATGAAGCCATATATTTCACCTTTCGATACGGAAAGATTGAGGTTGTTTACAGCCAGAGTATTCCCATAGCGTTTGCTCAGATTCTTCAATTCGATCATCTTGTCGTCTTGCAGATCATTCATATTAAGTCGCCAAATGCAACAGTTCTGTTGTCATCTATATTTATCGAGGACCGTGAGGCGCACCTTCCCAATTACACCGATCAGATCGATCTGCTGATCGACCTCTCCACGAGCAAATCGGATGTGTGTGACATCCGCCGGCATCTGGTCCATGACGGCATCCGCAGTAACCCATGTTCCGATAAAAAGTACATTCCAAGCATGATAGTAAAATCTTCCCCTCTGATAGACGAGCCCCACTTCCACCTGTGCCGGAATGCCGGCAGCCCGGGCGAGTGCGGCCAGCAAGACCGCATGCTCGTTGCAATCTCCGACGAGGTTGTTCAGTGTCTCAAGGGCATTGGGAACGGAAAGGACAGGCCTCTTCTCCACGTTCTTGTAAACCCACGCTACAAGCTTCGATGCCTTTACTGAGACGGGGTCATCGGGAGAGATGATTTCCTGCGCCTTGCTCATAATCTTATGATCGTCGGATTGAATAAATGGACTAGGCTTTAGAAAATCTTCGTTCCCCGGCATGCTGGTGTCCCGGAGGGGACGTGTTGGAATTGTCTCTTTCGAAATAACCAATATATCTTTTCTCAGTGTTTGTCTGCCCCCATTTAATTTGAGGTTGGTCTTTTCTATATTCGTTATTTTTACTTTCAGCATCGCCAGTTGGGCGGCATCGTCAATAACCATGTTTGATGGGATAGAAGCAATCTGTGTCAGGTCAGCACTCGCGTTAAGACTAAACCCATCTAACGCCTGACTTTTCGTGACCTGCTCCAGGGCAATCCCCAGAATGCCCTGTTCTTTCAGGATATCGCCGCCCTCGCCGAGCCAGGCAAATTGCCTGGCTCCCATAAAGTCAACAGATATTTTTCTGGCCTTTCTTTCTTGACCCATAATCGTGATGACATCATCGCCCAGCATTGTCAGCTTTACCGGCCTCTGTCCCATGGTTGCCGGATCAAAGGCATTAATGCTTCTGGTTTCTCCCTCTTTCATATCCACAATGTGGGCGGATTCAAGAATGCCGTTAGCCAGATGGGGCGCGTCCTTGAGGGTAAGGACCGTCTTTTTCTCAGAGCCAGACACTTCCGTATAGAGTGTAACCTGATTGCCGCTTACAACCCCATGCGCCTGGAAACGAAAGAGGCTCGAACGGATGTCAAAATCGAAGGAAGACAGAGTCATATCGGGGTTCAGATTCCCGTCCGTCTTAATCGTCATCCCCTGGACTATGCCCATCGTGTTGATCTGCAAGAAAACAGATTCCGAAAGATGGTGCCCCTTCTCGGTCTTTGAAAAATGTCTGTGGCTATACCCTATTTTTTGGCCGTTCTGAGAGATATTCATCCATGATTCTTTGTCAGGAAGATCCAGTACACTTGAAAGATGAGGCGCTTTGCCATCTCTAGATGAAAATAATTGGTATTGCCCCCAGTTAAAGACATCAAGACGAATGGCAAGCAGTATCAGAAATGATATTACAAATCCGAGACCG
Source organism: uncultured delta proteobacterium (assembly GCA_963705275.1). Lineage (GTDB taxonomy): Bacteria > Desulfobacterota > Syntrophia > Syntrophales > UBA2185 > Fen-1135. The sequence goes on along the minus strand of OY970063.1, from coordinate 2,916,068 downwards.
ATAAACCAGTGCCGTTTCACTTTAAATAAAGCCATATTATGTCCCGATCATGCCCGATGATTTTGAAGCCTGTTGACGTCGGCAGTTGACGGTCACGATCAAATTTTTGAGAGTATAATTAACTGGTCTTGAGATGTCAATTAAACTCAAAGGAACATCCGGCTTATCTCACGAAAATCGATCTTGTCATGGATTTTGATTTCTGGTAGCCTGCATTCCGTATATTACATTTTCCAATTTCTCATTTTTTGCGAGGTTGTGAGCATCTAATGAAAGAAAGTCAATCAATGAAGCGGGCAAAAGAGGTCCTGAGAATAGAAGCAGAGAGTATCTTGGATCTTATCGATAAAGTGAGCACCAACTTTGATAAAGCGGTAAGAATTATCTACAGATCCAAAGGCCGGGTCATCGTAACCGGTATAGGCAAATCAGGATTGATCGGCAAGAAAATTGTGGCCACCCTGACAAGCACCGGCACGCCCGCCATCTTTCTCCACCCTGTAGAAGGCATGCACGGAGACTTGGGCATTGTCACAAAAGATGACGTCATGCTGGCCATTTCAAACAGTGGAGAAACGGATGAGCTCAACGTGATCATAGGAAGCGTCAGAAAGATCGGTGCGCACCTCATTTCTTTCACCGGCAACCTCTCCTCAACGCTTGCAAAAGCGAGTCATGTCGTCATCGATGTCGGCGTGAAGAGAGAGGCCTGCCCATTCGGCCTGGCCCCGACTTCAAGCACCACGGCGTGTCTAGCCATGGGAGACGCTCTGGCGGCTGTTCTTATAGAGAAAAGAAAATTCAATGAGAAGGATTTTCATAGATTCCATCCCGCTGGAAATCTGGGACAGCGCCTGAGGGCAAAGGTAAGAGATGTGATGATAACAGGCGCACAGATTCCTAAAGTTCGTTCCGGGACATCACTTATGAAGGCAATTGAAGAAATGGACAGGGGCAACAAGGGATTCGTTCTCATTACGGACAGAAAGAATTCTTTGCAGGGAATATTGACAGACGGTGACCTCCGACGTCTCGTAAGAAGAGGCAAGGATTTGAGAGACAAGCCTATCGATGATGTGATGACTTTATCACCGAAGACAATCGAGGAAAACGCATCACTTGCCCGCACCATTGAATATATGCAAAAGGAAGAGATTACCACTCTCGCTGTTGTAAACGGGAAAAACCGCCTCGCTGGATACATTCATCTTCACGACATCCTGGGTAGAGGGGGAACTTTGAAGATCTCCGTAGCTTAAAAAGGGGGGATTACAAAGTGAGGAGTGGACCTACTGGAAAATTGCAGCGTATTGATGTTATGGGATATGTACGACGCGCCAAGCGAGCACGTTCGGCGGAAGTTGCCGCCGATAGCCAGCTCATATCAAATTATAGTCACGAACTTTCCATCTTCCAAGCTTTTCGAATGCGTCCTTAGCCGCCTTTAAGAGTAATTCGGTGGACACGGGCTTGACAAAGAAATCATCAAAACCAGCAGCGCGGCACTCCAAGAGGCCATAAAAAGTGGTGTATCCGGTAAAAGCATACAATATAGAGATTTTATCCTTCTCGCGAATCTTCCAGCAGAGATCTATGCCGTTCATTCCGGGGAGCTTGAGATCTAAGAACATGACCATGATGGTTTCTGTCTTGAGAATCTTCAGCGCCTCTTCAGCATTTTTGGCGGTTCGTACCTTATAACCGGCCAAGCCAAGAGTCTCCTTTAACACAGCGAGAACTGATGCTTCATCATCTACAACCAGAATCTTCTTATCGCCCGCAACTACCATGTTCAACGCCTTTCAAACCCTCAGTATGGACTTCTTGAGAATATCCGCTGGAATTCACAAAGCGAAAAAAGAAAAGCAGCCTGTTTAAATGAGCCTTGTTCCATCTGACAGAAGTTTAGGCACAGCCCAGACCAAAAGTCTATTTAATCGAAGCCGGAAGATACTTGACTGACAGGACCTGATCCCACGGCGGACCTTGCAGGAACAATGAATCCGTATAGTCACTGAAGGGCCGGAGCGTGCGGTTTCGTTCGAAACCGGTCAGAATCCGGTTATGAATAAAAGATTAACCCAGAACGGTTAACCTTTTGATGTCATTGGTAGGCGGTACTGGATTTGAACCAGTGACTTCTACCGTGTGAAGGTAGCACTCTCCCCCTGAGTTAACCGCCCGATACCTGTGTTTTTATATCCTAAAGAAAGGTCATTTTCAAGAGAAAAGCCACAATAAAATGCATGATTTTTTTCTGCTTCCTGCGATTGTGCAGCTCCTATTATCTGACAGCTTCAGATTTTATTTCTATCGTTGATCACTTTCGGGTATAATACCCGCGAGATTGGGATAGAATATTCCACAGATGACAGGTGCGGATTTAAAGCCATGAAGAAAAAAATACTTCGCTATATTTTACTATTAATAATTATTCTTGCGGCATTTCTCGCCTACTCCCTGCTGAAAGTAAGGCTAGCACCATCTGTCTCAGTCAAAAGAGCGGAGACAACGCTTATCGGCCATTCCCGCAAGCTCCACAGACATGTAAAACAATTGACGGTGGAGATCGGTTCAAGAAGCATATATGAAGCTGCCAGATTAGAGGCTGCAAAAAAGTACATTGTCTACTGCCTCAAAGCCTTCGGCTACGTCCCCACCCTTCAAACATACACCTACAATAAAAAACAATACAGCAACGTCATCGCTTCAATAAAGGGAGCGAAACTTCCCGATGAATCCGTAGTTATCGGCGCTCATTATGATACTGTGTATGGAACCCCCGGCGCTGATGACAACGCCAGCGCCGTTGCCGTCCTTCTCGAGATTGCCCGGGCATTGAAGGGCTCTTCTCCTGATAGGACGTTAAAGCTGGTCTTTTTTGTAAGTGAAGAAGCCCCTGTATTCAGGTCTGAGCACATGGGAAGTTATGTATACGCAAAAGAGGCGAGAGCTAATAATGAAAATATAAAGTCTATGATATCCCTTGAAATGCTGGGATATTATACCAATGAAAAGGACGGCCAGACGTTCCCATTCCCCATGATGAGCCTCATCTATCCATCTACACCCAATTTTATTGCCGTCGTCGGCAATCTGAGTTCTAGAAGCCTCGTCCGGAAGGTCAAGAATTCCCTAAGAGCAGGTTCCCTTATGCCTGTCGAAACCCTGACTACGTTCGGTTTTGTTCCTGGCGTAGATCTTTCCGACCACCGTTCCTTCTGGAAAATGGGGTATCCCGCTGTCATGATAACGGATACCGCCTTTTACAGAAATCCAAATTACCACACAGAAACGGATACCATCGACACGCTGGACTTTGATAAGATGTCTGTTGTGTTAAAAGGCTTGATAGAGACGGCTAAAGATCTCACAGATTCTTCTATGCCGTGATGCAAAAAAATCTCCCCATCGCTCTTTTTGAAAAGGCTCAGGGGGGATTTCGATTTCAGTAGTCGTAATCTCCCATATCGGGCGGCATTCCTCCCGGCATGGGCGACGCTGTCTTTTTCTTGGGCTTCTCGGCAACCATGGCTTCCGTGGTGAGGAGCAGGGAAGCTACGGATGCGGCATTCTGAAGGGCGAAACGGGATACCTTCGTGGGATCAATAATTCCCGCCTTTGTCATATTCGCATACTTGCCGGTTTCGGCGTCGAATCCAAAATCATCCTTGCCCGCCTTAACCTTCTCCGCGACAATGGAACCTTCATATCCCGCATTTATGGCAATCTGCCTCGTTGGTTCTTCAATAGCCCGTTTAACGATACCCACGCCATACTTTTCATCGTCAGCTACCTTGGCCTTGGCCAGGGCAGGCAAACTCCGCAGATATGCGACTCCGCCTCCCGGTACGATGCCTTCCTCAACAGCCGCGCGTGTCGCATTCAATGCATCCTCTACGCGCGCCTTTTTTTCTTTCATCTCAAATTCAGTTGCCGCACCGACCTTGATGACCGCAACTCCGCCGACCAGCTTCGCCAGACGTTCCTGCAATTTTTCCTTGTCGTAAGTAGATGTGGTTTCCTCAATCTGAGCCCGAATCTGCTTCACCCTTCCTTCGATGTCGGATTTCTTCCCGCCTCCGTCAATGATGGTCGTATTATCCTTATCTATATTCACGCGTTTGCATGTTCCCAGATCTTTTAAAGTAATATTTTCCAATTTTATGCCAAGGTCCTCCGAAATAACCTTCCCACCTGTCAAAATGGCAATGTCCTCCAACATGGCTTTTCTTCTGTCGCCAAAACCGGGGGCCTTCACTGTCACACATTTGAGGGTGCCGCGGATCTTGTTGACGACGAGCGTTGCCAGGGCCTCACCTTCCACATCCTCCGCAATAATTACCAGAGGCTTGCCCATCTTAGCAATCTGCTCCAATATGGGCAGCATATCCTTCATATTGCTTATCTTCTTTTCGTTGAGTAGAATATACGGATCCTCCAGGCGAACTTCCATTTTTTCCGGGTCCGTCACAAAATAGGGCGAGATGTAGCCCCGATCAAACTGCATCCCTTCAACAATTTCCAGGGTCGTCTCAATAGACTTCGCCTCCTCCACTGTAATGACGCCCTCCTTGCCCACCTTCTCCATCGACTCGGAAATGATCTCACCGATGGTCGCGTCGTTATTGGCGGAGATTGTGCCAACCTGGGTAATCTCTTTCTTGTCCTTTATCGGCTTGGAAATCTTTTTCAATTCGTTTACAACAATCTGTACAGCTTTATCGATACCTCTTTTGAGGGCCATGGGATTCATTCCGGCGGCTACGAGTTTGGATCCTTCACGGTATATAGACTCCGCTAGAATGGTCGCCGTTGTGGTGCCGTCTCCGGCCACATCAGACGTCTTAGAAGCGACTTCCTTCACCATCTGCGCACCCATGTTCTCAAATTTATCTTCCAGTTCGATCTCTTTTGCCACAGTTACGCCGTCTTTGGTAATTGTCGGGACGCCCCAAGATTTTGCGATGACAACATTGCGTCCCTTCGGCCCAAGCGTCACTTTTACAGCGCCGGCCAGGGTTTCCACCCCTTTCATAATCCTTTCACGGGCAACCGCGTCATATTTGATTTCTTTCGCCGCCATACTTATACCCTCCTTTCATCAGCCAATAATGCAAAATATGTCATCTGCTTTCATAATGATCTGCTCAACGCCGTCTATCTTAATCTCCGTTCCGGCATACTTGCCAAATAAAATCCGGTCTCCTGCCTTCACCTCCATGGCTATGCGTTTGCCGTCACGATCCCGTTTGCCGGGGCCAGCAGCGATTACCTTTCCTTCCTGCGGCTTTTCTTTTGCCGTATCGGGGATGATAATGCCGCCTGACGTCTTCTTCTCCGCTTTGACATGGGAAACCAGCACATAATCGTTCAAAGGTTTGAATTTCATGATTTCTTGACCTCCTCGCTAATAATTGATGAGTGTTATAATTAATAGTCACTAAATTGAAATTGTCAAGGCATCGACAGGATTATATTATTATTTTTCTTATTTTCCCTCCTCCGGAAAAATGAGGAGCCGATCGCCCGGTTTCACCTGTTTCTTGGACCCCAGATGGTTCCAGATGAGCAAGGCTGGGAGAGGCACGTCAAAATCGGCGGCTATCGAAGAAAGATTCTCTCCCTTCTTGACGACATAAACATGTTCTTTCCGCTCTGCGAGCCATTTTTTCAAGAAGCCTTCATACCTTTCCTGAAATCCGGGGGCAGCACCTCTGGGAACCAGGATGTCATATTTCCCTTTGGGCAGATAATGCCCCTTGATTTCGGGATTGAGATCCTTAATCACCTTGAAGTATGTCCCGGCAGCCTGGGCAACCAGGTAAACGGGCGTTTCCTGTTCGCATACAAGTTCAACGCGATCAAACTGCAGGGGTGGATAGATATCCCCCTTTGACAACTTGAATCCGTATCTGTCGGGATTGGATAGTATCTCCTTTGCAGAAATCGCCCGGAGAATATATTGCTGCGTCTCCATGGGGAGATACAGATAATAATAATTATTCGTATTCTGAAGAAGCATCTCTGTTTTCAGACCTTCCTCACCCATATTATAGGCCGCAGCCGCAAGCGTCCATGACCCGAATTTATCGTGAAGCTTTTTCAGATAATTAATGGCGGCCCTGGTGGAGGAAAAAAAATTTCTCCGCTCATCGATGTCTGAGTCAACCTTGAGACCGTATTTCTTCCCCGTCCCCTCCATAAACTGCCAGCTGCCCCTCGCTCCCTTTGCTGAAGTAAGATGAGTCGTGAGTGAACTTTCTATGACAGCCATATATTTTAGATCTGCAGGCATATTATTCTGTTTCAGCATTTCTTCGATATAGGGCATGTAACGTCCCGATCGTTTCATCCAGAGGATTATCTGCGGACGGTTCCAGAGAGTAAACAGAAATTCTTTTTCCAGTCGCTCCCGTACTTCCGGATTATCAATGGGGACAGGCTCTCCACAGAAATCCAAGGGCCCCATCATTTTCATTAATGTAATCATCGAAGATGAAGAAGGCGGGTCAATCATATGAGGTGTATCGCACCAGGCAGGTGTGCCTGTGAAGAGCGCTATACACAAAACTATTAGAAAAATCCCTGAACATCTTCCAAAAAAGTTTCCATGCTTATAATCTAGAGCCATGTTTATCTCCTCGTCATTTCTTTGGATTAATAATCAGCGTATATTACCATATCTACCTCAGTCAAGAAAAGTTCATTCGCGCACCTGATGAACATGGTCTGCGATTCTGCGATAAAGGGGTTTACAAACAGGTGTGATTATTTTATTGTAACACAAGAAGAGGCATAGATTTTTTTTTGCGCCCGCTTGCGGAATATTACTATCCCAGCAGTGAAGAAATATGGCCGTTAAACCAAAAGACGCTGCAACGGTAATTATCCTCCGTCAGCCAACGGGAGAGCCGGGAGCATTTGAGGTCCTCATGGTCTTAAGACACATGGACAGCAAATTCGTACCCGGTGCCTATGTATTCCCCGGAGGCTGTCTTGATCAGGGAGATTATTCGCCGGATATGGACAAGCTATGCACGGGCATGGACGCGAAGAAGGCGCAGGCCATCCTTGATGATATGTCTTCGCCGGAAAAGGCCCTGGGTGCATGGGTGGCGGGCATCCGGGAGACATTTGAAGAAGTCGGACTGCTCATGGCTTATCATGGTGATAAGACGTTGATGTCCTTTGATTCCGAAGATGTCAGGAACCGCTTCCGTTCATATCGCAAAAAATTGCAGCCCGGAAGAATTCCTCTGAAAACCGTCCTCCTGTCAGAGGGGTTGACGCTCGCCACAGATCGTCTTCATTATTTTTCCCACTGGATTACACCTGAGTTCCTGCCTCACCGCTACGACGTCAGATTCTTTATTGCAGAGGCGCCGGCAAACCAGGAAGCCCTTCACGACGGCATTGAATTAACGAGACACATCTGGATTACCCCGAAGAAAATCCTCGAGGGCTTCCGCCAGAAAGAATTTGACATGGTGGTTCCCACTCTGGTGACGATCGAGGAACTATCACGCTACAAGACGATACAGGAGGTTATCACCTCCACAAAGAAGAAGAAAGTCAATTCCATTCTCACCGTCATGATTGAAGAAAACGGTGAGATTGTCGAGTACTCGCCCGACGGGCGCGTCTTCAAAAATATGCCGCCTTCCGTAGTGTAAGAACTCAGGCAGCGGCGGATCAAATCTTTAGTCATTAATTTTTTCGTTGCATGTTCATATTTTCATTGACAAACTTTTTTCTCCAAATTATTCTTTTTGTGTAAGTTGTTCATCTGCCTGATCTTATCGAGTAAACTGGGAGCAAGAAAGCATGGACCGGCAGCGCCTCTTCAATTTGTCCCCGTTGAAACTTCTGGGACTAGGCGTTGCTGCCGGCGCTGTCATCGTTCTTCTGATGACGGGCACTTACTTTGCCTCAGGAAGCCCGAAGTTCTGTGCGTCCTGCCACAGCATGGAGCTCGTCTACAGCCGCTGGCAGGGAACTAACCACAAGCAATTCGCCTGCACCGAATGCCATCTCCCTGACACGAATATCGTCGGAAAAGTTGCTTATAAGACCCGTCAGGGCCTCCATGACCTGGTGCATGAGGCATTCAGGGCATATGTTCCTATTATTCCGATATCTTCTAACAGCGAAGAAATTTTGAAACTTAACTGTGTCAGGTGCCACTATTCAACGATTGAAAACACACCCATGGCCCGGGGAGGCGCAAATTGTCTGAAATGCCATCGCTATCTGGGCCACGGACGCGGAACAGAAAAAGGAGGGATTAGAGTTGAATAGAAATACAAAGATCATCATCTCACTGCTGGGTGTCGCGGTACTCGTATTCTGTATCGTCATGCTACGGGTCTTTATGATACAACCGGCCACCACGGTAAGACTGGCTGTTATACCCGAGGGTGAATACGATCCGGCAGTGTGGGGCAAGTACTATCCCCTCGAATACAAGAGCTATCAGAAGAACCTGGAGATGGCGCCCTCTCCCACAGGTTTTGGGGGGAGCGAGAAGTATCAGAAATCCACAAAAGAGCCGGAGATTCTCATCAACTTTAAGGGGATGCCCTTCAGCAAGGATTATACGGAAGACCGCGGACACCCATATTCACTGGAAGATATCAAAGAGACGAAACGGATTCAACCAACCGCGGCTGGTTCCTGCATAACCTGCAAGACTGCCAATCTCATCGACATATGGAAAGAGATGGGATGGGGCTATGCGAAAGTACCCATCCAGGAATTGCTCGCCAAGGTGAAATATCCCATTGTCTGCGCAAACTGCCATGACCCGAAGACGATGAACCTGCGTGTGATAAATCCCGCCTTCATAGAGGTTATGGAGCGACGTGGTGTTGACCTGAAAAAAGCCACCCGGGAGGAGATGCGGAGCTATGTCTGCGGTCAGTGCCACGCGGAGTACTACTTCGTGCCGGAAGGGAAGCGCGTCGTCTTCCCCTGGGACAAAGGATTTCTCCCGGAACAGACCTATGCCTACTATGCAGAAAAACCATCAGGATTTGAACAGGACTGGGTACACCCTGACTCAGGGGCAAAGATGCTCAAGGCCCAGCATCCTGATTACGAGACATGGATCGGCGGTGTCCATGGGCGCTCCGGCGTATCGTGCGCAGATTGTCATATGCCGTTCATGATGGAAAAAGGACAGAAGTACAGCTCTCACTGGGTAACGAGCCCGATGAAACATTCCGAGCCTTCATGCCGGCAGTGTCACACGCAAGATGCAACATGGCTCCTTGACCGCGTCAAGACCATTCAGAATAATGTCTGGCAATTGCAGCGTACTGCAGGCCAGACCGTGGCAAAGGCGCATGAGGTGATCGGCAAGGCTTCCAAGGCAGAGAAGGCCGACAAGGCGGAGCTTGACAAGGCCCGTGAACTGATAAGGAAAGCCCAGTGGTACTGGGACTTCGTAGCTGCGGAAAACAGTATGGGCTTCCATAATCCCGATCAGGTTCTCAATACCCTCGGCATCTCGATAGACCTTGCGCATCAGGCGATAGCGACTGCAAACCGGGCGGCAGGAACGCAGTACTGATCTGATAAGATTATAACATTTTGACAAATAAGGAATGAGGGGTGACATCATGAATGTCACCTCTTCCTATTTATGGGGAATGATTTGGAGAGAGAAATTAGGACGGTTCGCATAATGGTTGAGATGTTTTGCAAACATCATCATGGAAAAGGCGAACTTTGCGAAGGGTGTAAGACATTATCCGATTATGCCGAAAACAGAATAAGAAAATGTACGTTCGGTGTCAACAAGCCCGTCTGCGCCCAATGCACAATTCACTGCTTCAAGCAGGACATGCGATCTCAGATAAGGGAAGTGATGCGATATGCAGGGCCAAGGATGACGTTCAAACATCCCTTGCTTGCCATGCATCATCTGCTGCGCAAATACAGATGAGGAGTCGATGAAGGAACCGTGCTGGATATGGATACGCTGGAGGACTACAGGAAAACATTTGATAGGTGTAGGTCATGAATCCATTTGAGCTGGCTGCCATAATATCTTTTTCGGGCGATCAGGTTTGTGTGATCGTCAGCGCCGTCGCTTGGCTCTATCCCCTTCCCTGCTTCTGAAATACTCTTGGCAGGACAATCCCCTCATCACCGCCAAGCATTTCGCCTTTGCCGATTGAGAACCATCGTCCTACCAGCGCCGCAGTTACCCCATCCAGCTCATCGCCGGTCATTTCGGCCCGCAAGCCCTTTACCCCCAATTTTCTTAACCCTTCCGCAAGGCCCGCCAAATCATGGCGCTGACGGGGAATACCCCACACATCCTGCGCTGCTCCCGGATAGCATTCGACCACACGGCAACCCGCCGCTTCTATCTTCCTCTTGAGCGCCATGCCGCGCTCGGTCAACATTCTCATGGGACCGAGAGTAACAGGAAAGAACCTGATCCCGCGCTTGCGCAAAGCGAGATCGCATTCACGGAAATGCGGACCGGAACGGTCGTGGATCGTGCGTCTGCCGACGGGCAAAGTAAGCGGGGCATCAATCGGAACGAGATCCGGTTGGGCCTGAAGTACCAAATCCATTATTTCCTTATCACTGAAGGAGATGTGTGTTTGGGCTTTCAAGCCACGGAGTATGCAAATGCCTGTCTGCCGCCTGGGAGAACCGGCAAGGTCTACGCCCACGACCACATGTGCTTGCCGATGAGCCATGATAGGGTGCTTTCTTGTGCGATCAAATGAAATGTCAGTAATAAAGACTAGACCCTAATCCCATCAGGTCATCTGTTACTCCTTTTCCTCATCACTTGATTCGTCGCTGTATAAAGGTAGGCTCCTGATTCCCTGTTGAACTGAAGCCGGAAAAGAGATTGCCTTCGCCTCTGCTTCTTTGCGTATGCTCTTGCTGTCAGTCTCAAGTTCGGTACTGGAAATGAGCTTTGCTCTTTTTTCCTGAGGCGGATTCAATTTCTCCGAACGTTCGTACTCAATAACTTTCCCTAGAATATCTCGCGGCAAGTCAGCTTCGCATTTTGAGAGAACCTCTAAAAACTGACGTTCAAAGAACTGATCGATTTGAATTCGTCGCTTGGTAACATGAGCAAATTTACCTATCACTCTACAGATGTTATCTCGGTCTTCAGGACTTAGCTGCTCAACGAATTCATATTCCTCAAGTTTCTTCAGACTCAAAATGATTGGCTCTAGGGCGTCAAGCGTTACAACGTAAACGGTATAATCTGCCATGTTGTGTGAGAAGCGATCGATGACATCCACAGTATTTGATGGGATTACTAGAAAGATATCTTTCCTGACGTTCTCTTCCTTTATGTATTTCTTCACCGATTCCGTTTGCAACTTGATGTAGTTTGGAAAGTTAGCTAGGTCATCTGACGCAGGACTTTTGGCATCGAAAATTATGAACTCATCGCATACCTTTATTGCATTGTCAGGATTACCCTTGAAGGGAACCATGTCAATATATTCTATGGTGTTCCTGTCGCAGATTATCTTGATTTGATTCTTAACATCTTCCTGATGATTTACCCAAGTTTCTTTCATTTTGTTAAGCCGCTCTATCTCCTCTTTCTGACGGTCAGCGATCTCTTTGTCCCTGTCAGCTTGAATGCGCTCACTGATGGCTTTCAGCGTTGCCACATCCTTTTCATACTTAGTTTTTCTGTCATTTTCAGTTTGCTTGAAAATTGTGTTCTCTTCTTTGAGCTGAGAGTTTTCTCGTCTAAGATTACTGACCTCGTTTTCGAGTGCGGACTGCGATTTTCTGATGTGCTCATTGTCGTTTTTTAGGACAGAAATATCTGTCTTGGCTTTTTCCAGTTCCTGGATAGATCGTGCAGCCTCAGAGAGAAGGGTTTTAAATTCCTCATATGCTTCATAACTCAGGCTTCTGAATTGAGACCACCTGAAAAGTCGTTGCCAGAAGGTCAGGGTCTTAACTTGTTCAAAGAATTGACTGAGTCTCTCTGTGTTCGTTGCCATATTTCAAGTCCTCATTTGTTGGTTGCGGTCATTCATTTGAACCGAGTATTTCTGGAGGCACTTCTCATTATCGCTCAATCCCTAATCGACAAATGGCACTCATTATGTCGTCTTCATATTTACTTTCTTATCTTTACCACCTCTTGCGATTTATCTCAATCTAAAGGAGGACAATATAAAGACCCTTCGGCTCGTATCACTAGCTCAGGGTCAATTCGACTGAGCCCTTTTTCCACGGCTTTCGCCTTGAAAAAGGCCAAGTCTCATTGAATTTAGCATTGCGGAATCGGGATATATTAAATAATATAATTATGAGCTGAAGCAGAAACGGCTGAATCAAACAGTGAGTCATTTGTGAGATGAAGAATTCAGAAATCGCCAGGGTGTTTCATGACATGGCCGACCTTCTCGAACTGAAAGGAGAGAACGTATTTAAGATACGGGCCTACAGACGCGCCGCCCAGGTTATCGAACACCTCCCCAAAGAGATGGCGGTCATGCTGGAACAGGGAGAGGACTTTCAGAAAATTCCCGGCGTGGGCGACGCAATAGCAAAGAAGAGCACCGAACTGATAGAGACAGGAAAGCTTAAAGCCTACGAAAGCCTCAAGGATGAATTTCCCGAAGGCATAACGCGTCTCTTGGAGATTTCCGGTATAGGACCGAAGACGGCACACCGTCTTTCGTCGGAGCTGAAGATCACATCTGCCGAACAACTGGAAGAGGCCATACAGGAGGGAAAGGTCGCAGACCTCTTCCGAATGGGGGACAAGACCGCGCAGAATATACTCCACAAGATTCAGGCCATGCGCCGCAAGGATCAGCGCATACCTATAGGTCAGGCTCTGCCTATAGTCGAAGACGTCTTGAATAGTCTAAGCAAACTCCCGGGGGTGAAAAACATGACCTCTGCAGGCAGCCTCCGGCGTTTCCGGGAGACAGTCGGGGATATAGATATCATGGGAACCGCCGACAATCCGGAGAAGGTGATCAATAAATTTGTCGCCCTCCCCGTTGTAAAAGAAGTCCTCGCGAAAGGGCCGACCAAGGCGAGCGTTATCCTTTCGCCCGGTATCCAGGCGGATTTGAGAATGGTGGAGCATGACTCCTTTGGATCACTCCTCCAATATTTCACAGGGAGCAAACAGCACAATATCACCCTGCGGACGAAGTGCCAGAAGAAGGGACTCAAGCTCAGCGAATACGGCATCACGGATGTCGCCCATGACAAGCTGGAGAAATTCACCACGGAAGAGGCCTTCTACAAGCGCCTCGGAATGCAATACATTCCCCCGGAAATCAGGGAGGATCAGGGAGAAATCGAATTTGCGGAAAAAAACGAAATCCCCCGCCTCGTCGATCTCAGGGACATTAAGGGAGACTTTCATCTGCATTCGAAATGGAGCGACGGCAATAATACCATCGAAGAAATGGCCATGACGGCAAAGGATCAAGGCTACAAGTACATAGCAATTACCGACCATTCCAAAGGGCTCGGCATAGCGCACGGCTTGACGGAAGAACGTCTGAAAGAACAGGTTCTGGAAATTCACAGGCTTAACCAGAAATTAAAAGGCTTTCGTATACTCTCCGGTATGGAGGTCGATATAAGAGCGGACGGTTCCATCGATATGCCCGACAACATATTGGCGGAGCTTGATTGCGTCGTAGGCGCGGTTCACTCATCTTTCAATCAGAGCGAGGAGCGGATTACGCGCCGCATCATAAAGGCGATTGAAAACCCTCACATTGACATCATTGCGCACCCTACGAGCCGCCTCATAGGAGAGAGAGAACCCACAGCCGTCGATATGGAAGTCGTTTTCAAGGCAGCAGTGAAACACCAGAAGGCACTGGAGATCAACGCCATGCCGAGCCGCCTCGACCTCAAGGACATCCACATCCACCGCGCCCGGGAGTTGGGGGTCATGCTCGCTATCGGGACAGATTCCCACATCGAGGGCCAGTTAAAGCTGATGCGCTTCGGTATAGGCATCGCCCGCCGCGGCTGGTGTGAGCCCAAGCATATACTCAACTGCCTTCCTCTCGAAAAAGTTCTGGCTTTCTTCAAAGGATGAAAGGGGACATTGATTCCGATCGCCTTTCTTCTCCTTGTCTGATGTTAATCGTTTGACACATGGAGTCTATTTTCCTATAATCTCATTGAAAAATATTCATTGCGCAGGAGGAAAGGCTCGATGGCACAGATTACCGGCGGGCAGCTGGCAGCGAGAACACTGAAACAGATAGGCGTTACAACCGTATTCACTCTTTCCGGCGGCCACATTATGGATATTTATAATGGCTTTGTGGATGAGGGGATCAGGGTTATCGACGTAAGGCATGAGCAAACGGCAGCCCATGCCGCTGAGGCATGGACCAGGCTTACCGCAGTTCCGGGAGTGGCCGTAGTGACGGCCGGCCCCGGTGTCACCGATGCGATAACCGGCATAGCCAATGCCTTTCGGAACCAGGTACCGATGCTCGTAATCGGCGGCCAGGCCCCGCGGAAGCAGCTTCTGAAGGGCGGGCTGCAAGAACTCGACCACGTTGCACTCACGAAGCCTATAACCAAGATTTCCATCTCTATTTCCGATACGGAACGAATTCCCGAATTGATAGCCTCAGCCTTAAGGGAGGCGTATAACGGCCGTCCCGGACCGTCTTTTGTTGAAATTCCCATAGATGTGCTGGATAACACCGTTGATCTGGATACGGTCACCTTTCCTTCGTACATACGCTCACAGGGACGTCAACATGGCGACCCGGCTCTCATCAAACAGGCGGCAGAGCTGCTGGAAAAGGCCGAGCGTCCGGCCATCATCGCAGGCACACAGGTATGGTATTGCCGCGCCGACGACGAGCTTTCCGCATTTGTCGAAAAGGCCTGCATCCCTACTTATCTCAACGGCGCTGCGAGGGGCTGCCTTTCCGGCGATTGTCCATCTTTTATGGTCCGCTCGCGAAGACACGCCCTTTCCAAGGCCGATGTGGTGATGGTTATCGGCACGCCCTTTGATTTCAGACTCGCATACGGCAACCGCATCGCGAGAGACGCAAAGATAATTCAGATCGATTTGGATTACGGTGAACTGGGACACAACCGGGATATATCAATCGGCATCCAGGGCGATATAAAGGCGGTGCTCACACAACTCACGGAAGCAATAACTTTACAGCGACAGGGCGGAGAATGGCTTGATGAACTATGCCGGCTCGAAAAGAAATTGCTGGAAAGGGATCGGTCATGCCTTGAATCCGATGCAGTGCCCATCCATCCCCTGCGCCTCGCCAGTGAAATTAAGGCATTCATGGCGGAAGACGCGATCTTTATCGCCGACGGCGGTGATGTGGTAACAATGTCCGCGAGCGTCGTCACACCCTGCATACCAGGCCGCTGGCTTGATCCCGGGCCCTTAGGCACCCTCGGAGTGGGGACACCGTTTGCCATTGCCGCCAAAGCGGCCATGCCTGATACGGAGGTAATTGTCCTCTTCGGTGACGGAGCGTTCGGGCTGACGGGCTTTGACTATGATACGCTGATACGCTTCAATATGCCGGTAATCGGTGTAGTGGCAAACAACGCCGCATGGAATCAGGTTCGTTATGGACAGATGGAAAGATACGGCAAGTTGCGGGGCGAGGTGGCGAATGTCCTCAGTCCCCTCCGGTATGACCGCGTGGTAGAGGCCATGGGCGGGTATGGCGAGCACGTCACCGAACCGTCCCAGATCCGCCCTGCCCTTGAGCGCGCCCGGCGGTCCGGAAAGCCATCTTTGATAAACGTAATGGTGGACCCCAACGTATTCAGCTCCGGAACGATGACGCAATCCATGTTCAAATAACTGATAAAGAAAAAATCAGGGAGGAATATGCATCAGAGGATTAAGATGAACAAGTCTCGAAGAAAAAGAAAAGAGATAATTACTTTTGTCTTCGTTCTATTGGCTTTCACGATTTATCTCTCGGCCACGGCAACGGCCGAGATGTACAAATGGGTTGATGACAAAGGGGAAATACATATCTCGGATTCCCCGCCGCCAGCGTCTAAGTCGCCCGGAGAAATAAAGGTTTACAAAGACAGCCATGGTGACAGCCTTGATACGGCGCCGGCAACAGTCAAGAAAAAAGAAGAGTCAAGACCAGCCCTCGATAGGAAGATGAAAGCTGACGTAGTGCTTTATACGACCAGCTGGTGTCCATATTGCCGCAAGGCGCGCGATTACCTTCGGTCTCGGGGAATTGATTTCATTGAGTATGACATAGAAAAAGACAGAGAAGCGGCAGTCCGCAAGAGGCAGCTGGACAGTAGAGGCGGGGTTCCCTTTGCCATTATCAACGGCCGCTCTATCAGTGGGTTTTCCGCACCGGCTTATGAAAGGGCGCTCGCGCAATAAATTGGAATCAGTTTTGAACCTCAACCGCCCATCTCTCGTATCGGAGAAGGAGAAGCAATCCGGGAAGGGCTAAAGCAGTACAAATCACAAAGAACATCACCCAGCCGACCGCGTCGGCGAGATAGCCTGTCGGCGCCCCGGTCACGTTGCGGCCCACTGCCATAAGACTGCTAAGTAAGGCGTACTGAGTCGCAGTAAACTTCCTGTTGCACAGACCCATGAGGAATGCCGTGTAGGCCGACGTCCCCATGCCGCCGCAGAAGTTTTCAATCCCAACGACAACAGCGAGTGCCCATACCTGGGAGCCCGTAAACTCAAGGATGATAAAGGCAGGGATGGAGATGCCTTGAAGCACGCCGAAGACTACAAGCGCCCTCTTCAACGGCCACTTTGACATCATGGCACCCGCGAGCAATGCCCCTATGATCGTTGCCGCCATACCGAAGCCCTTGTAAATAGTCCCCAACTCGGTTCGTGTAAAGCCGATATATCCCAGGATGTAAGGTGTCGTCATCTGTGATGCCGCGATGTCTCCCAGCTTGTAGAGGATGATGAAGAGAAGAATTTCCAGCGAGCCGGGTCTTCTGAAGAATTCTAGAAAAGGCGCAACCGCCGCTTCATAGAGACTCTTCGGAGGATCGATGCCGTCTTTCGCTACGTCGGTTTTCAGCGGCTCGGGAGCGAGAAGTGTTGCGATGCAGCCGATGACCATGAAGAGGCCCATGATGATGTACACCATCTTCCAGGAGAGATGATCGGAAAGAATAAGGGCAAGAGCGCCGCTTACAAGGATTGCTATACGATAGCCCATGATCCAGACGCCTACACCCGCCCCCCTCTCTTCCGGCTTCAGATACTCCGTCCTGTACGCGTCGAGGACGATGTCCTGGCTAGCGCTGAAAAAGGCTATGGCAAGGGCGAGGGCGGCGACAAGAAGCGGCCCGGATGCAGGATTGAAGAATCCCATGGTGGAGATCGTGACTATCAGGGCCAGTTGCATGATAATCATCCAGCCCCGTCTCCTTCCGAGGAAGGGCGGCACGAACCTGTCCATCAGCGGCGACCACAGGAACTTGAAGGCATAAGGCAGGCCTACCAGAGAGAAAAGACCGATCGTCTTTATGTCCACGCCTTCCGTGACCAGCCATGCCGAAAGGGTGCCGCCGGTCAGCACGAAGGGCATGCCGGAGGAGAACCCGAGGACCAGCATGAGGAGCATCTTTCCGCTTAAGTAAACCTTGAACCAGTTAAAGGGCTTTAGCGCCATCATTCGATCACTGATAGTTGCTAGAGGGGTTGTTTTTTTTGCGCGGCCTCGACAAAGGCGCGGAAGATGTTACGATGCCATTCCACTTCCTGCATCTGCTCAGGATGCCATTGAACCCCCAGGATGAATCTGCCGGATATATCCCAGGGCGAGCCTTCCGCAGGCTCGATCGCTTCGATCACAGCGTCCTCTGACCAGGCAGAGGCACAGAGATCTGCGCCGACCTCCCGGGGATCGACGGCCTGATGGTGACTGGAATTTGTCATGAGGACGCCTCCCTCCGGCATATTTACTGCCCGGGCAGCGAGGCTGCCCTTCGAAAGCTGCACGGGATGACGGAAGTTCGGCTCTTCAGCCCCCCTCTCCTTCCTTGAGTGCGGAATGTAGGAGCTGCCAGCGGGCACATCCCATTCTGTCCTGATGTCCTGTATCAAGGCGCCTCCCTGGGCTATACTGATCAGTTGATGGCCGCCGCAGATGCCGAGGATCGGAAGGTTCATCTTGTAGAGCGCCCATTTCGCCAGCTCCAGGTCAAAGCGATCACGGCGTTTCGGCATCAGTTCATCTTCCGGCTGCGGATGCCCCGCGAAGTGATCAGGCCAGTAGTCGTCGCCTCCGATGAGGACGATAGCCTCAATAAGCGACAACATAGCATGTATCGTCGTCATATCTTCGCAAGGGGGAAGGCAAAGCGGCACGCCGCCGGCGTCTGCCACGGCGTCCACGTAACTGATGGGGACCAGGAGCCCGTATTTTTCATATTTGTCTACGATATCCATAGACATGTTGAGCCCGATTATCGGACGCCTAATCATATGGTTTATCTCTTTCCTTGCGACAAAAAATATTCCGTCAATGTGGCGCCACTATAAGGGAAATGGGCTTGTGTGTCAACTGCCCTGTATTTGCCTCTATGACGCTTTACCTTTGACATAAAATCAGCTTTCCCATATACTTATGCAGAAAGCATATTTCGTAACAAAAAATCAAGAAAGGTGAGGAGCTTCTTATGAAAGTGAGCGTTGACAAGGATCTTTGTACAGGATGCGGATTGTGTGTTGATACAGTCCCGGACGTTTTCGAGATGGTAGATGATCAGGCCTCTGTAAAGGTGGCAACAGTGAAGAAGACTCTCTATGACGCCGTGAGGGAGGCGGCCGACGACTGTCCCACGGAAGCAATTGTCATAGAAGAGTAAGAAGTCATGGTGCGTTACGAAGAATTAGGATTGGTAAACACCAGAGAATTGTTCAAGAAAGCCATGCGCGGCGGCTATGCCATACCTGCATTTAACTTCAACAATTTAGAACAATTGCAGGCAATAGTGGCTGCCAGCGTTGAAACGAAATCTCCGGTTATTCTGCAGGTCTCAAAGGGCGCCCGCCAATATGCGAATCAGACCTTGTTGCAATACATGGCCAAAGGCGCAGTAGAGGTTGCAAGGGAGATGGGCTATGCAATTCCCATAGTGCTCCATCTGGACCACGGCGATTCCTTTAGCCTCGCGAAGTCCTGCATTGAAACCGGCTTCTCCTCGGTTATGATCGACGGATCCCATCTGCCTTACGAAGAGAATATAAGATTTACCGCACAGGTTGTTGAATTGTCCCACAGTTACAACGTAACTGTTGAAGGGGAATTGGGAGTGCTCGCAGGCGTCGAAGACGCGGTTTCTTCCCTGCAGAGCCATTATACCAAACCGGAAGAAGTGGAAGACTTTGTGAAACGCACGGGCGTCGATTCGCTGGCCATATCCATCGGAACATCACACGGCGCATACAAATTCAAGGTCAAGTCAGGCGAAACCCCGCCGCCGCTCCGGTTTGACATATTGGCGGAAGTGGAAAGGCGCATACCTGGTTTTCCGATAGTTTTGCACGGCGCCTCTTCCATACCGCAAGATATCGTCGATGAGATCAATAAATATGGCGGCAAGCTCGACGACACCGCGGGGATTTCCGAAGACCAGTTGCGGAGGGCGGCAAAGTCCGCTGTATGCAAAGTAAACATCGACTCTGATGGAAGATTGGCCGTGACAGCGGCGATAAGAAAAGTCTTTTACGAAAAACCGGACGAATTCGACCCGAGAAAATACCTTGGTCCCGCCCGTGACGCATTGAAAGAACTCTACAAACATAAGATCATCAATGTCTTGGGAAGTGACGGCAAGGCCTGACGCTTTCACTGTCGCTGGAATAAGACAGATGAGGAAATATCTATGCCGGGCATTTTTGAAATTTCTGTAACAACCGAATTTTCCGCTGCGCACTCCTTACACGGCTATCCCGGCAACTGCGCCCAGGTGCATGGACATAACTGGACAGTCGAAGTCTTTGTGAGATGCCGGGAATTGAACGCAATCGGCATCGGCATTGATTTTAGAGAAGTGAAGCGAGCCATAAGAGAATCCGTAGAGGCGCTTGATCACTCCTGTCTGAATGAACATCCTTCCTTTAACAATCTAAATCCCTCTTCCGAGA
Organism: uncultured delta proteobacterium; assembly: GCA_963705275.1. Classification (GTDB taxonomy): domain Bacteria; phylum Desulfobacterota; class Syntrophia; order Syntrophales; family UBA2185; genus Fen-1135. The sequence goes on along the minus strand of OY970063.1, from coordinate 2,895,919 downwards.
ATATCGCCAAATTCTTATACAAGGAGCTAAGCGCGAGAATCAATTCGGAGAATGCAAATATTTCCCGGGTGAAGGTCTCCGAGACGCCGAAGACAGGGGCATATTACTGGGAGGAATAGTTGCTGAAGGTAAATGAGATCTTCTACAGCATCCAGGGCGAGTCTTCCTATGCCGGACGTCCCTGCGTTTTTGTAAGGCTTACCGGATGCAACCTCCGATGTTCATACTGTGACACACGGTATGCATATGAAGAAGGATATGATCTCGAGATGGGAGAGATCATCGACATGGTAACCTCCCACCGGTGCGGGCTGGTTGAAATTACGGGCGGCGAACCCCTGACGCAGGAGGACACACCTTTTCTTATACGGAGTTTGCTCGACTTGGGCTTTGAGGTGCTCCTGGAAACCAACGGCAGCATGGACATAAGTGTCATCGACAACCGCTGCGTAATGATCTTGGATATCAAGTGCCCCTCAAGCGGAGAGGCAAAAAAAAACTATCTGGAAAATCTCAAACAGCTCCAACCGAAGGACGAAATCAAGTTTGTCATAGGAAGCAGGGAGGATTACGATTATGCGAAGAACATCCTCTCTTTCATGGATAGAGCCAAAGGAAATATCAAGCCGCCTCTATTTTCGCCTGTTTATGGCAAGATGAATCCGGAACTTATGGCGCAATGGATACTCGCGGATCATTTAGATGTGAGGATGCAGATACAGCTCCACAAGGTCATCTGGGGCTCTGAAACGAGGGGGGTTTAGAGGAAACTTCATGAGTCACCACAAGAAGGCCATCGTTCTTTCCAGCGGCGGAATCGACTCTACTACTGCGATGGCTATCGCCAAATCGGAAGGTTACGAGATTTACAGCCTGAGCTTTTTTTACGGCCAGCGCCATTCTCTGGAACTGGAAGCGGCGAAGAAGGTCGCCGTATTCTTCGGCGCCAGGAAGCACCTTGTAGTCAACATCGATTTGCGAGCGTTCGGGGGATCGGCACTCACCGATGATATAGAAGTCCCCAAAGGCCGCGATGATATAGACATGCAGCAAGGCATTCCTGTCACCTATGTACCCGCCAGAAACACCATCTTCCTTTCCTACGCCCTGGCGTGGGCGGAGACACTACACGTCTCGGATATTTTCATCGGTGTTACCGCGATCGATTACAGCGGTTATCCTGACTGCCGGCCCGAATACATTGCAGCATTCGAGAAGATGGCCAATCTCGCAACGAAGGCCGCCGTGGAGGGCAAGACCAGGGTAAGAATAAGGACGCCTCTTATCGCATTGTCAAAAGCGGACATAATCAGGCGCGGGAGCGAACTGGGGGTGGACTATGGCATTACCCACAGTTGCTACGATCCTTCACCGCACGGAAGAGCGTGCGGCCAGTGCGACAGTTGCCTTTTGAGAAAGAAAGGTTTCAGGGAGGCTGGCATTCCCGACCCGACAATATACATCGGCTGAGATGGGTTCACGAGCAAAAAAGCCATGGCAGAAAGAACCATGGCTTTTCTTTTTTTTACACAGAGGAGACCGGGGAAATCTATAGCATCTCAAAGATGCCCGCTGCGCCCATCCCACCCGCAATACACATGGAGACAATTCCTCGCTTGGCCTTCCGCCTCTTCAATTCATAGAGGAGCTGCGCAGTAAGTTTGCCGCCTGTGGCCCCGAGGGGATGCCCGAGTGCGATGGCGCCGCCGTTGGGATTGATATCACCCGCCGCAAGCCTGTCTTCTATGCCGACAACCTTTATCGAGTAAAGGGCCTGGCAGGCAAAGGCCTCATTGATCTCGAAGACATCGATGTCTTTCGTCGAGAGTCCCGCCATCTTAAGGACCTTAGGTATCGCGAGGGCCGGCCCTATGCCCATCTCTTCAGGTTTGCAGCCGGCAACAGCATAGTGGGTGAGCTTCGCAAGGGGTTTCAATCCGGACGACCTGGCTTTTTCTTCGCTCATTAGCAAAGCAAATCCCGCTCCGTCAGTCATCTGAGATGAATTCCCGGCGGTTACCGATCCTCCCTGTTTGAAAGGTGACTTCAATCGTCCCAGATCTTCCATCGTAGTCGGCCATCTGACACCGTCATCCATGTCGAATACGACCTGTTCCCTGATCCTCTTGCCTCCTTTCGATTTAGCATAACGATAGGCTGTAATCGGTACAATCTCATCTTTAAACTTCCCTGCCCTTATTGCCTCATGTGCCTTGCGGTTGCTCTCCAGACCGAACCTGTCCTGGTCCTCGCGGGAGACCTTGTAATTCGCCGCCACATTCTCGGCAGTGATGCCCATGGATACGTAGACGTTCGGCAGATCTCCCCAATCGGGATGGGGACGATATACGTTCCCTCCCATGGGGACGTGGGACATGCTCTCACAGCCCCCTGCGATGATAACAGACGACCAGCCCGCCCGGATCTTCGCTGTGGCATCTGCTATAGCCTGCAACCCTGAAGAACAGAAACGGTTAATCGTCATGGCGGAGGCGGTTACCGGAATACCTGCTCCCATCGCTATGACCATTGCCAGGTTCATGCCCTGCTCGGCCTCGGGAAACGCACACCCGCAAATCACGTCGTCCACGTCTTCAAGCTTCAGCCCCGGAACCCTCGCTATGAGGCCCTTCATCACCTGTATACCTATTTCATCGCTCCGGGTATACGCAAGACCGCCTCTCCTGTAGCGACCGCCCGGACTTCTCACAGATTCGACGATAACAGCATCACTCATAATATTCCTCCTTCATTAACGAAGCAGTACATCTCAACCCCGTTTCATGTTATTTCAGATGTCCTCTCCAATCAGTTGCGTAAAGGTTTGCCCGTGTTCAGCAAATGCATGATCCTGTCCTGGGTCTTTTGTTCACCGCAGAGGCTCAAAAACGCCTCTCTCTCCAGGTTCAGTATCTCCTGTTCCGTGACCAGTGTGCCTTCCGCACAGTCACCGCCGGAAAGGATATAGGCAAGTTTCCCGGCAATGTGTACGTCGTAGTCTGATATAAAATTCCCATGCCTCATATTGTATACAACCGAACTGCACATACCTCGTAGGTTTTCACCCATGACAGGGATAAGCGCAGGTGCGGATTTCTTGTAGAATTTTGAGAGACCTAAGACCACCTGTTTCGCATCCCAGATCTGCTGATCCCTGTTCATGCTGATATTATCCGTCTTCCTGACATATCCCAATTCCATGGCTTCCACGGCGCTGGTTGCGACCTTTGCCATCGCTATATTCTCGAATGCCTTGGAATAAAAGTGCTGAAGGTTCAATCCGGCTTCAATTGTGCCATCGGGAATCCCTTCAGTGAGTCTCACCATTATTTCCTTACAACCGCCGCCCGCCGGTATCACACCGACGCCTACTTCCACGAGCCCTATATATGTTTCTCCGCAGGGCTGGCATTTCGCGCCGTGCATGGCGATCTCGCAGCCGCCACCCAAGGCCATGCCCGAAGGCGCCGTAACAACCGGCTTCCCGAGATACTTCATCCTCATGTTGGCATTCTGGAAGTCCTCCACCATCTTCTCCAGGACATCCCAGTCGCCTTTCTGGGCGCCTACGAGGACCATGAATACATTTGCGCCGACAGAAAAGTTCGTAGCGTGATTTCCTACAACCATACCTGCAAAATCCTTTTCCACGATATCGCAGCCATCCATCATCATCTGCACGATATACTGATCCACGGAATTCATCTTGGTGTGGAATTCAAGGCAAACAACCCCGTCGCCTATGTCAATGAGGCTTGCACCCGGATTCTGCTTCACAATTTTCTTTCTGTCCTTGAGGGCAGGGAGGACTATGATCCTCGGATTTTCTCTCAGTTTCACATAATTCTTCGATTCGAAATCATAATAATACAGTTCATCTGCCTTTTTTGTGTAAAATGACTCGAAGCCTGCATCGAGCATTTCCTCGATCTTCTTGGGAACCTGCTTACCCAGTTTTTTCATGACATCCACTGCCGCCCGGACGCCCACGGCATCCCAGGTCTCGAATGGGCCAAGCTGGTGGTTGTAGCCCCATTTCATGGCATTATCGATGGCCACGATGCTGTCGCAAATCTCCGGTACGCGGTTGGCAGCGTAGATAAAGTTGTTACAGAGATACTCACGGGCGAGGTCCGCCGCCTTATCCGTTCCGTTAAATACGGTCCTGATCATTTTAGGAACATCGTCTTCCATCTTCTTCGCCTGCGAGATTGAATCGAACTTTGGTCTAGTTGCAGGCATATACTCCATGGTCGTGTAGTCGAGGACCAGTTTCTCCTTCTTGCCCTTGTCGCCGGGAGCGCGTTTGTAGAACCCCTGCTTTGTCTTGTTCCCGAGCCACTTCCTCTCCATCATCTTGTTCATGACATCCGAAGGAATAAACATATCCCGCATCTCATCATTAGGCACCGCTTCATAGAGGTTCTTCATGACATGGTGACCTGTATCCAAACCCACCAGATCCAAGGTTCCAAAGATCGCCGAGCCCGGTCTCCCCAAGGCTTTCCCTATGACGGCGTCGATTTCGTCGATCCTCATCTTTTTTTCCGCCATCAGCCGCACGGCATTCGATATGTCGAATACACCGATACGGTTTCCGACAAAATTGGGGACATCTTTGCAGATCACAACACCCTTGCCCAGCACCCGTTCGCAGAATTCCACCATATAATCCACAATCTCTTTCTTCGTTTCCTCACCGGGAATGACCTCCAGGAGTCTCATATAGCGGGGTGGATTGAAAAAATGCGTTCCCAGGAAATTTTTCTTCAGCCTGGGACCAAAATTGGCAGAAATATCCTTGATGGGTATGCCTGACGTGTTTGTCGTTACAATGCAGTCCGGCTTTATAACCTTTTCAACCTTTGCAAACAGTTCCTGCTTTATCTTGAGGTTCTCGATGACAACCTCAATAACCCAGTCTACGTCAGACAGCCATGTCAGGTTGTCTTCGAAATTTCCGACTTTGATCATTGAGGCGTTCTTCTTTGTATAGAAAGAAGCGGGTCTGGATTTCGAGACGGCATCTAAGCCCATTTGCGGCAAATCTGTTTCGCCATCCGGGACTCTTTTCGGTTAAACCCTTTCGCTTGTCAGCTTCCGAAAGCTCGAAGGGAATGATATCGAGCAGCACACACCCGATCCCCGCATTGGTCAGATGCGCCGCTATGGAAGCACCCATAACCCCTGCGCCCAAGACTGCAGCTTTCTTAATATTGTATGACATTTTTCTCCTCCTTCCTTAATAGGTAAAAGATTCTTCCGCCATTTCAATTGGAACTCTCTCACCGAATTTGATGGCTTCGCACCTGGACTTTACCGTGGAAAGAACATCAACCGCAAAAAACCTCGCTGCTGCATTCTTGCCGTAATAAAATGCAACATCGGGATCTTCGCGGATCAATGCACGCTTCTTCCCTTTTGATTCCTCCACCCCTCTTTCCCTGTAAATTGCGTTTAGCTTTTCATCGGCAATCCCTGCAGCCTGCATCAGGAAATGCCCGATTACGACATCACCAAGAATCTCAAGGTAGGGACTGGCATTCAAGACCGGCATGAGGAAACCCGCGCTCTTCCCGAGCTGAGCAAAATGCATCGTGAGATCTATCAGCGCATTGCACGCTTCTTCCAGATAGGCTACATGCTTCCTGAGATCTTCAACCTTCTTCAACTTTGTGATAGAGGCATTAATCTCGCTAAACATGTTCATGACATCGGCGCCTTTTCGACCGCCGAGTTTCCTGCCTACCAGGTCAAGAGCCTGAATCCCATTCGTCCCCTCATAGATGCTGGCTATCTTACAATCCCTGAAATACTGCTCAACGGGATAGTCGGAACAGTAGCCATAGCCGCCATAGACATCTATGGCATAGGAACAGATCAGCTGCGCCTTTTCCGAAGAATATGCCTTGCAGACAGGTGTAAGAAGGTTCAACCAGTCCATGCCATTTCTCCCTCTCCTGTTCTTTTGATACTCTTGCCAGATCCATGCAGAACCAGGTGAAGTAGATCAGGGTCCTTATGCCCTCTACGTGGGCCTTCATCCACAGAAGCTTTCTCCTGATATCCGGATGCTGAATGATGGGAACGGCTTTGGCATCCGGATTTTTCATATCCCATATGGGAACCCCCTGGATCCTCTCCTTGGCATATTGAACAGCATGTTCATATGCCGCCGTTGCATGACCAAGGCCTTGCATCCCCACGTCCATCCTCGATGCATTCATCATAAGGAACATTATCCTCATGCCCTGGCGCTCTCTTCCCAGAAGTTCACCAATGCACTTCCCCTCATCGCCGAAATTAAGCGTACAGGTTGCAGACCCCTTGATGCCCATCTTATGCTCCACATTCCCTGTCCGCACGTCGTTGAATTCGCCGAGAGTGCCGTCATCCTTGACCCTGTACTTGGGAACGAGAAAGATCGAGATGCCCGCCGTCCCGGGTGGATCTCCTTCGATTCTGGCCAGGACGGGGTGAACTATATTTTCTGCAAGGTCATGGTCACCACAGGAGATAAATATTTTCGTCCCGGTAATGCTGAATGTCCCATCGGGCAATCTCTTTGCAGATGTCTTCAAGGCGCCCACGTCGCTGCCCGCCCCTGGTTCGGTCAGGCACATCGTACCTGTCCACTTGCCGGCGAACATATTGTACATGTATTTTTTCTTCTGCTCCTCCGTACCATACTCCTCAATCAAATGGGCAGCCCCGTGGGTGAGCCCCGTGTACGTAAGAAAGGCGTAATTGGCTGCAAACATAGACTCCAGGCAGGCTGATCTCACAACAAGCGGAAGCCCCTGGCCTCCCACATCGGGAGATTCAGTCGAGCAGAGCCATCCGGCTTCGACATACTTCTTGAAGACCTCGTGAAAGCTTGCGGGGGCATATACTTTCCCGTCCTCAAAGGTGCATCCCTCCTTATCCCCAAGGGCGTATGCCGGAAGAAATACATTCACCGCCATCTTCTCCGCCTCGCTCTGCATCATGAGGACCGTCTCTTTAGAAAAATCGGCAAACATCTCATTCTCGAACAATTTCTCTATGCCAAGCTGCTCAAAGAGAACAAACTGCTGATCTCTCGTGTTAACAAGCAAATTGCTCATAAGAAAACCTCCCTTCAATTACATCCGTTCATATTTCTGCGTAAAACTATGCTCAATACTTCTGATGCTGGCGAGAATAAGCATTTATAATTGCGCCTTGTTCATTTATCTCGCGGGGCGGTCTTGCAGGTTCCGCCTTAGCTCAACTGCCCTTTAGCCCTTTGATGAAGGTACTTAAACTTGCATTGACGGTCGACCTGATCAGATCATCTCTCTTCGATTCAGACCCGATAAATATATATAATGAGATGATACCATTCAGCAGCCCCCAGAGGGCATTTCTGCATTGCCGCACGTTTGTGGACGGCGGAAATTCTCCACTGTCAACTCCGTACTGAAATATTTTCTCCATGAAGATGGTCTTATTGGTGGATTTAATGATATGGTTCTGAAGATCCTCCGGCAAATTGCTGTGGTTGGCATGGAGCATAAAGGTCATGAGGATCCGGAAGAGTTCTCTGTCCCGAAGAAAAAAATCCACATAGGTGGACGAGAGGCGAAACAGCATATCCGATGCCTGCCCCCCTTCCTCAAATAAATCTGCTACCTTCTTGTGAAACTTGTCGATGTCATCAAGAAGAATTTGACTGTAAATTTCATCTTTACTCTTGAAATAAAGATAGACTGCCCCTTTGCTCAGTTCAGCCTTTCTGGCAATGCTTTCGACGGTCACAGATTTGAAGCCCTTCTCAAAAAACAATTTCCTCGCCGCTTTGAGGATGGCGCTCTTCCTGTTCTCTTTCTCCCGCCTTCGTCTTTTCTCGAATGCCAAGATAGTGGAGCCTTTCTTCTTAAACCAAAAATGCCTTTGCCGGTTGTCAGGGGTAATGCCATGAATCTGAATTGTGGTCATTATATGACTGTCGGTCACTCATAACACCATAATTTAAACGATGTCAAGAAAAATAATCCAAGATAATTGGCTGTCGGTCCATCCCGCTTGCGGAAATCTTTATGCCGTTATTTCATAAATAGATTTGACTGAGAGTGCCATCGATAAAAGGCGAGGCACGATGCTCGCATCGAGTCATACCAGCCCGGCCGTCCGGACAGCCATTATAAGGAAGATAAGAATATGAAGGAAAAATTGGGTAGGATTGTCTCGAGATAAATTCATTACTTCCCGGGAAACAATTTTGATGTGGTTATCCCGATCTTTGCCATACGGAATGTTAAAGCCGTTAGGAGACATTCAAGACCGTATTTCACACTCCGACTGAAATTTATTGACGAAGCTTCCGGGAAGTACTTTGTCGGGCAGCTGACTTCCGCTATGGTATGTCCAAACCAAATGATCTGAGCCAACATCTGATTGTCAAACACAAAATCATCGGAATTTGCATCTATCGGCAACTCCTCCAACAATTGCCGCGAAAAGGCTCGATAACCCGTATGGTATTCAGAAAGCTTTGCACCCATAAGAATGTTTTCCGCAAGCGTCAAAAACCGATTCGCAGCATATTTCCAGGGTGGCATTCCGCCCTTTAAGGCGTAACCTCCAAGTATCCTCGAACCCAAGACACAGGAGTACAGACCATTCCCGATCAGAGCTGCCAGAGCCGGAATTAGCATCGGCGTATATTGATAATCAGGATGAACCATTATGATAATATCGCCTCCCCGTTCGAGCGCCAGCCTATAACATGTCTTCTGATTTGCGCCGTAACCCCGGTTGCGATCATGAATGCATACCTCCACATTCGGGAGGGTCTTCGCGATTTCGGCGGTATCGTCCTGGCTTGCATCATCGACAAGTATAATCATATCCACGATTCCCTGGGCCATAACTTCTTCATAAGTTTTTTGGAGGGTCTGTGCCGCATTATATGCGGGCATGACGACTATCACCTTTTTTTCTTTAAGCATTAAATTATTACACCTCTAATCTTAACTCCTATTATACTTCACTGTTAGTCTTTCATCTCCCCAAATCTTCCGATGCGTAACGCGGTGGTAACCGCGGGAAATTATCATACCTTACATCAGCGATTAATTGCTTTCCTTTCAACAGACCGGAGATTATTAAGCGCATCCTGATAATGGGGATCGATTTTCAGGGCCTCTTGAAAATGTCTGCTTGCCTCCTGATCCCTCCCGATATCTGCCAGTGCCAAGCCCAGGTGGTTATGAATAACGGCATTCTCTCCGTCGAGTTTCAGTGCCTTTTCATAATAGCCGATGGCTTCTTCCATCTTCCCCTGTGCTGCCAAAGCGCCAGCCATATTTAGATTGGCGCGAGGATAGTCTGGCCTAATTCTCAAGGCCTGCTGAAAATGTACAATTGCCTCATCAAACTTCCCTTTCCCGGATAAAGCCACGCCAAGATTGTTATGCGTTATTTCATCATCTGATTTTATTCTCAATGCTTCCCGATAATAAGCCGTCGCTTCGTCTATCTTCCCCTGCATCGACAGTGCAATGCCCATATAGCCGTATGGCCCCGCATATTCGGGTTCCAATCTTATAGCATATGCGAAATGATAGACGGCCTCATTATATTTCCCCATGTTAGTTAAGGCGACGCCGAGATTATGATGGACACGGGAGTTCATATCGGTCACCCGCAGTGCATGTTCGAAGAGCATTACACCGTTCTGCCAGTAGCGGACCTGCAGAAGCGTGCAAATCATTAAACTCGACATGACGGCAATCGAGGATACGACGAAGATAATCTTCCGCCGCGGCCATCCTCCCAGGAGATCGGGGATGCCCCAGGCAATGATGATAAAAAGACCAATCACGGGAATATAGGCGTAACGGTCGGCCATGGCCTGCTTGCCCACCTGTATTAGTCCGATGACGGGCACGAGGGTTCCCAGATACCACAGCCATCCTGTAAGTGCATACCGGTATTTATGCGCAAGAAAGATCGCAAGGCAGGATATGACTGAAAGTAACAGGAAATCTGCACTTATTTGAAATGAACTAAATTCCCTTGAGTAGGGATAAAAAACTGCTAGGTTCTGGGGCCAGAACATTTTCTCCAAATATTTTACATAGGAAACTCCGGCATTGGCCAGGCGGTCGGATATAGGTAATTTATCGAGGGCAATTGTAACATCCCCATGAAGACTGGAGAGGAATGTTACAATACCGACAATGGCTGCCAGAATGAAAAGCGGTATCTTTTCAGATACGAGACGATGGAGCGTCTTCCACGAATTGAGGCGACCCATGGGCCAGTAATCTAACAGCAATAAGGTGAAGGGGAATGTGACAATCATTGGTTTGGACATTAATCCTAAGGAAAATGCCATAAGGATGAGACAATACCTGTATGGCGTCGGACGCTCCACATAATGAGCATACGACCACATCCCCATGAACCAGAAGAAAGTACATAATACGTTCTTCCGTTCTGAAACCCACGCAACAGATTCCACATTCAGGGGATGAACAGCAAAGAGACCTGCCACGAACGCGCTCTTCCATGCACTGCCGCTCATCCGCTTCAGCACGGCATATAACAGTATTGAATTCAGGATATGAAAGATCACATTCGTCCAATGATGTCCGCCCACCCTGGATTTGAACAACTGATAATCCAACATGTGGGAAACCCATGTTAAGGGATGCCAGTAGCCCGTATGTGTATCCGCGATTGCCCATACAATACTATCCCGGGTCAATCCAGCCTTGACATAAGGGTTTCCCGTTATATAGTCAATGTCGTCAAGAGGAATCAGGTCATAATGCTGCACTTGCCAGTATACGACAAGAATGGCCGCTGAAATGATAATGCATATCAACAAATCACGATATTTTCTAAAGTCATCAGTACTATGCATTTCGGAGTGTAATGGCATTATTATTCCGCTGCGGCCCTTTCCGTTCTTTATTTCGTCTCATTGTGGAGAAACCCCCAATAATCCGCATTTATCTTTGCCTTCATCGATGGATGCGTGAGGAGGCATGCAGTCCCATCCCTGCATGCGAGCCGAACCCCTTAGCCAATTCTCGTACTTTCATGACGCCCTGCCATATCGAGGATGCGCCCGGCAATTATTCTTGTTCACGTATACTAGATTACGGATATGATGGCGAGGGTTTTTGCATCCTGAATGCGTGACCCGTAACAGAAAACGGACAAATAAAAAAATATTTAACGATTACATATCATGAATTTAGATTGTAAATCATGGATTGGATATGCTACATAATCCGTGCAATTGAATTTAACATTCTTGTATAACAGATTCATTCCTTAAAAACTCTTGCGAGGATGGCTGATCTATGCTGAACAACAAAACCGTTGCCGTTGTCATCCCGGCCTATAACGAAGAGAAACAGATAATTCACGTAATATCAACCGTGCCGGAATTCGTAGATCGCGTTATCGTAGTCAATGATTGTTCCACAGACAAGACTGCCGACCTTGTTTCTGATTACATAACAAGACAAAAATCTGCCGTCGAAACGGTGTTCAAGAGAGATAGACCCGCATATACCAAATATAATCAGGCGGAAATCGTCCTTCATGAAATGACGGAAAAAGAGATTGAGTATTATATCCCTTCAGAAGTAGCAAACAGCAAACCTGCATCTGACAGAGTCATACTTATAAACAATTTGACAAACGGCGGTGTGGGGGCGGCCATCGCAAGAGGATACAAGTGGTGTCTTGATCATCAAATTCAGTGCACTGCCGTAATGGCCGGTGATGGACAAATGGATCCCGCCGAACTGGAGACTATCTGTCGCCCTGTGATTGAGGAAGGCATCGATTACGTAAAAGGGAATCGCCTCATCCATCGGAGTGCATGGCTGGTCGTACCCAAGACAAGATATATCGGAAATGCCGTTCTTTCGATACTGACAAAAATAGCCTCAGGATACTGGCATATCTCAGACACCCAATGCGGATATACTGCCATTTCACTGAGTGCATTACAGGCCATAAGGATTCACGATATCTATCGTAATTATGGCGTGCCAAATGACCTCCTGGTTAAACTGAATATCGCTCACTGTACAGCTAAGGAGGTTGGCATCAAACCAGTCTATAACATCGGCGAACAGTCAAAGATGAAGGTCTCCAGAGTCATTCCGAAGATCTCCTGGCTCTTGCTTAAATCATTTTTCAAACGGCTTTGGATCAAGTACCTTTTAAAAGATTTTCATCCCCTTTTTTTATTGTATCATTTTTCCTTTTTGCTCGGCATCATCGCAATTCCTTACGCAATAAAAATCGCTACTATCATTCTATTTACAGGAGAAAATGTCTCTCCCCTAACGATGCTGGCTTTTGCTTTTCTTTTTATCAGCTCTTTTCAGTCGCTCCTATTTGCCATGTGGATGGACATTCAAGACAATGAAAGGTTGTATAAGTGATACTATGAAGAATCGTAAAGATACAGCTCTTCCAAATGTCGCAGTCATAGGCACAGGTTACTGGGGCAAGAATCTTGTCAGAAATTATGCGGACCTCGGTGCGCTCAAGCTGATCTGTGACAAGAGCGAAGCGCTTCTCGCCCAGTTCGGGAAACGGCATCCTCAAATCGAGACATGTCTGGCTCTGAATGATGTCCTTGGCAGAGCCGATATCGCAGGAGTAGCCATTGCCACACCGGCAGAAACGCATTTCACTCTGGCAAGGGAAGCACTCCTCGCGGGAAAGCATGTCTATGTTGAAAAGCCCCTCGTCCTCTCGGAGAACCAGGCAGTCGAGCTGATCAATCTCGCCGCAGATCAGAGGCTCACACTTATGGTCGGACACCTTCTCCAGTACCATCCCGCTTTCGTCAGACTAAAAGAACTTGCTCGGGCAGGGGAGCTCGGCAGAATCAACTACATCTATTCCCATCGTTTGAATCTTGGAAAGATCAGGCGGGAGGAGAACATCCTATGGTCTTTTGCACCCCATGATATATCCATGATTCTCGCCTTGGCTGGAGAAGAGCCGGAAAGTGTATTGGCAACGGGCGGCAACTACCTGCACAGAAAAATTGCCGACGTGACCACGACCCACCTTGAATTCCCGTCCGGCTTGAAGGCCCATATCTTTGTATCATGGCTTCATCCGTTCAAGGAACAGAAGCTTGTTGTAGTGGGCGAGCGGAAAATGGCTGTTTTCGATGACGCGAGACCCTGGAATGAAAAGCTCCTCATCTATCCGCATGAGATTAAATGGCAGAATTATATCCCTGTGCCGTCTACGGCCACTCCGGAATATGTCAATGTGACTGAGATGGAGCCCCTGAAGCTGGAATGCGAACATTTTCTCTACTGCATTACGACAGGCCAGACGCCCCTGACGGACGGACGGGAAGGACTGCGCGTCCTCAGTATCCTCAATGCCAGCCAGCGGTCTTTGAACGACTACGGCACGAAGATCCGGATAAAGCCTGCATCGGCAGTAAATAACATTGAGCCTTCCGGTTATACCGGGGCCAACAGAAACCACCAGGTTCATCCAACTGCCATAATCGATGATAATGTCTCTATCGGAGAAGGTACCAAGGTCTGGCATTTTTCCCATGTTCTCCCCGGGGCCGCCATCGGCTGCAATTGCAATATTGGGCAGAACGTTGTCATTGGTCAAGATGTGGTCATAGGAAACTACTGCAAAGTCCAGAACAATGTTTCCATATACAAGGGCGTTACCCTTGAGGACAATGTCTTCTGCGGACCAAGCATGGTCTTTACGAATGTCTTTAACCCACGCGCGCATATAAGCCGCATGAGCGAATTGAAACCCACGCTGGTAAAGAAAGGCGCCACACTTGGCGCCAACTGTACTATTGTGTGCGGACACACTGTCGGTCGATCCGCGTTTGTGGGCGCCGGCGCCGTCGTGACGAAGGATGTGCCCGATTATGCGCTCATGACGGGGAACCCGGCAAGACAAGCCGGATGGATGTGCGAATGCGGAGAAAAGCTCCCCAAAAATCTGAAATGCCCCGCGTGCAAGAAGAGGTATAAAGTATCTCCAAAGGGCCTGCGGCTCGCATGAAGAGGTTTTCATCTATGAAGGAACTGGAGAACTGCAGAATTGAAGCGGGCATCCATTATCCTATAGCATTGCCCGCCCTTATGGCCTGCCGGCATTTAAGTCATCGGCCGGAAGATTTCCCTGTTGCGACACTAAGCTCAAAGGAAATCTTAAGCCTGCCCATGTTCCCGGAAATCACTGAAAATCAAATTCAGTATGTATGCAATCGGGCAAGAAATGTTATCGGCGGATGAGGAGAAAGATTTTTATGTCGAAGATCGCCCAAATAGGTGTTGGTTACTGGGGACCGAACATTCTCAGAAATCTCGTGGAAAACAAGAGATGTCATGTGACAGCCGCAGTCGATCTCGCCCCCGAAAGGCGTGACTACGTCCACAGACTGTATCCTGCAATCAAAGTCACTGACAGCATAGATGATGTTCTAAAAGACCGGGAGACAGACGCCGTTATCATTGCCACACCCGTCGCTTCCCACTTTGAGCTTACCATGAAGGCCCTGGAAGCGGGAAAGCACGTCCTGGTGGAGAAGCCGCTGGCAAGAAGTGTTGCCGAGGTCGAAGAAATCGGCAGACTGGCAGATAAGAAGAAGCGGGTAGCCATGGCAGGGCATACCTTTCTTTTCAATGCAGCTGTCCGCTACGTGAAAGGGTTGATCGATTCCGGCGGACTTGGAAATATTCGCTACATATACAGCCACAGGCTGAACCTCGGGCGCATACGAACCGATGTCGATGCATTATGGAACTTCGCACCCCATGACATCAGTATCATCCAGTATTGGCTGAACAATGCCACGCCTATTTCCGTCGTAAAGCGCGGCGTCGATTTTATACAGAAAGGGATCGACGACGTGGTCTTTATGAACATCCTTTATCCGGATAGGGTCATGGCAAACATCCATGTGAGCTGGCTTGACCCCAATAAGGTCCGTTCCATGACCGTTGTGGGATCAAAAAAGATGGTGGTATACGACGACGTTGCCGACAACAAAGTCGCTATTTATGATAAAGGAATAGACCGCATGGCTGTCCTCGGCAAAGACATGGACTATGATGATCAGCATTTTCCCGCTTTCAACTACAGGTCCGGAGATGTTCTCTTGCCGAAGATAGATTTTCAGGAGCCTTTAAAGGCCGAGATCAATCATTTCATTGATTGTATCGAACAGGGAATCCCCTGCATCACCGGCATCGAACATGCGAAAAAGGTCATCGCGATTCTCGCATCGTAAGAACCGGCCCAAGTATTTCTATAGAGCATTATCCCGCCCGCCATTTTGCATATAGTGTTCCAATTCAAAGACAGGCCCGGAGAGGTCGCCTTCAATGAACATCTGAAACCATATTTCCATGCCCAGCGCCAGCCAGAGGAAGAAGTAGTGCCAGCGCAGCCGTGGATGGGGCGGATGATCCATTATCTTCTTCAGGTAATCGTAATTCAGTATCCCTCTCTCTTCCACTCGCTTCCTCGTCAAGACCCTCTCGGCAACGGTCTTCAAATCCTTCTGGAACTGATAGTAGGGATTGAAGCTAAAGCCCCATTTCTTTTTTCTTAAGGTATGTTCCGGCAAAACGCCTTCCATGGCCTTTCTGAAAAGATCCTTGAGCCGGTTTCCTTTCATTTTCAACTCTGCAGGTATCGACACGGCATATTGCACGAGGTCTCTGTCCAGGAAGGGAACGCGGACCTCAAGACCGTTTGCCATGGAAGTGCGATCTTCGTTCATCAGGAAATCTTCTTGCATTTTAGTGTTAAACTCCGCCCAGAGCACCTTGTCCAGAACGCTTCGATCATTTGAAGAAAAGAAATGGTCGAATTGTGTGTGGGTTTTACAGAGGTTTTGCCTCAGAAGCAGAGGACCATAGACATTCCTATAAGCCTGCTCGTCGTAATCCCAGACGTTTCTCAGTATCAGATAGTACCGGGCCGGATCACCAAGGGAAAGAATCATCTGCAAGCCACGGCGATACTCGTCAAGAGACAATGATCCCCATGCATTCTCAACAGAGAAGATAAATCTGCTCAGTGGCCGAAAAAACCATGAGTCCAGAGCTCTCGGCACGGCGGGATAAAGAAAGCTTGCAGGGTAGATATATCTGTGAAGCTCATAGCCGGCAAAGAGCTCATCTCCGCCAAGCCCGCTTAGACAGACCTTGACGTGACTCTTGGCAAATCTGGATAGAAGAAACCCCTGCAGGATGTTTTCCTTGGGCTCTTCCGCGTGCCAGATAACTTCCGGGTATTGACGGAGAGGATCAGGAGATACGCTTATTTCATGATGGTCCGTCTTGAACTGCTCTGCTATGATACGAGCATCTTCCAGCTCATCTGTAGGTTCATTGAATCCCATAGAGAAGGTCCTGACCGGCTCACTGGAAAGTTCGCTCATGTATCTAACTAGGGCGCTCGAATCAAGCCCCCCTGAAAGATACACCCCAAGAGGCACATCGCTGATTTTTTGCTTCCGTACCGCTTCGCGAAGATGATGCCTAATACCATCTATACACTGCTCTTCATCGGCCGGAATATCAGCCATCCTCTTTAGATCGAAATAACGGCGTATCGAAATGGCACCATTCTCATACATCATATAGTGGGCAGGCAAAAGCCTCTTGATGCCATTGATGAGGGTCCCCTCGCCCGGAATGAAACGCAGATTAAAGAAATAATGGATAGACTGGAAATCCGGTTCCCGCAAAACAGCGGGATCCTGGAGAATAGCTTTGATTTCGGAGGCAAAGCGCAGGGTCCGGCCGTCAAAATGATAGTGCAAGGGCTTGATGCCGAAATAATCTCTGACCAGAAGAAGCCTTTTTTTCCTTACGTCCCAAAGTGCAAAGGCGAATATTCCATCCAGTCTTATCAAGAATTCCGGCCCGTACTCCTCGTATCCATGAATCAGCACCTCTGTATCACTGCTGGTTGCAAAGACGTGCCCGCGTTCCTGAAGTTCCCCCCGCAGACCCTGGAAGTTGTATATTTCTCCATTGAAAACAACCCATACAGTCTGATCCTCGTTCGTCATTGGCTGCGCGCCAGTCACAAGATCAATAATGGACAGGCGGCGGTGCCCAAGCAAAACGCCCTCTCCCTGATAGATGCCTTCACCATCCGGCCCGCGGTGCGCAAGGGACAGGTTCATTCTTCGAATAATGGCAGGATCGGCACCAGGGCCGATTATGCCGCAAATACCGCACATCAGATTTATCTCCAGTTGAGGATCATCAGGCCTCTGTATAGCCTGCAACGCGTCGAAATATTTTCCACTCAGGCGCATATCTGAAGAAACGAAATCTCCACCGGAGCAGAGCATCCAACCGGTAAAATATATAAGCGGGGTAATGGTACCATTTTATATATCTATCCCTAATTTCTCCCGACCAGAAGACGAAGCGGGAAATAAAGGCTAGGTCCTCCAGCATCGAACATTCTCCTTCGGTGAGCCACGGCAGTTTGCAGTTGAAAAAAGTCAGTTGCGCCCAATCTTCAAGAGACTGAGGGGGCTTATACGATTGCTCGGTTACGATTTCATTAAACAGCGGATTCCCGGGATACGGTGTATAGATACATACGGCCGTAATATAAATATTGGGATTGATCGCCTTGATCCGATCCATAAGATCAAATGTCATGCCTCGCTCCTGCTCCGTCTCACCGGGAAGTCCAGCCATAAAGGACGTATGGACACGCAGGTTATGTTCGTGTGTGATTCTGGCCATGCCAAGAATATCATCCACGGTAATCTGCTTGTTGATCACATCTGACAATATCCTTTGAGAGCCCGATTCAGAACCGACAAAGAGAATATGTATACCGGACTTTTTCATCAGATCGGCAAAAGGTGCGTCAACGCGACGAGCCAGAATGTCGGCCCGGCAAGTCGTGCTCCATTTTATGCCCAGATTATTCTCGACAAGTTTTTCACACAGATATCTGACCCGCCTGAGATTGGAAAAAAAATTATCATCGTAAAACACAACATGCCCGACGTCATACCGCTCTTTTAGCACCCGAAGTTCTTTGATAACAACATCCGCGTCCTTCGCCCGCCATTTTCCACCGTTATAGAGGTGGTTAAAACAGAAACGGCAGCGGAATGGACATCCTCGCGCCGCCTGGACGCCGATCTCCGAATATCTTGAAACATCGATGAGATGCCACGATGGCATCTTAACCTCATTCATATCGAGAAATGCCCGCTTGCCGGTAAAAACAACATTCCCTTGTTCATCGTGAAAATAAATGCCCTTGACCTCTCTTAAGTCTCCGTCCGAAGAGAGGCAGTCCGCCAGTTCGACGACTACCTCTTCACCCTCCCCAGCAACCACAATATCAACCCTTGGATCTCGGAGCGTCTGTTCCGGCAGGATGGTGGCATGTATCCCGCCCCAGACAATGACTTTTTCCGGATCAAGCCTTCTAATAAATGCCGCCACCTGCAGGGCATATTGAATTTGCAAGCCTGTCATACTGGTAAGACCGACAAACAGGCTATGCGGTAATTCTTTCTTGATTTTCTCCTCATAGCCCGGTTCAACGCGAGTATCGATAATGACGGGCGCATAACCGGCATGTTCCAGATTGGGGCAAATCGAAAGCAGTGATAACGGAGCCTGAGGCATCAATGCCTGCGGTCCCAATTGTGGATAGATCAGCAGTATTCGCTTTTTGCCCCCACATTTTTCTGTAATGTGTTCTAATTTGAGTTCCAGGTCATTACTTGTAAAAATCATGATTCCCTGAATACCTTTTTATCGCGAACATTGACGTCAGAACGAGCCACGTCAAACACGCCCAAATAATAATATATATACGATGGTAAACAAGTCCAGCCAAAACCTGTTCCCTGTTTAAACCGACGGCTTCGAACAGGATTAGTCCACTTCCTTCAAAAACACCTAGTCCACTTACACTTATAGGAATATATGATAAGATAGAGAGAGTATTTGAAATACATATCGTAATGCCTACAGGCGGTTGTAAATTTGCAGCCATAAGGGCAGATATGATGGTTATACCTGACACAATCCCCCTGAGACAGGTTATCAAAAAGTTCTTATACAAATTAACCCTGTATCTTGTCGCATACATAGAAAATGAATGCCAAAATCCGCTTAATACAAATAATTTGTCCATGATTCTTGGAGCGAACCTAAAGACAAGCCAAATCAATGCAACAAAAAGTACCAACGATGTTATAGTCAGAAAGATCATAAACAACGGTTCTATATGTAATGCAAAGACCAAAGTAAAGGGTGTGAAAATAAACAATGCAACCGTAGTGGTTATTAATCTATCCATGAGAAGAGCAGATATACTCTCGTTCATGGGAATATCACTACGCTTGGCCAGACCAATCAGCGTAATATCTCCGACTATAGCCGGCACAAGAGAGGCTATAGAACAGGTGAAAAAAAAATATTTTAGAAAAAGACCAAGAGAGATTGAACTGAATGCTCTTAACAGAATCCACAGCTTAATAGCACTTAAAATAATAAATAGAACTCCAACGACAGCCATCACAATTATTGGGTAAAGCCTTGGAGAAACAATAGTATTCTTGAAAACATTCAAATCTATCGAATGAATAATCCAGACCAACAGAAGAAAGCTGACAAGCAAACGACAACAAAATACCATGCCTTTGTAGAAGGATCGTTTTGCTTTTTCTTTATTAACCAGGAAAGTCATTTCTCTGCGCTCGTGGACGTATCTAATATTTAATTCAAGGCGCTATTGGGTATCAGCATCAAACAAAAATCCATCTACGACGAAAAGGATTGTAATAAACTTTCTTAGATTCAATTCCTGCATGCTCAAAACGTCTATAACAATGATCACATTCATCCGGCAGCAAAGTGTCCTCATGCAAAAATATTCTTCTTAACGCTTGGTACCTCTCAGTATTAAACGGCTCTCGATCACCAAAAAAATTCCCATTCTCCGTAACAGGCAGGTCAAAACAACATCTGCCCTGCAATCCGGACTTCTTTATAACGGTGAGAACAAATGGATCTCTGCAAAAACCTCGACGTGATCTATCTACTAAAATAGGAAGATAAACATAAGCATCGGGTTGGCAGGTTTGAATGACGTCATTCAATATCTCTCTAACCTCCAAATCATTGGAGTAAAGAGTAAGATCTTCCCCGCTGAAAGAATTAATATTGTTGAAGTAAATCACATCAAATCTTAGCTTTGTTGCGAAGGAAATCATTTCTTTCAGATAGTGTACTGTTTGACGTGTCAAGGTAAAATTACATCGGAATTGGAAGAAATTTTTTCTTTTCTTATCCAGTAAACTTCTGAAAGTTTGAATAGAGTCTATAAGGACATCCCATGTTCGGCGGTCCGCATTTCGCACTTTATTATATGTATCAGCATCATGACCATCAATACTGACATTTATCGAATGAGCACCAGCATCAATAATATCCGTTCCCAACTTGCCTAAGAGGATCCCGTTTGTCGAAAGACTACAATAGAATCCGCGTCTTACGACCATATTAATTACCTTTCCAACATCAGGATACAGTAGAGGTTCTCCGCCACCAAGCAGGATTGCAATAGCCGTTTTATCCGCTTTATCTAATATATAATTTATTTCTGTTGTCGACATATCCGACTGAGAATTCATCTGTAAATTTTGTTTCCGCAAAAAACATGTATTGCAATTAAGATTACAGCGATATGTAATGTCAATCTGGTATTCTAACGGGCCATATGATACCCATTCCCGCCTCTTGCTTGTTAAAAATCGACACACATTTCTTAACTTACTTAACGGACTTCTTGAGAATGGGAGGATTCTTAGAACATTCTTTATAGCGTAGAAGTCGGTTCTTTTAATAATATCGAACTGATTACTCATATATCCGCTCCTTATGGCATATCACATATAACTATATTAGCTTATGCTCATATTTTTCGTGCAACTAAAATAAACCAAGGCAACAGGTATTTGCAAAGTCCTCTTATTGATTGCAAATGACTAAACGCATTCTGCATTCTTTGCAAAAATGAGGGCTGAGAAGAATAGATATTAATGTACTTAAAGAATACTGGCTCTAAATCAAATGTCCTTAACATCTTCTTGAGATTCTCAGGTTCTACGGGAACATCATTCGTCTCTCTATATAAGTTATATAAGGTTTTAAATCTCATGAAGAAACGACGATGTGGATGAAAGTAATTCGGTTCCATACAATAGAAATAACCGCCAGGAACGAGAATTCTATGTAACTCCTTGACAGAATCCGCCAGAGGAAATAGGTGGTGCAGCGTGGCAGGCAGGCAGACCATGTTGAAGCTTTCGCTTTTCAATGGAATCGAGAAGGCACTACCGCAAATCTTCTCATAGGGATAACGAGCAAGCACCTGGGACGCAATATCCAGGCCGAACAAGGAAATAGACTGGCCCATATACCTTGCCGCCAGCGCCTGCGAAAATTGGCCAGAAGCGCAGCCGATTTCACAAATACGTAACCTCCTGAATTGACCGATCACGGAATCGATCGGTTCAAGCATAGTATCCAAATCTTTTTCTGCATATGGGAAATAGCCGGAAGTGAACCGGTTAAAATATGCGAGATCTTTTTCCGAATATGATTTTTCTTGCATCGATTACGCCTCGATGGAAACTTTCCACAACTCATCCATTGCTGGCAGGAGCCTTTGTCCGCTGTATAACCTTATCCCGCGCTCCTTGAGCCTTTTCAACAATGTCCAGTAGATCCCATCGAATCCGGGATCTAACAGGCCGCTCAGCTGTTCCTGATGCCATATAAGCGAAACGCATCCTCCCGATTTTTCCATATCCCGAATTTGATCCATGCAGTGATCCAGGGCCTCGCCGGATGAAAATCGGTAGGTTGTAGCTAAGGTCGTGTCCATCAGAATAAAGGGTATTTCCCACAGGGAAAAGGGCTTAGCCCTCTCCATGTCATAAGGTCTGAAGGGAAATAGCGTCCCTGCACGGGGTCCAGTCATGTCATTATAACCGACAGACATGTCATATTCCAACCCTGCTCTTTCCAATTCCGGGAAGAATGTGGCAGGATGGAAATTGAGGTAATGCTGCCGATGCCCGGAGACGCTTATGTCCAGAATACCTTCAAGTTCGATCTTCTCCACGGCAAGTTGTCCCGGCGTCCTTCCTGCCCTGTAGCTTCCATGGAGGCAGATCTCAAATCCCTCCTGAATCAGATATCTCAGACCGTCTGTGGTGTGGTAATTGCGCAAATCGTAGGCTGGATCGTTCCTGTGTCTTCTTACCACCGTAAACTGAAAAGAAGAAATTGCTCCTAGTCCCGCTTCCGCTTCCGCAATGGATTTCAATGCATCATAGGGTACAGGCTGAAAAAAGGCTTGACGATACTTATTTACGATCTGCCTCGCATTACCCACACTCCTCCTGACCAGCAGCTGCCTGGCTACCGACCGGAGAAATCGTGGCAGACCACGATTCGCGGTAGTCGGCATATAATCGACATCGTGCGTGAGAACGACCGTCCCTGGAGCACGAATCAGTATATCGTTACCCTGTCTTTCGACATGAGGCCATCCAATTTTTTCCGCCTCAGAAACAATCCTATTAAGCCAGGAATCTGACAGGGGCTCCGGCTTCCTGAAACCCGCCCCCGTCCACCAGTCTTCCGCAAAACGCATCCAGCCGTCTCTTTCTAGAGGACGGTTTCTCCGTTCATAAAGAAGGTTAAGAAGCGCATGGGCTCCCGCAATAACATCTGCCTTGATCCATCCCCGTTTGCTGAAATCGTCTCCCTTTGGATGATAGAATGGCAATCGTCCGGCACAGCCTCCTCTGAGCGGAATGCCAGCCCGGCCTTCTGTCATATGCTTCTTAACTTCCTGTGAAGATAATATGACAAGATCGCCATCCCCGGCGGGTATCTCCATTGGATTTTCCGTCGTAGCATAGATGAGCCGTCGTTCAGCTTTCGGACGAAAAGTCCACCCAGTCCGCATGGCCAGATGGCGCAGCGTATGAATTACCGCCTCTCTGTCAAACGGCTCTCCAAAGAAAACCATTTCCACAGGCAGCCTTTCAGACATCTTTTCCCCCTGCCAGATCATGGATATTCTTTTCGATCACATCTGGAATATAATCCAAGCTTCTGACCAGCTTATCCCTTTGCCCGCGCATGTGTTCCCTGGACGGAGGACTATCGGCCATGGCAATTGCCGCAGCAACAGCATCAGACCCATAATCATATACCTTCATCAGTCCGAACAGATCCGACAGAACTTTCATATTCCCGCATTCGCCGGCCCAACTCGATGCCAGTACGGAAGGCACACCCATAAGAGCAGCCTCGGCACACATACTGGGGCTTTCTCCTACCACCAGCCGGGCATAGGCCATCACGTGATGCATCCTGTCTATTCTGATAGCAATTGCGAACTTTCTGAGCGCCTCTGGAGGCGGAGTTTCTGTCGTCAATACTACCTTCATTCTCGACGAGAGCTGCTGAATCAATCGAACGGCATCCTCCGCATTGAATCCTTTTTCTCCCCGATCATGTACGGCATCCCAGCGGACAAAGCGTACCACAGCATACGGCTGATCAGGATCGATCCCCTCATCCCTTACGAGTTCGGGGTCTGGAGTAAACTCATGAGGGTGCAGGTAGCTCCATTCGTGAAAACTCCGATAACGGTAATGGCGCCTGCCGAAGTCTCTGGTAAACCACTCCGGTGTGAGAACCCTGTCTGCAAAGGGAAAAGCTATTCTATTGCTGAGCTCCGCCGTTTCTGTATCAGTCAGAGCAATGTTGGGAATACCGAGCAGTCTGGATGGGAGGGACGTGGTTATACCGCCGATGGAGAGGACAATATCGGGGCGAAAATCCCGGAGCAATATAGCAAATTCAAACCAGCGCTTCAATAATTCATGGGCAAGGCCTAAACCCTTTTTCTGTTTTGACAAGCAAACATAGGGAATGTTGAACAAATTGAGGAGCTCATGGGTAATATCCTTGTCGCGGGTGACGATCTTGACTGTGTGACCCCGATCCTGCCATCTTTTCATCAAGGGCCGGAAGAAATGCACATGCTTGGGATGCAGTATGTCTATCAGAAATTTCAATGGAGCTAGACCTCCTTCACAGCCAATGCGACAAGACCCGATCCACTCTTCTGAGATCGGTAAAATGAGCTCAGAAAACTAACGAATAGAAGCAGAGGAAAAACCAATGCGTAAAGGCCCTTATTTCTTTCTCGGGCGCCGGTTATCAGCTTGCTGATATCGTTGGTCAATGTTTCCATTGTATTATAATTATAGACACAGGTTTTGACATGAAGCCCTCCTCTGGTAAGAAGACGCATCAACTCATCCTTTGTGTATCCCGGTCTCACATGACCGTCGATGTCCATCCAGTTTTCTCTTTGCCAGCCAAAAATGCTCCGTGTCAGATGCGGTACATGGACAAGCAAATAACCATTCGGTTCGAGGGCCTCACAAAACATCCTCACTGCACCGAGGTCGTCCTTGAGATGCTCAAGCATATCTGTCGATATGATCAGGTTGAATCTGCCCAATTCAGGCAGCCTCAGAGCGTCCATAGTTACAAATTGCACCTTTTTGCATCCAAGTTTTTCAGCAATCGCGGTATTGATTAGGTTCTGATATTCATCCAGATCAACGCCAAGAACTTCAGCGGCCGGAAAGCGTCTGGCGCAGGCAAGAGTGATCATCCCTCTACCACACCCCGCATCGGCAATCCTGCGGGGATAAGGAACTCTATCTAGAAAAGGAAGAATGGTGCGGGCACGTACACGGAGCCCTAAAATAGGGGCCCCGAAAACCTTCACGTAGAGTCGCTCCACCAGGCTCAAGCCCGGAGTCAACGCTAATTCTGAACCAAATGGCATCTAATGCTATTCCTTACTTTCTGTTTTTCTTAACAGCGAAAGCAATATGGCCAGTCCGCGGGCCATCCATCCGTTACACCAATGGAGAAGGGTGAACCGTTTATTGATGAAACGGCCTTTCTGATAGGCAAATTCACCTTCACCCTTATAGAAATTCTGAAGCCCCCAGGAAGCAATGCGAAGAGCCATTTCCTGGTCGCGAGCCTTGGCAAAGGTCAACATACCCTGGGCGGACCCATGAACGTCATGCGGCATGATCTTGTCGCTGGCCCACTTGGGTGCACCATTAGGAAGAAACAGTTCTTTCCCGTAGAATGTCAAACCCCTTTCATAGGTCTCTAGGAAGCGCTGGTCACCTGTCGCATCTTCATAAGCCAGATAGGCGTCCAGAATCATGCCCGTATGATAGTTATCATGCGCCACCAGGCTCTGCCTGGGATTCGTGGTATAATACCATGCCCCATAGGAAGTTTGAAAGCGAGATACGAAGGAAAGAAGTTTCCGTGCCTGATCCAGAAGAAATGTCTCGCTCGTCAATATTCCTACCTGAGCAATAAATGCCGCAGCTTGGGCATTAATATTTATCACGGCAAACTCTGTTTTCATCTTTGGCACGTATGATATGCATTTTTCCTCGGCAGTCTCGTGTAACACATCTAAATCATATAAAATAAAATCAACGGCACTCCGGGCAGTGATGAGGCAATCCTCAATATCAAGTTGTCGAAACCCATGCAGAAGAGCCTCTCCGGCGATGACAGTGATGTAGCAATTGGGATAGCCTGGCGGTTGGTAGAAACCCGGGCTCTGCCATGGGTGATGATAGCCCCAGCAACTGCCGTGGTAATCTCCTTTTTCTCTTGAAGTATTTGCCATCAGCCAGTCCAGACAACTTGCAGCCCTTTCCTTGAAGGGGCCAGTAGAACTCATGGAATGCAAATCCAGATTGGCCCGTGCAAACAGTGCCGGAGATTCCGGATTAACGCCCTTTCTCACGCAAAAGAGGGGCCGCAGATTTATGGGTGCCCGCATGATAAGTTGCGTCCAAAGCAGGCGGAACGGCCAGAAATTAAAAGACAGAGCCCGGACTACGCGACTGTTGAGAGCGTCAAATTTGGAATAGCCGCTGTAACCTAAAGATTGGGCCCGGTCCAAAGTGGCGCAGAGAATTGTCTCAATTTCTCTGATATCAATCATTGATGATTAACCATAAGCGGGGATATCATATTCTTCTGGAACACAATGCTGAATAACTGGAAAAACCACGGCGACCCGCACGTTTCGATTGTCGCCCTGCGCTAAGGACATTGTCTATTTGCCTGTTTGAATCCGGATACCAGGCTGCCAAAATGATCGGACATTTTATGGTCATTCTTCCCCTTGAATGCTTCTGACATCAGCCAGTACGCTTCTAAGGGATTTCCATCCAGGAAAATTCCCCTTTGGGCCTCCTTGATGGCGGCGTCGGGATTTCCTTGGAGGAGGTATATCTTGCCAAGATTGATGTGAAAAGAAGCCTGGTTCTTTCTAAGTGATATCGCCTTTTTCATTTCGCTTTCAGCCTCTTTCAAATTCTTTTTCCTTATAAGTATTACTGCCAGCTGGTTATACAGCTCAGCATCGGAAGGGAAACCGGCCAGGGCTTTCCTGGTATAGAAAAGGGCCCTTTCGTCATCTCCATTTACTGTATAGTAGTAACCTAGTAACCTGAAGGTCATGTATTCCACCCCAGCATGCTCTCTATTAGAGGACTCTGTGGCTTTTGTCAATTCGGTGAATGCGTCGGATAATCTGCCTGCGGTCAGATACGCGGCTCCCAGATTGTTATGTACAATTGCGAGTCGTGGCGCCTTTTCGATATTGTCACTCCAGAAGGATATCTCATCCTTTAAGATATCGTTATAAATATAAACACTCACACCCATAATAATTATTACTGCCGTAATCGCCGACGAGAGAACGACAATCATCCTCTTTCTTTTTTCAAAGTGACTCAGGGCGTAAACGATGAAGATGGACAATGGGACGAAAAAAAGCATCGAAGGAAGGTAATTACGGTGCTCGTAAACAAGCCCCAGAGAAATGAACGATCCCTCGATCAGATGATTCAGGAGGAAGAAGATGATGCAGTAGGAGATAAGGGGTCTCTTACGGGAGATCAACAGAGCCACAACCAGTATCAGCAAAAGCACAACAACGGCAGCAAAGGTCGTCCATGGGTCAAAGAGCGATCTTGAGATCTCCATATCATGGATAAACATCATGCGGGACGTGATAGGGTAAAGCAAAAGAGAAATATAGAAAAGGATCACCCGCGGCTGGGTCAGCACCCTCTCCCACATCGTGAAGGGCCTGAATTTATCATAGTCTCCTGTAATCGAAGAAAAATCATAATACACCAGTCCAATCGCCGGAACGAGCAACAAGGCAAAAAGACACACCGCCCAATTTTTCCTTATATTCTCAATTGTCACACCCTGAATGAGGAAGAGGTCAAAAAGGAAAAGGCTTACGGGCAGCATGGCCGCATTCTCCTTGGAACCAAGAGATAATAAAGCAGAAAAAGCGGCTAAAATAAAAAAAACGACGCGCTTCCATGTCTTATCCCCGCTTCTTCCCTTCAGGTAGAAGTACATGGCCATGATGTAAAACATCGCCGCCATGCTCGCCATCCTCTGCACAATGTAGGTAACGGCCATCACTTGAACAGGATTAACCGCCCAAAACAACGTGCCCAGAAGGGCGATAGAATAAGCATTCTTCTCATAGCGTCCTTCAAGAATGGGAAGTTTAAGGGTGTTGTAAATGAAAAGAAATAAAAAAACGGAAGTTACATAGTGGATGAAAAAATTGACGACATGATACCAGAAAACATTCAACCCGTCGAAATAGTAATTCACGGCAAGGGTGAAATATGAAACGGGCCGTTGCCACCTGGCGCTGCCAGCAATACCGTAAAGGCTCTTCCCTATATCCTCCCAGGACAGGGTCTTTATCTGAACGCCGGGATTCTCAACTATATTTATATAATCATCAAAATGCCATGAACAACTAAAACTGTTCGCATATGCAACCAGCAATATGACAAACAGGAGGCCGGCGGCAAACAGAGAGGCCCGCCATTTTTTGAGCGGCCGTTTCATGTCCAGATCAAACTCTTTTCCCTTATCCACGATACTTTCTCATATATAGAAGAAGGAGAAGTGAAGGGGCATTAATTCTTTACGCGCCCTTATGCAGTGTCAGCAGTTGATTGCCGCTCTCGCAGGCAGGATTATGCAACTGCATTTTATTTGCGAGTTTATAAAAATGATCCGCCATTCTTTGATCTCTTTTCATCTTGAATGCCTCAGCAAAGACGCCATAGGGTTTTGAAGGATCCCCGCCCAGCATGAGTGCCTTTTGAGCTTCTTTGATGGCTGCATCCGGATGCCCCTGCTTCAACAGGATGCGAGCCAGAGTAAGACGAAAAGCATATGAATGAGGTGCCATGACAATCCCAATCCTGATTATTTCTTCGGCATCGGCAAGTTGATTCTTCCTCACCTTGATCTCTGCCATCCTGTTGTAGACAGGGGAAAAGTAAGGATCTATTTTCAGGGCCTGCATATAGTGCGTCATCGCCTTTTCATCATTGCCTCTCAATATATAATACTCTCCCAGCAATCCATAGGTTTTGACTTTAGCTTTTACATTAGCTGCCGAAAGAGATTTCAGCGCTTTTGTCAATTCCACAAATGCCTCGGGAAAGCGGCCGTCAATAAAGTAGGCTACCCCAAGATTTTGGCGAACGTGGTGCAGCCGTGGCGCCTTTTCGATATTATCACTCCAGAGGGAGACCTCATCCTTCAAGATGTCATTCTGTATGTAAACACTCACCCCCATGATAATTATCATCGCCGTAATCGCCGACGAGAGAACGATAATCATCCTCTTTCTTTTTTCAAAGTGACTCAGGGCGTAAACGATGAAGATGGACAATGGGACGAAAAAAAGCATCGAAGGAAGGTAATTACGGTGCTCGTAAACAAGCTCCAGAGAAATGAACGATCCCTCGATCAGATGATTCAGGAGGAAGAAGATGATGCAGTAGGAGATAAGGGGTCTCTTACGGGAGATCAACAGAGCCACAACCAGTATCAGCAAAAGCACAACAACGGCAGCAAAGGTCGTCCATGGGTCAAAGAGCGATCTTGAGATCTCCATATCATGGATAAACATCATGCGGGACGTGATAGGGTAAAGCAAAAGAGAAATATAGAAAAGGATCACCCGCGGCTGGGTCAGCACCCTCTCCCACATCGTGAATGGCCTGAATTTATCATAGTCTCCTGTAATCGAAGAAAAATCATAATACACCAGTCCAATCGCCGGAACGAGCAACAAGGCAAAAAGACACACCGCCCAATTTTTCCTTATATTCTCAATTGTCACACCCTGAATGAGGAAGAGGTCAAAAAGGAAAAGACTTACGGGCAGCATGGCCGCATTCTCCTTGGAACCAAGAGATAATAAAGCAGAAAAAGCGGCTAAAATAAAAAAAACGACGCGCTTCCATGTCTTATCCCCGCTTCTTCCCTTCAGGTAGAAGTACATGGCCATGATGTAAAACATCGCCGCCATGCTCGCCATCCTCTGCACAATGTAGGTAACGGCCATCACTTGAACAGGATTAACCGCCCAAAACAACGTGCCCAGAAGGGCGATAGAATAAGCATTCTTCTCATAGCGTCCTTCAAGAATGGGAAGTTTAAGGGTGTTGTAAATGAAAAGAAATAAAAAAACGGAAGTTACATAGTGGATGAAAAAATTGACGACATGATACCAGAAAACATTCAACCCGTCGAAATAGTAATTCACGGCAAGGGTGAAATATGAAACGGGCCGTTGCCACCTGGCGCTGCCAGCAATACCGTAAAGGCTCTTCCCTATATCCTCCCAGGACAGGGTCTTTATCTGAACGCCGGGATTCTCAACTATATTTATATAATCATCAAAATGCCATGAACAACTAAAACTGTTCGCATATGCAACCAGCAGCAGGATAAACAGAGAAACAAAGGGAAAGGCGTGTCGCCTTATGTCTCCCATCTTCCATGCCGTGCTTAAGACAAAGTCGCTATCATGAATCTTAATATGCATTGATTTTAATTTACAAAAAAGGGGGTGAGGTATAAACCCCACCCCCTCAACGCCTCATGATACATTATTAACACTTAGCTTCTCGTAAGCACACCGTCCTGATCAATAGTAAAGATTGAACCACCGCCTGCGTGAGTAGCCTGCAGTGTAAAGTTCCCTATTGTTCCACCACCACCCGCTACTAATGTGATGTTGGGGTCACTCTTATAACCGTAGGTGGACACGATCCCTACAGTAACCGTACCGCCAGGTGAATCACTGAAGAAGGCCTCTGCTGCTGTGTAGGCATTCCTTGCTGCCGAGTTTGCTGACGCGGTGAAACCTCTTTGCCTGTAAGCCACAAACTGCGGGATGGCGATCGCTGCCAGGATACCTATGATGGCAATAACGATCATCAGTTCAATCAGTGTAAAACCTTTCTGTCCTCTCTTCTTGTATAATGAACGAATCATTTTCATCTCTCCTTTCAATTTGTTTTTAACATAAATATTTTTATGGGTCAAATTCAGTTTCTTTATTGATTTAAACTTATCTGTGCTACCACCTCCTTTGTCACAAGAATTATATTATTCCATTAGCAATATATGAATAACGTTTACTAACCATTTAGCAATTCCCATACCAAGTTGTCACTCATGGCAAATATTAAGCAAGATAACCTTTTTGTCTTTTATTATCATCTGTTAGATATGAACATCTATTGACGAAAATATTTTACATTTTATGTTCCTTAAATCGGAATTAGTAATTTTCACCAAGTCTGTGTTAATTTCGCCTTCCTAATAATTGAACAACTATTTGATCTCTTTTTTCGGCTAAGAATAAAATTGCCTATTATTAAAGGCTATTTCTTACCTTGACACCCACCCTTTATTTTCACTATATTATTATCCAAATTTCAGATGGGAGGCCTTGTGTACGAAGTTACAGTGAAGCAATCATTTTCTGCTGCTCATATGTTGAAGGAAATCGGAGGTACATGTGAGAAACTCCACGGTCACAATTTTATCGTCGAAGTCTCCGTTTGCTCCAGTGCATTAACCGATGCCGGCATTCTAATTGATTTCAGGATATTGAAGCAGTGGACGGATGACATACTGAAAGAATTTGATCACAAGTATCTCAATGAAATTAGCTATTTCAAGGTCATGAACCCATCGTCAGAAAATGTGGCCAAGTTCATTTACGACAGAATCACCGAAAAAGTGAAAGAAATCAATCTTGGCGTATCCCGAGTCACCGTATGGGAGTCGGAGAATGCACGAGTTTCTTACTACGGAAATGGCTATGCGAGATATTCAAAACCAGAAAGATAACAGGAATATAGATATACAAAAAGTAGGCGTCAAGGGAATTAAGTATCCTATTGTGGTTCTGGATCGTATGAACGGCACGCAACATGTAAATGCGACCATCAACATCTACGTGGATCTGCCCCACCACTTTAAGGGGACGCATATGAGCCGTTTTGTGGAAATCTTGAACGAATTCAGAGGACAGATAAATATTAAGACTTTTCACAAGATTCTCCAAGAGGTCAAGGATAAACTTCATGCCGAATCAGCGCACATGGAAATTGAGTTTCCCTACTTTGTTGAAAAAACGGCCCCTGTATCAGGGGCTAAGAGTCCCATGGAATATACGTGCTCGTTCAGCGGACAAAACAGCGTCAGCAAGACTGATTTTCTCGTGGGAGTGATCGTACCGGTCACTACCGTATGTCCCTGTTCAAAGGAAATCAGCAATCTTGGCGCTCATAACCAGAGAAGTATGGTGATTGTGAAGGTGAGGTTCAGGAAATTCTTCTGGATCGAAGACCTTATCAGGCTGGTTGAAGACTCGGCGAGCGGAGAACTATACTCTCTCCTGAAACGTGTCGACGAAAAATTTGTCACTGAAAAAGCGCATGAAAACCCGATGTTCGTCGAAGATGTCGTAAGAAATGTGGCACAGGCGCTAAACAGAAATGATAATTTCACGTGGTACAGCGTTGAGGCAGAAAATTTCGAAAGTATCCACAATCACAGTGCTTACGCATGTGTAGAAAAAACTATCTAGTACTGCGGAGGCAGCATAATCTGTCATTTTTCTTTGACAAAACCTCTCTAATCATTTACAAAATCTAATATGCGTAAACAAAATACCGATTTCAGATAAGTTTCCGAAAATATCCGGTTTGTGGAAAGCCAGTAGAACGGGACGTCGCTTTATATGGAATCGACCAAAGAACGCCAATTTTTTAATTTATACAATCATGGATTTGTCAGGGTTGCCGTCTGCATACCGGAGGTAAAGGTAGCCGATGTACCATCCAACATAGCCAGCATAATCATGCTCGCCAAGCAGGCATCAGCAAATAATGCTATTCTTGCCCTTTTCCCTGAACTCGGCATTTCAGCCTATTCAAACGAAGATCTCTTTCACCAGGATGCCCTTCTCGTGGCTGTAATGGACGGACTCAAAGAGATTCTCCATGCCACAAGGGAGCTGAATACAATCTTGGTCATTGGAGCCCCCCTGAGGGTTGATTTTCGCCTCTTTAACTGCGGTATCGTCCTTTATCGAGGCCGCATCCTTGGCATTGCAGTAAAATCTTATCTCCCCAACTATCGCGAATTTTATGAGGGCCGACAATTCAGTCCGGCTAAGGATGCCCAGTCTAAATTTATTGACATTTGCGGACAGGAAAACGTTCCCTTCGGAGCCGATATCCTGTTCAATGTTAAGAATATAAGTAATTTCAGTCTCTATATTGAAATCTGCGAAGATGTCTGGGTACCAATTCCACCTTCCAGCTATGCCGCCATGGCCGGGGCAACTGTCATAGGCAACCTCTCCGCATCCAACATAACCGTGGGAAAATCGGATTACCGCCAGTCTCTGGCATCAAACCAGTCTGCGCGCTGCATATCTGCATATCTCTATGCAGCTGCGGGTCCCGGAGAATCTACCACAGATCTGGCATGGGATGGACATGCGATGATCTATGAAAACGGTAATCTGCTTGCAGAATCGGCCCGTTTTTTATGGAAGCCGCAATTGATTTTCGGAGATGTGGACCTTGACAGGTTGACACAGGACAGGATGCGCATGAACAGCTTCGGACAGAATGCCTGCACCCACAGAGAGCGGCTGGAAGGATTCCGGAAAGTATCATTTTCCGTCGTACCGATTGAAAAGCGAATACTGCTGGATAGGGAATATGCAAGATTCCCATATATACCTGCGGATCCCGAAAAGCGCGATCAGCGCTGTTATGAGGCATATAACATACAGGTCCATGGGCTTGCCCAACGTTTAAAATCATCGGGGATCGAGAACGTGGTGATAGGCGTCTCCGGCGGTCTTGACTCAACTCATGCCGTGATTGTCGCAGCAAGGACCATGGATCTCTTGGGTCTGCCGAGGTCCAACGTTAAAGCTTATACCATGCCCGGATTTGCAACTTCCGAAAAAACATACACGAATGCGCTGAGGCTGATGAAGGCCATTGATGTGGAGGCAAATGAGATTGATATAAAACCGAGTTGCATGCAAATGCTAAGAGATGTCGGCCATCCATTTGCGCGAGGAGAAAAACTGTACGATATTACTTTCGAAAATATTCAGGCCGGGGAACGTACTTCCCATCTGTTTCGCATAGCCAATATGAAGAAGGCCCTCGTTGTCGGCACAGGAGATTTGAGCGAGCTGGCGTTAGGCTGGTGTACTTACGGCGTGGGTGATCACATGTCCCATTACAGCGTTAATGTCAGTGTGCCGAAGACCTTTATTCAGCATCTGATACGTTGGGTTGCACATTCTTCGTTGTTTGAGAAGAAGACTTCGGAGGTCTTGCTCGACATCCTCGAGACGGAGATCAGCCCTGAATTAATTCCGGGAATAGATGGCGATCAGCCCGCGCAGAAGACTGAATCTGTGATAGGTCCCTACGATTTGCAGGACTTTAACAACTTCTTTATTACCAGATTTGGTTTCCTTCCTACCAAAGATTGCATTCGTGGCTTACTGCACTTGGAGAGATAAGACCAGGGGTCAGTGGCCCGATGTGCCGAAAAAAAAGAGGAATCAATACACAATCGGCGAAATAAAACTGTGGCTGACAATATATCTGCATCGCTTCTTCAAGTTGAGCCAGTATAAACGCTCGTGCATACCTAATGGCCCGAAAGTGGGATCGGGTGGCTCCCTGTCTCCCAGGGGAGATTATCGGGCGCCAAGCGACAGCGAAGCCACCGTTTGGCTGGAAAATGCGAAATACATACCTGAAAAGGATGATTGAACAGGATGAGAAGGGAAACTTATAAGGACTTTGATGCCACAGAGCTCCTCTGCCCCAATTGCAAGAGGGCCGTGCCAGTGAGAAAAAGACTTCTATTGATCCTTTCCAACGGCGATAAGTATGATTATACGTGTGTGTTTTGCGGGACGTCGGTGGGAGATAAAATTGTCACCCAGAAAGATAATCTCAGGATAATTAAATGACAGACTTTAACGATTTGCCTTTCGCTCCATGGCCTTCTTCAATTTGTCCCCCAAAGACGCCAGTTTGACTGGAGAGGTATCTTTCACGGCCAAATCCTCATCAGCAAGCCTCCTGTCTGAATCACTGGATGCCCCTGCCAGATATTCTCCGAGAATTCCCCGACTATGAACGTCCTCATGACAATACGCGCAGAGATTTTCCCAATTGCTGCCATCCGGCGGGTTGCTGCTGTGATTGCCGTCCTTGTGATGAACGGTGAGAAGATGCCGTGTTGACTCATCAAACTCCCTTCCGCATCGAGCACATATCAGACCATGAATAGCCAGTGATTTTTCCCGGTAATCTTCACCCGGAAGCTTCTGCTGTTCTTTTTTCAGGTGACGGACTACGTCTTCAACAGACCTGCCAGCCTGTGATTTATCTTTAACGGTTATCGTACGGACGCGCCCCCCCTTCTTCCCATAGGTAACACGGGGCATACTACATACCTCCACGACTACAACCAGAATATGAGTAGTCTATTTTGATACGATGGCTATTCGCACCTGCGTGAAGATAGAAATACCTTCAGAAATACTTTTACTCCTGTCAGAACGGCGAAGGCATTTCTCATTGTTTTGAAAACAGGAAGACGAGCTCCGACGTTCAGGATATTTTCA
Organism: uncultured delta proteobacterium; assembly: GCA_963705275.1. Classification (GTDB taxonomy): domain Bacteria; phylum Desulfobacterota; class Syntrophia; order Syntrophales; family UBA2185; genus Fen-1135. The sequence continues at coordinate 2,860,684 of OY970063.1, read as the reverse complement.
ATGTCCGATACAATACCCAGCAACCCCTGAATGCGTCGGGCAACGAGCGAGAATCCCTCAATCTGTTCATTTACCGTATGCGTTGCCCTGTTGATGTTCGCGGTAATTTCTTCCAGATTCTTGAGAATGCCGGGCAAGCTTTCATTAAGCATATGCATGGTCGTTGCCATACTCTTTGCGGTCCGCCAAATCTGCAGCAGAAAAGGAACGGAAAAAACCGCAATGAGAAGAAACACTATGCTCAAAATGACGACACTGATTTCGAGAAACATTGATATCTCCCGCTTTTTATACTCTCGTGCTCTCTATTTAGGCTTTCTCTTTTTCTTCCTTGAAGGCTTCAACTCCTGCATCTATTGCCTTCTTCAGGCGCCCCTTGGTTTCTATAATTGTCTCTTTTCCCCGATCAGCCAGCTCTTCAACTTTTCCTTCCATCTCTCCGACTTTTTCCTTCGCAGAAGATTCCAGTTGTTTCAGCCGCGAAACGGCGGCCTCATAAGCCTTCTTGCTTTTTTCCAGCGCCAGTTCGTATTCTTCTTTGGCCTTGTCTATCAATTCCTCGGCCTTCCTGCTAAGGTCCTCTCGTGTCTCTTTACCACTCTTAGGGGCATAGAGAATGCCAATTGCTGCACCAATCAAGCCGCCAACGAGCAACCCCTTAATGAAATCATCGACCCTGTTTGACATATGCGAACCTCCTTATCCTGAACATCCATTAATTCCAGCCAGATGATAACATGACCGGAGATATGTATTTTTAAACTATCCGCAAACAATAAATAATGATTCTTATTCGTAAATTTTATACAGATTAATAGGAACATGCAACAACAAAATGATATGATGAGACAAATTTCTAGAAGCTCGCCTGTGGGAAAAAAGGATTTTCTTTCTTGGCCATTCAAGATAGACTCTGCTTACATGGTAGAAACTTTTCTTAGAATGCCTTCTTTTGGATTCCTGAAAAGGATTTCTCTGATTGCCACATTATCGTAAATATGTTAATAATAAACATAAGTTGAATATCCATTATGAGAAAGATGAAAGAAATATCTTGCCGAGGTGAGGCGGGTCTTGAGAAGCTTCTTACGATTATTAGAAGGTTGCGGTCGAAAGACGGGTGCCTCTGGGATAGAAGACAGAAAAAAGAGGATATGACAAAATACATATTGGAGGAGACCTACGAACTCATCGACGCTATAGATAACGGTTCGCCGGATGCCGTCAAAGAAGAAATGGGTGATCTGCTATTTCAGGTCTTCTTTTTGGCCTGTATGTCTGAGGAGGCCGGCGAGTTTAAGATCCCCGATATCATGAAAGATGCGGCCGAGAAGATGATAAGAAGACACCCGCATGTCTTTGGCAATACAGCGGTCAAAGATATAGACGAGATCAAGAGCAATTGGGAAGACATCAAGAAGAATATAGAAAAGAGAAATGAGAATGCTCGCGAATTTTTTGATAATGTTCCTCGATCCATGCCGGCCCTCATGAGGGCGCAAAAAGTGACCGAGAAAGCCGCCAAAGTTGGTTTCGACTGGGGGAAAACAGAAGAAGTTCTGGACAAGATCGAAGAGGAGCTCAATGAATTCAAGGCCTCCCTGGCAACCAATGAGTCAAGCCGCATCAAGGAAGAAATTGGCGATCTTTTGTTTTCCCTGGTAAATCTGTCAAGATTTGTAGATGTAAATGCCGAGGAATCGCTCACCGCATCCCTTACGAAATTTATTAATAGATTCTCCTACATTCAACAAAAACTGGCAGAACAGGGCAAGGACTCTGCCGGTGCATCACTCAAAGAAATGGATGATCTGTGGAATGAATCGAAGTTGAAGGAAAAATCTAGATAATGGAATATTTCTTATGTGTCCTGGGAATGGTTTTTATTATCGAAGGCCTCCCATATTTCGCCTTTCCGGATAAGGTTAAGTCGTATATCATGAAATTGCAGGAATTGCCCGACTCCGTCCTCAGGGCATTAGGGCTGTCTGCGATTGTGACAGGGTTGATTCTCATATATTTCGGAAGAAGTTGACTGATGAAGCTAGATGATTTCGGTTACCATCTTCCCCCGGAACTTATTGCACAGTACCCCTGCGATCTAAGAGACGAATCCAGGATGATGATTGTCAGGAGAAAGACGGGCAAAATTGAATGCAGAATCTTTCATGACCTCCCGGAATTCATAGGAAAGGATGACGTTCTCGTCATTAATGACACAAAGGTGATCCCGGCAAGGCTAATTGGTAAGAAGATAACGGGGGCGGTGATTGAGATACTCCTTCTGTCTAGAAGGCCTGAAGATTTAAGACTAGCAGAAACGTGGGAGGCACTGTTAAGACCCGCGAAAAGAGTTCGTGTAGGAACTAGAATATTATTTAACGGAGAATGTGAGGCACAAGTCATCGCCCGCATATCGGAGAAGAAATGGATCGTTGCATTCGCAACTGGCTTGGGGTTTGATAATTTTCTAAAGAAATATGGAAAGACACCCCTCCCCCCCTATATAAAACGAAACAAAAAAGCTGCTGATTCTGTCGCGGATATAGACAGGTATCAGACGATCTATGCCAGGCTGCCCGGTTCTGTCGCAGCACCGACGGCAGGACTGCATTTCTCTCAGAATATTCTCGACACACTCAAAGAAAATGGCGTCCGCATTGCGCCCGTCACGTTACATGTAGGTTACGAGACATTTCTTCCTATTGAAACAGATAATGTCGAAGACCATGTAATGCAAGAGGAGTTTTTTGAAATAACGCCTGAAGCGGCAGCGATGGTAAACAGCGCCGAGAAAGTTATTGCCGTGGGAACGACGTCCACTAGGGTTCTTGAAGCAGCTGCCGATGAGACGGGAAAGATTAAACCCTCCTCTGCAAATACCAGACTCTTTATTTATCCCGGATACCGCTTTAAGCGGGTTGATTCACTGATAACTAATTTTCATCTTCCCAGATCATCCCTCTACTTGCTTGCCTGTGCCTTTGCCGGCAAGCATCTGACAGAAAGGGCCTACGAAGAGGCGATAAAGAATAAATTACGCTTTTACAGCTACGGAGATTGCATGCTTGTAATATAGCTTGGAAATGCGAAATAATCGCTGAGCCCGGCATTTCATGAATTCAGGAAATTATCTTGACTTCAAGGTGCCATAGGGGAAAATCCTTGGAGGATGCCTTTTTAATCTTATCTCTTCTTGACCAGAAACTGCAGTTTCTGGTTAGCATAAGAATTCGTCATGAATATGTATAATGTATCAATTTAAGTTGCTAACAAAAGACCCGGCATCAGGGGCTCGCCTTGGCAGAATCTATACAACCCACGGCGAAGTCAATACGCCCGTTTTCATGCCAGTAGCCACTCAAGGCACTGTAAAATCTCTTCTTCCCGAAACTGTTCATGACCTTGGCGCCGAAATGATACTCGCGAACACTTACCACCTCTATCTGAGGCCGGGGCATCAAATCATCAAGAAGCTGGGAGGTCTCCATAGAGCCATGAACTGGGGCGCTCCTATTCTGACTGACAGCGGCGGTTTTCAAGTATACAGCCTAGGAGCCCTCAGGAAAATAAATGATGATGGAGTAATCTTTAAGTCCCACATCGATGGCTCCAGGCATTTCATAAGTCCGGAACTTGCAATAGAGATTCAGGAGGCCCTCGGTTCGGATATCATGATGTGCCTGGATGAATGCACAGCCTATCCGGCCAGCTTCAAAGAGGCAGAAAAATCCCTGGCACTAACTCTGAATTGGGCGAGGATATGCAGAACCACTAAAAAAAATCACGAGCAAGCCCTCTTTGGAATCATCCAGGGAGGGATCTATCCGGACTTGAGGCGGCGGGCTGTGGAAGATATCTCACAAAATACTGGCTTTGATGGTTACGCCTTGGGAGGGTTGAGCGTGGGGGAGCCTAAAGAAGACATGCTGAACATCACCTCATTTACCACTGCCCTCCTTCCTGATGACAAGCCGAGATATCTCATGGGTGCGGGAATGCCTGAAGATATTGTAAAATGCGTGGATTTTGGCATTGACATGTTTGACTGTGTGATACCTACCCGTTGCGCCAGACACGGATTATTATTTACAAATCATGAAAAGGTTGTTATAAAGCACGCCCGATACCGGGATGACGATGCGCCTTTAGACGGCACATGCGACTGTTATACCTGCAGAAACTACTCGCGGGGATACTTGAGACATCTTTATATGGCCAGAGAAATTTTGGGCATGGTTTTAAATACTATTCATAATGTCAGGTACTTCATGCGCCTGATGGAGCAGATCAGGGCAGCGATTAGAGATGGTAAATACCGAGAATTCAAAAATTCTTTCTTAAATCATACGAATACAGCTATCAGCCAATAGATTTGATTCGAATAGTATTTGGCCCCGATGGCTGACAGCAAAACTGCAAAGAGGAGGATTTCAAATTGACAGATATTGCTTACGCTATGGGTGGTTTCGGTGGAGGAGGCGGTGCCGGCGGAGGGGGAGATATTAGTTTCATAATAATGATGGCCGTAGTGTTCGCCATCTTTTACTTTCTCATGATAAGACCTCAGCAACAGAAGCAAAAAGAAGTCAAGAAAATGCGCGAAAACCTTACCCACGGCGATATGGTCGTAACTGTGGGAGGGATTCACGGAAAAGTGACGGCATTAACGGATACTATTGTTACCCTTGAAGTTGCTGAAAAAGTGAGGATAAAAGTCTCGCGAGAGTATATAGGCACTGTTTCTCAAAAAGCCACATAGGAATGATATTGATCCTGCAAAAAAACCGAGATTGAACCAACGGATAGTATCGTGAAAGAAGCATTTCACGACGCCCGGAGTTGAAAAGTTCTCTGCGATACAGTGCTTCTTGGAAAGAATGATACCATGGCGCATCCGGCTTCCGTCTCATAATGGGGGGTCGTAGGGGAGTACAGGGTTCTCAGACCGAAACTTCTCTGGATACGAATCGCGGTGGCGTGCAATAGCGCGCAGGTCACTCTTACACATTTACAAAGTCGTTGATTATCTTGAAAGGGGTGAGACATGCTCAAGGGTATTAAAATAAGGGCAGCCATGGCGCTGGTGATTTGCCTTTTGGGGTTATTTTATCTTATACCTTCTCTGACACCGGACCTTCCAGACGTATGGAAAAAATATTTGCCCATGGAAAAGATTCGTTTGGGCCTGGATCTTCAGGGAGGAACACATCTCGTGCTGGAGGTTGATACAGAGAAGGCACTGGAAAACTCTACTGAGCGTCTATCCAATGAGGTGAAAGAGACCCTTATGAACAACAAGGTCCGCTTCGTGTATCTTGAAGGGGCCAGAAAGACAGGCGCCATATCCTTTGAACTGCCAGACGGTGCATCGAAAGGTGCATTTGAAAAAGTCATCAAAGATAATTATCCGGATTTGGAAACCGTCTCATCAGAAATTCGAGGCGGTAAAGAAGCCGTTGTCCTCAAGATCAAGAACAAGCGAGCCGAAGAGATCAAGAAAATGGTGATTGAACAGAGTCTTGAGACAATCCGTAACAGAGTCGATCAATTTGGCATCACGGAACCGGAAATCATTCCCGAGCGAAATGATCGCATAGTCATACAGCTCCCCGGCATCAAGGATACAGAACGCGCCAAAAATCTTATCGGAAAGACGGCGCTCTTGGAATTCAAGCTTGTTGATGAAGAACACAGTATAGATGACGCGCTGAAAGGAAATGTGCCCCAGGGCGATGAGGTTGCCTATGAAAACCGACTGGATCGGCAATCGGGACGGCGGACAAATATTCCGATCCTGCTCAAGAGCAGAACTCTCCTCACCGGTGGTGACCTAGAAAGTGCGCAGGTAAAAATCAGCGACAGGTTTGGTGAGCCATATGTTGCCATAAAATTCAATGTCCAGGGCGCGAAGGTATTTGACAGGATAACAGGCGAAAATGTGAAAAAGCGCCTCGCTATTATTCTTGACGGCTCTGTTTATTCAGCGCCTGTAATTCAGGAAAGAATCTCGGGAGGCGAGGCTCAGATCACCGGATCGTTTACCATGGATGAAGCTAAAGACCTGGCAATAGTCCTCCGGGCGGGAGCTCTCCCTGCACCCGTGAATATCCTCGAGGAAAGGACTGTGGGTCCTTCATTAGGGCAGGATTCTATCGACAAGGGGATATGGTCTGCCATTTTGGGAGGCATTATGGTAGGCCTGTTCATGATAGTCTATTACAGGCTTTCCGGAATCGTTGCGAACATTGCCCTCATCATGAACATATCCATCATTCTTGGCGCCTTGGCAGCTTTCAAGGCGACCCTGACCCTTCCCGGCATAGCGGGCATCGTCTTGATTATCGGTATGTCGGTAGATGCCAATGTCCTCATATTTGAAAGAATTCGTGAAGAGCTTCGTGCGGGTAAGACGCCGAGAGCATCCATCGACACGGGATATGCGAAAGCCTTCATGACTATTTTTGACACAAACGTCAATGCCTTGATCGCTTCTTTGTTTCTCTTTGGTTTCGGTACAGGGCCAGTTAAAGGTTTCGCCGTCACACTTAGCATAGGCATAATATCGAGCCTCTTCACTGCCGTTTTTGTGACAAGAATTATTTTTGACTACTTCACCTGGTACAGGAAAATTGAATCCGTCAGTGTTTGAATCTATCATATGAGAACATGCTTTGGTGTTTAAGATAACTCTTTACCCATAGGAGATATAAATGGAACTTGTAAAACCGGGAATTAATATCAATTTTGTCGGTAGGCTAAAATACGCCGTTATCTTCTCGGTAGTGCTAACTATCATCTGCATAATATCTATTGCATGGAGAGGATTAAACTACGGCATCGATTTCGCCGGCGGCACACTCGTCCAGATCAAATTTCACAAGGCGGCATCGGCCGATGATATTAGAAAGGTTCTGACCCAGATCGGAATCGATGACAGCGTTATCCAACCATTTGGTACTGATGAGGTCATAATAAGAACGGCAAAGTCCTCTTCGGAGATCAAGGGTCTTTCCGCTAAGATCGAGGAATCATTGAATGCCGCCTACGGCAAAGACGCCTTTCAGGTACAAAGGGTCGAGGTGGTGGGCCCAAAGGTGGGAAAGGATTTAACACAAAAAGCGATCCTGGCCGTTATTTTCTCCTGGATCGGCATGCTCATATATATAGCTTTCCGGTTCGAGTTCCGTCATGCCGTCGGCGGTATTGTAGGCGTAATTCATGATGTTACTATTGTGGTAGGAATTTTTTCCATCTTTGCCATAGAATTTACTCTCACCATTGTTGCGGCCCTCTTGACCATTATCGGTTATTCCATTCACGACACAATTGTTGTTTTTGACCGGGTCCGAGAAAACGTAAGAAAGAATACGAGGAAAGATCTTCCTACAGTCATGAACGAAAGCATAAATCAGACTTTGAGCCGGACCATTCTTACATCCTTTACGGTGGCCATCGTCGTCGCCGTTCTATATATATTTGGCGGCGCTGTTATTCATGATTTTGCCTTTGCGCTTCTTGTAGGTGTCATCTTCGGCACATACTCATCTGTCTTTATCGCAGCTCCTGTCGTTCTTGCATGGGAGAGATATAGACCTTCGACGCTAAAAAAGAAAAGATAGGTAGTGACTCCTCTCGAAATTGCAGGATTGACTGTTTTTATCCTCGTACTGTTTATGGGAATTTTTTCCATTGTATTCGGCATTCCCGGAACAGCCGTGATCCTTATTGATGTCATCCTTTATGCCGTGATCACAGGTTTTGAAAGAGTAAGCATTAAGATTGTCCTGGTCCTGCTGGTCATCTCTATATTGGCAGAGGCTATCGATTTTTCATTTGGAGTGGCAGGGGCGGCAAGATTTGGAATTTCCGGGAGAACAATCTGGATATCTGCAATCAGCGGCTTTATTGGCGCCGCTGCGATGACCCCGTTCTTTTTCGGCTTAGGTACTCTTGCAGGACTTTTTCTCGGAGCATTTGCCGGCGTGTTGGCGATTGAGCTAGTCCAACAATCCAAGCTACGGCCTGCGTTGAGGACGGGCTACGGTGCTATCTTCGGAAGAGTCGCTGGAACTCTCATAAAAGGATTCTGCGCTCTTGTAATGATAGTTATCACTCTGTCAAATATATATTCATAAATAATAGGAGTTCCTCTTAAGAATCCCGTTCTCTATCGGATAATGTCCCTTACGGGGACTGCTGCTTCTGAGCTTGAGTCTATGCGTACAGCGAGACTTTTTAAGAAGTTGCGGAAAGGTTGGATTATGACCAAAAACAAATCGAAATTACAAGAATACGCCGAAGCGATTGTCATTGCTATCCTCATAGCGCTTTTTATAAGGACATTCGTCATTCAGGCCTTTAAGATCCCTTCGGGTTCCATGAAGCCGACATTTGAAATCGGAGATCATATACTGGTAAATAAATTCATCTACGGCATAAAGATACCTTTCGTCAGAAATACGCTTATTCCCATCGGCGAGCCAAAACGGGGAGATATTGTGGTATTTATATACCCTGAAGACCGATCCAAAGATTTTATCAAGCGAGTCATAGGGGTGAGTGGTGATACCATAGAAATTAGAAATAAGAAGATTTACCTAAACGGCCTGCCGTACAGCGATCCCTATGGCATTTACACTGATGATTTTATAATTCCCGGCTCAATACAGCCTCGCGACAACTTTGGACCGACAACGGTTCGCCCAGATTCCATTTTTGTAATGGGCGATAACAGAGACCAGAGTTATGACAGTAGATTCTGGGGGTTAGTCGACCTCAAGGATGTCATGGGGAAGGCCTTTATCATATACTGGTCCATTGCGCCTTATGATGATAATAACCGCTCTCTGTGGAGCAGAATCTCGAGTGTGCCGAGCAGAATCAGGTGGAAGAGATTCGCGCAATTGCCCCGTTAGCGGCGCATAAGGAATTTTACAGCTTGTTTCAGTGAATTTCATAGTTTGAACCGGTGATGAATATTGGAACGGGAGCGATAACATGCAATTTCCGATATGGTGTTTCCGTCATTGAAGCTCTCCGCAGCGACCTCATGGGAAATTTCCATCCTCAAGTATGCTATTTTGGGGGCATTATTGGAGGCATAAAAAAGCTTTTTTTCTTTCCATTGATATGATAAGAAATAATCGTTTGCCCGGCAGGCAATAAGCGCAACTGAGATATTGCACACCGAGGCAGCCTTTTAATTTAATCCAGAGAGATTGAAAAAGGATATGAACCAAAAACAGTCATTAGCTTCCCCGTCAGCCTTCTCATCATAATGGGAAGGCTTTTTTGTAGTTATTTTCCGAGGTGAAACACGGCAATGGAACAGAAGAAGATAGTCATGGATGCAGATGGCATAGACAGGTCTCTCACCAGAATAGCCTATGAAATTCTGGAAAAAAACAAAGGCACTGAAGAATTATGTCTCGTAGGAATCAGGACAGGCGGTGTTTTCCTTGCAGAGAGGCTGAAAAAAAAGTTGGCCAGGATTGAAGGTGTTGATCTACCTATAGGCATTCTGGACATTACGCTTTACCGCGATGACCTGCGTCTGTCTAACAAGAAGCCACTGTTGGGCAAAACAGATATACCCTTTTCCCTGGATAATAAGAAAGTCGTTTTAGTTGATGATGTTCTCTTCACAGGCAGAACGATAAGGGCCGCCATGGATGCCCTTATTGATTTCGGCAGACCCAGGCTCATGCAGCTTGCAGTGCTCATTGACAGAGGACACCGAGAGCTTCCGATCAGGGCGGATTTCGTAGGCAAGAATCTGCCGTCGTCGTTATGGCAATCGGTGGTCGTGAAGCTCGTGGAGAAGAACGGGGTAGACGAAGTTGTCATCCAGGACGACAACCCGTAAAGAAAGAATACTTCCAGCTTAAATGAACAGAGGCAATCACTTGTTTGAGGTTCCCTTACTATGAAGTTAACGAAAAAAGATATCCTCGGCATAAAAGACCTGTCCGTTGACGAGATAAATCTAATTCTCGATACGGCAGAATCCTTTATCGAAGTCTCTACAAGAGAAATAAAGAAGGTCCCGACCCTGAGAGGCAAAACGGTCGTAAATCTTTTTTTCGAAGCCAGCACGAGGACCAGAACCTCCTTTGAAATCGCCGGAAAAAGACTCAGCGCCGATACCATCAATATTTCTGCATCGACAAGCAGTGTCGTAAAAGGCGAGACCCTCATCGATACTGCCCGGAACTTAGAGGCCATGAATCCGGATGCCATAGTTATCAGACATAGTGCCGCAGGTGCTCCCCATATGCTGGCCAGAATGGTCAAACAATCCATAATTAATGCCGGTGACGGAGCCCACGAACACCCAACCCAGGCCTTATTAGACATGATGACCATAAAAGAAAAAAAGGGGAAGATTTCCGGTCTCAAGGTGGCGATCGTGGGTGACATTGCACACAGCCGGGTAGCCCGTTCCAACATCTACGGCCTTACAAAGATGGGTGCCCATGTAATTGTGGCTGGACCGGCAATGATGATCCCGCGGGATGTTGAGCGCATGGGTGTGACCGTTCATAATAATCTGGAGAAAGCGATTAAAGATGTGGATATTATCATGATGCTCAGAATTCAGTTGGAAAGACAGCAACAGAAAATTTTCCCATCGCTCAGGGAATATTCCAACTACTTCTGTCTCAACAGACAGAATATCAAGCTGGCGAAAGAGGACGTCCTGGTTATGCATCCGGGACCAATCAACAGGGGGATTGAAATTGCTCCTGACATTGCCGATGGTCCTTATTCCGTAATACTTGACCAGGTGACAAACGGCGTGGCTGTTCGCATGGCATTGCTGTATCTGCTCATAGGAGGCAAATGATGAAATTACTGCTCGCGGGCGGAAGGATTATTGACCCTTCTCAGAATCTGGATGCACACATGGACATCCTGATACAAAATGGAAAGATCTCTGAGATCGGGAAAAATATACACAAGCCCAAGACTGATTCCCGGAAATCAGCGGCCCGAGAAATCAATATCATCGATGTCAAAGGTATGGTTGTGGTGCCGGGATTAATCGATATGCACACCCACTGCGCGAACCGGGATTTGAATACAAAGAAACAATTCAGACGGGAAGCGAGGCCGGCGCTGCCGGCGGATTCACGTCCATTGCCTGCATGCCCAACACCAGTCCGGTCAATGATACCCGGTCCGTGACAGAGTACATAAAGAGAAAAGCTGCATTATGCAACCTTGTTAATGTATACCCCATTGCATCTATCAGCATGGGATCGGAGGGAACCTCCCTTACGGAATTCAGGGATCTGAAGGATGCTGGTGCAGTTGCATTCTCAGATGATGGGAAGCCGGTGACAAATAGCGCTCTTATGAGAAGGGCTCTTGAATATGCATCTTCCCTCGGCATGTCAATCATCTCACACTGCGAAGACACCTACTTATCTCAGGGGGATCGATGAACGAAGGATTTGTGTCCACCGAACTCGGTCTTCAAGGAATTCCCAATATAGCGGAAGATGCGATCGTTGCCAGAGACATAATTATAGCCGAGTACACGAGAGCGCTTCTTCATATTGCCCACGTCAGCACTGCGGGAACCGTCAGACTGATCAGGGATGCCAAGGAGAGAGGCGTTAAGGTAACATCGGAAACTGCTCCCCACTATTTCACCCTTACGGACGAGGCACTGAGGGAATTCGATACATGCGCCAAGGTCAATCCCCCATTGCGCACTATCGAGGACGTCACAGCAGTAAGAGAAGGGCTTAAGGATGGAACCATCGATGTCATCGCAAGTGACCATGCTCCGCATGCGTCAACGGACAAAGAAGTGGAATTCGAATATGCTTCCTTCGGCATTACAGGGTTGGAAACATCCCTCGCTCTTAGTCTGAGTCTTGTCGACGATGGCATCCTTACGCTCGATCAGTTGATACTCAAGATGAGTACAAATCCTGCGGCGATCCTCAAGATTCCCAAAGGGACTCTGAAGGCGGGTGAAGATGCCGATATTACCGTAATTGATCCAAATAGAAGGTGGACGGTTGACCGTAACAGACTGCGTTCAAGAGGGAAAAACACACCCTTTCATGGACAGACTATGAAAGGGAAAGTCCATAATGACAATTATGGGTGGGGAAATAAAATATCGGGATCTGCCATGAACACAAGGATTGTGCATAAAACGTCAGCAATCGTCATACATTCCCTCGACTACGGAGAATCAGACCGCATCGTAACCTTTTACTCGATGGATTTCGGCAAGGTTAAGGGAATCGCGAAGGGCGCGCGTCGAAGCAAAAAAAGATTTTCCAATGCCCTCGAACCTTTATCCTACTGCAACATCATTTTTTCCAAGAAAGGGCGGGGGACACTCGCTCTCATTGAAGGGTGTGACGTCATAGATCACCACGCAAATATCAGGGAGGATCTTCATAAGACCCTGCTCTCCTCATATCTTACCGAACTAGTCGATAAATTCACGCTGGAAGGCAAGAAAAATGTTGATCTATTTAAATTACTGCTGAATTTCCTTGGACTTATTGACGCTGGAGCCTGTTCAGAAGCATTGATACGTTTTTTTGAAATACGTCTCCTAAGGCTGACAGGATATGAACCGGTTCTAGACAGGTGCATGACCTGTAAAAAGCCGGTCAGCGAAGAGGTCATGTACCATTTCATCATGAACGATGGCGGCCTGAGATGCAATGCATGCTACCAGAATAACTCCGACTCCCTTTGCATTTCTTTGGGAACCATCAGAACGCTCCTGCTGGGAAAAGAAATAGATACGGCAAAAATCAACAGGATTGCCTTTTCAGACCAGACGGCTCAAGAAAGCAGGGACGTCCTCGTCGGTTTTATTCATCATCTCCTCGGGAAAGAAATTAAGTCATTTCTGGTCCTTAACGATATCCAAAAAATGGGAATCTTATCTCCGCAATAGCTTTCCTGGGTTTTTCATGTTGACACACATCTATACCCATGTTACTCAACTTTGATTAAACGTCTATAATATCAAAGCAGAAGCCATTAAACAACCTAGGAGGGTCAGGTGAACTTTCAGGAACTAATATTCGCCCTTGACAAATACTGGGCAGACTACGGATGCGTTATTCAACAGCCTTACGATCTTGAGGTGGGAGCCGGTACCTTCAACCCCGCGACGTTTCTCAGGGCCCTGGGACCGGAACCCTGGAATGTGGCATATGTTGAGCCGTCGCGAAGACCCACTGACGGCAGATATGGAGACAATCCAAACAGATTACAGCACTATTACCAGTATCAGGTAATATTGAAGCCCTCGCCTCTAGATATCCAGGGTCTTTATCTTGACTCACTGAAGAATTTCGGCATTGACCCTCTCGATCATGATATCAGATTTGTCGAAGACGACTGGGAATCACCTACACTCGGCGCGTGGGGACTGGGATGGGAAGTCTGGCTCGATGGCATGGAGATAACGCAGTTCACTTACTTCCAGCAGTGCGGAGGCATCGACCTCAATCCCATATGCGGCGAACTCACCTACGGAATCGAGCGCATTGCGATGTATATACAGGAAATAGACAACGTATACGACCTTAAATGGAATGACCAGGTCACTTACGGCGATGTACACCATAAGGGTGAGGTGGAATGGTCCTTCTATAATTTCGAATATGCAGATGTCGGGATGCTGAGGAAATTTTTTGATATGTGCGAAGCAGAATCCGTCAGGATGTCTGAAAAAGAGCTCATCCTCCCCACTTACGATTACTGCCTCAAGTGTTCCCACATATTCAATCTGCTAAATGCCCGCGGCGCAATAAGCGTGGCAGAACGCACAAGCTACATAGGCAGAGTGAGGAATCTGGCCAGAATAAGCGCTGAAGGTTATCTTAAGCAAAGAGAAAAGATGGGGTTTCCCCTCCTGGGAAAAGTGAAAAAAATAAACACGGGTGACTGAACCACATCGATACCTGAATATTTGGAAACCCTTGAGCTTTGATGATCAAACTTAGAATCTTAGACTGGAGATGATTAATGGGCAAGGAACTTCTACTCGAGATAGGAACAGAGGAAATACCGGCGGCTTTCCTTCCGAAAGCCATAAAAGACATGGAGGAGATTATACGGCGAGAGCTTGCCAACAAACTGATCCAGCACGATGATATCAAGGCCATGGCCACGCCCCGGAGACTTTGTCTCTGCGTCCTTAACGTAGCAAACAGGCAGGAAGATCAGATCATTGAAAAGTTAGGTCCCGCAAAGAGAGTTGCTTTCGATGAGAATGGAAATCCAACCAAGGCCGCCATCGGTTTCGCAACAGGTCAGGGGATAAACGTTTCGGAACTCGAAGTAGTTACAACAGAGAAGGGCGAATACATCTGCGCGCGGAAGAAGATAACCGGAGAAGATACCATGACTCTGTTGCCGGGCATCATGACCAAATTCATAACATCCGTCCCCTTTAGAAAGTCCATGCGCTGGTCGGACCTGCAAATCCGCTTCGCGCGGCCCATTCATTGGATACTGGCCATATACGGCGGCGAAACGATACCGTTTGTGATTGGAAATATAGAGAGTGGAGATAGGAGTTATGGCCATCGTTTCATGAGCACAAAATCTTTTAAAGTAAAAAAGATGAAAGAATATGTGACAAATTGCAGAAAGCATTTTGTCATTGTTGATCCTGAAGAGAGGAAGAAGATTATACTCGAGGAAGCTGAGAAAACCGCAAAGACTGTGGGAGGCAAAATCTTTTATACTGAAGATCTAGTTGCAACAGTCACCTATCTTGTTGAATATCCGACCGCCGTCTGCGGGAGCTTTGATAAAGACTACCTGAAACTGCCCAAAGAGGTTCTTACGACTTCTATGATTTCACATCAAAAATATTTCCCCGTAGTTGATGATAAAGGAGCATTGCTGCCATATTTCATAACTATAAACAACACTCTTGCCCGAAATCCGCAAGTTGTGGCTCGCGGTAATGAAAAGGTAATTCGGGCAAGGTTGGCCGATGCAAAATTCTTCTTCGAAGAGGATCAGAAGGTCTCCCTCGATCAGCACTTTGAGAAGTTACGTCAGGTTGTATTTCACACGCAGCTGGGAACTTCATACGAAAAGGTCATGCAGATGAAAGAGCTTGCCCTCTATATAACGGAGCACATAAATCCTTCGCTTAGAGAGACAGTTGCCCGGACTGCAATTCTCGCCAAGGCCGATTTAGAGACACAGATGGTCTGCGAGTTCACCGAACTTCAGGGTATTATGGGCAGGGAATATGCATTGAAAGCCGGTGAGAATCCGGTCGTTGCAAAGGCGATATATGAACATTACCTTCCCACAGCCGCAGGAGGCGATCTCCCGGAAACGGATGAAGGCGCCATAGTCAGTATCGCGGACAAGTTGGATACCATAGTCGGATTCTTCGGTGTTAATCTGATTCCCACGGGAACGGCTGATCCGTATGCGCTGCGGCGACAGGCCATAGGGATTATCAACATAATCATAAGCAAGCGCTATCCCTTGGATCTGAAAGTCATGATCGATAAGAGTATTTCGATTCTAAGTGGTAAGATTAAGAGACCCCCTGAGGAGATAAGGGCCAACGTGATGGAGTTTTTCAAGGGCAGATTTGAAAATCTGCTCACCTCCCAGGGACACCCCTACGATGTAGTTGACGCGGTACTGGAAACCGGCGCTGCGGATATTGTCCAGTCGTTAAAGAAAATCGAGGCGATGGAAACTTTCAAGTCCCATGCGGATTTCGAACCACTGGCGATCGCTTTCAAACGTGTAGGCAACATCATTAAAGACTTTAAGGACGGCTTAATTGATCCCTCGAAGTTTGAATCCCCAGAAGAAAAATCATTATATAGCGCTTTTTTGCACACAAGAGAGAAAGTTATCAAACATATTGAGAGAAACGATTATCTATCTGCCCTCGTCGAACTGGCCACTTTGAGAAAACCCGTCGATGATTTTTTTAATAATGTTCTCGTTATGGCAAAAGAGGATGCGGTACGATTTAACCGTCTTTCACTTCTGGAGGAAATATCGGGCACATTTCATATGATAGCCGACTTCTCAAAAATTGTTACAGGATCCTGATGCTTCTTGCTAGTTAGTTCTCCTCCCTATTCCTTTTGTGATATTTGTCACTTCCAGATATATCCTCAACAATTCTCGATAAGGAAGTTTGTATTGTTTTTTTTTTCATTCTGATTTAATATGCGCCCGAACTTGGTTCAGCCTGAAAAAATCAAGCTGTAGAGTACTAATTATTGTGTGATCGTAAAAAATGGACGTTCTTCAAGCAGAAAAGAAAATAATGGATAGTAATCTGGCGATTAATCAGCAAGCTGATCTTGAGGAGCAACTGCGTCTCCGTAAGGCATTGCAGGATATTACGAACAGGATTCACTCTGCGCACAATACCAGGCAGATACTCGTGGATCTGAAGGACGGCATTCTAAACCTCTTTGACGCCCATTCAATCACCATCTATATGGTGGATAAACTGAAGAATGATATCTATTCCATGTTTCTCGTCGGATCTCAGCTTAAAGAAATCAGGGTACCCATCAATAACAAGAGCATTGCTGGTTATGTGGCAAATACGGGTAAACCGGTTAATATAGCTGACGTTTATGATATTGAGGAACTCAAGGGCATCGATCAAGATCTGGCCTTTGATTACAGGTGGGACAAGAAATCAGGTTTCAAAACCAAGCAGGTTCTATCAGCCCCTATATTTTATGAACGGACCCTCAAAGGTGTTATCCAAATATTAAACAAAAAAGGTTCAGGGAAATTTACAGAAGATGAACAAGGCTTCTTGCTGGAGATTGCCGATGTATTGGGAATAGCAATCAACAATCAGGAGTTATACGGCAGAAGGCGGAAGACAAGATTCGATTACCTCGTTACTCGCGGATACCTCAAGGAATTTGAGCTCGATAGCGCTTGGGATAGGGCGAGGGAAGAAAGGGAATCGATGGAAACCTTCCTGATGAAAAAATATAAGATATCGAAGAATGATATCGCTAGATCTTATGAAGAGTATTTCCGCTGCAAGGTCATACAGTTCAACGAAAAATTCCCCATCCCTGGAGACCTCTTAAAAAATTTAAAGCGGGAATTTCTCCGCCGTGAGATGTGGGTTCCCCTTGAAAGATTGGACGGAAGCATCCACGTCATTATGGATGACCCATATAACATCCTGAAACGGGACACGATTGAAAGTATTCTGAAAACGAAGGCTGTCAGATATGATGTAGCGCTCCCGGAAGACATCATTAAGTACATCAATCTGTTCTACTCAACGAGTGAAGACGACCAGACGATAACGGAGATTCTTGGAAGATATGTTTCAGAAGAAGAAGCTGAAGAGGATGAAGGCGAAATTGTCTCAGAATCAGACAGTGTCATCATGCAGATTGTGAATAAGATCATTAACGACGCATATACAAGGCGCTCATCCGACATTCATGTCGAACCAAATACTGCGAAGAAAAACGTGGAAATCCGTTACAGGGTTGACGGGGTGTGCATGCTTTATCAGACCCTTCCGTACAATTACCGGGCCGCCATCGTTTCAAGAATAAAGATCATGTCCAATTTGGACATAACTGTAAAGAGACTCCCTCAAGACGGAAAGATAAAATTCCGGCGTGCCGGCGGTGAAGAAATCGAGCTTCGTGTTGCTACAGTTCCTACGCAGGGAGGCGTGGAGGATGTGGTGATGCGAATACTCGCCAAGGGCACAACCATGCCTCTTGAAGAGATGGCGTTATCGAATAGAAACTACAAGGGACTAATCAGCATCAGCGAAAAACCTTACGGCCTGATCCTGTGCGTTGGCCCCACCGGTTCCGGAAAAACTACAACCCTGCATGCGGCATTGCACCATATCAATACGCCAGACAAAAAGATATGGACGGCGGAAGATCCCGTTGAGATTACCCAGTACGGGCTTCGTCAGGTCCAGGTTCACCCCAAGATCGGATTAGATTTTGCCGCTGTCACGAGAGCCTTCCTCCGTGCTGATCCGGATGTTATTATGGTTGGCGAAATGAGGGATTTTGAAACTGCAAAAACTGGCATCGAGGCGTCATTGACGGGACACCTGGTCTTCAGCACCCTGCACACAAACAGCGCACCCGAGACCGTTGTGAGACTCCTGGATATGGGCATAGACCCCCTGAATTTTGCTGACTCTCTCCTGGGCATCCTGGCTCAGCGCCTGGTGAGAACCCTCTGCACATCCTGCAAGGAACCATATAATCCATCAATCGATGAATACAACGAATTTGTGGAAAGTTACGGTCGTGAGCATTTTGAAAAACTAAACATACCTTACACAAGCGACCTGATCTTCCACCGTCCAAAGGGATGTGATACCTGCGACAAGTCGGGATACAAGGGAAGAATGGGTATCCATGAGCTCCTCCTCAATACAGACATGATCAAGAGACTGATCCAGAAGCACGCGTCTGTTGAAGAGATTCGTGCGACGGCAAGTGCCGAAGGGATGACCACACTGCTTCAGGACGGGCTACAGAAAGCGCTCAATGGTTTAACAGACGCAAAGCAGGTTCGCAGGGTCTGTATTAAATAAGAAAAACGAGAATCCAAGAATCTACCCGATCTGATAAATTCTTAAGAGAGTTTGTCCTTCCAAGAGCTCAGCTTCTGCAGGGCCTCAAGTGGCGTCATGTTCGGGATGTCCATTGATTTGAGTTCGCCTGCGATTATGTCCTTTCCTTCCATAAAGAGGCTTAACTGGGCGTTGTCCTTCGGGGCCGATCTCCTGCCGCGGGCGATCTTAGGCATGCCGACCTCATCGAATTCACCCTTTTCAAGGTTATTTAGTATCTCCCTGGCCCTGACAATTACTTCATCGGGCACTCCGGCTATTCTCGCCACCTGAATGCCGTAGCTCCGGTTCGTTCCGCCCTCCACGATCTTTCTGAGAAAAATTATCCTGTCTCCCCATTCCTTTACGGCAATATGGAAATTCTTGACCCCCTCCTTGGTCAGGGCCAGGTCTGTCAACTGATGATAGTGAGTGGCAAAGAGCGTGCGCGCCCCTATGAGCTTCGCATTATGAATATATTCCGCGGTAGCCCATGCAATGCTGAGGCCGTCAAATGTACTGGTTCCCCTTCCAACTTCGTCGAGGATTATCAGGCTTCTCCGTGTGGCATTCTTCAAGATGCTTGCCACTTCATTCATTTCAATCATGAATGTGCTCTGTCCCTTCGCCAGACTGTCAGCCGCACCAATACGGGTAAATATACGGTCGACGATGCCTATACGCGCTTCCGCTGCGGGCACGAAGCTTCCAGTCTGGGCAAGTATCACGATCAAGGCAGTCTGCCTGATGTACGTTGATTTTCCCGCCATATTGGGGCCCGTGATGATGAGAAGGCGGATCTCTTCCAGATCAAGATAGACGTCATTGGGAACAAACCCGTCCGGCAGCGGCATCCTTTCCACAACAGGGTGCCTGCCGTCCTTTATTTCAATCCTGTCTTCATTATCAACCACCGGGCAGCAATAATTGTTGCGCTCCGCCACATCGGCCAGAGATACAATTGCATCGAGATCGGCTATATGCGATGCTGTCGCCTGTATCCGTTTTATCTCATTTGAAATCTCTCCTCTAATGCGAACGAAAAGATTATATTCCCGCTCTTTCCGGCGGTCATCCGCGGACAGCACAGTAGACTCGTATTCTTTCAATTCCTGATTGATATACCGCTCTGCATTCACCAGTGTCTGCTTCCGGATATAGTCATGTGGTACAAGATCCGTATTGGTCTTAGTGACTTCAATGTAATATCCGAACACACTATTAAATCCTATTTTTAGAGAATTGATCCCCGTTCGTTTCCGTTCCTTTTCTTCGAGGGCGGCGATCCACCTTCTGCCGTCCCTGCCAATAGAGATCAACTCGTCGAGGTCCTGATCATAGCCCTCCTTGATGATCCCCCCTTCCCGAATCGTCATGGGAGGGTCTTCGACAATACTTCTCTCAATCAGGCCGCGGACATCCGGCATTTCGTCAATCCCGGCATAAATCGAAGCCAACAGCGATGAATTCGAACTACAGATGAAGGCCCTGATTTGCGGCAGCGCCTGCAGTGATGTCATGAGGGCAATCAAATCACGTCCGTTGACGATTCCCATAGATATCCTGCTTGCGAGCCTTTCGAGGTCATAGACTTTGGAGAGGGCATCCCTCAGGTCTCCCCTCAGCATGTGGTGTTCTTTAATTTCTGACACTGCTACCAGTCTTTCTCTGATTTTTTCCGGATCCACGAGAGGATAATTGAGCCACCACCGGAGCCTCCTGGAACCCATAGACGTAACTGTCTCGTCGAGAATATGAAACAGGGACCCTTCCTTTCTGTTTTCAGTTATGGTTGTAAACAATTCAAGATTTCGCTTGGCGATTTCATCCATGGCGAGATAGCTATCGGTTTCATACCAACAAATTGCATTTATATGGCCAAGGTGGTCCTTCTGCGTCTCTTCCACGTAACGGAGGATAGCACCGGCCGCAGCTGACGCGGCCGGATGTTTTAATATGCCTTCCTTAATCAACAGATCTTCAGAAAAGTATTCTCTTAGTCTGCCGACGGCAGCATCGCAGTCAAAATAATCCGCCGCAAAAAAATTTATTCTGGGCCGGGGTTCCCCCTGTGACAACGCCTTCAAAAGAGCTTTTTCGCGAAAGTCCTCCTCGATGATGACTTCGCGAAAATCGAGGCCGCTTATTTCCGCCATGAAAATGTCCCTGTTTTGAGACTCCGTGATCCGAAATTCCCCTGTGGATATATCGAGAAAAGCGAGGCCGAACTTGTCGTCTTTCAACGCAACAGCCAGCAAGAAGGCATTCCCCCTGATGTTTGTGTTTTCTTCGTCTACAAAGAGAGCAGGCGTGATAATGCGCACCACCTCTCTTTTCACAATGCCCTTTGCCTCTCTTGGATCTTCTATCTGTTCGCAGATGGCAACCTTGAAACCCTTTTCGATGAGCTTTGCGATATATGATGAGGCGGCATGGTACGGTATGCCGCAGAGAGGAATGCTGTCATCTTTTCCCTTGTTCCTCGATGTGAGAGTAATCTCCAGAATTTTTGAAGCGGTAATTGCATCTTCAAAAAACATCTCATAGAAATCCCCCATCCTGAAAAAAAGGATGCAGTCTTTATGCTGCTCCTTGATTTCCAGATATTGCCTCATGGCGGGTGTTAGATTCATGGTGACGGTCATTCCCACTTATCGCCTTTTTTTGTGAGGTCGATATATTCCACCCGCTCTATCCTTCCCCTGTCACTGATGAAAGAATTGAGGAGCCAGCTTATGACGCTGATGATAAGGGAGCCTATTACGGCAGTCCAGAACCCGTGAACCTCAAATCCGGGAATGATGCCTGATGCCATCTTCAACATCAGGGCGTTGATTATAAAAGTGAAGAGTCCCAGAGTCAGAATATTAATAGGAAGGGTGAGAATAAGTAAAATTGGTCGGAATAATGCATTCAGTATTCCCAGCGCGGCCGCAGCCAAGAAGGCGGAAAAGAAACCGCTGATGTGGATGCCTTCCAGAAGGTAGGAAGCTATGATGATAGATACTGTCAGTATTATCCAGCGTATTAAAATTCCCATGGCAATATATTCTCTCAATCAAAGCGCGTGAATTGCTCCTTCATTGCGCCACAAACAGGGCACTCGTCAGGAATGTTTCCATCCGATACGTAACCGCATACCGTGCAGACGTAGTATGTGGTATCCCTCTCCTCCATCACATGGCCCATCGCTTCTTTATAAAGCTTTGCATGAACCTCTTCCACATCCCTGCTCTGACTGAAATGAAGTGCGGCCGCCCCGTCCCCCTCCGTTTCCGCCTGTTTGAGAAACTGGTCATAGGCGACTCCGGCAACTTTTGTTTCTGATTCAAAACTGGCTGCAAGGTTTTCTTCGGTGCTTTTCACCCTCCCCAGGACGAGTAGTGCCCGCGCCCCGTGGATCTCTTCCGAAAAAGCAATTACACGAAAGAGTTTCGCGATCTGAGCGTATCCTTCCTCCTCGGCCCTGTCAGCGAATACCTTCAGCCGGAGCGCCGCCTTCGCTTCACCCGTGTATGCTTCATATAACGCATCTGCTGTGCTCATCGCCCAAGAACCTTTCTACGCAATTGTTCACACCCATCGAAAAAGATATGTAACCAGTTAGCCCCAAAAGAGACGGCAATCCACTCGGCATGGATCCTCAAAGGTCCCTTCCCGTATTAATTTCGCGCTATTCAGGAGAAAACTCTTCCTTGCCGGCGCCACAGATGGGACATACCCATTCATCGGGAAGTTTATTAAATGGAACGCCGGGAGGGATGTTGCCCTCCTTATCTCCTTCCGCAGGGTCATACACGTATCCGCAAATACCACAAACATATTTTCCCATTTCTCCATATCCCTTCTTTCTATTGATATTGTTTGATAACCGTAAAGAGAGAGTTGAAAGTTATCTTCTTGCCGGCGATATCGGGTGAAGGATTAGAAGCGCTCTAACCAACAATTATTGACAAGAAGATTGTCCTGTACTACAAGGCGCAACCTCATCTGACTTTTTAATAGCCACTTTAGGCGGATTTATCAAGAATTTTTCACAGGGAAACGCTGAAGACGGATGTTGACTTTCGAAAGATTATATACTATCTAGCCGCAATACACTATCACTCCCCGGTAGCTCAGTCGGTAGAGCAGATGGCTGTGAGAGAAGACGTGAGTCGCAAAGGTGATACAAGGCGATATGTGGACCGCCGCGAATATCTGATTCAGGCTGTTCAGAAGCGGCGCCGCACCATAAGGTCGAGAGCCGTTGAATATAAGGGCGGCCGATGCGGTATTTGCGGTTATGACAGGTGTATCGAGGCGTTGGAGTTTCATCATCTCGACTCGACCCTGAAGGACTTCAGTGTTTCCGGCAGTGGATGCACGCGAAGCTGGAAGAGAGTCCATAAAGAGCTCGATAAATGTATGATGCTCTGCGCTAACTGTCATCGTGAGATTCACGCTGGTGTGCAGCTTCCGCAGGAAACTGCGGTTGAAAAATCGGGTGAATTCAGGAAAGCCTAAGTCTCGTGAGCGATACGGTAATCCTGAGCGAAGCCTGCCGAAGGGGATCAAAGTAGGCAGGAACGTGCAGAGACTAGAGGATGAGGACCCCTTCCAATAAGCCTCACAGCGCCCGACACCCTAACGTAAAGTCGAGGGTGATGAGATAGTCCAGGTCTGGTAGAAATATCGGGTTGCCTGTAACCATCGGGTCCGTGGTTCGAGTCCGCGCCGGGGAGCCACACGTCAAGGGATTTCGCATTTTGCGAAATCCCTTTTTATATTCCTAAGCCTTTCCTCAATGCACGCTCTAGATGACCCGCAGAAACTGAACTGCATTTCCAATACATCCTCCGGTCAAATTGATGTGATATACAAGGACTTATTCCTTGAATAAATATGGGAAATCTTCTAAAATATAAAGCATGAAGGAAAGAATTCATAAATGAATGTGCTGAATCCCGCGACGAAGCAGTTATCAGTTAAACACGGCGGGTTTTTGGGAAGCTTTATCCGGCATATTTTACCTGGTCGATCGGTCGTCATAATTACCCCTTTTTTCATATCAATGTTGAACAGTTGGGCATTATCATTTCAGTCGGTCTTCTAATCATTGTCCATAATTGTTCGAAGGCGAATTAGTACGGGAGGCCCATATGGCACGAAAGAAGAAAGAGCCCGCACAGAAAAAAAGCCGCAATAGAAAGAGAACGATTAAAGCTGATAAAGGCAAAATCGCCTCTGCCGCTCGTCCAAGAAAACAAGCATCTGTTCGAGAAATATCTGATAGAAGCTTCCCCATTGCCGGGATTGGCTCTTCTGCCGGCGGCCTGGAAGCCGTCGAACAATTTTTCCGTCATATGCCACCGGACGCGGGCATTGCCTTCATCCTCATCCCCCATCTTGACCCGAGCCATGCCAGCATGATGACGGATCTCATCCAGAGATTCACGAAAATGGCCGTTGTTGAAGCGGGGGACGGCATGCAGGTAGAACCGGATCATGTATATGTGATTCCGCCCAACCGCAACATGGCCATCTTCCACAAGACCATCCATTTATCTGTTCCGGACCATCCTCGCGGTCTCAGAATGCCCATCGATTTCTTCTTCCGATCTCTGGCGGAGGATCAGGGCGAACGCGCGATATGCATTGTCCTGTCCGGGACAGGGTCGGACGGCACACTGGGACTCCGAGCCGTCAACGGCGCCAGCGGAATGTCCATGGTACAGGATCCGGCCTCGGCGAAGTATGACGGAATGCCGGAGAGCGCCATTAAGACGGGCCTTGCCGACTACATCCTGCCTGCCGAAAAGATGCCGGAGCAGTTGATCGGGTATATCGCCCGTTTTTACCAGAAAGCGGCGAGACGAATTCCGCCTCTTCCGGAGAAGACACCGGGCGACATGCAGAAGATATTCCTACTGCTCCGATCAAAGACCGGGCATGATTTCTCCCTCTATAAAAAAAATACCATTTACCGCCGCATCGAAAAGCGCATGAGCGTCCATCAGTTCGAGGATGCATCTCAATATGTCCGTTATCTTCAGGACCACCCCGATGAAGCGAATATCCTCTTTCGGGAACTCTTAATCGGCGTGACGAACTTTTTCAGAAATGCCGAAGCTTTTGAGATTCTCAAAAAGAAGATCCTGCCGAGAATGCTCTCCGGAAAGCCCGAAAATTACGAATTGCGGATATGGATACCCGGATGTGCCACCGGTGAAGAGGTTTATTCCATTGCCATGGTCATCCGGGAATACATGGATGAGTTAAAGCATAATTTCAAGGTCCAGATCTTCGGCACCGATATCGATGAGGAGGCCATCGCCAGGGCGCGGGCCGGATTGTATCAGGGAAACATCAGCCTCGATGTGAACCCGCAACGGTTGAAACGGTTTTTCATAAAAGAGGAGAATGGATTTAGGATCAAAAAGGATATCAGGGAAGATGTCGTCTTTGCGATTCAAAATGTGATCAAAGATCCGCCATTCACCCGGCTGGATATCATTAGCTGCAGGAACCTCATGATTTATATTGAGCCGGAGCTGCAAAACAGGCTCATCCCGCTTTTCCACTACAGTTTGAAGCCGGGTGGCATTCTGTTTCTCGGGCCTTCGGAAAGTATCGGCGGGTTCTCGGATCTTTTCCCCGTCATAGATAAGAAATGGAAATTCTACCAGAGGAAGGAATCTAAGCCTGCAATTGACGCCTTCACTTTTCCCGCTTTTCCTGGAGCTTATCAGCGGGAGGGCACCGACAAGCCGGTGGAGGTGAGGAAAATCGGGGGGACCGGCATTCCCGCTCTCGCCCAGAGAATACTGCTCGCGAATTTTGCCCCTCCATCCGTTATCGTAAACATGAAGGGGGATATCCTCTATATCCACGGTCAGACCGGGAAATACCTGGAGCCGCCCCCGGGACAGCCCACAGTTAACGTTCTGGAGATGGCGCGGAAGGGGCTCAGGCTGGAATTGCGTTCAGCGCTTCAGAACGCCGCTTCCAATGACCGGGAAGTAGCGCTGAAAAACCTGAAAGTCATCACAGAGAGCGGCGTCCAACCTCTCAACCTGACCGTCAAGCCGATTCGCGATGTTGAACAAGGCGAGGGATTGTTCCTCGTGACATTTGACGATGTTCCTCCCATCAAAAAAGCAGCACCGGATCGCAGCAAGGGAAGATCAGCCAGAGAGAACAGGCACGTCACGGAGCTTGAGCAAGACTTGAGGCACACCCGAGAAAATCTTCAGGCAACTATCGAGGAACTCCAAGCCTCGAACGAAGAGCTTAAATCTACGAACGAGGAGATGCAGTCCACCAATGAGGAACTGCAAAGCACAAATGAAGAAATGGAAACATCCAAAGAGGAACTGCAATCGGTCAATGAGGAGCTGATCACGGTCAATGCGGAGTTGCAGACCAAGATCGAACAGCTTTCCCGGGCTGAAGGCGACATGAAAAACCTCCTCGATAGCATCAACGTGGGGAGCATTTTCCTCGACAGCGAAATGAAGATCAAGCGTTTCACTACCGACATCACCAATGTTATCAACTTGATTCAGTCGGACATCGGGAGGCCACTGGGTCACATCGTCACGAACCTGGAAGACGTTGACCCCGTCGCTGATGCAAGGAAAACCCTCGAAACCCTGAGATGGAACGAAAAGGAGGTGCGGACAAGAGACGGGAAATACTATCTCATGCGGTCTATACCTTACAGAAGCATGGACAATGTAATCGACGGGGTCGTCATAACATTCACGGACATCACCCAGTTAAAAAAGCAGGCCGAAGAACTGACGAAGCTGGCAGCTACAGAAACTGCACTGAGCTATGTCGAAGCGATTGTGGAGACAGTGAGGGAACCGCTAGTTGTGTTGGATGTGGAGTTGCATGTGGTCTCTGCGAATCGCGCCTTTTACAAATATTTCCAGGTTTCCGTCGAGGAGGTAAACGGCCGTTTCCTCTATGAGCTTGGAAACAGGCAGTGGGATATCCCGGCACTCAGAAAACTGCTGGAACGCATTCTCTCCCACGATGAAATTTTCGAGAACTTCGAGGTTAAATTGGATATTGACAAGATAGGGAGAAAAAAAATCCTCCTCAATGCCCGCAAGATCAGTCACGAAGGCATTCCCCGGCCTTTGATCCTCCTCGCCATGGAGGTGATGAAATGATCAGGGACGCGATACAAAAAAACACTTCAGGTAAATTATAACGTGGGTTATTAGCAATAGCGTAAGACAAATAAGTGAGCGAAGGAGTTAGACACCGGCTGAGGAGGCTTCTTTTCCTGCCATATAGGATTGGACGTCATCAGAACCAGGCCGCGAAGCGCGGACTCGCTTCTGCACGGCTTGCTCCAATTCATCAAGGCGGAACGGCTTGGGGAGGCAGACATGGGCGCCCGCATCCTTGAGTTCATCCAAGGCACTGGAACTGCCGCTTATGCCGATGATATATACATCGGGAAATTGCGCCCTTAAGAAATTGCAGACTTCAATACCACTCATTCCGGGCATCCGGGCATCTGTGATAACGATGTCGTACCAGTTCTCCTGTAGCCGATTCACCGCCTCAATTCCATCGTATGCCTCATCCACTCCATGGCCTGAGTGTTTCAAAATAGCAGACAGAATTTCCACTATTTCCGGACTGTCATCCACGACCAGCAATTTCATCTTGGGTTGCCACCATATATTAGTTCAATCGTTAATTTCATCTTATGACATTGTGACAAGATTTACCATAGTGCCTTCCCTGATAGATAATGCATAAATACCTGACTTTGATGTAAGGGAAAGGATGTTGGGGGGATGACTTGTTTTAATGACAAGGGAACACGCATACGTATTTTCCCGCGCCGTGTACAGTAACGAATCCCACGAAAAAAGATTAGTTCCCTTTTGCATTTCTTTTTGTAAAGTGGTATCAGAAACCATGTCTACCCAATTTTTGCCTCAGTTTATCCGCGATAATTATGAAATTCACGAATGGCGCCACGCTTGTGCTATCCTTAAGGAGGATTTCAATTCTGAATTTCAAGATATATGCGATGTCCTCTGCCGTTTTCGACAATTGAAGAGCCATATTGCTGTTGGAGGCGGGCGAAAATCAAAAGTGGCCGAGTGGATTGACAGTGAGCTTTATGGAAAAGGATGGAGGGAAACAAATTTTGATACAAAAATAACGGTTGACGGACGGGATATGGAATCCGCCACAGACTCTGTCGATTGCAACAAATAGGATATGAGAAATGCAAAATATTGTTATTGAAGTCAGAGGAGGAAACGTTGTTGAGGTATATACTGACGCACATGACCTGAGAGTTACTCTCATCGATTGGGATGAGGAGGTCGATGCCAACTTTAATCAGAACCTCAGACATGTGGTTAAGAAGATGTCAGATCTTCCATTCGATACAAAGAGGAAATTCCTCCAATCTTGTACTTTAGGTTAAATAATTGAACGTTAAAATGGATTTTGGGGTTGCGGCTGGCTACAAGAGCGCATCTCAAATAGCCAGGGTAGTTTCTGAGGATTGGGCAAGTCGGAATTTATACTGCCCATCCTGTAATAGTGATAACCTCTTTCAAACCCCTAATAATACAAAGGCGTATGATTTTTATTGCCAGTCATGTCGATGTTTTTTTCAGCTTAAAAGTGTCAGTCGTTGGAATGAGAAACAAATTCCAGACGCCGGATACGAGTCAATGCATCACGCAATCATTGGCAACAGGACACCAAATCTCTTTATTTTAAATTATAACGAGATGTGGACAGTTAAAAATCTGGTTCTCGTTCCGTCTTTCTTTTTTTCAACCTCGGCAATTCAAAAAAGGAAACCCTTAGGCCCATCAGCTCGAAGAGCTGGATGGATCGGCTGCAACATCTTACTTGTTAATATAGCAAATTCCGGTAAGATAAAGATAATCGATGAAGGGAATATTATTGACGAGCGAGTTGTCCGGGCGAGATACAATCAAGTCCGTCCTCTATCAAGGATCAGCTCAACCCTTAGAGGATGGACTCTTGATGTGTATAGAATAGTTGACAAACTTAGAGACCCTATATTTGGATTAGACGATATCTATGCTTTTGAGGAAGATTTAAAGAAAATTTATCCTCAGAACAAAAATATACGCCCTAAAATTAGACAGCAATTACAGGTTCTGCGCGATCTAGGCTTGCTTACATTTACTGGCAAAGGAAAATATTCTAAAATCGTGTAGAAATTATCGTAGGATGTTCGATATCAATCAGATATAAAGTTCTATATAGAACAAATCTTGACGAGTCTGCCAAGTCTTATGATCTCACACAGAATATGATTAGCGTAAACTCAGGAGATCACCTTATTGCTCTTTTGCAGGTTGCTTTTTCTCCTATGAAGAAATGCTATCTGGCTTTCCGGACCTTCGTGGGGCATTATCAGGGGCAGATGGCTGTGGCGGTTACTGTGGGCTCTTCATGTCTTCGCCGTCAATTTTCTCCGGCTCACTTATCATTTCTTCGTATTCCGGTATCACGATACCCCGTCTCACCATGATTTCATATATCTTATCAGAGCGGTTCTCAACAAACCTAGAGGTGCCGGAAGGATCATACCTCCGAGGATTGGGCAGAACAGCTGCGAGCCTCGCTGCCTCCCGGGCTGTAAGCTCCGAGACGTCCTTGGCGAAATAGTGGCGTGAGGCAGCTTCGATTCCGAATAGACCATCACCCCATTCGACGACATTCAAGTAGAGCTCGATGATTCTCCTCTTGGAAAGATTTCTCTCCAACCGCCATGTGAGGATGGCTTCCTTGATCTTGCGGACTGGATTCTTGGAAGGAGTCAGGTACAGGTTCTTTGCCAGTTGCTGGCTTATCGTGCTTCCACCTATGGCGAACTTTCTCTTCTTGATGTCTTTTTCGATGGCCTTCTGCATGGCCTCATAATCGAACCCCTCATGGCTCCAAAACTTATCGTCTTCCGCGATGATCACCGCCTTTATCGCGTACGCAGGAATCCGTGCGAGCGGCACCCACTGCTGGATGATCCTCTTCTTCTTGCCTTGGCTCTGCCACTCCTTTTCCCGATACTCCATGAAAGCCGTCTTCTTAGGAGACACCTTCCTCAGCTTGGAGATATCGGGATAGATGAAGTACAGCCCGATACTAGCAACCAGGGCGGCTATAAGGATCAAGGCAAGGATTTTGATTAATTTTTTCATTTTAACCTGACCACATCCGCGGCATGGGAAGTTGGGAGGTCAGCCATCTCTCATATCACGGCATCGCGAATGCTTCATATACCAAATCACCGTACGAAAGCAAGGGGCAGCATCCCGACCTCTCGGGGAGCATTTTGGGGAGCAATCCCACCCCCGTGAACAACTCAAACCGCTATTTTTTTGAAGTCCAAATGAGCTGATTTTATTTGATTTTATTGAAATTTCCTCGTTTATGCGAAGATTTGCTTTGACTTATGATAAGTTTTTCTGTAAAAGATGTCGTTAGCTTTTTTTGTGTGCAGCTTGTCATCCATTGTCAAAATCTGTGCACCGTTAACAAAATGGGGATCCCCCGCATGAAAAAGAGGAGGTACTTCATGATGAAACGGCAGATTTTCCTATGGATGGGACTGATAGTCCTGTTCACTGCATTTGGCCTCAACCAGGAGGTCTTTGCAAAGGAATATAAGGTCAGGCGAGGCGATTCACTCGCCAAGATTTCAATAAAGTTCGGCGTTACCCCTCAGGCTTTGATGGAAGCAAACGGTCTGACAAGTGATGCCCTCCAACCCAGACAAGTCCTCACAATTCCCGATAACGGCAAGAAAAAAATAGCGAAAACCAAGAAGACGAGTTCTCATGGCGCCGAATACTATGTCGTGAAGAAAGGGGATACCCTACAACGCATAGCAAGCAAGACGAGCCATACCATAGGCGAAATCAGCAGGTTGAATCATGTTAATGCAAGATCCTTGAAAATAGGACAGAAACTTGTTCTTGCCAGACACGGCCCTGTGAGAGAACCGGCAGCTGCGAGAACCGGCGAAACAGATGAATCAGCAGAAGATGATGACTTTATCGGCGATGACGACGACCTCGTCATGAACGATGACCTTGCTGAAGTGCTGAAGGATGCAGATTCAAGCTCTGAATTGCTCGGCAGCTGGGACAGTCCCAACGAACGGTCATTATTTGTCAGGGTCGCCAAGGGATTTTTGGGAGCTCCCTATCGATGGGGAGGATCGACTGTCAGAGGTTTGGATTGTTCTTCATTTGTAAAAAAGATTTATGAATTTTTCGACGTCAGCCTTCCCAGAACGGCAAAGGAACAGGCACACGTAGGACAGCGCGTGTCGAGAGATGAACTTAAAGAGGGAGACCTCGTCTTCTTCAATACGAGACGGGCCTATGGTCATGTGGGCATATATATAGGCAACAACGAATTCGTCCATGCCTCGGCCGGCCGGGAGAGAAGGGTCAGGATTGATACCCTCGACAAGCCTTACTATGACAAACGCTTTATCAAAGCCGTCAGGATCAAAGGGTTGGACAGCGGAGTATAATCCGCCTTTATAGCGTGGAAAAATACTTGGAGAGATGGGACATAGACATGTCCCATTTTTTTTAACCGTATGCCCAAGCGTGACAGTTGCACATTGGCGAAAACACATTTTTATTGATTTATTCGCATACCATATATATTCTTGAAAGTTGACACAGATTGGTCGCATAGGCAATCGCGGACAGAGTTGCCACTTCAGCGGAAGCTAAGGCAAGGCGATACAAAGTAAATGAAGAATCACAAAAAATCCTGAAGGAGGCAGATATGTATAAGAAAGCTTTATCGTTCATGACCATTTTGACGTTTTCCTTTTTTATTGGCGGCTGCGTTACTACAGCCACCTACAAGGAGAAGGTAGCGGAGGCGGATAGTCAGGCAAAGGAACTCGCAGCAGTCAAGGCAGACAGGGACGCACTGGACAAGGTCTTGAAAGCTAAGACTGACGATCTGTCAAAATCAATCGCGGATCTCAGGCAGAAGACTGCCGACCTCGAAGCTGAAAATACAAGACTGAAAGCAGATCTTGCAGATCTGAAAAAGAAAGAGGCAGAGGTTCAGTCTGAGAGCAATACCTATAAACAGCTGATGCAGGAAATGAAGGGAGAGGTTGCCAAAGGCCAGGTCACGATTTCAGAACTTAAAGGAAAACTGACACTGGATGTGGTTGACAAAATCCTTTTTGCCTCCGGACAGGCAGAGGTGACAAAGGAAGGACTGGCTGTCTTGAAGCGGGTCATCGATATCCTCAAGAATGTCAAGGATAAGTCGATCCGCATCGAAGGGCACACCGACAATGTGAAGATTAAAGGAGCCCTCGTGAAACAGTACCCGACCAACTGGGAACTTTCCGCGGCCCGTGCCATCAACGTCACAAAATATTTGCAGCAGCAGGGAATTGATCCTGCCCTCCTATCAGCCACGGCTTTTGGGGAATACAAGCCGATTGCGGGCAATGATACTGCCGAAGGGCGGGCTAAGAACCGGAGAATTGCCATTATTCTCCTCCCAAAGGAGTGAAATTGCGACAAGGCATCTCATGGGCAAGACGATCACCGAAAAAATTATCGAAGCACATATTGTTTCAGGTAGATTCGCTCCCGGAGCTGAGATCGGAATCAAAATCGATCAGACCCTGACGCAGGATGCCACAGGGACGATGGCTTACCTTGAGTTTGAATCGATGAACGTTCCGAGAGTCAGAACGGAATTGTCCATAAGTTATATTGATCATAATACCATTCAGAGCGGGTTTGAAAATTCCGACGACCACAGGTACCTGCAAACAGTAGCGCAGAAGTATGGCATATACCTTTCACGGGCGGGTAACGGTATCTGCCACCAGGTGCACTTTGAGAGGTTTGGAAAACCGGGGAAAACCCTCCTCGGTTCCGACAGCCACACGCCTACGGGTGGAGCCCTCGGCATGCTTGCTATCGGCGCAGGCGGCCTGGATGTGGCTCTGGCTATGGCGGGTGAACCTTTCTACTTCACTTGTCCCGGGATAATCAAGGTCAATCTCACCGGCAAGCTGCCTCCCTGGACATCCGCCAAAGATATCATCCTTAAGGTTCTTGAGATATTTTCCACGAAAGGAAATGTCGGGTTCATCTTGGAATATGGGGGAGAAGGTACAGCAACTCTTTCCGCGCCGGAAAGGGCGACCATTGCCAATATGGGCGCAGAATGCGGTGTAACAACCTCCATTTTTCCCAGTGACGAGATGACGCGGATTTTCTTAACGGCCCAGGAGCGGAACGATGATTGGCGGGAACTAATAGCCGACCCTGACGCAAAATATGACCGAATCGTTGATATCGACCTCTCTCGTCTCGTTCCGCTCACAGCAAGACCGCATAGTCCCGATAATATAAGTCCCGTGAGAGAAGTGGGAGGAATTCGAGTGGACCAGGTCTGTATCGGAAGTTGCACAAATTCATCCTTCAAAGACCTGGTAACAGTCGCCAAGATTTTGAAAGGCAAAGTGGTTCACCCGAAAGTCAGTCTTGTCATTGCACCAGGCTCGCGACAGGTACTGGAGAATCTGGCGGTAGAAGGTTATCTTACGGACCTCATTATGGCAGGGGCGAGACTCATGGAAAGCGCCTGCGGATTCTGCATCGGCAACAGCCAAAGTCCCCAGACAAGAGGAGTGTCTCTCCGAACATCAAACAGAAATTACCTGGGTCGGTCAGGCACAATTGACGCAGATGTGTATATCGTAAGTCCGGAAACCGCGGCAGCCTCAGCAATAACCGGAATACTCACCGACCCCCGTGATCTCGGCATGGCATATCCTCAGGTGACTTTGCCTGATCGATTTCATATTGATGACAGTATGATCATCAAGCCAGTGTCGATGGGGGAATCTTCTGCGATAGAAATATTTCGGGGTCCGAATATAGGCGTTCCGCCCACGAATGACCCGTTTCCCGATGTAATTGAAGGTGAAGTCACCATCAAGGTTGGGGACAAGATCACTACCGATCATATTGTCCCTGCCGGCACCAAGATGAAATATAGATCAAACATACCCAAATACTCGGAGTGTTTTTTTGAGCCCCTAGATGGGCAATGCTCCGAACGTGCTACAAAAATCCGGGACAGGGGAAAGCACAACATTATTGTCGCCGGCCTTTCATACGGACAGGGCTCGTCGAGAGAACACGCTGCCATATGCACAATGTTCCTAGGCGTGAAGGCCGTCATCGCCAAGTCTTTCGAAAGAATTCACGCGGCAAATCTCATAAACTTTGGCATACTTCCCGTGACATTCAAGGACGACACTGACTACGAGCGCATCAACCAGGGGGATAGCCTTGAAATTCCGGACACCAGAAAGACCATCGAGGAAAACGGAAAGCTAATCGTAAGAAACATCTCCAACGGTGTATCTTTTGAGGTTGATTATAATTTGTCAGAACGGCAGAAAGAGATTCTCCTCGCCGGCGGCGCACTGAATCTGAGACACAGCTGATATACGCAACTATTCGGCGCAACGTTGTGAGCGGTCAAGGAAAACTGCTATGTCCGGCGTTGAAGAAATCTACCGTCGCTGTCTTGACGGCCCTTTAAAGGGCGGATTGACGGCGCAGAATGTCTCCCTCTATCACACCTCTCCTTTCACGATATTTTGTGAGAATTTCGTCTCCTCAGAAGAAAAAGATTCCATGAGTCCCTACCGCGAACTCCTCCTGGAGAGGGGCCGTGAACACGAACGAAGGGTTATAGAAGCAACATTCCCTTCATGCAGCCCATTGCGCTATGAAACACCCCAGGAGGGCTTTCGCAGATTGCTCGATGAAATGGCGAGAGGATCGGAAGTCATATGCGGTCTTCCCCTTTTTTATCTCCCGGAGAATATGCACGGAAGAATAGACGTCCTTGAGAAGAGGAACGACCATCCTTCCATTTTTGGAAATTATTACTACATTGTGACGGAAATAAAGCAGGCAAGAAGAATCAAGAAGGAACATATCCTGCAGGCCGCCTTCTATACGTGTGTCCTGGCAAAGATCCAGGGACATCATCCCGGGATTTTCAGGATCATTAACCATGACCTGAAGATACAGGAATATAGCTTCTCCGACTGTGAAGAGGAACTCCAGATTGCCATGAAAGGAACTCAGGCAATTCTGGACGGCCGAGAACGGCCGACGGCAACCTACAATGCGGCGGAGTGGCCATGGGAAAGGTATATCAATCACGAGGCAATCAGGATGAGAGATGTTTCACTAGTGGGACAAGTCGGTCCCAGAACGAAAGAGAAGCTGGTTTCACAGGGATTTAAAAAGGTGTGGGACATTTCATATGCCAGGGTTGAATCTTTGCAGACCATTCAAGGCATAAGTGAAACTGCCGCAAGAAAGCTTATATTGAATGCCAAGGCCATCATGAAAAATGAACCGATCCCCATCGACCTCTCGGGACTGCAATTCCCTGCAGCGCCTACTGAAATATTCCTGGATATGGAGGGAACCGATGAGCCGGATTTCGAAGGCGCAACTGATGCCGTCGATTATCTCATCGGGGTCATTGTTCACGCGGGTGGAAGGGATGAATACCATGCATTCATCGCCCACAAAATGGAAGACGAGGGAAAAATGTTTCGTGATTTCATGTCTTTTCTGAAAGAGCATAGTAATTACGTCATCTACCACTGGCACAACTACGAACACTGGCACATGAAACGCCTTGCAGAGAGGCATAACCTCGTGGAGGAAGCCGATACGTCGGTTCTCTCCCACATGCTTGACCTCCACAGGATCTCCACCAAGGCCTTCGCTTTTCCCACCTATACAAACGGCCTCAAAGATATAGCTTCTTTCCTCGGCTTCAAGTGGCGGCACGTCGATATCAATGCACTTGACGCCATAGCCTACTATCTCAAATACCAGACTGATCAGGATGGATATCAGGAGAAAATTCAGGCCGTTATTGATTATAATGAGGACGATTGCCGGGCGACAAAAACAATAAAGGATTGGCTTGCCAAGCAGAAGACTATCGCTTGACTTCAGGCATGCTGACATTTGCAGAAAACGGGATCGGCGCATCTTCTCAATGATATTACGCATGGGTATCACAATATTTCCTCTGGATAAGAAGCCAAATATGAGCGGACTCCTATAGACACTCCATCTCCTTTATGATAGAGGAAAGCATGACATCCTCAATCAAAAAAGCACTTCCGCCGATGGATAAGATAAGAGTCCCGTCTACAATCGTGGAGA
Organism: uncultured delta proteobacterium; assembly: GCA_963705275.1. Classification (GTDB taxonomy): domain Bacteria; phylum Desulfobacterota; class Syntrophia; order Syntrophales; family UBA2185; genus Fen-1135. The sequence continues at coordinate 2,824,795 of OY970063.1, read as the reverse complement.
TGGACGGTGACGAGATGGCCAGGGTCATGTGGAAGCTGGTTAAGGACAAGCTGCTCCTTCCCTATCTTTCTATGAATATCGAATACTACGATCTTCACATCAAGAATCGGGATGCAACGGACGACCGCGTCACCGTGGATGCAGCGAGGGCCGTGATCAGGCATGGTGTAGGGGTAAAGTGCGCAACCATCACACCGAATCAAGGACGCGCCAAGGAATACGGCCTCAAGAAACTATGGAAGAGCCCAAATGCGACAATCAGGGAAATGCTTGACGGAACTGTTTTCAGAAAGCCCATCCTTGTGAAAAATGTCCGTCCATCCGTATCCACTTGGAAGAAACCCATCACCATTGGAAGACACGCCCATGGCGATGTTTACAGCAATGTGGAGATGCGGATAGACTCACCCGGGAAAGCAGAGCTCCTTTTTACACCCTTGGGGGGCAGTTCCCCTACCAGGCAGACCATCGGGGAATTCACGGGGCCCGGGATTGTCCAGGGCATACACAATGCCGATGAGTCCATAGAAAACTTCGCAAGAGTCTGCTTCATGTATGCCCTCGATCAGAAGATTGACCTCTGGTTCAGCACTAAGGATACTATCTCCCAGATATATGATGCCCGCTTCAGGGATATATTCGAGAAAGAGTATATGGAGAACTGGAAGGAAAAATTCGATCGGACAGGCATCTCATATTTCTATACACTAATCGATGACGCTGCTGCCCGCATCATGAAGTCCGAAGGCGGCCTTCTGTGGGCCCTCAAGAACTACGATGGAGACGTCATGTCAGATATGATAGCATCAGCCAACGGCAGCCTGGCCATGATGACCTCCGTCCTCGTTTCTCCCCACGGGTATATCGAGCATGAAGCAGCACATGGCACGGTGCAGAAACACTATTACAAATATCTGCAAGGCGAAGAAACATCTACAAACCCTATGGCTATTATTTTTGCCTGGTCTGGATGCCTTCGCAAACGCGCCGACATCGATGCGACTCCTGAGGTCGGTTCATTTGCGGATAAACTTGAAAATGCCGCCCTTTCTACCGTGGTCTCCGGCGTCATGACAGGCGATCTCCTCTCAGTTGCCGACAAGAGCCCTAAGAACAGGAAGGTCAATACGGAAACCTTTATCGATGCAATTGCAAAAAATCTCAGAAAGAAATTGCTTGGTTAAGCCGAACTTGAAAGACATGTCTCTGACGGAACTTGAGGCCTTTATCTCGAGATTTGGCAAGGAGAAATACCGTGCAAGGCAGATTATGAAGTGGCTTTACCAATCGCATGCCGGATCCTTTAAAGATATGACAGACCTTTCCAAGGCGTTCCGGGATGAGATACATGATGCAGCCAGAATCGCTCTGCCGGAGATTATAAAAACACAGGTCTCAAAGGACGGCACGAAGAAGATCCTCTTCGGATTAGAAGACGGTCTTTTCATCGAAAGTGTCCTCATCCCCGGAAAGAATCACTGGACGGTTTGCGTTTCTACGCAGGTTGGTTGTCAAATGGGGTGCACATTCTGTATGACGGGCAGGCAGGGATTCAAAAGAAACCTCCTCCCCTCGGAAATAACGGGACAGATAACGAGACTCCGGTCCGATACGCCGGAGGGAGAAAATATTAAGAACATAGTGATGATGGGTATGGGGGAGCCTCTGGCAAACTACGAGAATACCCTTAAGGCAATAAGGATAATTACGTCCGAGATCGGATTCGGTTTTTCACACAGGAAAGTAACTGTATCCACCTGCGGGATTGCACCTACGATAGAACAACTGGGCAAAGACATCTGTGTCAATCTCGCGATTTCTCTGAATGCCCCGGACGACATCACAAGAAGCTATCTCATGCCTGTCAATAAGAAGTATCCCATAGAAACACTTCTTGATGCCTGCCGGAATTATCCCATGCCGGGGCGGAGAATGCTCACATTCGAATATATCCTTATTGCCGGCATTAATTCGAGGGCGGAGGATGCGGAAAAACTGGCGCGTCTCCTGAGGGGGATGCGATGCAAACTTAACCTTATCGCTTTCAATGAATTTCCCGGTTCAACATTCAGAGCGCCTTCTCTGGATGAAATACGGGCCTTTCAGCAGGTTCTTCTCAACCACCATTACACGGCCATCATTCGGACGAGTAAGGGAAGCGATATCCTGGCAGCCTGCGGCCAATTGAGCGGCCAGGCCAGCGAAAGGGGGTGATGGAAAAAAGCGGACTACCATAAGATGAGGAACGATTGTGCATCTGTTATCAGCACGCACTTACTTACCGCTTACAGATTGAGGAGTAAAAGGAGGAATACTGTATGCCTGGAGTCTTCAAAGATTATGCAAAAAACAAATTAAAAAAACCGGCGCCCCTGAAAGGAATCAGGGTAATAGAGGTCTGTACACTGCTCTTCGGACCGGCAGGACCATCGTTTCTGGCCGAGATGGGAGCCGAGGTGATAAAGGTCGAATTACCCCCTGTGGGAGATGTAACGCGCTCCCTGAATCCATTCGGGTGGTTTTACAAGGAACAAGGCCCGATGTTCATGCACATCAACCCATCCAAATATTATATGGCCCTGGACCTGCACAAGGATACGGCCCAAAATATCTTCAAAGAGCTCTGTGCCAAAGCGGATATTGTCGAGTTCAACCTCCGGCCCGCGGTGACGAACCGCTGGAACATCGGCTATGAAGATATCAAGAAAGTAAATCCCGGAATCATTTACATCGAGAAAAACGGATTCGGCCAATGGGGCCGCTACGCCGAGGAGGACCGTCCGTCCAACGACGGCGCTGCACAAGCGCTCTCCGGCTATGCCTGGATGTCGAGCTTTTCCAAGAGGCCCCCACTTAAACAGAGCATCTGGATCTGCGACGTATACGGAGCCATGATGGGTGAGGTTGCCGTGCTGGCCGCCCTTCATCACCGGAAAAGAACCGGTAAAGGACAGTATATAGAAATGTCGCAGAGTGAGAATATCATGCGTGCCATGGGCTGGGTCTGGCCCTACCAGCAGCTTACAGGCAAAGGTGCGGAACCGTCGGGAAATCGCGATCAGTTGATCTGTCCTGCCGACACATTCCTCTGCAAGGATGGCAACTTCGCCACTCTTGCAGCACCGGCGCCGGATGAGTTCAAAGGCCTCTGTACCGCCATGGCTAAGCCGGAGCTGGCTGATGATCCCCGCTTCAAGGATCACACCACCAGGCTCAAAGATGAAAACGCCCTGGCAATCCTCAAGATCATCGCCGAATGGGCAGTAACCAAGACAGCCGACCAGGTGGAAGGGCTGGGAAAGAAGCATGGGTTCGCCGCTACCCGGATTCACACTGCCAAAGATGAATGCGAAGATCCCCACCGCAGGGCTCGAGGCTTCATCAAAGAGATTGATGACCCCATGTACGGAAAGTATGTCGATCACGAAATCCCCATAATGATGTCCAAAACGCCGCCCAAACATCGCTGGACAGTGAGGCCCGTGGGTTTTGATAATGACTTTATCATGACCAAGATCCTGGGCAGAAACCAGACCCAACTGGACGAACTCTACACACAAGGAGTCCTGGGAAGATGGAAGGACCAGCAAGGCCGCAGGCCGCCCCCAGATTGGGACGGGCAATCCGGCGCTATATTAAGGAGGTGATGAAACATGGCAGACTACAAAAGAGCAAAATGGGCGGCATGGGCAGACAATATCAGGTCACTTGATGATCCGGCAAAGAACTTTGAAAAACCCGAGGCACTTGATGACCTCGTCGTTATCGATTTGAGTTCGCGGAGCATGGCAGGATGTTACTGCTCTTCCATGCTGTCAGAGCTCGGCGCGGAGACTATTCGCATTGAACCGCCGGGAGGCGACCTAGTCAGGACCTACTCCCCCAACGGGATAATGGTAAAGGATACAGGGCTCGCTTATCTCCAGGAGGGGCGAAACAAGTATCACATAACTCTTAACCTTGAGACGGAAGAAGGGAGAGACATACTTAAGTCTCTTGCAGCCCAGGCGGACGTCCTTATCGAGACCTATCCGGCAGGGACCATGGACAAGTGGGGGATCGGTTATGAGGCGCTCTCAGAGATCAATCCACGCCTGATCCTTGCATCGATTTCCACCTTCGGCCAGTTTGGTCCGGAAAGCAAAAGAAAGCAGTACGATTATGACAACGTCTCCCAGGCACGCTCCAGCGTACAGTATGCGACAGGAGAGGTCCTGCCGGAAGGAAAAACTGTAAAGGATATGCCGCATGCCGTTCCCACAAAGGCGGGGCCATGGATTGCATGGGCAGTCTCAGGGACTTTCGCAGCCATGGGCATCCTGGCCGCCCTTTACTACAGGGACATAACAGGCGAAGGCCAGGCGATTGACGTTTCCACGCCAGAGGCTTACGGTCGTCTGAATGACTATCAGCTCATGTGGTACGGTGAGGCAGGCGTGATCAATGAGCGCTTCGGCAGCCTCGATACGGCTTTATGGCTGTACGGCTTTTATCCGACCAAAGACGGCGGCGTCTTCCTCGGAGGTCTCCGCCTGGAGATGTGGAAGGCATTCGTCGATATGATGGGAAAATACGACGAGTGGAAAGCAGATGAATGGACCAGCCTGGCGCCCTTCATGAAAAAGGATTGGCAGCTCAAGTATCAGTCCATGATCGATCCCCTGACTTCACAGTTCACAAGCGAGGAACTCACAAAAAAATCTGTTGAATACGCGAAAAGCGGCAGGCTTGCGCCCATCACTCCCGTCGTAGCGGAGATAGTATCGCCATGGAAAGCGATGCACGATGAGAACTGGCTGGACCGGGGCATGTTCACGCCGGTTCAGGATCCCGTCTACGGCCCTGTCCTCTGTGCCCAGGCGCAGTGGAAATCGACGGAGACGCCACCGAGAACAAAATGGGCATGTCGACCCATTGGCTACGACAATGGATTTGTATATCTCAAGTATTTTGGATATGGCCCGGTAAAGCTGAAAGAACTGGGGGGCAAGGGTATTATCTAAACGATGACACTTCCCAGACTGGTTCCCGCCATGTTCCGGCCGGAATTCTATCCCCACCGGCCGGAGCATGTCGAATTTATCCAGACGCACATATCCTATATTTTCATTGCCGGAGATTACGTATATAAGGTCAAGAAGGCCGTTGATTTCGACTTTCTCGATTTCACTACAATCGAAAGGAGAAGATTCTACTGCAACGAAGAGCTCCGATTGAATAGGAGACTCGCCCCGGACGTGTATCTGGACGTCCTTGAAATCGGCGAAGATGCAAGAGGCAAGATACTCCTGGGAAAGGGAGAGCGTATTATCGATTATGCCGTTCTCATGAAGAAGCTGCCCCAGGACAGGATGCTCCAAACTCTGCTTCATCAGCAAAAAATAGGCCGTCCGGCGATGGATGCTGTAGCGAGGAAGCTGGTCGATTTCCATGCACACGCTGCAACAGGCGGCAACATTGATGAAATCGGAGGTGTGGAAACAATACACCGGAACCACGATGAAAACTTCGAGGAGACACGAAATTACATAAACACGACCCTCCCGGAATATCAGTACCGATTCATAAAATATTACGCATACGATTTCATGGCCAGGCATCAGGCTCTCCTTGCGAAAAGGGTCAAAGATCATAAGATCAGGGACTGCCACGGCGACCTGCATCTGGAACATATCTGCATCATAGATTCCGGCACGCGGCCTAAAGAAGCAAGCGAATCAGGCAATTATTACTCTCCGGACGACATCATCATATTTGACTGCATCGAATTCAACGAAAGGTTCCGTTATGAGGACGTCGCCTCTGAAGTCGCCTTCCTGTCTATGGACCTGGATTACAACGGATATCCCGATTATGCAGATGCTTTTGTATCGGCCTATATCAGACATTCAGGTGATCGTGAAATCGGACGCCTGCAGAATTTCTACAAATGCTATTATGCCTATGTGCGGGGCAAGGTCACAAGTTTCAGGCTGGGCGAAAGTTCCACAAGCCAGGCAGATCGTGAGGAAGAAATCAGTACAGCGTCAAGGTATTTCGATCTCGCCTACACATATTCGGGAAGATTGGAAAAGCCGACGCTCATCCTGATGGCGGGACTTACGGGAACAGGAAAGAGTGTCCTCGCCAAGTCTCTTGCGCCCCGTATCGGTGCCGACATCATCAGAACAGATATCCTGCGAAAAGAAATATTGCATCTGGCGCCTGCGGATAGACATCCTGAAGCCTTTGGCAAGGGCATATATAGTGATGAGATCACGAGGAAAACCTACGACAGGGCACTTGAGCTGGCGTCGGAGAAACTGGCAGAGGGAAAGTCGGTTATCATCGATGCATCATACAAGAGTCGCGCCGATCGTCAAGAGGCGCTTGCGGCGGCAGAAAGACTGAAGGCTGATTTCTTCGTCATCGAGTGTATATGCCCGGAGAATATTATCAAGGAGCGGCTCGATCTGCGGATGTCCGATAAGGGGGAGGCCTCTGACGGGCGCTGGGAAATTTACCTGACGCAGAAGCAAGCTTTCGAGAGAATCACCGAAATACCGGACAATTCGCATATCATTATTTCTACCTCGCTAACACCAGAGGCATGCACGCATAAGGCCCTGCAAAAAATAAAGAACTTCCCTCTGGAGTCTTAATCGTATATTCAAGGCTTCGCACGAATTCTGTTCTCTCTTACTTGATTTTTTATGAGGGCGGGAAAGCAGGAAGAGTTATTTTGTGTTTTTTGATTCTTTTTTGCTAGCCTCTTCCTCGGTAAGTCGCTTCTTAGTTTCACCGATGAAGTAAGACACCTTATAGTCTAAACCAAGGTTTGCATAATCCTTCGCAATTGTCTCAAATCTTTTCAAGGCGGATTTATACTGCTTTTTCTTGAAATAAAAGTTGCCCACGTAGAATTCGTGTTCCGCAAGGTTCTTCTTGCATTCCCGAAGCGTCTTCTCCGCCATTAAGGAAAATTTACTGTTAGGAAAGCGTGCAATAAGTCTTTCAAATTCTTTTCTGGCTTTGTTTGTCTCGGTCTGATCACGGTCGATGCTATACATCTGCTTATAGTGGCACATGCCAAGCTGATAAATCGCGTAAGGCACATTCTCATGCGTTGGATGGAGATTTATGAAGTCATTGTAAGCCAGCTCGGCCTCACCATACTCCTCATCACTGAAATGCGAATCGGCTATCCCCAGCTCCGCAAGGAGGGCAAGCTTGCTGAGAGGATACTGATCCCTCACCTTCTGGAAATATTCAATTGCCCTCTTGTACCAGCCATCCTGATACGCGTCATATCCCTTCTGATAAAGCTGCTCCGCCGTACCTTTAGTCCTGTCGGGCTTCTCCCACAGATGCGTAATATGAGTCCACAAGCCGCATCCGGAAAGAGAAAATACCGCGATAATGACAAGAATTAGAACTGTTTTTTTCCTGCTCACTTTTTCAGCCATTGATCACAGAGCCTTCTTGATCAGCCCTTCAAGACGTTCCTTTGGAGAGAGGCCTATGAGCTTATCCATGATATCTCCTTTTTTAAACAGGATGAGTGTCGGTATGCTCATTACACCGTAGGTCGTGGCAGTTTTGGGATTGTCGTCAATATTCATCTTCCCCACCTTGACGCGGCCCTTGTATGCGTCTGCGAGGTCTTCCACAACAGGCCCGACAGCCCTGCAGGGCCCGCACCATGGCGCCCAGAAATCGACGAGAACGGGCTTTTCCGATTTCAGCACCTCCTGTTCGAAATTAGCGTCTGTGAATTGAACCAGAGATTCATCTTTAGCCATACTGCATCCTCCTCGGTAACTTCTTCCTAGTCTATTACTACATGGCCGCAAAGGATGTCAAACGCAATTAATTATACTGCATTTTGACAGACATAAATGAATCTGGTATAAGGACTCATCAACGACAGGAGTCTCTTGGAGAATCAAATGGCATCTCTGGGCATTATATCCGGCATCGTTCTTCTTCAGGGCAAGGGCATCTTCGATAATCTGGAAGAAAGGGAGATGCAAAATGAATTTGGCAAGGCCATTGTCTTCTTTTCGGATGCCATCGCATTCGTACCCAGGCACGGTAAAGACCGGCGGCACCATATCCTTCCTCACTTAATCAATCACCAGGCCAATCTCAAGGCGTTGAAGGATCTCGGCGTCAAAGAGATCATCAGCGTCAATTCTACGGGATCCCTTAAGAGAAATCTGGCGCCCGGTACGTTTGTCATACCTGACGACTTCCTCATGCTTACGGAGACACCTACCATAGTGGGTGGACGGGCATTTCATATCACGCCAAGATTGGATGAAGAAGTCCGGCAGAAGTGGATTGCAGCGGCAAGAGATTGCGAAATTGACGTCGTAAACGGAGGCGTATACTGGCAAACCAAAGGCCCCAGATTTGAGACGAAGGCGGAAATTAGAATGATGGCCCAATTTGCTGATGTGGTCGGTATGACTATGGCCAGTGAAGCGGTCATTGCGCAGGAACTGGGGATCTCTTATGCATCCCTATGCTCAGTGGACAACTTCGCGAACGGCCTCGGAGAGAGAGAATTGACGGTGGATGAGATACTTCAGCATGCCAGGAGAAATGCTGATATAGTGCTCAAGATAGTCACGAGATATACGGAAAGGAGAAGATGATGAAATTTTCTACAAAAGGGGACGGAGGGGAAACAAGCCTGTTAGGCGGCCAGAGAGTCCCCAAATACGATCCGAGGCCTGAGACTTACGGAGTATTGGACGAAGCAAGCTCCGCACTCGGGGTAGCGAGAGCTACAACAAAAAACCAGAAGATTAAAGATATTATATTGAACGTGCAGAAAGACCTGCTCATCATGGGGGCGGAGCTTTCCAGCGTTCCGGAAGATATCCAAAAGCTCACGCGCAGGATCGGGGAAGGAGACATTAAGCGCCTGGAAGAGATCATTGACGAGCTGCAGAAAAATATCACCTTGAAAAACGAATTTATCTACCCGGGGGAAACCCCCATATCGGCGCAGATAGACGTGGGAAGAACCATCATTAGGAGGGCCGAGAGAAAAGCAGCAGGCCTCAAGAATGAAGGACTCCTGCGCAATGCCGAAATTAACAGATATCTCAACAGATTGGCGGACATGCTATTTGTGCTCGCACGGTACGAAGAGCAGAAAGGTTAACGTCAAAATGCCCCGAGTTGGCAGGGCTTTACCTTGATCTTCAATGCCTCGCACGCCGAGGAGACCGCCATTTTCGGAATGCCGGATGTTTTGGCAATACCCCAGGCAGCGGCGCAGGGAAGACGGTCGTTCACAAGAGCGCTGCGTATGGCCTTCTCGAGATCAACCTCAACGGCCTCTGCTGGTTTGACAACCATTTTTCGGGGACTGTAACCGAAAAGTCCCAGTTGGCATTTGCTTATCTCGATCTCCATAAGATCGATAGCGAGACCGACTTCCTTCATAGTGGCGCCCAACTCTTCGGCAATATCACTTGCATCGGCGCAGGTAATCTTTCCATCGGCAGTTTTTTTCTCCAGAGCCTGGGCAATTTTCTGATCCAATTTGCTTTCGGACGAATGCTTAGCCTTGTAGTTTCCTCTGTCTTCATGTGTCATCTTTCTATTCTCCGAATTTCGTTATTTGTAGAAACTGTATCTTCTCCCTCTATTCTTTTCTATTGTCGATGACGCGAATTGCCTTCCCTTCAGTGGCGGGAATGCTGCCGGGTTCGACTAACTTCACCCTTGGTGTGATTAGAATGTCCGCTTTCAACTCGTCAACTACCCTTTTTCTCAGATTTTCAAGGGGCCTCAGATCACCTGTGAAGACCTCATTTTGCACTTCCACTTTTACGGTCATAAAATCATCATACCCTTCCCTTTCCAGTATGATCACAAAGTTATTGCCTACACCAGGAATTTCCATCAGTTTCTTTTCAATCTGGATAGGGAATATATTGACCCCTTTGATAATCATCATGTCGTCTGTCCGGCCTTTAATGCGCTCAATTCTTCTGTGAGTTCTACCACACCCACAGGTTCCGGGAACGATGCGCGTAAGGTCCTTTGTCCGATACCTGATGATGGGCATACCCTCCCTCATGAGCGTAGTCATGACAAGTTCCCCTTCTTCACCGTCGGAAACGGGCTTCAATGTCTTTGGATCTATAATTTCCACGAAATAATGGTCTTCCCAGATGTGCATTCCGTCCTGGCAGGGACATTCAAAAGACACGCCCGGCCCGTTCATTTCCGAAAGACCATAGGAGTTGTAGGCCTTGAAACCATAATACTCTTCGATTTTTTTTCTCATCCTTTCCGAGTGCGGTTCTGCGCCAACAAAGGCAATCCGGAGTTTCGTATCCCTTACGGGATCGACCTTCAGTTCCTCAAAAACCTTGGAGAGGTGCAAGGCGTAGCTGGGAATTATGTGGATGGCTGTCGTACCAAAGTCGCGCATCAATTGAATCTGACGTTTGCTGTTGCCCGCCCCTGCCGGTATTACCAGGGCGCCCACCTTTTCGGCGGCATAGTGAAAACCAAGCCCGCCTGTAAAAAGGCCGTAGGTCATCATATTCTGGAAGACATCCGTCTTTCTCATGCCTGCCATATATATGCAGCGCGCGAGGACATCCGTCCATGCCCCAACGTCACCAGCCGTATGAAATACGACAATCGCCCGGCCGGTGGTACCTGAGGATGCATGCATTCTAATCAACTCGTCTTTTGGAACAGCGATAAAGCCATATGGCCAGTGCTCTCTCAGATCATCCTTCGTGGTAAAGGGGAAATTTCTGATATCGTCGAGTGATTTAACATGACCAGCATCCAGGCCAATTCCCTTGAACATCTTGTCATAATAGACGGATTTCTGCGCTCTTTTGACTGTCTTTTTAAATCTTTCGAGCTGTAAGGCTTCCAGCCTTTCCCGATTCATAATCTCAGTATCTTTGTCCCAATACATTTGACGCCTCCCATCCGTGCTCTTGATGTCACTCCTACAATTCGTTTCAAATTTTATCAAGATATTTTTGACCCTTGAATAGCTGGCATATTTGATAATCTTCGCCTCTATGCAGTTGAAAACCGGCAAGTTTGTAAAACGAAAAAAGTCTTGCTTTAAGAGATACAGTCAAGTAGAAAAAATACACCATATTTATAGTACAAGACGGGTCAGAGGGAGGAATTAGAGGAACATGGCAAAGTCAATTAAGGGATCGAAGACAGAAAAAAATCTACTGGCAGCCTTCGCCGGAGAGTCGCAGGCAAGAAACAGATATACATATTTTGCCAGTGCCGCCAGAAAAGAGTCTTTTGAACAAATTGCGCACATCTTTTTGGAAACAGCGGAAAACGAAAAGGAACACGCCAAGGTATTCTTCAAGCATCTGGAGGGAGGCGACGTGGAGATTACTGCTTCCTATCCTGCTGGTGTCATAGCAGACACGAAGAGCAATCTCATGGAGGCGGCATCCGGTGAGAAACTGGAGTGGTCCACTATTTATCGGGACTTTGAGCAGATCGCGAGAGATGAGGGCTTTCCAGAAATCGCGAAGTCCTTTGCCCAGATTGCGAAGGTGGAAATGTTTCATGAAAACAGGTACAGACGACTTTCAAAGAATGTCGAAAATAAAGAAGTATTCAAGAAGAAAACACCTGCAAAATGGCACTGCATGAACTGCGGTTACATCGTTGAAGGGACCGAGGCGCCGGCAGAATGTCCAGCGTGCAAACATCCGCAATCATACTACGAAGTATTGGCGGAAAATTATTAGACTGGAATGTATGGGCTCTATGACAGGCGTTATTTTGTCCGGCGGGAAAAGCACTAGGATGGGAACAAACAAGGCCTTCCTTGAGATTGAAGGTAAACGGCTAATCGATAGAATTACGTTGATGTTCAGGGACATGTTCCGGGAAGTGATCCTTGTAACCAATTCTCCTCTGGATTATCTTGATCAGGACTGTGTTATTGCAGTCGACATATTTAAGAATAAGGGCGCACTGGGAGGTATCTATACGGGACTTTTCTATGCCTCTTTCGATCATGTCTTTGTGTCTGCCTGCGATATGCCCTTCTTGAACAGGTCGTTCATAGAGCTTATGATTAAATACGCAGACAAATATGACATCGTGGTGCCGGAACCTCCTGACGGTCTCCAACCGCTCCACGCCATTTATTCGAAGAGATGCCTCAGTCCTATCAAGAAGCTTATGGATACGGGCGACCTGAAGATCACAGGTTTTTACAAAAGATTGAAAACCATGGTGATCCCCGAAGCGGATATTAAGCCTTTCGATCCAAAAGGGAAGATGTTCATGAACGTCAACACCAGAGAGGACCTCGAGCGTATCTCATCCCTCTGATTGCAAAGGTGAATTAGAAAGTATCATACAGAAATCCAAAAGGTGCATCGGGAAATTGGATAAGTTCGATGTGATCATTGTGGGAGCTGGACTGGCCGGCCTCGGTGCGGCCTACACACTCGCAGGGAGCGGTCTTGAGGTGCTGGTTCTGGAACGGGGAGACTATCCCGGCGCAAAGAACATGACCGGCGGCCGTCTTTACTTGAACCCCATTCGTAATCTGTTTCCCGATCTATTCCAAAATGCCCCCCTTGAGCGCTTCATAACCCATGAAGGAATATCAATCATGGCAAAAGACCGCTCGGTGAGACTCCACTATTCCGGTAATGAACTGAGGGACGAACCCCATCAGAGCTACAGCATCCTCCGGTCGAAGTTCGACAGATGGCTCGCGGAACGGGTGGAAGAAAAAGGGGCCACCATTTTATCCAAGATCAGAGTCGACGACGTCATCAAGGATGATGGAAAAATAGTCGGCGTCCTTGCTGGCGCTGATGAACTGCGCGCCGACGTTGTGCTTGCCTGTGACGGCGTATTGTCGTTTATCTCTGAAAAAGCCGGTCTGCGATCACCCCAGGTGCCTGCAAACTTCGCCCTCGGCATCAAGGAAGTAATCTCCCTGGATCCCTGGGTCATTAATGAACGTTTCAATCTGGAAGGCGATGAAGGCGCCGCTCGCCTCTTTGTGGGAGAAGTAACCCACGGTAAATTTGGAGGTGGTTTTCTCTACACAAACAGGGAAAGTGTAAGTCTGGGCATTGTCGTCGGTATCGAGGATGCTGCAGAAGACAGGTTCCCGATCGAAGTCCCTGCCCTCATGGACGCTTTCAAGGAGCGCTCTGAGATAGCACCGCTAATCAGGGGAGGGAGTACAACAGAGTATTCGGCGCATATAATACCGGAGGGCGGTTTCAGGGCAATTGCTAACCTATGCGGCGATGGCATCCTGGTCGCGGGTGACGCCGCCGGGCTGGCGCTGAACATCGGTTTCACCGTGAGGGGGATGGAGTTTGCGCTGGCTTCAGGTCACTTCGCCGCACAGACTGTCTTCAAGGCGAAGCAATTCGGGAAATTCGATGCCACGACCCTTGGTATATATAGGAGGTTCCTCGAAGACAGTTTCGTTCTTAAGGATTTAAGAAACTTCCAGGAAACGCATGCTGTGATCGGAAATCCGCGCTATTTCAATCATTATCCAGAACTGATCGGAACAATCATGAGAGATGTCTACGCCGTTCCTGCAGGTCCCAAAGAGCGGTTGTACCCGACCGTTAGAAAACATCTGACCCTCCCCGAATTATGGGCCCTGTTCATGGATATGAAGGGAGTAATGAAGATATGAGTGAGAGGCTGGACTTGAAGGCCAAACTGGGGCTCAATGTGTTCAAGCCTGCCGGCGAACCCCACATCAAGATAAGACAAGGCATGGAAAAAGATCCACGGCTTAAACCCGCTATCCGTGTCTGCCCGGCCGGCCTCTATAGCGAAAATGAAAAAGGTGAGATAGTTCTTACTATAGACGGGTGTCTCGAGTGCGGCACTTGCAGGTTCGTGTGCGGCACGGAGGTTCTGGATTGGAATTATCCGCCCGGAGGAACGGGTGTGCAGTACCGTTTCGGCTAGTCGTCAATACGATGGTCACTCTTGGCCGAAATGACCGTCTGGACAATAAAATCGAGGGGATGAATGTTATGGATTTTAAATTTACCGAGGAACAAGAACTGATTCGTAAGAATGTGAGAGAATTTTGTGTGAAGAACGTGGAACCCATTGCCGCGGAAATCGACGAGAACAGCCGCCATCCGACTGAGCTGTTTAAAAAACTCTCTGCCGGTGGCTGGATGGGCATACCCATTCCGCAGGAGTACGGGGGGGCCGGGGCGGACTTCCTGACGAGCATCATCGTCGTGGAAGAGCTTTCACGGGCGTGCTCCTCCACCGGATTTACAGTATCAACTCATGCCAGCATCATGTGCATGATGATACTCATGTTCGGTACGGAAGAACAGAAGAAGATTTACCTGACCCCCATGGCGGAAGGGAAGCGTTTGGGCGCTTTCTGTCTGACCGAACCCGGTGCAGGCACCGACGTGATGGCCGTTACTACCGCCGCAGTCTTAGAGGGCAACGATTATATCATCAACGGCATCAAGACCTTTACGTCCAACGGCCCCACTGCAGAGACGTTCATTGTCTTTGCATGGACGGACAAAACCGCCGGTCGTAAAGGTATGAGTACATTCATCGTACCCAGAGATGCCCCGGGTTTCAGAGTGGGCGAGCACTTCAAGAAGATGGGACTCCGGTCTTCACAGACGTCCGAGATCATCTTCAAGGACTGCCGCGTGCCGAAGAGTAATCTTCTCGGGAAGGAAGGAGCAGGGCTCCAGATGGCCATGGCCGGCTTCGACGGAGGCCGGGTTGGAATTGCCGCGCAATGCGTAGGCATCGTCCAGGCGGCGCTCGACGAATCGATCCGGTATTCCAAAGAGAGAGTGCAATTCGGCGCCCCGATAGCGCGTAACCAGGCAATCGCCTGGATGATAGCGGACATGGCCACGGAACTTTCCGCTGCCCGCTTCCTCACGTACCACGCAGCCTGGCTCAAAGACCAGAAGCTGCCTTTCGGCAAGGAAGCCGCCATGGCAAAACTCTACGCATCGGAAGCGGCCATGCGGCATACCGTGAAGGCGGTCCAGATACATGGCGGATACGGCTACTGCAAGGGCGCCAAGGTGGAACGGTTGATGCGCGATGCCAAGATTACGGAGATATATGAGGGAACATCAGAGGCACAGCGTATGGTCATCTCGGGGATCGTGCTTCGCTGAGCATATGGAGTATGAAGCCGCTCTGAAAATATTGTAGGGTGCAAGTTTATGCCTTCAGCTATTGCTTGTTTTAAGTGGGTAGTCGATGAGGCCTACATCCGGCGCGGCGCATCCGGCGATTTGGATTTCTCCTCTGTAGATTACAAGATTGGCGAGTATGACCGCAATGCCATCGAGGAAGCCGTCCGACTGAAGGAGACCCTCGGATGGAAGGCCGTCACAGTCACTGTCGGTATGCCCGAGGCCGCGAAGGGTGTCAAGGATGCCCTCTCCCGCGGGGCCGATGAGGCCTATTTTATAGCCGACAGCTCTTTCGGCAATCTCGATTCCTCCCAGACAGCCCTTATCCTGGCCTACGTCATAGGGACGAGGATACGAGAATATAACCTGATCATCTGCGGCGAGGGATCGAGCGACCTTTATGCCCAGCAGGTCGGTCCCCGCCTGGCAGTGAAACTTGGAATACCCTGCATTTCATTCATACAGAAGTTTCTCATTGAAAATAACCAACTCATCGCAGAGCGCCGCGTCGAGGAGGGCGTCGAGGTGATAACGGCGCCCCTCCCTGCCCTGATAACCGTCCTCCCCGATATCAACGTCCCCAGGATTCCTGGAGTCAAGGATACCCTGATGGCGGGTAAGAAGCCTATGGTGAAGATTGCGAGAAATGAACTCCCACCCATAGGCGAGGCCCTGCTTCGAACCATCAGCCTTAAAGCTTCGAGTATGGAACGGAGCTGCGAGAGGTTTGGCGCAGACACCGCAGAGATAGACAGATTTTTGGGGTCACTGCGTAAAAAAGGCATTCTTGGTTAAAGGAGATCACATGGCAGGAGTCTGGATTGTTTCGGATAAGCGCGGGCATGCCCTGGAACTTCTAAACATCGGTCGACAGTTAGCCGCTAAAATGGGAACGCGTGTCTCTGCACTTCTTTACCAAAACCGCGAACTGATGGGGGACTACGTTAACCATGGAGCGGATGAGGTAATGCTCCTTTCCCCTTTGAGCAGTGAACAGCCGACGGAAAGCTTTATCCCGGTTATCATCGAAGAAGCAAGAAAAGGAGACCCCGATTTGATCCTCCTTTCTGCGACGCCCGGCGGTAAGCAAATGGCAGCCCTTATTGCGGAAAATCTGAATGTAGGTCTCGTGAGCAATTGCATGGCCATAGATTTCAACGAAGGGAACAAGACGCTGGTGATGGATCGTTTGGCATATGGAGGAGCGGCGGTGCAGAAGGTCACATGCTCGGGCCGCCCTGCGATGGCGACCATACCCCCGAGAACTTATGAGGCGGCTACGCCGGAACTGGGGAGGCATGGACAAGTCCGGGAACTCCCGTCACCCTCAGCTTTCGTAATTAAAGTCATTGAGAGAAAAGTCAAGGAACGGAAGGAGAAAGACATCTCTGAGGCACGGATCATTGTCTGTGTTGGAAGAGGCATAGAAAAGAAGGAAGATATCGCCATCGTCCGGCAATTGTCCGATGTCCTTGGCGGTGCAATAGGGTGTACGAGACCGATTGCCGAGGAGCTTCACTGGCTGCCTGAAGAGCTCTGTATCGGCCTTTCCGGCGTGCAAGTAAAACCTGATCTCTACCTGGGCATCGGCGTTTCCGGCCAGGTTCAGCACATGACCGGCATACGTAATGCCAAGGTGATCACCGCCGTGAACAAGGACGAGAACGCCCCCATTTTCAAGACAGCAGACTTCGGCATCATCGGCGACCTCTATGATGTGATGCCAAAGCTCATCGCCGAATTGAAAAAATGAAGCAATTCGAAATGCTTCTTAAGATACGCGGCGATAGGCCCCGAACCGTGAATAAGTCCCTGCCCCGCATAATAACCTCTTTAACATAGCCGGTAAATACATTCAGAGTCACTGTATTCATAAAGCTTGAAAGAGTCTTTTTTGCGTGATGAGGCTCGTAAGAAATGATGCAGAAATGCAGTGGTCGATGCCATTATGCATCGCGAACTTGTTTCCGGTGCTGTATCTATAAGTCTGTATTATTGTTTGTTTATTATCCATTATTATCCAAAGTTAACCATTTTTCATCTTGTAAGGCATACTGGTGTGTCCTATATATGCGATCTGCGATTATCCTTTCTCTCTTGTTCTCCAAAGCCGCCCTGTCCCTAGTTGACGACATAATACAATAGACGTCATAGAAGCTAAATTAGCGATCATCAGAGAGTCCCTCAACTACTTGCTCAAATAAATGTGGAATATAGAACATGCTGCACCATACCTTATAATTATCTCATAATAATAGATAGTTATAACTTTGTGAGAATAGTTCGGAAAGGCAATCTACTAACTGATTACTTGCTGACACGTTTACCTGTAACTAGGGTTTCAGATATGCACAATGAGCCATATGTGTCTACTATTCTATGTCGCTTACGAAACCAGTGGGAGTAGAACAGACACACGAAACATCTCATCATAGTCAATGGCATATAAATTGCGATATGTCCCGGAGGGAATGGCAGAGGAGAGAAATATAGTCTAAACTATATAAACCATTGGAGGTGGGACCGTGGCAAAATTCATGACTGCAGAAGAGGCGATTAAGCTGATAAAGAATGGAGACACCGTAGCGACTTCGGGATTTGTCGGGATGGGTCATCCGGAAGAACTTTCAAAGGCGGCTGAAAAGAGCTTTCTGGAAACGGGTCAGCCGAACAATCTAACGCTAACATTCGGCGCCAGCCAGAATGACGGAAAGTCAAACTGGGGGCTGAATCGCTGGGCGAAGGAAGGTATGGTAAGGAAGGTCGTATCAGGTCATTGGGGATTGCAGCCTGATTTAATCAAGATGGCGGTTGCCAACAAGATAGAGGCATACAACATTCCCCAGGGCGTGATTCTCCATGTATTTCGGGCCACCGCCGGCAAGAAGCCCGGAGTCATCACGCACGTTGGATCTGCGGACATTTGTGGATCCGAGAGAGACGGGAGGAAAACTAAACAGCATCAGCCACGAAGAGTACGTCCGTTTAATGGAGATTGACGGCAAGGAATACCTGTTCTACAAGGCCATACCCATCAATGTTGCCATTGTCCGTGGAACGACGGCAGACGAGAATGGCAATGTGTCCATTGAAAGAGAGGCCATATCCCTGGAATTTGCCTTATTGGCACTTGCTGCCAAGGGGTCCGGCGGTAAAGTCATCGTGCAGGTGGAAAGAGTGACTAAAGCAGGTACGCTTCATCCGATGATGGTCAAGATACCAAAAGTATGGGTGGATGCAATTGTCGTCGCGAAGCCTGAGAACCACTGGCAGGTTCCCATGGCCGAACAATACAATCCGAGCCTTTGCGGTGAGACGAGGGTTCCGCTGAGCCGCATAGCGCCTCTGCCGATGAGCGAAAGAAAAGTAATTTGCCGAAGGTGCGTCATGGAACTCATCCCCAACGCAGTCGTAAATATGGGTATCGGCATGCCGGAAGGCTGCGGGGCTGTAGCAGCCGAAGAGGACCTGATTGAATTGATGACAATGACGGTCGAGCCGGGTGCGATTGGCGGTATGCCCGGGGGCAAGCTCTACTTCGGATCGGCCATCAATCCGGAAGCCCTGGTTGACCATCCCCTGATGTTTGATTTTTATGACGGCGGCGGGCTCGATCTGGCTGTCCTGGGAATGGCAGAAATGGATCAGTTCGGAAACGTGAACGTCAGTAAGTTCGGTCCCAGGATAGCCGGCGCAGGAGGATTTATTAATATCACCCAGAGTGCAAAGAGGGTTGTCTTCTGCGGAACACTCACGGCAAGCGGTCTCGAGTTGAAAATCGGCGATGGAGTGCTTAAGATAGCTAAAGAAGGAAAGGTGAAGAAGTTAGTCAAGAAGGTGGAGCATATCACGTTCAGCGGTGAGTACGGAAAGACAAGCGGTCAGACGGTCCTTTACGTTACGGAACGGGCTGTCTTTAAACTTACGCCTGAGGGCGTCATGCTGACGGAAATTGCTCCCGGCTTGGATATGGAGAAGGACGTATTATCTCAGATGGAATACAGGCCGCTCATCGCTCCCAAGGTTAAGTTGATGGACGCTCGCCTTTTCAAGGAAGGGCCGATGGGCATAAAACCTGAGATATTGAAGAAGGAACTTTAACAATCAAAATTGAGAGCAAGAAAATGGTTTAAGGAGAACAATTATGGCTTTGAAAACAAGAGAAGAATACAAGAAATCATTAAAGGCAATGAAGCCGAACATCTACAAATTCGGTGAGCTGATCGAGGATGTTACGACTCATCCGGCGACAAAGAGAGTAGTTGAGAGTCACGCGCGGGCATTCGATGCGTCGCACGACGCGAAATTGGCGGAGGATTTCACTACGACGTCAACTTTGATTCCCGGCGAAAAGATCCACAGGTGGAATTCCATGATGGAGACCCTGGAAGATGTCATGGCCAATTCCAAGCTGAAAAGATGGATGTACCGCCTGACGGGAAGCTGCAGCGGCGGCGTGTGCGTCGGCTGGAACGCCCAGAACGTTATGTGGAATATCACGTCGCAGATAGACAAGGAATTCGGAACCAAATACCAGGAACGTCTCAAGAAATGGATTATCAATTGCCAGAAGAACGGGCTCGTCGTATCGGGAGCTCTGACGGATGCAAAAGGCGACCGCAGCCTGAGACCGTCACAGCAGGCGAATCCGGACAGCAATGTGCACATTACTGAAGTCCGTGAAGACGGCATCGTAATCAGCGGCATGAAGGCGATGATCTGTGGCGTTGCCGCATCTAACGAGATATTTATCCTCCCGGGAAGCGGCTACAGGGAAGAGGATCAGGACTATGCAGTGAGCTGCGTCGTACCGCGGGATATAAAAGGCCTCACCATCGTTGAAGCCCGGAGACCGAGCGATACAAGAGAAATGGAAGGCGGATTCGACATTCCGGATTCCGGCATCACCCAGTCCTTCCTCTTTTTCAAAGACTGTTTTGTCCCCAATGACAGGGTGTTCATGTGCAAGGAATCCAAATACTCCGGAAAGATCATAGAATACTTCACAGCCAACTACCGTGCGTGCATTGGCGCGTGTGTCGCCGGCCAGGGAGATGTGATGATCGGCGCTGCGGCCCTCATGGCGAGGACGAACGGATTGGCGGCAAGCACGTTTGCCGGCAAGATGGTGGAGATGGCAGTCAATAATGAAACTACATACTGCATGGGAATCGGCTCGATGGCGCTCGGCAAGAAAGGTCCCGGCGGCATGTGGGTTTCAGATTCTCTGACCGCCCATGCCAATAAGGTGCATGTGGCCACCCTGCCCTATGAAACCAAGCGGATCTGCCAGGACATCGGCGGCGGCATCGTGGAAACCGGCTGCTTCCCGTCTTCGAAGGACTTTAACGACTCCAAGATCGGGGCTATGGTTCAGGCGGCCCTGAAAGCCTCCCCCAAGTTCAGCGCTGAATCAAGGGCGCGTGCAGCAAGGCTTTCCGAGTGGCTGACGCTTGGCGCAGGCGTTCCGGGCTGTATGCACGGCGGCGGTTCACCTGATGGAGCAAAGCTGGTTGTCAGGTCTCTTACCCCGGTTGACCAGTTCGCCGAATACGCAAGAAAGATTGCCGGCATAACTGAAGAAATACCGGAACCGGAAAAGAAAAAGAAATAACAATGCGGATCGGATTGCCCCGTCCATGCGGGCGGGGCATCCGGATCAGGAAAGCGGCCGATATTGCAGAAAGCTTGTGGTATTCGGCCCGGGGAAAAAGATGGCCTCAATGACCATCTTTCAAAGGCTGTTGGAGTGCTAATTTTTTTTGTCAAATAAAACAAGATAAGAACTAATTGCACCAAAGAGGCATATTAAAAACTTAAGGAGGAGATTGTATGAGCGCGAAGGTAGCCGCAGGAGTTGATCCTGTAAAGGCCAAGAAGATGATCACTTATCGTTGGATCACTTATGGAATGTTCTTATTGACGTATATCTTTGTGTATTTCGACCGCGTCGCACCTGCCGTTGTTGCTCCGGAACTGATGAAGGAATTCGGTCTGACGGCAACGACCCTTGGTATTCTATCATCGATGTACTTTTATCCTTATGCAGCAATGCAGTTCCCCTCGGGATTCCTAGCCGATAAGATCGGCCCGAGGCTTTCGGTGAGTTCATTCTTCGTCATAGCGGCAATCGGTACCGCATTGTTCGGTATGGCGCAGACGTTCGGCTGGTGTATTTTCGGCCGCTTCTTGATGGGCGTCGGCGTCGCGGTTGTTTGGATGCCGTGTATGAAAATCCTGTATAACTGGTTTAGGCCGAATGAACTGGCGACACTTACAGGTGTGATGCTCACCCTGGGCAACGTCGGCGCGATACTCGCGTCCGCACCCCTTGCGTTCCTCGTCGGTATCGTCGGATGGCGGTATGCATTCTTGTGGCTGGGCGCTTTCATGCTCGTTATATCCATAATTGACTACCTGGTCATTCGCAATAAACCTGCCGACATGGGTTATCCTACGGTTTCGGAGATCGACGGTATTGATTACTACCCGGCACAGACCGCCGCCCAGAAGACGACATTCAAAGAAAATTTTATAAAATTGCTGAAGATGAAGAACTACTGGCTGATATCCCTCTATGCCTTCGTGATCTACGGCACGGTTATGGGACTTCAGGGCCTCTGGTTCGTTCCCTACGCACAGCACATTTACGGTCTGCCAAAACAGCAGGCTGCCAATATGCTTATGTTCTGGCCCATAGGTATGGCGATAGGATGCTTTGCCGCCGGTTACGCTTCCGACCGTATTCTCAAGTCACGCAGGAAGACATCTTTCTATGGCATGCTTATCTATGTTGCCACCTGGATACCGATGGCCTTCTTTACCGGATCGATACCCGTTGAATGGTTCTATGCCCTGTTATTTGTCATGGGCTTCTTCTGCGGCGCATACGTGCCGAATTACGCTCACATAGCCGACGGTCAGCCGACCAGCTTCATGGCTACGTCGAACGGGCTGCTGAATATATGGTACTTCATAGGAGGAGCTTTATATCAGCTATTGATGGGCGTTGTGCTTGACCACTATGGAAAGGTCAACGGCAAATTCCCCGTGGAGGCGTACCAGGCAACCTTTATGTTCTGTGCGGCTTCGCTCGTAGTAGGTGCAATAGCAATGTACTTTACAACAGATTCTAAGCCGATCATTACCAAGAAGGCGTAAGGATAGGATCCGGACTATGCACATGGGGGGCATGGCAGACCGTATGTAAGGTACAGGCGGGTTTCCGTTATTATCGGAAGCCCCCATGCCCCCTTTAGTGTTAATATCCCTGATTGTTCTTTAATATAGAAAACATAAATGATGCGTATATCAATCCCGCAAGATATGTTTCTCTTTGCAGGGATTTTATTTTGCGTAGCCGTCCCGAGAACTTGCCTGCGTGCAGATTTAATTCATGTACAAGAATGATACTGTCCATGTTATGCAAAATAATTCTTAATATTAACAGGAGTGAAAACTTATATGGAAATTGTTGTATGTGTCAAACAGGTACCTGATACCACGGAAGTTAAAATTGATCCTGTTACCAATACATTGATCAGAGAGGGAGTCCCAAGCATAGTCAATCCCTTCGACAAATTTGCCCTCGAAATCGCACTGCAGCTTCGAGACAAGCATGGCGGAAAGGTAACGGTGATCAGCATGGGACCGCCGCAGGCCGCAGCGGCCCTGCGGGAATGCATCGCCATGGGCGCAGATGAAGCCATTCTCTTGAGCGACAGGGCGTTTGCCGGTTCCGATACTCTTGCCACATCCTACACATTGTCTCAGGCAGTGCGTAAAATCGCCAACTACGATCTGGTCATTTGCGGGAAGCAGGCAATTGACGGAGATACTGCCCAAGTGGGACCTGAGATGGCGGAACACCTTGGCATCGGCCAGTTGACCTACATCAGTGCGATCGAATTTGACGGAGAAAAGGTTATTGCCCACCGTGAACATGACGAAGGATACGACGTCCTAGAGGCAAAACCGCCCCTTGTAGTTACAATCATAAAACTGCCTATAGACCCCCGCATTCCCACGGTGAAGGGCACGGCAAAGGCTTACCGGACGGAAGTCCCCGTGTGGACCGCCGCCGACATTGCAATAGATCCTAAATCCGCAGGTCTGGAGGGCTCGCCGACGCTCGTAAAGCGCATATTTACTCCTGAACGGCGCGGCAAGGGTGAACTTATTCAGGGCGACGCCAAAGAGGCCGTCGATTTGCTTGTCGACAAGCTGAGGCAGGCCAAGATACTATAAGTCGAGGAGGAAGCAGTTAAATATGTCTGTTAAGATATTATCGGATGAATGCATAGGTTGTCAAACATGCATCGACAGTTGTCCATACGGCGCAATTGTCATGAAAGATGATAAAGCCGTTCTCACGGAGGCTTGTACATTCTGCGGCGCCTGCGAAAGCAGCTGTCCCGCATCCGCCATAGTAGTAGAGCGCGAAAAGGCGGAAGAGGCACAAGACATCAGCGCCTATAAGGGTGTCTGGGTATTCATAGAACATCGTGATGGCCGCATACGGAACGTTTCGCTGGAACTTATCGGCGAGGGCAGGAAACTCGCCCAGGAGCTCGGCCAGGAGATATCCGCAGTGCTCATAGGCGACAATGTGGTCGAGTTGACCAAGGAGCTTTTTGCCAGCGGCGCGGACAACGTGTACCTAGTTGAAGGCAGCGCTTTCCAGCACTATTCGACGGACGCGTATTCAATCGCCTTTACGCATCTAATCAGGAAGCATCTTCCGTCCGTCATACTCTTGGGCGCGACCAATGACGGCAGAGATCTGGGACCCCGCGTAGCAGCCAGGATCAAGACCGGACTGACAGCCGACTGCACCAATCTTTCCATAGATCCCGAGACCAGGCTCGTCGCATGGACAAGACCTGCTTTCGGCGGCAATATCATGGCAACGATCTTTTGCCCGGACAACCGTCCGCAGATGGGAACGGTGCGGCCCAAGGTCTTCAAGAAGCCCGTGCCGGACTACAACCGCACAGGTAAGATAATCCGGGAAGAGCTGGCAATCAACGAAAAGGATATACGCACAAAGCTTGTCGATGTCGTCAAGGTCTGCACTTTCTCATGCAATCTCGAAGACGCAGAGATCATCGTATCCGGAGGGCGGGGTCTTGGAAAACCGGAAGGCTTCAGGATGGTTGAGGATCTTGCACAGGTTTTGAAAGGCACCGTCGGATCGTCCAGGGCGGCTGTGGACGCGGGCTGGATGCCGTATCCGCACCAAGTCGGTCAAACGGGGAAAACGGTTGCGCCGAAGATCTACATCGCCTGCGGCATATCCGGCGCCATTCAGCATCTTGCCGGGATGCAGACATCCGATGTCATAATTGCAATCAATAAAGACCCGGATGCGCCCATCTTCAAGGTGGCGACCTACGGAATAGTCGGTGATGTGTACGAAGTCGTACCGGCATTGACCGCGAAGTTTAAGGAAATTCTTCAGCAATAAATGTAATCGCCGTCCGCAGTCTGTAAGTCGGCGCAATTTTGAAAACAACAAACAATATATTTTAAGAGGAGGGTAATCCATGAATTTTACTGTATCACCGGAAAATGAAGGCATCCGCAAAATGGTGCGGGAATTTGCAGAAAAGAAACTGGCTCCGACTATCGTGGAGCGCGATGAAAAAGAGCTGTTTGACCGAAGTATATTCGATGAAATGGGCAAGTTGGGCCTCATGGGCCTGCCGTATCCCGAAAAGTACGGTGGAGGCGGCATGGACTTCGTCGCTTATGCGATTGCAATTGAGGAAATCTCACGCATAGATGCGTCAACTTCCATCGGTATGTCGGTGCACACCTCGCTCTGTTCATGGCCGATATACAAATACGGCACGGAGGAGCAGAAACAGAAATACCTCGTGCCGCTCGCCCAGGGTATAAAGTTAGGCGCATTCGGTCTAACGGAACCCAACGCAGGCACAGACGTAGGCAACGCCTCAACATTTGCCGTAAAAGAAGGAGATTCATATCTTATCACCGGGACCAAGGTTTTCAACACGAACGGTGGAGAGGCTGAAGTAGAGGTTATCTTTACCAAGACTAATAAAGAGGCCGGCCTAAAGGGCATGAGCGCGTTTATTGTCGAGAAGGGCTCACCGGGCTTGAGCTTCGGCAAGAAAGAAACCAAAATGGGTATTCGCGCAGCCGTACAGCGCGAGGTCATCATGGTCAACGCAAAAACGCCTGCCTCCAACATCTTAGGCAAAGAAGGCGACGGGTTTAGAATTGCCATGACGACTTTAGACGGCGGCCGTATCGGTATAGCTGCCCAGGCGGTCGGCATTGCCCAGGGCGCTCTGGATCACGCAATCAAATATGCAAAACAGCGTGTTCAGTTCGGAAAACCCATAGCGACCCAACAGGGCATCAGCTTTATGCTCGCCAACATGGCTACAAAAATTGAGGCAGCCCGTCTCATGACGTATCGAGCCGCTTTTAACAAATCCAATGACCTTCCTTATTCCAAGGAAGCGGCAATGGCTAAGCTGTTTGCTTCCGATGTCGCTATGTCTGTTACGACCGACGCCGTCCAGGTATTTGGCGGCTACGGGTACAGCCGCGAGTATCCTGTGGAGCGCCTGATGCGAGATGCAAAGATTACGCAGATATACGAGGGCACAAGCGAGGCTATGCGCATGGTTATCGGCGGCAGTATTCTAAGGTAACCCGTGCCGAATAGCTTGATGATTCTGGTATAGGTTTATGAACTTCGGGGGAGATGGGGATAACCTGTCTCCCCTTTTACTTTACCGCACAAACAGTGCACACCCTGTCCTCCCTAAATATCCCTGACACGTCACATAATAATCCGCCCGTATTTTCAAAACAAAGGTATCTGAAAAGAACCCATCACAAGGAAATTCACATACGCGCCACGCCCAGCGAATCATGAAAAGGCTTGGCCATTCGTAGCGGAGTTTGAGGGGGCGCCAAAGACACAGATGTCTTTTGAACTCATGCAAAAGAATTTCTTGCTGTTCTGCAAATTAACTGGAGATTGGGCTTCGAGCCTGAGGAATCAAAAGTTAGTTCTGTGGTTCATTATCCGGGGATGAACTGAGGTTATATTTCTTCAGTTTGCGCACGACTGTGGATTGATTGATTTTCATTGCCTTGGCGATCTCCCTCGTGCCCTTGTGATTCTGGAGCGCCTGTTTGAGAAGCTGCTTCTCCGTCTGCTCAATTGTCGTTTTGAAGCTGCTGTCCCCGACGATGTTAATTGCCTCAGGGGCGATCTGACTCTTAATCTGAATTGGCAGATGCTTCATGGTTATTTCGTCGCCCTCCGTCATGATGATCATCCTCTCTACCACGTTTTCCAATTCCCGCACATTGCCGGGCCAGGAGTAGAGCATCAGGACATCGATAACCTCCGGTGAAATGCGTTTGTTGTATTGATGTTTCTTGTTCATCTTATCAAGGAAATGCAGGACGAACATCGGTATGTCCTCTTTGCGCTCGCGCAACGGAGGAATATCTATCGCAACGACGTTTAAACGATAATAAAGATCATCGCGAAAGGTGCCTCTTCTCACCATTTCTTCAAGATTCTTGTTTGTCGCGGCAACAATGCGCACGTCGACGGGAGTGGGCTTTACGCCGCCAATCCTCATGACTTCATGGTCCTGCAGGGCCCTCAAAAGCTTTCCCTGGAGACTGTATGGAATATCGCCAATCTCGTCCAAAAACAGAGTACCCTCATTTGCGAGCTCAAACATGCCGGGCTTTCCCTGTTTTCTTGCACCCGTAAAGGCTCCATAATCGTACCCGAAGAGTTCGGATTCAAGTAGCGTTTCAGGAATTGCGCCGGAGTTCACCTTGATGAGAGGACCTTTTGAGCGCTGGCTTTGCTGGTGTATGGCGTTCGCTATCACTTCTTTGCCGACACCCGATTCGCCGGTGATTAAAACCGACACATCGAAGCTGGCAACACGAGCCACGATTTCCATTATTCGTTTCGTTGACTCGCCGCGAGCCACTACATCGAGGTTCTTCATCTGCTCAAGTTCGGCGGCATATAATTCATTCAACCGCTGCGTCTTTTCCAGCAACTGCTTCAAGTAGAGTATTTCCGTTATATCTCTGATATTGGCGACAACCCGCCTTATTTCGCCATCATCACCCCATATGGGTATAGCCGTCGCCATTATTTTCTGACCTACTTTCTCCCCTCTGAGCATCTCCAGCATGATGGTAACTTTTTGTCTTTCCCTGATTGCCGCCATTGCTGCAGATTCCGTGTACCATTTCTGATCTACGAGGTCCGCGGCGCATTTGCCTATGGCGAATTCCCTCTGAATTCCGGCAATACGCTCCCAAGCGCTATTTACTCTCAGGATAACCCCCTGCCCATCGGTTATGAAAAGACCGTCGTGTGATGACTCAATGATATCTTCCAATTCGCAGAAGTCACATTCGCGTAGATCCTGTTGAGACTTGTCGCCCGCGACTAATTTCAGCCTATCTGTCTTTCTTGTTTTAGGTGTAAGTTTTGACACGTTTTCTTCCTGTAAAATTTGCCTTTTGCTGAAATAATATAGTTATGGCTTTCCTGTATGTCAATACTATTCTCGAGCGCCTTTTCGGAATGATCCCGGAGCTTTATGACGGGCATCGGACATGCCGGCAATATCACTTTTTGTATTCCGCATCTATGGTTATGGAAATTCCGCCGCGAACCGCGAAATCAGCCGTGATTTTGCACCACCGGGGCTTGAGCGCAGAAGCCAGATCGTCGAGAATGACGTTGGCCACATGCTCATGAAATACCCCTTCATTTCGGTAAGACCAGAGATACAATTTCAGAGATTTGGATTCGACAATTTTTTTATCAGGTATGTACTGAATGGTCAGCCTGGCAAAATCCGGCTGCCCCGTGGCCGGACAGACGCATGTAAACTCATCCGTCTTTAGTGTTACGACGTAATCTCTCTTCGGATGATGGTTGGGAAAGGTTTCTAACTTCTTTGTGGGTTTGGCATCTCGCCTAAGCAAAGTCAACCCGTCAAGATCTGTTTTTTGCATCTTCTTCGTCATCTAGGCTCTTCTCCTCCTTCAATCTCTCAAGCAATTATCTTCTGCACACCGCCATAGAAAAAATAGCACGCAAAAAGAATTAACACAACTGCGCATGTTCCAATAACCCATCTATAAAAACCATCAGTGAAAAGATGCCTGCCCTTCCCCACTGCCGCGGAAACCGCAGAATACCAGACAAAATCTGCCAGAATATGTCCCGTGAAAAAAAATACCAAGCCTGCTATGCCGAAACTCCAGCTATAAATGACATAACCAAACCCTATAGTTGCCCACCAGACGATCCAGTAGGGATTGGCGATGCTGAGGATCGCACCATTCTTTACGAGAGAGCCGCCCTTGGTCTTCCCTAGATTCAGTGACAGAGTCAACTTCGGCAGGGCGCGAAACATTCCTAAAGCCAGCCAGATAAGGATAACACCACCTGCTATGGCGACAAAGGCAAAGACGTCACTGCGCTGAAGAAACGGGCCCAGTCCCAAGACAAGAGCGGCAAGGAGGATGATCTCAAGAATGCCATGACCTGCGATAAGCAAAGGTCCGGCAATGAAGCCCCTCTGCGAGCTCTCACTGATTGTCGCCGTAAGCAGGGGCCCCGGCATCATCGCGCCGGAAAATGCGATGATAAAAGAAGAAACGAAGATTGTTATAAGTTCCCACACAGTTTATATGAGTCCCATACCAAAAAACATTGAGAGCTCCGAAAAATTTCTACTTTCTGGTTTTGAACATCCCTTTATGTCATCTCGACCCCCTCGATTTACTCGAGGTAAACTACGGGAGAAATCTTAAGATCGCCAGTTCCCCCTATGGTTCGCTCAGGGCTTTCGCTGACTTGCTCCTCGCAATGACATTAGGTGTGGATTTTCAACCGTGACATATTATCGACATGCGCGGCATAAAATGCAAGAGTCAAAATCAATGTGGCAAATCTCAGATGGGAATGAGTTAGCACTTGCAAGGTTAATTCGAAGGAAGCTATTTTACTGGAGGTCAAATCAATAATTTAAGAGGGGTGTCCTATTATGTCAGTACCGGTTCTTAGGATAGATATCGCGAAGCAGAAATTCGAGGTACCTACTTCATAAGCCAATCAAGAGCGTCACGCAAGAGCAACCGAAAGACATAGAGAATTGGCAGAAGGATGAAAACCACAATAAGGAAAAATGCCGCAATCGTCCCTACCCAGCCAGCCTTTTTCAACATCTGCTTAACTAGTTGCTTCATATCATCCATCATTAACATGACCCTTTCTTGATTTTCGTCATTTCTTTCTTGGATCCACCATGTAAGCGAATGGGGTCAAATCTTTATTATTGACATTTTACTTGACTTGATTCTTCACTGCTAAATATCCTTTGGCAAGGGATTTATTTACGTGAATAACTCCCTTATTCAAATCTTTGAATGGGTAATCTTCCGTAATTGCCGGCAGTTGATCAGCCTTTCCCTGGTCTTTAATAACAGACCCGGCGGGAACATAGCGGCCATCGGGCACCGTGACGCCCATGAGGATAACGCCGGGCTCGATCACGCATTTCTTTCCCACGAAAGACTTGAATACAAGGGACTTCATGCCGACAAAGGTATCATCCATGACAACGGCCGGTCCGTGGATCTGCACCTGGTGGGCGAGGGAAACCCGGTTTCCCACATACACGGCATACTTCCCGCCGTTGACATCATACAGATTTTTTTCGACGGGTTTGCCATTCATCTCTGTTTCCAGTGCGTGGATTACGACGCCGTCCTGAACGTTCGAATCGTCACCGATGGAGAGCGGCTGCCCCTCATCGCCGCGGACGGATGCCATGGGAGAAACCATGATATTCCTGCCCAGGATCACATTGCCGATGACAGCGGCCAGTGGATGCACATACGAGGATTGATCAATAACAGGTTCTGAAACCTTTTTGCAGAAATCCGCAGTGACATTTTTTTCTATCATCTTTGCCTCCGTATTTATTGTCATGCCGGACTTGAGCCGGCATCTATTATCTTAGCTGGATTACGATCCCCGATCAGGTCGAGGACAGGCTTCTCGGGAATCACAGAATTGATATAATTATATGCCGGAGTAATAATGTCAAATTAGATTTTTCCTTTCCCGCACGAGAAGCTCTTCCCATACAGCACTGACAACAGACCGGGTCGTTTCAATTGGGCCTGTGTTGTCGATGACGAAGTCGGCATGCGGGATTTTCTCGTCGATGGGCATCTGTTTGTCAAGCCTGCTTTCGGCCACATTGCGGCTGTATTCGTTTCGCTCCGTCAAACGTCTTATCTGATCTTCAGGAGAAACATGCACCAGGATTATAACGTCAAACAGATGCTGCATGCTCACCTCTATGAGGAGAGGAATATCGGAAATCACAATGGCGCGCGGATTTATTGTCCGGATATCTTCTATCCTCTGCCGCCACAGATCGAAAACGACGGGGTGAACAATGCTGTTAAGCCGGGAGAGTTTCTTATGGTCTGCAAAGACGATCAGGCCAAGCTTTGCCCTGTTGATTGTTCCGTCCTCGTTTAGAATTTCTCCCCCGAAAAACTCTATGATACCCTTCCATGCCGGTTGATCAGGCTCCTCCGCGAAGTGCGCCAGCGAATCAAAGTCAATGAGATAGGCCCCTTTGTCTTCAAACATCTTCGCCACAGTCGATTTTCCTGAGGCGATGCCGCCTGTCAAGCCCACTTTCAGCATATTCTTGTGCCGCCGAGAATCAGGTCGAGATGAAGCTTTCTACCGGTGTCATATCGACCGAAGGGAGATATCTTTTCGTCCCCTCCCTGCCCGGGACAAGATTTCTCGCTACGCTCGAAATGACAGTTTTACATGAAAAGGTCTGTGACATTACTGCTCGCTATTTCGCTTATGGAGAATCCGGAGCCCTTCCAGTGTCAGCATCTCATCGACAATATTTATGCTTTTCGTTTCAGGAGAGATGATGTTCGCGAGTCCGCCTGTCGCTATGACCTTCGCGTCTGACATCACTTCCGCTTTGATGCGGCCAACAAGGCCGTCCACGAGGCCAGCGTAGCCGAACAGTATGCCTGCCTGCATACTGCTTACGGTGTCCTTGCCGATGACAGATTTGGGTCTCGCGATTTCCACTCTGGGAAGTTTTGCCGCCTTGCTGAAGAGGGCCTCGCTCGCTATCATTATGCCCGGCGATATGCAACCGCCCATGTACTCTCCTTTTTTTGATACATAGTCAAAGGTAGTGGCAGTGCCGAAATCGACGATTATGATATCCCCTCCATATTTTTCGTATGCGGCGACGGCGTTGACGATCCTGTCTGCCCCTACTTCTTTCGGATTATCATACAGAATAGGCATCCCCGTCTTTATACCCGGTCCCACTATGAGAGGCTTGACATTGAAATATTTTTCGCAGAGAGGCTCCAGGATGTTGAGCATCGTGGGAACAACGCACGAAATGATGATGTCCCTGATCTCCCTCGGTCTCATCTTGCTGTTCTTATAAAGATTGTAGATCAGCATACCGTATTCATCAACGGTATGATCAACAACGGTCCTTACCCGCCAGTCATGGACGAGCTGATCTCCGTCGTAGAGACCTAAAACCGTGTTGGTATTTCCAACATCTATAACCAGAAGCATAGGTTAAACCCTCACAACGAATCACTGCCCGCTTATAACCCGGTTGCTCGCCTCTCCATCACGTGTGGAGTTCAGCCCTTCACCACCGAGGCATCGCCGGCGATTATCCTTCTTATCTTTCCTTTTTCATCCGAAATGACAAGAGCGCCAAAATCATCAATGCCGAGAACCTTCCCCGACGCCATGTCATCCTTGAATATCACCTGCGTCTGTTTTCCGACCATATCGCAGTATGAGAGCCACGCATCCTTAATGGAACCAAATCCCGAGTCCATGAGCCGGGTATAGAGAATATCGAGATTATCGAACAATTTTGCCGCTAGATCAAGGCGTGAAATATTGTGTCCCGCTTCTTCCGCAAGAGACGTCGCCATATTGCGGATTGATTCATCAAAATCCATTTTTCTGATGTTCACATTGATGCCGATTCCTACAACGATGAAATCTACACCACTTCTCTCAGAAGCGCTCATCTCCGCCAGTATGCCGCAGACCTTTTTGCCTCCGATCTGAACGTCATTCGGCCATTTGAGCGTTACAGCTCCGGTGCAATACTCGGACAGGAGATCGGCAACTGCAACGCCAGTCATAAGCGTTATCTGAGGGGCATATAGCGGCTCTATGGCGGGCCTCAGGACGATGGAGGCATAGATATTACAGCCCGGAGGAGATGACCATTGCCTGCTCAGACGGCCCTTCCCCTTAGTCTGAGATTCAGCGATGACGACAGTCCCCTGAGGAGCGCCGCCACTGGCGAGTTTGAAGAGAACGTCGTTGGTTGACTCGACCTCCGCAAAAAAGTGGATATTATTCCCTATCCGCTTCCCCGAAAGACGGATAGCCAGGTTTTTTTCGTTAAAATCCATCGTGTCGATTAAAGCGCCGGCGGCCTATTCGATCTTCAAGGATATATCGGATGCCGATACCGAATGAGTGAGAGCCCCCACGGATATGAAGTCAACTCCGGTTTCTGCAATCTGTCTCACATTGGCGAGGGCAACATTGCCGGATGCCTCAAGCGGCACTCTGCCGCCAGTTGCTGCGACGGCCTTTCCCATATCCTCGAGAGACATATTGTCCAGCATTATCACATCTGCCCCGGAGTTTATGGCTTCCTCAAGTTCCTGAAGATTTTTTACTTCAATTTCCACCTTCAGCGTATGGGGCAAGCGTCCGCGAACCCTTGCCAGCGCCTTCGATATGCCGCCCGCCGCGGCAATGTGGTTGTCTTTGATAAGGACGCCGTCATAGAGGCCGAATCGATGGTTATAACCGCCGCCAATCCTCACAGCATACTTGTCAAGATAGCGGAGCCCCGGCGCCGTTTTTCTCGTGTCGAGGATCTTTGCCTTTGTTCCTTTGACCTCATCGACATATCGTCTCGTGAGCGTCGCAATACCGCTCATCCTCTGAAGAAAATTGAGGGCCACCCTCTCAGCCGTAAGTATTCTGCTGAGATTCCCTGATATCTCTGCGAGACACCCTCCCTCCTCCACAATGTCCCCATCTTTACAGCAGTCTTTAAATTGCATGCCCGGATCCAGGAAAAGAAAGGTCTCTTTGAAGACATCAATGCCCGCCACAACGACGACAGCCTTGGCAAGAGCCAAGGCCTTGCCGCTCTCGTCACCTGTAAGCGCCGCCATCGTCGTCACATCCGCCTCACCGGCGTCTTCTTCAATGGCCGACTGTACTATATTGCGTATGATGTGCTTTTGTAACATGATGATAAAGATGCTCAGAGGTTGTTGACGTGCAGAAACATGTGCTCCCGTGTAAGACCTGGGTAATAGATGCTCTTCTAACCCATCTTGTGAAGTCTTTTCAGGGCTTCAGCCAGGACAGAGTGCTTCTCCCTTACTTCCCTGAACTTTTCTTCTTCCTTTTCCACGACCGCTTTCGAGGCCTTCGCCATGAAATCGCGATTGGCGAGTTTTTTCGAGATTGCTGCGAGGTCTTTATCCACCTTGGCCATCTCTTTCTCGAGCCTCTTCCTCTCCCCGGCAAAGTCCACCACGCCTTCCAAGAGCACATATATCCGCATGGATCCGACAACGCCGGTGGCGGCATTCTTGGGCTCCTCTCCATTGCCGGTTATGGTCAATGCCTCAAGATTAGCCAGGTTGGTAATGTAGCTGCTGCCAATTTCCACGGTCGCCCGCGATTCGTCATCGGGCGCGGAAATTGCGACCTTTAATTTCTTCGATGGCGCTATATTCATCTCACCTCTTATGTTTCTGATAGAAGTGATCGTGTCCATAATGGCGCCCATCTGTCTATCCGCGACCGGGTCATGGGAAGCGTCCTCGGGTGCGGGAAATTCACTGACCATGATCGAAGTCCCGTCGCCTACGAGGGTCTGCCATATCTCCTCCGTAACAAAAGGCATGATGGGATGAAGCATTTTGAGAGAAGACATCATAACAGTAAAGAGCGTATGCTGTGCCGCGCGTCTCTTCTCTGGGTCGCCTTTTCCATAAAGCTCGGGCTTAACGAGCTCAAGGTACCAGTCACAGAGCTCATGCCAGACAAACTGATAGATACCTGATGCAGCATCATTGAAACGATATTCATCAAGAGATTTGATAACTTCCGAAGCAGTTATATTCAGGCGATGCTTAATCCATCTGTCGGGAAGGGATTCATCGTCCTTGCTGATATGAGCTCCGGAAGATGAGTAATCTTCGAGGTTCATGAGGGCGAAGCGCGTCGCGTTCCAGATCTTGTTTACGAAATGCTTGTAGCCGGCAATGCGGTCTTCGGACATCCTGATATCCCTGCCCTGTGCCGTCAGGGCAACCATGGTAAATCTGAACGCATCGGCGCCGAATTTATCGATCATCTCGAGGGGATCTATAATGTTCCCCTTGGATTTGCTCATCTTCTCGCCCATCTCATCGCGCACAAGGGCGTGGAGATAGACATCCCTGAAAGGGACATCCTTCATCACGTAGAGCCCCATCATCATCATCCTTGCCACCCAGAAGAAGAGTATGTCAAACCCTGTGATGAGGAGTGAGGTAGGATAAAATGTCTTTAAGGACTTTGTCTTTTCGGGCCACCCGAGGGTTGAAAAAGGCCAAAGGGCGGAACTGAACCACGTATCAAGAACGTCCTCTTCCTGCTTGATGCTGCTGCCTCCGCAGTTCGGACATTCAACGGGATCTATGGTGGAGACGATTTCTTTTCCGCAGCTCCCACAATACCAAACGGGTATCCTGTGGCCCCACCAGATCTGTCTCGAAATGCACCAGTCCCTGATATTATTCATCCACTCAAAGTATGTGCTTTCCCACATCGAGGGCAGAATTCTCGTCTTTCCTTTTATCACCGCCGCAGTCGCCACCTTCGCCAGGGGTTTTATCTTCACGAACCACTGAGGGGAAACCATGGGCTCTATGTCTGTCTTACAGCGATAGCATTGCCCAACATTATGGCTGTAAGGCTTTTTGCCTAAAAGGTAGCCTCCTTTTTCGAGGTCCCGGAGAATATTCTCTCTTGCTTCGTAGCGGTCCTGCCCCTTATAGACGCCGCCATTTTCATTGATGACTCCACGGCCATCCATGATGTTTATGATTTCCAGATGATGCCGCTCGGCTATGGCAAAATCATTGGGATCAGAGGAAGGCGTAATCTTAACCGCCCCTGAACCAAACTCCACACTTACATGGCTGTCTGCAATAACGGGTATTATCCTGTTGACGAGAGGCAGGATCACTTTCTTCCCTATCTTGTCCTTGTACCTCTTATCATCAGGGTTAACGGCAACTGCCGTATCTCCCAGCATGGTCTCCGGACGCGTGGTGGCAACTACGATGTCACCTTTACCGTCTTGGTAAGGATACCTGATCTCCCAAAGTGCTCCTTCCTTCTCTTCATACTCCACTTCCAGATCCGATATGGCCGTATGGCATCGGGTACACCAGTTGACGATATAATTGCCGCGATAGATGAGGCCGTCATTGTACAGACGAACAAATACTTCCCTTACGGCTCTGGATAATTTCTCGTCCATGGTAAAGGCTTCTCTGGACCAGTCACATGAACACCCCAGCCTTTTCAGCTGATTGATGATAACCCCGCCGTATTTCTCCTTCCATTCCCACACGCGCTCAATAAATTTTTCTCTGCCTAAATCATGCCTAGTGATGCCTTCTTTCGCGAGCTCCTGTTCAACTACATTCTGAGTAGCGATCCCCGCGTGATCGGTTCCCGGCATCCATAGGGCGTTATAGCCCTGCATCCTTCTGTACCTGGTCATGACGTCTTGCAGCGTGTTATTCAAGGCATGCCCCATGTGGAGCATGCCTGTCACATTTGGCGGAGGTATAACAATTGAAAATTGGGGCTTGGGGCTTGAATCCTCGGCCCTGAATAAATCGCGGTCAAGCCAGTACTTGTACCATCTGGCTTCCGATGCCTGAGATTCATAAGCCTTGCTTAATGACTTTTCAGCCATGAAACCTTCTCCGTTAGAATATTTTTAATTCTTCTTTCAGTTTTCGGATAATCAAAAGGGCATCAACGCCCGGTACGGGACCCAGGGGCGCAAACTCGCCGCTGGAAAGGTCCTTCGCCTCCATAATCCCTCTCGATGTCACAACCATCACTGCGTTAAAGTAAGGCAAATCGGACCTCAGATCGGGGAACGGTGATGTACTACCGATAAACTTTGTAGCAAGCGAATTGTCCCCTGACACTTTGATCAATATGTCCTCAATCATCATGGCATACGTTGCGCGATCTACCATATCATTCGGGTGGAATGAGCCATCAGGATAAGTCTCCAATCCACGGACTCCTATGCGGAGAATCCCTTCGATATCTGCCTTCAAGGGATAATTGGCTATATCTGTCGCTGTTATCGGAGGAGCGCTCGCCTTAGCCTTCGCCTTTTCCGGGTCTTTGAAGGACGTATCGAAGGTCTTCACTGTCTTCTTCTTATAAAGAACATCAATCTTTAGTTCCTCCATGAAGAGGGCGGCGGCGTCAGCCCTGTTGATCCTTTCAAGAATCGCAATTTTCTTCCCTGTAATCGTCCCCGGCATAGCCCTCTGGATCTTCTGCGTCAGGTTCCATTCGGCATCCGCCTCCTTGACGTAATCACGGTTGAAATCGATTACCTGCTTGAACATCTGCCCAGCGTTAGTAAAATCCAGCGCGTTCTTGTAGGCGATTCCCATAAAATAATAGGCGGCAGAATACTTGGGATCGATGGCGATGGCTTTTTCAAACTCGCTCTTGGCGTCTTTGATCCAGTCCTTTTCGGCTTTGCTCAATGTGTAGAGCCTTATCCTGCTTACATGGACGAATATCTTCTCATCGTCTTTCTTTGCAAATTTCCAAGCCTGCTTCATGGAATCATTTGCAGCCTTGAAATCTCCCTGATAGGCTGCAACCAGCCCATTTCCCGCATAGCCCTTTGAGTACTTGGTATCGAGTGCAATCGCCCGATCAAATTCTCCTCTGGCATCGGCATACTTCCCCTGATCGAGAAATTTCATGCCCGTATAAAAATGATGATCGGGTGTGTCCATTTCGCTTACAGGCTTCACCGCTTTGGGTCCGCAGGATACAACGAAAAATCCCAAGGCTATAACAACAAAGAACATCAATAAACTCCGATAATTCAACCGTTGAATCATAACGTTCTCCTTTCATCAAAAAAGTGTTCAACGTAGCTGTCCGGGATTAAGCCATTCCCAGTTTGACACCAGCCTTATTCGCAACTAAAAGCGGCAGATCTCTCAACACTTGAGAAATCACGCAATTAATTATATTCATACCATATCGAAGTCAAGATATTTAACGGTATCCGCCTAAAATACAAAGGGAAACCAAGACTTGCGAAACCCCGTATGCAAGGGCGTTCATGGCGATAGAAAATGGTCGATTTTTCGTCTGATAGCGTCAATATCTGATGGGGCGAACCATGCAATTTCCCCATCTCTGCCAAACCAGGTCATCTGCCTCTTGGCAAAATGACGCGTGTCGCGTTTAATCATCCTTATGGCATCTGCGAGATTCAATGATCCCTTTATCAGGCTGGCAATGTGTTTATATCCGAGTGCCCGCATAGGCTTCAGGTTCCCATGGTAACCCATAGCGAGGAGCCTCTCCACTTCGTTAACGAGTCCGACGTCTATCATTTTCTCCGTTCTTTGGTCTATTCTCTTATAAAGCTCCGTACGCTCGACCATGAGTCCTATCTTGACGAAGTCATAAAGGTTGTCACCGAAGTGATGGGCCTTTTGTTTATCTACAATCGAAATACCGCATAGCTCCAAGACCTCAAGGGCCCTGATGATCCGCGGAATATCATTTCTATCAATCTGGGCCGCGGCCTGTTCATCTTTTTCTTTCAACTTCTCATACAGATAAGTATTCCCGAACTGTTTGAGCTCTTGCCTGTATAACTTTCTCAGATCCGCATCAGCATCGGGCCCTTCAAAAAGTCCGCCTAAAAGTGCCTTTATATAAAGACCGGTCCCGCCGACGACAAAGATGGGCTTACCCGTTTCATTGAGTCTCCCGATCGTCCTCTCGGCCAGCTTGATGAACGTGGCCGCGTTGAACTGTTCGTCAGGATTGACGACATCAATAACGTGATGTTTCACCAGTGACTGTTCTTCAAGTGTCGGCTTCGCGGTGCCTATATCCAATAACCTGTAGACCTGCATCGAATCGGCGCTGACGATCTCACCGCCAGATTCACGCGCGAGCGCAATAGCTGCAGCTGTTTTGCCGACTGCTGTGGGTCCAAGGATAACGATCAGGCGGGGCTTTTTAACAATCGCACACATGCGTCTATTTTCGTTTAAACATCCTTTCTATATCCCTCAGGTTAAACGAGATATAAACAGGTCTTCCATGGGGACACGTGGACGAAAATTGTGTGGCATCAAGATCCCTGCAAAGCTGCGCTACCTCATCTTCTGAAAGTCCCTGATGCGCCTTGACCGCGCCTGTGCACGCTAACAGGGTAAAAATCTTTTCCTGCCGTTCCCGCAAACCCAGGGGGCGTTCCGTATTTGATAGTTCTTCAATGATCTCACGAAACAGACCTTTCGGTTCCACATGAGTGAGCGCGGCAGGCACAGATTTCACAATTACCGTATTTTCGCCGAAAGGTTCCACCTCTATGCCCATTTCCTCAAGGACTCTCATGGATTCTATAATTACAGCGAACTCACCCGGGGACAGGCTCGCGAGCTCCGGAATCAGGAGCCGCTGGCTCATCATTTCTTCGCCGCCCATGGCCTTCTCCCTCTTCAATCTATCAAACAAGACCCTCTCATGAGCCGCATGCTGATCTACGAGGATGATACCGTCAGGCGAAGAAAAGACGAGGTATGTGCCTGCAAACTGTCCGATATATTCAAGGTCGCGAAATTTTAGGCCTTCATCCGGGATTTTTTGCTCCAGTCGGATTTCCTTCACAGGTTCTTGTGGCGCTTCTTTTTCCCGAATCTGCCACGTGGCAGGATGGGGCTTGGAGAAATCTTTGACGGTCTTATCAAAAGAAAGCTTCCCGCTTCCTGAGGCCACCGTGTATCGCTTCAACGCCTCTCGCACCCTCTCGCCATAGCCCTGGGGCATCGTTCTGCCCCTCTCTTCCAATGATGCAGGTGCAATATTGGCGAGGACATGGACCAGAGTCTCGACGATAATATCATAAATCTCCCTAGGATTCCTGAAGCGGACCTCCATCTTCGCAGGGTGGACATTAACGTCCACATCCCCCGGGGGAAGATCAATAAACAGGATTGCAGCGGGATACTTCTTCGCCTCAATCAAACGCCTATAGGCCGTCATTACCGCATGGTTCAAAAGATAATCCCTCACAAATCTCTTATTTACAAAGTAATACAATTGCTTTGCATTTGATCTACTGTAGGCGGGTTTAGAGGCGAATCCAAGGACAGTTATCCCCTCCCTGGCTCCTTTAACTGGCAACACGTGGTCCATGAAATCCGTCCCCAGGACGAGAGAAACCCTCCCGGAAATATCCCCTGTCGCAGGTATATTCAAAATCTCCCTGCCGTGAACCACCACTCTTATTCTGACCTCCGGACGGGAAAGGGCGGTCCGCGTAATCACATCCATGCAATATCCCTGTTCCGTTGCCTCCGTCTTCAGGAACTTCTTGCGTACGGGAACGGGATCAAAGATATGACTCACCGAAACAGAAGTGCCTACGGGACATCCCGCATCAGTTACGCTCTTAAGCTGTCCCGCCTCCACAATCACCCTTGTACCCGATAAAGAAGACTCCTTCCTCGTGACCATCTCAACACGGGAAATGGCGCCAATACTTGGCAGGGCCTCTCCCCGAAAACCATATGACCTAACCTTATAGATATCATCGAACTGGTATATCTTGCTGGTCGCAAAGCGCTCAAATGCAAGAGGAACCTCCGCACTCTCAATGCCCTCGCCATTGTCGATGACCTTGATCGATCCCCGCCCACCTTTTTCAAGTTCAACGGTTATGTCCGTAGCGCCAGCGTCGACAGCATTCTCCAGGAGTTCTTTCAGGATGGATGCGGGCCTTTCGACAACCTCTCCAGCGGCAATCTTGCTTGAGAGACTTTCCGGCAGAACGATAATTTTCGCAGCCAAAATCAATCACCTGTTATAAAGAGAATAGATTCTTATACGTCATTCCATGCTTGACATGGATAGCATCTGTTTTCTTCCCTATGGCTTTGACAGAGACACCTCTTCACAGCTTAATAATAAAAGACCGCAGTCACCATCACATAGTAACTGCGGTCGAATATAGCCCTACACACCGCCGAGATCAGTCTAGAACTATCATGACCCTGCACTTTTTCAAGAACGTCATGTTATCTGCTGCTCCTCTGATTTTGTCAGCATCAGCATTACTTATCACGATGTCTGCACGTGCCCGGCCCTTCAGTCTTAACCCCTTTAACGCTAACGGGATTATTTGTCACCCTTGGATTACTCTGAGCTGCTGTAAGATCCCTTGCATAGCCGCTCATTCCCTGCTGAACGGCAAATTCTTTGTCAACATTCATGGACCCATAAACTTCCTTGCCATTCTCATCGAGAACCTTGGGAGCCATAGCCGGCCTTGCCTGGAGCCCTCTGGCATCAACCACCATACCAGTGAATACATCGCCCGCTGGTCCTGCCGGGGGTGCCGGAGGAGTGGCTTCCGGTTTCTTCTCAAGGGCCTTGGGTATAATGACCTGCGCAAAACCGCCTGCCATAGGCATTCTCAAAGTCACTTCCACTGTTCCATCGGACAGGTAGTCCTGATTCACTACCTTAGCCCCTTTTACAAGGCCCTCTACCTGCGCGTTGATGACATCGCTCTCCACAGTAAAATCCTTGACGACGGTCGCGGAATCGATGCGCACACCTTTTGTCGTCTCGAGTAAATTACGATAGGCATCTACCCTTGCTGCCCTCAAGGCCATGGGACGCGCCTGGGGTTTTCCTATGTACCGTTCGGGAGGGGCGCCGATGCCCACTGCCTCGATATAGCCTTCCGACCAGTTAATCTTTCCTTTATCGCCCATCTGTTCGACAATCTGAGTCCATTCGGACCCGCTGACTTTTTCCTGAGAAAAACCGATCCCTGTATAGAGGAACAACATGCTTGCGATAACACCCACTGTAACGATTAGTTTCGATCTCATAAAATCCTCCTTACTGTTGGTTTAGGAAACTCACCCACAATACTACACAATCAACCTTTCGCAGAATTGATGTACATATCTTTCCTTCAAAAACATCAGTGTAAAATAACAGAACGCGACAAAGGTTTCAATCACGAAATCATATCACTTCTTTTCTACAAATGCATTGCTTTCAGGAGCTTCTAACCATGGCTTAATATTGATATTTTTCTCCATATCTCCCCAGATTACGTTCTGATCGGGCCTGCTGCTGCCCCACCAGTTATTTCTCGCATCAATATAAATGGAAGAAAATGTCTGGATGGCCACCGAGTTATTGATAAAATTATTATTATGTATGACTGGATTCGACATCCCTACGCACTTGATAGCGCCCTCTCCGAGGTTACCGGCGAAAGTATTATAGAATACTCTGGGGGACGCATCATTGCGGGTATATATGCCGCCCTGCGCATTATGTGCGATGCTGCAAGACGAAATTTCCGGTGCGCCATAATAAATATCGAAGGCAGTGTTAGCATATTGTACGACACAGTATGCAAATGCGCTGTTAACCTTTGTGGGTTTCATCAGTCTTACGGCATTATTATAAAAGCCGGGAGAAGGAGAATTTCCGGAAGCTGTAAATACAATTGGATACCGCCTGGTCCCCTTTGCCACAACACCGCCATCTTCAGTTATAATGGATGTATTCTGGTCGTATTCGATCGTCACACCTGGTTCGATATAGAGAGTCGCCCCGCCATCGATTGTGACATCCTTGGCCACCCGGTAAGGACTGTTGGAAAGGATAAGGAAAGCATCCGCCTTGATAGGACCGCCAAGAACCTGATGAAGTATGGGCAACTCCAGCGGCTTTCCCTCAGGATAGGCTGCATTCAGAACAGATTTGATGTTGACCTTCCCATGGATTCTCGTCAGAATTTCGAGGCCTTTGGCAGAACCCCACCAATTGTCCAGTGCATTGACGGCTTCGCCCGTCATATCGCCCGCGATATCAAATTGCCTGTTATCATTTATGCTGTTTTCATGAATTACGGGATGAGAGCTCTTTACGATAATTCCGTGCCCTTCATTTCGCACAATCCTGTTATGAGTAATTAAGGGGGCAGACGACTGAATCAGAATACCTTCCTTTAAGTTATTCTGGATGTTGTTTTCCATCAGCCTGGGCTGCGCTCCGTCTGTAATGAGAACACCTGATTCCCTGTTCTTATGGATTGTATTCTTTATGATCTGCGGTTTTGAAAACGCTCCTGAAATTTTTATGGCAATTTCGTTTTCCATAAGCTCAGAGTCTTCTATTCGCGGGGAAGATGCCTGGCATGTGATCCCCGTTGCCGCATTTCGGATGCGGCAGAACTTGACCAGGTTTTCCTTTTCCTTGACGTTGCTGAAAGTTATGCCGTCCCACGATTTGACGCCTTCTGCCGCATCAAATGTGATAATGTGCTCCTCATCCCCTTGCGCAACGAGTCTTCCCTCGATCACAAGGGCGGCGCCCTGCGAGCGTATTTCTGTTCCCGGTTCAATTGCCAGAAGGGCCTTATCTTTGACGGTCACTGCATTCTTGATGATATAGGGACTGGCGCCTGCGTACCAGGTGGTATCAGATTCAATGATGCCTGAAACGGGCGTCGGTCCCGGCTCAACAGGCATACCGACTATGGTATCAGACTTGTCACTTTCGTTCCCTGCCCAGTCTAAGACAGTGACCTGATAGTAATATTTCTGCGCATTGACGATATTCTCATCGCGATATTGGTTCAATTCCGTCTTCGCGATCTGCTGAAAACTGGAAAGAGGGGTGTTGCTGCGATAGATCAGATATCCCGCCAGGTCCGGAGCTTGGGACTTTTCCCAGCCCAGAAGAACCACCTTATTCCTTCCCACAGCCTTAACGTTCTTGATCTTGTCAGGGGGTATGGTGTCGAGCGTTACCGTCCCTACTGCATCAACCCATTCGGCGGTGTTGCCCGCTTCGTCCCTGAGATACCCGGTAATCACGGCCTTTGTTACGTTATCCCCGGGAATGACTTTATAGATACCCAGATATCCTCCCGGTTCAACTTCCTGCATATCTATATTTCTCTTGAACTCACCGATATCGAAATAGGCCTGCATTTTGGGCGCACCCTTAATGACCACCTTGATTTCATCACCTGCTTTTTTCGGCAGATTCTTCGTATCCTGTGTGAGAAGACTGATGACCGGCGGCCGGAGGGCCTCGGCAATGGTCGGTACGGGAATCGTCTTCACCATGTCTCTGAAGAGGTCATCACAGGCGCGGAGCAATTGGATGTCCCTCAAATTCATGGCTGTAGCGATGACCGTCGCGATGATGCCGACAGGGGTAGTAGAAATGCCGCCCTCCTGAATGCGCGCGACGTGCTGGCCGCTCCAAAGAAGATTCCCCGTCTTGGTATCATACATCTTAATCTCCGCTCCCACCGAGACGGAGGAATAAACAACTGCAAACAACTTGTCAAAATCCGAGATATTGCCAAAGACGACAGCATCCACACCGAGGACCTTGCCCAACTCCTTGGGAGACATCTTGTCGATGGCCTCCGCGTCGTTGAGCCCTGCTTTCCTCAAAGCATTATCGACGATATAGGGTTTCATGCCTTTATAGGGCAAGGAGCTGAAGTGATTGTAAAACGCCTTCCGTACCTCTTCAGACCCCTTCTGGCTTTTAGACAGATTCACGAAGGGAAGAACCGCAACGGTTTGGGGTTTGTGCTTTTCCATGTAAGGGTCTACCTTGTACGTGCCCTTGAAGAGATCTCTGATCTGAGGCGTGACAGCAGTTTCTTTAGTGGCAACTACGCAGCTCTGAAACATGACCATCAAAGACAGAACCAGAATGATCAGTACGGACCTTCGCAATCCTCTTTTCATTTGAAGCCTCCCCCAAATGGCTTTTTATAATATTAAACGTCTATCCCGGTAATTGTGCGAACAACGCATGGAAGGAGAAAGTAAGAATCATGCTCGCCGCATAGATGGAAACTGACAATATTCTCATGGTAAGATGTTAGTTCATTATTTTTTGAGATATAGTGAAGATGGATATAGCGTGTCTCTTGCCGCAATATTTCAAGCTTATAAAGATTTACGCCCCTCAAGAAACATGCGCCTTTACTGTTGGAAGGAAGCGGTGACGAATATACTGAAATAGCTATAGAGTGTCAAGATTATTTCAGGTATTTTATTAAAGAATTCATTGCAGTTGTTGATTGCTGTAACAGCTTGTCACTGACGATATATCATATTATCTTGCCAAGATAATCATCAACGGCAACCTGCCAATATCTCATAGTTTTTCCAGTGGACTGAGAAAATTTTCGACAGTTGAGAACGCTATAGTGCGGACGATTGGCCGCTCTT
The DNA here is from genome assembly GCA_963705275.1 of uncultured delta proteobacterium. GTDB lineage: Bacteria > Desulfobacterota > Syntrophia > Syntrophales > UBA2185 > Fen-1135. The sequence goes on along the minus strand of OY970063.1, from coordinate 2,779,859 downwards.
GCCAATTTATCGGATTTTATCGGGTTTACGGTTACGCCGGTCATGCCCGCAAATTTTAATATCTTTACGGCGAATTCATACCAACTGCAATTCCCTCTATTGGTGATATGAAAGGTACCGGTATACTCACCCTCAATCAACAACTTGACGGCGCCTGCCAGATCCCACGTGAATGTGGGAGATCCCACCTGGTCATCCACTACTTCCAGATACTTTTCTGTTCTTGCTTTTTCCACAATTGTTTTGACAAAATTTTTCCCGTTCTTCCCATAAAGCCATGCTGACCGCACGAGGAGAAAGTTGTTGGACAATTGCTTCAAATACTGCTCCCCTGCAAGCTTCGACTGGCCATAGACATTCATGGGATTGCACGTGTCGTCTTCCACATAAGGCGTTTGCTTCTCCCCGTCAAAAACATAATCCGTACTGAAGTGAACGATCCTTATACCCCGTTCTCCACATGTTAAGGCAATATTCTTCACTCCTTCCGCATTGACAGAAAAACACTTTTCCCTATTCGATTCGCAACCGTCTACGTCCGTGTAGGCAGCCGCGTTGACAACAATGTCGGGTTCGGTTTCTGAAATGACTTTTTCGCAGTCCTCTGAAGAGGCAATATCGAAATCTTCTATGTCCCGGCCAGTCACGTCATGAAAGGCAAAAAGCCTCAGGAAAAGATCGCTGCCAAGCATGCCCTTATGGCCTAATATCAGAACCTTCATCAGTGATACCCTCTTAATCAGTACTTTACTTCCTGCAAGAAGAGTCCATGGGCAGGCGCTGTTTGACCCGCCTGCTTTCTATCTTTCGCCTCCACGATGCGCATAAATTCAGCTCCGGACAGTTTCCCTCTCCCGACATCTGCAAGTGTGCCGACTATGTTTCTAACCATATATTTCAAGAAACCGTCTGCTTCTATGCAGAACTTCACCATGCCGCGGCGGTCCAGTGCCAAATCGACTGATTTCACAGTCCTTACGTGATTTTCAATGCCGCAATTTGCAGCGCAGAAGGTGGAAAAATCAAAAGTCCCCAATAGTAGCTTAGCCGCTTCCTTCATCTTTTCTGTATCAAGTGTATCGTGGATAAACCAGGCGTAATCCCCGTAGAGTGCTGAGCGGACGGCTCCACGATATATCTGATACATGTATATTTTGCTTTTGGCATCATACCGTGCATGAAAAGATGCATCTACCTCGGTAAGTTCCTTGACAACAATATCCCAAGGGAGAAGGCTATTTATTCCCCTAAGAAGACCTGTTTCCTTTATATTTGAATTTGTCCTGAAGTTGGCCACCTGATTCATGGCATGAACACCGGCATCCGTTCGCCCTGAACCGACAACCCGTATGTCTTCCTCCGTAATCTTGCTGATGCCTTCTTCAATTACCTCCTGGACCGTGAGTCCGTTGGCCTGGCGCTGCCATCCGTGATACCTTGTCCCATTGTATTCCAGGATGATCTTTATATTCCGTGTCATATCTAATAGGCACTTGCCTTATCTCTACCATCCAGCTTTCGCGATAATCAATCAAAATAAAAGGGGGGTCTTATTGCCCCCCTTCGTCGTTCCGATTCATGATCAGGTCGAGCTTTTCATTCCATCAAGGGCCTCAATGGCCGGAAGTGATTTACCGGCAAGAAGCTCGAGAGATGCCCCGCCGCCTGTTGATATGTATGTGATTCTATCGCTCTCTCCCGCTTTATGAATGGCCACATCCGTGTCTCCTCCGCCGACAATGGTGACGGCATAAGAATTTGCGATGCTGTGTGCCAAAGCCGAAGTGCCCCTGCCGAACGCATCGATTTCAAACATCCCCATCGGACCATTCCACACGATCGTCTTGGCGTTACTTAGCACCTCGGTAAAAAGGGTTATCGTCGCAGGACCGATGTCAAGGCCTTTCCACTTAGGGTTGATTTCCTGCACCGGAACAATCTTGGTTTCCGCTTCGGCGCTTGCGTCCTCAGCAATGACACAGTCAACGGGCAAATAAAATTTTATGCCCAGTTTTTTGGCTGTCTCCATGATCTCTTTTGCTTTCGGCAGAAGCTCCTCTTCAAAAATTGATTTGCCGATTTCATATCCCTGCGCCTTGAGGAAGGTAAAAGCCATGCCTCCCCCGATAATCATCTTGTCTACTTTTTCAATAAGGTGCAGCAGCGGTTCAAGTTTGCCGGATACTTTAGAGCCCCCGATTATGGCGACAAACGGTCTCGCCGGATTATCTACAGCATTCTTTAAGTAATTCAACTCCTGCTTTATCAGGAAACCCGCCCCGGATTCCTTTACGAACTTGATGATTGCTACATTTGATGCGTGTTTTCTGTGGGCATTTCCAAAGGCATCATCAATATATACATCTCCCAGACTGGCAAGCTCTTTAGCAAATTCGTCAGAATTCTTTTCCTCTTCAGGGTGAAACCTCAGGTTTTCAAGAAGGACAACATTTCCCGGAGTCATACCTGCCACTAATTTTTTCACTTCATCGCCAATACAGTCCTTTGCCAACTTCACCTCTTTGTTAAGGAGTCGCGACAACCTTTTCGCCACCGGAGCGAGACTGAACTCAGGAGAAACCTTTCCTTTGGGTCGTCCCAGATGGGACATGATTATCACTTTTGCTCCTTCATCGAGGGCATAATTAATTGTCGGAAGTGTCGCTCTTATTCTGATATCATCGGTTATGTTTAGGGTACTGTCCAAAGGAACATTATAGTCAAACCTGAACAAAACCTTTTTGCCCTTGAGATCGATCGCGTCAATAAATTTCATGGCTCCCCCTTTCTTCAACGTCCAATCAGTTTAACATTAGTTATCGGAAAAAGGACGGCAATATATATCTTATTGGCCCATTTTGGTCAAGACAGAAATCCAGATTATTCCCGTTGTCAGGTTTGCTTTCCTTCTTCCCCGCGGGATATTTTCCATTCGCCCTCGGTGCAGATTGAAACTCAGAGAGCTGTATATGCGTCGTTCTCCTCTATGGACCGATCATCTTGATGAACTCCGGCAGCTCACGGATTCTGTCGAAGTCATTTTCTTTTCTTGCCATATTTTTATAACCCTGATTGATCTCTATAGCAGCGTCAAGATCGCGTAATGCCTTTTCGTGATTGTCTTTAAGCGAGTAGATGCGGGCAAGGTTATAATATGCCTCGGCCTGTTTCGGATCGAGTTTGATCGCCGCGTTATAGTCCTCAATAGCTTGATCGTATTTCCCGATGTTATAATTTGCAAGCCCCCGATAAACATACACCCTTGTCGTATTGGGGGCCATGCCGATGACTCTGTCAAAGTCCTGAAATGCCTGATCGTATCTGCCAAGGTTGTAATTGGCAAGCCCCCGGTTAGTGTAGGCTGCCTCAAATCCGGAGGCAAGCTCAATGGCCCGGTTATAATCCCTGATGGCCTCATCAAAATTGCGGCGGTTGGCATTGACGACACCCCGGCCGTTATAGGCCGCTGCAGGTTTTGGGTTCAGCGCAATCGCTTTGTTAAAATCATCGATCGCGTGATCGTCCTGGCCCATATTGAAAAAAGTGAATCCTCTCTGGATATAGGCAGCTTCAAATTTGGGGTCGAGCTCAATCGCCCTGCTATCATCCTGTACGGCCTCAGCGTACCGGCGCAGTTTTGTATAGACAAGCCCACGGTTATAATAAGGGCCAACTTCCTTTGGATTCAACTCAATTGCCATGCTCAAATCGCCAATTGCTTGATCGTACTTGCCGAGATTGATATCGGCGAATCCTTTTTCATACCAGTCAACCGCTCTGATCTCCTTTATCTGTTTATCATAGACGGCTTTAACCGAAAGCCTGCTCTTGCCCGCTGCTGCCATGAATTCTCTTCTCAATTTTTCGCTTTCCCGCAAGAGGCCGTCGGACAGCAACCTTATTTTCGCGAGCTCCTTTACCTTTTCCTTATCTTTCCAGAGCGCATCCATGCGTTTAATAAACTCGTCAGGATCAACCGCAATCCGCGCTTTAAGACGGTATGTGCGGTCGTACCACCGCTCGTTCTCTACATCCATCTCTACTATGCCTGCGGAAAGCACTGCAATTTGATCTTTCGTCAGTTGGACTCGGCCCGCGTCTGTTATCTTCTCAACGTCCATAGCCAACGCTTCCAGCAAAAGTTTCTTGACCTCCCTATGGGCTATTGTCCGGCTCGATTCTTTGCCGTCCGCTTTGCTTGCCCGGTAGGTATATTCCTTTACATAAGTCCTCAATTCCGCCGCAGCTGCCCCTGCTACGAGAGCGACCAATAAGACCGCTAAAATGCCTAGGGTGCATCTAATCAAGTGCTGAATTGTTTTAGTCATCTCTCCCTCTGGTTTTTCTCTCCCCATTGCGAGCACTGAGCACGCGAAAGAGCGACTGCTCATTGAACTCGGAAAATTTCCGGCATGCACGACTTCAATAAGCTGAAGAAAAATATTAGTCCACAAGTATGAGGCAATAAAGATTTTGCGTTTCTGTTTTTTCTCGGAGGGTCTCTATGAAAAAGCCGCTATTCCTCGCTGTTTGGAAAACATCTATCCCACATGCCTCCATAGATGGTCTTGCCTTAGCCGGGAATCGGCAGGGTATCCCCTGAACCTTGCCGCATTCCTTGCAAAGCGCACAGGGGCCAGCCAAAATTGCGAAAGCCTTGTAATAGCCAGCTTTGAAGAGATCCCCTTCCATCGTGAGGAGCATATCGAAGAATTTCATGTTTTGTTCTCCCCGCTCCTTCGTCCTGGGGGCTTCTCGATGGAAAAGGATGGCTCGTTGATAAGAATCTAAGATATCTCTTGTCTGGCCATAGGTCGGCGTATGAGGGGGACAGCAGAAACCTGCCCTGTAAGGGCATCCGAACATGCATTTCATCACTACCCAAGGGGCTGTTACAATGCTGCTGGGATGAATTTCTTTGGCGTGAGTCGCTCCGCCCTGAATGGCCTTTTCACAATATTTTTCCAAGTCCGATCCTTTCATACATCTCTCCTTATATGCATTGGTGATATTGGCGGAGTCTAAAACGGGCGGGGTGAAAATGTCAATTCATAGTTAAGAACTTATCTTTGAGCGAGCAGCCATGACCTCGGAGAGCTATCTTTCTCTCGCTCTCTGTTCCAGAAAGGACAATGGCACCATAAAGGTAAAGCAAGTCCGACCGGTCATCTTTTCTTACAGGTCCCGATTTTGGCAAAGTTCATTCTTCAATTTGAGAGCCTGCTGCAAGGGTTTCCTCATCTGAATTATCGATTCTGATCAATTCGATGATAATAGCAAACACCGGAAGAACATGGATGAAAGAACTCATCGTAAAACCAGTCGTCAGCCCCAACAGCCATAAAACTATCAGTATGGCGCTAGCCAACCGCAGCATATGATCCTCCTTCTGAAATTATGAGATTTTCGCAAATTACAGATCTATGAACGAACCCAACTTTAAGTGACCCTCACCACTTCCGATTCTTCGTAACAAAGGACAGTCAAGTGATTCTAGAGTATTATAATATTAATTTTAACGTATAGAACTATGCAGCGGTTTTCCATCGGCAATATCCTGATTTGTTACTGCCAAAAACCTGACAAGAAGCCGCTTAAATGCTGATTGAGAGGAACCGGTGAGACGCCGCGAGGAAACGTGATTTTTGATGTCTCCGTGGATAGCCGACACTAAAGGTGGTTTTTCAGCCCTTAATCTGCTCTGCTCATGATGTTGTGTTGGCGGGGAGTTGCAGGCAAGAGAGTTAGATCAATCGGTCTGTACGGTCAGGCAGCGATTTGAATTGCCCGCTGCAGCCGCCAGAGAATCGATTCTTTCCCAAGTATGACAAAGACTTTTTCCAGTTCCGGCCCCGAGGTCCTGCCGGTTAAAGCTGCCCTGATCGGGAGAAAAAGATCCTTAGCCTTGAGGCCCGTCTTTCTCCGGATAGAATTGATCAGGTTAGGATAGAAATCCCGATCAACAATGGTATTCTTCTCCAACTCTTTGTAAAGAACTTTCACGACAGCAGCACCCTCGCTGAGGATTGCTCTCGCCTCTTCAGAAATTCGGTATTTGTCATCAAAAAAGATGTCCAGATATAGACCGATGTCGGCCAATGTCACGAGGTTGTCTTTCAAAGCCTCCACCACCTGATGAAGCCACCCACGATCCATGAGATCGATGTCATATCCGGCTTCTTTAATAAATGGGAGGAGCAATTCCATCAGCTTATCTATATCGCAATTCCTGATATATATTGCGTTTATCCATCTTAGCTTGCCTTCATCAAAGATGGCGCCGCTTTTGCCGGCCTTATCGAGAGAAAACACGTTGATGATATCTTTCATGGGAGCAACTTCCTTCCCCTCGCCGACAGACCCCCCCAGCAGAGATAAGTAGTTCAAGAGAGCGGGAGATAGGATTCCTCTATTCCTGAATTCGCGAACAGTAACCGACCCATGACGTTTGCTCAATTTTGCGCGGTCTTTTCCCAGTATGAGTGAGTGGTGGGCAAAGACAGGAGGTTTAAAATCAAGGGCCCTATAGAGAAGAATCTGAATCGCCGTATTGGACAAGTGGTCTTCTCCGCGGATGACATGGGTGATCTCCATAAGGTGATCATCCACTACGGCAGCAAAGTTATACGATGGAATTCGATTTGAGCGGACTATAATAAAATCGCCAATAGCATCACCCTCAAATCTCATTTCTCCCCGAATGAGATCATTAAATTCAATAGCACCTTTGCCCACACTGAAACGAAGGGCAGGCTTCCTGCCGCGGCTTTCCAGCGCTTCACGTTCCTTGTCCGTCAGCCTCTTGCACTTCCCCGTGTACCTCGGCATCATCCTCATGGAAAGGAGCAAGGCACGTTCCGCCTCCAATTCTTCTTCCGTACAATAACATGGGTAGACTTTACCGGCGCTGATCAGCTCTTTTGTGTATTTATCGTAAGTGTCTAGCCTCTCAATCTGATGGTACGGCCCAAGACTGCCTCCTTTCTCCGGTCCTTCATCCCATTCTATAGAGAGCCATTTCAAATCCTCCAGAATATTCTGTTCAAAGACGGGGGAAGTCCTTTCCTGATCCGTATCTTCTATCCTGAGGATGAAGTCGCCGCCATAGTGTTTGGCAAAGAGCCAATTAAACAGGGCCGTTCTCGCATTCCCGACATGAAGGTCCCCTGTCGGCGATGGAGCAAATCTCACCCTTCGTCTGCGTGAAATCATTTGCTGTCCTTTTCGTTGACTGTAGCTACAGCAAAGGCGGCGATGCCTTCGTTACGCCCCAAAACGCCCATCCCTTCGTTGGTCTTTGCCTTGACATTGACCTTCTCCTTGGGGATATTCAATGCATTCGAAATATTCAATTCCATATCAGGAACATAATCCATCAATCTCGGCTTTTCCAGAATTACCGTAGAATCTACATTATTTACGACGAAACCTTTCTCTTCTGCCATAATGCAAACCATATGAAGCAATTTCAGACTGGATATGCCTTCATAAGCTGGGTCTGTATCGGGAAAATATCTGCCGATGTCGCCGTCCCCCATGGCGCCGATTATGGCATCACATATTGCATGGACAAGAACATCCGCATCTGAATGGCCCAAAAGCCCTTTCTCATGGGGGATATCTACACCTCCGATGATGAGTCTTCTACTTTCAACCAACCGGTGGCTGTCATATCCAAAGCCTATTCTCATTCCAGTCCTCTTTTCGTCCGCACAGTGTCTCTTTCAAGGTATTAGACGACGCAAATTAGTTCGTTATGAACTACATTATGGCCTCGCTTGCGCAGGCATATCACTTGAATCCTTTTGTGAGAATCTCCGCCAGCATAACATCATCTTTCGTGGTGATTTTAATATTATCGTAGGAGCCGCGAATCATTGTGACCTTGACGCCCATCCTCTCAACAAGAGAAGCATCATCGGTCCCATAGAAGTTATCTCTGTATGCTGCCTCATATGCCTCTCTTATAATCTCCCTTTCAAAGGCCTGAGGGGTCTGTGTTAGCCAGAGATTGTTACGATTGAGCGTCTCCACAACAATGCCGTGGCGATCAATTGATTTAACGGTATCCTTAACGGGTACACCTACCGTCACCGCTCGCACCCTGGACGCCTCCAGGATGGCCGAATGGACCAACTCTTCTGATATGAACGGCCTGACACCGTCGTGAATAACGACGATATCATGATCGCTTCCCAAAGCATCGATGCCGTTTCGTACAGAATCCTGTCTCTCTTTACCTCCCGCCAATATTTTGCTGACCTTAGAAATACCGTATCTCTCAGCAATGCCATTGAGGGCGAACTTGATATCCCTCTTAGGTACTATGAGGAAGATCTCATCTATTTCTGGCGATTTTTGAAATATTCCCAAGGTATGCGCCAATACGGGAATGCCGTCGAGCAGAAGATACTGCTTCGATATATCATTCTGCATTCGTTTGCTTGAACCCGCGGCAGGGATAATCGCCACTGTCTTCATTAGAGAACTCTCACAATGGTGTCTTTACGAATCGCAATTTAATCCATTATGGATAGTTTTGCATTAAGTCCTGGGACAAGGCGTAATTGACATGCTTCTCAAATTGTTCATCTTCCGAAAAAGGAATACTTGATAACCTGATTCGCCTTCGCGTCACCTGAAGTCTGTACGGCGGACGCTGAGACAGCTTCTCTTTCTGAGGCAAGCACACGCATGCATTGAAATATCGGGGGATACGTAAGAACGCATTATATTGATTTTTCCAGAAGCTCTCTCGATGCAAACAAAAAAGCCCGGCGATCTTCCAGCTCCCCGGGCTTCAACATGCCACTACTGTTTCGCACTGAACCCGTACGTTTTCTTGTCGTTGACAACCTCCTTCATCTCAGAGAAAATCATTCTGCCTGCAGTAGTCTGCAACACGCTGGTTACGATCACTTCGACAGTTGAACCCTGATACTTCTGCGCATGATCGACAATAATCATTGTCCCATCATCGAGATATGCCACCCCTTGTCCGGGTTCTTTTCCTTCTTTGATTATCTTCACCGTCATTACTTCACCGGGCAAGACTACAGGTTTCAGGGCGTTTGCAAGTTCATTCACATTCAAGATTTTTATACCTTGCAGTTCGGCGACCTTGTTCAAGTTAAAGTCATTGGTTATGATTCTCGCATTCATTTTCTTCGCCATAGCTACGAGCTTCGCATCAACACCCTTGAGCTTCGGGAAATCCTGATCAACAACCTCGATGTTGATGCCGTTGCTTCTTTGCATCCGGTTTAGGATATCAAGTCCTCTCCTGCCGCGGGAGCGTTTCATGGAATCGGAAGAGTCAGCAATGTACTGTAACTCATCCAACACAAAGCGGGGAACTACCAACGTACCTTCGATAAAACCGGTATCACATATGTCTGCTATCCTGCCGTCGATAATCACGCTTGTATCCAGAATTCCGTAATCAGCGCTCTCCTTTGCCTGGCTGAAACCAAATAGACTAAATTCCTCAATTTTCTTAGACCCAATAACCAGCCCGAGATACCCCATGATGCCTGTCAGAAGGGCATATATCCAAGGAGCAACCTGCTGCTTTTCCCAGGTAACCCCTACAAAATTAAGACCGTAGGCCAGAAAAAAAGCTATGAAAAGACCTATGATCATGCCTACGACGCCACCGAATATGACCCTGAGCGATACCTTTCTTATGGCCTGCTCAGCTCGTATGACAGAAATGGCAATTAAGAATCCTGAAAATAATCCTACTAATGCTATGGGAAATCCATAATAGGTAAAAGCGATAAAATAACCACTAATTGAACAAGCAGCCATCAAAAGAATTCTGATAATCAATTTTTTCACCTCCTTTCTTATCTATATTTCTTCTAAACCGGCTCACTTGTCGTGATAATTTTTTTTCAAAGAGAAGATTGGAACTCCGACAGAGTTATTCCCCCAAGAACTCATTGAACGGTTAAGATTACCCTAAGATCTTGTTCCACCTTGGTTTCTTCGGAGTTACTCGCTACTGATATTTCCTTAATTAACAAGCTCTTGGCCGTGTCCATCATCTTCCTTTCGCCGAAGGAGAGATTCTTGTCGGACTTCAAGATAATAAGATCCCTTAGTACTCTCGCAATCTCGAAAACCGATCCCGTTTTGATCTTATCCAAGTATTCCTTGTATCTCTTGTTCCACGTCTGCTTATCGATAGTTACGTCCTTATTTCTAAGAATTTCATATACTTTGGGAATTTCCTTTTCAGCGATTACCTCTCTGAGCCCGATTGATTCTGCACTATTAATGGGAATCATTATTTTCATGCCGTTGCTCATGATCTTCATGACGTAAAACTTTTGTCTGCTGCCCATATATTCTTTGTTTTCAATAGCTTCAATAATTCCAACGCCCTGCGCCGGATAGACTGCCAAATCTCCTACTTTAAACATCTTGTCACCTACTAATTATTTTCAAACTATTTCTTATATCACGCATCTAAGTATTAGTCAATAACAACCATTATCAGCAGGAATTGTCATTGTATGTATCTATCCATTATTTTTAATAAATCTTTATCGAGTTGGTCCGTGTCCTGATTCCTATACTGATCGATAATGCCTCTTACCCTCTTATACATGTCTTCATCTGAAAGATCAGTAAGGCCCCTGTACGCGCCGATTCTTCTTCCGATCCTGTAAACGAGCCTTTCATCATCAGGCAGAGAAAAATATCTTTCAATGATTCCCAAGAGTTTCTCTTTATCTTCTGGAAGTTTCCCGTTCAACTCTTCAAGGAGATTCAGGATATGATCGCTGACTACGGTAGTTTCAATGCCATGAAGACATTCTACGAACCTTCCTATCTCCCTCAGTATGTCCTCATCGCCTGTCGGATTAAACTCACCCCTCTTCACCATTTCAAAAAGATCCGTTCCCGGAACAGCGTGAAATGTCCTCAATCTAACGAAGTCCGGATTTATTTCATTAATGACGTGAGCTGTCTCCTCGGCATGTTCTCTTGACCATCGATCGCCCCCGAGGCCCGGCATTACATATTCACACAGTGAAATGCCTGCCTCCTTAATATTTCGCCCTCCCTCCATATGCTCAGCTGCCGTGACCCCCTTCTTGACGACCTGTAGAAGAGGGTCGTATCCGCTTTCCAAACCTATGTGAATTCGTGAAAGGCCGGCGCTTTTCATCCTCCTGAATTCTTCAACAGTCTTCCTTGCTGCCGTCTTAGAGCGGCAGTACGAGGTAATCCTATTCACAGATGGAAACTGCTCCTTAATGAACGATAGTATCTCTACAAAATCATCCGTTTTCATGATGATCGAATTCGCATCCTGGATGAAAACGGACTCGCCCCCGTAATAAAGCCAGGTAACTATCGATCTCACAGTGTCACTATACACCTCATCACGACCGTATATGAGATTCACTACACTCTTACTGATGTGCCCACCCTCGCCTTGTTTCCATGAGAGTTCCCTTATTTGGTCTGCTATATCCTTTGCCCTTTGAATATCTTCCTTGATTTCATCTACGGGTCTCAGCTCAAATTTTGTATTGCGATAGGTGTGGCAAAAGGCACATTTATTCCACGGGCAGTTCCTCGTTGCCCGGATGAGAAGACTTGTCGCCTCACTTGGCGGTCTTATTGGCCCCTGTTCAATGTCGTACTTCATTTGCATTCTCTCAGTTCCTCACAGACAATATCTCTCATGCCATCAATCTTTAAGATCAAGGAAGAAAGAAAAGGGGGTTCCGGGCCTTATTCTTATGGCGGATTTCAAATCTTAAAGAAGCTTCACCTTTCTTCTCTGTCCTGCCCAGGAAGGCTATACGTTTACCTTTCTTGATCTTATCATCCACTTGCGCTATTCTGCCGCTCAGATTGGTATATACAGTGGCGAAATTTTCTGGATGCTTTACAATTATCGTTTCTCCGTAATCCTTCAACGAATTGGAGAAGATTACCGTCCCACTCGCAGCAGCCAGAACCGGAGCCCCTTCCTTTGCCGCTATGGTAATCCAATTATTATATGTACCATCACGCTGAAAACCAAACCTTGACCGTACCTTTCCCTTCACCGGCCATATGAAGCGCTCCTTGTCGAATTTTATCTTGGGAGATTCTCCCGCGATGTCATTTTCCCTGCTTTTTTGCTCGATCTTCCGTCCCGTTTCCTCGCGCGGCGACGCCCTGTCCGTTGATGCGCCCACTTCTTCTGTGCTTTTGGCCTTGACTCCTTTTGATTCTTCTCGAGCCGCCACCGCGTCTTTGCCCTTGGAAGCATCCCTCATCGATAGAATATCAGGAGTCGCCGGTGCCCTATCAGCCGGTGGTTCTGCCTTACGAGGCTTTGGCTCCGCTGCTTTTCCTTCCCTCTTCGCTATTTTTTTTGCAGATTCTATTTCGCGGACCGCGGACATAACATCATCAATAATCTGGTCTGCGTCAGGAATGAACAGGACAGAATCGGCCCCTATCAGCTTTGGATCCGTGATATTATTCGCCTCAGCAAGCTCCTGGATATCTGTATTATAGGCGTTGGCAATGCTCCAGAGCGTATCACCGCTTTTCACTCGATAGTATATGCCTTTAGTTTTTACATTTCTGGTATGATGACCGGCACATGCATACAAAAGATTTACTAGGAGAAGGGGGATAATGATCAAGCGCCAGAACATATTAGTATTAGTTGGATCAGTTTGAAACACGTAGAATTAGTAATTTCAATTCTGACTCTGGAGAGACAATTACTTCATCCCATGTATTTTCAAGTATTTTCGAGGCAATCAAAATTACCATCCGTATTCTCCGATGAGATCCACAAACCGGCATCCACCCAGGTCTTCTTTTTTTACATCGTTTAAATCGTCGGACAATCTGGTCATTCTAATAAGTGCCTGAGAATGACGGCTGCCGACAGGGATAACGAGTCTACCTCCAATAGAGAGCTGCTCAACGAAAGTCTTTGGAATGTTTGGAGCGCCGGCTGTAACGATGATGGCATCGAAGGGAGCCTCTTCCCGCCAACCATATGTCCCATCCCCGACCCTGATAGCCACATTAAAATAATTAAGCGATTCAAGAAGCTTCCTTGCTGCACTTGCCAGAGATGCGACACGATCGATGGAAAACACATGTTCCGCGAGCTCTGCCAATATGGCAGTTTGATAACCTGAGCCTGTCCCGATTTCCAGGACCTTGTCTTTCCCCGTAAGCTCCATAGCCTCGGTCATCAGGGCCACGATATAAGGCTGAGATATAGTCTGCCCGCCGTCTATTGGGAGCGGGCTATCGTTGTACGCCTGGTCTCTCAAAGCCTCATTGACAAAGAGATGCCTCGGGACCGTTTCCATAGCCCTGAGTACACGAGGATCCCTGATCCCTCTTGCTCTTATCTGAGATTCTACCATCTTTTTTCTTTGTTTTACGTAAAGGTCCATTATAAGTCTCTAAGATGCGGTTTCCTCGGAGGAATTCTGTACCACTCGTCTACCCAATGATGTCGCCGCATGCCCATAGCCTCTCTTGTCACTATAAGATAGTAATACCTTAATTTGGCATATTCTCTGGCGCGGTTGAATTTGCCTATTTCCCGATTGATTTCTCCCGCTATATCCTTCTTCATCGAGACAAGTTTGTCATCGTCACCATTTTCCTCATGTTTCTTTGCGACTGTGCGGAATTGCTTCAGTCGCTCATCGATACCCTGCTCTATGGTCTTCATCTTTTCAAGAGCGGCTGCCAATTTCTCGCCGGCACGGCCGAGGACTTCCGCCCTTTCCTTCAGCATCTCCTCGCGCAGTATATTTTCCGGATCTTTCTCCCTGCCCATCTTTAACATAACAAACATTTTCCATTACTTAACTTTACTAGTATATCATCGAGACGCGGAATTTTCAATATAAAAGGCCCTGCCATGAAGGAGTCACAAAGTTTCACTTTACAGTTTTTCGATATTTAGCTAAAAAATAAAAAGCCATCATGTATTCTTGCCAAAACACGATGCACCCGAATTGATGCAAAAATCTTTATCTACCGAGAAAGAAAAATCCATACCGAGTATCAGCGCTATCATGTCTCGTGCAGTTAGAAGGGCATACAGGAATGGCAAAGAAGATGAGACATTCCCTCCCCTCGTTTTATTCGATCGCCATGGTCAGCCTGTGGGCAGATTGAAAAAAGGAGATGCCGTTATATACTATAACACCCGGGGAGAGAGGGAAGTTGAGCTTACCCGGAGCCTGACTGACTTAGGTTTTGACAAATTTCCGGTGGAAAATGACCTCACTTTACATTTTGCTACGATGATAGAATACCATAAGGAACTGAAAGTTCATGTTGCCTTTCCGCCGGAGAGCGCCATCAAAGATACCCTGAGCGAAATCATTGCAAGGAATAACCTGAAACAAGCCAAGATTACGGAGTCTGAAAAGGCGAGTCACGTGGGGTTCTTTCTCAACGGGAAAAACACAGAAACCTTGCCGGGAGAAGAGAGGGTAATCGTTCCGTCACGAAGAGATGTTATCCTTTTTGATGAAGCTCCGGAAATGTCCATCTATGCCGTCACGGAAAAAGCTAAAGAGAAAATTCATGACCCTTCTTACCATTTCATTTTCATAAACTTCCCCAATGTCGACGTTGTAGGTCACATAGAAAATGAAGAAGCCATCATCAGGGCAGTCGAGGCAGTCGATGCTTGCATGGGTGATATTATCGATGAAGCGTCAAAAGAGGGAATTATTGCCATAGTCAGTTCTGACCACGGGACTGTTGAGAAGTGGCTCTATCCCGATGGCACCATTGATACAGGACATACAGACAGTCATGTCCCGTTCATCCTCGTGCACAGTAATCACGGCATATCTCTCCGGGAGGAAGGAGAGCTTGCAGACATCGCCCCCACTATTCTCGATCTGATGGGCATTCCGCAATCGCCGCACATGACGGGGAGTTCACTGATAAATAACGTATCCCGGCGACGCATTGATCCACCTGGGGGAAGAATCCCACGCGTCCTACTTTTAATTCTCGATGGTTGGGGTGAAAACAATAACAGCGAGGGAAATCTGATAACCCGCGCCAAAACCCCCGCCATGGACAGGATCAAGAAATTGTACCCTTATACACTGCTTGCTGCCGCCGGCGAAGCTGTCGGCCTTTCCGAAGGGACAGTCGGTAATTCCGAGGCTGGACATCTCCACATAGGGTCGGGTAGAAGAATCCCATCCGACAAGGTGAGAATCGATCAGGCCATTGCTGATTCATCTTTCTTTCAAAATGAGGCTTTTCTTCATGTCATGCATGCCGCAAAAGAAACTGGCAATGCGCTGCACCTTATGGGCATCGTGTCGTTCTTCAGTTCTCATGGATCAGTCAATCATCTTCTTTCCTTAATGGACCTTGCGAAGCAGGAGGAAATAAGTGATGTCTTTATTCATGCGATGCTCGGCAGGCGGGGAGAAATGCTCGAAAGCGGAGCGAAGTATATAGAGATGGTAGAACAAAAATGCAGGGCGCTGAATTTAGGAAAGGTAGTATCAGTCATAGGAAGGTATTGGTCCATGGATAGAGAGGAGAACTGGAGCAGAATCGAAAAGGCATATCGGATGCTCGTCTATGGGGAGGGAACTCCCGCAACCGAAAGGAGTTAAATCATGGAGGTGAAGATTAACAATGCGATATTATCCCTCGTTGAAGGAGACATAACAGAAGAGGAAACAGACGCAATCGTCAATGCTGCTAATTCGAGACTCGCAGGAGGTGGAGGCGTGGATGGGGCCATACATCGGGCAGGCGGACCGTCCATCATGCAGGAGTGTCGAAAAATTGGAGGTTGCCCCACAGGACAGGCGGTTATAACCACAGCGGGGAATCTCAAGGCGAAATATGTCATCCACGCCGTGGGACCCGTCTACCAGGGTGGTGCAAAAGGTGAAGCAGCGCTCCTGAAAGGCGCCTATCTGGAGAGTCTTAAGCTCGCATCTTCAAAGAAGCTCAGGAGCATCGCCTTTCCGGCAATCAGCGCCGGAGTCTATGGCTATCCGTTGAATGAAGCGGCGCGCATTGCCCTAAAGACAGTCATAGATTACCTCAAAGAACACGCCGATATTGCGCTGGTGCGGTTCGTTCTTTTCGGTCGCAAGACATACGAAATCTTTGCGGAGGAGCTTAGAAGAATCACATAGAGATAAATCTTAGATGAAGTCATACAATCTTGACCTAATCACGGAACCATGCAATTATAAATTATGCGTAAAAGAGGCAAGCAAGCAAATCTGCAAAAACTCGGCAATGTTCTCCAGGGCATACTAAAAAAGCACAATATTTTCTTTGACTCTGAGGGACAGCGCCTGCTGGAAGTCTGGCAAAAGGCTGTGGGGCCGCAGATTTCAGTCCAGACTCGCCCCGACAGGCTCAGAAGGAATACCCTTTTTATAAAAGTCTCTTCTTCTGTATGGATGCAGCAGCTTCATAGCCTTAAGCAGGAGATTATGGAAAAGATCAACCAGGCCCTTGGGAAGGAATTAATAAAGAATATCCACTTTTCCATCGGTGATATCCCCTCGGCGATCCCCACAAACACATATGGTTCATCATTCTCATCGGACTTCTATCCCCTGAAGGACAAGGAAATAAGATTGATCGAGAAAAGCATTTCTTCAGTGGAAGACCCCGAATTGAAGGAAATTCTGAGAAGGGTGATGACGAAAAATATCATTCGGCGGAGGCTGTCGGTAAATCGGAAAGCTCTCTAAAGACGGAGTTCATCGCATCTGTATATTGGCCGTCTTCGGAATGGACTGCCAGGGGCGGTAAGACTTCCAACTCTTCCCGTCCATTTCTTACCCCTTCCACCAGGACAAACTCCCCTCGGGATACATTATGCGAATGCACGATTTGCATTCTCTTGGGTTCTATACCGACCTTTCTCATCGAAGAGAGAAGCTCCACCATCCTGGTTGCCGGGTATATGATGTATGCGCGTCCTGATTTTCTTAAGACATATGCAGACGCTTTTAGAAAATCATGCACCGTTCCTTTGATCTCATGCCGTGCCACAGACTTCCGGGCATCGGGATTTAGCTTTCCGGAACTTACCTTTCTATAAGGAGGGTTAAAGATTGAGACGTCAAAAGATCCCGGGTTGAAGAGGTTTTCAATTATTCTGATGTCTCCATGGCAGATATTAACCTTCTCCTGAAGAGCGTTCAGCATAACGTTTCTTCTCGCCAAGTCAACGAGATCTTCCTGAATGTCAACAGCGACGACTTTACCGCATTCTTTTCTCTGTGCCACAATGATTGCAATCACGCCACTGCCTGTTCCGAGGTCGACTATCAGATCTCCTTTCTTCACGCGAACAAAATGGGCCAATAAAAGGGCGTCAACAGAAAACCGGTATCCTTTCTCTTGCTGAAAGATCTTCACCCGTCTGCCAAGAAGTTCATCGACGGTTTCTCCCTCCCTTCTTAAGATTGAAACGTGTGGACCATTCTTTTTCATGATGTAAGGAGATGAATAAATATGCCACTGCGAAGTTTTGGCTCGAACCAGGTAGATTTGGGAGGCATGATTTTGCCGGCATCTGACACGGCCATGAGTTGCTCCATGCTCGTCGGGTACAGAGAGAAAGCAACTGCAAATTCATCTGAATCTACCAGCCTCTCTAATTCTTTCACCCCTCTTATGCCGCCTATATACTCTATCCTTTCATCTGTCCGGGGATTTTGAATTCCCAGAACAGGCTTCAAGAGATTTTCCTGAAGAATCGAAACATCAAGTATCTTAATGGGATCACTCTTGTCATAGCTATTATCCTTCGCATTTAGCTTGTACCACCTACCGTCCAGATACATTCCGATTTCGTGGCACTGAGTCGGTGATTTCTCTGCAAATTTGTCAGATACAAGAAATTCGCCGCGAACACGACGAAGGAATTCAGCTTCATCCAGGCCGTTTAAATCTTTCACGGCTCGATTATAACTCATGATCTTGAGTTGATTATGAGGAAACAGGACGGCCATTACATATTCATACGGTTCGTTTCTGCCGCCTCCCGGATTTGTTTCTCTTTTCAGTTTTCTCACAGCTGCGGCCGCGGCAGCCCGATGGTGGCCATCGGCTATGTAGAGGGTATGCACCTCGTTAAATGCCTTTTTAAGAACGGCAATATCTCTCTCGACACTTATAACCCATACCGTATGAGATATGCCATCATCAGAAACAAAATCATATTCGGGCTCACTCCCGACCATTTTCTTGACCATCCGGTCAATGGAATCCCGGGCCCTGTATGTCACAAATACCGGCCCTGTCTGGGCATCTACTGCCATGACATGCCGAATACGATCAAGCTCCTTATCCGCCTTTGTAAGCTCATGCTTCTTGATCTTGCCAGATTCATATTCGGCGAGACTAATCGCACCAACAATACCGTACTGCGCGTGAGAACCGGCTCTTTGTCGGTAAATATAGAAGCAATTCTTTTTCTCCTGAAATAAGACGTCTTTCTCTATCAGTTTATCTAGATTTGATTTCGCGATCTCGTATTGGCTCTCATCATCTGCTTCGATGGATTGCAGATCAATTTCAGATTTCTCCACATGCAAAAAATTCAAGGGATCATCCTTAACAATCTCTCTTGCCTCCTTCACACTCACCACATCATAGGGGTAAGAGGCGACGGCCTTGACAAATTGCCTGTGTGGCCGCAGCGCCTTGAAAGGAATGACGATAGACATAACAGAATCTCCTCTTGCGAAATTTCTAACATACTGACATATTGAAATCAATTCAAAAGCGCCATTGGGAAACCGGCTTATTGCACTCTGAAGCGCTAGACGATAGGACGGTCGACAAAGGGATCTCTATGAAACCAACGAGAGTTTTTATCCACGGACTGGAAAGTTCCAGTATGGGAACAAAGGGTGTATTTTTCAAGGACAAATATCCTGACATGATCGTTGAAGATTTTGTCGGCACTTTCAAAGATAGAATGGAAAAATTGAATAAGATACTTTCCGACAAGACCCCTTTGATATTGGTTGGCTCGAGCTATGGCGGATTAATGGCCACCGTATACGCATTCGATAATGAAAAGCGCGTCAAGAAGCTTATTCTCCTGGCCCCTGCCCTCAATATATATGAATTTAAGCCCGACCTCGGCAGGCAGCTCCTCCTCCCGGTTGTCATTTATCACGGCAGAGATGATGATGTGGTTTCTCCTTCATCTGTCCAAGACATCGCCCGGAAGCTTTTCGCAAACCTCGAATATCATCTGGTTGACGACGACCATCCTCTCCATACAACATTCAGCTTCATGAACTGGGATGATCTTCTGGAAACTTCATAAGCAGTTTCATATATGTAGGTAATGCAACAGACAACTAATTCCTTGACAAGATATCAGCATTCTCTTAACATCGGTCAAAAGATGGGAGTCTAAGAAAGAGGCATGTATTCAAAGAAAGTTGTTATCCGGTACGCCGCGGACAATGTGGACCAACCAATAATATGCCAACTAGTGAAAAGGCACGATCTCGAATTCAACATCCTCAAGGCCCAGATATTGCCCCGAAGGGAAGGAATTATTGTCGTTGAACTAAGTGGTACAAAGGAGAATTTTGATCAGGGTATTCGGTTTCTCAAAGAAAAGGGTCTTAAGGTTGAGCCCGTTTCAAAAAATGTGAGTCAGAATATGGATAAATGTGTGCATTGCGGTGCCTGTACCGCTTTCTGTCCTACCGATGCCCTTTCCCTGGAAAAAGAATCTATGAAGGTTATTTTCGATCCGGAAAAATGCAATGGTTGTGAGTTCTGTGTATTAGCATGTCCCCCAAGGGCCATGGAGGTTAACATCTTCTGAGCTAGATACCTTGCAGTTGTAACCCTGACTATCCTTCAATCAATACCCGATTGAGTAAATTTAATCCGATTGTTCGGGTTTTTTCTTCTTGTAGGCTTCTTTATCCTGTTCCGTAACCTTGTCAATATGATCAGTCACAGGATTTCTGCGCTCTTCGAATATCGACATCACGCTGTCATATACGCCCCTGCCCTTTTCTACCACCGCGCGGGTTTCCTCCCCGGCCTTGTGCAGGGCTTCGTTTACGCTGCCGGGCAGTCTGCCGGACTCCTTAAAATACGCATATCCAGTCAGTATTATGACCGCCAGAATCAACAACAAGGCAAGTTTGATGAGTCTATTGAAAAGAAAATAGATGATCAAGATTGCAACAAAGAGGCATACCCCCGCAGTAAATTGATGGGTGGCGAAGTAATCTATAATGCTGTCCATTGCTGAACCTCCATCATGAACGTCGCATCAGTTTACTTCATTTATCGGCAAAAATCCAGTAATTCTTTAGCCTTGACAAATAATACTCCAGGGGCTTAAATTCGAAAACGCAGTATAAATGGAGGCATTGAATTTGATCAAAGTAGCCATATCAACCCTCGGTTGCAAGGTTAACCAGTATGAATCCGCCGGCATTTTGGAGATGCTCGACCGTAGCATCTATATGCCTGTGCCATTCAATACGAAGGCTGATTGTTATATAATTAATACATGCACTGTTACGGGCCGGTCGGACTGCCAGTCAAGAAATCTTATTAGACGGGCCAACAGGACAAATCCTGAAGCATGCATTATCGTCACAGGTTGTTATGCCCAGGTCGCACCTCATGATCTTGCCGGAATTCCCGGTGTAACCCTCATCGCAGGAAATGCAGAAAAGGAGCATATCCCCCAGCTGATCGAGAGCCTGGTAAAAGGAGCCCCTCAGTTGCTCGTAAGCGACATATGCGAGGCCAGGGAATTTTCCGGCCTCAACCCCGTAAAGTTCGCAGGCCGCACGCGTGCATTCCTCAAAATCCAGGATGGCTGCAACAGTTACTGCAGCTACTGTATTGTTCCTTATGCAAGGGGTCCCAGCAGAAGTCTTCCACAAATGGACGTTTTGAAAGAAATCGAAATTTTGGCAAATTCAGATTACAGAGAGATAGTCCTCACAGGCATTCATCTGGGAGTTTACGGTCACGACTTAATCCCCCCGTCAAATCTCTACGAGGTAATGAATTACATAGAGAAGAGTGAGATGGTGAGAAGATTACGCCTGAGCTCCATAGAAATCATGGAGATTTCGGATGACATGATGCGGCTGATAGCAGAAGGGACCGTGATATGCAGACACCTGCATATTCCTCTCCAGAGCGGAGATGACGGGATTCTCTCCGCCATGAGACGGAATTACGACTCAGCGTTCTTTAAGAAACGCATACAGGAAATCAGGGATGCCATCCCTGATATTGCAATCGGCATTGATGTCATGGTCGGATTTCCCGGTGAAGGGGAAAGAGAGTTTGACAATACACTCAGTCTGATTGCGGAACTCCCCGTTGCCTACCTCCATATATTTCCATATTCAGAACGCCAGGGCACAGGCGCGTCGATGCTCACTGGCAAGGTTGACGAATCCGTCAAGAGGAGGCGAGGTGAGACACTGAGGAAACTTGGCAAGGAAAAAAGAGATGCCTTTGTCCGGACGTTTGTGGGAAAGAAGATGGGAGTTCTTATCGAGCATAAAAAAGGCACCGATACGGGTTTAATGAAAGGATTCTCTGACAACTACATACCCTTCATCATAGAGAACGGCAGTTCTTCGCTGGTAAATCGTGTCCTGAATGTGATACCCGATTACGCTCTGGAAGGCAAACTGTACGGAAGGATAACGGCCAATGACTGATGAAAGAGTTGCAAGCCTAGAGACTTTCCAGCAGATACTCGATTACCGCTTTAACACGATCGATCTGCTTGATAATGCACTGATACACCGCTCCTTTGTTAATGAGAACCCGGCCATCTTCAGCAAGGACAATGAGAGGCTCGAATTTCTGGGAGATGCCGTTATCGGGCTTTGTCTTAGCGATTTATTGATACGAAAATTCCCCGATTATGCCGAGGGTCAGCTCTCCAAACTCAGGGCCTATGTTGTAAACGAACAATCACTTGCCGGTCTTGCGCGGAAGCTTAATATCGGAGATTACCTGCTCCTCGGTAGAGGAGAAGAAAGTTCGGGGGGAAGAGCAAAGGCATCAATTCTTTCTAATGCCTTCGAAGCGGTTGCGGCGGCCATATATATCGATTGCGGATTTGAGAAGACTTACAAATTCTTGGAGAACATCTTTGGGCCTGTGGTCGAGGAGGGAATAAAGAGCGTTATCTACAGAGACTATAAGACGGCGCTCCAGGAAATCTGCCAGAATCGCTTTAAGGAGACGCCGAAATACACACTGATTAACGAAGTCGGTCCCGACCACGACAAACTTTTTGAAATAAGCCTGACTGTGGCAGGCATCATCACTACCAGGGGCACCGGCAAAAGCAAGAAAGAAGCGGAACAGCGGGCGGCCCGGAGGGCCCTGGAGGAGTTTGCCAAACTGCGGGATACCTCCCCGACTCAGACCGATGAGTGAGACCGGATAGCCATATATGACACAAATGATCATCCCTTTCTTCATAGTCTATCAAGGTTGTCCGAACCGGTGCATCTACTGCAATGTACACAAGACAGCCGGCAACTTTTCTGGGAGGATTTCAGAAGATGATTTCCGGAAAACCGTTCACGAATATCTCAGTCACCCAAAGAGAAAAAGGGATGACGCTGAGATCGCGTTTTACGGTGGCAATTTCACGGGCATGGCGAAAGATTACCAGGCTGAACTCTTGGGTTTTGCCGGTCCGTTCATTGAAAAAGGGCTCGTGCATGGCGTGAGGATCTCTACAAGACCCGACACCGTTAATGAAGAAGCCCTGGATTTAATGAAACAGTCCGGCGTGACGACTGTTGAAATCGGCGCCCAATCCATGGTAGATGAAGTGCTCTACCTTTCCAACAGAGGGCATGTAGCGTCGGATGTGTCTGCAGCAATGGCGGCGCTGAATGAACGAGGGTTCAAAACTGGGATACACCTCATGGCGGGCCTTCCGGGAGACAGTCAGTCGGGATTTAAATATACGATTGAAAGGACTATCGCTCTTAAACCCGACATGGTCAGGATTCATCCCACTGTAGTCCTAGAGGATACAGGCCTGGCAGACCTTTTCTTAAAAGGAACTTATAATCCGCTCAGCATGCCCGAAGCAATCGACATGTGCAAATACGCTTTGAAAAGATTCAGAGAAGCCAATATCCTTGTGATACGTGTCGGTTTACAAACGACCCGGGAAATGGAGATGACGGGGAGTGTCATCGCCGGCCCTTATCACCCGGCATTTCGTTCACTCGTCGAGGAATCCATATTCCTCGATATGGCATCGGCAATGCTTACTGACCGAAAGATGAGCGGGCAAGAGGTAATTTTTTCGCTCGCTCCCAAAGATGTCTCATTCTTCCTCGGCCATAAGAATCAGAACATGCGCATCCTGAAAGAGCTCTTTGGACTCACCGCTATAGACGTTTCCGCTGACCCCCTCCAGGAAAGAGGAACCCTTGCCATTATCGTCGCCGGCGGGAAATCAGTAACAGGAATATCGCGTCATTAATGATATTCTTGGCTGAGACGGGAGATACGATCGCCATACGTTATGAAGACTAACTCGATAGGAAATTCGCAGATGTTCAAGTCAGGTTTTATAGGCATAATTGGCAGACCGAATGTGGGAAAGTCAACGATCCTGAATAAGATTATGGGCGAAAAGATTGCCATAACCAGCCATAAGCCGCAGACGACCAGGAACAGGATCACAGGCATCAAGAATATTGACAACGGGCAATTGATATTCATCGACACGCCGGGCATCCATAGGGCGACAACACCGTTAAATAAATTCATGGTGAATGCAGCCACGGATACGTTCAGAAACGCTGATATTATTCTCCTGGTTGTGGAGGCCACGGAAGGCGTCCACAACGACGATCAGCTTATTATTGAATCCCTCCGGAATATCAGACTGCCTGTCATACTGCTTATCAATAAGATCGACCTTGTCCGGAAGAAAAATATCCTTCCCGTCATAGACCAGTTCCGGCAGCTTTTTTCTTTTTCCGAGATTATCCCGATCTCCGCACTGACCGGAGACGGCCTTGGCACTATCATAGAACGAATATGGAAACTTCTCCCTGAAGGCCCTCGCTACTTCCCTGATGATATGATGACAGACCGGACCGAGCGGTTTATCGCGGCGGAGATCATCAGGGAAAAGATTATCATGCTGACCCACCAGGAGATCCCTTATACAACGGCGGTTGTTGTGGATTCGTTCAAAGAAGATGAAGATAAAAATTTGCTTGTCATCCAGGCAACGATCAATGTAGCGAAAGATTCACAAAAAGGGATCGTAATCGGTAAGGGAGGATCCATGCTCAGGGAAATCGGCAAACGGGCAAGACAGGACATGGAGAAATTCTTTGCCACCAGGATATACTTGGAGTTGTTCGTCAGAGTAAGAAAAGACTGGACTCACGATGCAAGATCGCTCAAAGAATTCGGGTATACAGATAAGACATGAAAGCCGTGGGTTGTGAGGTAAGGTTCAGGTGAAACCCCTAATCGCTATTATCGGCAGGCCCAATGTCGGGAAATCGACACTGTTCAACCGCCTGACTCAAAATAACAAAGCCATCGTTATCGATGAACCCGGGGCTACGAGAGACCGGAACTACGCTGATGCCACATGGTATGGCAAGGATTTCACCCTTATTGATACTGGCGGATTTGAACCGGCATCCGCTGAAACGATGCTGACGCAGATGAGGGAGCAGGCGCGTCTGGCCATGGATGAAGCAGACATCATTATCTTCCTCATGGATGGCAGGGAAGGTTTGACTCCGTCAGACAGGGAAATAACGGATATCCTCAGGGGAATTGAAAAACCAGTTTTCTTTGTTGTCAACAAGATAGACGGTCCCAAGCAGGAAGCTCAGACATATGAGTTCTTTGAACTGGGAACTGCAAAGGTTCACAGCATCTCCTCGCAGCACGGACTCGGCATTCATGAACTGATGGAGGATGTAGCTTTGCATATTACATCCCCCACTGAAGAACTGCCTATGGGGGAAAGGCCGATCAAGATAGCGGTGATAGGAAAACCGAATGTCGGAAAATCCTCACTCGTTAACAAAATCCTTGGATACGAGAGGACTATCGTCAACCCCATACCGGGTACTACAAGAGATGCCATAGATACGCCCTTCGAATTAAACGGCAATAAGTATCTGCTCATTGATACTGCAGGAATCAGGCGGAAAAGCAGGGTCAGTAAGCTCCTTGAGAAATACAGCATTGTCCAGGCCATCAAGGCCATCAACCGCTGTGATATCGCTTTGCTCATCATTGATGCCGAGGAGGGGATGACCGAACAGGATGCCAAAATAGCGGGGTTGACTGTAGAAAGAGGAGTTGCCTGCATCATCGTTGTGAACAAGTGGGATGCTATAGATAAAGATAACTCTACGGTGGGAGATTATGTCAGAAACATCAGAGAAACCACTAAGTTCATGGATTATGCACCAGTCATCTTTGTTTCAGCATTAACCGGGCAGAGAGTGACCAAGATATTTGACATCATCGAAACGGTCTTGATTCAGTATACAAAACGGGTCAGCACTGCCGAGATTAATCGGCTTGTCAGGGACGTGCTCACGTCGAACCCTCCAGCCCGGCATCAAAACAGGCCAAACTCGTTCAGCTATGTAACCCAGGCCTCCTCCGCACCACCCACTTTCGTCTTCTTTGTCCGTGAACCGCGTGCCATCCATTTTTCTTACAGGCGCTTTCTCACCAACCGGCTGAGAGAGGCCTTCGGGTTCGATCAGTCGCCGATAAGGGTGATCTTCAGGAAGAAAGGCAGATCAAAAGAGGATTGACAGACATGAAAAAAGGGACCTCTATGAATGATATTCGCAGAGATCCCTTTCTATCCTTATTCTCGATAAACGTGCGTAATGGAAATTTCTCTCGCTAATCAGGCGCCATCCACGCCTGTGCGCTCCTTCTTTCTGAACCAGGAAACAGGATCAGTCAGAAATTCCTCCGTTTCTTTGAGAGACACGTAGTGCTCGTGTTCTATATTTGCAAGGAGATTAAAAAATGCCTTTTCCTTCGGGTCAGAGACTTGCTCACGGAGATTTGCATAATACTCAGTTCCCTTGCCCTCAAATTCTATGGCCACGCGAATCGCTTTGAGGTCGTCGGCATCTCCCTTTGTAGTCTTGGGGGCCTTCTGCGCCGCATTCTTCAGGACATTCTTAACTGCCGAATCTTTAACTTTGAGGGGAACAGTTTCCGGCCACTTTTTGTCCTTTTCCCAGTTCGCATGAAGCTCTTTTAGTCTTTCGTAGTGCTCCAGCTCCTCACCGCCTATCTGCGCAAACATGGCCTTTCCAACTGGATTTTTTGTCCTCTCCGCATTCTTAAGATAAAAGTCACGTTCTTTCATCTCATTGTTGAGGGCAACCTGCAGTGCATTAAGTCGTTCTTTCATAATCAGTCTCCTTCTTGAAGTTCAGGTTCTATAGTTTAATTGCATCATTATACTATATACAAAATTTATTATTGCAATACCAGTTTGTCAAGACCGAAAGCAAGGGGTTAGAAAAAATCTTTACCCACTCCTATGGCCACGCAAGATCAAGAATCTTTGAGTTCATCGACATATTCTGCGACATTTTGACAAAGATCCGATATCCTTTCCAGATGAATCAACATTTCAATAAAGATGGGACCCGCCTCGGCCTGACAGATGCCTTCATAGTATCTCACGAGGTGTCTTTCCCTCGCCTCCTTCACTTTTGCATCAATATCTTCCTCGCGCAGGGAAATACTCTTTATTTTTTCCGCATTGCGCTCTCCGATCAGCGATACTGCATCTCGAAGGTTTTCAGTTGCCCGCTGCTCAATTTCTCCCAACTCTTTCTTGCCCATTTCCGTAAAGCTGACCTCCGCCTGATACTTATTGCTCGCCAGTTTCGCCAATATGACCGCATGATCGCCAATCCTTTCAATGTCGTTTGCCATGGCTGTATACGTGAAAAGTTTTTGTGAGAACTCGGGTGACAATTGCTGACAGGAAATTTTGCGCAAGAAATTCACGATCTCACGCCGCAGGACGTCGACAACAAATTCAACATACATGATATTTTGCCTCTTCCATTCTTTGTAGTCCTTTACCAGCAGTGAGCTCTCGACAAATATCTTCTGTACGAGGATGATTTCCCGCTGCAGTTCCTTTCTTACACACAGCAAAGCCTCTTTGGGACTTACGAGGCACTTGTCGTTGAGAAATTCCGGCCACAAAGGCAGGATGTCTTCTTCGCCGGGTATGATCTTTTCAATCAATCGAGCAAATGGTTTGAGAAAAAAGATGAAGAAGGCGACAATTAAAAGATTAAATAATAAGTGACCGAGCACGATCTGCTGCGCCACATTTGAAGAGATACTTTTCAGAGCGACGGTCAGCCATGGAAGGGCAACCATGCATGCAAAAGCTCCGGAGCACTTAAAAAGGAGGTGAGAAACGGCACTTCTCTTGCCGCTGATAGTTGCAACCGCGCTCGCCATAAGTGCGGTGACGGTCGTCCCCACATTAGCCCCGAAAACAACAGGAAGGGCGTTTTCAATGGTTATAAGATCCTGTTGCGCCAGAATGGCAAGAATGCTGATGGGAATGACAGAGGCATGTACGATTCCCGTAAAGACAATGCCAATACCGAAACCCAAGAATGGATTCTTTGTTTCCTGAAAGAAGCTGATTACCGCCTGATTATCTTTCAACGGAGCCGTGGTCATAGCCGCCAGGCTCAAACCAAAAAATAAGAGGCCAAAATAGAAGACAGCCTCGCCTACAGCCTTCCATTTTTCCTTTCCTGTGAGCCAGACAATGCCACCTGAAACAACAATAAGGGGGGAAATATCGGTAAATCTCCAGACAACCAGCTGAACAGTGAGCACAGTGCCGATATCAGCGCCCAGGATGATGCCCAGGGAATGGTAAAAGGTCATCAAACCTGCACTGACCATACCAACGGTCAATAGTGTCGTCGCGGAGCTGCTCTGAAACAGAATTGTTGTTGCTATGCCTGTCAACAGTCCGTAGACCGGTTTTTTAACTGAATACTTAATATATTCTCTAATCCGTGAAGTAAAGAGCTGTTGAACGCCGGCGCTCAACTTCATCATGCCGAATAAGAACAGGACGAGACCGGTTGCAAAGATCAATACTTCTTTCATGACACTGTTCCCCGATTACAAAAAACTCACACCTTTATTGAACAGTATATCTTCCGACGCAGACTGCGTCTTGAACAAAATCGCTAATACTGGCCCGGAAAATTCGGCTTTCGCTTTTCCTTCTGGGCGAGAATTCCTTCACGTGCATCCTTACTTCCGAATATAGGCAAACCGATCTCCAGTTCCCTCTTGAAGGCATCGGCGAAGGACATATCCCGTGTTTCCCGGGAACATCTGATTATGCCCTGAACGGCAAGGGGGCCATTACCCGCTATTCTGTCCCCTAATTCCATAGTTTTCTTCATGAGGTCCTCCTGTGCCACCACGTGGTTGAGAAAACCCCATTCATGCAGAGTTCTTGCGCGGAAGTTACCTGCCGTCAGAAGGATTTCAAGGGCACGGCAGGGTGACAGTTGCCTGGGCAGATAAACATTCGAACCGCCGACCGGCATGATTCCAAGACTGGATTCTCTCATCTGAAAAACTGCATTTTCCGAGGCGATGCGGAGATCAGCTCCCATGACCATCTCAAAGCCCCCTGTCAAGCAGTAACCGTTGATGGCGGCTATTACCGGCTTCTTGACAATGTTCGGTTTCAGCATGGCTTCCCCAACATGCAGTCCCACCTGCACCAGCCATCTTTCTGAGTCACTCTTGGGTTCCCTGGCTCTTGTAAGAACCGGTATGGCCGTTTTCAGATCCATACCGGAGCAGAAGATGTCTGGCAGACAGGAATAGAGAATAACGACGCGCACGTTCTCATCCTGATTGACATCCATCCAGGCGCGATGCAAGTCCATCAGGATCTCGGGATCAAGGGCGTTTTTTTCCTCGGGACGATTTAGGCCTACTTTTGCGACGTGCCCTTCTTTCTCATAGACTATCCCCATAGAGTTCTCCTTTCGAGGTACGATCAAGGATACTATTAAGTGAATCGCAAGGGCTCTTCCGGCAAGCCCCTCAAGACGGAAACTGAATGCAAGAGACTCAGCTTTAATATCGAGCCTTCGCCAGTTGCCATAAATAGGGTGGTCACAAGGTTACTATCAAATTTACTGCGCAACCTCAAGGCCAATGTATTTTGCTTTCTTAACCTTCCATGAAGGGATAAGCACGATTCGGTTGATGAGCTTCCCGATGTCCTGAGTTCGTCAGCAGAAGCTAATATAAAATTTGACACGGCAAGAACTTTTAGTATATAAATTAACACGACTTTTTCCTCTGGGAGGCAGGGCAGTGCATCCGGATCAACATTAACAGGTTTTATCCGATCCGGCACCTCGTCAGTCTGTCGTGCGGAAATTGTATCTCTGCCTCTATGCTGTCTTTGATCTTAAATGATTAGGGCGTGTATGCTTCTTAATAAAAGCAGCATCCAGAACATTTATCACCAATGTGTTAGCATTGCCTCAGATCTAATAATAAGCGGAGCTTTGACCATTCGATAAATGGAAGACAATAAAAACAAGCAGCCTATTCTTATTGATATCGGGAAGATTAGAAAGGCTCCCGAGGAACCATTCCTGCCCCTGTGGTTTTTTCAGCACGATGATCTAATTAATGCTATTGATTCCGGCAATCGCATCAAGAAAGAAAATCTGATAAATACTCTAAACCTCATCCATTTTAGGGGCGATTCTGTATGCGTCCTTTTGCGTCATCCCAGGTATGACGAAGCCATTCTTGTAAAGGCAATTCCAGAGACTATAGAAGGAGATGAATTAACCTGTGCGTGGGATAAGAGCCACAGAAGTTTCGGCCTGGAGAACTTCCAGTTCAGTTACTTGATAGTATTGGATCAACAGTGCATCATCCTTATTCCCGCAAAACTTCTGGGCATAGACAGCGGAGGATTTAAAGTACTGCTGCCCGAAGAAAGCTACGTTATAAGCAAACGGGAGACAAATCGCTTCCCCGGCCGGGATGTTACTGCGGAGTTGACCCAGAGCGGCTTCCTGGCAAAGGGCAATCTTATTGACTTCAGCCCGCAATCCTTACGTATAAAGGTAAACCCTGAATTGCCTTCATCATATCATGAGTTCAATCCTGATGCCGATGCTACAATCAGACTAACAAGTAATGGGAAAATGCTTTTTTCCGGAAACTGTCGCTGTCTAAGGCAAACGCGCGAAATTCACAACTTGGAAATTGTTCTTACTCCCCTGAGTGAACAAATCAAGCGCTTCCAGACAAGGAAGGTTCGCCATCCACGCAGCCGGATATTCCCTCCACCGATGGCCGTCTTTGAACATCCATTTTTCAAAAGAAGAGTCCAGCGAGAAATCTCCGACATCTCCATCACTGGTTTTTCTGTTTATGACGATGCAAGAGACGGCATATTGTTGCCGGGAATGATTATACATGGGATGTTGATAATTTATGCCGGGGAATTGAAAATGAAGTGTACTGCCCAGGTACTCTATCGCAAGAAGCAGGAGGAAAATAAAGTCTGCTGCGGCCTCGCTGTCCTGGATATGGACGTCCACAGTTACAGCCGTTTAAATCGTATCCTTGCTTTAAATATGGACCACCATTCCTACATATCCACCGAAGTGGACATGGATGCCCTCTGGGAATTCCTTTTCGATACCGGTTTTATCTATCCTAAAAAATATAGGTTGCTTCAGGAACACCGCGAAGATTTCAAGAATACCTACAGGAAGCTCTATCAGGAAAATCCTGAAATCGCCATGCACATTACCTACGAGGAAAATGGACGTATTTATGGTCATATGTCCATGATACGAGCCTACGAGCGTACCTGGTTGATACAGCACCACGCGGCGCGGCCAATGCACAATAAACTGCCTGGCTTTCAAATTCTGAAACATATGATGCTATTTGTGTATGGTATGTACCATCTTCCTTCCGCAAATATGGACTATGTGATATGCTTCTTCCGTCCGGAGAACAAATTTCCCGACCGCGTATTCGGGGGTTTTGCGAGGGAAATGAAGAATCCCCGTATATGTTCGCTTGACCTTTTTTCTTACTTGACATTTCCTGTTGGAGCATCCCATAGTCAGCTGCCGCAAGGCTGGTCATTACATGAAAGCACCCATGCCGAATTATGGCAGCTCGAACAATTCTTGAAACATTCCTCCGGCGGGTCTTTGTTCGATATGCTAAATTTGGGAAAAAAGGATTCCACGAATGAGTCGTTGGAGAAGGTGTCCCGACGGCTCGGTTTCACGAGAGAGTGGGCGGTCTATTCACTTGTCAACTGCGGTTGTCTGAAAGCCGTATTGATTGTTAACCAATCTGATGTTGGAGTGAATTTATCGGAGTTGTTAAACGGCATCACAGTGCTGGTGATCGATACGGAAGGTCTGCCATGGGAAGTGCTTTCCGCTGCCGTTGCACAATTGACAGTGGTTTATCACAGTGACAGCATCCCTCTCTTAATTTATCCATCTACATATTCTGATGTTGAGAAAATCCCCAGTGAAAAGAAATATCAACTATGGATCCTGAATATGCGCCACTTCACTCCCAATAAATTTATGGAGTACGTGCAGCGCCATTTTAGAATGAAATATGAGTAGTGCAAGAGATATACCAAGACAAAGAATGAAAGATACCCCACTATACAACAGCAGAATCATTAAGAACTTTGTTGAATATCTTAACGAGCATCATGCCTGACGTCGATGTGGGCATTCTGCTTAACTATGCGGGGATTACTTCCTATCAAGTCGAAGACGGAGGCCACTGGTTCACGCAGCGTCAGATCGATCTTTTCCACGAAATAATGAAGCAGCAAACAAGGGTCCCCGATATAGCGCGTGACGTTGGCCGCAATTCAGCCTTATTCAAGGCCTCTGGCGCAATGCGCACAATTAATACTGGGATTCATCACACCTTCCGTCGCCTATTCAATGCTTGGGAAGCTCTACCCTTACTTCAGTCGTGCTGTGACGATTTCGATAAAAAGCATCTTGAATCGAACCAGATCGAAATCTTTGTCACTCCAAATCCGGGCGTCCGAGGAAAAACCCTTCCAGTGTGAGAATCGAATAGGCAACTTCGAAGCGATCGGCCAAACTGTTCACAACCAAATTCGCCATGTCGAACATCCGACTGCATTCATAAAGGCGGAGATAGTTGCCGCTACATAATAAGCTGGGAGAAAACACCCTCTTTGATATGGAAGACAATCCGTAATTTCATTATACTTTCGGCATTCGTGGTCTGTCCGGCCCTATTCTTTCTTCTGCATGACACACGAGTGGGCGTGGGCAGTGCCCTGTCTTGCTTTATGTGCTGTTTGTATTGATTGTCATCTTCTACTCCGAGCATGTAGAAAAAAAGGAGCTTGCGATAAACCTGAAAAATCAGGGTGACTTAGCCGATACCCTTTTGGATGAGAGTCAACATTCGTTACAACAATGTGATGCTCGTTCAGGAGATTGGCCAGGCAACCGCCATGATCTTAGACAGCGAAAAGCTGCTCAAGCTGGTCATCGACAGCGATGGAGAATACGACTGGATTTTGATCGTGGTATGATTCTGCTCGCCAACCCGGAGAGGAACCGTCTGGTTTATGCTATTGGCTACGGTTACAATCCTGAGCATGAGGAAGAGTTAGCAAGAGTGGAGTTCCACCTTGATAGGCCCGATTCCAGGGGACCCGCCGTGGAATCCTTTCGTTTGCAGAAACCTATCCTGATTGATGACATATCCAAAATAGAGAACAACCTCTCAAAAAAGAGTCAGGAATTTGCCCAGATGATGGGAGCAAATGCATTCATATGCGTTCCCATTGTTTTCGAAAACGAGTCCCTGGGTGTCTTGATGGTTGACAACATCAAGTCAAAGAGACATCTCCGGCAGAGTGATATGAGTCTGCTTATGGGGATAGCGACCCAGATCGCCATCAGCATGAATAATGCAATATCCTATCAAAAAGTACTCGAAAGTGAAGAGCGGTTCCGATCCTTGAGTGAGAACGCCCCGGATATTATTTACACCCTCGATGCCAATTTTGTTTTTACTTACATAAATCCCGTCTGGGAGAAAATTCTGGGACATCGCCCCATATGAAGTCATAGGACGACATTTCGTTGACTTCGTGAGGAAAGGAGGACTGCCGCAGAATATATTCAACTTTTTGAACAGGTAAGGGATGGAAAAGTCGTCCTAAAAGACAGAGTTGGCACTATCCTGCATAAAGATGGGTCCGAAAAGATCTTTAATATAAGTGGAGCGCCAAATCTAGATTTGAATGGAAATGTGACTGGTATAGTCGGAATTTTCAAAGACGTCTCCGAGCAGAAGAGGCTTGAAACACAACTGCTCCAAGCCCAGAAGATGGAAGCCGTGGGCACGCTTGCGGGAGGTATTGCCCACGACTTTAATAACCTTCTCATGGGCATACAGGGATATGCCTCTTTAATGTTTCTCGATATGGACATCACTCATCCTCTTCTATGATAAACTAAAGGGAATTGAAGAGCCAGGTGGTAAGTGGCGCGGAGTTGACCAAGCAGCTATTGGGATTTGCCCGTGGCGGCAAATATGAAATCCGTGTAACCGATATGAACGATGTCATCACCAAAACTTCATCCATGTTCGGGAGGACTAAGAAGGAAATCACTATTCACGACAACTTAAAGGACAATATCTGGGCGGTGGAGGTTGATCGCGGGCAGATTGAGCAGGTGCTCTTGAATATTTATGTAAATGCCTGGCAGGCCATGCCTAGAGGCGGGGATTTGTATCTGGAGACGGCCAACGTCTTTCTTGATACAGGAGTTCTGCCAGACCGTATGGCGCCAAGCCCGGGAGATATGTGCGTGTTGCGGTCACCGATACGGGTCGTAGGGATGGATGAACAGACGAGAAAGAGGATCTTCGAACCGTTCTTCACGACAAAAGAGATGGGAAGGGGTACAGGCCTTGGGCTTGCCTCCGTTTATGGTATCATCAAAGGCCACAGCGGTATAATAGATGTACACAGCGAGAAGGGACGCGGGGCGACCTTCACCATCTATATCCCTGCTTCGGACAAGGAACTTGTAGAGGAAGGAGCAGGTCGCCACAGATATTGTGAAGGGTGAAGGCACTATACTTCTCGTGGATGATGAGGACGTGATCATTGATGTGGGCAGCGAGATGCTAGGAGGTGCTGGGGTACAAGGTTTCTGTAGCGAGGAACGGTCGGGAAGCAATAGAGATATACAAAGAAAAACAAAATGAAATTGACATGGTAATACTTGACATGATCATGCCGGAGATGGACGGGGAAGAGACCTTCAAAGTCCTCAAGTCCATTGATCCAGGCGTCAAAGTGATACTTTCCAGCGGATACAGCGCGGACGCACGTTCAACACGGATGATGGAAGAGGGTTGCTGTGGCTTTATTCAAAAGCCCTATAGCATGAATACCCTTTCGCAAAAGGTGAGAGAAGTGTTGGACACGAAAATTTGATTGCAATCTCGACCATGGTCACGGTTGCCTTTAAAGAAGAAGAATGGCAGCACTGCCCTTTTTCTTCCTACAGAGAATACCTTTCACTCCAGTAAGAAAGAATTATTATCAAATGAACAAACTACTTTTGATCAATCCGGTGGGCCGAAGAAGCGGTTTACTCTTGAGCAAATTTTCAACATTCGCACCATTGGGCTCGCTTATGTGGCAGCCCTGACTCCCGCTTCTTGGGAAGTTAAAATAGCCGATGAGAACCATAATGAGTTTGAGTTTGAAGAAGCAGATCTTGTCGGCATTACGGCATTCAGCAGTAATATCAACCGGGCCTATGAGATTGCCAAAATATACAAAGAAAAGGGAATTAAAGTTGTCATAGGAGGCATCCATGCCTCGATGCTTCCAGAAGAGGCTCTAAGATATGCTGACGCGGTACTGGTTGGGGAAGCCGAAGATATCTGGGGAAGAGTAATCGATGATTTTGAAAATAATCGCTTGTCGTCAGTGTATAAAGGTCCACAGGTCGACCTGAACAAACTAACAATAACACCTCGTCGCGATTTACTTGATCCCAAATATTTCTGGCAGTCGGTCCAGACATCGCGTGGCTGCCCACACAATTGCTATTTTTGCTCTGTTTCGAAGTACCTGGGCAAAGAATACAGGCAACGCAGTGCCAAGCATGTACTCAACGAATTAGAACAAATTAGAGGGAGATATATAGCATTCGCAGATGATAACCTCGTCGGATACAGTAAAGAGAACATGACCAGGACCGCGGAATTATTCAAAGGCATGATAGAACGGGATATGCGTAAGACGTGGTGGATGCAGGCGTCCATCAACTCTGCCGATGATGAGCACATCGTTGCGCTGGCAGCACAGGCTGGTTGCACGTTTGTATTTATCGGATTCGAAAGTATAAGTATGCAAACGCTTAAGACTATGACTAAAGGGGTAAACCTGAAGGTCAGAGTAGAAAACTACAGGAAAGTAGTGGAGACTTTTCACAAACACGGTATAGGAGTGTTGGGCGCTTTTGTCATAGGCAATGATTTTGAATCTCCAGCGTACTATAAGGAATTAGCCAAGTTTCTGGTAGATTCCAATATTGACATAGTTCAGATTACCATACTCACTCCCCTTCCGGGTACGGTATTGATGGAACAACTAGAGAAAGAAGGTCGATTGATTTGCGAAACATTCCCACAAGATTGGGATAAGTATCGCTTCTCCTACGTGGTTCACCGTCCAAATGGGATAGAAATTGATGAAGTGTATAGTGGCGACAATTACATTAAAGATCGTATATACTCATTTCCAACTTACCAGTATCGCATAATGAAATCGCTTTACAATCTAAGAAATGTCCCAAGCTTTTACGCTGTGTATAAGTTTAACCAAGCCCTCAAGAAAGGTTGGCAGAATTCTCATTACTTTAAGAAGTATTCTACTTAGTATTGATTTCACTTCTGAATCAGGACGACGTTTTGATGTTATAGAAAGGTAAAACACTCTTAATACTCTTGATAAGAAGATTTTGCGAGCTTCTCTGCATTGTATGGAGTGAGAACAAGAAAAGTATACCCTGTATCCAAATGGTGGAGTACGGAAATAATATATGCCAATAAGAAATGAAATCAGTTAATGAAGATATTAAGAATTAATCTCTTTCAGTGCAATGCCGCTTTTAAGTTCTCTTTTCATTCCCCCCACACTATTAGAGCACAGGCAGATTCGGTAGTCGTGGAATTGCAATTCGACAACCATATTACTGGATATGGAGAAAGCGTCCCAAGGCCTTATGTTACAGGCGAAAGCCCGTCAACTGTCACTAATACAATTAAAGATTACTTTTCGAAAATACTTTTTCAGCGCGAAATAAACTCACTTGAGGAGGTTAAGAGAACATTAGACGCACTGGAAAGGGAATGCCATGAAAGAAGCATTAGTGCATACAATTCCGCACTGGGGGCAATTGATATCGCACTCCTTGATGCATTGGGAAAATTTCAGGGTGTGCCCCTTCATCATTATCTGGGCCCAATTGTAAAGGGCAGGATGGCCTGTTCATTTTCTGTTCCTTTTCTAAAGACGACTGAACTCGAAAAGCTATCTCACAAAGTCATTAATCTGCGACTCGATTCCCTAAAAATTATAATGGGTGAAGTCGAAAAGGAAAATATCGAAAAGGTGAGGTTGATAAGGTCTTTGTTTGGAGACCACATCGAAATTCGCACTGAGGCTAATGGAAAATGGTTGACAAGGCAAGCCATATCCCAGATTGAGAAGTTGAAGAGATTTAATATCTCCGGAGTGGAAGAGCCAATAGCAATAGGCGATATCGAAGGATTGCAGGAGATCAGAAAAAGAACAGGCATGCCTGTAATCGTCGATGAATCTATGTGTAACCTGTCAGACGCGAAAAAATTGATAGAAGCAAAAGCCTGTGACATCATAAATATAAAGATTTCCAAGTGCGGTGGTTTGCTGAAGTCCAAAGAGATCAGAGAGTTCGCAGAGTCCAGAAATATACCCTGCCAAGTGGGAACGCACGTGGGAGAGACAGATATCTTAGGCGAGGCAGGCAGATATTTCGCTATGACTACCCGAAACCTTTTTTGCTTCGAGGGGTTCTCGCATCTGCTTTTTGAAGATTCATGGGAAGAGCACTTCCAGAAGCGAAGTAGCAAAGAAACGTCACTAAATTCCGGTTTGAACGTTGACCCAGCAAAGCAAAGATTAAATCTACTTTGTTCGCTTAAGGCTGATTACTGAATAGCCTGTCCGATATTTTGAGTCTCTTGACAATCTGATCATATTTAAATGACCCCCGTTATAATTCCCGATTCAATTGGAAACTGGGGGGAAATACGTTTAACCGCCTTTGCTCCCGCTTTCTCAAGCATCTCTATTATTTCCCCCTCAGAGTATGATCTGCCGCTTTCCGTTCCCAGGAGCATATTAAGGGAAAAGAGTGCCGGCTGGAGCGGGCCGTCCATGGTGTTGTCCAGGATAAATTCGTGGATTAGCAGCAGTCCCCCTGGCTCCAGTACCGAAGCGGCTTTCCCGATCATCCTTTGACAATCCTCCGGACCTTCTGCATGGAGAATTTGAGAAAGCCAGGCCACATCATAGCTGCCGGGAATATCTTCTTTCAGGTAGTCGCCTGCCACGAAATCAATGCGGTCAGAAAGACCGAACCTCTCGATCGTTTTCCTGGCGTATGGTCCGGTTGCGGGAAGGTCGTAGACAGTCGCCCTGAGGCCGGGGATTGTTGAGACAAAAGTGGATGGCGTATGTGCCGGGGCCGCCGCCAAGATCAAGCAGGTGATGTCGTCCCGAGATATCTATCGTATTGACCAGCCGGGGAGCGAGATTCATGGCGATGTTGAACATGCCCATGAGAAAACTCTCCCGCGCATCTTCATCACTCCCGGATGACCGCATCCTCATGGGGATTCCCGTCCTAACCGCCTCATCAAGCTTCAACCATGATAGAGCGAGATGGTGATGATGCATGATTATGTGGCCCATATATTCCGGGGAATCTTTCGAGAGAAAAGATATGCTGGATGGGGTGTTGGAATACCTGTCGCCATTCTTTACAAGAAGATTCATTGCCGCCAAGGGCGTTGAGCAGCATCACAACGCCTCTTCTTCTTGCACCCAGTTTCCGGGCGATATCTTCACCTGTAAGTTCTTCGCTGCTTATTATTGTAAATATCCCGAGTTTAATTGCAGCGTGCAGGGCAAAAGACTTCCAATAGTACCCCGACACCTTCAGCAGTTTATCAGGACTCCATGCCCGCGTCTCCATGCAGGTCTCCTTCTTATTTAGAATCTTCTCCGTAATGCTCGTTAATCCACGTTTGGTATTCGCCGCTCCTGATATTTTCAATCCATGCTTTGTTCTCGAGGTACCATGTTATCGTTTTCCTGATACCCGATGCAAAAGATTCCCGCGGAGTCCAGCTAAGTTCCTTTTGCAGTTTGCTAAAGTCAATGGCATACCTGCGGTCATGTCCCGGTCTGTCTTTCACAAAGGTGATAAGCTTTTTCCTCGTCATCCCGTCAGGGGCGGGAACTATCTCATCGAGAATATCGCAGATCATTTCCACAATGACGATGTTTTCCATCTCTGAATTGCCGCCTATATTAAACGTCCCTCCCCTTTCGCCGGACTGCATGATTGTCCAGATGGCCTCACAGTGATCTTTGACATAAAGCCAATCTCGGATGTTCCTGCCATCTCCGTAGACGGGCAGAGGCTTACCCTCAACGGCATTGAAGATCACAAGGGGGATGAGTTTCTCTGGAAACTGGTAAGGACCATAATTGTTGGAACAATTGGTAATGACAACAGGGAGGCCGTAGGTTTCATTATAGGCACGGACCAGGTGGTCTGAGGCCGCTTTGGATGCTGAGTAGGGACTGTTAGGCCGGTAGGGAGTCTCCTCTGTAAAATATCCGGCCTCAGCGAGGCTGCCGAAGACCTCGTCAGTGCTTACGTGATGAAAAAGTACAAATCTATCCGCCCTGGCCCTGGCAATTTCCAGGAGATTGAAAGTTCCAACAATATTAGTTTGGATGAAACTCTCCGGCCTTTTAATCGACCTGTCGACGTGAGATTCTGCCGCGAAATGACAGACGGCATCAACATCGTAAGCACTGAAGATTTTTTCCATCCCGTCGGCGTTACAGATGTCCATCTTCTGGAAGATGTACCTGCCGCCAAATTGTTCTTCTATGCCTTTGAGGTTTTCAGGATTCCCAGCATAGGTCAGCTTATCGACATTAATTATTCTGCCCGCGAATCCTGTTTCCTTCAGGACATAATGGATGAAGTTACTGCCGATAAATCCGCAGCCGCCTGTGACCATCAGATTATTAATATTCACGTTACTTCCCCCGTTCTCTTTCTTACATCAATTTTCTGGCAAAGCGATACCTTTTTCCTGCCTTGAAGA
The DNA here is from genome assembly GCA_963705275.1 of uncultured delta proteobacterium. Classification (GTDB taxonomy): domain Bacteria; phylum Desulfobacterota; class Syntrophia; order Syntrophales; family UBA2185; genus Fen-1135. The sequence continues at coordinate 2,740,241 of OY970063.1, read as the reverse complement.
TTGGCAAACTCATATATATGTCCTACCACCGACATACCTTTTTTTGTAATAGCTACTCGACAAGTGATCTACACGGATATTCTTGCCTTTGCCCGCTGCATGGATGAATCGGCCGTCTCCCACATATATACCCACGTGCGCCACCTTGTCTTTGCCGGACGGGGCAAAAAAAACGAGATCACCTTTCAGCAGGTCATTCTGCTGAACAGGGCTACCTGTTTCGTACTGCTCCTTGGATGACCGGGGGAGATCGAGCCCGTTTAGCTGATAGACTGTCATTGACAAACCGCTGCAATCAAATCCGCTGTTTGGCGAGGTGCCGCCCCAGAGATATGGAACACCAACGAAGCTCTCTGCCGTCTTTATCAGCTCCTCCCTGATATACATGTCGCCATACTTTTGTTGTTTGGCAACAGCATATTCATCGGGGCTGACAATATAAAATTCGTCTATCGCCCCCGACGATTTGAGGCTTTCTGCCTTTTGACGGGCAACCGCCTTTGATGGGTAATTGCCAAATCGTACCTTGTAAAGTCCCGCACGCGCCACAAAATAGGTGGCATCCAACCCGCGGACATGGAGCTGGTCAGTTAACCGGGCCGCATTTTCGACATCGGCGAAGGCGCCCACCTGAATGGTATAACCCAGACGGGAGAGAGGCTTTTCTATAACCTTTGGTCGACTACTGTATGCTCCGCGTCCTGCACAACCGGGAAAAAGCAAGATGATTAGAAAAAGGCCGATCGTCACCTTCAGGAAGCAGCGCAGATTCAGATTGATTTCTCTTCCCCTCACAGAGCCCTCAGATTGCCTGTTAATCATTCTTTCAACTCCGACATCATTCCGGAACCATTTGCCCAGGCATCCTTTGATCACCAGGGCGGTGAAGGTGGTTTGATGTCCAGATGTGTCAGCTTGACAGTCCCAGGATCCACCACACCACCGAGAGGCCGAGCTAGAGCCGCAAAGGCACCATTCCGGTGAGTTGAGGCTGGTCAGGGTGGTCAGCCAATTTCTGAGCTGTTGGTTAGAACCAATTATCAGTTTATAGCAGCAGGAAACCTTTAATCATGAAGCCAGAAATGGAGTCAGCTGGATCCAACTAAGGTTTAGCTGGTTCAATCTCAGACATTTATTAGTAGGCAGGAGAGGTTAGCCAGGTTGGTTCAACACCCGGACGAGGGTTCAGGCCATAGGTGTCACCTGCCTCGCCCCGCCGCACATACACATGCCCAGAAAGAATCCTCACGTCATCTACAGAAGCCGTGGAAGTCTTTCCAATGTGCTGCAGAAGCATGCGCAGTGGCCAGCCCAACCCCCACACCGCTTCGCAGGAGAGGCTCCAACATTTGAGCAAGATCCAGAGATCGCCTTCGTGTTGCCGCCCAACCCCTGCTCCTCACCAATTAAATCTTGGCCACACTCTACCATCGCCGGTGATGGAACTGTTGCACCAAATTCCAGCAGATGCTCTGCAGGTTTATCTTCTTCAAACAGGTCCACAGGACCAAAAGTATGCAGAAATGGAAACAGGAAGCATAGAAGGAATTACTTTGGCACACAAGTGATGAATTTGAGACATTATCACTGTTTGGAGCCCAAATTTTATCCTCTATCTGCAGGGTCAATGACAGGCCATTTATTAGAGCACGAGGAAGGACACAACCAATATCAACAGCCCAGGCACCTCAAACCCCTGTTACAGAAGGATCAGAGCCCTTTACCAGCAGCAGCATGATGAAGAGTAGATGACTTTGCTAGAAGATTGAGACAGCCAAATTGTCAAGCTCTTGCTGAACAGGACCCACTTAGCACCAAGGTCAGACTTGTTGTCACCATCAGCTAGCAAAGACTAGTTCTCATTCATTTCACCTTGCTAGCCACCTTCACCAGGAGGAAGCAAGCCAGCGACGCTGGCCAGTAAATGTACTTAAGTTTTACTTGAAGCCAAGGCCTCTGCCTCTTCATCTGCTTCAGGTCGGCCCAGGAGAAATGGTGTTTACTCAGGGAAACGTCGCCAGAGGTCACCACACTCATTGTAGCCCGACTCACTCGATTTACAAAGAGCTTTGCCCTAGATTCAGCAGCCGAATCAGTCAGGCCCCCACCAGGCCTCCTCCTGCTTCAGCCCTGCCCACCACGCTTACCAGATGCTCACGCCGTCCAATTCCCTAACGATCCCGCCGAACCCGGGCGCTCCGACGCGACGAGTATACACACACAATGTGATTGCTTGTAAGACCAATGGCAGGACCTTGTCATTAGAACATCCAAATGTCCTCTCCCACAACAAACTCAGGTCAGATCTCATAGATCTGGATGCCCAGGTATTCTGAGCGGTGAGAGCCGTTATACCATTTCAATAAAATTATCCAATGCCACATAACTGTTGTCCAGACACCTGCCCTGACACGTACGGAATCTGAACTGGCAACAATGACAGAAGGCAGGACCAGCTTCATTGGCTTCTCCTCAGTGAAGGATACCTGCCTTGAGATCTGATTGAGCTGAGCATGGTCTTTCTCACAGAAACAATGTCCTCCACAGAACTAAGCGTTAATTCCAATTGCCTACTCTGCTGAGAAGGCATTCAACTCCCATTTGCTCACTCATCAGACCAGTCAACAGCATCCAATCCTTTATTGTTATTCCCATGCTGCACCGGAAGAGGCAAGTGCAGGCCTTGTCCTGTTGTCACAGTCAGAAGAGCACCCTCCCCATTCACACAAAAATGTGACTTGTTGTTGTCACTGTTCAATGTGTCTGATTCTTCAACTTATAAGGGCCAGAAGTAAATACATCTGCAAGCTGATCATTTTGCAAGGCTGAAACAAACACCCCAGGAAGGTTTGAAGCCACATCCAATGCCACCTAGATTTGTTCATTCTTCCTCTTCCAAGTCTGACAACCTCACTGCTCTGAGATGTTTGAACATAGTGGTGAGAAGCCATCCATAATCGGATTTACATGTAATCATTCATGTGACTGCTATTGTAGATCATTGTGCTTGATGAGTCGACGAACAGTTATGTCTCATCCTGCTGCTGCTACCAGTTAAGGTTCTAGTTGCTGTGCTTGCTGAACATTCTGGTTAGATGTAAGAGATCTTGGACGGATGATGACGCCGACTCCTTGAAGGCAGGCTCCACCTCCTCACCCTGCTGATGTATGTAGAGGCACAGCCTACAACTTTGTATCCTTTCTTCCTCATTGTATTAGTGTATGTAGTGTCAGTCTTACTAGTCATAAAGGACTGACTGAATTCCACCATCTTCCTAAGCTTTTCATCTTCTTCCTTTAAATGTCACACGTTCCTGTAGACTAGGAATTCATGTCTCTACATTTGCCATCCTTTGTTTTCTCAAAGATGTGATAGTCCCCCGTTGTCTCCAGCCATTTTTTGAGCATGTTCCTTATGTCACCATCCAGGGACCATTATGGCTGTTACTTCCAGGTTGTCTCCCCGAGCCCTCAATTGTGTTTCCTGGACACCGACGAGTCAAACCCATCTCCCTAGCCACAAACTCGCACCAATCTCTTGCTAGCTTCTGAAAAATAGATGAGTTCCTGATAGTTCCCTTCACCACCAGATGAATCCCATACACCGCACACTCGGAGTTGTAGTTGCTTTGCGCACCGAAGCGGACGACGTAGAGTCAGGAAATCCTGCTCCTCGACTCTCTGACTTCGTCGCTGTTGTGGTCGAAGCTTTTATCTCCAGGGAGGTGGACCAGAATCATAGTTCTCGTTTTACCTAAGTTGTCTTGCTAGGTCCTTGAATTACTTATTTAATTTCATCTTGTAGGACATGTAAACGTGTTCCTTAAGGCTTAATCCTTTCTCTTGTATCTTCTCTCTCTATGTAAACATCCTTTTAATAGTTCCTTAAGTTCCAAAACCAACTTCTTTCTTTATTATCATGCCAACTTCCTCTATCAGCAGCATCCAACTGTACCCATCACTTTTCCTTTTTTTCTAACAAATACAAAATGTAACTGCTCCCACGTGTACGGAACTGTTGAATTTTCAGTAGGCTACGCAGTGGCCAGTAATTATTAAGTTTTCTTCTCGATGGTTTTCCACTTGGGTTTGCACTGAAAGTCGTGAAAACAGGTCGGCCAATCAGATGGGTTGACATGATGTTGAAATAGCCCAATGGCTGTTTTGCTGGGCGGAGGGGCATCAGCTTCTGCGTTTGAATCTTTTCCTTTCGCATGACTGGTACTCAACTCGCCTCTTCTCTTCCCGCCATGCGGCCTGGTACTGTTTACTGCTTGATGTCAGTGGCTTCATGCAAGTGGATCGCTCCCTCTCCACCCGGCAGACCCGTGCTCTCGCAGATGCGATCCTTTCCACTTGGTTGACATGGTGGTCTTTGGAACGGAACCATAACCGGGATCATAATGAGCAGGATGGAGAAGCAATACTTCACCGATGCGCAGTTTCTTCTGTTTCTTCACTGAGCTTCTCGACGGTCATGCCTGCCGTATTCGGCACGGCCGAGCTGGCAAGCACCTTCACCTGGATTGAAAGGTACAAAAATGTAAGTTCTCATTTGACATAATGCTGAATTACTGCTTTTCTGCCGCAGGCCTCATTATGCTGCTGTTGATGTTCCTCGGCCCTGGTTGATTTTTTTGTTTTCGTCTGGGTATTGCTCTATTTAATACTCTCGAGACCGTCCGTATTCCGGCTAAAGAACCCTACGCTTCACAAATTTCCGTGGGCAACTGGTCGCTACTGGCTTTGTGGGTCGGGTGTATTATATGCGGTTTCTTTTTGGGAGATGTGGAACTTTTACTCATATCCGAAGTGGATATATTATATACCCTTCTTCAATTTCCTCCACATCTTTGAAATGCCCCTGCCCGGCTATTTCGGATATATCCCATCTCTCATGAAACGATCAGCCCTGTATCACGTTCGCAGTTGGTTTGCTGAAGCACGACGGGCGTCACAACTATATCCAAATTTCACAGGATGACGATGGACCTGCAGTTTGAAACGGTCCCTACGTCTTGCGTCTATCTATAACATTCCCGACCTTCCCTTCATGCCCGGCAATCGTGTTAGGCGCGACCAGTTTCACTGCAGCGCTTACGCCTATTACCGACCTCATCCTTTTTTCAACCATCTCCAAAAAGGCCTTTTGCCTTTTCATTTCGTCAAAGAAAGTCCCTTCTGCTGCCTCAAAATGAATCTCCAATAGATCGTGGGCACCCTTTCGATCCGCCACAATCTGATGGCGCGGCGCCGTTCCCACTATAGCAGCCAATACAGACTCTATCTGCGAAGGAAATACGTTAACCCCTCTGATGATAAGCATGTCGTCTGATCGTCCCGCTGTCTTATTCATCCGCACCATGGTTCTCCCGCATCTGCATGGCCCATATTCAAGAGATGTCATGTCTCCCGTGCGATAACGGATCATGGGAAAGGCTTCTTTCTTGATAGTTGTCAAGACAAGTTCTCCGACGCTCCCGGCAGGCAGCTGTTCTCCTGTGCGCGGGTCAACAATTTCCGGAATAAAGGCGTCCTCAAATATGTGCATGCCGCATCTGTATTCACATTCACCGGCCACTCCCGGACCGATAATCTCCGATAAACCGTAATTGTCCGTGGCAGTGATGCCCAGCTTCGCTTCAATCTCTTCGCGCATAGCTTCCGACAACGGTTCTCCGCCAAAAAGACCGACCCTCAATGCCAACTTCTTCGGGTCAACGCCGACACGCTCCATCCTTTCTGCGAGCGTCATCGCATAGGTCGGTGTGGAAATAAGCGCTGATGTTCTATAGTCCTGCATGATCATTATCTGCTTTTCCGTGTTGCCCGTGCCCATGGGTATGACGCTTGCCCCGATGGCCTCCGCCCCGTAATGAAAACCGAAGGCTCCTGTATACAGACCGTAACTAAAGGTAATCTGCACCATGTCATCGCGGGTAACTCCGGCTGCGGTCATAACGCGGGCTACGAGATTCGTCCATGCCTTAATGTCATTTCTTGTGTAGCCAACGACAACAGGTTTTTCAGTCGTCCCCGATGATGAATGCACGCGTACCACTTCACGAAGAGGCACCGCAAACATGCCGTAGGGATAGTTGATCCTCAAGTCCTCCTTGCTGGTAAAAGGAATTTTAACCACCTCGGAAAGGGACTGCATATTTTCAGGAACAATCCCTATCTCGTCAAACATCTTGCGATAGAACGTCACATTCTTATAAACCCTGTTCAGGGTTGCCTGCAGCCTTTCGAGCTGAAGCTGTTCCAGCTCTTCGCGCGGCATACATTCATGTTTGGCGTCCCAAATCTTCATAAGCACCTCACGTGTTTCGTTAACGTTCCCAGATTTCCTTTCTGTCTTTTCCGAGATATGCCCTCTGCACATCCTTATTCGCCAGAAGCTCTGCTGCCGTCTCTTCAAGAATCACTTTGCCTGTTTCAAGCACGTATCCCCGATCGGCAACTTTCAGAGCCACCCGTGCATTCTGTTCTACGAGGAGTATAGAAGTTCCCTGTAACCTGCGGAGCTCCTCGATGACCCGAAATATCTCCTGCACAAGCAGAGGAGCAAGTCCCATCGCCGGCTCGTCAAGAAGAAGCAGCCGCGGTTTCGCCATGAGCGCCCGCCCTATAGCCAGCATCTGCTGCTCACCTCCCGACAGGGTTCCCGCTATTTGTTTACGTCTTTCCCTCAGGCGTGGGAAGAGCGTATAAACCTGGTCCTTATCTTTCATTATGTCTTTCTTTTTTTCTCCGGCATCACAGCGGAGGTATGCGCCGAGTTCAATATTATCCTCAACGGAAAGAGGTTTGAATATCTGCCTTCCCTCGGGAACCTGGGATACGCCCAGCTTGACTATGGCATCCGTCGAAAGATTGCTGATTAACGTGCCGTCAAACTGTATTTCGCCATTTGCCGGAGGCGTGACAGCAGATACTGTATTTAAGATTGTCGTCTTCCCGGCGCCGTTAGATCCGATTAAAGCCACTATCTCTCCAGCGCTGACATGGAGGGAAACGTTTCTCAGGGCATGCAGTTTACCGTAATATGTGTTGATGTTTTTTATTCTCAACATAGTTAACAAACCGCCGTCAATCCTCTCCCAGGTAAGCCGTTATTACATTTTCATCTTCCTGAATCTGTCGTGGTGTCCCTTCCGCAAGTTTATGCCCGAGATTGAGAACAACGATGCGGCTGCAGATTCCCATAACCAGTTCCATATCATGTTCCACGAGGGCTACTGTGATCCCCGAATCGTTTATTCTTTTAATCAACATGGCGAGGTCGGAGGTCTCCCTGCTGTTGAGCCCCGCTGCCGGTTCATCCAGAAGGATGATCTGCGGCTCAACGGCCATTGCACGGGCAATCTCGAGGAGTCGCCCCTTCCCAAAGGGCAAATTGGCTGCTTTCATATGAGCGAGTTCCGCGATACCCGCAAATTCGAGCCAGGAAATTGCCTGTTCCCTGATATGGCGTTCCTCCCGCAAATGTGCCGGCAATTTTAGAGCAGAAGCAATGATGCCGCTTTGCGACTTCGTATGAAGACCAACCATGGCATTTTCCAGGACAGTCATTTGACCGAACAATTCAATGCCCTGAAATGTGCGCACCATACCGAGTCTCGCAAGCTTCTCCGGAGGGAATCCGGTTATATCTTTTCCGCCGTAGTAGACCTTACCGGATGTAGGATCATAAATACCAGTTACAACGTTAAACAAAGTAGTTTTGCCTGCCCCATTTGGACCAATAATTCCGGTAATCTCACCTGCTGCTATCGACAACGAAATGTCCTGCAGGGCCGTGAGGCCGCCGAATATTTTTGTAATGCTTTCAATCTTAAGCAACTTAGAATCCCCCTAATCCCTTCTCTGAGAAGGGAGCCCGGACTTTACCTTTGCAAGCAGGGATCTCGCCAGAAGCGGTATGCCTCGTACGAGACCGCCAGGCATAAACATGGTCATTACTATCAGAACAATACCGTAAACAACTATATCATAATCCTGAAACGTCCTGAATAGCTCGGGCAGTAACGTCAGAATGGCAGCGCCCAGAAAAGAGCCATAGATACTCCCCAGTCCCCCGATAATCACCATTGTGAGCAGTTCTATGGAGACATTGAACCCGAAGGATGCAGGCGAAATAAACTGAACCGTGTGGGCATAGAGACTCCCGGCAAGGGCGGAAAAAATTCCCGAAATGGTGAATATCTGCACTTTCAAAAGTCTGACATTCACTCCGAGGATACGGGCCGCCGCCTCGGAGTCGTGAATAGCCCGAAGAGCCCTTCCGATCCTCGAGGTGGAAAGGTTGACGGATAAAAGTATAGTGACGATGGCGAAGAACCAGACCAGATAATAATTTTTCATGTCACTGTTGAAGATAACGCCGCAGATGGAAAGATTCGGTATGCCCGACAATCCTGAAGGGCCGCCCGTTATATCTATAGTTTCGTTGAATATAATGTAAACGATGATCCCCATACCGAGCGTTGCCATCGCCAGATAGTGCCCCCTGAGCTTGAGTATGGGAAACCCGATTACGAATGCTACGGTACCAACAGCTATGACAGCGATGACCATAGCCACCCAGGGATTCGCGGCATGTGTTGCCGTCAAGACGCCGGATATATAAGCCCCGAGGCCGAAAAACGCCGCCTGCCCGAGAGAGATTTGACCGGCAAGTCCCAAAAGCAGATTCAGGGCAACAGCCAAAATAGTATAGATGCCGACAAAGACCAGCACATTGATGATATAGCCGTCCTGGAAGAATACAGGCACCGTGAATACGGCGGCTGCAAAAACAAGAAATTTCATCAGTTCCTGTTTCATTGATCCTTCCGAGAACTTCATACCCTTTCCGCCTCGCCCTTTCCGAACAACCCTTGGGGCCTGATTAACAGGATGATGAGAAGAATGATAAAGGCGATGGCGTCCTTATAACCTGAGGAGACTAGGCCTGCCCCAAGGGACTCCAGGACGCCTACAATCAAACCACCGGCAACCGTCCCCATGCCGCCGCTCATACCTCCGATGATGGCGGCACAGAATCCCTTCAATCCGAGCATGACGCCCACGTCATATGATGTCATGGTGAGGGGCGCGATGATGATACCTGCCGCAGCACCCATGGCCGAACTTATGACGAAGGAAAAAAGCATCATACGTTTGACATCTATCCCGACAAGCCGGGACGCTATCCTGTTGAAGGAACAGGCGCGCATCGCTTTCCCGCTTATGCTGTGGTAGAAAAAGAGCCTATTCGCCGTGATGATTATCAGCGTGATGCCAAAAATCCAAAGGTTCTGCGGCATCATTGCAGCGCCCATCAAGATGATTGGTTCATTTCCGGAAAACATGGGCAGGGCATGCGTATCTTTTCCCCAGAGGAGCATGGCCACTCCCCGGATAAGTATGCTTCCGCCTATGGTAATGATAACGAGAATGATGGGTTCAGCATCCTTAAGAGGGCTGATAGCCATGCGCTCAAATAAAGCGCCCACCGCCGTGGTAATTATAATAGCCAGGATAATGGCGAGCGGAAGGGAAAGTCCCAGAGTGATATGGAAGAATAAAGTAAGCATGCCGCCCAGCATCACAAACTCGCCTTGAGCAAAGTTTATTATGCTCGTGGAGTTGTAAATGATGGCAAAGCCAAGCCCGATGAGGCTGTAAATTGCCCCTGTAGAGAGACCGGACAATGTATATTGCAGCAACTGCTCAAGAAGTTCCATAGAAATTTAGGCGGATATTTATTTCAATCAACAATATCCCTTGTCTTGCCCGAAGGTACGGCTTAACCAATTTATCGAAGAACCTATCTTCCAGGTTCAACAAGCTACTTTACCAGCACCCACTCCTTATTTCTTATCGTCACAAGAACGAAGGCGTCCTTCGTCAGTCCTGCATGATCTTGAGGAGCGAAGTTGAATATGCCGCCGATGCCTTTAAAATTACGGGTATTTTCAATTTCACTACGAATGGAGGCAGGTGAGCCGTCTCCACGTTCAATCGCACCTTTAAGAAGCATAACCGCATCCCAGGCGTGACCGCCGAAATGATCCCCCTCTACCTTGAAATGCTTCTTGTAATCGTTTACATAAGAAAGAAGTGACTTCTTCTGCTGGTCAGATTTCGGAAGCACACTTGCAACAATAACTCGTCCCGAAGGGAGGATTATACCTTCCGCTGCGTCTCCCGCCAGCTCAATAAATTTCTTGGAAGAAACGCCGTGGCTCATGTAAAGAGGCAGATTAAGCCCCAGTTGCCTGGCATATCTGGCGACCTTGGCAGGTCCCGGATTTGTTCCCCAGCAGATAATGGCCTGCGCCTTGCCACCGCGTATCTTGACCAGTTGGGCTGCCATATCTGTATCGTTGGGACCGTAGATCTCATCAGATACTATGGTGATACCGGAAGCTTTGGCGCGGAGTTTCAACTGTTCTCTGCCAGACGCGCCGAAACCGTCGGACACGGTAATTATGGCAACATTACTTATATTTCGTTTCTTGAGATGATCATAAATGCGTTCCACTGCCAGGGAATCGTTCTGCGCCGTTTTGAATACCCATCTTTTTACCGGTTCCGTAATTTTGATTCCCGCAGCGCAGGAAATCAACGGGATACCCGCATTTTCGACAACAGGAATTACGGCCATTGTCTCACCGGTCGTGCTGGGGCCAATAATGGCGCTTACACGGTCCTCTTTGATGAGTCGAGTGGCTGCCTGAACTGCCTTGGTGGCATCCCCCTGTGTATCGTAGTATACCAATTTCAACATACGACCTTTGATGCCGCCCGCCTTGTTAATCTGGTCAACCACCATATTGGCCGTGTTACGTTCCGGTTCACCGAGAAATGAGGGAGCGCCGGTGACTGCGAACAAGCCTCCAATTTTGATCGGCTCCTGCGACCATGAGTTTCCAGTGAGGCCCAGAAGAAGGCAGAAAATACAAATTGATTTGATGATTGTTTTTAGCATATTGTTCCTCCTGATAATTTATTGTGTTATTGTAATCTCCGAGTCAAGAAGGTATTACAATTCTCTTTTGCTTTTTGTTAAAGGATTAGTACTGCCTGGGGTTGATCCGGATGAAGCCTGCATGCCCGCCAACTAAGGCGCACAGCAGGCATCAATATGTGTATTTGAAGCGGGTCTGGTCGATTATCAATTGCAGAAATTCTCTTTCCATTTGCTCATCGCATTTTCTAATAGTCCACGGAACCTAAAAGTATTTGATGACAATGTCAAGGAATATTTTTCTGTCTGCCTGTAAGCTTCTTCGTTGAGCCATACATTCTTCTGTAATGTGTCAACTTTCACCTTGCCTGTACCTTAATTCTATGTTATGTTCCACCTTAATATATCACAGAAATTAGCACCTTACAGCAATTGTTTCAACCTCGGCGACTCTTTGTTGAATGTGCAAAAGGAGGTTAGGTTATGTCATTGCTAATTGGCGGTGTAGTCTCAATCATTATTGGACTCTTAGGCCTAATATTCTGGTGGGGTGATTTTGTTATTATCCTGAAGGGCGGATTGCCAATCATTATTCTACTTAGCGGGATTCTCGCCGTTTATATCGGTCTCGATGAGATTCAAGATAAGCTGAAGGAGGAAAGACAAAAGCAGGAAGAAAGCCTGGCAAAGGCAAGGGAGGAAATTGAAATGGTGAGAGCCCAGGCGGAGAAGTACAAGGAAGAGCTCGACAAGATGAAAGAAGAAGCACAAAAGAGAGATTAGGAGATAGAGTCCGAGATTCCAATAGAGCTATCTGCTATCCGGCGCAGACATTGAGGAGGAAGCGCGGTGGGGAAAAAAATTCTTGTTGTTGATGATGATCCCGACATAGTAGAAATAGTGGAATCATGGCTCACGACAAATAAATATGAGGTATACACTGCGCATAGTGGAGCGGAAGGACTGGGCAAATGTAAACTGATAAGACCTGACGCGGTCATACTGGATCTAATGATGCCGGATATGGATGGATCAACTGTTGCATATGAAATGAAAGATGATCCCAATACATCTAATATTCCCGTTATCTTTCTAACCGGCGCAGTTAAAGCCAGCGAAGTCCCGAAGAGCCACAAGATCGGCGGTCAATACTTTCTTGCCAAGCCTTTTAAAGGCGAAGAATTGCTGAAGATGCTTGAGATCGTGTTTGCAGAATAGCCAGTCTAATGGTTTACACAACGCCTGCCGTTCAGAGAGTATATCAGACTCCATATAAAGAGACTCTAATGCAAAAATAGACCTAACGCCCTTGGTGATTGACGCTTCATTTGCCATATTTAGTCTCATTATTTTCGTTTGACACCGTCATTGGCCCATTTTATAATACTAATTAATGGGTACCGAATTAACTATCACAAACCTCAGCAGACATTTCAGTTATATAATTCTTCTCGACGGACACGAGACTGGAGAGTTATTTTCATTACAAACCACCTCACTCAAAATCGAGCCCGGAAAACATGAGCTATCCTTTAAGGACGGTGATACCGACAATCTCCCCACAAATTGCAAGCCAATACAGATAACAATCGCGGAAGGCAGATCGCTCAATTTGAAAATTCTCACCGAGGATTTTTCCATAAGAATCTATGATGAACAGGGCACACATCTCAACGGGAAACGTGGCTTTCTCTGTGGTCAGGTCGGTGACGGCGTTCATGTTGAAAACCCGATAACCTGACTAATCTTACCACACGTCAAGAGTATAATCCGGACCGCAAATCCACGGCACAAATAAGACGCTATGAACTCTGACGATTCGACGCATAAAATAAAGCTTGCCGGGAAGTTGCGCCGCAGATTGATCGGGCCACCCAGAGACATCCACGAGCCTTCACTTTTCCACAAGATTTCTCTCATACCTATTCTTGCATGGATTGGCCTCGGAGCTGACGGACTCTCTTCTTCTTCATACGGACCTGAAGAGGCATTCAAGGCGTTGGGGCCACACAGCTATCTCGCCGTTTTTATAGCTTTAGCAACGGCAATGACTGTTTTTATTATTTCGTATGCCTACTCCCGCATCATCGAGCATTTCCCCCACGGAGGCGGTGGATACATCGTCTCTACACACACGATAGGCAAGAATGCAGGTGTCATATCCGGCAGCGCCCTCCTAGTCGACTACGTACTGACGATCACCGTCTCTCTCGCCTCCTGTGGCGATGCGCTATTTAGCTATCTGCCGATTACGTTCCTAAAATACAAAGTGATCTTTGTGGCTTTTTTGATCTTCCTGCTTGTGATCATGAACCTCAGGGGGGTGAAGGAGTCAGTAACAATACTCGCACCAATATTCTTTATTTTCGTACTGACCCATATCCTTTTGATCGGTTATGGCTTGTTGACGCACGCCAATCAGGTCGGGCCAGTGGCAAAGGTGTTCGAAGAGAATTTCAGATATGACGTATCGACCATAGGTTATGTAAGCATGCTGGCGATTTTCCTCAGGGCATTTTCTCTGGGAGGCGGTACATATACGGGGATCGAAGCGGTTTCCAACGCGATGCAGATAATGCGGGAGCCAAAAGTACAAACGGGAAAAAGGACGATGTTGTACATGGCGACGTCGCTTGCGATTACCGCTGCAGGCCTTTTGTGCTGCTATTCACTCTATCAGATAACACCAGCCGAGGGTCGAACATTGAATGCCGTTCTTGCCGATCTCATCTTCGGAAACTGGCCCCTCGGCAATTGGATTGCGCTGATTACGATTCTCTCCGAGGGGGCCCTCCTCATGGTTGCCGCGCAGTCGGGGTTTGCGGCAGGGCCGAGTGTCATGGCAAACATGGCCATCGATTCCTGGCTCCCCCGCCGTTTCGCGTCATTATCGGAACGCCTGTCCATGCAGGATGGTGTTCTGCTTATGGGAAGCGCCTCTCTATTGCTCCTTCTCTATACAAACGGTTCCGTTTCTGCCCTTGTTGTCATGTACTCCATCAATGTGTTTCTCACCTTCTCCTTTTCACAATTCGGTATGGTACTCTTTTATACGCGTCATAGAGACAGAGACAAGGCATGGAAAAGACACATTGTCGTGCACATCGTGGGCTTGATCCTCTGCCTCACGATCCTTATCGTTACTATAGTTATTAAATTTGAAGAGGGCGGCTGGCTGACCCTTCTAATCACTTCGGGAGTAATCGGGCTCTGCTATTTGATCAGGGGGCATTACAGGAAAGTCCGCAGGGGGGTTCGGCAACTCGAGGAGATACTGTCTGAACTCCCCAAAGGTAGTCATCCCAACAATGAGCCGCTAGATCCCAAAGAGGCCACAGCGATACTTCTCGTTAGGGGATACAGCGGATTTGGTCTTCATGTGTGGCTATCCGTAGTCCGTGAATTTCCCAAAGCCTACAAGAATTTCATTTTCGTCTCTGTGGGAGAAATCGACTCGGGTTCATTTAAAGGCATAGCGGAAATTGATGCCTTAAAAAAATCTGTAGAAAGTGATCTGACAAGATACGTCCGTCTTGTCCGTTCCTACGGATTCCCGGCAGACTACAGGATGGGGATAGGAACCGACGTAGCTGACACTGCCACGGAGCTGTGCGAAGCTCTCGTAAAAGAATTCCCGAGAGCTACAGTCTTCACAGGGAAACTGATCTTTCGTGAAGAAAACCCATTCCAGAAAATACTCCACAATGAAACGGCATTTGCAATTCAGCGGCGTCTGCAGTGGAAGGGCATCACCACCGTCATATTGCCGATCCGCGTTGACATGTAGACGTCTAGAACCCGATGGGTTTAGGGGCGCAAAATACCCGCTGACAACATCATCGCCCTCAAATAATAACCCGGACAATTGAGACGAGAAATGCTGAATGGGTTCAAACTTGCCTTGAAATAGAGGGCATCGCTGTGGTAGCTTGCCCCGCATATATCATCAGGATTTCAGAGAATCATGATGTCGCGTTTACAAAAAGTTTTTCTATTTGCGCTTTTCTGCTCTACCCTATGCATCATGCTTGTCTCCGGATGCGCCACCATTCCCCGTGAATACGGCAAGACAGAAACGCGGAAAATGCTGGTTACAGCCTACGACGCCGGCAAGAAATCGACTGGCTGGAAAAGAAAATACGGCTGCTTCCTGATGCCGCCGGTTTATGCTTACGGACCGCACGAGGGAGAGAGAAAGAAGGTGGGCATAACGTCTGACGGATCCAAAGCAAAAAAGGGCACAATCGCAGCAGACATCAGCAAGTATCCTTACGGCACGAAGATGTACGTCCCCGGTTACGGTTGGGGGGAAGTGCACGATATAGGCACCGCCATCAAAGGCGACCACATCGACATCTTTTTCCCTGATGAAAAGGATGCCAAGTCATGGGGCAGAAAGTATCTCGATGTTATCATCAATAGGCCATAATTTTCTAATGAGGACCTTCCATGAATTTCTTTTTTAACCCGGACGGAGTCGCTGTTGTCGGTGCAACTCCGAACCCTCTCAAGGGTGGGTATGCTATCTTTAAGAATCTCGTCATAGGCTACACGGGGAATATATATCCTGTGAATCCCGGTTACAAGGAAATCGAGGGTATTCCCTGCTATCCGTCCGTAAGCGCCATCCCGGGTCATGTTGACCTGGCCATCGTCTTTGTTCCGGCAAAGGTCGTACCCGCAACCATAGAGGATTGCGCCGCCAAAGGCGTCCCGGGTGTCATGATAGAATCGGGGGGGTTTGCCGAAACGGGACGTGATGGGGTTATTCTGCAGCAATCCCTGAGAGACATATGCAAACGGACGGGGATTCGTCTATGGGGGCCCAATTGCATGGGCCTTGTTGATGCCGTCGGGGGCCGTGTCTTTTCCTTTATGGATCCACGCTCATTGCAGCAAGGACTCCTTATCCCCGGAAACGTATCGCTTGTGGTGCAGAGCGGATTGCTATCCGCCGGCTTCCTCGTTGATATAATGAGTCACCGCGTGATGGGCATAAGCAAGGTATGCTCCATAGGAAATAAGATAGACGTCAACGAGTGCGATCTGCTGTCTTACCTGCTCGAGGATGCTAACACTGAAGTTATCGGCCATTACCTGGAGTCCTTTTCCGATGGTAGGCGCTTTACGGAACTGTGCAGGAAAAGTGCAAAACCCATTGTCGTGCTCCACGGGGGGAAGAGCAGGAAAGGAGCTGAAGCGGCAATGAGCCACACGGCGTCCCTGGCCGGAAATCATAAGATCATCTCAGGCGCCCTGGCCCAGGCAGGGGTGACGGAAGCCGGAGATTTTCATCAGATGATGGACCTCTGCCGTTCACTTTCTGCGAGACCCCGACCGGTTGGCCGACATGGTCGCGTTGCTGTTCTCACATTTAGCGGTGGTTCCGGCATTGTCACCTCGGACTTCATTGAGGAACATGGGCTCACGGTGGCGGAACTGTCCCGGGAAACCAAAGACGCCTTGGGACGTCTTTTCCCAGAGTGGATGCCTGTCGGGAACCCCGTCGATCTGTGGCCGGCCATAGAGAGACATGGCGGAACGAACGTCGCCGTATACAGCACGGCGCTTGCGGCCGTGCTTAACGATCCCGCTGTTGATGCCGTTTTCCTCCATGCCTTTGCCGGAACTTTCCAGATTGGAATCGATATTACAGATATTGCCGAGCAGACGCGTGCTGCCGGGAAGCCCGTATTCGTATGGCTTCTGGGGAGACAAGAAGAGGCCCTTCGCTTTAATGCAGAGGCCCTTTCCCACGGCATTCCTGTATTCCATGAAATATCCCGTGCAGTGGAATGCCTGGCGGCTGTTTTCCATCAGCAGAGACCATCTGACATTCTTAGACAACTGCCGGAGAAAGGAATGACGAAACGCATCCCCGATGAGCTGTGTGATATCCTGGAGAATGCGGTGGGACCTTTGGATGAATACGTCTCCAAGAGTATTCTCAGACATCACGGCATTCCGGCTGTAGAAGAGGAAATCATACCAGATGAAGCGAAGTGCAAGAAGATCGCAAAGCGGCTCGGCTTCCCGCTAGTTATGAAGGGCCTGCAAAAGGGGAAGGTACATAAAACCGAACTCGGCTTGGTCCATTTAAATATAACAACGCCTGAAGCTGCCCTTCAGGTCTTTGACTCCCTGAAGAAGGATATGGACCCTTCGGGCAAGGTACTTGCCTATAGGCAGGTAAAAGGAAAAATTGAGATTATCGTCGGACTTGTCAGGGACGTTCAATTTGGCCCCTGTGTGATGCTCGGGCTTGGGGGTATAATGGCGGAGATACTGGGTGATGCAGTCTTTGCCCCGGCTCCACTGGCCATGGAGGACGCTTTGGCACTGATAGGTCGTTTGAGGGGACAGAAAATATTCGATGGTTTCAGGGGACAGCCGCCAGTAAACAGAGAGGAACTAGCAGGGATACTTGTTGCATTGAGCGACATCGGTCTTCAGTATTCGCGGATTCACGAAATTGATGTAAACCCCCTCATAGTAGGCGAAAAAGGCGTTATGACAGCCGTCGATGCCACAATTGTCTTGAGATGACTATTTCACAGAACTGATTTTCTTCCCCATGCGCAGGGACTCGCCTTGCCTGCAGTCAACTTTCATTGTCATATATAACCTCGGGCAGTCCTTCTTAAGCTCCTCCATGCACCGCTTTACAACAAGCATGATCTCATCCCATTCTCCCTCTATTGAAGTTCCCATTGGGCCAACATGATGAGGGAGGCCGCTGTCTTTTATAATTCGTACCGCCCACGATGCGTACTTGCTCACGCTCTCCTCTTTGCCAATCGGGAAGATAGAAAAATCAACTATCACGCTCATAAGACCCCCATCCTGCGAAGCATCTTTGTTACACGTCCAATCATTTGATCTTCTGGATATCTTTTTCCTTGGCTATAACTACCAGTATCTCCCCGTCCTTCAGGACAAAATTGGCAGCCGGTACCATGTGAACCTGATCTGTCAGCACATCCTTCACGGCGATGACCTCGATGTGATATCTGTTTCTCAACTCAAGCTCACCGATACTTTTCCCCAGGAAACTGTTAGGAGGAGCAATTTCAAATATCATATAGCCTTCAGAAAGGGGAAGGCAATCGAGGACGCTCGGAGAAATCAGACTCTTGGCAACCTTGCCGGCAACTTCCTTTTCAGGGATTATAACGTCCGTTGCGCCAACCTTCTCGAGGATGAGTTTATGCTCTTCATTGGGCGCTTTGACGATTATATTTTTGACCTTCATCTTTTTCAGGTGCAGGGTTATCAGCGTGCTGGCTGCAAGGTCTTCGCCGAAGGAGATAATGACTACATCATCCTCCTGAACACCGATATGGTCCATCACCTCATTGTCAGTACCATCAGCAACAATTGCCTTGGTCGCAAAATCTTTTAACCGATGGACGGCCTCCTTATCCTTATCGACGGCAATGACATCGAATCCATTTTCATATAATTCCTTGACGATATTGGAGCCAAAGATGCCCAGCCCAACGACAATCACGCGCCGCGTTCCTGAAGCCATTACGGAACCTCCTTATCCGACCATAACAGACTCTTCCGCATATGTTAACCCCCTTTTCGTTGAATACCAGGAAAAAGCGAGGGTCAGCGGGCCTACCCTTCCGGCAAACATCATAAAAATAATGGCCAGTTTCTGACCGGTACTCAGGTGCGGCGTTATACCCATCGACAGGCCCACCGTTCCAAAGGCTGATACCGTTTCGAACAGATATTCTACAAAAAAGTGGCGGCTCGCCAGAGGAGGCAAATCCCCCACCCCACCCAACAAGAGAAGAACCGACGTAATGATAACGACAAAAAAGGCGGACGCGAAGATGATGGCAATGGTCCGTGTCAGAATCTCTCCGGGGATAGTCCTGTTGTAGACATTCACCTGTTCCTGTCCTTTAAGTCTGTTCCAGATCATCAGGAGGAGAAGGGCAAAACTCGTTGTCTTAATCCCTCCACCGGTGGAGCCCGGGGATGCGCCGATGAACATCAGCATAATAATGACGAGGATTGTCGGATTTGTCAGTTGCCCGACATCGATTGTATTAAACCCCGCCGTCCGGGGGGTGACAGATTGGAAAAAAGACGTAAGAATCTGCGTCTTGACAGGCGTGTCTTTGAGCATATGATTCATCTCAAAGAGATAAAAGAATGCAGCGCCGGCGAGGATCAGGCTAGCCGTCGTTATCAGAACGATATTTGAGTGTGTGGACAGTTTTTTTTGAAAGCCCCTTGACAAGGAGATAATTTCATATTGTACGACAAAGCCTATTCCTCCCAGGATGATCAGGCTCATGACAGTCAGGTTAACAGTTACATCACTTTGATAATGCTCCAAGTTGCTCGAGAAGAGTGAATACCCGCAATTATTGAAGGCGGAAACGGCATGATACACGGCATAGTACAAAGCCCGCCCCGGAGGAATATCCTGATAAAACCGGATAAACAAGAACAGGCTGCCCACGGCTTCCATAACGAAAGTGAGCCCGATGACCCACTTCATTATTACAATGAAATCCCTGCGCGGTGTATGGAGAAACGTCGATTGGATAATTTCTCTTCCTTTAAAAGAAATGCCCCTGCCCATCAGCCCGAAAAGTACGACAGAGAATGTAATGATTCCCAGACCGCCTATCTGAATGAGACAAAGTGTTATAACCTGCCCAGATATAGATAAATCTTTACCAATATCCAGCACAGTAAGACCCGTAACACAAACTGCCGAGGCAGACGTAAATAAGGCGTCAATAAATAAAATATGGTTGCCGGTGCCAGAAGAGGGGAGCCAGAGGCCAATGGTCCCTATAAATATCACCGCGGCGAAACTGGTGATGAAGAGCCTCTGGGGAGACAGCAGCTTCGAAATAAACCGCTTCATGGTTTACGGTCACGCTCCTTTGGGCGTTTGAACAGTGTAAAAAGCATTAAGCAGGCGCCAATGGTTATGGCCGAATCAGCAACATTAAAGGCAGGCCAGTGATAAGCGCCTAAGTGCACGTCGATGAAATCAATCACCTCTCCAAGACGCACCCTGTCAATGAAATTCCCCAACGCACCTGACAGGATCAGAGAAAGGGCAAATATCATGAGCGATTCTTCCGTCATGCTCTTGGCTATATAGTAGAGAACGAGTATTATTGCTAAAATTGTTACTGTCAGGAAAAACACGGATCGAAAACCTGGCGAGGCACTGGCGAGAAAGCTGAAGGCTGCTCCCGGGTTTCTCACGTAGGTAATATTCAGGAGACCCGGTATGACCATCATCGATTCATGAAGAGACATATGCGAGTCTATGTAGGCTTTGGTGATGAAGTCAAGGAGTACCGCCGCCGTCGACGTGGAAAGAAGAATAAGATACTTTTTTTTCAAATATTCTCTCCATGAATCTTCTCTCTGACCGCGTTTCGCCAAGACAAACAGATCGAGAGAATATAGTTCTTAGAGATTCGCCAGGCACCTTTCGCAGATAGCCGGGTGCTCATCGTCAACACCTACTGTCTCACTGTATACCCAGCATCGGTCGCATTTCTTTCCCCGTGTCTTCCTCACTCCGATTGTCAGACCAGCAAATTCGGGACTTGCATACGGGTCTTTGATGACATCCTTTTCTATCATAGAGATATCAGACACGATGAGCAGGGTTCTTAAGTCCTCAAGATGTGCCTCCAAAAACGCGCGGAGATCACCCGATGCAGAAATATCCACACCGGCATCGAGGGAGTGACCGACTACTTTATTCTTCCTTGCCAATTCAATTGCCTTCGATATCTCTCCTTTGAGGGCGATCATCTTGCTCCAATTTTGTGCCAGAGCCGCGTCCACGTACTCCCGATTTATTTCAGGGAATTGAGTCAGGTGAACGCTGATCTCCTTGCCCTGACGAGCGGGCAAAGACAGCCAAATCTCTTCCGCAGTGAAGGAAAGTATTGGCGCAAGCAGGCGCGTCATGGCATCAAGAATGATGAGCATGGCGCTTTGCGCTGACCGACGCCGCCGCGATTCTGCCCTGGATGTATAGAGTCTGTCTTTCAGGACATCAAGATAAAGGGCGCTCAGTTCAACGGTGCAGAAATTATGAAGAGCGAAGAATGCATGATGAAATTGATATTGATTATAAGCCGCTCTTACGCGCTCGATAACTTCCTGGAGCCTGTGAAGCGCCCACCGGTCGATTTCATCCATATTCTTATAAGATACCATCTTGCTGGAGTCAAAATCATATAGATTGCCCAGAATGAATCGGCTGGTATTGCGAATGCGCCTGTAGGCCTCTACAAGGCGTTCGAGGATCTCGTCGGAGATCCTAATATCCTGTGTGTAATCTTCCGCAGCAACCCATAGTCTCAATATCTCAACGCCATGCTTATCGATAATCTCCTCCGGATCAATGACATTGCCCGTGGATTTGGACATCTTCTTTCCCTCACCATCGACGACGAACCCATGTGTTAGCACCGTCCTGTACGGGGCGCGCCCTCTCGTTCCCACCGACTCCAGTAGAGAGGAATGGAACCATCCCCTGTGCTGATCACTGCCCTCGAGGTACATATCTGCCGGGGAACCGAGGTAAGATCGCTTTTCAAGCACGGCCGCATGGCTTACACCGGAATCAAACCATACATCGAGTATATCCGTCTCCTTTGCAAATTGGTCGCTCTGGCATACGGGGCAAATCGTTCCGGCCGGCAGCAGGTCTTTGGTATCTCTCTCGAACCACACATCGGCGCCATATTCATTAACCAGCTTTACTACGTGCCTGATGATGTCCTTCGTCATGAGGTCACTCTTGCAACGGCTGCAGAAAAACATGGTAATGGGCACCCCCCATAATCTCTGCCGGGAGATACACCAGTCAGGACGGCTCTTGATCATTCCGGAAATCCTGTCACGGCCCCACGCCGGCAGCCATTCTACAGCTTCAATAGCTTCGAGGGTTTTCTGCCTTAAGTTATTCTTCTCCATTGAGATGAACCACTGCTCCGTGGATCTGAAAATGATAGGATTCTTGCATCGCCAGCAATGAGGATAGGAATGCTCAATATCAACACGCCCAAGCAGGGCGCCGACCTCGGCCAACTTTTTAATGACCGATTCATTGGCATCAAATACAAACTGCCCCGCAAAATCCTTGACATCGGAAGTGTATCTGCCGTCATCATCAACAGGCGCGTAATTGTCAAGACCGTATTTCATCCCTATTTCGTAATCTTCCTGCCCATGTCCGGGCGCGATATGCACACACCCCGTTCCAGCGTCAAGGGTGACAAAAGGAGCCAGAATAAGCAGGCTCTCGCGGTCGACCAGTGGATGTTTACATTTCAGGCCCTCCAGGACTGAGCCCGGAAACTCGTCCAGAATCTTGTAAGTCTTGTAGCCGAAGGCATCCATGCAATAATCCAGAAGTTCCTTGGCAAGAATCAGGGTCTCACCATTTACCTTGACTGCCACATAGATGAATTCATCATGTACGGCAATTGCCTGATTGGGCGGTATAGTCCAAGGGGTTGTCGTCCATATTACGACGCTGATCTTCTCGTCGGTCAGTTTCGGCAGGACCTTTGATATATCCGAGATCATCGCGAATTTGACGTAGATGGACGGCGTCGCATGATCACTGTATTCAACTTCAGCCTCCGCCAGGGCTGTTTTGCAGGAAGCGCACCAGTATACAGGCTTTTTCCCCCTGTAGACATCACCGCTGAAATAAAGCTTCCCGAATTCCTCAACAGTCGCCGCTTCGTAATCGTAGGACATAGTGAGATAGGGATTCCCCCACTCGCCAAAGACCCCCAGTCGCTTGAACTGTTCCCTCTGGATACCCACATATTTTTCTGCAAAGGTCCTGCAGAACCGCCTGATATCAGCATGGGACATGTCGTTCTTCTTCGCGCCCAGTTCCTTCTCGACCTGGTGCTCTATGGGAAGACCATGACAGTCCCACCCGGGGACGTAGATGCTATCGAAACCGGACATATTCTTTGATTTAATCACTATGTCTTTGATCACTTTATTGAGAGCCGTACCAAGATGAATGTTCCCGTTCGCATAAGGAGGCCCGTCATGAAGGATATACGTCTTTTTTCCCTTCAAGGTCTGTCTGATCTTTTCATAGATATTCATAGCTTCCCACATTTTGAGCAATTCCGGTTCCTTCCGGGAAAGATTCGCCCTCATGGGAAAGTTAGTTTTCGGCAGATTCAACGTATCCTTATAGTCCATATGGAACTCCTCAGCTCCGAGTAATGAATGATAGATTATGCATTTAACTGCACAGGGAGCAAATTGGTAGTCGGAGAAGCTATCACATAAATTAGCCTCTTTCAAGCAGAACTAAAAAAGCCCCCTGCCGCAAAGCAGGGGGCTTCTCAAAAAGATAGTTAAGGTTAGAAACCTCTTACATTCCCATGCCGGGATAGCCGCCGCCGGGGGGCATGCTGGGCATAGCAGATTTTTCTTCCGGTTTCTCTGCTATCATGCACTGGGTTGTCAGCATCAAGGCTGCCACACTTGCCGCGTTCTGGAGGGCAAAGCGGGTAACCTTCGTCGGATCAATGACGCCTGCTTCAATCATGTCTTCATATTCGTCAGTTCTCGCATTGAATCCGTAGGCGCCCTTTTTCCCTTTGACCTTTTCTACGGCAATGCTGCCTTCCTGACCGGCATTCGTCACGATCATTTTTAACGGTTCCTCGAGGGCCTTCTTTACTATGTTGACCCCTACCTGCTGATCCCCTTCTAATTTCAGCTTTTCCAGGGCAGGCAGTGTCCTGAGATAGGCTACGCCGCCGCCGGGTACTATGCCTTCTTCCACGGCCGCACGGGTTGCATTGAGTGCATCTTCAACGCGCGCCTTTTTCTCTTTCATCTCGGTTTCTGTCGCCGCGCCAACCTTTATTACGGCAACACCGCCGACCAGCTTGGCCAGCCTTTCCTGAAGTTTCTCTCTGTCATAATCGGATGTCGTTTCCTCTATCTGCGCCCTGATCTGTTTCACCCTTCCTTCGAGGGATGCCCGTGACCCTGCGCCGTCGATAATCGTCGTATTGTCTTTGTCTATCGAAATCCTCTTGGCCCGACCCAGGTCTTCTAATTTTGTGTTTTCAAGTTTCTGGCCCAGGTCTTCAGAAATTACCTTACCACCTGTCAGGACTGCGATATCATCAAGCATCGCTTTCCTTCTGTCACCGAAACCGGGGGCTTTTACAGCTGCGACCTGCAGGGTGCCGCGAATCTTGTTAACTACGAGGGTAGCCAGAGCCTCACCTTCGATATCTTCGGCGATGATCAGGAGGGGCCTTCCCATCTTAGCAATCTGCTCCAGAATGGGGAGGAGATCCTTCATGGTGCTGATCTTCTTTTCGTTTATGAGAATCAAACAATCCTCAAGGTGTACCTCCATCTTTTCTGCATTGGTCACGAAATAAGGAGAAACGTAGCCTCTATCAAACTGCATACCTTCTACGATCTCCAGCTCGGTTTCCAGTCCTTTAGCTTCCTCTACGGTAATAACGCCTTCTTTACCCACCTTGCCCATAGCTTCGGCAATAATCGCGCCGATTGCCTCATCATTATTCGCGGAGATGGTGCCTACCTGCGCAATCTCCTTCTGGTCTTTAGTCGGTTTGCTTAGCTTCGCCAATTCCTTAACGACAGTCTCGACTGCCTTATCAATACCCCTCTTTATATCCATCGGGTTACTTCCCGCGGCGACACTCTTTGCGCCTTCTCGGTAAATTGCCTGGGCAAGAATTGTAGCAGTCGTAGTACCATCACCGGCCACGTCACTTGTCTTGCTGGCAACCTCCTTGACCATCTGTGCGCCCATATTTTCAAACTTATCCTCGAGTTCGATCTCCTTGGCGACTGTAACGCCGTCTTTTGTAACGGTCGGTGCGCCAAAAGTCTTGTCAAGAAGTACATTCCTGCCTCGTGGACCGAGGGTTACCTTGACTGCATCTGCGAGGGTGTTTACACCCTTAAGAATCGATTTTCTTGCTTCTTCATCGTATTGAAGTAACTTTGCTCCCATTTAACGTATCCTCCTTATGATCATATTATTACTTTTCAATGATTCCCAATATATCATCTTCTCTCATGATAAGATGTTCTACGCCATTGATCTTGACTTCCGTACCAGCATACTTACTGAAAAGGACCCTGTCTCCCGCTTTGACATCCGGCTTCACCAGTTTGCCGTCTTCTGTCGTTTTGCCCTTGCCAACAGCCACAACCTCGCCCTCTACAGGCTTTTCCTTAGCCGTATCGGGGATTATTATCCCACCTTTTGTCTTTTGTTCTTCCTCTAATCTCTTGATAATCACGCGATCCTGTAATGGCCTAATCTTCATGACCTGTCTCTCCTTTCCTTATTTTTTGTATTTTTTTGGCTTTTTTAGACTAATTTTGTTTGTAAATCGATTTGGACCTAACATAAACACAAATTCCTTCATGTCAAGGCATTTTGAGCAAATTTTTTAAAAAAATAAGGGAAAAGAGCATTTCTTTGGTAAAAATAACTCTTCTCCCTTCAATTTTTCCCTGGTTTTATGCTTTCGACACCCGATTTATGGGAAAAGCAAGAGAAACTGTAGTCCCTTTTCCTACCTGACTTTCGATATCAATACTGCCTTTATGGGCTTTCATGAGATGTTTTACTATCGACAATCCTAAACCGGTGCCTCCCAGCTCTCGGGAGCGAGTCTTATCCGCCCGATAGAACCGTTCCCCGAGCCTGGGAATCTCACTTTTCTGTATGCCTATGCCCGTGTCGGTCACTTTCACGACTACAGAGCCAGTGTCGTCTTTACCCGCAAAAATGGAAATATTTCCACCGCTTGGCGTAAACTTGACGGCATTATCGAGGATGTTCACAAGAATCTGCGCCAGTTTATCCCTGTCCGCCCAGATAATGGGGAGTTCACTTGAAATGCGTTTATCAATAATCAGGGATTTTTCCGCCATTTTCGTCTCAAACATGGGCAATACGCTGTCAATTACATTGGCTATGGAGACGCTTTCAAACCGCAATACCATCTCCCCCAGTTCGATGCTGGAAAGGATAAGCAGGTCGTCCACCAGCCTTCCAAGACGATGAGCATTTTCGGAAATTATGTGAAGGAATCTTTTTGCCGTTGCCTCTTCCTTTATGGCGCCTGCCTCCAAGGTCTCAATAAACCCTATGATGGCCGTAAGCGGTGTCTTGATCTCGTGGGTAACGTTAGCCACGAAGTCCTCACGCACCTTTTCCAGCTTCTTAAGACGTGTAACGTCATGGAATACCATCATCGTCTTTTGCTCATCGGCGGGCAGTCCTTGAACGGTTGATATAGTGACATCCAGGATAATCGGCATATCCTGGCCCAGCCCAATCTCCCGCAGGACAGGACCCCCTGAATCTTTGAAAAGAGCAATGGCATCCTGCAACTCGACATTTCTGAATGCCTCAAGAGGGGTCTTATCGAGGATGTCAGTTATGCCTTCCTTTCCGAGCATTTCTTTCAGGCTCTCGTTGAGAAACTCAATACGGTTCTGATTGTTTATGACAAGAACTCCCTCTGCCATACTGGCAAATGCTGCTTCAAGTTTTGCCTTCTCCTCATCTGCAATTCTCACTCTTTCTTGCTCATCTTGCACCAAGCGATTTATATCCCTCTCCAATTGCCCAATATCATCATTTGACTCTATCAGAAGTGTTCCTGATGCCTCACCGCTGCATACTTTGTGCGTATATGAAATTACTTTCTCAATTGGCGATATAAGTTTTCTGGCCAGAAGAAATGCAATGATCAAGGAAGGAATGATAGCGATCAGGAGACACTTGTATATATAGGCGTACTGCTGATCAACGGATTTTTTTACCTCAAATAGCGGCCGGGCAAAGCGTATGTAGCCCGTAACTCCGGAGCCTTCAGTGACCGGAAGCGCGACGTAGAGCATATCGACACCGAGAGTGCGGCTATAACGAATTGCTTCCCCTTTGCCCTTGATCCTGGCTTCCTGTATTTCCGGACGGTTCAGATGAGTATCCATCTGCGCCAAGTCTTTCTCAGAATCCGCTTTGACCCGGCCCGAAGCTTCAATCAGGGTGACGCGGGAGCGGGATATATCAGCCAGATGCGACAGCTTCCTTTCGATATCACCTATCTCCAACAATACCGCGATCCGTGCCTGGGCAATCAGGTCATTCTTTATCTCGTCTATCAATTCAGTCTTGACCTGCCGGGCATACATTAATCCCATGACTATGGCGGTTACGAGTATCAACGCAACATAGCCGGCAAGAATCCTGTATAACAGCCGGTTCTTCAATTAGTATCTCCTAAGCTTGGCAGCTTGGTTCGTGCCTGACAATCTTCCCCGTCACCATAAACATGACCATATCTGCGATACCCACGGCATGATCGGAGATACGCTCGAGGTTCTTGGAAATCTGCATAATTATGAGAGCCCTGTGGACCTTTTTGGGATCTTCCATCATGAAAGTGAGGAGTTCCCGGAATACCTGTTCATTGAGGTTATCTATGCTTTCATCCTCCATCCGGACCTTGCGCGCCAGTTCAGTGTCCTCATTCACGAGGGCATCGAGGCTTTCCCTGATCATTACCCGAGCAATTTCCGCCATACGGGGAATATCTATATAAGGCTTCATCGGCGGCTCTTCGCCAAGGATAATCGACTTCTCGGCAATGTTTGCCGCCATGTCGCCTATCCTCTCCAGATGGCCGTTTATCTTGATGGCTGTTGTGATGAACCTCAGGTCTCTCGCTGTCGGCTGCCTCAAAGCCAGGATGCGGATACACTTTTCCTCGATTTCAACATCAAGCTGATCGATCACATTGTCATCGCAAATTACCTTATGGGCCAGCTCTGCATTCCTGTCTACAAGGGCCTCTGTTGCAAGTTCAATTGCCTTTTCTACAAGGGCTCCTAAGTAAATGAGGCCTTCCTTGATATCCCGAAGTTCTTTTTCATAGTGGGTACTTGTATGCCGTTTTTCAGCCATTTGTTGTCTCCATGCCCTCTAAATCATCGTCGGCGGTTTATCTATTCCTAGAAATTTACGCTTTGTCATTTCGATCCTTGTCCTTGCGAGACAGGGAGAAATTTTACAATTCCTTGATCAGCCGAATCTCCCGGTAATATAGTCTTCCGTCTGTTTCATATCCGGCTTGGTAAATATTTTTTCCGTGGCGTTATACTCGATGAGCTCGCCCAAATAGAAGAACCCGGTTTTCGATGAGACCCGTGCCGCCTGCTGCATGTTATGAGTAACAATGATAATGGTATAATTCCTCCTCAATTCATCGATCAGCTCTTCAATTTTCGCCGTTGATATAGGATCGAGCGCCGACGTCGGCTCATCCATGAGGATGACATCCGGTTTCATGGCGAGCGCCCTGGCAATGCAGAGCCGCTGCTGCTGCCCCCCTGATAGGGTCATAGCCGATTTATCCAGGATTTCCTTCACCTCATCCCACAGCACTGCCTGTTTCAGGCTTTCCTCAACAAGGAATTCCAGATCGTTCCTTTTGGTGATCCCCGCAAGTCTTGGGGCATAGGCTACATTACTGAATATTGACTTCGGAAACGGATTGGGCTTTTGAAAGACCATGCCAATCTTTCTCCGGATGTCGACAGGATCAACATCAGGAGCATAGATATCTTTGCCTTCAAAAATGATTTCTCCCTCAACTCTGGTTCCGGCGATGAGGTCATTCATGCGATTGAGTAATCTTAACAGCGTCGATTTGCCACAGCCGGACGGTCCTATCAGAGCGGTAACCCTGTTCTTTTCGAAATCCATAGAAATACTGGTCAACGCCCTGAGACTACCGTAGAAGAAGTTCACATTCCTTAGTTCGATTATACTGTTACCTTCCACAATTACCACCTTTTTTTCTTCCTCACATAACTTCTGATGACGATGGCGACAAGATCAACTCCCAGGACAAGTCCAACAAGGACCAACACCGCCCCATATTGGATGGGCCTCGTCTGCTCTATATGCGTACCCGCCGTAGCAAGCACATAGATATGATAGGGAAGTGCCATGACTTCATCGAAGACGGAGCCGGGTAGCTTCGCTGTGAAGAAAGCCGCGGCGGTAAACATTATCGGGGCCGTTTCACCCGCCGCCCTGCCGATACCCAGAATCGATCCTGTGAGTATTCCGGGCAATGCCGTGGGCAAGACAATCTTGTAGATCGTCTGCCACTTGGATACACCAAGGGCGAGTGAAGCTTCCCGGAACATCTGCGGAACCGCTTTCAGCGCCTCTTCGGAGGCACCGATGATCGTCGGCAAGATAAGGACTGCAAGTGTCAGGGCTCCGGAAAGAATACATGATCCAAAATGAAGAAAAACGACGAAGAAACCGAGCCCGAATAATCCAAAGACCACTGAAGGAACGCCCGCCAGACAATTAACGCCGATCCGCACCACTCTAATAAACTTTCCCTGCCTTGCATATTCGGCGAGATAAATTGCTGACGCCACCCCGAGGGGCAACGCTACGGCAATGGCCCCTATTGTAAGGTAGAACGTCCCCACGATGGCGGGCATTATTCCGCCTTTCGTCATGGCATCCGTCGGCGGGAGGGTGACAAAGCCCCAACTGATAGCGGATATCCCGTTGATAATGATGTAAGTGATGAGACCACCCAGGGCCAGCGCAATCAGCAGCGCCGACAATCGAACGACGGTAAAGAACACCTGCTGTTTGAAATAGCGAAATTTCATGGATGTCCGCAGCGCATCCTGCATAATATAAACTCCAGGTTCCCCTTCACAGTGTTGCTGATCCCACTTCTTTGAATTTCTGGGAAATATAATCCGCAATGAGATTAAAGAAGAGGGTCATGAAAAACAAAACTATACCTATGGCAAACAGGGCATGATAGTGGCCGCTCCCGAACGGCGCTTCGCCCATTTCCGCGGCAATGGAGGCCGGCATCGGCCTTACGGAATCAAAGATACTCTCAGGAATAGCTGCCGCACCGCCCGCCACCATGAGCACAACCATGGTTTCGCCTATAGCCCTGGCCATCCCCAGGATCACGGCAGTGGATATTCCCGACATGGCGGCCGGCATGATGACCTTGGTTATGGTTTCATATTTCGTAGCACCCAGGGCATACGACGCCTCCTTAAACTCACTGGGCACGGCGTAGAGGGCATCTTCCGAGATGCTCGAAATTGTAGGTATCGCCATGATCGCCAGAATTACCGACGCATTCACAATGTTAAGACCCGTCGGGAGATCAAAAGTTTCCTGTATAAACGGGGCTACAACGACCATGCCGAAGAAACCGAGGACTACAGAGGGAATACCAGCCAGGAGTTCTATAATCGACTTTGTCACGTCTTTGATTGAAGCTGGCGCTATTTCAGCGATATATACAGCGGAAAGGACCCCGAGAGGAACGGCAATCAGACAGGAGAATACCGTGACGACCACGGAACCGAAAATCAGGGGCCATATCCCGTAGGAGGGAGGATCATAGGTGGGATACCATTCCTGTCCGAACAGGAAATCCGCAACGGAAACCTCCCTGAATATGGGTAATCCTTCGCGGAACAAGAACATAACAATAAGCGCCAGAATGAGCACGGACGCAAAGGCGAAAAAGGCAAAGATAGCCCTAATGAAGATTTCTTTCTGATGCCTGTTCATGGTTTATTTCTATTTCTTCTTTTTCTTAGCGGGCTTCCTCATTTCTTCCGTAGTTACAGTCAAAGGAATGAACCCCTCCCCGGCTACCAATTTCTGTCCTGCGGGACTCAATACAAATTTGAGGAAACTTGCAGCTTCACCTGCAGGCTGCCCGTTCGTATACATATAGAGAGGTCTCGCGACCGGATACTCTTTGGAAAGTGCTGTCTTCGCCGAGGCCATGATGCCGTTGACGGTCAAAGCCTTGACCGACGTGTTCAAATAGCCCAGACCAATATAGCCGATGGCATATCTGTTTTTTGATACCGCCTGAACAACCGCTCCGTTTGACGCCTGTAACTGTGCCTTGGGAGTTACTCGGGCGTTGTTTAAAACCAAGTGTCCCCAGGACTCAAAGGTGCCGGAACTGCTGTCTCTCGAAACAACGATGATCGTGAGATTGTCCCCGCCTACTTCCTTCCAGTTCGTAATCTTTCCCTGATATATCTGACTTAACTGGTCAATCGTCATCCCCTGCACTTTATTCTTCGGATGCACGATAGGAACAATAGCGTCAATAGCTACCGTATGGGCGACGGGATTGACCCCCTTTTCCCTGGCCAGGGCAATCTCCTTATCTTTAATCTCTCTTGAAGAAGTCGCTATGTCCGTAGACTTGTCAATCAGTGCCTTTATCCCGTCTCCGGAACCGCCGCCGGAAAGAGATATATTCACTCCGGGATGTGCCTTCATATAAGCGTCAAGCGCCGCCTGTGCGACGGGCAAAACCGTCGTTGATCCCTTGATGACAACGTTTTCCGCGGCAATAGCCAAATTTGTACCACAGATTAGCAATATCCAACCAACCACCAATAATCTTCTTACCATTTTTCAAGACCTCCATTTGATTTTACTTCATCTTCCATATTTGCGGAAGACATCTTTTGTTTTTTTTCTCCCAAGAATACAGGAGCATTAATTAACATTCTAACGCCGCAACAAATAGCCGCCAGCCATAGTTTCTTGCGGAACGGATTTGCGTCCCATAGAATTGTCTCTATAATAAATATCAAATGTTGCAAATTTGTTAAAGAATGATGAAGGTTTTATTAATTTAGCACAGTAAGTATCCACCCTTTCAACTGGTGATTGCTCGTTGACTATCGTCGAAGAACTGTGATAGATGGGCTACGTTTGTCCATCCTTGGGAGGCCATATTGAGGCATGTAATGATGACTTACTTGCGGAACAATTAAAGGCTCTAAGACATGGATAGTTACCCTCTAATCTCCGTTATTATCATCGTTTTCATCGCCCTCGTCTTTGACTTTATTAACGGCTTTCATGATGCCGCAAATTCAATTGCCACGGTCGTTTCTACCCGTGTGTTGAGCCCCCAATACGCCGTAATGTGGGCAGCATTATTCAACTTCGTGGCTGTCTTTTTTATTGGTGCGCAGGTGGCAAAAACTGTCGGTACGGGAATTATCAATCCTAGAATTGTAGACAACTTGCTTATTTTCTCTGCTTTGGGAGGCGCTATTATTTGGAACCTCATTACCTGGTGGCTGGGTCTGCCGAGCAGTTCCTCCCATGCCCTCATCGGTGGTCTGATTGGAACTGGCCTGCTGAAAGGAGGAGCGCAGGTTCTGGTTTGGAAGGGAATCATTAAAACGGCGAGTTTCATCATTCTTTCCCCCCTCATCGGTTTGGCCCTTGGATTAATTTTAATGACTCTGACTTTAAATTCCTCCCGATATTTTTCAGTAGCTAGTGCTGGCAGTATGTTCCGAAAGTTCCAGTTGTTTTCTGCAGCTGTTTTCAGTATCAGCCATGGCATGAACGATGCACAGAAGACTATGGGGATTATTGCTGTTGTTCTTTTCAGCAGCGGTTACCTGGGCTCCACTTTTTATATCCCTTATTGGGTTGAGTTTGTTTGTTATCTAGTAATTGCATTGGGAACCATGTCAGGCGGATGGCGGATTGTTAAGACGATGGGGACGAAGATTACAAAACTTCAACCCATGGGAGGTTTCTGTGCGGAAACTGCCGCTGCCATTTCTATCATTGGCGCCTCGATAGCAGGCATTCCTGTGAGCACGACCCACACGATTACGGGAGCGATTATGGGAGTAGGAGCTACAAAGCGACTGACTGCCGTCCGTTGGGGAATTGCGGGGAATATAATCTGGGCTTGGGTTTTAACAATACCTATATCGGGATTAATATCAGCCGCTATATATTTGGCTTTGACTGCAATTAGTTAGTTCGTTTCGTATCTTTCCAAATTGACGCAGAATTTCTGTCAGACTATTATATTGAAGTTTTGTTCTATTTAGTTTATTGATCTGTACCATACTGGTCATGCATGCATCCGGGCCGATGCTCTCTTTGATATAGTGTCTATATAACTGCTTCTAATTTAAGGGAGTTATAATATGAAACGCTTCTTGGCAATATTTTCCTCATACCTGATTCTAGTCTTTCTGACTATTGCCGTACTAGACTTTTTTCTAACACCAAAGATCCGCGACATAGTTACTCAGAACATCGAGAATGAAATGTCAGGTATCGCAAGAATCATCTCCCTTATGCCCGGGGAAAACATTGCACGTAATGTCCCGGAAATTGCCAAACGGTCAAACATGCGGGTGACACTAATTGATCCGTCAGGCCGGGTTATATCGGATTCCCAAGCTGAGGCGGAAAAAATGGATAATCACCTGAACCGTCCCGAAATACAGCAAGCCGCGAAAACAGGGTATGGAAAAGCTGCGCGATTCAGTACAACTCTGCAGGAAAGCATGCTCTATATAGCCCTCCCCGTTAAAGAGAACGCTACGCTCAAAGGTTACGTCCGGCTGGCCCGTCCCCTCGTTGAAGTCACGGAGTCTCTTAATCAACTGTATCGTGTTATATACCTGACCCTGTTCATCATTGTTCTTCCTTCAATTCTTCTCGCCATAATCTTTTCCCGGAGTATCGCGTCGCGGCTAACGCCGGTTGAAGAAGCTCTCAAGAAGAATTTGTAGTGGATACCGAAAAAAGCTGACCCAAGAAATGGATTCTTTGTTAAAGCATCGTTCTAAACGGGGTAATCACGAGTTTAAGGGAGAGCTAATGTCGGATCTGTAGATTTACATACGATAGCCGACAATGAGGACGTATCACAGTAAGAAAAGATTATCCAAGGAGCCCCGCGGGGTTTGCCGGGGACTCCTTGGAGAGTGACCGCTACTTATATCTGTAAGGTTAGAAACTTAGTACCATCTTATGCGTCACAAGATAATCGTTATCAACGGTGGCGCCAGAGTTACTACCCTTAAAGGCATCGCCTGCCCAGAGATAGCCAAAGCCGATCATGTATGACAGGTTGTCATAAATCTTGTAGGTTGCACTGAGATCAAATTCGTTGCCGATGTTCTTGGATATCTGATTGTTAACTACATTCTGTTCCATGCTTGCATTGGTGAAGCTCGCCTTCACATCCAGTTTCGGGATGGGCTTGATGCCGGCGAAGAGCTGCCATGCGAAAACATTATCCGAATTGTAAGCCCCCGCAGTAGTTACGCCATTCTGACCACCCAACGCGCCGTTCCACCTGCCGAGGTCGTAGTTCCAGAGAATCAGGCAGGGTGTGAAGTCGGTACCGATCTTGGCTCCACCTGCATACGTAGTTTGTGAATTTATATCAGCTCCCGACGAATAGAATGCCAAAGCGCCTGCATAGTATGGTGCAAAGTCAACATTGGCCATGATATAACCGCGCCAGCCTGTATAATCTTGGTCCCGACGGGTTGAGCCGTTTTCAACATTGTAATCTTGTCTCGTACCTGTGTACCAACCCCACTCTGTCTCGACATAAACAGGACCGAATATAGCCTTGGCGTACGGATACCAAAGCATGTACTTTGCCTTATACCCAGTGGTAGGATTATCGGCTGTGGTGGTATCGAGATAATACGTGATTTGCATACCGGCTTCACCTTTGCTCCACTTGTAGCCGCCGAGGACAGAATACTTTTCCGAGTCGTGGTCTACGACATAAGTGGATACACCGACGTTGCCCGCTGGACCGGCACTGCTATAGAACTTCTTTCCCTCCACCTTGTCCCAACGAGCACCCCAGAAGAACGGACCTGTTGTCAAATCCCACTTGACCCTCA
The DNA here is from genome assembly GCA_963705275.1 of uncultured delta proteobacterium. GTDB lineage: Bacteria > Desulfobacterota > Syntrophia > Syntrophales > UBA2185 > Fen-1135. Next base: position 2,705,446 of record OY970063.1, on the reverse strand, counting down.
TGCCATAGTCCTGCTCACCGGTGTCGCCAAATGCCGTACCCCATGTGCCCTGCTGCATGTATCCCACTTTTAAGGCGCCATAACCTCCGGGGATATCAAATGTCGCAAACGCATACGTAAACTTGATATTCTCTGATTCCAGGTCGTTACCGGCAAGACTGGTTGAGGTGGGACCGGTAACGGAATAAACTCCCGTTGTAGAATTCAGGGCAACCCCAATAGGCGCCCTCGGTGCACCCCAGATCTTTTCCAGGGCATCGAATCTGGTCGTCAGCATCAGGCCTTCCTGTACCCGGAAGTCCGTCTGAACCCTAAGCCTCTGCCAGATGTTGGAGACGGATGCACCGCCGTCACTCCTTAATGAGCGGTTGTTATCATAGTAGCCCTGTGCCACATATGACCCGCTGAACTTCACGTCCGCTGCAGATACGGGCAATGCGAACGCCATGATCAGCGCAGCTAAAAATAAAACCATCCAAAACTTCTTCATTTCTATCCTCCTGTTTTTGATTTTTCCTGATTGATCTTCATGGGCATGTCCTTGAAAGGTCATCGGGAAAGTTAAGAAATCGGACGCAGGATAGCCCATTAATGTTAAATCATGATTAAGCAAATGTTAAGATATGATGAAAAATGATGAACAAGGCGGGGCAATATATGAGCTTACGAAAAATCTCATTTCAGATCTACAAACTTATATCCGATACCCCTTACAGTGAGAATGTATTGCGGCTTCGCTTTATCCTTTTCTATGGCCGATCTCAGATTACTGACATGGACATCTACTGTACGAGGTTCAACGAAAGTCTCATCCCCCCAGACGTAGTCCAGAAGCTGATCTCTGGTGTATACCCTGCCCGGATGCCGCGTAAGGAATTGTAACAGTTTTAATTCCTTGGGACCGAGATCAATCTTCTTTCCATCAAGAGTGACCTCATAGGAACTGTAATCGATTTCGAGCCCTCTGTATGCAAATTGCTCTCTTTTCTCCGAATCCGGACGTGCTCCTGCCCTTCGCAGAACTGCACGAACCCTCGCAATCAGTTCTCTCACATTGAACGGTTTGGTGACGTAATCATCAGCCCCCATCTCGAAGCCAAGTATCTTATCCACCTGATCCCCTTTAGCCGTGAGCATGATAATCGGAAGCCCCTCTGTTTCCGGATTCTTTCGGATAAACTTGCATATCTCTAATCCTCTGATTCTCGGAAGCATCAGATCCAGAAGAACCAAATCCGGCTTCCTGGCCTTAACCAGCTCAAGGGCGCTTTCCCCATCGTAGGCCTTGACAGTTGCAAATCCTTCTTTTTCCAGATTGTAACTGATCAAATCCACGATATCTTTTTCATCATCAATAATAAGAATTCTTTTCAGCGTAATCAACAATTCTCCAGGAGTTCGTTCAGGTTATTGCTTCTGGCACACTCCATCTTCTTTCCTGCAAGTCATTTCGGGAAAGGGTCTGCCGGACGGAACAGCTTCTCCTTAATTAGTCGCATCATAGATGAAAAATGTTGTACATTTGTTAAGGGATGGTGAAGAATTTGTTAATCCTGCAAGAAGAATCCGCTCCGTCGACGCCAATCGCCTATTGCCTGTCAACTGAGAACTGTGATAAATGGTCGATGTCTACAAAAAGAATTTACTTAGATTCTGAAAGGATGCTCAATGAATGGTGTTGCGGAGAAGCGTCAGGAGTTAATCAGCAAGTTCTTCCCTTCCGGTATCCCCAGATTGTGGTGCCCCCTCCTCACACATTACAGGGGCGACGGCACAATAGATTTTGATAGGATGCATGTTCATTTCAACCATGTAGTCCCCTGGGTAAAAGGATTTCTTATCCCTGGATCAACAGGTGATGGATGGGAACTGACAGAAGATGAAACATTAGAAGTGGCAGGCTTCGCGATACAACAGGCACGAAAGCGAGAGATCAGCCTCCTCCTCGGAGTCCTTAAAGCAGATATTGAAACCATGAAGCGGACGATCTCAAGCATGATTAAGATGCTTCAAGAAAATTCCGCGAGAAAAGGAAATGCCGCCGAAATCCTGCTAGCCAATCATGTTTGCGGTTTCACCATCTGCCCGCCCCGGGGAAAGTCTCTTACACAGGATCAAATTGAAGCCGGTCTTTCCGCGGTCCTCGATATGGGGATGCCTACATCCCTGTATCAGCTTCCCCAGGTGACTGAAAATGAAGTGGCGCCCGAAACCTTTGAAAGACTCGTGCGGAAGTTTTCCAACCTCTTCTTGTTCAAGGACTCAAGTGGTCAGGACAGGATTGCAACCTCTGATGTCTACAAGGGCGGCGTCTTCCTCGTCAGGGGCGCCGAGGGCAGTTATGCGCAATGGCTCACAGGCACAGGTGGCAGCTACGATGGCTTCCTCCTCAGCACGGCCAACTGCTTTTCTCACAATCTCTCTTCTCTCATCGAGAGTCTTGAAAAAAAAGAGATGGGGAAAGCCCGAGAGATATCAGAAAGGCTGAGCGCTGTTGTCAGTGAGGTCTTTGCTCTGGTGCAACCGCTGCCTTATGGCAATCCCTTCACCAATGCCAATAAGGCCATTGATCATTTCTTTGCCTTCGGGCCGCGGGCAAATAGAGCAGAAGGTCCTATGCTTCACAAAAAAATTCGCATTCCCCATAATGTTATTCAGGCCACAGGCGCAATTCTTACTCACCATAATCTGATGCCTGAAAAGGGATACATGGAGTAGTCGGCTCCACCGTAAATTGCCTGCATGCTTTCCGCGAAGACCTCATGAAGGTCGTCTACGAAAGGACTCTTTGGAGAAGTATCAATAAGAGAGCGTCAAAAGTCTAGGATATCGGAACAAAATTGAACCACGGGAAAGAACGAAGGAGCAGAAAAATGAATATAAGGAAGGTGATGGTCGTAGGTGCAGGTTTCATGGGATCGGGAATAGCCCAGGTTGCTGCAACCGCAGGTTTTACGGTGATCATTCAGGACATCAGTGATGAATTGGTACTGAAGGGCCTGGCAACAATAGAGAAGAATCTCAAGAACACCGTCGCCAAAGGAAAATTTAGCGAGGAAGAAAAGAAATCTATTCTGGGCAGAATCACACCGACCATCAATTTAACATTGGCGAGGGACTGCGACGTGGTAATAGAAGTTATATTCGAAAACAAGCAGGCTAAAACAAAGCTTTTCAAGAAACTGGACGAACTCTGCCCGCCGGAGGTTATATTTGCGAGCAATACTTCCTCAATTCCTATCACGGAGCTGGCCGCTTCCACCGGGCGGCCTGCCAGCTTTGCCGGCATGCATTTCTTCAGCCCCGTCCCGGTTATGAAACTGGTCGAAGTAATCAGAGGTCTAAAAACCTCGGAAGAAACCGCAGTCACAATCAAAGAATTGGCCGAAAAGTTCGGCAAGGTGCCGGTTTATGTAAAAGACGGCCCTGGTTTTCTGGTCAATCGGGTGAATGCCGCACTTCGCAATGAGGTTTACAGATGCCTCGCGGAGGGTGTCGCCACAATTGAAGACATCGACAAGGCCCTGAAGTTCGGTCTCAACCATCCGATGGGTCCGTTTGAACTGGGCGACTTTGTCGGCCTTGATATAGGCCTGGCCGTGGCGGAAACTCTCTGGGAAAACTTTAAAGACCCGAAATGGGCGCCCTCACTGATACTAAAGAAAATGGTGGCTTCCGGCGACCTGGGACACAAGACCGGCAGGGGCTGGTACGACTATACGTCCGGCGAGAAGAAGCCGCGAACGGATCTTAACTTCTAATTGAGCCTTCTGAAAAAATTTCGGGGTACTGAAAAATGGAAAATGTGGTCATTCTGAGTTGTGTCCGGACACCGATAGGAGCCTATGGCGGGGCCATGAAAGATATCCCGGTTTACCGGCTCGGGAGCCTCGTCTTGAACGAAGCGGTGAGGAGGGCCGGCATCGAAGCTGCTGCCGTCGATGATGTCATCATGGGCACATCCTACCAGAACGGGGAATGTGCCAACGGCGCCCGGATGGCAATCCTTGATGCGGACTGGCCGGATACGGTTCCGGGTGCCGTAATCGACCGGCGCTGCTGTTCAGGAGTTGAATCCGTATTCTACGGCGCTCTTCAGATACAGACCGGAAATGCCGAGATCATAGTAGCGGGTGGCATGGACAGCATGAGCCAGGCCGAACTCTACATCCCCGGCGATATCAGGTGGGGCCTCGGCGGAAAGAGCCACGGCAAATACGGCTACATGCCCCGTGGCCACGGCGCCCTCGCGATGTGGGGCATTCCGCTGTACGACAGAATTCAGCGCGGCAGAGTGATGTCTCAGCCTATTCACCGTTACGGGGAATTGAACTCGATGATGTCCTGGGCAGAGGAGGCGGCCAAGAGGGAAAATATAACCCGCGAAGAGGCAGACAGGTGGGCGTATCACAGCCACATAAAGGCCATTGCCGCATGGGATGCGGGAAAGTTTGCACAGGAAATAGTCCCCGTTCCCACCGGAAAGGGAAAAGGCGGAGAGATCATGCTTTTCAATACCGATGAGGGGCCGCGCCGCGAAACTACCATGGAAAAGCTTGCCCGGCTCCGGCCCGTTTATCCCGACGGAGTGTGCACTGCCGGCAATTCCTCTTCCGAGAATGACGGCGCCTCTGTCGTTGTTCTCGCATCGGAAAGAAGAGCAAGAGAAATGGGCGCCCGGCCGATTGCGTATTTTCGCTCTTGCGCCATTGCCGCCACGGATCCGACATTGACATATCCGGCGGTGCCTGTCTCTGTCGCCAAGGCTCTCATGAAGGCCGGTTTGAAAATCGATCAGATGGATCTCGTAGAGGTGCAGGAGGCCTTTGCAGTCCAGGCGTTGGCCGACGCAAGGCTCTGTGGGCTCAGCCAAAAAGATATGGAAGAGAAAGTGAACGTGAACGGATCGGGCATTTCTCTCGGCCATCCGGTAGGCGCAACCGGCACGATGAGACTGACAACGCTGCTCCACGAAATGGAAAGGCGCGATGCCCGCTACGGGCTCGAGACCATCTGCGGCGGCGGCGGGCAGGGCATCTGCATGATCGTTGAGAGAAAACCATGAATTAGTAAGGAGAATACGATGGATTTTGCACTAACGCAGGAACAGCAGATGATTCAGGACATGGCAAGAAATTTCGCCGAGAATGAAATCAAGCCATATGTGGAGGAGGACGAGAAGAACCAGCACTGGCGGCGGGAGATATTTGAAAAAATGGCCGGGCTGGGTTTCTTCGGCTTCTGTATCGACGAGAAATACGGCGGCAACGGCATGGGATTTCTCGAGGGGACCCTGGCGATTGAGCAGGTCGCGAAGATCCATACTTCCTGGCGGATGGCCTTTAATATGCAGTGCTGGGGCCCGGCGTTGACGATCCAGAAATTCGGCACACAAGCGCAGAAGGAACATTACATATCCAGATTTGTACGTGGGGAATACATCGGAAGCTTCGCGATGACCGAGCCCGATATCGGCTCAGACGTTGCCGGCATGCGCTGCCGGGCGCAGGATAGGGGAGATTGTTTCCTCCTGAACGGCACCAAGATGTTCATAACCAACGGTACCATATGCAATCACGGGCTCCTCTATGTGAAGACGGACAAGGACGCCGGTGCGAAGGGGATCACTTGCCTGATCATGGATTACAGCCTGCCCGGTATCACCCGCCGGAAGCTTCACGACAAGGTAGGATTGTGGGCTTCCGATACGGCGGAAATCTCCTTTGAGGATGTCAGGGTTCCCAAGGAACTCGTTCTCGGACAGGCGAACAAAGGATTTCAGATCTGCATGACACAGCTGAATGCAACCCGCCTCGGCTGCTCGGCCGGTGCCCTGGGCCTTTCCGGCGCCATCCTGGAGCAATCCATCAGATATGCAAACGAGCGAACACAATTCGGCAAACAGATAGGCAGATACCAGCTCATCCAGCAGCAGATTGCGGAGATGAAGATGGAGCACGAATCGCTCGCGGCCCTGGTTTACAAGGCGGCCTGGCTGAAAGATAAGAACCTTCCAAACGTGATGGAAACATCGATGTCCAAGCTCTACGGGGCAAAGATCGTCGTCCATGCGGCCAATGAATGCATGAAGCTTCACGGCTCCTACGGCTACTCCGAGGAATATCCCTGCGGACGCTTTCTCCGGGATTCAAAGCAGTTTGAAACGCTTGAAGGGACTTCCAATATGCATACCATGATAGTGGCCAATGCCGCCCTCGGCTATGCCCCAAACAGAGCCTAGGAGTGCGGGATAAATTCGTCACCCGGACTTCGCCCATTGAACGTCTCTTGGCGGAAGGATTCGCATGAATGCATATCGACACAACAGGAGAAGCAAGAGATGGAATTCAAGTATGATTTGAGAGATTTAAAATTCATTTTGAAGGAGTGGCTGCCGTCCGAAGAGGTGTTTGCGTGCGACCGGTTCAGAGATAAATTCAGTGTCGATGATATCGACATCCTTTTGAATGAAGTCTATAAAGTCGCGCGTCAGATCGTCAACCCCATTAACGCCCCAGGCGACAGAACAGGCGTGAAATTCGAAAACGGGGTCGTTACACCCGCGCCCGGATTCAAGGAGGCATATAGATTTCTTCAGCGGAATGGATGGGGTTCGAGCAGCGAATGCATCAGCATCGAATCCGGCATGCCCCTCATCCTGTTCAAGGCCGCCTCCGAGGTCAATCAGGCTGCCTGCCCCGCCCTGACGTCCTATGTTAAACTCACGACCGGCGCCGCCAACCTGATAATCCGGTTCGGAACCGATCGGGACAGGACCATGTTCCTGCAAGAAATGCTCAACGGCGAGTGGCAGGGGACAATGTGCCTGACGGAACCCAACTTCGGATCGGACGTCGGCGATATCACGATGAAGGCATCCCCGACCGACGATCCCCGCATCTACAGGATCAAGGGGACCAAGATGTTCATCACCGGAGGGGACGGCGGTCATTGTGAAAACACCATTCACATGGTGCTGGCCCGCCCTGAAGGCGGAGCTCCCGGGTCGCCCGGCATCGGCCTCTATATAGTTCCCAAGATCTGGGTCAATGAGGACGGGACTCTGGGCAAGTTCAATGATGTCAAGACGGCGCGCCTGGAGCACAAGATGGGACTCCATGCTCAGGCTACGGCACTGCTCAATTTCGGCGATGAAGATGAATGCTTCGGGATCCGTCTTGGCCCCCCGCCCGACGACAGAGGCTGTTCCCAGGGTCTGGCGATGATGTTTCACATGATGAACGAGTCCAGGATCGCCACCGGCCACAACGCCAACACCCAGGCGGCCGCGGCCTGCTATTTCGCTTCCCAGTTCGCCACGGAGCGTATTCAGGGAAGGCCGTTCGGCATAAAGAATGCCGAACGCGTCCCGATTATAAAACACGAAGATGTCAGAAGGATGCTTCTCGATATGAAAGCGCATATTGAAGGCATCAGGGCCATGGTATTCAAGGCATTTTATTATCTTGATATTCAGACCAACTCAAGCGACAGAGAGAGGGCCGGGAGATTCGGCGAGTTGGCCGAAATACTCACCCCGATGGTGAAATGCTACGGCAGCGAGACGTGCCTCGGAATCATCTCCCAGGCAATCCAGATCCTCGGCGGGGTCGGCTATACTCAGGAATACCCGGTCGAACAATATCTCAGGGATTCGAAGATCCTGTCGATCTGGGAAGGCACCTCGTTCATTCATGGGAGCGACCTGGTGGGGCGAAAGATGAGGATGAAGGAAGGCTCTTCTTTCGCGAACTGGATGGCAACGATAAAGGAGTTCATTGACGCTAATCGCAATGCGCCCGGGTTCGAGAAAGAAATGGGTGATCTGACCAGGGGCTATCAGTGCCTGGCGGAAGTAAAGGCGACTTATGATTCCTGGTACAACAATATAGGGCAGAAGAGGTCCCTTATCCCTCTCAATGCGTTAAAGGCCCTTTTCGTCTGTTCCCAGGTCCAGGTCGCCGAGTGTCTGATGGAACAGGCCCTCATCGCGAAGAACAAGCTCACCGGCGTTCCCCGTGATTCGGTCGAAGCGACATTCTATACCGGGAAGATTGCATGCGCCCGGTATTACGTAAACAATATATTGCCCCAGGCGTTCCTCACCACGGAATTGATTAGGAACGAGGGCAATACCGTCATTACCTGTCCCGAAGAGGCATTGGTGGTCCGCTGACAGATATGCGGGAGAAATAGACGCGCAATATCCAGCAAGATGTTCCTATTCATGTGACGGAGGGAATGCTATCTTCGGAAGACCGCCGCACAGGCATTGGATAGTTCCGCCTCATGGCTCTTCAGGCATGAAACAATTCTCCCCTTCCCTGCCGGTATGCCTTTGCAAAATTTTTCCGCATCGCCTCTGCATGCCTGATGGAATTCACGCGACTTTTCCCGTGCCAAGGCCAGATGATTCGCGCATTCCTGCGATAGCCGGTCTCCATTACTCTTGAGACATGCCCATATCCGGCCGCCGCCGGGCTTAATATCTTTGCAGAACTTTTCAATATCGGCCTTGCACGTCCCTTTTCCCTCCTTGGGGATCAGTGTCTGGTCCTGATCCTGCGCCAGACCCGTAGCTGTCAGCATAAAGCAACTTATCATTACTGCACAAAAGATAACCAAGATTCTCTTCATGAAATACCTCCGGTTGTAATTTACTTATTGTGATTTCACGTCTCATCGCACGTCTTGTTAATTATACCTCTTCTCTAGCTTCTTTCAAAGGGTTTTCGCTCTTCAGATTCCTTCCGGGCACAACGTCTAATGATACATTATGGTGCGACCGCCGCGAGGTGCGTAGCGAGAGCTGTCTCGATGCAGCAAACGGTCGGCAGGTTTTCCATGCATTATCCTTCCTTCCTAAAATCCAGAATTTTCAGTTTTTACATTTTTGTGCTACATTGCACCTAAAGATAATTCGGGAAGATAAAGTGATGAATTGGAATGGAGGTGTAAGATGATCACCAAGAACGCCATGAAGAAAGTGCTCGTTTTACTGGGCAGCCCCAGGAAGAAAGGCAATAGCGCTCTACTGGCTGGGAGGATCGCCCAAGGAGCAAAATCAGTTGGCGCACGAGTGGAGACTCTCTATATCCACGGAATGAAAATCGCGCCGTGCAAGTCATGCTACGCATGCCAGAAACCAAATAGCAAAGGATGCTCTATCAATGATGACATGCAGATTGTCTACAAGAAGTTACGAGAATCGGACGCATGGGTAATTGCGAGTCCTGTTTACTGGTTTACTGTATCGGCGCAGACGAAACTATGGATGGATCGCTCTTTCGCTTTGCTGCCTCATGTCAAGGAAGCATTTGCAGATAAACGGATCGCCATAGCCATGAGCTATGGAGATTCTGACCCGTTCAGATCCGGCTGTGTCAATGCTCTCCGAACCTTTCAGGACGCATATGGATATGTTGAGGCATGTATTGTCGGGATGGTTTACGGAAGCGCTATGGATGCCGGAGAAATCACAAATGATAAGATATTGATGAAGGAAGCTCTCGAACTCGGAAAACGATTGGTGAGCAGTTGAACGGCGATTTTTCGTCTTTCTTCCTGATAGTCATGAATCAATATCCCTCGTTTTGATTGTAGATTTCTGCCGAGAGACGTGATAGAAGAACCTGTCTATTTGAATCATAAATAAGATTCCAGACCCTTCAACCCGCAGGGGGATTTATGGACTGATCACAGAACCCCGGTTTCCTGGAAGGAGACGGGGGTTTTTTGTATAGCTGCACACAGGTTAAATGAAGGAGTCAGAGAAATGAAGGACGAGGCCGGAACCAAAAAACAGCTTATTGACGAATTGAATTCCTTGCGACTGAAAGTCTCAAAGCTTGAAGAATCCAAAAATAAGCTTAGACTGAAGGCGTCAGAGCTCCGGAAGGATCAGGAGCGATTTGCCATGCTGTCAATAGCTACAAACGATGCCATCCACGATTGGGACTTAGTGAAGAATAAACTCTGGTGTAATGAGGCAATGCAGAAAACATTAGGCGTCGAAGAATTCATAGACGATCCGTGGAACTGGTGGATTCAGGTTACACATCCCGATGATCGTCGGCGGATGGTCTCGAGTATGGAGAGGCTGCTCAAAAGCAATCGGGAATTGGGTTCAAATGAATACAGGATTCAGATTGCCGGTGCGACTCCTATTTATATTAATCACCGCATCTATATCCTTCGCGACCGCAAGGGAAAGCCGGTTCGGATGATAGGAGCCGCAACTAATATCACCGAGCGTAAACAAGTCGAAGAGGCGCTCCGCGAGAGCGAAGAGCGTTACAGGGCTTTTTTCAAGGCGTCAAGGGACTGCACATTTGTCACTTCCGTTGAGGGCAGATGGGTTGACATGAACGATGCGGCAGTCGAACTGTTCGGGTATTCCAGCAAAGAGGAATTAAAGGAAGTGCCCATACGGGACCTCTATGCGGACCCCGAAGGGAGAGAGGGGTTCATAGCGCAAATAAGCAAGAACGGGTATGTCAAGGAATATCCCGTCGACTTGAGAAGAAAAGACGGTTCTATCATTCACGTCCTTCTTACGTCAGTCGTGTGGAATGATGCTGATGGAAACGTATTGGGGTACCTGGGGACGACCAGAGATGTAACCGATAAACGGCGCATAGAAAATGAATTAAACACAAAACATGAAGAGCTGAAAGCGGCATATGGACAGTTATCAGCCTACGATGAGGAACTTCGTCAAAAGTATACTGAACTGTTGGAAAGCCAACAATCACTTCACGAGAGCGAGACTCGCTACCGTGCCATGTTCCAGCACATGGGAAGCGGTGTGGCCGTGTATGAGACCCCTGACGACGGAGAAACTTTCATCTTCAACGATTTCAACAGAGCGGGAGAAGAGATTGAAAATATCAAAAAAGAAGAACTCATCGGTAGGAGTGTCACCGATGTATTCCCCGGGGTAAAGGAATTTGGCATTCTCGACGTATTCCGGAGAGTATGGAGGACGGGAGTATCAGAACGTTATCCAGTTTCACTCTATAAGAAGGGAGAGTTACCCAGTTGGCGTGACAATTTTGTGTACAAGCTCCCCACGGGAGAGATAGTGGCCATCTATGATGATGTCACCAAAAGCAAGAAGGCCGAGGAAGCCTTGCGTCAGAGTGAGGAGAAATACCGCACCATCATAGAAAATATGGGAGAAGGATATATTGAAGTGGACCTGAAAGGACGGCTTACCTTCTTCAATGAAGCTGCCCGAGAAATAATCGGGTATAGCAAGGACGAAACGACGGGAATGCATTACAAAAAGTATGCTGACGAAGAGAATGCGCAGAAGCTCTTAAAACTCTACAGCCAGGTGTACAGAACGGGTATTCCGCAAAAGCTGTTTGAATGGGAGATAATCAGAAGAGGCGGAACCAGAAGAACTGTCGAAGGGTCTGCCTATTTGATCAAGGATGCGGAGGGGCGGCCTATAGGATTCAGGGGGCTATTTCGCGATACAACCGAGCGCAAGCGGGCCGAGGAAGCCTTGCGCAAGAGTGAAGAGCAATATCGCTCTCTGGCACATACTGGAGACTCGATATACATTGTTGACGTTGAGCAAAGGTACCTCTTTATGAATGAAGGACACCTGAAGCGCTTTGGTATGCCGCTCGAACAGATTGTGGGAAGGCCATACGGCGATTTTCATTCCAAGGAGGATTCCGAGAAATTCGCGCAAGCCGTAAAGACCGTTTTCGAGACAGGCGCGTCTATTCAACGAGACCATAAGAGCGAGAGAGACGGCAGATTCTTTATCCGGACATTCAGTCCAGTGGTAGGGCACAGCAACGAAGTGAGGGCAGTAACGATAGTCGCAAAGGATATCACCGACCGCAAGCAGGCAGAGGAGGCGCTGCGGAATCGGGAGAACGAGCTAAGAAGTATTTTCCGGGCTGCACCAATTGGTATCGGGATGGTGATCGATCGGGTGTTCCAAGAGGCGAATGACTCCCTGTGCTTGATGAGCGGTTATTCCAGGGAGGAATTGCTCGGTCAGGGAGCCCGCATGATCTACCCAACCGAAGAAGACTTTGAATACGTGGGACGGGAGAAATATCGCCAAATTGGGGAAAAGGGATCTGGCGCGGTAGAAACGCGCTGGCTATGCAAGGATGGCACAATAATTGATGTTCTTCTCAGTTCCACGCCTCTTGATCTCGCGGACCTCAAGAAGGGAGTGACTTTTGCGGCCTTGGATATCACCGACCGCAAGCGGGCCGAGGAGGCTCTGCGGGAGAGCGAGACCAAACTACAAGCGATCTTCGATACAGTAGGAACAGGGATTCTCATGATTGATAGGAACACGCAGATCATTCTTGAAGCCAATCAGACAGCCATAGAAATGATCGGGCTGCCCAGAGAGAGAATTATAGGTCAGATCTGTCACTCATTGGTTTGCCCCGCCCAGGCAGGGAAGTGTCCGGTCAAAGATCTTGGTCAAGATGTCGATCACTCTGAACGTAAGCTGCTCTGCGCGGATGGACATTCAAAAGACATTCTGAAAACCGTTTATCCTATTACCATCAAGGGAAGGGATTGTTATCTTGAAAACTTTATCGACATCACCGAGCGGAAACTGGCAGAGCACTTGCTTCGGGAGAGCGAAAAGCGATACCGTGAAATGACCGATTTTCTGCCGATAGCAATTTTTGAACTTGATGCCACAGGCAATATCAGCTCCTTTAATCGGATTGCTCTCGAAGTCTTCCGGTATAATCAAGAGGATTATAAAGAGGGTATGAACGCACTTCAGTTCTTTCCGCCCGAGGAATGGCAGCGAGTTGGAGAGAATATGGAACGGGTGTTTCAGGGTGCATCAATCCCCGGCCAGGAATATACCTTTCTTAGGAAAGATGGCAGCACGTTTATCGGACTCATCTATGCTTCGCCTAGTTTTCATCAGAATAAAATCGTGGGGATGAGAGGAGCCATCGTAGACATCACCGACCGGAAACTGGCCGAGGGTGAACGCAGACAATTGGAGGAGCGTCTGCAGCGAGCCGAGAAGATGGAGGCATTAGGGACTTTGGCAGGCGGGGTGGCCCATGACCTTAACAACGTCCTTGGAGTCCTGGTGGGATATTCAGAGCTTCTTCTGCAAAACGTTCCTCAGGATAGCCCCTTCCAAAGACACGCCACGCAGATTTTTAAAGGCAGCCAGCGTGCAGCGGCAATCATCCAGGATTTGCTGACTCTTACCAGGAGAGGCGTGCTGGTCTCAGAGACACTGAACCTGAACAGAATCATTTCGGATTTCTTGCAGATGCCGGAGTTTGAGGCAATTAAGGCCCATCATCCCGGCGTCCAATTTAAGACATCCCTGGACGCCGAGCTCTTGCACATCAAAGGTTCATCTACACATCTGAACAAGACGGTGATGAATCTGCTTTCAAATGCCGCGGAATCGATATCCGGATTGGGAGAGGTGTCGATCAGAACTGAGAACCGTTATGTGGACAGGCCGATTCACGGGTATGACACCACACAGGAAGGGGAATATGCCGTGCTTACCGTATCGGATACGGGATCGGGAATATCACCGGCGGACCTTGGAAGGATCTTCGAACCGTTCTATACGAAGAAGGTGATGGGCAGAAGCGGCACCGGGCTAGGATTGGCGGTTGTGTGGGGCACGGTGAAAGATCACGATGGATACATTGATGTACAAAGCACGGAGGGTAAGGGAAGTGTCTTTACCCTTTATTTCCCCGTCACCAGAGAAGCACTGACCAAATTTGAACAAGCCGTACCACGGGACACATATCTGGGCCGTGGCGAACACATTTTGGTCGTGGATGATGTGGAAGGTCAACGCCTTTTAGCATCGGCAATGCTGGATAGTCTTGGATATAAAGTGAGCACTGTTTCAAGTGGTGAAGAGGCTGTAGAGTTTGTGAAGAAACAGCCGGTTGATCTGCTCATCCTGGATATGATCATGGATCCCGGTATCGATGGTTTGGAGACATACCGAAGGATTCTTGAGATACACAAGGACCAGAAGGCAATCATTGTAAGTGGTTTTGCCATAACTGAGCGGGTCAGGAAGATACAGGAGCTCGGGGCTGGTTCATATGTGAGGAAACCTTATCTGTTGGAGAAAATAGGGACTGCCGTAAGAACGGAACTCGACAAATAGGATAACCGTCAATAATAAAGATTTGCAAGAAACAGCATAGAAGGGGCTACTATGATGGAAAGCCGTCCCAGCATCACCGCGCAAAGAGCTGCAATGCATCGCTCAGCGCACCAGATACTTGATGAACCACGGGTCTTCGATGATCCCCTGGCTCTGCTCATCATCGGTCAAGAAAGTTCAGCTGCGTTGCAGACCGCTCCGCAACAGTTCGCTGCCGCTCAAGGCTCGGACTTGCTGAGAGCCTTTATTGCGGCACGCTCCCGCTATACCGAAGACGTACTTGCCGAAGCCGTCCGGAGAGGGATGCGGCAATACGTGATTCTCGGTGCGGGACTTGATACCTTTGCCTATAGAAACCCTCACACGCAATCCCGACTGCGCGTTTTCGAGATTGATCACCCGGCTACGCAGAATTGGAAACGCGCGCAACTTGAGGTAGCCGGCATCTCTATCCCCGCTTCTCTCACCTTTGTGCCTGTGGATTTTGAAACACAGCGGGTGGCTGATGGGCTGCAGAAAGCGACTTTCGATTACGGTGAGCCAGCCATCTTTTCATGGTTGGGGGTCACTCCTTATTTGACGGGAGAGGCCGTCGCCTCGACTCTTAAATTTGTTGCCGCCCTGAAGGCAGGGAGCGGCGTCGTATTCGATTACGTCATTTCACCTTCACTGCTGAATACCCAGCAGCGGTCAGCATTCGATGATCTCTCGAGGCGAGTCGCTATGGCAGGCGAGCCCTGGCGAACATTCTTTGATCCTCTGACGCTCTCAGCCGACCTGAAAACACTTGGTTTCGAAGAGGCTATAGACATGGGGCCTGATGAGATAAACGCGCGTTACTTTACGGGCCGTAATGACGACCTGAAAGTGCGCGGTTTCGGCCATATTATGAAGGCCATCGTGTAATAAGGCGCCTTAGATGAAAGGTGGTGATGGACGCGAATCTAGGCCCGCCGTGCAAGTCGTTCGAGGCAGGATTCCATATCGACACCGCCCCGCAAGACGCCTTTCCATATGTCGCCGATCTTATCTATCCGTTTCGCCATATTCCTGATATGAAAATTTGCCGGGCTCAAATCTTCGTTGACCTCTTCCCATTGGAGAGGCGCGGATACGGGAGCGCCTTTTCTCGGCCTGAGGCAATAAGGCGCAGCCATTGTTGCGCCCCTGCGGTTCTGCAGATAATCCAGATACACTTTTCCTGCGCGCTTGCCCGGCGGGCGGGCAAGGCTTGTTGTTTCCGGCAACCGCTTATGAACGAGCAGGTTGATAAGGTGTGCGAACTGCTGGACCTGTTCCATGGTATATTTTGCCCCCATGGGGATGTAGACATGCAACCCCGTCGCACCGGATGTCTTACAGAAACCTTTCGCACCGGCGATCTGGATTACTTCTCGCGTGGCCAGCGCCGCCTCCACCGCATAGCGGAAATCAATATCAAGGGGATCGATGTCCAGCACGAGATAATCGGGATTGTCCGGCGTCCTGTAGCGTGAATTCGAGGTATGGAGTTCAATACAGCCGAGATTGGCCATGTAGACAAGGGAAGCCTCGTTCTGGCAAAGAAGGTAACGGATTTCTTTATCCGCCGATTCGTCGGGCACGGATGTCGTTTCAATCCACGGGGCTATTTTATCGTCCACATTCTTCTGAAAAAAACTCTGCCCCGTTATGCCGTTCGGGAAACGATGCATGGATTCCGGTCTGTCCTTCAAATACGGCAGTATGACGGGCGCCATCGCCCGATAATAGTTGATCACATCGCCTTTCGTATAGCCTTCATCCGGCCAGAATACCTTCTCCAGGTGCGTGAGATGCAGCTCTTTTCCGTCAATGATTATGCGTGCGTCGTTTTTTTCCGGTGTTTTGAAACGGGATGTGCCGGGCGCCGCAATATCTTTTTCGGGCATTTCCCTTTTTACATCAAATGGAGAGACGTCCTCCCGCAGTCCGAGAAAAACTGGCTGTCGCATATAACCTTCGTCCGTCCACTCGGAAAAACGTACTTCGCAGACCAGCTCCGGTTTTACCCACGTTGCCGGGGTATCGGTCTTGGGAGAAGATAGGAATGGCGATGTCTTCGTTATCAAGGGCTTCAGCTTTGCATGCATGCGGGAGAGTTCGTCTTCCGTGAATCCACCACCCGAGCGACCGATATAGACTAGATCATGGTCCTCATATACACCAAGCAGCAGCGATCCCATGTGTTTTCGGCCTCCGCGAGGCGCCGTAAAACCGCCGATGACCGCCTCCTGACTATAGGTATTCTTGATCTTTAACCACTCCCGGCTCCTGGCACCGGATTGATAAATACTCGCTCCGTTCTTGGCCATGATACCCTCAACACCGTTTTTCTGCACAGCCTGGAAGAAAGATAAGCCTTTCTCCTCAATATGGTCGCTGACGCGGACATTCGGTATGTCCGGGAGAATCTGAGCGAGGATGTGTTTCCGGCGTCGCAAAGGAATATTCCGGAGGTCGTGTCCGTTCAAGTAAAGGACGTCAAAAACATAATAGGCCAGCAGGCCTTCTCCGGTTTGCAAATGTTTCTGCAGCAACTGAAAAGATGCTTTGCCCGCGTCGTCAAGGGCAACTATTTCGCCATCCAGGACGGCATCAAAAGGCAATTCTTCCAAAGCGTCAATGAGCGCCTGGAATCGGCTGTTCAAGGATTTGTCATTTCTGGAATACAGCCGGACATGATTCTTGACAACCTCAGCAATGGCGCGGTAGCCGTCCCACTTGATCTCAAAAAACCATCCCTCCCTGTCAAACGGCTTCTCAATGAGTGTAGCGAGCATGGGACTGACTTTTGGGGGCGCATCCGTGATGGGGATATCATCGAGATGCACCATTGCAATGTTGGAGTCCGATGCCGCTTGTGAGGACGCCCGGTGTTTCCTGATCTCTCCTTTCTTCCGCCCTGCCGATTTTACCGGCTCTTCGTTTCCGGGAGGTTCGGGATGCGAAAATTCGTCATGCTTCTTGATCAGGAGCCAATTGTTTTCCTTCGCGCGCTTCAAGCGCACAAGGGCAAATTCTCCCTTCAGTTTCCTGCCTTTTAGGACAAAGCTGATATGTCCCTTTTTGAGCCCCTCAATCATTTCCTTTTCGCTTTCCTTGCGTCCTGACGCGCCTGCCCATAAATATTCGCCCTGGTCCCAGATTATTGCGGTTCCGGCGCCATAACTGCCTTTGGGGATTACGCCCTCAAAGGTCAGATACTCCAGCGGATGGTCTTCAACCATAATAGCAAGTTTCTTTTGTTCGGGATCAAGGGTGAGACCTTTGGGAATTGCCCAGCTTTTGAGGACGCCGTTCAACTCCAGGCGCAGATCATAGTGCAAATGGTGAGATTGATGTCTTTGGACAACGAAATGAAGAGCGCCGCCATCACTACCCGCCGTCTTCTTACCTGCAGGTTCGGGCGACTTGGCGAAGTCTCTTTTTTTCCGGTACTCTTGAAGAGGCATGGATGAAAGCGCCTGTTGATTTATGCCGCCATCCTTTTCTTCTTGGCTTCTTCAAGGCTTTCTCGAAGTTTGGCCATCAGATCGGGAACCGCCGTGGGCACCGGTTTCTTACCCGCAGGGCGATGTTTCTTGCCATGCGCTTTACTGTCGATTATCTTCATGAGCTCTTCTGAGTAGGTATCCTTATATTCTTCGGGATGGAAAGCACCGGTCAGTTGATCGATCAATTTAATGGCAAGGTCCAGTTCCTTGGCGGATATTTTTTCCTCAGCGGGAATATTCAGTTCGGCGGGTTTGACAATGTCACCTTGAAATCTCATCTGCTCCAGAACAAGCATACCGTCATCGGGCTTGAGGAGGACAAGGTGCTCGCGTGTCCGCAGCACGAAACTGCCGATCCCGACTTTTCCGGTTTTTGCGAGCCCTCCGCTCAGTAGTGCATAAGCCTTTTTCGATTCTCTGGTCGGCTCGAGATAGTATGGTTTCTCCAACAGCTTAATGTCCACTTCATCCTTGTTCACAAAATCGGTGATATCGATGGTCTGCGTCTTGCGAATGTCTGCACGCTTGAAATCATCATCCTGCAAAACCACGTAATCACCTTTGTCATATTCGTAACCCTTAACGATATCCGTAAATGGGATTTCTTCACCGTCTGCCTTGCATACTTTTGCATACCGAATCGGACTCAAATCCTTCTTGTGAAGATAAGTAAAATCAGGCCTGGCTTCTTTTACCGCCGTGTACAGTCGCACAGGAATATTGATCAGCCCGAAACTGATGGACCCGGTCCAGATAGGTCTCATAATCTCATTCCTCTCTTACGCCTTCAATTTGCCATGCCCTGAGATGCATAGCAGTGCATTAAGGCGAGCTTTTATTTTATACGGAATGGCTGGCATTTCATATGGGCAATTCCCTGATTTTGTAGGGCGAAAATCCTGACGGCCTATTGCCCAACCTTCAAGTAATCAGGAAAATTAGATGATGACACGGGCAGAGCCACGTTCGGTACCGCGGCATTAACTTCAGATATTTAGATGCCAGATTTCAGGAAATCGCTTATGGCATGAACCACATCAACGTCATAAGATAATGATAATTGATCGTGCCTTTTGCCATGTGAAACGGAAAAAGATAACGGAGGTGACAGGATATGGCAACTTCAACAGGGACCCAATTGGCCCAAAGCATACGCCGGAATATCAAAGAGCTGAAAAAAGTATGCGAAGGGCTTGATGAGAGTGCAGCCTCCCGTGCGCCCGCGGGACGATGGTCTCCTAAAGAAATCCTTTCCCATCTTTTGGGGCCCGAAGAATTTGGCCACCTGCGAATGCTTCAGGCCTTTCTTGACCAGGATATCCCCAAGATCGACATCGAACCCGAGAACCCTTTTTTCTCTGAGAAGCGTGCCCGGATGACCTTTGCACAACTTCTCAGAGAGGTCGAAAAGGAGTACGACGGTATTTCTAAATTTGCGGCAGGCTTATCTGCAGAGCAGCTCGACCGGAAAGCGCATATCGCCATGCTTAAAGGCTCGCCGTTTGGAGAATATCCGACACTGGAAACCTGGATCGGCCTGCTCGGAGGCGCAGATGAGTCTCATGCTAAATTTCACATCAACCACATGCGTGAGATATTGGGGGGTCTCAGCGCACCGGCTGGGTAAAATGAAGCCAAAAGAACGCCGGTTGCGCTTTGGTGCATTATCGAACCCGATGACCTATCGCGCGTGTCTTCGACGCGGTGAAGGGAAGTAAGACATGAAAATCTATGTCGGTACAAGCGGGTATGGATACAAGGAATGGAAGGGAAGATTCTATCCCGAAAAGATCTCGCCCGATGAAATGCTTCGCTTCTATTCGGAACGCCTCGGCGCGGTGGAGATCAATAACACTTTTTATCGCATGCCGAAAGAGAACGTCCTCGCGTCCTGGGCGGAACAGGTCCCCGACGATTTTGTGTTTGCGCTCAAGGCGCCTCAGGTCATAACCCACCTGAAGCGGCTGAAAAATGTGGATGCGGAGACCGAGTACTTATTTAGAACTTTGTCCGTTCTGGACGGAAAACTGGGTCCGGTCCTCTTTCAGTTTCCCAAGAGCTTTCATGCGGATCGCACCGCGCTGGAAGATTTTCTCTCTCTGATTCCCGGCAATATGTCCTGCGCATTCGAGTTCCGCAGCCCATCCTGGCTCGATGCAGAGATTCTGAACCTTCTTCGTGGAAACGGATGCAGCCTGTGTATAGCTGATGTTGATGAGGATCCGGCAAGTGAAATCATCAGTACGGCGTCATGGGGATACCTGCGTCTGCGCCGTTCCGATTACACGGATGCCGATCTTTCGCAATGGATGAAAAAAATCCTTTCGCAAAAATGGAAGAGGGTTTTCGTGTTCTTTAAGCACGAGGAAGAGGCCAGAGGGGCCGAAACGGCGATGCGGTTTCGTGAGCTTGCTGATTCAAGCATAAAGAAAAGCAAGACGGCCGGCTCCCGTCCCTAATTTGAGTCCTCAAGAGGACGAGCCCTATTCCTTTGATTTACCGGATCTTGCGTCCATGATTTTGTCGACCATCTGGGGCATCAGCTCTGATACCCTCCCGAAGAAGCCTTTCTTCTCATTAACATTATAGACACAAATGTTCCCTTGTTCATCAACACTCACAAGGGCTACAGGGGCGATACGCATGCCGCCGCAGGTGCCTCCGCCCTTCCCCTGACCTTTGCCCTGGCCTTTTCTACCTTTTTCATCGGTGCCTCCGCCTTCTCCTTCGCCCATGAAGCCGCCGCCGCCTGCGCCTATGCAAATTTCAATGACCGGGACAATTGTCTTTCCTTTGATGTCCATGGGTTCACCCACAATTGTCTTCGTACTCGCAAGTCCGTCGAGTTTTGAAAACAGGGTTTCGATTAACATTTTTACATGTTCCATAATATTCTCCTTTCTTAAAGTTCTTGGATGATTTCACGCCCCTCGCGGGATAAAACAAACTTCATGCAGAGTGCAAAGATGCTGGCCAGCAAGATGCGCAAAGTAATCCAGCCTTCCATGTTCAATCTCTCCTTTTCGAATTCCGGCACGATCGTGAGGAATGGCAGGGGCAGACAAGAAAGACAGCCCGCTACTAGCCCCACGAACATCCCGGTTTCGGCCGGATCCCCAAAACCTACTATGCCTTTGATGCGCCCTTCAGGGGAAAGAGACCGAAAGAATTCTCTTGCCGTTGCGAATACAAAAGGAAAGTGGATGAGTATCCATCTCTTTGACTTTCTTTTTCGCCCCTTCTTAGATCGTTCCTTGCGGCCTTTTTCTCGTAACTCTTCTTTTCTCGTCTTCCGGAAGATGGTTATTCCTGCTGCGAGAATCCTTATCTCGTCTTTGCTGTAGCAGAATTCAGCGAATTCCCATAGCCATGAGACTGCGAAAGAGCCCTCAAAATCCTCTTCATAGCGGCCCTTCAGCTTAAGATGAAAGGGCACAAAAAGGAAAAATGCGAGCAATGTGAACACGACTGCCAACAAAGGAATCATTGCGGTCATCGCCTAAATATAAAATTAAGAAACAAACAATTTCTTCCCGCGAAAAGTGGGAAGAAATGGGGTCAAATCTTTACTATTGACATTTCGATAGATTCCTAACATTTGATCCTTAAATGCTGCGCAAGTTTTTTCCCCAGGCGTCGTGAAGTTTTCCCGTTCGCTTCCGTTCGGACTGTTTCTTTTCACGGATCAGCCTATCGCGTTCTTGCATGCACTGACGGCAAAACCGGGTATAGCCGCACTGTCCTTTGCAGTTCCTCCAGTCGGTCATGGACTCCATCGTTTCTTTTTCAGTCAATCTTTCATCCGCTAAATTAAGTTGGTTAACACTATGGGATATATAGCAAATCTTTCTCCCCATTTCAACCGGCGACAGACACTGTCCAATAGTAAAATAGAAACGGTTCATCCCGATAGTATATCTCATTTTGAAAAATGGCTGAACTGGTGGGGGCAAATCTCTACTATTGACATTTGGCTAGATTCTTCTGTCAAGAATAAAGAGTTGACCCCCTAAATGCCGCGGTAGCATTAGCCTACCACTACATTTATACATTACATTGCTATTGAAATACCGCATTTAATCTATTAATATATGCTGTAAGACATCATTTTATCATGAACTCCAGGTAAACCATTTTCTTGACAACAGATTAGGCGTTGTGTAAGTAAAATCAGTAAGCTTAAAAAAAGGGGTGGGTCCAGACAATTCAATTTTAACTAACTTCAAGGAGGAACGTATGCGAAAATTGGCGATAGGGATTGTCATAGTTGTTGCAATTAGTATGTTGTTTGTGCCGGTGTCATTCGCTCAGAAATCACAGGCTGCAGGGTCCACCGTATCGAGAGGTGCATGGAGTCTGGGACTTCCCGCGCTTGATGCCGACAAAGGCTTTACAGGAACCGAGGCTATTGTTGTTGAGCCCGGCAAGGTAGTAAAGGTTGAGAAGATGGCCGGAGTAAAAGACGGTCTGCAGATGAAATTCAAGACGGACCAGGGCAATGCTTATACTGTCTATATGGGTCCCAAGTGGTTCATTGAAAATCAGAAAATTAAATTTAAGGCTGGTGACAGCGTTGTGGTCAGGGGGAAGAAATTCGGTTCCTCCATCATAGCAACACAAATCAGCAAGGGCGATTGGACCATGAAACTTCGCAATGAAGAAGATGGTCAGCCAAGCTGGGAATGCTGTTTTCCCGGGAAAGTTAAAATGCAGTAAAAACCGGCGACCCACCCAATTTTTTTAGCTGGTTTTTAAACATTCACCCCTTGTGAAGCGCAGGTCTTGGCCGTTAGGAGGGTTTTCACTTCACGTCTGCAGAGAACGCATGAAGGAATTGATCCCTTTACAAGACAATTGACATCTTCTTCTAAGGGAGTATAGTTATGTTATAGTTTCCTTCCTCCTGCTGGAGAGAGGTTATTACCGGAGAAGCCCGAAGCCGATTTTGCCAACTTAATCGCTTTGGGCTTTTCTGCTTTTATAACGCCCGGCGTTTACTGTTGAGTCACCTGAGAGAAGCGATTGCCGAGGAAAGATTATCCTGCAAATGCTTCAGGTCTTCGTCCTTTGTAGAGATGAAGGAAAGGAGAGCGGCGTCGGTGATCTGCGGAAACCTCAACATAAATATGGGACAGACGCCAAGGATTATGGCGAGCGCAACCCTATTCTCCCATAAATCACCCGTCACGATGGGGGGGACGCCTCCTCCAAGAAGGCATTGTTTCGGGAAAACGTCTTGCGTGCGATGAGTGTTGTCAGACACGATTTTATCTATGGCATTGAGATAATCCGGCAATGTTCCGCCTTGGGGGAGCATTACTGCAACGGCAACAGGATCAAGACCATAGTGCCGGCAGGCCCGTAGTACCGGCAGGATATTCTTTCCCACCTTATTGGCAAGAGCTATGCATCCCGTGTGATCGAGAAGCAACAAGCCCTCCGCGGATTTTTTCATTTCCGCATGCCCCGGATCATGCCATAAGTATCTCACATGCGTCATGCAGGGCGAAGGGCAGTGATAGCAGGCCATGTCCTTTGATCTTTCCGCCTTGAGAAATTTTCCCGCGTCTTTTCCGTCTTCCAAAATTTTGAGAATGGATGAGAAACCCCTTCGTTTGAAATTTTTTTCCGTTGAGATTATCTTTTCGATCTCCTTCCCCTGAGCAGGGTTGTCTTTGTTGAAGGGAAGGCCTTCAGTACCGCCCAGCATTATTCCCTCCAAGTTCTTTGTGGCCATGAGGGTTGCGAGACCCGCTTTGTCGAGGCTGCCATTTGTGCCGATCGAGACTGACGCGTAGGAACTGCCTCGGTCAGCCGCAGGTCCTGTTATGGCGACAGACTGAAAGGGAGGCGATGTTCTCTTCAGTTCCCTGATTGCTTCAGGAACAGGCATGTTGAAAAGATTACCGGCTGGGAGTATCCGGATCTTTCCCTGATTCACATGGAGGACGGATGGCTCCGGCGCGGTTCCTCTCACGACGAGATAATCAATGCCGGAAAATTTCATGTCCGGTCCGGTGCGGAGCATTAAGGGGACGTGGCAGATACTATTGAAAACGGGAGAAAGAAAAGTCGCGATCATGAGAGACGAGGCGGGAGCGAAACTTCCCGTCAGAGGGCCGGTACCGAAGACCAGAGCGTCAGTCTCATATCCTGCAAGGATGGCTTTGTTCATGGTCGCCCCGCCAAGATACCTGCCCACATCCTCCTCTGCCAGAGCAATTACGTCAGCCTTTGAAGCGGAAAGATCGACAACGCCCATCTTCATATTGTAAAATGGCTGGAGCGGATTCATATCCTGACATCTCCCGGGGCTGCCTTCTGCCAGCGAAAGCGGATCTTCGCCGCGCTGTACGGGCATCTATCTACACATCTCAAGCACATGATACATTCCGTCATGGGAATCTTGGGCGATACGCCTTCCCGCAGTTTATCCGCATCTATAATCCCGACGGGGCAGACCTCTGCACACTGTATGCAGGAGAATTTCTTGCACCTCTTTGCCCCGATCACTATTTTTATCATGCGCAATAATGCCGTGAGCCCCAGCACAGCGCCAACAGGGCAGAAATATCTGCACCATGATCTCCTTTCTCCGATCTCGAGGCTTGCCAGTACGGGGACGATGGCGAGCTCGGCGCCCCTGAAGAATGACTGCACTCCATAGGCACGGCAGAGCGTACCGATGGGACAGACGGTGCAGAATACCTGGAAACCGAGGGCATAGCTCCCTCCCACGGCGCCGGCCAATACGCCGTATTTTGTCATCCGGCTCTTAAGAAATGAAGGCCAGCCGATTTTCTTGGGAATTATCTTATCGACGACATCGAGGACAAACCCAAACGGGCAGACCCATCCGCAGAAAAGCCTTCCTGCAAGAACGGTGAGAATGATGAGTGCCAGTGCCGATGAAATGCCCACAAGCACAATGGTCCCAGACGATGCGATATTCTGAAGCGTCCCCGTTGGGCAGGCGAAGCTCACGCTTCCCGTTTTGAAGTAGCAGAACGTGCCGACAAAGACCATGACCAAAAGGAGAAATGACATGAGCTGGGAAGTCCAGCGGAGTCCCTTTATCCAGCGGACAGCCTTCCCCCTCGTGAAGGTGAGCGCGTCCTCCGGGCAGTGCTTCACGCAGAGGGGGTCGCCTTCGCAGAGGTCGCACTTGTGTATTTCCCGGCTTGCAGGGTCTTTGATCGGGGCCGCCGCCGGGCAGGCCATGGTACAGAGGCCGCACTCGGTGCAGAAGAGTTTGTCTATGCGTACGATGCCGTCCTCGCCCTTTTCGATTGCCCTTGTAGGACAAGCGGGAAGGCATAAGGGTTTACGGCAGTGCTGACAGAGTATGGAGAAGTTCTTGCCTTCCTTCTCGTCTCGCACCACCTTCACGCTCGCGGAGACGGGCGCGACTTTTCCCACGTTCCTCGTCGAGCAGATCATCTCGCAGGCGCCGCAGCCCGTGCACCTGTCCGGATGAAAGATTATGAACGAATGGCGCCGCGGCATGAAGTACTCGGAAAAATGCTTCTTCTCCTTCGGGCGCGGCCGCAGGTCCTCAAGGTTGAGGGAGAAATCCTGCTCTGCCATCGGTTTCTCTGTAGTCTGTTCTTTCATTTACGCATTTCTCAGAAGATAGATCTCCCGCCTGCATGGCGGGCAAATATCGAGCACCCCGAAGACATTCGGTGGTTCATCCTTTAGCCTCGCGAATACGAAGTCCTCCACGGGAATCGCGACAAAGGCGCCTGCCGCAGCATTTGCAGGTCTTTGCATTTTCGAGAAGGTTCTCATCCACTGCCGCCTCTCTGAGCTTTCTGATCAGGTCCCTGCAGCTCACGCCCTGCGGGCATGTATCGGTACCCGCGTTGCACTCCGTGCAATACCAGATGTTCTTGTCCTCAACTACCGGGTCTCCCACGAGCGTCTTTTTTATGATGCCGCGCGGTGACATGTCGATGGAAAAATTCGCATACATCTCCGCCATGGGACAGGCGGCAACGCAGCGCCCGCACTCGACGCAGGAATCGGCGCCTGATACGCGCTTCGCCTCGGCGATTTTATCTTGCCTGTTTTTCATTCGGTTCCTTTTCTATCCGCGCGGCGCAAGCCTTGAACTCCGGTATCTTGGAGACCGGGTCAAGGACAGGGTTTGTCAGGACATTCGCGCGCGCTTCCGTAAAGTGGAAGGGTGCGAAGAGAGAGCCTTTGGCAACCCTCTTCGTAATCCTTGCGGCAGTTACTATGCTCCCCCGCCTGCTCGTTATCCTGATCCTGTCGCCCTCTCTGATGCCCGCTTTCATCGCATCTTCCGGGTGCATCTCCGTATACGGCCCTTCCATCTCCCTGCTGAGAAATGCGGACCGGCGCGTCATGGTGCCCGTGTGGTAATGGGCAAACATCCTTCCTGTATTCAGCCAGTACGGATATTCGCTGTCCGGCTTTTCAAAGGGCGGTGTGTATGCCGGCACGATGAATAGTCCCTTGCCCCGCGTAAATCGGGACTCGTGTAAAAATCTTGTTCCTTCGTGTTCCAGGTCGGGACACGGCCACTGCAGGCCCGCCTTCTCGAGCCTGTCAAAACGAATGCCGCCGTATTCGGGCACAAGCTTCGCGATCTCATCCATGGCTTCGCCGGGATGTTTGTATCGGAAATCAAGCCCCAGGGCATTGGCAAGAAGGCATATTATCTCGAAGTCCCCCTTTGCCTCGCCGGGAGGTTCAACTGTTTTCCTCAAGAGCTGGAATCTTCTTTCCGTGTTCGTGTACGTCCCCGTCTTTTCGGCAAAGCAGACGGCCGGCAAAACCAGATCGGCAAATTTCGCCGTCTCGGTAAGAAAGATATCCTGCACGATCAGGAAGTCCAGCTTCGTGAGGGCTTCCAGTACATGGTTGACATCGGGATCACTGATAGCGGGGTTTTCCGCCATGATGTACAGGGCGTGGATATCTTTTCCGGCAGAGCCTATCATCTCCGTTACAGTGAGCCCGGGTTTGGCGGAAAGTTCCCTGCCCCAGGCCTTCTCAAATTTTTCTTTCACGGCAGGGACGCTGACACTCTGGTATCCCGGATAGACATTCGGGAGCGCCCCCATGTCACAGGCGCCCTGGACATTGTTCTGCCCGCGGAGCGGATATACGCCGGAATACGTCTTGCCAATCTGACCGCAGAGCATCGCAAGGTCACAGACGGCATGGACATTCGCCGTCCCGCAAGCGTGCTGAGTGATTCCCATGCAGTAAACGGCGGCGGCATCCTTCGCCTTTGCGTACATCTCCGCGACTTTTCTAATCTCTTTCTCGTCGATGCCGCATTCCTTTGCGGCCCGCTCCACCGGCCAGGATCGGAGGAATGTCTTTAATTCATCGAACCCTTCCATCCTGTTATGGATGAACTTCTCATTATGAAGTCCCTCATCGATAATGTGCCTCATCATGCCACAGAGGAGAGGAATGTCCGTACCTGGATTTATCCTCAGGTGAATCCGCGCATTCTCCGCAACTGCTGTCTTCCGCGGGTCAACGACTATCACAGCAGCCCCGCGGTCCACAGCCTTATATATCTCGCCCATGATGATGGGATGGCTCTCCGCCGCGTTGGAGCCGATAATCAAGATGCACTCCGCACCGGCCAGGTCGGAGATTGAGTTTGTCATCGCGCCGCTCCCCGTAGTCTGGCCCATGCCCACAGCCGTGGGCGCGTGGCACAGGCGCGCGCAGTGGTCCACATTATTCGTCTTGAAGGCCATGCGGATCATCTTCTGGAAAAGGTAATTTTCCTCATTGGTGCACTTCGCGGAAGATAGCCCGCCTACTGCATCTCCGCCGTATTTCTCCGCTGCCGCTTTCAGCTTCTCCGCAGCGAGCGCTATCGCATCGTCCCAGGAGATCTTCTCAAACGTGTCTCTCTTTTTTACGAGAGGCGTTTTCAGCCGCTCCGGGTGATGAATGAATTCGTGCGCAGACCAGCCTTTGATGCAAAGGGTGCCGCGGCTGACAGGGTGTTCCCTGTCCGGGTACGTGCCAACGACCTTGCCGTCCTCGACCTTCAGGACCAGGCCGCAGCCGACCCCGCAATAAGGACAGATTGTTTTTGTAAAATCAGGACTCATCGTTTTCTCTCAAGCTGTTTACCCAGTCCGGCAGCACGTGTCCTACCCCCGGCTCCTTGCACAGATCGAACAGGATCGGTGATTTCCTTTCCGGATCTGTGCCGGCTTCGTAGCCGTATATTTCACGGAGCATCTCCCGCATGGACAGCTGCAGAGCCATAAGCGGGATGTTTACAGGGCATGCCTCCTGGCACGCCCCGCAGGCCACACACATGTCCGACAGGTGAAACGCGCGGATCAGGTGATACGACAGCACCTCTGCAGGTATCACGCCCTTTTCGACCCAGACCTGGTCTTCCAGTTTGCAGGGTATGCAGACACAGATGGGACACGAATTCCTGCATCCGTAGCATTTGATGCATCTCTTAAGTATGCTTGCCCATTTTTCCATTCTCGCCGCGCCGTCGCCAGCAATGAGTTCCTTTACGCTTTCAACTGAAAGCGGATCGATGCCTTCCACAGCATCGCCGCAGTCAAGCTCTTGAGGATATGGGCGGCTGCAGATGCACGCCTGCGCCTGCTCTTTCGTGCAGGGAATGCCGATGGTTGCAAGACTCTCTTTTTCAATCTGGTTTCTCTTCACAAGTTCAGTAAGCGCCCTTTCGTCGCAGCCGCGGACAACGACTGCCAGCCTGTAGCCTTCCCTTGAAGACCGCAGGACAGCCATCGCCATTTTCGCGAGCAGCCATTTCGGTTCAATGACAAGGGCATCCAGTTCACCCGGACTTTCGAAGACGTGGGGCTGGATGATATCCCATTCGCCCTTTATCAGGCCGAGGACCCCGTCCGCCTTCTTTTCCGCCAGTATGCTCCTCGCTATGTCTTTTACTTTTTCCACCATATCCGTTTATCAATGTAGTGCAGACCTTCAGGGCTGCTTTCTCTTTCCCCCTTTCATAAAGGGGATGTAGTTCAAATCCACGCGCCCGTGGAAGGCATTACCCTCAGTTCCTCAAAGAACGTGTTAACGACCTCCGCGTACTGATGATCCTCATGGGCCGTCCCGAAACTGATCAAAAGCCTCTTGCCGCCGATCCCGGTCGCATCCAAAAGCGACTTCAGGAGCTCCAGCCTCTTTATGGCCGCGTGATTCGCATCGTTAAACCGGCAGCCCCCCAGGTGGCAGCCCAGCACCGCCACACCTGTCATTCCGGATGCAAACGCACGGATAACGGCGTCAGGCTCGACGAGCGCAGCGCATTCCATCGGAATTACACGGAACTGCGGCGGAAGCTGTATCTTCTTCTTCCCCGCGCCATCGGCGCCGATCAGCCCACACCACTTGCATGCAAAAATCAGGATCTTCATAACACGGTCTTTTCGCCAAACGCCTCTTTGATCATCGCTGCAACCGCCCGGTAATTACTCTCAGGCAGCTGCACTGTCCCGTTGGGGCAGACGGATATGCAATTGCCGCAGGCCTTGCACCGGAGCTTATTGACCCTGCTTACCCACTTCCTCCCCATCTTCTGAAGACGGCACGCGTCAAAGGGACAGACAGCGACACAATTGCCACACCCCGTGCACGTCACTGCATTGACTGCGGCATGGCCGAATTTCTCGCCGGGAACGCGGCTGAGAGACAGGGCCGAAATGGTTTCCCTACTCAACAGCGCAGCTGCTTTAGCTGCTGCGCCTTCTCCCTGTACTATTGCATTGTCGGACGACACGGGCCACCTGGCTGAGCCGCAGATGAAAACACCGTCCATCCTCGTTTCCAGGGGATGGAGAGGATAAATTTCCGAGAAGAAACCATAGCGGTCAACCGAGAGGCCGAGCATTCCGGCAAGCTTCACATTATCGTCATTAGGGATAAGAGGCGTACTCAGGATGACAAGCTCGCAATCGAGCCTCCGCTTCATCCCGCTGATACTGTCAAACACCTCCACGCCCTCAATATATTCATCACCCAGCATTTCGGGAGGGTTCGACTCTTCAAACCGTACAAACTGTACGCCTTTGGCGAGGGCATTTCTGTAATAGGCTTCGAGGACGCTCCCGGGCGTCATGATATCGCGGTGGAGGATAAATACCCTTGCATCAGGATTCTCTTCCTTTATTCTGACGGCGTTCTTTAGGCTCGACGGACAGCATATGGTCGCGCAATAGGGCCTCTCCTTATTCCTCGCGCCCACACATTGAACAAAAACTGCCGACTTGATCTCGCGCGGGCCCTTGATGTATTGCCTCTCGAGCTCCATCTGCGTAATCACATTCTTAAGCTTGCCGTATCTGTAGAGGCCGAGGGGAAGCCACACCCTCGCGCCTGAGGCGAGGATCACCGCCCCTACCCGGAGCCTTTTGTCGCCCGCGGCGGAAGAGGACTGCACAGTGAAGTTCCCGGCAAATCCCGTAATGGAATTTATCTTTGCCTTCGGATAAAAGTGGATGAGCGAATTATTATCCACTTCGTCGACGAACGCTTTGATCTTTTCGGATGCCTTTTCATCGGACGGGTATACATGGGAGATCAGGTTCAGCATGCCTCCGGGGTTTGCTCCCCTTTCGATAAGATGCACCTTGAAGCCCAACCGCGCGAGCGTCCGTGCGGCGGAAAGCCCGGCCGGGCCGGCGCCGACAACCATTGCTTCCGGGCAAACATTCACCGTGACATCATCCGATGCCTGCCGGTACTGAAGGGCGGCGATTTCCATGCGGATCAGGTCCCAAGCCTTGTCCGTTGCGTTCGCTGGATCATTCGTATGAATCCATGCGCACGCCTCCCTCAGATCGACAAGGCCGATGGCCGAGCGCCTTATCCCCCGCTTCACAAGACCGTCCACAATCGCGCCTCCCCTGGCCAGATGCGAACACCCTCCGATCACGATCTTTTCGAGACCGGATTCCCAGATGCGGGACGCAGTCTTCTCAGTGTCATCAGCAAGGCAGAGGGATTCGCAGACGGAAGAAAAAACGACGGAGGGATCTTCTTCCGATTTTTCGCGCAGGCGCTCGAGGTCAATCACTCGATCGACTTCTCCGAAACATCTGCAAAGGAAAACTCCGGTACCCGACATTTTCTACTTATTCCTTTTTGCCAGTATGGACTTCACGGCGGCAGAAGACGCCTGTATGGCCGACTCCGCCACGTCCGCAGGCTCCGCGCTGAAGCCGCAGGATAAACGCGAGATCTCGTCCGCTTGCGCATTAACGAACCCGTCGCCTGAAAGAACGGGTGATATATTATTTTCCTGACCCTTCCTTTTCAGGGAAGACCCGATATTCCCGTTGAGTACCACCATGTCGAATTTCCATATCTCTCTTTTCTGAGTGATGGTGTTTTCGAACTTTACCGCAATGCCGTCCCTCGATGGGAGCGGATAGATCAGAGAAGGCCTCCCCCTGATGAGCCTTACGCGGCTCCCGCTTATTTCCCGCAGAGAGTACTCGTAATAGTCACGCCCCACAGTGCGGAGGTCGGTATAGAAGACAACGCACTGCATGGCGGGATTTCTCCTTATCGCCCATTGGGCCTGCTTGAGCGCGTGCATGCAGCAGACGGCGGAACAGTATGAGAGGAGCCTCTGATCCCTCGCGCCTGCACATTGAATGAAGGCGATATTGCGGGGGACGGAGGAATCTGATTTCTTTGTGATGGCCCCTTTGTTCGCGCCTGCCTCTGCCGTCCATTGTTCAAACTCCATCGCCGTCATGATGTCCGGGTGTTTTCCCAGGCCGAATTCCGGAAGCGGCGACAGGTCCACCTCGGTAAAGCCGGAGGCCCATATCACATCATCGACCACAAGCTCAGTCGTTTCTTCCTTCCTCTGAAAAGCGATCGCTGCCGTAGGGCATATCGCAGTACACTCTTCGCAGCCGCTGCAGACCTCCTCTCTAATCAGGTAAGAGGGTGGATAGACGTGGTCGCCCAGGGTGTCGATGGCCGCTTCTGAACAAACGCCCGCGCACTTCCCGCAGAAAACGCAGCGGCTTTCATCAATAACCGGAGGCCTTCTTACGATGACGGCATGAAGAAGGCCGTCAACCCTCTTCAGCTCTTTTACCTCCGTATTTGTATGAACGGTAATCAAGGGATGTTCCCTAAGCTTCTTGATATCCGTCCATAGCGGACAGAAGGCGCAGTGATCCGTCGGGTAGAGTTTGTCCAGCCTGGCGACCTGGCCGCCCAACACACGACCGCTTTCTACGAGATGAACGGCACGGCCGCAGTGGGCGAGGTCGAGAGCCGCGCCGATTCCGGCGACGCCGCCGCCGATGATAAGAACAGGAGATGTGTTCGTGCTTTTCATTTATTCATCTTCCTCTTCTTTGATGATCCCGTGGGATTTGGCGAGCTTCTTGATCCTTTCCACAAACCAGTCCTTGAAATCCTCCTCGCGGTGCGGCTTCCCCGCTTCGTCGGGCAGGCGCATCGATACTCCTTTTTCAGGCGGCGGAAATCTTTTCACCTTGTCGTAATATACGACGATGGATTTCGGATTCGTCGGGCACTTTCTCTCACACGCCCCACAGCCGGTGCAGGGATCTTCGAGAACTACCGGGTAGATCTTGTTTTCCAATTTTATCGCGTCGTACCGGCAGGCGTTATAGCAGATGTCGCATTTGCTCTGTCCCGACCACGTGAGGCAAGTCTTGTGATTGATTACGGCGTCGCCTATATCGATATCGTCCCTGGAGATCCTCTTGATGGCGCCCGTCGGGCACGTCCTGATACAGTTCATGCAGAAGATGCACTTCTTCCAGTCCAGAACCGGCGTTCCGAAATTGGGAATGCCGCCGGAAATGCCCGCTGGATGAAGGGCGTCGGCGGGACACACATCTATGCACTGGTAACATCGCGTGCAGTACTTGAGGAATTCCGGTTCGATGAGCGCACCGGGAGGGCGGGGTAATGCTTTGGCACCACTGACTTTAAAAGATGCAAAAATAAGGGTGGAAACTGCGCCGCTGACAAGAATATGAAGCGCATCCCTTCTTGAAAAACTCATGAGAAGCGATTACCTATATTACTCCAATAAAATAAGTCATCTTGATGGCTATAAGATGATCCGTACATCGAAAATATATAGCACGTAGCCCTAAAAAGCAAGGGCGGGTGAAACTGCACACCCGCCCCTCTTGTCTTCAAACCGCTCTCCTACAGATTGTACTCCTTGCGGGCTCGTGCGATATCGTCAATCGCGTACTCGAGACCGTAAGCCTTCAATGTCGCATCCGTCGGGACACCTTTCGCATCCCAGCCGAGGAAGCTGTAGAATTCGTCCTGCATCTTCTTCGTATCTTCTTCAGTGAAGATATTACCTTTCTTTGGTCCGGCAGGAAGCTTCTCGGTCCTCATGCGCTTCGGGAGGATATCGTCCTTGCGGCTGATGCCTTCTCTCACGTTGAAGACACGCTCCATGGTGAGGATCCGTTTTCCTGTCGTCCAGTAATCGTCTTCCGTCATGTTCCACCCGCAGAGCGGATTCAGCATACCGACGGTGATCTTTGCGTTTTCACCGCCCCAGATGAGCGCACTTGCGAATGAGCATGTGGAAAGGGAATTGATCATGGCAAAGATTACCAAGGCTCTTGTTGAAGCGCCCTCATGGTGATCCCCTCCGCAGGAACCCAGGCAATAACTATAGGCCCTGGCCTTGTCGCCTCTCGCGTCATGGGCTGCCAATTCCTTCCCCTTCACGTGGACGGCATATGCCTCGGACCCTTTGCCGATCTCCGCAGACATCTTCTTCACACCCTTGGAAAGAAGCTTGCCTGCCTTGCCTTCCTTGTAAGCAATCTTGCGAATGAGCTCCATGTAGGTGTCCCCATCGCCCCATTTCAGTTTGAGACCGTCAAGATCGGCGGGTTTGAGGGCACCCTTCTCCACACATTCCGTTGCGAATGCGAGAACGCCTCCCGTGGAGATGTTGTCGAGACCCAGGGCATCGCAGTACTCGATGAGAGCAATCATGGAGTTGAAGTCAGTCATCCCGAGATTGCTTCCCAGGAGTCCGCCGGACTCGTATTCAGGACCTTCGGCAATCAGCCCCTTGTATTTTCCTTCACGGATAACGCCCAGCTTCAGGCAGTGGATCGGGCAGTGATTGCATGCCGCGTGCCGCTTCCAGAATTTCCGGTTCGCCTCCTCGCCGCCGATTTTTACAACGTCAGGATACCAGGTTGTCTGGTAATTCTTCGTGATGAGGGACCCGGTGAAGAAATTATTCTGCTCCATGAGACCGGCAGTTCCCCACCGCTTTATGCCTTGCCAGGCTTCCTTTTCCACTGCGAGCTTCTTGGCGTAGCTCGCCATCTCCATGAATTTCACGTTATCAACAACAGGCACTGCCTTGGTGCCTC
The DNA here is from genome assembly GCA_963705275.1 of uncultured delta proteobacterium. Classification (GTDB taxonomy): domain Bacteria; phylum Desulfobacterota; class Syntrophia; order Syntrophales; family UBA2185; genus Fen-1135. The sequence goes on along the minus strand of OY970063.1, from coordinate 2,671,358 downwards.
TGACGGCAAGGCCTTTCAGCTTCTTGTTTCCCATCAGCATGCCCGTTCCGCTTCTTGCGGCAGCGCGGAAGCGCTCCACAATCACGCAGGAGAAGGGAACCTGGTTCTCGCCTGCCGGACCAATGACCGCCGTTCGGGCATAGGGGTCCTTCATCTCCTTGATGATTCCTTCGTGCGTCTCTTCCGTGTTTTTGCCCCACAGCTTTGTGGCATCCTTGAATTCTACCTTATCGTCCACGATAGAGAGCCACACAGGCTTCTTCGACCTTCCCTTGATGTAGATGCCGTCCCAGCCGGCCCATTTAATTTCGTTGCCGAAATGGGCGCCTGTCTCCGCATGGGAGATCAAGCCCGTGTAGGGACTCATATGTGCAAAACTTGTGCGCGTGGATACGCAGAACGTCCCATTAAGTGGTCCCGGGCCGATGTAAATGAATGCATCTTCCGCCAGGGGGTCTTTATGGGCCTTGTACTCAGTGGTTAGAAAATATGCAGCGAGCCCGCTTCCTCCGATGGCTTTCTGATAGATCTCATCAGGGACTTCGCGGGTTTTATATGTGTGTTTACTCAAGTCAATCTCGAGAACTTTTCCGAAACATCCGCCTTTTGGTGCTGTCATGGTTACGACCTCCTCGTCTTTTTAGTCTTAGCGGGGGTGGGTCTCTTCCCGTCGACATTAGGATAGAACGTGAGATCCAGTAGATCCGCACCCGCTCGGTTGGGCGTCACATCCCTGAAAGCCAAATTGACGCCAAAACCAAGTTTATTTGCCATAAGGCAGGGCCCCTGCGGATTGCCACTTTGCTCTTTGCAGGCCTTCACACAGGCGGGATCGCCGGCGCACATATCACACATGAGCGGCATACCCGTGTCCGGATTTGCCCATACGAATTGTGCCGGACATGCCTCCTGGCATTTCAGACACTTCCTGCCCAGACAGGTTTTTTCATTCAGGATAATGCCGTTGTGATTGGGATCAGGCAGTATCGACTTGGGAGTCGTGGGACAGGCTGCAACGCACGGGGCGTCATTACAATGCCAGCACAGGATCGGAACATCTATGGAATCCTTGTACTTCATCACGTGAATGCGGGATACCGAGGGCCTTACGACACCGGTGTGGTAGACGGAACACGCATATTCACAGGCCCTGCAGCCTGTGCAATTTTCCCTCTCGGCAAACAGATACTTCATTAAATCCTTTGGGGGGGCAGGTGCTGCTTTAGGCGCTGCGGCCTGAGCATGGGCAGCCTTGGCTGCCAAGCCTCCTACCGTAACCATGGCAACGGCGCTACCTGCTGCCACTGCCGTCCCTCTCAAAAAACCACGCCGCGTAGTTTCCTTCGGGAACAGATCAGGCAATTTCTTTTCCTTTCCTTCCATAACATAACCTCCATTCTGGTCATTCATATTAAGGTTCGACTCTTTAATTCCTAAATAAACTCCGGCGCGCCCCTTAATCCTTGTCTGCCGACGGTTTATTTAAGTTTGCTCGTGTAAACGTAATCATTTCCTTTCTGGGCAACATGGCATTTTATGCACTCGTCAACTTTTCCTTCGGCTTCAATCCTCCCATCAGGCTTGTACTGAGCCCAGAACCAGTCTCCGTCCTTTGCGTTGTAGCCCTTAACCTTGTACATGACGGAAATAAATTTCAGTTTCTTGTCTTTCGAAAAATTATCCTGGGCAATTATTGCCCCATCAGCAAACTTCCCCTTTTTTGCGCCTATGGACTTCAATGCCACGTCATTCACATACGTCGTAAGAAACGCCCCGTGGGGCTCAGGCCCCTGATACATGGGCGTGGTTCCCGGCCACATCTTCCAATTCTTTGCATACGCCTGTTTCTTCAGATAATCCCATACGGAAGCCCCGCTCGCGGCAACAGAGCCACCCTTCTTGGCCTGAGCGAGGATTATCCCTGAGAAAACAAGACTGAAAGCAATTAGAAGAGAAATCAAGAAAACAATTTTCTTCATAAACTATCCTCCGCATCTTGTTTGGTTTGATACAAAATAGAACAGCTGGATATGACTACATATGGAAGCGATCTGAAAATATAAATACTCTTTGTAACGTTCATAATATATTACTATCTGAGACGTGAATCTATTCTATTGACGCCTCATTGTCAAATATTTTTTTTCTAATAAGCTAATGATTTCAGACGGTTATGTCATTTCTGACATATCAGGATTAAATGACTTGCCACGAAAGATTCTATCATGTTAATTTTACAAAAATATCCTGGCATCCTCCTTTTCGCATACGGAGTTATAACAATGGAGATCAAGCATAAATTATGGCTGGAGCGTAACGGCCGCGTTATCTTTGGACCCGGCCGCGATGGGCTGCTAAAGGCTATCGAAGAATACCGTAGCCTGAATGCCGCAGCAAAGAAATTGAAAATGTCTTACAGGGCCGCATGGGGAAGGATCAGGGCATCCGAGGAGAGGCTTGGTATAAAGCTTGTGGAGATGGACAGAGTAAAACACGGCATGCATTTAACGAATGAAGCCAAGGAACTGATGGATTGTTTCGATCAGCTTGAACAGGATATTTCCCGCCTTCTTAATAAAGCCAACGGTAAACTGCCGCTGAGACGATCATGACATGCCGCAGGAACGGTGAGCCGCCGGATACCTCTTTCAATTAGTGGAAATAAAAAAGGGGAGGACCTTCTGAGGACCTCCCCTTTTCTTTTGAAAATAACGCGGCCGTGAGACCTTAATCTTTATTTTATTACTTTGGCTCCGGCCGTCGCTACCATGCCGTCCTGTGCCGCTGAACCGCCGGACACGCCAATCGCGCCAATGATCTTGCCGTCCTGAATAATCGGGACGCCGCCTTCAATTGCACTTATGCCGTCCAGGGTAAGATATGCCGTCTTTCCGCTTCCGATCGTATCCTCGAAGGCCTTTGTCGGTCTCTTGAAAGCAACGGAACACTTCGCCTTGTGGACCGCCACATCGACGCTGCCGTACTGTACGACATCAAACCGTTCAATATAGACAATATTGCCGCCGGTATCGACGACAACGATTACGACGTTGATCTTTATCTTCATCGCTTCCGCTTCCGCTGCTGCAACCACCTTCTTAGCATTCGCCAGGCTTATGTTCGGGCCATAGGCATTGGGCATCTGCTGGGCCAGGGCGACACCGGAAAAAACAAACAGTACAACTGAAACAATAGTTATGACTCTTATTATGCGCATATTTTCCTCCTTATTAAATGAGATTTGCACGCAGGTTGATTTGAGTATAACAAGCGGCTCCAGTCTGTCAATGAAAATCCTGTTATGCTGTTCATGACATACCATTATTGACATGCAAACCCCTTTCTTATATACGCTATGAGAGACGTGGTTTGAGTTTGTTTAAGGAGAAGGCGCCTTGGCAGGCAGATTAATTGAAGAAAATCAATACCGGTTCGGTCCAAAGAATGACTGGAGCGTTGTTGTCGCAAACACGCAGACGCTCCGCGAGAAGGCATTCAGGCTCGTACACGAAATCTACGCAGGTAGGGGATATGCACTAAAGCAGGACGAGGAGAGCGGTTTGTGGTGCACCATCCATCACCTGCATCCCCACGCAATGACTTTTCTCGCCATGAAGGACGGACAGGCAGCAGGTACCATCAGCATAATTCCCGATTCCCGCCTGGGACTGCCGGCTGATATAATTTTTCCCGAGCGGCTTGCCGCGTTAAGAAAGGACGGGCGGCGGCTGAGCGAGGTTTTTTCTCTGGGTGTGGAAGACAGAATCGACCACAGCGCAATCGACCTCACGATGCATCTTTACAGACTCGTCCATCTCGCTGCCGCGCACCTGTTCCACAATACCGATTTGGTTGCCTCGGTGATGGCACATCATGCCGCCTTTTACTCAAAGATTCTTCTGTTTGACGAGGTTTCGCCGGATTCGCGGCAGAGCCCGAAGACAGGCGAACAGGTTGTCTTCACCCGCATAAATCTGGAAACGATGGAACGCCGGTACGCTGAGAAATACGGCCGTTTGAAGGGCAAGAGGAATCTCCGCCGTTGGTTCTTCCAGAATGAAGACGCCCAGACCCTGGTTGACTGGATAAGCAGGAACAGACAGCCGATGACTGCCGATGAATTGAATTATTTCGGTGCGCGGAAGTCTCATGCACTGTCCGAGGCCGGCGCAGACGCCGCCTCCGTTCTTATAGAGTTCTGCAGGAAGGCCGGGGTATCCGGGCTTCCTGAATGATCCGGAAATAGCATAGAGCAGAGAGGCTCTGAGGAGCCTCAGTTGAGAAGACATTTATGACCTGGGAAGATATCGTCAATAGGCAGCAGGGCATCGTCAATTTCACGGAAGAGCTGATTTCCGCCATGGGGAAAACACGCATCCTTGTAGTCGGAGCGGGGGGGAACGGCGCGGTCCTTGATTTTCTCCTGCGGGTAGGTTACCAGCAGTTTGTCATCGTGGATTTCGATATGGTTGAAGCGACTAATCTTAACCGCCTTCCCTTCACGCCGGACTACGTAGGCAAATTAAAGACGGAGGCATGGAAGGAGTATCTGGAGAAGGTTAACCCCGGTTGCAGCGTGACTGCATATAGCAGGAGGGTTACACGAAACGACGAGAAATGGCTCGATGAAATCATTTCCGGCATGGACATTGTCGCCCTGGGCACATCGGACCCCGAGGCTAACTTTGTGATCGCGCGGGTATGCCAACGCCTCCGGAAGCGGATGGTAATCGGCCCGGGCACTGCAAACTGCTGGGTTGTAAGCACAGTAACACATCAGGGCGACGTCTCAATCGAGAGCGTGGGTAAGTTCGGGGTGGAGCACATTGATGCCCGGGATGTCGACTACCAGGCCCTCGTGCCGAAGTACATGAAGATTTACATGTTCCCGGGGAGGACTGAAAAGATCTATCCGGAAACTCTCGCGAAGGTACAGCGCCGGGAGATCCCGCCCAGGAACTGCAAGGCATTCGTTTCCATGGTGAACGCGGCCGCATGCTGGGAGATCGTGAAGAACACGGCAGTGATGAACGGGATGACACTCGAGAACACTAAGGTGATAGAGTTCCCCATCATACAGGTATTCGATCCCTTCAAGGGAAGCGCGTACTATTACGATGCCGCAAGAGACAAAATCGGAATACCGAACTGGCTTACCGGCAGGACAAGATGGTATCCGGCTACGCAGTGAGCCGCGGTCATAGCAGGCTGGCAATATATGAGATCAGGCAACGCTCGTTATCGATCAAGAGGTCTCCATAGAATATGTCTCCGTCCAGAAGCAACGGCTCCTTCGTCTTTCTCATAGCCGCCTCCATTTCCGTAGGGCAATTGGGCGTAAGTCTCTACCTGCCGGCGATACCGGGTATCGGCTCCGACCTCAACATCTCTCCCGCCTTGATGTCCCTGACCCTCACCACGTACTTTGCCGGATTTGCCTTTTTCAATCTCTTCTCCGGCCCGTTCTCGGACGCCCTGGGAAGGCGTTTTATGATCCTTCGCGGTTTGGAAGTGTATGCTGCGGGAACGGCGCTCTGTGCCATGGCTACAGACGTCACCATGCTCCTGGCGGGAAGGACCCTCCAGGCATTTGGCGCGGGCGTCGCCCCCGTTGTAGGCAAGGCGATGATCCAGGACGCATCTTCCGAGGATCGCACGGTGATACTCATGGGCTGGCTGGGGGCGGCCATGTCGATAACCCCGGCAGTGGCCCCCTTCCTCGGCGGCATTATTACTGAACATTCAAGATGGCAGTGGACTTTCTGGTCACTCCTGATATTTAACGCAATGGTCTGGCTGCTGAATTTCTCTCTCCTTGGTGAGACCCTGCCCTCCCCTCCCACCCGCCGTATCCCGGTTATTTCCATCTTCAAGACCTACAGGGACTTAGTCGGAAACCGGATTTACATGGGATATGTCCTCCTTCTCTCTGCTTGCTTCGGAGGCTTGGGGGCTTACTACACCGCGTCGCCCTTCATCTTTATCAGTGGCTTTCACCTCAAGCCCTCTTCCTATGGCCTGATCACGTTGATCGCGGCGACCGGCTTTATCATCGGCAACCTTGGCGCGGGCTACATAGTCCGTAAACGCCCGTCCCGGCGGGTATTCCATGCGGGAGAGGCGTTCCTGCTTGCGGGAGCCCTGGGGATGTTCTGCATGCCAAGGGAGATGGTCACGGTGGGAACGGTTTTGGGAATGACCTTTTTGTTTACAGTAGGTTTCGGTATAATTTTTCCCATAGCCACAAAAGAGGCGCTGGGTTGTTACGTTGAAAAGGCAGGAACGGCGGCCGCATTGATCGGATTTTTCCAGCTCGGCTGTTCCGCCCTGAGCAGCCTGGCCGTCGGCTTCCTGCAGTCGCGTGAGGTTTCTCCTTACAGCGCCATGGCGCTCGTCATGCTCATATTCGTCCTTCTCGCACTTGCCAATATTCACCGCGTGCGAGGGAGCAGGGGCGAGGGTTCAGGGGTCAGGGTTCTTTGACCAGGCGAAACCCTATGTCATTGGACTGCACGACCGCATAGTCCTGGCTGCGAAACGTGCACTGCAGGGTCGTTGGGTTTCCGAGCCATGCACCGCCCCGCAAGACCTTGTGCTGCCCGGATGACGGGCCTTTCGGGTCTGTCACCTTGCCCTTAGGATAATCATCTTGCCAGTCCTGGCACCATTCCAGAACATTGCCCTGCATGTCGTAAAGACCCCAGGCATTCGGCTTTTTCCCGGCAACAGGATGCGTCTTCCTATCTGAGTTGGCATCGTACCAGGCGTAATCTCCGAGTTCGCCTTTTGCTGCGGATTCATCACGGCAGGCAAACTCCCACTCCGCCTCCGTAGGAAGGCGATATTTTTTTGTCACTTCCTTCTGGTTGAGGCGCCTGATAAATTCCTGGACATCGACCCAGGAAATGTTTTCCACCGGACAGTTATCACCGCATGCCTTGAACATTGAAGGGTTGCTGCCCATAACCTTCTTCCATTGCCCCTGGGTCACCTCAGTCGTCTGCAGGTAATAGGGCTTGCTGATGACAGCCTGGTGCTGGACTGCGTCTCCCATCATGAACGTCCCTCCGGGAATCAATACAAATTCCACCCCTATCGTGGGACTCACGAATTTCTTATCCTGTGCCGCCGCCTCATGGACGATCGATAAGGCAACGGTCAGCATGGCAATAACTGCGAAGAGAGTCTTTGTCTTTTTCATAATCCGTTTTCCTCACTAATTATTCCTAGTATCGTTTCTTGTAAATTCTTTTCATAATTATCATTTCGAAACGCAGTGAGAAATCAACGTCCCGAACGAAGAGAGGGAACTAAAGATATCTCCCTTCGGTCGATATGACAATTTATTAATGAGAAGACACACAGGGGCCGGATAATTATCACACGATTTATATGAATGCAAATATCCTGTTGAGGACGGCCTTTTTCAGGAAGCGATCCTCTCTGCGGCCCTGATCCCGTCCAGTGCGGAACTGATGATCCCGCCTGCATAACCGGCGCCCTCGCCGCAGGGATAGAGCCCTGCAACGTTGACGCTCTGGCCGTCGGGGCCCCTCAATATCCTGACTGGTGACGACGTCCTCGTCTCGACTCCGATCAGCGTCGCTTCCTCAGTGATGAATCCCCGCATTTTTCTGTCGAACTCAGCGATCCCCTGTTTCAACGCCTCAACTGCAAAAGGAGGGAGGGCATCGCGAAGCAGCGCCGGTTTCACTCCGGGGGAAAAACTCGTCTTCCTGACGAGAGTCCCTTCAGAGTCTTTCATAAAATCCACCAACCCCTGCGCAGGAGCGAGATAATTTTCCCCGCCAAGGACAAAGGCCTTCTCTTCCCAGCGCCTCCGGAAAACGAGGCCGCAGAGGGGATGGCGGGCGGCATCCTGAAAATCATCGCAGTGAACGGCGACTACGACGGCGCTGTTCGCATACGGACTTCCCCTCCGGTAGCTGCTCATGCCGTTTGTGACAATTGTCTTTTCCCCCGAACTGCATCCGATAACCGATCCGCCGGGACACATGCAGAACGTGTAGACAGACCGCTTCATGTGAGGAAGCCTCGCCGTGAGAATATAGTCCGCAGGCGGCAGGTCCGGGTGTCCGCGCCACTTTCCGTACTGGATCGCATCGATTAATTCCTGAGGATGTTCCACGCGGAACCCGATGGCAAAGGGCTTCGGCTCCATATGCACGCCCAGTTGATGGAGTCTCACGTACGTGTCTTCCGCGCTCTGTCCGGAAGCGAGGATCAGGTGATCCGTCCTTATTTCTTCATTGTCCCTGGCAACGACGCCCGCCACCTTCCCGCCCTGGAACAAGAAATCAGTGACCTTCGCTTCGAAACGAACCTCACATCCCAGTTCTATAAGCCTCCTTCTGAGGTTGATCACTACATCCCGCAACCTGTCCGTCCCTACGTGAGGTTTTGCATCTGTCAAGATCTCAGACGGAGCCCCTGCATCTACAAGCCGTGCCTTGATCCAATCCGTCAGCGGGCTCCTAAGACGACTCGTGAGCTTCCCGTCAGAAAATGTGCCTGCTCCGCCCTCCCCGAAATGGACATGGCTTCCCGTATTCAGAATCCCCCTCTCCCAGAAGGCCTGGACGTCAACGACGCGCTCCGCTACGCTTTTTCCCCTATCGAGAAGAAGCGCAGGAATCCCCCTCTCGGCCAGCGTCAGGGCCGCGAAGATACCCGCCGGCCCGCATCCGACAACGACTGGCCTCCTCGACGTCTTTATCCTTGCCGGTCTCATAACCAGCCTTTTGTCCTCCGCGAGCGCCTCAATTTTTACACCGTTCCGAGAGGTCAAATGGACGCCATCCGGCACTGTGCACTCCACAGAATAGATGAAGCGAGGCGGTTTCCTCCTCCTTGCATCTATGGATCTTCTGACTACGGTAAGCGATGAAACAAGTTCATCCGGAATACTGAGAACGGATGCGACTCTCTGTTTCAACACCTCTTCACCCTCGCCAAGGGAAAGGGCAATACCTGCGATCCTCAGTTTCCGCATGATTTCACCATTGAAAAAATTGCGTGATTATTGTAGATGAAAAAACCCTGAAAGAAGGATATAACGGAATCAGTTATCAATCAAGGAATCCATTATGCCCTGGTATGCAGTTCATACACGAAGCCGGCACGAAGACCGGGTACATGCAGGCCTTGTCCTGAAATCCGTCCATGCCTTTCTCCCCAAGATAGAGATTTGGAGCACACGGAAGGACAGGCGGAAGAAAATACAAATCCCTATGTTCCCAGGTTACCTCTTCGTGGAACTTTTCTCTCTCGATAGCGAAACGCGGTTGAACGTTCTTAAGACCTTCGGCGTCGTGCGGATGCTTGGAAACCCGAAAGGGGGTGAACCGATACCGGTTCCCGATGCCAAAATAGAAGCCATTCAGCGGATAATCCAGTCAAAAGTAGAAGTTCAGCAAATTCAGTACCCGAAGGTTGGTGAACCAGCCCTGATTATCGACGGACCCTTCACCGGCATTGAAGGAGTAGTTGTCAGCACTGACTTCAGCAAAGAACTCTTCGTCATATCGATAGAGCTCCTTCAGCGATCGGTGGCCATAAAGCTCGAAGGCTTTCAGATAAAAAAGATCTGAGCTCCGACACGTAGTGATTCTAATAGGCCTTCTTCAGCCCTACTCACGACTAAATAACGATCGATATTTCACCTACACAGTTTCAGTGGTCGACCATCAACGGAAGGGAGGATTACCGAGGGAGGATTACCGATAGAAAGGGAGTGACATTGGAAGTTACCGGCACGAGGACAGGCAATTAAATTTGTGTGTACAGTATCTTTCCCGATTTCTTGAAATCGTAATGCCCTAATTTCTCCACCCGGTTTGAGGACGCGCACCCGCCCACGGCGCAGGACCAGACTGAGCCGGAGGTTGCCGATCGCGCCAAAGCAGCCTGGGCGCGCCTGATCCAGAAGGTCTATGAAGTCGATCCTCTCGAATGTCCGAAGTGCGGGGGGCCGATGGGCGATTGACGCCATCGACGACTAGGCCCGGGACTGTTCGCTACTTGGCTCGCCAGCCCTCGAACTTCCCGCTGAAGAAATCGACATTCCGGTACCCCAGCATGCTCAGAACCGTGTACGTGTGCGTCAACTGGAAGCCGCCACGCGCGTAGATGATGACGCGCTTGCTTGGCGACAGGCCCGCCTTCGCATAGATGGCGCGCAACTTCTCCGCCGCCAGCAAACTGCGGTTGGCGTCGACGGTATCGTTCCAGAAGACGTTGACCGACGTCGGGATGTGGCCCCAGTCGTAGTCCGCCGGAGAGCGGACGTCGAGGATGACCACGGTCTTGCGGTTGTCGTCGATCGCCGCCTGCAACTCCTTTCGATCGACGAAGCGCGGGCTCGCCTTGCCCGTCCCGCTGAAGGCAACCCCGAAGGTGTAATTCGCCAGTGTGATCTCCTGCTTCGCGTTCGGCTCGCGGCTCCACTCGTCCCAGCTGGGATCGTAGAAGACGATGTTCTTGTAGCCGAGATTGCGCATCGCCAGGAATTCGTTCGCCCCGTAGACGCCACTGCCGCAGGAGCAGACGACCTGCTTGGTGCCGTCGATGCCGGCGAGTTGGAACAGGCGCACAACCTCGTCGATAGGTTTGAGCCTGCCTTGCGCGGTCATCAGGGCGGATTGCGGCAGGTTCCGTGCTGTCGGAATGTGGCCATCGGCATAGGCAGACTCTGCTCGGCCGTCGAGGATCGTCGCGTCGCTCGCGCCGATCTTCGAGGCGACATAGGCCATGTCGACCCGCGGGTCGCTCTTCCGGGTCATGCGGAAGCTGCTGGGGGTCACACTCACCGGTGACTTGCTGAGTTCGCCATTCCACGCCTTGATGCCGCCGTCGAGTACGTGGATGCGCCCGCCGAACCCGGCATATTCGAGTACCGCGTAGGCCCGACCCGGCAGTGCCGTCGTCTCGTAGACGAGCAGAGTGTCCTCGTAGGTGAGGCCAGCGCCGGCGATCGCGCTTTCGATCACCTGGTCGCTCGCGAATTCGTTGCGGATGCCGTTCACCTCAGCCACGTTCGTTGCCCGCCACGGGAAGCTGATGGCGCCCGGGATATGACCTGCGGCGTAGTCCTTGCTTGAGCGCAGATCGAGAACCTTGGCACCACGCGCGATCAGCGCCTGAGCCTGAGCCGTGGAGACAATGATGGGCAGGTCGAGACTCTGTGCCCGTGCTGCTTCGATGGGAACAACCAGCAGGCTCGCCACAAAGAGAGCGGCGGCAACCAATGCCGTCCCCAGACGCAGCCCTTCGCCGTGAATGCCTTTCAGAGAGAATATCATGACTCCTCCTTCCGTTCGAAATTGAATTGAATTGATCAGAACTTGCTTTTGACAATACGGAGTATAAAATCGCAGTTGTGTCGCGTCAAGGGTATTTTTCATCGAATATCAGGGACGGCGATGCCTTTTGAGCGAGGAATGCTCAAGCGGCCGCGGTCCTTTTTGAGTCTACAGCTTCATGTTTGGGCGCCTTGTCTGTCGGAAAGGCATTTCCCGCCTCCGCGGGGACAAGTTTGAGGCGCTTTTCGGGCAGACTCCACCGGTACACCTCAATTTTTCGAAGCGTCATGCCTCGATGTAATCGTCCCAGGAGTGTTGATGATCTCCATAGAAGTACTTGGTAATCATTTCGGATTGAAAGGTTGGATCTCAATAAAAATTGCTGAATGCTGCATAATAGGAAGGACTAAACAAGAAATCCGATTCCTAATTCTTCAAGTGCCGTCGGAGATATCCTTACGACTCCCCACCGTTAAAAGCAGCCATCGCCTCCTCTGCCAGAAGCTCCCCTTGCCCTTTGTATTTCGGTGAAAAATGGAAGAGTGATATCCTCTTCGCTCCCGCCTTGCGCGCAAGTGTCCCCGCCTGAAAGGCCGTCAGATGGTGCTTCTCCGCAGCCTTGTCCGCGTCTTCTTCACGGAATGTCGCTTCGATGAACATCAGGTCGGAACCGGAAGCGAGGTCCACGATCTTCCTGGCGTTGTCCTCATTGTATACGGCATCCGTTATGTATGTCACCTTCTGCCCCGGCGTTATCTTCACGATCGTCTCTTTCAATTCACCGAGAGGAATGAACCTCTCTCCCCCTTCCTGCTTGCCCGCATTCCACCACACGCGCACGGGTGTATCGTCCGGTTCGCCGCGGAGAATCCTATCCTTCAGGTCCATCAGCCACGCACCCACGGGAAGGCCCATCTCGAGGAGCACATTCTTCTTGATGTTGACGCGGCTCTTCTCTTCAAACGTGTATGCGAGGCAGGGTATCTTATGATCGAGGAATTCAGCCCTGATGGCAAAGGAGTTGTCTTCTACGAGGCTCCCTGTCATCGTCTCGTTTGCATCATTGATCTCCGGCGTGAACGCCGTCCGGCAGTGGTAGGTTCTCTTCAACTTGCGCTCCGGATGAACTTCCGTGACGTGGAGAGCAAAATCGTTGGTGTAGTTTTCCACAAGGTTCCAGGTGTAGGCGTTGATCTTGTTTTCTATCTGACGGTGGAAGCCGGGGGGGCCGAAGATGGAGATATGACAGTCACGGCCCAAACACACCCGGAGCAGATAATCAAATCCTATAAAGTGATCCATATGGGTGTGAGAAATGAAGATATGGTTGATCTTGAGGAGCTTTCTCGGGCTGAGATTGTGAAGGTCCCCCAGGTCGAAGAGGAGCGCTCTCCGCTTATGCTTGAATTCGACATATACCCCCGGGTCGCCGAAGGGGTCATTGATCAGATGTGCACTAAACATTCATCAGTCCCGCGTCAGAGGAGGCAACATGAGAATGCCTCTCCACGTTAACAGCTCTTGAGATATAATCCGTTATCAGTTACAACACCTTTAGAATATCATGATTTTTCATAAATTCAACTTGACTTTAGCAGTTGAGTACGAAAATACTTGTTCACAGTCGCAGCGGATGTGAAGGAGACAAGCGTTCATGCCAGCCAATCTGCCGCCGCAGTACTTCGAGGCGGAACAGAGATTCCGGCAAGCCCAGACGCCGGAAGACAAGATCGAGGCATTGGAAGAGATGCTTGCCATTATGCCGAAACACAAGGGCACGGACAAGCTAAAGGCGATGCTGCGCGAACGCATCTCAAAGTTCAAAGACCAAGCCCAGAAGAAGAAAGGCGTTGCGAGACAGAAGACGGCTTACGACATTGAGAAGGAAGGGCCGGCCCAGACCGTAATCATCGGACCTCCGAACACGGGCAAGTCCTCCCTCGTCAAACTAATAACGAATGCCTCCCCGGAGGTCGCAGACTTTCCCCACACAACGCAAAAACCGATGCCGGGGATGGCGCAGTATGACAACATCCAGTTCCAGCTCATAGATACCCCTCCCCTCACAAAAGACTATACGGAGCCGGGGTTGGTCGATCTGGTACGCCGCGCGGACATAGTGGTCATCCTGCTTGACCTCACCGCGGACCCGATGGAACAATTGGAGGAGACACTCCATATCCTCCACTCATTTCGCATTTACTCCGAGGCGTGCACAATCCCGGAGGACTTAAGAAAGCCGCCCAGGATAAAGAAGATGCTCGTCGCCGTGAACAAGATGGACAACCCAAAGGACAAAGAAACCCTGGACATCTTCCTGGAACTATCAGGCATCAAATTGCCCTGCATCGGCATTTCTACCCGCACGTGCCGGAACGTATTGGTGTTCCTCGATAAGCTTTATGAACTCTCCGGAATTATCCGTGTATACACCAAGCCTCCCGGCAAGGAGCCAGACAAGAAATCCCCGTTCATCGTCCCCTTGGGAAGCACGCTGGCGGATCTGGCAGGCAAAGTTCACAACGACTTTGTGAGTAAATTGAAATACGCCAGGGCCTGGGGCAAAGCGGTTCGCGACGGCCAGATGGTGCAGCGTGACTACGTCCTTCAGGACGGTGACGTGGTCGAATTGTGCATATGATATAACCCATGAGTCTTTTTAATGTCTCCCCGGAAAAAGAAAAGGGATTGAGCGAGCGCATGGAGCGCCTGGGAGTTACCGAAGAGGACTTGAGGGAAACATTTGTCCGGTCATCAGGCCCGGGCGGCCAGAAGGTCAACAAAACGTCTTCCTGCGTCCAACTCATGCATATACCATCGGGCCTATCGGTTAAATGCCAGCAGTCGCGATCTCAGGCACTAAACCGCTTTACGGCCAGGCGACTGCTTCTGGACAGGATAGAAAGGATCAAGCTGGGAGCGGTAGAGGCAGAGAGGCAGCAAACTGAAAAGATAAGACGACAGAAGCGACGCCGCTCAAGGCGGGCCAAGGAAAAGACGCTGAAGCTCAAACATATGCAGGCGGAAAAGAAGTCTCTCCGGTCAAAGGCTTCCTTGCCTCTGGAATGAAGCGTAGAGACCTGATAGGACAATAACCATGTTAACGGAGATAGAAAAGAAAATATCAAGGCTCGTCCAGCAGGACATCACGCTCGAAAAGAGGCCCTTCAAAGAAATTGCAGAAAAGGTGGGCGCTTCCGAAGAACAAGTTCTTTCAACCATCCGCGGCCTCATGACAAAAGGCACGATCAGAAAATTCGGAGCCATTCTGAGACATCAGAAGGCGGGCTTCCCGCATAATGCGATGGTCATCTGGGCCGTGTCACAGGAAAGAATTGAATTTGCCGGCAATGCCCTGGCTTCATTCAGAGAGGTAACACACTGTTACGAAAGAACCCCGCCTTTCGCGGGGAAGTACAACGTCTTCACGATGGTTCATTTTGGGGAGGGGAATCAGGAAAGTGTAATTCAGAAACTGTCGCAAGAGACGGGGATCAAAGACTTTAAAGTCCTCACCAGCATAGAGGAGTATAAGAAAAGCAGCATGGAGTATTTCACAGATGCCCGATAAATCATCCAAATCCTTGTTTAAAAAAGCGAGCAAATACATACCCGGAGGTGTGAATAGCCCCGTCCGGGCATTTAGAGCCGTTGATTCAACCCCAATTTTTATCGAGAGGGCATCCGGCTCCAAAATCTATGATGTCGAGGGAAGGGAATACATAGACTACGTATCCTCCTGGGGCCCAATGATCCTCGGACACAGCCATCCCGTCGTAGTTCGCGCCATTCAGAAGGCGGCAGCAAGAGGAACCAGTTATGGAGCCCCCACCGAATTAGAAACAGAGATGGCAAGACTGATTGTGGATGCCTTCCCGTCTATTGACATGGTGAGGATGGTAAGTTCCGGCACGGAAGCCGCCATGTCGGCCATCAGGCTAGCCCGCGGGTATACAGGACGGGAGAAGATAATCAAATTTGACGGATGTTATCACGGCCACGCCGATTCACTTCTCGTAAAGGCCGGCTCGGGTGTTGCAACCCTGGGCATCCCGGGGAGTCCCGGTGTTCCTCGAAGGCTTGCCGAGCTCACCATCACCCTCCCCTACAATGATATTGAGGCCGCCATCTCGGCAGTTAATCTATATAGAGAAGAACTGGCCTGCATCATCGTTGAGCCAGTGGCGGGAAATATGGGTGTGGTTAAGCCTCGCAAAGGATTTTTGGAAGCCTTAAGAGACATTACGCGCAGGCATGGAATACTCCTTATCTTCGATGAGGTCATCACAGGTTTCAGGTTGACCTACGGCGGCTGTCAGAACATCGCCGGGATAGAGCCGGACCTAACGTGCCTGGGAAAGATCATCGGAGGTGGCCTTCCTGTCGGAGCATTCGGAGGCAAGAAAGCTATCATGGAAAAACTGGCCCCATCGGGTCCGGTTTATCAGGCAGGCACCCTTTCGGGCAATCCCGTCGCAATGTCAGCGGGACTGGCTACACTTAATATTCTAAGAAAGAATGCTAAGGCATACTTGAGATTGGACAGCCTGACCGCCCTTCTGTGCGCCGAATTGCAGAGTCTATTCGATCATAAGAAAATCCCCGTCCGGATCAACCGGTGCGGTTCAATGTTTACATTATTCTTTGCCAAAGATGATGTCTTTGATTTTACCTCGGCAGCAAAGAGCGACACATCGCTCTATGCCGGTTACTTCAAGAAGATGTTAGCAAATAAAATCTACTTTGCGCCTTCGCAGTTTGAGACTGCTTTCCTCTCTTTCGCTCACGGGGATGAAGACATAGAGAAGACGATCCGCGCCTGTGAAAAGGCGCTCAGGACGCTCGCTAAGAGATCCTGACAGGAAGGCATCATCAAATAGGTGAAGAGTATTTGAAAATCCAAAGGATATGAGAATGAAGAAAATCCTTGTGACAGGAGCCGCAGGTTTTATCGGATTCCATCTATCGAGATGTTTCCTTAAGGAGGGCCATTCCGTCATCGGTGTGGACAATTTGAACGACTACTATGATGTTAATCTGAAAAAGGCGCGCCTCAAGCTCCTTGAGGACAACGATAATTTTCGCTTTATCAGGATGGATATTGCCGATAAAGAGAATGTGTCGGCCCTCTTCAGGAAAGAAGCGCCCTCGCTTGTCGTGCACATGGCTGCGCAGGCGGGTGTCAGATACTCCCTGGTAAATCCACACGCGTATGTGGAGAGCAATCTTGCCGGTTTTCTGAATATACTCGAAGGGTGCAGGCATCAGGCATGCGAACATCTCGTCTTTGCCTCGTCAAGCTCCGTTTATGGGGCCAATACGGAGATGCCGTTTTCCGTACATCACAATGTGGATCATCCCGTCAGCCTCTATGCAGCGACAAAGAAGGCCAATGAACTGATGGCGCATGCATATGCGAGTCTCTACAAACTTCCCTGCACGGGGCTTCGGTTCTTTACCGTTTACGGCCCCTGGGGAAGACCGGATATGGCCCTGTTTCTGTTCACAAGAGCCATTCTGGAAGATAAGCCGATCGATGTTTACAACGCCGGCAAGATGCAGAGAGACTTTACCTACATCGATGACATCACGGAAGGCGTCTTCAGGGTGACCGGCAGGATTCCTGAACCGGACGCGAAATGGCGGGGCGACAGCCCGGACCCTGCCACCAGTTTTGCCCCGTACAAGATCTATAATATAGGTAACAACAGGCCGGTGGAGCTCCTTGACTTCATAAAAATCCTGGAAAAATTATTGGGCAGGAAGGCGAGAATGAATCTCCTTCCCATGCAGCCGGGGGATGTGCCGCGAACATTTGCTGACATTGACGACCTCATGAAAGACGTGTCCTTCAAGCCGGCGACATCCATAGAAGATGGCACTAGAAGGTTTATAGAATGGTACAGGGAGTATTATAAGGTCTGAAATAAAGACAATAGTCAGAAGAACAGATATGCACTAAGCCACCAATGCACCAATGTGAGAAGACAATGGCGGGCTACCTGAGCTCCACCCCATGATAATAGTGCTTCAGGATATCAGCGTATGAAAGACCTTCACAAGCCATAATCTGAGCTCCCCACTGACTCATGCCGACACCATGGCCGCTTCCCCTTCCTTCCAGATGGATTTCATCTCCGTCTTTGATCATCGTAAAAAGGGTGCTCTTGACCTGGGTAGGATCGGTCTTCAATCTGAAGTCATTGCCGGTCAGCACGCTTTCCTTGCCGCCATGTAATATCTTGATCTTCGTTACCCGGCCGGAGGGGCTTACATCAACAGGCGTCATCTTCTCAATCTGCCCCACATCAAGACCATTGCTATTGAGGGCTGCCCTAATCCTACCGACATTGAGGGAAAGCTTCCACAAACAGCCCGGGGCTTTCACGCTGTAGTCATCACGAACGGTCTTCAAATAAGGGATATCCACACTCCACACGCGCCTTGCTTCTTCTGTCATGCCTCCGCTGTTTGCATGAAAATAAGTGAGGGCCAGTTTACCGTCATACAGGAGGACTTTGCCTTTTGTCTCATCTACTGCCCGGTTGGACACGACAGACTCCACCCCCGCTCCGCCATAAACCTGATAGGCCGTTGTAGCAATTACATCATAATTCCTATCCTTGCTTTTTTCCCTCTGGTAAAGTACATACGTTCTCGCGGCGATCGCCTGGGCCATCAGGGCTTCCGGGTGCCATTGTGGTGACATCTCCTTCGGCACGACTCCGTAGAGATAGGCCTCCACGTCCAGAACATTAATCACGTCCATATCGCCACTGGCGCTCTTTGCTATCCTGAGCTCACCCCTGTATGGCATGCCGTTAAAATTCAAACATTGGCCCTCCAACGGCACAATCGCCAGTCTGTCGTGAGAAAGGCTTTTACCATCCAGCCTTATATCGCCTCCTGAGGCAGTCAAGGCAGCGCTTCTAACTTTGCCGGAAATTTTTTTTCCATAACCATCCCGAACTTCAAACACCGCGGCCGAGTCTAAGCGGATATCCTGAAGACCCGCCGCCAAAAGCACTCTCACGTTCTCCGCTTTCGCTTTTTCAAAGGATGGCTCTTTCTCCTTCACGGGAGGAGTGGGCCGCGAACACGCTTCGATCATGAACTCCGCCACTTCCCTTTTATCGCCACGGGGGTACCTCTTCACGTATATTTTGAATTCATTCAGCGCCTCTTTGTACCTGCTTTTCTCGTACAGAATCATCCCGGCCTTGAAATGAGCGCTTGCAGCATGTGTGCTGCCTTCGTATTTCTTTATGACGATACCATATTTTTCCAGCGCCCTGTCTTTATTGTTCAGAAAGTAGCTATAAATATCTCCTATCCTCAGTGTTGCCCTTGCTTTCATCTCAGCAACGGGTGAAAGGTCTGCAATATCCTGATAGGCCCCCACCGCCTCAAGGTACTGCCCACTTTTCAGAAGAGCATCTGCATCTTCCATGGCCCGACTGGGATTATAGGCGAAACTTGGACCAACTCCGCCCAGGACGAAAATGATAAGCAGGATATAATATATCATGTGATTAGACGAATGGTATTTAATCGGTGTCAGACCAGATCATAAGCCGAGTTCTGTTCCGCTTTTCCGTCGCCGGAAAAGCGGTGATGATCATTCATCTGGGACAACAGTTGCCTGCTGCCTCAAGCGACACTACCCGAGAACGTCAAGCGGGCCGCTTTTAATGTTCTCCTATTTGGTCTTGCTCCGGATGGGGTTTACCAAGCTTTCCCGGTCACCCGGGGAACTGGTGAGCTCTTACCTCGCCTTTTCACCCTTACCTGCCAATGACAGGCGGTATATTTTCTGTGGCACTTTCCTTAGGGTCGCCCCCAGTCGCCGTTAGCGACCATCCTGCCCTGCGGAGCTCGGACTTTCCTCCAGCGCGAAAGATCGGGCCAGCGATCATCTGATCTGCTCCAACACCTTTTAGTTATTATTATAGTCAATTTCAGCGTAAAAGAGAAGTTATAATATCATCATGATTGACCGGAAGCTTACGCGTGATTGCTGGATTCAGGCCGTCCATGGGATGCACGTGACGGCTTATAACCAGAGAATGCGGCAACGAAGGCGTTCCCCGTGGCTTGCTGCGGAGAGGTTCAATTTATAACTTGAGATTGCCTATGGGATGGAAAGATCAGAGTGCCTCATCTATCGCTTCATTGGCCAGTTTGTCAGCCATGTGGTTCAGGCTTCTATCGATATGCTCTACTTTATAGCTGTCAAAATACGACAGCAATTTTCTCACCTCGCGCATCAGGATTTTCAGATTTTCATTTTTTACTTTGTACGAACCTTTTATCTGATTGACCAGCAGCTCTGAATCAAGAAATATGTTCAGGCGCCCGTACCGCTTCTTTAAGGCTATCTCTAAACCAAAGATGAGAGCCCTGTACTCGGCAATATTATTTGTGCAATGTCCCAGTGAATGTTTCACAGTCGCTACGATTTCTCCCGTCTCGCCCACCAGGACAGCTCCTGCACCACCCTGCCCCGGATTCCCCCTGCAGGCCCCATCTGTGTAAAGATTTACAGCCGGACTAGCCATCTTTTTCACTCTGATTATACCAGTAGATGATGCGGTTGCAGTTCGGACAGGATAGTAAATCCGCTGACCTTTGCAGTTCAATATACATCTGAGGAGGGATATTCATATGGCAGCCTCCGCAGACTTCCTTCCAAACCAATGCTACGGCCACGCCGTTTCTTCTGCCTTTGATCGTTTCATACCTTTTGAGAAGTTCGTCACGAATTTGTTTCCTGAGAGCATCGGTTCTTTTCTCCGTGTCGTGGAGATCGTGATCGAGCTGACTGAGTTCAATCTCTGCCTTTTTCTTTTCCTTCTCATACTGCGACCTCCGAGTTTCAAAATCTTTCTCCTTCTTCCTTACCTCTGTCCTCATATGATCAATCTGGTCCAACCCGGAGATAATTTCATCTTCGATCTCGCTGTTCTTCTTCTCTATGTTCTCAATTTCCTTTAAAATTGCCTGATATTCCTTGTTTGTTTTCACCTCCAACAAGCGATCTTTCGTCTTTTTTATGGTATCGGTGCCTTTTTTTAACTTGTCTTCCTTCTCACTCTGCAGCTTATTCAACTCCTCAAACTTCTTCTTGCTTTCCTCTACGTCTTTCGCAAAGACCGCAAATTCTTCATCCATCTGTATGATCTTTTCAGGCAGTTCGCTTTTCTTCCCGATTATCCTGCCTATAATCAAATCGAGTTTCTGGAGCTCAACTAAATATGATAACTGTTCTTTCAAAAGAATCCCCCTTTGTCTCCATTCGTCAAATGTGGCGCTCTGTCCATTGACATATTCGCAAAGCTAAAATTTAATCTTCGGTGCAAAAAAAAATGCACCAACATGTGGTGCACTTGATTATTCAGGATACTTCCCCCTGATGCCCTATTGAAATGCCTGCTGGTATCTTTCCGAAACACATATAAAGGTTACTCTCGCAACAGATGCGGCAACGCATATAATGATATGCCTTATACGCGATCCAAAGTTGCAACCCCCTGGCCTTTGAATTATTGTGGTGGGCCCACCTGGGTTCGAACCAGGGACCTACCGGTTATGAGCCGGTGGCTCTTCCAATTGAGCTATGGGCCCGTCATTGCTTCTTATGAAATATTTCGTCTCGATGGTAATTTAATTATTTATACTTCTTGCTTAATGCTTGTCAATAATTATTTCGCCGCGGGTCTGAATACTTTCCTCCTCGAGGGGTTTCTCAGTTTTCTGACCGTATTTGTCTCCGACTGTTTGTTCCGCTCCCTGTTAATCTCGAGGTGACTCTTTTCCCTCTCCGACGAGTAATCACTCCTTTCACTGATTCCAAAACGCATCCTCAATACTTTCTCTTCCCTTGGCGTCAATGTTGACAATATCTTTCTTGTCTGTTCCGCAAGATTCATGCTTATTGTGGCCTCTGAGGGCGACATAATCTTCTTATCAACTATAAAATCACCGAGGTGGCTATCCTCTTCCTCACCTATGGGCGTCTCCAGAGATATAGGCTCCTTGGCGATCTTCAAAACCTTTCTTACCTTTTCTAAAGGATACTCCATCTTATTTGCAATTTCCTCGGGGTTCGGCTCTCTGCCCAATTCCTGCACCAGGTAACGTGATGTGCGAATCAGCTTGTTTATCGTCTCAATCATATGTACGGGGATTCTTATGGTCCTTGCCTGATCGGCAATCGCTCTCGTTATCGCCTGCCTGATCCACCATGTAGCATAAGTGGAAAATTTATATCCTCGTTGATATTCAAATTTGTCGACGGCTTTCATCAGGCCAATATTCCCCTCCTGGATAAGATCCAGAAATTGTAATCCTCGACTTGTATACTTCTTGGCTATGCTTACAACCAGGCGCAGGTTTGCTTCCACCAGTTTTCTCTTGGCTCTCTCAGCTTTTCTCTCCCCTCTCTCGATGACAGTGACAATCTTCTTTAAAGCAGACAAAGAGATGCCTATTTCCTGGGCGATTGCCGCTGTTGTCTTCTTGGCCGCCCCTACAAGGGCTTCGCACTCTTTCAACTTCTGAATCGATACTCTTGTTTCCTTATCGATTACGCGACCTGCGGGCAGCTTCTTTACCCTCTTCCATGCCTTCTCCATCTCATTGAGGGACAATCCTGTTGTTTCTTTACACCTGCGGAGGTCCCTGTCTGCCTTTTCTCCTGCGGTCACATAGCCTTTCAGCTTTGCGGCCATTCTTTCTATCTGTCTCTTGCTAAACTTAACTTTTCTGCACAGGCGAATAATGCTCTTGATATTTTTTTCGAGTTCATCCTCGGCAGCGATTTTTTCTTTCTTGCGCAGGCCCTTGAGTTTAAGCTTCCGTTTCAGGGCATCGTTCTTCCTGTCCAAGGCGGTTATCCTGTCAATCAGCTTCACTACCCTTTCCTTATGCATATCTTCTTCAACAAAACCGTCTTCATCCTCAAGATTGGCTACGATGCTCTTTATGCGGATTTCACCGCTTTTGATTTTCTTGCCGATACCTACGACATCCTTCACCAGGGCCGTTACACCGAAGATGGAGTCCATGACCTCCTTCTCTCCCTCTTCGATCTTTTTCGCTATCTCAACTTCTCCCTCCCTGGAGAGTAAGGATACAAGTCCCATTTCGCGAAGGTACATCTTTACGGGATCGCCAGTCTTTCCCACGGTAGCCATGAGGTCCAGAATGTCTTCCTCTTTGACTTCCGCTCTTTCGTCGGCAACCTTTTTCACAACCAGCTTTTCGCCTTTGTCAGTATCAATGATGTCTATATTTTTCTCACCAAAGAGCATGATGATATCGTCTATCTGGTCCGAAGATATGACGTCGGATGGCAGCAAATCGTTAACATCGTCATAGGTCAGAAAACCTTTTGATTCGCCCAATGATATTAACTTTTTAAATTCTTCCGATTCCATTTCTTTTCCCATATTGTCTTTCTCCCGGTGCTTTATTTAAAAACAAATTTCACCACGTTGTTTTCACAACGATTTCTTTCCTTCTCTCTGCAATCTCTGCAGTTCTTCCAAGAGCTTTACCCACCCCTCGTGATTCTCGTTCTCCTCGGCCTTCTTAATTCTTGTTTTCAAGATCCTGCATTTTTCCTTATACCACTTCCGTTTAACCTGTTTCATCGCATCCGCAGTCACACGATCAATTACTTTTTCATCATAAGGATTCTCATCAATCATCATTCTGAGAAGCTTCTTCCTTATTAACGCATTATCAATTGCCTGTATGAACCGCGATGCATCAAAACCCTTTGCCCCTTCCTTCGCATACGAATCTGCCAGTTTTATCGCCAGCGATTTCATATTCACGCTCATAAAGCAATCAAAGATATTATTCTTGACAATTTCAGGAACCATAGAAGGATATTCCAGCATGATATGGATAATACTCAACTCCACCGCGTCGATATCTATATCGGCTTCTTTTGAGGGATCTGCCAGCTTTACGCCGGGCGCCTGCAAGGCAAGATTGACCTCTTTTGTCAGAAGCTCTTGATCCAAACCCAGCTTCTCCGACACCCTCTTTATGAACAGGTCCCTCTCTCTTGCATTATCGATGTGGACAATAAATGACACGGCTTCCTTCAGGGCGCCTTTTTTTTCCTCAAAAGTGGCTACTTTCCCGATAACATTCTCAATATAGTAATCGACTAAGGACTGGGCTTCATCGATGATTTCCATGAAGGATTCTTTCCCGCGTGTCCTCAAATATTGATCAGGATCATAGCCGTCCGGAAGTACAGCGCCTTTTGCATGCATATTCCCGGAAAGAAACAATTCTATGCTCCTCGTCAGTGCCTTCTTTCCGGCTTCATCAGGATCAAACACCGCCACAACGTGCGAAGTATACCGCCGCATTAGATCGACATGATCTCGCGTCAGAGCGGTCCCGAGCGTGGCAATAACATTCCTGATGCCGGAAGCCCATAAGGTGATTAAGTCAAAATATCCTTCAACGAGAATGGCATAGCCTTTTTTGCGGATCTCTTCTTTCGTGCGGTTAAGGCCGTAGAGATTCCTTCCCTTGATATAGACGGGCGATTCGGAGGTATTAAGATACTTCGGTTCGCCTTCCCCGATAATCCTACCGCCGAAGGCGATGACGCTACCGCCAACGTCCTCTATCGGGAAAATTAATCTCCCCCTGAAGCGGTCATAAAAAGACCCACCTCCGTTTGCTTTGGTAATGACCAGTCCTGACTGCTCAACAAGTTTTAGGGAGATGCCCGTCTTTTCGAAATAATCCCTCAGATGTCTCCATCCATCGATGGCATATCCAAGGCCGAATTCCCTGATTACGTCATCCTGCATGCCCCTTTTTTTGAGATAGTCTCGCGCCTCTTTCCCCGCTTGTGAAAATAGGTTCTTCGAGAAATACGCCGCTGCCATCTTGTTGACACGGCTAACTTCGCTCCTAACGCCGGACGATTCCTTTTCTTGGCGGGTCATAATCTTCTCAGGGATGACAACCCCCGTCTTTCCTGCCAGATGCCTTACAGCTTCGGGAAAAGACATGTCACTCATTTTCATCAAAAATGTCAGAATATTCCCTCCCTCACCGCATCCAAAACAGTAGAATATCTGTTTGTCTCGATTCACCGTAAAAGAAGGTGTCTTTTCTTTGTGAAAGGGGCAGAGTCCGAGAAAGTTCTTTCCTCCTTTTTTGAGGGTGACATATTCCGAGACGAGATCAACGATATCCGCCTTTCTCTTTACCTCATCTATCTTATCCGGAGTAATATGTCCTTTCAATGACTCGTCCCTCCGCTCTTTCAGGACCAAAATACCCACAGCGACGAATATAAATTAGGCTTAAGGTTACTGAATCGTCTAACAAGGAGTTCTGGGTGATGAATCATAGGCCGGAAGCGCTTCCAATAGGCCTGCCCGCACGGCGGGAGAAAGGACGCAATGCAGAATAATTTCTTCCTTGCCGGGAAGCTCATTTATCTTTAATTTTCTCAATGACTAATATAAATTCAGCCCCTACACTCTTTACAAAAAGAGGGGGTATTCTTGCGCCAAGATGAACCATCTGTGTAAAGATCTTCCTAAGTTCATTGCAGACGTGCGATTAAGACGATAATTTTTCTTTGACTTTCTCGCCTACTGTTTTCCCGTCTGTCTTGCCAGTTAATCTCGGCATGAGCACCTTCATTACCTTCCCCATGTCTTTGATACTGACCGCACCCACTTCGCTGATTGCCGCGTCAATTTCGCGGGCTACGTCTTCTTCCGATATCTGCTCTGGCATGAATGCCTGTATAATCTTCAGTTCCGCCTCTTCCTTATCAACCAGATCCTCCCTTCCGCCTTTTCTGAACTGGTCGATCGAGTCTTTTCTCTGTTTCACCATCGACGACAATAGCTGCAGGAATTCCACTTCATTCAATTTCCTCTTCAGGTCTATTTCTCTGTTGTGCATGGCCGCCTTCACCATCCGTATCGCAGACAGCTTCACTTGATCCTTTGTCTTGGCGGCCAAGACCATTTCACCATTAACCTTCTCATCAATATTCATTATGCCACCCATATACCTTTAAACACCAATAATTTATATCACATCGGCGGTTTGTCAAGACATCTTCAATCAGGCGAGCCCGTCCTTCAGTTTCTGTCCTCCCAAGACATGCATGTGCAGGTGAAAGATGACCTGTCCCCCTTCTTTATTGCAGTTTATGACGACTCGAAATCCTCTTTCATTTATGCCTTTGATCTGTACCACCTCCTGAACGGCGGCAAACATGGAACCAATGGTGCTCATGTCTGCTTTCGTTACGTCCAGCATGGTCGGGATATGCTTCTTGGGGATGATAATAACGTGAACAGGAGCCATAGGATAGATGTCATCAAAGGCAACTACCTCGGCATCTTCGTAAACTTTTTTGCTCGGTATCGCGCCATTTGCTATTTTGCAAAAAATGCAATCTTCCATGACTTCATCCTTTCTTTCTAAAGTGAACCTCCACACCTGAACGGCGGGACTTTAAGAACGAAATTTCAGCAAGAAGTCAAAAATTGTTGCTCGCTACCGAATTCAAGACTTTGACAGGCTTATGGCTTCCTTAAGCGAAACGGCACCTGAGTATAGGGCCTTACCTATGATGACACCGATGACCCCGAAGTCTTCTATTTCACGGAGCCTGCGTATATCTTCAATGCTTGAAATGCCGCCTGAAGCTATTATGGGTATATCAACCGACCGGGCTAGCTCTCCGGTAGCCTCCATATTCACGCCCGTTTCCATGCCATCCCTATTGATGTCAGTGTAGACAATTGCCGCAAGCCCGTAGCCTTCATACCCTTTGGCTATATCAATTGCAGATTTCGAAGTCTGTTCTGTCCACCCCTGTATTGCTATCTTCCCGTCATTCGCATCAATGCCCAGGATGACTTTCCCTTTATAAGCATCACATGCCTCCCTGACAAAACCCTTGTCTCTCAGGGCCATGGTGCCCAGGATCACCCAGTTTACTCCCATTCCAATATAGGCATCGACGGTTTTCATATCTCTTATCCCGCCACCGACCTCGATTGGTATTCCGACTTCTGCGACAATGCCCCTGATCACATCGGTATTCCGTGGTGAACCGCTCCGCGAACCGTCAAGATCAACCACGTGGATACGCTCCGCCGCGTTTTCCTGCCACTTCTTGGCTATACCGACAGGGTCATCGGAATATACAGTCACACGCTTGAAATCTCCCTGCGCAAGCCGCACACACCGGCCATCTTTTAAATCGATCGCCGGTATTATGATCACTTGTCAACTCCCAACCAGAATCTATCAAATTTACCGCTATGAAAGCTGCTGCAACCGGGTTCCACGCGTAATAGTCTATGAGTTTCTGTCATTCCTGCCGGATTCCGGGAAAATCCTTCAAAACCTCATCCATGCCCTCGGCGGCTAACTCTTTGGCCGTGACCCATTTCCCACCCTCTTTTAAGAAAGAAGCTATTTGAAGAAGATTCTCCATGAGTGAGGTTTGTGTCTTATCGAAAATGCCCTTCCAGATGATGGCGCCATCGCTCACCCTGATCAGGTGGATTTCAAAGGCCACCGATGCCGGCTTTTCGACGGATAGCGAGAATCCTTTCCTTTCCCGGAAGCGGTACACATAACCTAATATAATTCCATCCGCTTCCGATTCAGTGCCAACTCTTTTTAAGACATCCAGGAGATCCGCTTTGAAAAGGGCTCCCGTGACCCCCTCGTAAATGCCTCCCACTCTCTCGGGCGGTATAAGAGCAAACGCCTTTTCGTCCTTAAGACGATCAAGAAATATACCTTCGATAACCTTCTCCGAACCCGCGGCATAGCTCTCCGTCCTGAACACCAGTCCACACACAGGACATCGCACCGTCTTAATATCCGCATCTTCCTGGCGGATTGACTGGAACGGGACGACGGCGATACGCTTAAAGACAACCTTCCCGTCATCTTTAAGAGTAGTAGATACACCGCTCGCACGCTGGCAGCCGCAAACTACGCAAAAAATGAAAAGGAAAAGGAGTAACTGGACAAACCGATCTAAAATACTGAACGAATCTCTATGGATGCTACCACCTCCTCTTCGGAGAATGCCGATCACAGACTTCCCTTAGTGGATAAGATGCCTTCTATGCGGCCGTGAATGGTCACTGCTTTCCTCAAGGCAAGGGCCAAGGCTTTGAAAATCGCCTCGGCTATATGGTGGCTGTTCGTACCATAAAGAAGGTTGATATGCAAGGTTATTCCGCTACGATCTGAAAAAGACTTAAAGAATTCCCTTAACAGAGAGTAGTCAAACTTGTCGCTTTTTTTGCTCTTGAATTCCACATTATAGATCAGATAGGGCCTTCCGGAAATATCCATAGCTAGACTGCATAAACTCTCATCCATGGGAATCATGGCTGATCCGTAACGCTGTATCCCCTTTTTATCACCAAGAGCTTTCTTCACGGCATCGCCGAGGCATATCCCGATGTCCTCAACTAAATGATGATCATCAACTTGAGTATCACCCTTGCTCTTTATGGTGAGATCCACAAGGCCGTGCCTGGCAAATAGGCTGAGCATGTGATCCATAAACGCCACAGTCGTCGATATCTTACCTTGACCCGTACCATCCAGATCAAGCTCCATGGATATTTCCGTTTCCGTCGTTTTTCTCTGAATTTTAGACTTCCGTGCCATAACCCTGCACCTTTCAGACAACCTTATTCAATGTATATTCAATTATGCCTTCCGCCCCGGCTTCCTTAAGGAGAGGTATCAAATCCCTAACAACATTTGCATCCACAATCGTTTCAACAGCGTACCAGTCATTCGAGTATAACCCGGAAATGGTCGGCGCTTTCAGAGCAGGCAACAGAAGGACTACTCTCCCAAGATTATCCTTGGACACATTTAACTTCAAACCTACCTTCCCCATGGCCAGCAATGAACCATTGAGCAGCGTCCTGATCTGTTCTATCTTCTTGCGTTTCCAGGGGTCTTCCCAAGCGGCGGGACTGGCAATCAGTTTTGTATTGGTCTTCATAAGTTCATGCACAATCCTCAATTTGTTGGCCTTAATCGTCGTTCCCGTTTCGGTTACCTCTACGATAGCGTCCACGAGGCTCTCAACGCATTTCGCCTCCGTCGCGCCCCAGGAAAACTCGACATGAACGTTGATCTTTTTCTCCCTGAAATACTTTTCTGTGAATTTCACCAGTTCCGTCGAGATTTTTTTCCCTTCCATGTCCTCGATGGATTGCACGGGGGAATCTTCTCTGACTACAAGAACCCACCGTGCCTGTCTTGCCGACGCCTTCGAATAAATCAGGTCCTGTACCTCGACAACATTCGATTCGTTTTCGATGATCCAGTCTCTACCGGTCAATCCCAGATCCAGAGTCCCATCCTCAATATATCTCGACATTTCCTGCGCCCTCACGAGGGTGCACGAGATCTCTTCGTCATCTATTTCCGGGAAATAACTCCTCTCATCATATGTAATACGCCAGCCAGCCATTCTAAACAGGTCAACAGTCTTGGCCTCCAGGCTTCCTTTTGGTATCCCCAGTTTCAATTTCTTCATTTATAGACATCCTCCGGTTTGAATATTCGTTCCCCTATAACCTCCGTCTTTTCATTAACGACCCTTCTGTAGAAGCACGATCTGTAGCCCGTATGGCATGCCGCGCCGCCTATTTGCCGTACCTTCAGAAGAATCGTATCAGAATCACAGTCAAGTAGAATCTCCTCCACAAGCTGAGTATTACCGGATGTCTCACCTTTGACCCACAGCTCATTTCTCGACCTGCTCCAATATGTCGCCTTGCCCGTCTGGCGCGTCTTCAGCCAGGCTTCTCTATTCATGTAGGCTAGCATGAGAACCTCCCCTGTGTCCGCGTCCTGAACTACCACAGGAACAAGTCCGCTGCCTTTTTCAAAATCAATTTCGATCACCAGTTGATCTCCATTTCTCCAAATTTACACGCATGTGCCCAATTGTCATCATCTTCAGGCAATGACTTTAGAGATCTCCACTCTCCGTTTCTCGCCTTTCGTATGACGATGAAATGTGGCAAAGACCCTTACGTGTCTCTATGCATAACGCTTCTAACTAATTGAAGAATTTATATTAATCAAGTATTTTTTTTGTTGTCGTTGTTAATGGGCCAACGTCGCACTCATCTCTTGTGGATCGAAAGGGCGCAGGAACTGCCACAGCATCATGTCGTATGACCATACAGGATGTCATGCCACGGACCAGAAAATTGAAGTGCAAGAAGAAAAAGGAGTAATTATCGCATAGTTTTATCCTCTGGTCAGGGATTGGAAAAAATTTATTTTGAGGATTGACTCCTCTTGACATAATGTGATCTTTTTCTTATACTTCAGCCATCTGACGAAAATTGCTGAGAAAAATTATGCCGAACATATGGTCCATCGGTGGCGGAAAAGGAGGTTCCGGTAAGAGTTTCGTTACCGGCAATCTCGGCATTTTGCTTGCCAAGGGAGGACATAAGACTCTCCTCGTTGACGTTGACCTCGGAGCAGCCAATCTCCACACCATTCTCGGTCTTCCTCTTCCTGAAAAAAGCATCTCGGATTTCGTAAACAAGAAGGTGGGCTCTCTTGAAGAGACCGTCGAACCTACGCCCGTTCGAAACCTCTATCTCATCAGCGGCGCCATGAATAATCTGGATATTGCCAATCTTGC
This sequence comes from uncultured delta proteobacterium, assembly GCA_963705275.1. GTDB lineage: Bacteria > Desulfobacterota > Syntrophia > Syntrophales > UBA2185 > Fen-1135. The sequence continues at coordinate 2,641,316 of OY970063.1, read as the reverse complement.
ACATGAGCAGAAATTAAGGATCCTGCGAAACATTCCCAAGCTTTCCTATGAGTATATCCTGCTGGATCTCGGCGCTGGAACTTCTTTCAACACCATCGATTTTTTTATGATATCGAATTCGAGCATTTTCCTGACAACGCCCGAACCGACTTCCATAGAAAACATCTACCGGCTAATTCGTTCTGTTTATTTCCGTAAGATCCATCAGGTCCTTAATAGCAATAATTTCCGGCTGTTGATCGAGGAGGCCCAGAAGCGGAATAGCAGGGTCACCGTCAGCAACCCGGACAATCTTCTCTATATCATGAAGGAACTTGACCCCGAAAAGGGTGAACTCCTGGAAAATGAGCTGAGGGCCTTTAATTTCAAGCTGGTCCTCAATCAGGTAAGAAAGCAGGATAACCCGAATATAGGGGCATTGATCTGCAAAATTATCCAAAGACACCTCGCCCTGAAGATGCACTTTCTCGGAAACATCAGCTTTGATGACCGCGTTCACAGCGCCGTCTGCAAAAAGATCCCCTTTCTCGATCTCTACCCCTATACTCAGACTACTCTTGATCTCAGGAATTGCCACAAGAATCTGCTGTCAGTAAATGAAGCAGAACCAATCCTGCAAAATGCCGTTGATTAATAATTAATAGAAGATCGAATAAGGTAAAATGAAACCGTACCGTGAACAGAACTACTACGAACTTCTGGAGATCCTTCCCGATGCATCTCCGTTGGAAATACGGCGCGCGTATAAAAGAGTCTTTGAGCTTTATCAGGACGAATCCATCGTGAGTTATTCCTTTTTTTCAAAGGAGGAAAGAAAAGTGGTGATTTCCCTTTTGGAAAAGGCGTACCTGTCCCTGATTGACCTTGAGTCCAGGGCACAGTATGATCGCAGGCTCATTGAACTCGGAGTATTGGATAAGGGAATGCAATACAGCGATAAGATGAAAGAACCCGTTCCCATATATGACTTCAAGAAAGTGCATTTTGCCGTATCTGAACCTGTCAGAAGGCTTGAAGAGCTGACGGAACGGGTCTCGCATAACCAATTGATACAAGAAATCCTGGCCCAGGATACACTGACGGGGGAGGATCTCCACAAGATAAGAACGGAATTGAAAATTCCTCTTGAGGAAATTGCGGATAATACTAAAGTGCAAATAGGCATGCTTCGAGCGATAGAAGGTGACAACCTGGAACTTCTCCCGCCTGCGGTGTATCTAAAGGGTTTCCTAAAATCATATGCACGGTATCTTCAGATTGACGAGAACATCGTCATCAATGGTTTCATTAGACATTTAGGTGATAAGAAATAGTTATATAAATTGCATTTCAGAATCTCGCACTCAGACAAGGCTTCCAGCTACATCACAGAAACGAGTGTATCAAGTGCGTCCCGTGATAGGTTTGTCCAAGAGAGACCTGCGGGCGATTCCTGATCTATCGCATTAAGCGAGGTCAGATGACTTTAAAGAAAGAGGCGTGCTTCTCAATCGCGTCCACGATACCTGCGGCATTTCCCTGACAGATTAGGGTTTTCATCTGAGTGACACTTTTTTCGTACTCATCGATATGCCGAAGGATCTCAGGATTCAGGGTTAAAATGTCAGCGTAGAGCCTTGGATTTTGACAAAAAACCCGTTCCGTTATTTCCATCTTCGCCCGGAAGACCGGTGTAGCAAACTTCATCAGCTCAGACATACTTACCCCTGCCTTCTGCAAGACCAGAGCCATCATGATCGTGTTGAAATGATTGAGCCCCTGGACGAGAGCCATCATTTGGTCATGTTTCTCCGGCGTCGCAGCGATTACGAATGCACCATTCCTCTCAAAGATATCCGTGAGCCAGGAAAGCCATTTCCCCGCCCTCGCGGGACAGAGGACAACGTGTTGCCCGGCGATCGCGCCAATGCGAGGACCGAAAAGCGGATGGCATCCTATTACCTCGGAGGAAGATGTTTCCATCATGGCCTTTATGGAATCCGTTTTCAGAGACGTGAGGTCCATAAGCAGAGAGGCCTCGCGCATATAGGGACCGACCTTGGTAATTACCTTGCATGTCGCTCCCATAGGAACACTCACGACTACCACCTCACATGTTCCAGCTATACCGGCAATATCAGCTTCGCTGACATTCCTTCCGCACACATGTACGGTGCATCCTTCCTTCTCGAGGAAGCGGGCGAACCATTTACCCATACCGCTGGTACCGCCTATGACTCCTATCTCAGTCATCTTCAAATCGCTTTCTGCCTCAATAAATGGTCTGCTAATATGATTGTCACCATTGCCTCACAGACAGGGATAATCCGTGGTATCGCGGATACGTCGTGCCTTCCCTTGATATACAAATCCAAACGATTTCCACGGACATCTATTGTCTGCTGTTTCTTCGCTATGGACGGGATGGGCTTTACCGCCGCTCGCAAAACGATGTTCTGCCCTGTAGAGATGCCGGCAAGTATGCCGCCGGCATTATTGGAGAGGAAACCTTCTGGCATAATGGGATCATTTGCCTGAGACCCCGTCATTTCCGCAACCTTGAAGCCGGCTCCTATTTCAACTCCTTTTATCGTGCCGATGCTCATGACGGCCTTCGCGAGATCCGCATCCATTTTGTCAAACACCGGTTCTCCTATGCCGGGGGGGCATCCGCTGACAACTATTTCAACAATGCCACCAAGGGAATCGCCGGAGAGCCTCGCCTCATCTAATTTCTCTTCCATAACCCTCGCAGCGACCGCATCCGGGCACCGCAAGTGATTTGACGCTATATTTTGACGGGAGATCGTTCCCGCACTATACTTCTTTCGATCTATCACGATCCCTCCCAGCGCTATAGTATAGGCGGAAACTTCCATGCCATGGCTGGAAATGACTTTTTCGGCAACTGCTCCGGCAGCCACGCGTGCTGCCGTTTCCCGGCCGGAGGCCCGCCCGCCGCCTCGGTAATCGCGGACACCATATTTCTTGAAATAGGTAAAATCACCGTGCCCCGGTCTGAAGATGTCCTTGATATCTTCATAGGTGCTGCTGTCAACGTCCGTGTTTTCTATGAGGAGAGATATGGGCGTGCCTGTGGTCTTCCCCTGAAAAGTTCCCGACAGTATCTTAACAGCATCGTCTTCCTTGCGTGTAGAACTCGATACGCCCCCACCAGGCCTCCTTCTGTTCAGCCACTTCTGAACGTCTCCTTCCGTAAGATCGATGCCTGGAGGACATCCTTCCACAACTGCACCGGTTGCGGGACCGTGTGATTCACCCCACGTTGTTACTTTGAAGAGGACGCCTATGGAACTTCCTGACATGTTGACTCCTTCCTGACAAATCTGGCCGTTTGGTGGAAAAATCGACAGGCAGTCTCGACAATCTCATCGATGCTTTTTCCTGTTGTATCTATCGAAAAATCTGCAAGCCCTCTATATAGGGGCAGCCTCCGTTTGAGGGCGTCTTCAGTCTCCCGGATGTTATCATCATGCAATAAGGAAGGTCTCCTCCCTTCGCTTGCCGCATCGCCCTCGATTCTTTCGACCATCGTCATTACATCAGCAGTAAGCCAGATCACTAGTCCCCGCTCTTTGAGAATATCGCAATTCTCCTGATCCAACACTGCCCCGCCGCCGGTTGCTACAACGCCTTCTTGCAGAATAGCCAGTTTCCGTATAATCTCATTTTCTCTTTTGCGGAAATACTGCCAGCCTTTTTCCGCAACCATATCCCGGATCGATCTTCCGGCACCTCGCTCGATAAGCTCATCAGTGTCATAGAATGGCACCTTTAGCTTCTCGGCGATCCTTTTCCCGACGGCCGATTTGCCCGATCCGCGGTATCCTATTAATATAATTTGCACCTAATCCTCATACAATCTTGAGAGTTCATCCCAGAATCCGGGAAAGGATTTCCCCACACAACGCCTGTCCCCTATCCTGATACCCGGTGTGGCAAGTCCTGCTATAGCAAAGCTCATGGCGATCCGGTGGTCGTTGTACGTCTCGATACAGGCGCCATGTGGTTTTCCTCCGGCTACGATAAGACCATCGGCTGTTTCCTTCGCCTCAACGCCGATCCTTCTTAATTCATTTACCAGTGCGGCGATGCGGTCACTTTCCTTGATGCGCAGATGAGGGACATTTGTGATAATCGACTGTCCCCGTCTGAATGCGGCGAGAACCGCAAGAGTGGGTACCATATCGGGCATGTTTCCCATATCGAAAAGGATGTCTCCCTCACGTAAAGGCCTGCCGGTTACTTCCACCCACCCGTCACCACGGACTACAGAACACCCCAGGTTTTCCATGATGCCCAGAAGATTGACATCGCCTTGAAGACTTGCCGGGTTGATGTTCAAGACCTTGACCCGGCCCCGGCATAAAGCGGCAGCCAGGAAAAAATAGGAGGCGCTCGATGCATCTCCCTCAATGATATATCTCCGACCCCTGTAACGACTCCCACTTCTTACCTTGAAGGAGTTTCTTTGCCTTGCGATCACATCCGCACCAAAGCGTTTCATGATATCAACAGTCATATCTATGTAGGGCTCGGAAATCGTTTTCCCTGCGAGCTCAATTTCTATGTCGCCCGCGGCGTAAGGGGCGCCGATGAGCAGCGAAGAGATGTATTGGCTGCTTTCCACATCTTCGAAGACAACCTTGCCGCCCTCCAAACCTTTTGCGTCAATCTCGACCGGAGGATAGCCGCCCCTGCTTTGAGATTCAACACCGAGGATTTTCAGGGCATTGAGAAGCGGCAGTAGCGGCCTCTCGCGAAGACGACTGCTGCCATCCAGCATATATTGACCCTTTCCAAGGGCGGCCATTGTCGTCAGGAATCGCAGCGCCGTCCCATTGTTACCCAGCAGGATCACCCGTCCGGGATTATGGATCCTGCCTCCTGTTCCGTTGACTGCGACATCACTCCCCGAGATAACGATTTCCGCGCCGAGGAAACGCAATGCCTCCACAACACATCTTGTATCCTCCGAGATGAGGGCATTGCAGAGGTTGGACCTCCCTTCCGCGAGGCAGGCGACAACAAGGGCCCTCTGGGTGTAACTCTTGGAGCCGGGGACCTCGACGGTTGCATGCAAATGATTAACTGGTTTTATTTCCATATAAGAGTCGCTCCCTCACGGCCTGTTTCATTAGCTCTCGCGGAGCTTCCTGCCCAGTCCAGACCTTGATCTGCTCGGCACCCTGATGAACGAACATGTTGAGGCCCGGTATAGTTATGCACCCGGCTTCTTCGGCATCACTCATGAGCCTTGTCTTCAGGGGATTGTAAATAACATCCATGACAAAGCGGTAGCCGGCAAGAAGCGTGCCGTCGACGGGTGATTCACCTCCATTCGGCATCATGCCCACCGGCGTCGTGTTTATGAGACAATCCGCCCTTACTTCCGCCAAGTCGGAAAGAGGGTAAAAAGGGCATGTCCACTCCCCGGCCAGCCTTTCCCCCTTTGCAATGTTTCTATTGATAATCACCGGTACGCCGCCTTCCCTCGTTATGCCGAAGAGGGCTGCTCTGGCGGTTCCACCTGCCCCCAGGATGGCGAAGACCTTCCCTCTAATATCCATGAACTCCTTGAGGGATTGAACGAGACCTACCCAGTCGGTATTGAATCCCTTCAATCTGCCTTTGTCATTGACGATGGTATTCACAGCTCCGATCTTACGCGCGTCATCATCCACTCCATCGAGACGTTCCATGACGGCAATCTTGTATGGCATCGTTACGCTTACCCCGCGGATGCCGATTTCCCTTATGCCCCTCACGGCAGAAGCAACATCCCGCATGCAAAACGGCAAGTACTTTCCTGCAATTTTCATCTCGCGGAGCGCCGTGTCATGCATTAGGGGCGAGAGGCTCTGTTTCACAGGATTTCCCAAGATGCCAAAAATCTTCGCATTAGGAGGAACGGATAATTTAGCCTCCCTGTAAACACTACCCCCCGCAAGATGCAGGATGTCTTCCATCTCTCCCACGGTGAGCTGACCAGGCGCCGAGGCCAGCCTTTCGTTCAGCGAAGCGAAGTTGAGATAAGAGCCTATAAGGGGCGCTATTATTCTACTTTCCCGTCCCTCTTCCCCCATACAGAAGGCGATGATATCTTTTCTTATGCTGCGGGCATAAGGAATTAGACCGAGAACTGTAAAATTATCTTCCGGACTCTTTGCAAGTGTGACTATTTTAGCAATACCGGCGCCGCTTCCCATACAGTGATGAAAAATATCCCGCAATGTTTCGAAAGGCGGCGTCTTTGCGAAATCATGGTGTGAAATTATCACCCTGGTCCGGTTGCCATGGGCCCTTGCCGTTGCAATCACGCCTTGACGAAGAGACTCCACGGTATCGAGTTCAATGTCCACATAATCGGCGCCAAGACGGACAGCCTCTTCCAGCATAGCGATCCTCTTCCCCTCTCCTCCACCTTCCTCAGACAGCGACAGTTCCTTTCTTCTGTTTGTGACCAGTACCTTGACGGGAATTAGATGCGATCTACACCTTTCCAGCAGTTTCTGCAGCTCTCCCGTTATCAGATCCATTCTCAACTCCAGGACATGTGCGCGAGGCAGACTCATCTCAATCTGAAGCAGCGCCTCATCCTGAGTGCTTCCTGTGATGGGGATACAGATCATAGCGGTTCCTCACCCCTGGGATATGATCCGAGGATCTTCAAGAAATTGGTCTTCCCTTTCAAGGCCTTCATGCATTTCTTGATCTCGGGATCATCTGCGTGGCCGGAAAAATCGACGAAGAACAGATACTCCCACAACCGCTCCTTGAGGGGATACGATTCTATCTTCATCAGGTTAATCCGCCGCGGAACAAATGGTTCCAGCGCATGATACAGGGCGCCCGGCACATGGCGGGTACCAAAGAGGATCGACGTCTTATCTGTTCCCGTAATCTTGCTGTCCGCTTCTCCTATGACAAGGAATCGCGTCGTATTCGACGGATTATCTTCGATCCCTTCCGAAAGCATATTAAGCCCGTACATGGCGGCAGCGAGTCGACTTCCTATGGCAGCCCCATCTTTATCCTCCCGAACGATCCTCACCGCCGCAGCGGTGCTTTCTGTCTCGACCAGAGCACATCGCGGAAGATTGGTGCGCAGCCATCCCTGACACTGCGCCAGCACCTGGGAAACCGAATAGACCCGCTTTATCCTATCCATTCTCTTCCCTGCTGCAAGCAGGCAGTTGCTGATCTTGAGAAAAATCTCCGCCTGAATCTTAAGGGGGGTCAGTATCAATCGATCGAGGGTTAAGTTGATAGACCCTTCGAGAGAATTTTCCACAGGGACAACCCCCCATTGCACCTTACCTTTCTCAACCACCTCAAAGACATGAAATATGCTTTCCTGGGGAACAAAGCAGGTGCTAGTGCCGAAATAGGATTGAGCAGCAAGATGGCTGAATGTCGCTTGCGGCCCCAGGAAGGCCACTGTAACGGGTTTCTGCAAGGCCCGGGAGGCGGAAATGATCTCTCTGAATATGGCCTTCAGATATTTCTCCGGCAGGACCCCTTCGTTCACCTTTGCCAAGTATGCAAACAGTTTCGCTTCCTGAGAGGCGTCAAAGACATCCAATCTCTTTTTCGCCTTGTCCCTTCCTATTTTCATGGATAGCAGAGCTCTCTCATTGAGGAGCTTCACGATCTTTCCGTCCGTTTTCTTGAGATCGCGCCGGAGGCGATCAAGCGCTGTCAATGTCATTTTTTCAATTCCTCCACCGTTTCACGAAGAAGCGATTCGGGGACGCCCCCGTTTATGAAGGGCATACCCATCTTCTTGAGAAGGACGAAATGAATCGTATCGCCTTCTTTCTTCTTGTCCGCCCTTAATCTTGCCATAATGCCATCAGTTGTTATCGCTTGAGGGATACGGCCGGAAAGCCCTGCACTTTCCAACAGATGTTCAATTCTCTCCCGATCTCTATGGGGAAAATCATGCATGATCTCTGAAATCCTTGCAGCAGCGACCATGCCCAGAGAAACGGCGGCCCCATGAGAGATGGTGTAATCGGACTCCGCCTCGATGGCATGGCCTATCGTGTGTCCGAAGTTGAGCACACGGCGAATCCCTAGTTCTTTTTCGTCTATCTCGACTATCGCCTTTTTTATCCTGCATGCATTCTCAATCATCTCCTCGATGACGTCCCGATCTCTTTTCTTGATCGCCTTTATATTTCTCTCCAGAAAATTAAAGACCTCAACACCATCGATTATGCCATACTTGATCACCTCCGCGAGGCCGTTGCTCATCTCTTCTTCGGGAAGTGTGTCCAAAAACTTCACGTCGATGAAGACCCCTTTGGGTTGGTAAAAGGTTCCGAGTAGGTTCTTCCCTTCCGGAAGGTCGATGGCGGTCTTTCCGCCGATGCTGCTGTCTACCTGGGCCACGAGTGTTGTGGGAATCTGGATATAGGGAACAGACCTCATGAACGTGGACGCGATGAAACCCGTCACGTCACCAACGACCCCGCCTCCCAGGGCGAGGAGGGCGGACTTCCTGTCAGCACCAAGTTTTATCAGCCTTTCAACTATGGCGATGGCTGTGCCGATGTTTTTTGCGCCCTCCCCCGCCGGAAAATCGATCATATCCGCGGGGAGTGACATCCCCCTCAACCTGTCCAGGAGCAGCCTCCCATAGATGGCTGAGATATTAAAATCCGTGATGATGATGTAATGAAGCGCCGGCATATTCTTTGCGATAAGCAGTCCGATCCGATCCAAGACATCGTATCCGATGCATATCTCATAAGTTGAAGCCACTTTCTTATCCAGATTGACCCTTATCTTCTTCATCGATGTGCCTGCTTCCTTTTCTTCATCACACCCTCCAGGTTCTTTATCTCTTCCATCAACTGGTAGAATTTCTCCGGCTTGAGAGATTGACTGCCATCGGAAACTGCCTTTTCGGGTTCAGGATGAACCTCCACGATGAGTCCGTCCGCTCCCACGGCCACGGCCGCCTTGCTGAGAGGAATCACATATTTCCAGTTGCCCGCTGCATGACTGGGATCAACAATGACGGGAAGATGAGTTAATTCCTTCAAAACCGGAACCGCGCTGATGTCCAGAGTATTGCGGGTGGCAGTCTCAAATGTACGAATGCCCCTCTCGCAGAGAATGACCTGATTGTTTCCTGAAGAGAGGATATATTCTGCTGACATCAGCAGTTCCTCAATCGTGGTCATCATTCCACGTTTCAAGAGAACTGGCTTCTTTGACTGGCCAACTTTTTTGAGGAGAGGGAAGTTCTGGACATTACGCGCCCCGACCTGAATTATATCAGCATACGCCTCAACCAGATCGACATCTGTCGTATTCATGACTTCCGTAACAACAGGCAGGCCTGTTTTTTCCCTGGCCTTTGCCAATAACTTGAGGCCCTCTTCTTCCATACCCTGGAAGCTGTAAGGGGATGTCCTCGGCTTGAATGCTCCGCCCCTGAGGAATTGCGCGTCCCCCTTCTTCACGATATAGGCGCTTTCCATCACCTGTTCTTCACTCTCAACGGAACAAGGACCAGCCATGACTACAAAGCGGGGACCGCCGATCTCCACGTCTCCTACTCGGATGACAGTATCCTCTTCCCTGGATTCCCGGCTCGCCAGTTTATACGGTTTAAGAATGGATACGACCCTTTCCACCCCGGAGATTGATTCTGCAAACTTCAGGTAGGCCTTGCCCCGTTCATCGCCGACAGCACCTATGATAGCCCGTTCCACTCCCCGTGAAGGATGGGCGTTGTATCCCACGGATTCTATCCAAGCAATAACGTTTTCAATCTGTCCTTCAGTTGCACCTTTCTTCATCACAATTATCACAATTCTCCCCCTTCCATAGATTAAGCCGAAGAGTCACTGCCCGCTACACTGGCCCGCGATCAATTCAACTGCATCCTTTCTCAAGGCGTTGCATTGACGGGAAGCACCTCCCGCAAGGCCGGCACTATAGGCGCGGAGTTCAGAAAAGGCCGCGCCTCAACGAATCAAAAAAAGGCCATGGAAACAGCTGCTCCCATGGCCTCACAAAAATAAAAAAGCCATGGGCAGATTCCCTCAGTCTACCCATGGCTCTTATGTCTCACTTAACTGGCGCTAATTCCTCCTGAGCAACAGGCAGACCAATAGGAAATTATAGTTCCAGTAATAAAAGCCTTTGATCAACCCATTTGTGTTCATTTTGTCCACCATGCTCATTAACAATCCTTGCGCGCAGAAGAACATAAGCAGCGGCCATTGTCAAGAGAAAAAATGGGGACCATAAATATTGCCTATTGCAAAAATTATATCACCGTGTTTTATTTGACAAAGTCAAGATGCGGACAGCTGATTCCTCTGAAACGAAAGATAAGAAATTATGATAGATAGCACCTGGTCAATGCTGCAAAGCCTGCGGATACAGGACATCCTGGACATTGCAATCATGTCGATCGCCATTTCCATACTGCTGATATGGATTAAGGACAGGGCTTCACGTTTTGTCTTCATCGGCATCAGTCTCCTGGGCTTTATCTACGTCATTGCCAAATTTTTCCAGCTATACCTTACAACAGTCGTCCTGCAGGGATTTTTTGCGATCCTCCTTTTCGTCCTCGTTGTCATATTTCAGGAAGATCTCCGGAGATTCTTTGAGCGCCTTGCCATCCTGGGAATTATCAGAAAGAAGATTCAAAGGACTACGTCTCACGGACAGACATCTGAAATCATAGCCCAGACTGTTGCAGATCTTGCCCGAAAACATATCGGCGCCCTGATCGTTATCCAGGGAAACGATCCCCTTGACAGACACCTTAGTGGCGGTGTGGAACTGAATGGCACCCTCAGCGAGCCGCTGCTGGAAAGCATTTTTGATCCTCACTCCGTAGGCCATGACGGCGCCGTTGTAATTGACGGAGACATAGTAACTCGTTTTGGATGCCATCTGCCCCTCTCGCCAAATGCCAGTCGTTATAGGAATATTGGTCTTCGCCATACGGCCGCCCTTGGCCTCTCTGAACGCTCGGATGCCATTTGCATAGTTGTTTCGGAAGAAAGGGGAACCATCTGTGTCGCCGAAGGTGAACGGATAAGGGAAGTGAGCGCCTCAGCCCTCAAAGGTGTCCTGGTAACTTATTATACAAGCAAAGCACCCGTAAAGAAGCCGGGACCTCTTTCACGATGGTTAAAGGAAAATACGAAGGAAAAGGTCATCGCCGTTCTCCTTGCCTGTGTCCTCTGGATGATTTTCGGATACCAAAGGGAATCAATACAGAAGGATTTTACTGTTCCTGTTGAATACCTGAACATACCTCCTCAATGGGTAATCGAAGAGCCAAAAATTTCTGAAGCCAGAGTAATGCTCGTTGGCCCACCCCAAGCCTTTCAGATTCTGAACACAGATGCGCTCAAAATATCCTTGAATTTGTCACAAATCCAGGAAGGCAGACAGGATATAGCTCTCACGAAAGATATGATAGGTGCGCCTTCAAACCTAAACATAGTGGGGATCAAGCCCAGCCGCATCGCTGTCATTGCGTCACGGTTTGTTCATCTTTCCGTTCCTGTTGAGGTCGTAACTGAAAATGCACCACCCTCAGGAGTAGCTATTCAGAAGATCACGGTGACACCGCCGTCGATTGCGGTTCTGGTGCCGGGCAAGCTCCTTCACGCCAATATAAGGATACGGACGGCACCAATTGACTTAAAGCCAATAACTTCAACAACTACATTTGCACCACGGCTGATTGTGCCCCCGGAGGTTCAATTCGAAGGCAGAAGGGAGCCTTCCGTGAAAGTGGTAATCAAGACAAGGAGCTGATGATAATGTCCAGATGGCTCAAGAAAAGATCCGGAAAGACCGGTCTTTCGCCGGGGTCCCTCGTTCATATCGGAGACCGATTAACCGAAAAAACAAAAATCACTGTGCTGGACTACGACGAAGCGAATATCGAGGAGAAGGAAATCAGCACGGTGAGTGAATGCGGGCAATTCAAGGATCGTTCGACGGTCACGTGGATACATATCAATGGCATTCATGATGTGCAGGCACTGGAAGAATTGGGAAACATATTCGGCCTGCATCCCCTTACCCTGGAAGACATCCTCAATTCCGACCAACGCCCCAAAATGGAGGATTTCTGCGAATACATCTACGTCGTTCTCAAGGCTTTCTACAATAACGACCGCCAAGAAAACGAGATGCATTCAGAGCAGATAAGCATCATCCTCGGCCGGACATTCGTCATATCTTTTCAGGAAAGTGAAATAGATATATTCAGACCCGTCCGGGAGAGAATCCGTGCCGGAAAAGGACGGCTGAGAAAATCGGGAGCTGATTATCTTGCCTATGCCCTCATCGATTCGGTAGTCGACAACTACTTTACAATTCTCGAACAGGCGGGTGAACGAATTGAGATCCTCGAGGAATCACTCGTCAAGAACCCGTCGGCGGAGACACTTCAGGCTATTCAACACCTGAAAAGAGAAATGATTTTTTTGAGGAAAACTGTCTGGCCCTTGCGGGAAGCCATCAGCAGTCTTGAACGTACGGGATGCCAACTGTTTCAGGAATCTACGGATGTTTACCTGAAAGACATCTACGATCATACGATCCAGGTGATTGATACCATAGAGACCTTCCGGGACATGCTGTCCGGCATACTTGACATATACCTCTCAAGTATCAGCAACAGAATGAATGAAATTATGAAAGTCTTGACCATTATCGCGACCGTATTTATGCCGCTGACATTCTTAGCCGGCGTATACGGCATGAATTTCAAGTATATGCCGGAGCTTGAATGGCATTGGGGATACTTCTTCGTCTGGGGCGTAATGCTGGCCGTCGCCTTTGCTATGCTGATCTATTTCAAAAGGAAGAAGTGGTTCTAAATAAGGTAAGTATTTAGGATAGGCGCATGATAGCAAATTGAGACGAGCTGCGTGTTGTCAATTGGCGGATGCTCTATTCAGTTGTTGCCGGCCGCGCGCCGTCAATACAAGTTGAAGCTTATTGCCGCTGCTTAACACCTGCGCTACCGCCCCCTTGGCCATCAACAGGGAAAGGGTTTCGTCAAAGTCCTTTTGCGATATTTCCGCACTTCTCATTAGATCTGCCAGAGTCAGTCTCGCATCTTCGGCGCCTGCCAGGACCCGCAGAATTTTTGACTGGTTTTCCGCCGCTCTTCCCTTGTCAGGGCTGCTTACAGGCATTGCTTTGACTGCCTTTTCTTCAGTTCTATCGGGCTGATCCCTCCTTTGAGAAACTTCCTGACCGTATCTGTCTTCGTCCTTAGATGGGATTCCAAAGATGCGCTCGAGAAATCTTGTAGAAAACACCGCGAAAATAACACATAAGGCAATTAGAGTTAGCAGTTTCAGCGGTCTGGTCTGTCCGGATTCGAGTATATCGCTGGAAAGCATGTTGAGCAGCAACGGGGCTGTCAACGCGGCGACCATACCGATCACGGTATGTTTGATCATCAAACGCAGGCATAACCGATCGTCCCTCGCGCTCACAAGGGCGCTCACGATGCCGCCCAGTGCTCCCGATATGATCATGACTCCGACAATCAGTATCATGTAACTTGCAGATACAGGTTCTGGCATTTATCGCTCCGCTTGATTGACCATCTGACCTCTTGAACTAAAAAAATACCCACACTTCAAGAGATCCTATTCGCGCCCGGGGATAACTCTTGCCCAAGTTCTTGATCTTTAAATTAATTCCTTTAGCAGCAGTTGAATCGGCAACGAAATCATTAAACTGCTTCTGCAAGAGAAGCGCTGCCTGCCTGTCCCCGTCATGAAAATAACGGATGTCTCTGCACTTGTGTTGAATCCTTTCGAGGTCAACCGAGGCATATCCCTTCTTCCTCAAAAAATCGGAAAAATCCTCCGCCATTTTTTTGTCTTTTTTTCGGGCATAGTGGATGTGAATCTTATTATTAATCACGGCCGGCGCGACAACATCCTTTATCTCCTGAACCGTCTCGGCCTTTATTTGCGGCGCGGTTGATCCCTTCTCATCAATCGCGGTTCTTCCATCGGCGCTATACTGTTTTGCTGTATTTAGACTATTCACAATAGATCTGAGCTGCTGCAATTCCTGCAAGGTATCGTCAGATTTTTTCAGCAATATTTCGGCCTCGGGAAACTTTCTCTGACCCATATTGGCGAAATTGGTAATCAAGACTCCAGCGCCAAAACCGATCAGCAACCCGGCAATAAATGCCAATATATAATATCTCTTATGAATATATTCGACAGACCTTGTCAAAGCTTTAATCAAAACCCGCAATTCATGCTCGGAGACAATGGGATCTGATGTATCTTTATCCATTCTCATTACTCCCTAATGAGGATCTGGCGCGCTGCGTAAATACGGCGGGCGGGCCATCCGCCATTCATAACAGCGAGAAAACCGCGCTTGCTGCTTCTTGATAAGTGGGAATTGCACATATCCCCGCATAAACTGTTAGTACTTTTAAATGTTTTTGTGAGAGATTACAAGTGCATTATTTGAAAAACAGTAAATTCCAGCGGGCCCCTCCACGGTAAGCGCTGGTCGGCAGTATTTGCAATATATTGGACGAGTTATTCGATCTGCGGCGCAATTTCTCCTGGTTTTCAGCAAGATAATGATTCCGCAAGGATGTACATCCCCTTTAAATATTGCTGCGTGTCTGCGGAAATGCAAAGGGCTATTCACCGCGACAAAAGACCGCTCCTGAAGATTTTCACATTCTTTTTGTATTGCAGAAATATTGTTCCCTGGCATTAATCAGGTTTAAACGGCCGATGACGCACAGCCGGTGTGCAGATCTCCTCATTGGATAATTGATTTACCTCGGTCGTTCATTTGATCCTTGCTTGACTTACAACCTTATGCCGTCCTATAATTGCATGTATAAGAAACAGCAGTCCTGAACTTTCCTTTCAAACGGATTTCTTCATCGTAAATGACTTCCGCCGAGGTGCAAAGATGGCAAAAGATAAAGATATGGATAGGTCGGGTGAGAGACTAGGAATAGGACGTGCCGTGAAAGAACTCCGGCACAAGAAACAGATCACACTCCATGACCTGGCAGCGAAGACCGGTATCGCCAAGACCATTCTGGATGAGATTGAAAATGGCGATGTAGTGCCCCCCGTGGCGACACTCCTGAAACTAGCCAGGGCATTCAACGTGGGCATGGCGTCATTCTTCGAAGAGGAAAGCGCTGAAATGAAAATATCCGTCACCCGCAGCGGGGAAAGGACCAAGATAAAGAGCCGTCCCCACCATCACCATGAAGGTGAGGTCGATTATATTTATGAATCTCTTGAAACACATAAGGCCGACAAGCATATGGAACCTCTTCTGGTAGAGTTTCAACCCGTGGATACGGGTGATATGATTTTTACAAACCACGAAGGTGAAGAATTCATATTTGTCCTCGAGGGGAGACTGGAATTCCGGACTGACGACCGTGTGGAAAGGCTTGAGCCGGGCGACACAATCTACTTTGAATCGGACATAAATCACGGTTTCCGGTCTCTGGACGAAAGACCGGCGAAGGCAATAGCAGTGGTGTGGAGCAAGGTATAAACAGGTGGACAGTTGACTATGCTTGAAATCCGCTTTCACGGGCGCGGCGGCCAGGGAACCGTCGTTGCCACAATCCTGCTTGCCAAGGCATTCTTCCGGGCCGGCTATCAAGTGCAGAGTTTTCCTTTCTTCGGTGTAGAAAGACGCGGGAGCCCCTGTGGAGGCCTACGTCCGTCTCGACAAAGATAAGATTCTGCTGAGGACAAATGTATATTACCCCGACCACGTAGTGGTCCAGGATCAGACCCTTCTACACAGCGTCAACGTCACACGGGGACTCAAGCCCGGTGGGTGGGTGCTCATGAACAGCTCCGCTGCCCCCATCGACGAAAACCGTTCATTGGCTACCGATTGGCCTTCGTAGATGCAAACCGGATCGCCTCAAGAAACCAGCTGGGGACGCGGACACATCCCATCGTCAATACAGCCATGATGGGGGCCTTTGCACGAATGATAGATATGCCTCCCCTGGATGCCATCCGCGAGGTCATCCGGGAGGAAATACCCGACACGTCACATGCAAAACGTAGCTGCTGCAGAAGACGCCTACAGGGAAGTCCAACTTCTGGGACTGATCGAATCGATGAAGCAAATGGCCCAGTGACCACTGGAAATCCACAGGGGAATTAAACATGAGCGAAGCAGACATCTCTTTTCCTCTATTGATACCCTGTTCATCGCAGTCCACGGAAAGCAACAAAACCGGGTCGTGGCGCTTTCTCCGGCCTCTGTATCGACGAAAAAACATCTCCATGCAGTGCGGCCTGTCCCGGCAGGTGAAGACATTGCCCGGATCGAGATGCTGAGCGCCCAGGGATTGTTCAAAGAAGCCTGGGAGACAATTCTCAGGGAAAACCCGTTCCCCGGCGTCTGCGGGCGGATTTGTCCTCATCCCTGCGAGGGTGTGTGCAATCGCAGGGAGTTTGACGAAGCCATAGCCATCCACACCGTTGAGCGCTTTCTTGCAGAGACCGCCAGCCGTTATGATCTGAAGCCCATCATCCCACGACTTACCGCCAAAAAACAGAAGATAGCAGTAGTGGGTGCGGGACCGGCGGGTCTCTGCCGCCGCTTATTTTCTGGCGCTCTTGGGATATTCGTGCGATGTCTTTGAGGCCAGGCCGGAGCCAGGCGGAGTATTGCGCTGGGGAATACCCCTCTACCGCCTTCCCTTGCCAGCCCTGAGAAATGATATCGCCCAGCATCGAATCGCAGGATGTCCACATTCTGACAGGACAAAAGATTGGCAAGCGAATTCCTGCAGGATGCGCGGGAACCACTACGATGCCGTCTTCATGGGCTGCGGACATTCCCGCACTGTAAAGATGGTATTCCCGGAGAGGAAATAAGTGCAGTAGAAGATGGACTCCAATTCCTGAAGCAGCTTCGACAGGGTGACATCGATTTCCCTTGAGTGGTGTTTCGGCCGTCATCGGTGGAGGAAACACGGCAATCGACGTGGCGACGAAGCATCGTACGCCTCGGCGGAAAGGCCATCATTTTATACAGACGCCGGCGACGTGACATGCCGGCCTTTGAGGAAGAAGTGCAGATGGCGCATCGAAGAGGGCGTGGAGCTCAGAGAACTGGTCGCACCGGTAGGAATAACAGCGGATGGCGCACAATACACTTTAACACTGCAGGAGATGAAAATCTCGGGAGAAGACAGCCGCGGTCGGGCCAACATTCTGCCGGATGAAGGGAAAACTCGTGAACTCCGGGTTGAGCACGTCTTTAAGGCGACCGGCGCTCTACCCGGCGAAGACTGGTTCAATCCCTCCGATAAGACCAAGATATCACTCGCGCTCTCCCATACCCTTCTGGTTTGTCCGGATAGCGGACCTGCATTGGTTTTCGGAGGAGATCTTACGAATGAAACAAAGAGTGTCGCCCATGCCGTCGCTTCCGGGAAACAGGCGGCGATGGCCCTGGATATTCTCTTTCACAGACGGTATTGAAGCTATCGTTCCGAAACTCACGACATGCCGGGTAGGACAGGGACCATCTCTTTCCATGGAAATGTACTTGGGAGGAAACCGCTGCCTCAGAAATACCCATGTTGTGAGCTATGAAGAAATCAATACCGATCATTTCCAGTTCCAGCCGAGGATCACTCAGCCGCGCCTCTTGAGAGAGGAGCGTCGAACGTCCTTCAAGGAAATCGATCTTAAGATTTCTACCAATCTGGCCATCAGGGAGGCCGACCGCTGCTTCAACTGCGGAATCTGCAATCAGTGCGATAACTGCTACATGTTCTGCCCTGATATTGCAGTTATCCGGGAAAAGAATAACGACGAACGCCACATCAACTACGACTACTGCAAGGGGTGCGGACTCTGTGTTGTGGAGTGCCCGCGTAACGCCATGACCCTCAGGGAGGAAGATATATGAAACGGGTCATTGAAGGGAGCCATGCTGTCGCCGAGGCGGTCCGTCTGGCGAAGGCTCGGGTGATCTCGGCATATCCCATTACCCCCCAGACCCATATCGTGGAGCTTCTCTCGGAATACTGTGCCGGCGGGACTATGGATGCGCGTTTCCTGCGCGTGGAAAGCGAGCATTCCGCCCTGGCGGCGCTGATCGGGGCACAGAGCTGCGGAGTGCGGACGTTCACAGCCACATCATCACAGGGACTTGCCCTGATGCACGAACTCCTGCACTGGACATCGGGTGCACGGCTTCCCATCGTCATGGCCGAAGTAAACCGCGCTCTTGCCCCTGGCTGGAACATCTGGACTGATCAGACGGACAGCCTTGCCCAGCGCGACACTGGATGGATACAGCTCTACTGCGAAGATGGTCAGGAGGTTTTAGATTCCATGCTCCAAGCGTATCGGCTAGCGGAGCGTGTGTACCTGCCGGTGATGGTGGTTCTCGATGCCTTTTACCTCTCCCACACCTACGAACCTGTCGATGTGCCGTCGAGGAAGATGTTGACCGTTTCCTTCCCCCGTACGAGCCTCGATTTCAGCTGGATACAGAAAATCCTTGCTCCTTCGGGCAGCTTGTACCGCCGGGGGCCTATATGAAAATGCGCTATAACATCGCCATGGCCATGGAGCGGGCCTCTGGTCTGCTTCCGCGAAATCCAGGAAGAATTTTACGGGATCTTCCAGCGCCGCTATGATCCCGTGGAGACCATCTGCTGTAATGACGCAGAAATCATACTTGTCACCTCAGGAACGGCCACCAGTACGTGCCGCCTGGTACTTAGGAGTCTACGGGAGAGGGGGGAAAAGGTCGGTATCCTGAAAATGAAGTTGTTCCGGCCCTTCCCGACCGCCATGGTCAGAGAAGTCACTTCGCGGGCAAAAAAAATCGCTGTCATCGACCGGAACTTTTCCTTCGGGGCCAGCGGCATCTTTGCTCAGGAGCTGCGCGCCGCATTATGCAACAGTCCCGGACGTCCCCCGATTTTTGGCTATATCGCGGGAATCGGCGGCCTCGATATAACGATGGAACTGCTGGAAGAAATATACTGGAAGACCAAAGATACAGCATTTCCGGAAAAGGAAAGCGTGTGGATGGGAGTTTAGGGAGTGATTCATGCAATTAGATACAAAAGATAATGAGTACATGTACTCAGGACACGTCGGCTGCCCCGGATGCGGTGCGGCCATCGCCATGCGGTTCACGCTGAAGGCCCTCGGGGACAAGACAATAGTTGTGCTGCCAGCATGCTGTTGGTCCATCATCGCCGGCCCTTATCCGCAGTCAACCCTGAAGGTTCCTGTCATTCACTCCGCTTTCGAAACCGGTGGGGCCGTCGCAAGCGGTGTCCGGGCCGCACTAGATATGAAAGGGGATTCGGAGACCACCGTCGTTACCTGGGCGGGTGACGGCGGTACTTTCGATATCGGTTTTCAGGCCCTAAGCGGCGCTGTGGAGAGGAACGAGGACTTCATCTATGTATGCTACGACAATGAGGCATACATGAACACGGGCGTGCAGCGAAGCTCGTCAACACCTTACGGTGCCTGGACGACAACCACGCCCGGTCAGGATTGGAAAAAAATGCGGAAAAAGAATATCGTTGAGGCGTTGGTTGCCCACCGTATTCCATATGCCGCTACGGCAAATATCGCTTTCCCTGAGGATCTCGTCCGCAAGGTTCAGAAAGCTAAGGGACTAAAGGGCTCCAGGTTCATCCATATCTATGCAAGCTGTCCCACAGGATGGCGCATCCCCTCGGAGATGTCCGTCAAAATTGCCCGCATGGCGGTGCAAACGAATATCTTCCCTCTTTATGAAGTAGAAGAGGGCATCAAATACATCATCAACTACAAACCTAAGGAATACCTCGTGAGGGAGTATTTCAAGCTCCAGGGACGGTTCAGGTATCTTACGGACAGAGACCTGGATCAGATTCAGGAAATGGTGAGTGAAGACTGGGAACTACTACTTCGCAAGGCCGGCGAACGGCTCTGATCTGAACAAATTAAGAATATAAACAAAACGTGACATCTTACTGATTAAGTCTTCCACGGGGTTGCTCATAAACATAAGGATCAGAATACAGACTTAATGATTAAAGGACAGGCGCCTTTAAAAAATAGACACGGGAGATGACAGTCACGAGAACTTACAAAGGAACTGATGTATGCCTACTATGGAATTAACGAAACAAGGTACCGTTTATGTACTTACCCTGATCAACGGTGCTAATGCTAATACCCTTACTGAAGATGTGGTTGGCGAATATCAAGACATATTGGATGAACTCGAAGCCTCCGCAGAAAACTCCGCCTTAATCCTGACGAGTAGCGATCCGAAATTCTGGTGTAATGGTATCAATCTGGAATGGCTCCTTAAGCAGCCGCACGACTATTTCCCAAAATTCGTAGAGCTTCTTGACGAATTATTTTTAAGATTCGCCCTGCTCCCCATGCCTACGGTTGGGTGTCTAACCGGACATGTCTATGCAGGCGGTGCCATTCTCGCCACAACACTGGATTTCCGTCTAATGAGAGAAGACAAGGGATTCTTTTGCTTTCCCGAAGTGGACATCAAGATTCTCTTCAGCCCGTTCATGTATGAGATCCTTCGATTGCTGCCTGACCACTACGCCCTGAATGAACTCCTGCTCACAGGAAAACGTGTCGGGGGTAAGGAGGCGCTGACCATGAAGATTGTCTCGGCTGTGTACCCCGAGGATACACTTTATGATAAGGCAATGGAGCTGGCAATGTCGCTGGCTAGGAAAGATCGCATGACATACGCCCATATCAAACGCGGATTAAGACAAGCTCTAGTGAAATATACTCTTTGAAGACTTCCTGAAGATTCAAGAAGAAGTAGCTGCGAATCTGGCGCGTATGCTGAGGATAAATGCTGCGCAACATCCCTATCTCACAATATTAGAAAGATTGCCGCGGTATTTCGCGTTCCTCTATGACGGGCGGATGACTTCTTGAAATTGTCATTCTTTTAGGCCGTATTTCTTAAGTTTGTATCGCAGCATGCGCTCGCTGATGCCAAGGATTTCAGCGGCCTTTGTCTGATGATCACCTGACTTCTCCATGGCATCGAGAATCAATCTCCGTTCCATTTCTTCAATCGATCCCCGTAGCAATCCCTCTCCTTTTTTCCCTGTGTATTCCGGGTAGATCCTCTCTTCGTCAAAAGGAAGATCATCTATGGAGATGACGGAATTTCTCGATATCACAACAGCCCGTTCGATGATATTCTCCAGTTCCCGGACGTTGCCGGGATAATCGTATTTCAAAAGCAGGTCCCTGGCCTCGCTCGTTATGCCTGTCACGTTCCTGCCATTCTCCGCGGCAAAGCGTTTCAGGAAGTGATCGATGAGCAGGGGCACGTCTTCCTTTCTTTCTCTCAAAGGAGGGATCTCCATTACAACTACGTTCAGTCTGTAAAAAAGGTCTTCCCTGAACGTGCCTTCTTTGACCTTTGATTCCAAGTCGCGATTGGTTGCACTGATAATCCTTACATCGGAGTGGATGGTCTGATTGCCGCCTACACGCTGAAATTCGCGTTCCTGAAGGAAGCGAAGGAGCTTTAACCTGGACGGAAGCGGAAATATCACCAATTTCGTCCAAAAACAGAGTTCCCCCGTCGGCTTCTTCAAATCTGCCGATCCTTCTCGCTGTCGCACCGGTGAAGGCCCCCTTTTCATGACCGAACAGCTCACTTTCCAGGAGGCTTTCCGGAAGTGCGCTGCAGTTTACCACACTGATCAATTTTGCAGAACGGGGGCTGAGATTGTGTATCAACCTGGCCAGCAATTCCTTGCCCGTGCCGCTTTCTCCTTTGATAAGAACAGTGGCGCGGCTCACAGCGATCCGGTTTGCCATGTTGATCAGGACATTCATTTTCGGGCCCTGATAGATGATCTTATCCATCGTAACGCCCTTCTCCTTAAGTTCCTGACGGAGAATCTCATTTTCCCTAATCAGGGTGCGCCGCTCTGATACTCGATCCACATGGATAAGAAGCTCGTCAAATTCAACAGGTTTTGTAATGTAATCTATGGCGCCTGCCTTCATAGCCTCGACTGCAGTTTCTATCGTTCCGTATGCAGTAATGATAATCACGTCGATTTCCGGATTGATTTTCTTGACTTCTTTGAGCACCTGCATACCGTCCATGCCCGGCATCTTGTAATCCAGGAGGATCATATCAAAATGACCCCTTAAAACGGATTGGATGGCAGTGTCTCCATTCTCAGCCTCCGCCACTGCATGTCCTTCTCTAGCAAGAAAATCCCGGAGCATCTCACGTTGAGACTGGCCGTCCTCGACTACGAGTATATTTAACTTCTTCATGCCTGAATTCCTCTAGACCATGCCACTCTTTTCTCCAGCTCTACCCGCAGGCAGTGAGATCTCGAAAGTCGTCCCCGAACCTGGCTGGCTCAAAACACGGATTTCTCCGCCATGGCCGCGAATGATCTCATGCGCAAGTGGAAGCCCGAGCCCCAGACCTTTTTCCTTAGTTGTATATTCAGGATTGAAAATGCGTTCCATCTCTTCAGGGGTCATGCCGCACCCATTATCGGAAATCTTTATGACGACCCGGTCCCTCCCGCTCGAATCAACGACTATGCTGACGGTCCCCTCACCGGAAATAGATTCCATGGCATTCTTGACGAAATTAAAAATTGCCTGCTGGAATTTATCCACGTCCATAGGAATGATTGCATGGCTGCCTTTGTACCGGGTTTCCAAAGTGATTCCTTTTAATTTCGCCTCTTCCTGGATTAGATTGACAATCTTCTGAAGAACCTCGGCGACAGGGTAGTCGTGCAGTTCCAAACGTCGGCTCTTTGAAAATGTTAGAAACTCCTCGATAATTCCATCCAGACGCCTGATTTCATCACGAATAACACCAGCCAGCGTTTGGAACTCCCTGATCTTATCCTCATCGGCCGGCATAAATTCCCGCTTCAATCTCTGGCTAGCCATACTTATGGCATTAAGAGGATTACGAATCTCGTGAGCAACGCCTGCCGCGAGTTGTCCAAGGGCAGAGAGCCTCTCGGCTTTCTCAAGCTGCCTTTCCATCTCAACAATCCCTGCCAGATGCCTGTTCTGATTATGATAAAGTATCCACATCGCCAAGAGCGTGATCAGAATAACGGATGACATAAAGAAAATCATATTACGCTTATTCTCCGCGAGGATCTCATCCGTACCCTCGCGATCAAGGCCAAGCCTCGCCACTCCTGCCACCTTGCCGAATAGGTATATAGGTGCGGCCATCTCCAGGAGTTTCTTGTCGTGGGAAACAATCTTCCGGCTTTCAAACTTTCTTGTGCCTGCGAGGATTTCATCGACATGCATCTTGCCTTGTTCCTCTTTGTCAGGCATCTCCCCTAGACTGCCCAGGATCATGTCACGCTGATCCATGATCTTAATGTAGACCAAACCCTGTCCCTGTCCCAGTCTTTCCAGGGCCTTTTCCACGGATACCTTAATGCCCCAATACCTTTGCCCGTCGCGATCCAGAGCAATGATGACTGTCCCGCTGCCATCCGTGCGCCGCAATGCTACAAACCCGATCTTCTTGTCTTTACCAAGCCTTGAGAAAAGATCGATGGTGATTGCATCCCTTCCCAAAACCCTGTCCGCATCTCCACCGACAAGATCTGCATGGAGAGCCCTGTTCCGGTAGACGACCTTTCCTCTTCTATCCAAAACGGCCACAAACCATAGACCCTTCTCCTCAGCAAATTTTCTTAGATATTCATCGCTCAGGTGATCCGCCTTCCATTGATTATCAATTTCACGTCCCATATCAACAAGGGCTGCAGTCATTGACTTCTGCGGCAATAAGGCCTCATCTACAGGAGGAGCATAGGTGCCGCCGCTATCCCTCTGATATGCCTGAATCAGGGCGTTGAGGTTCTCCTGAGCAAGCCTCTCGACAACCCCGATTATGGCCAGACCCTGGCTCTCCATGAAACCCATGAGGCTCCTGTCACTTCGCCTGATGTCCATGATCCCCATTATCAGAATGAGAGAGATAAAAACGGTGCAGACAATGGCAACGGCGATGGGCTGCAAAAAACGCCTGCCATACTCAGGAGGGCGGTTTTGCCATATTATTTTATTCTGCGTCTTCATCTAGAGATGCCTGTGCAAATAATTGTTTATATTTTCCTTTGGCGTGAAACTGCCACTAATTCGTCTCTCCTGAAGGAACGCAGCGTCCGTCCTGGCTTTGACGGTGCGAGCCATAATATTTCATCAGTACCAAAAGTCAACGACTTATTACCCCGGAAAGAATTACAGTATCGAATGATTACAAAATCCGACAAATATGTCGATTACAAGAACAATTGATGTTTATCTCCTAACTGCTTGTTTTTTCAGGAAGTATATATATCACTCGCCTTCCTGTATCGACATTTATTTCCCTTCGCCCTTCTCCGGCGGATATGCCATTTCCCTGAGACATTATTCTATTAACATGTAATATAAGCAACTTACATATTATTGCCCGGTTGTGGCATAACATATGCATTCTGAAAGCATTACAAAAGTTAATTATCGGTTAATAACGGGCATGATTGGCCGGTAGTAAACTCCAAAACTAAGAAGGTAAACACCTTCACTCCTCCTGACCTTGGGGAGACATCAAGTCTCCCCTTTTTTTTTGTCTTGTTCTTGTGTCGATCCCCGCAGCCTTCGCCATTTCTCCATTCTGTCTTTGATGACCTTCTCATGTCCCCTCGCCGTAGGCCTGTAATAAACCTCTCCCGTGAGCTTGTCTGGGAGATAGTCCTGGGGCGCATAGGCATCCTCAAAGTCATGTGCATATCGATAGCCCTGTCCATAGCCAAGGTCTTTCATTAAACGTGTCGGGGCATTCCTTATATGGAGAGGCACGGCAAGAGTTCCGGTTTCACTTATTCTCTCTTTGACCTTGCCGTAAGCGGCATAAAGTGAATTGCTCTTGGGAGCAGTAGCAAGGTAAACTGCGGCCTGCGCCAGGGCAAGTTCACCTTCAGGGAGACCTATAAAATGAAATGCATGCATGGCCGAAACCGAGATCTCCAGGGCCGCCGGATCCGCATTGCCAACATCCTCTGAAGCAAATCTAACCATGCGCCTGGCAATGTAAAGCGGGTCTTCGCCGGCGGCAAGCATGCGGCCCAGCCAGTAGAGGGCGGCATCCGGGTCGCTTCCGCGAAGGCTTTTGTGAAATGCCGAGATGAGATTATAGTGCTCTTCACCCCCTTTGTCATACTGCAAAGCCTTCTTCTGAAGGGCTTCCTCCACTACGGAACGGGTAATTCTTCTTGCACCTATCTCCTCTTTCCGCAGGAGAGACGCTGCTGCCTCAAGGCTGTTTAAGGCCATGCGGGCGTCCCCATCCGCTGACCAGATGATATGGTCAACAGCATCAGGCTCTATCTCCAGAGAGAGGTCTCCCAGACCTTTTCCTTTGTCACGTATAGCCCGTTTGATAATAGCCCCCAGTTCACTATCGGAATAAGGCTTCAGTAACATAACCCGCGTCCTGGACAGGAGCGGCGAGATTACTTCAAAGGAAGGATTTTCCGTAGTCGCACCGATGAGCGTAATAAGGCCCTTTTCGACATGGGGCAAGAAGGCGTCCTGCTGGGCCTTGTTGAATCTATGGATCTCATCTACGAAGAGGATCGTTTTCTTGCGGTGGTAACGCCATTCAGATTGAGCCTCGTCAACAACAGTCCTGATCTCTTTGACTCCCGATAGTACGGCAGAAAAACTCACAAAATGGGATTTTGTCTCGTTGGCAATGATGCGGGCCAGTGTGGTCTTGCCGGAGCCGGGCGGGCCCCAGAAGATTATGGAGAAAAGCCTGTCTTCTTCAATGGCGCGCCGAAGCAGGCTGCCTTCACCCAAAAGATGCGACTGTCCCACAAACTCGGAAAGGGTCCGGGGACGCATCTTATCCGCCAAGGGACTGAGGTCGATGTCGGTATCTTTTTGATCAAAGAGATCCATAATAGTCACTCGTCTTTGATTTGTGAACTCTTTCTCGCTGCCTCGACAAGCTCGATAAGGGTTGTGATTTTGTCTTTAGGCATCTGACTGACAAAGGCATTCCATGACTCTGCTGCCATGGTTTCCTTCAGATGTTGTTCAACCGGGAAGAAAGGATACCAGCAAGTAATGATGCGAAGACAGGGCAGATCCCCGCCTTCCTTCCGGCAGTAAGAGAATTTGACTTCACCCCCAAGCCGTGAACACCGGAGTTCTAATTGGTCATATTTATCCACGATATCAATTCACTGCATTTATGATGCCATTTCAGCGTGTCTCATACCATGTATAAAAAGAAATAAGCCGTCAAGGGGAATCTTGTTTTTCCCCTGACGGCTTATGTTTATGCAAGACTGATTTGTCTATGGCTTCGGTAATCCCTCTATCGCCTTCAATGCCCGCCGGATCTCCTCATCCGGCAGTTCATAGGCCTCAAGCTTCCCTGAGAAATAGGCGTCATAGGACGCAAGATCAACCAGGCCGTGGCCGCTCCAATCGAAGAGTATGACCTTCTCCTTGCCCTCTTCTTTTGCCTTCATGGCCTCATCCACTACAGCGGCAATGGCATGATTCGTTTCCGGCGCCGGAATGAAGCATTCAGTCCGTGCCCATTTCACGCCCGCGTCGAAGGTCTCCAGTTGGTTATACGCCCTCGCCTCGATCAGCTTTTCATTGACGAGATGACTGACAATGGGGGCCATGCCGTGATAGCGCAATCCTCCCGCATGGATGGGTGCCGGCACAAAATCGTGTCCCAAAGTATACATGGGAAGAAGCGGCGTCATCTTGGCAAGGTCACCGAAGTCGTAAGCAAATGGTCCTTTGGTCATGGTCGGGCAGGATGTCGGTTCCGCGGCGATGATCTGGCACCTTCTTGCCATGAATCTTATCTCTTGCGTACGGAAGGGCTATGCCGGCAAAATTGCTGCCGCCACCTGCACAGCCTATCACGACATCGGGATAAACGCCTATCTTTTCCATCTGCTTCTGCGCCTCCAGGCCTATGATGGTCTGGTGCATAAGGACATGATTCAGCACGCTCCCCAAGGAATAGCGCGAGTTCTGATGGGTAACGGCGTCTTCAACAGCTTCACTGATGGCAATGCCAAGGCTGCCCGGCGAATCCGGATGTTCCGCCAGCACCTGCCTTCCCGCGTTTGTCATGGTACTGGGACTGGGGATGCATTCTGCTCCCCACGTATTCATCATCATACGACGATAGGGCTTCTGCTCGTAGCTGACCCGCACCATGTATACCCTGCATTCGAGGTCGAATATCTTGCATGCCATGGCCAGTGCGCTTCCCCACTGCCCGGCCCCGGTTTCGGTGGCAAGCCGCTTAATGCCGAAAATCTTGTTATAATATGCCTGGGGAACAGCGGTATTCGGCTTATGGGAACCGGCAGGGCTGATCCCTTCATTTTTGTAGTATATCTTGACAGGAGCGCCCAGCAGCTTTTCAAAATTGAAGGCCCGGCAAAGTGGTGACGGTCGCCATAGAAGATATTTCTCCAGGACGGCTTCAGGAATGTCGATCCAGCGTTGTTGGCTGACTTCCTGTTCTATGAGATTCATGGGAAAGACGGGGGACAGATCGTCCGGCCCAACAGGTTTTCCCGTCCCCGGATGAAGGGGTGGCTTCATGGGAGTCGGCAAGTCAGCCTGAATGTTGTACCATTGCTTCGGTATCTCGTTATCGTTTAATACTACCTTGACCTGTTCCATATTATGTTCTCCTTTGGTATTTATTGAGAGCTTTGTCCAGCCCTGCTCTCGTCATCATTTAGTATCAAAGTGTACGGCACTCCCGGTTATACTTCGAGGTTCGACAGCAACCCTTTATGCCTTCGATACCACGAGTTTGGAAATAATTTGTAAAGCACCCTCGATACGGGCCCGATATACTCTCTCGTCCTTTTGTCGAACTGGCACGCCTGGATGATATGCTCCTTGATATCCTTCTTATGCCCCACTTCATTAAATATCTTATAGGCACAGTGAAAAAGCGGGCTGTACATATTTTTCTTTTCCAGATATTTATTAACGTTTCTTATGGTATTCGGCCCTTCCGGTGTGCCGTCGATCTTCTCAAGCACCTTGATATTCGTTTCTATGGGATTCCCGCTATATAATTCGTAATAGAATTTTCCGTACCGGTAATTCTTGCTCGCGACGGATGACAGGGTTATATACATATCTCCCACACCTGCCTGGCTGTGAAAGGCCTGGAAACCGCCGCCCAGCAATTTTGACAGCGATCGTATCTCCACACCGGACCTGGCAAATATTGTACCGGGGATAGAATTGCCAAGATCCAGAGAATGCACTACCCCCATGATATTCGCAACCATGTTTTTGAGAGCGCCGCATGCCTCGACGCCGACGATATCAAAATTATAATAGGACGTGAACTCCCTTCGATTGAATTTAACGACATCATCCCTAATTACTCTTGCCACATTCTTCTTCCCGGCAACAGTCACACAGACGGGATTTCCCAGCATGATATCCATATCAAAGAAGGGACCGCCGATACACACGACCTCATACTTTTCCTTCAAGTTGAACAGATTATTGTTTATTAGTTGCGACGGCGTAATCAGTTCCTTCGTGATCTCATCGGAAATGAGACCCTTGATCGGCGAGACCAGACACGTGTCTCCTGCTTTCTTCTCTAGCAGTGGCTTCAGATAATCCAGAAACTCCGGAAGCCTGTTCATAGTGATGGTAAGAAAAATGAAATCGTTGTCGTCGACGACGCGCTCCAGATCATTCGTTGCGTGGACCGAAGGGGATAGCCTGGGCACGTTATCCATGCCACCGAGTCTGCGCGCAAGCTCCTTGGTAAGGTGTTTCGGATTAAGGTGATCGCTATTGATTGCACGGCATACATCGGTATCATGATAATAGAGGGTCACTCTCTTATTATCCCTGCCGAACTTATACGCAAGAGACGTACCGAGCCTGCCTGGTCCGATAATGCCTATCCTGCCGGTATCTAAATTGCCTATCTTCATAATGAATGCTCTTTGAGCCTTATCTTCTTCCGCTTAGCGATCGGGCCTCTATGACTTCTCAATTACAAAAACTTTCCCTCTCCTTGAGGCATTGAGCGGTGTTGTATGATGCCAGCCGATTCAGAACGGCGATTATAGGTAAAAAAAGACCCCGATGTCAAATATTAATACATACACCTATTTTCCGGCTTATCTCCCTGCCCTCTTGCTTTTTTATTCTTATTGTTACAATATACCAGAAGCATAATGCCCATACCATATTGATTTCCATTGTTATTTGCTTTTCAATTTTTGTCGAAATAAGTTAATATCTGATAAATTTTTATCGAAGCCAAGTTGGTATATTAATTGTTGGGGCCAAGAAAGACAGAGGAGGACATAACTCGTGAAAATTGAGTCAGTCGACCAAGAAATTAGAAATCTTCTTTCTTCAGGTTACTACAGAATTCCCCGATTTCAGAGACCATTTTCCTGGACCCGAGAGAACATCCAAGAGTTTTGGGATGATGTTGTTCGAGATAACCCGACTGATTATTTCATTGGATCTATGGTTGTTTTTAAAGAAGGAAGCCAACGTTATGGAGTTGTTGATGGGCAGCAGCGCTTGACAACAATTACGGTTCTTCTTGCGGTCCTGAGAGATGCACTTCAAGAATTCGAATTCACCGATCTCGCTAAAGGAATCCAAGGTCTCATCGAACGGCGTAACATAGACAACCAGCCTGAGTTTATTCTTTCAACCGAAACGTCTTATCCGTATTTTCAAGATCACATTTTGAAGTTTGGCAAACCAGAGGTTTTTGTGCAAGAAATGAAAGAGGAAGAAAACCTCCGAAGAGCACATGCCCAGCTTAAGGACTTGGTGTATTCAAAAATTCAAAGTATTAAGACTGACACATCGTTGCCGGAAAGGAAACAGCGTCAAACAATCAAAGATAGCCTGATCAAGATTCGGGATGCCATGTTGGACCTGAAAGCCATCTTTGTCAAACTGGATGACGAAGACGATGCATACATAATATTCGAGACCCTAAATACCCGCGGCAAAGACCTAAGCCTCACAGATTTGGTAAAAAACCATGTTACTAAGCATCTGAAGTCTCAAAGCGCTTCGCTCGACCAAGCAAAAGTCAAATGGGAAAGAATACTCGAGACAATAGAGGGCTCGTCTCTCGACCTACGGACGGATTCGTTTATCCACCACTTCTGGCTTTCCCGATATGACTATATTCCCTCGAAAATCCTATTTAAGACATTGAGGAAGAAGATCTCTGGTGATAATACCAAGCAATTCCTGAATGATCTAGTCGCTGATTCAGCAATCTACCGATACATACACGAAGTAGAGTACAGAAAATGGGAAAACCAAGAACGCCGTATCAGGGATGCACTTACTGCTCTCCAATTGTTCCGAGTAACACAGCAAGTTCCCTGCGTACTATCTCTCGTGCGCGCTTACAACCAAGGCAAGCTCAAGCGAAACCATCTGGAAGATGCACTCGTCGCAACCGAAAAGTTCCATTTTCTCTTTACTGCCGTTACATCGCAACGGTCTTCTGGCGGTATATCCGGAATGTACGCTCGACTTGGCCGTAGTGTGTTCGATGCTAGAGACATGGATTCCGCTATCAGAGTTATCACTGAACTTAAGAAAATGCTCCGAAAGAGGGTGCCTTCATTGGAAGAGTTTAAAGCCTTATTTACGGAGGTACTTTATACCGACCGCATCACGAAGGCGAGAGGGTTAGTGAAATATATCCTTACCGCTTTCCATAAAGAAACCGAGATAGCCCAAACCGTCGAATACGGCACCATGACTATCGAGCATTTAGTTCCGCAAAGCCGGATTGCTCAGGATGGCTTCACAGAGCAGATCATCGGTCAAATCGGAAATCTTATACTCGTTTCCGGGTTTGCCAACAACAAACTCGGTGATAAGTCATTCGCAGAAAAAAAGAAGATTCTGAAACAATCTGGTTTCAGGTTGCCCCCTGAAATAGCTACGGCAAGAGAATGGGGCGTGGAGCAGATCGTTAAGCGAACCGAAAGTATGGCAGCAGCAGCGTACAATAAACTTTGGAAAATCTAAGCCCCAAAAAGGCGTTGCTCCTGATCGCCGATAAGTCCAACTCCAGTGACTCGGACGGTCTATTTGTTTCAATCAGTGTTTGAACTTTAACTAATAGTCTTAATGCAGGAGTTTATTATGGCACTATTGAAGGAAGGTGTGGTTCCCATCGGGCGGACGATGTTTATCCCCAAGGATGGAGGCTTGACGAAGGACAGTCTTGAGGTTGAGTCGAACGGCCAGTATCAGATTGTGGAAAGACCCGACCGTTTCGAGATCAAGAACACAGAATGCTGCAGAAGCATCATGATAAAGGTCAAGACAAAAGAATAATTCCAACGGAAACGTTAGGATACAGTCTTAAGTATCTTTGGTTTGTTTCTCTCGGACGGCTCCGGAATGCTCTTCGGGTAGCCGATGATGATGGGTGCTACTATCCTGCAATCATTAGGTATGCCTATTTCCCGCAAGATTTCCGCATTTCTTACGTTTGCTCCCAAGGCTATCCAGCATGTTCCCAATCCGCGTGCTGCGGCAGCCAGCATGAAGTAGCAGGCAAAAAGGGAACAGTCCACATCGAGCGACCGATAGTCACGGGGACCGATCACGTAAACGAGGCACGGAGCGTTGTAGAAAACGTTGAATTTTTCCTCTCGCAGAATGTCTTCATACTTCTTGGCGGGAGAATCGGGATTCTTGGCAATATCTGAAAGTAGGTTTCTCTTGCTTTCATCGGAAAGTCTTTTCATCGTCTCCTTCCGGTTAATAACAACAAATTGCCAGGGTTGGCCATTGCCCGAACTCGGTGCCAGGCAGGATTCAGTGATTATCTCCGTGACTGTGCCCAGCGGAACCCCTTTCTCCTCATAATCACGAATGGATCGTCTATTCTTCAAGAGTTCCTCGAATACCATGATAAACCTCCCCTCGCTTATATTGCTTACATCCTGCATCACTTGTCTGGACTTCGCAATAATTTTTTTCTTATGACGTGAATGGCCGTCGCCTTGAAGGACGCCGTAAGATCCATGCCCTCGCGCATAGACAGGTCCTCGCGGGCATGATTGGTTACGTGCGCGACAAGGGGGAAACCGCAATCAAGCTCTACCCTATAGAAGGCGCCGGAAGGGATAATCCTCTTTACAACACTTGAGAATACATTTCGGGCACTCGTAATTTCATTGGATGAGCCCTTCGACACAGTAACATTCTCCGGGCGGATGCAGAGAATCACAGATTCCCCGGGGCTTGCATCGCCCATAGCTTCAATAACCCTCCCCGCAACGGACACTGAAAATGTCCCTGCATTCCTTTTTATAACTTCTCCGGTCAGAATCGTCTCCGTCCCCACAAAAGAAGCAACGAGTTCATCCACGGGATGGTTCATCACTTCC
This sequence comes from uncultured delta proteobacterium, assembly GCA_963705275.1. GTDB lineage: Bacteria > Desulfobacterota > Syntrophia > Syntrophales > UBA2185 > Fen-1135. Next base: position 2,608,771 of record OY970063.1, on the reverse strand, counting down.
ACGGGAGACCCTATCTGTACGATCCTTCCCTCATTCATCACAGCGATCTGATCCGAAAGCCTCAGGGCCTCCATCTGGTCATGCGTTGCCATGATGCCTGTTGTTCTTGTCTCACGAAGAATCAACTCCAGGTCTCCCATCAGGGACTCACGGGTCGGTGGGTCAAGGGACGAAAAGGGCTCATCAAGGAAAATGATTTCTGGTCTTATGGCAAAGGCCCGCGCAAGGCTCGTTCGCTGCGCTTCACCGCCGGAGAGCTTCCGTGCGGAACGATTGGCAAGATGGCCGATGCCGAAACGTTCCAGGTATGCATCAACTACACGCTTCACTTCATCCTGCTTCACGCCGCGGATTTTCAAACCCGCTGCCACATTTTCAAAGACTGTTGTATCGAAGAGAAGTGGCTCCTGGAATACCATGGCCAGATGCCTTCGATAATCGAATACAGTATAATTGGAGCCTACCTTTTTCCCTCTGAAGATAATCTCACCCTGCCATGATTTCAGGAGACACGATAACGCCAAGAGCAGCGAGGATTTGCCCGCGCCATTTGGCCCGATAAGGCAAAGTACTTTGCCTTCGGGAACGCCGAGGTAGGAAATGTCCAGAACCGATACCCCGCCCCTTTTGACCTGGAGATTATTCGCCTCCAGTATAGATTTCCCTGAGGTCATCGCGGCCTTTCTCTCTGCTGGACATGTGTCAGGACGGCATTGATGAAGAACGCAAGGATCAGCAGTATAATCCCGAGTGCCATGGCGATATCAAAATTGCCTTTGCTCGTTTCCATGACGGTTGCCGTTGTCAGGACGCGCGTGTATCCCTTGATGTTTCCACCGACCATGATGGACGCCCCAACTTCAGAAATGACACCGCCGAACCCTGCCATGATAGCGGCGAGGAGCGGCAGCCTCGCCTCCTTGACAAGAATCCACACCATCTGAAGACGGGTTGCACCGAGAGCCAGTATCTGCAATCTGAGATTTGCCGGAAGATTCTGTATGGCGGCGAGGCTTATGCCCATGACTATAGGTGTAGCAATGACGGCCTGCGCAATAATAATAGCCGTTGGCGTGTAGAGGATCTCCATGAAACCGAGAGGCCCGTTTCGCCAGAGGAAAATAGTAACAAAGAGACCCACTACCACCGGGGGCAGTCCCATACCAGTATTGATCAGGCTTACGACGATCCTGCGCCCGGGGAACTGCGTCAGAGCAACCATGGTCCCTACGGATACCCCGAATAGCAGACTGATTAACGTCGCTGTCCCCGATACCTTAAGGGAAAGCCACGTAATCCCCAAGACTTCAGGATCAAGGGTAAACAGGAGAATAAATGCCTGTTTAATTCCTTCGATGATTATGTCCATTAACCTATAGCCCTACGGAGAGAACTCACGTCATGGAAAAACGCGTCATCATTTACCCAGCGCCTCTTCCTTTTTCCCGGCATCGGGGAAGAACAACGGCGAACCGAATTTCTCCACACCGAATTTTCTGATAATCTCCTGCGTCTGTCTGGAGACCATAAAATCGGAAAATGCCCTTGCACCGGCGCTGTTCACCTTGGGCCATTTGGCAGGATTGACATCGATGACATGGTAGATATTGAGAAGGACAGCATCCCCTTCCACCAGGATATCGAGTCCGAGGTTCTTCTTCAAAGCCAGATACGTCCCCCGGTCGGCAAGGGTATATGTTTTTTTCTCGGCAGCGACATTCAGTGTCTGTCCCATCCCGAGACCCGTCTGTTGGTACCACTTCTGTCCTTCCGGGTTTATCCCGGCAGCTTTCCAGATGGACTTTTCTTTGGCATGGGTTCCCGAATTATCTCCACGGGACATAAAGACGGCATTGGCCGCAGCAATCTTCCTGAAGGCCTCAAGAGATGACCTTGATCCCTTAATACCTGCCGGGTCTGTCTTCGGTCCCACAATAATGAAATCATTGTGCATGACGAGTCTTCTGTTGACGCCGTAACCCTCCGCCATGAACTTCTTCTCCGCATCAGGCGAATGGACCAGGAGCACATCCGCCTCTCCCTTCTGACCCATGGCCATGGCCTGGCCGGAACCGACAGCGATCGTCTTGACAAAATAGCCCGTCTTCTTTTCAAAAATAGGCAAAAGGACATCCAGAAGGCCCGAGTCCTGGGTGCTGGTGGTTGTTGCAAGAATAATATTCTTCTGCTGTGGCGGCGCAGCCATTGCGGGCAGCATACAGAATACAACGGACATGACCGATATGATCAGTGCAATCAAGACCAAGTGCGATTAAATCTTTTCATCATTTTACCTCCTGATAAACAGATATTATCTTCATCACGAATTTTACAGCTATTTCTTCCCCTGCGCTTTCACCCACTCTTTTGAATTCGGGAAGAACAAAGGGGCTCCGAACTTGTCTTTGCCGAAATCACGGATGATCTTCTGACCTTTCTCCGGAGAGGTCAGCCAGGCGACAAAGGTTTGGACGTCTTTCTCATTCACCCTCGGAAATTTCCTCGGATTAACCGGTATGAGGGAAATATAATTCAGCAGCGCCTCATCCTTTTCGACGAGAATGACAAGTTTGATTTGATCCTTTATAGATAGATAGGTCGCCCTGTCTATCACCGTATAAGCCTGCTGCTGGTCCGTGTAACGGAGGGTCGGGACATTTCCGTCGGCTCCCTTCTCATAGATCTTATACCAGGCTCCGGACGGCTTGATCCCAGCCTTCGCCCAGAGTTCCATTTCCGCCACGTGGGTGCCTGATTTGTCTCCACGGCTTATGAAGGCAGCGCCTCTCTCAGAAATTTTCCCGAGGGCCTCTGCTGCGCGCTTCAAGCCCTTAATGCCTGCCGGGTCATTGACAGGACCGACGATGACAAAATCGTTGTACATCAGGGGAATTCTCTCGGTTCCGAAACCATCTCTGATGAATTTCTCTTCGAGGGATTTTGCATGCACCATAACCAGGTCGACATTCCCCTTCTCTGCGATCTTCAAGGCTGCTCCTGTCCCCGCACCCACATGCCGCACACGGATTCCCGTCTCCTTCTCAAATTGATCTTCCAGGACGCTTACAATACCTGCATCAATAGGCCCGATCGTGCTGGCCAACAGGATAAACTTCCCGGTTTGCGCCATGGACGATTGCGAGAAAACTATGGTCAGCAAGAACAAGAGACTGCATAACCACTTTGTAATTTGAAATTCTTTTTTCATAGGTATGCCCCTTTCAGTAAATCATGTCGTTGAATACATAACTTTTCCTGAGTCCTTGAAGTCATAACCGCCCAGTCTTTCAACGCGCTTCCGAAAATCTCTTGACTTGAGAACTCCAACAAGTGCCTCGACCCCTTTGGTGAAAAATGTTGATTGATCAAGGATCATATCGAAGTTCTCGCGCGTTATGGGAACAAAAGAAAGGCCCAGGAGTTTGGCCACTGCTGCCGTGGCTATGCCTGTGTCAGCTTCCTTTGATAGAACAGCAAGACCTACTTCTAAATGCGTAAAGACCTCCGTATTATAGCCGGCGATGTCGCGGGCAGAAATACCCAGGTTGAACATATGGTAATCAAAAAGAACCCGTGTTCCGGATCCTTTCTGCCGGTTCACAATCTTCACCCCTTTTTTCGCGAGATCAGCAAAACCTCCGATATGCAAAGGGTTGCCATGAGCCGCGATCAATCCCACTTCCCTGTGGAAGAGATTGACTACCACGGCTTTGATATTGGGCAGGTAGGTGGATACATAAGGAATATTGTACCGTCCGCTTTTTGTATCAAGCAAGTGCGACCAGGCGATGTCGGTAAGACCCATATTGAGGGCCTTGAGTCCTTCTGTGCTCCCTGTATTCGCAGAAAAGATATAAAAATCAGGGTGGCGCTTTTTTATATAAGTTTGAAACATGTCGAGGATGGGATCGTTGCTTCCTGATGCAAGAAGTCCCCCTTCTACCCGCCTGCTCTTCTGCCTTGCCTCTTTGAACCCCTGCTTCGCATCCGTTTCAATCCATTCATCAATTAATCCCTTAGGGAATATCCACTTGCCCGTGACCCTGGTGGCAGGAATTCTTCCGGATTTGATGAGGCTGTATACCTGTTTTTCATGGATATCGAGGTAGCGGGCTACCTCCTTTGTGTTCATCACATCCTCCGACATATCTCCCCCTTGATGAAAAAATCGAACATAATATAAGAAATTAATTCATCCGTCCGCGGAGGTCAAGGGAATTTGGGTAACAACAAAGAGCCCCGTTAGCTGCCCGGGGCTCTTTTCCGCTCAATGGCCTATGCAGCCAGGTTAGAAACTAAGCGTCATCTTATGCGTCAAGAGATAGTCGTTTTCAACGGTGGCACTGGCAGTGCTGCCCCGGAAGGCGTCGCCTGCCCAGAGATAGCCAAAGCCCACCATGTATGACAGATTGTCATAGATCTTGTAGGTTGCGCTGAGATCAAGTTCGCTCCCGATGCTTCTGGAGATTTGATTGGCAACTGCATCCTTGTCCATACGGGCGACTGTATAGCTGGCCTTTACATCTAGTTTCGCTATGGGCTTGATGCCGGCAAAGATCTGCCATGCAAATACGTTGTCATTATTGTAAGCGGGGAATGTCGTGGCCGTCAAACCATTTTGGCCCCCCAAGAGACCGTTCCACCTGCCGAGGTCGTAGTTGAAGAGAATCAGACAGGGGGTGAAGTCCGTACCGATCTTGGCTCCGCCCTCATACTTGTCGGTTGTACCTAGATCCTCACCATTCGCATAGAAGGCCAAAGCGCCTGCGTAGGCAGGTGCAAGGTCAACGCTGGCCATGATATAACCGCGCCAACCTTGATATTCTGTGTTCGGGCGGGCTGGAGCTGCTGACGGATTTTCAACATTGAATTCTTTATATTTGCCCATGTAGAAACCGAACTCGCTCTCTACATAAACCATGCCGAACGCCGCCCTGGCATACGGTTGAAATAGCCAGTACTTTCCCTTATATCCGGTGGTAGGATTATCGGCAGTGCTGGTATCCTGAGTGTATGTTATATAAAAACCAGCGTCCCCCTTATTCCACTTGTAGCCGCCGAGGACGCCATACGTTTCCTGGTCGTGGTCCACGACATAAGTGGATACCCCGATGTTGCCGGCCGGCCCGGTACTGCTGTAGAACTTCTTTGCCTCCTTCTTATCCCACCTTGCGCCCCAGAAGAAAGTACCGGTGTCCCAATCCCACTTGACCCTGTTGCCATAGTCCTGTTCGCCGGTATTACCAAAGACCGTACCCCATGTGCCCTGCGTCTGGTATCCTATCCTTAATTCGCCAAAACCGCCGGGGACATTTAAGGTCACAAATGCATGCGTGAACTTGATGTTCTCGGATTCCAGATCGTTACCGGCAAGAGTGGTCGAGGTGGGACCGGTAACGGAATAAACTCCCGTTGTAGAATTCAGGGCAACCCCAATAGGCGCCCTCGGTGCACCCCAGATCTTTTCCAGGGCATCGAATCTGGTCGTCAGCATCAGGCCTTCCTGAACCTTAAAGTCCGTCTGCACCCTGAGTCTCTGCCACACATTGGATACGGATGCACCGCCATCACTTTTTAATGAGCGGTTGTTATCATAGTAGCCCTGTGCTACATATGACCCGCTAAACTTGACGTCCGCCGCAGATGCAGGCAAGGCAAACGCCATTATCAGACCAATTAACACTAAACCTATCCAAACCTTTCTCATTATTTCCTCCTTTCCTTTTATTAAATGACCTATCCGGGCATGATTGGTGGAATGATCATTTATCTCTTACGGTCAGCCTACGCTCAGATTTTATCAACTTGATGACAGAATAAATAAGGTTTTGTTAATTTGGATTGCGTTTTGAAAAAGCAGCCAGAAAAAGTATCCAGAGGTGCTTTCTAATAATACTTGCGCATGTTTCCTTGCGGAATCAATACATTTTTCTGGTACAAATATCTATGTAGGCCGAAATTATACACAATGGCAACAAGATTGCAAGGTAAAATATTACAAATTATTACCAATTATTACTTTCACACATTCGACATTAAATTGATGGTAATTTCATTAAAAGCTGCTACTTTAGTGCTTGCGACATCACGGCGTGCCGGATATATCAGAAATTATTCTCTTATCTTCTTGGATAGGGCTCTCTGATGACGATACAGGTGATGCCGGATCCCAAGAATCCAGAGGCGCATTTATGAAAAGGCTCTCCAAGACAATTATTCTTCTTTCCCTTCTCATCCTTTCCTTGCCGCCGGTACTCCTCGCAGGAGAAATTGCGACCGTTGATTTAACGATCCTCCATGTCAATGATACGCACGGCCGCATTCTGCCTTACGCGGAGGCAACTTCGGGTGACAAACAGATGGTCGGAGGCGCCGCCTATCTCGCCAGCATGATCGAGGGAGAACGGTTAAAGAATCCCAACGGCACCTTGCTCCTTTCCGCCGGCGACATGTTCCAGGGGACGCCCATCTCCAATCTCTTCAAAGGCCGATCCGTGACGGATGTGATGAACTATCTGAAGTTCGATGCGATGACCATAGGGAATCACGAATTCGACTGGGGAATGGATGTTTTCCAGCGTCTTGTCGCCTCTTCAATATTTCCTTATCTCTCCGCAAATATAAGGGATGGAATGGGTAGATATCTCCCGGGCGTTAAACCATATATCCTGATCGATAGAAATAAAGTAAAAATTGCTATTATAGGCATGACCACGCCGGAAGTACCCTACTTAACAAGACATGGCCGCCTTAGACACATAACCGTAGACAGACCCGAAGATATTCTTCCTCGACTCTTGAAAAAGGCAAAAGATGAAGGGGCTGTGATCATAATCGTTCTTTCCCACTTGGGATTAGACGCTGATAAAGACCTGGCTCAGAAAATTCCCGGCATCGATGTCATCGTTGGAGGGCATAGCCATACGGCATTGGAGAATCCTGTGGTGGTAGGGAACACAATAATTGTCCAGGCAGGCGCCTACGGATTATCTCTGGGCGTTTTGAAACTCAAGATTGATCCCGGGACTGGCAGGATAATATGGCATACGGAAGAGAAAGAGCTTGAAAAAGTTATGGCCGGCAGGGACAGGCCATATGATACGGAGACGGCAAAGATAATTCAAGCTTACCACGGCCGAATACAAAAGGAATATAGCAGGATTGTCGGTGAGACTTCCGTTCCTCTGGTGAGGTATCATCAGCGCGAATCCAACACGGGAAATTTTATATGTGACACCATGCGGAAAAAGACGGGAACGGATATAGCCGTCATCAACAGTGGCGCTATAAGGAACAATATCCCCAAAGGGAGGATTACGCTGGAGCAAGTCTTCACCCTTCTGCCATTCGATGACATACTTGTCACCATGAAACTTACAGGGAAACAAATCATGGAAATCATGGAGCAGAATGCGAAGCTTGAGCACGGTATCCTGCAGGTCTCGGGCATGGAAATCAGGTGCGATTTATCTGAACCTTTGGGCTCCAGGATCCGGGAGGTATATATAGGAAGACGAGCTTTAGATACTGAAAAGACGTACACGGTAACGACAATCGATTTTCTTGCCGCAGGCGGCGATGCATTCTCCCCATTCAAGAAAGGGAAGAATATCATGTACGGAGCCGCTTTAAGAGATGTCGTGATCTCCTATCTCGAAAAGCATTCTCCTGTCTCCCCCCGAGTAGAGGGCAGGATTATCATCAACGCACCATTGAATAGTCTAAAATTTCATGATGAGGGGATAGCTTTTCCCCGTATCAGCCTCTCTGATCTGCAGCCGCAGCTCGACGGCCTTTTTCGATTCGCCCGGGAAGAATATGAAGCCCTGCGCGATTTCTCCGGGCATGACGGATCGGCGCTCAAGGGACCTCTTTTCCAGGTCCGATCTGATTTGCGCCTGGACATCGGTATCACTCATTCCCTTTAAACCGCCCCCGGCGATTCCGCCTGCCGCGCCTAAAGCGGCCCCTTTCATTGCCGCATCAGCAACATTATGGCCAGATACAATGCCGATTGCCGCTCCGATGACACCTCCGGCAATGCCGCCAAGTGCTCCGTACTTTCCTGCTTCCGGGGCTACCTTTCCGAACTCCGTTTTCTTCTGTATACGATCGTAGGCCATTCTTTCCTCAAGTACGGGCCAGAGGTTGCTGTCTGCATCCACCAGAAACGTCTGCTTGGCCACAATATCAATCGGATGCTTTCCTTTGTTATCGAAAATGACCCTCACAGGCATTAAACCAGCACCGATGATATCAAACCCAAAGGCATCCTCTGCTTCCTTCTTGTCGCTGTAGGCCTGAGCAGCGATCGTTGCTCCCGCAACCTCTTTTGCATTGGGATATGCGGCAGGCATCTTGAAAGGCACTACCTTCGACTCGTAGCTTGCACATCCCAGGACAAAGGCAAGGGCCGTGATCACTGAAATAATCCCGACGGCTTTTCTAATCAACATTGTTGCGCCTCCTAATTCAATTACATATATACTATATAAAAGGTGATCTCTTTGTCAACAGCGATGAGCGTCACAATGATTTTCACGTTGACAGGGTACAGATACTCTTTAATAGTGTGCTTATCGAAAAACTGAAATGAAAAGCGAATGCCAAGTGATCATGATCTTTTTTGAGTGAGCGCCTTATTATGACTTTGAGAAAACCAAACATAGGAATAAGCTCCTGCCTCCTCGGGGAGAAAGTCAGATATGACGGAGGGCACCGGCACAATCGCTATATAACAGATTCCCTCGGAAAATATTTTGCATGGACGCCTGTCTGTCCGGAGGTTGGATACGGACTCGGAATACCGAGAGAAGCCATGCACCTGTTTGGCGACCCGGAAAAGCCGCGCCTCGTCGTGATTTCCACCGGTGTTGACCACACCGACGGCATGATGAACTGGGTGGAAAAGAAACTTGCTGAACTCGAAAAAGAAAACCTGTGTGGATTTATCTTCAAGAGCAAATCTCCCAGTTCAGCGATACGAGGCATCAAAATTATATCGCCGTCCGGTACAGAATGCGGCGAAGGACCTGGCATATTCGGGGGAGCCTTCGTCAAACACTTCTCCTTGATGCCGGTAATTGATGATGAGCAATTTGGCGACCCCGTCTTGAGAAAAAAGTTCCTCGACAAAGTATTTTCCCGGAAGGGATTGCGAAACTCAAGAAAGAAAGATCGATAAGATACTTCACCCTTTGAAAAATTCCCTTTTCAAGACCCCGCCGGTTCTTCCGATGACCACCTTCTCCAGAGGTATTTTTTTTCCTGCTTCAACCATCCCTTTACGGACAATTTCGGGAAGCCCCTGACAGCATGGTACTTCCATGACGAGCGCAGTTACGCTCCTGATATCAGCCTCCTTAAATATCTGTGCAAATCTATGAACGTACATCTCTGTTTCGTCGAATTTCGGGCAGCCCATGAGAACCACTTTGCCTTTCATGAAATCATCGTGCAGCCGAGGATAGGCGACAGGGGTACAATCCGCTACAACGAGAAGGTCTGCATTCTTCAGAAACGGGGCAGTCGGAGGCACAAGCCGGATCTGAACCGGCCAGTGGGCGAGAGCGGAAGCGACCTCTGTCTGCGCAACAGGTCTGTTGCCTTCCCTGATCGGCTGTAGAGATGCAAAACTTATGATTTGCGACGACGGGCATCCGCAGGCCATAGTAGGCTCTTCCGGAGCGGGCGCTCCTTTTTGAGATTTCATATACTTTTCGACGGCCGCCTCATCAAACTCTTCCGCCTCACGTTCAATGATTTTAAGGGCGTCCCTGGGACATTCTCCCAGACAGGCCCCCAAGCCGTCGCAATATATCTCCGCTACCAATTTAGCCTTGCCGTCTATGACTTGAATGGCCCCTTCGGCGCATGCGGGAACGCATAACCCGCAACCATCACATTTCTTCTCGTCAATCTGGATAATCTTTCTTTGTGCCTTCATAAATTGCCCCTCAATCTCCTATATTGTTGCTCCATGTTTTTTTGAGCTCTCGCGACATTTCCCTTATTCTAATTATCCTTGTGTCTTTACGCATTGACAAAAGTCAATTTTTCACTTTTTTTATTTTTTTTCCTTTTGGACAAGAGTTTATTGCATTATAATGAACCGAAATCTGAAAAAGTCGCCAACTCTGTAAGGAGTATCCCGTGAATCTGCTCGGTCATATTGTCGCTATCCCTCTTTTCAAAGGCCTATCACAATGGCAGCACGAAGCGCTGGCCAGAATCACTGTAAACCGTGCTTACAAGAAAGGCCAAACAATCTTCTCGGAAGGTGATGAAGGCGTGGGCTTTTATGCGATTATTTCCGGCCGGGTGAAGATATACAAACTTTCACCAGAAGGAAAAGAACAGATCCTCCACATGATGGGGGCCGGTGAGGTATTTGGAGAAGTGCCTGTTTTTACAGGCCAGGAATATCCGGCAAACGCGGAGGCCTATATCAATTCTTCACTCCTGTTCTTCCCCAGGGACTCCTTTATCCAGCTTATCAAAAAAGACCCCTCGATGTCCTTAAACATGTTGGCCCTATTGTCCGGGCGTCTCCGAAGATTTGCGGCCCTGATTGAGGATCTTTCACTTAAGGAGGTACCCGGGCGCCTCGCAGCTTATCTGCTTTACCTGAGCAAGAGATCATCCGGCAAAGACGAATTCGAACTGGGTATCTCTAAAGGGCAACTCGCCTCTGTCCTGGGTACGATCCCGGAGACACTATCCCGTATCCTCGGAAAAATGGGCAGGCAGGGCCTGATTAGATCCGAAGGTTCACGCATGAGGATACTGGACCGGACAACCCTCGAAGAAATTGCCCACAAGGGGAGAAAACTGGAAAACGTCTGATTAAGCTGGAGAAACGGAGGGGACGCAAACATAAGTATGCTTGACAGAAAGACCTCTAAGACATTAAGGTGACAGATAATAACGTCAGAACTGCAAACGAAAATAATAATTCTCCTACAGAGGGACTGTACATGTCGTCTGCCAAAGCAAAAATCGAAGAAGAAGTGACTCACGACGAAAAAGGTCAGATAAGGGAAAAAAAGTTCATCCTCAATGGAAAGTATGAAGGCGAATACACGTCATATTATAGCAACGGGCAGGTCATGGCCCATCTTTACTTCCGCAATGGCGGCAAAGATGGTGATGCCGTTTCCTATTACAGGGATGGTCAGATTAGAGAAAAATGTACGTTCAAGGGCGACAAGCCGCATGGAGAATATGTCTCTTATCATGAGAACGGCCAACTCAGGGAGAGGGAGAATTACAAAGACGGCAAATTGGACGGGAGATACACGCTTTTTTTTACAACAGGCCAGATAAGGGAAATAGAAAATTTCAAGGACGGCAAGCTCGACGGTGACTACATATGTTATTACAAGAATGGCCAGGTCAAAGAAAAGGGGCGTTTCGTAAATGACAAACGAGACGGGGAATATACAGCCTATTATAAAAACGGCAGGATCAGGGAAAAGGCGACATTCAGGAATGGAAGGCCGGAAGGAAAGTTCCTTTCCTTCGACATAGATGATCCGGTAAATCGGGATAACAGCCAGGAAGAAGAACCAACCACATTCGCGGATGAGGACAATTTGAGAGAGACGGAAAAAATGGTCGATGATCTCTTCCGGAACCTGGCGAACTTCGAGAAGGAGCAGAAGGGTAAATGATCATAAAAAGTATACTGATTCCAACAGATGGTTCTGATTACGGAAAGGCTGCCATCGAATACGGCATCTACATAGCCAAGCGCCTCAACGCGCAATTGATCGGTCTCCATGTGGTTGATATCAGATTGCTGCAGGGACCTGTATTCACCGATATTTCAGGTTCCGTGGGCCTTCCGCCTTATCAGGAATTTCTCCCGGTATTGCAGGGAGGTTTTGATGAAAGGGCAGAGACTGTTTTACAGGCCTTCAAGACAAGGTGCGAACAGGCAGGCATACATCCGGAGATAAAGAAAGCCGTCGGCATCATCGATCAGACAATTATTGAAGAGGGCAGTAGTGCCGACTGGATCATCATAGCCCAGAGAGGCGAACATTTTCATTCAGGTGGGGGCGGTATCTTGGGCTCTGTTGCGGAATCAGTCGTGAGGAATTCTGGAAAACCCGTCATGGTGGCGCCCGTAACCTTCCAGGAAATCGAGAGCATGGGACTGGCCTATGACGGCAGTGCGCCTGCGGATAAAGCCTTGAAACTTGCGGCAGCTCTATCAGAACAGAACTCCTGGCCTCTCACCGTCATTATCATCACGGATAATCATGACATGGGGGCAAACCTTACGAAGAAGGTAGAGGACTTTCTCGAGCCCTTGAGGGTCGACAACGCCATCGTCATTCTCCGGGGCAGGGAGGACCATGGAATAATCAAGTTCATCAGGGAAGGTTCTGTCGAATTAATGGTGATGGGGGCCTATGGCCACAACAGGCTGAGGGAATTGATTCTCGGCAGCACCACTTCATCTGTCATCCGCAAAAGCACAATCCCCGTTCTACTCACGCGATAAACCAAAAGTGTCTTTCGCTGATGCTAAATGCTAATGCGCCTCGCGTGCATTCTTACAATCAAAACTTCTGTTTGATCTTTTCGCTTAACTCCGCCAGGACATCATACCTGGTTAAATCATAATAGATAGGTGTTATGGAAATCATGCGATGGCGAAGAGCGCAGGCGTCGGAATCCACCTCTTCCCCGTCGGAGAGTTTTGTCTCTCCGGCCAGCCAGTAATAGATGTTTTCTCTTGGATCCACCCTTTTCTCAAAACTTTCTATCAGGCGCGCCCTGCCCTGCTTTGCTACCACAACCCCCCTGATCTCTCCTTCGGGAAGGGCCGGAACATTTACATTAAGGGCGACGTTCTTTACGGGATTATCGTTTAACATAAATGCCGCCACCTTCCGGGCAAATCGGGCAGCAAATGAAAAGTCGGCATTCCTGTGCGTATCTAAAGAGATCGCCATGGATGGAATTCCCATGATGATACCCTCGGTTGCCGCCGACACGGTTCCCGAATAAATCACATTGGTCCCCACGTTGGCGCCCAAATTGATTCCCGATACAACCAGGTCAACCGGCTTGTCGGATAATTCCTTGATCCCGATCTTGACGCAATCCGCCGGTGTCCCTTTCACGGCGTATCCGACAAAGCTCCCTTCTTTTTTTATAGCCCGCACCATCAGAGGACGGAAGAGAGTGATAGCATGTCCTACTGCGCTCTGTTCAACCTCAGGCGCTACGATCAGGCAGTCTGCGTCCTTGGAGAGCTCCTGATACAGCGCGCCCAGCCCTCTCGCATATATGCCGTCATCATTCGTAAGAAGAAACCTCATACGACCACACCCACACCTACTTTGCCTGGATGATGCGACCATTCTTTATCGTTAAGACAACGACATCCTTCAGGGCGTCTCTCCTGCCTGAGAACGATGTCTTGCCCGTCGCGCCCCGGTAATCCCTCACATCAAGAAGGTCATCCCTGAATTGTTTCCTCGTCCTTAGGCCGTCTTCCGTGATACTTTTCACAATGATGCCCGCTGCATCGTATACCAGCGCTTCCACGGCGTCCGGTTCCCGGCTGTAGTTCGTATAGTAGATGTCAGTAAAGTCGTTGACCTGAGGATAAGAACTGTTAGGAGTAAAAGCGTCCACGAAAATGGCCTCTCCCAGCAAGTCAGTGCCTGCCTTCAAAATATCAGGCGTATCCCAGGCGCTTGTGCCAAGCAGTTTAACGCCTCTGATATTGTGAAAGGCCAATTGCGGGACGATCATGCCTATCCTCGCAGGCGAATCCGGAATAAAAAGGGCGTCGAAGCCCATGTCAGGCCTGTCCTCGTCTTCATGGCTCTCGCCTTTTTTCACAGCAGGCAAATGTTTTTTTAGAGCGCTTATTGATTTGATCTCATCGGCAAAATCCGTCTCAGTCGTTTGGTAAGAAATGACTTTCATGATTTTCCCATTCCTACGGAGAACCTCTTCCCGAAACAGTTTCTCCATTTCGCGACCATAATCATCGTCCGGGTAAAGGACGGCAAACCTGCTTAAGGCCATTTCCTGGATGGCATACTTAACCAGTGACACGATCTCCAAACGATCGGTCAAATAAGATCGGAAGACGTAGTCTCCAACATCCGTAATTCCTTCCCTCCGGGTAAGGGTTATTATGGGAACCTTCAGCCTCTGAGCCTCTTTGGCAGCATCCAGGGATTCATCTGCGCCGAGCGGACCAAGAATGCAGATCACACCGTTCTCTATAGCCAGCTTGGCTACCGCCGCCCTGGCGGCTTCAGGCCGGCTTTGCGAATCTTCTATGATGAGCCTGATCGGCGTCTTGACTATCGGGTCGAATAGACCGGAGGCCAGTATGATTGCATCAAGCGCCCTGTTTCCGGCGGCGGCGTAACGCCCTGAAAGGGGAAGGACACAGCCAATCGCATAACGGTCAACCGGTTTGGGAACAGGAGATTCCTTGGCTCCTGCCCCTGCGGCAAATACCGCACCAGCATCCCATACAAAAAGGATCAGGACTATGGACAATATCAATAATCTTTTTTTATGATCTTTTACTCCCATATGGTCGCCAAAGGTGATTTGAGTGTTTAGTATATTCTATATGAAAGGATACTATCCGTCGACAAAAAAATGCCCGGGAATTCGCGGCAATGAATCCCGGGCACGGAAGACCACAGTTAACTATTTCACGTCTTCGAAGTCAGCATCAACCACATCATCATCCTTCTTGCCGGCGCCCGGCTGTTCCCCCGATGGGCCGCCCTGCGCACCTGCACCTGCGCCTGCCCCTGCCTGCGAGGCCGAAGCTTTTGAATACATTGCCTCGGCAAGTTTGTGTGAGGCATTGGTCAGTTCTTCCTGGGCACTCTTGATGGCATCGATGTCATCCCCTTCAATGGCCTTCCTTACTCTGGCAATGGCATCTTCGATGCGTGCCTTTTCTGACGGCATCTATCTTGTCCCCGAATTCCTTGACATTCTTCTCTGCGCTGTACGCCATGGAATCCGCCTGATTTCTGGCCTCTATAAGCTCTCTTCTTCTTCTTGTCTTCCTCTCCATGAGCCTCCGCTTCTCTGACCAGCTTCTGTATTTCCGCTTCAGTCAAGCCGCTCGATGCGGTAATCTTGATGCTCTGCTCTTTGCCTGTTCCCAAGATCTTTAGCCGACACATGGACTATGCCATTGGCATCAATATCAAAGGTCACCTCGATCTGCGGCATACCTCTGCGGCGCGGGCGGTATTCCCACCAGTTCAAATCTTCCCAGAGTCCTGTTGTCCGCCGCCATAGACCTTTCACCCTGCAGGACGTGGATACTCACGGCAGGCTGATTGTCCGCCGCAGTCGAAAAGATCTGGCTCTTCCTGGTAGGAATAGTGGTATTTTTCTCGATCAGCCTCGTCATCACGCCGCCCAGCGTCTCTATTCCAAGAGACAGAGGCGTCACATCCAGAAGAAGGACATCTTTGACATCACCGGCCAGAACACCTGCCTGGATGGCGGCACCAATAGCAACTACCTCATCGGGGTTGACCCCCTTGTGTGGTTCCTTCCCAAATATCTCTTTAACCTTCTGCTGAACCCGCGGCATACGGGTCATACCGCCGACGAGAATAACCTCATCGATATCTTTTGGTGTCAGATTTGCGTCCTTAAGCGCTGTTCTGCAGGGCTCGACTGTCTTTTCAATCAGGTCCTCAACCAGGGATTCCAGTTTGGCCCTCGTCAATTTCATTGTCAAATGTTTAGGCCCTGACGCATCAGCAGTTATGAAGGGAAGGTTTATATCTGTTTCCATAACCGTGGAAAGTTCCATCTTTGCCTTCTCTGCCGCTTCCTTGATCCTCTGGAGGGCCATCCTGTCATTACGGAGATCAATACCGTAATCATTCTTGAATTCCGTGGCAATATATTCAATCAGTCGCTGGTCAAAGTCTTCACCGCCTAAATGGGTATCTCCGTTCGTTGACTTGACTTCAAAGACGCCGTCTCCCAACTCGAGTATGGAAATATCAAACGTCCCACCGCCGAGGTCAAAGACAGCGATCTTTTCATCTTTCTTCTTATCAAGACCATAAGCGAGGGCTGCCGCCGTCGGTTCATTGATAATTCGAAGCACATTTAATCCGGCAACTCTTCCCGCATCCTTAGTGGCCTGTCTCTGAGAGTCATTGAAGTAAGCAGGGGTCGTGATAACCGCATCGGTTACCTTTTCTCTCCAAGGTAATCCTCCGCCGTCTGTTTCATCTTCATAAGAATAAAAGCTGAAATTTCCGCCGGACTGTAGTTCCTTCCCTTTATCGTTACCTGGGCATCGCCATTCGGCGCCTCCGTAATCCTGTAGGGACAGACCGTTCTTATCGTACTGAACCTCTTTGGAGGAAAACTTTCTCCCGATGAGCCTCTTTATGGCATAAACGGTATTTTCCGGATTGGTCACAGCCTGCCGTCTTGGCAACCTGACCGACCAGCCTCTCTCCACTATCCGTAAACGCCACCATGGAAGGCGTGGTCCTGCTTCCTTCCTGATTTGCTATTACAACGGGATCTCCTCCTTCCATAATAGCGACACATGAATTTGTCGTCCCTAAATCAATCCCTATAATCTTTCCCATTTCTAATAATCCTCCTTAATATCTAATCTCCCCTATTTTTCATTCTTTGCTATCTTCCTTCTTTGCTCGTTTGCAAATAGACACTTTGGCCGGCCTCAATAACCTCTCGTGCAGACGATATCCTTTTTCCAGTTCTTCAACGACTTTGATTGTCCTCATGGGCGTCACTGTCGACCTGAAATACGGCTTCATGGATATTGGGATCAAAGGTCTTGTCAACACACTCGACTTGCTGGACACCATGTTTTTCCAGGCAGCCCAGGAGTTGATCCTGGAGCAGCTTCAATCCCTTCTTAAATGCATCGGAATAGCCATAGTTGTCGGCATGCTGTAACGCCCTGTCCATGCTGTCTACCAGGGGCAAGATATCCTTAATAATATTTTCATTCCCATATTTTATTGAATCAGCCTTCTCTCTGGCTGCGCGTTTTCTGTAATTTTCAAGTTCTGCAACCGCACGAACATATTTGTCATAGTTGTCGGCTGCCTCCTTTTCCTTTTCCTGAAGCTTTAACATTATATCCTCATCACCGGATGTCTTTTGTTCTTCCCCTTCCTTTTCCAGAACGTCCGGTGTTTCTTTTATTTCTTTCTTCGTCTTATGGCCCATATGGTGTCGATTCATCTCTTTAATTCATCTCATGTCCCGGCGCCGGGCATCCGCCCCTATTTTGCATCCGGTCTCTGAAAGAGCTTAAAATCAATCATCTCACAGATCACATGTCCCACGGTGATGTGGACCTCCTGCACACGGGGTGTGCTGTTTGAAGAAACATTGAGGGAGTAATCCACCATCTTCGCAATCTCGCCGCCATCCTTCCCCGTCATACCGATTGTTATCATCCCTATCTTTTTCGCCGCTTCGATGGCTTTTATGACGTTCGGGGAGGAGCCGCTGGTGCTTATCCCCCATGCCACGTCGCCTGCCTGACCTATCGCCCTGATCTGCTTGCTGAATATTTCAGAAAAATCATAATCATTACCGATACTTGTAATTACGGATGTATCGGTAGCTCAAAGCAATCGCCGGAAGCGGCGGCCGTTCTATAACAAAGCGGTTCACAAATTCTGCCGCCAGATGCTGGGCATCCGCGGCGGACCCACCGTTTCCAAACAGCAGTATTTTGTTTCCTGCTTTCAATGCCGCCGTAATTACCTCAACGACACTGACGATACCGTCAAGATTTTCTCCGACGAAAGCATCCGTCAGATTACTGCTTTCCTTAAATATCTTTACAATATGATCTTCCATGTCAAAGTATGCGGTCTTGCGATTAAAACGGCCAAATTTTGCAATAATATATTTATCGGTCTACCCCATGTCAAGGGTACGGCACCAATGATCTATTAAAAAATTCTTAAACAGGATTTTTGAACAGACAGCCGCGCAGAAACGCAGGCCTCAAGGCGTACAAATCACATGGCGTGAAGCATACTTAGGCGCACGCAGGGTCATAGGACGCCCTCGTGCCTTTTTCTGTCTTTCAGTTCAGCAAGTTTACCTTTATTCCAGCCGGATATCCTGCTGAAATACTGTGTTATCCTCGCTATCCCTTCCACATCCTTAGAGCCGCAGAATTGACACTCGTCTTTGAGACGCCTGAATGTCTGGCCGCATTCTCGACAAGTGGTAAATTCAGGACAGAAGAGAATCTGATCGTTCTTTGTATCTCTAAATGCCTTAGTGATAAACCCGGCAAGTTCCTTGTCTGAAGGTCGAACATCTCCCAGCCACACCTGGGTGACACCTCCTCCCCTTATAAGGGGATGAAAGCGACCCTCCTGCCTTACACGTTCTGCCAGATCCACGGTCGCAGATGCACTGAGGTGGGTTGAATTTGTATAATACACCTCTCCTTTCGAAATATCACCTCTCACAAAGTGACCCGCCTTGGGAGAACAATATCTTAGATCGAGCCGCGCAAAGCGGTAAGCTGTCGTTTCCGCAGGCGTTTGTTCCAGAATAAAATTCAACCCGCATTTCCGGTTTAGTTTTTCGGCCTCATTCTTCAAATAGCCTATCACTTTCAAACCAAACATCAGGGCCTCTTCCGATTCATGCAACTGGCTTCCCGTATGAATCTGGACAAGTTCATTGAGCCCTACTATGCCTATGAGGAAACATGCATGATCCATCCTCAGATACGGGTAGCCATCTCTCTTCATGGCGAGCATAGCCAGAGGTCCTTCATCGCCATATGAGAGGAGCTTTTCAATAAAATCCTTCTTCTGTACATGCGCTTTTGCCGTCACTTCCATTATCGACGAGAGCATGGAAAATAGTCTGCTCTCATCACCCAGGGCCTTGTAACCCAGCCTAGGGAGGTTCAGGGACACATTCTGCATGGCGGAACATCTCATCCGCCAGGGCATCTTCGTTTCCGCGGCAGCTGGAAGACAACATGAGTAAGCCTTAATCACCTCTTCGCGATCGAAAAGGAAGCAGGTGTTCCCTTTTTCAACGGCCACGTCACAGATATGTTTCAGAAAATCTTCATGACCCGGTGTTTGAAAGAAAGCATCCGTGATGTGAACAAGAGGCCTGGGGAAAATAAAGGGCTTCCCCGTAGCGTCCCCCTTCATAAAGACCTCGAAAATGGCCCAGGCAAATCTCCTGGCGTCAGTGGTGAAATCTTCGTAATTGCTTCCCGACAATTCACCCCCCGGACCTATAATCGGAACATTGCGAAGATGTTGAGGGACATCCCAGTAGAGATGTATGTCAGTAAACATTGCCTGCCCGCCTCTTGCCGATGTTAACTGGGAAAATTCATAGATGAGCATCTGGGCAAATTGCCTCACTTCCTTTTCACTCATCCCTGTCAGATAGGGCGCGAAGGAAAAATTAACGGCATCCCAGCCGATGACACCGGCAAAATGCCCCTGCAGAATGGCGCCAAATCTGACCATATGGGCAAGGAGTACCTCCGCATGTTTGGCCGGTTTGGCAACCGTAAGAGAATGAGGAAGATTCAAACCGAATTTCTTTATGTATTCAAGAGACTGAAATGAGCTGTACGGTCTGTCTATGTATCCCAGAGAGTGGAGATGGATATCACCCATTACATGGGCGTCTGCAACATCCTGAGAAAAGACGTCATAAAGTGAGTATTCCTTCTTTATCCCTTCCGCGAGTATCAGATTTGTACCTTCCGGACCGTGAGGTATGTTGGCGTTCTCCTTATTCTGGAGAAGGATCAACTGCCTTACATCATAAATGGGAAACCCAAGTAGGGCGTGCATCTTCCTCGCCTGTTCAAGGCCTCTCTCTATGAGTTTTGCGTCCACCAGTTCCCTTATCAGGGGTGTGGTAAGTACGCCGATCCCGGATGAAATGATCTGTTTCTCAACTTCTCTGCTGATTGTCTCCGCCGTACCTACATCGACGTTCGTCTCACGAATCAGGGCATCAACAATTTTCTGCCGGTTCCATCTGGCAATATCCTCGCCGGACGTCTTCACGAACAGAGTAAGGTCTGTGGTCTCGTCATTTGCCATCTGTAATTACCTTGAATTTGTCATTCCGATCCGCGCATTCGCGGGGACAGTGAGAATCCCAAATGACAGCATGCGTACGATACGATCTAAGGAGAAGTTGTCATAAGGGGTTCATATATTCGTTTTCGAAGTCCCCTCCAGGACGCCGAGCATTTTTTCTGCGGCCTTGGTAATCTCTGCATCGTTATCGTGGGAAAGGGCGAAGACCCGCAGATGGACAACCCGCGCCGGTATAAAGCGGTAGATGTCTTTTAGCGGCTCCGGGGACGTTATACCCGTCGTTGGGTTAAAGATATTAACCCTCTTTTCCGTCTCTGCCATGGGGTTAATGGGGCGCGGGTCTTGCGTCGCCAAATCGATACGAAATGAAATGCCTTTTAGTTTATGAGGAAGAAATCCCTTAAGTTGCCTTTCATATTCACCTGCGTGGGCAAACCGCGTCCCCTTTTGAATTTGGTCAATGGAGATCTCCGTCGAAAAAGACATTTTCCATTTTACTTCTCTTTTGTAAAGCTTTGCCCACTCCTGACCCAGTCTCTTCTTTTCCTGCTTCTTTTCCGCGAGCCATCCTAAGACCGTATGGTGCAGATGCCACTCATCACAATTCAGATACTCGTCAAGCGCCTCCAATGGATTCCATGGAAAGATTATGTGCATCGTGTCTCTGAATATCTCCTGCAGATGAAGGTCAAGAGCTCTCGTCGTTCTATGGAAATAAACATTAGTATACAGATTCAGCCTGGCATTTATGAAACGGCTCAGGGCCGAAATGCCTGCCTGATGCAGGGTGAGGCCCCCTTTCGTAAAAAAGGTATAAAAGCGAAGTCTTGTAATATCCACAATATCGAGGGAGAATCCGGTCATGTAAGCATCCCTCTGGACATAGTCAAGATTATCCACGGTGTAGATGCCTGAGAAAAGCTGCCTCAGCAGTTGCAGCCACCGCGGCAGCTTGGTGTCTTTTTCTTCCGGCATTCTAATCAGAACTGCCACGTAATTGGGGTCGAGGCATTCTCCTTCGACAAATGGGCCGTTTGGGCTTCTCCGGATCTGACGGATGATCTTTCCCAACTTCTTCCTGATAATCGCTTTCCCGATGTCCTCATGGGTAATGTCATACTGGGTAAGAAAGTGGTCATCGAAAAAATGTCCGTAGGGGCCATGCCCCACATCGTGCAACAGTCCCGCAACACGGAGGAGCTCCTCAACATAGTTTAATGAGGGCGCATCTCTGCATACCTGTTTCAAACTCGGATAGAGATACCTCCCGAACTCTCCCGCTATATGCATGGTTCCAAGGCAGTGTTGAAATCGGCTGTGTTCGGCAGCAGGATATACCCAGCGCGCGCTCTGAAGTTGGTAGATTCTCCTTAGTCTTTGAACCCAGGGAGAGTCGATCAAGTCTTTTTCCGTTTTCTCATCCGGGAGATCAGATGTTGGAACAGTGAAAGAGGCGTACTGGTATATGGGGTCGGCGATCAACGCCTTTCCTTGATACACCTTTGCATATTCCTCGTCTTTCCGTTTCATGAACAAACGTTTACAATATTCCCTCGTAAATATCAAACCCAGTTTTATAAATCAGTGGAAACAGTGAGAAGAAAATAGATGTTTTCAGATATGCAACGCTCAGTACGAGGTAAGAGAGAATCCAGATGAGGGATCAACGTTAATATGAATAACCCCCTCACTTGAGGAGACTGTATCAATCATTGTTGCGAGGAGCAAGCAACCAACGCAGGGGTGTGTCAGGCTTCTTTTGTTTCAGCAGCTTTACTGCCTCGCCGTGACGTTGCAACACAGTCCCTTGTGAGGGGGCGCAGGGTAATACTTTCTTGAATATGTTCTCTTATTTGGAGGAAGCCTGATAACGTTCCTCCAGCATCCTGGCCAGATCCAAGCCTGTCATGGTCTTCATCTGTTCAAAAAAGGAATTTACAGAACCTGCCAGGTTACCTACCAGATGAGGGATACCGCCGCCGCTTCCGCTACCGCCTCCATCAACCACGGTCAGTCTCTCCACACTGAGATTGGACGCGATAACCTTCGATACATGACCTACCAGTTCCGGCATAAGCTGGATCATGAAAAGATCCTTGCTGTTCGGGTGTTCCCACTGTTCACGGAGAAGCCTTAGGGCCTCCGCCTTGGCTTTTCCTTCCTCAAAGGTGCCGGCTGCGGCACCGGCCGCTTTCATGAGTGACGCTGACTTCTCCGCCTCTGCAGGTATGACAACGTCCGCCTGGTACTTCAGCTTGTTAGTCTCCACACGCCTTGCTTCCAGGGTCTTCGTCTCTTCCATGCGGGTGATCTCTCCGGCTACCTTCGCCTTCTCCTCCGCACGATTGGCGTCCGCTTTCCACTCTGCCTGCTGAACGCGGAAGTTCATCTCCTTCTCCACCACTAAACGCCGGGACTCGATCTCTGCTATCTCCGAAACTTTCTTCCCTTCAGACTCCTTCTTGTTCGCCTCCGCATTCGATTCGGCCTCGACAATCCTCGCATCACGATGAACCTCTGCGTTCTTCTTCCGTGCGATCGCCTCCAAATATCCCTTGTCGTCCTTAATCTCCTGGATCTTGAACGTATCCAGAACCAGCCCGAGGCGCTGCATATCCTCCCTCGCTTCTCTGGCAACCTGCTGCGCCAGGGCTATCCGGTTAGCGTTGGCCTCCTCTGGCTCCATCGTCGCCAGGATGCCCCGGAGCGTGCCTTCGAGGATCTCCCTTGCCGTTGTCGCAATCGCCGTGGCGCTCTTACCCAGGAACCTCTCGATGGCATTACCCAGGCCATCTTCCATGGTGCCCGCGATCTTGACATTCGCCATAGCCTTCACATTCACAGGGATCGTGCCTCTCGTGAGCGCCCCCGTTACGTCCATCTCGATGGGCATCGAATTTAACGATATGGTCCTTACCGTTTCAATGAGAGGGATCTTCAGACCTCTTCCACCCTTGATAACACGGTATCCTACTGTCTTCTTGTCTTTATCCTTGAACTGCCTGCCGGAAAAAATCATCACCTCATTGGGCTCACAGATTTTCATGTTAGCCTTGATATAAATAATGACCGCCATGATGACCAGTACACCAATAAAGATGCTCACCATTCCTATGTCCATGTCCTTAACCTCCTGATTTATATTAATCGTTTTATTCCTGTTATTTAAATATCGTAGTACAGTGCAAACTCGTAAGGATGGGGACGAAGCCTGATCATATCGTCCTCCCTCTTCCGCTTGTATTCGATCCATGTCTGGATCAAATCTTCCGTGAAGACATCCCCTTTCAGAAGATAGGAGTGCTCCTTCTCCAGCGCATCCAGCACCTCCGAAAGTGAGCCGGGCGTCGCCTTGATATGCTTCTTCTCCTCATGGGAGAGTTCATAGATATCCTCATCGATGGGCGGAGGCGGCTCGATCTCATTCTCTATGCCGTCGAGACCTGCCATGAGCATCGCTGCAAGGGCGAGGTAGGGATTGCAGGAACAGTCGGGGCAGCGGAACTCGATACGCTTCGCCTTCTCGGAGGGCGAATACATGGGTATCCTCACACATGCGCTCCGGTTTCGCTGCGAGTACACGAGGTTGATCGGCGCCTCATACCCGGGAACAAGTCTTCTGTACGAATTCGTTGTAGGGGATGTAAAGGCAAGAAGCGACGGCGCATGGTGCAGGAGGCCACCTATGTAGTGGCGGCAGAGCTTGCTGATTCCGCCGTACCCGCTGCCTGGCTCATAAAACAGATTCCTCCCGTTCTTCCAGAGGCTCTGATGCACGTGCATCCCCGAACCGTTATCCATGAAGAGAGGCTTCGGCATAAATGTAACTGTCTTGCCCTGCGACAAGGCGACATTCTTCACCACGTACTTGTACTTCATGAGCATGTCACCGGTATCCACGAGATTATTTATGCGCACACCTATCTCGCACTGGCCGGCTGTGGCCACTTCATGGTGATGAAGGATCACAGGTATCCCCACTTCCGTCATCACCTTGCACATCTTCGCCCGGAGATTCTGCAGGCTGTCCGTGGGAGGTACAGGAAAGTAGCCCTCCTTGTAGCGCGGTTTGTATCCCAGATTCGGCCCTTCGTCTCTTGCCGTATTCCAGAAACCCTCCTTCGAATCGACCCTGTAAAAACCGGTATTGTAGCTCTGTTCGAAACGGACATCGTCAAATATGTAGAACTCCGGCTCCGGACCGAAGAAAACCTGGTCCGCGATCCCGCATACCGAAAGATACCTCTCCGCCTTCTGTCCCACGTTCCGGGGGTCCCGCGAATACGGTATCTGAGTCAGAGGATCCTTGACGTTGCAGATCATGCTCAATGTTGGATCCGCCATGAAAGGATCGATAAATGCTGTCTCCGTGTCCGGCTTGATCAGCATGTCGCTCTCGTTGATGGGCTGAAAACCGCGGATGCTCGAACCGTCGAAACCGATGCCGTGGATGACAAGATCCTCGTCCAGTTGCTGGATCGGAATCGTGATATGCTGCCACAATCCCGGGATGTCCGTGAATTTCAAATCAATGAACTCCAGACGCTTGTCCTTGGAATACTTCATTAACTCTTTAAGATTCATATCTGTTGCACTCCTCCCTTTATCCTATGGCCTTGCCGCCGCGTTCGCCTGTCCGGATACGGATAACCTCGTAGAGGTCAAGCACGAATATCTTACCGTCTCCGATCTCGCCTGTCCGGGCGCCCTTGATGATCGCCTGTATCGTCGGCTCCACGAAATCCTCGTTGCAAGCTATCTCCAGCTTTATCTTCTTCAACAGGCTCCCAACCTCCTTTGCTCCCCGGTAAACCTCAGTCAGTCCCTTCTGCCTGCCACGTCCAAGCACGTTTGATACAGTTACTAAGTTTACCTCCACATCCTCCAGAGTTTTCATTACTTCGTCCAGCTTGTGCGGCTGTATTATGGCGACTATATATTTCATATCCGTTGACCTCCTTATTCTACAACGGTGTAGGCGGATTCGTGATGCTGGGTCAGGTCAAGGCCGACGATTTCATTCTTCTCCTCAACTCTCATTCCCATAAAGGCATCAACGAATTTATACAAAATCCAGGTTATTGCCACTGCATAGGCGATGACGACCACGACGTAGAGCCCCTGTATCAGGAGCAGTTTGACATTGCCGAAGAGAAACCCATTCGCTCCGGCGGCGTTAATTGCCTTTTCCGCAAAGAGCCCTGTTGCGATTGAGCCCCATACTCCGCATATTCCATGAACCCCGAAAACGTCGAGCGAATCATCATAGCCCAACCTGGCTTTCACCTTTGTAACGGCGATGAAAGAGAAAACGCCTGCCAAAATGCCGATGGGTATAGCTGCGAGAGGACGCACATAACCGCAGGCCGGAGTAATAGCCCCAAGTCCGGCTATGATGCCCGTAATCAGTCCGAGCATGGTCGGCGCACCATCTTTCTGCCACTCCCAGATTGCCCACGTCAGCGCCGCCACAGCAGCCGCAATATTGGTGCTGACAAAGGCATTGACTGCCAAACCGTTTGCTTCCAGGGCGCTTCCGCCATTAAAGCCGAACCATCCGAACCAGAGCATGCCGGCCCCTAATACGGTAAAGGGAAGATTGTGCGGCCGGAAGGGCTGTTCCCGATAACCAATCCTTTTGCCAATCAGAAGACAAACTACAAGCGCGGCAAAACCTGAGCTTCCATGAACGACCATGCCACCGGCAAAATCGAGACCTCCCAATTCTTTCAGCCAGCCGCCTGCTCCCCAAATCCAGTGTGCGATGGGGTCATAGACGAAAGTTGCCCACAGCAAGGAAAAGATACAAAAAGACGAAAATTTGATGCGCTCCGCAAATGCGCCGATGACCAAAGCGGGTGTAATAATGGCAAACATGCACTGAAAAATCATGAATGCAAGGTGAGGAATCGTTTTTGAATATTCATTGAAGGGATTGAAATCCACATTCCGCAGGCATATAAAGTCGAGGTTGCCGAGTATGCCGAAACCTGAATCGGGCCCGAATGCCAGCGTATAACCAAATAATACCCACTGGACACTGATCAGGCACACGACGATAATGCATTGCATCAGAGTGGAAAGGACGTTCTTTCTCCTCGTCATGCCGCCATAAAAAAGCGCCAATCCCGGAACCATAAAAAAAACAAGTGCTGTCGATACAAGTACCCACGCAGTATCTCCTGAATTCATATACACACACCCCCATATGATTTAATTAAAGCCTATTAAATGGTAGGCAACTTCAATGCCAGGCGGGGGAAGTCTTGCAACTTATTGTTTTCAGAAAGATTCCCCAGTGTAATCTCATAAAAACATCTGTCTGGCTGCAACATTTTTGTTCATTTAAATTCAGATGTAACGAAATTGTAACCAACAGAATCTGAGAAGAGGATTTCTTGCATCTGATTTTTCAGGAAAGCGGAAGGAAATTCCAGCGAGAGATGAATGGTCCGAGATATCAGGAAAAGCCTGAATATCCAATCCTGTTTTACCCTTGACATGCCATGCGCGCTTGCCTATCATACCTTGAATTCAAAGCCTCATATGCTTCTCATGAGAGGCTTTAAACATTTAGAAATACTGCGGGGAATGAGCGTAACCGACACTTCCAGTGTCTCATCTTTTGGTGAATAAGCATCTTTCAGGTAAGTGAAGCTCTGCCTGGAGCGAAATGATTACCGTAGAAGACATCCGCAAATTCACTCTCTTCAAGGATTTCCCAACGGAGACCCTTGCCGCTATTATGCCGCGCCTGATTAGCAACATCTTCCCTGCAAATACAACCATTATCTATCGCGGAGATCCTGGTCACTCTATGTTTATGATCTTAAGCGGAAGAGCGGCAGCCACCTCGACCAATGATGAGGGCATTGAATATAACCTTTCAACGATGACGGAGGGAGATATCTTTGGAGAGATCGCCCTTCTGACCGGTGAACCGCGCACCGCTAACGTCAAAGCGATTACCGATGTGCGTGTAATCGAGTTGAGTCGTGACATCTTTGATGAGTTGAGAAAGCGTTACCAGGAATTAAATAGCGCCTTCTTTCGCTTGCTGGCGCAACGGCTCGTGAAAAAAGACATCCTTCAGCAGGTCAAAGACGTTGAGAGCAAGGAGGTTATTGCGGGTCTCCTCAGCGTGCCCCCGCCTTCGGAGGTCGGCCAATTTCTCGGAAATACCAAGTGGGTCAAAGATATAAACAGGACAATCGGAGAACTGGCGAAGAGCGATGCAAATGTTTTGATTCTCGGAGAAAGAGGCACTGGCAGGTTTCTGGCGGCAAGATTGATACATTATCACAATGGGGATACAGCCCGGCCGCTCCTTCACCTGGAGTGCAACAATCCGCCGCCGATAAAGCGGCAGGCCCCGGAAAGCCGCCTTGCAACAAAGGACGAAGTGCACCTGGAAATCGCTCAGGAGTCGGCCTTGTTCGGACACGGACCAGGAGTTGTCGGCTATGCCAGTGGGCTTCGCCGGGGCTACCTGGAGATTGCCGACGGCGGAACCCTGATTCTGGAAAACATTGAGCATCTCTCTCCCAGGATTCAGAAACTGTTGGCGCACTACCTGGCGGACCATCGATTCACGAGAAAAGGCGAAACCGGCAGCCTCACAAGCAGGGTGCGCATCATTGCAACTACGGCTGACAATCGGAATCGGGGACCGGATACAGACCTCATCCCGGAATTCCTCACCCTTTTGAGCGGTGCGGTAGTCCGACTGAAGCCACTTCGGGATAGAAAGAAAGATATTCCTCTTATAGCTGAAAGCCTTCTTGGAGGGTTCAACAGGAAGTTCAACAAAAATGTCAAAGGGTTTTCCAACGATGCGTTAAACGCCCTGGTGGATCATGACTGGCCGCTCAACGTCGATGAACTGCATCAGGTAATTGAGCGGGCGGTCGCCATCACGGAAGGAAATAAGATCACGGACCGGCAGATTTTTGTTAATTTCCCGGCCTTTTCCACCACCGGAAAAATAAACCTCCTGAGACTCCCTTTCATCGACGCCTTTGTCCATCATCGATTGGTCCCCTCAGCTCTCCAGTTCCTTACCGTACCATTTATGATAGGTATAATCCTATATACGCTCCTGGGACCGGAAAAGGACAACATGGCAAATCTTGTCGTCTGGTCCGTCTGGTGGCCTTTTATCATCTTCTCCATTGCTGTGAGTGCGCGGAGTTGGTGCGGATACTGCCCCTTACCGGTGATAGCCAACGGGATTAATTTCAATCGCATAACATTTCTCGCGATCCCCGCATTTCTGAGCCGACATGGTATATGGATCGGGATTGCCGGCTTCGTCATCATATTCATGATGGAACATGCAAGTCACATGTTCACTGAAGCGCGGGCAACCAGCGGCCTTCTCCTCACGATCCTCGGCGGAGCCGTCATCACCACTTCTATCTTCGGCAGGCGCTCCTGGTGCAAGCATATCTGCCCGCTCGGGAGAGTGGTCGCTCATTTTGCTGCCCTTTCCCTGGTGGAATTGGGAAGCAATAGCAATGTCTGTTCGAGCCAGTGCTCTACACAGGATTGTGTCAAAGACAAAAACTGCCCCATGGGCATCCATCCATTAGCCGCTACGGCAACAAAGGACTGCGTCCTCTGCCTCTCCTGCTTGAAGAGCTGCACCCATAAATCAGTACGCATCGATGCACGTCTTCCCTGGCAGGAGATGATCGCGAGAGAGAGATGGGAAGTGCCGGGCGCCATGTTTACAATCTTGATTGTCGGCTCTGTTCTTGCCGTAAAGCTGCCTTCCTTGACGCCTCTTTACAGGTACGCGGCGGAATATCCGCTCTTCTTCACGGGGGCGGGAGCATTTATCCGGGACGCCGCGCTCCCGGGTCTTATTCTCACATTGTTCACGGCACTGGCTTTAATAGCCTCGGGATTTCCAACAGACAAAAGATGGCGGGAGCATTTTGTTCACGTGGGGCACGTCTACCTGTTTCTCGCCTTCGCAGGATTTCTGAACATCTACTTCCATGAGTTCGTTTACAACGGGCATAACCTGCTTCCGTGGTTGATTGATATGGCGGGACTTGGCGGGGTCTTCCCCGCAGAAACAGTTACGCCGAACCTGGGTACGCTGAAGGCGCTTATCCCTTTGATCACCTTGTCCGGCGCTATACTTTCCTTCTTCATGTTGAAGTCCACAGCCGCCAGATATTCACTTCCCAAAATAATCTACAGAGGACACCTGGCAATACTGTCCTTCACGTCCCTGATATTTCTATTTGTCTTTTAGGGAACGGCAATCAAAGTCTACTCTTCCCTAATCTTCCGGGGCCCGCTTTATGTCACCCTTTTTCAGCGATGAAGCCGGCCCGGCGGTAGAAGAAGATCAGAACCAGGGCCATGATCCCATCGCCCACGGCCGCCGCGTATATGATGGGCGGCCATACAGCAAGATGTGCGTGGGAGATAAGAAACAGAAAGGCCAGGGACTTTGCAACTATTATGACCTTAACGAAGTAATAGTACCTCTTCATTTCCACGACAATGGCAAGGGTAAAGAGGCCGAGACAGAAAAGGAACAGCCCCGCCTGCCTCACAAAGAAAAAATTCTCTATTTCTGCCGAGAAAAATAAAGCGTAGAAAAGTTTCGTAAAGAAGAAAATGAAAATCCCCAGGAATAAACTGTGCAACCCGATGAGCAAGACGAGTACAGAGAGATGCTGTACCTTCCTGGGCGCGGAAGATATTTCTTTAAAGATATTTCTCATCACCTCGAATATCACTATGCTCCACCTCCTGGGTGAATGCAACCGTTGATCCTACTTCTATTCAAATCCGCACCAGATGGTTATATTATCCACGAGTTCTCGAGTACTCTCCAGTCTATTTGCCGGAAAATCCCAATCGGGAAAACCGAGGGCGATAGCGGCTAATATTCGTTTGCTTTCCGGTATGCCCGCATATTGCCTCAGCACCTCCGGGTACATGACTCCCTGATACTCGATGCAAGTACCCAGGCCATAGTTTAATGCAGCCAGGCAAATGGTTTGCATAACAGCGCCAATATCCATTAGAGGTCCCTCTTCCGATAATAACCGATCTACAGATATAATAATGGCTATGGGTGCATCGAAGAAACGAAAGCCCCGTTCCAACCACTGCATTCTTTTTTCCATGTCATCTCTTGGAATCTCCATCAGTTGAAAGAGGCGCTTGGTAAGTTCCACTCGTCGCTTCTGATAAACGGTGTCGGGGTTTGATATCGCAAAGCTAATTTCCGGATTGGGCGGTGTCCCGGACTTAAGATGTTCAACGTTAGCCTGCTTGACTTGTCCTAAAACCTCTCCGGCGAGAATAAAGAACTCCCACGGTTGGGTATTTGTCCCTGAGGGAGCACGGGTAGCAATTTCCAAAATTTCCCTGACGATCTCTTTCCTGATGGGATCCGGCTTAAAGGATCTAATGCTTTTTCTTGTCCTTATGGCTTCTACAATTTCCATGTGATATTCCTTTCACAATATTGTTCAAGATAATGTCGCCGGCGTCTTCTCCGTTCGCTAGATCCGGTCGTCGGCACCGCATTCTTTGAAGAGGTCGATGGCATCGGTCAGACTGTACTGTCGCTAATGATTCTTATCATCCGCTGCGTCATGGTAGATCCGTCGCATAAAGAAGACCAGTGGCACAGTCAAGACCAGCATGACAGACAGGAGATGGAAAACGTCATTAAAGGACATCATGGATGCTTCCCTGATTACCTGATCGTATATCGCGGCAAGGCCTCCCTGACCGGCAACTGCCGGTTCCAGACCCCTCTGTTGCAGGACGTCTGAGGCCCGACTGCTACCCATAGCATAGGTCATATCAAAAGGTGTGAGATGGTCGATAAGGCGCGCCTGATGGAATTGCGCCCTCCGCGTCAGGATCGTCGTGGAAATAGCGACACCGAAGCTCCCTCCGATATTTCTCACCAGATTAAATATTGACGTGGCATTCCCCAATTGCTCTTTCTTCAGACGGGAAAGGGTGAGAGTGGTGAGCGGGATTATGACCAGCCCCACGCCGACACCCATAATGATCCTCGGCCACAGAATCGTGTCGAAGTCCGTCTGCCTGTTGAACATGGACATCAGGTATGTCGAGTAGGCAGTCACAATGATACCCGCGATAACAATGCTCTTCGAGTTCATCCGCGTTATAAGCAGCCCCACAACGGGCATGACCACAAGGGCCGCGACGCCTCCGGGCGCGAGCACAAGGCCGGCGAGGGTTGACGTATAGCCCATCAGATTCTGCAGATACATCGGCAGAAGTACGATGCTCCCGAAGAGATTAACAAAAACAAAAAATATGATGATATTTCCGAGGCTGAAGGAAAAGTTCTTCAGTATCTTGAGATCAACGATGGGATGCTTGGCAAACATCTCGACGATTACAAAGATGACGAGCGACATTATAGATGCAACGCAGAGCCAGGTGATTAGGTCTGAAGAAAACCAATCCTCCCTCTGCCCTTTATCCAGCATGATCTGCAGGCAGCCGATGCCGATACTGAGAAATACCAATCCCCAGTAATCGATTCTCATCTTTGCGCCCCGTAGGTACGCAGGGTCTACAATATAGAGTATAGTCATCAATATAGAGATAATGCCAGCCGGGATATTTATGAAGAATATCCAGCTCCATGACCAGTTGTCGGTAATCCACCCGCCCAGGAAGGGCCCGATGATCGGCCCGAACATGATCCCTACTCCGAAAATGGCCATCGCCGTACCATGCTGCGACGGCGGAAAAGTCTCCAGGAGTATGGACTGGGATATGGGTTGAAGGGCACCTCCGGAAAGGCCCTGAAGAATCCGGAAGACCACGAGGCTTTGTATGCTCCAGGAGAGACCGCACAAAAGCGAGCTCAAGTGTAAAGAGCGAAACGGACAAGGATGAGAAGGCGTTTCCTGCCCAGGAGCCTGCTCAGCCATCCGGTTATGGGGATCACGATGGCGTTGGCCGCAAGGTAAGATGTGATGGACCACGTGGACTCATCGATGCCGGCGGAGAGGCTGCCGCGGATGTGATCCAGAGAAACGTTGACCACCGACGTATCCATGATAACCATGAGCGTCGGAAGCATCACGGTCAGCGCAACCATCCACTTGTTTACGTGTGAATCCACCAGGAAGCTATTCCTTCGTGATGATCGTAGGTTCGACACTCATGCCGACCCGGAGGATATGGTTGGGATCCGTCCCTTCTTTGAGGACAATCTTTATCGGCACGCGCTGGACAACCTTCACATAATTGCCCGTTGCATTCTCAGGCGGAAACAGGGAAAAAATTGAGCCGGTTCCCGCCATGATGCTCTGCACCGTGCCTTCAAAATCACGGTCCGGATATGTATCGACTCTGATCTTCGCCTTTTGACCGGGCTTCACATTCTTGATCTGGGTTTCCTTGTAATTTGCGATTACCCAGATGTCATCGAGAGGAACAACAGCCATCAGCGGTTGTCCTGACTGGATCTGGTTGCCGTTTTCCACGGACTTTCTTGTGATATATCCATCGGCCGGCGCATAGATTTTCGTATAGCTCTTCTTCAAGTCCTCCGCCTTGCGCGTCTCTTCTCTCTGCTTCACGACGGAGTTCTGCGATTTGAAGGCCGACTCCGTCTGCCGTATCAGAGCCTTCTGCGTTTCCAGGGCAGCCTCAACCTGTTTTAAGTGTTCTTTCGATGCTTCAACCTGTGCCGTGGAAACGTCAAGATTCGTCTTCGCCTTGTCCAGCCTTTCTTCCGCTACGACCCCTTTTGCACGAAGCTTCTGAGCCCGCTTAAAATCCAGCTCCGCCTGCTTGAGGTTAGCCTCGTGGAGCTTCAGATTCGCCTGTGCTGACTTCAAGCTGAATTGCAATTCCAGCAACTGCTTCTTTGTCACATCCACCTTCGTGGAAATTTCTTCCAGTTTTGCATGCTCCGCATTCCGCGCAGATTCAGCCTCTCTAACCCTGACATCATAGTCTCTGTCGTCGATGTCAAGGAGGCCGTCATCCTTCTTTACAAACTGATTGTCTTCAACATAGACGGCTCTCACCGTACCGGGAACCTTCGACGCGATGACATGAATCCTACCCGTAACAAAGGCGTCATCTGTGGTAACATACCTTGTTCTGTATTCGCGGTAATATAAAACGCTTGCCACACAGACAACCAGAAGAGCAAGAATCAGGAAAAGTACAAATCTCTTTTTATTATTGTCCATCATTTTGCGGACTTTGCTCATTTATCTGACCTCACAAAGAATATATTGAGCGTCTGCATTTCGTCCCTCAAGAAAGAATGCGCAAACTGAGTATGCTTCAGTATCTTCAAGAAGATTAACTCTTTTTATAGAGGCAAAAAAAAAGGCCAGCCTAACTGACTAACCTCCTTCTATCTGCCTCTTCCGTCATACTACAAACGACGTTTCTCTCCCCGATATTTTGCGGGGAGGGGAAACAGTGCCATGGACCTCCTTTGCTGACGGGGTCTCTAGCACATCTTCATCAGTCCTTTATTTGTTCTTATGCCTGTTGGACTTCAAACGCTTCTTGTATTTGTGTTTGCTTATTTTCTTCTTTCTTTTCTTTACGACACTTCCCATTCTTACCTCAAATGTATCTTATAAATTGAATGTTTGCACAAAATGAGATGGTCTTTCAGCGACCGTTTTCTCCAGAGTGGACGCATCATATATGATCGAATTGCTTATGTCAATGCAGATAAATGATATTTCTTGTTTGACTCCTCCGCTCATCATTCCAGGCTTGATAAGCCTGCCCAGCACTCGATACTGGGGAATCTGGAAATACTTGATAATGCTGGATTCCGGCTTTCACCGGAATGACATAGATGGTGGGTTTCGTCCTCCTTAAACTAATCAAATACCCGGTAAAATTATGGTCACTCCCGTTTCTCGCGCCGCGTTTGTTATGATATAATGGGCAGAAAGAAAACAAAGGGGGAAAGTCATGGGAACGAGAACCAAACGAATCTTCATCAGCGACATTCACCTGGGAGACGCCAAAAGCATGAGCGCTCCCCATCCTTACGGCTGGTTCAAAAACAATATACCCGTACTGACGGAATTTCTGGATGATCAGCTAAATGCCACCGATGTGAAAGAATTAGTAATCCTGGGCGATCTCTTTGATACATGGGTCCTGCCCGTCAATTACGATCCCCTCACATCCTTCACCAAAATCACTTCCAACCCTGCCAACAAGACGGTAATCGACAAACTCAAGGCACTTGCTAAAAAGAGTGACATCAAACTTGCCTACGTGCCCGGCAATCACGACATGGGCATGGACGCGGGCGGAATTCTGAAAATTAGAAAGTTTATGGAAAAAACTTTTCCCGGTATCCGCTTCTTCTGCAGCAGCACAATACCGTGGGGGATCTATAACGTGGGGACTCTGGCTGCAGAGCACGGGAATCGCTACTGCCTTTTCAACTCACCCGACATGTGGACGGCCAAGGACACTTTTCTCCCGCTTGGATATTTTATCTCCCGCATTATCGCCTACAAAGTCTTACAGACAGGAACAACGGAAAATTACTATGACATCTTTGTCCGGTTCCTCAAAGATTTCATGAACCATCCGGATTTCGTGGAGGACGTGTTCAGGGCTATTGCCGAGGACGCCGGCCTCACGCCGGACGATGTCGTCAACCTGAAATCGGTTCCCGGCTTCCCGGACACAATTACCGTGGACGCAATCGGCAAGCGTTTTAGCAATCTCATGCAGAACTGGACGAATACGCCGGGCAACATCAACGTACCGGCGTCCATCATCGGCGACATCGGAAATCTCTCCCCAGTCGCATCACTCGCCTATTTCGATCATTTCGGCTCCAATATAAACATCGTTATTTTTGGGCACACGCATACCCCTGTTATGGACCCGCGTGACCTGGATCCACAGGCGGACAGGGCTGCACATGCGAGCGCGGACCCTTGGAACTACATCTATGTCAACTGCGGCTCATGGATAGACAAAAGCGAGTACGGCTGCACCTATGTGGAAACGGAGGAAGATGCAAAGGCCGGACGGCATTACGTCCGCCTCAAATCCTATACCTCGAAGACTGTACTTGAGGAGGGGTTCGTCAGACTCTGAGGGCAATCCGCGCAAACCGATACTAAACAGGCCATTAACAATTTTTCGCCAGATGTTCACTTTGGGAGCGCCGGGAAATCTTTCCACTACATTTGAAACGAACGGTTTAATCGACAGCTATCATTACATTTGAGGCTTTTATAACCGCATAAGCTGTCTTACCAGATTTCAACCCGAGTTTTGTTGCGGATTCTTTAGAAATGATCGAAACCACTTGATCCCCGCCCGGAAGTTCCAAGAGCACTTCTGTATTAACAGCACCCTTTGTAACTTTGATTACCTTCCCTTTCAGTACATTGCGCGCGCTTATCTTCATGGCGACCTCCTTCAGATAAGGTTTTTATTGAACATAGTAAGAGTATACGGATGGGGTACCTATGTGTCAAGAAAAGATGGTCGCCTCAGCAACTTTTGGTTCAGAATTGCGGTAAAGATGCAAGTTGAAATCACATCTGTTTAAGTTGATAGCCATTTTGCCTAAATATTCTCAGGCAGGCATCCACTACACCTGGATCGTAAAGCTTTCCTTTATTATTTTCAAGCTCCTTCAGGGCTGCATCTATGCCGAAGGATGGACGGTAAGGACGGTGTGAAGCAATGGCCTCCACCACGTCGGCCACGGACAGGATCTTTGACTCCAGGAGCATTTCTTTTGCAACCAGCCCGTTCGGATAACCCGAGCCATCCATCCGTTCATGATGCTCCAAAACCATCCTCGCAATGGGCCAGGGGAATTCGATATCCTTCAGGATATCATAGCCGGACTGGGCATGCGTCTTGATAATACCGAATTCCAAGTCTGTCAATTTCGTCGGCTTGGTAAGTATCTCCGCAGGGACGGATATCTTGCCGAGGTCATGGATGACGGCTCCCGTTCGGATACCATCGATCTTATCGGTGGGAAGGTTCATCTCCGTTGCAATAGCGCGAGCCAGATCAGAAACCCTTCGTTGATGGCCTGCGGTGTAAGGATCCCTCGTTTCAACCGTTACGGCTATCGCCTGAACGGTGGCTTTCAGAGCCGTTCTTATCCGTTCAACACTGTGTCTTTTTGCCGTAATATCTTCATTGAACCCTTCATAATAAAGGACACGGCCTCCTGCATCGCGGACTGCATGCTGGTTCACGGATACCCAGATTATGCTGCCATCTTTCCTGTAGAACTGAGTTTCAAATCCCTTTACCAGACTCTGATCGTTTATCATTTTCAACAAAACTTTTCGATCTTCCGGGTTTACGAAGAGCTGTGTTGGAATGTCTATGACGGTGGTCATGAGATCTTCGGGAGAATCATAACCCAGTATGGTTGCCAGCGCCCTGTTTGCCGTAAGATACCGGCCTTCACTGGTTGTCTGAAAGATGCCTTCCTGGGCATTTTCAAAAATGCTCCGGTATCTTTCCTCGGCCCGACGGAGGGCTTCCTCGGCCCGTTTGCGCTCGGTAGTGTCTCTCACGATGCCCCGGAAACCAGCCGGATGACCCTCCCTATCCCTGATGAGTGATATGGAAACTTCGATATCTCTGCGATCGCCGTCCTTCCGAATAATCTGCCACTCAAAGTCCTTTACCGGTTCGCCGGTTTGGTAGACCCGGTTGTAGACTTGATAAACCTTGCGGGTATTTTCTTCATCTGCATACTGGCGGTTATTCATCCCCAACATCTCTTCTCTCTCGTAGCCAAAGATCTTGCGCATTGACTCGTTAAAGAAGGTAAAGTTTCCCTTTATGTCCACCTCGTGATAGCCATCCTCCATGTTTTCGATGATAGTACGATATCTCTCTTCACTCTCACGCAGCGCGTCTTCTGCCCGCTTGAGCTCGGTTACATCAATGGCATTGCCAAGTATAGCCGGCCTACCTTCATACAGGATGGGAGATACAATTTGCATTAACCACCTGATCTGCCCCTGCTTGGTTACTGTCCTGAACTCATAAGGCGCTGTATGTCCTCCTCGCAGCATCTCACGGCTCCTCTTCTCCACCATCTCCCTATCTTCGGGATGAATGATGGCATCAGAACGCTGGCCCGTCATTTCTTCCACAGAAAAGCCCAGGGACGCAACGGCCGCGTTGATAAAGCGGAATTTCCCATCCTGCACTATAAAAACAGCGGCAAGAGAACCTTCCGCCAGGGTTCTATATAGATCCTCAGCCCGTTTTTTTTCAGCATATAGCCGCGCATTTTCAAGAATGGGGGCTACGATGGAGACCAGCATGTTTAATGTCTTAACCTGTCCCGATGTGAAACGTCGGTGGGGACGGGTGATATTGACATTCAAAACACCGGCTAAACTTCCCCCCGCGAGCAGGGGAATAGAAACAGAGGCGCGTATATCAGCCCTTGGGCTGATCGGCGTAAAACGTTCGTCGTTAACCTCGCCATTCAGGGTAACAGTTCTGAGATTCTGAGCTACCCATCCCGCAATACCCTGCCCCATCGGTATCCGTTTCCCTATGTGATCTGTATGTCCGCCGCGCGCTACGGCAACTATAAGCTCTTTGCCGTCGGGTG
Source organism: uncultured delta proteobacterium (assembly GCA_963705275.1). Classification (GTDB taxonomy): domain Bacteria; phylum Desulfobacterota; class Syntrophia; order Syntrophales; family UBA2185; genus Fen-1135. The sequence continues at coordinate 2,571,007 of OY970063.1, read as the reverse complement.
TAGGCAGCATAATCGACGCCTCATCCGCATCGCACTGTTGCAGCACAGCTTCGGTCACTTTATTTAGGATCTGGTTCAAGTCTGAAGAAAAGGCTAATGCCTGTCCAAGCTCATGCATCGCCACGGTTTCCCGCAATTGCATGTTATCTGCTCGCAGATGACGTATTTCCATGGCGCGCGACAGCACCGGCAAGAGACTGGTCAAAGTGAACGGCTTCATGATGTAATCAAATGCGCCGGCCTTCATCGCCTCCACTGCCGTCTGCACTGTGCCCTGCCCGGTCATGACAATACCGACAATGTCCGGGTCAATCTTATGAGCGGCTTGAAGCAGGTCAATGCCACTCATCTCCGGCATCATCAGATCTGTCAGCAGCAGATCGAAGTCCTGCTCGTTCAGCTTTGCCAGGGCTTCGGTGGCCGATGTATACCCTATAGTTTCGTATCCATGACCGGTTAGAATCTCGCATAGAACATTCATCAATTCAGCCTCATCATCAACGATGATCAGGCGTCCCGCCTTGTGATTTGAATTCGTCTGTGTCATCCTTTGCCCCTAATGTATATCTCGGTCATTGATTTCTCAGTCTGGCTGAATTCGTTCCATCATTAATAGGAAGAGAAATGCGCGCTGTTGTCCCTCTGCCGGGAATGCCTTCGCTTGCAAGATCGAATATCCCGTTGTGCTCCTGTACGATGCGCCGGCATATTGCCAAACCCAGCCCGGTGCCTTTCCCCTCCGGTTTCGTGGTGTAAAATGGTTCCACCACCTTGGAAATGATCTCAGGGGGAATGCCCGTGCCCGTATCAGCAACTTCTATGATGACCTGCATAGATTCAGGCGGCGCAGTCACCCGAATCGTAAGCGTCCCACCCTGGGACATAGCGTCGCTCGCATTCGTGAATAGATTCAGAAACAGCTGCCTCAATTCCTGACGATCCGCATGGATGCTCGGATACTCTCTCGCAAACTCCCGCCGGATGACTATGTTATGCTTACGCAGGTGGTAGTAAATAAGCTCCATGGCCTTCTCTATCTCCTCGCAGATATCCACCGTTGATATCTCTTTCTGGCGGCGACGGCTGAACTGGAGAAGGTTTGCAGTCATAATCGCCATACGTTCGATTTCCTGTTCGATGATTTTCAGCTCGCGCCACATCGGATCATCTTGTTGTGTCTTTGTAAGGAGTGATTCGGCCCGCATGCTGACTGTGGCCAGCGGGTTGTTCAGTTCATGGGCAATGCTTGCCGACAGTTCCCCCATCGTTGCCAGCTTTGCCGCCTGCCAAAGCTGCTCGCTCATTTCGCGGATTTCTTCGTTCTTTTCTATCAAATCCGCTGAATATTTTTTTAACTTGTCCTCCGCCCATTTGCGCTCGGTGATATTACGGAATGTCCAGATCCTCCCGTAATATTTTCCGTCTTCACCTATCACGGGCGATGAGTAGCGGTCCAGAATCATTCTATCTTTAAATTCGATCTCATCTCTGCTGATTTCACGCGGATGCTCATATAAATAAATGACCTTCTCAAGAAACTGCTCCGGATCCTTGACTAAGCTCGTCACATGTTGAAGCATTGGCTTGTCATCTGTGTCATCACGGATGTGCTGAGGGACTTTCATCAAATTGAGAAAATTTGTGTTTACCTGGATAATTTTACCTTTGTCATCGACCACCAGTATACCGTCAATGCTGGCTTCTGCCTGCGCCTCGAGAAAGGCTGTCTTCCAGACAAGCTCCTCCTCGGCCCGCTTGCGCCAGGTTACGTCTGACACGAGAACAAGTAGATGAAGCTCGCCTTCGTAGCGAAACGGTGTAAATCTGCAGTAAAACCAGCTATCCTTGCCGAAGGTGGTGACTATGTTTGTTTCCAAGACCTGGACTCGCCCGGTCTTAAGAGCATTTTCCGCAGGCTCAATCATGCCCGCTCTCTTCCATGAATCCAGTTGACGAAAGTTCTGTGCCAGGAGCTCTTCTATGGTCCCTCCCGTGATCCGAGAAGCCGCCTCGTTAGCAGAGACGCATTGACCGGAAGAATTGTAGGTAAGAACCGCCACAGGAGAGGCCGAAAGAATCGTTCGATTGAATTGCAGGGCATCATCAATGCGCTTCTCGGCCCGTTTGCGCTCGGTGATGTCGCGCGCCGCCGCAAAGACCCCCACGACGTCCCCAGCTTCATTCCGATATACCGAGGCGTTATACAATACCGAAGTTATATGCCCGTCCCGGTGTCGAATCTCCAATGGATAGTCCCGTAAGGAACCGGCTCGGAATACCTCTCGATATCCCGCGCGCGCTTTCTCCGGCTCGGTGAAATAATCGGAAAAGTCTTTGCCGATCAGTTCCGCACGGCTATATCCTGTCACACCCTCCGTCTCTGCATTCACGTCCGTGATCCTGCCATCCGGCCCAATAGTCACCAGCGGATCAAGGCTGGCTTCAATCAGGCTCCGGTTGTATATATTTGCCTCATGTAGCTCCACTTCCGCCCGTTTGCGATCGGTGATGTCGCGTACATTCATAACAAAGCCTGCAACTGAAGGATTTTTAAAAAGGTTCCTTCCCACACCCTCTAAAACGCGTTCCGAACCGTCTTTATGTCTGACGCGGAAAGCATTTGGGACAAGAACTCCTTCTGTGAGTATCGCATTGCCAAAATCATGAAGAGCTCTTTGAAAATCTTCCGGTACAATAATATCCAGACTGCTCTTGCCGATTAGTTCCTCCGGCCTGAATCCGAGAATAGGGTCTACCGAGGGGCTTGCGTAGGTTATGGTGCCTTTCTTGTCTACAATAAGAATGATATCTGAAGCGTTTTCGGTGATCGCCCTGAAATACTCTTCGCTTTTCCTCAGGGCGTCCTCCGCTTTCTTCTTATCAGTTACGTCTCGAATAATCCCCCGGAAACCGATAACCTGACCCTTAGATTTCATCAGAGAAACAGAGCCTTCAACGGCTATTTTCCTGCCGTCTTTCCTGATGAATTCCCACCCCGTATGTTTAGACGGTATGCCTGTACGGTATACCTCGTTATAGGCCTTGAAGACTTTCTTGGCATCAAGCTCACCCATGTATTTGCGATAATTCACGCCTATCAGTTCGTTTTCCTCATACCCAAGAATATTAACCATGGAAGAACTGACAAAAGTATAATTCCCCTTTAAGTCGACTTCGTGGTAACCATCTTCAATACTGCTGAGAATATTCCGGTATTTCTCCTCGCTTTCATGCAGCGCCTCCTCGACTTGCTTGCGCTCGGTCAGATCAAAAAAAGTGAAAATGATATGTGTTTCATTATCAATTTGGATTGTTTCTGCGGAATGACTGCATAGCAGTAATTCACCCGTCTTCGTGCGAAGCCAGAACTCTCGATTCACACTCCTGCCTTCTGTCGTCAGAGTTTGCACGAGACTCTCTCGGTCTCTCAAATCATTCCAAACGCCAAGTTCAGGTATAGTATGCCCAATGAATTCATCCTTGCTGTAACCAAGCAGACTAAGCATCGCCTCGTTAGCTTCAATGATGAGGCCATCCCTCAAACGACTTAAACCCATACAGGCAGGATTGCATCGAAATGTTTTTTCAAATTTCTCCTCTGATTTTCTCAGTGCCTCCTCCGACTGCTTGCGTTCGGTGATGTCCTGTGCAAAACCTATTAGACCGAACGGGATTCCATTCTTATCACAAATTGGAATCTTATCTGTCTGCGCCAATCTTATGCCGCTTGCGGTTTCGTATTGTTCTATTATGTTAAGTTTAGGATGCCCTGATTTTATAACTTCCTGGTCATCGTTTGTCATACCTTCTGCAATCTTGGTGGAATAAAGGTCAAAGACTGTTTTTCCGACAAATTCTTCTTCAGGCAGTTTAAGCACTTCGGCAAATGCTTTATTGACGCGTATAAATTTTCCTTCTTTATCTTTATAAAAAACTATGATTGGCAAAGAATCGATAATGAGCTTAAGTTCCTGCTGTTCTTTTTTCAGAAGTCCTTCTAGTCTCTTGCGCTCGGTGATGCTGCGGCATAGAGAAACAATTCTTTTCCCTCCCTTTGTTTCAATCACTGTGGCATTAATCTCGATTGGGGTGTCTTCTCCTTTTTCATTCACATAGCTAATTTCTAAGCTTCTTATAAAGCCTTGCTCAAAGCATTTCTTGACTGCTTGTGCATTCCTTTCAACATCTTGCCAGGAAGTCCACTCAATGACATTTCTGTTGCGTATCTCATCCAGCGTCTTACGACCTGTCATTCTGATGTAATTTTCATTTGCGTCCAATACCGTACCATTTTCATCCATGATTACGAATCCTGTATCTGTTGTTTCTACTAATGCACGGTATTTCTCCTCTGATTCTTTCAAAGCTTCCTCCGCCTGCTTGCGGAGATCATCAAACTTCTTTGTTTTGGATGTATTCTTTGTCACTGTGGCCGCCTCTTTTCGTGTCCCACGATTGATTCCCCTCCCGCTCCTTCATGATCCGCAAAACGTACAAAACCCCGTTTTCTTCTGAAGAACGGGGTTTTCCTGATCAATTCATAGCATCCCCAATAAGCGTTAGAGCTTTGAATTCTATGTATCGAGATCATGCGATATTAATTCACTGTATCATGACTTTAGTCACTAATCTACTACTAAGGTTAACAATGTTAGAAGCAAATAAACCCTCCTGACTTGTTGCACTTGATCTGTTCGGATTGAATTCTTGTATCCCTGCGATAAGAGCAGATTTAACGCTTTCAGGGATTTGTAGATAACGCACAAATCAAGTGAGCAGGCCTGGCTGCATGATCTCCTGGAGCCGGACCCGGTGGAGCTCAAAGTCCTCGTCGCTCGCACCAGAGGTCAGATCCAGCATTTCACCAAAGCGTAGATTCACACTCGCGAATGGCTTCGGCAGCATGAAGCGATCCCAGCTATTAAAATACCAGGCCCGGTCGCACGTTGCATAGACTGGAACGACGACGGCACCAGTGGCTCGTGCCAGGCTCACCACACCCGCCTTGATGACACCGGCCGGCCCCCTCGGCCCGTCAACGACATGACCGGCAAGACCCGATTCTTTCAGGTGACCGATCATCTCCTTCAGGGCTCGCCCTCCATCCCGTGAGGAGGACCCTCGTACTGCATGCCATCCTGATTTCTCGGCAATTAGGGCGACGATATCACCGTCTTTGCTCTGGCTGATCATCAGGGCGGGGTGATAGGCAGCATAGGTCTTGAAGTGGCGGATAGCTGCGAAGAACAGCTGATGCCAGCAGCACAGCAGAACCCGGCCGCCATTCTGCAGATACTGCAGCCAGGGCTTCTCGTTTTCAATGCGAAGGCGGAAGGTTGAGCTGTAGGCGCGTATGAGGTGATAAAATGAACCTTGAATCTTGCCAGTCAACAAATATCGATATTCTTTCAACAACGGGTGCTCCTCTCCGAACAGACATAAATATCCGTCAGAACTCCAAGAAACATTGGGCAATCCCTCACGCTTCAAAATGTCTGCGTTGATTATTGAACTGCCGACCAGACGGTCTTTTCTGTAGGCACAGCCTATGGGGGTTGAGGCCCGAAGTCAAGACAAATTGGCTGCGAAGGCAGCGCCAAATTTGGCACGGTTGAGGGAAGTAGTCTATTTTTTCTCAGAAAGTCGCCTCATCTTCGTCACCCACTGATCCCTGCATGGCCATGCTATTAGTTGTTGATGATTATTGATCAAGAGATTATGATTAAGAAAATACGATTAAGGAGGGATGGGCTTATGAAAAAACATATTGTGATCATCCATTTCTTGCTTCTATTGGTTATTATCGGGTGCACTCCATATGGAACTATATACGGGGTAGCTGTGGAGGAACGGAAGGCAAGTGTCATTGCCGCAGACGCAAAGATCACAGCCACCATCCAAAAAGGATTCCTTGAAGACAATGACGTCAAGTCGCTTGATATATCAGTCTACTGCTACAATGGGCACGTATATCTGGCAGGCGAGTATGATAGGGCGCCGCAAAAAGAAAGGGCTATAATGATAGCAAAAGGTGTCGAAGGCGTAAGATCTGTCCATACATACATTCTCCTGAAAAAAAAGAACGATACGTGCGGGACAAGTGACAACCTCGCAATAAGAGGGAAAGTCGACGCTAAACTCGTCGCGGACAAGGATATCATGTCGACGAACATTGACGTCAAAGTCGTTCAATGCAATGTTGTGTTACTTGGCATTGTTAAAACCGGCAGGGAAATCACCAAAGCTACTGCACATGCCAAGAGTGTAGAAGGTGTTAGAAGCGTTACATCATATTTAAAATCTACACGCTGATTGCAGAGACATCATGAGACTATGAGGATTTGAATGAGAATGCTGGAGGCGAAGGACGTCCCCGGTCACCGATATGGACATACAAATTCTAATCGCTATTGTGAGTATCGCTCTTGTTCTAATTACAATAGTTAAATGGCGAGTTAGTGCGCGTTATGGAAAGATCAGGCCAAGCCGAGAGGCTACCACAGCCTACGAATGCTTTAGAATTGACCCTGGTCTAAATTATTATATTAGCGGTTCCGATACTTATCCAAATGCCATTATTGGAATCGACAAGACATGGACACTGAAATCGGACTTGTGGAAAAAAAAGGATCTCAGTTCCCAAAGTATGAAAGAGCTTGTGCAGAATATGCAGAGCAAATCAGCAGAACAGAACATCATGCTCCATGGATTCGTTATTCTTGATAACAAAGGTAGAAGAATCGGAGACTGGTTTTCCATCATGGGTATCATTATGACCGTTGAGATAACAGGTGAAAGGCGAGTCATCGTTTATACTCCCCCCATTGATACGTATCGTAATTCCTGAGATCATAAGGGGGAGAAACTCAGAAGAGTGTATTTCCGTCGAGGAGTTGTAATTGATAGTGATAGCAACGCCTCGTAGTGGAACAAAAAGGGGCTAACCATTATTGGTTAACCCCCGTCATTTCAATGGTGGGTCAGGGCAGAATTGAACTGCCGACACCTGGATTTTCAGTCCAGTGCTCTACCGACTGAGCTACCCTTTTAATTCGCGGGACACCTCCTTGGCTTCACAACTTTCCCTCTCACGTGCAGATCAGGGAAGAGGCATCTGCTCGTGTAGCTTTGATCAACCCTCAGATATCCTCATGATATTTTGATCTGTGGTGCTTTTGTCTTTAAGAGATCCTCCGCGCCGGAGACAAAACTGTCGATCACCTCGCGCACCGTCCGCATCGCCTTGATAGGACCGAGACTCTGGCCACATGGGAATGGCCCGTCCTCTTCGCCCATCCAATCAGCCTTGAAAATAAACTTCTGAATATCTTTCCTCGATCCGCCCGCTGCAATGATCTCTTCAAGTTCCCGCGATGAGTTGTTCACGAGTAAACGAACGGGCATCAACCCGCGAGCCACGATCTTCGTAGCTGTGTCGATACCGCTCAGAATCTGCTGACGCCAGGCCTTGCCGATCCGTGTGCACTCATACGTCGCAAGAAACGCCGTCCCAATGCTTGCTCCCTCTGCGCCGAGTACCAAGCAGGCCGCGAACCCCCTGGCATCGGCAATTCCGCCGGCAGCAAGAACAGGAATCTTGACGGCATCTGCCACCTGCGGTATCAGGGCGAGTGTCCCGATTTCATGCGGGGAAGCAAACCCCCCAGATTCGAAACCTTCTGCAATGACTGCATCCACCCCGGCATCTTCAGCTTTTTTCGCCAGGTCGACGCAGGGCACAACATGAATGACGGTAATGCCTTCTTCTTTGAAGGTTTTCGTGTATGCAGCTGGGTTGCCAGCCGCCGTGATTGCGACGGGAACATCCTCACGGATGATCACTCCGATCAGATCAGAAGCCGCTGTAAGCATCAGCGGGACATTCACGGCAAAAGGCCTCTCCGTCAAGTCTTTCAGACATTTGATCTGTGCGCTTAGACCCTGCGCACTCTCCTTCGCCGCGGAGATGGTTCCCAATCCACCCGCTTCGCTGACGGCGGCGGCTAACTTCGCATCAGTCACGCCGGCCATGCCGCCAAGGGCTATCGGATGGCGTATCTTCAGGAGTTCCGTTATACGGGTTCTCATCTTCTTTCTCCTCAGGCAGAGACAGGCATTTCCTTATGATAGGGCAGTGATCCATGACCCCGCAAACCGTTTCCATGGGTAGACTGATTGCCCTGCCCCGAAACGCAGGAATCAGGGATTGGCAGCTTCGACCTGCGGTTTTGTGAAAGGCTCTGTCTGATGGACGACCTTTTCTGCGAAAAGTATCTTGATCTCGCCGTCAGGCAGGCCGATCATCTTTGAAAGGATGTCCTTCGTATCCTGTCCAATAGAGGGCGCTCCTCTCCACACCTTCCCGGGGGTCAGCGACATCTTGGGCACGATGCCGTAAACTCGGATGGGAATGCCCGACTGGTGATCCAGGACGGGCACGATCATTTCCCTGAGGTTGTAATGCTCGTCTGCATACTGGTCTTTGGCGCCGAAAATCCTCGAACAGCCGATCTGAGCCTTGTTAAGTTCCGTCTCGACCTCAAGGCCGGTGCGTGCCGCACAGTATTCTCTTAGGCGCCTGTCCAGTTCCTTGCCCTTCTCCGAGTTCACGGCGGCGGCGTCCTTTGAGCATTCATTATAATTGTAAACTTCCGGATCGAGGCCCAGGAACTTGGGCACCCTGGGGTAGATTGCCCCTCCGAAGGCCCCGATAAAGACATAGCCATCCTTGCACTTGAAGGTATCGTAGGGTTGGAACCCAGCAGCCCGGTTTCCCGTGTGCCCGTAGCTTGCCCCCTGTCCGGTGTAAAGGGGCAGAACGTTTCCCTGGGTCTGGGCAACTGCCTCAAACTGAGCACAGTCAATGATCTGTCCCTTTCCCGTCTTCTGGACGACCATGAGGGCCATCAGGGTGGCGGCCCAGCCAGTAAGTGAGGTCAGGATGTCGCCCGTGTAGGTCTTCGCCCTCTGGGGGGACCGCTCGGGTCTCCCGTGATGCTCATCATTCCGCCATATGCCTGAGCCAGGCCGTCGTATCCTGGACGCCCCAGATAGTCCTCCTTGCCGAACTGCCCGTACGTGCTAACCCGCACGATCACGAGGCTTGGGTTCACTGCCAAGGCAAGCTCAGATGTGATGCCGGCCCTCTCAATAGTACCGGGCGCTGAAGACTCCATCCACACATCGGATATCTTCCAGAGCGCCATGAGGAGTTCGATCCCTTTCTTGAACTTGATGTCGAGTCCCAGGGAGAGTTTATTCTTGGTAATCTCCGCAGCATCACAGCTATGCGCCCTTGGTCCCCTTGTCATAAGCGGTGGAATGATCCGGTAGGGGTCTCCGCCTGGCCTCTCAACATGTATCGTCTCAGCTCCGAAATCAGCCATCTTTGTCGCCATGAAAGGTTGCGCGGCAATGATTCCGGTGCTCGTAACCCGGATGCCCTCCAAAGGCCCAAACTTAGGCGCCAAAATAGGTGTCGGGGGCCTTTTAAGATTTTTTATCCAATCCGGTATCGATTTCTTGAGTTCCTCGATTTTCTCTTCATTCTTAAGAATCCTTTTGTCGTGTGCCATCTGTTCAGTCCCTCCCTTTAGTATTTTTGTGACCCTCCGGTCGGTTGTCTCGTAAATCCTAACTTCATGCCGTGTTCCCTGTTGAAGAAAATTTCACCATTATGGGATAACTCTGAAACGATACGTCTCATCAACATCTAATAGGCAATTGGCATGCCATGACATCCAGGAGATAGAGAAATTAAGCCGATTAGGTAATAAGACTATAATTATGGATGGTTAATAAATAGTTCTATCCGGCCCGGAAAGGTCTTTGTCCCGGAAGAGATAACTTTGGCAGTCTTTTATGGGAGACAGGTGTCCCCATAAAAGACATATATTAGGCATAAATCATATTTGTAGGCGGGACATTTTTTTATAGAGAACGGACCGCTGGATGTTCAAGAGTCTCGCTGCCTTCGCTTTATTTCCGTTGGCACGGGTAAGTGCGTCGAGTATGAGATCCTTTTCGGTGTCGGCGACAGACCTCTGGAAATTTTTCGCTTCCGACTTCGGTGCATCCAGCTCGATATACCATCCCTCACCTGCCATTAATAATTCCGTGAGATCGATCTGGGATTCCTCGCTCAGGTTTATCGCCTGTTCAATCATGTTCTCAAGCTCCCGGACATTGCCAGGCCAATGGTAATTCATCATACGCTTCAGGGATTCCACGGTAACCCCCTGGATATCGGAGCCGATTTTTCGGTTAATTTTTTTCACCAGATAATCGACGATGAGCGGGATGTCTTCGGTCCGCTCCCTCAGGGGCGGGAGATGAATCTCCATGACCTTCAACCTGTAAAGGAGATCCTCCCGAAACCTGCCTTCCCTGACCATCTTGTGTAGATCTTTATTCGTCGCGGCGGCAATGCGAACGTTCAGGGGGATTGGCTTTGTGCCTCCGATCCGCTCCACTTCTTTTTCCTGGAGAACGGTCAGGAGCTTGGCTTGCATGGCGAGCGACATGTCGCCAATTTCATCAAGAAAAATTGTCCCACCCTCGGCAAGTTCGAATTTGCCCGGTTTTCCGCCTCGCATGGCGCCAGTGAAGGACCCGTCAACAAAGCCGAACAATTCCGACTCCAGAAGGTTTTCCGGTATGGCCGCGCAGTTAACCTTGACAAACGGGCCGTCTCGCCTCACGCTGCGGTTATGCAAGGCTTGGGCAAAGACCTCTTTCCCCGTGCCGCTCTCACCGGTAATTAACAATGTAGAATCCGTTCTGGCTGCCTTGCGGGCCAGTTTTTTTGCCGCCAGCATAGATGGTGTTTCGCCGATAATATCCATGCATGTGAAGAAAGGGCGCCGCGGTTCCACTGCTTTGGAAGGATGCATGACCTTGTTGGCGATCCCACGGGCTGTTGTCATATCAGGGAAGATGGTTTTGACTACGGCCCCGATGACCTTTCCTTCGCTCTTCAGAGGAAAGCGTAGGATGAGGAAATCCCGACCGTTGATCCTCAGATATTCACCCCACTGCGAATGCCCCTGGAGAACCGTATCGTAAAGGCGGCAGCCCGGCAAAGCATCCCAGATTTTTTTACCGACTACATCACCCTGGGATAAATTGAGAACATTCATGAAAAAAGAATTCACAAATGTAATGATGCCGGCATTGTCGATGGCCAGGATCCCTTCAAAGGGGTTATCCATAACGGCATGCAAAAAAGATGCATCACAAGCATCAACCCTGTTTTCTGAAAAATGGGATATCTTCATGACACTTTACCTTCGGTTTGAAGGGCCTCGAAATTTTTGATTGATACGGCATTGCCTTTTGACGAGAAAAGTATAGGCAGAACGGACATGTATGTCAATGAGATAATAGCCACAGATATGGAGCGCAGCCCAAAAAAAGGGCTAACCATTATTGGTTAACCCCCGTAATTTCAATGGTGGGTCAGGGCAGAATTGAACTGCCGACACCTGGATTTTCAGTCCAGTGCTCTACCGACTGAGCTACCGACCCTCCCAGCTTGTTATGCCATTGTGCGGAAGTCTCGTCTATAAAAAATCCCCTTCCTTGTCAAGGCCTTTTTCGTCGGGCGCATATGCCGACCCATCAACGATATTTCCGACACGGATGACAACTGTCCCCGCTATCTTGTCATGCCAACCCTGTTTCTTAGCATCAAATGCAATCCAGATAAACCCGAGGTAAAAGACAACTGTCGAGATGACATATCCCACCCATCTAAGAAAAGAGAGACCGAAGGTCATTTGTTCTCCCGTTGTCTGAACAACTTTGAGGCCCAAGATCATCTTTCCGGGAGTCTGTCCGGCGGCGCCGTGAAAATATGTAAAATAAAACATGCTTATGAAGATGGTCATAAAGAGATAAACAGCCACAAAGGTGATGGTGATTTCTTCAAATCTCTCCGGCAACATATCGCGGTAGTGAGACAGAAAGCTGATAGCCAATGACAGTACACCGATAAACAGGATGAAGAGCGATGTTAAAAAGAGAATAATCTTGTCGATGGAAAACGCCATCGCTCTCCGCCAGAAGCCCCCGTAACTATCTTCCACCACTACAGGCCACCCCCTTCCGGTTCTCCTCCAAAGATGCCCAATTCATACTGAATGATGGAAAGAATAGTGACAGCGGCCGTCTCCACCTTCAAAATATTCTTGCCCAGACTGACGCTAAGAAAACCTCTTCTTACGGCGCTCTCCACTTCCTCTTTTGAGAATCCCCCCTCCGGACCTACTATGGCAGAGATGTCTCTTGCTCCTTCACATCCTTTTTCACGCAATAGATGTTTTATACCTCTTTCGGTTTCTTCTTCCCAGAAAATGATCTTCAGCGCCTCCCCTTCCACAGATGCAATAGCCTCTTCAAAGGATAGGACGTCTTGAACTTCCGGTATATCTGCTCTCCCGCACTGTCTGGCAGCCTCGGTTGCTATACTTCGCCACCGCGACACTCTCGCACGGGCCTTATCCACCGTTAATCGGGGCACGGATCTCGCCGACTGAAAGGGGATGATCCTGCAAGCGCCCAGTTCGGTCGCCTTCTGAACTATCGAATCCATCTTGTTCGCCTTGGGAAGCGCCTGAAAAAGGGTAATCCTTGGAGCATCGTCCTGAATCCTGTTCTTTCCCAGGACCTCCACTTTGATGCCATCTGCGGAGAAGTGTTTTATGGCAGTTTCGTATTCCCATCCGGCGCCGTCAAAAAGAATCAGCTGGTCGCCCTTCTTCATCCTGAGGACGGATTTGATATACCTGAGGTTCTCTGCCCCAAGGTCACACAGCTCGGCCTTCCCCATAATTCCGGGGAAATAGATTCTCGGCACCGTCAATATTTATTCCTCATAAAACGATCGGAAATTTACTAAAAGAATGTACCACGCTAAAACGCCAAACGCTCTCTCGCGGCACTCAAGCTTGATTTCGTTTTCTTTGAAGGACGTAGCAAACCCATTCCTTTTCCGCGATGATCTGGTGGATGGCAAATGTGCCCTTCAGGAAATGCGATTCAATATCAGCTCTATTCTGATCAACGATGCCTGAAATCACCAGATAACCATCTTCTTCAATCAAAGACATTAAGTGGTCGCGGAGACGTACCAGTATCTTCGCGGTTAGGTTGGCAACGATGAGGTCAAAGGGTTCATTAATGGTATTCACATCGCGATTGATGATCTCCACCCTGTCTGCCACGTTATTGATCATCGCATTCTCGCGGGCAATGGAGGCGGCCTTCTTATCTATGTCTACACATACTACTCTTTCCGCACCCAGCTTTGCGCAGGAAATGCCCAGGATACCTGTACCCGTGCCGACGTCGAGGACCCTCCATTTCTTGACGCCCCGGTCTTTCAAAAGGATGTCCTCAATCGCTTCCAGACACATTCTCGTCGAAGGATGCTGCCCTGTTCCGAATGCCATCCCGGGGTCTATTTCGATGACAATGTCGCGGCCGGCGGGGGTGTATCTTTCCCATGTCGGTTTGATGACGATATTCTTGCTCACCCGGAGGGGCTTGAAATATTTCTTCCACTCTTCCCCCCAATCCTGATCTGCAACTATCTCCATGGAGAGGCGGGGCTCCTCCATGTCGGGAAAGAGCGCGGAGACACTGTCCAAATATACCTTCAGGGAAGCGACACGGTCTTCCAACCGCCCATCAAAGGGTAAATACGCTTTAAGGGCCTCTCTCGTCTCAGAGAGTCCAAAATCTCCCGATGACTGGGGCGCCAGTTCTTCTTGATACGCTCCCGGGATGCCTATTTCAGTAAGGAAGTTCGACAATGCATCTATCAGCAGCGGTGATACTGATAGTTCGATTTTCAGCCATTGTCCCTTTCTTTCTCCGGTTAGGCCGGTTAATTCTGGCATTTTTCCCCTCCCTTACCTGGAACGATTGGATAACCTTCTATATCCTTTTTTCGATGAGATTTCAAGCGGCTTGAATTTTAGGGGTCTTCGTGATAGCTTGCATCAGTTCTCCCGTCTTAGTCCGAAAACAGAATCTGTCTCTTGTTGCCCCTCTTTCTGAAAGGGGGAGTCAAGGAAGCGCTGTGAAATATTACCCGTTATTTCTGAATATCGCGGATAGAAGATGTGTAGTCGTGGGCGGCGGCGATGTTGCCGAGCGGAAAGTGGGACGGCTTCTTGACTTCGGGGCCAGTGTTGTCGTTGTTGGCAAGGCGCTGACGCCCGCTCTTGAATTGATGAAAAAAGAAGGCAGAATAAATCACATCGATGCCGATTATGATAAGGCCGTGATCGATGGCGCCTTCCTGGTAATCGGCGCCACGGACCGGGATGACGTCAACGCGGAGATCTCCCGCGACGGGAGAGAGATGGGAATACTCGTCAATATTGTGGATGACCCTGACAAATGTGATTTCGTGCTCCCATCCCTCCTCAAGCAGGGAGACCTTCTGATCGCCATATCTACCGGGGGCAAGAGCCCGGCCCTGGCGAAGAAATTGAGGGAAGATATGGAACAGCTCTTCGGGACGGAATATCAAACCCTCCTCGACGTGATGGGCCAACTGAGAGAAAAGCTTGTTGTGAAGGGGCGTCCCTCCGACGAGAACCGACGCTTGTTTGAATCGGTCGTCCATTCGGACATTCTAAAGCACATAAGAGATAAGAGCTGGGAAAAGGTAAAAAGAATCATTTACGATATTACCGGCGAAAAAATAAAAGTTGGTGATTGATGGATATCATTTTGTTCAGGGTGGCTCTTGCTGTTTACCTCTTGAGCGCCTTAGGATACTTAGGCTCCCTGTATACCAGAAGGGTGCTGGTAGCCAGAGTCTCCACATGGATACTTTTCTCAGCCTTTGTCTTTCATACCTTGTTTTTCGCATTCAGATATATCAAGACCGGCCAGAATCCCTTGATCAGCTTCCATGAGATGCTTTCCTTTTTTGCCTGGGCAATGGCGGGCATTTATCTCGCGTTCCAATTGAAGACGAAGACCAGGGTATTGGGCGCCTTCGTCTCTCCCGTGACTTTTCTCCTCATGATCGCCGCTTCGAAAGACTTGGGCGGATACGTTTCCATCCCCGCTGCACTCCAGAGCAACCTGGTGCCGGTTCATGTGATACTCTCCGTGACGGGAGAGGCCCTTTTTGCCTTGGCCACCTGCGCGGGCGCTATGTATCTCATCCAGGAAGGTTTACTAAAGAACAAGAAGGTGAGCAGCTTCAGCAAGGTGCTGCCTTCACTTATAGACCTGGACAGAATTAACTATGTATGCCTCATGCTGGGGTTTTCGCTGCTCACCTGCGGCATCCTGGTGGGTTCCATATGGGCGAGAAGCGTCTGGGGCAGCCTCTGGCAATGGGATCCCAAGCAGACATGGACGCTGGCGGCGTGGTTCGCTTATGCCGTGCTGCTGCATCAACGACTCGCCATGGGCTGGAAGGGGCATAAGGCGGCGCTTTTTACGCTGCTGGCATTTTCTGCACTCTTGATTTCGCTTGTGTTGGTCAGCCTCCTCTTTGTAACTGCTCACAGATTCATATAGCACCATGAATATCATTCTTATCGGCATGAACCATAGAACTGCCCCCCTCGAAATCAGGGAGCGCCTTTCTCTATCCTGCGGCGACGACATCAGCCATCTTGCGGAAATAATGAACTTCCCGGAAATAAAGGAAGGGCTGTATCTTGCCACCTGCAACCGCGTAGAGGTCCTGGCAAATGCGGCAGACAGCGAAAGCGCTGTTGAAAGGCTGAGGGCCTTTATTTTTCATCACGGCAATCTGTCTGTGGAAGAAATGAGCAAGTGCCTCTATCTGCACTTTGACCATGAAGCGGTGCGCCATCTGTTCCGCGTGGCATCGAGCATTGACTCCATGGTCATGGGCGAACCGCAGATTTTGGGGCAGATTAAGGATGCGTTCCGCACAGCCGTGGATAATAACGCGACCGGCGTCATACTGAACAAGATCCTCCATCACGCCTTCAGGGTTGCAAAGAGGGTGAGAAGCGAAACGGGAATTGCCAACAATGCCGTGTCCGTAAGTTTTGCCGCCGTGGAGCTTGCAAAGAAGATATTCGGCGTTCTTGAAGGGAGGAATGTCCTCCTCATAGGAGCCGGGGAGATGTCGGAGCTTGCGGCAAAACACCTTATCAACCGCAGGGTGGGAAAGATATTCATCGCCAATAGGACATATGCCCGGGCGGTAAAAATGGCCGAAGATTTTCATGGGACAGCCATTGAGTTTGACACGCTCCCGGAAAAACTGCGCGATGTTGATATTGTAATTACCTCGACAGCGGCGCCCGGCTATGTGCTTACGCCACCTATGATCGAAGCAGCCATCCGCAGGCGCAAGAACCGTCTCCTCTTCCTTATAGATATTGCCGTGCCGAGAGATATCGACCCCGCGGTGGGGAAGATCGATAATGTGTACCTATACAATATCGACGACCTTCAGGATATCGTGGACAGCAATCTTAAAAGCCGGAAAAAGGAGGCTGAGAAGGCAGAGGCGATTATAGACGAAGAGGTGACAAGGTATCTGGAATGGTACAGCGCCCTGGAAGTAGTGCCGACGATCATCTCGCTCCGGGAAAAGATGGAAGGTATCATTAGAGGAGAGATCGCGAAGTCCTCACCCTGGATGGAAAATCTCACGGAAGATGAAAAAAGAAATATAGGGATCATGGCAAATTCCATTATCAACAAGGTGCTTCACGATCCTATTGTCGGACTGAAGGAGGAAAGCAAGGGCAACAGCGCGCTGCCTTACATCGCGGCGATCAGGAGGCTGTTCGGACTGGATGACAAATGAGGAGACAGGCCTATTAGAAACATACTGAGAATCGGAACACGGGGAAGCCTTCTCGCATTGACACAGACCAATTGGGTCGCAGACATGTTGAGGAGAGGGGCGCCCGCTGTGGCCATAGAGACTGTAGTAATCAAGACAAAGGGAGATATCCTGCAGGACGTGCCTCTGGCGAAAGTGGGCGGAAAGGGGCTCTTTGTGAAAGAGATCGAAGACGCCCTCCTTCGGGACGAAGTAGATATCGCCGTCCATAGTATGAAGGACGTGCCCATGGAACTCCCGGACGGCCTGGAGATCGGTGTAATGTCAGAAAGGGAAGACCCGCGCGATGTGCTGATCTCGAAAGACCAAAGAAGGCTCGAGGAAATGCCGGTCGGCGCACGCATCGGCACGGGTTCCCTGAGGAGAGGATTCCAGCTCCTTCACCTGTTTCCGGATATCGAACTCGTTCCTATACGCGGCAACCTCGACACACGCATAAGAAAGATTCAAACGGACGGCCTCGACGGCATCATTGTGGCGGCAGCTGGGATAAAGAGGATGGGATGGGCGGACCGTATCACCCAGGTCATGCCGGTGGAGATAATGCTGCCCGCAGTCGGGCAGGGCGCGCTCGGCATAGAGTTGAGAAAGAACGATAATGTCGTACGCCGCGCAATTTCTTTCCTCAATCATCCCCGGACATGGGTGGAGGTGGGCGCGGAGCGGGCATTTCTGAGGAAACTGGGCGGAGGGTGCCAATTGCCCGTGGCTGCCTACGGGGTGAAGAAGGAAGACAACCTGACTGTTACGGGACTCATGGGAAGCCTTGACGGCAGAGAGCTGATAAAGGATGAAGTAAGAGGACCGAGCGAAGACGCCGAGGTTCTGGGGACATCACTCGCGGAAAGAATCCTGTCGAAGGGCGGACAGTCGATAATGGATGAGGTTTACAGAAAGGGGCTTTTCTGTGGCAAAAAAGGGTAAGGTTTATATAATCGGGGCCGGCCCGGGAGACCCCGGACTCTTTACGATAAAGGGCCTGAGATGCCTCAAGGAAGCAGATGTCATCATTTACGATTACCTTGTGAGCGAGGAGATCATCCATCAGGCAAAGGAGTCGGCGCGCCTGATCTACGCCGGGAAAAAAGGGGGAGAGCATACTATTCCGCAGAATGAGATAAATCGCCTCCTCCTTGAAGAGGCAAGGCAAGGAAATGTTGTCGCGAGAGTCAAGGGCGGAGACCCGTTCATCTTCGGACGCGGCGGGGAAGAGGCGGAGATCCTGGCGAAGGC
Organism: uncultured delta proteobacterium; assembly: GCA_963705275.1. Lineage (GTDB taxonomy): Bacteria > Desulfobacterota > Syntrophia > Syntrophales > UBA2185 > Fen-1135. The sequence goes on along the minus strand of OY970063.1, from coordinate 2,552,916 downwards.
TGGCATCCTCTTTGAGATAGTTCCGGGCGTAACGTCCGCAGCTGCGGTCCCGGCTTATGCGGGCATCCCGCTGACGCATCGCGGCCATACGTCCACGGTCGCCTTTGTGACTGGCCATGAAGACGCGACAAAAGGAGAAAGCGATATCGATTGGAAGTGTCTGGCGGGACTCGGCACCGTTGTCTTTCTCATGGGCGTCAAGAACCTCGGCCGGATTGCGGCCAATCTGATGGCACACGGCAAGCATGCGGATACGCCGGCTGCCCTCATTCGATGGGGGACCACGGAAGATCAGGAGACCTTGACGGGAACGATCGGCAACATAGCAGGAAAAGCGGAGGAAAGAAATTTTTCTCCTCCGGCAGTTCTGGTGGTGGGAGGCGTCGTGGATCTTCGGAGCGTGCTCAACTGGTATGAGACAAAGCCGCTCTTCGGTAAAGGCATCGTGATAACGAGACCCGAGGCCCAGGCGGAAGAACTGGCAAGCCTTCTCCATGCGGAGGGCGCACGGGTAATAAATTTTCCGACAATCAAGATCGTGCCGCCTATCAGTTACGACGGCCTCGACCGGGCCATCGCCGAACTCGCGGCATATCAGTGGATCATCTTCACCAGCGCCAACGGCGTGGTCTTCTTTTTGAGGCGTCTGAAAGAACTCGGCCGAGATATCCGGGATCTCAAAGAACTCCGGATCTGCACCATCGGGCCCGCCACAGCGGCCCAGCTTGAGCATTTAGGTATCCGGGTTGATCTTGTGCCTGACGAGTTTATTTCCGAGGGGGTTGTCAAGGCGTTTGAGAAGATCAACTTGAGGAGAAGCAGGATACTGCTCCCCAGGGCCGAAATGGCCCGCGATGTCATTCCCGAAGGACTTGCGAAACTCGGGACAAAGGTCGATGTGGTAACAGCATATCGAACAGTCAATTCAGGAAAAGATAAATCGGAGCTTGAAAAATTGATGAACGATGGGAAGGTGGACGTCATCACATTTACAAGCCCTTCGACCGTTCATAATTTCATGGAAATAATGGGACGGGATTATGCGACGCCGAAGGGAATTAAAATCGCCTGTATCGGACCGATCACCGCCGCCGCCGTCAAGAAGGCAGGCCTTCCCGCGGATATTATCCAGGAACGATACACGATACCGGGCCTGGTTGAAACACTGATAAAATATTACAGCAAAAGAGTGTGAACACAAGAAAAGGAGGGTTAGAATAAATCATGTACTTTCCTGCTTACCGACCGCGGCGGTTGAGAAAAAACGAAAGTTTCCGGAGGATGATACGGGAGACGAAGCTATCCGTCGATAATTTCGTTTATCCTCTCTTTGTGACCTTCGGAAAGGATGTGAAAAAACCGATCAGCTCTATGCCCGGAAATTTTCAAATGTCCGTTGACCATTTGGTCAAGGAGGTGCAGAAGGCGAAAGAACTGGGGATTCCCGCCGTCCTGCTCTTCGGCATCCCGGAGAAAAAGGACGAGGTGGCATCCGGAGCCTTAATGAAAGACGGCGTTGTCCAGCAGGCGGTCAGAAGGATCAAAGACAAGGTACCCGACGTTATCGTCATCACCGATGTGTGCCTCTGCGAATATACGAGCCATGGGCACTGCGGGATTATCGAGAAGGGCGAAGTGGACAACGATGCCTCGCTCGAAGTCATTGCGGAAACCGCCCTGTCTCATGCAAAGGCGGGAGCGGACATGGTTGCCCCGTCTGCCATGATGGACGGCCAGGTCGGCGCCATCCGGGACACCCTGGATGAAGCCGGTTTCGAAAATCTGCCGATCATGGCCTACTCCGCGAAATATGCCTCCTGCTTTTATGGACCGTTCCGTGAGGCCGCGGAAAGCGCCCCGCAATTCGGAGACCGCAAGGCCTATCAGATGGATCCGGCCAATGGAGATGAGGCTATCCGCGAGATAAGCCTCGACGTTGAAGAAGGAGCGGATATCATCATGGTCAAACCCGCCCTGCCCTACCTCGATATCATCCGGCGCGCGCGGGAGGAGTTCGACCTGCCCATTGCTGCTTACAATGTGAGCGGCGAGTTCTCCATGATTAAGGCAGCGGCTAAACTTGGATGGATGGATGGCGAAAAGGCCATGATGGAAGCGCTCACCTCCATCAAGAGGGCAGGCGCAGATATCATCATCACCTATTTTGCCACGGAGGCAGCAAAGATTTTAAGAAATGGCAAGTAAGACCACACGTCTCCCCATGCTCCCTCATGAGTTGCGCATGGTTGCCTGGGAAGTGACAAGGAGTTGTAACCTCGCCTGCATCCACTGCCGGGCATCGGCCGGATGCGGCCCCTATGCCGGTGAGCTCACGACAGACGCCGGGCTGCGGCTCTTGGACGAGATTGCCTCCTTCAGCAAACCGGTGGTTATCCTCACCGGCGGGGAACCGCTGCTTCGCCCCGATATATTTGAAATTGCCGCCTACGGTGACAGGAAAGGGCTCCGCATGGTGCTCGCCACCAATGGCACCCTACTTACGAAACAGGTTGCCGGAAATTTGCTCAACTCTGGGATCAAGAGGGTCAGCATCAGTATTGACGGCAAGGACGCAGAAAGACACGATGCCTTCCGCAATGTGGCGGGAGCTTTCGCAGGAGCGCTCTCCGGCATCGAGGCGATGAAAGAAGCGGGTATGGAATTTCAGATCAACACGACTATAACTAAAGCCAATCTGGATCAGCTGCCCGACATCATGGATCTGGCTGTGAGATTAGGCGCTGCCGCACACCACATCTTCCTCCTCGTTCCCACAGGCAGGGGAAAGGAGATGGCCGAGCAGGCCATATCTCCCGCGGATTATGAAAAAACACTGAACTGGTTCTACGAGGCAAGCCTCAATTGCCCGATACAACTGAAGGCTACCTGCGCGCCTCATTATTACCGCATCCTGAAGCAGAGAAAGGGGAAGCAGTTAACGCGGAGGACAGGAGCTGAAAACGCCCTGCATGCCATGACGCGCGGCTGTCTGGGCGGAAGCTCCTTCTGCTTTATCTCTCATACCGGGCAGGTGCAGCCCTGCGGATATCTCGAACTTGACTGCGGCCAAATCAAAGAAAAAGAGATTCAGAGACATCTGGAACAATTCCTCCGTATTTTCCGACCTTCGTGATTTGAATGAGTACAAAGGCAAATGCGGCCACTGTGAATTCATACGCGTCTGCGGCGGCTGCCGCGCGCGGGCATACGAGATCACGGGAGATTACCTGGCCCCCGAACCATTCTGCATCTACGAACCAAAAAGATAATGGACGCAATCGATAAGAAGATTTTGAACATAATCCAGAAGGATTTTCCTATAGTTGAACAACCCTTCAAGGCAGTAGCTGCCAAGGCAGGCATTAGCGAAGATGAGGCTCTTAAGCGTATCAAGAAATTGAGGGAAGAAGGGATCATCCGCCGGATCGGGGCCGTTTTTAATTCCAAGAAGATGGGCTATGCAAGCACCCTTTGCGCCGCGAAGGTTCCCAAAAGAAAATTAGAAAAGTTCGTCGAAGTTGTGAACTCATATCCTGGCGTCACGCATAACTACAGGAGAAGCCACGACTACAATGTCTGGTTCACATTCATTGCACCCGATGAGAAGACGTTAAAGAAATCCCTCGGCGAAATACGCGACAAAACCGGCGTCGCGGATATTATCAGCATGACTGCCGCGCGGATTTTCAAGATAGATGCAACGTTTGAATTGTAAGCGAAATGAAAATGAATGAAAGAACGCGATGACAGGCGAAGCTGAAAAACCTACCCTTTTCTTAATCGATGGCAGCAATTATGTATATCGCGCCTTTTATGCGATCCGTGAACTCTCCAATTCCAAAGGTTTCCCCACCAACGCCATCTATGGTTTCACCACAATGCTCCTGAAGCTCCTGCGTGATTGGAAGCCGCACTACGTCGCAGTCGTGTTCGACCTCAAGGGACCCACATTTCGTCATGAGGCCTTCGAGGCATACAAGGCCACGAGAAGACCCACACCCGATGCCCTGATAATGCAGATCCCCTACATCAAGGATGTTATACGCGGTTTTTCCATACCCGTTCTCGAGAAAGAGGGACTGGAGGCGGATGACATTATCGGCACCCTGGCCAGAAAGTACGAAGATAAAGAGATCAAGACCGTTATCGTCTCCGGCGACAAAGATATGATGCAGCTTATCTCTGGCAATATCATGATGATCGACACCATGAAGGATAAGACCTACGACGTGGAAGCCGTCAAGGAGCGATTCGGTGTCAATCCAGAGAAGGTAACGGAGATTCTTGGCCTCTCAGGCGACCAATCTGATAACATCCCGGGGGTTCCGGGTATAGGTCCAAAGACTGCCCAGCGCCTGATTGAGGAATTCGGGTCTGTGGAGGGGGTGCTTCAGAATATCGGCAAGGTGCGAAACCCGAAGACCCGTGAAAGCCTGCGGCAGTTCGCCGACCAGGCAAGGATGAGCCGGGATCTCGCCAGCATCAAGACAGATGCGGACTATGATATTGACCTCGAGAGTGCACGCTATAGAGCACCTGACAATGAGGCATTACAGTCCCTGTTTAAGGAATTTGAATTCTCATCGCTCCTTCAGGAATTTAAGATCAAGGACGAAGGGATGAAAGGGCAATATCACCTAATCCTTACGGGTGATGAATTGGCGGCATGTATTAACCGGCTTGCCGACGTTAAAGAATTTGCGTTCGACATGATCGTGAGTTCAGATGTACCGATGCTTGCCGACATTGTCGGTCTTTCGCTCTGCATTTCTCCGGGAGAGGCCTTCTACATACCTCTTGCCCACGACTATATGGGCATGCCGCCCCAGCTCAAGCCGGACGATGTGATCAAAGACATCTTACCCTCCCTTACCTCTCAAGAAATCAAGAAACACGGCCATGACCTGAAGAACGCCGTGATCATTCTTGCGAGAAAAAAAGTGGATCTAAAGGGTCTTGGGTGCGACACGATGGTGGCTTCTTATATCCTGAATCCTGCGAAGCACAGCTTCGAGCTGGCAGACGTGGTCAGAGATCAAATGGGCAGGCATATTACGCGTCCAAAGGATGTAATCGGAAGCGGTGCCAAGGCTGTTCCTTTCAGCGTTATCCCTGTTGAGAAAGTGAAGGACTATGCTTGCCGGAGGGCTGATGCCATCTTGGGACTTGCCGCATCCCTGCATGAGAAAATTGTGCAGGACGGATTCAAAGACCTTTATTATGAGGTAGAGATGCCGCTCGTTTCCGTTCTTGCCGCCATGGAGAAAAAAGGCGTCCTCGTTGATACAAAGCTGCTCGCGGCGATGTCGAGAGAGATTGAGCAGTTGATGTCTATGACTGAAGAGAAGATATATCAACTGGCAGGAGAAAAATTCAATATCAATTCTCCGAAACAGCTCCAGGTGGTTCTCTTCGAAAAGCTCGGTCTCCAGAAAGGGAGGAAAACAAAAGACGGGCATTCGACTGACGCTGATGTCTTAACCAACCTCGCCCGGAGCCATGAACTGCCCGCGGAAATCCTGTCATACCGGGCCATGGCGAAGCTGAAATCCACCTATATCGATGCGCTACCATCGCTCATCAACCGGCAGACTGGCCGCATCCACACATCCTATAACCAGACAGTGACGGCAACAGGCAGGCTTTCCAGCAGCAATCCGAACCTGCAGAATATCCCAGTGAGGACACCGGAGGGGAAAAGAATCAGGCAGACCTTCATCGCGCCGGACGGCTGGGAGATTGTCTCCGCCGATTACTCTCAGATCGAACTCCGGATACTCGCACATCTCTCCAACGACAGAGCTCTGATCGATGCCTTCATGGAGGACATCGATATCCATACGGCAACAGCGGCAAATGTCTTCAGCGTCTTCCCTGAAATGGTGACGCCGGAAATGAGGCGGCAGGCCAAGGTCATCAATTTTGGCATCCTCTACGGCATGAGCGCCTTCGGTTTGTCCAAGGAACTTAATGTGCCGCAGAAAACAGCGCAGGCTTACATCGATGAATATTTCGACAAGTACCGCGATGTGAGAACCTTTCTGGACGAAATTCTCAAGAATGCACGGAATGACGGGTTCGTTTGTACCCTCCTCAACCGACGCCGCTATCTGCCCGAGATAAACAGCAGTAATGCCCCTGTAAGGCAGTTCGCCGAGCGCACGGCGATCAATACCCCGATTCAGGGGACGGCTGCTGATCTTATTAAACTGGCCATGATCAATATCTCCAACCTTATTGCGAAAAGGCGCCTACGGGCGAGTATGATCATGCAGGTTCACGATGAACTGGTCTTTGAAGTTCATTTCAATGAGAAGGAAGAAGTAATTGCCCTGGTCAAGAAAGAGATGGAAGACGTAATCAAACTGAAGGTGCCTCTCAAGGTGGATATTTTCTCAGGAAGGAATTGGGACGAGGCGCACGGGTAAGATGTTTAATTGAGAAAAAGAATTATTCGGGAGGGTTTATGGAAATTCGTGGGATGCTCGCCTTGGTGACAGGCGCCTCCGGATTCATTGGCGGTCGGTTGGCGGAAGGATTGGCGACTGAAGAAGGCGTGCGTGTCCGCGCACTGGTGCGCAACGCCAAGAAAGCGGTGCGCCTGGGAAAGCTGCCCTTGGAAATTGTTCAGGGTGATCTTCTCGATCAGCAATCTCTCTCCAGGGCCGTGGAGGGGTGCGACCTTGTGTTTCATTGCGCCGCTTTGGTCCGCGAAACGGGGATCAAAAAAGAATTCTACCAAACAAATGTCGAAGGGACGGAAAACATCCTTGAGGCTGCCGTTCATGCAGGCGTCAAGAAATTCATTCACATGAGCAGTGTAGCCGTGTACGGGCTCAATCCTCCGGATGGAGCAGATGAAAAAACTGCCTATCAGCCTTGCGGCAATCTCTACTGCGACACAAAAATCGCCTCTGAGGAAATCGTATGGGCATATCACCGGGAGAGAAAACTGCCGGTCGTGGTGATACGGCCCACTAATGTCTATGGCCCACATTCCAAGCCGTGGACGCTCCGGCCTGTCAAGCTGATAAATTCCAGTCAGATGATGCTGATCAACGATGGGACCGGCCTCTGCAATTATGTCTATATCGATAATCTTATTGATGCCACGCTCCTGGCTACGAAACGTGACGAATCCGTGGGACATGCTTATATAATTACCGACGGTATAGCTATCCCCTGGAAAGAATTCTTTGGATGCTATGCACAAATGGCCGGAAAGCCGCATATGAGATCCGTTCCCGAACTGCTCGGAAAACTCGTCGCACTGGGGATGGAGGTAACATCCAAGTTTACCGGCAAGCAGCCAAAGATAACGCGCCAGGCCGTCGGTTTTCTCACCCGCAGGGCCCGCTTCAGTATTGACAAGGCAAGGCGCGAACTGGGTTACCAACCCCGCTTGTCATTGAAGGAAGGGATGCGAATAACTGAGCAGTGGCTGCGGGATGAGGGGCATCTTAAACAGGGCAAAGATTAGTCAGGCGTGTGCAGGGGGCTTTGCTCATCCTTGATATAAACCAATGCCTGGCAGACAGCGATGAGATTTCGATTATTTTTTACCGTAATTTGATAAGAAGCCGTTCTCCTCGTCCTGTTGATCTCCCTTGATTCAGCCGTCAAGGTTGTATTCTTTTTCGGCTGCATCATGTATGTCACATTGATATTCAGGGCAACGGCGATATTTCCGTGACTGTTGGATGATATCTCGAACGCCTCATCAATCAAGGCAAATATGGCGCCACCGTGCGCCATCCCGTATATGTTATCCATCCGCTCTGTATATTCCATCTCACAAAGAGCATATCCTTCTCCCACGTCTTTCAAGCGAATGTTGAGGAGCTTCGCAAATGGTTCTTCACCGACCTTTTTCAAGAATTTGGCTTTCTTCCATTCTTCCATATCAAGCATCACTCCCTTCAATTAAGCATTGAAGGTCAGAAATCCCTATAGTCCCGCCCATAGAGCCACATGATAGGCCACGATACCAGCGGAAAAAGATACAACAAGCATCAAGAGCAGAGAGGACACAAACCATTTCGAGCTTCCCATTTCCCTCTTCATAACCGTAACAGTGGCAATGCAAGGAACAAAAAGCATGAGAACAACCAGGAAAGACAGCGCCGAGGCGTGGCTCACGACATTCGGTAAGACCTTAAGCAAGCCTTGCTCGCCAACGCCATAAAGAACTCCGAGGGTGGCAATTGCATTCTCTTTTGCTGCAAAACTCGTAATCAAGGCGGTCAGCATTTTCCAGTCAAGTCCCATTGGTTTCCCCACCGGTTCCAGGAGACGACCGAACCAGGCGAGAATACTTCCTTCCGTATTGCCGCCCGGAAAATAGGAGAAAATCCATATCACGACAGAAACAGCAAGTATAACGGTGCCTGCTCTCTTCACAAATGCTACCGTCCTTGCCCACACAACGATTCCAATCGTTCTGGGATCAGGTTTGTGATAAAGCGGCAGTTCCATGATGAAGGGCATCGGCTCATCCTTCAAGACAAATTCTGTCGATCAGTATGCCTACACACCTAAGACAAGTATGTTCATCGTCAGCAATGACCAGGAAACAAGGGCGGCCTTGTCCGCAAACAGGGCGGCAGCGACAAATGTCAGCACGGCAAGCCGTGCCGTACACGGGACGAAAGGAATAAGAAATATTGTAAGCAGCCGCTCCCGCTTGGACTCCACAATTCTCGTGCCTAAAACCGATGGCACATTGCATCCGAAACCCAAACACATGGGAATAAAGCTCTTCCCGTGAAGACCGACAAGGTGCATGAATCTGTCCATGACAAAAGCCGCTCTTGCCATGTATCCGACATCCTCCAAAAAGGCCATGACCGCGAAAAATATGAGCAGTATGGGGAGTAAGGTCAAGACTGACCCCACACCTCCGATGACGCCGTCGATTATGATTCCCCTGACCCATGGATGGAAAGAGACGATTGCCGCATCCACCCACCTGGCAAAGATGCCGACTAGTCCATTCAATCTGCTTCTGCAGGGGAAACCCTATTTTATATGTCACCAGGAAGACGGCTGCAAAAACTGCCAGGAGTATAGGAATGCCGAAAACGGGGCGGGTGAGAATATGATCGATTCTATCGGTCATGACAACCTGTCCCATTTTGAATCTCGAAACGGCAGCCCTTGTTACCTCTTCGATCCAGTCATACCTGCCGCTGACTACAGCGTGGAGGGAGTCTTCGTGCTTGATGAGAAGCGTCTGTATCCTGTTCCACACATCCACCGGCATGAGTCCTTCCATTACCTTCGATATTTCCGGATCGCCTTCCATGAGCTTAGTAGCAGTCCAGTGGACGGTGAACGGAGGCGGGACGTAGTCTTTGATGAGATTCATGAGACCGTCAAAGATCTCCCTGTGATCCGGGGAAACATCAGGGATCCTGGGTTTGTAATCCAGTTCCCCTCTTGCCGCAGCGATCACAGTGGATACGAGCTCCTTGATGCCCCTGTTTTTTGTCGCAACCATCGGCACGACCGGTATCCCCAGAGATTCCTGAAGCGCCTTCACATCGACGTGGATCCCCTGGTCCTCAGCAACATCGATCATGTTGACGGCTACAATAATAGGGGGACCTAAAAGCAGGAGCTCTGACAATAGATAGAGGCTTCTTTCGAGGGCAGATGCATTCACGAGATGTACAATGACATCGGGATTTACGCTGATGATAAAATCCCGTGCAACTCTTTCCTCTTCGGAAAAGGCCGTCAGGCTGTAAGTGCCCGGCAGGTCTATAATTTGAAGTTCCACGTCATCCGAAAAATGGGCGCCTTCTTTCTTCTCTACCGTTTTTCCCGGCCAGTTGCCTACATGCTGCGATAATCCGGTAAGGATATTGAATACAGTCGATTTCCCCACATTAGGCTGGCCGGCAAGAGCAACAAGAAGTTTTCTTCTCGACCTTTTTCTGCTCTCCTTCATCCCGCGCTGCGGTAACCCTAAATACCAGTATCTTCGATGCCTCCCCACTTCCCAGGGCCACTCTAGTATCCGTTACCTGGACAATAACCAGCCCTCCGCTCTTACGGAGGACTTTGATCTTGGCGTTGGTTACAATACCCATGCCTGCGAGTCTGCTTGTGAGAGACCCGCCTCCGGAGATGGCTTGAATAATTCCTTCTTCGCCTATGCCCATCGATGTGACTGGTATCAATTCAGTGCCCATGTGCCTCTTTCATAAACAAAAAATGACGTGCCCGCTTATACCAAAATTATGCCGGAAAATACATAAAAATGAAGCCTCTCCCCAAGGTTTCGGTGCAAGATATACAAGCTATACGCAAGGCACGAGCCCGGGGATTTCCATATTCTCTCATTTCTAAATATCTAATGTATGCCCGTTATCCTTTAACCAGATTCTCTGTTTCTTATAGTCGATGACGGTATTCCCTACGAGACCCCAGAAAAGACCCGAATGATTCTTTTCTTGTATGTGCGCTAATTCATGCACGACCAGATAGTCAATGACGGGGCAAGGCGCCATGATGAGCCGCCAGCTGAAATGCAGATGATTATCCTGAGAGCAGGAACCCCAGCGGCTGCGCGCATTGCTTATTTTGATGCCTCCGGGAATGAGTTTGAGGGCCTGGCTGAAATAATCGACCCTCTCCCCAATGTATCTCTGTGCGCTTTTCTTATACCAGTCAATGAAAAGCTCCCTTCCCCTTGAGACCTTATCGCTCGCAAGGACAAACTGCTCCGCAGAGAAAAGCCAGCTTATCGCATCCAGGAGGGTCAGCCTCGATCTTCAATGGATACGGTTCCCCCAGGAAAAAAAATATTTCACCCGTCACATATTTCTTTGCCTTGATCTCTTCTTGCCTTTCCCGGTTCTCACTGACCTTTCTCCATAGCCACTTTTCTTTCTCCCGCATGAATTTATCTATTTCTGCAATCGGGGTCCGGTGTGGGGCATAAATAATTGCAGTCCCGTTCGCCCTCACCTGCAATGAAAGCGTCTTTTTTCTTTTTCTGCTCCTCACCACTGTATAATTCAGTTCCATTTCTTTGCATCCGAGGATGTGCGAGTCAAATATACTATTTATTGCGGGTGTAAAATAGAGTATTATAAGAAGTGTGGCAAGCAAATAAAGAAGAGATTCACTCATGAAACTGACTCCGTTATCATATTTTTTTATTTTCTTTATTAGCGCATCATTGTTGGGAGCAAATACTGTTTATGCGCAGGCAGGAAAAGAGCAATGGAGTTTTGTGGGTTTCACAAAGTACAGAGACGCTCTCTATGTAGAAAAGAACAGCATCTCCCGCCCATCCCCTGATATCGCCTGGGCATGGACGCTGATTGCCCCGTCCGAAAAAAGCAAGTATCGTCAAGAGGTAAAGGAAGACTTAAAAAAAGTGCGAAAATCCGCAAAAGGATTGAAGTACATCGAGATACTAAGTGAGATTGAGTGCAGAGGAAACAGGATCAGGTTCCTGCAGATTGTTCATTTCAATGCACAAGGATCCATAATCCACTCTGCTGCCTCCGTTGATCAAGAATGGAAAATAATTTATTCAGGAAGTCTCTGGCACAATTTGCAAAGTGCAGCCTGTAAAAACTGACCCCCACCCCAAAAAAACAAACCGAGCACTGTTGAAATGCTCGGTTGTTTTTTCTTATCAGATCTTAATAGGGATATTACTTGTGCGCAGGCGCTGCGGGAGCAGGCGCTGCGGGAGCTGGTGCCCCAGGTGCTGGCGCTGCAGGAGCAGGTGCTCCGGGTGCTGGCGCTGGTGCCCCAGGTGCTGGCGCTGCTGCTTCTTTCTTTGCAGGCTCAGGCGGTTTCTTTTCTGGTGCAGACGGACAGCCAACCAACACGAACGAAAATGCTATTAACATCAGCACCGAAAGCATGAAAGCAAACACCTTCTTCATCAACGTAGTACCTCCTTTCAAAATTTTTCAGACGCTGGGTGTTAACCCCACTTCTTTAGGCAGGAAACATACTCCCTTTTTTTTCCTTGTCAAGATAAATCTGCCCAATATTTCCTAAAAAAATTGTGGCACACCTCTTGCCAAATGCGCAGGCGCTTCAGGGATGGCGGCTTATATAATCAACAATCTTGACCATATAATGATACGCGCTATGTGAGAATGGGTTTCGTCTCAGGGTTTGCCGATGAAACCGTCAAACCCGCCCGTAGTCATCCTCCAGCCGTTCGATGTCATCCTCCCCGAAGTAATCTCCACCTTGGACTTCAATGACAACAACATTCTCATCTCCAGTATTCATGATCCTATGCCATGCACCCTGGGGGATGTCCACAGACTGCCCGCGTTCCAGATGGACTTGATCTTTTTCGATGGTCACAATGGCCTTCCCCTGGACAATATACCAGTGTTCCCTTCTGCGAAAGTGCCTCTGGAGACTTAAACGCTGCTTCGGAAATACAACAATGCGTTTCACTTTATGGTCCGGCTCATCGGCAAGGACACAGAAATAACCCCATGGCCGGTGCTCTTCCGTTACTGGTAAGTCCATTCTCGTTTGCTGACTCTCCCAAAAAGACCTTTAGAAATATAAACACGGCACCGCTGCAAGCGGCCCGCAAGACATTGTCCCGTTCCCGCGAAGTGAGAAAGCAGGAAGAGGAATGATAGACTAGTCTTGATACTCAAAATGACTGTATAGAAGATCCTCAGTCCCCATTTAATGGCGCGCCCACCAGGAGTCGAACCTGGGGCCTTTGGATTCGTAGTCCAACGCTCTATCCAGCTGAGCTATGGGCGCTCCAAAAAAGGATGGCGGAGAGAGGGGGATTCGAACCCCCGGTACACCTTTTAAGGGCGTACATTCGCTTAGCAGGCGAACCCATTCGGCCTCTCTGGCATCTCTCCACATGAAGCCGATCTATTATCTCTTTAGGTCTCCCGTGAACCCCTAATTCCGAAAGGGCGGGGATATTTAATTCTATTCTGGCGGAGGGAACAGGATTCGAACCTGTGAACCTTTCGGTTAACGGTTTTCAAGACCGCCGCCATCGACCACTCGGCCACCCCTCCGTGATGACATTGATTTCATGACTAAAATTTATACTAAACCTGAGCGGGAATCCTGTCAATTCCTTTCATGTAGGGCCTGAGAGCGTCGGGAATAATAACGCTTCCATCTGCCTGCTGGAAATTTTCCAGAACGGCCACGACGGTTCTGCCGACGGCCAGCCCGGACCCATTCAGGGTATGAACAAACTCTACCTTGCCACTGCCTTCTCGCCTGAATCGTATGGACGCCCTGCGGGACTGAAAATCCTCGAAGTTACTGCAGGACGATATCTCCCTGTACGAATCCTGTCCGGGAAGCCAGACCTCAACATCATAAGTCTTGGCGGACGAAAACCCGAGGTCTGCCGTACAGAGGCTTACTGTACGAAAATGAATGTTCAGTCTTTTTAGGACTTCCTCCGCATTGAGGGTCAACTTTTCCAGCTCCTCGTAGGATGTTTCCGGTGTTGTAAACTTGACCATCTCAACTTTGTTGAACTGGTGCTGCCTGATGAGCCCGCGCGTATCTTTTCCGTACGAACCGGCCTCAGAGCGAAAACAAGGCGAATATGCCACATAAAAGATTGGAAGATCCCGCCCATCCAGGATCTCGTCACGGTGGATGTTAGTTACCGGCACTTCCGCCGTGGGAATCAGGTAATAGTCAAACTTCTCTATCTTGAAAAGGTCTTCGGCAAATTTCGGTAGCTGTCCGGTTCCCGTCATGCTCTCACTGTTTACCATGAAGGGCGTCAGGACCTCTGTGTAGCCGTGTTCTGACGTATGCAGGTCAAGCATAAAATTTATGATGGCCCGCTCCAGCACAGCCCCCGATGCCCGGTACAGCGTAAATCGCGCTCCTGTAATCTTTGCACCTCTCGCAAAATCGAGGATATTCAGATCTTCACCGATTTCCCAGTGCGGTTTCGGCGTAAATGCGAAATCGGGCTTCTCTCCCCAGACGCGGATGACCGGATTATCCTCAGAGCTCGCACCATGCACGACGGACGCATGAGGTACATTGGGAATAATCATAAGTATGCCGCCCAGGTCTTCCTCGATCTTCTTCAGAGACTCGTCCAGTTCCTTGATGCGATTAGAAACGTCACTCATCCTGGCGATAAGTTCGGATGCATCTTCTTTTTTTTTCTTCTTCTCGCCTATCTCCTTGGAGGCGGTATTCCTCTCGTTCCGCAGGATTTCCACATCCTGGAGGACTCTCCGTCTTTTTTCATCCAGCGCAGCAAAGGCTTCGAGATTGATCTCCTGGCCTCTCTCAAGCATTTTTTTCCGAACGAGATCAATATTCTGTCTCAGAAATTTTATGTCCAGCATAATCTGACCTTCCCCTTTGGATTGCGCTTTTTAAAAAGCGATTTTCCCTATCACTTCAAATACCGGCAGTCAATACCTTTTATCCGGTTATAGGCTTCATCTATCCGTTATTGCGTTGTTTTGCCCCGACCAGCTTCTTTCTGACAACATCAACGATCATCGTCATTTCCGAGCACTTGGTTAAACGGGCTGCTGTGAAGAATGCCGCCATTCCGGCAACTACGCACAGCGCCAGATATAAGAGTCTCTCGTTCAGGTGCCCTTCATTCCTCCAGGGAACAATAGCTTCTATTACGCTAATAACACCCCACATCGCGAGCGACGACAGAAATATTTTGAACACAGAATGATAGAACTCCCGATCCAAGAAAGCCCCGATTTTCCTTTTGAGGACGATTGAGAGTATGACAACATTTACAGCTGTCGCTATGGAGGTCGCCAGTGCAAGACCGCTATGCTTCAAAGGATACATGAGAGCGATGCTGCATATGCCGTTGACGATGAATGCGACAATCCCTGCGATCATTGGAGTTTTTGCATCCTGCAGCGAATAAAAAGCCGAAACAATCACCCTGATCAGCGAAAACGCCCACAGACCGACAGCGTAGCATAAGAGCGCCTGGGCAGTTAGGAGAGTTGACTGAATATCAAATGCACCTCTCTGAAAAAGTACTGAGATTATCGGAACCCGGAGTACTATGAGTGCAACTGTTGCCGGTATGGTAACAAAGAGTATTAGTCTCAGGGAAAAATTGATTGTTTCCTTTAATTCATGAAAGTCGCCTTTCGCCACCTGCTCCGAAAAGCTGGGAAGTGTCGCTGTCCCCACAGCAATAGCAAATACGCCAAGGGGAAGCTCCACCACCCGGTCTGCATAGTAGAGGTAGGAAACGCTCCCGGAGGGAAGCAGCGAGGCTAGAATTGTGGCGATGAAGATATTGATCTGATAGATTGACGCCCCAAAGACTGCGGGAAGCATGAGGAGGCCGATTTTCCTTAGGCCAGGATGCGCGAAGTTAAAATCAGGCTTCAGCTTTAATCCGAATTTAGCGAGAAAAGGCCATTGCATGGCGAGTTGCAAAACGCCCCCGATCATGACCCCTATGGCAAGAGCTGTGATCGGTTCCGGGAAATAGTCCATCAGCAAGAGCACCGACAGGATCATACAGACGTTAAGGATCACAGGTGAAAGAGCGGGTGCAGCGAAGTGGCGCAAAGAATTGAGAATGCCCATGCAAAGCGCCACCAGAGCGATAAAAAAGATGTAGGGAAACATCAGACGATTGAGAAAAACCGTCAAGTGATAGTGGTCTGGACGATCGATATACCATCCGGGCGCCATGATCGTTACAATAAGGGGCGAAAAAATAATGCCGGCAATAGATACAAGCACAAGGATGATTGAAAGCAGTGTAAAAGCCACGTTGGCCAGTTCATAGGCCTCGGCCTTTGTTTTCTTGTTCAGGTATTCCGTGAAGACAGGAACGAAGGAGACAGTCAGCGATCCTTCGCCCAGCAGGCGCCGAAGCATGTTGGGAATCCGGAAGGCAACAAAAAAGGCGTCCGTTGTGAGACCGGCGCCAAAAAAAGCGGCGACAACCATATCCCTGAGAAAGCCGGATATGCGGGAAAGCATTGTCGCGAAACCGACCACCCCTGCTGCCCGGGCGACTCTTCTATTTTCCGCGCCTTTTATTCGACCTTCTTGCATACTCTAAGCCGGATAAAGCGGTGAGAATGAATGTTATATACAGCGACTTGTAAGAATTCGAGAAGGCCGCCCATGACCGCTCTATGATGACAGGCTGCAGTTCATGGAATCAAAGCCTCGATGTCTCTCTTCCCAATGCCTTCTATTGCAACCGTTTTCTTCCTCGATTTATGGCCGCCTAATATTCTCACCTGTTTCTTTTTGATTCCCAGGATATCAGACAGGAGCCTGATACATTCCGCGTTCGCCTGCCCCTCCACAGGCGGCGCCGTTATTTTAAGCTTCAGCGCATCGCCCTGAACGCCGGCAACCTCACTTTTGGCAGACCGCGGCACGACGTGTACATGAAGGATGACGCCATCTTCCGATTCCTTGATATTGACCATATCAGGCCAGAGATACGTTTGCATGGATCATCACTTTAAGTTTACCGCCAATTCAATCATGCTCTTGATGAGAAATTCATCTAAGAAATAGATCGCCAGGATGACGATTATGGGCGATACGTCTACACCCATACGGCCGAAGGGGAGCCATCTGCGAACCGGCGCCAGGACCGGCTCTGTCACACGGTACAAGAACTGAACGATCTGATTGTACGGATCAGGATTCACCCATGAGATTAAAGCCCTGGCAATGATAACCCACATGTAGATGGAAAGTACAACGTGAATGATTTTTGCCACTGCAACGATAAAGTTTCCCAGCACAAACATATGGACTCCTTCAGACAACCAACAAGATTTCCAGTTCCTCTATCATCTTCCCATGGCAGGTAATGATAGCACAAATGACTTAAGAACGCTGTTGAAGGACTCTTCATTTTCCATCATAGCCATATGGCCGGCATCCTCAATCAGCGACAACTGCGCGCCGGGAATATTATCACTTAGGAATTGCGACAACGCAGGCGGTGTCATCTTGTCATCAGCGCCGCACATGACGAGTGTAGGCTGTCGGATACTTGCGACCTCATTTCCAATATCGAGCCTGTCACAGGCAAGAAGATCACCGTAAAGGATATCAGGATTGGCACGCGACAGCCCCTCAATAACAGTCTTCGACAGGCGTTCTCTATTTTCCTTGGTAACAGAAAACTTGGCGGCCAAAGCAATAACGGACTCGGGATCCGTCTTCAGTCCTTTGAGAATCATTTCATTCACGGGCATTCTGGCCCCTCCACCCACGGGAACAATGGCAGAGACCATCTCTCCATGTTTTATCGCGAACACGAGGCTTATAGCTGCGCCCAGGGAGTGGCCTATCAAAACAGGTTTCTCCAAAGCAAGTGCATCGAGAAATCTTCTCACCCATTCAACATACTGCGACACATCCTGTTCGCCCCGGCCCCCGGACAATCCATGACCGGGCAAATCAATTGCCGCAATATTGAACTCATCTTTCAATCTTGTATACTGTTCTATCCAGATGCCGTGGTCCCCGCCTGACCCGTGAACAAAAAAGAGCGTCCTTTTCCCATGGGAAAAGTCATGACTGCTTACCCAGCAGGCTATATTTGCACCGCTGATTTCATGAAATATTACCATTGTAATAATTTTCCTTCTAACAAGTGATAGCGGCAGGCCGCAGGCCCCATCAAGAAAACAGCGGAATAGGTTTTCCGTCTATATTCTACGTTAATATGTGAAAATAAAAGCGATGTGATAACGCCGCCCCTGCATATGAGAGGTATCCAGTGCCTATCATATATCGTGCATCTTGTACAAATAAAGATTGATAATATTGTAAAAATTCGTAAACTGGATCAAATTATTGACAGCCCTTCAAAGGGCAAACACGGGGAGGGGAAATATGCTAAAAGGAAAAAAGATCAGCTTTATCGGGGGAGGCAAAATGGGCAGCGCCCTTATTAAAGGCATCCTATCCCGCAATCTGATAGCTCCTGACAAGGTCACTGTATCCGATGTGGCAATGGAACAAATAGAAGGGCTCAGAATGACATTTGGCATCTTTGCGACCAAAGACAACAAGAAGGCCGTCAGGGATGCAGATATCATCATCCTGGCCGTGAAGCCACAGATTATGGCGGAAGTGCTGGAAGAGATATCAGGCAGCATCGATAAAGGCAAGCTTATCATATCCATCGCAGCGGGTATTTCCACCGGATTTATAGAGGAATACCTCAAAAAAGGCGCTCGTGTTATGAGGGTCATGCCAAATACCCCCGCGTTGATCGGTGAAGGCGCTGCGGCAATCGCGAGAGGCTCATGTGCGACAGACAAAGACTTTTCTTTCACCCGTCATATATTTGAAGCTGTCGGAATTGTCGTTGCGGTTAAAGAAGATCTCATGGATGCGGTAACCGGCTTGAGCGGCAGCGGTCCTGCATACGGCTTCGTGATAATTGATGCACTTGCCGATGCCGGCGTCAATATGGGGCTAGCCAGAGACGTTGCCCTGAAACTCTCGGCACAGACCCTTCTCGGTGCAGCCAAACTTTGCCTCAAAGGAGACAAACACCCCGCAGAGCTCAGAGACATGGTCACCTCTCCCGGAGGAACGACGATAGCCGGTTTGCAAGCCATAGAAGAGGGGAAACTAAGGGCTACTATGATGGCAGCTGTAGAGAAGGCCACACTTCGGGCTAAGGAACTGGGCAGGAAAAAATAATCCTACTCTTCGATCTGTTCAAACACCTTACGGAGTCTGGTTAAAAGGTCTTGTCCTTCCCCGCCTGTTCCACCGGATGGCGCCGGAGCATTGACTGTACTGTCCTGGGCTTGTTCTATCTTCTTGTACGCTATCATATTGTCGCTTCGCTCAGCCGGAGGGCGAGATAGGGGTTCAACGGATTTATCTTCCGCTTTCTTTTTCTTGTGTCTCGGTCTCCATCTTGTCTTCTTCTTGACAGGCTTCGGGCTTGTTTCGATCGATTCATTTGATTCCTGCGGAAGGGAACTTACTTCGTCCTGTGTTAATACGCCGACAGGTTCCACGCGCCCATTTTCCTGTTTATCAGACACCTCAACAGGGCGGCTTTCCTCCTCAGCGGAAGCTTCCTCAATGACTTCCCTCCCGACGGTATCGATCTTCAACTCATCCCACGGTATGTCAGGGCTCCCGGAGACATGAATAGCCACGTTATACGTGCTTTCAAGTTTGCTGATCTCGCTTCGTTTCTTGTTCAGAAGATAATCGGCGATCTCGTAAGGCAGCTTCACTTTGAGAACAGAGTAATCCCCCTTTACTGCCTGAGATTCGATTTTCCTGAAGGCACCGAGGGCCGTGTATTCCAGGGATGGCCTGACACCGCGCCCCTTGCAGTAAGGGCAGACGTTATAACTGATCTCCTGAATGGTCGACTGTTTCTTCTGTCTTGAAAGTTCAAGAATTCCGAACTTGGATATGCGCGACATCTGTATCCTTGCCCTGTCGACATTCAAAGCCTTCTTGAAAGTCTTCTCCACCTCAGCTTCATGTTTTCGATCACGCATGTCAATGAAGTCGATTACAAGCAGTCCGCCCAAGTCTCGGAGGCGCAGTTGCCTCGCTATCTCTTCGGCTGCCTCCATGTTGGTCCTGAAGGCCGTTTCTTCGACATTCCTCTTGTTAGATGCCCGGCCTGAATTGACGTCGATGGTGGTCATGGCTTCCGTGGGATTTATTATTATATACCCGCCGGATTTCAACTCCACCCTGTCCTGATAAATGACGCGGATCTGATCTTCAAGCCGATTCTTATCAAACAGCGGGGTCTTCTCCTTATAGAGCTTGATCAGTTTTACAATCCTCGGGACGACGGCTTTGGAGTATTCTCTCATTTTTCTGTACGTCTCCATATCGTCTACGAGGATTTCTCCTATTTCTGACGTGTAATAGTCGCGGAGAGAGCATACGCCGAAATTACTCTCCTGATAAATGAGTGACTGCGCAGGGGCGCTCTTAGCCCTCTTCTGAATCTCCTTCCACAGCCTTGACAGCAGTTGATAATCCCGTGAGAGCTCCTGCTTTGTTCTGTGCATTCCCGCTGTGCGGATTATAAAACCGATGCTCTCATCAATCTTGACTTGCTCCATTAATTTTTTCAGCCGTTTGCGGTCTTCCTCATCTTCTATTTTCCGGGAAATACCGCTGCTTTCCTTATTCGGCAGCAGGACTAAATATCTTCCGGGCAATGATATATAGGTCGTAAGAAGCGCCCCTTTCCGTTCGCTTTCTTCTCTTACTATCTGAACCAGCACCTCCTGACCAGCCTTCAGGAAAGATTTCTGACCCCCCGGGCTGCCTTCTTTTCCCGTCTGCTCTGTGAAGTATTCGGGACTGACGTCGTGCAGTGGGAGAAATCCGTCCCTCCTGCCTCCATAATTTACAAAAGCTGCCTGGAGACCGCGCTCCACTTTCATCACGGTGCCTTTGTAGATATTGCCCGTTATGGGCTCTTTGTCCGCCATCTGGATGTTGTACTCGATGAGTTTCCCGCCGTCCACAATGGCCAGCCGCTTCTGTTCCGGATGAACAGCATTAATTAACATCATTCTCTTCATAAATATCCTTATTCATTAAATCTCAGCATCACAAAATATGCGCAGGGGCTGCGGTGCTTTTTCCTAAGTCACCGCGGCACAGGTATTTCATTCCGTAACACTCCCGGGTGAGTTTATCCCAATCCCGGCCGAGGATGCTCCCTGCCGCCAGCTCTATTGCGATGCCGGCCAATTACAAGCCACTTTTTATATATTCACGAGGCAATCATCGGACAAGAGTGGATACATCCCCCTTGCCCTCCCTGACTACCTCAATTGTGTCATCAACGAGACTGATAATGCTCGATGGCTCGGAGACCAGAATGCCTCCATCAATTATCAGATCCACAGAATGACCGAATTTATCTTTGATCTCAACCGGATTACTCAGCACCTCGCCGTCCTCAGTCGACACGCTCGTACTGATAATAGGCTGCCCAAGCTCCCTGACCAAGGCGAGACAGATCTGATTATCCGGTACCCTGATGCCTGTAGCCAGTCTTTTCGGCAGGATAGTCTTCGGGACCAGCCTCGATGCCTCGAGGACAAACGTGTATGGTCCCGGCAGGAGGCGTTTCATGGTCTTGTAGGCAAAATCCGAAACACGGGCATAACGACTGATGTCCTTCAGGTCGGCACAAACAAAACTCAACGGTCGTTTCCTGCTCCTCCTTTTTATCTCATAAATCCTGTCGATTCCTTTCTTGTTGGAAAGGGCACAGCCCAACCCATAGACAGTATCCGTAGGATAGATTATGACACCCCCATCCTGCAGAACATCAACGGCTTTCTTGATCAAACGCATCTGGGGATTTTGACTGTTTATGGATAGATACATATTATTGCATTATTATTGATCTGCAAATTCCACCTGTTATATAGTTTTAGCTATTTACCAGAAACAGGCTTCTTTATCAACTAACATATTGAATCTCTTTCACACACGGCCATTCCTGTTTTCTTCGTCTTTGCTCAATTTATATTGGATACTGTCCACGAGGGCAAGCCAGCTTGCTTCGATGATGTTTGTAGACACGCCCATGGTGCTCCATATATCCTCACCGTCGGTTGAATCTATAAACACTGTAACCTTGGCTGCTGTCCCCTCGCAGCCCTCGAGAATCCTAACTTTAAAATCCACGAGATGCATCCTGATGATCTGAGGATAAAATTTTATCAATGCCTTTCTTAAGGCATTATCCAGGGCATTTACAGGGCCATTGCCTTCTGCGGCAGTCAATTCTTCCTCACCGCCCACTGTTATCTTAATCGTAGCCTGTGACACGGGCGGATTATTTCCTGTTTTTGCATTTATCACCTGAAAGCTCTCAAGAATAAACGGATCTCTGAATTCACCTTTTATTTTCTTCATCAATACGGAAAGAGAGCCATCAGCCGTGTCAAAGCGATACCCCTGATCCTCCATAGTCTTCACCTGCCGGACAATATTTCTACTGACAGATGTTGCCTCACCCAGGTCGATACCGAGCTCCCTTGCTTTGTATGCAATATTGCTTTTTCCCGAGAGGTCCGATACAAGCACCCTCTGCTGATTTCCTACCAGTTCCGGCCTAATGTGTTCATATGCCGCCGGATTCTTCAATACTGCATCAACGTGAATGCCTCCCTTATGGGCGAATGCACTGCGGCCAACGAATGGCCTTGAGTTGAGAGGAGGAATGTTTGCGACGTCACTCACGTAATTGGAGAGGTGTGTCAATTGTTTTATAGATGCGTCGGGCAGACATCTCTTATTCATTTTCAGCTGGAGATTACCGATTATGGAGATGAGATCGGCGTTTCCGCACCTTTCTCCATATCCGTTGATCGTTCCCTGGACCATCCTGACACCATGATCGACTGCCGCGAGCGAGTTTGCCACGGCAAGACCGCAATCATTATGTACATGAATACCCAGGAGATGGTGAGGCACAGAAGGGATGATCTCATCAATGATCGTGATTAAGTCACCTGACATCGTGCCCCCATTGGTGTCGCACAACACTATCATGTCAGCCCCGGCAGTAAGGGCCGTCTCTATCACCCTGCGCGCACAGAGGGGATTGTTCTTATATCCGTCGAAAAAATGCTCGGCATCGAAGATGACTTCCTTGCCTTTTGATTTCAAGAATTCAATAGAATCACGAATCATCTCTAAATTTTCATCGAGGGATACATTGAGAATATCCGAAAGATGAAGATCCCAGCTCTTGCCGAAAATTGCTACAGACGGTGTTTCCGCTTCCAAGAGAGCCATTATATTGGGACAGGTTGCGGCTTTCATATACGGCTTTCTGGTGCTGCCGAATGCGGTGAGACGCGCATGCTTGAATGATATGTCTTTGGCCATCTCAAAGAAGCGCATATCCTTCGGATTTGATCCCGGCCACCCACCTTCAATGTAGTGAAGCCCAATCTCATCAAGACGCTGCGCGATGCGTAACTTTTCTTCAGCCGAGAAATTTACCTGCTCGCCCTGTGTCCCATCTCTTAATGTCGTGTCATAGATCAAAACATCTGACGAATACATAACTCCCTCCATTCCAAAAAAAATCCGCTACCAGTTGACCTGATAACGGATTCTTGCTGCTCTATAGATCTTGTCGAAACACTACACCAATACCAGGCTTCCTATGTAAAGAGCCTAATTATGCCCTCAATACTGATCGGCCTGATGGTGCGCGTGCTTCGCATGATATAAATAACTATGTCCCTTTGCGTTTGAACGATTAACCACTGGTGCCCTTTTAAGATATATCATCCGATTTGTCAACAGGAAAAGTTTTCGCTGCATTCCTGCAATGAGCAATGAGGAAATGCGCACTGAATATTCAAAATAATAAAATTTGACGTTATTTCCACTGTGGTGTACGTAACCGTTCATAATTCCCTAAGGAGACAAACAATGAACGGCAGCAACGAGAAAGAGCCAGAAATCAAGATAGATGAGAATAATCTTTACCATGAAGAGACCTTCACCGATCTGAAGGTCGGGTGGATACGCCGACTCACTCCCGTGACACCCGATGGCAACAGAGATAGGAAGCGCGAATCCCTGTTCGTCGGGCAATCGCAGCTGGCCACGCCCCAGGGTCCCCTGCCTATTCAATGTCAGATACCGGCTAAGACACTACCGGAGGCCATAAAGAAATTTCCTGAAGTCATGGAGCTGACGATAAAAGAAATGATTGAACGGGCCAAGGAGATACAGCGCGAGTCAACCTCACGAATTATCACGCCTTAATAAGGCAGGCGAAGATATTGCGGCAGATTCAAATATCCTCTTTCCTGATAAAGTCGATGGCATTCTTGAAAATGGCCAGGCCCATCCCCTCTTCAGGCAACTTTTCCCTTGTCCAGCGAGGATGGTTGGTGCGGTGGAGATAGGCTTCCGGATGCGGCATGAGACCGAATATCCGTCCCGTCTCATTGCAGATCCCGGCAATACCGTCAATGGCGCCGTTCGGGTTTGCCGGATAGTCCATCGTGGAGCCGATGAAATCCTCATGGCTGTACTCTACAACAACTTGATGATCTCTGTGAAGTCTTTCTAAGATATCCTTATCCTTCGTGACGAACTTCCCCTCGCCGTGTCTTACGGGAAGATAAATACCGGTCACCTTTCTTGTGAAGATGCAGGGGGAATCGGGGTTGACCCTCAGATTTACCCACCGGTCCTCAAATCTGCCGGAGTCGTTGAAGGTGAGTGTCGTTGTCTGATTCCTATAATTGCCGTCAAAACCTGGCAGCATTCCAAGTTTGACAAGCAACTGAAATCCGTTGCAGACGCCAAGAATGAGCTTACCCTGCTTGATAAACCTGGCAACCTGATCGTAGAGGTTTTCTCTTTCTCCTTTGACTTTCGCATGCAGAATACGGTTAGCTCCCGCTTTTGCCGAGCCGAGATCGTCGCCATCGAGGAACCCCCCGGGCAGGTTAAGGAAATGATAATCGTCGAGGCTCTTTTCACCGTAAAGCAGCATACTGATATGAACGATATCCACTACATCAGAACCCGCAAGCCTGCAGGCATGGGCCATCTCCATTTCGCAGTTGGTCCCGTTCCCGGTAATGACAATCGTTCTAACCTCTTTTGCCATAATACATTCCTTCAGTTCCCGATGATAACGATTCCCCTCCCCTCTTGCAGATGGAGGCATGCATATTTCGGACGCTAAAAATCTAATGGCCTCTGCCAGGCCGCTTTCAATTCGTTGATATCTTCCTCGACGATCCTGTTGCCGTCAAGTCCGTCTATTTTCAAAATTCCTTCCGCCAGTACCTCCCCTACGTGGGCCAGGGTGATTCCCTTCATCATGGCTTCGAAAGCTTTCTTTGCCGCGGGTGAGATCGTGACAATGAACCTGCTTTGCGATTCCGAAAAGAGGAGCATGTCGTTACGGTCAATACCGGGGGAGGGAAACAGGGCAAGGTGTATCAGCATTCCCAGTCCCCCTGCGAATGCCGTCTCGGCAACGGCTATGCCTGCCCCCCCGTCAGAACAGTCATGACAGGAGGCCACCAGCCCCGCATTGATGGCTCTGCTCAACGCATCATACAATGCCTTGGCCTTTTCCGCGTTGACCTTGGGCACCTGATTCCCTATGAAGCCATGCATGGCATACCATTCGGAACCACCCAGTTCATCATATGTCTCACCCAAGATATAAACCAAATCACCCGGGCGCTTGGCATCCAGAGTAACCGCCTTCCGCGCATCCTCGATTCTTCCCATGGTGGAAAACAGAAGCGTCGGCGGGATGGATATTTTCACATTCCCTATGTGATAATCATTCTTCATGCTGTCTTTTCCGGAAATGCACGGCACACCATAGGCTGTGGTGTAGTCGTACAGCGCCTTGTTCGCCCGCACAAGCTGGGCAAGTTTATACTCTCCATCGGGAGTCTTCTCCGACTGGACAGGATCACACCAGCAGAAGTTATCGAGCCCCGCCATAAAACCCAGACTTCCGCCGACAGCTATGGCATTTCTTATCGCCTCATCAATCGCGCATGCAGCCATGTGGTAGGTATCAATGTCACCGTAACGCGGGCAGATGCCGTTGGCCACAACCACTCCTTCGAAGGAAGCCAGGATAGGCCGGATGACAGCGGCATCACTGGGCCCGTCATTGCATGCCCCGACAAGCGGCTTAATGACGCTTCCGCCCTGGACCTCATGGTCGTACTGCCTGACGACGGACTCTTTGCTGCAGATATTGAGCCTTCCTAACATGTCTTTTAAGGCCTGCCCCATATCTGCGGGCTCGGGAAAATCGGGCTCGGGATATAAGCGGGGTTGCCATTTCGCGTGCAACTGCATTTGCGGAACTCCGCTGTGGAGAAAATCCATCTCCAGATAGGCGACGGTCGCCTCGCCGTAAAGGACATGGAACATACCCGAATCCGTGTATCTCCCGACAACAGTTGCTTCCACATCCATCTTCTGTGCAAGCTCCAAAAATTCATTCACCGATTCGGGAGACACTGCCAGCGTCATCCTTTCCTGGGATTCGGAGATAAGAATCTCCCAGGGATGTAAACCGGCATACTTTAGAGGCGCCTTTTTCAGGTCTATCTCGCAGCCGCCCGACAGGCGCGCAGTCTCACCCACAGAGGAAGAAAGGCCACCTGCCCCGTTATCGGTTATACACCGGTAGAGGCCGCGGTCTCTTGCCATCAGCAGAAAATCAGTCATCTTCTTCTGGGTGATGGGATCGCCGATCTGCACTGCCGTCACAGGGGAACCCTCATGGAGTTCTTCAGAGGAAAACGTTGCACCGTGAATCCCATCCTTGCCGATCCTGCCTCCCGCCATGACAACCAAATCTCCGGCCAGAATCTCTTTCGTATGCGTAGGCTTCCCCTGAATGACAGAGGGCATGATCCCTCCCGTTCCGCAATAGACCAGAGGCTTCCCCAGGAATCGCTCATCAAATACAATGCACCCGTTAATCGTGGGGATACCGCTCTTATTCCCACCGTGTTCAACGCCTTCCCGCACCCCTTCATAGATGCGTCTCGGATGGAGAATCCGTTTCGGGAGCGGTTTGTCGTAGGCGGGTGGTGCAAAGCAGAAGACGTCCGTATTGAAAATAAGTTTGGCGCCTCTTCCCGTGCCAAAGGGATCCCTGTTAACCCCGACAATCCCCGTGAGGGCTCCGCCGTATGGATCAAGCGCTGAGGGAGAATTGTGGGTCTCCACCTTGAAAACTAAATTGTAACCTTCATTGAATCTGATTATTCCCGCGTTATCAACAAACACGGAAAGACACCAATCATCCTTCCCCAATCGCTCTCTGATCTCTTTCGTGGCCCTCTTGATGCAGCTCTCGAAAAGTGAATCGATTTCCTCCCTTGTGCCAAGTTCATCCTCATAGACAATCCTGGCATTGAATATTTTGTGTTTACAGTGTTCGGACCATGTCTGCGCCAGGCACTCAAGTTCGGCATCGGTCATATTTCTGCCGAGACCTGCCTTTTTCCTCTCTTCCAGAATTGCCCCGTCCTTCAGATAATTCCGGAGCGCCTTCATCTCCTCCAGATTCAGAGCTAGGAGACGCTCATTGCTGATCTTTATTAACGACTCGTCGCTCTTATCAAGATTGATTTCTTCAATTATATGCAAACGGTCTTCACCGATCACACGGGGAACATAGGGAGACAATCCCTTCTGCCTGTCCCAGAATTTTCCGTCAACGATCACATAACGCTCAATGAGATCATTGGCCAGCAGGCTCGATGCTATCCTTTCTGCATCGTCCCTGCCTATTCTCCCTTCAATTACATATTGCCTTGATGTATGAACACTTGAAAGACGGTCTGACAATTTTCCTAAGAGCAATTCGATGGCTTCTTTTGCAGTTTTTCCGACATTATCAGTGACACCGGGCCGGAAACCCACCTCGATCATCCAATCGAACCTGTCAGCCAGGCCGCGGTTGATGGCAAAATTCTGGATGATCGGATCGGAGAGAGGGCCGGCAGCAGCCATTTCCAGCTCCTTTCGGGTCAGATTTCCATCAATTGTATGGACATCAATTGTCTTTACAGAATCAACTTTGATATGCAGGTTGTTCACGATTCTTTTCTTTATCTTTTCCCCGAGGGAATCCCTGACATCCTCCTTGAATCCTATTTCAATTCTGTCTGCCATTTCTCTATATGACCTTCTTCCCAAGCGATATCAGTATGAAGATAAATGAGTCGGTAAAATACCAAAAGGCATTTGATAAAGCAACTTGAGATTATCTTTTGTCTTGATGATTAATGCGATGAGAGAGCTTAGCCTTGCCGCTGTTTTTCCCGGCACTTGATGCGAACGGTGAGATGCCTGAAATGATGACGCAAATTCACTCTCAGCCTTGGCCCTTCCACTCTAGTGCAAATGCGCGCGAGACTGCCAATTAACAGCAGTCGGGTAACATATTCTTTTGAACTGCATTATGTTATTTTATTATGCCACAGGCGACCCGGGCTCCGCCCCCTCCGAGGGTCTCAGGATAGTCGGAATAATTGTCGCCGCCTGCATGTATCATCAATGATTTTCCCTTCAGGTCCGCAACCTTCAGGCGGGGGGCGAGCACCGGCGATACCGCTTTGCCGTCTGCACCGGCATACAGGAAGGGCAGATCTCCCAAATGTCCCGCCCCGTATGGCCCTTCATGTTTGTTCGTCCCCAAGGGGTCGAAGTGACCTCCCGCTGCGAGCGCTGCGACATGTTTCCCGTCTTTCATAGCCTCGCCGCAATAGGGCATCTGATGAACATGGAAGCCGTGTATGCCGGGGGTGAGATCCTTCAATTCAGGAATGAGGATGAGACCGTGCCGGCTATCCATGGCGGTAACGGTGCCTATATTCTTTCCGATGCCCTGCTCGTTTACCAGATTCATCTGTACTGTGATTTGATCGGCAAGGGCATAACTTGTGATAAATAAAACGACAATCGCGGCCCAAATTATTTTTTTCATTTGCTCGACCTCCCAATTGATATGTTGATACATTTATAGGTAATTTATAAATTGCCGATTGACGGTGTACAAGGATGATTTAACAGGAGTAGAGTGGCAGGTAAATGCTCCTACCAAGGAAGATTTTCAGGAATAGAGCGCCGAAGATAAAACCTCCTATATGCGCCCACCACGCAATGCCGCCCGCATTAACATTTGTCAGCGCCGCGCTGATGAATTGTATAAAAATCCAGATGCCTAAGAAGATCGCCGCAGGAAGCTCCACAAAGTAGGGAATGAAAATTATGGGAATGAGCGTGACAATTCGCGCCTTAGGGTAAAGGATGAAGTACGCACCCATCACCCCTGCTATGGCGCCGCTCGCCCCAATCGTCGGCATCGCGGAATCCAAATTGAAGAATAGATGTGCAACGCCCGATGAGATCCCGCAAAGAAGATAAAAGAAAAGATATCTTAAATGCCCGACACGGTCTTCCACGTTGTCCCCGAAAATGTAAAGGAACCACATATTGCCCGCCAGGTGCCAGAAGCTGCCATGGAGAAACATGAATGAGACGAGGGAAAAAATCTGCTGGAAGAAAGTGAAATGTGCCGCAATCTGAAGCATTGAATAGCGTGCCGGAACGAGGCCGTAGGCATATATAAACCTGTCGAGCGCCTCCCCCTGAGACATCTCCACCATATAAAAGAGGATGTTTGCAACGATGATAACCGTGTTGATAACGGGATAATGCCTCGATGGGATGGTGTCACGGATGGGTATCATGGAAACGATTTACCTGTTTCAAAAAAAGTCATATGACAAGTCCTGCGTTCAAATTTCATATTCATTACCATAAAAGGATTATCTAAACAAACTGCCCGATCCATAGACCAACACTGAAAGGATTTTTGACACAAATTTATTGCCGCTTTATCAGCTTTCTGCCGCAATTAATTTCTCTCGAAACAATTGCATATAATGTCCACATATGCTACTGATCACGCGCGATAATAAAGTTCATCAGCCCGGCGAACCTTCCGGCGGAGGAGAACATGAGGATGCTTCCTATTATGAAGGCTAAAGTCCTGTACACCGTGGTCGGCATATTCCTGTTAATTTTACCAGGCTTCTCCTCAGCCGCTGAAAAGCAGGCAGTCAATCCCCTTTCCTCCGACAAAATAACTGACACTCAAAAGAATGTCCCCAATTATAACCTGGAATTCGCCTTAATGTATTGGAGGCTCGATTATAAGGAAGATCTGCCCGCCCCCAAGAAGAGCACTGAAAACGGGTGGCTGCCGGGCGCTTACCTGGGTTTCAGCTACAACAAGAAAAATGATTTCTACTCAAAGATATTTTTTGAATTCTCTCTCGGAGATGTTGAATTTGACGGAACCACGCAGTCCGGCACACCTATAAGGTTTTCAAACGATAATCGTCAATCATTTTTCCGCGGAGAATTGAATGTAGGCTACAATTTTGCCATCGCAAGAAATATTTCCTTAAAACCTTACACTGGATATGGTTATCGTCAGTGGGAGCGCGGCCAAGCATCGGTGACGGCGACCTACGCCTCTTATAGAGAAAAATACTACTGGCATTATATTCCTGTCGGTGTAGCAGCCGAATTCAACTGCGGCGAAAGAGTGGTAATCGAACCAAATGCTGGTCTTCGCATAATGTTCTATGGCAAGATGATAGCCTACTTCTCTGAATTAGATCCCACTTCCAACGACCCTGAGTTCAAGCTGGGGAACAAAATTGGATATTATGCAGAAGTTCCTTTGCGGTACAAATTCTCTCAATCCTGGTCAGTCATTATCAAGCCATGGTATGAATATAGCGAAATCGGACAGAGTGACACTGTGGACTTGACTTACGAGCCGGCAAGCAAAGCGCATCTCTATGGGGTGAATTTAGGAGCTGTATATTCGTTCTAAAAAGACACGCCTGCTAAAACATGCCGCCGTTGACGGAAATTACCTGCCCTGTAATGTAAGAGGCGTCATCGGAACACAGGAAACGGACGACCTTAGCCACTTCCTCGGGTCTCCCGATTCTCGCCATTGGAATGATTTCTTTAATTTTCTGCAGCGGCGCTCCCTTGATCATCTCTGTATCGATGAGACCCGGGGCAACCACATTGACACGGATGCCTAACCTTGCCACCTCCGATGCGAGTGAGCGGCTGGCGGCAATCAATCCCGCCTTTGCCGCAGCGTAATTAGCCTGTCCCCTGTTTCCCACGAGAGCTGATATAGACGAGATAGAGACAACACATCCCCGGTGATTCCTTGCCATTCTCTTTATCACCGGCTTGGTCACGTTGTAAAAGCCTTTAAGGGTCGTTTGAATCACCCTATCCCAATTTTCTTCGCGCATCGTCATGAACAATCCGTCAGCAGTGATTCCGGCGTTATTGACGAGGACGCGAATGTTCTTGTGCCGGGTGAGGATATCATCCATCCGCCGTTCCGTCTCTCTCGAATCGGTCACATCAAACCGGACCTTTTCCCCCGCGCCGCCTTTAGATCGAATGATATCCAGGGTCTCTTCTGCCGAAACATCGTTGGATTTGTACGTAATAATCGTCTCATATCCCGCTGATGACAGCTCAAGCGCAATCGCGCGGCCAATGCCTCGACTGCCTCCCGTCACCAGAGCGACTTGATTTTCTTTCACGCCTTTCAGTTCACTGCGTCGCGTCCCTATCGGCATGGTCAAGATATCTAACTCCTTAAGATGTTTGTATAGGCGAGGATAGTAAATGGGTAAACCGAATTAAGTCAAGGGGAATTATTGATGAAAACATATGCAGTCAATGGACATGAATGCTCACCCGATGCTCTCTTTTCTCAGTGGGACGAAAAAAAATACATAATCTCATAAATTGGATACCAA
This sequence comes from uncultured delta proteobacterium, assembly GCA_963705275.1. GTDB lineage: Bacteria > Desulfobacterota > Syntrophia > Syntrophales > UBA2185 > Fen-1135. The sequence continues at coordinate 2,521,516 of OY970063.1, read as the reverse complement.
AACGCTTTTCTTTGTAGTAATAAAGACACGTTTGACTTTGATTGCAAATTCACTTCTGATAGAAAGGAATATATCATATGAAAAAGCTATTTATCCTATTAATCATCTTTATCGTATCAGGCTGCGGCCACCTTGCAGAACAATCCGAATTCTGGAAGCACAAGTCTATATATGCTTCCGGGGATCACATGGGTTTCTCTGCATTTGGTTACCATAATCCATCCGTTGATGATGTTAAGGAAACTAAACAGGATGGATGGTGGGGAATACCAGTGGAGGTTAAAGGCAATAGGCGCTGATCAAGGCCGCATGGCTTTATCATGCAATGAAGCGGATACGGGGAGGAGCCGGCGTGCAGCCGTAAACTCCTCCCTTTGATCTGGAACCGGCCTTCTCGGCGATTGGCCGACAGGAAATTACTTCGCGTTGATTGCTTTCAACGCTTTGCCGTCATTGGCGGTCTTAAAGACGAGGCATGTCGTCTTGCCCGCGCCGGGGCTTCCATAGGCATAGTAAATGTCAACTCCCGCATCGGAAATTTTCTTTGCAAGTTTCTGTAGCTGTCCGACTTTATTCGGCACACCGACAATGAGAACGTCTTCCACCTCAACATTGGCTCCCATTTTGGTCAGCACCTTCTTCGCCTTTGCATTATTGTCGGTGACCACCATGAAATATCCCTTATCGTCCATCTCATAAGCGCAGATCGCCTCTATATTGACCTTTGCCTGGGAGAGGGCAGATGCCACTTGGGCCAATAATCCAACCTTGTTGGTCAGGGAAAAACTTAGCTGCTTTAATTTCTTTGCCTCGGCCATATCACGTTCCTCCTTATTTTTTGCTAAACCGCAATCTGAAATACATCTTGATAAGACCCGCCAAAAACATAACCGAGCTCAGACTGGCAACCCACCATCCATATATCACATTTCGAATGGCGATTGCATGTCTGGTCGGGGTTTGTCATTTTCCAGTCCACTGGGGTTTGCGTTTTTCGAGAAAAGCGCGGATTCCCTCTGCAGCGTCATCCGCAAACAGGTTCCCTACCATCACTTCATTGCCGATATCATACGCTTGCGCATCGCTCAGGTTCACCTGCGCATAAAAGGCGCTCTTGCCGATCTTGAGCGTCAACGAGCTCGCCTCGGCGATCTTCTCCGCCATGGCTTTCGTTTCTCCCTCCAGCTTATCCATGGGCACAACCTTGTTGACAAGTCCGAACTGCTCGGCCTCTTTCGCCGATACCATCCGTCCTGTGAAGAGCATCTCCAGGGCCCGTTTTCTTCCCACAGCGCGAACCAAAGGAATTGCCGGTGTAGTGCAGAAGATGCCAAGCCTAACACCCGGCGTCCCGAAGAGGGTGCCTTCCTCAGCAACGGCAAGGTCGCACGCGGCTACGAGCTGACATCCGGCGGCGGTTGCTATGCCATGCACCTGCGCTATGAAGGGCTGCGGCATATCCTGTATCTTCAGCATAAAGGCGCTGCACGTATCGAATACCTCCTGGTAGTCCTTGAGCCCATGGCCTATCATGTCCGTCAGGTCATGGCCTGACGAAAAAATCTTGCCGGCGCCCCTGACGATGACGACCTTCACATCGCTTTTTCCTTTGATCTCGTCCAGCATGCAGTGAAGCTCTTTCAACATCTCAATAGAAAGGGCATTTCTTTTTTCCGGATTGTTTAATGTAAGGGTCCCAACGGCATTCGTCTTTTCAAATTTAATAAGTTTGTAATTCATTCTCCCTCTCCTGATTATATTTTTTGTCCTCACCCCTCATTCCATCAAAAATGATCCTCCCAAATCTCCCTCAACGTTTTCTTTCTCTCGATACCCGCGGTATCCCAGCGGCTCGTCTGCCAGTCGTCCGGGCGCTTCGATCTCGAGATCCAAGGTGGAATAGTAATATGCAGGTATATGGAAAGGGCGTGGATATATGGTTCATACATCGAGCGCAATTCCTTGAGCGCCTTTTCGAGGGCATCGATCTCCTCAAGCTTGAGACCCGCCTCTGACAACATGGAGCAAAGATATTCAAGGTCGGCCCTGGGAAGTCGATCCTTTTCCGGATGGACGGGAGGACGGTTGAAGACCCCGGCGATGTCGACAATAGCATGCCGGGTCATGGCAAAAGTGAATTTCGCCTGATCCTTGCACACCCCTTCGATACCCGCCAGCACAAAGGCACAGGTGTCCAGTATCGCCGCTAGCGATCCGAGCCACGATTGGTTGTCATGATGGGAACGAAATTGAGCCAGCACCGGATAGGATAAATGGCTCTCAAGCAATTCAGCCGACCAGCGTTCCCATCCGTGAAGATGTTGGCGAAGTTCATCAACATCGCCGTCATGGATATGGCGCCGTATCAACTCAGCGGCGGTGGGCGGCGAACCCGCGTGCGAGTCGAGGAGTGAAATAGTCACTTCGCGACGAGAGAACGACTGGTTCAAGAGCGGCAGGTAACTGATGACGAGGGCAAGAAACCCGAGGCCCAATCCGGACTCCGCGGCAATCAATGCCCTGCCTAAAGGAGTAGTCGGAGTCACGTCGCCCAAACCTAGAGTGAACAGAGTGGTTCCGCTAAGATAGAGGTATGTTGCGAAACCGACAATCCCTGCCTGCATCGTGAGGGTCGAACCGGATGCCCAGAGCATAAAGGCAAAGCCGAAGACCAGCCCGGTTGCCCAAAGGATGATCAGCATGAGCATCGTAAAAGGACCGAAGAAGCCGAGAAAGGTTTCCCTCCCTTTGCCTGAATGTATCAACCTGGCGATCATCAGCCATAACTTCCACGAATATCGGAAGAAGAGACGGGCGAGTCTGAACCGGCGTGTCACGCGGCGCGGGAGCACCATCGTTTCAAAGGCATCCCCCAAAACGACGAGGATCAAAACCAGTCCCGCAATAAACATAGGGATGTTCATTTACACCGTTTCTCCGGCAACCAAAAATTTATGTCCTGAATTCGGTAGCGAGCGAATGCCGAACGATACTGTTCGTTAAAAATCGAAGATTCTCTACAACTTGCTGCGGAGAGCTTCAATATTCCAATTATTTCCCTTAACAGTGTATGGAGTGTAAAACGATGTGTCAATCACAAAAGATGGCCATTTTGATGGAAATTAAAGATTTTAGTGAATTTTTCTGCCGCCCCTGCCTCATTCCCCGCCGGGAACTCATGAAAAATTCAAAATAATTGCTTACTTGCATTGATATCCCTGCAGGGGATTTTCTTAGAAACGATAAGAAGATATTGACAGCGGATCGATGGCATTTAAGAAAATATACTTACAAATTAATGATTGACGATGGTAGGAAGGGTCGTAAATTACAGGACTTATCAACGCGGTATCTTCCCGTAATAACATCGAAGCGGGGATGACACGACTCCCATGAGACAATAGCTGCAATTGATACATCGGGATTCACTTTGTTTATTCTCCTGGAACCTTTTCACTATTGCGGGTTCGATGATAAATGGTCGGCACATGGAAACATAGTTAATCCCTTTATTGCAAATGACATCCTCAATATCTGTCAGCCTATGAATTCCGCCGACGACAATAACTGGAATACCGACGTTCTGTTTTATCTGCACAGCGGCATCCACATTGTAGTTGAACAAGGGGGTGTGTGACTTCATCGTAAATCTCATTATAATCGATGCAAGAAATTTGACCGGTTTCGGCATCTTCTTAAAAGGCGGTACAAAGGCCAATGCCGCTTTAATGGGGAATTTATCTGATCTGATGGAAGGGAATGTATCGTTAACACCTCCGCATGATACCTCAATCGCGGAGCATCCTGCAATCTCCAGTAATCGGGATACCTTGATCGATTCATCAATCCGCATGCCGCCTCTATCAAAATCATAGGCGCTCATCTTTATTAGGATCGGATAGTCACCCACTTCCTTACGGGCACGTTCGAGAATCTCCATGACGATTCTGCATCTGTTTTCAGTGGTTCCACCCCATCGATCCGTGCGCCTATTCACATGTGGCGAAAGAAATTCCGAAAGAAGGTATCCATGGGCGGCATGGAGCTGTACCCCATCGAAGCCTGCTTGCCGGACACGAATAATGGCCTTTACAAAATCGCTGACGATTTCTTCGATCTCAGTATGGGACAATTCCCGGGCTTTTTGACGTGAAAGGTTATTTACGAATGGTGAGGGCGCGACAGGTTCAGTGTTCGTTACTGCCTTGGCGGAAAACCCTCCACAATGGGCGATTTGCATTATGATGGGGGTTCCATTTGCCTGAACGACCGAGCTCAGTTTCCGGAACTCTGTAATGTAGGCATCATCATCAATTATGCCCATGGACCTATGATTTCTGCCTGTTCGATTGACAGCCGCCAAGCCGGTAATGATGGCTCCTGCCCCACCGCTCGATAATTTTTCATAGAGTTCGTAGTATGAGGGCTGAGGATGGCCTTGGGTATCGCACATACCTTCATAGGTTGCGGAACGGATAATACGGTTCTTCATCCGGATACCTGCGAGTACTGATGTTTCAAATACTTCCATCTGTTCAAGCTCCTCCTCCCATCGTCACCGTTTTCTACCAACTGATGCAATATAAATGGTGAATTCATCGTGTCCGTCAATCCTCAGGAGTCTGTCTATCCCTTCCTGATCATAAGCAGCCATGGCGCAGGTTCCTGCACCTATTGCTTCGCAGGCAAGGTAGAGATTCTGGCAGACATGACCGGCGTCAATCGCAATGACCTTATGAGCGGCGATTTCATATCGCCATTCCATTCTGTACGGGATGGTTGTCCAGATAAAGGTAACGGCGGCTTCTCCTGGATAGCGTTGACCAAGAACAGCCTGAACAATTCTGCTGTTTAAATTCTCCTCAGTAAATTCAAACAGGAGTTGATGTTCAAGAGGAAGATAACGGTAGATACCCTGATCAAGACCCTCGACATTCAAAACACAGAGGTATGTTTCAAGTGCATGCCGGCAGCCGGCAGAGGGAACCGTTCTTAACGCATGCCCGGGATCAAGTTTCTTCTTTATGCCTTGGGTGGCCCACAGGAGAAAGGACAGTTCCTCGAGCGAGAGACCCTGATTGCTATAAGATCTGCGGCTTTCACGGTTGCTGATAGCTGTTTTAAGATCAATCTTGCCGATATCTTTGAATTGATCGCATTTGGGAAGGTCGATTCTCTTGGCTTCTTTTGGGTACGGTTTTTCAATAGGGGGAGGCGCAATCCCTCTGTTCTGATCAGTTTGAGAAAAATCAATCACTTTACGGATGCTGTCTTTTAGAAATAATCGGTATGTTTTCGTGAGTTCTTTGTCCATGCGAATCACCAGAGTTTTCGGAGCTTAGAATAACCAATGAAAGTAAATAGCCCAAGACAGCAAAGAATAGAACTTTGTCCCTTGGTTTACCTCGCCTTACGCCTATACCATGACGCCATGCCTATATTTTAAGCCATTGAGCCTCGTGAAAAAGAATTTAGGTTTATTCCCAGTCTCTCAATATGAAACCGATTCCGATGCGGTTGATGTTGTGGTCATAATCGAGCATGCTCTCGCCGTAGCCATTAAAGTACTGAATGTATCCGCTTATTCGCGCTAAGAGCGGAAAGCTCCACTCAAGTTGCACGGCGCCACGATTCGTGCTGAAGTTTAAGTTATTTCGAGCCATGACGCCGAATCTGTTGCCCTTCCAAAAATAATATCCCCAGAGTTCACCGTATCCAAGATAGTTCTCGATGTCTGAATTATTATCATTTTCGGCACTCTCCGGAAACCTGTACCATGTTTTCAGGATCAGGACGAAGTTGTCTCTTTCGAACCCGAAATTGGCGACTGCGCGGTTCCAGCTTCTCGACAGGGTGTCTGCCTGGCCATTAGACTGGTGGTTGAGGCCCACGTTGATGAAACGGTTCTTCAGCCAGAGCAGATCATAGTCTGTTCGGAAGTTCAGAAGAACCTCCGGTTCGTAGTTGGTTTCGCGAAAAAATGCGGAGTCTTTGAAATTGTAAGATTGCCAGAACGATCGCTGCGTGTAAGCAACCCATAGATCCATATTTTGTCCAAAGATCGTCCTCCCAAATCTTCGTCTTGAAGCTGATCTGAAAAGCCGCCTCCGCGTTCTTGAGTTCTTTATCAGGATTAGCGTTCTTTATGGCCTGCTCGTTAGGCGACTCGACATACGTGATGGGAAGGAGATAGTTCGACCGGTGAGGCGATATGGCATATCTCTCTTTCCGGGACTTTGCGTCCAATTCCCATAGCCGTTCCAGATATGTGGCTTGGGTTTGTAAACCGGGCTTTGTCTCAGAAGAGGCTGTAGCCGTTGGTTTACTTGGGGCCTCCTTGCGCCCGGCCAGCTCGTCGTAACATCTTAGTCGTTTCGCGCTGTCCTCAATTCTTGCGCATTCGTCGATGCTCTTAGGCACATCAGCATGCGTCCGTGACCGCAAAGAGAAATAGCAGTGCAATGCAAAGGGTACCGCACACAAGTCGGCTGCGGTAAGGATGAAATCCGCATCGATTCAATAACCTTCTCATTAGACCCCTTCTTGCTTGTCTATAAAGGTCAACGCGAAACGTGGATCGCCGGCATCCGGAAGCGAAGACGACAAGGTTAGTAATCTGCACCCTTTAATTGTATCACAATCAAAAAGTTAGACCTGCTGACATTCTTCATCCGTTAAGTGTAATAATCAAGCTCTTTCCGGGAAACTTTTCGTCTATTTCCGTTTGAAAGCTTGTATGGATGAGGTGATCTTGAAAAACAACAATACAGGAAGTAATAAAACAAAATGTATAGACTCAACGTAGGAGCTTAACGTCACAGCCCCTTAGAATTACATTTAAAGAATAGAGGGCCGATCAGATTTCTTAATAATGATTCGCTTTTTTTAGGCTACTTAACTTTCCTACCGGTCACCCTGGTACCCCAATCATCTGATCCCGTCATCGAAAGTCCGTCTTTAGATAGTGTCATCGTGTGTGTCCAGTTGTCACTCCAATAGAAGACGATACGATTTTCAGCGTCTTTTTGGAAACTCCACCTGCCGGTAAGGTTTTTAAGAGTGCATGTGCCGTCGGCTTTTATTGTATTGATACCGTCAGGCACAAATGGTGATCTGACCGACCAATTCCAGGCACCGACAATATCCGGTACAGAGGGTTTTTCCAACGCTACTGTCTCTTTGAGATAGGTTTCCTGATCCGGAAATAGTTTAAAAAGCCTTTTATAAATCTTTAGAGCTGCGTTTCTGTCATCCCTGGCCAGGGCTAGTTTTCCTTGGTTCTCATATGCGGAGGCAGACCGTGTTATTAAGTCCCTGGCAGTTTGATTATTAGGCTCATCACGTAAGGCCTGACGTGCCAGCTCAACGGCATTATCTCCTTCCGGTTCCGCAAAATTACCCTCTTCATATGCTGCTTGCGCTTGCTTGAGAATAGAGTTCGATATGGAAGGGGTTGTGATTTCAGCAATGTCTGGTTTCGTGGATGGATTGAAATAGAAATCCCCTTTGACAGACGACAGCTCCCAGGGGATTTGCTTGCCACCAGTTGAGGCGTCCAGCTTCTGCCGTACACGTTTGAAGACCTGTTCGATGGGAAGACCGGGCATTTTGACGGCTTCCAATAAGGCTGCTGCAAAGGGACTATTTCGGCCCTCCCCATCCCGGGCTACCTGTCCGGGACCCGTGGAATACGCTATGAACGTCCCAGTCGGTGCCGCGCCGATAATGGCAAGCCCCCTGCTGGCCGATCGAAAGCTGCGAGTAAAGGGGTTATCCCTGCAAGCATCCAGAATGACCACATTCAAGCTATTGTTGGCATTTGCCATCTCATCAAGAACTCTTCCAGCATCTACGGCCTTGTATCTTACGTCCGTCTCTTTATTGATCTTAGCCTTGATTGGGATCAGGTAGTTCACCCCATTCACCTGTAATCCGTGACCCGCATAGTAGAAGAGACCCACCCCACCCAGCTTGAGCTTGTTCCCGAAGTCCTCAATGGCTTCCTCCATGGTCTGAAGGTCAGCGTTCTTCTTCAGGACAACCGTGAAACCTGCTTTCTGGAGTGCTAAAGCCATGTCCGAAGCATCATTGACTGGATTCTTAAGGGGAGAGGACTCATAGTTGCTATTGCCAATGACAAGCGCCAGCCGCTGCCCCGCTGCCGCATGTGATTCAACTGGAATAAACAGAAAGAGACATAAAGTTAGGAGACTGATTCTTGTCAGAATGGAGTTCACTGATTTGTCCTCTTTCTTACAAATCTATGCCATTTTATACATCAACTACGTACAAACCACAATATGTCTTATAGCTTGCCAATTGGCGGGATTCTTACCATATTAATGAGAATAACACGCCTTTCCTTATCATGAATCATCCTTCTCCTGATCCTGACTTAGTTATTTTTTACAGCTAGAATCTACTATCTCCCGATTGTAATTAATTTATCGATAAGGAAAACTAAGCAAAACGGATTGATTGTTGAACATATTGAAACTTATATTCATTGAGGCGTGAAATGACACCATGAGAGAAAATGATGCGGATGTAGCCATAGGTTTGAGGACTTTGAATGAAGCGGAAGCTCTTAATTCATCCATATTAAAATATTTCAAAGGCAAATCAGAGTCGCCGTTAAAGAAGGATGAGTCTTTGATCCTATCTGCCCTGGACATATATTTTAATGGCGGGCGAGAGCGTTAGCTCACTACTCTACATATATTAAACCACCAATTTGATTTAAACTAACTTAAGGAGGAAGCTATGCGAAAGTTGGCAATAGGGATTGTAGTAGTTGTTGCAATTAGCATGTTGTTCGTGCAGATGTCATTTGCTCAGGAATCACAGGCCGCAGGGTCCACCGTATCGACGGGTGCATGGACTCTCGGAATTCCCTCGTCGGTTTCAGACGATTCAGGCTTTACCGGAAACGAGGCTATTGTAGTTGAATCCGGCAAAGTGATGAAGGTTGAGCCGATGAAAGGAGTAAAAGACGGTCTGCAGATGAAATTCAAGACGGACCAGGGTAATGCTTATACTGTCTATATGGGACCCAATTGGTTCATTAATAATCAGAAAATTAAATTTATGGCTGGTGACAGCGTTGTGGTCAGGGGGAAGAAATTTGGTTCCTCTATCATAGCAACAGAAATTAGCAAGGGCGGCTGGACCATGAAACTTCGCAATGAAGAAGATGGCCAGCCAAGCTGGGAATGCTGTTTCCCCGGACAAGGTAACGAATAGTGAGAAACCGGCGACCCATCCATCTTTCTTGTTCTTGATCTTTTAACAACACTATGCCTTCCTCCCTCCGTTTTCTCTCATCCCGGAGAGAGGTTATTCTGAGGAAAGCCCAAAGCCGATTTTGCCAATTTAATCGCTTTGGGCTTTTCTGCTCTTATAACGACCAACGATCAAGTAAAATTTGAGATATCTATTTGAAATGTTGCATTCAGTCGTCGAATAAGTAAAACAACATTTCAAGAAGGAGCCATTCTTTAAAGGTCTAAGAGGGCCCTTTCTACCCGACGAAAACATCAATGCCACATCCCATATTTTGTGGTCAGTTATCATTGACATACAATTGCAATTTACCTATACTTATTCCTCGAAAACGGAAGTGATTTACAGCTTGAATAAGGACTTTTCTCAACACTGAGTTTAAACAAGAGTTACCCAAAAACTTTTCAAAGGAATTACGGCATGAGAAATTTTATTGCAATAGTGACAACGCTTTTTTTGCTACTGCCTACCTGCGGTTTTACTGAAATCAAGGAAATTGTCTCCGAAGGTAATTATAGCATGGGAGACGGTGAAACGCCGAGTATCGCTGAAAGTCGGGCGCTGCTGGACGCCAAGAGGATCGCCCTGGAACAGGCAGGAACATATGTTGAAAGCTATTCCAAGGTAAAGAATTTCCAACTGACCGAGGATGAAGTAAAGGTTCTGGCCTCGGGTACGATGGAGGTTGTGATTCTGGATAAGAAAAGAACTATTGTCGGCGACGGTTTTCATTTCTGGGTAAAGATAAAGGCCATGGTTAATTCCGACAAGATGGAGGAGATGGCACGGAACGTCAAAGAGAAATCGGTTATCGAAGATTATAAGAAGATCCAGCGGGAATATGAAAAGAACCAAAAGGAGATGGAAGAGCTGAAGAAAGAGCTGGCCTTGGCGAAAGGCGAAGCGGCAAAAAAGAAGGTGGAAACAAGAATTGCCGTCGAAGAGAAGCTGTTTCAGGCTAATGAATGGTTCGAAAAAGGATTACGCCATACCGTCAGCAATGAAGAAGAAAGCGCCATCGAGGAATACACCAAGGTGATTGCCCTTAAGCCGGATTATGCCGAGGCCTACAACAACAGGGGCATTGCTTATTTCAACCGGGGGCTTTCCACCGGCGATCAGGGACAATTTGAGCAGGCCGTCAAGGATTTCCGCAAGGTGATTGCCCTTAAGCCGAGAAGCTATTCGGCTTACTTTGCCCAGGGGGCCATATACCTCTATCAGAAAGAATATGCCAAGGCGATCGGAGAATTAAACAAGGCCATTGCCTTGGACCCGGATGAAGGAGTGGCATACGTGGGACGCGGATTCATCTATACACAGGAGAAGAGTAAGGATACGGTTAAGGCAGTTAAGGATTTCAGCAAGGTCATTGCCGGAGGAGGCCCCTGGAGCGCCATGGCCTACTTGAACCGCGGCGTAGTTCTCCTGGAATACAAACAGTACGACAAGGCCATGAATGATTTTAACAAAGCCATAGAATTTGGCCCGCGTAATGCACAGGCTTACCTCGGTCGGGGAATCGCCCTGGCGTTCACGAACCAGTTCGCTCGATCCATTGAGGATCTTAACCGGGCCATAGAATTGAATCCTAAACTTGCCACTGCTTACAATACGCGCGGCATGGTCTACGCTCAAATAGGGAATCCAAGGGCTGCCGCCGATTTTCAAAAGGCCTGCGAGATGGGATTTGAACAGGGATGCAGTAATTGGCAGCGAATGTTAAGGAATTATTAGCTCATCAGGGAAGGTTGTTACAAGATAGAAAGAGAATGTATGAGACGAACATCCGGCAAGAGCGTTGCATGATTCCGATCCGGGTTGCTGCAGTGCAGATGCGGGCACAGGTCGGCGCAATTGCACGAAACCTCTCATCCGCCGAGGCGCTGGTCTGCGAAGCCTTTCGGCGTGGCGCCCAATGGGTAATCCTTCCCGAGTTCTTCCCCTCCGCAGTAGCGTTCACACCGGCGATGCTCTCGGCATGGCAACCTCTGGAAGGCCCTCCTCTTGCAACTTATGCGCAGGCTTGCGCGCAAGCATGACGGTGTCGTAGGCGGGTCGTTCATCGCGAAGTCAGGGCATGACTGCTTTAATAGCTTTCTGCTTGTCTTTCCTGACGGCCGGTACTTCCGTCACGACAAGGATCTGCCCACCATGTGGGAGAACAGTTACTACATCGGCGGTGCGGATGACGGCGTCCTCGCCACTCCTGCCGGCCCTGTCGGCGTCGCCATGTGCTGGGAATTAATTCGTTCCCAGACAGCGCGCCGATTGTTGGGTAAAGTGGATCTTGTCGTGGGCGGTTCATGTTGGTGGGATCTGCGCCTCCCTGTGCCTCCCCAATACGCCGAGGAGCAAGCGCGGTTGAGGGACATGCTAAGACAGGCTCCCGCTCACCTGGCGCGGATGCTTGGCGTACCCGTCGTACACGCGTCCCACGCCGGTGACTTCGAGGGGTTGACACCGGGGAAAGAGTCCATGCCCTACGTTTCCCGGTATCTGGGGGAGAGTCAAATCACGGACGGTAACGGCCAGGTACTGGCTCGCATGACGTACGAAGACGGCGAAGGCGTGATCATTGCCGACATCACACCCGGTCAAGTTGCCGGAGCTTGAGCGCCGATTCCCGATAGCTTCTGGACCCGCGAGCTGCCGCCAGGCGCAATCAAGGCATGGGAATCCTTGAATCCACTCGGGCAACAATACTACGCCACAACCGTTCGCCCGATTCTCGAAGGCGACTCGTTCACAGCATAGGGACAGGATACCTGCCTTCCATTGGTTTGTTCAGATGAATACATTGTAGAAAACATATACGCAACTCTGGCAGATCTGATACGTCCGGGCCTTCAATAGAATCTTCTTGTTCATACGATCGCTTGCCGCAAAAGGAACATATGAAGCCTTTTGAATGAGCATCGTAATGAGCCAGTGCTTCTTCCGGGGATACATTACGTTCCGGTGCACTGTCGTGTAGCTTCATGTCGTTCATCACCTTTTCATTCAATAATGACACTATGCGGTGGCGAAAAGCGGATGGTTCTAATTACATGTTAACAAATAATAGAACCGTCCCCTTAAAACTTTTAACCTGTTCCGAATGTTTCATCAGGTACCTCCTTGTGGCTTATGTATTATACCAAAAGAGTTACCTAATTACTGAGCATTAACAAGCCGTAAGCTTAGTATCATGATTTACGTTTGAAATGCGCATTAATAAAGAAGGGGTCAGTAAACTGACTGTCTTGGCAGAGGTTCATTTTTACATCTTATATTAAGGATAGGTCTATTACAATAATACCTTTCTATGAGAAATCGAGTCATATACAAATATTCCACAGAATATTGAAATATGGTCTACCGACACCAGCTTCTCAAGAATACTCAACCATTCTCTCTGCATTAAAATCGTATCTGGGAATAGAGGAATTACGAGAAAAGTATTATCTGGATAGTTCTTCACACTCTTTTTCTCAATTCTTAATCTTATATAATTAATATGCTCATCAATTAAGTCAGCAGGAGTGCGTACTTGAGGTACAGATTTAATAGTTCCATTTGGTACTCTTGCTATATCACTACCCCCAAAGCAGGGTATACCTTTTTCAAGACACTCTCTCTTCAAATAGTCTTTTTCATGACAAGCTATAGAAGTTTCTATAAAATATTCTTTTTGCAGATGCCCTTTCTCTACCAATACGCCTTCACAATAAACTTTAGCGTCAAAGCTTTGGTCACCAGAGAAATATTGACAATATAAATTTAACCCAGGTCTTTCAAAACATCCTAAGAATGCAGCTATCGGTAGTACTTCTTCAATAAATTTTTTGCATGTGCCTTTTTTTAATCTAAGGTTTGATATTCCATTATCCAACTGAAACAAACCCTCAAGAGCATTGAAAGCCTTTTCTATGAATATTTTTGACTTCAATATTATTTCATAGTCTGACAATTCAATCATAATCTATTTTAGGGCTTCATTGGGATTACTGTTTGAATTACGGTTATAATCATGGAACCTTTTTTTTCTTTCTCATAGGCTTTTTTGATTCCGATATATCATTGACTTTTTTGTCATCGTAAAGCCATATCTTATAGGAACTCGCATCATCCATTTTACGAAAATGATAATCTACTATTTCGCCCGGATATAACTGCCCATGAATCTTCTTATACTCGTCATCATATTTCAGAAACGTCTCTTTCCTGACGGTTGCAATTTCTTTACCCTCTGAGTCGTAATAGACTATAAATAACCTACAATGTTCATCATTGGTAGAAATTTTCCTTACAACTTTAATTCTCACATCAATGTCTGTGTATACTCCGGGTAGTGCAATTTCTTGGTATTTACCATCAACCCATCCATACTTATAATTCTGATGTACAGATTCACTAACCGACAGAATTTTCAAAAAACCGTTATTATCAATTCCTTTTTCTTCAACCGCCTGCGTTCTCCTTTTAACAGCCTGTCTAACCACCTTTTCAATTTCCTTTGGCGATACGGTGAATTCAACCGTATCACAAATAGTCCGCCCTTCTTCTCTATGTTCCACCACCTTCATGTCTTTCAGATATCCGGAACTAACAATCTGTATTATATCGTTCGTTAAAGTAAAATTTCTTACACTTGTTGTTGACTCAATGTAGACCCTATATGATTCAATTGCATTTCTTATTGCCAATGTTCTTGTCACATCTTTCGCTTCTTTCAGACTTTCCTTATCCCCATAAGTATAGCAGTAATGACCTTCGATGGTTTCATCTGCATTTACGGAACTAACGAAAAAAAGAATAATTGTTGCGACAATCAACCTTGTGATAAATTTAATCCTCATATATTCACCTTAAAAACACAAAACCCCGCACTCTTAAATGAGTAACGGGGTCTCGATAATCACTCCATATTTCCCTCTTGAACGACAGTTAAAAAGGGTCTCGCCAATTTATTTTTGGAGCCGATGGCCAGAATCGAACTGGCGACCTACTGATTACGAATCAGTTGCTCTGCCGGCTGAGCTACATCGGCTCTGTGTGCAGTCGAGTGATGGTAGTTATCAATTTGTAGTGAAGGGTGATATGAGCCCTGACGGCCGTTATCCGAATTACTTATATTAACGCACCTCCCCTGTCAAGATTATAAGATGATGAGGGTAAAAGGGGATAAAAGAAAGCAGACCTGAAGGTCCGCACTACATACTGGATTCCCGCTTTCGCGGGAATGACAGGGGACGGAAGATTGCCACAGCACTCCGGGCCTCGCAATGACCATATACAGCAGACCTGAAGGTCTGCACTACGTAATAGGATTTCTCTCTTTTGTAGAAATTACAAAACGCCAAGAAGGCCCACCTAAAGGTACGCCACTACGTACAAGATTTCTCACTACGTTCGGGAAAAAGATTTCTCAGTCGCTGCGCTCTTTCGAAATGACAGAATCCGCCTTCTTTACCTTGACTTTCGAAACGCCTTTGGTATTATTCGGCAAAATCTGAGGGTTATGGCCATGATTGACGCATGAAAAAGATATTTTCCATGTCGCCACTGAAGATAACGATCCTAGTTATTTTTCTCGCCCTTGTGATGTTCTTCATCGATGTACCCTTCCTCCGGTTTATGGAGCTGAAGGCCCTCGATCTGCGGATGGTCTCCCGAGGGAAACTGGCGACGGGTGGAGAAACGGTGATCGCCGCAATTGATGAAAAGAGCCTGAGCGAACTGGGAAGGTGGCCGTGGCCCAGGACGACGATTGCCAGGCTTGTCGATAAGCTGAAGGGCGGTGGCGCGAAGGCGGTCGGCATCGACATGGTTTTTTCGGAACCTGATCAGAATTCCAGTCTCAGTACCGTTGCTGATCTCTCAAAAGAAGTGAAGAAGATGGGTATCACGGACAAGAGGGTGCAGGAGCTGCTCGATAAGAAGAAGCTGGCGGCGGATACGGACGTGGCTCTCGCCAAAGCGATCAAGAGTGCGAAGAACGTCACCCTCGGTCATTTCTTTCTCAAATCCAGCAAGGAAGCTGAGCACATAGGCGGGAAAGAGATTGAGGCCGCTGCAGAGAATATCGCAAACTCCAGGTACCAGATGATAAAGGGAGAAATGAGCGACGCGTCAGTCTTGTCCAACGTCACGGCCTATTCGGCAGTGACAAATCTTAAGCTCCTTTCTGACGCTGCGGAGAACAGCGGCTACTTCAACGCCTTCCCGGACAGTGACGGCACCTTCAGATGGGCCCCTCTGGCCATCAAATTCCAGGACAATTACTACCTGCCACTGTCTTTGTCCTTGATTGTCCAATATCTGGACTGGCCCATGCTCACCCTGAATATGGCCAAGTTCGGCATTGCGGGAATCAAGATAGGTAATGTCAACATTCCCACGGACGAGACGGGAAGGATGCTCGTCAATTATTATGGGCCGGGACGGACGTTCCCACATTACTCGATTTCCGATATCATCAAGGGCAAGCTGTCACCGGATACCTTAAAGGATAAGATCGTGATCGTCGGCGCCACGGCCATAGGCATCTATGACTTGCGTGTGACGCCATACAGCAGCGTCTATCCCGGTGTGGAGATACACGCAACTGCAATAGATAATATCCTGCACGGCAATTTCCTCCACCGCTCGTCGGGGACACAACTTCTCGATGTCTGCGCAATCATGTTCTTCGGTCTTCTCATAGGCATCGCCGTTCCGAGGGTCAGGGCGGTCCAGGGAATGTTTCTGAGCCTGCTTGTCCTCATAGCCTTCGTCCTCATAAATACATTTATTTTTTCCCGCTACAATCTATGGCTGAATATTATTTATCCGGCTCTCACGATGATAATGATTTATCTCGGTATCACCGTTTACCGTTACATTACGGAAGAGAGGGAGAAAAAGAAGATACGCGGCGCCTTCCAGTATTACCTCACGGCTTCGGTCATCAACGAGATGCTGAAGGACCCCACCAAACTTAAACTTGGAGGCGACAAAAAAGACCTGACGGTGCTTTTCTCCGATATCAGAGGATTTACGACTATATCGGAGAAGCTGACGCCGGAAGACCTCGTACACCTGTTGAATGAGTATCTCACGGCAATGACCAATCTGGTCTTCAAATACGACGGCCTCCTCGATAAATACATGGGCGATGCCATTATGGCCGTGTACGGCGCTCCGCTCGATCAGCCGGATCACGCAGTCCGTGCATGCAGAACGGCCCTCGACATGATGGAAGAATTGAAGACACTTCAGAAGAAATGGGCAGACGAAGGTAGACCAGCTTTTGACATCGGCATAGGCATCAACAGCGGCGACATGGTAGTAGGCAACATGGGTTCAGACATGCGATTCGACTATACCGTCATGGGAGACATGGTAAATTTAGGCTCCAGACTGGAAGGGATCAACAAGGAATACGGGACAAACATCATCATCAGCGAATACACATACGCCGCGATCAAGGACGCCCTTTTCTGCCGGGAACTGGACTCGGTCCGGGTTAAAGGCAAGAAGCTTCCCGTAAAGATATATGAACTCCTGGGCGAGAAGAAAGACGCAGAGAAGTGGGAAAAAGCCGTCGGACTTTTCGAAGAGGGATTGTTGAAATACAAACGGAGCCTGTGGGATGAGGCAATCGCCGCTTTCAGGAAAGTCCTGGAAGTGAAACAAGACGATGCACCCTCTAAACTGTATATTGCAAGGTGTGAGGAACTTAAAAAGAACCCGCCTGAAGGTCCATGGGACGGCGTATTCACGATGACGAGGAAGTGATTCCCTATACGGGAGGCGAATATGTAGTGCAGACCTTCAGGTCTGCTGTCTCTTTGAACACGTAGTGCGTACCTTTAGGTGCGCTATTTCAGCAGGACTAAAGTCCTGCACTACTTACTACTGCGAACACTTTATGAGCGATAATGGCGCCAAAAGAAAATCAGAAATATAGAAGCTGGGTAGAGGTCGACCTCGACAATTTCAGCAAGAACTGGAATGAGATGAAGCGACTGGTCGGCCCTGACGTGAAGATTCTTCAGGTAGTCAAGGCCGATGCCTACGGCCACGGCGCAATCGAGATATCCAACGTCGCCCTGAAAAACGGCGCCGCTCTTCTGGGCATTGCCAACGCGGACGAGGGCGTGCAGCTCCGCGTCAGCGGCATCAGCAACTCCCATCCTGATCCTCAGTCCCTCCACCGGCTCTGAGATTGACGAGATCATTAAATACAATCTGATGCCGTCCGTCTCGGATATCAGCTTCGCCCGGGAACTTCAGAAGAAAAGCAAGAAGGCGGATACATCCACGCCCATCCATATAGAGGTGGATACAGGGATGGGGAGAGGCGGAACAATCCATAACGAGGCCTTCAAGATGATCGAAGAGGTCCTTGGATTTCCCAACATCGCAATCGAGGGCATATTCACCCATCTGTCGTCCAGCGAAACGATGGTTGAATATAACACAATGCAGTGGAATCTCTTTAAAGAGCTTCTGGACAAGCTGGAGAAAAACCAGATCCGGATTCCCATCAAACATATGGCAAACAGCGGAGCCATTCTCAATTACCCCCTGTTTCATCTGGATATGGTGCGGCCGGGCCTCATGTCTTACGGCATCTATCCCGGACCGGAAACAAGACCAAAGGCGGACCTCGCGCCTGTCATGAGTTTCAAGACGAGGGTGGTCCTCGTCAAGGAATTCCCCAAAGGATACAGCATCGGATACGGCCGGTCTTATGTAACGGGTAAGCCGACAAAGATAGCGACCATACCGGTAGGGTACGGCGATGGATACGGACGCATACTCTCCAATCAAAGTGAAGCGCTTGTCGGGGGAGAGCGTGCGCCCATAGTCGGGAATATCTCCATGGACATGTGCACCATCGATGTCAGCAACATAGATAATTGCCGGATCGGTGATGAAGTGGTACTGATGGGCGGCCAGGGCCGTGAATACATATCCGCCGATGAGATCGCGGGAAAAGTACAGACCATCAGTTATGAAATTCTCTGCGCCTTAGGCAAACGGGCGCCGCGGGTTTTCCTGCATAAGGGAAAAACGAATTCCGTGGAGCCGCGTTTGAGGAGAATTTTCATTCCCGAAGAAGAAAAGTCGATCGCCAGGATCGACGGCATAATCCGCCACTGCTTCCAGGCGAGGGCACACGATGAGGAGCTGGGAGATGCCATATACTACGAGATGTTTGAAACCCTCTTCGGGAAAGATGATCGTCAACTAGAGCTCAGGACCAATTTCAGGTATGATATTTCTGTAAAAGAGTTTTCCAAGGAAGAGAGGTTGTCAGACAATAGGGCGGCGGATTACTTCAAGGTCACCACACACGTCGAATATGTGAAGACCCTGAAGAATCCCTTCTTCATGATCGGCTGCGCCCTGAACGATGAACAATTGGCCTCTTTCTTCAATGACAAGAAATGCGAGTACCGGTGGCTCTTAAGCAGGGGTGATGATCCGGTAACGGAAAAGGATTTCAAAGTCGCCGGGGTGCGCATAGATAATGAAGATGTGCCCATAATAAGGACGGAAAACACCGGGAGGGGTTATGAGGTCTGGTGCGGCGATGACAAGCTCAAGAAGAAGTTGAATAAGCAGGCCAGGGTGGAGATCGAGATTGTTACGAAGAAATCCAAGAGCAGCAATACCTTCTCCGTTTATATCGTATACCCCACGAGAGGCCTTGACATTTCCTTCAATTATGAGGGAGTAAAATTCAAATATGTAAAAGAGGTCAGCTACTTTGCAGGGAAGCAGCCGTATCCGGAGGTCATCCGGAAACAGGGAAAATCCATCAGGCTGCGAATCAGCGACGATGAATGGATCTTCCCCAACAGCGGCGTGACTTTCTTCTGGGATTTTTGATTTTATGAAAAAGATAAGAGTAGGCATCATATCAGGCGGCATGTCCTCGGAGAGGGAAGTTTCGCTTAACAGCGGCAGGAATGTCTATGATAACCTGGATACTGAACTCTACGAAGGCAAACCGATATTCATGGATGGGGATGGAGGCCTGTGGGTCATCACGTGGCAGCTCGTTTCTCAAAACACAACCGTTGACATATCAGAGCGTCTGGCGAAGGAGGCGCGCAAGATATCATACGAGGACCTGAAGAAGGAAATCGATTTCGCCTTCATATCACTCCATGGAAAGTATGGGGATGACGGATGCATCCAGGGCCTACTGGAACTTTTGGGAATACCCTACACTGGCCCCGGTATTCTGGCATCAGCTATGGGCATGGACAAGCACATGCAGCAGATACTCCTTAAGGCTGAGGGGTTGAAGGTCCCCGACAGTATCATCATCCACGAAAGGGAGTGGATGGAAAATAAAGGGGATGTCAAGAGGAGAATCACCGCCCATTTTACGTTCCCTGTTTTTACAAAGCCCACCAGGGAAGGTTCGAGTGTAGGCGTTACAGGCGTCAAAGATGAAGCCTCTCTCGAGCAGGGGATAGAAGACGCCCTTAAATATGATAACGCAATTCTCGTTGAGGAATATTTACAGGGGATAGAATTTTCGTGCATCGTCCTGGAAGAGGAGGGCGTTGCCAGGCCGCTCGATCTCACGGAAATTTACCCCCAAAGCGAATATTATACATACGACGACAAGTATATGCCGGGGAGGTGCAGGAAGTTCACCCCGCCCAAGAATATCCCCTCGGATGTTGTAGAAAAGATCAAAGCGGAAGTCCTCAAAGCTTACCAGGCGTTGGGGTTCAGGTCTTACGGACGCATTGATGGCTTTCTTACAAAAGACGGACGGATATTGATTACGGACCCCAATTCTTCGTCCGGTATGGCGCCTTCATCATTCTTCTTTGAACAGGCAGCCGCCATGGGGATGCTTCCCACAATGGTGATATCCAAGCTGATAGAGAACGCAATCAGAATCCATCAGGAAAAGAAAGGGCCATTGTAACGCCGCTGACATGTTCATCCTCGTGCAAAATCTCCGGGAAATGACTTTACAAGGAAACAAAATATCTCTATAGTTTGCAATATCGTTGCAGTCAGAAATCCTAAAAAATTATTACGTGCATGCATACAGTGAGGTGTTTGCTATGAAAAAAGGCGCAATGGCATTTTTTTGTATATTGGCCGTATTGTTCTTGGTTTTTGCTCCCGTGACGACGGCAAACGCCCTTGAATTCGGGGTTAGAGGCTACTACTGGTATCCCGAACTGAAATCCACTCTGCGGCTGGATGGAAGCGGTGTGCAAGGCACCGAGTTTAATCTCAAGGATACGTTTGACATCTCCAACAAAGGCGTGCCGTCGGTTGAGGCCTTTGCGGGATACGGGGGACACCACTTCAGCTTCATGTATACCGACGTCGGCTATTCGGGAACGGGAAACGTTACGACCCCCATAAACTTCGGAGGCAAGTCATACACCGGAAGCGTCTTCGGGGATTTCAACTTCCGGATGATGGATTTCGATTACATGTATGACGTTGTAAGCCTGAAGAATATCCTGGCAGGGTTCGCCATAGGAGTGATCGGCAAGGTCAAGTACATTGAAGGTGAAGCGAAATTGAACAATGCCGCAAACGGGGAAACGACGCAGACGTTCCGTTTCCCGATCCCCATGGTAGGGGTCGGAGCCAATCTGGGAATCCTTGCCAATATCCTGGAGGCAAGGGCTAAAGTTGCGGGCATGGGATACTCGGGAAACTACGTTTACGAGGGTCTCGCTGACTTAGGTTTCACCCCTTTCCCCTTCATAGACATACGCGGCGGATACAGGATACTAAAGTTCAAGGCTGACAGCATCAGCGATGTCACGATGGACACGACGTTTAAAGGACCCTACGCAGCGCTGACAATCGGTTGGTAAGGATGGGAGAAAAGCAGGTGGGCACTACGGCGAGCGGTAAACTCAAGGTCGGGATTGTGATGGGAGGCGTATCCTCCGAGAAAGAAGTTTCTCTGGAAAGCGGGAGAAACATCTTTAACAAGATCGACCGCAAGAAATACGATCCAGTCGCCATCTTCATGGACAGCAAGGCCGACTTCTGGGAGATACCGGTAAAGCTCCTGATGCGAAACAGCACGAAAGACATTGAGGAGGATCTATCGGAGGAAGCGAAACATATCCCCTACGAGATGCTGAAGTCCCGGTTGGATTTCGTCTACATCGGTCTGCACGGTAAGTACGGTGAAGACGGATGCCTGCAGGGCCTGCTGGAGCTTCTTAAAATCCCTTATACCGGCTCAGGTGTGCTGGGATCTGCTTTAGGGATGGACAAATTGGTGTGCAGGAAGATACTGGCGGCAAGTGGAATCGATGTACCGAAGACATTGTCTGTTTTCAAACGGGAATGGCAATCCGAAAAGAAAGGGGAAATCCTCGACGCCATTGAAAAAGAGATCCGATTCCCCTGCGTCATAAAGCCCACGCGCGAGGGATGCAGCACTGCTGTGAAGAAGGTAGTTTCGAAAGAAAGTATACCGTCTGCCGTGGAAGAAGCATTCCATTGGGATAACACGGCACTCGTCGAGGAATTCATCGACGGCACTGAGGTGACCTGCGGCGTCATCGAGGATGATGAGATACTGGCGCTGACTCCCTCTGAAACTATTCCCACCGATGACGTCCTTTCACTGGAGGACAAGTTCCTCTACGGCCAGGGCGAAAATAAAACCCCGGCCAGAGTCCCGGATAATGTGCTGCAGGAGATTAAGGACGTGGCAGTTGCGACCTTCCGTGCCCTCGACCTCAAGGGTTATGCAAGAATCGATATGTTCGTGAGAAAAGATGGAAAGATTGCCGTCCTTGAGCCCAATACCCTCCCCGGAATGACACCCTCTACTGTCCTCTTCCACCAGGCAGCAGCCTCCGGAATTACCCAGACAGAGTTCATTGACCGGGTGATTGCTTCAGCCGTGAAGGCCCACGAGAGGAAAAGAGGACCACTATAGATCCTTTCTGTCATTCCGAACGAATGTGAGGAATCTAAGATCCCTCCCTTTGCTCGGGACAAGGATTTCTCAGTCGCTGCGCTCCTTCGAAATGACATCTCTAGCTGCAAATAAATGCCAGGAAATATTCAGTAAATCTGGAATGCCGCCGCGAGTCCACGCAGGAAAACCCATTCTCACAAAAACATTGACAGAGCTCCGAAAATGCATATATTAGACCCGGCTTTGATGGATAAGTTGGGCAGGTAAATGGTGTGGGCATGCATTTTAATCCGGCGCAAAGGTCACTTGCGAATAATGTGTTTCAACAGGCGGAAAACCTTGCGGGACAGTATTTCCGCTTTAACCGCGAAGAGATGAAGAAATACCGGTACGATGTAAAGACCCTCGCTCATCTTGAAAAACACGAAGTAAGAGACGGGGCATTTGCCCATTTATGCAGGTACCATTTCGGTAAGGATCAAGAGCCGGATACATCGGATGGTTCTTATTTTTACAGAGTCTGTCTTCAGGACAACCAGATTCTCAATGCCATAGAGAGGGGACATTCATTCATCAGACTGAACCCCCTACTGTTATATATTGCCGCGCACGAGCTGGTCCATATCGTACGGTTCGAGGCGAGGGAAATTGATTTCGATGCCTCTCGGGAAGAAAAAGAGCGGGAGGAAGATAAAGTCCACACGATAACGAGGGATCTCCTTCAGTCCTTGATCTCTCCTGATCTGAGACTTATTTTTGATTGCTTTAGCAACCGTTACAAAATAGGAGATATTTTTAATTAAGGATTATTTGCCGGTGGAGGGTTTATATGCCGATTTATGAATATAAGTGCAGGAAGTGCGGAAAGCAGTATGAGCTCTTTCAGCACATGACCGATCCCATTGCCAAGACGTGCAAGTTCTGTAAAGGTCCTGTCAGCAAGCTCATTTCCATGACATCCTTTCATCTGAAAGGTTCAGGCTGGTATGCGACCGACTACGGCGGAGCCAAGGCGCCTGCAGTAGAGCACAAGAAAGAAGAGAGCGCGAAATCCGAAACGACCGAAACCCCAAAGACGGAGTCGACGACGAAAACGAGCACGGAGGATTAGGCCACTAAGAAATCTTATCACAGGAAATGGCTTCCACAGAAGTGGAGGCCATTTTTTTGGAACTAAAAGGCAAATGCCAAGAGCACAAGGGTGGAAAGACATGCACCTGCTTTCTCAAGCCTCATAGACCGAGGGCTTCAGAGAACTTTTGTTTCTGCTTGTCTATTGCTTTCTGTCCCTGCTCAAGTATCGCCATGATCTCTTTCTTGGCTTTGTCCGTCAGGTCCGCTCCTCCTTGATCTGCAATATCTGAGGCCTTTTCCTTCAAATCATTAATGAAGTTGTTTACATTATCAATGGTGTCCTCGATTAAATCGGCCGTACTATTTTTTGCACGACGCGCTGCCCTTATAATATCCTTCCGAGTCTTACGGCCTGACTGGGGTGCATACAGAAGCGCAATAGCACCACCTATCAACCCGCCTATCAGAATAGCGCCGCTGATCTTCGTCATATCGTCATTCATAAATCCTCCTTGTGTCATGTTTTGATCTATATCTGATTTCCTGTCTTTTACTTGTAAGAAATTGACGTAATAGAAACAGAGTTAAGTTACACAGACTGACCCAATAGAAGAGAAAGGCATTGCTCCATGATATGAGCATGCCTGATCCGTCGTCGGAAATAACTTTACCCGCTACTCGTCAATCACCGCTACCATCTCGGTGCCGCAAACTGTACATGTTCTCGTTTCCTGCTGTACATTCTTTTTGGCGCCGGCTCGATCCGCCATTTCGATTGTCTGACAGGCTATGGTCATCTCTGCCTCATTTCCACATTTATCACAGTGGCATTCCTGTATCCTGTTTTCCATCATTTCATAACCTCCTTGGTTAATTTTGCATGCATCAGTTTGCCTTAGACCCTGTGCCGCTTCAATCGGGCAGTTTCTTCTTCCCCGACCATTGCTGGAAAGACTGGATCTGCTTTCCCAGATCCTTCGCGAGGGCGCTGCCATGGGAGGCGGCAAGGGCCTGGTACATCTGTATCGCTGCTTCAGCCAATCTGTCTTGAGCCCGGAGGATGAAAACAGGTTCATCCGCCCCGATCTTCGGGATATTAACCTTACCGTATTTGTCCGATATAGCCATGGTACACCTCTTTATACTGTCGAAAGCAGAGACAGAACTGGCAATCAGAATATGAATTTGCATATCTATCGGCAATCGGGGATATCCTGTTTTGCGCACTCGAAAAGTATGATTATTTGATTCGAAAAACCTGACAGCTCTCTTGGGCAAGCCCGCAAAGAGCTTCAAATGTGAAATAGAACAGGACTGTTTATAATCCTGCTTCTCGGATTATCTTTTTGGGATAAAGGTATCTTGAACTGGGCGGGCTTGATGGATTTTAAGGCAAAGATCCTACTTCACCACTGCATTTTCAGATAAAAAATAGAACTGTCCCGTCAACCCTTCGGGATGCTGAAATATTTAATGCGTCCATTCGCGAAATGGTAATGATTATTTATTGTCTTTCTTGATGATACTCTTATGTTTTTCTTTCCGTTATCATCTCTTCAATCCCTGCTCTGGGAGGGATGATCGGAAGTATGTAAGACTCTTTCTTTATTTCAACATCTAAAAGTAAGGACCTTTATGAGATAAGGCTTCTTTTATTGCAGGAGTCACTTCTTCAGGTCTGGATATTCTGTTTGTCTTTATTCCGTGATACACATCCTTTAGTCCGACAAGGTCAGGATTATGGTTTCGCTTTATGCAGTCTTTAAATGATGAACATCCTACAGGGCATTCTATGCTTCTATCAAGACAGCATTCAAATAGATTCCCTCTGTCAAACATCTCATGCCATTGCATGGGCAAGCCCCATAATCCGTTGTTTAATGACAAACATCTTCACAGGTATCCTGTTTGAGGCAACTGTTGCAAGCTCCTGGATGTTCATCTGGAAGCTTCCATCACCGTCAATAAGCAATATTGACTTTATCCGTATTAGCATAATATGCGCCAATTGCAGCAGGCAATCCGCAACCCATTGTCCCAAGCCCTCCGGAAGTCATAAAATCTCTTGGGTTCTTGAAATCATAATATTGCGCAGTCCACATCTGATGCTGTCCAACGCCTGTAGCAACAATGGCACTGGCCAGAGGTCAGGTCGGATAATTCTTTAATGAACTTTTGCGGAACAATCGCATCCTTATCGTCATCAAGTCTTGGACTTAATTTTCTCCACTCAATTATTTCATCATGCCAACTTTTTAATGATTCAGTTCTTTCAGGTCCATGTCCGAGGGCATATTCCAGGAATCTTTTTGCAGATGTATTTATAGAATAATGAACTTTTCTTGTCTTATCTATTTCCGCAGAATCGATATCAACGTGAGCGATTATTTTCGCATTTTTCCCAAAACCTTTTACGGCAACCCTGTCATCAAACCTTGCACCGATTGCCAGAATATAATCTGCATTTAATGCAGAGTAATTTGCTTCAACCGTCCCATGTATGCCAAGCATTCCGAGAGAGAGCCTGTCATTACGATCAATTGTTCCCATACTCATAAGCGTCATTCCGACAGGCGTGTCATACTTCTTTGCAAATTCTCTCAAGAGATTTTGTGAATCTTCGACCTTAATCCCGCCTCCAACATATAGCATAGGTTTTTTTGCACTTGAAAATTTATGCAACATCTCATCTATGGAGTCTGTATCAAAATCATCAATGGGCTTTTTTATTTTTACAGCAAAAGGAGTTTTATGGTTTCCGGGAGTTTCCGTTCCGATCAATGCATCCCTGCAAATATCAACCAACACAGGTCCTTTTCTGCCGGTTGTAGTCAGCTCATACGCAAGTCGTAATGCTCCTTCTATCTCATCAGCCGTCTTTATCAGCAATGCAATCTTTGTTATCTGCGATACGATCAGCGTAATAGGAACTTCCTGAAATGCATCAGTTCCAATCCCCGGAGAAGACACTTGTCCTGTTACAAATATTACAGGTATCGAATCCATGAATGCATCGGCAATGGGCGTTACGAGGTTTGTTGCAGCAGGTCCGGATGTTACACAGACGAATCCGGGCTTTCCGGTGACTTTAGCGTAACCTTCTGCAGCGTGCCCTGCTCCTTGTTCATGCCGAAACATCACCACTTCAGGTATTCTTTCTTTTTTCGTCAGTCTCTCATTTAGCTCAACATACATCGGCATTATAGCTCCGCCGGTGTGGCCAAACAGATAGGAGATTCCTAATTCATTTATTGTGTCGGCAAATACAGCGGCGCCTGTTCTCACTTTGCTTTCCACTTCTTTATTTATTTTGGATTCAGTTTTTTTGGCTTTCATCATAATCCCTTAAATTTTTTTTGGCGGTCGGAGTATAAGGCGGCAGCATCTTGTATGTCAAAGGAAATTTGACGGTCAAACAGGGATGCTGAGACAATAATTGGAGGGTAATCATTACGCATTGGAAGGACGTATGTCCTTTAAAATTCCCAGATGCCGCATTTCAGGAAGAAAGAAATGGGGTCGCGATTAAGGTATCAGGGGTTATTTCTCCCAGGCACAGATGGCGGCTTGGGAGATTTTCCCTGGTTTGTCAGATTGCGCTTCCCGCGGAGACGCTGCATCAGAAAACGATCCATGGCCTCCTGGGATATGTCATTGCCTATTGCTTCTCTAATCGTATCGATGGGAATCTCCACGCGCGCCGCGCTCCTGTGGCCCCCGGCAGTCCCATAATTTCCGAAGGCCTTCTGAGCAATAGCGCCGCAATCCTGGCGGTATCCATCGCCCCGGAAAATAATGACGAGCCTCTCTTTGACGATGCCCGCAATGATGACATAAGATATACCGACTAAGCGCAGGTAAGAGTCCGCCAGCTGAACACACACATCGACACTTTCCACTCTGCCCAGAAAGCACATGATCCTGTCACGGTAGCGCCGCCTGTTGTGATACGCAATATCGAAGTACTTGAGGAAGCGCTCGGGAACCTGATTCAATTCGATGCGGCGAATAAGTTGGCGGTTGGCGCGGGAGAAACTAAGGTAGTAGGCGCTGATGTCTTCAAGTATGACATCGCGTTCGAAATTGTTCGTGTCCGCCTTGATCCCGTAGAGAAGGGCGGTGTAAAGTTTCTTGGGAATTCTCACCTTTGCAGCGAGGAGATATTCCGTCATCATTGTCGATAGGGCGCCGTAATTCTCGCGTACGTCGGCAAGCTCCGCATGCCATACCGTTGTGCACGGATGATGGTCAAAGACTATCTGTGGTTGAATGCCCTGGAGGGCATCGCCGAAAAAGGTGGGCTGGGCGTCTACAATGGCAATCAACTGGTATGCCCGGAGGTCCGTCTTGTCCAAGAGATGAATATCCACTTTCATCGCCCGGATGAACTCAATATTCTGCATACGAACGACCGCTTCAGTGGCAACAAAGGTACACTTCGTTAAACCGGCTGTCTGCCGAAGGAGTTCCTGAAAGGCCATGCATGACGCAACAGCGTCCGGGTCAGGACTGCCAAACATGAGAATCGCAACGGCGTCATCCTGTTTGACCATGGTCTTGAGTTTCATTACATTGTGTAATGTCTCTTCCTTAATGAGGAATGATTCAATGCGTTTCATAGGAGTCTCTAGACTGTATCTCTCAGATGATTACGGATAGAGAACCCGTATCTTCCCCTTCGGTTCTGAAATGATTTCACCCACGATGGCCGCCTCAACTATACCCTCTGCATGCATCCTGCCAATTAATGTCTCCGCCTGAGTTCCCGGCAATACAATAAGGAGCCCGCCGGCGGTCTGCGGGTCAAACAGGATATCCACCAGCCAATCGGGACATGCCGGCGCAACCTCGATGAACTTCGAGCGATACTGACGATTCCGTTCCAGCCCCCCGGGCACAATTTCCTTATCGACAAATTCTTTTATTCCCGGGAAAAATGGAACGGATGACGCGTGAATGAGCATGCCCACATCGGAGTCTTCCACCATTTCACAGGCATGTCCTAAAAATCCAAATCCCGTGATGTCCGTGCAGGCATGAATGTCAGGCATTTCCAGCATGAGGTCGGCAGCCTTCTTATTCAAGGTGGTCATGTGCCTTGTGGACTTCGCCACAAGTGTCTCATCGGCCAATCCGGCCTTGAGCGCCGTGCTGACAATGCCGGTACCCAGGGGCTTGGTAAGGATCAACTTATCCCCTACCCTGCCGCCTCTATTGAGCAAGACTCTGTCCGGATGAACCACGCCTATGACAGAAAGCCCGTATTTCGGTTCTTGATCCTCTACGCTGTGCCCTCCGATGAGAAGTACGCCGGCCTCCCGCATTTTATCGAGCCCGCCCTGAAGAATCTGCCGGAGTATGGACATATCCATTGTCTTTGCCGGGAAGCAGACTATGTTCACTGCCGTAAGCGGTCTTCCTCCCATGGCGTAAACATCGCTCAAGGCATTCGTGACGGCGATTTGGCCGAATGTGTAAGGATCATCCACGATGGGGGTAAAAAAATCCACCGTCTGGATAACGGCCAGATCATCGCGGAGTTTATAAACTCCCGCGTCTTCCGCGTGTTCCATCCCGACGATCAGATTCGGATCAGAAATCAGCGGCAAATCTCGCAATGCTTCGCTCAGGTCGCCCGGACCGATCTTGCAGGCTCAACCGGCCCCGTGCACAGTCTCGGTAAGGCGTATCTTGGCGTTCTCGTCCATGGCGGGCATATTACAGTAATCGGCAAAACGCGTCAATATTTTGTGTTATGGCAATAAATTAGGGTTTTAGAAATATTACGGGACTCCCGCTTTGATTATCGCCTGTAATTGTGGTAACTTATTTAACATGAGCCGGGATAAGTTCGCGGACATCACGATGCAGCAATTGGAAATCCTCATGGCACTAATTGAGGCAGGCACTTTTACCAGGGCCGCTGTCAAACTTTCCCTTTCCCAGCCGTCTCTCACCAAGCAGATCAAAAATCTGGAAGAGGCGGCAGGATCGCAGTTGGTCAACCGCAGCGCCACAGGAATTTCTCTTACGCCGGAGGGTCAGATAATCTATGATTACGCAAAGCGGATCGTCAGATTAAGGGAGGATGCCAAGGAACGCGTCGTAAGACAAAAGGCGCAAGAATCGGGGCATATCTATGTGTCCGCCAGTACCATACCTGCCACATACATTCTTCCTCACTTAATAAGCCGTCTGAAACAGACACACCATGCCATACAGGTTCACATGCAGATGCACGACAGTGAGGAAACACTGCAAACCATTCTGAATGACCAGGCCGAAATGGGTTTCATCGGTAAAGAACCTGTAAACAAGAAACTCGTTGTGCAGCGGCTGTGGAAGGATCACCTGGTTCTTGCTGTCCCTCTCGACCATCCTCTCGCAAAACAAAGGACTGCTCGAGCGGAAGAGTTAGCAAAGATCCCTTTCATCATCCGGGAAAAAGGGTCGGCAACACGTGATCTCATAGAGGAAAGTCTCCAGGAGCAACTTGGGACAAGCATGTCTGGCTTCAACGTAGTCTGTGAAATGGGAGCTTCCGAAGCGGTCAAAGAGGCCATACTCGCGGGCTTAGGCGTTTCGATCCTGTCTTCTTTTGCAATTAGACGGGAAATATCTCAGGGTTTACTGGCCGCTCTTCATGTCGCTAACTGCAATATGGAAAGATATTTCTATCTCGTCTACAAGAAGCAATTTCCCCTGATGATATACCACAGGAATTTTTTGGACTTTTTGAAGCGATATTTTCCGTTCAAGTAAATCCTCCCAGCAAACCGCGGAATCAGCAAGTCTCTATCCTCCCCATAACCAATAAGAATAAAAGGCGCATGTCTATAGCTTATAGGAATTTGACTTATTCAGATAGGCTATATACTTTAGTTGCGTAACTCCGTGCTATCAACGTAATTGCAGGACAGATAATATGAAGAAGGGGGTACATGAAGCATGATGAAAAAGAGTGGATTATTAGCATTCATAATTTCCGTTATTTTCGTTTTGGGGTTCACGGGCATCGTCCTGGCGGCCGGTGGTAAAGAACTGGATACAGAGAAGAGCGCCGTAACATTCGCGCGCGAAGTCGAAAGAGGCGGCTACAAGGTTGTTACAGCACAGGAGCTGAAGAAATGGATCGACGAGAAGAAGGAGATGTTGATTGTTGACAATAATCCTTATGATGTCTTCAAGAAGCAGCATTACCCCGGTGCGGTACATTTCGAACTCCCCAGGCCGGAAATGACGACCCTCGACGACAAGACGAGAGCAGGCCTGGAAAAACTCCTGGGACAGGATAAGAACAGGGTTATCGTTTTCTACTGCGGATTCACGGAATGCACCCGGAGCCATAATGGCGCTATGTGGGCGACGAGAATGGGCTACAAGAACGCTTATCGCCAGCCAGGCGGGATCAAGGCGTGGAACGAAGCGGAATATCCCGTTGAGAAAGTGCAATAGGACCGGAAAAGCTCAGGGCATTTTGCTACATCTGCCGGGTGGGCCGGAGACATTGTTTGGCCTTCAGGCGGGAATTGATGTATCTTAAAATATGAAGATACGGATATTTGTCCTCATATTCCTGATCGCCGCTGCCGCGACTTCGGCCCTCGGTGACAGCAGACAGATTCTTTTCCGCGAGGAGTTTCGAAACCTCTCCGGCTGGGAGCCTCTCACCTTTCCAAAAATCAGCAAACATTCAACGTATACGATCGTAACGGAGAATAATCACACCATTCTCAAAGCGGAGAGTCACGGCTCGGCATCGGCTATTGTATATCGAAAGACATTCAATGCAGGCGAGTATCCGCGCATGCGCTGGAGGTGGAAGGTAGACAATGTATACAAGAAAGGAGACATTAGGGATAAATCCGGAGACGACTACCCCATCAGGGTGTACGTCCTGTTTCCCTATGATCCGAAACAGGCTGGTGTTGCGGAGCGGCTGGAGTATGGTATTGCGAAAGCAATCTATGGACAATATCCCCCTCACAGCACGCTGAACTATGTCTGGACGGGTCAGAATATCGCAGAGAGAACCATCACGAGCCCTTACACAGACAGGGCAAAAATCATCATCCTTGAGAATGGGGGAAGCGCGATCGGAACCTGGGTTGAAGAGACGGTAAATATTTTCGATGACTACAGAGCCACTTTCGGGAAAGAACCGCCACCCACGGCAGGTATCGCCATCATGAATGACTCCGACAACACGGGTGAGGCGGCCGTTTCATATGTTGAGTATATTGAAGTATTCCGGTGAATTGCGTCTTTACGATGCCTTATCTTTGTCAGCGGCGTTTTTGCGTTCGTAATCTTTGATGGCCTCGAGCAAGGCCGTAGTTCCCGATAAGATGCATTTACCATCGCGGCTCGGAATCCCTTTGAGGGCGAGTATAACATGGGCATCGGTTATCCGCTTCGCTTCACTTATCGTCTTACCTTTGGCAAGCACCGTCGCCATGCTGCTTGTCGCCATAGCGCCGGCGCATCCCGAAGATAGGAACTTGATATCAGTGATTCGTCCTTTATCTACTTTAATCCACAGTTGCATCGAATCACCGCAAGAAGGATCGCCGATGTCTGCAAACCCGTCCGCATCCGTTATTCTACCGACATTCCTCGGATTCGTGCTGTGGTCCGCCACCAGTTCGTTATAGAAAAGGACGGGGCCGTGAGGGAGTTCCATCCCCACCGTCAGATCCTCTTCTTCGTATGTCTTTCTCTTATAGAGATCCTTCCAGTCTGATCTTCTCTTAATTTCCTTCTGTCTCATTGCCTCGCCCTGGGGAAGATTCGTGATAAGCCTTCCGGTGGGCGAATATAGAAGAAGTGGACTCGCGTGTCAACGAAAAATTGGGGACGAGAATGTCCTTCGCCTTAACTGACGCAAACCTGCCTCAGGCGGAAATCGACCCTGCTGTCCTTTGCCTTTTCCTTCTCCTCCAAAAAAGATGCCTCCTATGAAGAAAAATTTATTGCAAAAAAAGGATGCCTGTGGGAAATTATTCATATAGAGTGTAGAGGCTGAACAAACGCCCGTCTGCAGTTTCTTTCCCATCCAAACCGCATCACATATTTACGCCAACGGAGGGTACCATGGGCCGATTCAAAAAGTGGATTATTGGCGTTGTTGTCTTCTTCGTTCTCTTCACGGTCATCGGCTTTTTTGTCATCCCGCCGATCCTGAAACCCTACCTCCTAGAGACCCTTTCGAAGACTCTTAACCGCCAGGTGAGCCTCTCGGGCATAGCCCTGAACCCGTACACGCTCAAGCTCGCTTTGAGGGGATTCGAAATCAAGGAGCCGAAAGGCGACGAGACATTTGTTTCCTTCGAGGAGATGGTCATCAACATGGATATCCGTTCGGTCTTCAGGCGGGCGCCCATCATTGAGGAATTCATCCTGCGGAAACCTTATGCCCACCTGGTCCGGAACAAGGATAAGACCTACAATTTCGCCGATCTGCTGGCGCTTAAAAAGGAAGAGCCGAAGGACGAAAAGAAAGAACCGTTTCTCTTCTCCGTCAATAACATAGTCATCGAAAATGGGAGCATCGATTTCGTTGATGGGCCTTTCGACACGAAACACACCGTTCGTGAAATGCATATCGCCATCCCCTTCATCTCCAACATGCCCAAGTACGTGGACACATCAGTGCAGCCTCGGTTCGCAGCGAAGATCAACGACGACCCATACTCCCTGGAGGGGAAAACAAAGATCTTCAAGGAGAGCCACGAGACGACCTTTAACATCGTCATCGAAGATTTGGACATCCCTTACTACCTGGCATACATCCCTCATGACCTGAATATTTCCGTGCCCTCGGGGAAGCTGGACGTGCAGTCGACGATCACCTTTTCCGAGACAACCGAAAAGCACGCCGTCATCTCGCTTGCCGGCAACGTGACACTGAGGGACTTCGTCCTTCAGGACCGAAAAAAGAATGCCGTCGCGGGGCTCAAGCGCCTTGACTTAGTTATGACAGACCTGGAGCCCCTCCAGCCAAAATTTCAGTTTGCGAAGATCGCGATCGACTCCCCCGAGGTTAATGTACGCCGTGAGAAAAACGGGGCGATCAATCTGCTCTCATTGACGCCGTCAAAAAAAGAGGAAGCGAAGCAAGCCAAGCCGGAGGCCAAGGCCGAGGAGAAGCCGCTGCCGACACTGATTGTGGACGATTTAGATCTTAAGAGCGGGAAGATCACGTATCGGGACGAGATGCCGCCGGAACCGATCACCTCGCTGATCCAGGACATCACCATAAAGGGCGAAAAGATCTCCACCGTAAAGGACAGCCGGGGGAAGCTTTCCATTTCTATGGACCTCAACAAAGGGATGGGATCCGTTGCCGTCAACGGCCCCGTGGGTCTCGACCCGGTGTTCGCCGATCTTGATGTTGATCTGAAGAAGATACGGGTCCGGCCTTTCCAGCAGTACTTCACGAAATATTTCCGCGTCAATTTCACAAGTGGCGACATCTCTGCCAAGGGGAAGGTATTGGCGAGCAAAGCCCCGGAGAGGGACACGTCCGTCAAATACGACGGAAATCTTCTCCTTGCCAACGTTGCAACGGTGAATAAGGTCAATGGCGAAGATTTCCTGAAATTCAAATCCTTCTATGTGAACGGCTTGAGCGCCGGCTACAGTCCCCTCTTCGTCCGGATCAAGGACATCTCGCTCAGTGATTTCTATGTACGAATCATCGTCAATGACGATGGCACTCTGAACCTGCAGAACGTAGCCAAGGCCGAAGCGTCAGCCCAGGAGGAATCCGCCAAACCGAAGCCCGCGCCGCCGAAAAAAGAAGACAAGGCAAAGCCGGAGGACATGCTGGCTAAGAACATCCAGGTCAACCGTATCACGCTCCAGAACGGCACCATCGCTTTTGACGACCGTCACGTGAAACCCAACTATTCATCAACGCTCACGGAACTCACAGGGCGCATGACGGGCGTTACCTCGATCGCAACCAAAGCCGCCGATGTGGACGTTAGAGGGAAGATCGGGCGGCACATCCCTATTGAGATAAGCGGGAGGGTCCACCCTTTCATGTCCAATCTCTTCGTGGATCTCAAGGCGGCGCTGAGAGACTTTAACCTGAGCCCCCTCACTCCCTATTCAGGCACTTACGCGGGGTATAAAATCGAGAAAGGGTCTCTCTCTTTCGATCTGAAATACCTGATTGCCGGCAAGAAACTCGATGCGGAAAACAGAGTGGTCATCGACCAGCTCACTCTGGGCGACCGGGTGGAAAGCCCCAAAGCCACCAAGCTTCCCGTGGGCTTG
This sequence comes from uncultured delta proteobacterium, assembly GCA_963705275.1. Classification (GTDB taxonomy): domain Bacteria; phylum Desulfobacterota; class Syntrophia; order Syntrophales; family UBA2185; genus Fen-1135. The sequence goes on along the minus strand of OY970063.1, from coordinate 2,486,970 downwards.
GCCATCACGCTCCTCCGTGACAGCGAAGGCAAGATCAACCTGGATATCCCCGTGAAGGGCAGTATCGATGACCCGGAATTCAGCATCTGGCGCATCGTAGTGCAGGTCATCGTCAACATTCTCACGAAGGTGGCCACGGCTCCCTTTGCCCTGCTGGGTTCCCTCTTCGGCGGCGGCGAGGAACTCAGCTACATCGAATTCGATTACGGCTCATCCGACATCCCTGAACAGGGCATGAAAAAGATTGAGACGCTGGCGAAAGCCCTGAAGGCAAAGCCGACCCTCAAGCTCGACATCAGCGGCGGCGTGGATATGGAGCGGGACCGCGAAGGACTCATCCGCCATATGTTTCAGAGAAAACTCAACGCCCAGAAAATGAACGATCTGATCCGGAAAGGCGAAAAGGTGGGGTCCGTCGATGAGATAACCATTGAACCGCAGGAATATGATCGGTATCTGAAGAGGGCTTACAGCGCCGAGAAATTCCCAAAGCCGAGGAACGTCATCGGGATGGAAAAAAGCTTGCCCAACGAGGAGATGGAGAAGCTCATGATGACCCACATCGTCGTTAATGAAGGCGACCTCCGCCTCCTGGCGACAAAACGTGCTGAAACGATAGCTGATGCCATCGAGGAAGAAGGAGAATTCGATTCGGGAAGGGTTTTTATCGTCGAGCCGAAGACGCTTGAGCCCGAGGCAAAAAAGGATGTGAAGAACAGCCGTGTCGATTTCAAGCTCAAATAAAGGGGCGGCATGATCCGTCTAGACGCCTTCAGCCGACTTTTGCTGTGCCCATTGCCCTGATAAAGATCATGGTGCCGAAATACTTAATCTTTCGCCAAACCCCTGCCCCGCCAGATCATATAGATGACGGGATAGATGATCAATTCGAGGATTGTTGACGTAATCACGCCGCCGACCATGGGAGCGGCAATGCGTTTCATCACGTCCGCGCCCGTTCCGTGGCTGAACATGATGGGGATAAGCCCCGCAAGAATCACGCTTACCGTCATGATCTTGGGGCGTATCCTCTTCACGGCGCCATACATGACGGCATCTTTCAGATCAGCTACATTTTTCAGCTTCCCTTCTTTCATCCATTTCTCATAGGCCAGGTCAAGATAGAGGAGCATCACCACGCCAGTCTCCGCGTCGAGTCCCGCAAGGGCGATGATGCCGACCCATACGGCGATACTCATATTGTAATTGAGAATATAGAGAAGCCAGAACGAACCCACGAGGGAAAACGGAACGGCGAGAAGGATGATCGCCGTCTTCATGACTGATTTCGTATTGAAGTAAATCAGGACAAAAATTATGAAGAGCGTGAGTGGAATGACGAGTTTCAGCCTCTCGTGGGTCTTAATCAGATATTCGTATTCACCACTCCAGACAAGACGATAACCGTCGGGTATTTTCAGGGAGGCGACCTTTTTTCTGGCCTCATCGACATAACCGCCTATGTTCCCGCCTGAGTAATCTATGTAGACATACGAGGTGAGGAGCCCTTCCTCGCTCTTAATAGCTGTGGGACCTTTCACGATTTTGATATCCGCAAGCTCCCCCAGGGGTATCTGCACGGACGCCGGCCCTGATGGCGGCATTCCGGATGCCGGGGCTGGAGTGCGGCCTGTCATCATTACCGGCACCAGAACCCTTTTCATCTTCTCCACGTCGTTTCGCAATTCCCTTGAGTAGCGGACGTTGACAGGGTAGCGCGCCCTTCCTTCTATGGTAGTAGTCAGGTTCATGCCCCCGATCGCGGCCTGGATCATCTCTCCAACGTCGTCCACCGTGAGTCCGTATCGCGCCACCTGATCACGTTTCACGACGATGTCGAGAAAGTAGCCGGTTGTCACCCTCTCTGCATAGACGCTCCGGGTACCCGGAACTTCCCTCATGTGATGCTCTATGGCGAGCCCTATCTTCTCTATCTCTCCGAGGTTGGGGCCCAGTATCTTTATCCCTACGGGGGTCCTGATGCCGGTAGCCAGCATATCGATCCTCGCCTTGATGGGCATGGTGAAAGAATTCGAAACGCCCGGTATCGAAAGGGCGTCGTTCATTTCATTCTTGAGCTGCTCCACTGTCATCCCGTTTCGCCAGTCCGATTCCGGCTTAAGGTTGATGACTGTTTCGAACATCTCCAGAGGCGCCGGGTCTGTGGCCGTCTCGGCCCGCCCTGCCTTCCCGAAGACCTGGGCGACCTCAGGTATTGTCATGAGGATCTTGTCCTGCATCTGCAACAGTTTGGAGACTTCAGAGATGGACGCTCCGGGCATGGTCACCGGCATGTAAAAAAGGGACCCTTCGTAAAGAGGCGGCATGAATTCCGAACCCAGTTTCATGAATGGATAAACGGTAATAATCAGAATTACAGCGGCAATTATAATAACTGTCTTCTTGAACCTGAGGGCGATTCTCGCTACTGGCTCATACAGCCTGCGAAGGATGATGCTGATGGGATTTCTGTCCTCGTGTCTTATTCTCCCGCGAACGAAGATCGTCATCAATACGGGTGTCAGCGTAATCGCGAGGAACGACGAAAAAAGCATGGCAAAGGTCTTCGTGTACGCGAGGGGTTTGAAGAGCCTCCCCGCCTGCGCCTGCAGTGTGAAGACGGGCAGGAAACCCACCGTAATCACAAGGAGGGAGAAGAAAAGGGAAGGACCAACCTCTTTGGCCGCCTCGATGATGACGTCTATTCTGTTTCCAGGCCTGCCCTGGGCCTCCCATTCTTCCAGTCTCTTGTGGGAATTTTCGACCATGATGATCGAGGCATCAACCATGGCGCCTATGGCAATGGCAATACCGCTGAGACTCATGATATTGGATGTGACCCGCAGATAGTACATGCAGATGAAGGACATGATGATTGCGACAGGCAGGGTGAGGATCACGACGAGGGCGCTGGGCAGATGAAAAAGGAATATGAGACAGACGATACTGACGGCGACAGCCAGCTTTATGATTTCATCTTTGAGGGTGTCTATGGAGCGCTTGATCAGGTCTGACCTGTCGTAGGTTGTTACGATCTTGACCCCCTTAGGCAGGCTCGGTGTTATGTCTCTTCCTATCTTCTCCTTGACCCTTTCTATGACATCGAGGACGTTTTCACCGAAGCGGACAACTACGATCCCTCCGGCGACCTCCCCTTTTCCGTCGAGATCGGCGAGACCTCTCCGTATCTCCGGTCCAAGCTGAACACGCGCCACATCCCTCAAGAAGACCGGCGTGCCAGCGGGGCTCGCACCTACCGCGATATCCTCTATGTCCCTGACCGTTTTGATATAACCTCTCCCCCGGACCATGTACTCCGTACCGGAGAGTTCAAGGACCCGACCCTCCACGTCGCGATTGCTCTTGCGGATGGCCTCGGTCAACTTCGGCATGGTGACGTTGTAAGCAGCGAGGCGACTGGGGTCGATCGTGATCTGATACTGTTTCACGAACCCGCCGATGCTCGCCACCTGGGAGACTCCGGGGACGCTTTCCAGGGCCAGCTTCAGGTTGTAGTCCTGGAGAGAGCGCAGCTCGGAAAGATCGTGCCCGCCCGTGTCATCGATGACGGCGTAGGTGAAACCCCACCCCAGGCTCGTTGCGTCGGGACCGAGGACGGGATTAACGTCGGCGGGTATCTTGTTCTTCACCGCCTGAAGATATTCCAGCACACGGCTCCGGGCCCAGTAGATGTCAGTGCCTTCCTCGAAGATCACGTAGATGAAGGAGCTCCCGAGATACGAGAAACCCCGCACCGCCTGCACCTTCGGTGCCGCAAGCAGCGTTGAGGCAATGGGATAGGTTACCTGATCTTCTACCAGGTCGGGGCTGCGGCCCACCCACTCGGTAAAGATGATGACTTGCGTGTCGCTTAAGTCCGGGATGGCGTCAAGAGGCGTGTGCGTGAGGGCCCAGTATCCCCACACGCAGGCGAAGAAGACCATGAGAAAGACGATGAATTTGTTCCGGGCGCTGTATTCGATGATTTTGGCAATCATTTGCAGAGATCAGCTTTCAGCTAAGGGCTCTTCGATTAATGTTTATGCTGGAGCGGCTGAACCCCTTTGAGCTGGGCTTCAGAATCGATCAGGAAATTGGCTGATGACGCCACCCTCTCCCCCGCCTTAAGGCCGCGCAATACCTCCACGAAGCCCTCTGCCCGCATGCCGACCATAACCTCACGCGGTTCAAAAGCCCCCTCCCCTTTGTCAACGTAAACCACCTGCCGCACTCCCGTATCGATGACTGCGGATTCCGGAATGGCAAGCTTTTTGCCCATATTGATCTTGATATCCACGTTCGTATACATCTGGGGCTTCAATCTGTCGCCGGGATTGGACAGCCTGAACCTCACCTTCGCTGTCCTCGTGTCCGCGGATATTGCAGGGTAGACGTAGTCGATTTGCGATGACATTTCTTTTCCCGGAAAGTAGCTGAGAACGATCCGGGCGACATCTCCCACCCTTATGAGAGGCAGTTCGTATTCGTAAATATCGGCTATGAGCCAGAGGGTCGAAAGGTCGGCGATGTCAAACAGTTTCTCTCCCGGCGCTACCTTCATCCCCTGGATGGCCACCTTCTGTATAACGAATCCACTCACAGGACTGTACAGGGTCAATGTCCGCACGGGCTTGCCTGTTTCCTCTATCTTCCGTATCTGGGCCTCCGTAATATCCCAGAGCCGCAGGCGCTCTCTCGCTGCATCAACAAGAGCGGTTGCATCCCTGGTAATCAACTGGCTGTAAGAGCCCTCGCTTGCCGGTTTGGTCGGCCTTGCAAGCTTTACAGCAGCCAGAAACTCCTGCTGTGTTGCAAGAAGCTCCGGAGAGTAAATCTCCGCGAGAGGCTCGCCTTTCTTGACATAGCGGCCGGTATAATCGACGTGGAGCTTTTCAATCCACCCCTCGAATTTAGTATTGACCGTGGCGAGCTTCCTCTCATCCGCCTCTATCCTGCCCACAGTGCGGATTACCTTGCGGAGCGGCGTAACTGCAACCTTGACGGTCTTTACGCCGATGAGCTGCTGCTGTTCCGGCGTAATCTCGACCTGTGGGGCCTCCGCCGGGGCCGCTTCCTCTTTTGGCGCCGCGGGAGTCCCAGCCTTCTGCTCTGCCTTCTGCGAAGGTGCTGTATGCCCGGCGTGCTGGGCCGATGCCGGAAGAATGCAGAGAGTCAGGATGAGGCCGGTGACAAAGAGTGCGGCGTTTATCAGATGAGACTTTCTCAATTCTCCCCTCCTTTTTGAGTATCCGGTATTTTCGCAATAGAACAGAGTCTCGCAATGGCCTTTTCTCTCTCCACAAACTGTCCCCAGTAGAGGAGATCATAATCCAGAAGTGTCTTGAGCCTCGTGATCACGACGATCGCTTCTATTCTTCCCGTGCCGTACCCGGAGAGGGCAAGCTCAAAATCCTGATAGGTCTTCGGGATGAGGCCGTTCTTGTAAAGATCCATCAGTTTATCCGTCGCCGTGAGCATGGAGTAATTGTCCCGTATGGCAGCGGCAACCATATAGTTCACCGATTCCAGTTCGTGAGCGGGCCTGGGTCAGGGCAGCGCCTGCCTCCTGGACTCCCGGACCCTGCTTCGTACTGGAATAGACAGGAATATTGAAGGTCGCCGTAAGGCCCCATATCTCCTGAAACTCGCCTCCCCTGGGAAATACGCCGGCACCGACAGTCACGTCGGGATAGTATTCCTTCTTGGACATGGCGAGCTTCGCCTTCGCCGCTTCCACCATCCTCTCCCGGGACTTGATCTCCGGAGACTGTTCCTGCGCTTTTTTCAGAACTGCATCCATATCGGTGTTGAAACCACTGCGGGATGGTTCGACCGGTCTGCCGAGTGGCGATTTCGACTCCCTTCCGATCGCCGCCCGGAGCATCGCCTCCGCGGAAAGGATCTTCTGCTTGAACATCTCCTCCTTCTCGAAGAGCATGTACTTCTCCGTCTGGGCCATGATGACCTCCTGCTGCGGCGCCTTTCCCGACCCGTATCGCGCCATGCTCAGCTCCTCGATCTTCGAGAAGAGGGCCCGCTTCTCCTGGAGGATGTCCACACTCTTATAGGAGAGAAAGAGGTCATAGTAGAGTTCCTTGACCCTGGATACCGTCTTCAGACGCAGTGCTTCGTCCATGGCCTGCAGGTTTTCCATGTCCCTCTCGGCCATCTCTCCTTTGAGCGCCCTTTTCCCGAAGGTAGGAAACATCTGCGAGGCCGTGAACATCCACTGGGACTCTGAATAATCACCGTAGGAATAACGGCTCAGCCCCACGTTCTGATAGCCAACAGAAAGCATCGGATCGGGCAGGCTCCTCACCTGGGGGATGCGGTATTTGGCAGCTTCGATCTTCGCCTGAGAGGCGCGGATGTCCGGATTATTTTTCAATGCCTCATCGACGAGGGCCGCAAGCTGAAGCTCCTGAGCCGACGAGGTTGTCCCGAGAAGAAGAGCCGCCAGCACCGCAAGAACCGTCCTCAAACAATTAGCTGACATCCACATTGAATTTTACCGATTGCGTCTTTCCGGCCCGCGTGATCTTCACGTTGATGTTCCAGGCCCCTGACATGGAAAAATCGACGGTAGCCATGTATTTCTTGTTCTTCGTCTCGGTCTTAGTCTTGTAATTCATCGCCGGCATCCCGGGCATGGCGGGCATAGAATATTCTACAACTACCGTGGCATCGGTCACTTCCGCACCTGCAGCATCCTGTAGACTTATTTCTATATTATTCTTGCCGGTAATCGGTGGATTCTTGTCCATTCTAACCTGAACCATGTAGCTGCCCGCCTTCTTAGTAACAGTATAATCCTTTGCATATGCGAGCCCGAATGCTAAAAACAGGATAGCCGAAATCACCGTGATCCTCTTCATAAGTCCCTCCTCTTCGTTAGACTTTTTTTTACACTCCCGTAATTCCAAAAACATATTTGGTTCGCCGCCAATTTCCCGATATGATTATTCATCGCCTTCCTGGAATTCATCCTTGTATTTGCAACGCTGATCGATGATTCCGTCCTCTCGGCAAGAATAGACAATCCACCCTGAAATTTGGGATTAATCGTTAATATATTTTATAATGGAGTAAATTGCGATCAGGGATATCCTGATTTATGGCTTCGAAAATCCTTATTGACAGAAAACGGCAGTTTCAAAGCTCATCATCTTTTTCGATGATGATACTCAACCGTCGACTTTGGTAAACGCGATCCGATCCCCCACCTTGATCTCACCGCCAACAAGGACTTTCGCAAATATCCCCTCACGGGGCATGACACAGTCACCGACTGTGTAGAAGATGTTTCAACGGTCATGACAGACCTTGCCGATTTGTGTGACTTCCAGAAGGACTTCACTTCCTACTTTCAATACTGTGCCAATGGGAAGCGAAGGCAGATCGATGCCTTCTACCGTTAAATTTTCGGCGAAATCACCGTACTGAACATCGATGCCTTTTGCCCTGATTTTTTCGATGCTTTCCCTGGCCAGGAGACTGACCTGCCGGATCCAGGAACCTACATGGGCGTCATCTTTTAAACCATGGTTCACCAGCAATAGCCCGCAACCGATATTATGTTTCTTTTCGCCTTTCGCTTGGGAAATGTTTACTGACAAAACTGTCCCATATGCATTCTTCATTCTATTATCCTTCTGCCCTCTCCGAAATTTTCTTTTCTAATCCTATCAAGAAATTCTCCAAATGTTCAATAGCAAATTACTCGGTGCGGATGTCGACGGAGGCCACACGCAACGCCTAAGGATTTATTTTTATCTGTGTTGGTTCCTTTTTCCACCATTTAGAAAACCACTTGCTTATTTCTGGAACAGCCAAGTCGAGAGATACCTCTCGCCGCTATCGGGCAGGATGACCACGATCATCTTGCCCTCCGCCTCTTTCCTCTTGGCCACCTCCATGGCGGCCCACAGGGCGGCGCCGCTGGATATGCCCACGAGTATCCCCTCCTCTTTCGCCAGGCGTCTCGCTATTTCTCCCGCATTCTCGTGGGACACCTGGATGATTCCGTCCATCACATTCCTGTTCAATACTCCCGGTACGAACCCCGCGCCAATACCCTGAATCTTGTGCGGACCGGGTTTCCCTCCTGACAGTACCGGCGAATCAGCAGGTTCAACGGCAATCATCTTCACTTGCGGCTTTTTCTTCTTCAACACCTCACCGACGCCGGTGATTGTCCCGCCCGTGCCTATCCCTGAGACAACATAATCAACCATGCCGTCCGTATCCTGCCAGATCTCCTCCGCAGTAGTGCGCCGGTGAACCTCGGGATTTGCGGGATTATTGAACTGCTGGGGTACGAAGCTGTGCGCATAATCCTTTGCCAGTTCCTCTGCTCTGTCCACGGCCCCCTTCATTCCCTTAGCCCCCTCCGTCAGCACCAGCTCCGCTCCCAGGATGGTGAGCAGATGCCTTCTTTCCATACTCATCGTCTCGGGCATCGTAAGAATAAGCTTGTATCCTTTGGCCGCGCACACAAAAGCAAGGGCGATCCCCGTATTTCCGCTCGTCGGTTCGATGATGACCGTATCCTTTTTGATAAGGCCCGCTTTCTCCGCCGCTTCTATCATGGAGACGCCGATCCTGTCCTTTACACTGGAAAGGGGGTTGAAGGATTCGATCTTCACTACAATATCCGCCTTTAACCCTGCCTGCATCCTGTTGAGCCTCACCAGGGGAGTCTTTCCTATCGTTTTTGTGATATCTGAATATATGTTTCCCATAATTGCCTCCTTAGAATTACAGGTTTCCTGAGGTAGAGGAAATCTATGAGGGCGGGATGATACATCGCATCCGGCATGACGTATATTTGATTGCGATGTCAGTGCAATAGATCAGTCCGTCAGATGATTCTCTCCTCACCGCTGAAGATGTACACTATGTCTTCCCGGGCAAGACCGACGACGGTGAGATTGGCGTTCCTTGCCAGCTTTACGGCCTGGTTTGTCGGGGCTCCGGCGGCCACGATGACGGGTATCCGGCACCGCAGCGCCTTGGACAATATTTCCGAGGATACGCGGCCGCTGGTCATGAGTATCTTGTCGCATAATCCAAGACCACGGCACAGGGCTTCTCCGACGGCCTTGTCTATCGCATTGTGTCTCCCTATATCGTCCCGGAAGATGATGATCCCGCTTCCATCCGCCAGGGCGCCGCTGTGAACGCCCCGCGTCTCCTTATGCTCGGAAGACGCCGCTTGGAATATTCCAATGAGCTCTTCAACCTTCTTGTGGTCCACAGTGAATCCGTCAGGCATCCGCACCTGGTAGGCAGCATCGAAGAGATTATGAAAGATGCCCTTGCCGGCAGACGCATGTATTCTCTTGGACAGCATATCCTCGGTTAAGCCTGGACCGGCGAGTTCAGCAGCGGCTTTCCACCTGTCCCGGTCTATTATCAAACTCTTCACATCGGAGGCCTTGCCGATGAAACCGGAGTTGTAAAGACACCCGTACACGAGGTTTTCCAGATCGCCGGGACTGGCAAGCAGTGTGACCACCTCTCTCCCGTTCACGTCTATTGTAAGAGAGATCTCTTCGGAGACGCGGCGCGAGGTTTTCTCCCGTGCATCTTTTTTTATAACCGTGACGTCGATTGTTTCCATATTCACATCCTGATTGTATAGGACAATCCGTCTAATGCTCAAGCATTATCCTGAGGCTGTTTCTCGCCTTTGCTATTATATCCGCACGCACGGTAACTTCGTGCTGCATCTCCTCCAGTGCCCACAATACCTTCTCCAGCGTCGTCAGTTTCATATTCGGACAGACTGCCCGCTCCGATGCGGGATAGAAAGATTTTTCGGGGTTTTGTTTTTTCAGACGGTGGAGAATGCCGATCTCCGTCCCTATAATAAATGACTTCGTCTTCGTCTCTCTCGCATACCTCATCATGCCTTCCGTCGAGAGCACCTTGTCAGCCGCCTTGGTGACGCCCGGTGTGCATTCCGGATGCACCAAGACTTCGGCATCAGGATGAAGCCCCCTCTTCGTCGCAATATCTTCGGGCAGTATTTTCACATGTGTCGGGCAGTAACCCTTCCAGGAAATAAAGTCCCTCCCAACCTGGGTGGATATATAATGGGCTAAATATTGATCTGGGGCGAAGATTATCTCATCCGCACTCCGAGAAGCCCACCGCACTATCTGCTCCGCATTCCCTGAGGTGCAGCAGACATCACACTCGGCCTTGACCTCAGCAGTTGTGTTGACATAGCAGAGGACCATCGCCTGCGGATGTTCTCTCTTTAGTTTGCGGAGTTCTTCTGCCGTGATCATATCCGCCATAGGGCAGCCTGCATTTACGTCCGGAATGAGAACGGTCTTTTCCGGTGAAAGAATTTTCGCTGTCTCCGCCATGAAATAGACCCCGCAGAACACGATAACATCCGCAGCGGTCTGCGATGCCTGGATGCTCAGCCCCAGGGAATCGCCCACGTAGTCGCCAATATCCTGTACCTCGGGCCGCTGGTAATTGTGCACAAGGATGACGGCGTTTCTCTTTTTTCTCAAGCGGTTGATCTTTTCAACAAGTCCCATGCAGCACCTCTTCAATTATTCCCCCTCCCAGAATCCTGTCATCCGCATAGAGGACTACCGACTGCCCGGGGGTAATCGCCTCCTGTTCTTCCTCAAATACTACCCTGAGTCTGTCGCCTTCGCGAGTTACCGCGCAGGCCGCCTCCCGCTTCCTGTACCTGATCTTGGCATAAACTTGTGGCTCCCAGGCATCTACAAACATGTTCAAGTCCGCGGCCACAAGCCCCTTCGCGTCCAAATCCTTCTTTTCGCCTACGATAATCTTATTATCCTTACTATTTATCGAGACTACATAGAGGGGCTTTCTGCTGCTGATGCAGAGACCGCCGCGCTGGCCTATTGTGTAATGCATGATGCCCCTATGTTCACCCAGGACGTTTCCCATCCTATCAACGATGGAACCGGGCCCTGGAGGCTGCACCCGCTCCCGGATAAAGTCTTCATAATTCTTCCGGGTCACAAAACATATGTCCTGGCTCTCCTCCTTCTCCGCAACAGGGAGAGCAGCTTCTGCCGCTATCCTCCTGACTTCCTCTTTGTTCAGGGATGCCAGGGGAAACAGTATTGAACTTAAAGCCTCTCTGGGAATGGCATATAGGAAATATGTCTGGTCCTTTCTCCTGTCCCGGGGCCTTATGAGATAATAGGCCCCGTCAGTGCGCTCAATCGCCGCATAATGTCCCGTCGCAAAAAAATCAAACTCCAGGGTCTTTGCCTTCTCCAACAGACTTCCAAATTTAAGGTGGCGGTTGCAATCCACGCAGGGGTTAGGCGTCCTTCCTTTCGCGTATTCAGAGACAAATCTCGCGATGACCTTTTCTTCAAGCTCTGCGGAGTAATCGAGCGCGTAGTGGGCAATCCCAAGATTCTTGCACACCCGTTTCGCGTCATCAACAGCTGCGGGCCCGCAGCATCTTGCACGCTCCCCTCCATCCCTGATGTCGAGGCTCATTGTTACCCCGGATACATCATACCCCTCGTTTCTCAATATCATGGCAGCTACGGACGAATCGACGCCACCGCTCATGGCCACCAGGACCTTTTTTCCCATGCTATGCCGTCACTTAATTCTGTCTGCGAACCGTTCTGTCTGTGGGAGTTGTGGCCGCGTTATCAAGATATACCCCTTCCACCGCAGTCTCTCATGGATGATCCTGCCATCCCAATCACCGGTCTCGGCCCACGGGATAACGGCATCATCAAATGTTGTGCATCATTGCCTTTTGAGCCTTTTCCTGATTCATCTTGACCAGCATATCCAGGGTTATCGAACTCAAAGTCTCTGAAATCTTCCCTCCTATAATAGCCCAGACATCGTGGCTTGCACAGATGGGAACCCTCGGACACCTGGAAGGGTCTTTCACACAGTCCACAAGAGAGCAGTCCCCCTCCAGCACATCCATGATCTCTTTCATGGTGATCTGCGATGGTTCTTTGGCAAGACTGTATCCTCCATATGCCCCCCTGCTGGAGTTCACCAAACCGACCCCACGCAAGGGTATGATGATTTGACTGAGATACTTCTCAGAGATGTTCTCTCCCTTGGCTATATCCTTGAGAAATACGAGACCCTTACCATAATTAAGGGCCAAGGCAACCATCAACCTGACTCCATATCGAGCCCTCGTGGAAAGTTTCATAGGCCTGTCTTACGTATAATCACTACTAATATTATCGTTTCCGTAGTAATTAAACCGATGCGCCGGCGTTGTCAAGAAGAAATTTACGTATTTGCTTGAGTACGACTACTATGATAGTTATGACCTTACATATCCACTGCATGCGGAAAGATTTCAGAAGGATTTTTTCATGTCGCAGAGAATCTATTACTACAGCACAAACAGGTATCTCGCTGGTATCCCCGGCCTGATTCCATGGAAGAAGACCGTTTCTTTCAGAGAGGCGCTCCTCCGTGGTCAGGCACCCGACGAAGGACTCTTCATGCCGGATCCCATTCCGGTCATTCCAGTCCAGAGCATGATGGCCCTTAAGGGCACACCCTACACGAGGGCGGCCATGCTTGTCGCGTCGGCTTTTCTCACTGATGAAATCCCTCGCGAGGAGCTGGAAAAGATCGTAGCAGAGTCGTACAATTACCCGGTTCCCATCGAACGAGTGGTAGACCGGAAATATATCATGCGGCTGGACCAGGGACCAACCGCCTCTTTCAAGGATTTTGCGGCCAGGATGATGGCCCGCTTGATGAGCTATTTCCGTGATCCGGATACGAGACTGAATGTTCTGGTTGCCACATCGGGAGACACTGGAAGCGCTGTTGGCGAGGCTTTTAAGGGTGTCGAAGGCATCGATGTCTACATACTTTATCCGAAAGGCGAAGTCAGTGGCAGGCAGAAGAAACAACTCGACACGATCGGCGAGAATGTTCAGGCCGTCTCTGTACTGGGTAAGTTCGACGATTGCCAGAACCTTGTCAAACAGGCCTTCTCAGACCCGTCTCTTACTGCCTTTAACCTGACCTCGGCAAATTCTATAAATTTCGGCAGGATCCTCCCACAGATTATTTATTACGTCTACGCCTATTCACAACTTGCCGGGGCCGGTGAAGAAATAGTCTTTTCTGTTCCTTCGGGAAATTTCGGCGACGCCCTGGGATGCGAATATGCAAGGAGAATGGGCCTTCCAGTTCGAAGGCTTATCATGCCAACCAACGAGAATGACGAATTCCCTAATTTTCTGAAGACAGGCATCTATAAAAAAATATCACCGTCTCGGGCATGTCTTTCCAGTGCTATGAACGTTGGTCATCCGAGCAACCTCGCCCGGTTCTTCGACCTTTATGGCGGAACAGTTGATCGCGGGGGTAATGTCCATAAATACCCGGATATAGACGAGATGAGGCGATGGATTTTTTCCGTGAGCGTCACCGACGAAGAGACAAGAAAAACGATCAGAAGGGCATACGAAAACTATGGAATCCTGCTGGAGCCGCATGGAGCGGTAGGTTGGAGGGGCCTTGAGATTTACCTCGAACGATATGGCGACTTCCCTTTATGTGTATCCCTCGAGACAGCCCATCCGGCCAAATTTCCTGATGAAATCGAAGACCTCCTGGGAATAACCCCTGAACTGCCGGCGAGTATGAAGGACATTGACCAGAAAAAAGGGGAGTCTTTTGAACTCCCCGCAAGCTACAAAGAATTCAATAATTACTTGAAGAGCCGCCTAAAAATGCGATCATAAGCGAAGTAAAAAAGGTCAGATGTCATGCATGTATCGCACTTTTTTCAACAATGACTATTTAATATCAAATTTCACATATGTTCTTCCCGTTATATTGACCTTTATCGTAGCATTAGATTGCCTGCTGTTCCCGAGTGTAACATTCCCGAATGGAGACACGGTTCCTCTGGCCAGAAAATTAACGGTCTGCCCTGCTCCGAAATTTGCGTCGATTATTCTTATATCCGACCCGAATGCCATAGGACTCCTCGTAACGGGCGTAGCGGTGCCCGGCTGGATCGTATAGCTGTTTCCTTCAATATCAAAAGAGATCCGATAGGTCTTACCCTCAGAGACGGCCCTCGCCCTGTACACAAAAAAATCAGACACAATCTCTCTCGCTGCTGACTTGAGATTTCTGTTCAGTGTATACGAATGAAACGTCGATGCGCCAATGGCGGCAATTATTGCCAGCAGGGCGATGACGATTATCAATTCAACAAGTGTAAATCCCTTCCTCGATTTCATCATTTGTGACCTCATGAAAAGTCAAAAATAGAGCGGGAAACGGATTGCCGATTGCTAAGTGGAAAGTTCCTTCTTCGGGATCTGTTAAGTTGGTTAGTTATTTGAATTAGGCAGCGAGAAAATGCTGAACGATACCGATTCCTTAAGAATCGAAGTTTCTCCGCAGTTTGCTGCGGAGAGCTTCAATTTCTATCAATTGAATTAGCTGATTGACCAGCCCAAATGGGTGCAGAGTTATTTAATATATGTGTACCCTAAAAAGCAATACAAAAAACATATTAGAAATGTCGGGGAACAGCTCGCGCTGGAAATGTTTACAGGCATGGCCCTGCAAGAAAAAATTTAATAAGAAGTGAATATTCAAATTGTCGTCTCAAATAGTTTCATGACTGCTTCTGCCATTAGCCTGTAACCCTCTTCCGTAGGATGCACACCATCATACTGCACCAAAGATTCGAACGGTATTCCATCCGTAATCTTCTTCTTCCAATACTCGTGCACGAGCGCGACAGGAATGCGGTAGTCCTCTCCCAACACTGTGAGTTGCTGATAATATCTTTCTACGCTGCGGTTGTCATCATTGTCACCAATATAATCTGAAGTTATCAGGATGATATCCGTATTAGCATTTTCCTTAATTTTCTCAATCATACCTTTTATATTGTTCTTGAATTGTTGTTCTGTGAATCCCGAAAAAGCATCGTTGAGGGCGTATTGTATGAAGACGCAATCGGGATTGTAGTAAAGAACGTCCCCCGTCAGCCTGTACAGGCCGGAATCTGCCGTATCACCGGGTATGCCGCTGTTGACGAGCTTAAATCTGCTTTCGGGAAACTTCATGCGAAGCATTTCCCTCAAGAAATCGATATAACCCTTCGAGACCATCCATCCCTGTGTTAGGGAATCGCCAAGGGCGACAATGCTGATAGGCGTCCCGCTTATGAGTTTATTTATAGTCCGTATCGGTTTGATCAATTTGCTTCGGTTCCGGATTAGTTTTCATAAATAATGACATCGATCACATTTCCGTGAAAATCAGCCTATACTCACTTTGCACTGATTGGCATCACGAGTATCAATCAAAATTCTTCAAACAAAAGCCGCGGGAAGTAACGAAGAATTTGGGGGGTATCAATTCCAGCTACTAATGCTAGCAGTCATGATGCGATGAAATGCGGTAATTACGTGTCACGAAGGCGAACAATTCCTAATGATGAGTCATCTCTACAACAGAGTATCCGCGATTTCAAGTGCTAAAGCCATTTAACATGCCGCAATCATGCTTTCAGCTTGGCGAGCGAGATCTCGCCTTCCTTCTTGATGTAATCGGGAAGCGCGCTCGCCTGAACGCGTTTCAGCAGCTCCTCGCTCCAGGGCGCCGCGATGCTCCCGAGGGCGCGGACGGCCAACGCCTCCCTCAAGGTTTTCGGCGGATAGACCCTGTTTACGGAATTCATCTCCGGGTAGAAGAACTGGACATATCCTTTCCGGACGTTTGGTCCGTACACATTTATGGTAATGGCTGTATCGCTCCCGAAGTTTTCCATTCGGTGAATCCCTTTATTCAGAGGGAGCACGTACGTCGTCTCACCCGGCTTAAGTACGATCGAGGAAACCTCCTCCAATTCTGCGTACCCTTCTTTTTTACCGTCATCCAGGCGTATATACTTCTTTTCTCCAATAGGCCGGAGAAAGCTTCCAATGATGCCCCATGACCCGTGATCGTGAACGGCGTCACTGAGACCTGGATCCCAAATATAGCACAGTACAAGGAAAGTGCGCTCGGGACTTCTGTAAAGCGTAATCTCGTTTGGCCAGATGCCCGGTTTCTGGCCCTCGGAAAACCCCTTATCAAAAAGCAATCTCTCAAGGACGTCGCCAAACCATTCTTTCCGACTTACAAGTTCGCTCACAAGGGCCCGGCCTGTGCTTATGAGTGTTGATACGTTCGGTTTGCCCTTAAGAAGGTCATCGAAGCTTTCACAGAATTGTTCCAGATTTGTGACTGTCATCTTCACGCTTCCTCTTTCTTCTCCTCTTCTCTTGTTTTAGAGACCGGAGCGCCCTTTCCCTTCGTTAACCCGTATTTCCGTACATGCGTCCAGGACTTGTATGCGGGATCATCGGGGTCTGCGGCAAGTGACTCGGCTTCCTTGAGATATTTCTTTTGGATGCCTTTCTGCTTGTAGAGCATCCGATCCTTGCCTATGGGGCACACCTTCGTGCATATGCCACAGGGGTAGCAGCCTCTTTTGGTCAGATCCTCGGCCATCTCCAGGCATGCCATTTTGTCATAATCGCCTACTACCCTGTCCTCGCGCATCGTCAGAGCCTTCTTCGGACAGCACCGACAGCAGAGTCCACACTTGATGCAGAGATCCTTTTCCATGAGGGGGTCTGGCGGTATAACGGCTGACGTAAAGACGGAAACAAACCGCACCCTGGGACCAAATTCCGGTGTCAGGAGGCAGTGGCTCAAGCCGATGGTGCCGAGCCCGGCATACTTCGCTGCCATCACGTGACTGAATGCGGCCATGGGCGCGTCCCGCAGGGCCTTCAGGCTCGAGTAGACATCGCGCCCGAAAAAAAAGGAGGCATGTCCCATGCGGTTGAGATGCCGGGTCAGGTCGTAGGCCAACGTGTCCAGCTTTCGGTTAGCGGTACGGTAGAGCTCCATATGGAGGACGGAGGGTGTCGTCTCCACGACAGGAAGGGGCATTTCAACACCCATCACGATAACTGTACGGGCTGGCGGCCAGAGGGCACGGGGACGGAAATCGGGCGGCACCTCGCCAGCGTCATCCCAACGCTCCGCCGGGGCAAAACCGACAAGGTCTGCTCCCCGAGCCTCACAGAATTCTATGATATGATCTCTAAGCTCCTGACCCTCAACGGAGATTTTTTTGTGCGGTTCCATAGATTTAATTTATAACCCATTCTTGACTGAAAGTAAAATGTATTGGCCCGAGAGTTTGGTGATGGAAAATCATGACGGCGGCATCAATAAAGATACAGAAATGACAGTTTCTGAGAGTGGCTGTCTATCATACGATGTCTCCTGGCAGAGAAAAGCTTTACTCTTAGATAATCGCTAGCGAATGTGATTCAGTCAGCGTGATTGATCAAGTCATGTACCTGCTACTCACCTAGTCATGACCAGTTTCTGTTCTTCTTTTGGAACATACCACTTGATGAAATTATACCCTATTCCCAGAGGCGCAGGTTGGATGCCGTGAAACCGGGCGTGGACAATAGGCAGGGCATCGGGGACATACAAAAACGTATAGGGCTGGTCTTCCGCCAGTATCTCCTGAATCCTGTCATAATATTTTTTTCTTTCTTTCTGGTCGAAGGTGTCTCTTCCTTTTTCTATGAGTCTGTCAACCTCTTCGTTCTTGTATGATATAAAATTCAGCTCCTGCGGTCCTGTTTTACTCGAATGCCAGACGTCGTATATGTCGGGATCGAGAGGTATGGTCCAGCCAAGGATTGTGGCGTCAAAGCGCCGCTTATTAATAAAGTCATTGACAAAGGCAGCCCATTCCAGAACCCTGATCTTGACCTTGATGCCTATCTCGGAAAGACGCCTTTGAATAATCTCTGCACATTTTGCCCGGATCTCATTGCCCTGATTCGTAATAATCTCAAACACAAATGGCTGGCCGTCTTTATCCAGTATACCGTCACCGTCGGTGTCCTTCCATCCGGCGGCCGCCAGGAGCTCCTTCGCTTTTTGGGGGTTATACGAATAAGTCTTCACATTGGGGCTGTAGACCCAAGTGCCCGGCTTGTAAGGACCTGTGGCAACTTTTCCCAGGCCCAGCAAGACACCCTGGATGATCTCGTCTTTGTTAATGCCGTACGCTATGGCCTGCCGCACCCGCTTGTCGGCGAACAGCGGATTTTTCATATTGTAGCCCAGGTAAGTGTAGGAAAAGGAGAGATACCTGTACTTATTGAAATTCTTCCTGAAGAGATTATTCTCTGTCTGCCTTGTGTACTGAAGGGGCGTCAGATTCATCCGGTCAATGCCGTTTGCACGCAATTCCAAAAACATGGTAGCCGTATCCGGTATGATCCGCATTATATAGCCATCGATATAAGGCCTGCCCTCAAAATAGTCCGGGTTCGAGATGAGGACTATCTTCTGGCCGGGCAACCACTCTTTGAAGATGTACGGTCCTGTGCCTATGGGATGCCGCGCCAGAGGCGAAATTGTGATGTCTTTCCCTTCCAGAAGATGACGCGGCAGAATCGCCGTCCCCCAGCTCATAAGTGCGGGGGCGAAGGGCTTATCATAAGTAACCCTGAAGGTATAGTCGTCCAGGACTTCTGCCTTCTTCACCTTGAGGAAGTCACCGGAATATGCTGTGGGCGTCTTGGGATCAATCGTAACTTGATACGTATACAGGACATCGCGGGCAGTAAGGGGATAGCCGTCATGCCATTTAACGCCTTTCCTCAGGTGGAATGTAATGACAAGCCCGCCACTCGACACATCCCATGATTCCGCCAGGTCCCCCACGATATTGACGTCTTTGTCGTACTTGACGAGACCGTTAAAGACCAGTCCGGAAATTTCATGAGAAGTGCTGTCTGAGGAAAGGATAGGAATCAAATTGCTTGCATCGCCGATGGACCCCTCAACTATAATGTCTCCATATGCAGGTCCTGAATCGGTCAGATTTCGGGTGGTGCTTTCCTCGTCTTTATGACTACAGCCTCCTAAGGACATATGAACGCTAAAGACGATCAGCAGACCAAGATACGTGAAACGCCTCATGGCGGGAAGATTACAGGATACATGAGGCCTTTTCAACGAAATTCTGCATCCTTTTGAACTTGACACACCCCTGCCTCTCTCATATAGTCTTTGCGGCTCTTATGCTATTTTCCGCAGAACGATTGCAATCAATATCAGTACAGCCTCTCCAAAAACCATAAGCCCATGTCTGAAAATATGAAATCTAAATATGACAAGTTGAGGACGAAGATGGAACGGCCCCATCTCGTTCTTGCCACAGCATGGGACATACTCTGTGATGCGATAAGGAATTTCCAGGCCAACGGCAATACCAATCAGGCTGCGGCCATCTCTCTGTATGCGATGCTGTCTTTTATTCCCCTATTCATCTTGACCATGCTGATAGCAAGCTACATTTTCAGCTCGCATCCGAACATTCAGAACGAACTCATTGAAAAAATCCGGGGTTTTCATCCTTACATCTCAGAATCCCTTCTATCCCAGCTGGGGCCTATGGAGCAAAAGAAACAGCTCCTGGGCTGGGTCGGGATCATAAGTCTTATATGGTCTTCTGCCATGATCTTCAGCGCTATTGAGACAGCCATGAACATTATTTTCCGCTCGAGAGGCAGGCGAAATTACTTCGCATCAAACCTCCTTGCCATTGCCATGATTCCCATGGGGTGGGCTGTAGGCATCGCCAGCGTGGGAATTACATATATTTCAACAATCCTTGTGAAACAATCTCCTCTTTCCGGCAATGAGTTTATGCTTCTCCCCTTCTTGCATGGTGCGCTGTTTCGCTATGTCCTGCCATACATGCTGACCGTCGCATTTTTTACAATCGTATACAAAATAATTCCCACAGGGAAAGTAAGCTGGGGAAGTGCACTGACCGGTGCTGCCATTTTTTCAGCTTTAATGGAAATAGCTAAACATTTTTTTGCCTGGTACGTGTCTGATGATACAAAATATAATGTAATATTTGGTTCTCTGGAAACAGTTGTCATCCTCGTTCTCTGGGTTTTCTACGTGGCATTAATCCTTCTATTCTGTGCCGAGCTTATTTCTTCATACCAGAGAAGAAATCTGATCCTCCTTGAAAAGGCCTTCCTAAAACCCAGAAAAAAAATCATGAAAATCGAGGAACGACTTTTCAGAAAATTTGGTCGTATGTACCCCAAAGACACTTATATCTTCAGACAGGGAGATACCGGACAGGAAATGTACTACATCCTCCTGGGTAACGTGCGCGTGGAGAAAATTGCCGGACAGATAAAAAAGATCCTGGCCGAAATGGGGCCGGGAGAATACTTCGGTGAGATGGCGGCGCTGATCGAGGCGCCTCGCACAGCTTCGGTACAGGCGACTGAAGACAGTAACGTGGCCGTAATCGACGGCGACACTTTTCGCAGCCTCTTGAGAGAAAGCGGCGACGTGTCTCTCTTCATGCTTAAGGAATTTTCGAACAGAATCAGACAAACGGGTACCGCCCTCGGCGAACTTACCCAGGCCTGGACCAGATTGATTTCTGTCCTATATTTTCTCGTGAAGTGGCCCCTGCCGGACGACGGAGACCCCCTTTATGAACTCGCCAGGTATACTAGAAAAGAGCCGGTTGAAATTCAACAGGTATTATGGGAACTCAGAGATCAGGGCGTCATAACCATCATGGACGGACATATTTCCGATTTCAGTAAAGAATGTGCCTGGGAAATGCTGAACGATCAAGTTTTTTTCGCGGAAAGACGTCTGGAGAGACGAGAGGTCGACGTCCATCTATAATTTTTCTTTATATCTTCCCCGTGAGTCATCGTCAAGTTCATGCCATCAGCGCAGAATTGAAAGTCTCTTTGCCAGCAACCTATTGGTGGATCCAGCGCCAAGCAGCCGAAACTGAGAATGATAACCATCAGACGCCCTCTTATGCGCTTACTCGTGGCAGCGCTTTCAGAAGTACTGTAAATCGAGTCGTGAAACGATCAGGGGCGTGGATCTTTACAGGCTGTCTTTGCCCTTGACATCATGATATGAAGCACTAGTTTATAACAACTTGCAACTATTTGGGCGATGAACTAAAATAGTATTAATGAGCGAATAACTGCAGGATATTCCACCCTCCCGGACCGGCATTTAAACTCCGGACATTGCCCCTCAACAAGCGGTTAAGGATTCGTCTCCGGACATAGGGTATGAACTCGGGCTCTGAGGCAAATATATGATAAGTATCTCAAGGCTATGCTGTGGCACAACAGAAACTATGGACGCACTCCGTTATGGAAGCGAGAAACATAGACGACCTGTTGTTGTCTGGAACATGACCAGAAGCTGTAATCTCAAATGCATACACTGCTATTCAAGCTCCCGGAACATCAGATACAGTAATGAACTGACCACGGACGAGGGCAAGAGATTGATATCGGATCTTGCCTCCTTTGGATCACCTGTACTCCTTTTTTCCGGCGGTGAACCTATAGTCAGGGAAGATCTCCCTGAGCTCGCCGAGTTCGCCGTTGATAAGGGCATGAGGGTTGTAATATCAACCAACGGGACTTTACTCACAAGAAAAGTGGCATATAATTTTAGGAAGATCGGTGTTTCTTATGTTGGCGTAAGTGTCGACGGCATGCAAAAGACCCATGACAGTTTTCGGGGTGTAAAGGGGGCCTTTGACATGACCATGAACGGAATTAGAATCTGCCGGGACCAGGGAATCAAAGTGGGGATGCGTGTTACCATGAACAGGAAAAATCTTGCAGATATTCCTGCCCTGTTCGAACTTATCGAGAAGGAAAACATACCGCGGGCATGTTTTTATCACTTAGTCTATTCCGGCCGCGGTTCGAGACTCGTGAACGAAGACCTCTCCCATAATGAAAAGAGGCTTGTTTTGGATCTCATTGTGGATAAGACCATGGATCTTTTCCAACGGGGAAAGCCCAAAGAGATACTTTCAGTAGATAATCATGCGGATGGGCCGTATGTCTATATGCGCCTGCTGAAAGATAATCCTGAACTGGCAAGGGAGGCTATGTCACTCCTCATGGTCAATGAAGGTAACAGTTCAGGAAGCGGCATAGGCTGCGTAAGCTGGGATGGCGAAGTGCATGCTGATCAGTTTTGGAGAGACATCTCATTTGGAAACGTGAGAGAACGTCCCTTCAGCGAGATATGGATGGATACGTCAAACGAACTCATGTTCAAGCTTAAGGAGAAAAAGAGATATGTGAAAGGAAGATGTGCCGTCTGCCGTTGGCTCGATATTTGTGGCGGAAATTTCCGTGCCAGGGCGGAGGCGGCCACGGGAGACATATGGGCTCCCGATCCGGCATGTTATTTGACGGAAAATGAAACAGCAAAATGACGGCCAGAACACTTCGCACTTGAGAAATTGCTCAAGTATGCCGACTATTAATCTTGACAAGAATTGATTAAAGCTGATAGTTAACGTTGACATATTCTAGTATAGAATTCCTGTCGCAACAGAGGCGTGTTCCGATGGATGAAAAAAATCCAGCCAGAGAATGGTTCATGGAAGGGTGTAGATATGACCTTCTTGATCCACAATCCGATAAGGCAATAGAAGCCTACAAGAAAAGTATTATCCTTGATCCAAGATTTACGGATGCATATGTTAACCTCGGATTTATTTACCTCCAGAGAGAGGATTACGACTGGGCCCTGATATGTTTAGAGCGAGTAGCCAAATTAGAGCCCAATAATCCGGAAGCCTACAACAACCTCGGATATGTCTATGAGAGAATGGGAAGGTTGGGACGTGCACGGCAGATGTATGAACGGGCGCTCATATTAAATCCAGGCAATATTGAAGCCATGTTTAATATAGGCCACATCTTCGAATTGGAAGGAGACTATCATGGCGCGGTCGAACAGTACAAGAAAGCCGTTGAAGCAGACCCCAATGCTGTAACGCCCCGGTTCTTTTTGGCCCTTCTATATGACCGCCACGATATGTTCGACGAAGCAATACAGGAATATCAAGGTGTCCTAGAAAGAGATCCCTCTCATGTAAAAGCCCTCTTCAACCTGGGAACGTTGTATGTCCAGTTAGGCGACTACACTAAGGGTATCGGATTTTTTAAGAATGTGCTGGCGATTGATGAAAAGAACCCTGAAGCATGGAATAATTTAGGGTCTATTTTCGAAATATCGGGCCAGTCTGAGGATGCAATCAAGGCTTACCAGAAATCCCTCGCGTTAAACCCTTACCAAGAAGAAGCCAACATTAATCTCGTTCAGAACCAGTATGAAAAATACCGTTCAAAACCTGATATTAGAAAGAAAGAGGACCTAATCAGGCGGCTCCACTTTGTCCTCTCCATAAATCCTCAAAATACAAGGGCTCAACACCTTCTCGATGAACTTACAGTAAAATCCTAAATAGGTAAATCGGCAAGATTCATCCTACGCTCTCATTTCAGTCTGCTCGCGACAAAATCCCGTATGTAGCTCCAAAGCGAAATAGGATCAATTGATGGTATAGATGTCAGCTCTTCGTGCTTTTTCATGATCTGGGCAGCAATAGTTCCCGCTATCCTCATCCGATGCTCATGAGTGGACGATTGAGCCTGCTTGACAATGTGGTGGGGTATATCCACCGCAATTTTTAAACCGCCTACCTCCACTTCTGCGGAAATGTCTTTTACGATCACATCTGCTTCAGGAGAAGGCGCAGAAATATCCTCCGGCTTCTCCTTTTCCGTGACGAATCCCTCTTCTTGCGTTTTATCGATATCCTTGGAGTGGCGTCGCTCCTCAAAACCTTCCGCGGAAAGCGCCTCAGCATCGTTGGAAATCTGCGCAGGTTCTATCTCTATTCCTTCTTTGAGGTCCTTGCTTTCTGGTCGCTTTCTCGGCTTTCTCTTCGGGATAGCTGGTCCCGTCAAGTGCCGGAAGCGCTCTCCAATCTGACGAACGACCTCCCCTGAAATCTCTGTAAACGCATTCGTCTCCCCCGCCTTTAGCGATAATTTGCACATTTTGTTTATCAGACGAGGTACGCCATGCTCAGAATACTCCCACAAAAAACCATATGCATCATCAGCAAAGATCTGCTTCGCTCCCCCTGCAAGCTTAAGCCGGGTTTCAACGTAGCCCTTTAAGATATCCGCTGATTCTATTTTATCTATCCTACTCAATGTCCCTATTCGTTGCAGGAGGTTGGCACGTTTGGGATGTTCCAGTCTTCTGGCCAATTCCAGCTGTCCTGCAAGCACTATGGTAAATAAATTCCTCTGATCCTCTTGCATATTCGTCAGTAATCTCAGGCTTTCCAGATTCGTGGGCGAAATGGCATTCGCCTCATCGATAAATATCAAGGCCTTTTTCCCTGAATCCATAGTGTTGAACAGAATCTTGTTGAATTTTTCCAGGAGATCAACTTTTCTTTTTTCTTCACACTTGGTACCGGAAAGTTGACCAATGATTTCCCTCAAGAGTTCAATGAAGGACATATCGGGATTTGCGACCAGTGCGATCTTGTATTTGTCAAGATCGAGAGAATCGATGATTATCCGCAGGGACAACGTTTTCCCGAGACCGACATCGCCCACAATTACTGCGATGCATTCATTCCCCTCGTCTATGGCAAATAGGGTCTCAGCAATTGCATTCTCCATTGAAGAATGAGAATCTGAGTACATCGCCGGATCAGGGACATTATCAAAAGGTGGTTTTTGCAGGCCCCAATAATCGTAATACATATGTTCAATACCTCCTCGATGCCTGAGACACTAATCTGCGAAAGCTTCATGACTTGGAACTTCCAGAAACCTCTTCACTTCTTGAGAGATAATCAAGGACATCCTGCAACAAGAAGCGCCTCAGCCTGCCAACCTTATAGCTTCTAATCTTTTTTGACTTGACTAGGTTCATGAGCAGGCTGTTGCTGATCTGCAGCATTTGACAAACATGTTTTGCCTTGAGCATTCTTACAGTATCTACTTTCTTGAATTGGAAATTGAAAATAATCTGCCCTTCTTTATGCCTTTGTATATCTAAAGATACGCCCGTTTTGTCGCCATCCAGGAAATATTTCACATAGCGGTTTGACTTGACGAGGTCATACTGTTCCGGTGTCAAATTAATCGAAATCGCGTCATTAATATTCGCAACAGGTACCTCCAGAGTGCGCGATTGCTTCCTCATGTACTTGAGAGTTTGACTCAACACGCTGGCTGGAATCTCGATCAATTCCTGCCCATGAAGCGAATGTGAATCAATTCCAGAGTGTCGCTCTCCCGCAAGCTTGAAAGCCCCGTCTTTTCGTCTCCTAACAATTGAAATTTTTTCCATGCTTTTTCCTTCTTGTGGAAAATGAATAATGAGATATTCATTTTCCATTTCTGTCTTAGGCTTCATCAATGATGATGTCGCCGTTTTTATGCTTTTATTCCAACTAATTGCCCGTAATCTTAATGAAAAGCTAAAGATAAATCAATATAAAAGTTACGTCTAGCCGCAAAAAGGACGACGGTCACAAAACAAACATTTAGTGTGTTCACATCATGAAAAAAGGGGCATGATTGGAGGTAAATATAGGTGGGGCTTTCCTCAATATCGGGGCAATGGCAGGATGCCTTCTGAATTCCCTGTCGAGAAATTGCCTCACAAGACTCCTTTTCCACCCGCGGGGATGCAGAAAATCCCTGTAAAGTGACAGGTCTCCTTCATAAAAATCACTCAAGTCGAGTTCCTGCGCCTCCGGGCTATAAGCCGGGAGGTTGAAGATTGCAAGGTTCAGAAAATCTATTTGCCCGCTGTGCTGTGCTGCAAAATCAAGGGTCTTGCGCGCCTCACTGACTGATTCCGCGGGAGTTCCGAAAATCAGGTAAACGTAGGTCGCAATGCCGGCTTTTTCCAGGGTCGCGAGAACGGCGGACGCCGTTCTCAGATCAAATCCTTTTTGCATGCTGTCTAAGACATCCTGATCACCGGATTCCAGCCCAAGCTGCAGCATGACACAACCTGATCGTTTTAGAGCCCGGCAGAAGTTGAGATCAGTCAGGTGCGAGGAAACTTTGGCGAATGCATACCACGGTAAGCTGAAAGACGATTCCGCTATAGTATTCAGAAGTGCCGGAGTAACTGCATTATCCAGGAAATGAACAAGGGCGGGTTTCGTTCTCCGAGCAAGGCTATGGATATCCGCGATTACCTTCTCTACAGGCACCGGTTCATGGGGATTCCCCTCTGCCTTCTCGGGACAAAACGAACACTTGTTCCAGTAGCAACCACTCGATGCACTGTACGGCAAGATGAAGCCCGGAGACAGATATCCCTTCATGAGTGAAACGGCATAGTCAGGAGTATGATGACACTGCTGACAGGCAGCACCGTGAATTGAAAGAAGAGCGGCCTCTCCCGGTCCTGCCACCATGTCATCAACGAGGCCGCCGAATGGATTCGACCATCCGGGCCGCCGTACCCACGATGTGACCAGCCCGCCGCCCAAGACCACTCTGATACCGGGGCATCGGCGTTTTAAGAAGCCGATCATGGCAAAGGTGCACAATGCCTGGCTCAGATAGTTCAATGAAAAACCCACAGTGGCGGTGTTTTCCTGTTCAAGCGCCGCCAGAAGACGATTCTTGAAATATGGATAGAACGGATTTTGTTCCGGTGACTCAGAAGCTCTTATCAAGTCTGCGCTTCTGACCGGCGAAAGATTCCGATCGAGGTAATTGGATAGACTCAGATGCGCATCGCCGTGAGACACCGTTACCTCGAGAACCCGGTTGAGGTCAATTACCGCACGCTTATAGCTATCAATATTCTTATAGCCCTCCCAAGAGGTTAAAGCAGCAATGTTGCTTCCCAGATGACGGAATGAACGGCTTGTCCAAGTGTTCAATAAATTTTCCGGAATTGTGCTGTCGCTATCATCGATATGCCTTGTGCGCTTATGTTCCGCGCTTCCCCCTTCCAGAAGCAGGCTTGAGAGACCTTCCAAATTGGCATCAATAACTTTACAGAGAATGCCGTGGTCATACATGACGCCTGCCAGTTTCGCCAGTCCTGCTGGCGGTTCGCAGGGTTTTACAACTGGTGGATGGATAAGAATCACTTTACAGAATCCTGTTCGTTATAAGGTTTGCATAAATGATATAATTACTATTTATCCTTATCACAGTATTAATAAATAGCGGTTATGTTATTCACCACAGGTTAGGGATTGCTCCTGCAGATTTTGACAGGCACGGGGTCGTTCGGATAATTGCATTCGAGACAAGCAAGATACAAGAGGACCCAGTTACGGCATGCTTTCCCGGTCAATTCTATTAAATATATCAATCACGCCGTGGTGTATCTTTCCATTTGTGGCTAAAACATGCGGAGATTCAAGGTGGAATGCGCCGCCGAAGAGATCCGTTACGATACCTCCCGATTGACGGATCATAAGCCACCCGGCAGCCGTATCCCACGGCATTAGTTTTAGTTCCCAAAAGCCGTCAAAACGGCCAGCCGCAATATAGGCCATGTCAAGAGCCGCGGACCCCGCCCTGCGAATAGCCTGGGCGCTTTTCGCCATCCCGTTAAAGTAATTGATATTATTGTTTCTGTCAGACCGTATGTCGTAGGGAAAACCGGTAGCCAGAAGACCCTTGGAAATATCCGTCGTATTTGATACTGTTATCTTGTTGCCATTTAAGAAAGCCCCTTTGCCTTTTTCCGCCACAAACATTTCATCCAACATAGGGTTGTAGATTACGCCCAGATGGATTTCACTATCTTTTTCAAAGGCAATGGATACACAGAAAACCGGATAACCGTGAGCATAATTCGTCGTCCCATCTAAGGGATCAATTATCCATCGACACCTCGAACGTCGAGCCATTCCCGTCGATTCTTCTGCAAGTATGTCGTGATCGGGGTAACGCTCGTGAATTCTGGAAGTAATTATCCCTTCAGAAAGCCGATCTTCCTCTGTGACAATATCTATTTCCCCTTTATAACTTATTACGTGTTTCTCATGCAGCCTTTGTTTCAAAAATATACCCGCTTCTCTTGCTACAGCTATTACAAACTCAGTGCGATCATCCATAAGCTAAATTCTCCTATCAGGGGATATCTTTAATTCACGCGGATTCATTATAATTTGAATATCAGAATTCCGGGTCTTCCCGTTTCGGTAAATTGTGTCTTGAATATTCACACTTGTCTCTGCTTTCATGTTTGGGCGTCAGATTTTAGTCCACTTCAGGCACCTGCCGGTATAAGCATAAGAAGGATATTCTCCCGTCTTGACTGCAAGGACATACTGACATATACCAAGCTCTCACAATTTATGAAAGTTGCATCTTTCTGTTGCGTGGCTCAGAAATTGCTGGTAATTACCTACTTGATATGATTTGCTAAATATCAGGCTTGAAAAGTCGCTACCATTACTGACTTAGCAGCGAACCGGAATATTAATCATGGTTAATAACTCAAAAACCACACAGCAATCGGCAAAACCCCACCAGGACTTGGGTATTGCAGAATACGATCTAAAATCTATCAGGGAATCAAAGGGCCTTACATTGAGGGCTATATTCGAACGCACCCGGATCAGCGCAGCCAATCTCGCGGCCATAGAAAATGGCGACTTTCACCTGCTTCCAGCGCCAGTTTTTACGAAGTCCTTCATCAAGAAATACGCAAAGACCCTAGACATCGACAGCGATGTAATCATCGCTCGCTATG
Source organism: uncultured delta proteobacterium (assembly GCA_963705275.1). Classification (GTDB taxonomy): domain Bacteria; phylum Desulfobacterota; class Syntrophia; order Syntrophales; family UBA2185; genus Fen-1135. The sequence continues at coordinate 2,458,257 of OY970063.1, read as the reverse complement.
AGCAATACCTAGAAACGCTCAATCCGACTTACCGGAACGCAAAAATTAAAGAGATCCCCAAATCCACCCGGCTGTTCTACAAGGTTCTCTTGTGGGGATCATTAGTTATTATTACCGTTGGTCTTGTCACTTTCTCGCTATCCACGTATGAAACGTTAATTGACGTCGTAAAAAACCAAGTCTCCGAACCGGAGCATAAGTCAATCAGTTTAAAGACTACCGACGCTATTGAAAAAACTCCCAAGAGTGAAGCTACGGATCAGGCAAATATGGCTCCAGGGACCCAAGAAGGCAATGCCCAATCAATCCCCCTCGCGCAGACACAACCGGCCGTCTCCGAAGCTCAAGAGAAGCAGAAGATGAAGCAGGCTACAGCAGCATCTGAGAAGATTGATAGAAGCCAAGTGAACACAGATGACACATATAAGATAAGTGTGGAAGCCAGAGAGCTGACATGGTTAAGGATCACAGCAGATGATGACCCACCATATGAGATATTGCTGCAACCAGGTGAAAAAATAGAGAGGGACGCGTCTCGTTTTATTATTGATGTTGGCAACGCCGGAGGTATCGACATCACATTTCAAGGAAAATCTATGGGAAACCTGGGCGAACCAGGCCAGGTTGTTCATCTGAAGCTGCCGTGAACTTATAGGTTTGACAAAGGCATCTTGGTGCTATAAACTTGTTATTAATATTAGAAAAGAGGTCACCGAACCATGTTTGGACTAGGAGTGCCTGAGTTAATTGTAATTCTGGTGATTATTCTCATCATCTTTGGCGCCGGCAAGATTCCGGAAATTGGCAGCGCCATTGGCAAGGGCATCAAGAACTTCAAGAAATCAATCCATGGATCGGATGAGGACGACACGACGCCAGACCGTAAGAAGGTCGATGAAAAAAAATAAGGCGCACGCAGGCTAGAAGGGAACATCATCGTCCGGCGCCGATTCTGGCCCTCCTGGCGCACGACCATGATCATCAGCAGGCGCATCCTGGCTGCGTACTTGTCCCTTCGAATCCAGCATTTGCATATTTGATGCAACAATCTCTGTCGTGGATCGCTTTGCGCCGTCTTTGTCTTCCCAGGAACGTGTCTGAATTCTCCCTTCAACGAATATCAATTTCCCCTTGGAAAGATAATTGCTGCAGATTTCGGCCAATTTGCCATATGCCACTATCCTGTGCCATTCCGTTCTCTGAATCTTTTCTCCGGCCTTATCCTTCCATTGAAGATCAGTTGCCAAGCGAAAATTGACCACCATGGTCCCATCAGGCGTGTATCTTACTTCTGGATCCGCACCCAGCCTGCCAATTAATATTGCCTTATTAACCATTCTTGTCCCCCCTTCCTGCATCCGGTGAGTTTCGGGATCATACAAAACATTACAGATCTTAGCAATCTAAAATTGGACAAACATCGAATCCGGTAGCGAGCGAATGGGAAACACTGTTATTAAGGACGAAGATTCTCCGCAGTTTACTGCAGAGAGCTTCAATTTGTGCTTGATTTCATAAAAAAAATGCATTACAAATCACGATAAACCAACTATGCAGGGGTGCCGACCGGGCTGAGAATATACCCTTAGAACCTGATCTGGATAATTCCAGCGGAGGAAATAGAATCTGCGTAATATTTCTTATGGGGGCATATCCTTAAAGGGGGTATGCCCCGTATTGTTTATATAGTTCTAATGACAGGAGCGGTTTTGAAATGACTCAATTGAAGAAGGCACTCAATGGCTTCATATCTCAGGAAATGAAGTTATGTGCCAAGGAAGAAGGGGTATCCCCTGAATTTATCCGTAATGGTGTCGAGAAGGGCACAATCGTGGTGATCCGCAATAAAAAGCACACCGCAATAGCGCCTCTTGCCATAGGCAAGGGTCTCAGAACAAAGATCAATGCCAATATAGGTACATCAAAGGATCGCGTCGATCTGGACATGGAACTGAAAAAAGTAAGAGTTTCAGTCGCCGCAGGGGCGGATACGATCATGGACCTCTCCACAGGAGGGGATGTCAGGAAGATCAGGAAGAGAATCATCAAGGCATCAACCGTTCCCGTAGGGACGGTTCCCATATATCAGGCTGCCGCTGAGATGCTGGGAACAAAGAAGGCTATCCTGGAGATGACCGCTGAAGACATGTTTCGGGTTATCGAAGAAAATGGGGAGGACGGCGTAGATTTCATCACCGTTCACTGCGGCGTGACGAGGAGAAGTGTAGCTTGTATCGAAGAAGAAGGTCGCATCTTAGGTATTGTCAGCCGCGGCGGTTCCATCATCAGGAACTGGATGTCATTTAATGACAGAGAAAACCCCCTCTATGAAAGCTATGACAGACTGTTGAGAATAGCGAAGCGTTATGACATGGTTCTGAGCCTCGGCGACGGTCTTCGGCCGGGCTGTATTGCCGATGCAACCGACCGGGGACAGGTGCAGGAGCTCATTCTCCTGGGCGAACTCGCAAAAAGAGCAAGAGGGGAAGGAGTCCAGGTCATGATCGAAGGCCCCGGTCATGTACCCATCAATGAAATCCAGGCTAACATACAGTTACAGAAAAGTCTGTGCGACGGCGCGCCTTTTTATGTTCTGGGCCCACTGCCGACGGACATAGCCCCTGGTTATGACCACATTACTTCGGCAATTGGCGGTGCGATTGCAGGATCGTTGGGTGCAGACTTCCTCTGCTACGTCACTCCCTCAGAACACCTGCGTCTGCCGACACTGGAAGATGTCAGGGAAGGAGTCGTAGCCTCAAAGATCGCCGCCCATATCGCAGACATAGCAAAGGAAGTCCCCGGCGCCATCGAGAAGGATAATATGATGGCGCGATGCAGGAAGGAGTTCGACTGGCAAGGCCAGGTGAAGGCCTCCATTGATCCGAAGAAAACTGAAAAGCTTCTGGAAACCAGTAAGAGCGCAAAAGAAGAGGGCTGTACTATGTGTGGCGAATTCTGCGCCATCAAGCTTGGAAAAATCATCGGTCATGGCTGAGAATGTCCCGCCTGAAAAATAAGCAGCGTTGTTTTAACGCCTCCATAAGGCAACTTCTCGTAAGGTCTTCACTGTTCTTATTACCTTGAGCCCGGTTCAAATTGCAAACCCAGTGAGACCTGCCGCCGCCCAACATCACTTTTTGCAACTTTTCTTGATGACCTCACAGAAGCCGCAAATCTCAAATCATGCTTGACTAATCTCCAAAAAAAATATAGTCAAATTCCACTTATATGAATCGGATAAGCTATCTATGGAAGACAGTGAACTCTTAAGGAAGAAAAGGGAAAAGATAGAATCCCTTAAGGCTGAGGGCATTGAACTTTATCCCAATGACGCCCGGGTCAAGGACACAACCGCATCCATCATCACCCGTTTTGCCCAGATGGACAATGACGCTCTTGGCATGATCGCCGATAGATTCGTCGTGGCGGGCAGATTAATGGCAATTCGAGACTTTGGAAAAGGATCTTTCGCAAGCATTCAGGACAGAACGGGGAAGCTCCAGATCTTTATCAGAAAGGATAAGGTCGGAGAAAAGGCATATGCACTTTTCAAGAGATTCGACGTGGGAGATATAATCTTTGCTGCTGGGAAGATATTCAGAACCAGGACGAACGAGCTGACGGTTGATTGCGATGAACTGAGGCTCCTTTCAAAGGCTATACGGCCCCTGCCGGAGAAATGGCATGGCCTTACAGACATAGAGACAAAATACCGCCAGCGTCACCTCGACCTCATTGTTAATCCCGATACTAAAGAGGTCTTTGCCAAAAGGAGCCGCATCATACATTTGATACGCTGCTTTATGGAGGAAAGGGATTTCCTTGAAGTGGAAACCCCCATGATGCAGCCCAAGGCGGGCGGCGCCATGGCACGCCCCTTTAAGACACATCACAATGCGCTGGGTATGGATTTTTTTCTGAGAATCGCCCCTGAATTGTATCTGAAGCGGCTGGTCACAGGCGGTTTCGAACGGGTCTACGAAATAAACAAGAACTTCAGGAATGAAGGTATTTCCACTTTTCATAACCCTGAATTTACTATGATGGAATTTTATCAAGCTTACGCCACGTACGAGGATCTGATGGCGCTGACCGAAGAGATGTTTATCTTCGTCGCCGGCGAACTCTTTGGCTCCCCTAAGTTTCAGTATCAGGGAGCTGAGATTGACTTTACCGCCCCGTGGCCGCGGATCTCCGTCAGAGATGCGATTATACAATATGGCGAGATAGCCGCCGATGCACTCTCCGATAATGCCAGGATTATTGCCTGTGCGAGAGACCTGGGCCTGAACATCAAGGACAGTGACGCACCGGGAGTAGCCATGATGGCTATATTTGAAGATCAGGTTGAGGACAAGCTGATTCAGCCCACTTTTGTAACCCACTATCCGGTCGAGGTTTCTCCCCTTGCCAGAAAAAATTCCGATAATCCAGTGGTGACAGACAGATTCGAGCTTTATATTTTTGGGAAGGAAATCGCCAATGCCTTTTCCGAGATTAACGACCCTGTTGACCAACGGGAAAGATTTGTGATGCAGCTTAGGGCCAGGGAAGCGGGAGATGATGAGGCACACGAGATGGATGAAGATTATATTCGAACATTAGAATACGGGATGCCGCCCACCGCGGGAGAAGGAATTGGCATCGACAGACTGGTGATGCTCCTCACGAACTCTGCCTCCATAAGGGACGTTATCCTGTTCCCTCTTTTGAGAAGCAAGGAAGAATAAGATTACACATGTCCTTTGAATTCTTTATCAGTCTTCGATACCTCCGGGCCAAGCGAAAGCAGATATTTGTCTCCATTATCACATTCATATCCATTGCCGGGATATTCTTAGGTGTTGCCGCACTCATCATTGTCCTTGCTGTAATGAACGGTTTCGAAACTGATCTCAGGAATAAGATATTGGGAATAAATTCTCATGTCGTTCTCATGCAGTACACAGGGGCGATGAAAGACTACCAGAAGGTTATGAACGAGGTTGAAAAAGTCGAAGGTGTCGTCGCCTCCACGCCATTCATATTCAGTCAGGCCATGCTGAAAAATGAGGGTCGTACCAGCGGCGTAATCCTGCGGGGGATGTCGGTAGATACCGCCTTCAAAGTCATTAATCTGGGGAAGATGCATGAAGGAAACATCGCGTATCTTTCTGAAAAAGAGCGCAGTACGGTGGAACTCGGCAAGGATAAATCTATGCTCCCAGGCATCGTCATAGGCAAAGAACTGGCAAAAAATATGGGGCTTCTACTCTTCGACCCCGTGAATATAATCTCTCCCATGGGTATTTCCACGCCTATGGGAATGGTTCCCAAAATGAAAAAATTTATAGTTGTGGGTATCTTCGATTCCGGATTCTATGAATATGATTCAACCCTCGCATACGTTTCCTTGAGAGACTGTCAGGATTTCCTAAATATGGGAGAACAGGTGACGGGCATTGAAATAAAGGTTAACGATATCTACAGGGCTAATATCATCGCAAAATCCATAGAGAGAAAACTGGGGTTTCCCTTCTGGGCAAGGAACTGGATGGAAATGAATAAGAACCTATTTTCCGCCCTGAAACTGGAGAAGCGGGTGATGTTCATCATCCTGAGCCTCATTGTTCTGGTTGCAGCGTTTAACATAATATGCACGCTCATTATGATAGTCATGGAAAAGAACAAGGATATCGCCATCTTAAAATCCATGGGAGCCACTTCAGCAAGCATCATGAAGATATTCGTTTACCAAGGAGTGATAATCGGCGCCATCGGCACCATTATGGGCTGTATCGGAGGGCTTGCAGTCGCCTTAAACCTTGAGAAGCTATCTGTATCCATCGAGAATCTTTTCGGTTTCAAAATACTTCCCGGAGATGTATATTACCTAAGCCAGTTACCTTCCCAAGTCAATTATAGTGATGTAGTAATCATAATCATAGGGACCATGCTGATATGTTTCCTGTCGACAATTTATCCCTCCCGGAGGGCTTCTAAACTGGACCCGGCGGAAGCCCTTAGATATGATTGATCATTGGAGATCAGACTCGGGGACCTAAGCCCAAATGACGGAGAATACGGAATTACAGATTATCCGATATGGATGTAGACTTTAGAATTTATTAGTATTTTATTTGATGATACAGCTAAAGAATTTAAGTAAAACCTTTATCAAGGATGGCAACAGGATTGAAGTTTTGAAAGACTTGGACTTCGCCATAACCCGAGGTGAGTCTCTTGCCATATTGGGTGTTTCCGGTGCGGGAAAGAGCACCCTTATTCATATTCTGGGAACGGTGGATCATCCCACATCGGGCACCGTGCTTTTCGATGACATCGACGTCTTCCAGTGGGACAAGAAGAAACTAGCCGAGTTCAGAAACAAAACGATTGGTTTTGTTTTCCAATTCCATAACCTACTGCCCGAGTTTAACAGTGTGGAAAACACTATGATGCCGGCTCTGATTCACGGTCTAGCATATCGAAAAGCGAGAGAGCGGGCCGCAGCCATATTGCATGAAGTGGGACTCGGCGACAGATTAACCCACAAACCCGGCGAGCTTTCCGGAGGCGAGCAGCAGAGGGTTGCCGTGGCGCGGGCGCTCATCATGGAACCGGAAATCATTCTGGCTGATGAGCCTACGGGAAATCTTGACAGCGAAACTGGCAAGAAGATTGAAGATATCCTCTTGGACCTCAATAGGACAAAAGGGATCACCCTCGTCGTCGTTACCCACAACAGAATGCTGGCTGACAAAATGTCAAAGAACATTGGCTTAAGAGACGGAAAAATTTATAACTATGAATAATAACAGGATTCTCATAAAGATCATATTTATGCTGGCTTCTCTCCTGCTGGTACGTCATCAAGATGCTTTTGCAGAAGACTTAAAGAAAATTGCTATACTCCCCTTTGAAGTTCACGCCCAAGCAAATGCAGCAAATCTTCGGGAGGCCATCTACAAAGGGCTCTCCACGGAATTTGCCAAGTCAAAAAGCATCCAGATGATTGAAGGAGTTTCACTGGCCAAAGCTGTGGAAGGCAAACGGATTGATGAAAAGCTTGCCCTCAATGTGGGGAAGGAATCGGGCGCCAATTACGTAATCATAGGCAGTCTTTCCGCATTCGGAGAGCAAATCAGCGTAGACGCCAGGGTCATTGATGTGAAAGAAGGAAAAGCGCTGCCTGCAGTCTTTGCGCATGGCAAAGGCATGGCGGCTATCGGCTCCATCTCTGCCCAATTACGTACAAATATACTCCTCAAGATAGCCGCGGATATGAGAATAGCAAAGATTGAGTTTAAGGGTAACAAGAAGATTGAAAGCAGCGCGCTTACCCAGGTCATAAAAAGTGCCAGGGGAAATCTATTTTCGGAGGCGGAGCTCACCTCTGACATCAAAGCTATTTACAAGATGGGGTATTTCGATGACGTCGCCGCAGATGTCACAAGCAGTCCTGAGGGAAAGATCATATCATTTATTTTGAAAGAAAAAGCCCTGATCTCAGAGATAAGAATAAAGGGCAATAAAGCCATCGAGAAAAGTGAGATTGAAGGAGTCCTGACATTTAAAGTCCAGCAGGTCCTCAACCCAGAGAAAATTGTGGCCAGTACAGAAAAAATCAAAGCCCTCTACGACAACAAGGGATACTACAATGCACAGATCAAGTATGCCATTGATAAAGAAGGCGATAAGAATATCAGTGTAACCTTCAATATAACCGAAGATGAGCGGCTGTATGTCAAGACCATCTCTTTTGAGGGAAACCGGGCATTCACGAGCAAAGAGCTAAAGAATCTGATGAGCCTCACGGAATGGGGCATGTTCCATTTTCTAACCGACTCGGGCATCCTGAAGAAAGACCAATTGAAACAGGATACGGATAAACTGAACGCATTTTACCTGAATCACGGCTTCATCAATGCTCAGGTCGGTGAACCTGAAATTACCCACGACAAAAAGGGGATATATGTAAAGATACCGATCGTAGAGGGAAAGCAATTCAAAGTAGGCAAGGTAGATATTACAGGCGATACATTAACGGTCTCCCGCTCTGAACTGCTGAATAAGCTCAATATCAGCAAGAAAGAGTTCTACGACAGGGAAGCGATCATGAAAGATATGGAGTACATCACCCAAGCTTGTAATGATGACGGTTACGCATATGCAGACATTGCTCCCCGCACTGTTCCTCAGGAAAAGACACAGACGGTGGATGTAACTTTTAATATTAAGAAGGGTCACGAGGTCTACTTCAACAGAATAACTATCACAGGCAATACAAAAACCCGGGATAAAGTGATCAGGAGGCAGCTCGCTTTTAGCGAAGGGGACCTTTATAGCAGCAGTAAGCTCAAGAGTAGCTACATGGCTCTCAATCGCCTGCGATACTTTGAAGAGGTAAATTTTCAGACGGAAAAGGGCCCTGACGAAAAGTTGACGGATGTTAATATCAACGTCAAGGAAAAACCGACGGGCATGTTCAGTATCGGCGCGGGATATTCAGCCATGGACCATGCCGTGGGCACCGCCCAGATATCCCAACAGAATCTCTTCGGCAGAGGACAGACCTTGAGCCTCAAGGCAAGCATCGGGGCAATATCATCGATGTATGAGCTCTCGTTCATAGAGCCAGCGCTCTTTGATATGCCTCTGTGGAGTAAATTTGACGTATGGAGCGCACAGCGGCAATATGACAGCTACACTTTGAATACCAGGGGTTTCGGAACGACCTTTGCCTATCCTCTCTGGCCATACGTTTCCGGTTCTGTGGGATACAGGCTTTTTACGAATGACGTGGGGGATATCTTGGACACCGCAGCGAATCTGATCAAGCAACAAGCAGGAAAAACAACGGAGAGCGTGATCTCCTTCGGTCTCACAAAGGATACGACTGATGACTGGATGTTTCCAACGAATGGCTACAGAAACATCGCTAGCATTGATTATGCGGGCGGACCTCTCCAGGGCAGCGTAGACTATATCAGATATGGGGCGAGGACTTCATGGTACCATCCTCTGCCCCTGGACACTGTATTCAGTGTGCGCGCGCGAGGTGGTTTCATACAGCGTACCGCGGAGACGGACGTTCCTATATATGAGCGCTACTATCTGGGGGGGATAGATTCTCTCCGGGGTCTTCGTGACGTGGGCCCAAGAGACCCCGTGACAAATGACCCTATCGGCGGCTTCACAATGCTATGTTTCAACTTTGAATACGTCTTTCCCCTGATTAAGAACGCCGGGATGAAGGGGGTTGTATTCTTCGATACGGGCAATGCATGGGACAGCGGTTGGCATCTCGATGACATGAGAAGAACGGTCGGAGCGGGCGTACGGTGGTATTCGCCTATTGGTCCTCTGAGGCTCGAATGGGGTTATGTTCTTGACCAAAAGGAAAATGAAGCTTCCAATAGATTTGAATTCACAATAGGTATGTTTATGTAGACATGCCGACTCATTCTAATTAATAGGGGGAAGAGGTTATGAAAAAAAGTAGTCTGCTGATTTCAATGGTACTTATGATCCTGTCACTATGCCTATGTGGCACATACGCAATTGCCGCTGAAAAAATAGGCATTATCGACATGCGAGAGATCATGCTCAAATCAGATGCTGGCAAAAAGGCTGCCGAAGATTTCGGCAAGCTCTACGAAAAAGACAAGGCCATGATACAGCAAAAAGAGACTGAAATGAGGAAGCTGAAAGAGGATCTGGACAAGCAGCGATCAGTCCTGACAGAAAGCGCCATGAAGGAAAAAGAGGCGGCGTACCAGAAAAAATTCAGGGATTACCAGTTAATGGTCAAGGATGCCAATGAAGAGCTTCAGTCGAGAGACCAGGAGCTTTCCAAGAAGTTGGTTCCCGATATTTTGAAGGTTATACGCGCCATTGGTGATAAGGAAAAATATACGCTGATCCTCGATGTCGGAACCTCTCCCGTTGCATACTTTGCGAAAGAAAATAATTTGACCCAGAAGGTTATTGAAGAATTCAACAAGACCTTCAAGTCGAAAAAATAAGAAATAGAGATATCAAATTGAAGAAGACACTGGGCGAAATTGCATCTTTTCTAGGCGCCAAGATCAAAGGAGACCCTGAGGTAGTAATTGAAGATATCAGGGGAATCGATCAGGCCGGAAAGGGCGATCTAACCTTCATTGCAAACCCGAAATATATAAAGTCCATCGAGACGACGAAAGCCTCTGCCATCCTGGTATCGCCACAAATCGAGAGGGACGACAGAAACATGATCGTTGTTGATGATCCCTATATAGCCCTTGGCCGGGTTCTCGGTCTTTTTTATCCGGAAGACCATGATACACCCAAGATTAGTGCGGAAAGCTTCATCGAGGAAGGCGCAATCGTCTCCAAAGGCGCAACTATCTTTCCCGGTGTCTATATCGGACGGGAAGCAAGAGTTGAGAGGGGCGTTATCATTTATCCGGGCGTCTACATCGGGCGTCGTGTGGTCATCGGCGAAGACTCTATTCTATATCCCAATGTAGTTGTAATGAGAAGGTGCATTATCGGAAAGAGGGTCATCCTGCATGCCGGTGTCATTATCGGCGGCGACGGCTTCGGTTTTGCCAGGCCGGCACAGGAAAACATAAAGATCCCTCAGGTAGGCTTTGTGCAAATAGATGACGACGTTGAAGTGGGAGCCAACACTACCATAGACAGAGGCACCATTGATAAGACCTGGATACAGAAGGGCGTAAAAATCGATAATCTGGTGCAAGTGGCACACAATGTGGTCATTGGCGAATACTCCGTGATTGTATCCCAGGTCGGCATTTCAGGAAGCACAAGGCTTGGAAAGGGTGTCATTCTTGGAGGACAGGCAGGTCTCGTTGGCCACATCGACATAGGTGATCATGTCATGGTTGGAGCCCAGTCGGGTGTTCATGACGACGTCCCCTCAGGGCAGGTTGTGTCCGGTTCACCGCATTTGCCTCACAGGCAATGGCTGCGAGTAGAGGCATGTGTTTCACAACTTCCGGAAATGCGCAAGAACGTAGCTTCCATATTGGAAAGACTGGAAAAACTGGAAAAGGACATAAAAATTGAAACCAGCAGCACCAAGTCCTGATTGCTGGATGATTTCAGAATCCAAATTTCATAAATATTTTTTTGAATTGTTGCGAATGTGAAGATCAGTATTTGGGAAATCAAGGATTAACTATGAATATTCACCCTACGGCAGTTTTATCCACGGAAGCCAATATCGCGGAGGGAGTCGAGATCGGTCCTTATACGGTCATTGGGCCCGATGTGCATATCGGGAAGAACACCGTCATCGGACCTCATGTAGTAGTGGAAGCCCATACCGACATTGGAGAGGGGTGCCGCATCTTTCAATTTAGTTCAATCGGCGCAGCGCCTCAGGACCTGAAATTCAAAGGGGAAAAGACTCGGGTTATTATCGGGAACAACAATACCATCAGAGAATATGTGACCGTCAACCGGGCTACGTCTGCCGATATCGGCGTAACCATAATAGGAAATAATAACCTCCTGATGGCTTATTGCCACGTGGCACACAATTGTAAACTGGGAAATAATATCGTTATGGCCAATGCTGCCAATTTGGCGGGCCATATACATATAGAAGATTACGCTATCATCGGCGGTTTGACAGGCATCCATCAGTTCACGCGTATCGGAGCGCACTGTATCATCGGCGGCGCTTCCGCCGTTGCCAAGGACGTTCCCCCTTTCGTCATGGCCTCCGGTAACTATGCAAAGCTGTATGGTCTCAATATGATAGGACTGAAGCGCCGAGGGTTCAAAGAGGAAACTATACAGGCGCTGAAGAAAGCCTATAGAATCGTATTTAGATCATCCCTGCTTCTCTCCGCGGCGATTGCCAAGGTCAAAGCCGAGGTTGATTATATTCCGGAAGTAAGGAAGTTCGTTGAGTTCATCGAAACCAGATCGGCTCGCGGGATCTCAAGATAGCTCTAAATCCTTATGGTTTTGGCAGGTTCCCTGCTAAGTTCGAAATGATAGATGCATGTCCCCATCTAGGGATGAGGCATTAGAATTTATTATCTAGGCTGCCATATGAAAGAGATCAGAATCGGTGTGGTGGGTATCGGTCATTTAGGCAGCTACCACCTGCAAAAATACAGCGAGTTGTCCAATTGCCGAATTGTCGGCGTGGTGGACATCAAAGAGGAGCGTGCCCGGGAGGCAGCAGAAATGTACGACTGCGTTGCTATGTCCGATCACCGGGAGCTGATAGGCTCAATAGATGCAGTCAGCATTGCCGTTCCAACCATATCCCATTACCGGATTGCAAAAGACTTTTTGGATGCAGGCATTGATGTGCTGCTGGAAAAACCCATTACAACGACTGTCGAGGAGGCTGACGAACTCATAGCCATTGCCGAGGCAAAAGGATTGATATTTCAAATAGGATTGCTTGAAAGGTTTAATCCGGCAATCGTCGCGCTGGGGACGGTCATGGGGAGACCGCTTTTTATTGAGACTCACCGCCTTCACCCATTCTTTGAGCGCGGCACGGATGTTGATGTGATTCTTGATCTCATGATCCATGATCTCGATATAATCCTGCACTTTGTCAAGTCATCCATAGAGAATGTGGAAGCTGTCGGGGTATCGATCCTGTCGGATAAGGTGGATATTGCCAATGCGAGGATAACCTTCGCTTCCGGGTGCGTAGCCAATGTCACCGCCAGCAGGGTGACGGGAAAGACAATGCAGAAGATTAGATTCTTCGGCTTTGAGGGGTATCACGCAGTCGATTATGGGAAGCGCGAATTGGTTTCCCTGAGTAAGAAGAACGGTGCGGGAGGTAGGATCGAGATTGGCGGCAACCCTGTGGAAGTCAAGATGCTTGATCCCTTGGAGGAAGAGATCCGTTCTTTTATTGAATCGGTTATAAGCCGGAATCCGCCGTCTGTTACAGGAAAAGAGGGAAGAGACGCCTTAGAATTAGCTCTGCTCATTGCCGATAAGGTGAGGCGATCGCAGGAGTTGCTGCCATGATACCCATGGTTGATCTCACGAGACAGTACAAGATCCTAAAAGCGGACATCGATGCAGCCGTACAGGGCGTGTTTGACAATGGCCAGTTCATCTTGGGGCCAAATGTGGCGGAACTGGAAAAAGAAGTAGCGCAGTATCACGGCGTATCTCATGCCATCGGCGTAGCAAGCGGGACAGATGCCCTTCTCCTGTCTCTGCGGGCCTGCGGAATTGGAGCAGGAGATGAGGTCATTACGACACCCTTTACCTTCATTGCCACAGCGGACGTCATATCGCTTCTTTCTGCAACACCCGTCTTTGCAGATATTGCCAAGGACACATTCAATATCGACCCCGACAAGATAGAAGAGAAAATTACGAAAAAAACCAGGGCAATCATCCCTGTACATCTCTTTGGCCATCCCGCAGATATGGATCCGATCTGCTCCCTCGCCGGGAAATATAATATCAGAGTTATTGAAGACTGCGCCCAGGCCTTCGGTGCGATGTACAAAGGACAAAAAGTGGGGACCCGGGGTGACTGCGGGTGCTTTAGTTTCTTTCCGAGCAAGAATCTGGCCGGCTACGGAGACGGGGGCATGATTATCACCGGCAATCAGGATATGGCAAAGAACTTGCGGCTCCTCCGTAACCATGGGAGCGCCGTTAAATACCATCACACGACTCTAGGTTATAACAGTCGTCTTGATGAGATCCAGGCGGCTATCATCCGAGTCAAAATGAAGAAGATCGAAGAATTTAATGATAAGCGACGCATTAATGCGGACATATACAGAACGCTGATCAAGAGAGCTGATATTACCCTTCCCCGTGAGCTGCCTCTTTGCAAGCATGTATATCATCAGTTTACCATCCGCTCAAAAAACAGGGATGGCTTCATGAAGGCACTGCAAAATGAGAATGTCTCCTCAGCGATATATTACCCCGTGCCTCTCCATCGACAGGATGTATTCACCCGCTGGAATATTGGCACGGAGAATCTGACGAATAGTGAGACATGCGCCGCAGAGGTACTGTCCCTGCCCATGTTCCCCGAACTGGAAAAAGGGGAGATAGAGCACATAAGCAGTGTGATCAACCATGCACCCTGAAATACCCCCCCCCAAAGACAGACAAGATAGACAAAGCTCAAGCAAAAAACAAATCATGATTGTGGCGGGGGAAGCATCCGGTGACCTCCACGGTGGAAACCTTGTACAGGCAATGCATAGAATTGATCCGGAAATAAGATTCTATGGCGTCGGCGGCAGGAATTTGAAGGCGGCCGGCGTAGAGCTGACAGCAGACGCCGCAGAGATGGCCGTAGTCGGGCTCACCGAGGTTGTCTCCAAACTGGGTTTCATACTGAAAGTCCTGGCTCAACTGAAGTCATCCCTGAAGAAAGACAGACCCGACCTTCTTATCCTAATTGATTACCCGGATTTCAACCTTCCTCTCGCCAGGGCAGCAAAGAAATGTGGTGTGAAGGTTTTTTACTATATTAGCCCCCAGGTATGGGCGTGGCGAAGAGGAAGAATCGGAAAAATCAAAAAGATGGTCGACAAAATGGCCGTGATTCTCCCCTTTGAGGCCGACCTCTACAAGGAAGCCGGCGTTGATGCAACCTTTGTCGGTCATCCCCTCCTGGATGTAGTCAGGACGAAATATCCCCGCAAGGAGGCGCTTCGCAGGTTCGATCTCCGTGAAGGGGTGACAACGGTGGGAATTCTGCCCGGAAGCAGGCAATCGGAGGTGACTAGACTCCTTCCTGTAATGCTTGGGGCAGCGGAGATCATAGAGGAAAAGATCAAGCCTGTGCAATTTGTGCTGCCTCTTGCCGATACACTTGATATTGCCTTCGTCTCAGAGATAATTACAAAATATCCTGTAGCCGTGAGACTTATCCCCAATGAAGTCTACGATGTCATCGGTTGCACAGACATAGCCATGGTTGCCTCAGGGACGGCAACACTGGAGACGGCGCTGATGGAGACACCCATGATTATCATTTATAAGGTATCTGCACCTTCCTATTATGTAGGCAAGATGGTCATCGATGTTGACCATATTGGTCTTGTCAACATCATTGCCGGAAAGGAAATTGTGCCGGAGTTAATCCAGTTTGAAGCAAGCCCGGCGAAGATAGCGGCCAATGTCATCGACATTCTTGCAAGCAGGGAGCGCATGGAAAATGTCAAAGCGGAACTGTCAAAAATCAAAGACATGCTGGGAAGCCACGGTGCGGCAGAAAAGGTTGCCCGCCTGGCATATGATATGATAAGCCCCAGGCACTGAGCCAGATGTTGATTCTTTGATGTTTAAATTTTTAGAATTCGGATTTTATTAACAAGTGGATATTTTTAAACGCCTTTTACAGCTTGCGAAGCCACATGCATCGAAGTTCATCCTGGCGATGTTCTGCATGCTTGTTGTCGGCGCTACAACGTCCGCCCTGGCTTTTCTTGTAAAGCCGGCCTTAGATGAGATATTCCTCAAGAGAAACTCCGATATGCTCATGTGGATCCCTATCGCCGTTATTGTCATATACCTGATAAAAGGGGTTTGCAATTATACGCAAACGATACTGATGAGTTTTATAGGCCAGAGGGTTGTAGCGGATTTGCGGAATAATCTCTACAGACGGATACAGATGCAATCCCTTTCATTTTTCACAAGAAATCCGACAGGCATCCTCATGTCCAGGATTACCAACGACGTCGCATACGTCCAAGGAGCCGTGTCAGAAGCAGTCACAAGTCTCCTGAAAGACTCCTTCACCCTCATATGTCTCGTATTTGTCATATTTTACAGAGACTGGCAATTGGCAATAATTGCCATGTTTATATTTCCTCTCACCATCTATCCTATAGCCAAGTTCGGTGCGAAAATGAGAAACATTGCCACGCGCACCCAGGTTACCATAGGCACTCTTACCACACTTCTCCAGGAAACAATTTCCGGGACAAGGATCGTTAAGGCCTTCAGCATGGAAGAATATGAAAACAGAAGGTTTGCAAAAGAAAACGAGCACCTCTTTAAACTTGCTTTGAAATCCGTGTCCGTAAACGCCATTTCCAGCCCTTTCATGGAATTCTTAGGAGGTATAGGAATCGCTACGATTATCTTCTATGGAGGGTACCAGGTAATAAAAGGCGTTTCCACACCAGGCACTTTTTTTTCATTTCTGACAGCCCTAATAATGCTCTACGAGCCAGTCAAGCGGCTGACCAATGTGAATAACACAATCCAGCAGGGAATTGCCGGAGCAGTGCGGGTTTTCAATATCATCGATATCGTGCCGGATATAAAAAATGACGCCGATGCCATCGAGCTTTCGAAAATCGCGCGGGGCATTGATATCCGGGACGTTACCTTCTGTTACGAAGAAGCACCGGTCTTGAAAAACATAAATCTCTCTATCAAAGCCGGTGAAGTTGTTGCCTTTGTCGGCATGAGCGGCGGCGGTAAGACGACCCTGGTCAATCTGATCCCGCGATTCTATGATGTCTCGCACGGGCACATTATGATAGACGGCCATGACATCCGCCATGTCACCATAGAGTCCCTGCGTGGGCAGATCGGCATCGTCACACAGCAGACCATACTCTTTAATGACACGGTGCGAAATAATATCGCCTACGGCAACATAGAAAAGTCGGATGAGAACATCATCCAGGCTGCGAAAGCTGCCAACGCACATGACTTCATTATTAATTTACCTAACGGATACGATACTGTTATCGGCGAACAGGGGGCAAAGCTCTCCGGAGGGGAAAGGCAGAGAATATCTATTGCAAGAGCCCTACTCAAGGATGCGCCCATTCTGATCCTTGACGAAGCGACATCGTCCCTTGACACAGAGGCGGAAATCGAAGTTCAGGATGCCTTGGAGCATCTGATGAAAGGAAGAACGACACTTATCATCGCACACCGGCTTTCGACAATCCGCAACGCCCATCGGATATTGGTCCTTGCAAACGGCGAGATTGTTGAAGAGGGAACCCATGAATCTCTCCTGGAAAAAAGAGGAGAATACTTTAAGTTTTACAACATGCAGTTTAAAGATGAAAACAGGAACGGCATTGAAAAAACTTTCCAGTAAGCTGAGAACAATCTGGTACTCCGATACTGGTGCGTCCCTTCTGAACCCCCTGACTCTGATTCTATCCTTCCTATCTCTGTTCTACCGATCTTGCGTGAACTTGAAAAACCTCATGTATGATCGTGGCATCCTTGAGCAGACCAAGCTTCCCTGCAAGGTCATCAGCATCGGAAACATTACCGTTGGCGGCACAGGAAAGACTCCGACGGTGATAATGCTGGTAAAATCGCTGAAAGAAAAGGGATACAGACCGGCCGTATTAAGCAGGGGATATGGGGGAAAGGCCAAATGCGCCGTGAACGTTGTATCGGACGGCGAAAAAATCCTGATGGGGGAAAATGAGGCGGGAGACGAGCCGATCCTCATTGCACGAGCGGCCAGGGGCATACCGGTGCTTACAGGACCGGAAAGAACCCGGACGGCCGCCTTTGCCATAGAGAACCTAAAGGCCAATGTCTTGATCCTTGATGATGCATTCCAGCACAGACGCATCTTCAGGGATATCGATATTGTCATCCTGAATCGGGAACTGCCCTTCGGAAACGGTTTCCTGCTCCCCAGGGGACCACTTCGGGAACCAACGAGAGCATTGACTCGTGCCCACTTCGTCATATGGAGAGACAGCGCCAGAAACGGCCGTTATCCGAAATACCAGGAGCATGGCATAGGCTCGTTCCGTCCTGTCCTCTCTGTGTGCCTTCGACCAAAAGACATCATACGCGCAGATACGGAAAAGGCCTATCCCCTGGAGTTCATGAAAGGGAAAAAAGTGTGTGCCTTTGCCGGCATCGCGTCACCTGAGGCATTCAGGAGAACCGTCGAATCATTAGGTTGGACCGTAACAAGTTTCATTGACTTCCCTGATCATTACCCTTATACCGAGGCAGATATCTCGTATATTCAGAAAAGATGCGCCGATTCCTCGGCTGACGTCATTATTACCACTGAAAAGGACGGCGTTCGTTTGACACACTTCCCCGCTTTCCTGAAAGATGTTTTTCTCCTGAGGGTGGAGATGGAAATGCTCCCCTCCCCGGAGGAATTTGAAGCGCTGATCTTCGAGAGACTGAAATGAAAAGGTCACGAGCAGCAGAGATAATACTCAAGTGCGTAAGCGCTATACCACGGGAATTGAGAAGAGATATCTCGATCGGGATGTTCCGCCTTTTTTATTATCTCTCTCCGAGACAGAGGTTTATTACTATCCACAATCTAAGGCGCGCCTTCCCGGAGAAGAGCGCGGATGAAATCATCGCCACCGCAAAAGGCGTATACAGGACCCTCGGCATTGTGGCAGCGGATTTCTTTGACATTCCTTCCTTGACAAAGGACAACATCAGCGATCTGGTTGATGTCCAAGGACTGGAACATTTGGAAAAGGCCCTGGAGAAGAACAGAGGCGTCCTCATGTTTGGCGCCCACTTCGGCAATTGGGAACTCGGAGCCGCGGCCATGCCCATAATCTCAAAGCCTTTGGCCGTCGTTATCTATCGCCCTCTCGATAGCTCAGTGCTGGACGATTTGGTCGCGTCCGTCCGCTCCTCCACCGGCAATACACCTGTGCCAAAGAACGCGCGATGCGGCAGATGCTCCGCAGCCTCAAAAGAAATGAGATTCTGGGTATCCTGATTGATCAAAACATGGCCTGGCAGGAGGGTGTCTTTGTGGATTTTTTCGGACGGCCCGCCTGTACGACAAACGGGCTGGCGCACCTTGCCCTTCATACGGAAGCGCCGGTTATCCCTGCCTATATAGTCAGGCTGGAAAACGGCAAGTACAGGCTTTTCTTCAAGGAAGAGATGGCGGTCATCCGCTCAGGCAAAGACGATGCGGATATTCTAATCAATACCCAGAATTTCACTAGGGTTATAGAAGATACGGTCAGGGAGTATCCGGATCAATGGCTCTGGATCCATCAGAGATGGAAGACAAAACCGTGGCAGGCGGCGAAGACGCACGCGGAAGAAGGTGCCGCCAATAAATGAAGGTCAGAATCTCAACAAATATTCCCTTTGACAGGGCAAGAAATATTTTGATACGGGGTACGAATTGGATCGGAGACGCAATCATGACGCTTCCAGCAATCCGCGCCATCAGAGATACTTTTCCCTCCGCGAGGATATCTGTTCTTGCAAAGCCGTGGGTTGCGGAGATATTCAATATTTGCAAAGACATTGATGACGTCATCTTGTTCAAAAGCCCCGGGTCTCATTCAGGCATTGCCGGAAAACTAAGACTGGCAAAAGAACTGAATGCCAGGAGATTTGATGCTGCCATCCTCCTGCAGAATGCCATAGAGGCGGCCATCATAACGAGGCTGGCCGGTATTCCTGTCCGGTGTGGATACAACTCCGACGCAAGGGGATTGCTGCTTACACACTCCGTCCAGAGGACGGAAGGCATCAGGAAAGTGCACCAGATCCAGTACTACCTGGAGATGGTAAAGTCCCTTGGATGCCTTTCCGCAGAAGCAAAGGTACATCTTCATCCGGGAAATGAATATCAGATTCTGTCAGAAAAGATATTCAGGGAACATGCCATATCGAGAGAGCGGCTTATAATCGGTATCGCACCGGGGGCTACTTACGGCTCCGCGAAGAGATGGTTTCCGGAGAGGTTTGCCGCCGTCAGTGACATGTTGATTAAAGACCTTTCCGCACAGGTGGTTCTTTTCGGGAGTCATGAAGACAGGCAGGTAACTGATCTTATAGAGCAGTTTGCCCATCAGCCACTGATCAACCTTGCCGGGAAAACAAATCTGAAGGAGGCCATAGCGGTTATTTC
This sequence comes from uncultured delta proteobacterium, assembly GCA_963705275.1. Taxonomy (GTDB): domain Bacteria; phylum Desulfobacterota; class Syntrophia; order Syntrophales; family UBA2185; genus Fen-1135. The sequence continues at coordinate 2,438,390 of OY970063.1, read as the reverse complement.
CAGGTGCGCTCTTTTTATATCCAACGATTCCGGTCTGATGCATGTTGCCGGGGCTTTAAATATTCCTACGGTCGCCATTTTCGGATCGACAAATCCTGTCACCACCTCCCCAGTCGGAGACAGAAGTATAGTTATCTACAAAGGCGCCCCGTGCAGCCCTTGTCTCAAAGAGACATGCCCAACAGACTTCAGATGCATGGACATGATTAGTGTTGAGGAAGTTTATGAAATTGCCAGAGGTCTATTAGCTAAATGAAAAAGAATGCGGCAGTTTTTCTGGACAGGGATGGTACGATCAATGAAGAGGTGGGATATCTGGACAGCATCGACAAACTCAAGCTCTTTGCCAATACGGGGGAAGCGATCAGGCTGATCAACGAAAGCGGAATGAAGGCCGTGGTGATTACAAATCAGTCAGGGGTGGCAAAGGGATATTTCACCGAGGAGTTCGTCCGGAAGGTTCACGAGCACATCCAGGAAATGCTGCGGGGAAAAGGTGCATTCATTGATGCTTTCTACTACTGCCCCCATCACCATTCAGAAGGTATCGGGCATTATCTGCAGTCCTGCGCATGCAGGAAGCCGGGGGCAGGAATGCTTATCGAAGCCGCGAAAGAGCTCGACATAGATCTCATGCGTTCTTACACGGTGGGAGATATGCTCAAAGACATCCAAGTGGCACATGCGGTGGGAGCAAGAGGAATCCTCGTCAAGACAGGCTACGGTATAGATACCATAGAGAAAGACTTAACGTCCCATTCTCCCGAAATCTGTAAGCCGAATTATATCGCAGATGATATTCTCGATGCTGTTAATTGGATCATAAAGGACCAAAGAAAGAGACGCTCGAAAAAGCTTTAGACTGTCATTGCTGACCACGTGAAGCGATCTCACGGAAAATTTGGCATGAATATTCTGATTGTAAAATTGAGCGCTATCGGCGATGTTATCCATACCCTCCCCTCTTTGGCCGCCCTGAGAAAGCTTTATCCCGACGCAAATATCACATGGGCCATTGAAGATGCCTCGTCAGACCTGATTTCCGACCACCCATACCTGGACAGAGTCGTAGTCTCCCACAGAAAACAATGGATCAGGGATCTGAGAGAGGGCCGTATCACAAGACCCATAAGAGAAATTAGAAACTTCATCAATGATCTGAGAAAGCAGCCCTACGATCTTGTAATTGATTTTCATGGTCTCATCAAGAGTGCCGTTCTTGTCCTTCTCAGTTCCGGCAAGAGAAAGCTGGGCTACGATAGCATGCAGGAACTCAGCGCTCTATTCCTCAATGAAAAGATCCACGAGGATATGAATAAACACGCCGTTGACCGCTACCTCGATTTCCTCCGGTATCTGCGTGCTGATATCAAAGACCCGGAATTTTTGATTCCAGTCGGCGAAGAAAACATAAACAGAGTGGAAGAATTGTTGCAAAGAAACGACATTGACAGGAAGGATCGGTTTGTGGCAGTAAGCCCGATAGCGCTATGGGACGCTAAACTCTGGGCGGATGAGAGATTCGCCGGGTTGTGTGACAGGATTGCAGAAGAACTGAAGGTCCGAATTATCTTCACGGGATCCGAGCACGATAAATTGGAGCACATTCAATCCCTGATGAAGACTTCCTCTGTAAACCTTGGAGGGAAAACGACGCTGCGAGACTTGGCCTATCTTTATAAGCGATCTGCGCTCCTGATTACCACAGATTCAGGTCCCATGCACCTTGCGGCAGCTATGGGGACACCCGTTATCGCCCTTTTCGGTCCCACCGATCCATCCCGAACGGGCCCATACGGAAAAGGACATGTGGTGATACGGAAGGAATTATCCTGCAGCCCCTGTTTCCTGAAGAAGTGCGACTCTATGGAATGTATGTACGGCATTACCATTGAAGAAGTCTTTCATGATGTAAGAGAAAAATTATCTGGCTGAGGTGAATAGAATGTTGAATCTTCGAAATGCTGCACTCTTAACGATCTCCATTGTCGTCGTCATTATTCTCTCGGTTAACTGTGCTTATTGTTCCGAAGAAGTGCAGAAAAAAGGTCGCGCCAGCGACAGATTCTTCACAGAGATGGGATTTATAGCCGGTTTCGGAAACGGCAGCATTCCGGAGGGGAGCTATCAGCCTGTATTCCTGATCGGCCATTTCGGTGTCGATCTGAAAAGGTATTTCTCAGGACTTAAGAATCACAGCGGAACGCTGTCCGTTTTTGTCGAGCCTCAGATCAATCCCGTTGTGAATCCACAAACTGACTTCGAATGTGGCATTGGCATTGGCCTGCAATACATGCATCCAATCATGGGCAATTTGTCCGCCTATGCCCTCGGGAGCGTTGGACCGCATTATATTTCTATAGTCACAACCAAACAGGCCAGTGGCTTTATTTTCGCCGATACTATCGGCGCCGGCTTCTATTACTATCTCACAAAGGACTCAGCCATCAATGTAGGTTACCGCTTCCGGCATATGTCCAATGCAAATCTTGCAGATCCCAACGGAGGCATTGACACAAGTTCGGGAGTTATAGGCTACTCGGTATTTTTTGATTGATTTTTCCCCGGACGGGGATTAGAGGATAGATATCGCAGGAATTGCAAGGGAGGGAAGGAATTGGCCATAAGCAAAGAGCTGCTGGATATTTTGGTTTGCCCGAAGTGCAAGGGTGACATACGCCTCAATGAATCGGGAGATGGCTTGATCTGCGTTAAGTGTAAACTCTTGTACGAAATCAAAGACGATATCCCGATTATGTTGATTGATGAGGCAAAAAAACTGCCCTGACTTGAGACGTCAGAATTTGTCAGGACCCGATCGTAATAATTGTTCAAGCTCGTTTTCCCCGCTTGGGATGACAATCACCCACCAATAAAAAGATGCTTTTGAAAATCCACACCTGATGTCATCATTCAGCACGATGGCTTCTGTACCACTCGATCGTCTTCGCCAATCCCGCCCGGAAATCTGTCTGCGCCTTAAAACCGAATTCATGATACGCTCTCGCTGTGTCAAGCATACGCCTTGGCTGTCCGTCCGGTTTCGTTTCGTCCCAGATCACTTTGCCTTGGAATCCCGTCAGCTCTATGATCAGACCGACGAGGTCGCGAATGGAGATTTCAAAGCCTGCCCCGATATTCACGGGATCGCTCTTGTTATATTTTTCCATAGCGAGGATTATGGCCTCTGCCGCATCCTCCACGTAAAAGAATTCCCGCGTTGCCTTTCCGGTGCCCCAGACGATGATCTCCCTTTCCTCGAAGGTAATGGCATCGACGCATTTCTTGATTAGGGCGGGAATGACATGGGAAGACCGGGGATCGAAATTATCTCCCGGACCATAGAGGTTAACAGGAAGCACAAATATGGAATTAAACCCGTACTGCTGGCGGTATGCCTGTGACTGCACGAGCATCATCTTTTTTGCCAGGCCATAGGGGGCATTTGTCTCCTCCGGATAGCCGTTCCATAAGTCATTTTCTTGAAAAGGCACCGGTGTGAATTTTGGGTATGCGCAGATAGTTCCCAATGCTACAAATTTGTCGATCTTCCTGAGATTTCCCTCATGGATCAACTGCACTCCCATCATTATGTTATCATAGAATAGGGAGGCAGGATTTTCCTGATTGAACCCGATACCGCCCACCTTTGCTGCAAGATGGATGACGATGTCCGGCTTTGTGTCCTCGTACATCCGCTGAACGTCACCAAGATTAACAAGATTATATTCAGGGAGATCTGCTACGGCAATTTTATGGTAGCCGTTATCCTGCAGTTTTTTGGAAAGATGTTTCCCCAGGAACCCTTTGCCACCCGTCACTGTGATGCGCTCGTTTTTCACTACCCTGATAAATCCTTTCTCAATTCACGATTTATCGCACATTATTACTGCGTTCATAGCCTGCTACGCGCAGAGTTTCTTCCTTCATTGCAAGTTCCAAGTCCGCCTTCACCATCATGTCCACGAGTTCTTCAAAACCTACCTTCGGTATCCAGCCCAGGACCTTTCTCGCCTTTGTCGCGTCACCGAGGAGAATATTTACGTCCGTGGGGCGGAAGTATTTAGAATCGATTTCCACATAATCCCGATAGTCCATATCCAGCTTCTGGAAGACCTTTTCCAAGAATTCTCTCACTGAATGGGTTTCCCCTAGAGCAATCACATAGTCATCAGGCTGGTCATGCTGGAGCATCAACCACATGGCCTCTACATAATCTCCTGCATATCCCCAGTCGCGCTTTGTGTCCAGGTTGCCCAGATAAAGTTTCCGTTGAAGTCCCAGCTTGATTCTCGTTGCCGCCCGGGTAATTTTCCTGGTCACAAATGTTTCGCCGCGCCGGGGTGACTCATGGTTGAATAATATCCCATTGCATGCAAATAGTTTATAGGCGTCGCGGTAATTTCTTACGACATAATAGGCATATACTTTCGCAGCTGCATAGGGACTCTGGGGCTGAAAGGGCGTATCTTCGTTTTGCGGCGGAGGCGCGGCTCCGAACATCTCGCTGGATGAAGCCTGGTAAAACCTGGTTCTGATTCCGGTCTTTCGAACTGCTTCCAGGAGTCGGAGGGTCCCCAAGCCAGTGACGTCCCCGGTATACTCAGGCATGTCGAAGCTCACTCGTACGTGACTTTGCGCCCCCAGATGATATATCTCGTCAGGCTTGATCGTGTGAAGCAAGTCCGTCAATTGTCCTGAAACAGATAAGTCTCCATAGTGAAGATACACCCGGGCTGAGGGGTCGTGGAGATCCTTGTAGAGATGGTCGATTCGATCGGTGTTGAACGTGCTGGAGCGTCTGATTAGACCATGCACCACATAGCCTTTATCCAGCAAGAACTCAGCCAGGTATGAGCCATCCTGCCCTGTTATGCCTGTAATTAGTGCTGTCTTCATTGTCTTCCTTTCAAGAACCTCGAATAATGGCGTGCATCCGTTTAAGAGTAAATAAATTTAGCATGCACGGATACAAAATATCAAATGCCTTTTCAATGACCGTCAGGATCGACCCGTTAATCTGCTCTTAGGATAGACTTACACCAAATGGATTGTGTTTCTTTATATGAATTTGATTTTCTTAATTGCAAAAACAGCCATTTTTAAGAGTAACCAGCCATGCCGGAACCGGTCAATCTGCGTTGATCCATAGGTCCGCTCCCGGTACCTTATCGGAAGCTCGACTATCTGAAGGTTCAGCTTCGCGGCTCCAAAGAGCAGATCAAAATCTCCGAAGGGATCGAAATCACCAAAGTAGCTTCGTCCCGCGACGATCTTGTCGTAATCTCTGCGCCGGAGGACTTTGGTTCCACAAAGCGTATCCCTTATTCGTTGATCGAGGAGGTAGGTAAACACGGTGCTGAAGAATTTATTTCCCAGAAGATTCAGCGTCCTCATGGCCTCTTTTTCCATTTGATACACAAGGCGACTCCCGATAACAAGCTCTCCCTTGCCGGAGACAATAGCCTCAAAGAATTTCGGGAGAGATTCGGGAGGAATGGTCAAATCGGCATCAAGAATCATGAGAACGTCGCCTTTAGCTTCCCGAAATCCCTTGCGAACGGCATCGGCTTTGCCTTTCCCATCCTGTACCATTACCTTAATGTCCTTATCGGGATAGGCCTTCTGAACCCTGTAGCACTCGGCCAGGGTCTCATCTTTGGAATGTCCCTCAACGAATATGATCTCCGTATGTTTTCCCATGCCCGGCATGCGTTTGACAACGTTTTCAATATTTCCTTTTTCATTGCGGCAGGGAACTACAACGGAACACGTCGTGTCGCCTGCATCTCCCTTTTTATCGCACAGCCTGGCAATGACAATTTCATTCAAAGCCAGTTTACGGAAGAAAGGCATCTTCACGATTATCCTGTTTAACAAGGTTGAGATGATTGGAACATATACGGGCATGAGAATCTGATAACCAGCCCTGACAGTTTCAAAGTCACTGAGCTTCAGGATATTTCGGATGTCTTGCGGCGGCAGCCAATGCATAATGGGCCGTTTCATCCGCAGGCCAAACCACTCGGCCAATTTCAAAATTGGCTGCCACAGGTAATTAAAGTAGACGATGATTATCCGCGTATCCGATTTGCATATCTTCTTCAAGCCGTTAAGAGATGTTTGAATGTCATCCACGTAGCCGATTACGTTTACGAGAAGGATATAATCGAATTTCTCATCCGTTTGCAATGCCTCTAAATCATCTACACGGAATTCAATGCCTGGATATTTCTCTCTTGCCACCTCAATCATCTGCGGGCTAAAATCGATTCCGACTCTCCGTGAGGCATCCAATGAGGCAATCAGATTACCAATACCGCAGCCGATCTGCAGAATGGATGATTCGGCGGGGACAAGAAACTTAATATGATTCGCTATGGACCTGTGATAGTAATCCCCTTTCTTAAGCCATTTCTCTCTTTTTCTGGCGAGGGAATCAAAATATCTTATTTTATCTTCTTTATTAATGACGATATCCTCAAGAAGATTTCACGAAAGGTCTCTCTTCTCCAGCGCTTCACGGGTAGCATCCTGTACTGTCTTGACTTCGAGAGTTTCAAGGCATATGCTCCGCTCCGAACCGTTACAGCCCTTCTTATAGCATGGCACACAATCCATGTCCGAAACTACAACACGATGCATATCACCGACAGGAGCCCAATCGCGCCAATCGGAGGGACCGAAGATTGTGATTGTGGGCGTTCCCATGGCGGCGGCAATATGCGGGGCAGCGCTGTCAACCCCGATATGAAAGCTGCTCATACTCAGCGTGCCGGCCAGCTCAGCCAGCGTCGTTTTCCCCGCTAGGTTGTAAACAGTGCCATTACATTTGTTCACAAGTTCTCTAGCTCTTGTCGCTTCCCCCTTATCGCCGACAATAGCGGCAGCAATGTGAAACTCGTCCCATAACCAGTTGATGACACTCACCCATTTGTCATCTGCCCATTCCTTGTGCGGCCACCGTGAGAATGGATTGATGGTAATCCACCGATACAAGGTGTCAGATGCCGTAGGTTTCATGTCACACTCGACGAGCAGCTCATAAACCCGCGCCATCACCCGATCTGATACCCAGAGTCTCGGGGTTGTCGTTTTCGCGTTAATGCCAAAACCGCGGACAATGCGGAGCGACTGTTCTGCAGCGCCCAAAATACGCTCTTTCGGCGGGGCGGGCTCAAAGAGAAGATGTGAAAAGAGCCTGTTTCGCCAGAAGGGAACATCACGATAATAGAGTGATCCTCTTATGGGAGCCCCGGTCAATCGAGCCATGATCGCTCCGCGATCATCGGAGCGAAGATCAAAGACCAGATCGAAATGTTGCTGACGCAATCCTTTGATTAACCGTGTCTGTTCCATGATATTATAGAAAGGACTACTCCGACTATGGCTCACTTCAAATATTTTGTCGACTGACGGATCTGCCTCCAGAAGGCAGCCGAAACCTTCCCTAACTAGAACCGATAAATCGGCCTGCGGATAAGATTCCTTAACAGCCCACAATGTCGGTGTCGTCCACACTACATCCCCTATATCGCCCAACTGAATAATAAGGACATTCCAGATGTCTTTTGTGATTCTAAAATATTCTCGAATAACCATACTCAATTTACCGCTCAATTAAAAAAAGAGACAGGCTACTTCTTATCGCAGTAGAACGCCCAAAAGAATAGCCTGTCCCTTCTTATTCAAAAATACTTTTTGCCTCCTGCGGTGAATACTCTGGAACAATCTTCCAGAGCTTTCTTTTTATAGCCTGAGAATCGTAGCGGAGCGAGAGTTCATATAACTGCTTGAGCTCAGAATTCAGCCAGTCCTGCAACTCCTTGGGATTCTTTAAGCCATTAGAGATACCATCTTGTTGAAGCACCATTATCTTCTCGTGTTTCGTCGGTCCGATTCCCTCCCCTACAGTAATGAGTTCTTCGTAAAGTTTTTCCCCTTCCCGAAGACCCGTAAAGATGATTTTGATGTCCTTATCCGGTTCTTTGCCGGAAAGCCGTATCAGGTCTCTTGCCATGTCCAGAATTTTTACCGGCGTCCCCATTCTCAGGACAAAAACCTCACCGCCCTCCCCCATGGCTCCCGCCTGAATGATCATCTGAGCCGCCTCAGGTATGGTCATGAAATAGCGATTAACATCCGGATGGGTCACGGTAACAGGTCCGCCCTGCTCTATCTGCCGCCGGAACAGAGGAATCACAGATCCTGAAGAACCTACAACATTTCCAAATCGTACCGCTACGAACTTCGTGCCGCTTCCCTGAAAGGACTGGAGGAGTAGTTCGGCCACACGTTTGCTCGCCCCCATAATATTGGTGGGCTTCACCGCCTTGTCGGTGGATACAAGAACGAAACGTTTCACCCCATATTCGACGGCCAATTCCATCACTACCTGACTGCCCACAATATTATTTGTAACCGCCTCCCAGGGATTCTTTTCCAGCATAGGCACATGCTTATAGGCAGCGGCGTGAAATACAACCTGTGGACGGAATTTCTGAAAAACGGACGTCATGAGCTGCCTATCCTGCACATGCCCGAGGATAGTTGTGCACGTTTGATAATAGAGTTCATGCTCGAGTTCCATCTGTATGTGAAAAAGATTGGCCTCGCTTGCATCTACTAAGATGAGTGAATGCGGCTGATACTTGACCACCTGGCGGCATAGCTCCGACCCGATGGAGCCCCCGCAGCCCGTAATCATAACTGTTCGTCCATCCAAATAACTCCTTATGCCTGTTATATCCAATTGCACAGGCGGCCGACCGAGCAAGTCTTCATATCTCACATCTCTCAATATCTTGACACTTACCCGTCCGTCGATAATTTCACCGATGCCGGGTAGGGTCTTATAAAAAATATTGCAGCCTTTGCAGATGTCTATAATACGCCGCATCTCTTCGCCGCTTGCCGAGGGAATCGCGATAAGTACCTCTTCAATGTCCCTTCCTGCAATTATTTCCGGCATGCCATCCATTCTGCCAAGGACGGGGACCCCATGGATGGACCTGCCCTGCTTCACGGGATCATCATCGACAAAACCAACCACTTCATAATTAATCTGATAATTTTCAAAAATCTCGCGGAGTATCTTTTCGCCGGCAGCGCCACCCCCGACAATAAGCACCCGCTTCTGATGTTTCGGCTGATAAGAGAACTTCGTTTTTTCCTGGAAGCTTCCCTGCGACGCAAAGTAGAGGCGAATCGCCATCCTTAGCCCCCCGGCCATAACAAAAGTTAACCCAGCATCCAGAATAAAGACAACTCTGGAAAAGCCTTCGAACCTGTAAGTGAAGAGGACTATGGCCATGATTAAAAGCGTTGATACAAGGCAGGCCTGAGCCAGCCGCCAAAAGTCCCGGACACCTGTATAACGCCACATGCCACGGTAGAGACCGAAAGCGAAAAAGATAAACAGCTTCAAGGGAACCAACCACAGGAATAACAGTTTCAGTTGCTGGATTTCTTCCTGGTTCAGTTTGAATTCAAACCGGAAAAAATATGCTAGGGCGAGGGAGCACACAAAAAGGCACGCATCACCGGTAATCGTCAAATAAAAATGCGGGTTTCTTAACTGCCTATACATGAGAAGAACTCTATTGTCATTTGGTCCAAGTAGAAAAAAACTATAAGTCTTGAATAATTAAAAAGACTCCCACTTCACTGGCGTTTTCGCAATTGCTGACTAAGTTTGACTCTTGCTATAGCCTTAAAGATTCAATTCTCTTGCAAGCCTCGTCCAAGATACTGTCTTCCTTTGCAAAACAAAATCGGGCGAGATCTTCGCCCCCATCATCGTGAAAGAAAGATGTACCGGGCACACATGCCACACCCGTTGCACGTAGCAGGTACATGGCCCTTTCTTTGCTATTTGAACCTGGAAGCCGAGATATGTCCGCGAGGACATAATAGGCTCCCTCCGGGATGTATGGGTTGAGGCCGGCCGCCGACAATGCTTTACAGATTCTATCCCGCTTGGAGGCATACATAAGAGAAAGTTTATCGTAATAGTCGCGATCAAGGGAATTCAGCCCTCTTGCGACTCCAGCTTGCAGCGGTGCGGGCGCACAGACGTAAATGAGATCATTGAAGTATCCGATAGCCTGCGACCAGCGGGCATCGCAGATACAGTAACCAATACGCCAGCCGGTGATGCTGAAAGTTTTCGAAAGTCCGGAGATAGTGATCGTTCTTTCTGCCATCCCAGGTAGAGTCGCCGGAGCAATATGACTGCTGCCGTCATAAAGGAAATGCTCATATATTTCGTCCGTAAAAACGAAAAGATCATACTTCAAAGCAAAATGCGCAATGATCTCCAGCTCAGACCTGGTAAAAACTTTACCGGAGGGATTTGCCGGCGTATTAATGATTATAGCCTTTGTGCGACGAGTTCTCACTCTTTCAAGGTCTTCCCTTACGAAAGACCACTTGGGAGCTTTCATCCGGACATACGCAGGAACCGACTGCGTCGCAGTCAATGTGCTGATATGGTATCCGTAAAAAGGCTCGAAGATAATCACCTCGTCCCCTGGATCCAGAAGAGCGAGACAGGCACAGTACAATGCACCGGTTGCCCCAGCGCTTACGATGATTTCCCTGTCGCGATTGACTTTCATCCCAGTGAAATGTTCCTGTTTAGCCGCAATAGCGTCACGCAGTTCGTCAAGGCCGTCGTAACGGGTATACGTATTTATGCCTTCTTCAATCGCCTGTTGAGCACCCCTTCGCACGTCGAGAGGCACCTCCGTATCGCATACTCCTTGGGACAAATTGATACCGCCAATAAGGTCACATTCAATCGACATATTGCGTATCTCAGACTGCAAAACCCATTCATGTCGTTTGCTGAGGATTAAAGACATATGTTTCTTTACTATACGATAGAATTTACGCACAACAGAGATGACATAATCCACCTCCGCATCATTGATTTCCACATTCATTGGCAAAGAACAAACTTCCCTGCTCAAAGCTTCCGTTTCCGGAAAACCGCGATCTTCAAGTTTTAATGCTTCATGACGATAATAAGGCTTGCGAAATTGTGTCAGCACTTCCACACCCTTGGCCTTCAAATATTCCGAAAAGTCATCGCCCTGCTTTGACCGGACCGTGTAATTCTGATAAACATGATCCCGGCGCGGATCATCATAGTGGGGCAGCAACAGGTCTGGAATATTTGACAATGCCGCTTTGTAACGTAGGGCGATCTCTTTTCTTCTTACGATCCACTGGGGTAAATATCGCAACTTAACATCCAGAAAAGCTGCCTGCAAATTATCAAGAAGACAGGTAAAGCCATGGCCGTGATATTCGCCAGTCTCCCGGTCTTCTCCATTATACCGCATACGGGTGGCAAACAAGGCTATATCGCGATCATTCGTTGTTATAGCCCCACCGTCGCCATAGCCGCCGAGAATCTTGAATGGATAGAAGCTCCAGCAACCAGTTATCCCCCAAGATCCTGCCATTTTTCCTGCCATGCTGGAACCAAGACTCTGACAGGCATCTTCTACGACAACGAGATTCTTCTTCCCAGCGATTTCCATGATCCTGACCATATCAGACATATACCCGCTGAGATGAACCGCCATAATAGCCCGTGTTCTTGGTGAGATGGCTTCTTCAATCTTATCTGCATCGATGTTGAAGTCTCTAGACACATCAACAAGCACAGGTTTGGCACCCACATTAACGATGGCTGACGCAGAAGCCACGAAGGTATGCGCAGGCACGATTACTTCGTCTCCTGATCCAATACCAGCCGCCCGCAGTGACATATGTAGGGCATCGTAGCCGCTATTTAAACCCACCGCGTATCTTGTTCCGACGAAAGCTGCCAGATTATTTTCAAAATTCTTCAATTGGCCCCGGTCAATCAGGTCTCCCTTGCTCATGACTTCAAAATAGGCGGCATCGAGCTCTTCTCTAATCATTCGATAGACTCTTGCTGGTTCCACGAATCTAACTTTCATCGTCATAACTTAATCGTCCTATACTTATTTAATGACCTGTTTGACCATTTCAATAATATCCTGGCTGGTTTTATAAAACGCCTTCTCAAGCACGGAACTGGCAGGAGCCGGACAATCCGGAAGAGCCAGTCTTCTTACAGGCGCTTTCAAGTATGTAAATGCCTGCTCTGAGGCAATCGCAGCAACTTCTGCCGATAATCCAAAACTTTTCCATCCGCCATCAACTGCCACAAGACGGCCTGTTTTGCTGATGGACTTCACAATCAATTCTGCATCAATCGGCTTGACGCTGCGAAGGTCAATCAGCTCAACGTCGATTCCCTCTTCGGCTAACGCCTTGGCCGCCTTCATGGACTCATGCGCCATAAAAGAGACAGTCACCAGCGTCACATCTTTACCTTCTCGCCGGATGATACCCTTGCCGATTTCGACCTCGTAAATTTCTTCCGGCACTACATCTTCGACGTGATAGAGCAACCGATCGTCGACGAAAACGACCGGGTTGGGATCTTTAATGGCCGCAATCATGAGGCCCTTTGCATCATAAGCCGTCGAAGGCATCACCACCTTCAGCCCCGGAACATGGGCGAATGTGGCATGCAGCGCCTGAGAATGCTGGGCTGCCTGTTCGCCACCGCGATTGATGATTCCCCAGATAACCACAGGCACCGACGCTTTGCCGCCGCTCATGTAATACCAGTTCGCCGCTTCGTTGATAATGGGATCAATGGCGTATAGCATGAAGTCCATTCTTGGATGCACGACCACGGACCTCATCCCCGCAAGTGCTGCCCCGACAGCGGCACCTGTCATGCCGTTTTCAGATACGGGCGTGTCTATGACTCGCTCTTCACCAAATCTTTCCAGCAGCCCCTGAGTCGTATTGCCGACGTACCATGGGCTCTTTACCCCCTGCCCGATAAGCAATACAGAAGGGTCAAATTCCATCGCCTGATGTAAAGCCTCATTTATGGCCAGACTGTACTGCAGTTTTCTATGCGAAGACATATTTCATCAAATCCTTTTTATCAGGGCTGGGGCTTGATCTTGCAAAATGGTGTGCGTCAGAAATTTCTTTTTCCACCTCAGTTCTGATAGCATTTAATGCTTCGTCATCGATCAGGCTTTTCGATACCAGATATTTCTCAAAATTCTTTATGGGATCTTTTTGAAACCATTGTTCAACTTCTTCCTTTGGCCGAATATCCGTATGGGCTCCCTGTATATTATCATCGGGGCCTACATGTCCACGGAAACGGTACGTCAGAAATTCGAGAAGCACGGGACCTTCTCCCTTGCGGCATAGTTCGACAGCGTAAAGTCCCGCCTCATATACTTGCAGGACATCATTGCCATCGATCTGCCGGCTCACGATGCCAAAAGGCTGGGCAATCTCATATATGTTCCGGTCCACCCGGCACTCCCGGATCGGCATGTGAGTTGCGTAGAGGTTATTTTCACAGGCAAATATGATCGGGAGCTTCTTCAGGGCGGCAAAATTCAGTGATTCATAAAGAACACCTTCTCCTGTGGCCCCATCGCCAAAGAAGCTCACCGCTACCCTGTTGTCTTTGCGAATGGACGAGGCCAGGGCCGCTCCCACAGCAAGGGATACCGTTCCGGCCACGATAGGCGCTGCCCCTAGCATGCCCACATCCGGGTCGATCAGGTGCATCGAGCCGCCCCGGCCCTGGGAACAGCCCGTTTCACGGCAGTAGCTCTCAGCGATCATCGCTTTCATTGAGCCTCCTTTGGCGATAAAATGACCGTGAGAGCGATGGTTGCCAAATACATAGTCGCCATTCGTCAGGGCGCTGCAAATACCCACCGCAATGGCCTCTTCCCCGCTATAGAGATGGCAGGGAGTGCGCACTTCACCATTCAAGATAGGTTCAACAAGACTTTCCTCACACAGGCGGATCCGGACCATCATCCGATACAAATGTTCCAATAATTCAAGAGAATAACTCATTCGCAACCCCCATGCTTCTTCTTCTCGCAAAGTGATTCACTTGGATACTACTAATGTCTTGATGGTTAAAAGAATGATCTCCACATCTGTCCAGAATGATTGTTCCCGGACATACTTTAATTGCAGACGGATTTTTTCCGGTCTAATCTTTTCCATATAATCTCTGTCCGGATCTTTGCTTCTTGTCAACATAGCGCCTTCATCGCGATTCCAGATGGAAGCCCAATCAGTGATTCCTGGCCTCACGGACAAAATCACCTTCTCTTCTTCCGTATACAGATCAGTGAACTTCTTCACCTCCGGGCGCGGTCCTACGATACTCATATCGCCAATAAGCACATTAATCAACTGCGGCAGTTCATCCAGCTTATGCTTGCGTAGGGAACGTCCTATCTGGGTAATTCGTGGATCTTCAGCACATGTAGATGACGGTCCAATCTTTTCCGCATCTGTCACCATCGTCCGGAACTTAAAAATACTGAAGTGCCTCCCGTTAAACCCCACACGTAACCCTCGATAAAAAACAGGCCCTTTGTCCTCTTGCCAAACCCGCCAGGCGATCCAAAGCAATAACGGACTCAACAACAGAAGACCAAGAGACGAGGCCAAAATATCAAAGGATCGCTTGCCCATGCTATGCCATACTCATAAACGGCCACGCGCCGCGAGGACAAATTTGAAGGCAGCCCGGCGCACATGCACAAATCGGTCAACAGCATCCGAAACAGTCGCGGCATGGCTTTGCCCGATTATGTGTGCCACGACAGGCATCAGATAACTGACAGCACCGAAGTAGCGGACCTCGGCGTTTTTGAATCCCTTTGAGATCGAATGAATGCGATCCATCGTCGGTATGCGAAGCAAGGTGCTCTTAGTTCGAAGACCCCTCCGGTAGTGAAACCAGCGATTGAACCGATAAAATGGGTTATGGTTCAGCGAGTCCACACAAAGAAAGATGCCGCCCGGCCGCAACACGCGCCGAATTTCCTCATCAACCAAATCCGGCTTGCCGTAACTCAGTCCGCCAGCAACGGCAACCACATCAAAGGAGCCGCCTTCGAAAGGTAAGGACTCAATGTCTGCAACGCGAGTCACCACTCCACCGATCCGTTGCGAAAGCACTTCCAACGAGTAACTGGAGATGTCACTGGCCACCACCCGCCCACCTGTCTGCACCAGCGCATAAGTATGCAACCCAGTGCCGGAGCAGAGCTCAAGAATATCATCTTCTTTGCGTATATACTGGCGGATGCACTGTTCATAATAACTGTAGGGCGACCGATAAACAGGTGGAACCGCCAAAGAGCCAGAAACCAGCTCGGCTTCTCCTTTAGAGGTTTCCGTAGCCAGCAGAGACTGCGCATGCGCATCATATCGAAGGCATTCTGTCCTCTTATCATTGTTCATTGCAATACAATCATAACCTGGGCTGCGCAAAGTTCATCTTTCACTGGGTGAGACCTTTAAATTTGTCAATTTACGTTTTAGTTTGCATTTTTTTCTTTTTTTCAAGAACGGGACACAAGAAAGAACATCAAATCTCTCACAACATTATCGAATGTTCGTATGCTCCACTTATATTTGACTCTGGCTGTTTTTGACAACCCTGATCAAGTGGTTATTAAAGTCAGACGAAATCGTCTCAATGGAGAATTTCTTCTCAAAGAGACGTCTAGCCCGTATCCCCATGGCCTTACGCAACGGCTCGGCCCATTTGAGTTCGCGAAGGACTGCGCACAATTCGGTCACTGAATCAGGCCGGTATGTGCGGCCGCAATCGTATTCTACAAGCAATTCCTTTAGTTCGCCCTCGATGCTGGAGACCACGGGAAGGCCACCGGCAAAATATTCAAATGGTTTGTTCGGCAGAGACATTCGTGTACAGGTTGCATAAGGGGCCAGTCCGGCATGCGACACCTCCATCAGGGCTGCGATCTTAGGTTCATCTACCCACCCTGGAAAAATAACCGCATCTGTATCGGATGCAAGTTTACGATAATACTCCAGCGAGCTACCGCTGCCGCAGAGGATGAACTGAATGCTGAACTCCTTGGCCAAAATCTTAGCCGTCTCGATTACGGTGCGGAGGTTGAAAAAGTTCCCGATTGTACCGAAAAAACAACAATGAAAGGCATCGGGCTTTAATCCTTTATCAATCCACCACTGCCTTGCGGTGGCAACCTTCTGAAGATCCACAGGCTGAGCTGAATAACCGTGCGGGAAAAGAGCATCGTTGATTCCCTGTGGCCGTCCGGCAAATTTCAGTCCATAATCCAGCTGCCGCCGGGACATGGCCAGGATGCCATCAGCTTGACGGCAGATATGTCGGATTTTTTTATAGTAGCCGTATAATAAAATTCGAAAGAGCCCTTTCAGGGGTTTTGGACACAGATCGACAAACTCGTCGGGCCATTCATCTCGTATGTCTGTTAAGATCGATATCCCACATTCTCGAGCAAAGCGTATCGCAGTCGCGGCCACTTCTAAGGTCGGCACTGGGCTGATAATTAGATGTGGCCTCTCGCATTGTTGGGCCGCTTGATAGAATCGCTTTGCGAAATGCCTCTGGTGAATTATTCGTTGTAAGGAGACATTCCTGCGGTATCCAGGACCAGTCAGAACCTTTAGATTGACCCCATCAACGAAGAAATCACTATCATGGTCGCAAATCTGCCGTTTCGCCCAGTGGGAGAAACTCGACGTCCACCAAACGACGTCATGACCATAAGAGGCCAACGCTCTGGTCAGCATACCATAGCGGTGAAGTCGAACATCCGCTTCTATTGGGAGAGGTTCGCCGATTTCTGTAAACCAGATTTTCATCCGCATCAACTCGTTTCAGGAGCAGTTTCTAAAAATTGAGGAGTGAAAAAGGGGGCCGAGTAGGGTTTCCGTCCCATACCTTATTCCTTCCGAAGTATCCAATAATCTACATACAGGAGCTTTTTAACCTTCTCCCTCTGAAAACCCGCCTGATCAAAGACACGTTCAACATCAACCCTTCTGGTTTGCCCGTCACCAATTTCCCAGCAATGGTGTGGATCAATCCAGATTTTTCTCTTGATGAATCTTCGATAAAAAGCTCCAGGGCTGAGAAAACCGGTGGGTACCGTCACCACATGAGGATGGTATGTTGGGGTCATGAAGAGAAAATAGCTTCGCCTGTGCGGGATGGTGATGAGGATGCGGCCATGGCTCGCCAGGTATTCCCGCATGTTCGCCAAACACACCGTCAGATCTGAGAATGGCACGTGCTCCACAACATCGGCAACCACAATACAGTCATAGCGATCTTCTAAGTTGAGGCTGCAATTGCCTGATATCGGCCACGTAATCGGGCTCTAGGCTGGCATTGATATCGAGCACCTCGTACTGCGCCACGACGGACAGAAGGCAGCTTTTGACGATCCCTGCACCGACACCAATCTCCAGAACACGCTGCGGTCCCAACTGAATGACGTCTTGAATCAGATAAAAATAACGATACCAGTTCAGGAAATCGATTTTCCTCAGATACTCGGGCCTACTCAAGCGATACTGGGAATCAAAATCGTCGTTTTGCGGCATGACTCACTTCTTCTTTTCGACGGCAGCACGCAGGATTGCGGCCAGATTGCCGGCAAGAGAGGGGTAACTGTACTGTCTAATTACCTCGGAACAGCCCTTGTAGTCGACACGACCTTGCCTATATTCGCCATAGCCGTGAAGAATGGCCTCTTCGATTTCCTCGGCATTTGTGGCGTAGATCCCCGCTCCTGTTTCTCTTAGTGGTCGCTCTATCCCGTCTCCAAGAAACCCTCCCGTTGCCAGAATCGGACGACCCGTTGCTAAATATTCGAAGAATTTCGATTGATAGACGCCGCGTTCATGAGGATCTTCCCAGTTCAGAAGCAGAAGGAGATGAGATTCCCGCTGCTTCGAGAAGATTTCCTCTCGTGGCAACATCCCGTACTGACTGGACGACATCGTCGAGACGGTGATTCTCTATAGCTCTTTTCAGCCATCGCAGCTTTTGGCCATAGAAACGAACGCGCACGTCTCGGCGGTCAATCCTTCCTGTTTGCAGGAGGTGATCCAAGGCTGTGAGAAATTTTTCGGGGTCCTGCTTCCCAGAGTAGATTGTCCCCGTATAGGTGATAACAAACCCGTCCGCTGGATCCGGACCAGTATCCTGAATATCCCGCGGAAGAAAACCGTTTGGCACTATATGCACGTGCCTGCCATGTAGATGTGAGATCTTCTCGGCACACGCCGGCGAGACGGTGACAACCTCGCTAACATTCCTCAGGGTCCTTACCTCCAGGGCCGTTTCAACGACCTTTCTCAGCGCCGGGTATGGGTAGTTGTGGTTCACTGTCCATGGGTCCCTGAAGTCCGCCACCCAGGGTAGATGATATTTCTTTGCCAACTCAGAAGCAACGATATGGCTTGTCGGGAAGGGGGAACTGCTCAGAATCGCGTCGAATCTGCCGGGCTGAGCCTTCTCCGCCACCATCAAGGCCGGTTTTCTCCAAGTAATTTCCGTGTCCGGGTAGGCCAGGAATGTTTGATACCATCGCATCAGATAATCGACGAAGGACTTCTTTTTTTGGATTCCGACCCTCTCTTTGATCTGTTCTGTGATGCTTTCGCCCATTCTGAAACCGGACTTCGCGAAGAGGATCCGCCAGAACCAAAAGACATCCCCTTTGTAAGGCGCCTCGACGATTATGGTTTTCTCCAGGAATTTTTTCGGCAATCCCAACATAGCCAGGCCTTTCGGACCCAGCGGAGGAGTCACGACGGTTGGTTCCCATCCGAAGTCGGGAAGAAATGCTGCGATTCCCGGTATTCTGGGTGCCGCGTGAAAAAGATTTGCTACGATGAGAACACGCTTATTTATCAAAATCTCAGTTCCATGAAAGTGCCGTACTGATCCCAAAGACCGCCGGTAAAAAGACTCTTGCTGAATTCATAATCCGCCCCGGGAAAAAGTCTGGCCATGAGGCTCCCATAGTCATAAACCCATCGCCCCCCGTCATAATTGCCATGAGGCGGCAAAACAGTGTGATATTCATTCAGTATCAAGCCTTTCCGGGCCACACGGCCCATCTCGGACAGGACGGTCTCAATCTTCTCAGGACCTACGAACATGAGGACCGCATCGGTCAAAACAATATCCGTGCTCTTATCGGGGAAATCAATTCGGTCAGCCCGCCCTACAGACAGTTCAATCTGGTCGATACCCGCCTCCTGCAGGTACTTCTTCCCTACAGCGACTGCTTTCGGATTGATATCGATCCCAATCAGATGGGCCTCTGGGAATTTCCGATGAAGCAGAAGCAGGTTCGGCCCAGAATTGCAACCAACCTCGAGGATGCTTCCGAAGGGACAGAAGGATTCCACGGCAGATAGAATCTGACAGCGGTGGGGATGTTCCTCTGAGTGGAGATACGAATGGATCCATTCATCACCCTGATACCAGTGCCGAGCTTTCCATCGCCACTCTTGCAGATGGCTCCCGAGAAACTTCGTTTCCAACTTCCGTCGAAGGGCGCGATAGGTACCCTGAAGGAAACGGCGAGGGCCTCCTATTCTTAAGGGGTTTTCACTTCTCAACGCCGATCACTTTCCGGTAAATGCCTTCCATCTTTCCCATTTCAGTGAAATAGTCGTTATGGGATTTGATCATCTGTCGGCCCTTCTTCCCGAGAATTCTTCTACCGTTTTCATCCCTGATCAGTGCAAGTATCTTGCCAGCAAGGGCATCAGGGTCTGATAGGGGAACTATGAGGCCGCTTTTGCCTTCGACTATCCATTCCCTGTTTTCGCCAGAGTCGGTCACAACGACAGGCAGGCCACAGGACATGGCCTCCGCCGTACTGGCCGCAATGCCAGCGTCAGAAAGGGATGTGGAAACATAGATATCTGCCATACTCATATAACCAGGCAACTCGTCGTTGGTTATCCGACCAGTGAAGACGATATTTTCCATCACGGCCAAGGTAGTTGCAAGCGCCTTCAGCTTTCTCGTTTGTGTACCGGCTCCGGCGATGACAAAGCGAACTTTCGGCGCTTCCCGCAGTACGAGAGGGACTGCACGGATTAGTGTCGTCAAGTCATAGACCGGTTCGTGATTTCGCAAACTGATGATCACTGTTGCATCTCCAAGGCCCAATCGTTGGCGGATATTGTTTTTCCCCTTGGCAGTCGGGCTGAAAAGATCCGT
Organism: uncultured delta proteobacterium; assembly: GCA_963705275.1. Classification (GTDB taxonomy): domain Bacteria; phylum Desulfobacterota; class Syntrophia; order Syntrophales; family UBA2185; genus Fen-1135. The sequence continues at coordinate 2,418,235 of OY970063.1, read as the reverse complement.
GTCGATTCCGAAATGGACAAGGTAAATCCGCTCTTCTTCAACGCCCATCGCCATCATGGCTTTGGCCATGTGGCGCGCATCACAGGTAATGACATCTGCTTTCTTAAGAGCGTATCGTACAAAATGTCCCGTTAGTTTATTTCTCCCGGCAAGCAGGATGTCCGAACCCCACGCCGTTAAAATGAAAGGATGAAAGCCGGCCAATGCACCCATCAAACCATATGCGCCTGCATAGTGTGCGTGAAGGATGTCAGGTTTGATTTTCTTAAGCCATGTCCTGACGAAGGGAACGCCCGAGGCTGTATCAAACTGCCGCAAGCCTGTCCCTTTAAAAAGGGAGAAATGAATTCCCTCGTCAACGGGTGGATCGGGAGGAACGAGGGAGAGCCAATGCACCTCATGGCCCCTGAGTGCGAAGTATCTAATCCACCGGTGGCTGTGAATAGAGTCGGCCGTTGCCAGAAAACAGATTTTCAAGCCGTCCTCCTGAGTTTAAGCAGTAGGGAATCCTTGTGTAAGAGATCGAGGAGAAAATAAATCGAGAGCGCCGTTGTGGTCACCATCCCAAGCATCCAGAGATTCGAAACCTCAATGAAATGAATGATGGTAAGCAAGCTAACCGAAACGATGCCGGTCAACACGAGTAATCTGCCTAAGGTTCGCCACGGAAAGGCATAGGTTAGAATATCCCTCCCCGCCGAAAAGGACCGGTATGCCAAGACCGAATTCGAAAGACATATGGCTATGGAAGCGCCAAGAATGCCAAGGGCAGGAATCAAAAGCAAGTTAACGACGAGATTAATCAGGGATGCCACAATTATGATCTTCATATTTAGAAGTGATTTACCACCAAGAAGAATGATATATATATTGATCTGATACAAGCCAAACAATCCGATTCCCAAAGCAAGAAATAGGATCAGCGCCTGATCGGCTATGAAACTCCGAGTCGTCAGTAGCTGTATAATCGGCTCATTCAGGATGACCATGAGAGCGATGATTGGCATGCTGAAGAACATGTAATAGGCAAAACCTGTCTCCATCATCTCGGAAACGGCCTGCCTTCGTCCATCGTTCCAATGGTTAGCCATGTGCGGATAGAGGGTGAATCCTAAGATGCTATAAAAAATTGAAATGGTAGCCGCCAGCGTATAGGCCACCGCGTAAATGCTGACTTGCGTGATATCTAGAATATGCAAAATCAGGTAGCGATCCAGAAAATTGTTGATCCAGATAAGAAAACTGTAGGGGATAAGCGGCAGAGCGAAGCGGATGATCTGCTGCCAGCGCTCGTCTTTAATTGAGAGATCCAAGCTGAAACCGGTTTTCCGGTAGATATCGTTCCAGTAGATCCAGAGAATCATCAGAAACTGGGCGATTGTCAACCCAACCAGAGCAACGAAGAGACTCTGACGAAAGATTACAATGGCCGCCGCTATGATGCCAAGCCGGCTGGCACTCTTCAGAATGTAGTAGATCGAAAGTCGTCTAATTTTCCGGTCAGAGCGAAGGTAAGCCACCAAGAGCTCGAAGATGACCTCCGTAACTAAGAGTACGCCGAAGATCTGCGCAAAGGATGTAAAACCGGCGTCGCCGAACATAAGCCAGCCGATGACACTCGGAAACAGAAAAGCACAGGCGACCATAACCACCATCGAATTGGCCAGAACAATGAGAAGCATGCCATGGAAAATGCCATTTTTTTCTTTTGGCTCCGAGTTCTCTCCAGAAAAATAATTGACCATGGTCGTCTGAAACCCCATAAGGATTACCGGGATCAAAAGACCGATGGTGACGATGATCTGGGACCACACGCCGTAGAGTTCAGGCGTGAGGTTTTTCGTCAGCACGGGCAGCATCATGAAACTGATAATCCGTTCAGCGGCCACCGCGATGCCGTAGGTGACGGTATCTTTCTTGACCCCCCTTCTCATACTCTGATCTAATGCCTTGTTGATGATTAGCCTCGAGGGGCTCCTGTTTCTCCGTTAGTCCGTCGGACTAAGTGAATCAGCAGACCGGACGGCATGAAGATAAGAAAGAAAAGATACATATCAAGGATGTTACTTATCGTAAACGATATTAATGCCACTGGTTGCGTCCTATACACAAAGCCTCTCTCTCACCGAAGCGCCGCGAGCCGTTACATTGAAGCATACAGCTGCTGCTGTCGCTCCGAGTCTGAACCTTGGGAATCAAATATAAAGAATAATCTTCTTCTGAAGGTCCTGTAGCTTCTTGCATGACACAGCTCCGCTCTCTGACTTACATCAGGACGCAAATTCTTGAAAATTCTCCCGCCAATATCTATTTCTTAATACTAGGTTATCCGCTATTAATCACGAATCCGTGTTTAACGCTTGCTTCACTCACTTCCCGCTCAAGCTGCCTGATGTCCCTTTCCAGTTGTTCATATTCCTTAATTTTTCTTTTCAGGAACTGGTAGGTAATCTTCGCCTTTTCTTCAAGACCCGTTGGGGTTAAATAGTAGAGATAGGCTTGCTTATTGTTGGAATTTTTGAAATTATGCGCCTTGATAAGGCCTTTTTGGATAAGTGCATTTACCAGAAAGTTGACTTTGCCGAGACTGATACCTAATCGTGAAGATAATTCGCGTTGCGTCATCTCAGGGGTCAGGGTTATTTCTCTGAGGACTTTAAGAATCTCTTCACTTTCAAGATCGTGCTTATTTGATAAAGTCATATGAATATCCGATATGTTCACTTCATGAACATAGGGTGAGATTAATTTACATGAGGCGGCTTGTCAAGAGAAAATACGGATGGTCTTAGGACGAAACCAAGTCGAAAATATCCATGACGATCAATCTTGCTGAGAGGTAAAATTCAGATGCCACAGAATGAGCCTGGAATAGATGATGAATTTATTCCGGAGTCTACGATTCATGCCCAGACAAAGGATGTTCGCAGCTGATGTAAGAAGCCAGTCGATACACAACCTAAGAAAGATCACAATACGTACAACAATGAAATAGGAACGGCTTTTCCACTTGCGGAAAAACTGGTAGCGGGATCGATAGAATTCGATTCTTGATTGGATATCCCGGCCGATGCTTTGTCCCTGGAAGTGATAAATGAATGCACTGGGCACGTGAAAGATCTTCCATCCGGCTTCTTTCATCTTGTATGCCCAGTCTGTTTCTTCAAAGAAGAAAAAGTACCGCTCATCAAACATACCCGCTTCTTCTATCGCTTTCTTGCGTACCAGGAGGCAGGCGCCAATACACGAATCGACCTCGATCGGTTCTTCATGATGGTAACGCTTACTCGGATAACTCTTGGGGAACAAATATTCAAGAAGGGACGTGTTCGTAATCAACGTGAAAAGATTTGGAAAACTCGCGATAGAATTCTGCTTGCTTCCGTCAGCATTGAGGAGCTGGCCGCAAGCCATGGCTGCCTCTGAATGGGTTTCCATGAAGGCGTACAATTCACGAACGGCATTTTCCGTCAACACGGTATCTGAGTTCAACAGCAGAGCGTACCGGCCGGTCATGATACGCATCGCCTGGTTATTCGCTGCTCCGAAGCCGCGGTTTTCCTCATTTTGTATTAATCTCACCTCTGGATACTTTTCCCGCACCATGGCAACGCTCTCGTCACGCGAGGCGTTGTCAACGACGATGATTTCGTAACTGATATTACGGATGGTTTTATAAATAGATTCGAGGCAGCTTTGAAGAAGTTCCCTGGTGTTCCAGTTGACGATTATGATCGAAATGTCCATTCGAAATCCACCTGCCAAAATATTACATGAGTGTATTAATTTTAGCGAGTTTCATAAACAAGATTGCCATGTCGCTAGCGCTTCTCGCAATGACATTAAGGCGCAGATTTTCAAAGGTCTCGCTTTTTCTTGATTTGCCGGGACAATTCGGCCAACTTGGCATACTTAAAAAATTTGTTTATGGCATCGGTAATGGCCAGGGTAAGGCCTTGATGGCCATCGAGGAAACCGCACCTCAATACATAGTTATGAAGAAACGCAAGTTTCGCTCTGAAAACTGCTGACCAAATCGAGGCTGTCTTGCCCTCCTTAAATGCCTCTTCGGCGCCTATTGTCGAGTACTGATCAATCTTCATGAGAATGTGGCTGAGACTGCTTTCCGTATAATGCTCGATGGGACAATCGAGAGGCTCCACCAGTCCTTCGACTTCCACCGATTCATGCACTTTTGCAGGCGTCATGCGGCCCTGCCCTTTTCGAAAAAGCCTCACAATACGGTCCGGCCACCAGCCTGCATGCCTGATCCACCGGCCCTGAAAAAAATTTTTGCGTGGAAAGCTGAATCCCGCGGCGGTTATCGACGGATTTAAAATTATATTTCTTATTGCTTGAGCAGTATCTTCGGGAATACGTTCATCCGCATCAAGGACAAGGATCCAGGGGTTCCTGCACTTATCAATAGCGAATTGTTTTTGAGGGCCAAAACCCCGCCAGCCTTCGACCACCACTTCACAACCGAAGTCGGATGCAATCCTGACTGTCGCATCCGTACTCCCGGAATCCACCACGACGATCTGCCCGGCGAAAGGAAACACTTTTCAGGCAATCGGGCAGATTCTCCGCCTCGTTCTTGGTAATTATAGCCACAGACAGGGATATCTTATCTTCCATCGCTAATTCTCGCTTTCATCGTCACATTTTGGAAAGCTCAAAGATGCCGCACCCGTAATTCAGGGAAAAGCTGTTCTTAACTGATTCTTCATCCAGAAGGGCATCCCTGACGAGGTCGCCCTTGTCATCAACATAGGAAAACGAATCAATCTTATATCGGCTGCCGATCATGTTATTCATTAGATATTCGAGAGAAAATACCCTATGGGCATTGAATTCAATCCTCTGCGTGCCAATGGGAACGGAGAAATAACACTTTCCACCTTTCTTCAGCATTTTATAAATATTTTCCCAGCCAAGCAAGTGACCATCATAATCTACCCTATCTCCATATCTGCCGAGGCCAAAATGTTCAAGCGCATGGAGGCATGACACGGAATCGCAATAATCAGTTAATGCGAAATCCCGATCCATGATGTCGAGACGTCTGAAGTTGACGTTTTTAATCACCGCAGTCAATTCTCTGATATCAAAGACCTCTATCTCTCTGAAATGATGCCACATGGGCGACAAAGCCGTCAATCCGCGACCCGATGTCAACATGCTTGCCTGGCTTGTTGACAAATATTCTATTGGCAACCAGCAGGTCCTGATGGAAATAGTGGCCTGATGCAATTCCGCTTTTCTCATATCTGTCCTCTATGCAAGGATAGAAATTACCAAATGGGAATACCATGCCGGAGTGTTTAGCCTGTCGCCTGATTTCACGATAATCTCTTAAGAATGAAGGTATGCCTCTTACCAAAACAAAAAAAGGCACACCTTTCACAAATAACCGTAGACGCATAACTGGAGTCTCCAGAAGGAGAATTCTATTCTTAGGATTTCAATATCACATTGATAACATGATTAAAACAGTGAAATTCAAAAGAGAGTATGATAGTGAAAGCGCCATGAAGGGTGTATCGCTTTTATCGCAGGCGAAGGACGGGCAAATACTTGAATTGTTGAATATGGGTATTCCAATTCTGGTTGGAGTATTCATTTTTTTGAATCCGTATCCGCATATTACGGCCATAAAAGAAATAGCCTTTTATGGATCTCTTCTGATCTTGCTGCCTCTAATTTTCCTAAAAAAGGAAGAGTTTTCATTACGAACACCTCTGTCCATTCCCTTTCTTCTGTTTGTACTCTGGAGCTTCTGCGGCCTTTTCTTTGCCCTCAATAAGGAAAACAGCATTCATGATTTCTTCACACATTTGATAAAATACTTAGTGATATTCTATCTGCTGTTTAACTTTTTTGCTACGAAGGAGCGGCTGCTGATCCTCATATGGACTATCGTCATCTCAACTGCTCTTTATTCAGCGGGAATGATGCTTTATTTCTATCTTATATTAGGACAAGATATTTCGACAAAGCTGGGAGTTTATATGGTCGAGATTCCTTCTAATATTATAGGGATTTCGACGTGGTTTGCCACGTTGCTTGCTCTTTTCCAATTGACGAGAGAGCTTGTCTTATTCCGAAAGATTATTCTGACCATTTGCATATGTGCAACAGCCATTGCAACGCTGGCTACACAAACAAGGGGGACAATCCTTGCCGTGATGGTCTCCCTTCTCTTATCATTGCCAAGAAATAAGAAAGTCTTTCTTTTCTTTTTCCTTTTTCTTGCCTCAGTTATATTAGTCATGCCGGTAAAGAATCAAATAACTCCCAGCGCTATTATAGCCAAATTTGCCTCAGATGACAGAGTAAGAATCTGGTACTGCTTTGCTGAAATAATAAAAGATCATCCTATAACAGGCATCGGTTTCGGGATGCAGACGTATTATGACGAGAACCTATTAAACAAGTATAATGAAAAAGTACCAACCGAATACAGACAACCGATACCCCATAAAGCCCCCCATAATTTGCTGGTTGATGTTGCTGTACGCACGGGATTGGTCGGCTTTACACTCTTCCTTTACATTATTTTCAAATTTGTCCAGGTAAGCTGGCAGATCATCAAGTCTGGTATAGATGACTTTATCAGACACTGGGGACTTTGCTTTTTAGCCGCTTTCGTTGCGGTTTTCATCCAGGGGCAGTTTGAAAACATATGGTGGGGACCACCGGTTATCATACTTTATACAATATGGGCAATGACGGCAATTCTTTGGCACTTAAACACAAGAACAGATGTTTCTTGAACAAAAGAGAAATATCCATTATGGTTGTGTGAAAAGGTCACCATACTTAGCGCTTACAATATGAATGGATATGCTAGTCAGAGGAAATATAGTTGAGCATTCAGGATATAATCAAGAAAGCTGTGGAACAGTTCGGCACTGAAACAGGGGATCTAGAATTCCTGCCCGAGAATCGTTACAATAGGAATATGTTCCCAACGACGGGACAGTATGACTGGTTTTCCGGCCAGGTTCTGTACTGCCTCATCCGCCAGCTTAAACCAAGCAAGATTCTGGAGATATCAATGGCTTCCGGCTACTCAACCATGTTTATGGCCATGGCTGTGAAGCGAAATAACCGGGGCACGATCGATTCTTTTGAATTAGACCCTAAGGCAGAGAAAGCAGCAGCAAAACTTTTTAAGAAATGCGGTGTGGATAAGTTGGTTCAATCTTACGTCGGTGATGCACGGAGAAAATCAGTTGCAATGCCGTCTGATTACACCATCTATTTTCTGGACAGCCTCCATACGGAATATTTCGCGCGGTGGTTCATTGATACCCATGTCATGCGTGCAGAAAGGACAGACGCCCTTTTTCACATTCACGATATCATGCCACTGCATGCCCGTGTTCGCCGATGGAATAGGCCGCCATTTGAAGGAAACGAATTTGAAGAGAAACCCACGCACTCGTGGCTTGGAAAAATTAAGAGGAAAGCTGAAGGGTTCATATATCCGCCACATCATAGCGAAGGCAGGAGGATCCCTATTCGGGTTTATCCACCCGAAAAACCAGGAGGAATGCAAACATTTGACGGAAATTGCACTACCGAGGCTATCTGGGGGAGCAAACTGGCAACCCTGATGAAACAGGAAGATCATGTATTTCTTCATGACATTGCCAATGATTATCCACAGCTAACACCGAGAAAGTATGATCATGCCGCCGTTGGCCGTACCAACAGCACTGACCTCCCGATGGAATGGAACGAGACATGGTGGTGCAAGGTGGAAGCATTCAAAGCGGTTTACCGCCAATCCACTGAGATTGAGGAAAAAACAAAGAACTAGATGTCTCATGTGCATAAAATCGCAGTCGCGATTCCAAAATATGGTCTCGTGGGCGGAGCAGAACATTTTGTCGCAGAACTTACCAAACTTATCGCCCTCAATCCCCGCTATGATATCCATGTCTTCGCAAACCGGTGGTTGTCAAACTCTCCACGAGTAGCATTCCATAAGGTTCCTGTTATAACTTTTCCGAAATTCTTGACCACCATGAGCTTTGCCCATTTCGCAAGAAACAAAATGGCAAGAATGGAATTTGATCTCATTCACGCCCACGATAGGATATTTGGGGCCGATATTTTTACGATGCATGGGATTCCGCACAGATTATGGATTCATGAAGTCCGAAAGAAAAATATGACTCTCAATGATCGTGCAACGGAATGGGCGGAAAAAATCCTGGTAGAAAGATCGGGGTGCAGAAGGTTCATCTCTGTATCCAATTTGGCACAAGAAAAATTCCTGCAGGCTTATCACATTGACAAGGAGAGCGCGGGGGTTATTCACCCCGGCATAGATGCAGGAAGATTTCGGAGCCTTGACAGAGAACTGTGCCGTCGTGAAATCAGGGGACTCTGGGGACTCGGTCAAGCGGATGTTGTCATTCTCTTCGTTTCCATGAACTTTGATATCAAAGGCCTTGATACACTCATGGCGGCAGTAGCTAAGACGAAATTGAACCGTCCGGATGAGAGGATAAAATTGCTCATCGTGGGAAAAGGTGAAGAAAGTAAATACAGACGGATGGCAAAGAGCCTGGGAATCGGCGAAGATGTCATTTTCGCCGGTGTCCACAGAGAAAAACTCGAATCTATATATATGGCCAGCGATGTGTTTTCCATTCTTTCAAAATTCGACACATTCGGTATTACTGTCCTGGAGGCAATGGCTGCTTCCCTGCCCGTCGTCGTGAGCGGCAATGTTGGAGCCAAGGATATTGTAAAGCAGGGCATCAACGGATTCGTCATAGAAGAAAGAACGGATATAGATACAATCAGCGGAAAAATAGGCCTTCTATTGAATAGAGAAGCGAGGATACGGATGGGGGAAAATGCCTATGAGACGGCCATGAATAACTCCTGGGAGGCTGTCGCAAGAAGGTACGAACTCATCTATGATAAGTTAATGGAAGGATCTTCGTAGATATCATGGATTTGTCTATTGTCATCGTATCATACAACACATCAGACTTGATTGGAGCTTGTCTCGCCTCGGTCACCATGGCTGATGATATCAGTAAAGAGGTATTTGTCGTTGACAACGCATCGACGGATGGCAGTGCGGCCTTCATCCGGAATAATTTCCCTTCCATCAACTTCATTGCAAACACCGAAAACAGGGGATTCGCTGGCGCCAATAACCAAGTCCTGCAGCAGTGCAGGGGACGCTATATCTTTTTCCTCAACCCGGATACCGAGGCGCTCTCAGGGGCATTCAGGGAAGCCATATCGTATATGGATGCAATGCCTCATATAGGTCTCGCGGGCACGAGATTGATCAATCCTGACGGCACACTCCACGAATCGGTTTCTTACAAATACCCCGGACAGCGATATGCCGACCGTGAGCTATCATCCCTTAGAGGTTCCATAGCCTGCGTTCAGGGCTCAAGCATGATTGTTCGTTCAGATGTGATGAAAACTGTCGGCGGATTTGATGAAGACTTCTTCCTTTATGGCGAAGATCAGGATCTGTGTCTGAGAATCAGGAAGTCAGGGTTCGAGATCGGTTACATAGAATCCGCGGTTGTCGTCCATCTGGGAGGGCAGAGTGAGCGTCAAACTCCGCTTTCAGAAATATGGCAGAAGAAGACAAGTGCCGAGCTTCTTTTTTACGACAAACATTATCTCCCCGAAAGCATCGCACGCATCAGGAAGGCAAACCTCCTGCAGGCGTGCTGGCGAATAGCAATGCTCAATCTGACGATGCCCTTTCTTAAGGACAGGGCTAAGGCTGAGGCGAAACTGATTAAATACAGGGTTACCCGCAAGGCTATGCGGCAGAACTATAAAGAGCAAGAGAAAGGCTGAATCGATGGAGCGCGCCGATACAAGATGTATCCTTTGCAGCAGCGAGCGACGCGCATTGTTGTACCAGCAGGGAGATTGGAACGTTTACAGATGCTCGGATTGCGGCTTGGGTATACTTGATCCTCGTCCTGATCAAAATGAGCAGGGCGCCCTTTACCAAAGCAGTTATTTCCAGGAACAGTATGACAAAGGTTTAGAACCGGGATCATCGGAGATGAAACGGCGACTGTCCCACGAGGATCACCGTGTACGCTTCTTCCGCGGCATGAAGAAGCGAGGACGGCTGCTTGATATTGGATGTGGAATGGGCTATTTCCTCCTCGCCTGCCGCAATTATGGTTACTACGTGGAAGGTTTCGACATATCTGACGACGCAGCCGCCTATGTGAAGGGAAAACTTGAGATACCGGTGAAGACCGGCGATGTAGCATCTCTCCCTTATGAAAGCGGTTCCTGGGATATTATTACCATGTGGCATTTTCTGGAACACACACCTGACCCGCGCGTGTATCTCAAGAAAACGTGGCAGTGGCTGAAGCCGGGAGGGCTTCTGGTAGTCGACGTTCCCAACTATGTAGGAACGGATGCCGGCCGGACATGGGAACAATGGAAGGGATGGCAGCTACCCTATCACCTGTATCATTTTACTGAGCAAACCCTGTGTGATATGTTGTCACAATATGGATTCCGGCCTATCCGTAAAAAGGATTATCTTTCGGAATATGTAAAAGAGAGCCTTGAGAAGAACCTTTTGATGAGGCCATTTGCCCGCCTCATAGCACGATGCTATTCGGGCCATAGTGTTGCCGTCGTCTCCCGAAAAGAATTATAGTTATGATATGCGGCGCCTAAAATGCTATTAGAATAGATTCTTTCCTGCGGACGAAATGACATGAATGCGAACTTCCGCAGGTTAGCGCTATTCCTAATGATCGTACTGAGGTATCTCATTTATGGAAGACATGTCACCTCTAAATCGCTTGCTTGCAAACGGGACGTTCCGATTTGAAAGGCTCCTTCTCAAGGATATTGATAATCTCCCCGTCATCAAGATCAATGCCCCGGATATTGTGGACCAGGAAACCTGCCTGTTCCACCGGGAAGTTCCTACAGGTGATGACTATTTCAGGATATTGCATCTTGCGATTTCGCGCGGCCTATCAGAACGAAAGGCAACGCCTGTTGTTCGTTTTGCCGATGGGGAATACGCATTTTATGAATGCGATCTCAGCTGTAACGGCCTTTATCGGCAGGCCGAATCTGTTCGTGCCATCAGGGAGGCGATGCCCTTACATATTGACGCCTTGAGAATCCTTGCCTCATCGGGAATGATTGCTCCCCTGATTTTCCGGGGAAATAGCACCGGTAAGGGGAAAAAATCATTCAATCTTTTCCGCAGATCAAAAGAGGCACCATCGGCCTCCACATTTCTGAGATTTCTCTTTCAGAATGAGATAGACCTGACTTCTGAAAATTACATCCCCTTCTATGTAGTTTATGCATATCTGACGTCAGAGGATTTCGCACGTCTCGTCGACGGCAAAAGAGTATGTATCCTCAATGCGGAATTCAACAGAGATTCCTGTGTAGAATGGTTTGCCCGGTTTTCGAGCCGGCCTGATCTATCATTTGTAGAAATACCCGCAGAGTACGTTGCAACACGATGGGAATCTATGAAGGAAAAGATTCTAAAGCAGATTTCACCCGATACCGACCTATGCATCGTGGGAGCTGGCATAGGTTCGCTCCCTGTATGCGTCGATGTGGCAATGCGGTTTTCCATCCCCGCAATCGATGCCGGGCACGTGCTCAATATGATGAATGACAGGGTGGACAAGTCCAATGGCGCGAGGATGTACACCATCAGGAAATCGAAGTGCGCAGACTGACGCCTGCCCAAGCCAACTCCTATGTTACGATGAATGACCCGTTGAAGAAATACCGCATAAAATTCCGGATCTGGAAAAACGATCTCAGGCTGAAGCGGGAAGGCAGCTACTACGAAAGCGAGTTTGCTTCGCGCCGTCTCAAAATACCAGACGAAGAGACCATACGGCTTGAGATGAGCAAGAGGTTCCCCCATATTCGTCTCAAGCATAAGGGGACATTTAAGATTATTGCCATATATCACCATTATGCCTGGGAAAATGAATCTCTGAAGCCATCGCTCGAAAAATTCGGTCATGTCCGGCACTATGACTGGGTCGAGCAGTTCAACCACGCGAAAAAAAATTGGCATAAAACTCTAAAGCCAGAAATGAACAGATACCTCATGAAACGGATAGAAGAGTGGGTAAAACAGGACGCAACTGATGTCATCTTTACCTATCTTTCTGGAGAGCTCGTGTCGCCGGAGACTGTCCAGGCGATGAGGAGGTTCGGCGTGCCCATAATCAATCTTGCCTTGAACGATAAAGAACTTTTTGTGGGCAAAATCAGAAACGGACAGGCCATGGGCTCCAGAGACATCTGCCGTTTCTTTGACATCTGCTGGACCAGTACGGAAGATGCCGTGAAAAAATACTGCGTGGAGGGGGCCGTCCCTATCTATCTCCCCGAAGGGGCAAACCCTGACATCCATAGACCATATGATACGGAAAAGACAATCGATGTGTCCTTCGTCGGTCAATGTTATGGAAACCGACCTGAGATCATCAGAAGACTGGAATCTCAAGGCATCCATGTTGAAGCCCGCGGCTTTGGCTGGCCGAGCGGTCCGCTGGCCACGGAAGACATGGTACGCATGTACTCGAGAAGCAGGATAAACCTGGGCTTCGGAGGCGTCATTGGCTTCAGTAAAGCATACTGCCTCAAAGGCAGGGATTTTGAAATTCCTATGAGTGGAGGGCTTTACCTCACCGAATATCACCCTGAGCTGGAAAGATTTTACAGTCCGGGCTCTGAGATTGTGACCTACAGAGATTTTGATGACCTCGTTGAAAAGGTCCGCGTTCTTCTGTCAAATCCTGAAAAGGCGGATGAGATCAGAAGGAAGGGATGGGAGCGTGCACGCCGTGAACATTCCTGGGAGATGCGTTTTCAGAAGATATTCCACCTTCTTGGGCTAATCTAATCAGTGAGACAATACTGGAACAATCATGGGGCTGGATAGGAGACGAATCGGAGAAGGCCTGGGATCGGGTCTTCGTAAAGGACTAAGCGGCTTCCTATGGATTATGAAGATCCTCATCCCTGTGTCTCTTCTTACCGCACTCCTTGCCTGGACTGGATGGCTTAGTCGCCTGGATTTTCTCTTTCAGCCACTGATGAGCATCCTCAGCCTGCCGGCCATGTCCACCCTTCCACTCCTGATCGGTATGCTTACGGGTATATACGGCGGAATAGCCGCCATGTCAGTACTCCCCTTTTCCCAGGATCAAATGACATTAATGGCCATCTTTCTTCTCATCGCCCATAATCTGATTCAGGAAGGCGTCATCCAGGCAAAATCAGGGATTCATCCCTTTAAAGCCACGATATTTCGTCTTGCCGCTGCCACATTGACGGTGATCGCAGTGGCGCCTTTTTTTAACACTACGATAACTCCATCGGAAACGGCGAGCTCGTCTCTGGAGATGACCCAGCCCTTAATTGAAACATTGCAGGAATGGGGTTTGACCACACTCAGCCTCAGCGTCAAGATATTTGTGATCATCATGTGTATCTTAACCTTATTGGAAATACTGAAGACCCTCGACCTGATCAGTCCCATGGTCAGGGTACTTAACCCCCTCTTAAAGATTATGGGTCTAGATCAAAAGGTGGGGTTTCTCTGGCTGACTGCCGTTATTTTCGGGGTCGCTTACGGTGGCGCCGTCATCGTTGAAGAAGTGAAAGCCGGCCACTTAACTAAAGAAGAACTGGAAGAACTTCATCTCTCAATCGGCATCAATCACGCTCTGGTGGAAGACCCCAGTCTATTCCTATCGCTCGGTCTCAGTCCCTTCTGGCTCTGGGTGCCGCGGGTGATTATTGCCATACTGGCAGAGAGAGTGCTTGGCCTATGGCGTGTTCTTAAGAGAAGAAAATAAGATGCTATTTGGGAGAATGCTTGATAACTCTATGGGGAAGAATATATGGGAGAGATAATTTTTCAGATAGACGCATTCACAGATAAACCATTCAGAGGAAATCCGGCAGCCGTCTGTATCATGACACGACACCATGACGACGTGTGGATGCAGAATGTGGCGCTAGAGATGAACCTGTCCGAAACGGCATTTCTGCAGAAAAAGGAAGATGGTTTTGATCTCCGGTGGTTCACACCGGCCGTGGAGGTGAAACTCTGCGGGCATGCCACCCTCGCCAGCGCTCACGCCTTATGGGAAGGCGGGTACATGGATGCAATACGACAGATCCGCTTTTATACGAAAAGCGGATTGCTTACGGCTAAACTCAAAGGCGGTTGGATTGAAATGGATTTCCCGGCCGAGCCGGAGACAAGAGTGCCGGCACCTAAAGATCTCTCCAAGGCGCTGGGGGTCGGATTCAAATACGTGGGGAAAAATCGCTTTGACTACCTCGTGGAAATCGAATCGGAAGAAACTCTCCGCAAGATAAATCCCGACTTTGCGCTCCTCAACACTATACCGATGCGCGGCGTCATCGTTACGAGTCTTTCGAGCTCCAAAGAATATGATTTTGTCTCCCGGTTCTTTGCCCCGCAGGTAGGCGTAAATGAGGATCCCGTGACTGGTTCCTCCCACTGCTGCCTTGCTCCATACTGGGCCGCCCGGCTCGGCAAAAAGGAGATGATAGGCTATCAGGCTTCATCCAGAGGCGGTATTGTCCGGGTGCGCACAGACAAAGATCGTGTTTACCTGGGCGGACAGGCCATTACGATCTTACAGGGTAAGTTAACTGACAATAATTGATGATAAACAATCATCCCTCTGGCTTTTTTGCGACCAACATCAGAGTTTTGCGAAAGAGCGGAATAAGGTCTCTAACATATGAGAAAGGTATTTCTATTCGTCTAATGCCCTTTTTATTGCGCCTTACAGAGCGAATATAGGAAACGCCAATAAGCTCGAAGCCACAAGATCGAGCAAGAACGCGTAAATCATCTGCTGTGAATTCTCTGTTGTGACGTTCGAAGTACGGAAGTCCTTTATAAAAAAATGGCTGATCATCAATATAATGCCTTTTATAGTCATACAAGACATTCTTGCCTCTTATAAGCCTATAGAAATTATGCAACTCGCCTACATTGGGAACATCCAATACCAACAGTCCTCCAGGTTTTAGAACACGTAGGATCTCCTTCATCGGTTTTAACGGCGAGTAGGTAAAGTGTTCCAGCACCTGCCCCATATAGACACCGGAAAATTCATTATCCTGAAAGGGGAGAGAGTCAGCCTCGATGTTGGCGTTGTGCCATTCGATGCCAAGTTTAGTCCCCAGAGATTCGTTTATTATATCGTCTTTTATTTTATGCCAATCTACTGCAGCTGCCTCATATCCCAATTTTTTCAGAGCGCACAAAAAAATGCCGTCCCATGCTCCTATATCAAGAATTTTCCCATACTTGTGTACCTTGCTTATTTCGGAAATAGCTAAGCTCCATCGATCATAACCGCCATAGAAATAATCTGCGCTTTCAGGATGAAGGCTTCCGTCTTTGCTCCTTTGATCAAAGACTGCAAGCAACGCTTGTGCTGCCTCTTCTTTGCTAATACGATCAGATGACATGAGTTATCTTTCAAATATTTTCATAAAATGAACAAGCTCAACACGACATTGTCTTCTTTGCGTAGCGTGTAGTTACAACTGCTTTCGCAATGAGCAAAAATATTGTACCATCTTTTCTATTCTATTTTCCAGGCAGTTCCGGCAGAGGTATCCTTGAGAATAATCTTTTTTTCCGCCAGGAGATGTCTGATCTCATCGGCCCTCTTCCAGTCCTTCGCCAGCCGGGCTTCCCGCCGCTCTTCAATCAAACGGTCGATTTCATGCACATCCAGGCCCCGCTTTCCGGCCTCCCGGTCACGATCCTTCATAAAATAATCATCAGGATCGTCGAGGAATAACCCCAGGACCCCGCCGACTTCCGCAAGTGCCTTTCTTGCCGTATCCAGGACAAAGCACGCCTCGGCGGATAGGGCGACTTTTTCATCCGGCATATAGCCATTGACAAGTCTCACGGTATCGAAGATGTAGCCTATGGCCCGCGGTGTGTTGAAATCATCATCCATAGTTTCTTTGAATCTATCTGTAAGGGATGAAATTCTATCGAATATATCACGGTCCTTTCCGGAAAGTCTTTCTATCGTAACCGCGGAAAAATCCACACGGGCCGCAAGCGCGCCCTTCACAGTCTTCAGAGTGGCATAAAATCTTTCCATGCCCATCCTTGCCTCGTGAAGAGATTCGCCAGAAAAGTCGACAGGCCCTTTGTAATGGCTCTGAAGCATAAAGAGTCTCACTACCTCCGGATGGTAATTCTTCAATATGTCTTTAATTGTGAAAAAATTGCCGAGCGACTTTGACATCTTTTCGCTGCTGACCTTTACAAAGCCATTGTGGATCCAGAATCTGGCGAGCGGTTTACCCGTTGCCCCTTCCGATTGGGCAATCTCATTCTCATGATGGGGAAATATTAAATCCTCCCCGCCGCCATGAATATCGAATGTGTCTCCGAGAAAATTCTGGCTCATAATTGAACACTCAATATGCCATCCCGGTCTCCCCCGGCCCCAGGGACTGTCCCACCACGGTTCCCCTTCCTTGCTGGCTTTCCAGAGGGCAAAGTCGAGGGGATACCTTTTTTTCTCACTTACATCCACGCGGGCACCGGCTATCATTTCTTCCAGATTTCTGCCTGAAAGTTTCCCGTATCCTTTAAATTTCTCAACAGCGTAATAGATATCGCCGCCGGCCTCATAGGCAAGACCGTTTGCAAGCAGAATATTAATCAACTTTATCATGCCGGGGATATGTTCCGTGGCCCTGGGCGCAACTGTAGGCCTGGCTATCCCGAGCGCATCCATATCCTCATCATGCTCTCTGATATACCTCTCCGATATTTCAGATATTGTTTTTCCTTCCGCGTTGGCCTTCACGATGATTTTATCGTCTACGTCTGTAAAGTTTTTCACGAATGTGACGCGATATCCTCTATACTGAAGATACCTTGTGATAACATCGAAAACCACGGCTGAACGTGCATGGCCCACGTGACAGACATCATAAGCGGTGATGCCGCACGCATAGATGCCCACCTGTCCTTCAATAAGGGGTTCGAATATCTCTTTCTTCTTTGAAAGGGTATTATATATCTTTATAGACATCTATTTCTCTTGCATACCTGGCCTTTGAAAATTTGAGCTAGATGCGACTCCCGAGATGAGCCGCAACCATGATGAGGCGCAGGGAGTCGCGATAGAAGACAGGCTCGTTACGGAAACAAGGATATCATCGTGAGTCCTGTATCTTCGCTGAGGCCGCACATAAGATTCATATTTTGTATAGCCTGGCCGGCTGCGCCTTTGACGAGATTGTCGATAGCGCATATGATGATAACCCTTCTTGTTCTGGCATCAACAAAGAGCCCTATATCGCAGTAGTTTGAACCCCGGACCGAAGAAATATTGGGAAATGTGCCCGCCTTGTATACCCTTACAAATTTCTTTCCCTTATAAAATGCCCGGTAAAGATCAATCAACTCACCGGTAGCGACTTCTCTCTGAAGTGTCGCATATATGGTGCTGAGGATTCCCCGGGTTATGGGGAGGAGATGGGGCGTAAACGTAATACTCACATCGCCACCGGAAAGAATACTGATTTCCTGTTCCATCTCCGGTGTATGCCGGTGCTCCCCAACTTTGTAGGCCTTGAATCCTTCGTCAACCTCGCAGAAAAGCATCCCGACCTGCGGCTCTCTTCCCGCACCGCTGACGCCGGATTTTGAATCTGCTATAATCGAGCAATCGTCGATCCATTTTGCCTTCAATAACGGGGCAAGGCCGAGAATTACACTGGTGGGATAGCAGCCAGGATTGGCAACCAACTTTGCCTTGGCGATTTCGTCTCCGTATAGCTCCGGCAGTCCGTAAACGGATTCTTTCATAATATTCCGCGCAGTGTGCCTGCTGTACCATTTTTCGTAGGTGGCAATATCACGCAGACGAAAATCTGCACTGAGATCAATCACCTTCTTCCCGGCCTTCAAAAAAATCGGGGCCACAGCCATGGATACCCCGTGGGGCAAGGCTAAAAAAACTATATCCGCGGCGCCTGCCACATCTTCCGGAGACGCGTCAACGAATGCCAGGTCGGTCAAGCCGACAAAAACAGGGTAAATATCAGCAACCGCGATGTCCGCATATCTCCTTGATGTCACCGCCACAACTTCGACCTGCGGATGTCTCAGCAGTATTCTTAGAAGTTCCTGACCAGTATATCCACTCGCTCCGTATATACCTACTTTAAGCATACATGTTACCTGTTGTTTACTTGCGAAAATTGATATTTACAAGTCTACGCATTATTGCTGATGTGACTGTCCGTGCAATGTCGGGCTTATAGGACTTCTTTCTTCGGTCGACATAAAGTCATATGTTTCAACCAAAAAAAAGGAGGCCGAGAAGCCTCCTTCCGTAATACTATCTCTTTGAAAATTGGAAGTGCTTCCTCGCACCTGGCTGGCCATACTTTTTTCTTTCCTTTATGCGTGAATCCCTCGTTAAGAAACCCGCTTTCTTGAGAATTGAACGCCATTCCGTGTCATATTCGACGAGCGCTTTCGTTATGCCATGCTTTATCGCGCCCGCCTGCCCAGCCACACCACCACCCGATACGTTAACGAAGAAATCAAACTTGTTTCTCGCGCCCACGATTTCGAGAGGCTGCATAATAATCATTTTGAGGCTGTCCCGTGTAAAGTAGTCATCAAAATTCCGCTTGTTCACTACAAGGTTTCCGCTGCCTTCCTTCATATAGACTCTGGCGATGGCGTACTTCCTCTTCCCTGTGGCATAAAAACGTTTTTCCATTATTTCATATCTCCCAACAACAATCGTGGTATGCAAAATCCGACAAGTATCAGACGATACCGACCAATATTAAAAACCTTATAACTTGATTACCTGAGGACACTGGGCCTCGTGAGGGTGATCATTATTTACATAGACCTTGAGTTTCTTTAACATTTTCCTGCCTAAAGAGTTCTTCGGCAGCATGCCTTTGACCGCATAGACCAGGACCTTTTCCGGACTGTCTTTCAACAATTTGCCTGCATATGTTTTTTTGAGACCACCCGGGTAGCCGGAATAGTGATAGTATACTTTGTCGGACAGTTTCTTGCCAGAGAGGGAAACCTTTCCGGCATTAACAACGATCACAAAATCTCCCGAATCCATATATGGCGTATAAATGGGTTTATGTTTGCCTCTAAGACGCCTTGCAACCTCACTGGCCAGTCTGCCGAGAATATGCCCTTCCGCGTCAATGACATACCAGTTTCTGACGATGTCCTCTTTTTTCGCGTTATAAGTCTTCATAAATTCACCTACATGCCGAAAATGTAAATAAGGAAGTTACGAAATTTCCCGATATTTGTCAAGAAAAAACCTCCGGTAAATTAGATAATTCTACTTCCCGCCAAATTTGCCGAGACCAACAAGAGAAACACCCACCATAAACGTCCTATCATTCTGAGTTTCAGAGATGTATACCTCGATGCTCCAGCACTGCTTGCGATATTTAACGCCAAATGTCCTCTCCAGGATTATATCATCCAGCTGATTCTTCCTCAAAATATAGATAAGATCTACAGATTTCGTTACCGCAGCTTTAAGGGAAAGGTCTATTTCTTCGCCGGCAGCCTGGCTGTATTGAAAGGAGGTGAATGTCATTATTGGCGCAGTAGGGTAGACCACGGTGACAACATTCTTGGTAGATCGATATCCTACAGTTACCTCGTCTCCCCGCCAATCGCTGATGTTCAGATCATAATTAGTCTGAAGCCATTCGCCCGAATTCACGCTGTATATGTTGCGAGCCACAAATGAAAAATACTGAAGTGGCTTGACGTCAAGTTCCATATAAACGTCGCCAAAGGGTCTTCTGTCCTTCGGGGGATCGACATCGCCTCTTCTTGCCTCTTTGAAATCATAGGTCTGGGCGAGCTTGAAGCGCAGAAACTCAAGGTAACTTTTACCCCCATCTTTCTCATTCAATTTTGCCAAGAGTGTATTGGTCAAGGAATATGTCAAGGTATTCTGTTCAGGTATGGCAGTTGCGAAGTCGGGAAGATCCGTCTGGGATACATTGGGAATATAGGAGTATGTGAGTTCGGGCATGATGCCATGTCGTATCTTATCTATATCCTTGCCGCCTACATCGAATATCCTGTGGATTTCCGTACTTGCCGTTGCTCCGACATTGTACAATTCTCGATCTCCGCGCTTGCTTTGCCCTGTGTCAATATTGTCGTCCCGATTCCAGGAAGTGCTCTTTACACCAATCTGCGGTGTAAACTGGAGAAACTCGCGCCAGCGGATAGGCAGCGATAGGGCCGGCTGAAGATCGAAGAGATGCCCCTTTTGCCCTTCATTTCTGTAATAATAATCATAAGCTGTATCAAACTCAAAATAGATGGGAGAGCCAAAGATGGGACGCTTTATTCCCTTAAGGGTTATTTCGGGATACTTCTGCAAAGTTGCGTCATTCGAGGCGCTCGAGAAATCATCGGTGTAGCTTATCAGTGCCGTCAAGTTGTATAATTGCCAATTCTTGACCATACGGATAGTCGAGTTGAGGGAACCAAGAGATTCGTCACCGTAAAAGGGAACTTTCTTGAATCTGTCCGTTTCGTTAATCGAATAATTATTAAGATAATAATTATGTGAGGAAAAGTCTTTGAAGTAAAAACTATCTGATACCTTGCGGATATCTGTCCTGAGGGTAAATGTGGGATCGAAGTCAGTCTCGTGATTCAAATAGTATGACCATCTCTTGTGGTCCGACTGCCAGTCTCTGGGTCTGCCTCCGGTTGTTTCACCTGTTTCAGTAATGCGCGCAGTGTCATTCATGAAGTCGCCGTAAAAGGTGCCAAAGGTATCCTTGCTAAGGAAGTATCTGAATTCGACACCTTCTTTAAACCCCTTTTTATCCATATACCGCTGATAGAATGTTGCATCAGCATCCTCTGAAATCGCCCAGTAGTAGGGGAGTTCGACATCCCAGCCCAACCTTTCTGCAGAGTAACCAATATAAGGAAAGAGAAAACCCGACTGCCTGGTCTTTTTTGCAGGAAACAGTAGATAGGGAGTATAGAGAACTGGGACGTTATTTGCCAGAAATTTACCATGCTTCAGGGTCCCGTACCCATCAATTGTCACATCCAGCTCGCTTCCCGTCAAGCGCCAGTCCGGAGAATCGCCATCACATGTGGTCGCCGTTGCATTTTCAAAATGGTATGAGGCTTCGCCTGTTTTTTCAATTCTTGTACCCTTTATATAGAAATGATTAGCGGCAAAAAACATCTTCCCTTCATAGGCAACACCGGTCTTTGATTCAATGTTTAATTCAACTTTGTCTCCCTCGAGAATATCACCGTCGCTTATAAGCATTACGTAGCCTTCGGCAACAGCATCATTGGTCGCCTTATTGAGGATTGCCGACTCGGCCATCAGGACACCACCGGAAAAAACGATTAAGACGTTACCCTTTGCGTGATAGGTGTCTTTCTCCTTATCATAGGCAACGCTGTCTGCCTCCAGCGTAATCGGTCCCTTGGATATATCCTTCTCAGCTGCATTCGAGTTATAAGCAGGAATGAAACAGCAAAAGATAATTAGACAAATAATGAAACATTGCCGTCTCACCCTCCGCAGAATCATCACTTTACTGTCCACTTTCAGACTATTCATTACAAACAATCACGCTACTGAAATGCCACAGAGAAGGCCTTCTTAATTTCACCGATAAGATAAAGGGACCCTGTTATACAGATAAGATCGTTCTCACCGGCTATAGATAATGAC
The DNA here is from genome assembly GCA_963705275.1 of uncultured delta proteobacterium. Taxonomy (GTDB): domain Bacteria; phylum Desulfobacterota; class Syntrophia; order Syntrophales; family UBA2185; genus Fen-1135. Next base: position 2,396,393 of record OY970063.1, on the reverse strand, counting down.
CGTTTCAGTGCCTCACGGGAGTTCTTCACGACCTCAATTCTTCTAATATATTGTTTTGCGACTGGCAGCAAAGCCTCAGGGGGCATTGCTCTCTCTGTATCCAAACTAGTCAAAATCAGTCGATCCCCCAATGGGAGCAGCTTTTTCAGCATAGCCTTGTAGTCTTTATCTTTAAGAACGCCAAAGATGAAAATTAATTTCTCGTAGGAAAATTCCTCCATCAGTGCGCGGGCAAGGGTGGAGGCGCCGCCTGCATTATGGGCGCCGTCCAGAAGAACCGTTGGCGAATGCCTAATAACTTCCAGTCTTCCTTCCCATTTGACGTCATGAATTCCATCAAAGACGGCATCGTCATCAATCCCGAACCCCTTCATCGCCAAAGCCTCAATGACACCGAGAGCTATAGCGGCATTTTCTATTTGGTGTTTCCCTTTTAGAGGGCAAACGAGGTTATCGTACCTCCTCTCAATGCCCCGATAGGAAAATGACCCATCGGGGTGCGTGTAGGTGGTTATTTCTCTTCCCAAACTATATATTGTTGCACCCCTCTTGCGGCATATTTCTTCCAGGAGCTTTTGCAAGCGCCGTTGTTTTACCGCATTTATACAAACCCCGCCTTTCTTGATTATGCCACCCTTCTCCCAGGCAATCTCTTCGAGGCGCCTGCCCAAGTATTCCGTGTGATCGAGGGATATATTCGATACCACGGATACAAGCGGCGAAACCACATTAGTTGCATCGAGCCTACCCCCCATCCCCACTTCCAGAATAGCTAAATCCACCTTTCTCTGGTGGAAATAAAGAAAGGCGACGGCGGTGAGAAATTCAAAGTAGGTTAGATTTTCCGTCGAGTGCCCCTTTACTATTTCTATCCAGGCATCCATCTCCTCTCGCGAAATCATTTTGCCGTCGATTCTTATCCTCTCCTGAACATCAATCAAATGCGGTGATGTGTAGAGACCAACGCGAAAACCGCCGCGGGACAGAGCTGATGCTACCATTGCCGCAATGGAGCCTTTTCCGTTGGTTCCGCCGACCAAAACTGTCCCGTATGCGCTGTAGGGATTATCAAGGCGTCTAAGAAACCGCGATATAGGATCAAGGCTGAAACGGATGTCCAACTTTTTTAGTCCATCGAGATGTTCAACAGGCGCCTGCATTTTATTCAATAAACTCTGGTCTTTTTCAAAGCTGTGCCGTGGAATGAGGACTCAGTTGAATTAACCCTGAGCGAGTTACATGAGTCGGAAGGTCTCTGGTTTAGTTCCCTGCAGCTTCGTGCGAAAAACATGTCCAAGTCTTGTCTCGGAATATCTGTGAGTAACCTTATTAAGAAAGTCAGATCTGAATGACCTCGCCGTCTTCAAGGACATGAATATCTCTATCTCTTATCACTGCGATTTCTCGCTGGATAGCTTCGCGGTACTGGAGCTTCATGTGATAAAGATAGATATTGCTATTGGGATTATCTAATTTCTTTAATTCTTCCTCCAAACTTGAAGGCGTTAAATGACCTGTCATCTCCGCGACATCTTTCATACTGTTGGGGAGGGATGTTTCAATGAAGACGGCCTTTAAGTCACTCATCTTGTTTGCAGTCTTCCAGACCTCTTCAGTGGGGCCTGTATCTCCGATAATTATAAATGATCCTTTCTTGGATTCTACCACATAACTGACTGTTTCAATGATGTGATTAACTAAGATTGCTGTGATACGCACATCACCGAGCTTCATCTTTTGCCCGGGCTTTATGGCCCTAAACTTCAGAACCGGGTTTTCGGGGCTCGGGATCAAGGAAAAATCTGGCCAAACGATATTATTGAAAAGATGAGTCTTGAGTGTATCGATGATATTTCTGGTTCCAATAACAATTAGGGGATGACCCTTCTGCAGATAACAAATATTATCTGCCAGAAACATGATGTCTCTCACGTGATCGAGGTGAGCATGGGTAACCAGGACATAATCTATATTGACCTGTTCTTCAATGGTCAGCAAAGATGTGATAGCTCCTGCATCTACCAGGATCTTACCATCCACCAGAAAGCTCGTCGTATTGCATCCGGGCGTTTGTGATCCGTGGCAACCCAGTACTCTGATCTGCATCACTTCCTATCCTATTAGTGAAATTACTAATGCTAAAAGCTCATGCACTACTCTGGTGAGTAGGGTATTTATTTTTGCCATGCGGCCTGCGGACATGTTAAAGCTACAAGGATTGGTGCTGTATACTTAACATCAGGTGCCGGCGGAACGCTAGCATACCCTGCCCCGTTTAGGCAACAACTTTATCGATCAAATGTAAAGCTTGCAGATAGGGTTCTGTGTGGTAAGAAAAGACCGCGATAGCTTCCCATAACCTTGCAAGTCGAAGCAAGGTGTGCAGCGCGAGATAGCCCCTTCCTTGCCGGAAAGCTCTTTAAACGTCAATTAATACTGATGACTGATGCAAATCCTATCCGAACCCTTATTTGCAAAAGGGTAAATAGAAGATTCCTTGAGGCGCCACGTATCACTCAAAGTCGCCCTTATGAAACGATGCACGCACAAGAAACCGTTACCAAAGACGAGCAGAGGCTACATCTCGTAAGATTCCAGCTTTCTAAATCAATAGATTATTACGGTACAACTTTAAAAACTTCGTCTCCCGGGCGAACACGATCGGAGACTTTGACACCAATATAGTCTCCCGCCACAGCCTTCTCAACCTTTTTGTTCTCGATCTCCATCGACTCAAGTGTGTTTGTTATATCTGTAGTGTGGCCAGTTATCTTGATCGTATCGCCCACGTTCACCTCGCCATTTGTCACTTTTATCGCCGCAACGCACGGCTTCGCAAAAAATTTTACGACCTCGCCTATCTTTTCTTCCGCCATAACGAATCCTCCTTCTCCGTTGCCCAAATAAAAATCACAATCTGACTCTGTAACGAACCGTTGAAGAGTTGAGACTATTGAAGAAATGACAACTTCGTATGAAGTATATTTTTTCTGACAAAAAAACAAGAGAAAAAAGAAAAGCAGGGTTACCCAAAAAACCCTGCTTGGCTCTAAACATAATAAATGGTGCGGAGTGTTGTGCTACTTCTGCGAAAGGACCTTCTTTTTTGTTTGATCTGGCCCGATATCTCTGACGAATTCAATTATAGACACAGGCGCATTATCACCTGCACGATTGCCCGTCTTTACGATCCTCGTATAGCCGCCTGCACAGTCACGATACCTCAATGATAACTCATCAAAGAGTTTCGCGACAATATTCCTGTCCCTAACGAAGGAAAGAGCCTGTCTCCTTGCATGAAGATCCCCTCTCTTCCCGAGGGTGATCATTTTCTCAGCAACTTTTCTCAATTCTTTAGCTCTGGCATCAGTCGTAGTAATCTTCTCATATTTCAAAAAGGAAGTAATCATGTTTCTCAACATAGCTTCCCTGTGACTCTTAGTCCTGCCCAGTTTTCTTCCTGACTTCCCATGACGCATCTGACTATCTCCCTTCTCGGCTGAGGATTAATCTCTTCATTCTTTAGCACCGAAATCGCCGCTTTCTTTCCTCTCTTCCTTATTCCAGGGAGGCAAATCGAGTTTCATACCAAAGCTGAGTCCCATCTCTGCAAGGATTTCCTTTATTTCATTGAGAGATTTCCTGCCGAAATTCTTGGTCTTTAACATTTCCGCTTCTGTTTTCTGAACAAGCTCTCCTATCAAGTTAATGCCTGCATTTTTTAAACAATTGGCCGATCTTACGGAAAGTTCGAGATCGTCGACATGCCTTAGGAGGTTCTCATTGATGCTTTCCTTTTCCTCAACCACTTCCGGTTGTTCTTCCTCATCAACCTCATCAAAGTTTATGAATATATCTAACTGCCCCTTCAATATCTTCGCTGCAAAAGCAAGGGCGTCTTCCGGCAGCACGCTGCCATCAGTCCACACTTCTATTACTAGGCGGTCATAATCGGCAATCTGCCCTACCCTTGCATGGGCCACCGTATAATTGACTTTTTTTATGGGTGAAAAGGCTGCATCAATATTGATAGTTCCTTCAGGTTGATCGGGGGCTCTTTCCCTGCGAGCAGGCACATACCCCTTCCCTGTCTTCACAACCAGCTCGGCCTTAAATTTGTTACCTCCGGACAGTGTCGCAATATGGTGATCAGGATTGAGAATTTCAACTGTTCCGTCGGTAATAATATCACCAGCAGTTACGACACCCTCTTCCGAGGCGTCGATCTGCAGGACTCTCGGACCGTCTTGGTTGAGTTTCAAGCGAACGCCTTTGAGGTTCAGTATAATATCCGTTACATCTTCTTTAACCCCCGGAAATGTTGAATATTCATGGAGGACTCCGTTAACTTTTATGGAGACAACAGCCGCTCCCTGAATAGACGACAGCAATACCCTTCTGAGGGCATTTCCGAGAGTAATGCCAAAACCCCGCTCTAAAGGCTGACATGTGAATTCGCCATAAAAGCGTGTGTGGGTGTTCTCATCAATCTCGATTCGCTTCGGACGTATTAAAGTGCGCCAGCTCTTTTGCATTTTTTAGTTCCTTACCTTTGGGGTATATTTAAAGTATATGACAATGTTATTTTGAATAAAGCTCAACGACTAACTGCTCCTGAACAGGCATGACTAATTCTTCACGGGATGGCAGTGTTTTCACCATGCCTCTGAAATTATCCTTATCCAGTTCCAACCATTGTGGTATGCCTCGCCTGGCAACTATTTCCATTGCCTCCACTATTCTTTCCACTTTCCTGCTTTTTTCTCTTACCAGGATCTCACTACCTACTTTAACCAAATAGGATGGTATATTTATCGGCTTTCCATCCACTAAGAAGTGGTTATGTCTCACAAGCTGCCTCGCCTCATTTCTCGAATTGGCAAAGCCGATCCGGAAGACCATATTGTCTAAACGTCTCTCGAGGAAAAGCAAGAGATTGGTGCCTGTTATCCCTTTCTGCTTGTCGGCCTTTTCAAAATAACTCCTGAATTGTCTTTCTAATAGGCCGTACATCCTCTTGAGTTTTTGTTTTTCTCTCAATTGTACGCCGTAATCGGAGTGTTTCCTGCGAAGCTGACCATGATCTCCAGGGGCGTAACCTCTCCTCTCAAAGGCACATTTTTCGCCATAACACCTGTCCCCCTTGAGGAAAAGTTTTAGGCCCTCTCTTCTGCATAACCGGCACACGGATTCTTTATATCTTGCCAAAAAAACCTCCTAATAAAAAAATTAAAATTCTAAATATGGATCTTAGAGAAAATCCCGTCTTATACTCTTCTCCTCTTCGGAGGACGGCACCCATTATGGGGTATCGGCGTAACATCTCTGATAAGACTGATGTTCAAACCAGCTACCTGCAATGATCTTAATGCCGACTCACGGCCTGAACCGGGTCCCTTCACGTACACTTGAACTCGCCTCATGCCATGTTCCTTTGCCTTCTTAACCGCCTCTTCGGCTGCCACTTGCGCCGCGAAAGGCGTACTCTTCCTCGAACCCTTAAACCCTTGTGTTCCGGCGGAAGACCAGGCGACGACGTTGCCGCTGAGATCTGTGATTGTAATAATCGTATTGTTAAAGGTAGATTGAATGTGCACAACTCCTTCAGTTATGTTCTTCTTCTCCTTTTTCTTACCCGTCTTCCTGACCTGTTTCGCCATTTTTCCTCCGAATCACTTCCTTCTTTATTTCTTCTTCCCGGCTATCGACCGTCTTGGTCCTTTCCTCGTTCGCGCATTTGTACTAGTTCTCTGGCCTCTGACGGGAAGCCCTTTTCTATGTCTTAGTCCACGGTAAGCCCCGAGGTCCATCAATCGTTTAACAGACATAGAGATGTCCCGCCTCAAATCGCCTTCAACTTTATGTTCCTTGTCTATGATATTTCTTATGGCGGTTATCTCCGAGTCGGCTATATTATCCGTTTTCTTATCAAAGCTGACACCGGCCTTTTCCAGAATATCCCGCGACTTGCTCCTTCCTATTCCATATATGTACGTTAACGCAATTTCCATTCTCTTATTTTTCGGTAAATCCACTCCCGCAAGTCTTGCCACTTGATAACCTCCTGATGAAAGGGCCTATAGTCTATTATCCCTGCCGCTGCTTGTGTTTCGGATTCTCGCAGATAACCCTCAGCACGCCGCGTCTCTTGATAATCTTACATTTGTCACAAATCTTTTTAACGGAAGACCGCACCTTCACGATATTTTACTCCTTAACAATGCCTAATAGTATGCAGACAACACATTGCAATGCCCTAAATGCACTCTATACATTTCGCTTTACTTCGTCCGGTATATAATCCTTCCCCGCGTAAGATCATAGGGAGAAAGCTCAACAGTAACCTTATCGCCCGGTAATATCTTGATAAAATGCATGCGCATTTTTCCGGAAATATGAGCCAGGACGCGGTGTCCGTTTTCGAGCTCAACTCGAAACATTGCATTTGGCAAAGTTTCAACGACTTTACCTTCAACCTCAATTGGTTCCTCTTTTGCCATAATTACCTATATCAATCATCGCCTGACTTCCGGAATCAATCCAAGCAACGACTCTATGCCGTCCTCCTTAATTCATCCTGCTCAGGATATCCGGACCATCCTTTGTTATGGCAACTGAATGCTCGAAGTGGGCCGATAACTTTCCGTCTTTCGTTACAACGGTCCACCCATTATCGGTCACTTTGACCTCGTACGTGCCTTCATTGACCATCGGTTCAATAGCCAGGACCATGCCGGTCTTTAATTCTATCCCCCTGCCCTTTGTGCCGTAATTGGGTATCTGCGGTTCTTCGTGAAGTTTCTTGCCGATTCCGTGGCCTACAAAATCTCTCACAACAGAAAACCCGGCAGTTTCAACGCGGATTTGCACGGCGTGCGATATGTCTCCCAGACGGTTTCCTGCTCTTGCCTCCCTGATCCCGTCGTAGAGCCCCTGTTCAGTAACGCGGATCAGCCTTGCAGCTTCCTCGGAAACGTCACCGACGGGCACCGTTATGGCGGCATCTCCGTAGTACCCTTTATAATATGCCCCGAAATCGAGGCTCACAATATCCCCTGCATCCAAAACCCTGTTGGACGGTATTCCATGAACGACCTCCGAATTCACCGATATACACAGTGAATTAGGATATCCCATGTAACCCTTGAATGCCGGTACCGCCCCCTTCTTGCGCACCAGCTCTTCCGAACATAAATCCAGCTCGCCGGTCGTTACGCCGGGCCTTACCTTTTCCCTCAGCGTGTTTAATATCTCAGCAACGATATGGTTACTCGCCCTCATCTTTTCAATCTCTTCTGGCAGCTTCAGGACAATCATGCTACTGAATATACGGTATCATTAACGCCGTTTTGCAATCCGACCCTTCTTCATGAACCCCTCATACTGTCTCGTCAGCAAGTGGGTTTCTATCTGGCCTGCAGTATCAAGTGCGACACCGACCACAATCAAAAGAGCGGTCCCTCCAAAATAAAATGGTACACTAAAGGAACTAATCAGTATACTGGGAAGGACGCAAACAGCCGATACATATATAGCGCCACTAAATGTCAGTTTGGACAAGACGTCATCGATATATTCCGCTGTTTTCTTGCCCGGCCTTATGCCCGGGACGTACCCGCCATATTTTTTCATGTTGTCGGCAACGTCCACAGGATTGAATACGACAGCCGTATAAAAATAACAGAAGAAAACGATAAAGACGACATAGAGTAATTCATAAACCATTTTTCCGGGGATCAAAGAGTCTGAAATCAACTTCATCCATGGGTGATCAATGAAGTTAGCGATCGTCGCCGGAAACATGATGATCGAGGATGCGAAGATCGGAGGGATGACGCCTGCAGTATTCACTTTGAGAGGCAGATGGGTCGTCTGTCCCCCATACATTTTGCGTCCGACAACACGTTTTGCATATTGTACCGGTATTCTCCTCTGACCACTTTCCACAAAAACGATGACTCCTATAACGGCGATCATCATAACAACGAGTATTATGATGAAGAAGATGCCCATCTCACCCGCGGATAGCAATGTAAATGTCTGATAGATCGCTGCTGGTCCCCTGCAGACAATGCCGGCAAAGATGATCAGTGATATACCGTTGCCTATGCCTTTTTCGGTAATCTGTTCGCCCAGCCACATGATGAATGCCGTGCCTGCAGTCAGTGTAATCACCGTCATAAGGCGAAAGCTCCAGCCAGGCTCCATCACAATGGAAACCCCCGTTGGTCCTGCCATATTTTCCAGTCCAACGGAAATACCGAAACCCTGTATAAGACTCAAGAGAACCGTCCCGTAACGGGTATACTGCGTGATCTTCCTCCGTCCCGCCTCGCCTTCCTTGGAAAGTCTCTCAAGGTGGGGAATGGCGATGGTCAAGAGCTGAAGAATAATCGAGGCGCTAATATAGGGCATGATGCCAAGGGCGAAAACTGAAAGATTGGAAAGCGCTCCGCCGGCAAACATGTCAAAGAATCCGAGTAATGAACCCTTCGCCTGTTCAAAATAAGCGGCTAAGGCTGCCGTATCGATGCCAGGCGTGGGCACATGCGCACCTATCCTATAAACAGCTAAAAGAAGAAACGAGTAAAGAATCCTTCTCTGGAGCTCAGGAATCTTCCCGATATTTTTTAAGCCGTCTAGCAAATCAGATAACCTCTACCACCGAGCCGCCGGCAGCTTCAATCTTGTCCTTGGCTCCGCGGCTTATCATGTCGACCTTCACGGATATCGGGTACTCTATGCTGCCTCTGCCCAAGACTTTGATGCCATCCCTCGTTTTCTTCACCAAGCCGGCTTCTAAGAGAGCATCCCTGTCAATAACTGAGCCCTCGGGAAATCTTCTCAATTGATCTATATTAATGGTAACAATGTCTCTACGAAAAGGGTTACGAAAACCTCGTTTCGGTAGTCTTCGCGACAGAGGCATCTGTCCACCCTCGAACCCTGGTCTAACTTTTCCGCCGGAACGGGCATTCTGGCCTTTATGTCCTTTTGTAGATGTTCCGCCATGCCCTGATCCATCACCACGACCGATTCTTTTTCTTTTTTTCCTTGAACCCTCTGGCGGCTTCAATGAACTCAGATTCATGCCTTGTTCCCCTTAAGCTCTTCCATTGTCACCAGATGATTCACCTTGTTAATCATACCGCGAATCTCGGGTGTATCCAGCAGCAGGACAGTTCGGTTCAATTTCCCGAGTCCCATCCCACGAAGTATCTGCCGCTGTCTCTGTGGCCTGCCTATATAGCTTTTCACCAGTGTAATCTTAAGCTTCTTATCCACGATCTGCCCCTCAATTATATGCGCACCGATTCTTGCATCCAGTGGAAAGTCACCGTATTAATACCCGTTGGCGACCTTTATGAAATCATCAATTATCAGCGCCAGTCCTTCCTCTCAAATTCGAAATTTCCGCCGGGTCCTTCAATTGGCAAAGACCATCAATGGTAGCCTTGACGAGGTTGTGCGGGTTATGCGAACCCAAGCATTTTGTCAGTATGTTGTGTACTCCCGTAACTTCAAGAACAGCTCTAACTGCTCCTCCTGCAATGAGACCAGTTCCCGCGGACGCAGGCTTCAGAAGAACCCTGCCTGCACCATATTTCCCAACAACCTCGTACGGAACAGTTCTATTGGAAATGGCGACCTTAACCATGCTCTTCTTGGCCTTTTCCATGCCTTTTCTGATCGCCTCCGGCACCTCGTGGGCCTTGCCCAGACCGGCACCCACAGATCCATGACCGTCGCCCACGACTACTATAGCACTGAATCGAAACCTCCGCCCGCCCTTGACGACTTTGGCCGTTCTGTTAATTGCTATGACTCTGTCAAGAAGCTCTAATTCTTCCATATTATCACTATTAACCATTCCCTTCGAGTAATGTAGACCCAAAAACCTATAATTTTAGCCCCGACTCTCTTGCCCCCTCGGCAAGCGCCTCGACGCGCCCGTGATATAGGTAACATCCTCTGTCAAAAACAGCATGTTCTATACCCAGAGCCTTTAATTTTTTTGAAACCAACCTGCCCACTTCTTTAGCTGCATCAACTTTCTTAGATCCATCAAGGGTACCCTTTATTTCCTTGCTCAGCGTTGAAACCTGCGCCAGCGTCCGTCCGACATCGTCTGCAATAGCCTGAACATATATGTGTCTGGAACTTCTAAACACAGAAAGTCGCGGCCTAGTCTCCGTGCCGAATATCTTTCCTCTCACCCTCTTCTTACGTTTTATTCGTCTCTTTTCTACTTTCTTCGATGGCAATTCTCTACCCCTTATATGTTCTTCATCATCACGTTAAATATGATTTCTAACCATTGATAACCAATGCGTCAGGCCCCAACGGATTTGCCAACTTTTCTCCTCACCTTTTCGCCAACATATCTTATCCCTTTTCCTTTATATGGTTCAGGTTTTTTTAGGTCTCTTATTTCAGCGGCAACTCTTCCTACGAGTTGCTTATCAATTCCGCTAATCAGTACATTGACCTGTTTGTCAATTTTTACATCAATTCCCTGAGGGATCCTGTATTCTAAAGGACTGGAAAATCCTAGAACTAATCTGAGGGTATCACCACTCTTCTCGGCACGGTATCCGATACCTGAAAGTTCCAGGCCCTTCTGAAAGCCAACAGTAACTCCCATCACCATATTCGCCACCAGTGTCCTCACTAGTCCATGATAGGCTTTTCCTTTTCTGGTATCAGACGCTGTTTTTACCTCTATAGTCCCGTCATTTATGGATACCTCAACGCCGTAAGGTGTTTCTATGGACAGGAGCCCCTTGGGTCCCTGAACTTTGATTGTCGATTTATCCCGACTTATCTTCACTCCTGCAGGAATTGCTATAGGTTTCTTACCGATTCTTGACATTGAATAAATCTCCAGATACTAAATCAACCGTATCAAATAAGATGTCTACCACACGTTGCAGAGTACTTCGCCACCCAGTTTCGATTCATTTGCTTCTTTATCTGTCAGGATACCCTTTGATGTGGAGAGAATAGCAATACCATAACCGTTCAATACCTTTGGTATCCTTTCGCTCTTTACATATACCCTTCTTCCAGGCTTGCTGACTCTTTGAATGCCTGTAAGAACAGACCTCTTCGCGTCAGCATATCTGAGATATATTCTTAACACCTGGTGTCCACGAGCATCCTTCTTTATGTCGTACCCGCTTATATAACCCGATTTTTTCAATACCTTTGCGATATTGAGATTAATCCTGGACAAAAGAACATCCACATTCTTGAATCTTATATTGTTGGCATTACGAATCCTTGTTAACATATCAGCGATAGGATCTGTCATCCCCATAACATTTCTCCTTACTTGACTTACCAGCTGGACTTCATGAGCCCGGGAATTTCGCCCTTAAGGGCAAGATTTCTCAAACATATTCTGCACATGTCAAATTTTCTGAAGTAAGCTCTAGGCCTACCGCATATGGGGCAACGGTTGTAAACCCTCACTGAAAATTTTGGTTTCCTTCTCGCTTTTGCAATCAAGGACTTCTTTGCCACACCTATTCCTCCAGATATCTTTCTTCTTACCTTTATCAGTTTCTAAACGGTAAACCCATGAATCGAAGAAGTTGCCTCGCCTCTTCATCCGTTCTCGCAGACGTTGCGATTACAATATTCATCCCCCGGATCTTATCAATTTTGTCATAATCTATTTCAGGGAAGATTATCTGCTCCTTCAATCCAATGGCGAAATTTCCTCTCCCGTCGAAAGATTTCGGCGATATTCCCCTAAAGTCACGAACTCTGGGAAGCGCAACATTAACAAGCCTGTCAAAAAACTCATACATCCTGTCTCCCCTTAGAGTTACCCGACATCCTATGGACATGCCTTGACGAAGCTTAAACGTAGCAATTGACTTCTTTGCTTTCGTTATCACGGGCTTCTGCCCTACAATCATGGAAAGATCCGCAACTGCGCTCTCCAGAGCCTTTATGTTTTGAATAGCTTCACCAACGCCCATGTTCACAATTATCTTCTCAAGCTTCGGCACCTGCATGCGGTTCTTATAATTGAACTCTTTAACCAGAGAAGGCACGACATTCTTTATATAATAATCTCTCAGTCTAGCCATTTTATCCTGACCTATGTGTCCAATACATCGTTACATTTCTTACAGACTCGCGTCTTTTCCCCATCATCCAGAACCTTGTATCCGACCCTGACACCTTCATCACACTTATTGCACAGGAACATCACGTTGGAGATGTTGATCGGTCCTTCTTTCTCCACGATGCCACCCTTTCCTTTCTGATCAGGTCTCTTGTGCTTCTTAAAGATGTTCAGCTTCTCTATGACCACTTGGTCTTTATCACTTATGACCTTCAGTACCTTACCGGTTTTTCCCTTGTCCTTGCCGGTAATCACTTTCACCATATCGCCTTTTTTCAATCGTTTGACCTGCATCTCCTATACCCCACTCCACCCCTTCATAAAACCTCAGGTGCCAGCGAAATGATCTTCATGAACTGCTTAGCCCTTAACTCCCGAGCCACGGGACCAAAGATCCTCGTTCCGACGGGCTCCAATTGATTAGTAATCAGGACAGCAGAATTATCATCAAACTTAAGATAAGATCCGTCCGGCCTCCGCACTTCTTTTGCCGTGCGCACAATAACCGCTTTCATGACATCCCCTTTCTTGACCTTAGAATTAGGGATGGCCTCCTTTATAGATACAACAATCACATCACCAACGCTGGCATATCTTCTTTTCGACCCGCCAAGAACCTTAATACAAGCGACCTTCTTGGCACCTGAATTATCCGCCACATTTAAGACAGTCTGCATCTGAATCATGATATCACCATATCCGTCCAGTAATCATTTCTTACTGAACAGAATTTCTCCCGTTGATTTCTGCTACTTGGCCCTTTCAATTACAGTACGCATTCGCCACCGCTTATCCTTGCTCAATGGCCTTGATTCAACTATGAGCACCTTGTCACCGATATTACAGGTATTTCCTTCATCGTGGGCCTTATACTTCACGTATCGTCTCAGATACTTGTGAAACACTGAATGCTTGACCAGCCTTTCCGCGCGTACCACAATTGTCTTGTCCATTTTGTTGCTGACCACCACACCCTTAATAATCCTCTTGTTGCCGCGTTTCATCATATCTTTTGAACCTCACGTTGTCTTAGCACCGTCCTAATACGCGCAATACTTTTTCTGACAGAACTCATTATGGCAGGAGATTCCAACTGTCCAGACGTATGGCGCAGGCGGAGCTTGAACAGTTCCTCAACAAGCTCTTTATTTTTCTGCATGAGCTCGTCAGTATCAAGATCTTTTATCTCTTTAATCTTCACCCAATCATCTCCCTTGATAGAAACTTAGTTGCGATGGGAAGCTTATGAGCGGCGAGCCTGAAGGCTTCACGGGCAACTTCTTCCGTAACCCCCTCCATCTCATAAAGAACAGCACCGGGTTTCACAACTGCAACCCATCCTTCAGGAGCTCCCTTTCCCTTTCCCATACGGGTTTCAGCCGGTTTTTTAGTAATTGACTTATGAGGAAATATTCTTATCCAGATCTTCCCTCCTCGTTTGACATGGCGCGTCATGGCGACACGTGCAGCTTCAATCTGCCGGGATGTGATCCAGCCGCATTCGGCGGCTTGAAGGCCATACTCGCCAAAAGCCACGAAACTTCCCCTTGTCGCCTTTCCACTCATGCGGCCCCTCTGCACTTTTCTATACTTAACCCTCTTTGGCATTAACATAATTCAACGACCTCTGTTGTCACAGCAAAAACCATAACTTTTTGGCGGCAATCCTGATTCCTAAAGAACATCAAAATACAATGCATTTAGATTCAGAGTTACACCTCGAACTATATGCAGAATTTTGACATTAGGATTCAGGACTTAGTCTATCTACTTATCTGCACCCTTCTTGGTGGGAAGCACCTCTCCGTGGAATATCCATACCTTTATACCGATAAGTCCATAGGCAGTATTCGCTTCTGCAAACCCCCAGTCAATATCAGCCCGCAGGGTGTGCAGGGGTACCCGCCCTTCTCTGTACCATTCGGATCTCGCCATTTCAGCACCGCCAAGTCTGCCGGCACAATTTACTCTGATTCCCTTGGCGCCAAATTTAAGGGAAGAGGTAACACATTTCTTCATAGCTCTCCGGAAAGCAACACGTCGCTCCAACTGAAGGGCTACGTTTTCAGCAACAAGCTGTGCGTCCACCTCAGGCTTGCGCACTTCGAGTATGTTGATAATAATCTCGCTTTTTGAAACCCCCTCAAGCTCCTTCTTCAGTTTCTCAATCTCTGATCCCTTCTTACCTATGATGATTCCCGGACGCGCCGCATAAATGTTGACCTTGGCCTTGCTGGCGGCCCTTTCTATCTCTATCCTTGAAATACCCGCATGGTAAAGTTTCTTTTTCAGGTACTTCCTGATATTGATATCCTCATGAACCAGCTCCCCGTAATTCTTCTCTGAAAACCACTGCGATCGCCACGTCTTTATTCCGCCCACCCTAAAACCGATCGGGTTAACCTTCTGCCCCAAACTTCACCTCCTCAATTCTCACTCTTCATCCAGAATAATTGTTATGTGACTCATCCTTTTTTTTATGGACGCCGCTCTCCCCTGCGCCCTGGCTCTCCACCTTTTCAGTGAAGGACCCTGATCCACAAAAATGTCCTTCACATAAAGGATACTCTCATCGATGTTAGGGTTCTGTTTTGCATTGGCAACTGCGGATTTTAGAACTTTATTGATGATGCCCGCAGAATATTTCCTCGTGAATTGCAGTATTTTTTTTGCCTCGTCAATCTTCTTTCCCCTCACCAGATCCACTACCAATCGAGCCTTCTGAGGAGAAACTCGAATATACTTGGCAACTGCCTTTGCTTCCATATTACTTAACTCCAGACCGCCGATTTCTGCTTAAGTTATTATTTGCGCACCTTCGTTTTCCGATCACCCGCATGGCTGAAAAACGTCCTCGTCGGTGCAAATTCACCGAGTTTGTGCCCCACCATGTTTTCTGTAACAAAGATAGGAATAAACTTTTTTCCGTTATGCACAGCAAAGGTATGCCCTATCAATTCAGGAGTAACTGTTGACCGGCGAGACCAGGTCTTTATGACACTCTTGCTTCCCGACTCTTCAGCCTTTCTGACCTTGTCGAGAAGCTTCTCATTAATGTATGCCCCCTTCTTAATTGAACGCGCCACCTTCTAACCCCTTCTCTTGACAATGTATTTATCAGTCTTTTTGTTTTTCCGCGTCTTATGACCCTTTGTCGGAACACCCCATGGAGTGCAGGGATGTCTTCCTCCAGAAGATTTGCCTTCGCCTCCACCCATAGGATGATCGACGGGATTCATGGCTACGCCCCTAACCTTGGGACGTCTTCCCAGCCACCTTGACCGACCGGCTTTACCGATGCTAACATTTTCATGATCAATATTGCCCACCTGTCCGATGGTTGCCTTGCAATCGAGCAGAATCTTTCTTACCTCTCCTGAAGGGAGCCTAACCTGGGCATAACCTTCTTCTTTGGCCATAAGCTGCCCGAACGTCCCAGCCGATCGGATCAACTGGCCCCCGCGCCCAACCTTCAGTTCCACGTTGTGAATATGGGAGCCGAGGGGTATATTTTTAATAGGCATCGTATTCCCTGGTTTGATATCCGCCTTTTCGGCGCTTACGATAGTATCCCCTATATCCATCTTTGAAGGAGCAATAATATATCTCTTCTCGCCGTCAATATAATGCAGCAACGCAATTCGTGAACTCCGATTGGGATCGTACTCTAGTTCCGCTACCTTGGCAGGGATCTCAACCTTGTCTCGCCTGAAATCGATTGCCCTGTACCGCCTCTTATGACCGCCTCCAACGTGCCTGATTGTGATCCTTCCATAGCTATTTCGTCCACCCGTACGTCTCAGAGGTATAAGCAAACTTTTTTCAGGCACAGTTCGCGTGATCTCATCAAAATCTGAGCACGTTTGGAATCTCCTGCCCGGCGATGTTGGTTTATATTTCCTTATTGCCATCCGACTCTATCTCTCTTCCGTTTAAACACCTTCATGAATTTCAATACGATTGCCGGGAGCAAGGGTGACAATTGCCTTTTTCCACGAACGCTTCTCACCCATAATCCTCCCAATCCTTTTTTTCTTTCCGACAATATTCATAACATGAACATCCAATACCTTTACTTTAAAAAGCTTCTCCACTGCTGTGGCTACTTCAATCTTGTTTGCCCTTCGATCTACTTCAAAGATATACTTATTCTTTTCATCCTTCGCGCTAGTGCTCTTTTCAGTTATCAGTGCTCTTCTAATAATATGATATATATCCATTATGACAATAACGCCCCTTCAATTATCTTCACAGATGGTTCAAAAAGAACCACATGATCGTAGTTCAGAAGGTCATATACATTGATCCCCTCCGAGCGAATCAATTTGATTCCTTCCACGTTTCTTGACGATTTTTCCAAGATAGGATTCGATTTATCCAAAACGAGCAAGGCCTTTTTCAAACCGAATCGATCAATAACCTCCTTGAATTTCTTCGTCTTGATATCGTCCATGGGAAAATCTTTCAGGATCAATACCTTTCCTTCCCTTACTTTCATACTCAATGCTGACATCAAGGCGAGTTTCCTGACTTTCTTCGGAACTTTGTACGCGTAACTGCGCGGATGAGGACCGAACACAACCCCGCCACCTCGCCATAGAGGAGACCTGATGGTACCGGCTCTCGCCCTGCCTGTGCCTTTCTGGCGCCAAGGTTTTTTGCCGCCGCCTCTGATTTCCTGCCTTCTCTTCGTCGAGGCGGTGCCGCACCTTTTCCCTGCCATCTGCATTCTCACAACATCATGCAGTACGGCTTCATTGACCTCCGCACCGAATACAGCATCGCTCAAATCGATCTCTGATACCCTGTTATTCTCAATATCGTATACACCGGCAACTGGCATTTTATCTGCTCCAGATCCTTCTTAACCGCCTTTTTTAGTCGATTGCCTGATAATGACAACGCTATTCTTGCAACCCGGAATAGAGCCCTTGACCAAAATCAGATTCCGCTCCGGCCTCACACCCACAACCAATAAATTCTGTACTGTCTTCCTCACATCTCCCATCTGTCCTGGGAGCTTCTTTCCCTTCAGAACGCGCGATGGCTCTGCACTTGCCCCAATGGATCCGGGCGCTCTATGAAACATCGATCCATGCGTCGCCCGACCGCCACTGAAACCATGTCTTTTAATAACACCGGCAAATCCCTTGCCCTTTGAGGTTCCTACCACATCTATATAATCACCTGCCGCAAACATATCAACCTTCATCTCCTGCCCAAGCTCATAGCTATCCGTAGCAGTTCTGAATTCTCTTAGATTACGGAAGAACCCTTTGTCTGCTTTCTTAAGATGGCCTTGCAAGGCCTTCGTCACATTTTTCTGCTTAACTCGTCCGTAACCCAGTTGTAGCGCATCATAGCCATCAGCCGCTTGGGTTTTTTTCTGGACGACAACAGACGGCTCTGCCTCGATGACAGTTACCGGAACTGATTCGCCGTCTTCTGCAAAAATTTGTGTCATGCCTAATTTTTTGCCGATGAGTAACTTCTTCATGTTCTTCCTGCAATATCTAGCACGTTCGTAAGCGGTCCGAAAGCCTGAGTGCGCTTCAGCCTTCGTCACTGCCTCACAGTTCTGCGAATGTCTGATTCCTTCAGTCGACCTTTTGCAAAGGCATAATCATATCAAATGAATGGCATTTATGCCCACACATATCATCGGAAAGATGCTGATCTGACAGTCTCCCTTGTATGATCTATAACTTTATCTCAACGTCAACACCCGCTGATAGATCCAATTTCATCAAGGCATCTACAGTGGATTGAGTCGGTTCAATTATGTCAATGAGTCTCTTGTGTGTCCTGATCTCAAATTGCTCTCTTGATTTCTTGTCCACATGAGGGGATCGATTGACGCAATATTTGTTGATTTCCGTGGGCAGGGGTATTGGTCCAGCGACACGGGCTCCCGTCCTTTTTGCCGTCTCGACAATGTCTTCGACAGACCGATCAAGGAGTTTATAGTCATATGCCTTGAGGCGGATTCTTATTCTCTGATCTTTCATGGATATATCAACCTGTAATATGCCTTCTATTCAATTATCTTACTGACAACACCTGCTCCCACAGTTCTTCCGCCTTCCCTGATGGCGAATCTGAGCTGTTCTTCCATGGCAATGGGGGTAATCAAATCCACTTCAACTTCTATGTTGTCACCAGGCATTACCATCTCGACACCTTCAGGCAGCGTACAGATTCCTGTAACATCAGTAGTTCTGAAATAGAACTGGGGACGATACCCGGGAAAGAAGGGCGTATGCCTGCCGCCTTCCTCTTTGGTCAAAACATAAACTGCCGCCTTAAATTTCGTATGAGGTGTTATTGATCCCGGTTTTGCCACAACCTGACCCCTTTCAACCTCTTCTCGTTTGGTGCCTCGGAGGAGAACGCCGATGTCATCACCTGCCCTGCCCTCATCGAGGGTCTTGCGAAACATCTCAACACCTGTACAGACCGTCTTAAATGTAGGTCTGAACCCGACTATTTCCACTTCATCTCCCGTTCTGATGATGCCTCTTTCCGCCCTGCCAGTGACCACGGTTCCCCGGCCCGATATGGAAAACACGTCACCAATGGGCATGAGGAAGGGCTTATCTAGGTCGCGTACAGGCTCCGGAATATAGTTATCGACGGCATCCATCAACTCCCAAATGGACTTTGCATCAGGCGAATCCGGATCATCTGTTTCCAAAGCCTTCAAGGCCGACCCTCTGATTATGGGAACCTCGTCACCGGGAAATTCGTACTGCGTCAAAAGTTCTCTCATTTCAAGCTCAACGAGATCCAGAAGTTCCGGATCATCTACAAGGTCGATCTTGTTCAAATAAACAACGATGTAGGGAACCCGTACCTGTCTTGCGAGAAGGATGTGCTCTCTTGTCTGAGGCATAGGACCATCAGATGCGGCCACTACCAGTATCGTCCCGTCCATGTGAGCGGCCCCTGATATCATGTTTTTGATATAGTCGGCGTGGCCAGGGCAATCCACGTGGGCATAGTGTCTCTTGGTCGTCTCATATTCCACGTGCGCAACGTTGATGGTAACGCCCCTTTCTTTTTCCTCCGGTGCATTGTCTATGGAATCAAAGGGTCTGAATTCGGCCAATCCTTTTTTCTGCAAGTGCTTTGTAATTGCCGCCGTCAGGGTAGTCTTGCCATGATCTACGTGTCCAATGGTGCCAATATTCACATGCGGCTTTGTCCTCTCAAATTTCTTCTTAGCCATATCCATTACCTCCTTCAACTTTAATGGTTCGTTTATTCACTATACCTTTCATCCTTCATCGATTGTTTCTATCCTGTCAATAACCACCTTTGCCTGACTTTCGGAAACCGCAAGGTAATTAAGAAAACGCATGGTAAAAGTCGCTCTTCCCTGAGTTTTCGATCTGAGGTCAGTAGCATACCCGAACATCTCTGCCAGAGGAACCTCTGCATTAATTGCCTCCAATGAAGGCCTTGATTCTATGCTTACGATCTTTCCCCGTCTCGAAGTCAAATTTCCGATAACATCACCCATATATTCTTTGGGAACTATGACTTCCACAGACATTATCGGCTCCAGCAAGATGGGATGAGCCCTTCTTGCCCCACTCTTGAATGCCATGGAAGCCGCTATCTTAAATGCCATCTCAGAAGAATCTACGGCGTGAAAAGAGCCGTCCACGGCACTGACAATCACATCAACTACGGGGAAGCCCGCCAGAACACCCTCCTCCGTGGCCTCAGAAACGCCCCTCGCCACTGCCGGGATATACTCGCCGGGAATTACTCCGCCGACAATCTTATTTTTGAATTCAAAGCCTCGACCTGGTTCATTAGGTTCAATCTCTAGCCAAACATGACCATACTGTCCCCTGCCACCGGACTGTTTGACAAACCTGCCTTCAGATCTGATTCTCTTTCTGATAGTCTCCTTGTAAGCCACCTCCGGACTACCGATGTTCGCACCCAATCCAAATTCTCTCGACAGCCGATCGACGATAATTTCTAAATGCAGCTCTCCCATCCCCGAGATTAAAGTTTGACCCGTCTCCTTATCGACCTTAACCTTGAAAGAGGGATCTTCACGTGAGATCTTTCTAAGGGCTGTATCCAGCTTCTCTTCATCCGTCTTCGTTTTTGGCTCTATGGCTATGGCAATAACGGGATCGGGAAACTCCAAAGTCTCCAGCATAAGCGGATGCCCCATATCGCAGAGAGTATCACCAGTAGTCGTCAGATTTAAACCCACAGCGGCGGCAATGTCACCGGTGCGTACTTCCTTGATCTCCTCTCTCTTATTGGCATGCATCTTGAGCAAGCGCCCAATTCGTTCCTTTTTCCCCTTGGTCGCATTATATACATACGACCCGGAGGCCATCACACCTGAGTATACCCTGAAATAGGTTAGCTGACCTACATATGGATCAGTAACAATTTTGAAGGCTAATGCTGAAAAAGATTCATCATCGCCCGCCACTCTTTCTATTTTCTCTCCCTTGACACCCTTGCCGATCACCGGAGGCATATCCAGCGGAGAGGGAAGGTAATCGATAACTGCATCCAAGAGAGGTTGAACACCTTTGTTCTTGAAGGCAGAGCCGCACAACACCGGCGTCGCCTTCAAGGATAGTGTGGCCTTCCTCAGGGCGCTTATAATCTCTTCTTGTGAAAGAGCTTCTTCATTAAGATATTTTCTCATCAGGTTCTCATCGTAATCGGAGAGAAACTCGATGAGCTTCTCCCTCTCTTGACGAGACGCGTCAAGAAGGTCAGCCGGAATTTCACTGACGGTGAACTTAGCCCCCAGGGAAAATTCATCGTATATTATCGCCTTCATACGTACAAGATCGATTACTCCCCGGAAAGATTCTTCCCTGCCGATGGGTATCTGGATGGGTATCGGACGCGCCCCGAGTCTTTCACGGATTGCGGCAACAACCTTCTCAAAATCAGCCCCCACCCTGTCCATTTTATTTACAAAGATGATTCGCGGAACGCGATACTTGTCCGCTTGACCCCAAACTACCTCGGACTGTGGTTCCACGCCACCCACTGCGCAGAAAAGGGCAACAGCACCGTCTAAAATTCTTAAAGATCTTTCAACTTCTATTGTAAAGTCTACGTGACCTGGCGTATCTATTAGGTTTATCCGGTGATTACTCCACGTGCATGTAGTAGCCGCAGCCGTTATGGTTATGCCCCGCTCCTGCTCCTGCTCCATCCAATCCATGGTGGCCGTTCCTTCATCGACCTCGCCCATCTTATAGGAGCCATGAGTATAATAGAGTATCCGCTCGGTTGTTGTCGTCTTGCCGGCATCAATGTGCGCCATAATACCGATATTGCGAAGACTCTGTAAAGGAACAATGCGTGCCAATTAATATTCACCCAAACCTTTAGAAAAAGCTAAAAACGGTAGTGGGCAAATGCCTTATTTGCCTCTGCCATCTTGTGAACGCTTTCTCTCTTCTTGACAGAAGCGCCTCTGTTGTTGGCGGCATCGATCAATTCGGCAGCAAGCTTTTCTTTCATGGTTTTTTCGGCACGTTCTTTTGCATGAAGAATTAACCAGCGAATTGCCAGAGCAACCCTTCTCTCCGGCATAACTTCTGTTGGCACCTGATACGTAGATCCTCCGACACGTCGTGATTTTACTTCTATCATAGGCTTAACGTTACTTACGGCCTTCTCAAACACTTCCACAGGCTGCTCTTTCGTTCTCTTTTCAATAATATCGAAAGCCCCGTAGAACATTGATTCTGCAATGCTTTTCTTGCCCTTCCTCAACAGACAATTGATAAATCTTGCAACAAGCTTATTATTGTACTTTGGATCCGGTATTACTTCTCTTTTTGCAATCTCTCTTCTTCTTGGCATGACCTATTCTCTCTTAGCTTGGCTTCTTGGCCCCATATTTTGATCTGCCCTGTTTTCTGTCCTGAACTCCGACGGCATCCAGCGTACCTCTGATGATGTGATACCGCACACCCGGAAGATCTTTGACCCTGCCACCTCTAACTAAGACAACAGAATGTTCTTGAAGGTTGTGGCCTACTCCAGGTATATAAGATGTCACCTCATAGCCGCTGGCCAGACGAACCCTCGCAACCTTTCTCAAAGCAGAATTTGGTTTCTTAGGTGTGGAGGTATATACTCGAACACAAACACCTCGCCTCTGTGGCGAACCAGCCAGTGCAGGAGTTGATGTCTTCTTTTGTATTCTTACCCTCCCCTTACGGACCAATTGATTCAACGTCGGCATTATTCCCCCCAGATTTCTCTTAACTTATACCAATTCGGGCATAAAAGGCATTTTTTTATCAATTCGCTGCCTTTATGTCAACATCTTTTTCAATTAATTTTTCATCTGTTTCGTGATTTGCCAGGTCGGCTGCACTCTCGGCGTCCGCCACCTTGATGCCCAGTTTCCTGTACATAGGCAGACCCGTTCCCGCAGGAATCAAGCGCCCCATTATTACATTCTCCTTAAGGCCCCTCAAATAGTCTATCTTTCCGGCAAGGCTTGCTTCCGTAAGGACACGTGTCGTCTCCTGGAAGGAGGCAGCAGATATGAAACTCTGCGTACTTAGAGATGCCTTGGTAATGCCCAGAAGCATAGGTTCCCCAATAGCAGGGCTTTCCCCCTTACTGACGACTCGCTCGTTTTCTTCCTGGAAACGATATCTTTCGACCTGCTCATCAGCGATGAATGACGTGTCGCCCGGGTCTTTCACTTTCACCCTGCGCAACATCTGGCGCACAATTATCTCCATATGCTTATCATTGATCTTCACTCCCTGAAGTCTGTACACCTCCTGCACTTCATCAACGAGATACCGGGCCAACGCTTTTTCGCCTTTGATCGCAAGAAGATCATGCGGATTGTGTACGCCATCCATCAGCGCTTCACCGGCCTGAATCCTGTCGCCTTCCTGAACGCTGACATGTTTTCCTTTAGGAATGAGATATTCCTTATCTTCTCCCACGTCCGGGGTAATAATTACTTTTCTTTTTCCTTTCGCATCTTTACCATATGATACTGTACCGTCAATCTCGCTTATGACTGCAAATTCTCTAGGCTTTCGAGCCTCAAAAAGCTCTGCGACTCTTGGAAGGCCTCCCGTGATATCCTTGGTTTTCGTCGTTTCCCTGGGAATCTTGGCAACAATATCACCTGCCTTAACCTTATCACCTTCGGAAACTACGATGTTCGCACCTACAGGAAGGAGATACCTTGCTACGGAATTCGTGCCGGGAAGCTTAACTGTTCTGCCTTTCTCGTCTTTTATGGAAACCCGCGTACGCAAGTTGGCACCTTTATATTCGACTATGACCTTTCTGGAAAGACCGGTTACCTCATCGACCTGTTCCTGCATTGTCTTTCCCTCTATTATGTCTCCATACTTTACAGTCCCGTCCACCTCGGCAAGTATCGGTATGGAAAAAGGGTCCCATTCCGCAAGCAGATCCCCCGTCTTCACAACGTTGCCATTCTTGACTTTGAGATGAGCTCCATAGGGAACCGGGTATTTCCCGCGGCTTCTGGCCTGTTCGTCAAGGACATGAACTTCTCCGTTTCTGTTCATGACGACGATATCCTTCCCATGACCCTTAACAGTGTTGAGGTTCACATACTTCACGGTGCCATCATGTCTTGCTTCAAGCGTGGAATGTTCCTCAAACTTTGCAGTGCCGCCGATGTGAAATGTACGCATTGTTAGCTGGGTTCCAGGTTCACCGATGGACTGAGCTGCAATAATACCCACAGCCTCACCAATATTGACGAGATGACCATGAGCCAAGTCTCTTCCATAGCACATGGCGCATACGCCTTGCTTTGACTTGCATGTCAGAACAGATCTTATATTTACCCTTTCTATACCTGCCTTATCAATCTTCTCTGCCAAGGCTTCATCGATTCCCTCATTCGCATGTACGAGGATCTCACTGGTGAAGGGGTCCCTTATTTCTTCAAGAGCAACTCTACCGAGAACTCTTTCTCCGGCTGCTTCTATAATCTCTCCACCTTCCATTAGGGCTGAAACATAGATTCCATCAATGGTATTGCAATCATTTTCACTTATAATGCAATCTTGGGCCACATCGACAAGCCGCCTGGTCAGATATCCGGAATTCGCCGTTTTCAGCGCCGTGTCGGCCAGGCCTTTCCTCGCACCATGGGTAGATATAAAATATTGAAGCACAGTAAGGCCTTCCCGGAAATTTGCGGTGATGGGGGTTTCAATAATTTCCCCTGATGGCTTGGCCATCAGACCCCTCATGCCCGCAAGTTGCCTGATCTGAACAGCGCTGCCCCTCGCACCAGAATCGGCCATCATGAAGATGGGATTCAGACTTTCTCCCTGTCTCTTCGTCCCAGCAGGTGCTGCCTCATTCCCTTCTGCCCCAATGCCGCTTAACATCTCAGCGGCAATCTTTTCCGTTGCCTGCGCCCAGATATCGATGACCTTATTGTAGCGCTCACCATCTGTAATAAGACCATCCATGTACTGATTTTGTACTTTCAGCACCTCCTTATCGGCCAAAGCTACTATATCTTTTTTGTTTTCCGGGACAACCATATTATGGATCGCAATAGATGACCCCGATGACGTGGCATATTTAAATCCCAAATCCTTAAGTTGATCGGCCAGCAATACTGCCGTCTTTGCGCCGCACAACCGGTAACAATTGTCAATAAGATTCGCCAGCTCCTTCTTATTCATCACATTATTGATGACATCGAAAGAAATCTCTTGAGGGATAATATCATAAAGAATAACCCTGCCAACGGTTGTCTCTTTCAATTCGCCTTCAATACGAACTTGTACCTTTGCATGGAGACTAACGGCATCCGCATCGAGGGCTCTACGAACATCTTCAGGATCTGAGAAAATCATCCCCTCACCTTTGACGTTAGACCTGGCCCGCGTCAGGTAATAAATGCCGAGCACTATATCCTGACTGGGGTTAATGATCGGCTTCCCATTGGCTGGAGAAAGTATATTATTCGTTGACATCATCAGGACCCTGGCCTCTGTCTGAGCCTCAATGGACAGGGGGACATGGACAGCCATCTGGTCCCCATCAAAATCGGCGTTAAATGCCGTGCAGACAAGGGGATGGAGTTGTATCGCTTTCCCCTCAATTAAGACCGGCTCAAAGGCCTGAATGCCAAGCCTATGCAAGGTAGGAGCTCTGTTGAGCATAACTGGATATTCGCGAACGACTTCATCCAGCGCATCCCATACCTCCGCAGTTTCCCTTTCCACCATCTTCTTTGCACTTTTCACAGTGGTTACATAACCCTTTTCCTCAAGGCGGTTATAGACAAATGGCTTGAAAAGCTCCAGCGCCATCTTCTTAGGAAGACCGCACTGATGTAGCCGGAGATCAGGTCCCACTGTAATCACCGACCGGCCTGAGTAATCGACCCTTTTGCCAAGTAGGTTTTGTCTGAATCTGCCCTGCTTCCCTTTCAGCATATCGGACAGGGACCTAAGAGGCCTCTTATTAGAACCAGTGATAGCCCGACCCCTTCTGCCGTTATCGAAGAGGACATCTACTGCCTCTTGGAGCATTCTTTTTTCGTTTCTAACTATGATCTCCGGGGCATTTAATTCCTGCAAACGCTTCAAGCGGTTATTCCTATTGATTACTCGCCTGTAAAGATCGTTGAGGTCGGATGTAGCAAAACGGCCTCCATCCAACGGCACCAGAGGTCGCAGATCGGGAGGGATAACGGGCAACACTGTGAGAATCATCCATTCAGGTCTGTTTGTCTTGGATTTTTTCAAGGACTCGATCACTTTCAGTCTCTTGACAAGCTTCTTCTTCTTCGTATCAGAAACGGTCGATCTTAGCTCTTCACGCAGCTCTTCATCGATCTTTATCAGATCTATTTCGACAAGAAGTTTTCTAACTGCCTCGGCTCCAATTCCGACCTCAAAAGCATCTTCGCCATACTGTTCTTTTAATTCACTTAGCTCTTCCTCGGACAGGAGCTCCTTCTTTTTCAGAGGTGTGTTCTTGGGGTCCAGCACTATCCAGGATTCAAAATAAAGAACCTTTTCCAGTTCCTTGAGGCTCAAATCTAGAACATTCCCGATGCGGCTCGGAAGGCTTTTGAGAAACCATATGTGAGCCACCGGCGTAGCTAGGGTAATGTGGCCCATCCTCTCTCTGCGGACCTTTGACTGTATAACCTCTACGCCGCATTTCTCGCATACAACACCGCGATACTTCATACGTTTATAACGGCCGCAGAGACACTCGTAATCCTTTACGGGGCCGAATATTTTTGCGCAGAATAGTCCGTCTCTTTCCGGCTTGAATGTCCTGTAATTAATCGTCTCAGGCTTCTTGACCTCACCATGCGACCAGGATATTATCTTCTCCGGCGAAGCCAGTGACATCTTGATTGCGCTGAACCTGATGGGATCCTTTGGTTTTTCAAAATAACTAAAAATATCTTCCACTATTTACATCTCCTGATTATTAGCGGGTTTCAATTGCTGACTCTGAATTCCAAATGCCGAGTGAAATGAAATCACGTTTCATATTCTCACTCTTCTTCAATTAAATCCACATCCAGGCAAAGACTCTGCAGCTCCTTGACAAGAACGTTGAATGACTCCGGGAGCCCCGGCTCAAAGGTATGCTCACCCTTCACTATAGCTTCGTATATTCTCGTTCTGCCTGCCACATCATCAGACTTGACTGTAAGAAACTCCTGCAATGAGTAGGCAGCACCATAAGCTTCCATTGCCCACACTTCCATTTCACCGAGCCTTTGACCTCCAAATTGTGCTTTTCCGCCAAGAGGCTGTTGAGTCACCAGAGAATAGGGCCCTATGGATCTTGCGTGAATTTTATCATCAACAAGATGGTGTAGCTTCAGCATATAAATCATACCTACAGTGACCTCCTGATCGAAAGGTTCACCAGTCTTGCCATCAAAAAGAATAGTTTGTCCGTTCTCGGGAAGGCCTACCTTTCTTAGCATGTCCCTGATTTCACTTTCTTCCGCACCATCAAAAACCGGCGTAGAAACCAGAATACCCCTCTTCAATTTGCTAATGAATTCTTTGAGCTTGTCTTCAGAGATACCATCGATAAAACGGTCAAAGTCAGGCGATGAATAAATGCTCCGTAATTCCTTTTTCAGCCGATCTGTACTGTGATGCTTTTCCAGCATGGCATTGATCTTCTCACCCAGCCCTTTTGCGGCCCAGCCTAAATGAGTCTCAAGGATCTGCCCGACATTCATACGTGAAGGAACTCCTAAAGGATTGAGAATGATGTCAACGGGGATTCCATCCTTGAAATAGGGCATATCTTCTTCCGGAAGTATCCTAGACAGCACCCCCTTATTACCGTGCCTTCCGGCCATTTTATCACCTACCGACAGCCCCCTCTTGATGGCGATATAAACTTTAACCATCTTGATTACTCCCGGAGGAAGCTCATCTCCTGCCTTCAGCTTGCTGATCTTCTCCTCAAAGAATGCCTCTATTATCTCCTTTTTTCTCTCATAATTTGCGATCAAAGCGCCTATTTTCTCCTCCGTCGCCTCGTCACGGATGAGAGAAATTTCCTTCCACAGGCTAAACGGTATTTTTCCCAAGACTTCTTGCTCGATTGACTCTCCTTTTTTCAACAGCATCTTTTTCTTCTTTGAATCGACCAGCTTGGAGGCGGAGGTTTTTCCGATGAGCATGCCGGCGATGTTGTTCTTGACGCTCTCGGTGATGATCCTGATTTCGTCATCCCGGTCTTTAAGCAAATCTCTCATCGCCTCTTCTTCGATGGATTGCGTTCTGTGGTCCCTTTCAGAACCTTTTCTGGTAAATACTTTGGCATCTATCACGGTGCCTTCAACACCAGGGGGAACACGAAGAGATGTGTCGCGCACGTCGCTTGCCTTTTCACCAAAGATCGCCCTGAGCAGTTTTTCTTCCGCCGATAATTGAGTCTCCCCTTTCGGGGTGATCTTTCCGACAAGAATATCCCCTGACTTCACAAACTCGCCCATTCTGACAATGCCGCTTTCATCCAGGTTTCTAAGGGCCTCCTCTCCCACGTTGGGAATATCTCGTGTGATCTCCTCTTTGCCCAGTTTTGTGTCTCTCGCCATTGTCTCGAATTCTTCAATATGTATAGAAGTGTAGATATCATCCTTTATGAGTCTTTCGCTGACTAGAATAGAATCTTCATAATTGTATCCTCCCCAGGACATGAAGGCGACCATTACGTTTCGCCCTAACGCGAGCTCCCCAGCATCCGTAGCGGGACCGTCAGCAATTATGTCGCCCTTGTTGACCCAATTTCCCTTACTCACAATGGGTTTTTGGTTAAAGCAGGTATCCTGGTTTGAGCGCTGATACTTTGCTAGGTTATATATATCAACGCCTGTATCAAGGTCGTCCTGTCCGTCTCCGTCACACTTGATCACAATCCTTGCTGCATCCACCTGCTCAACTACTCCGGAGCGTCTCGCCACAACGACTGCACCCGAGTCCCTCGCTACAATAGACTCCATACCCGTACCCACTATTGGAACCTCGGGTCTCAAGAGAGGAACTGCCTGTCGCTGCATGTTGGAACCCATGAGCGCCCGGTTGGCATCATCATGTTCAAGGAACGGAATAGAGGCTGCCGCAATACTGACAAGCTGGTCCGGAGATACATCCATCAGGTTGATCTCAGCCGGTGGAATGGAGAGGAAATCGCTCCCCTTTCTGGCAGAAACCAGTTCTCCTACGAACCTTCCTCTTCCGTCAAGGGCACTGTCCGCCGGTGCGATGATGTACTTTTCCTCTTCAATGGCTGTCAGGTAGCGAACTTCATCAAGCACCCTTCCGTTGTTAACTACTCTGTAAGGTGTTTCTATAAAACCAAACGGGTTTACCCGTGCGTATGTGCTGAGTGAAACAATGAGACCTATATTGGGCCCTTCCGGCGTTTCAACGGGACAGATGCGACCATAATGGGTGGGATGAACATCTCTAACTTCAAATCCGGCTCTTTCACGGGTGAGACCACCGGGACCAAGGGCGGAGAGCCTTCTCTTGTGGGTAATCTCCGAAAGGGGATTAGTCTGATCCATAAACTGGGATAGTTGGCTGCTTCCAAGAAACTCATTCACGACGGCAGATACAGGCTTGGCATTGATAAGCTCGTGGGGCATCATTGTCTCAATGTCCTGGAGGCTCATTCTTTCCTTGATGGCTCTTTCTATTCGAACCAGACCTATGCGGTACTGATTTTCTATCAGTTCGCCAACCGACCTAATCCTGCGGTTTCCCAAATGATCAATATCGTCGACACTGCAATCACCAGCGCCGTTTTTCAGATCAATCAGGTATTTGACAGCGGCAAGGATATCCTCATTTCGAAGAACCGTTACATCAATAGGAACATCTAGGCGAAGCTTGTAATTCATCTTGGCCCTTCCGACGTCTGAGAGGTCATAACTTGCAGGATCAAAAAATAGACTATTGAAAAATTTATGTGCAGTCTCCGGTGTCGGCGGATTACTGGGCCTTAACCTTCTGTATATCTCAATTATTGCCTCTTCCTCATTTTCAATCTTATCAATCAAGAGAGTATCTTTAATTGAAGCATTGGATCTTTCCTCATCTATGTAAATGAAGCGGAGCTCCTGAACCCCTCTTTCACTGACCCGCTCCAGACCATCGAGTGTTAACACTTCATTACATTTCATTAAAACTTCGCCGGTGCTGGGATCCGTTACATTTGAGGCAAGTACCTTTCCAACTATGTCTGAGTCCTTAATCTGTATCCGTTTGATTTTCAGCTCAGTCATTCTCTTGATGTGGGCTTTGGTAAACTTCCGCATCTTCTTGATAATAACTTCTCCGGAGCCAGGCTCCTTTATGTCTTCCGGAGCCTTTTCACCTACGAGGGAATCATCCACAACCATATAAAACTTATTATGATCTATAAACACCTTCTCAATATTGTAGAAATATCTCAGCAGGAATTCCGTGGAGTTTCTCATAGCCTTAAATAGAATCGTCACAGGCATTTTTCGTCGCCTGTCGATCCTCACATAGAGAAGATCTTTTGAATCAAATTCAAAATCCAGCCACGAACCTCTAATAGGTATGATCCTTGCTGAATAAATCAGCTTTCCACTAGCAAGGGTTTTCCCTTTATCGTGATCAAAGAATATACCCGGCGATCTATGAAGCTGGCTAACGATGACCCTTTCCGTACCGTTCATAATGAAGGTGCCGTTATCAGTCATCAACGGAATTTCTCCGAAATATATTTCCTGTTCCTTAATGTCGCGGATTGTCTTATGCCCGGAGGTGCGATCAGCATCGAAGACGACTAACCTCACTACAATCTTCAATGGAGCCGCATAGGTCATGCCTTTTTGGATACACTCCTTCACGTCATATCTGACGTCTCCGATCTTGTAACTTACAAACTCTAGCGAACATTTCCCGCTAAAGTCGGAAATTGGAAAGACACTTTTGAATGCTCCCTGAAGTCCAAAGATCCCCCGCTCTAACGGGAGCACATCCTTCTGAAGAAATTTCTCGTAGGACTTCTTCTGAATATCAATCAGATTTGGTATATCTAGGATTTTTTTTATACGGCCAAAATTCTTTCTAATCTCGTTCATATTATCCTTTTTACGTCATTAGAACATATATGCGGACAGAGAATCAGCTGTTCTCATTAATTTGAATTGTAAAATCTCCGACCAATAGTTTATACTTTTCCTTACCTACTACTTGATTTCTACTGCACCTCCGACTTCCTCAATCTTTTTCTTTATATCTGCAGCTTCTTCTTTCGAAACACTCTCTTTAATCGGCTTTGGCACACCATCTACCAGGTCTTTTGCTTCTTTAAGCCCAAGACCGGTGAGAGCCCTGACAACCTTGATAACTTGAATTTTCTGATCGCCAAATCCAGTTAAAATAGCATTAAACTCTGTCTTCTCCTCTGCCTGCGCTGCCTGTTCAGGACCTGCAGAAACCTGAGCCACTGCCATGGGCGCCGCCGCGGATACTCCGAATCTTTCTTCCAGTTCCTTTACTAACTCAGAAAGTTCAAGGACCGTCATTCCTTCAATAAATTTTATGACATCATCTTTTGTAATTTTACTCGTCATTTTTCTTATCCTCTCCTGTATATTTTAGTTTCCTGATTGTTTTTTTGCACGATAAGCATCAAGAGCGCAAATAAAGCTTCTCGGCACTCCATTTAATACACTAACCAACGAAGTTTGGACTCCTACCATAACGGATAGGAGTTTCCCGAGAAGGACTTCTCTACTCGGCAATTCTGACAGCGCGCTGAGCTGATCTCTGCTTAAGACCTTACCATTTAGCATACCGACTTTTATTTCCAGTTCGGCGTTTCTTTTGGCAAACTCGACTAATACCTTAGTCGGCCGGACAACATCCCCGCGATTCAAGAGAATAGCCAATGGTCCTTTGAAATGCTCTCTCAGCCCACTAAACTCGGTATTCTCCGAGGCAATTCCGAGCAGTGTGTTTTTGACGATCCGAAGTTCGGTGCCTGACTTGCGTAGAGTATTTCTTAAAACAGTCAACTTCTCAACATTCATGCCAGTGTAACCGGCAAGAACAGCCAACTTGGTATCTTTAAGTTTTTCATGAAGCTCAGCAACAACCTTCTCCTTAGTTCTCCGATCCAATCTTTAACCTCCTTTCACTCAATTGATGTGTAATACCTCTAATCTCTTCGACAACAAAAATGTTACAGGAAGCCAGAGAACTATGCTACATACAGGGGAGTTCTTAAACATGATGTATAATAACAAACTCAAACTGTTGTAAAACCACCCGCGGGTCTCGGCAGGCCGAGTCGAATCGTTTAAACCCCTGTACCTGCTGTCTCAGACTTCTATCATTGCATCATCAAATCCTACGGCATAGCAAAAAAAGTCATATGCCGTGCATCCATTTTATGAAGCCGCTTGTTTCCCACAAACTCGTTTAGCTTATCACAGGTTACCAAGTCTGCGGGCATATAATTACGCATGCACTAACGTCAAATATTCCTCACATCCAAGGGATCAACCTTTATCCCTGGTCCCATGGTGGTGGATAACGAAATCCCTTTCAGATAAGTTCCCTTGCTCGATGCCGGTTTCAGCTTAATTATCGCCTCTAAGAGGGCACTGATGTTTTCCATTAACTTGTCCGCTCCAAAAGATACTTTTCCAACCGGACTATGCACTATGCCTGTTTTTTCGACGCGAAATTCAACCTTACCGGACTTCAGTTCATTAACAGCCTTTGCCACGTCAAAGGTTACTGTCCCGACCTTTGGGTTAGGCATCAATCCGCGGGGGCCTAAAATCTTCCCCAGCTTTCCAACGTTGCCCATCATATCAGGTGTGGCAATTACCCTATCAAACTCGAGCCACCCTCCCTTAATTTTTTCTATTATATCATCTGAACCGACAATGTCAGCCCCTGCTTCAACGGCCTCTTTCTCCTTTTCTCCTTTCGCAAAGACGAGCACCTTAACTGACTTGCCCAATCCATTCGGCAGGACAACACTACCTCTGACCATCTGATCAGCGTGTTGTGGACTTACGCCCAGCCGGATGGCCGCATCGACGGTTTCATCAAACTTCGTTCTCGCCGTGCCAACTACCAATTGCACAGAATCTCTTAAGGTGTAACGTTTCCCTGCTTCGATCTTCTTTTTCGCTTCTCCGTAAGCCTTGCCTCTCTTCACCATGTCAAAACCTCTGTTATTGATATTGCTATTTGCCGGGTTGGGCTTCCCGTATTGGCAAATGTTTAACTTTACACACCCACACTCATATGGTCTCTGACAATGTCCTCAGTAAACCTATCCTGCTATTTCTATCCCCATTGATCGCGCCGTTCCCTCAATGATTCTGACAGCCCCTTCTATATCAACGGCGTTGAGGTCGTTATACTTTGAGGCGGCGATCTCCTTAATCTGCTCACGAGTCACGGTGCCGACCTTCTCTCGCCTCGGATCCCCGGAACCCTTAGCAATCTTGGCAGCCTGTTTGAGAAGCACAGAGGCTGGTGGAGTCTTGGTCACAAAGGTGAATGATCGGTCGGCATATACTGTGATAACGACTGGAATAACCGTACCTTCCTGGTTTTGTGTCAAGGCATTGTATGCCTTGCAAAACTCCATGATATTGACCCCGTGCTGCCCCAGGGCAGGCCCGATCGGCGGAGATGGAGTTGCTTTGCCTGCCTTAATCTGGAGCTTGATATTCGCTATAACCTTCTTTGCCATTAGGACCACCCCAATTCTTTCTTGTTATCTCATCACTTTATCAATGCTGAACAACCTGGATAAAATCTAGCTCAACCGGCGTTGACCTGCCAAATATGCTGACGATGACCCTTAATTTGCCCTTTTCCGGCTTGACCTCATCGACAACCCCGTCAAAGTTCGTAAATGGGCCATCAATTATCCTTACGTGATCACCGACCTCAAACCTAAATTTTGGTTTAGGTTTCAGGGTTCCTTCATTAATTCTGGTTTTTAGGTTGTCTACATCCTTATCAGGGATTGGTGATGGCTTCTCCTTGCCCCCAATAAATCCTGTCACCTTGGGTGTCCCTTTGACAAGATGCCACGTTTCGTCATTCATTTCCATCCTGACGAGAATGTATCCGGGAAAAAACTTTCTCTTGGACGTTTTCTTCTCTCCTGAAACGAGTTCCACGATATCTTCTTCTGGTATAAGGATATCCGAAAACTGTTCCTGCATTCCTGCTGCTTCTATTCTTTCCTGGAGAGAGAGTTTCACCCTGTTCTCAAAGCCAGAATAGGTATGAACGACATACCATTTAAACGCCATAAACTTTAACCTAAAACCAGCCTTATTGCTTTGGCCAATCCAAAATCTACGATGCCTAGAAAGATAGATACAATTATAACTACAATTATCACCACAGAAGTGGAAGCAAGGGTTTGCCTAGGGGTAGGCCACGTCACTTTTCTTAATTCAATTTTTGCTTCTTTTAAAAAGCGTGCTATCTTGTCAGCAATTATTTTTACCCTATTCATCAGTGCAGTCCTTTAGGTCAAAGCTCAGATCTTTCGTTCCGGTTTGAATAGCTTAAGGTCTTTGACCATGCCTCATCTCCTCTTCTTTACAATAAAACGTTGTCGTTGAAACAAAATGGCAGGCCAGGAGGGACTTGAACCCCCAGCATCCGGATTTGGAGTCCGGCGCTCTATCCATTAGAGCTACTGGCCTGTTCATTCTGCTGCATATTGCTTATACAAAGGAATTTACTTAGTTTCCCTATGAAGCTTATGAGATCGACAAAATTTACAGTATTTCATCAACTCAAGGCGATTCTGCATGGTTCGCTTGTTCTTCGTGGTCGTATAATTTCTCTGTTTACAATCTGTACAGGCCAAAGTTATAATATTTCTCATAATTATCCTATTTTTACCACAATGGAGCCCACGACCAGGATTGAACTGGTGACCTCATCCTTACCAAGGATGTGCTCTACCGACTGAGCTACGTGGGCTTATGATTTCATTAGGAGGACTTCTAATTCCATGAACCCCACGATAATCAGAGCATCATGCCATACCTAAAAAAAGAATCATGGAATGGAGCGGGAAACGGGATTCGAACCCGCGACCCTCAGCTTGGAAGGCTGACGCTCTAGCCCCTGAGCTATTCCCGCTCTTAAAAGGTATTGAATTCAATCCCTCAAAGGTTTCTGTCCAATGCATTTCCTTGATGGAGGGGGGAGGATTCGAACCTCCGTAGGCTTCGCCGGCAGATTTACAGTCTGCTCCCTTTGGCCACTCGGGTACCCCTCCGGTTACATCACCAAATGCTGGAGCTGGCGATGGGACTCGAACCCGCAACCTGCTGATTACAAATCAGCTGCTCTACCTGTTGAGCTACGCCAGCCGACTTACTAACCAGTGCCGGAAACTTCTCTTACATCTTAAAAAAGAGCGGCAAAAAATTTTCCAAAAACAGAAGCCTCTAATGGTAATTCCATTATTAAAATTTGTCAACAATTATTTTTTGTATTTTTGTGCTGAAAGGTTTACGCATTGGTTCAGCATGTGTAAGAAAATACTATAGAGTAAAGATCTTGAGTCTTGACGAATCTATTGCATGGACTGCACTTTTTAACATGCACAATATACCCCTAACTTGAAAACTGGCAACATTATATCTTGCAGACCCAGTATTCACATGTCGACGTATCCCCCGCCTCCATGCAGCCCCTGAACTTACAATCCTTGGATTTGCAGGCGTCTCCATTATCATGCCCGACAGGCATATGCAGGAGGCCGAACGATAACAATGTTTATATGACGGACTTGCCAGGATATGACTGGCATACCATGACTGCCTTACCTTTGAATGTTTCTTGTTCTCTGCATTCCGACCGGCCGGCTCCCTTCCAGGTAGACAGACGGCTAATGCTCTCCAATAACCTCAGCAGAGAATATATAAACTTTGGCATCTTCTTCTTTCCAAGCATCCCGTTGAAGGCCGGCCTTGTAACACGTTTCCTGAAGAAAGGTCAATCTATCCCATCCATATTCCGCGGCAACTTGGGGTAGCAGAAGGCCGGAATGAAATCCCTTAGTTATGTAAAGACCGTGGACACCTACTGCTATCTCGTCTATGTCCTTAACCTCTTTCAGCGGGCTCAATATGGATATCTCGACGGCCACGTTCTTCAACTCGTCCGGCTTCAACGGAGGAAAGCGTGGGTCATCGAAGGCAGCAGCTAAAGCCATTTCTCCCACCGTCTTGTAAAGAGGTTTTCTTGCCTCGATATAACCGATGCAACCCCTGAGATGATCATGCTTTTTGAGGGTTACAAATGCTCCCTTCTTTTCTTTTAGCACTTCCGGGCACGAGTGGAACTCTGGGATAGACTTGCCCGTTAATCTGGCCTCTATTGTTCTTCTGACAATATCAAAGAGTGCCTTTCTTTCCATCTCTGACAGCGCCATGATGATCTCTTCCCAGTATGTCAATGACTCTCTTAGCAGAGCTTAGAAGATTTTCAAGTAAAAAGGTATTTATGCCAAATCTTTGATTTTAATTGATTATCTTCATTCATACCATGCTTAACTTAGGTTCCTTTTTTCGAAGCACGGGATATAAGGAATTCAAGAGACGACAAACCCGGTATGCACAAGCCCAGGGTCTTTCGCAGTTTAGGAATCCCGGCCATTATAAAAAATAGCCGAAGCATACCCGACAACGCTTCTTCTATCTCCGGTCACATCTCCCGAGTTGGCGTATTTCAGCAACTTGGCCCTATTTGCACCTAATTTTTTCGAAACCATCATGGTTACAGCAGCCGGCCCGCCGCCGCAGGCCTCACACAAATTTTTTTCCAAATCTTCCAAGAGGCCCTTGCCGTCCATCTTTTCTATACGTTTTAGCGCCACCGAATCAATCTTCACCGCCTTTTCATAAGGGTGAAAATGTGAAAGATCGGAACTTCCTACGATCAGGATATTCCTGCCATTTATTGCATTTATTATGCCCTCAGCAAGGTTTTCGCACGTCTCACGGTCTTGCTCTCCCATAACAAGCGGAACAAAGCGAAAGTCTCCAAGTACGACTTGAAGAAAGGGAAGCTGAATCTCGAGTGAATGCTCCTGCGAATGAGCAGCCGGTATGTAGGAGATCATTTTGCTTCGGGACATGATATCATCTGCCAAGGTCACATCAACGGGAACAATACCTAAGGGGGTTTCGTATCCACCTCTGTCATATATAGAAACGCCGTGAAAAAATTCCCTGTGACTCGGGCCTAGAACCAAGACAGCATCAAACGTTTGTTTCTTTATGCTTTTGTAGGCCATCGCGGCAATCTGGCCTGAATAGGCATATCCTGCGTGGGGAACAATAAGACCCCTGATATTGCCGTGTATTAGTACATCAGGTGCATGAAGAAAAAAGTCTTCTATAGTTGCCCGCAAAGCTGTGGGAGTGCCGGGATACCAAGTACCTGCAATAACTGATTTTCTGACATCCTTATCCATCACATCTTCACCATTTATTCATGTCAACGATCATTTGCAAGCAAATCTACCTTATTAAGTATATGCACTACACCTCTTTCGCGCAACCCTAATAACTATTTTAACCTCCATGTGACTCCACTGGTGGTGTCTGAAATCTCAATTCCCATCCCAAGAAGCCTCTTCCTTATCTCATCAGAAGCATTCCAATCACCTCTTCTTCTCGACGCTTCTCTTTCTTCCAGAAGTCGTAGAGCATCATCGCTCAATGTCTCCTCTTCGAAATTCATCACACCGAGCACCTCATCAATCCTCGCGAGAATGGCGAGGACATTGTCCTTTTCCCTTTCACTCAACTGCCCCAGAGAGAGGGGAATACTGACCTTCCCTACGAATTCAAAAAGAGATGCCATGGTATCGGATATGTTGAAATCATCATCCATGGCATCGGAGAATCTTTGTTTGATTTCATATACAAATTGATCAGTATCCGGGTATCCGCTGCCGGGCGTATAGCGTATCAAGCGCTGAATAAACCTGTCCAACTTCTTGACTGTATTTTTTGCCGTCTCTAAGGCGCCGAAGGAGAAATTTAGAGGTTTGCGGTAGTGAGCGCTCAGCAGAAAAAGCCTGATTTGCCTGCCGCTATACCCCATTGTCTTCAGATCTTCTATGGTTTTGACATTGTTTAGGGAGCGGGACATCTTCTTGCCGTCCACCATCACCAGTTCCGTATTGATCCAATAATTGGCCAGCCGTTTGCCAGTTGCAGCCTTCCCGATGGCCATGACATTTTCACAGTGAGGAAAGATTACGTCTGCTCCACTAGCATGAATATCAAAATTGTCTGCTAAATACTTAAGGGCAATAGCTGCGCACTCAAGATGCCAGCTCGGCCTTACGTTACCCCAGCGGGTTTTGAAATAAATCCCCCTCTTCAATTCATTTAACGAAGACCTTTTCAGAAGGGTAAAATCTACGGGGCTGTCTTTTTCATAATCATCCGATTCAATGGTTTTACCGGGTTTAACTTTTTTCAGGTCGATGTTGGACAGGCGACCGTAATCATCTATTTTTGATATGTCAAAGTAAACAGATCTCAATTTTTCGTAGGCGTGACCTCTCTCTACGAGTTTCTCTACAAGGTTAACCATGGCCTCGACATTTTCACTGGCTCGCGGATAGACCTCCTCTTGTTTGATATTCAATTTCTTAATATCGTTTAAAAACTTTGTCGTGCATCTTTCTGTATACGTATTCAAGTCCGTATTGGCCCGCTCGGCTTCCTTAATGGATCGGTCGTTAAAATCAATTATGTTCATAACGTGTCTGACTTTAAATCCTTTAAACTCAAGGTAGCGCAGGATCAAATCGGAAACGACAAAGCGTCGATAGTTGCCTACGTGAGGAACTTCATGAACCGTTGGCCCGCAAGAATGCATCAGAACTTCTTCGGGATTGATCGGTTCGAAAAACTCCTTATCTCTCGTTGATGTGTTGTAAAGACGCAGGGTGGATTGTTTTCTATCAGCAAAGAGTTCCGTACTTAGATACCTCTCTCCGCCGTCAGGGAAAATCACAACGATGAGCCCATTATCCATTTCTCTAGCCTTTTGCATAGCCACACACATGGCTGCGCCTGAACTCATCCCTACAAAGAGACCTTCTTCCCCGGCTA
The DNA here is from genome assembly GCA_963705275.1 of uncultured delta proteobacterium. Classification (GTDB taxonomy): domain Bacteria; phylum Desulfobacterota; class Syntrophia; order Syntrophales; family UBA2185; genus Fen-1135. The sequence goes on along the minus strand of OY970063.1, from coordinate 2,357,553 downwards.
GTCTCCTTGAAGTTTCGAATGCATCTTCGTCAAGGATATTTATCTTTTCGTCCAAGCGACTCTTATCATAAATACCTGGTCGGTAAGATTCCTTCATATTTTTTAAACCCTGAATTTTATGCTTCAGATAGGGTTCCACGCCTACTATTATAATGTCAGAATTATATTCCTTGAGTCGTTTCGAGATTCCCATAGCAGTACCAGTCGTCCCCAGGGTTGCCACCACCATTGTCACAGCCCCGTCAGTCTGTTGCCAGATTTCCTCACCAGTACCGTGATAATGAGCCAGCATATTATCGGCATTGTTAAACTGGTCAGTGCCAAAATATCTTCCGGGATCCTTGAGCATCATATTATATGCCACCTCAATGGCGCCATCTGTACCGAGGCTTGCCGGAGTCAAGTATAGCTCAGCTCCCATGGCTTCAAGGATTCTCTTTCTTTCTTCACTCGCAGATTCAGACATAGCCAAGCATAATCTGTATCCCTTAGCCGCAGCAACAAGTGCAAGACCGATTCCGGTATTGCCACTCGTAGCTTCGAGGATAATCTTATCACCCGATAGCTCTCCCCTTTTTTCCGCTTCGTTTACCATATAAAGGGCTATCCTGTCCTTTACAGAGCCTCCCGGGTTAAAATATTCAAGTTTCGCATATATCTTAACTTTCTTGCTGGGATTAAGCTTGCGGATCTCCACAAGGGGGGTATTTCCGATACTCTCTAAAATGCTCTTATACATTTTTTGCATGATTACATTATTGATAAAATGTTGATAACTTTGGCAGAATTCAAAATGTAAGAGATGATGGGTCCCTAACTGTCCAAGAACTTAATTTGCGCTCTCTCCCGTGCTGCTGTTCGCGCATATCTTTTATGTGTGCCAGATTCCTCTTGGAATTTGCCTTTGCCGCTGAACGTTCGACGAAACTTCCCGTCGCTTGATCAGGTTGCAGATTTGTCGCGGAGATCATCAAGAGGCTCTCGAATCTTCAACTGTCGAATTTGGGTACAGGAATTTTGAGGAATTGGATCCCTTCCTCCTTTAAGGTCTCTTCTTCACTTTCGGTAGTAACGCCTTTGATATTTCGACCTTCTTCCTCACCGTGATGAATTCTCAGGGCCACTTCAGTAAATTTCTTGCCGACATCGTCGAAATTCTTATCCAGGAATTCGTGAAACAACTTTAGAGCCTTCGGCAGTGATAATTCTTCAAAATCCCTCTTGTCAGATGCCCTAATGTCCCTTGCCATGATGGAAATTGTGGAGGGTACCATTCCAACGGCAGAACTTCCACAAGCAGGACAAGTTATCTGTTTTTCGCTCTGCTGCTTTTCAAATGCACTTCTGCCATTGAACCATCCTTCAAATTTATGACCCTTTTCACATCTTAAATCATATATGATCATGGGTTATTTTCCCCGATTAGACTAAGTGCACAAAAAATAATATGGACATTTAGAGTTTATTTATATATCTTCAAATATATCATTACATCATGTCGGGATGTGGCCCAGTCCGGTAGGGCACTGCGTTCGGGACGCAGGAGTCGCGCGTTCAAATCGCGCCATCCCGACCATTCTCTTCCCGCCTCAGGCGGGATTAGATGTTAATACAAGTACTTCTCGGCCCGTCTAGGGCGTCACTATTGCTAACCACCACCGACTACAGAAGCCATCTTGAAGATCGGGAGGTACATGCAGATGATCATTCCTCCGACAATTCCCCCAAGAAAAACCATCATGACAGGTTCGAGGAGCGCTGTCATGGCATCCACTGCCGCATCCACTTCATCGTCATAAAAATCCGCAATCTTGGCCAGCATCAGATCAAGGGCCCCTGTAGCCTCCCCAACTGCGATCATCTGAACAACCATGGGAGGAAATATGCCAGTTTCAGAAAGTGGTTCCGCGATGGTCCTCCCCTCGCTGATGCTCTGTCTGGTCTTGAGTATAGCATTCTCAACTATCTTGTTTCCAGCGGTCCTACTGACGATACTTAGTCCCTCGAGAATCGGAACACCGCTGCCTAACATCGTTGCAAGGGTCCTGGTAAATTTCGCCACTGCAACCTTGTTCAATAACGGGCCGAATATAGGCACCTTCAACGTCAGGGCGTCAACGGCAAGTCTTCCTTTTTCCGTGCGGTAGTATCTCCTAAAAGCATATATGACAAGAGCAATGCCAGCAATCATAAAAAGAAAATAACTTTGCATGAACTGGCTGGCGTTTATGAGAAATTGCGTTGGCGCCGGCAATTGACCGCCCATGCCTTCAAACATCTTCTGAAATACGGGAATAACTTTAAGCAATAGAAGAGCAACGACACCTATAGAGATGACAAGCACACTGGCAGGGTAAGTCATAGCACCCTTCACCTTGCTTTTCAATTTCATAGCCTTTTCCATGTAAGCGGAAAGGCGGTTAAGAATAACGTCAAGGGTACCGCCGCTCTCTCCAGCAGCCACGAGATTGACAAAAAGATCATCGAAGACCTTGGGGTGCTTTTTCAAAGCTTCATTCAAAGTCGCTCCACCTTCAATATCTTCCTTTACAGCCGTGATTATCTTAGCAAAGGTCTTGTTCTTCTCCTGTTGGGCAAGCAGATCGAGACACTGGATAAGGGGCAGTCCCGCGTTGATCATGGTCGAAAATATTCGTGCAAAGATGACTATTTCCTTCTCCTTGACCTTCTGCCTGCCAAAGCTTAAATATTGGGCTAGATCTTTTGGTTTTTTCTTTACAGTTATTGATTTGAAGCCTTGACGGCGAAGGAGTCCCCTGACCGCACCTTCATCAGTGGAGGCTATTTCTCCTTTTTTTATCTCTCCTTTTTTTGTTGCCGCTTCCCATAAGAATTCTGCCATAATTGAAACCCCCTTCGAAGTCTCAGACTTTTCTAAACGTTCTCAATATCTCATAAAGGATAATTCCCGCAGCCACCGAGACATTCAGTGAGTCTATCTTGCCCATTGTAGGAATAGAGAGAAGAAAATCGCATTTTTTTCTAATGAGCGGCCGCATGCCCTTCCCTTCGCTGCCCATCACGAGGCCGATATGCCCACTATAATCAAAGGAACTGAAATCCCTGCCCGATGCAGGGTCAGTACCATATATCCAGAATCCTCGCTCCTTCAAATAGTCAATAGCGTTAGACAGGTTGACCACAGTGGCAACTGATGTATAGTTGGCAGCCCCGGCGGATGCCTTTATAACGGTTCCAGTTACGGATGCGGAACGATTCTCTGGTATAATAACTCCATTAGCACCGCAACAATGAGCTGTCCTTATCAGCGCACCCAGATTTTGAGGATCCGTAATGCAATCAAGGATGAGAATCAAATTATATTTGAAATCAGGATGACGATTTGCGATAACTTTATCCACACTTGCATAACCAAAGGGTTCACAGAAACCGACTATGCCCTGATGAAATCCCTGACCTGCCTTTCTGTCCAAGTAACTCTTATCCCTGAACTCTACATGAATTCCCTTTTGCTTCGCCAGGCTCAGGACCTTCTGGAAGGCTTCTCCTCCCCTTCGCTGGGCAACAATGATCTTATTTACCCTCCCCGTCTGACTCTTAAGATCCTCCAACAGGGGATTAATGCCAAAGATTACCGGCATACCCTCACTCCACCAATTTGCCTGACATAATCAAAAGAGGAAACTCAATGTTACAATAAGCTAATGGTCGATAAATGCAATAAATTTATAATACTCTTTGTCGCATTTCAAGACCTTCAGTGATTTCAGACACAATCTCTTCGACCTTTTGAACCGGATCTCCGGCTTGTCTGATTGGCCTGCCGACCACAATGTAGTCAGCTCCGCTTATTATAGCGTCTCTGACTGTGGATATCCTCTTCTGATCATCATCTGCCGACGCGGCCTCTCTGATACCAGGTGTTGCAATAATAAAATCATTTCCACAAGCCTTCCGAATATTGGCAATATCATGGGCAGAGGCTACTACGCCGGAAATGCCGGAATCCATCGCTAGTCTTGCCAGGCGCAGTGTAAGCTCGCCTGCAGAAGAGTTAAATCCCATTTCTTTGAGGTCACGATCATTAAGACTCGTCAGTACAGTAACAGCAAGGATTATGGGGGGGGGCAGGGCAGCTTCTTGCGCGGCCCTCCTGACAGCGGCGACGGTTTTCTCCATCATCTCTCTTCCGCCGAGGGCATGGACGTTGAATATGTAAACACCCTGCTCAACAGCCCCGACAGCGGCTCCGGCAACTGTATTCGGAATGTCATGAAACTTCAGATCTAGAAATACTTTCTTGCCGTTTTCTCTGATTTTCTGAACGATGTATGGACCATATCTTGTATAGGATTCTTTTCCGACTTTGAATATTTCCAAATGATCCCGAAGACGTTTGACCCATGTCATTGCTTCTTCGATACCCTTGCCGACATCAAGGGCAAAGATCAGCATATCCCTTGGATTCTTATTCAAGGTACTCCTCATCATCAACAAATTCCGTATCATCCAATATGGGCTTGTAGTCCACTTTAATGCCCTGCAAATAGTCAGGATTAGCGTATGCTACTTTCCCGGCAGCTATCTCTCTCAAGGAAGCTACAATTTCTCTGTTATTCTTGATATCAGTCAGAGGTTTAGCACCTTTCAGTAATTGCCTTGACCTCTTTGCAGTCAGTACAACCAGAGCAAATCTGTTTTTTGCTACCTTCAGCGAGTCTTCTACAGTTATCCTTGCCATATTTCCACCGACCTCCTCATATAAAGAAATCCTTTATCTTATGCCCTAATCTTTCCCTTTTACTCTTCTCTGCCACATATATCGATCTCAGAGTGTCAACAGCGGTCTCAAGATGCTCATTAAATATTATATAATCATACCATACTATTTCTTTGATTTCATCTAAAGCCTTTGCCAAGCGTTTATCTATGTTTTCTTTGCTCTCAGCCCCTCTCCCGCGCAGCCTTCTCTCTAATTCACGTCTTGATGGCGGAACGATGAAAACAAATACGCCGCCCGGGTAATTTCCTTTCAGCTTCTTTGCACCTCGCCAGTCAAGATCCAGTACCAGATCGAATCCTTTCTGCAAGGAATCCAGTAACTCCTTCATGGTTTTTGACGATGTGCCATAGAGGTAGCCATAGTTCTCTTCCCACTCAGTAAATTCACCCCGTGCCACTTTATCTCTGAATGCCGCCTCAGGAATAAAGTAATAATCTTTCCCGTCTTTCTCGCCGGGACGACGCGGCCTTGTCGTGTGGGAAACTGAAAATAACAGATTCGGACATATCTTTAAGACCTCGCGTAGGATGGAAGTCTTGCCGGTGCCTGATGGCGCTGAAACCACGATATACAATCCTTCCGGCTCCTGCAAATCGCTCTTACTCAATGTTCTGCACCTGCTCCCTTATTCTGGAAAGTTCGCTCTTGATGTCAATTACTTTTCGCGATATCTCTGCGTCACTGCTTTTTGAGCCTATAGTATTCACCTCTCTTATCATCTCCTGAATCAGGAAATCCATGCTCCGCCCGACGGCATCGCCACGCTGCAACAGATCACGAAATTGCTCAATGTGGCTTTCAAAACGGACGATCTCCTCGCTGATATCGCTCTTTTCGGCCATGATCGCCACTTCTTGCTGTAAGCGCAGTTCATCGAGCGCAAGCCCCCCAACAAGTTCCTTCACTCGCTCACCAAGTCTAACTTGATACTCTGAGACAACCTTGGGCGCCCTCAGCGCAATTGTATCAAGTGACTTTTCAATCAGGCCAAGCCTCACAAGCAAGTCGTCGCAGACGTTTCTTCCTTCCTTTTCTCTCATTTCTATTAAGGCAGCCATGGCCATATCGAGTGCCGTTCCTAGCTCCCCCCAGACGGCACATAGATCCAGGCTGGGCTCCCTCTGCACAAAGGTATCTCTGAATCCGGTTATCATGCTCAATGTAATCTCCTCTTCAAGCTTAAGCTCCTCACGCAATTGTCCTAGCAACTCATAGTAATTACGAATGAGCGGGAGATTCAATTCATACCTGCTTTCGATGACGGAGGTGCACTCGGAATCCATCCTGATGATTGCCTCTATCCTGCCGCGGGTAAATTTGCTGCTAATTTTCTTCTTGATGTCCAGTTCCAAAGTGGAAAGGCTGGCAGGCACTCGAAGGGAAATCTCCAGATAACGATGGTTGAGAGACTTCATTTCCACTGTATATTTTCTGCCATTTTGAACAGACTCGATTCTGCCGTAGCCGGTCATGCTTTGAATCATCATGTACTCCTAATCAGCACCTTGTGAATAATAAATCCTAAATCACAAATCTGGTTCTTCTTCAATGTGGTTGCAATATAGGAATCCTCGGATCCTTAGTGGGTTATCAACTTTTTCGGAGATGAATCTAATGTTTCAATTGAATGAGATATTTTGATCTCATCCTGTTAAACATTTCAATGACCGGCTTCTCTCCATAGTCCGGATATGTCCATGGCAGAGATTGAAAAGACTTCCCCCTGTAGATCAGGGTCAGATCGGCATAAATGCCATCTCTCAGGTAGGGACGGTGAGTATAGCCTTTGCCAGTCGCCAAAATTAGATGAGCCTGAGACATATATCCTGGGTCAATATTAATCCTTCTTTTTCCGCCCTTTGAAGTGCTGTCCTCCACATCATTTGTCCATAGCTTCACGTCCGGCAACGATTCAGGCCTGACCAATGTACTGAAAAAAACGAATCGTCTTTCCAGAGGTGTTCCCATCTCCTCTGTATAATAATCAGTGTAATGAAAAGGCATCCGGGCACTGACGAAGTCAATGTCTCCATAATGTTCAGATAATGCCTCAAGAATGCTTTTCAGTAAATTGCCGTCTGCATATATGTGGCTCATGAGCAACTTTACTGTCTCTGCGGTCCGCGCTTTACTCATAGAGCCTCTTTGAGTTCATTCAAAGAGATCGTTGCCGTTCCGACCTTTCCCACAACGATGCCGGCAGCGACATTGGCCAGAGCTGCGGCCTCCTTAAAAGTCGCCCCCGAGGCCACGCAGAGCGCTAGCACACCGATGACAGTATCCCCTGCACCAGTAACATCAAACACTTCCCTCGCCTCAGCTGGAAAGGCTGTATGCGTTATCTTGCCATTACTTTCAAAAAGATTCATTCCTTCTTCACCGCGGGTAATAAGAAGCGCCTTGAAATTAAATTTCTTGAGAATCGTCTTTCCTGTTTTTATAATGTCATTGCCCCCAATAATATCCATACCGGCTGCTCGACCTGCTTCATGGTGATTAGGCGTAATGATGTCAAAGTCCCTATACAGAAAGAAATCATTCTGCTTTGGATCAATGCAAACGGGGATGCCTTTTCCAGACGTCACTTGGCGGATACTGTCAAGAAGGTGCCTTGTTACGACTCCCTTGTTGTAATCCGAAATGACTACGGCGCCCAGATCATTGCGCAATTTTCTTGTGTACTTCATTATCTTCTCTACACTGCTTGTCTGAATAGGCTGTCTGCTTTCCTGATCAAATCTGACAACTTGCTGACCGTGGGCCACAATTCTGGTTTTCAATGTAGTCGGACGGTTCGCTTCTACAATAATTCCACCTGTATCTATTTGTCTGTTGCGAAACTCCGAGAGCAATCTCTTTCCCATATCATCGGCACCTATAACTCCTGCCCCGTATGCTTTGCCTCCTAGGGAAAAGATGTTATTTAATACATTGGCACAGCCCCCCAGTAAGAGCGAGTCCGATTGAATCTCCACGACAGGTACAGGCGCTTCCGGCGAAATTCGCGCAACCTTGCCCCATATGAAATGATCGACCATGATGTCACCAACCACCAGGACCTCTGATGTGGGGAAGTTCTTAATAATTTCCAATGCCCTTCTCTTGCTAAGAATTTTTTTCATAGGAACCACGCCAGTTTTTAAGATGCTCTATCCGGAAATTGAACAGCAACAATTGTTCGGCCTTTTCTTGGGGCAGTCATGCTATTATCATGACTATCTTTTGTCAATCCTTTTCTCGGTAAAGTATTTCCTGCCGAAGGAAGGGTATAATCCTTATTGACTTAGCCTATATTATCAAGTAAAAAAATACCTGCCAATGGCAAAACCTATCGAGGATATTGAGGATTAATCCATGATCCGGGCTTTATTTTCAGTGACGGTAGGCATAGCGATCACCGCATTTATGTCCGGCTGTGCAGTTGCCTTTGGGTTTATTACCTCTGATGAAAATATGGTTCATAGGGTGGCAAATATCTGGGCCAAGATGCTCCTTGCCATTGCAAACACCAACGTTGAGATTATCGGCGCTGAAAACATTTTGATGGGAAAACCACAAATCTTCATGGCGAATCACCAAAGTGATTTCGATATACTGATCATCCTTGCTCACCTGCAAGGCCAGTTCCGCTGGATAGTCAAACGGGAACTATTCCAGATCCCACTCTTTGGCAAAGCGATGCAAAGCGCTGGGTACATAGAGATCGACAGAGAAGACCGCGAAAAGGCGATGATGAGCATTGACAAGGCGGCCATGAAGATCAGGGAAGGGAAATCAGTGATGTCTTTCCCTGAGGGGACGCGAAGTAAGGATGGAAAGATCAAACCATTCAAGCAGGGTATGTTCTACCTTGCCATAAAGTCAGGCGTCCCCATAGTGCCAATATCCATCATAGGCGCAGGAGAAATCATGCCGAAGAGGTCCTTGCACATAAGACCTGGAAAAATCACCATGGTCATAGATAAGCCCATAGACGTCAGCGGATATTCCATAGAGAACCGACAGGAGCTCATAGATAAGGTGCAGAATATCATCACCAGAAATTGCGAAGCGCGCTCAGTTGCGCAAGCGGTATGATTTGTTGAGGAAGTGGTTAGTGCAGTCAAGAATAGATTTCTCTTCAATCGCGTAAGCTGCAAAACATGTGTATACTCAGCGGCAAGGCAATATGCCGCTAACAACTATGAGATGAACAAGTGAAATTGGACGACAGAAAAGTAAGGGAAATTTGGGGGGCGATTTGCCTAGCTGGTGCCATTTTCTTCCTGCTGTGCTTAGCCTCCTACCACCCTCTTGATCGATCGTTTACGCATTTTGTGAGCGATAATACAAAGACTCACAACCTGGTAGGATCAGTGGGATCACATACGGCAGATTCTCTTATCAGGCTACTCGGCATCAGCGCATTTATCATTCCTTTTTTCCTTCTTATAATCTCATTCAGGTATTTCCTGGACGAACCTTTTAAAATCAATCCCGTGGGAGTTGCTGGCCTTGCCGGCCTTGTATTCGCTACTTCTGCGCTCCTTGCAACGAGTTTGGCAGACGTCCAGGTATATGGCGTGAGGCTCAGCGCGGGCGGTCTCCTGGGAACTGTGTCCTCGGAGCTGCTGACCAATTCCTTGAATAAGGCAGGCACATACATCATACTCTTGCTTGTGCTTATAATATCTCTGATTATTATAGTTAACTTATCCCTGGTTTCTGCGAGCAAGTCGTTTAAAGGTGTCTTAGCTCTTTTGTGGGCAGGGTTGAAAAGACTCACTTCCAAAAAAACGGACATGCTGAAAGAACGAAGAGGAAAAGCGGCCGAAAGAGAAAAAATTCCCAAAACGGTCCCCGTGATAGACGCCCAATCGCCATCCGTAGAAAGGATGAAACGGAAAAGAGCCGAGCAGACCCATTTTGATTTCATTCAAAAAGAGGGCGCCTTCAAACTGCCGCCACTTACTCTCTTAGATCAGGTTGAACGAAAAGATACGAGGATAAAGCGGGAAAGCCTAATTATGAATTCCCGGATCCTTGAAAAGAAGCTTGCCGATTTCGGCGTCGAAGGAAAGGTGGTTGAAGTCAAACCCGGTCCCCTCATTACTATGTACGAACTGGAACCCGCACCCGGAGTAAAGATCACCAAGGTCACGAATCTATCCGACGATCTCGCTTTAGCGCTGAGGGCGCCCAGTATCAGAATTATCGCGCCCATTCCCGGCAAGGCAGTCATCGGCATTGAAATACCCAACCATGAACGGGAGCCGGTACACCTAAAAGATGTTTTAGACAACGATGCTTTTCTCGAATCTCAATTCAAGCTCCCCATCGCCCTGGGCGAAGATATCATAGGAACACCGGTGATCACTGACCTTGTCAGGATGCCCCACCTCCTGATTGCCGGCACAACGGGATCGGGAAAAAGCGTCTCCCTCAATGCCATGATATGCAGCATCCTGTTCAAAACACCCCCTGATGATACTAAGTTTCTCATGATTGATCCTAAGAGACTCGAACTATCTGCATATGAAGGGATACCGCACCTGTTGCACCCGGTTGTCGTTGACCCCAAAAGGGCCTCTCAGGTTCTCAAGTGGGCCGTAGAAGAAATGGAAAAGCGATACCAGACAATTGTCGAGCTTGGTGTAAAAAACATCGAGGCATATAACAAGCTCATAGACAAGAAGCTGAAGGAAAAAACTATTCAGCCACTCGGTGCAGATGAAAAAGGAGAACCCGTCAGTGGAGTGCCATCCAAATTGCCATATATCGTCATCATCATCGACGAACTCGCAGACCTGATGATGGTCGCACAGAGAAACGTGGAAGAATCACTCGCCCGGCTCGCCCAGATGGCAAGAGCCGCGGGGATTCATCTGATATTGGCCACTCAGAGGCCTTCCGTGGATGTAATTACAGGGGTCATAAAAGCGAACTTCCCTACGAGGATCTCTTTTCAGGTATCCTCAAAGGTCGATTCGCGGACGATCCTAGATCAGCTGGGCGCCGAAAATCTCTTAGGTTCAGGCGACATGCTCTTTATGCCCCCCGGGACGTCCAAACTGACCCGTATTCATGGGCCATATGTGTCGGAAAAAGAGATAGAAAGAATTGTGGACTTTGTAAAGAAACAGGCCAGACCTTCCTACGATGAAACAATAATTGAATACCGCGCAGATTCATCGGACACGGAAAAATCGGACGGTGAATTTGACGAAAAATATGACGAAGCAGTAGCGCTGGTAACTGAGCTGGGGCAGGCTTCAATCTCTCTGGTACAGAGATACCTGAAGGTAGGCTACAACCGCGCCGCCCGCATGATCGAACGCATGGAGGCCGAGGGCGTCGTCGGACCCTCGGATGGCGTGAAACCGAGAAAGGTGCTGGCCAGGAAGATCTCCCGTTGATACACAAGAATATTCACATCATCAGCCTCGGATGCCCCAAGAATCTGGTCGACTCCGAGGTTATGGCGGCACTGCTTGCAAAAAGCGGCTATCTCATCACATCTTGTGCGGACGAAGCGCATATCATCCTGATCAATACCTGCGCATTCATCCTGTCTGCAAAAGAAGAATCTATAGACGAAATCCTCAGGGCAGCCGAGTGGAAGAAGAATCCGAAGAGTGCCTGCACAAGCTTGGTGGTAACAGGGTGCCTGCCTCAGCGATACGGAAAAGCTTTAGAGGCAGAGCTGCCTGAGGTTGACCTCTTCCTGGGAGTCGGGGAAATAGGAAACATCTCTCATCACCTGGAGGGTCTAGCCCGGTCAGAAGAACGAGGCCGCCGCTCCATCATCGGCAGACCCGGCTTTCTGATGAACGCGCAGACTCCGCGTCTCGTATCGACACCCTTTTACACCAGCTACCTCAAGATCGCCGAAGGCTGCTCTAATCGCTGCTCTTATTGTGTGATTCCAGCGATCCGGGGAAGGGCAAGAAGCAGGGAGATGGAAGACATACTGATCGAAGCTGAATTGCTTGCCATGCGCGGGGCAAAAGAACTCATCATCACTGCCCAGGATACCACCGCCTATGGTCGTGACCTGAAAGGGAAACCGAATCTCGGCGATCTGCTCGGGGGACTCGCGTCCGTAAGGGGTATACGCTGGATAAGGCTACTATACACTAATCCCGCGGGTCTCACCGACGAGATCCTTAAATCCATGGCCAACCGTGGGAATATATGCAAATACATAGATGTCCCCGTCCAGCATATCGACGACGAAATCCTGGCGGCCATGAAGAGACGCGGGGGCAGCGACCTGATTAAGAAGACCATCCAAAAGGTGAGACATATAATTCCCGGCGTGGCGCTTCGGACGTCCGTCATCGTGGGATTTCCGGGAGAGACACGCGCAAGATTCAATAAGCTCCTTTCCTTCATAAAGGAGACGCGGTTCGACCACCTGGGCGTTTTCACTTATTCCAAGGAGGAGGGAACAAGGGCCGCGTCCTATCCTTCGCGGATATCGGAAAAGGAAAAAGAGCTGCGGAGACAGCTTCTCATGGAAGAGCAGGCAGTTATCTCTTATCAAATCAATCAGGCTCTGATCGGTTCGGTTCAGGAGGTCCTCATCGAGGGAAAAAGTGGAATCCCCGATTATCCCTATGTCGGAAGGTGCCGGAGGCAGGCCCCGGAAATCGACGGTGTCACCTATATGAAGGGGAAAGGCCTCGCTGCGGGAAGCCTGCTCTCCTGCCGGATCACAGGAACCACCGACTACGACCTTTTCGCAGAGGCATTGCCGTAGAATCCTTCCCGTCCTTCGTCTCGACACTCCCCCGTTTATCCAAGGAAGATGAAGCTTTTCCTGCGGCGCTGCATCCGAAAATAATTTGCATCCCTTTCACCGAGATTATCTATGCAAGATATCATCATTATTGGTCGATTTGCTGATTTCCTTGTTGACAGTATGTAAAAAATGACATATGTTACTTTTCGCAAGCAATTGGGAGCTTATTGCTACTACAATGCTTCCATATAATTAGCGTTGTATTTCAGTTATAGCCACATTATTGGTGCATAACGTTTGTGCTTCACGAGTCCCCACGTTTTTTGTAAACACCATTTTTTCACTATGTCTTCTAAATCTCAAAAGAAACCAGAAGTCTTTTGGGAGAAATATACGCTACGTTGAAAGGAGGTAACATGAAAGGCTCCAACGACTACAGCAAGACTGTACGCAATCATTATAAGCAATTGATGGAGCACTGCAAGATCAACCAGGAACGTTTAGACAGGGAGCTCCCGCCGCCTCGGGAAGACTTAAACGATATCCTGGCGGAACGCGGCGTGAGCAGGAGGGACTTCATCAGATGGACGTCAATCATGACATCTGCATTGATGCTGCCTCCCATGTTTCGTCCGGCCCTAGCCACGGCTGCGGAGAATTTCAGCCGCCTCCCCATCGTTTGGCTCCACTTCGCCGAATGCACAGGCTGCACCGAGGCCTTCCTTCGCACATCCTACCCGAACGTCGCCGACATACTGTTGGAAACCATATCCCTCGAATACCATGAGACGGTGATGGCCGCCGCAGGCTATCAGGCGGAACAGAACCTGGAAAAGTGCATGCATGATTTCAAGAAAAAGTTTGTGTGCGTGATCGAAGGTGCGATTCCGAGGGGGCTCAACGGGCAGTATCTCAGACTGGGCCCGAAGGGCAAGACATCCATCCAGATAGCCAAAGAAGTGACCCGCAGCGCTGCGGCAACCGTTTGCATAGGCGCCTGCGCCTGCTACGGCAACATCCAGGCCGCACGGCCCAATCCTACGGACGCGGCAGGCATCAGCAAGGTGCTCGGCATCTCTACAGTTAACATCGCCGGCTGCCCGCCGAATGCGGTCAATTTCGTCGGGACGCTTCTTCACTATCTCATGTTCGGCGGCATGCCGCCCCTTGATTCCATTGGAAGGCCGATCTGGGCCTATGGAAAGAGGATACACGATGTTTGCGAGCGCAGGCCTCACTACGATGCTGCGGAGTTTGTGGGAGAGTGGGGCGATGAAGGCGCCAAAAGAGGATGGTGCCTGTACAACGTAGGCTGCAAGGGTCCATACACCTACGCCAATTGCGGCAAGGTGCGTTTCAATGACGCGGTCTCGTGGCCTGTCATGGCGGGCCATGGCTGCATAGGCTGTACGGAACCGGGATTCTGGGACACCATGGCTCCACTGGAAAAACCGATCAGCGAGGCTACACTGGCAGGCGGCGAACGAACCGTCGACAATATCGGCCTGGTGTTAACCGGCCTGGCCGCGGCGGGTGTCGCAGCGCATGCGGTCGCCAGTGCAATCCGTCACAAGGGAAAAGATGAGGAGGAGAAACATGACTAAGAGAATCATTGTAGACCCCATCACCAGGATTGAAGGCCACTTGAGAATAGAGTGTGAAGTAGACGACGGCAACGTCATCAGAGACGCCTGGAGCAGCATCACCCTGTGGCGCGGTATAGAGACAATACTGAAAGGTCGGGACCCGCGTGATGCGGGACTCATCTGCCAGCGATTCTGCGGTGTCTGCACCTACGTCCATTATGAAGCAAGCATCATGGCCTGCGAAGATGCATTTGGAATCAAGCCGCCGCCCAATGCCCGCATTATCAGAAATCTGATTCAGGGAGCCTGGTATCTCGGCGATCACATCATGCACTTCTACCATCTGCACGGGCTCGACTGGGTTGACGTCGTGAGCTCGCTTTCGGCAGACCCGAAGAAGGCTGTTGAAATGGCCAAGGGCTATAGTCCCAACCCATATAATTGTTCGGAGACGCACTACAAGGCAGTTCAGCAGAGACTTACAAAGTTTGTGAAGTCGGGACGCCTTGGACCTTTTGCTAATGCCTACTGGGGGAATCCCTCCTACAAATTGCCCCCGGAGGCCAACCTGATAATCGTCTCCCACTATCTGGACGCCCTTCAGGTATCCAAGGTGGCGGGTCAGATGCAGGCTATATTCGGCGGCAAGAATCCCCACCCCCAGTCCCTTGTCGTCGGCGGTGTAACCTGCGTCATGGATGCCCTGGACGCCCATCAGATCGGCCAGTATCTCTTCCGGCTGAAGGAGCTGCAGAACTTCATTGAGACCGCTTACATCCCCGACGTGCTACTCGCAGCTGCCTATTACAAAGACGAAGGCGCCGCAGGAATCGGCGGAGGCGTGAAAAATTATCTCTCCTACGGCGGATTCCCCCTCGATGACGACATGAATACCTTCCTCTTCCCGAGAGGAGTCGTAAAGAACAGAGACATTGCCAAGCCGTTGAAGCTTGACGAAGAGAAGATAACGGAAGAAGTAACCCATGCCTGGTATAAGGGCACGGAGCCAGCACATCCCTTTAAGGGAACGACAGACCCGCAGTACACGGGCTACGATGCCAACGGCAACCTGAAGGGAGATGAAAAATATTCCTGGTGCAAGGCGCCGAGATACGACGGGCAGCCACATGAAGTAGGTCCTCTTGCACGCATGCTTGTCGGTTATGCCGTTGGGAACGAAAAGATCAAAGCACTCGTCGATTCAACACTCAAGGCGACGGGCATCCCGGTATCTGCCCTCTTCTCAACCCTCGGAAGAACGGCGGCGCGTTGCATAGAGACCAAGTATGTAGCAGACCATATCGAAGGTTGGGTGGGTGAACTCATTGCCAACGTCAAGAGCGGCGATACCCGTACCTGGACGCGATGCGATGTGCCCAGCAAACCCGCCCAGGGGCGCGGCATGACGGAACCGCCCAGAGGGGCGTTAGGCCACTGGATAAGGATTGAGAACAAGGTCATCGCCAATTATCAGGCCGTGGTTCCCTCCACGTGGAATTGTTCCCCGAGGGACAAGGCGGGCAAACGCGGTCCCTACGAAGAATCCCTCATCGGGACGAAACTTGCCAAGGTGGATCAGCCTCTGGAGATACTGAGGACCATTCATTCCTTTGATCCTTGCATGGCCTGCGCGGTTCACATCATCGATCCCAGGACCAGCGAGATCAGAAAATTCAGGGTCTCGTAAATGAAAGGGGGATAACCATGGAAATAAAACCTGTAAAAGAATGGTCTGCCGCAATCATGATCAACCATTGGGCAATGGCCCTGGCCGTATTTGTCCTGATCGTGACGGGTTTTTATATCGCCAGCCCCTTTACGGTATATCAGGGAGAGACGGTGCATAAATTTTTCATGGGCAACATGCGTTACGTGCACATCCTGTTCGGGATATTCCTCATGTTCATTTTCATATGGAGGCTCTATCTCGCCTTCTTCTCGAGGTTCCACGCGGACTGGAAGGATTTCTTCGCATGGCTCGATTTCGAATGCACCTGGGACCAGATCAAATTCTATCTCCTCATCAAGAAGGACCCACCGAAACACTGCGCTTTGTATGGACCCATGCAATCCCTTGCCTACAGCGGTCTTTTTTTCATGATCTTCGTCATTCTCGTGACCGGTCTGATCCTCATGGGGGCGGGCTATCACGCCGGGATGACCGCCTTCCTATATAAGCTCTTAAAACCGGTGGAGAATATGCTGGGAGGATTGGCAATCGTCCGCTATGTTCACCATATCTTCACGTGGTTTTTTATTCTCTTTATCATCGTGCACGTGTATATGGCCTTCTGGTATGACGCCATATTGAAGGAAGGGACCGTCTCCTCCATGATCAGCGGGGTGCTATTCGAGAGAGGAAAGAAATAAGTTATTTTCTTTTGCCTGAGAGAAAATAATTGCGGAATGGGGGAGAAGGCCGTATCGTCTCCCCCATCGTTATTTTCGGCAATGGATATGAGCGAGAGAAGGCGTATCACGATACTCGGACTCGGAAACATCCTTCTTCAGGATGAAGGATTCGGCGTGCATTTTGTACGCTGGCTGGAAAATAACTATCGAATTCCGGAAGGCGTCAAGATTGTCGAGGGAGGCACACTCGGCTACGGGCTCCTCGACACAGTATGCAGTTGCGACAAGCTCTTTGTCATCGACGTGATCAAGGTCAAGGATGAACCTGGTTCGGCCTATCGCTTTACTAAGGAGGAGGTCGATGCGCAGATGCTGGAGCCGACCTCGGCCCATGAAGTATCATTCCAGGATGTCCTCTGCAAGGCGGAACTAATAGATGAGTTGCCGGAAGTCGTCTTCCTCTGCATTGTTCCCAACGAGTACAAAGACACGGGCCTCGAACTGACCCCACTCATGAGAGATAAATTCTCCGACGTGGAGAGACTGCTCCTAAAAGAGCTTTCTTTGAACGGCGTAAATCTGTTAAAGTCAGCCCATGCATGAGCTATCCATTGTTTGCGCGATTCTGGATATCATCGAAGAGTACGCGGAGGAATATCGCTTCAGCAAAGTGAAGTCCATGAAGATTTCGTTCGGACGGCTGTCATGCATTGAACCGCAGGTTCTCGAATTCACCTTCGATATTCAGTCCAGCGGCACGAAGGCAGAAGGGGCGTCGCTCGAATTTGATATTAGACCGATCATTATTCACTGCTTTTCCTGCGAAAAAGACGTTGAAGTCGAACAATATGCTGCGGAGTGCCCGCAATGTAACGGCTCGGAAGTGCTTCTTGCAGGCGGAACTGAAGAAATCCAACTTCTCGAGATAGACGTAGATTAGGAACTGGTATTATGTGCCTCGGATTTCCGGGAAGAATCATATCCATTGACGAAGACAATATCGCAATTATAGATATCAGCGGCACGAGGCGCGAAGTATGTCTTGATATAGTCGATGAGGATGTTGCAATCGGAGACTATGTGATATCCCATGCGGGTTATGCCATTCATCGGATCAATGAAGCCCTCGCCTTGGAAAAGCTCGATCTCTTAAAAGAGATCATAGAAAAAGAGATATATTGATGCGCAGAGAGATTTGGAAGACCCCCCTTTCTGTCATTCCCGTGCAAACGGGAATCCAGGTATTTTCTTTCTGTTCAAATCTCTCGTGTGTCTGAAATGAATAAAGGAGAAAATAACCTTGTCCAAGATAACAGTCGTAAAAAATATCCTCGATGCCAATGACAGGATTGCGGAAGAAAACAGGAAGATATTTGATAAAGAGAAAATATACGTCCTTAATCTGATGAGCTCCCCAGGCGCAGGGAAAACCTCACTTGTTGAGCAGACGATCGCTGCCCTTCAGGGCAAATATAAGATTGGAGTCATTGAAGGAGATATCCAGGGCTCGTCTGACGCGGAAAGGATCGCCAAGCTGGGAATCCCGGTAGTTCAGATTAACACCGGAGGGGCATGCCACATAGACGGCAACATGATCCGCGAAGCCCTGCCCGGGCTTGACCTCGCGAAGACTGATCTTCTTATCGCCGAGAATGTGGGCAATCTCGTATGCCCGGCTGAGTTCAAAATCGGAGAAAATGTGAAGGTGATGGTTCTGAGCACCCCGGAAGGTACGGACAAGCCGACGAAGTATCCCCTCATGTTCCAGCAGTCGGAGGCCATGGTCATCAACAAGATAGATCTTCTTCCCTATGTGGACTTCGATATTGCCAAGGCAAGGAAAGACGCCCTCACCCTCAACCGTAATCTCAAAATATTTGAGGTATCGTGCAAGACGTCGGCGGGTCTTAAAGACTGGTTCAACTGGCTCTCGGATCGCATTGAATCTTTCCGATCAAAGTGAAGATTACCGAGAAACTGACTCGCAGAAAGATTCCCGAAGAAAAAAGGGGACGCCTGTTCTCCGTCACAGATTTAAAATCCATTCGCAAATTGAGGTCAGTTGTCCGTCATCAGTTAGATTTGCAGCGTTATCCAGTTTCCCTTTTTGCAGTTGTTTGTATATTTCCAATGCCATGCTGTTTTCAATCGCCCCTCCAATAAAAAACAACTGGGGTGTCAACTTCAATTCCTTGAAACCCCTTCTTATCCTATCTAAAGCTGAATTCGCCGTTTTCCAATGTTCGTCCGCCCCTGCCGGATCAATGCCGCCCTTCAATTCGCCCAAAGCGATGTATTTTCCGCTGTGATGAATGATGGATTGCTTGCCACGTTTCAAATCATCAATGGTTCCTTGCAGGATGGAAAGATCAACGTTCTTTTTCACTGCTGGAATCGTGATGTTCATTATCATGAGACGGTGTTTATTGTCTTTTGACAATATAGACCTTTGATACGTTTTTCTATTCCGGCGTCATCTTCCGGTTTCTCAAGCCAGGAATGACAGGCTAGCGATGGCACCCATGTTTTTGGAACGAGGCGAGTAATTTAAGGCGTCTCGTTTTTGAAAAAGGAGAAAAGATTTCTCAGCCAGTGAGTCCCTTCTAAATGACGAGGTGATTGTGATCAAAATTCATTGAGCGATGAACAACGAAAGTCACTGAAAAGATGCAAGCTTGACCTAAAGGAGCGTTTATGAGAAAAAGCTACTTCATTTGCTCCTATAAAAGAGAATTTATGAGGAACTGGATGCCGGATCAAGTCCGGCATGACGAAGAGTGGATCGAATGCCGACATGAAAAAAGATTATTCAATAGAGATGTGTAAAACTCTCGAAAATGAATACAACGGCCTTGGCTTGCAGCGACTACTCGCCGTAAAACGCTACGACGTCGGAGATATCGTGGAATATGATGCATGCGCAGTTGCGCCAGATGCATCCGATAATACATCCCGTGTTCGAGTACAGATAGAAGAATTTGTCGGCGGCGGCTTTGCAGGACAGGTTTACAAAGTGAAAGTCCTCAGCCTAGAACCGGATACGCTGCCCAGCTTGCAGGTCGCTAATTCCTATGCCCTGAAAATCCTGATCCCGCCGTCAGGAGGAGCGCGCTTTTTTAGAAACCTGCTCTACTGGATCGGCTTTCAGGGGCCTTTTCAATTGCAGTCGAATCCGTCTGCGGCAAAGGCCGGCGCGCTTTGGCAGAAGTTCATCCGCCGTGGCGCTAAAATCAGGTTCGGCGATGAATCATGCGTAAAGGACATCTACGCGATCTTTGTTGATACCCATCTGGGAAGTTGCGGTGAGATCACCTCCTGGGTCGAGGGCCGCACCTGGCAGCTCGAGGTTGACGACCGCATGGAGCTTTTGAGCAGATGGAAGAAAGGGCAAACTATTCCTCCTGAATGCCTCGGCTCTCCGGAATATCGGACAAAGAAGCAATTCATGGCGGATCTCGTCGGACTGCTCCATGATATGGGCGCCTACGAATTTGCGCGCCAGTATGAATGGTCCACCTGCAAGAGTCAACCAAACTGCTTTAAGCTGGATTCAACCGACGACAACCCTTATACCGGTCTCGTCGCCATGGATTTCCGCGCCGGCCTCGCGCTGCTTCCGTTCGGCCCGATGAGCCCCGGCGATTTTTCACTGATATGGAAGGGCATTCGCAGGGGGTCTCTCGTGCAGTTCGATAGAGGCGACCTCAATAAACTCGAAGCATTCGTGCTCGCTCATAAAGATGAATTTCCAGACATGCTTGGCATGCTGGGAGAGCTAAAAGCCGCGGAAGAAGTATATCGCAATTCCGTTCCCGACATCACCCACAACCATCTCAAGCTGCTTTACAGCGGAAAGCTCTGGTCCACCATTTTTTCCAGCGCGATTATCGGGTGGAAAATCAAAAATATAATCGACTCTCCGGCAGAGGCACGATTCCAGAAACATAAGATATCTGCCCTGCCCTTCTTCCTTCTCGGCCTGATACCATTCTTGGGCAGTATTCTGCGAAAGGCCTGGGGGCATGCCCGATGGAGGGCGCATTACAAAAAATGCCTGAGCAGTATGGAATACTTTCTGAAGACGCTGAAAGGCAAAAGGCTGGAGCGCGTAATGTCATGGTGTCGGAGCGGCAGAATAACAGAAGCGTCCGCGCCGGCTCTTGCCCATTCCCTCGGGCTGTTTCTCCTTCATCTTCCCCTGTCGGTCCTTCCCATCGGACTATATAAGATCTTGACAAGCTGGACATATGCAAAGGAGAAATTAACCTTTATATTCGTGCGGCCCATCCAGCTCTACTTTAATGCCGAGATGCGAGAACAATGGCTGGCCGACATGGTAGAGCATGGAAAGAAGAAGCGCATCATAAGCACGAGCGATGCGGATGAAATAATCAAGACTATCAAAGAGCCTTTTATCCAAAAGTACCTCAAGAGTCTGGCTGTTCATATATGTTTGATGCCGACAACGCATGTGGTTGCGACGGCACTTGCGATCTACTTTATATGGACGCATCCCGAAATGCCCCGCGCACAGGCTTGGGCGATAGGATTGGGGATCATCGCCTTTTTCCAGCTCATACCGATATCACCCGGATCTCTCGCACGAGGGCTGTATGTAGTCTTTCTGGTTATAAAGGAAAGAAACTTTAAGGACTACAGCATCGCCTTGTTTTTAGCTTTTTTTAAATATATTGGTTACCTCGCCTTTCCCATACAGATGACCTATCGGTACCCGACTCTGGCGCGGTTTATGGCTGGACACTGGGCCACGGAAACGGTGCACGCCGTACCTGTATTTGGCGAGAGTGGCGCTTTGCTTGAACACGGCGTCTTCTGTCTTTTTTACAACTGGCCATTGACAATTCGCAGGCACATGGATTTACGGACACAGAAGAGAGCATTGATGAGACCACGCTACTGGCACGCGGCGGCCCTGGCGGTTGGCGCTGCCGGAATATTGATTGGTACTGATATGATATATCTTAAGTATGCCGGGGTAATTCCGGATCTGAGACACATCTGGTGGCTCATGGCTGCCCTCCCCATAATCGGAGGTGTTATGGTCAGCTCCGGATGCGGGGGGGCTCCGATGATGAAACGGATTGCAACGGCTGCGGTCTTCGGTATCTTTGCCACTCTTGTCTATATGATCATCGCGGCTCTTGTGGGTTTCCATCATCATGCAAATATCTTCCAATTCGGTATCTCATGTTTGTGGAGACTATTCGTGTTTGGTCTCCTTGCTGGTATCAGCGCCATGGCAATGGAGTTCAGACTGGAAAAATCTGACGGGTTTCAAGCGTCGCTGAATTCTTAGGTTCGAATGGGTTTGGTCACTGGTGATCGAAGATATACCCGATGGAGCGGATGCTCTTGAAGTAGACCGGATTTTCCGGTTCGTTTTCAAAGTACTTCCTCAGACGCACGATGAAGTTATCAACCGTGCGTGTCGTCGTCTCGCCGGAATACCCCCAGCCTACTTCCAGCAGGACCTTGCGTGACAAGGGTTTCCCCCGGTTTGCGATGAATATCTTGAGTAACCTCACTTCCTGGTCTGTCAGGTGAATTGTACCATGTGTACCCTGCGCGGTCATAGTTTCGAAGTCAATCGTGTTGCTCCCAAATACATACGTATTCTTTGATTCTTGTGCTTCCAGCCCATCATTGGCTGTACGGCTCCAGGAGGATCTTTTCATGAGGCGCTCGATACGCAGCAGAAACTCCTCCAGGTCAAAAGGCTTGGCGAGGTAGTCATCAACGCCGTAAGAAAATCCCTTGACCTTGTCGTCATGGCCGCCTTTGGCCGAGAGGATAAGGACGGGAAGCTTTTCATCTTCCATACGTATGTGCTGAAGAACCGACAGGCCGTCCAAACCGGGGAGCATGATATCGAGAACGATGAGGTGGGGATTCCACTCTTTCCACATCCGAAGCCCCGTTGTTCCCTCGCCGGCGATCGACACCTCATATCCCTGAAGGGAGAGATTCAATTTCAGCCCCTGGGCGATATGCTCATCGTCCTCAATTATGAGAATGCGCTTTTGCGGAAGATCCTTCATGCTTTTTACTTTCCGGTCTTAAGGGCAATGTCAAAGTGAAAACAGATCCTTTTCCCTCTCCATCGCTTTCTGCGATGATCTTTCCCTGATGTAGTCTCGCTATTTGCTGGGCAAGATAAAGTCCGATGCCGCTTCCTCCCACCACCGTGTGCCCTGTGCGGTTCCGGCTCTGATAGAATTTCTTGAATATCTTTTTCCTCTCTTTCTTTTCGATGCCGATGCCGTTGTCGCGGAAATGGATCAGCCGGATATTCTCACCCTCCTCGAAGGTGATGCGGACGCTTGGTCTACCCGAAATGTTGTACTTTTTGGCATTGGTCAGGATGTTCATCAGGAGCATCTCGATCAGCGATACGACTACAGGCTGATAGAACCCCTTTCCCGGAGGATTTTCTAAATGGATGTCGCATCCCTGGAAGATGTGGCGGTTGCTTGCCAGGAATCCGCAAATTAGCTCCACAAGGTCGACGTTCGTGAAAACCCCCTCGTAAACCTTGCTCTCGATCCGGGCAAGATTCAATATGCTGTTGATGTTGTTTGAAAGGCGTTCCGCATCCTGGAGCATGAAGCCGATGTACTTCAACTGCTCGTCGCGGGGGATTTCGTGCTTGGTAAAAGTCTCCAGATAAAGCTTCAGGGAGGTAACCGGAGTCTTGAGCTCATGGGTGAAGTTGTTGATGAAGGTTTGCTGCAGGCGGTAGAGCTGGAGGGTTTTCAGGTGATAAATAAAGATTATGAGAATCCCCGCCAGGATAACACCGACCAGAAGCGACAGCACCAGTATGACAACCCAGGGACTGGCCTCAACAAATTGGTTTGGATCAAGCTGATAGCGATAGGAGAGTGACTTGAGTCCTGTGCTAATTCCCACATACCAGTAGATATACAGGAAGAGGGAACAAACGAGGGCGACTGTGGACAGAACAAAAACAAAGATGGGATGGAAAAACCATTTCGCCTGCTTCATAATCATCTATATCTTATACGAATCTTTCATCCCCGTCAATTTTCCTTCTCCGTTGCGAACTTGGCCTGCATTTGTAAAAGTATTGTAAAACGCTAACTTATAACTTCCTTTCTGTAAATATATTTCCTAAGCTGCCTTCACACAAGAAAATTGATCCCATTGTGGAGGAGTAACATGAACAATCGTTCGCACGATACCCACCCTGTCCATCCTCTCGGAAAACGCGCCCGCGTCCTGCTCACCAGTGTTTTCGGACCATATGCCAGTGACGACGAATACGGCAGCCGCAAAATAAATCCGATGGAGCTGTATCAGAACCAGGTGACCCGCGTCCAAGGAGGGTTTTCTCTGCGCATGTTTCACCGCACCTTCGGGCTGATGATGATTCACGCCAATCTCGAAGCCCCGTGTACGATGCTGGATTTCCCCTCGCTCGAGCGTTTCATCGAAGAAATCAGTCATCGTTCATATGACGTCATCGGTATCAGCGCCATCATCCCGAATATCGGCAAGGTTAAGAAGATGTGCGAACTTATCCGGCGGTATCAACCCACCGCGACGATTGTCGTCGGCGGACATGTAACCAACAAAGAAGGGATTGATAAGATAATTGACGCGGACCTGATTGTCCGCGGCGAGGGCATCCGGTGGTTTCAGCGATATCTCGCGCAGGATGACAAGGCGCCCATCAAACACCCGACGGCCGTCTCCGGGTTTGGAGCAAGGATCATGGGTATCAGTCTTGGAAGCAGGCCGGGCGGTACTGCAGCGATCCTGATCCCCTCCGTCGGCTGCCCGGTCGGATGTAACTTTTGTTCAACGTCGGCGCTGTTCGGCGGCAAAGGGCATTTCATTAATTTCTATGAGACAGGGGATGAACTTTTTGAGGTCATGTGTCAAATTGAAAAGAAGCTCCATGTCCGATCCTTCTTTACACTGGACGAGAACTTTCTCCTCCACAAGAAAAGGGCTTTGAGGCTCCTGGAACTGATGGAGGCCAACGACAAGAGCTGGGCAATATATGTATTCAGCTCCGCACGGGTCCTGCAATCCTACACTATCGACCAGCTCGTGAGGCTCGGCATAGGCTGGGTATGGATGGGGCTCGAAGGGGATAGCAGCGACTACAATAAGCTCAATGGTGTCGATACGCGATCCCTGGTGCAGCTCCTGCAATCTCACGGCATCCGTGTCCTGGGATCCTCGATCATCGGTCTGGAGAACCACAGACCGGAAAACATGGATGCGATCATCGACTATGCGGTAGGCCACGAAACGGTTTTCCATCAGTTCATGCTTTATACCCCGATTTCGGGGACACCGCTGTACGAAAAGCACAAGCAGGAAGGAACGCTCCTGGCGGAATCGGAATTCCCCGACGCTGATTCTCACGGACAGTATCGCTTCAATTACCGCCACGAGCATATCAAAGGCGGACAGGAAGAGAAGTATATCCTGGAGGCATTCCAGCGTGACTTTGAGTTCAACGGCCCCAGCATTCTTCGCCTGATACGGGTGCTTTTGAACGGATGGCAGATGTATAAGGACCATCCCCGGCACGTGCGGGAGCGTTTCGCATGGGAGGTATTTCCTTTACGCTCGACATATGCCGGCGCCGTCTGGGCCATCAGGAAATGGTATCGCAACGATGCGCATATAGCCAAAAAGGCGGATGGGCTTCTGAAAGATATCTATGCACAATTTGGCTGGAAGACGAGGATCATTGCACCGCTTATCGGCATGTACACCTTCCTTTCCCTGAAGAAAGAGGAGGAGCGGCTCGCTTTAGGTTGGGCCTATGAACCGTGTTGTTTCTGTGAAAAAAATGAGAGCGCCAAGGCCCTCGAAGCGGCGCGGGCTGTAAAACGGAGAGGGACGGTGAAAGAAGAATGTCCGGCAGTCAATGAACCGCTTCCAAATTACGGCAAGTAGGACGTAAGCCTTTCTCTAAAGGAGAGCTCCATAGATCATACCGCGCATGGGACCGAGCGGCCGGGCAATAATTCCATTCTATATTTTCGCACTGTCAATTGATCTGCCGGCAACAGTTTTCGTATCTCAGAAAGCGTCGCGAAGCGATAGCCTGAACTCCTCACATGCTCGAGCAGCTCGATGAACGGGCCGCTCCAGATGCCTCCTTCCACTTCAGCGTGCACGGGCAATACGTGCATATCACCGTCTTTCAAAATGGAAGCGACAGCGGAAATGCCTTCAGGAACGCCAACCTCCTCAAAGCAGGGAAGATCGGACGGAATCTCCACAACACCTATTTTTTCGTGGATAAACGGCTTCTCCGCGCGCGTGCAGCTCAGATAATCAAACCGGTAATCCCCGAGGACGTTCATTACCCTGTCGTCGATGATCCAGGCAGGCGCCCCGAATGCCGAGGGCTTATGCCCGGTCAGCTCCGCAAAACCTCGGATGCCTTTTTCGAACCAATCCTGTATCCACTCCTTCGATCTCTTCTGCACCTCGTCCTGCCAGCGTCTGTGATCCCATGCATGAAATTGAACTTCATGGCCTCGGGAAATTATTTTCGTCACGATGTCCGGAAACGAGAGGGCGATCATCGGCGAAGGAAGCAGTGTCCCGTAAAGTGCTGTCCTCAGACCATAGAGGCCGACAGCATTGGTCCTGACCATCTTCTTCAGAAAGCGGGGATTTTTTATAAGCTGGAGCATGGCCCTGCCGGAGGCATCAGGCCCTATGCTCAGGAAGAAGCTGCCCTTGATATCATAAGTTCCCAGGATGTCAAGAAGACGGGGCACACCGTTCTTCATACCTTGATAGGTATCGACGTCTATCTTTATGCCCAGTACTTTATCGTTCCTGTCATTAGACGGCACCCCTGTTCTCCTCCAGGAAAGAATCCAGCGTCATTCTCAGCGCGTCATCGAGCCCTATCTCGGGGCTCCAAGCCAAGAGCTTTCTCGCCTTCTCGATGTCCGGTTTTCTGGAATAGATATCCTGATAGCCTTTGCCGTAGTAGGATTCTGCGGTTGCCTCAACGATATCGGAGTATGCCTTGTCATTCCTGTGGGCCGGATGCGCCATAAACAGGCTCTTCAGAATATTGGCTAATTCCTTCACGGAGCACTCATTGTCAGGATTTCCGATGTTGATGATCTCGCTCTTGCATACGTCATTCCTGTTTTCCAGAATCTTCATCAAGGCCGAGATGCCGTCGTCCACGTACGTAAAACACCGCTTCTGATGGCCGCCGTCAACGAGCGCAATCGGGCGTTTCATAAGAAGTTCAGCTATGAATTGTGTCACAACCCTGGAGCTTCCCTCTTTGGCCACG
Organism: uncultured delta proteobacterium; assembly: GCA_963705275.1. Classification (GTDB taxonomy): domain Bacteria; phylum Desulfobacterota; class Syntrophia; order Syntrophales; family UBA2185; genus Fen-1135. The sequence continues at coordinate 2,330,797 of OY970063.1, read as the reverse complement.
TCAAGGGAATCCAGCCGGGGTCCGATCCAGTTAAACGGCCGGAACAGCGTGAATTCAAGATGACCGCGTGTGCCATAGGCATAGATTACGCGGTCGAGGAGCTGCTTGCAGCATGAATATATCCAGCGCTCCTTTTGAATCGGTCCGACGACCAGGAAACTTTCGTCCTCCTTGAATTCCGGGTCGGTGCAGGCCCCATAGACTTCGGATGTGGATGGGAATACAACTCGTTTATGGTATTTCACGCATTGTTTGACGATGCCGAGATTCATTTCAAAGTCCAGATTGTAGACACCAATGGGGTCTTCAACATAGAGTTTGGGGGTCGCAATGGCCACAAGCGGCAACACGACGTCGCATTTCTTAATATGATACTCAATCCATTCTTTGTTGATCGCTATATCGCCCTCAAGAAAATGGAATCGGGGATTGTTCACGGCTTCACCGAGGCGATCATCGGCAAGGTCCATGCCGTAAACGATCCAGTCTTTTTGAGCGAGTATCCGATTAGTCAGATGATGGCCGATAAATCCGTTTACCCCAAGAATTAATATCTTCATGTTAAAACTAATCCTTCCTTGTTTTTCAAGTATTGAAATACCGCGTCGCCTTTCATTCTCGATCCGGCCACCTCGACATCTGTAAGCTTTAAGCGACCGTCTCCTGTTCTGACAAATACTTCGCTGTTTCCAATCTCTATCTGTCCGGGAGTATGGTCAATCATTTTCCCTTCGTCAGGGAGGGCCCACCAGATCAATATCTTCCCGACTCCGGGCAAAAAGCCAAAGGCGCCCGGATACGGCTCAGTCACTGCCCGAATGAGATTATATATCCTCACTGCCGGCCAGTTCCAGTCGATGCGCCCATCCTCCGGCCTCCGCCCGCTGTAATAGCTCCCCTTCGTCAGATCCTGCGGCCTCCTTGGGGCTCTGCCTTCCCTGATGAGAGGCAGGACTTCCGCAAGCATTTCTCGCGCCGCCCCGCAGAGCTTGTCATATACGGTCCTGGCGGTGTCTTCAAAATCTATCCCAACAGCCTTCTGACCGACGATGTCGCCTGCGTCGGCTTTTCCGATCATATGATGGAGCGTGACCCCGGTCTGTTTCTCTCCGTTTATGATAGCCCAGTTTACGGGGGTCCTGCCCCGGTAAGCGGGCAGAAGCGATCCATGGAGATTATACGCACCTGACTCCGGCATGTTCAAGATGTCCTGACTTAGCATAAGCCGGTAATAAAGGGAAAAGATCACATCGGGATCAAGACGTGAAATCTTGTCTATCCATTCAGGCGTGTTAACATTATCAGGACAGAATACCTCGATATGATTTTCATTTGCCCATTCGACAACGGAATCGAACCAGCAATTCTCCCCGCGGTCGTCTTCATGAGAAATAATCGCCGTTATATTAAAACCCGCCGCCTTTAGGGCTTCAAGCCCGCAAATACCCATATTGTGGTATGCAAATACAACGGCCCTCATTGCGTCGTCTGCCTTACGCTCTCCGATGAGTGGACCTTCTCAATTACATACTCAGGCCTTTTTCTCACTTCCCTGTAGATCCGTCCAATGTATTCCCCTACTATGCCAAAGGCGAAGAACTGCAGGCCCACAAAAACAAACAGAATGGCAAACAATGTAAATACACCCTCAGCAGCCCACAGGGCGCCATACATCAGTCTCGCAACGGCAAGAAATATACCGAAACAGACACCGCCAAGAGCCATACACACACCCCCGTACATAAGGAGCTTCATGGGCAGATCGGAGAATGACGAGACAAGGTCAAACTGAAGATTGATGAGCTTTCGCAGAGGATAACTAGATGTTCCACCGGCCCTCTCGTCGTGGGCAACCTCAATTTCGGTCACACGTTTGCCAAAAAATGTCGCCAATGCCGGAATAAACGTTGCGTGCTCGTGGCAGGCGATCATGCGATCTACTACAGGGCGCCGGTAGGCCCGGAGCATGCATCCCCAGTCCGTCATCCGGACCTTAGTAATCTTTCTGGCGATTATGTTGATAATCTTTGACGGTATGATCCTGAACATGGAATCCTTGCGCCCTTTCCTTATTGTGCCCACCACATCATAGCTGCCTGCTTCCATCTCTTTCACAAGTTTAGGTATCTCTTCCGGGGGATTCTGGAGATCCGCATCTAACGTGATTACAATCTCGCCTCTCACGACAGAAAACCCGGCAAGGATCGCCGCGTGCTGTCCATAATTTCTGACAAGCTCTACAACCTTCACCTCACGTTCACTGGCAAAGCCTTTCAGTATGTAGAGAGAACTATCACGGCTGCCATCATCGACAAGAATTATTTCATACGGCCTGCCCATGCCTTTCATGACCGGGCGGATGCGCTCCAAGAGGATGTGCAGGTTCTCCTCCTCATTGTAAACGGGAATGACCAAGGAAATCATCGGCTGTGAACTCATGGGATTGTCCTCATTGTTACAGATCATTCACTCGCTTATACACGAGCAAACGCATTTACAAAGCTGCTAGCTTATCAATATCTCTCTGATAGCTTCACAAACATAGGATACGTCATCATTCGACATGCCTGGAAACAGAGGCAGAGAAATTATCCTTTCCGCTGCCCGCTCTGTTTCAGGGAGCATTCCTCTTCCCGTTGCAAAATGCTTCTTGATATAGCTCAAGCGGTGGCACGCGGGAAAATGCAAACCGTAGCCAACATTATACTCGGATAGTTTTTCCATAAAGATATCCCGATCCATGGAGAGAATCTTTATGATGAACAGGTGCCAGGCATGAACATGGGGATACCCTGGCACTCCGGGCAATTCGAGGCCGTTTACGTCCTTTAGCCCTTTCATATAGAGCCCCGCCAGCTCGGCCCTCCTATGATTGATCTCATCCAGCCTCGCGAGTTGCGCAAGACCCAAGGCTGCCTGCATGTCGGGGAGATTATATTTAAACCCCGGGAGATTAATATCGTACTTGGGGTTTCCTCCTTTACCGTAACGCTTCCATGCGTCTCTCTCAATACCATGAAATCTGAGGAGTCTCAATTTGGCTTCCAACGCATCGTCTGTGAGCGTGATCATCCCGCCCTCGCCACTTGTTATGTTTTTTATGGGATGAAAGGAAAAGATCGCAATATGCCCGAACCCCCCTGCATGGACACCTTTATAATAGGTGCCGACTGCATGGGCTGCGTCTTCAATAACCGGGAGATTGTTGCTCTTTGCTATTTCGAGAATCCTGTCCATATCGGCGGGAGCTCCCGCAAAATGGACGGGGATAATAGCCTTTGTGTTACGGCTGATTTTTTTCTCTATAAGAGCCGCATTGATGTTCAGTGTATCGTAATTGATATCTACAAAAACGGGTCTCGCCTTTAGCATGACAATCATATTTACGGTGGAGGCAAAAGTCATGGACGGTGTGAGGATCTCATCTCCTTCTCCGATTCCCATGGCAAGAAGTATGAGATGCATGCCGGCTGTCGCAGAAGTTAGGGAGACGGCATGTGATGCCCCCGTCAACCCGCAGAATTTGTCCTCAAATGCTTTACAAACTGGTCCGGTAGTAATCCATCCGGATTTGAGGCAATCAACAACGCCTTCAATCTCTCTGTCGCCGATGGAGGGTCTGGATAGGGGCAAGAAATCTTGTCTGACTTTCATATCCAATCAGTCACTCATCCTTAAGATGCACGAGGCTATAATAATCATTATCCCACAGAACATGCAAAAAGGCTGTCTTTTTTTTAAGCTTTTCCACATTTTCGCGCTCTGTCACGCAGTAAATCTCCTTCTTTTCATGCCACAGACGGAAAAAAGTATCGGAAGTGAGAAAATAACGATTCCTTTCTTCGAAAGGCAGTTTTTCCACACCCGGTCTTAGCTCACCAATATCATCGACTACCGGCGTTTTCCTCTTGCTGTAAAAATCAATACCGTAAAGTGACATCCCGTACTGATAGAGCTCCTCATTGGCGGGAATGTAGTCTTGTATGACCCTGGCAATGGGATATGCCGACTTATACGGCGTCAAGAATTGGGACATAGGAAAGATCAGGGAACTCATAAAAAGAAACGAGATTACATAAATGGTTATGAACCAGCCGCTTTGCCATTTTTTCCCGATGACCTCAGGCAAAAATATAATCACAATCTGCATCAGGATAGGAAACATCACCCACGGCAACCATGTATAAAAAGGTATCCCGTGATTCTTAAGAAAGGGCGGCGCCAGGAGTACGGCAATGAACAGGAGAGATTGCAGGATCACCGGCAGATGGTACAAAATTCCTGCGCCTTTGCTATAATCGGATTTTCTGCCCAGGTCATCATATGATCTAAAAATGTGTCCCATAAAAACCGCGATGGGCAAGAAAACAGGGGCGACATAGGGGATAAGCTTGGATGAGGAAATGGAAAAGAACAAGAATATGAAGCCCGTCCATGCAAGCAATAACATCTTTTCTGTTGAGGCAAAAAGAGAAACTGATTTTGCCCCGCTTTCTTTAACAGCCTTGAAGAGAAAAGCCCACCAGGGCATTGTGCCCGCAATGATGATAGGAATGTAAAAATAGATGGGCTCGTTTCTGGAGTGCATTGTTGTGGTGTATCTGAGGAAATGTTCCTGTATGAAAAAGAACCACAGGAAGTCTTTATTTGCCCGCTGCACAAGGAATAGCCATGGCCCGGCGACAGCTAGAAAGATTAGGATGCCGGAAGGTGAGAACAATCGTAATATTTCGCGCCACTTTCCGGCCAGTAAGAGCCATATTACTACGATCGCGCAGGGAAAGACTATCCCGATCAAACCTTTTGTAAGAAAGGCCAAGGCGCAGAAAAGATAAAAGAGACAGATATTCTTCTTCCCGTACCCGCCATCAGAAAAGTATCTGTAGCCAAACCATGCACCTGCAGAAACAAAGAATGCCAGCGGCATATCGAGGATGTTAAGCCTTCCGATGGCAAAAGGAAATAAGGACGTCGCCAAGACAGCAGCCGCATAAAATCCTGTTTTTTCACCGTGAAAAAAAGCGCCCATTCTATAAACGAGTAGGATGCACCCCCACGCGCAAAGCGCTGAAAAAAGCCTTGATGAGAATTCATTCTCCCCGAATATCTTAAATGCCAGGGCCGTAGCCCAGTAGCATAAAGGTGGCTTTTCGAGGTAGACGGTTCCCTTCAGATGCGGCGTCACGTAATCTCCCGAATGATTCATTTCACTGGGGATAGCGCTGTAGCGTCCTTCATCCGGCTCCATTAAGGGCATAACCGCAAGGAGGGCCAAATAAATGATGAATGGCAGGAAGAAAAAAATGATTTTTTTATTTTTGGCCCAATCCATAAGCTGGCAGATACTTTCCTGTTTCGGATTGAATTTAGTAATTTAAGGTTCTCCCTATTGTCAAGACAAAAAAATTGAGACTATCCGAAACACATGGCCTGATTAGGCGGCACGGGTTTAAGTTGGCCTCTGCTTTTCGGCTCTCACGACAACTGAGATTGCGACGATCAATGCTTACGTTGATCATTGGTTATGATAGCCCGATGCATCTATCGCCATGGGTGATCATCCGTCATGCAAAGCTCTTGCCTGCCTCTTTACGATTGACACACGAACATATTTCCCCTATGTTGTTTTTATGACAGGGTGTTACTCTATCTTGCTTTTTCCCCATGGTTTCACACAATGTTGATAATTGATACGCATATCCATTTCTCCGGGATTGCCTGCTTCCAGGAAGCCGCTCTTAAGGAATCGGGCTGCGATTATTCGCTGGCCGGTCTTCAGGAAACTTCCCCGTTTGGATTTCCTGATGCATCTGCGCCCAATCCAATGGAGCTACCTACCAGATGAGAAGGATAGAGGTTAAAAAATGGATTTAAAGAGGTCTCACACAAGTTGTCACCTGTTCTGCTTGGCTCTGGCATCTATTTTTTCTGTGCTACTCATTATTTCTCCTACATATGCGTACGCAGACTGGACCCCTCTTATTGAGCGCCTCGTAGCCGACAAGTTCGACGAGCAGGTCATAAGAAAAATCTTTGACCAACCAGGCGTAAATTTTGATCCCGACATTATGTCGTGCAAGTTGAAGGAACTCATAAGCAAGCGCTACAAGAAACAAGATGCTGGTTCTGCCCGCAAGATTAAAGTTGCATACGCCCGCTTCTTAAGACCGGAAGTCATTGCCGAGGCGCAATCATATTTACAGAGAAACAGAGAGACTCTGCAGGGAATTGCGGAAAACTACTGTGTCCCCAAAGAGATTGTCGTATCAATACTGCTTGTAGAAACTGAGCTCGGCCAGCATCTGGGTAATCGGGGTGCCTTCAATACGCTCGCAAGTATGGCGTTGTCTTCCGATCTCGAAACGATCCGTCCCTATCTTGCACCTGACCTGCTTACTCGGCGGAATGAGGATTTTGCAAAGAAGCGCTGCCAGCAGAAGGCTGATTGGGCTTACGGAGAACTCAAGGCCCTGATTAGATATGCCTCGGAAAACGGTATCGACCCTCTGAGTATTCCGGGCTCACTCTACGGCGCAATCGGGATCTGCCAGTTTATGCCGACAAAGATCTCAGTCTATGGAGTCGATGCCGATAGAGACGGTCGCATCAATCTCTTCTCGGAACAGGATGCACTTTACAGTATGGCAAATTACCTTCGTTCTCACGGGTGGCGCTGTAACATGAGCATGAAAAAGCAGTACCGGGTAATCCTGGCTTACAACCATAGTAACATCTATGCCGATACCGTAATGAACGTGGCCAAGAAACTGAAGGAGACGGACTGAGGCGAATCCGTTCAGGCTGAGGTATTGCGAATTATTCTCTAATTGCGTTATTCATCTTGCCCGCCACGAGATATCACGGTTATCTCTTCACCTATGCCCCGAGGGCTTCAGGCATTTTTGCAGGGACATCTACGGGTTTTATATACTTGGCAACAATATTGGAGGTTTTTTTGACGTTTAGCTTTTCAAACAAAAAAGAGAATTGGCTTTCCAACTCGTAACCTATGGCATCAAGCGCCTCTCTTGAGAGGTTCCACAGTTCTTTCTTGAAAGGACCAAACCCTTTCTTTCGTGTTTTATAGATAAACTGCTCTTCCGTGTCCGTGTCTTTCTTTTCGCTTATCATCTTAGATTTTATGTATTGATATATCTCGTCCCTGAGAACTGCCGGGAAGTGTTTGCTTTCATAAATCATATTTTGAAACCCCGTGGCCAGATGGATTTCGGCTGTACCCGTTTTCGGAAATCTGTCGAAGGCCTCATTGGGAAGCGTCGATGCCCCGTGCTGAACTGCACCGGCTAGACCAAACTCGGCTCTCGCAATCTCGGATAATTTTTCCAGGGTGTTGAAGTCCAGTTTGACTTTAGCGATGGTCCCGTCAGGCAGAGGAACGCCTCCATGCGTAGTGCCGGACTGCACGCTGATCTTGCTGATGCCTTTTAAATCGCCATCCCTCTTTAGCTCATCCAGATAACCGGCCATATAGGCCCTTAATTCTTCAATGGTGCTGTTCTTCCCTCCGACTTCACCAATCTCACCGCCCACAGAGATTGTCACGCCCGCCGGTTCCAGATCCCGGATCATGGTAGTCAATTCTGCCGCAAGAGAGTAATTCGTCTCCTGCTGTTCTTCCACTGTCGGTTTTGATAGATCTACGAGCGTTGAGGTATCGATATCGATATTATAGAACCCCGCCTCGATGGCTTCCCAGATCAGGTCTTTGACTGCCTGCACTTCTTTAGAGGGATCGGACGCAAATTTCTTCGCGCTTACCTGGAAATGATCTCCCTGCAGAAAGAGGGGGCCCTCATATCCCGCCTTGATTGCCGCAGCGGATACCGCCGATGTGTACTCCTCGGGACGCTGGGAGGTATAGTCAATTTCAGAACGGGCGATTTCAAAAATCACGGGACCGACCTTGTTCTTCATGGCGGCGCGGAAGACAGCCTGGGCAACCTCATAGGTGAGGGCCCGGATGTTGATGGCCGGCACTGTGAAACCCGATACATCCTTGCGCCCCATTGCCTCATAGAGGGGCATTATGGATGTCGACAAAATGCCCATGGCCGCTCCAGTCCTTCGAATCAACCACCTTGCCGCTTTTCTGGTGTCATCCGGAGAACCGAAGACCGCCGTAAATACGAGATTGTCAATGAGCGAAGTCCGGAGACTTTTCTCATCCAGGACCCTGACATCGCCCCCTGAAATCGTGAGGATTCCTTCCAAACCTTTTTTCAATTGATCGATGGTTTCGTAGGCCTTTGCCATAGCTCTCGCCCTCCTGATCAGCCACTGGCAAGAAATTCCCTTGCCTTTTCCACCTCGAAGCGGCTCCCGATGTAGATCGGGCAACGCTGATCGAGGTCCGCTACCTTGATGGACAGAATATCCTGTTTGCCATCTGTAGCCTTGCCTCCTGCCTGTTCAATGATGAATGCCATGGGCTGAAGCTCAAACAGGAGTCTCAATTTCCCATTTGGGCTCTTCTTAAGTGCCGGATATGTGAAGATGCCTCCCCTCTTGATCAGCACCTGATTTATATCCGGCACAAATCCCCCGCTGTAACGGAGCTTGTAACCTTCCTTCTCTAAAAACTCTATATACTTCAGGTGTGCCGGGGTCCATTCTTTTCTCAGCCCTCCCAGGCCGTATATATCTCCCCTCTCCTTTAAGGTGATGTTTTCCTCAGAAAGGACGTATTCACCTTCTCTATTCAATACGAATTCATGCGTCCCTTTTCCCGCAGAATAGACCATCGTGATCAGAGGCCCGTACGTGATATACACGGCCGCTACTAATGTCTTTTTCCCTTCGGCCAGCATTGACTCCTTGTGAATGCCGATGATGGTCCCTATGGCCAGATTGGTATCCACCAAAGATGAACCGTCAAGCGGGTCGGCCGTTATAAAATATTTCTCATCGCCTTTTCCGATCTGTATGACCGAATCCCGTTCCTCCGAGGCATATTCCCGGACAAAACCCGAATACTCGAGCTGGTTCTTAAGTATTTCGTCGGCGCTTCTGTCCAGAGTGAGCTGCTCTTCGTCGTAAATATTCTTAAATCCGGCTAGCTTCCGGTTTGATTCATGAATCTTAGCGGAAATGTATTTCCCCATAACTGCGATCTGCCATATAAGCCTGCGCAATTCCATTTCCACACTCGCCTTCCACATATGTCTGCGGAGATCTACAGTAAATTTCGTATAATCCGAAATGCCCTCTCCCATGATCGTCCACCCTTCTAATATTTTTGTTTTTTGTAACAATAAATCATTTACTTGACAAGTACATTTTCATCCGCCGCTGCCTCACATTCGGGACGAAACAAATTGTAACTCTTACATGGATATGTTAATAATTCTTACTTATGTGAGGTGATGATCCATGATTACAAAAGAAGATGCGATTTCATTGCTCTCTAAATACGTTAAGAATGAGAGGATGTTATATCATTGCTACGCTACAGGGGCGGTCATGAGGGCATTGGCGCGGAGGCTGGGAAAAGATGAGGAAAAATGGGGAATTGCCGGGCTGCTCCATGATCTGGATTTAGAGCTGATCGATGGCAATCTGACGGTCCACACGCATGAAACCGCTAAGATCCTCGATGGGATAGGTGTAGATCCTGAAATTGTAGATGCCATAAAGATGCACAATGAAGACGCCTGGGGTATGAAGAGAAATACAGTACTCCATCACGCTCTGGCTGCAGGCGAGACCATCACCGGCCTGATCGCCGCTACGGCCCTCGTTTATCCCGATAAAAAACTGGCAAGTGTGAAGGCAAAATCAGTTACCAAGAGAATGAAGGAAAAGGCCTTTGCTGCTTCCGTCAATCGGGATACCATCATGGAATGTGAAAAACTCGGCATTCCATTGGATGAATTTGCCGAGATTTGTCTTCAGGCAATGAAAGAAATCAGTGATCAGCTAGGGCTATGATCAAACTATCCACACGGAGGATGAAATAATGGGAAAGTCATACAGAGTCGCCGTTGTACCGGGTGATGGAACAGGACCCGAGGTAATCGCAGAAGGATTGAAGGTCCTCAAAGCCGCATCCGCAAAGTATGGTTTCAAACTGAACCTGTCCCACTATGACTTGGGCGGCGAGCGATATAAGCGCACAGGCGAGATATTGAGCGATGAGACTATCGAAGAGTTGAGAAAGTTCGATGCTATATATCTCGGCGCGATCGGCCATCCCGATGTGAAAGCAGGCATCCTGGAGAAGGGCATCCTCCTTAAACTCCGCTTCGGCCTGGATCAATATATAAATCTGAGGCCCGTTAAGCTCTACGCCGGAGTAGATACGCCTCTGAAAGACAAGAAACCGGAGGATATAGATTTCGTTGTCGTCAGGGAAAACAGCGAAGGCCTTTATGCAGGCGCCGGCGGCTTCCTGAAGAGAGGCACACCAGACGAGATTGCAACCCAGGAATCCATCAACACGCGGAAGGGTGTGGAGCGCTGCGTGAGGTTCGCCTTCGAATACTGCCGAAAACGCAACAAGGCAAAGAAGCTGACGCTGTGCGGAAAAACGAATGTGCTGACCTATGCCTTCGACCTCTGGGAGAGAACATTCTACGAAGTGGCCAAGGAATATCCCGATATAAAAACCGAATACGCCCATGTGGACGCAACCTGCATGTGGATGGTAAAGAATCCCGAGTGGTTCGATGTGATCGTGACCGACAACATGTTCGGCGACATCATAACGGACCTCGGGGCGATGATTCAGGGAGGCATGGGGATAGCCGCGGGCGGCAATATAAATCCAGCGGGCGTTTCCATGTTTGAACCCATAGGCGGATCAGCGCCCAAGTATACGGGGCAGAACGTGGTGAATCCTCTTGCCGCCATCATGGCCGGGCAGATGATGCTGGAGATATTGGGAGAAGATAATGCGGCGGCGGCCGTGGAAAAAGCGGTCATGAAGGTTGTGGCTGAGAGGATCAAGAGCATGTCCGCCGGACAGATGGGTTATTCAACCAGCGAAGCAGGCGATCTCGTGGCGGGGTTGATTTAGGCGCCGGCAGAATTTTTTTGAATTTTACATCATGCCGTATTTTTTCAGTTTCAGGTGTAGCGTCCGCCGGGTGATGCCGAGGCGTCTGGCTGCTTCACTCTTGTTTCCGCCGGTCGTTTCCAGTGCCTTCAGGATTGTTTCCTTTTCTACAGATTCCAGAGATGGCTCTCGGGCTCCGATCTGCTGAACCGCCGTTTCGATCTCTTGCGGCTGCCGGAAGATGGAGGCGAATGCCTCTTCATCAAGGTATTCCGAGCGCGAAAGCACAACCCCCCGTTCAACGGCATTCATTAGCTCCCGGACATTACCGGGCCAATCGTACTTGATGAGCCGATCCATGGCCTGAGGCGTGAACCCTTTTAGGCTTTTGTTATTCTTCTTAGCGAACACGGTGAGAAAGTGCCTGGCAAGAAGCGGTATATCCTCCCTCCGTTCCCTCAGGGGCGGCACGTCAAGAGTCACGACATTCAAGCGGTAGTAGAGATCATCACGGAAACGCTTCGCCTCAATTTCGCGCAGCAGATCCTTGTTGGTGGCAGCGATGACCCGCACGTCCACCTTGATGACATCATCGCCACCTACGCGGGTGATTTCCCTTTCCTGCAAAACCCGTAATAACTTGACTTGCATGGCAGGAGACATCTCGCTTACTTCATCCAGGAAGAGAGTTCCCCCTTCGGCCTGACGAAATTTTCCTTCCTTCCTTCTCTCGGCGCCCGTAAAGGCGCCTCTTTCATGGCCGAAAAGCTCGGATTCGAGAAGGGTTTCCGTAATCGCAGCGCAGTTGATTTTCACGAAAGGACCGTCTTTCCGAAGGCTGTTGAAATGGATGGCTCCTGCAATCATCTCTTTCCCTGTCCCGGACTCGCCGGTAATCAGAACGGTTGCCTCAGAAGGCGCAACCTGAACCACAGTTTCGATGAGTCTCGTCATGGCCGGACTGTGCCCGATCAGGTTTTGACTGCTGAATTGACCGGCAATACTCTCCCGGAGGTGGCGGTTTTCTTCTTTCAGGTGGCTGTGTTCCATGACTCGTTCGATGGTCAGTTTCAATTCGTCAAAATCAAGAGGCTTGGTGAGATAATCGTAGGCTCCCTCCTTGAGGGCCTTGACCGCAGTATCTACCGAGGCATACGCGGTCATGATGATGACGGGGATAGCAGGGTTGAATTTCTTAATCTCCGCGAGGGCCTCCAATCCGGATACCTTGAGCATACGAATGTCCATCAGAATCAGATCGAAAGGTTTCCGTGAAACGGCTTCGACGGCCTTTCCGCCGTCATCGGTTTCTGAAACGTTAAATCCCCAGCCTCCTAGCAGTGTCTTTAACATTGTCCGATGGGCAAGATCGTCATCCACTACCAAAATAGTATTTTTTATTTTCATATATCTCGTTCACCAATGTCTGTTTTTGGGGTTCAGGGGAGAATCCTGAACGAACAAATAGGTTATACGCCCGCTCCAGATGCCGGACCGACAGGTAGAAAGATTGACACTGTGGTTCCCTTCCCAGGTTCGCTTGTCACCCTGAGTTCACCGTCATGTGATTCCATTATCTTATGAACGATGGCAAGCCCAAGACCCGTTCCTGAAGACCTGGTTGTAAAGTATGGATCAAAGATGCGGGCAAGGTTCTTCTCATCGATACCTTTTCCCGTGTCAGCAACATCGACCCTTACCATGCGGCCCTCGTGCGGCAGGACTGCTACTGTAAGCGTGCCGCCCTCTTCCATCGCTTCCAGGGCATTCAAATAAAGATTGAGCAGCACCTGTGTGATTTTATCTCTATCTATGAATATATCCCCTATATGCTCAGGTAAGTCTGTTCGAACGGCAACGTTTCTGGCCTTCGCCTGACCTTCGATCATTCTCAAGGTGTGCCTGATCACCTCCCGGATCGAAGTCCAACGCTTCTTCATCTCCATCGGCTTTGCAAATTCAAGGAGCTGGCCGATAACCCGATTTAGCCTTTCTACCTCCTGAACCATTATATCTGCGGTTTTCTGATCCTCAGGGTTATCCCGGTAGCGCTCCTTGAAAAAAGTGGCAAATCCTTTAATGGAACTTAAGGGATTCCTTATTTCATGGGCAATCCCGGCTGCCAGACTGCCCACCGATGAGAGTCGCTGGCTCCGCTCCATTTCTTTCTTCAAGTGCTGCATCTCGGTAATGTCTCTAAAAAGGATTACGTAGCCAAGGAAATTGCCATTATCTTCCTCCAGAGCTGTAGCAATTACTTCGAGGGAAATTGTTCTGCCATCAGCAAGTGGGCAATCTATCTCCTCCTCGATTACTTTTTTCTCAGCTTTCAGGCCCTGCAGTAATGCCATGCACGGCGGTGGTATGATCTCCACGGCATTCTTGCCCAGGACATCTGGATGTAAATAGCCCAGGATGGATTCAGCGGTTTGGTTAAATGAAATGATTTCCTCCCGGGCATCTATGGCTACGAGGCCGATAGGCATATTTTCCACGAGGCTATCGGAAAATATTTTTATTCTAGAGAAGGAGGTCTTTGCCGAGCGATAACCTTGAGCGAGAAAAAGAGAGATGACTCCCGAACATCCAATGAGAATAAGAATGGCGGCGATCAAGACGGTGTGGCGTGTATCCTGCTCTCTTGCCGCGATGACCGGCCCCATATCCATGCCGACAAAAATGATGAACCCCGACGACGCCCCCGCAGATTTGCCCATTGCAGGCGGTAATGGTTGCTTATCCGATTTCAACCGCTTTTGAAATCCTTCGAAAGGTTTCTCTGTCGGGGAAAATTGCCGATACACCTCAAATGTATCGGCGCCTTCAGGATTGGGAACCTGCCGCCATTCCACCTCTTTTAGAGCAGCGAGTCGTGCCATATCAAGATCCGTCCCGTACGTTTCTCCAATCATTGAGGGATCGCTGTCGGCCACGATCTTGCCCGCTACATCGGTTACGATCAGGTGATCGATATCCGGCTGTTGCGCTGTTTCAATCAACAGTTTCTGTAGCTGAAAACTGCTCCATCGCATTCCTATGCCCGTTCTAACGCCCGCTTCAAAGGATCTTATCAGAGCCGCTCCCTTTTCGACCAAGAGCTGGGTGGTGTATTCCTTCTGTTTGTTTATGCTCTGGATGGTCAGTACGACAAAGACGGGTACGATGATGACCACAGCCCCGATGATAAACCAGGGTGAGACACCAGCCCAGAACTTCCTGCCTCTTTCATTAGTCTTGTTCTTCATGTTCATCTGGATATTTTTTATTCAACTGGATACCATAACTGGATACTTCTTATCCATATTTTTTCTTTGAAACAGCATATGCGTTACCATATAATTGTCGATGATTTACTAATAACATAGTTATATAAATATGTTACGTGCAGAGAAGAAATGTGGCACAACCCTTGCTCATCAGACAGGCAGAAGAATGAAATAACATCTAAGGAGAATACGACCATGAGAAAATTAACAATGATATTAGTCACAGTATTTGTCGTGACAGCTTTGACTGCTTTTGCATTTGCCTACGGTCCCGGCTCGGGAAGGGGACATGGCGGAGCAGATTGCTATGGACCAGATAGATCCGTTCTATCCCAGCTTAATCTGACACCCGAACAAACGGCAAAAGTCAATGTCCTCCGCGAAGCAAATCTGCGGGACACAAAACCCCTCAAGGATAAGATGTTCAGCAAGCGAGGCGATCTAAGGCTGCTCTGGCTGCAGACGAATCCCGACCAGAACAAGATTATGGCGGCGCAGAAGGAGATCAGATCCCTTCGCGATCAAATGCAAGATAAGATGACCGTCTATAGGCTTGAGGTCCTCAAGGTCTTGACGCCGGAACAGCAGGAAAAGCTGAAGTCTTTCAAAATGGGACGCGGTTTTGGCCATGGCATGAAGGGCGGCCCCGGTATGGGTGGCGGCCCGGGCATGGGCGGAGGCCCCGGCATGATGAGAGGCAACTGATAATATATTCTTTTCTAACGATCATCCGGGAGGCCACCTTCACTTCCCGGATGATCATCGTATTACCTCAGTCAAAGAGCCCGGCCACCTTCTTTCCGTATTCGACGCATGTCTCAATGCTTTTGGCATCCGGATTCCACAGACTTTTTATGCCACCGTCAACTACCTTGAAGCCGGCGGATTCAAGGTTCTCTGAAATGACCTTTACGGATTCGCCGCTCCAGCCGTAGCAGCCAAAAGCGGCTGCTTTCTTGCCTTGGAATCTTAGACCCTTAATTTCTTCCAGAAGGGCCGCGACAGCAGTCAGAATACCCCGGTTTATGGTAGGTGAACCGACAAGAACGGCCTTTGATTTAAAAATCTCCGTGATCACGTCATTCTTGTCCGATTTGGAAAGATTGTACAATTTTACATTTACCTTCTGATCAGACTGCCTTATGCCGGAGGCGATATTTTCTGCCATGACACGTGTGCCGTTCCACATGGAATCATAAATAATGGTGATTTGGTTCTCTTTGTAGCTATCGGCCCATTTCAGATACTGCTCAACTATTTGAATGGGGTTATCGCGCCAGATGACTCCGTGGCTTGTACAGATAATATCCACGGGCAACTTGAAGGACAAGACCTCCTTAATTTTCTTGCCGACAAATACGCTGAATGGTGTCAGGATGTTTGCATAATATTTTATGCATTCCTCCATTAGTTCCGCCCGGTCGACGAGATCATTAAACATGAACTCCGTTGCATAGTGCTGGCCGAATGCATCGTTACTGAACAAGACATTATCTGCTGTCAGATAACAAAACATGGTGTCCGGCCAGTGAAGCATCGGCGCTTCTACAAAGACCAATTCCTTTTTCCCTAAGCTTAGACGGTCGCCTGTCTTTACCGCGTGGAAATTCCAATCCTGGTGGTAATGGCCTCTGAGGGATTTGATGCCGTTTGCAGTGCAGTATATGGGCGCATCGGGGATATGGCTCATGAGCTCTGGCAGAGCGCCACTATGATCAATTTCCGCATGATTCGCAATTACATAGTCGATTTTTTTTAGATCAATTATTTTTCGCAGGTTCTCAACATACTCTTTTGCGAACGGAAGCCATGCTGTATCGATCAAAGCTACTTTTTCTTCTTCGATGAGATATGAATTATAGGTCGATCCACGGTGCGTAGAATACTCATCCCCGTGAAATTTCCTGAGCTCCCAATCGATCTTACCAACCCACGACACATTGTTCTTCACCTGTATTCTCATATCGCAACCCCTCTCTTTCCTTCTAAATATCATTTATTTGTGCGTTCAACTCGGCATTCACCAGATCAGATGATCGGATATCAAGTTCGAACCGTAAGCGCTGATATTAATCAGTAAATGCAATAATTATTACTATAATACCCACATCTCTCACAGAGGTCAAAAACATTTTTGTAGATTTCGCGGCTGGCACGGACTACATTTTTCTTTATTATGGATTGATGTCTTGAGAAATCCATCCCTCGTGCAAGGTAAATTATTTCATCCATTGACTGACGCATAAATAAGATTATTGAAGAACACAATTGGCCTTTCTCCTTATAGAACTGATTCCATAACATGTTAGAATTCAAACATGATATTTTTCTCTTTAAACGGTCTGTTCTTTCGGGGAAAGAGGAAAATACCATGTCTCGATGAATAATGATGGAGGAGTTCCCATATGGCAAAATGGATTATCGACACGGATCATACAGTGGCGCATTTCACTGTGCGCCACATAATGATAAACAGCGTTCACGGTCAATTCAACAAAGTCTCCGGTTTTATCAATTTTGATCCAGCGGATATAGCAGGTACATCCATGGAGATCGAGATAGACGCGGCGAGCATTTTCACCGGCGTCGAACCCAGGGACAACCATCTCCGCAGTTCCGATTTTTTTGATGTGGAAAAATATCCCTATATTCTTTTCAAGAGCACCAAGGCCGAGGAGGTCGGAAGCAACATGTTCAAGGCCCATGGACGCCTCACTATTTGTGGCGTGGAACAGCCCCTTCTTCTTCACGCTGAATTCTTCGGTCCGACATTCTTCACGGATGAAACCGGCTCGTATACCACCATGGGATTTGCCGCTACAGCTTACCTCCAGCGGGAAGATTTCGGGATGACGTGGAACTATAAATATCCGGGGGGATTCACCGTAGGAAAACACATCGACATTACCCTGAATGCGGAAGCCGACCTGGAAAAAGAGGGTTGAGAATTTATGACCAGGTAACGCCAATGAAGAGCAACAATTCTAAAAAATCTTCTGTCATAATGCGCAAGACCAGTTCCGGCATGTCTATCATCTTGAATAGAAAAGAGGCCTTGAACAGCCTCAACCTGGAGATGGTCCGGCTTATAATGGACTATTTTAAGGAAGCGCTTGCTGATGACGAATGCAAGCTGATCCTGTTTTACGGCCTTGGCGACAAGGGCTTCTGTGCCGGCGGCGATATCAGGCGTCTCGCTTCCGATATGCAAAACAACAACGTAGATGACGTAAACAAATTTTTCCTGGAGGAATTCAGCCTTGACCTGATGATCCATCGATCTCACAAACCTGTAATTGTGATAGCCGATGGCATCACAATGGGAGGCGGTCTCGGCATTGCATCGGGCGCAGACTGGGTGATCGCAACAGAAAAAACGCGGATGGCCATGCCGGAAACAAGGATCGGGTTTTTTCCGGATGTTGGCGCAACCGGATGGATGTATAGCAAGTGTCCACCCGGCTATCCGGAATACCTGGCTCTCACAAGTCATGAATTGAAGGGCGGTGAGTGCGTTCGCGTGGGTTTTGCAACTTATTTGACGTCCGCGGAGAAGGTCAATGACTTGATCCTGTACATAGAAGGATTCAAGACAAAGGGCATATCAAGCGCGAAGGAACTATTGGCCCTGTTGATGAGGGAGATCAAAGGCTACTTCGATAGAAATATCGCGACGAGACCGGATATAGATGCGTGGGTGGCAGAATATTTTGCAGGACAGCCATCGCTTGAGGAGATTATCGATTCCCTTCAAGTGTGCCCTATCCTTCTTTCCCCCTGTGAGGGCCTCACGTCGGAACTTTCAGAACGGTCTCCCACAGCGTTGGCTTTGACGCTTACGCTCTTGCGCCACAATGAGCATCTCCCCATGGAGAAGGTCTACGAGGCGGACTTTCGGGCCATGCAATTTATTGTAAGACATCCGGACTTCCTTGAAGGCGTCCGGGCCCGGATCATAGATAAGGATGATCAGCCCCGATGGCAACCCGAAAGCATTAACGATGTTGATCTCTCCGGGTTGAGACTCTAATGTAAGAAAGAGGGTGCCGTAATCTTTCCCTTCGCCCTCGCGAGTCTGCGACTCTTTGTGCTTTTGAAAAAATGCCTTGACAGTGGTTCCATTGTGATTTATTCTGTCAACAATACTAAAGGATTTTCTGAAAGTGACGTTTCGCATGAAGAAGGCATTGGTTAATTTAAACAGCCACGGGATCCTGCTGCTCCTCGCCCTTCTTTGCCTTTCGCTTAATGACAGGCGCCCGTCGTTCTTAGGTAATCCTTAAGTCAATCCTAAATAAAACGTACCTAAAGGCCATGGGCTCCAGAAGCTCATGGCCTTTTTTATTTTGTCGATCAGATTGAATGGAGGGTAAAATGGATACAAAGAAAAAACGGGTCTTAATATTTGATACGACGCTCAGGGATGGAGAGCAGTCACCAGGGGCGAGCATGAATCTGGACGAGAAACTGCGCATCGCCAGGCAACTCGAAAAGCTCGGGGTAGACATCATTGAGGCAGGATTCCCGATTGCTTCAGATGGTGACTTTCTGGCTGTGCAGCAGATCGCTCGTGAGGTTAGAGAACCACAGATTGCCGCCCTGGCGAGGGCCAATTCCGCCGATATCGACCGCGCCTGGGAGGCCATCAAAGAGGCAGCGCATCCACGGATCCATACCTTTATTTCGTCATCCGATATCCATCTGAAATACCAGCTCAAGAAAACACGGGCCCAGGTTCTGAAAGAAGCCCGCGCCGCTGTGGCCCGTGCCTGTTCCTACACACCTAATGTGGAGTTCTCCCCCATGGATGCCACAAGGACGGATTGGGATTATCTCTGCGATATGGTGGAAGCGGTAATCGCAACCGGAGCCACCACCGTGAATATCCCTGACACCGTGGGTTATATAGTGCCCGATGAATTTTGCAGTCTGATCGATTATCTCTTTGCAAAAGTCAAGAATATCCGTAAGGCAGTTATTTCCGTTCACTGTCATAACGATCTGGGGCTCGCTGTGGCGAATTCCCTGGCCGCTGTCAAACACGGCGCACGGCAGGTGGAATGCACAATCAACGGGATCGGAGAAAGGGCCGGGAATGCAGCCATGGAGGAAATCGTTATGGCCCTGGAGACCCGGAAGGACTTCTATGGATTTCGCACGGGAATCAAAACGGAACACATCTATCAGTCGTCGAGACTCTTGACTCACATAACTGGCATACCGGTTCAACCGAACAAGGCGATTGTCGGGGCCAACGCGTTTGCACACGAATCAGGCATCCACCAGGATGGTTTGATCAAAGAGAAGATCACGTATGAAATTATGACTCCCAAATCCGTAGGCATCTCCGGGACACATCTGGTTCTCGGGAAGCATTCAGGCCGTCATGCCGTCTCAGAACATCTCAAGAAAATGGGTTATAAGCTGACTGCAGGTGAAGTTAAGAAGGTCTTTATCAGATTCAAGGAACTGGCCGACGTCAAGAAAGAGATCTTTGATGAAGATTTGGAGGCCATTGTTTACGAAGAAGTATATAAGATTGCCGAGAGGTACAAACTGGTTTATCTGACTGTGGTAAGCGGCAATGTGGCTATACCTACGGCGACCATGCAGATGGAAGTGGACGGGAGGATTATTCAGGACGCAGGCTTCGGCGTAGGGCCTGTGGATGCGACCTTCGCTGCCATCAGGAAAATTACGAAGACCAACTACCACCTGCTCAAGTATGTAGTTTCCGCTGTTACCGGAGGAACCGATGCATTGGGAGAGGTCATGGTGCAACTCAAGTATAACGGGCGCTCTGTGGCAGGACGCGGCGCCGAGCCTGATGTGATTGTAGCTTCTGCAAAGGCATATATCAATGCGCTAAACCGCCTCGAGTTTCTCAAAGGGGACGTGAAAAAGGTTAAAGTTGTATAAAGAAGGATAATGGTGTAAGGAAATATTCGCATAAAAAAGTGGAGAATCAACAACGTGGGAATGACCATCACAGAAAAGATACTGTGCCGCCACACAGATCTCAAAGAGATACATCCAGGAATGCTGATAAACGCAAGAGTGGATATCGCCCTCGGGAATGACATAACCGCTCCCATCGCTATTGCGGAATTCCGAAAGGCCGGAGGGCTAAAGGTTTTTGATCGGGATAAGGTGGTGCTTATACCTGACCACTTCACGCCCAATAAAGACATCGACTCCGCTCAGCAGTGTAAGTTCATGAGAGAATTCGCACGGGAGCAGGGATTAACCCACTACTATGACGTTGGTGAAATGGGCATTGAACATGCCCTCCTACCTGAACAGGGTATCGTTCTCCCCGGAGATCTTGTCATCGGCGCCGACAGCCATACCTGCACATACGGCGCGCTGGGGGCCTTTGCCACAGGTGTCGGGAGCACCGATCTGGCGGCCGCCATGATGACCGGTGAGGTCTGGTTCAAGGTTCCTGAGACGATGAAGATCGTCCTATCCGGCAAGATGAAAAAATGGGTGTCCGGTAAAGACCTAATCCTCTACATCATTGGCTCGATTGGCGTCGACGGCGCTCTTTACAAGGCGATGGAGTTTACGGGCGAAACAATAGGGCAGCTTAGCATGGCGGACAGATTGACCATAGCTAACATGGTCATTGAAGCAGGAGCTAAAAACGGCATCTTCATACCGGACGATATAACGAAGGCTTATGTAGCGGAGAGGGCAAAACGGCCCTACAGTTTTCATAGCTCTGACCCTGATGCTCAATATGCGGAGGTCATTAATATCGATGTCAGCGGCATTGAGCCCCAGGTGGCATTCCCCCATATCCCTTCAAACGTCAGAGGGATCAGCCAGGTGGGCGATATCAAGATTGATCAGGTTGTTATCGGATCATGCACGAACGGCAGAATAGAAGACCTCAGGGTTGCAGCGGGCATTCTCACCAAGAATAAGGCTGCACCCCATGTCCGCTTGATCATCGTACCCGCGACACAGGGAATATACAAACAGGCACTTCAGGAAGGCCTCATAGAGACATTTATCGACGCACATGCAGCGGTCAGCACGCCCACCTGCGGCGCCTGTCTGGGTGGTCATATGGGCGTGTTAGCGGACGGTGAGAAGGCCGTTTCCACAACGAACAGGAATTTCATCGGGCGCATGGGTCACACCGGCAGTGAAGTATATCTTGCCAGTCCTGCCATTGCCGCGGCATCGGCGGTCCTGGGACGGATTGCCGGTCCGGATGAGTTGTAACCATCCCTGTCATTTCGACCGAAGGGAGAAATATTTGTTCCGAGTGTAGGAAAGCATCTTAAAGATTCCTCGTCGCACTACTCCTCGGAATGACACTAAATACATTTTATCAGATACCTCAAATATGAAAGAGATATAGGCTTGAACAGGTGAATGGTTATGAAGTTCAGAGGGAAAGTCTGGAAATTTGGAGACAACATAGATACAGATGCTATCATCCCGGCCCGTTATCTGGTATCATCCGATCCTGCGTTTCTCGCCGTCCACTGTATGGAAGACGCCGACCCTGAATTTGTAAAAAAAATCAGCGCTGGTGACATCATTGTAGCAGGGGAGAATTTCGGCTGCGGCTCATCGAGAGAACACGCGCCTATCGCCATCAAGACTGCCGGGATTTCCTGTGTCGTCGCCAAGAGTTTTGCCCGTATATTTTATCGGAATGCCTTCAACATCGGACTGCCCATTTTTGAAGCGAGAGATTTGTGGGATATGGTCTCTGATGGCCAGGACATCGAGGTGGACGGCGACAATGGAAGCATCAGAATTCTGAACAGCAATAGGGCTCCGCTTCGTGTAGAGCCCATTCCACAGTTCATGCAACAACTTGTCAGCGACGGCGGCTTGATGAAGCACATCGCAAAGAAAAGAGCATAACCGAAGACGCATTCAGCAGTCCCGAAGCAAGGAAAGGAATCTTCGCATCATCTGCCATGGCACCTGTCCTTTTTTTTGAATCCATATCGATCCCCCTGCCCCGCAAAAATATATACAGACGTCTGGGATTCGTAAAAGGCGTAACCGCCGTGCCCGCATCGCAAAAGGAGGAGATCGAAAGTTACATAGAGCATGCGTCATCGCTAATACACCTGAAGGGTGCAAGCTTGCGCATGCCTATCACGGAGATTGAAGAAGCCAGGATTATCCTCCCTGACGGTTTAGAATTTGAAAGTCGTCAACTTGCCAAACTCCTTGCCAATTGCACCGAGATAGTCCTGATGGGAGCCACGGCCGGCCGGGAGATCATGGACGCCATCGAGGAAGATGCCACCGGCGCGAATGTGACCCGCGGTATAGTGTTAGACGCAGCTGCGAGCGAGATAGTAGACGCCTGCCTCAACTGGATCATGGACTATTTCAACCAGTCGTTGAGGAGGGAAAACAGGAGATTGCTCAGGAAACGATATTCCGCAGGCTATGGTGATTTATTCCTGGAAACGCAAAAAGCGATGTATCGTCTCCTCCAGCTCGACAGAATCGGTATAGAGATAACGGAGAGCTCGATACTTATTCCCGAAAAGTCCGTTACCGCCATCACCGGGATAAAGGCGCAAACCACATGAAGCGGTCGGCTATTATTGTGACAAGGATTGTGGCATTATAATATCTTGATATTATGGAATGCTGATATTATAAAATAGAGATCGTCGTAAGAATAATCAGACACGATCTAAGGTAAGGATAGATCATTGGATAAGAAACAAAGAATCGTCAACCTCTTGAGAAAAAGAATCCTGATTCTTGATGGTGCTACGGGAACGGAGCTGCAGAAGCAAGGAATGCCATCCAGCGTTTGTCCGGAAGTGTGGTGTCTGGAAAACCCCGAGGCGATTCAGGATATTCACCTGGCTTATCAAAAGGCAGGTGCGGATATTATCTACACCTGTGCCTTCGGCGCGAACCGGATAAAGCTCGGCCAATACGGTTTTACGAACGTCAAAGAAATCAACAAACAACTTGCGGTTCTGGCGAGGCGTGCAGTAGGGAACAGGGCGCTGATTGCCGGCGACATCAGTTCGACGGGACATTTTGTCGAGCCTTTCGGCGACCTGATGTTTGAAGAGGCGGTCGATATTTTCAAGGAGCAGGTCCGGGGGCTTCTTGCGGGCGGCGTCGACCTTTTTGTTATCGAAACCATGATGGATATTCAGGAAGCGCGGGCGGCGCTCGTCGCTGCAAGGGAAATCACCGACCATTTCACCATGGTCACCATGACCTACGAAACGAACGGCTATACGCTGAGCGGCACAGATCCTGTGACCGCCCTCATTACCCTGCAGAGCCTCGGGGCCGACGCCGTGGGCTGCAACTGTTCAACGGGGCCGGAAGCGATGGTGAAGTTTATTGCCGCCATGAAACCGTATGCCACAGTTCCGCTGGTGGCTAAACCTAACGCCGGGATGCCGAGGCTGGCCGGCAAGACCACCGTTTATGATATGGACCCCAGAGACTTTGCCTCATGGGGAAAGAAGTTAGCGACGGCCGGTGTCAACCTTATTGGTGGATGCTGCGGGACAACGCCTGCACATATAGCGGCGTTAAAGAAGACATTAGGCAAAGCCCCGGTGCTTGCTCCGGCGCGAAAGTCGATAAGCGCCGTCAGCTCTGCCAGGGCATCTAAGATATTTGATGAGGGGAGTCCGCTTCTCGTCATCGGCGAGAGGATTAATCCCACAGGCAAGAAGGCCCTGCAACAGGAACTCCTCGAAGGCAAAACGAATATCGTCAGGCAGATGGCAAGGGAGCAGGAAGCGCAGGGGGCCGACCTTCTTGATGTGAATGTCGGGGTTCACAAAATTGACGAGGTCGACACCATAAGAAAGGTTATCCATCTGCTCTCGACAGGTACTGCCCTGCCCCTGGTCATCGATTCCCCCAATATGGAAACGATAAAGACGGCTCTGCGCATCTATCCCGGCCGAGCTATGATAAATTCCATTTCCGGCGAAAAGCAAAAATTAAAAAATCTTCTCCCCGTTGCCGCGAAATATGGCGCGATGTTCATTCTCCTGCCGGTGACAGATAATGAGATACCGGAAACAGCAGCGAGGAGAAAGGGAATCATAAGAGATATTTTCCGGGCTGCCCGGCGTTTTGGATTTTCAAAAGATGACATCGTCGTCGACGGACTCGTTATGACCGTTGCCTCAAACCCCGGTGCTGTGAAAGAAACGCTGAGAACCGTCGCCTGGTCAACTCACAGCTTCAAATGCAGAACTGTTCTCGGTCTTTCCAATGTGTCCTTCGGCATGCCTGAGCGAAAATGGATGAATACCGCATTCCTCGCCATGACACAGGCCGCGGGATTGACCATGGCGATTGCCAATCCTGCTGACAGAGAACTCATGAAGGTAAAGATGGCGGGCGACGTGTTCATGCAGAAGGACAGGGGAGCACTCTCGTATATCCGCCATTTTTCGGAGCATGCCAAGACTGACGCGGCAGTCGCCCCGTCAGTGAAATCGTCACCTAATCAGGATATCTATAGAGCGATACTGGAGGGTGACAGGGATAACATTATTAACCTTGTTGATAATGCCCTTGAATCAGGTATGAGTCCATCCGGGATTGTGGATGACATTATGATCCCAGCAATTAACCGGGCGGGGGAACTCTTTGATCAAAGAAAGTATTTTTTGCCGCAGTTGATAGCGAGCGCGGAGGCAATGAAGGCGGCCCTGGCGCGCGTTAAACCAAGGCTTAAACGCGAAGAGAGAGGCAGGCTTGGAAAAGGGGTTATCGTTCTTGCCACGGTGAAAGGGGACATCCACGACATCGGCAAGAACATAATTTCTTTGATGCTAAAAAATCAAGGCTACAAGATTGTTGACCTCGGCAAAGACGTGCCGGCAAAGGCCATAATTGAGTCAATGAGGCGTTCAAAGCCTGATGTAGTTGGCCTTTCCGCTCTCATGACCACGACCATGGTAAACATGGGGGAGGTCATTGGTATTGCACGGGCCAACGGGTATTCATGTCCATTTATCGTAGGAGGCGCCGTAGTCACAAAAGCCTATGCGGCCTCTATCGGCGCCGCCTATGCCAAAGATGGTGTGGAAGCCGTGCGGGCAGTCGAGCAACTGATAAAATCATTTTCAAAGAGGCGTATATCAAAATGACACATGATGAAATGAAGCATAGACTCGCTGAAATAATCCTGGAGCGGTCTTTCCAGTACAGAGACGATCCTCCCTTTACGCTGGCCTCGGGAAAAACGAGCAACTATTATTTCAATTGCAAGACGACAACTATGGACCCCGAGGGGATGTATCTCATAGGGAATATTCTTTTTGAGATGCTTGTTGATGCTGACGTCTCGGCGGCCGGCGGCCTTACATTAGGGGCGGACCCCATAGCCAATGCCCTTTCTCTTATTTCGTACCAGAAGAAGAAACCGATCAAATCGTTTGTCGTAAGAAAAGATGCGAAGAATCACGGTACAAAAAGCGGTCTCGAAGGGAATATCATACCCGGCGAAAGAGTCGCGATCATAGACGATGTAATAACGACAGGAGGATCCACGATTACTGCGATAGAGACTGCGCGCGAAGCCGGTCTCAAAGTTGACCGGGTAATTGCCCTTGTTGACAGGGAGGAAGGCGGTAAGGAGAATATAAAAAAACATATAGAAAGGGTCGATGCCATATTGACAAGATCAGAGATCATGAATCTCTGTAAAGGTCGTCCAAAAGGCGCAAAGTAATTTATTATGAAAAGAATATTAACTTTAATTATCTCTGTATCGCTTTTTCTCGCGTTTATTCCTCTATCAGGTTGTCAAAAGGCCGAGGAGCCTAATAAGCCGGAGGTGTCGGCTGTTTCACCTGCAACGCCAACTTCACCTCAGACTGCGATCCCTCCATCAGCTCCATCCGCAACCGTAACTTCCGTCCCGCCTCGTGCTCCTGCCACGTGCAAGCCGACGGCTGCGCCGGAGGCCCCGGCTGCGCCAACGAAACTGCGTGGTATAGATATCGTCCGTGTAGCTGGATTTGACTCCGCACAGATGCAGAAGGGCTGTCCTACAGGCTGGTTGCTGGACATCAAGAAGGGCGAACCTGCTATCAGTCTTGAAAGAGGATCGCAGATCTATTATCTTCACATGAAGAGCAATGACTCATCATACGGTGTGAAAAATGGCATAAAGGTTGATATCAAAGAATACCCCTATTTGAATTGGAGGTGGAAGGTTGCCAAGCTTCCTGATGGAGGCGATGTCAGAAAAAGCGACACGGATGACCAGGCAATACAGATCTATGTTGCTTTCACTCCTACAGGATTTCCGGAGGCCCTAAACACCCCCGTTCTTGGTTACATCTGGGATAATGAAGCCCCCAGGGGCTGGACGGGCAGGAGTTCGGCAATCGGCGGAGGAAAGCTGAGGTACGTCGTTGTCCGGAATAAGACAGATCGCCTGGGGCAGTGGTATACGGAAAAAAGAAATATATACGAGGACTATAAGAAGCTTTTAAAAGATGTAGAATGTGCCGAGCCTGCCGGAGTGACTCATGGCGTCGAGTTTTATATTAATACGCAAAATACCAAAAGCACAGCGGAAAGCTACATCGGTGACGTGTATTTCAGCAAGCGGTAGTCGCCTTTGATCGGATTCTGTTGACCGCGAGGTGCGCCCTTCTCACCGGCTCGGTAAGTCTGTATCCTCTGCAACATGAGAGAACCACCTCAACTGCCCTTCGCAAGCCTATCTTGTGCCCCGGTGATACGAATAGCGGTTTAACTTTTCTCTTGGTTCGGACAACGGCACCTATGATTCCTCCGTCCAGCGTGAGATCCGCATAGTCTCCGACCTCAGCACCCACTTCGTCATGTATACCAGCCAACCTTTTCTTTGCGCAGCCTATGGTTGGTATATCCAGAAACAATCCCATATGTGAAGCGAGGCCAATGCCTCTGGGATGAGCAATTCCCTGCCCATCGAAAATAACGCAATCCGGAATGCTGGTGAGCTTCTCAAAGGCTTTCAACAGTGCGGGGCCTTCTCTAAAGGTCAACAGCCCGGGGATATATGGGAAAGGCGCTCTTTCGGTAAGAGAAACCTCTTCAATGACATCCATCGTCGGACATGCCAGCAGAACAACGGCTGCGAAGAACATGTCGTCGTGTTTAGAATAGGATATATCGGCGCCGGCGATGGTACTGATCTTCCCGGGAGATTTTTTGTCAAGAAGGATCAGTTTTCCCTTCAGTTCATGCTGGATGTTGACGGCTTCTTTATATGTGATGTCCCAGCGGTGGAGATGTTTTATATTCATGCTGGAGAGGAGGTACTAAGAATATGGTTTCAGTACGATCCGCGCTTCATCGATGTCTCTCTTTATCTGTTTTACCAGCTGCTCGGCATTGTCAAATTTCACTTCATCTCGTATCTTTTCGATAAAGAGAACATCCACTTTTCTCCCGTATATATCTCCGCTGAAATCAAGCAAATAAACTTCAACAGAAAGGTCAGTATCAGAAAATGTGGGGTTGAAGCCGATATTCAAGACGCCCTTGTAGCGGTCTTTTTCAAGATGGGAAATAACGGCATAGACGCCCTGGGCAGGGATTAATTCCTTATCGGGCTTTATGTTAGCCGTGGGAATTCCGAGGATACTGCCCCGTTTTTTCCCCGGCACAACAATCCCGCTGATATTGTAAGGCCTCCCTAAGAGCCTTGCGGCCTCTTTTACATCACCCTCGAGAATCAAATGTCTTATACGGGTGCTGCTGATGGTCTCTTCATCGAGTTTGACAGCATCAATGATGTCTACCTCAAATCCAAGTTTTTTCCCAAACTCTGCAAGAAATACTTTGTTCCCCGTCTTGCTTTTCCCGAAGCTATAGTCATGGCCGACAAATATTTTCCTGATATGAAGCTTATCCCAGAGAATGTCACAGACGAACGACTCAGCGGTCATCTTGGAAAAATTGAGATCAAAGGGGATTAGTATCAGTCCATCAATGCCGATATCTTCAAGGAGCTTGATCTTCTCCTCTACTGAGGTGAGCAGATAAAAAGGCCTGATATCCGGACGAAGAATTTTTTTGGGATGCGGGTCGAAGGTAATCACTAAGGCTTTACTGTTTTCCCCGTGGGCTTCCTCTATAAGTTTCTTAAGTATCGGTACATGGCCCAGGTGGACTCCGTCAAAATTTCCTATTGTTACGAAAGCATCCCGGAATTCGCCGGGTATTTTTTCCAAACTTTTGACGACTCTCATTCTCTGGCCTTCCCCGTCCACCCTTTCTTGATTCCGCGCTAACATAGCATTAATATAGTTAATTTCAAGTCCATTTTTTCTTGACATTGGTCGGAATCTCAGTGTAGACAACGAGGGTAACGCCACCTATAATTATAAACAGCGTGCCGAAGTGGCGGAACTGGTAGACGCGCTAGGTTCAGGGTCTAGTGGGGGGTTCTCCGTCCCGGTTCAAATCCGGGCTTCGGCACCAAAGATATATGGATAACGTTAATTGGCGTCTATTAATCGTTATTTACATCTTGCTTGGAGTCTGAGGCACATTAGTTAAAGTTGCCTCAGACCGCCTGAATCCCCTTATAATATCATTTGTCGCCACCACCACTCAGAGAAGAGATATTTTACTCTTTGTAGTTTAGAAGAATACCAGAATGAAAAAAATCATCTTAATCGGAATGATGGGAGTAATGCTGTATTCCGGCAGTT
Organism: uncultured delta proteobacterium; assembly: GCA_963705275.1. Taxonomy (GTDB): domain Bacteria; phylum Desulfobacterota; class Syntrophia; order Syntrophales; family UBA2185; genus Fen-1135. The sequence continues at coordinate 2,301,821 of OY970063.1, read as the reverse complement.
TCATACAGCACGCTGCCGGCTCCGAAGAGGTGGAAATTGCAAACCCGGCATCGGTGTACTGCGTTCAATCCGGCTACACGCTGGAGATTAAAACCAACGCCGACGGAAGCGAATACGGTGTGTGTATCTTCCCCGATGGCAACGAATGCGAGGAATGGGATTTCTTCAGGAATGAGTGTGGCAGCGGATACAGGAACCTCCCCGATTTAAACAGTAAGGGGAAGAACACGCCGGAAAAAAATTGATCTATTAGCTCTGCAAGAGGGCGCCGCTCACCATGAAGAAAAAAAGCATGAGCAGAAAGCAGAAACCAAAACGTACTACCCGGCAAGCAACAGGCAAGACCCCCTGGCTTGACAAGACACTACGCCGTCTGCCTGATTATGTTAGCGATGGCATCTACTGCCTCGACGCCAACGGTCGTTTTATCTTTGTGAACAGTTCAATTATGGAAAGATCCGGCATACCCTTGGAAAAACTATACGGGTCCCACTTTCTCGATATCATCCAACCCGAATGCCACCGATTGGCCAGAGAGAATTTTGAGCATGTCATGAACGGCAAGGACGGTATACCGTATGAACTGAGCTATAAGCGACAGGATGGGCAGCTCCATATGATAGAAGTTCACTCCAAGCCTATCCTTCACGGTGGGAAGATTGTTGGCTTAATAGGTATTGTGCGAAACATCACTGAGCGCAAAGTGGCTGAACGTGCGCTCAAAGTGTCTGAGATAAATCTGTCGAGGCTTGTCAAGGAAAAGACGGCAGAGTTCCTTGAGAGAAATATGGAGATGGCAATGGAAATCAAGGAACACAAACGTACCGAGTCCGGATTAAGGAAGAGAATTCGGGAATTGAAGGCAGCTCTGAGTATCCATTTGCAGACACCGGAGAAATCTGCTCCTGCAGGTAAGGGTTCCGAAAATAGAACACCGGCGCTTATGCACAGCAGAAAAAAGCGCGCAACACATTAGATGACCAAAGATCATTTCCCGGCAACGCCCGCCATTCGCGTCCTAAAGGATGAAAAGGTGAACTTCACTCTTCATCCTTACAAATATGAGGAAAGAGGCGGCACCGAGGTGGCCGCGAGAGAACTCGGCGTGGATGAGCATATGGCTGTCAAGACCCTCGTCATGGAAGATGATCAAAAGAAGCCCTTCATCATCCTCATGCATGGAGACAGGGTAGTTTCCACGAAAGAGATGGCCAGGCTTCTGGGAGTAAAGTCCGTCCATTCGTGTGATCCGGGAACGGCTCAAAAACATACTGGCTACATGGTCGGAGGCACTTCCCCCTTCGGTATAAGAAAGAAGCTTCCCATATACATTGAAGAGACGCTCCTCGGTTTTAAGAAAATTTTAATTAATGCCGGAAGAAAGGGGCTACTCGCAGAGATGGCAACCGATGACCTTCTCCGGATACTGTCCCCCCGGCCGGTCAAGGTTGCGAGATAAGACACAGCACCACTGCTCAATAATAAGCAGAAGCCCGTCGGAAGAGGCTTTCTTGCAGAAAGGGTCCCACGCGATGGACGCAGATAATGCCGTTCTCGTCTGCAGAAAATGTGGTGCAAAATACAGCGCTCCTCAAGATCGTCTTCACTGCGGACACTGTCATGCCCCCTTTCTCATCAGCACGAGGAAAATTGTGGCCCTCGATGTCTGTGACATCGATTTCGCGCGCGAGGTTCTTGCCTCTCCGGCGCCTGTCCTTCTCATGATGTGGGCCCCATGGTGCGCATACTGCCGCATGCTTCATCCTATCATCGAACACATCGCCGCAGAGTACAAAGACCGGTTGACGGTCGCCAGGCTTAACGTCGACGAAAATCCGGCAGTGTCTTCACAATACGCAGTCCAGGGTGTCCCCACTATACTCATGTTCAGGGATGGTAAGCTCACAAACAAGATGGTGGGTGTCCTCTCAAAGGAAGAAATCGAAAGACGGATAAAAACGGCCTTGAGGGTCAATTCAGGGGACGGCATGCCCGGTTCTTGATAATTCCAATTTGAATAATATAGAATGGGATGCTGCTCGACTCCTTCGCTCTTCAAAAAAATTGAATGATCTAAACAAAACTGCCAGATATTTACATACCCGCCTTTCTCTGATATACGCCTTACCAACATGAAATCATTTATCCGGCCGTTCAAATTCTGCAATGATAATTCGTAGACTTTGATGTCTCTGCGATTAAGCGATAATTTGAATGCCGCAAGGAGGGAGACGATATGAGTGGACGGATGGCAGAGGGCGCAACGACCTGGGTGGAAAAGGCCGTAGCTTTTTATAAGGCTTCCGGCAAGAGAATCGCCTTGGCAGAATATTCAAACCCCGAGGGACAATTTGTGCAGGACGAAAGGTATATTTATGTATTAAGTCTCAAAGGAACCATGCTCGCACATGGTGTCAATGAAAAATTTGTGGGGGAGGATTTTAGCGACGTCAAGGATTACGACGGCAAGAGCTTCATTAAGACCATCATTAAGAAAGCCAAGACTGAAGGCAACGGCTGGGTGGACTATAAATGGTACCACCCGGTGACCGCTCAAGTGGTGCCCAAGAGCGTATATTTTGAGAAGGTCGATGATCTGATCATTTGCAGCGGCAACTATACGGAATTCTCCAAGGGTGTAACCCTGCTCCATGATCCGATGCTTAACAAAGGCACTGCTTTTACAGAGGCGGAGCGCGATGCATTGAAACTGCGCGGACTCCTGCCGCCACACGTCCAAACGCAGGAAGAACAGGCACAGCGAGTTATAGACAATTTTCGGAAGAAACCCAACGATCTGGAACGATATATCCAGTTGATCGGCCTGCAGGATCGAAACGAGACGCTTTTCTATCACGTCGTGACGAACAACATCGAAGAAATGATGCCCGTCATCTATACGCCCACGGTGGGCAAGGCCTGCCAGGAATTCGGACATCTGTTCCGCCGCCCGCGCGGCCTCTACCTCTCGATAAATGATAAAGGCAGAATTGCAGAGATCCTGAAGAACTGGCCCTATAAGGACGTGCGCGTCATCGTTGTGACAGACGGCGAACGCATCCTTGGTCTTGGCGACCTAGGTGCGTTCGGCATGGGCATACCGATTGGCAAGCTTTCTCTCTATACTGCCGGCGCCGGCATTCATCCTGCGTATACTTTGCCGGTGTTACTCGATGTCGGCACGGAAAACGAAACACTGCTGAATGATCCACTCTACACAGGCATTTTCCAAAAGCGCGTTCGCGGCAAGGACTATGATAAATTCTTTGCAGAATTCATTAGAGCCGTACAGAAAGTGTTCCCGAAAGCGCTGATCCAACTCGAGGATTTCGCAAATATCAATGCCTTCCGTCTTCTCCACGAATACAAGAACCGCACCTGCATCTTCGATGATGACATCCAGGGAACCGCTGCTATGACGCTAGCAGGAGTCTATTCCGCTCTGCGCATCACCAAGGGTCAACTCACGGATCAGACATTCCTCTTCCTCGGCGCGGGTGAGGCCGGTATCGGCATTGGCGATCTCATCGTTTCCGCGCTGATCGACGCAGGCATGACGATTGAAGAAGCCCGCAAACGATGCTTGTTCATGGATTCAAAGGGGCTGGTGATAAAGAGCCGCAAAGGACTCGCCGAGCACAAGCTTCCTTACGCGCATGATTATCCATCCTGCCCGGACCTGATGACGGCAATCCAAGCACTTAAACCTACCGCTCTAATCGGCGTATCGGGCGTGGGCAAAGGCTTCGCGCAAGCGGCAGTGGAATCGATGGCAGAGCTCAACGAGCGCCCCGTCATCTTCGCACTCTCAAACCCGACCTCGAAAGCCGAATGCACTGCGGAAGAAGCTTACACCTGGTCCAATGGCCGTGCCGTTTTTGCCAGCGGGAGTCCGTTCCCACCGTTCAGTTTTAACGGTCAGACCTTCATGCCGGGCCAGGGGAATAACGTCTATATCTTCCCCGGAGTCGGTCTTGGCGTCATCGCCTGCGAAGCAAGGCATGTAACCGATCAGATGTTCTTAACGGCGGCGAAGTCCCTGGCCGGCCAGGTTCTCCCGAGCGATCTGGAACAAGGCCGCATCTATCCGGCGTTGAAAAGGATTCAAGAGGTTTCCGTCGTCATAGCTACAGCAGTGGCGGAAGTCGCCTATAAGGATGGCCTTGCACATAAAAAAAGACCTGCCGATCTTCCGGCCTACATCAAATCACAGATGTACAAGCCGACTTACCAAAGCTACATATAGGATGCAGTAGATCAGAGACATCAAGATTAGCGTGAGGCTTTATGCGGGCCATGCAGCAAGAAGCAAAATAGCGTGCGGCCAGGCAACTCATGGAGGGAGATCATCTGGCTGTCGCGTCAGCCGCCATAGAGCTGCGTGATATAGCGTATCCTTGAAGGACAGAAGATTCAGTAGAGCAAGATGATTTGCAGGTCCATCACATTGGTGCCTGTGGGACCCGTGATAAAAAGGCCTCCTGCAGCCTTGAAGAAATGATAGGAGTCGTTATTCTTCAAGTAATCCCCGGGCGTGATGCCGGCAGCCTCTGCTCTCTCAATGGTGCCACCGTCGACAATGGCGCCCGCAGCGTCTGTGGGGCCGTCAGTGCCGTCCGTGCCCGCGGAAAGAAGCGTTATTCCCTTCATGCCTTTAATCTCCTGTGCAAAGGCGAGGGCCAGTTCTGTATTTCTTCCACCCAAGCCGTTTCCCTGAACAGTCACGGTTGTTTCCCCACCTGAGACGAGACAGATCTTTCCCTGAGACCCTCCGGCTAATCCCCGACGCACTTCGATTGCCCTGCGGGCAAGCCAGGTGGCGGCGTCCCTCGCCTCACCCTGCAGATCCGCGGAGATGACCGATGTCTGATACCCCTGGCCTTCGGCTTCTCTTTTTGCCGTTTCAATCGCTTTCTTGTTGCTTCCTACAATAACGTTTTGCACCCGCGCAAGAACAGGATTCCCTTCTTTCGGCGTCTCAGGTATTTCCCCTGCGGCGCCGCGGATCAAGATGAGGCGGGCTTTTTCAGGAATCTTGTCTCCCAAGCCATAACGCTTGATGACCGTCAGGGCATCCTGGAAGGTCGTCTGATCGGGTGCTGTCGGACCGGAGGCGATCACATCCAGCGGGTCGCCTATGACATCCGAGAGAATCAAAGAAAGAATTCCCGCAGGATAGGCGATTTCGGCGAGCCTCCCACCCTTGATCCGCGAGAGATGCTTCCTTACGGTATTCAGTTCCTGTATATTAGCGCCGGCCTTAAGAAGCAACTGCGTGATCTGCTGCTTTTCGGCTAAGCAAATGTCCTTGTGGGGTGCAACCAGCAAGGCAGAGCCTCCGCCGGAGATCAGACAAACGACTAGTGCCGCGCTGTCCGCTTTTTCGAGAAGGTCTATGACCCGTTCCGTCGCCAGGACACCCTGAAGGTCCGGAACGGGATGCGCCGCCTCGAATACTTCGATCTTACGGGAGACTCCTCCCTTCTGCACATGGCCATACTTGGTGATCATGATGCCTTTCGTCAGAAGATCATCCGCAAAATCAGATACTGCCTTTGTCATCGGATAGGCAGCCTTGCCAAAACTGATGAGGTAAAGTTTTTCGTAGTTTCCCGCGCGGTAGATGGCGCAGATCTCTTCGATATGTTCTTTGATGAGCCCATAGGGGTCAATCGCCTTCAATACAGCATGAAAGATATCTGCCGCTTTCCTATGACTGAGATCATTTCTCATAGACATGAAACCCTTCGAGGAACGTTGACAGAAAACGATTGATGTGGAAAGTCCATTACCTTTACGATAACCGGTAAACTTCGTCAAATTGTTTTTATCTGATGAAATTTCCGACAAATTAATTATAATAACAAATGAAAATAAACGACGGCACAAAGGAGTGAGTGATGAAGAAGATCGGCTGGATCGGCACAGGTGTCATGGGCAAATCCATGTGCGTGCACATCCTGAAAAAGGGGTATCCGCTTTCCGTGTATAACCGGACAAAAGAGAAGGCGGGAGAACTTTGCAGCCAGGGCGCCAACTGGCTCGCCACTCCCGGAGATGTGGCGGCAGCAAGCGACGTAACATTCACCATGGTCGGCGAACCGCCGGACGTGGAGCAGGTGATCCTGGGAAAAGGAGGGGTACTGGAGCGGAGCCGTCCGGGATCCCTTATCGTCGATATGACCACGTCCGAGCCGTCCCTGGCCCTCCGGATTTATGAAGAGGCGAAAGGCAAGTCTGTCGCGTCTCTCGATGCCCCTGTCTCCGGGGGCGATATTGGCGCACGTGAGGGCACGATGGCAATCATGGTAGGCGGGGATGAGGAAGCCTTTAAGCGGGTACTCCCTGTCTTTGAATTGATGGGAAAGACCATAGCCTACATGGGCGGTCCGGGCATGGGCCAGCACACCAAGATGAGCAACCAGATCGCTATTGCCGCCAACATGGTCGGCGTCGTGGAGTCCCTCCTCTATGCCCGCAGGGCTGGATTGGACCTCGACGCTGTCATCGACATCATCGGCAGGGGAGCGGCCTCCTCCTGGTCTCTCAATCAGCTCGGGCGGAGGATCGTGAAGGGCGACTTCGCCCCTGGCTTTTACATCCGACATTTTGTAAAGGATATGGGCATCGCCCTGCTCGAGGCACGGAGGATGAAACTGTCTCTTCCCGGTCTGGCCCTGGCAAACCAATTCTACACCGCCGCTATGGCGGAGGGGCTGGAGACGGAAGGCACACAGGCCCTCTACAAGGTGCTTGATAGATTGAACCGTCCCTGACCGCGCTTATTACCATTGCAGACTTGGATTTGTTTCCATCCGGGGAGAAAAGAGAGGCCTTGGGCAGAGACAATTTTGTTCACGGCTTTTTTTAGAATGCCAGACTAAAAGGACAGGAGGACCTGATGCTTTTATCCGTTGCCCTGACGCTGCTTCCAATTCTTGTCATTGTATTTTTAATGGTGAGAAAACATTTTGCCGCCGATTCAAGCGGCACCATTGGCTGGCTTCTGACAGCAGCCATCGCATATTTTTTCTTTAATACCTCTCTAGAAGTGGGTCTCCGCTCATCCGTCGCCGGCATGATCGCCTCATTCCCTGTGTCTTTGATGGTTGCGACATCGATCCTGCAGATAAGTTACATGGAGGCAACTGGCGCCCTGCAACGCGTAGCCGTCTTTGTAAAGACGTTTGGCTCGGGAGACAGGGTCGTACAGATCATGCTCATCAATGTGGGAGCCGGTACACTGCTTGTATCCGTCGGCGCGACTCCCGTATCCATACTTCCCCCCATCCTGGTCGCGCTTGGATACTCTGCATTTGTCGCCGTAGCGCTCCCGGCAATCGGATTTGACGCCCTCTGCACGTTTGCGCTCCTCGGCGCTCCTCTTGTTGTTTATTCGGACATGACTGGTACGCCCCTCGTCCAGTCGGCCCGTGTGTTTGCCAAATTTCTTCCTGTCATTTCCACGCTGATCGGTTTCGGAATGCTCTGGATCGTCGGGCGCTGGGCGCTCGTTCGGAAAGGCTTCATACCCTGTCTCATCGCGGGTCTCACAAACGGCGGCGTCGCCGTTGCAGTAAGCTACATCCCCTTCCTCGAAGGTGGCGTAGTGCTTACCGGTGTCATGGCCGGTTTCTCAACGATGGTCGTCATGCTTCTTTATCTGAAGCTCCTGGGCAAACCGATAATCGACAGAACGCATCTAACTGAGGAAGACCTGAAAGTTGAAAGAGGCATGTCCCTCATAAGGGCGCTTTCACCTTGGATTATCCTGATTGCCGCCTCGTTCGCCATCAACTTCTATACACCCTCGTTCGATCTCCTTTACAAGAAGATAAGCATGGCCGTCTCCCTTATCCCCGGTCAATCGATCAGGACGCGGATGCTCTGGAATGCATATACGTGGGTCCTCGTGAGCACGATCGTGTCGGCCATCTTCATAAGGCCCAGCGGGAAGTCGGTAAAAGAGACTCTGTTGAAATGGGTAAAGCGTGCGCCGAGACCGACCTATTCGGCGGCCATCTTTTTCGCCATAGCCTTTGTGATGAACAATTCGGGCACGCAGAATCTGGGGGCCGTCTGGAAGATCGTGGAACCTGCGTCCAATATGATCTGGGTGCTGTCACAGGGTTCGGCCATGGCCTTCGGGACCCTGTATCCCTTCATTAGCGGCTATCTCGGGCTCTTCGGAGGTTTCTTGAGCGGGAGCGAGGCCTCGACGATTGCCATGTTCACAAAATATCATCTCCTAACTTCGAAGCTTCTCAATGTGGACGCGCTGATCGTCACAGCGGTAACGGCCATAGGAGGGGGGCTGGCCAGTGTTATCTCTCCGGCAAAGCTGCAGAATGCGGCAGCCACCATAGACGCTCTGGGGATTGAGAGCCAAGTCATTAAAACGGCTTTCGTCATATCCATCGTTATCACGCTAGCCGCGTCTATTATGGCGATGCTGTTCGGCTGATCTGTTCTTATAAGGATAGATGGCGAAATGGCCTCTATGCGAAGATGCTATTTTAGGAGCATCAATAGCCCCAGTAGCCCCATAAAGATGAGCAGGATGCTCCTGTATGTTTCTTCTTTGATTCGTCCATAGAGAAATGATCCCGCCCAGGTCCCAAAGAGCAAGATAGGAAGCGCTGCGAGGAAGTACCAAAGAACCCTGCCTGTAACGAGCCCGCCTATGGCCTGGAAGAGAACTACCACGATGCCGGAGATGACAAAGAATCCCTGAAGGGTAACCTTGATCTGATCCTTATTCCAGGGTTGCAATGACGTATAGACAATGACAGGTGGACCAGAAGCGCTGATGGCGCCGCCCAGGCATCCCGCTGCGAAGCCGAAGAGATATGCCCATACCGGAGCAGTAAAACGGATAGCGGGTTTCAGAAGGAGGCTATATAGAGCGTACGCGATAAGGACAGCGCCGACTGTCCACTGGATCAATTGCGTCTCTGTCCGGGTAAGAAACCACACCCCCAGCGGAGCGCCCGGTATAGAACCCAGACAGAGGGGGTACACCTTTTTCCAATCCCAGTGTTGTCTTAGTTGCACCAGGAGGAATATAGTGAGGGCCACGCCAAAGAGCGCCACCACCGGAATGGCGGTCTTTACATCCAGAAAAAGCGCCAGTAGCGGCAGGGACAAAAGCACCGAACCAAACCCTGAAAGTCCCTGTATGAATCCTGCGCAAAGGGCGACTATGCCCAGATAGAGATAAATTTCTATTATAGCAGATCAAAAAATACTCTTAAGACATTAGCCTCGATGTTCCCCACCGAAAGGTGCGGCAAATATATCCACTGCTTCTTCTGAATGCAAGCTTTCTCCTACCCGTCTCATCTTTCATCATCAGCAATAATCAAAACCGTAGAACTCTGATTTGGAATATGGTAAAAACCTTGCAGCAGGTCACTCTGTTCATTAATCTCGGCAGGAGTTCCATTTTAGCGGAGAAGAAATTTTTCATTCAGATAGAATCACGGAGAAAAAGAAATGAACGCCTCTCTCGACCATGGCCGGAAGGCTGTCCTCATTGACGGGTGCCGTATCCCATTCCTCCGGGCGGGGACCGGCTACAAAGACCTTATGTCCTACGACCTGGCAAGACTCGCCATTGCCGCCCTTGTTAAACGAACACAGGTCGAACCCGAAAAAATCAATCGCGTCATTATGGGAGCGGTCATTGCCAATCTTGCAACGACAAACGTAGCACGTGAGGCGGCACTCGGCGCCGGCCTTCCCGTAAGCATTCCTGCATTTACCGTTACCATGGCCTGCATATCAGCCAATCTGGCGATAACAACCGGCGTTGACCTGATTCAAACAGGCCAAGCCGACATAGTGATTGCCGGGGGAACGGAGAGCCTGTCGGATATCCCCATCTGTTACAGGAAGCCTATGAGAAAGAAACTCATGGAGGCCCAGAAATATAAGGGGCTCAAGGACTATCTGGAATTCCCGAAGGGCATAGGCATCAGAGACCTGCTTCCGGAAATCCCCGCCATTGCCGAATTTTCCACGGGGCGGACGATGGGAGAAGATTGTGACCGCCTGGCTGGGCGTCTCCATGTCGGGAGGGAAGAGCAGGATCGTTATGCCGTCCGTTCCCATCTGGCGGCTGCGCGGGCGACGGCCGCAGGCACCTTGGAGGGCGAGATAGAAACCGTCCTTGTGCCCCCTGACTTTAAGCCTATAGATAAAGACAACGGCTTCCGAGGCAACACCTCTCTGGAAAAGATGGGCAGCCTGAAGCCGGCCTTCGTAAAGAAATACGGGACAGTGACGGCCGGAAATGCCTCTTTCCTCACGGATGGGGCTGCTGCCTGTCTCCTCATGGCCGAGGAAGTCGCCGTATCGCTCGGCTATACACCTAAGGCGTGGGTACGAGCCTATGCCTACACGGCTCAGGATCCCTTTGAGGAACTTCTCCTGGGGCCCGCCTATGCAACGCCCAAATGCCTCGAAATGGCCGGTCTTAAACTTCAGGATATGGACGTCTTTGAATTTCACGAAGCCTTTGCGGGGCAGATCCTGGCTAATCTGAAGTGCCTTGCATCGGACAAATTTGCCCGGGAGAAACTTGGGAGATCCGAAAGAGTCGGGGAAGTCCCTCTGGAGAAATTCAACACCTTGGGCGGTTCGCTTTCCCTGGGGCATCCTTTCGGGGCTACGGGAGCGAGGCTCGTCACAACGGCAGCCAATCGCCTTATTCGGGAAGACGGTACCTTCGCACTTGTCGCTTCCTGCGCCGCAGGGGCGACGGGTAACGCAATTATCCTGGAACGAAAGAAATAAAGTATACGGAGACCGCAATGTCCTACGCAGAGATCGAAAAAGAAAACGGCGTGGCAATCGTCTGGATGGATCAGCCGGGCGAGAGGGTCAATAAGATCTCCATCGATCTTGTCGATAAATTCAAGACGATCCTTGACGGCCTCGAAGGCGATGATACGGTGAGAGCGATCGTGTTGATCAGCAGGAAGCCGGATAATTTTATAGCAGGCGCAGACATCGAAAAATTCAGGGACATGAAAAGTCCGGAGGAAGGAGAGTTCCTGAGCCGCCAGGGGCACGCGCTCCTCAACCGTATGGCTGCTTTTCCCAAACCCGTTGTGGCTGCTATCCACGGGGCGACCCTGGGGGGCGGTCTGGAGGTAGCCCTCGCTTGCCATTACCGCATTGCCAGTGATGATTCGAAAACGGTTCTCGCTCTGCCGGAAGTTAAGCTGGGGCTCCTCCCGGGGGGCGGCGGCACACAGCGGCTTCCCCGTCTTGTTGGACTTCAGGCAGCTCTCGACATGATGCTCACGGGAAAAAATATCTATCCCCGTCAGGCGAAGAAAATGGGACTCGTGGATGATATAATCCATTCTTATGGACTTCTCGAAGCAGCGAAGAAAGCCGCGCTCGAACTTGCCGATCATCCTCTGAAACGCAAAAAAAGGCAACCCCTTCTGGCGGAACTATTGGAGAGCACTCCCTTCACCCGCAACCTTGTCTACAAGAAGGCAACTGAAATGGTGCAGAAACAGACATGGGGAAATTACCCGGCGCCCGTGAAGATCATTGAATGCGTAAAAGCGGGAATGGAAAAAGGTCCGGCAGCAGGGATGGAAGCGGAGACAAAGAAGTTCGGCGAGCTGGTTGTGAGCCGGGAGTCCCGCGAGCTGATACAGATATTCCTCAGCATGACCGCCATGAAAAAAAATCCCCTCAAGGATCGCGTGCGTCCCGTCCGGACGATCGGCGTTCTGGGGGCGGGACTCATGGGATCAGGGATAGCCAATGTTAGCGCTGCAAACGGCCTGGAGGTTCTTCTCAGGGACGTAAGCTATGACGCCGTCGGACAGGGAGAGAAGGCAATCTGGCAGGACCTGGAGGCAAAGGTGAAGAAGAAGGCCCTGTCTCCTTTTCAGCGGGACGTGACATTCAGCCGCATCACAGGGACGACGGACTGGCGGGGCTTTGAAAAGGCAGACCTGATCATTGAGGCCGTATTCGAAGACTTGGAGCTGAAAAGAAAAGTCCTCGCGGAAACAGAGCCGCTTATGAAGGAGGATACCATCTTCGCCAGCAATACGTCGTCTATTCCCATCGGGGACATCGCTGTGGGAGCACGACGCCCGGAACGGGTCATCGGGATGCATTACTTCTCACCCGTTCCCAAGATGCCGCTTCTCGAAATCATCGTGACAGAGGAGACTGCGGACTGGGTGAGAGCAACGGCGCTCGATGTCGGCATCAGACAGGGCAAAACAGTCATCATGGTCAACGACGGCCCCGGTTTCTATACAACCCGCATCCTCGCGCCTCTATTGAACGAGGCGTTGGAAGTTCTTAACGAAGGGGGAGACATCAAGGAAATCGATGTTGCCATGCGCCAATTCGGCTATCCGGTGGGACCTATTGCCCTCCTGGACGAGGTCGGGATTGACGTGGGAGCCCATGTCTCGAAAGTCCTGGGCCCCCTTTTCGCTCTCCGGGGCGCCCAGCCGAATACGGCCATGGAGAGGCTCCTTCAGGCCGGTTACAAGGGCCGGAAAAACAACCGGGGCTTCTATCTCTACGGCGATCGATCAGGGAAAGCAAAGAAAGTCGTCAACGAAGAGATCTATGAACTCTTAGGTGGACGCAAGCGAAAGAAGTTTGATAATCAGGAAATCCAGAACAGGCTTTCTCTCGCCATGATAAACGAGGCGGCCCTCTGCCTCCAGGAAGGCATCTTGGAATCGCCGCGGGACGGCGATATCGGCGCCGTTTTCGGCCTGGGCTTCCCCCCCTTTCTCGGGGGCCCCTTCCGCTACATGGACAGCCTCGGTCTCCCCAGGATTCTTTCCCTTATGGAGGAACTGGAAAAGCGCTGCGGAGGGCGATTTATGCCGGCCTCTATTCTCCGCGAGCGCAATGCGAAGAATCAGAGGTTCTATACGTAGTGCGTACCTTCAGGTGCGCTATTTCAGCAGGACTGAAGTCCTACACTACATAAGAAACATGAAAGGTCTTATGACAACATTCAAGAATTTTAATCAGGTTCTCTTGAAGAATTTTCCGCGTTATGAAAAAGACCCGGCGTTAATGTTCAAATCCGCCGGGGGCTATGAGACGATATCATACGGCGAATTGCACGATATCTGCTTCCGCGTCGCTTCCGCCTTGATGAAAAGAGGTCTCCAGCACGGCGATCGGATAGCCATCTTTTCACAAAACCGGATGGAATGGGCCGAGGCCGATGCCGGCGCGCTTTTGGCCGGCGCCATCAACTCCGCCATTTACTCCTCTTCCCTTCCCGAGGAGGCCGCCTTTATTATCCAGGACCTGGAGGCATCCTTCTTGTTTGTAGAGGATGAAGCCCAGCTCCAAAAGATCCTCGCCGTCAGGGCACACATCCCGAGCGTGAAAGGCGTCTTTGTCTTCTCCGAACCATTTGCCGCAATCGATCCCTCCTGGGTTTTTCCCTTTTCGGTTCTCCTGCAGGAGGCGCCTTCTCCCGAGGCGGTTCTCAGAATCAACGAACTATCCGAAAAGATCAACGGCGAGGACGCAATGTGCATCATCTACACGAGCGGGACGACGGGGAACCCGAAGGGAGTCGTCCTTACACATAACAACTACGTCAAGACACTTGAAATGCTGATCGCGCACGTAGGGGATATAAGCAGACTCAAACGGAACATCAGTTTCCTCCCCCTCGCCCATGCCATGGAGCGCTTCGGCGGATATTACCTCATTCTCTATACGGGCGGCTGTATCTGCTATGCTGAAAGCCTGGATAAGATCGTCGAAAATTTCCGCGAGGTCAAACCGAATTACTTTATCGCCGTCCCCCGCGTCTTTGAGAAGATTCATGCAAAGATAATGCAAGGCGTGCGCTCCGCCTCTCCCGTAAGAAAGGCAATCTTTTCTTGGGCCCTCGGTGTGGGAAAGAAAGCAGGGCATCTCAGAATGCTGGGAGAGCCTCTTCCCTGGCACGTAAATATTCTTCATCGCCTGGCCGATGCACTCCTCTTCAAGAAAGTGAAAGGCATCTTCGGCGGCGAGTTGATATTCTCCGTCTCTGGCGGAGCGCCTCTCAGCAAAGAGGTTGCGGAGTTCTTCGATGCCATGGATATCCTGATCCTTGAAGGATGGGGCGCCACCGAAGCGACGACCCCTTCCACTCTTAACAGTCCCCATGACTACCGCTTCGGCACGGTGGGCAAGCCCTTGCCCCGCGTCGAGGTGCGTGTTGCCGAGGACGGTGAGCTGGAAGTGAAGGGTCCCAATATCTTCAAGGAATACTGGCGGAACCCGGAGGAAACAAAAGCCACCTTCACGCCCGATGGGTTTTACCGGACTGGCGACATCGGAGAAATGGATGAAGAGGGGCGCATAACCATTACGGATCGAAAAAAGGAGCTCATCATCACTTCAGGCGGAAAGAATATCGCATCGGCTCCCATCGTACATCTCCTCTCAAGCGGCAGGTATATCGAGATGGCCTATGTCCACGGCGACCGTCGGAATTACCTGACGGCGCTCCTTGTGTTGGATCAAAATGCCGTGCAGGCAATGGCCGAACATAAAGGGATAAAAGTCCCTTCCTGGCAGGAATTAGTTAATCACCCGCAGGTCGTCGAAAGAATTCAGAGAGAGGTGGACGTGGCAAATGAACATCTCCCCCGCTACATGCAGGTCAAGTATTACCGCATACTCCCCGCGCCCTTCTCCATCGAAGGCGGTGAAATGACCCCGACCATGAAGCTGAAGAAAAGGGTCATTGAAGATAAGTATAAAGACCTTCTCGACAGCATGTATAAAGAAGGATGACGGTGCAACGCGCCGAGGAAATGAAAAAGGAGCATATATGAAATCGCTATATTTCACGGCGGATCACGAAATATTCAGGCGTATGGTGCGGCAATTCGTGGAAAGAGAGGTCACCCCGCATGCAGAGGAATGGGAGAAGAATCGGGCCATTCCCCGCGCCATCTGGAATAGGATGGGAAATCTGGGTTTTTTCGGCATCAATTATCCTGAAAAGTATGGCGGAACCGGGGCAGACTTCTTTTATTCCGTTGTCCTGCTCGAAGAACTGCCTCGCTCCACCATGGGAGGCTTCGCAGCAGCTGTCAGCGTTCATGCATATATGGCGACTGAATACATACACCGCTTCGGAAGCGAAGAGTTGAAACAGAAATATCTGGTCCCTGCCATCACAGGAAAAAAAATAGGGGCACTGGCTATCACGGAACCGAACACCGGCTCGGATGTGGCGGCCATCAAGACCAGAGCCGTCAGACAAGATGACCATTACGTAATCAACGGATCAAAGACATTCATCACGAACGGCGTCTTTGGAGATTTCATCTTGGTGGCAGCAAAAACAGACGCTGAAGCCGGGGCAGGAGGGATCAGCCTGGTCCTCGTGGATCGTGACGCCCCAGGATTTTCCTCAAAGCAACTCCACAAGATCGGCTGGCACTGTTCCGACACAGGGGAGCTTACCTTCGAAGACGTCCGCGTACCGGTGACAAACCTGATAGGCGAAGAAAATAAGGCTTTCTATTACATCATGGAATGCTTCCAGTTGGAGCGCCTGGTCAGCGCCATTGGTTCCATCAGCGGCGCATTTCTCGGGCTGGATTCGACCCTGGCGTATATCCAGGAGAGACATGCCTTCGACCGTCCCCTGGCTAAGTTCCAGGCAATACGTCATACGCTTGCGGACTTGCAGACGGAACTGGAAGCGGCCCGGCAGCTCACGTATTACACGGCATGGCTTCACAGTCAGGGCGAGACTGCTGTCCATTTTTCCTCCATGGCCAAACTGCTCACAAGCGAGCTTGCCAAAAAAACCGCCGACGTATGTCTCCAGTTCTACGGCGGCTATGGCTACATGGATGAATACCCGATATCCAGGATGTACCGCGATGCGAGGGTAGGAACGATCGTTGGCGGCACCTCCGAGATCATGAGGGAGATCATATCCCGCATCATGATCGATCAGGCTGGTTACCAGCCCGTTTCCGAAAAACTGGGAAAAGGCCAAAAAGCAGATACGAAGGAAGCCGAACCGGTTAAAGAAGAAATAGTCGTGCACTCGCCGAAGACAGCAGCTGAAATCCTTCAGACACTGCCCGAACGATTTCTTCCTGAAAATGTCGGCGACTGGGAAACGGTATTTCATTTTGACATCTCCGGAACAGACGGCGGGAAATTCACGGTAAACATCTCGAACGGCAAATGCAGCGTTGAGGCAGGATTCAAGGGTGAGGCAAAGTGTACCGTAAGTGTTGTGGACAAAATCTACCGTGACATTGAATTGGGCAAGATGAAACCGGAATGGGCGTTCATGACAGGAAAAATCCGCATGTCCGATATGGCCGAGATGATGCGATTCACTAAAATGTTTCGGAGGCTGCCGAAAATGTGAGCGAAAACCGGCTCATATGATGAATGGTCTTACGGCGCCATAAAGACCGAATCTGATGTGGGGTGAAATGTCAAGGTGAAGGCAGGGAGTGCATTCCAGCAGAACAGGTTTTGGGGAGAGACGACCGCATTCCTAGCTCTTTTTCTCGACAACCTCGGTGTCCTCATCTTTATGAGCTCTATCCTCATATTCACGTTCAATTATCCCGCAGACATCATCCTGACACGCATGATCCCCGGCACGGCTGTAGGGGTCTTTTTCGGCGACATCGTCTATTCTTACCTCGCCATCCGGCTGCAAAAGAAGACAGGCCGCAGAGATGTCACTGCCATGCCGCTCGGTCTCGATACGCCTTCATCCATTGGACTCGCTTATGCCGTTCTCGGCCCTGCTTATATTGTCACACGTGACGCAACACTCACCTGGCAGATCGGCATGGCTACCCTCTTCGTAATTGGCGTAGTCAAAGTCATCACCTCATTTTGCGGCGCCTGGGTCCAGCGCGTCATACCGACGGCCGGGCTCCTGGGATCTATCGCCGGGGTCGGACTTCTGCTTCTCGGTTTTCTGCCCCTCATCGAAATCTTCAACGAGGTGGTTGTCGGTGTCGTGGCTATGGGAATTATATTTGCCGTCCTCCTGGGAAATATGAAGTTCCCCGGACGCATTCCCGGCGTATTGATGGCCGTACTCTTAGGCACGGCCATCCATTTTATCCTGGGATACACCGGTTATATCCCGGAGTTCAAGGAACCATCTTTTGAGATGTCCCTGTGTCTCCCCGTTTTTTCTTTCGAGTTCCTTAAGACTATGCCGCAGAGTATCCAGTATCTTCCCATCGCCATACCCTTCGGCATTATGACAATCATCGGCGGCATTAACAATACCGAGAGCGCCCGACTCGCGGGCGACGATTACCGAATGCGCGATATACTGCTTACCGAGGCTTTCACCTCTTTGATCGCCTCCTTCTTCGGCGGTGTGGCTCAGACCACGCCATATATCGGACATCCGGCATACAAAAAAATGGGCGCTACCCACTGGTATACGCTCCTGACGGCTGTTGCGATCGGTATCGGTTCTGTAATCGGTCTCTTATCACTCATCGTGGGTATCATCCCCCGAGCCGTACTGGCACCGATCTTTATCTTCATCGGTTTTGAGATCGTCCATCAAGCCTACAAAGAGGCGCCCGAATCGCATTCCCCGGCTGTGAGCCTGAGTTTCATGCCGGTCATTGCCAATCTCGTGATCATTATCCTCGGCCAGTTTCTGGGCGCCATGGCCATCACTGCCGACAAGCTCCCCATGCGTTTACAAATCATGTATCAGAGCCTCACCGTGCTGAGCAATGGCTTTATCCTCACGGCTCTCCTCTGGGGCAGCATGCTGGCCTTTCTCATCGACCGCAAACCGCGGCTCGCCGTCCTTTGTACCTTTGCCTGTGCCGTCTTTACCCTCTTCGGCATAATTCACTCAGTGTTGCCCACTGGTGAAGTCTACTTGCCTTGGACAGTTGCATCAAATGCGCATTATACAATCGCCATCGCCTATACCCTCCTCTCCGGTATTCTGCTGACATTCACCAGGAAAACAAATCGATAAAGATTTCTTCCTTCACTCCGTTTCCGACGAAATCTCTCATGGCATCCATTAATTGATCATAGTGAAAATTTTTTGAGATACTGACAAATAACGACCGAGAGTGAACACCCGATTTTATGCAATAATTATCACCTTATATAAACGTTACGACCTTTTTGTCGTTATTCGCTAAAAACAATTTGTCAGCAAGAAAGGTTTTGTGCCTGCCGTCACATTTTTTTATTTGATCCTAAGGTAGATTGCATCCAAATTGTCATTCATAAAAATCTCGCACAAAAAATCTCACGCACCATGTCGTCCTTGCAGAAAGGGTCTTCATGCCGGACTATCGAAGATTGAAAATATACTGTAAAAGGGCCCTCACGCCCATCACCATCATGCTCATCCCCCATGATAACCCCCGGAGGTCATTGAACTTGAATATTCCGGCCATCGGTCTTTTTGTGTCTGTTATTTGCAGTCTCGTGGGTGCCATTTACCTCTTGTCCATGGTTCCCGATGCCGTAAGATACCAAGGCATGGAAAGGCAGATCCTTGAATATTCAAGAAAAGTCTACGATTTCAATGCCACACTGTTGTCTTTGAAAAAGGCAGAGAATGAACTACACCGGTTGCTATCCCACGGTTCCAAAGAAAAGATCCTGGAAAAGGTTGACACATCGGACATCGGGTCGTTCGACATCAGTCAGATTCAGGAGCAGATCGATACTTCCATTAATACCGTCAGCGCTATAAAGGACTATCTGCGTTCCCAGAAAAATCTTTATCTCGCCAGCCCCAGGGGCTTTCCGGTTCAGGGGATTGTCTCTTCTCCTTATGGCAGCAGAATCAATCCGATTTCGCAACATTCTGAGTTTCACCGGGGCGTCGATATTTCCGCTGATGCGGGCACCCCTGTCGTGGCTACAGCGGACGGGGTTGTCGTCTTTTCCGGTTATCACGCAGGCGGCGGCAATATAGTTGTGATCGCCCATGGCCACCATTTTTCGACCTACTATGCGCACAACCGCAATAACGCAGCGCAGGCAGGCCAGAAGGTCAAGCGGGGAGAGGTCATTGGATATGTGGGTTCCACCGGTTCAGCTACAGGAAACCACGTTCATTATGAAGTCTGGCAGAGGGGCAAGAGTCAAAATCCAAACTCCTACGCAAAGGAAAGCTCCTGATGTTTAACAGCAGGAAGTCGGATAAGATTGATCTCGTTGTCGGGAAAAATTCGCGAGTCACGGGAGACGTCGAATCTGCGGGAACGATCCTCATCGAAGGCACTATCATAGGCAATCTGTACGGCAATAAAGCTATCCTTGGCGAGAGATCATATGTCAAAGGCAATATCTCGGTTAACAATATCTCTGTAGCCGGCAAGGTCGAAGGCCAAGTGAAGGCAAAAGATAGTATCGAAGTCAAGGCAACGGCGCATATCTCCGGTGAAATGGTCGCGACGCGCCTCTCCATGATGAAGGGCGCAATATTTAACGGCATGTCCGAAATGGATGATGCAGGTCAAAGTCAAAGTGAAGAGGCTGACAGAAAGGTTGTTGAGTTTGCCGCGAAGGAAAGATAAACAGCGAGTCAGAACAAGAAAGGGGGCCGGCATGGCCCCCTTTCAAGAGATAACGTTAAATATTCTGATTCAGCCTTTTTCTTTTCAGCAGTAGCAATTCCCTTTATTTATCGAATTTATCGACCGGAATCCGCATTGCATAGAAAGATCTCCAGACGAAGACCACAGCAATGAGAAAGAATACGACGCCTACGATGCCGGCGCTTTCTCTCATCCCCGGGGCGATGGCCATTTCCATTGCCAGAAGGCCGAACAGTGTTGTGAATTTGATGATCGGGTTCAAAGCGACCGAAGAGGTATCCTTAAAGGGATCGCCGACGGTATCACCGATAACTGCTGCCTGATGCAAAGGTGTTCCTCTTTCTTTCAGATCAACTTCAACGACCTTCTTGGCGTTGTCCCAGCATCCGCCTGCATTGGCCATGAAAAGCGCCTGGAAGAGACCGAATACCGCAATCGAGATCAGGTAGCTGATGAAGAAGGATGCGGGCTCGGGTCCGTGAACCGGAGCGGAGAAAAACGCGAAGGCCAGGGCGAAAGAGAAAATGGCGATAAATATGTTGAACATTCCCTTCTGCGCATACTGCGTGCAGATCTTCACGACCTCTTTTGAATTGTCGGTGGAGGCGCTCAGACTGGCTTCGTCGTCAAGATTGATGTTCTGCTTGATATACTGGACGGCCCTGTATGCGCCGGTGGTGACAGCCTGGGTCGATGCACCAGTAAACCAGTAAATAACGGATCCACCGCAGAGGAACCCAAGCAGGGTGTAAGGATTAAGCATGTTTAAGATCATTTCCGGCTGGATTCCGAGGGCCTTCCTGAGCAGAAGGATCAGGGAGAAAATCATGGTCGTGGCCCCCACGACGGCCGTACCGATGAGAACCGGTTTGGCGGTCGCCTTGAAGGTGTTTCCGCAACTGTCATTCTCTTCCAGGTAGTGCTTGGCCACATCCATCCGGGGTTTGAATCCGAACTCTTTTTCAATTTCCTTTTCAACGTTCGGAATGGTCTCAATCAAAGACAACTCATAAATGGACTGGGCATTGTCTGTAACCGGACCGTAGCTGTCGACCGCTATTGTAACGGGGCCCATTCCGAGAAAACCGAACGCCACAAGACCGAACGCGAAGACTGACGAATATTCCATAAAGTTGGAAAGTCCGAATGTACTGGTATAGTAAGCGCCGAACATCAGCGCGGCTATGGAAATGCCGATCCAGAAGGCGCTGAAGTTACCGGCGACAAAGCCGGAAAGGATATCGAGAGAGGGTCCGCCTTCTCGCGCTGCCGTGACCACCTCGGCACAATGAGCGGATTTCGAGCTCGTGAATACTTTAACAAGCTCAGGAATCAGCGCCGCCGCGAGGGTCCCGCAGCTTATGATTATCGAAAGTTTGAACCACAGGTAATTCGGGTAATGACCGAGCTGCCATTTACTGACGAGGAAGGTCACAATAATCGAAATAATAGATGTTATCCAGACGAGTGATGTCAGAGAAGCTTCGAAGTTAACTTTTTCTTTGTCTCCCATGACTGCAGTTGAGACGACCTTATTGATGAAGTAGGAACCGATTGAGGTGATGATCATCAAAATACGCATAACGAATATCCAGACAAGCAGCTCCGCCTGATACTGGGGAAAGGCTGCGAGGACGATGAAACTGATCAGGGCGACTCCGGTGACGCCGTAGGTTTCGAAACCATCGGCTGTCGGTCCGACACTGTCTCCCGCATTGTCTCCCGTACAGTCGGCGATGACACCGGGATTTCTCGGGTCGTCTTCTTTGATGGTGAAGACGATTTTCATTAGGTCAGAACCGATATCGGCGATCTTCGTAAAGATACCGCCGCAGATACGAAGCGCGCTCGCGCCCAGGGACTCGCCAATCGCGAATCCGATGAAGGATGCGCCGGCCACGTCTCGGGGCATAAAGACCAGAATCACAAGCATCATGATGAGTTCCACGCAAACCAAAAGGACACCGATGCTCATGCCTGCGGTAAGAGGAATATTGAGCAGTTTGATCGGCTTACCTTCCAGGGAAGCGAAAGCCATCCGGCTATTGGCCAGGGTATTCATCCGGATACCGAACCAGGCGACCCCATATGAACCCAGTATTCCAACGATGGACCAGGCCAGAATAATAAGGACGCCATTCAGGCCCGCGTGCTGAAGTACGCCGAAATAGTAAACGATACAGGCGCCGATGAACACTTCCAGAACGAGCAGCAGCTTCCCCTGCTGAATAAGATAGGTCTTGCAAGTCTGAAAAATGATTTCCGAGATATCCAGCATGGATTTGTGGGCCGGTAGTTTCTTGACGTTGAAGTATTCGTAAAGACCGAAACCCATACCGGCAAAGCAAATCACAAATCCAATCATCAAGAGATGGTTCTGTGCCGCACTTAATTCAGGAATGTTTAGCTCCGCTTCGCTTGCAAGAAGAGGGGTTGCAAAAAGAATCAAAAGGACGGTTAAGATACTTGCTTGGAAAAACTTTTTTTTCGTAAACATCACTTATTGTCTCCTTTTTTAGATATGTTATTGCTCGCGCAATGATGTACCAGAAGATAATCGCAGGAAAAAACCTTGTGCGAGTTAACACGGCCCCTATAGTTTGTCAATACTTTTATGATCTTCTTCCAAGATCACGATAACATGGGAGAAATGCAATCTCCCCTGTCATGTCAACTATTTACACTCAGACCTCTTGCCCGTGTCCGTCAGTTGCTTGATGAACCGATTGAAATCAATGCCGAAGGATTTTGCCAAGGATTTCTTATGCTCTATGGTCATACGACCATCCCTGTGTTCGCCATTTAATATGCGTTCTGCATAGAGCACCTGTTTAAGAAAATTCAGTTCCTGGCTCATGGTCTTCAGATGTTCCATTATTCCCTCAAAGGACGCATCAATTTTTCGATTATTTTTCCCCATCTCCTCGACCATGCTCAAGATCAACAGGGTGACGGCAGACTTGAATTCTTCATAATCCAGGCCGCACATATCGTTCATCTTTTTCGTGTCCATTAATTCGCTGAAATCGACGACATTCGCCCCTTTGCTCGTAGTTCTTCTTCTTTTCATGATTAATCCTCATAATTAAAATTATCAGAAAGGCAAATTAAAGAGATGAAAACCGAGTAACGATGGCAACCCACGAGAAACCCTCTCCGACTGACGGAGCTTTTTACGAAATCATCGTGGAAAAATCTGACATGCTGGAAGATAGCTTTGTTTCTTACGGAAGTATTAAGCTGGAGGCAGGTGAGTCTCTCCGTTAAACTGGCGATAGCTCATGATAGGCACTTAAGTATCTATTTCAATCTTGATGAGGGGAGCCACTCGTCGACAACTTTTTCGACAACGTTATATGGATTCAGCTTGTGGTCCATGATCTCTTCCACCATCTTTTCTATCCTGCTGTTTTGCGTGAGGCGCTCGCGGATGATGCAAAAGAGTTCATGGTGAATCATCTGAAGGGTCTCCTCGTGTACGCGATTGCGACGCTTCTCCAGTAGTTTGCCGCTCTGTTCCAGATATGCGCGGTGCGCCGTAATAGCTTCCAGAAGATCCTCCTCGCCCTTACCTTCCACAGCTACAGTCGGGATCACAGGCGGCACCCAGGCACGGTCCTTTATGCTCGCATCCTGATCGACACGAAACCGCACCTCGGAGAAGAGCTGATCAGCCCCAGGCTGGTCGTATTTGTTGATTACGTAGATATCTGCAATTTCCATGATGCCGGCCTTCATGCTCTGGATCACGTCACCCAGTCCAGGAACCAGGACAACGCACGTGGTATCTGCCACACGCATGACGTCCACCTCGTCCTGTCCTACACCTACTGTCTCGATTATGACAAAATCCTTCCCTCCTGCGTCGAGTACTTTGACGGCGCCGCGGGTAAACTGGGCCAGTCCGCCCAGATAGCCCCGGGTTGCCATACTGCGCATGAAAACCCCTTGGTCCGCACTATGACGGGTCATCCGGATCCGGTCACCAAGAAGCGCTCCTCCCGTGAAAGGACTTGAAGGGTCGACTGCAACGATCCCTACAGTAAGCCCTTTGCTGCGCAGATGCCAGGTTACCCCATCGGTAAGAGTGCTCTTCCCCGTCCCGGGAGATCCTGTAATCCCCAGAACATAGGCATTTCCCGTGTGAGGATAAATTTCTTCCATACAGGAACGCGCCCGTTCATCTTCATTTTCAAGCCAGGTGATCACACGTGCCATGGCCAACGGCGATCCCTGGAGGATTTCTGCTACATAATCAAAATCATCCATATTTATCTGTCAATTCCTGTGTTGCGTCTCTAACCACAAGGGTATCTCAATGAGTCGGCTGATTATATTTTAATAGTACAGGGGAGACAATATGAAGCCTCCCCTGTACATTGTGGGTCTATTCGGCTACAGGCAACCTCGGCCAATA
Organism: uncultured delta proteobacterium; assembly: GCA_963705275.1. Lineage (GTDB taxonomy): Bacteria > Desulfobacterota > Syntrophia > Syntrophales > UBA2185 > Fen-1135. Next base: position 2,277,800 of record OY970063.1, on the reverse strand, counting down.
CCTGTTGTTATTTCGCCTTGACGTTTGCCTTTATGAAACCGACAATCGTATCCGTTGGGGTTCCCGGTCCGAAGATTTCAGCTATTCCTGACTTCTTCAGAGTGGGGATATCCTCTAAGGGAATGATGCCACCCCCGACAACCAAAACGTTGCCAAGTTTCTTTTCCTTCAGCAGTTCGACCACCTTTGGAAAGAAATAGTTATGGACTCCCGAAAGACTGCTCAGACCGACGACATCAGCATCCTCCTGCAGCGCTGCCTCGACAATCATTTCCGGTGTCTGCCTTAATCCGGTGTAGACGACTTCCATACCGGCCTCAGCAAAGATACGGGACAGGAGCTTGGCCCCACGGTCATGGCCATCCAACCCGGGTTTTGCAACGATAATTTTTATCTTTTTTTCTGCCATTGTAAGTCACCTCCACGCATCATGAAATAAATTCCTTGGGTCGATACTGCCCGAAAATTTCGCGCCACACGTCACAAACTTCGCCGACGGTAGCCCCGGCCTTTACTGCCTCAATAACGGTTGGCATCACGTTCGTGTCCGTTTTGGAAACCTCACGAAGCTTGTCCAGGGCCTTCTGCCAGGCGGCTTTGTCGCGCTTGGCCCGCCATTGCTTCAGTTCCGCAGCTTTCTCCTCGCCAACCTTCATGTCCACTCTGAGGAGGTCAGTTACAGGGGGCTCCTCCATGGTATACTTGTTGACCCCTACGTATGCCCGCTCACCGGAATCAATGGATTTCTGGAACAGGTAAGCGCTGTTCTGAATTTCTTTCTGAATGTATCCTTGCTCGATTGCCGTCAGGGTTCCACCCATGGCGTCAATCTTCTTGATGTAATCTTCGATTTCCGCTTCGATCTTGTCGGTCAGGTACTCGACATAATAAGAACCGGCCAGAGGATCGACGGTCACGCAGGCGCCGCTTTCCTCGGCAATAATCTGCTGAGTTCGTAGGGCCACGGTCACTGCGCCCTGGGTGGGTAGACAGAGCGCCTCATCATACGAGTTCGTATGGAGGGACTGGTGCCCGCCTAAGGCGGTGGCGAATGTCTGCAAGGCAACCCTGACGATGTTATTCAACGGCTGCTGTGCCGTCAGTGTAACGCCGCCCGTCTGCACATGGTAACGAAGCATCATGGACCGGGGATCTTTGGCCTTGAATCTATCCTTCATGATCTTGGCCCAGACGCGTCTTGCCGCCCTGAATTTGGCGACTTCTTCCAGCACGTCGGTGAAGGCGTTGAAGAAGAAGGAGAGACGCGGTGCGAAATCGTCCACCGCTATGCCTCTTGCTGCGCAGGCTTCAGCATAGGCGATTCCATCGGCGATAGTGAAGGCCATTTCCTGGGCGGCAGTGGAACCCGATTCGCGGATGTGATACCCGCTTATGCTGATGCTGTTCCAGCGGGGGACGTGTTTCTGGCAGAACTCGATCAGATCGACGGTGAGGCGCATGGTCGGCTTAGGGGGATAGATATACTGACCACGGCAGATGATTTCCTTCAGAACATCATTCTGTATGGTTCCACCCAGTTGATCATATTTCGCGCCCTGTTCTTCGGCAACGGAAAGGTACATTGCCAGAAGCGCCGTGGCTGCGGCATTTACCGTCATGGATGTTGTAACCTTGTCCAGAGGAATCTGGTCAAACAAAATGCGCATATCGCCGATATGGTCGATAGCCGCTCCGACCTTTCCTACCTCACCCATGGATAGGGGATGATCGCTGTCATAACCCGCCTGGGTGGGAAGATGAAAAGCCACGCTCAATCCCGTCTGCCCTTGACCCAAGAGGTAACGGTAGCGGGCATTCGTCTCCTTGGCGCTTCCGAATCCGGCGTACTGACGCATGGTCCAAAACCTGCCCCTAAACATATTCGGCTGAACCCCGCGTGTGTACGGATATTCACCGGGATAGCCGAGTTTGCTCTCATAATCCAAACCGGCAATTTCCGCCGGGGTATAGAGACACTCGACAGGGGTCCCGGACCAGGTCGTTTTCGCCTTCTTTTCCGGGGCTTTGCTCAAGGTCTTCGCCAGGGTCCCTTCCGACCACTTCTTCTTCCCGGCTTTGATCTTTTCCAAATCCTTCTCGTTAAACATAGTCTACCTCCTGAAGATGATATCAATAGGAAACTCTTAAATAAAAACCCATCCGCTAGATGTTAATACCTAAATTGTTTATAAATCGCTGTCACTTTGGCCATTTCTGCCGTTATTCAAGGGTTTCAATATTGGTGGGCAAATAGGTTTTTCGCGTGCCTTCCTATCATTGAAAACGGTTTCTGTCAACCATTTTCTGATAGAAAGTTGCAGTTTATGTTTAAGGGCAGGGCTCAAAATGTGACATCGTAAAAAATCCCTTTGTAAAGGCTGGCAACTTTCTACGATGTCATCGAATGCGGAAGAGATGAAGACTAATCAGTCCTCATAATCCTCGGTAAAAACACGCACCTTCCTCTCGGAGGCGATGAGGGGTTCAATCATTTCCTCTACTGACAAACGCTGTCTTGCCGTCTGCCACAATTTCCAGGCGTCCATAGTGGTCCACGTGCTGATGACGAGAAATAGCGAAGGATCATCCGCTGCCCGGAGCGTCTCGCCGGTGATGTAGCCGAGTTGTCGCAGTGCCGCCATTCTCAATTCACGGAGCAGTTCCCGAAGTTGTTTTTCTTTTCCGGGTTGGCATTTTCTTTCAATTATTACTCTTATCATGTTGCACCTCCTTTTTGACGTAATCCTCTTTTTAGAGTCAATTAATAGGTAAATGCGTCCGAATACTGTTCCTTTCTTTATCTAAAATGATGAGATAATTTGATGGATTAGTCAAGACAAATATGGCGGGATTTTCTTAAGAAAGGTGCGTGTAAAGTTAAGATTTACTGTGAATTTCCCGGCGGCAGGGCGGGCTAGAGGAATGTGTTCCTAATCATGAAGTCTGGTCTTGGAGCAAGCATTGCAGAAGAGATTGAAATTCTACTTCGTTTGTCCGATTTATAAATTCCATTAACGTTTATTCTCGGTATCTATGCTCTCAGCTTGCGATGCCGGATCAGTGATCTTCATTTGCCTAACTAATTTCTGTCTAATCCAGAGCTTTCCGGCAACTACAACCCCTACGATGAAAAACGCCTCCACACTGTACTTTAGAATATCTGAGGGATTGAACATCTCAACAACAAAGGGATCGGTCACCATCATCTCGCCCCCCACCTGCCCGAGCACCGCGGCGCCTAAATAGACAACTATTGGATATTTGTCCATGAGCAAGGAAAGCAGGGTGCTGGCAAACATTACGATCGGGATGCTAAGACCAAGACCGAAGATAAGGAGAAACAAATACCCTTTGGAAGCGGCAGCAACAGCCAGAACATTATCAAGCGACATACTTATGTCGGCGATGATGATAATCCGGATAGCATGCCACAAAGTCTTTGCCTCTTTCTGGAGCTTGTCTTCCGGAGACCCTTCGATAAGAAGCTTTACAGCGATCCAGATAATGACTGCGCCGCCAATGAGCTTGACATATTGGACCTGCAGGAGCATGGCGGCAAAGAAGGTCAAAACCACGCGAAGGACTACTGCAACTCCCACTCCAATGATGATCCCGTTTTTCCGCTGCTTTGCGGGAAGCGCCTTCACTGCCAGCGCAATGACAAAGGCGTTGTCGCCTGAAAGAACGATATCCACGACGATGATGCTGAGAAAACCGATCAGAAAATCCCAGGTAAAATGAATCTGCCCAAATACTCCTAAATCCATACAATTCCCTTTAACATGTCATGTATATCAAGTTGCCGCGTTTTTCCAGCAGAAACACTCTCTTGTTAGCAGGGATCACCCGCGGTGGAAATCTTCTCGCCTCCGTGAGAACATAAAAAAGGCGCCCCGGATAACCCGGGGCGCCTTAATCTCTGCTACGTATATTGACAAGAAAACTCCTATGGAGTTGACGGCAGATCCGAACTCTTCTTCCCAGGCGCTTTCGTCGTGAAAAGAATTATGGTTCCAAGGGCGCACAGAGCCGCTGCAACAAGGAACGGCATATAGTACGTTCCCGTCATATCCTTCAGATAGCCGCCGATCCATGGCCCGGCAAAGCCAGCGAGACCCCACGCCGTAAATAGAAGACCGTAGTTGCTACCCTGCGCCGTGGGACCATAGAACTGGAGACACGTGGCGGGGAACAGCGTAAACATGGCGCCGTAGTTCCAGCCAATGAGAATCGCAATAGCCGCCAATCCGTAGACGCTGCCGCCGAGCTGAAAGATAGCGACCATCGCCGCTGTCTGCAGGGCAAACAGCACGCCAAAGTAGACGCGAATCCCGATAATGTCCACAAACCATCCGGAAAGCACCCGCGTCGCCGCATTAGAAAAGGCGAGAGAACTCACCGCACCGGCTGCCGCCATGGCCGTCAGACCCGCATCCCTTCCAAAACCGGCAAGGTGACCTATGACCATGAGCCCCGCAAAGGAGCCGCAGAAGTAGGCAAGATACAGGAGCCAGAACCTGGGGCACTTGGTAGTTTCCTCATGTGTATGGTCACGATAAGTCTTCGGGGCAGCCGCACCAGCAGCAGCAGGAGTTGGAGGCTTCCAGCCGGGCGGCTTATATCCTGCCGGAGGAACCTTCAGGAATGCACCGGAGATAAGCGCCATAAGACCCATTGCGATACCACAGTAAATGAAAACGTAGCGCCAACCCAACCCTGGGGCCTGAATAATGTATGTTGCCAAGGGACCCATGATGAATGAACCGAGTCCTAAGCCCACGACCGCAAACCCAGTGGCCAGCGCCCTTCTGTCAGGCCACCACTTGGGTGCCGTGGCAATGGGCGGCAGGTAGATAATACCGCCACCAAAGCCCGAAATGAGACCGTATGTAACATAAAGCTGCCACTTTGCCTGGATGAATCCAGACATAACAAATCCGATACCTAAGATGATGCCGCCTACCATAACTACCGGCCGGGGCCCAAACTTGTCGCTGATACGACCTGCGGGGAACGTCATCAACCCGAAGACCAGACAGCAGATCGCAAAGGCCATGGCGATCTCCGCTCGGGACCACCCGAATTCCGCGTTCAAAGGCTTAATGAACACGCTCCACGCATACAAAAGGGCACCGCATGTGGTACTACTCAATAATCCTAATAAAAGGGGCACCCATCTCGGCTGAGTAGCTTTTACTTCTTCCGCCATTATCTAAACCCTCCTTTCAACAAATAAACAATTATGAACAAATAAATGTTAGATAATAATGACTCCAGATTTCTTGTCACTGCAAAAAATGAGGTTTCTTACGTTGCTAACTAGTTTCACAATGACTTCTTTTACCGTTTATCAAAAAATGCCTAATCCCGATATGTCCTCTCCTGCCCTCCTTTCCTTACGGATTTTAGTAAATAAATTATTTCTTGACAACCCTCTTTAAGAAGTAGCCTTCCGCGTCAATTACATCCCGGAGCAGATGCAAATCTTCTCCTGTCGGTTCTGCCATTTCCGGCACTTTGGGAGGTATGATTAGTTCAAATTCGACCATGTCCTGAATCTGCTGCGGCGTGAATCCCGGCCTGACTTCCAGGAGCTTCATTCTCTTGGTCTTCTCATCGAAGCCGAACAGGGCCTGCTGCGTAATGACTCTGTAAGGGCCGGAACCCATAACGCCCGCTTTTTCCCTGTAGTCTGGGGAACCATCACCGTATCCGATACTCGTGACAAAATCTACCTGTTTGGCAAACCTTCTCTTCTCCAGCGCCATGATGGCAATTATCTTTCCGCAGTTGGCCGCCATAGCTCCGGCGCCGCCGCTCCCTGGGAACCTGATATCGGGCTTGTTGTAGTAACTTCCTTCGATTGTGGAACTGATATTCCCGTGCATATCGATCTGGGCGCCTCCTATAAAGGCGTAGTCCGCAAATCCTCTCTGCGTCAGTTCAAAAACTGCGCATAGGCCCTTCAAAAAACACGCCTTGTGACCCGCCCTGGTATCACCTACGGATAGGGGCATACCGATCTCCAGGACTGGGGCCAGGGAACCAGCTTCATAAATCATATAAAGATTGGGGGCATGAGTAAGCTGTGCATGCATAGCTGCGATGATGGGAAGCCCCGTGCCCACAAAGACGATCTTCTTATCTTCCAATTGTCTTGATCCTGTAAAAGCAATCATTTCAAAGGCACTGTATTCAGGCATATCACTCTCCTCTTCTTGCCATTTTGCCGCCTCATTACAGTGTATAGATAGGCTGACCGCCGTCCATTTCCTTCAGGTATCGGAGCCTCTTGTAACCAGCCGCCTTTTCCAGAAAATCGTCAAATGTTTCACAGCCAAAGATATAGTCATTGAAATACCTTTTCAGACCATCTTTGTTTCCAGTCTTTCTGAATTCATCACAGATTCCCCTGTACATCCTGAGATGATCCATATCAAACCAGTAGTAGCCGTAGCACGCGCCGGGGTAACATCCAAACGGCTGTTCAACAACTGCGTCCACACATACATAGGGAATTTCCGTCAAGTTTGGATATCTTCTGATTGTTTCAGTCGGAATTACCTTATCAGTTGTCATTATGGTGTACGCCGATGCCGTTGCAATTTCCGGACACGTACAGAGAGCCCCGAAGATTCTTGCGTTCCCACACATATCTGCCGCAGTAGTATGTACAATGCCTACGTCAGGGTTGCAGGCCGGGAGGAGATAAATGTTCTGTCCGGTAAAGGGACACACTATCATCTTTCCCCGGTTTACCAGCTCCATGTCCGATCCGCCGTGGTCCCGCACGGGGATGAAGGGAATGCCCATGGCCCCCGCCTTGAATCGCACTGACATGCCGTAATTGGTGTAGTCATCGGTTTCCACTAGTCTGTTAGTCACCAGATACCTCCATAGAGGAGCTATGCCAATGAGTTCATAGCCCCACCATGCTAATTCTACACGCTTTATAGAGATTTTTTCTGGAGCGACAATCATGGCGCCTGCAAGCCACTCCAGACAAATAGAGTTTGAATGGAAAGAGAGGGTAAGGTTCTTAACTCCTTTTCTGATGATTTCATGAATGATTGCGGCGGGTACCCTTGTATTCACAAACCCGCCGACTCCGAGATTTATGCCATCTTTGACAAATTTGGCTACCGCTTCCTTTAATGTCATTCGCTTGTCATAGAGGCCATGGTCCTTCTTTTCAGTTATTCTTCTTACCTCATTGGAGGTCAGGCCCCAATGCTCAAAAGGCTTTTCATCGTATTTCAGCTTGGAAACGGATTTTATTTTTGAACTAACCGGGCCTAACATTTCTTATGACTCCCTGAGTTCCACCACGGCTTCAATTCAATTTTTTCGCAAGTTGTACTTTTCGTTGCTTTTGCCGGACGTGATGTCGTCACTTATCAGTTTCAGGTCGGAGACGACGACCACAATTTACTTGGCTTTCGGCGCCCATGAAAACAATATTTTTAACAAATAAATCACAGACATTTATGGGGTTTTTTTGCTTCTTGAGTTGTGATTGCAACATCATCATAAAAAAGTTCGTAACTTGATTTAGATTGTGCAATAGAGATATTGGCAACTGACATTGTCAATAGTGGTGGACTACATTAAAGCGACGTGGTTGTACCATTTCAAAAAACCGATGTCAACTATTTTCTGATATGGGTCCGATATTTCTCGGGCAATCTTGATGATCCCGCAAAGCATATGCAGCTTGGCCCGCGGCGAGCTTGCGTTGTAATACGCTGTATCCCATCTATGTGTCTATGGGCTGACCTTTTTCAATGCCGACAAATTTATCATTGTAATAAGCGCAAAAACCGATTAAATAAAAGAGAGTCCATGTTAGAGAGGTCGTATCCGACAGATGGAGGATGAAAGCAAAATTATAGAAAGTATGTCAGCTATCCTGCGCGAAAAGGCGAGGGAACTTTACCCGGAAAAAGTATATGTTTACGGGACTAATCCTCAAAATTATGGCGCCATAGATAGTCCCGACGGCTACGCGGAAAAAACTGACGAATGCGGTAAGTACATCAAGATGTCTCTTCGCGTAAAAGATGGGAGAGTTGATAACTCAAGATTCATTGCAGAAGGCTGCATATTCACGGTTGCCGCCTGCAATGCCGCGGCGGAGATGTCCAAAGGAAAAACAATCCGTGAATGTCTTAAGATCAACAGGAGTTCAATTTCCGAACATCTGGGAGGCCTACCTCATGACCATAGCCACTGTGCTTTTCTGGCAGCTCTCCTTTTCCAAAAGGCATTGAGAAACTATATAGAAAAAAACAAATAGGGCATTTCCGATTTTTTTATATGGATTTAGTATTATAGACGATCAATAAATAGGTGATAATCTTTGGACAAAGCGACTATTTCTGATCATGTATATGATATTGTAATTATTGGCGGAGGGCCTGCCGGATTGACGGCGGGCCTTTATGCATCAAGGGCCAGTCTCAGAACTCTGCTGGTAGAGGGGGCATCCTCTATAAGCCAGATAACCGTTACGGATATCATAGAGAACTATCCGGGTATGCCCGAAGGCATTGGCGGCTTTGAACTCGTGGAGCGATTTAAGAAGCAGGCTCTCCAATTCGGGCTGGAGATGGCCTCAGAGGACGTCATCGGCGTTGCCAAGACCCGCTGGGGTAATACAGAAGGATGGAAGGTAACATCAGCAGAAAGAGACTATGAGGCGCTTGCCGTTATTGTAGCAACAGGAGCGTACTGGCGAAAACTGGGAGTCCCGGGTGAAGATATTTTTATAGGCAAAGGGGTATCGTACTGTGCGACTTGCGACGGTCCCATTTACAGGAATAGGGATGTAGTGGTCGTAGGAGGTGGAGATGCTGCCATTCAGGAAGCTGTCTTTCTGACCAAGTTTGCCAATAAGGTCACCATCGTTCATCGCCGCAACCGACTGCGGGCGACAAAGGCCCTTGAGAAGAAGGCCCTTGCCAACAGCAAAATTGAATTCGCCTGGAATTCTGTGGTCGAGGAAATATCAGGAGGAAATGTTGTCGAAAAGGTGAAGATCAGAGACGTTAAGTCGCCTGACATGGGGAGGGAGATACCCGCGCAGGGGGTGTTTATATTCATCGGCCTGACTCCGAAAACAGATATGGTTCGCGGCATCGTAGATGTCGACGATGCGGGATACATAGTTGTAGACAGAGACATGCAGACTTCGGCAAAGGGCATATTTGCCGGAGGTGACTGCATAAGGAAACTTCTTCGTCAGGTAGTTACGGCATGTGGAGATGGAGCAACGGCGGCAGCTTCCGCGCAGCACTATGTCGAGGAGTTGAAAGGTGAATCCTATTAGCTGGCAGCATCTTCCCGAGCGCATGAGTCCGATCATCTTTGAGATCGGCTCCTTTCAGATTCGCTATTACAGTCTCATGTATATAGTCGCCTTTCTCTTAACCTATATCCTCGTCTCTTACCGAATAAAACGTGAGAATTATTCGTATTCAGCAGAGATGATTCAGGACTTTTTCATCTGGGCCATCACAGGGCTCTTAGTCGGCGCAAGATTGGGCTATGTCCTTTTTTACAATTTTGCCCATTATGCAAAGCATCCCCTTGAGATTATCCTCCCTTTCGATTTCGCTCACGGCATGCAGTACGTGGGTATAAGCGGCATGTCCTACCACGGGGGGGCCATCGGCGTTCTCATAGCGTCGATTATTTTTTGCCGTAAACATAAGATAGACCTCTGGCGGTTCGCTGACCTGTTTTGCCCCGCCATCCCTCTCGGATATACCTTTGGAAGAATCGGCAATTTCATTAATGGCGAGCTATACGGCAGGATTACCACTGTGCCGTGGGGCATGTATTTTCCATTGGATTTTACCCATCAACTGCGTCACCCTTCCCAGCTCTACGAGGCGCTTTTCGAGGGACTCTTTCTCTTCATTGTCCTCTGGGGCATCAGAAGAAAAAGTCCCTTTGATGGCTTTATCTTTTCCCTGTACCTTTTCGGTTACGGGTTGGTCCGCTTCATCATCGAGTTCTTCCGTGAGCCAGATTCGCAACTGGGGCTCTTCGGGGGAATTTTGAGCATGGGACAGATGCTCTGTATCCTGATGATGCTTGCCGGCGTCTACGTCTATTTTTTCGGACGGAAACGAAAGACAGGGTGCGTAAGACCGGCGTAACAGGATAACGCTGACGGAGCGCTCACTGATGGCACAGGAAATTGCTTTGCACAGTCCCTCGAAATCACAGTTAAAATTATGGAAGAAGCTTGAGCAGGCCAAATATCGCCGGCAGGAAGGGCTTTTTCTTGCTGAAGGCTATAAAGTCGTCCAGGGATTGCTCAACAGTAAATGGAAAACCGGGGCAATTCTGGTGCTGGATAAAAAGAGCTCAGATTGGCACGTTTTTCTTTCTTCAATTCCGTCAGGAATTGACGTTTACGGACTATCGGAAAAAGAATGGGATGCATTAAGTCAGGATAAAGAACCGGAGGGTGTCATGGCGGTCGCAGCCATTCCTGTGCACACCGACATCAATTCACTGCTGGCGCACGGTTCGGGTCATATTCTCCTGCTCTATCAGATAGGCAATCCCAACAATCTGGGTGCTATGGTGCGAACGGCATACTGGTTCGGTATTGAAACAATCATGCTCAGCACCGGTTCGTCAGATTTCACAAATCCCAAAGTCGTACGAACCGCAATGGGAACTCTTTTCCATATGAGAATAATGCAGGATGTCAATTTCGCTGAAGCCCTGCCGATAATTAAAGAACATTTTTTTCTCGTTGGCTCGCATGTAAGGGATGGTGTGGCGCCTCATGCGTGTAAACAAAAAACTGCCCTCCTCTTAGGCAGTGAAAGTCACGGATTGCCGGAAGCCCTGATACGTTTGGCTGATGAGCTGTGGCATATACCCGGTGCGGGAAGATCGGATTCTCTCAGTCTGCCTCAGGCAGCGGCAATCATGATGTATGAATGTGCCAAGCAGCATAAATGATGCAGGGATCAGAGGTTGATGAAATGCAATCCTACATTCAAGTAATGACAACGACAGACAAGAAGGAAGACGCAGAAAGAATTGCCGCATGCCTGGTTGAAAAGAGGCTGGCAGCCTGTGTGCAGATAGCGGGGCCCATAACCAGCTTCTATAGATGGAAGGGGAACATGGAAAGGACCCAAGAGTGGCAATGCTGGATAAAAAGCAAAGAGATTCTTTACGAAGAGATCGAAAAAGCGATCAAATCTGTTCATCCTTATGAAGCGCCGGAAATCATTGCCATGCCAATTGTCGCAGGGAGCCATGACTATCTGGAATGGCTCGAAAGCGAAGTCACCTGACGACATGGAAACGGCTGCTATGTGATGCCGCTTTAAAAATTTGCGTGATAAAGGAAATGGCCATATTACTTGCAGGCGACATAGGCGGAACAAATACTCGCCTCGGAATATTCTCAAGAGAAAAGGGGTTACGTTCGCCTCTGGCAGCGGCGGATTTTCGGAGCGGACAGTTTCCCGATTTCACAACCATCGTACGGGAATTTCTCAAAGAAGTCAATATTACAGCGGATGCGGCCTGCTTCGGTGTAGCTGGCCCGGTCGTGAAAGGCGTCGCCAAGATTACCAACCTGCCGTGGATCATCGATGAAAAGAATCTCAGCAAGGAACTAAACCTGCCATCCGTCAGGCTGCTGAATGACCTTGAGGCCATCGCTCACGCGATCCCCCTTCTGGAGCAGTCGGATCTGCATATATTGAACGAAGGCAAGCCCATATCCGAAGGGGGCATAGCCGTTCTTGCTCCGGGCACCGGTCTTGGGGAGGCATTTCTGACATGGGATGGGACACGATACCGTGGGCACCCCTCAGAGGGAGGCCATGTGGATTTTGCTCCCGGCAATGATTTAGAAAGGAAATTGTTGGCTTGCCTTCAGGAGAAACTCGGCCATGTCAGTTATGAAAGCGTTTGTTCAGGACCGGGAATATTAAATATATATTGTTTTCTGCGAGAGAGGTGCTATGCTGAGGAACCACCCTGGCTGTCTAAAAGGGTGGAGGGGGAGAATGACCCTGCGCCGGTCATCTTAGAGTGCGCCTTAGATCGGGTTTCTCGCTGTGATCTCTGCGTGATGACTCTTAACCTTTTTGTTTCCATCCTGGGAGCAGAAGCAGGGAATTTGGCACTCAAAGTGATGGCCACGAACGGTGTTTATTTGGGGGGCGGTATTCCTCGCCGTATACTGCCGTTTCTCACAAACGGACGGTTTATGGAATCCTTCCGATGCAAAGGACGAATGTCTGCCCTGGTTTCGCAGATGCCGGTTTCCGTCATTCTTAATCCCCGAATTGCCCTTCTGGGTGCGGCGGGTTACGGTTTTGAACACGATCAAGGCCCAAATACCACGTATGGGAGGTGAATAATGTATATGAGAACGTTATGTATTTTCACCCTGGTATATTGTTTGGCGACCTCAGGCTGCACGGCACTAGATTATTCCGGCGGAAACACAACGGAGGAATTGCAAAGGTCCAAGGTATCCATTGCCCACCTCAATGAGCAGATGGCAGCGGTGAACAAGGAAGTGACCTTATTGAAGTCGGAGGTACAAAAGATAAAAGAGGCGGAAGCCGCCACAAAGGATAGTCCCGTGACAGGCCAGACGGGCGCCACTAAAGAGAAAGAGGCCGCTGTTTCTGAGGCGGGCAAGAAAGAACGGGTAAAGGAAGTCGATATCACCAAGAAAGATGAAATGAAGAAATCAGCCGATGGAAAAAAGGCTGTGGAAGGAAAAGAAATAAGTCTCAAAGATCTTAAGGTCAAGGTCTTAAGTGGAAACGGCAAATTACCTATAGCGAGGCAAATGTCAAAGAGACTTATTGCGATGGGTTACAAAGTTGAAGACATAGGAACAGCAACTAGGACGGATTATACGGTGAATACGATCTATTTCGCTTCAGACCATAAGACGGAAGCGCAGCGTTTGGCGGCCCGGTTGGGAGGCAAGACCGTCGCCAAGCCTCTGACCTGGTCTTCGGTTTTTCATATCATTGTTGTTGCGGTACCATGAGATTCACAGTTAGGACATAATGCACCAACCTTACATAGTGGATCCTCAAGTTGTATCGCTTACGGTAATGAGAGGAGGTAAACAGAGGTGAAATACAGCGAGATCCAAAAAATGGCCAAGAGCATGGGGATCAATACTTATCAGATGAAGAAAAATAATATGATCCTGGCAATTCAGAGGGCGGAAAATAATATCGAATGTTTCGGCACGATCAGGGTGGAATACTGTAAGGAACTTTCATGCCTGTGGAGGGAAGACTGCGTATCTCTGAACAAGAGTAACCGGAGCAGTCGGTCCTAATGTGAATCTTCGTCTTGCCTGCGAGCTCCTAAAGTCTTGATCAAGTCGATCCGCGTCCAGCAACTGATGCTTTCCAAATTTAGAAGTGTTATCTCAGCCAAGCGCACATGGCCTATGCGTTTCCTGGACAATATAACCTTGCCACTCTTACTTTGCTTTATGACCGGGTTTTGATCGCGCCTGTTCTTTTGCCCTGAGCTTCAGACTTTTCTTTCGTCTTCGCCGTTTCCTGTCAAGTTCCTTTTTCCGCTCGATCTTCTTGTGCCCGCCCATGATGCCTCCTTGTCTTTTATTGGGATTAATCTGCAATCGCGGTCAGGATAGGGGAAGAAAGCCTATGTGTCAAGTACTAAGGACATTCCCTTGACTCTTGCTAACTTTGCTTTTTTATGATTTTTTACTGATGATGATTATCGTTGGGTTTCTCGGGTGTTTCTGGCTTTATATGTTTTCTTTTCAGCGAATCCAGCCATTTATCACGGTAGAAGTAGGCAATAGCGAGGAGAAGGCAGCTCACACCGGCAATGAACAGGAGTTCTCTGTATTGATTGTTGCGGGCACAACTGCCGCTCACGGAGAGCAAGGTGGTCCCGAGCAAGCGCCCGACCGTTGAAATGCCAAGGAAATGCCACGTCTTCATGTGGCTTACACCCATTATGTAGCACAGATAGTCTTTCGGAAAGCCGGGGATGAGAAACAAAAGGAAAGAAACAAACAGACCTCGGTGCTCCAGAAAGTAATCGTACTTTTCAATAATCTCGGGCTTTACAGCCTTTTCCACAAGGGGCAGACCAAAGAACCTGGCAAGCGCAAAGGCCATCCAGGAACCGAGGGTAAGACCAATAGTGGAATAAACGGTACCTAGGCACGCGCCATAAATGTACCCGCCGATAAGACCAGTGACTTCACCTGGTATCGGGGCTGCTACCACTTGCAGGATCTGAAGGCCAATGAAGACGAGTGCGTCATACGGATGAAACGAGTTGATCAGCGCAATAGTTCTTCGCTGACTTGCAAAGTATAAATACAGGTCATAGTGGATAAAGAGATAGGTCGATAGAATAATAAATAAGAAAAGGATTAGGATTCTGAAGGCAAGACGTCCGTTCATCGAGGGGATCCGGTGATTCTGTTCATTCCTTTTTATCTTCTATCTTCTTGCCTTCTGAAGTATTGCCCGGCTTCTCGTCCGGCTCCGCCATCGCCTTTTTGAAGCCTTTGATGGCCTTGCCGATAGAGTTTCCCAGTTCAGGCAGTTTGCCCGGCCCGAAGATAATCAGAACAATAACCAATATCACCAGAAGATGCATTGGCTGAAAAAGACCTTCTAACATGGCCTTTGCCTCCTATGTCGTTCAAATGAACCTATTTTGAATCTTCACTGCAGGAAAAGTGGAATTCTAAAGCAACATATGCTCACACTTCTAGTCGAAAGTCCATAGTTATTCCCAGGAGGGACAAACGGCGGGATGTTACGATGCGCCTCAGCTTATTTGCGGAGGATTCCCGAGCTTAGCCTTTGAAGTTCTTCGTCTATTACCTCTATCTCTTTGGGATCCTTCGAATGGTCTCGTAAAGTGGTCAAATAGGCAAGAGCTGATTCCTTGTCTCCGAGATTCCGTTTTAGAATTGCAGGCAGTATCTTGACGATTGGAGGGGCATAGGGTGAATGTGCTGCTTTTGAGGCGAAGTAATATGCGAGATGGTCATCCTTAAACTTCACTTTCGCCACGTATGACGCCTGCCAGGGAAGCTTCCAATCATCCGGAAATTTATCCTGCGCTTCCTCCAAATAATTGAAAATTAATCGTCCATCGGAATCTGTCCTGTAACTCATATAATATACGGCAAAGAAAAAAGGGCCTTTATTGTAAGGGTCAAGCCTCGTAATTACACGCATGTAAGACAACAATCCTTTATAGTCCCACTCATAACAATCGGCAGGGGCGGCAGCAAGAAGGTAGAGAGAGAGGAGAAGGCTCGTAAACCTATCCTGATCAAGGGATACAAACTTCATCCAGGGGAGATTCAGTCTGGGAACCACCTTGTATTGATTTTTTGTTTCACTGCCTCTCCATCCCACATCCACAAGAAAGGCATGAAGAGCCAAGAGGATCAGGAGCACACACGGCAAAAGAACCTTTTTGAAAATATCCTTTTTTGCGGGCATCTAAAAATCCCTCTTCCTGATGTCGATGACAATTATGAGAAAGAGAACGGCGAGGTAAATGACGGCATAGCCGGCTGGAAAAAGGATATCGGTCCAGGAGACAGGCCCAAGTTCCAGTACAGCCGCCTGGGTGCTAAAGAGGCTCAGAGAAGGAAATAGATAATAGAAGACCTTGAGGGCGGGGACCCATGCAGAAGCCATATGCATGGCGATATCAACCATCTTTTTTGTACTGTGTCCTATTATATAAAAGCCGGCAACCCCGAGAATGGAAGATGGAAGGGACCGCAATCCCAGTGTAATCGCCAGGGCAGCCATGATAATTACCAGTTGTTCAAAAAGACAGAGAATGTAATGGACGGCAAGGGGCTTTGCAGGTCCCACCCCCAATATGAGGGCGCCCGCAAAAGAAATCATGATTATCCCTGCAGATATGAGGGAAAAGGCGATGAATTTCCCGAGGATATATTCAGGTCTGGTTATTGGTTTCGTAATCACCATGAAGATTGCCTTTGAGTCAATCTCCCGGTACATTGAACTTACAACGAGAAGAACAATAAATACAGCAGCGGCCAATGCGCTGAGGGCAATGTATGACCGGTTAAATGCTTCAGCTCCGGCAACTATACTGGTTTCTCTCATAAAGAAGGTGAGCGCAATTACGAAGAGGATTAGTGGAAGAAATCCCCAGAATAGTCTGTCCCTCCTCACCTCTTGAAGGGTGTAAATGGCTACGATGCCCATTCTGCTCATAGAAAACCGCCCAATTTTATGACGCCCGGTTTGCACGGATCACATGAAGAAAGGCGTCTTCGAGGCTGCGGCCGCCGCGCGATCTCAGATCTTCCGGCTTGCCCTCGAATATTTCCCTGCCTTCATGGACGATAACCAATCTGTCCGCTATCTCTTCAAGGTCCGTCAAAATGTGCGAAGAAAAGAAGAGTGTCTTTCCTTTTTTGCGGAGCATGGCGAATGCGTCCTTAACAAGCACCCGGGCGCCAGGGTCAAGTCCGCTCAAGGGTTCGTCAAGGATGATGATTTCTGTATCGGGCAGGATGGCCGCGAGTAAGCCGAGTTTCTGACGCATGCCTTTTGAATATGTTCTTATCGGCTGTGACAATACGTCCACCTGCAGTTCAAGCGCATCGGCAAATTCGTCAACCTCTGTCTTATTCAGGCCCCCTCCGTAGAGGCGGAGCATATAAGAAACGAAGTCATACCCGGTGAGATAAAGCGGCGGCGAAAAATCCTCGGGAAGAAAGGATGTGCTCGTTCTTGCCTCCTTCTCCATAGCTGCCAGATCATTGATCAGCACCTCACCATCGAAGTTCACAATGAGCCCGACAATTGTCTTGAGAAGTGTAGTTTTCCCTGCGCCATTAAGCCCTACAAGGCCTACCGATTCGCCGGTCTGGATATTCAGATTAATCTCCGAAAGGGCTCGTGTCTTCCCGTAAGATTTGGACAATTTCTTAATTGTTATAGACATGCGAGGATATGTTAACCGCCTTGATCATATATTGTTTTTTTGTTCTCATTCAGCCGCACCTGCCTGAGCCGGTTCTTATTGAAAAAAAACGGCCTTGTCAAGTTTTTGTAATTCTAATATTCTTGTTTTACCGCTTGTGTTAGTATATAAACTCAGAAATTGAAACTTACTTCCTTAATCGTAGCTTAGAATAATTTTCATGACCGAAAAAGAGTTTTGCAATTTTCTGTTATCGTAACCGATTGGTGTCATTTCTACCGTAGGGGAAAATCCTCACAGCACATCATTAGCCAAGATTTGTCGCTTTGCTTGAAATGACATTCCAACTGACTGCGTAATGCCGCTATTGCTGAGTTTGCCCCAAGCAATGCGAACGGTTATTTCGGAAATAATTCACGAGGAGCGATATAATATGGCAGATGATAGATCATTTGAAGAAAAATGCATAAACACCATTAGATTTCTTGCTGCCGATGCTGTGGAAAAGGCCAAATCAGGACATCCCGGTATGCCCATGGGCGCAGCAGCAATGGCTTATACGCTCTGGACGCGGCACTTGAAACACAATCCCACAAATTCAATGTGGAGCGACCGGGACCGCTTTGTTCTCTCCGCGGGACATGCATCAATGCTCCTCTATGCCATGCTCCATCTTACGGGCTATGATTTGTCTCTTTCCGATGTAGAGTCATTTCGCCAATGGAATAGCAAGACACCCGGTCACCCGGAGCGGCATTGCGCGCCGGGAGTAGAGGTGACAACAGGACCCCTCGGCCAGGGTCTCAGCAACGCCGTGGGAATAGCCCTTGCGGAAGCTCACCTCGAAGCGAGTTACAATCGACCCGGGCATAAGATAGTCGACCATTTCACATATGTGTTTGCCAGTGACGGCGATCTGATGGAAGGCGTGACATCCGAAGCATGCTCCCTCGCCGGGCATCTCGGTCTCGGCAAGCTCATAGTCCTCTACGATGACAACCGCATTTCTCTTGCCGGAGCAACGTCACTCACTTTTACCGAAGATGCGGCAAAAAGGTTCAAAGCTTACGGTTGGCATGTCGGGCATGTGGAGGAAGGAAATGACGTTCCTTCGATTGATCACGCCCTAAGGAAAGCAAAGAGGGAAAAGTCTCGTCCCTCGATTATTTTCGTCAGGACCACCATAGGGTATGGGGCGCCCCATAAGCAGGGGACATTTGAAGCCCACGGTTCGCCGCTAGGCGCAGAGGAGTTGCTGGCAGCGAAGAAAGCTTTGGGCTGGCCCACCGAAGGCACATTTCTCATTCCCGATGACGTCCTTGCCTTCTATCGCAAATCGATCACCCGCGGCCGCTCTCAGGAGACTAAATGGAATCGATCTTTCAAAAAGTACGGCGTGGAATTCCCTGACCTGTCCGCTGAATTCCTGCGCGTCATGAAAGGAGAGCTTCCCGCCGGCTGGGAATCAAGGCTTCCCATGTTTCCGGAGGGCTCAAAGGATATAGCAACCCGTAAGGCGTCGGAGAGCGTGATGCAGAGCCTCGCTCCCATATTGCCGGAACTTATGGGCGGCTCAGCAGATCTCAACCCATCCACATTCACCTGGCTCAAAGGATTTGGTGATTTTCAAAGACCTGATGTGCCGCGCGGAGATACACAGGGCGCTGTAGGCGGTGATTGGAGTTACACGGGCCGCAATATCCATTTCGGCGTCCGTGAACACGCCATGGGCGCCATCGCTTCCGGCATGGCCCTTCATGGAGGTTTTATCCCATATACTGCTACATTCTTGACATTCTCCGATTACATGCGTCCACCCATGCGCTTGGCGGCCCTTATGGGTCTTCGGGTCATCTATGTCTTTACACACGACAGCATTGGTCTCGGTGAAGACGGACCGACGCATCAGCCTATCGAGCAGATCATGAATCTGCGGGCTGTGCCAAATATGACGGTGATCCGTCCCGCCGATGCCGGCGAAGCAGTGGAGGCATGGAAGGCCGCGCTTCTCAAGCATGACGGCCCCACGGCGCTGATTCTTACCCGTCAGAATGTGCCGGTCATGAGCAGGGCCGAAGTCGCACCTGCCAGCGGGCTTCAGCGCGGCGGTTACATCCTCTGGGAATCATCTCCCGGCAAGCCCGATATGATCCTGATCGGAACTGGGTCGGAAGTATCTATTGCCTTGGAGGCGGGAAAACATTTATCGAGAGACTTTCGAGTAAGGGTCGTATCTCTCCCCAGTTGGAGAATCTTTGATCGCCAGCCTTCTGAATACCGTAATCATGTGCTGCCGCCGGAAGTCAAGGCCAGGGTTGCCGTGGAGGCAGGCATAAAGCTCGGATGGGAGCACTATGTGGGGCTCGATGGAACCGTCATTGGAATGGACAGTTTTGGCGCCAGTGCCCCATATAAAGTTCTCTTTGAAAAGTTCGGCATCACCGCGGAACATGTAGTTCAAGCTGCAAAGGCATTGGTGAAGTGAAGCCTTCCACACTATCCTTTATCCGTGAGTCCCGCCGCACGCCGGGACACTCCTTTCTTGACTGGATGCACGGGTATGTATATGGGCGCTGGCCCTATCTTTATATAGGTATCGGCAGGGGACACCATCCCCTGAACCGTATCTTCGGCCCTCCCCTGCGATGGCTGGCCTGTCTGCTCTTTCCCGATCTTCGCAGCAAGGACGCTGTAGCCGAAAGCTACCACGGAAAGGTCATGTTGCCGAAAGAAGCGGTGCAGATGATCACTGTCAATGAAGATATCCGGATAACCGACTTGGAAAAAGTTATACCCTATCCACGTGCCAGGGATATCATTCTGCAAAATCCTGATCACCTAGTGGCACTCGAATGTCCGTGTCGCGCCTCTCAGCCAAACCCCTGCTTACCTCTCGATGTCTGTCTCATTGTAGGTGAACCCTTTGCCAGCTTTATCATCGAACACCATCCGCTCCGTTCCAGGCGGATCAGGCGTGAGGAGGGCATCGATATCCTGCTGGCGGAACATGCCCGCGGCCATGTGCACCATGCATTCTTCAAGGATGCCATGCTTAACCGCTTTTACGCCATCTGCAACTGCTGCAATTGCTGCTGCGGAGCCATCCGGGCCCATGAAAACGGCACTCCTATGATTGCATCTTCCGGCTATGTCTGCCGCATTGATGCCGACCTCTGTTCGGGCTGCGAAAGCTGCGTTGAGTCCTGCCAGTTTGGCGCCCTCTCATTGGTGGATGGTGTTGCCGTTGTAAATGAGGGCGCATGTATGGGCTGCAGTGTATGCACTTCAAAATGTCTGCAAGAGGCTCTCTCGCTCGTCCGTGAGCCATCGAAAGGCGAACCCCTTGAGATTTACAAAATCATTGCCGGTACAAGCAGAATGTCGTAATAAATGAGCATTAAGGGGTGATGAAAGAAATCTTGCTCAATTCTGAAATTTTCACGCTTTAAGAGTTCTGGAAGAAATGCTTTGAGAGGTTCAAATATGAAAACGCTGCGGCGCTGCCGTTCGACTTTTTTGTTGATGTCGTTTTTTATCCTGCTCGGGCTTGCGTGGCCTGTTCTCGGCCATTCATCGACCCTCTACGAGCGGTCGTTAAAAAAGCTGGAAGAAAATCTTAAGACCGCATCCCCCGACGATTTCATGTTTGTCGTTATGGGTGACAGCAGGGACAATGATGAGATATTCAAGAAGATACTTGCTGCGGCAGAAAAACTAAAGCCTCTTTTCATCCTGCACGGAGGAGATACGGTCTTTACGGGAAGGGAGAAAAAGTTTAACCACTTTCTCGACATCGCGGAGAGCGCCTCGCCCGACACGCCGATCTTTGTGGTCATCGGCAATCATGAACTAACCAATAATGTCAAGAATCCGCACGGCAAACAGATATTTCAGGAAAAAATAGGCCCGCTAAATTATACCTTGGATATAAAGCGGCTGGGCATGCGGATTGTCGCCCTGGACAACTCCCTCTATGAGCTGACTCCTACGCAGCTGCAATACCTGGAGGAGCAACTGACATCAAAGAGGAAATATAAATTTGTAATTATGCATATTCCGCCGGAAACCCATAAATGGCAGCACAGCCACTGTTTTACAAAAGGGGCAGACAAGCTCAAACAGATCATGGCGGAGAAGAAGGTCTCCGCTGCTTTTTTCAGTCACCTTCACCTCTATGCTCAGGATGAGGTGAAGGGCGTGAAGTACATAATAACCGGGGGCGCCGCTGCCCCACTCCACATAAATATTCCTTTCGGTGAGCATTCTTATCATTTCATTGTCGTCAGAGTGAAGGACGGCACGGTGTCAACCGAAGTCATTCGCATTAACTCGAATCTGCAGAATAGTCCTTTATCCATGGAATAAAAGGAATATCATTTATGGCCAGTTCGAAAGATGCGGCAGGAAATATTCCAAACCGTCTCATTCATGAGAAGAGCCCGTATCTCCTCCAGCATGCCTATAATCCTGTTGACTGGTACCCGTGGCGCACTGAGGCCTTTGATAAGGCAACGGCGGAGAATAAGCCCGTTTTTCTCTCTGTCGGTTATTCGACATGCCACTGGTGCCACGTCATGGCCCATGAATCCTTTGAAGATCCGGAAATCGGCAGGCTTCTGAATGAGGCTTTCATCTGCATCAAGGTTGATCGTGAAGAGCGGCCCGACATCGACAAGGTTTATATGACTGCCTGCCAGATGATGACGGGTGCCGGAGGTTGGCCGCTCACCATCGTAATGACCCCCGACAGGAAACCATTCTTCGCCGCCACCTATGTTCCCAAAGAAGGCCGCTTCGGCAGGATAGGGCTCGTGGATCTGATCCCGAGAATCAAGGAGATGTGGAAAACACGGTATCACGACATCTTAAAATCGGCCGATCAGATGGTATCCTCCATGCAGCAGAAGACGGCGGAGACATCACACGGAGCCTTGTCAAAAGATACTATCCATGAAGCATACGAAGGGCTCGCGGCGCTCTACGATGTAAAATACGGGGGCTTTGGCCAGGCGCCTAAATTTCCCACTCCCCACCAGTTGCTCTTTCTTTTGCGTTACTGGAAATGGAACGGTGAAAAAAAGGCATTGGAGATGGTTGTAAAGACGCTTGAGGCCATGCGCTGCGGCGGCATTTATGATCACGTCGGCTTCGGCTTCCACCGGTACAGCACTGATGAGCGGTGGCTCGTGCCCCATTTTGAAAAGATGCTCTATGACCAGGCCATGCTGGCCATGGCCTATACGGAGGCGTATCAGGCGACTGGCAACGATTTATTCAAAAGGACAGCCTGTGAAATATTTACCTATGTCGTAAGAGATATGAAGTCGCGGTCTGGCGGTTTCTGCTCGGCAGAGGACGCGGACAGTGAAGGCGAAGAGGGAAAATTTTACTTCTGGACAGAAGACGAGGTCAGAGTACTGCTGGGGACATCCGAAGCGGAACTGGTAATGAAAGTTTTTCAGGTGGATAAGGCCGGGAATTTTGTCGATCAGTTAACGGGAGCAAGAACCGGCCAAAATATTCTGCACATGAAGAAGCCCGCCCATGAACTTACTTCATCCCTGGAAATTTCCGAAGAGTCGCTCCGCCACAGGCTCTCTGCGGCAAGGCTTTCGCTCTTTGCAGCCCGCGACAAGCGCATCCGTCCCTACAAAGATGATAAGATCCTTGTGGACTGGAACGGCCTCATGATCGCTGCCCTGGCGAAAGGAGCGCAGGTCTTCACGGACAAGGTTTACCTCAAGGCAGCTCAAAACGCCGTAAAATTCATTCTAGATAACATGCGTGAGCTCGATGGAAGACTTTATCACAGACACCGCGAGGGAGAGTCTGCCATAATGGCTAATCTCGACGACTATGCCTTTTTGATCTGGGGGCTGATAGAGTGTTATGAAGCTTCACATGATGCGTCATTTCTTAAGACGGCATTAAGGCTTCAAGAGGATATGACCAAGCACTTCTGGGATAAAGAAAACGGCGGCTACTATTTCACGCCTGATGATGGCGAAGACCTGATTGTACGTGAGCAGGAGAGCTATGACGGCGCCATTCCCTCAGGAAACTCAGTGGCTATGTTAAACATGGTGCGTCTTTCCAGACTTACGGGGAATGCAAGACTGGAAGCTCAGGCGGTGGATATCAGCCGTGCCCTTGCGGGCGCTGTCCGGCGCGTACCCGTGGGGCACACTCAATTTATGATGGCCCTCGGTTTTCTGACATATCCCTCTCATGAAATCGTGATCGCCGGCAGGGCCGAAGCCGAGGATACCAAGCGAATGTTGCACGCGCTAAGAGAACATTTTCTCCCTAACACAGTTGTCCTCCTTCGTTCCCCCGATGATGAATCATCAGACATAGCAAGCATCGCACCTTTCACAAATGGCCTCAAACCGCTGAATGACATGGCCACAGCCTATGTCTGCACCAATTTCGCGTGTCACAGCCCGACAACCGATTTGACCGAGATGCTCAGGCTCTTGGATATACAGGAATAATATCCTGACATGATGTTCTTTTTTTGCGTGACCGGAGGTTGAATGAATAATACATCAGAAAAAAAGATAGTAAGCACCCACGATGCGCCCGCGGCCATCGGCCCTTATGCGCAGGCAGTGCGTTACGGCAATATGCTTTTTGTGTCGGGGATGATTCCTATCGATCCGAAGACGGACGAATTATTAACGGGGGATTTCGACGCCGAGGTGACGCTCGTTCTTGAGAATCTCAAGACAGTTGTGGAAGCAGGAGGCATGAGCCTGAAGAATGTCCTCAAGGTTTCCGTCTTTCTGAAAGACCTCGGTCTCTTCGGAAAATTCAATGAGATATACGGCAGGTACCTTGGAGATGTTCTCCCCGCACGGGAGACTATTCAAGTGGCTAAATTGCCGAGGGACGCGTCGATTGAAATTTCCGTGATCTGCGGGAAGTGACAGAGGCAAAATACAGTTCGTAAGATCCTACCAATGGCAAAGAGATTAGAGAATTCGATTAGGGCATTACCGCGGTTCGTGGCTTTCCTGTTCAGGGTAGTGCGCAGCTTCAGACAGAACCAGGGCGTGCTGCTCTCCGGTGCAATCGCCTATTACACGCTGCTCTCGATCGCTCCTCTCTCGATACTCACGCTGATTGTCCTTTCGCACTTTGTGGAGGAGGAGCAGTTGTTCCTCACCTTATCGACATACCTGGAGATGGCAATGCCCGGCTACGCTTCGACCTTGATCGAGCAAGTGCGGACATTTCTTGCACACCGCAACGTAATTGGGGTTATCGGCATCCTGATCATGTTGTTTTTCAGTTCCATAGCCTTTACGGTGCTCGAAAATGCTATCTCAGTAATCTTTCACCACCGCATCAGGATTCAGCGCCGCCACTTTCTAATCTCGGCTATCATTCCATACGTATACATCCTTTTGATCGGCCTCGGCATATTCTTTGTGTCATTTTTTGCAGGGGCACTGGAGGCTGTCGAAAGCAGGCACTTCATGCTCTTAGGCTGGAATTGGAGCTTTGAAGGCACCTCCAGGATTGTATTCTATTGGTCAGGATTGATTGGCGAAGTGCTGATGTTCACCTCTCTGTATCTCGTCATGCCCGTCGGCCGGATAACGTTCCATCACGCACTGATCGGAGGGTTTGCCGCGACAATCCTCTGGGAGATAACCCGTCGCATCGTCGTCTGGTATTACACATCCATATCTTTCGTCAATATAATATACGGCTCCCTCGCCTCAACGGTGGTATTTCTTCTCAGTGTGGAAGCGGCAGCGCTGATCCTGCTTTTGGGCGCCCAGGTCATTGCAGAGCTCGAAAGCAAGTCTGATGATGCGAAGAAGGAGCCTTTCGGGTTTTGAGGAAGTGCACTAACTGCTAGAATGAGGGTAAACATATATCGAATTGAAATGAAACCCGCCCCAAAAGCTATACCAATGACTGACAAGTTCCCTAATTTTTTCGCCTCAAAAAGGCAAGAGGCTTTTGATCCCATTTTCACTTAAGATTTTTCGCGCAGATGGTGATGCCAATTTACGTCTGCTTCGGCCGAAGAATAAATGGGCCCATAAAGTTCTTCGCGAACACCATCCGTGTATTGTTCTATTTGATCCAACGGGATGCCAACATGCAGGAGTGCCTGGCGGGCAAATTCCAGACCCGCTTCGAATTCTGGCTGAACTAAATGAGAGACGCCCTCACTATGCAATCTTTGCATCTCTTCAATGCCTTCAGCTCTTGCGATTATGTGGATGTTCTGGTTGAGCTTTTTTGCCTGGACTACAATGGCTTTAGAAATAATGGCCACGGGCGTTGTAATAAGGAGCAATTTTGCCTTATCAACATCTGCCGCTTCCAGTATGATCCCTTTTTCTGCATCTCCGAAGAGGACAGGAAAACCGAACGCCTTCAGTTCGTCCACCCGGACGGAATCATATTCCACGACCACGAAGGGAATTCTCATTCGGTGCAGGACATTGGCGACATACCTACCGACTCTTCCTCCACCGGCAATAACGAAGTGATCTTGCAAATTAGATTTCGGAAAATTAAGCGGCTCGATAGGGACTGTTTTGAGCCAACGACCGAAGAACTTATACAATGGAGCACTGAATCCGGAAACCAAAGGCGTCAGCAACATGGTTATGATCGTCATGGTTAGAACCTGGGAATAGAATGCAGGTGAGATAGAATGCGTCTCAACGCCGACCCGTCCAAGAACAAAAGAGAATTCCCCAACCTGGGAAAGCCCTAATGCTGTTGCCAGAGGGATGACGTTTCTGTAACGGAACAGGCGGCTCAACACTGCAAAGATAAGCCCCTTCCCCAGCATGACAATCAAGACAAGGAAAAAAACAAGCCCGAGATGATACAATAAGAACTGGGGATCAAGCAGCATGCCGATGGATGTGAAGAAGAGTAGACTGAAGATATCCCGCAGGGGGACAATGTCACTCAGGGCCTGATATCCAAAGTCCGATTCGCTGAGAAGCAAGCCGGCCACAAAAGCGCCAAAGGCGAAAGAGAGACCGAAGAGATAAGTTCCGTACCCTATCCCCAAACCTATGGCTGTGGTGAAAATGAGGAACAACTCTCTCGAATTCCAGTTGGCAATGAATTTCATCACGCGAGGGATGATGCGAGTGCCGACAATGATCATTAGAGCGAGAAAGATGGCAGCCTTCAAGATTGAGAAGCCCAAAACAGGCAGTCCCGCTTGGGGATCACTTACCTGGGGCAGGATAATCAGCATAGGCACAACGGCGAGATCCTGAATGATAAGTATGCCGATCATGACGCGGCTGGACAACGTTCCCATAATGCCCTGATTTTCCAGGGTTTTCACGATTACCATTGTGCTTGAAAGCGAGATTAGAGCCCCGAACCAGAGAGAAGGCACTGCATCCCAGCCTAGCCACCGCCCTACGGTATATCCAAATACCACCGTCAATATGATCTGGATTGGGGTGCCAATGACAGCGATGTTACGGACCGGCCTGAGCTCCCGGAGTGAGAATTCGAGTCCCAATGCGAAAAGCAGGAGGGCAACACCGATCTCGGCCAGCTTCTCAATGTTGTGGACGTCTGTAACGGTCACGCCACCGGTGTATGGCCCAACAGCAACTCCGGCAAGTATATACCCAAGGATCAGAGGCTGCTTCAACGCTCGTGCAAGTATGCCGCCCAAGAGAGCGGCAATGACGATAATGACGATGTCTCCGGCTATACCCATTAAGAACAATGCCTCTCACAAAGAAATTCACATCATTATTAATATCATGTTAGGATTAAAATATGTGAAAGTCAATGTACCGTCATCATTTCCGTAGACTCGTCGATTATTTTTCGCAACGTTGTAAGGATAGGTTAAGCTGAGATAAGATACAGCGATCTAAGGCTTAGGCAGAAGTTATGCTCACATTGATATATTAACCTCAGTCGGAAGAACACAATGGCCGAAATTCTGATGACAGAGAAATTTGGGTTTGTTCTGTTCGGTCTAATGTTGCTTGGTGTTGCTCTGTTTCACCGGTACGCCATGCATATAGGGTTGGCCGGGCTTGCAATCATTCTCATTCACAAATACTTATGTGTTCCGGGTTTCCGGCTCATATTCCATATGTTTGGTGAGATATCACTTCTTACCCAAATCACAGAAGCTGAAACAAGACAGGGCGAGTGGGCAATTCTCCTCAATCTATTCGGGTTGCTGCTCGGCTTCGCCATATTATCAACACATTTTCAAGGATCCCATGTGCCCAAAATGATGGCCCATATCCTGCCTAAGGACTGGAAAGGTCCTTTGCTACTTCTTGTATTTATATTTATCCTTTCTTCTTTCTTGGACAACATTGCGGCTTCAATAATTGGAGCTACGATTGCATCAGTCGTATTCAAGAATAGGGTCCATGTCGGGTATCTCGCGGCAATAGTTGCCGCGAGTAATGCGGGCGGGTCAGGCAGTGTCCTTGGAGACACCACAACCACCATGATGTGGATCAGCGGGATAACGGCACTCAATGTCCTGCCTGCTTATGTCGCTGCCATTCCTTGTTTCATCTTTTTCGCGCTGTTCGCTTCCGTGCAGCAAAACAATTTTCAGCCAATTGAAGAGACGCAAATCGCTGTCCCCATAGATTGGCTGAGAATGATGATCGTGGTAATGATACTGGCCTTGACCGTAGTGACAAACGTCTTCTTTGATTTTCCTGCCCTTGGTGTGTGGATTGCCATACTCATAGGAGCATTTGTCCGCAGCACAGACTGGCATGAACTAAAAGCGGCTCTGCCCGGCACGGTTTTCTTGATGGCCTTGATTCTTTCTGCCTCACTGATGCCCGTCAAAAATCTTCCTGAAGCGTCCCGGCCGGTAACATTCATGCTTGGTCTATTTTCTGCGGTGTTTGATAATATACCTTTGACAAAGCTCGCCCTGGATCAGGGAGGCTACGAGTGGGGAATGCTGGCTTATGCCGTAGGATTCGGCGGTTCCATGACCTGGTTCGGATCATCCGCAGGTGTCGCCGTTTCCAATATATTCCCAGAGGCTAAATCCGTGCTTAAATGGCTCCAAAAAGGCTGGCATATCCCTGCGGCATATGTTATCGGGTTCCTTATAATGTCGGCAATTTCAGGCTGAAAATAATATTGGATCTACAGCGTGACTGAAAAACGTATATCCTGATGACAAGGACGAACGAAACTCCTTTGCAAAAGACGGATAGCTCGAAGGAATAATCGTATGGCCTATTCGGACAAGAACGGCTGCAAGGTCGGAGACAGAGAGATTCTTCACGGTGAGTTTGCCTCCCTGATTGACAAGTGCGTCATTTGTAACGACGGAAGGCTCGAAGAGAACTACGACAATATCTTTGGCGGCATCGCAGGAGGCGGAACCGGAGGCGTCTGGGAAGAAGATACTTTCTTCTGAGCAGGCAGTGCCGCGCCGAATGAGAAAAGAAAATATGAAGAAGGAAACCTCGAAGTCTACAGCCCGGGAGATCATGATGGAATTTGCCCATCTCACCGGACTATTGTCACCACAGGAAAAGCCGTGCCGCTACCTATGGACAGACGCCTTTGCCGTCTGCAATTTCCTCACCATTTACCAGCAGACGAGGGATAAGCACTACGAAGAACTTGCCCTGCGTCTCGTCGATCAGGTTCACACAACCCTCGGGCGGCACCGTGAAGATGACCCGCGCAAGGGCTGGATCAGCGGTCTTCCTGAAGAAGAGGGGAAAAAGCACCCCACAAGAGGCGGGTTGAGAATCGGCAAGGGCATGAACGAGCGCCGGCCAGATGAACCCTACGATGAACAGTTAGAATGGGATCGCGACGGACAATACTATCATTACCTGACGAAATGGATGCATGCCCTCAATCGTCTAAGCGGTGCGACAGGAGATTCACTTTACAACAGGTGGGCGATTGAGCTTGCGAAGGCCGTACATGCCAGGTTCACCTATCGTATAGCATCGGCCAGACAGAAACGCATGTACTGGAAAATGAGCATCGATCTCTCTTATCCACTCGTGCCGTCGATGGGGCATCACGATCCTCTTGACGGACTGATCACATACCTGGAGCTTCAGCAGACGGCGGCAAAAGATTCCAGGATGCCGGCAGACCTCGACCTCAGCAAAGAGATTGCAGACATGGTCGATATCTGTGAAGGAAAGAATTGGGCAACGAACGATCCTCTCGGCATGGGCGAACTCTTGAGTGTCACGTACAAACTGGCCCAACTGATGATGAACGAAGATATTGGACGGGCAGAACTTCTGAATGACCTCCTGGACTCTTCTCTGATCGGCCTGAGATCATTTGAAAGAAAAAATTCTCTGAAGCTTCCTGCAAATAACCGCCTCGCATTCCGGGAGTTGGGGGCGTCCATCGGCTTGCACGCAATCGAAAAACTGCCGGAACTGATTGAGCAGGCTCCGGGCAGTTTCACCATACTGAATCGCCTTCATTCGCAGACGGAAAATCTGATGCGCTACATACCGCTCAGCAAGAGGATCGAGGGGTATTGGCTTAACGACGCAAACAGGCAGGCCGCAGGCTGGGTGGCGCATCGCGATATAAACATGGTGATGCTGGCAACGAGTCTCGCTCCCGAAGGGTACATTTCCATCTGACGCTCTGCGTTATTCTAGCCTTGTCCCAATATCTTTGCGGCCTCAGCCATGGCTGCCGGCTCCTTGAGTCTTGTCAGTTCCTCTGGTGATTCCTGAAAATTCTCGAGGGCATTGAAGAACCGGTCGAGGACGTCGCCACTGTATGTCGGAATCAGGAATACATGGGTGTGGGGAATCCTTTTGCCCCGGGCATAGAGAAAAATGAAGTCAGGATGGAATTTGTCCATCATCCGGTTGGCGACAATATTCGCAACCCTGAAGAGGCTTGCATTCTCTTCATCGTTAAGCTCATGCCACCACTGGACATGGCGCTTTGAAACTACCAGGCAGTGACCCTTCGTGTAAGGGTGGATATCGAGTATGCACATGGAAAGTTCATCCTCGTGGATCTTATAGGCATGCGCCTTTCCGTCTGCGATGTCGCAGAATACGCAACCTTTCTCCTTTTCCATCTTAATCCCCTTTCCAATAAATTTTGTTAATTGCGGAACAACTGGCTTCTTCTCCAATAGAAAGTTGCATCGAGTTAGGCCGTTAAGCCCTGCAGTCCTTCTTGGAGTTTCTTAATGTTCTCATTGATCTCATTTGTTTGACCATGCGTCTTCGATAACAAGGCTTCTATAGTAGAGAGTTCCTCTTTTACGTAATTAATCGCCTGTTTTCGCATTTCTTCAATAGCCCTGTTGATGCGGTCCTCCCACTGAGCGGCAAGGCGGGAGAGGTTAGCTTCCACTTCGCGAGGAATCTCGCTAACAAAATGTTTCTCAAAAAGTTCCCTGAAGATAAGCATGGGGATGAGAAACCAGATGAGATCGAAATGGAAGTCAAATGACCTGATGGTCTTGATGTCCGGGTAGTCTGGTTCTGATACCTCAATTTTCCAGTCTGCGGGAGCCAGTCTCACACCAAGAACCTTTTCAATATTTTTATCCAAAAGATTCCTGAAGGCCTCAATTGATCTGGATAAACTGGCGTGGGCCTTGTTGAGGGTGCCGTAGAAATGTCTGTGCTCCATTTTGGAAATATGCTTCATCTCTTCCGTCATGCGGTCGGCAAGCCATTCTTCATATCTCCGGGTGAGTTTCCAGAGATTCACTCTCCACGTGGAAAGCCCCTTTTCCAAATCTAGAGAGAGTTTCTTCCCAAGAGGTCTCTGGAAATTATCGAGATAATTCATAATAAGGGTTCGAGTTTGTCTCTGGTTCTCCCGAGCGATGATGGTCAGTTCCTCACGGACGAGGTCGAAATTGATTTTTTCATCGAAGATCTGTTTGTGCAGATTCTCACGGTCTAGGTCAGCCTGCAAAGATGTCCTCAGGGCAATATCGAGATAACTGAGACAACCCCTTATCAGGGACTGCATCTTGTACTGGAGGATTTTCCTGAACTCGAAATCACGATTTGACGACAACTTAAAGAGAAGGCCTTCTTCCAATCGATCTTTGCACTGTTTCGTGTTCACAAGGGTCGAATATACATATATCGGCAACCGCCGGTTTAATTCACGCTGAATCGTTCGCTCAAAGAATGCTATGACTTCGTTCTGCTGCACCGGGGAGAGAAGATCAGCTTTTGTCAAAAGGAGCACAATATTCGGCGTGTGACTTGTCAGCTCCCGAATCAATTGCAGATCGTTATCTGAAAGGGGTCGATCGGAGCTTACGGCAAGTATGGCAGTTCCGACATGGGGAAGCCAATTTTCAGAGGTTTGCACATGATATTTGAATACGCTTCCCAAGCCGGGGGTATCCACCAGGCGGAGACCGGCATAAACTCTAAGAGACGGAAGCTCAATATCCACAACTTCTACGTTTTTTTTATTGGATGGGTTTTCGGCTTCAGAGGTGAAGGCATGAATGTCGCTCATATCAACCTCAGATACTTTCCCATCGAAGAATCTTATAACGGCTTTTTCTTCTTCCCCAAACTGAAGGCGGGTAATGACTGTAGTGACCGGTATGACGCCAA
Source organism: uncultured delta proteobacterium (assembly GCA_963705275.1). Classification (GTDB taxonomy): domain Bacteria; phylum Desulfobacterota; class Syntrophia; order Syntrophales; family UBA2185; genus Fen-1135. The sequence goes on along the minus strand of OY970063.1, from coordinate 2,246,214 downwards.
CGGGAAGAATAGATTTACCGATAAGACTATTGATGAAGGAACTCTTGCCGGCCTTAAACTGGCCGAGGATGGCAACATCAATGGGCGGGTTCTCGACGAGCAGCTTCTGACATGCTTCTATCTCGCGGTTCAGTGAAACGATGGAAAATCTGTCGCAGAGTTCACGAACTTCTTTCAGCGAATGCTGTGAAATATCCTGTATTCGGGTCATTAAATCACGGTTGATTGTATCTGACATAAAAAAACTCCCCCAGAAATCTACTGGTAGGAGTTATCAGCCTTGCGGGCGGTTTGTTAGGAGGTGAACTCCATCACCTGTTTTGCAGTCAAACAAAATCGGCCTTTTTTGTCAAGAAGTTCATGTATTCTCGAAGATTGCGGCTTCGCCTTACAATCTCATTTATCAGTAGCAATGGAACCGACAAGTAGGCATTACGACAGAGTTCCTGGCGGGTAATATGACCCCTGGGTGGGGCAATATTACCCTTAAACAGAGGGCAAGACGTTCTCTTAATTTCATATCTCCTTAAAATCATTTAACAAAAATATATGGCATCAGTATTGCTAATAGGGATCAAATGTGGAAGATCGCCAATTAAGGAACAATGCCTGAGAATTCGGATGGGAGGGAGTAGCAGAAATGGGAACATCTAAACTTATGATTACGCATCCTGAGATTACGCATGCTTCTTTGCATGAATATTTATCGCGACAATACCCTGGTCGTGCAGGATTGCGGATAGCTATCTTGCAGGGGGTCATTGACAAAGTGCCTATAGATCACCTAAGTCGCAGGCGTAAAATGTCCCGGCAGGGTATCTATAATCTTGTAAAACGGATAAACGCGGAAGGCATAAAAGGAATCGAGGATCATCATCTCGGCCGCCCATGCAAGCTGACGGCTGACATCGTAGAAGATCTGAAAAAGACATTAATTCAGTCACCGATGGATCAAGGATACACGCAGTCGCGCTGGGACAATCCCCTGGTTAGAAGATACCTGAAAGAGAGACATGGGATCACTATAGGACGCGCTCAGCTGATTAACTGGCTTCACACCATCGACATCCCTGTGAAATTGGCCCGTAAGAAGTATGAGAAGGCAGCTTCCGAAAGAAGAAGATCATTCGTTGATTATCTGAATCATCTGGCAGACAGGATTGCCCTCTTTGGGGATGAAGCAGGCGCTCAATTAGACGCAGAGCTTATTGCCCAGTGGGCGCCGGAAGGATGCCCGCCGTATTTGTTCACGGGCAGCGTACGATAAATATTACGCCTGAATATCTTTGAGCTTATGGTCTGTTCATCGTGAACTAGCGGCCTATCTCAGGTATGGATTATGCGCCTTCTCATGCCCTATGGTGGATGATGGCATTCTCCCGTAGTTGTGGCCTGGCATCACAATCGTATCGTCTGGTAGTATGAAGAGTTTTTCCATTATAGAATGGCTCATCATCCGCCACGATCCTCCGGGAAAATCAGTTCTTCCAACGGCCTCTACAAACAAGGTATCCCCGGTGAAGACATATCCTTCCGTATAAAGAGACATGCCGCCGAGGGTGTGTCCTGGTGTATGGATGACCTTCAGCGAGACGTCCCCCACTGTAATATCATCGCCGTCATTTACAATAATGTCTGGATAGGGAGACTTTTCAGCCCCGTGCATCTTGAAGAGAGGAAGCGGTGTGAACATAACGAGTTCCGCATCATCTTTGTGGCAGATAATCTGCGCGCCCGTCTTGGTTTTCATCTCCGCATTCCCTGTCATATGGTCCACATGCCCGTGTGTATTAACGATGTATTTGATCCCGATGTTGTTCTCTTTCGCTGTTGCGATGATGCCGTCCACAGTTCCCGCCGGATCTATCACTAGGCCTTCGCCTGTTTCCGGGTCGCCCACAATATAGGCGAATACGGCCATATGACCAACTTCAACTTGGTGTAGATACATACTTGGCGCTCCTCACAATAATTTAACATTTTTGCTTCTTTATCGTCAAGGAGCCTATTGAGAACATTATTATTTGTAGTGTATCTTTTTGATAGAAGGTGAGAGATTTTATGATGGAGAGACGGGCACGTCCCTTAGAGGACGGTGATGACCGGCTCTGGTTTTGGCGTCAATGTCTCCTCGTTGGCAAAATCACAAAACGATAGATCCGTCACCGGACTTCCGAAATGAGAAAATTCCTCCTTCAGCATATCGATAAACATCTTGACGGTTATCGAAAAGCACACGCAGTCGGAATAATCGTACGATTTGGTATGATGTGAAACATCAGAGATTAGATACTGCAGTTGTTGCCTCGAAATTGTATCTTTGTTGTGATTCATAATGAGCCCGATCATGCTCAAGGCCATCACTTTTATGTGAAAGCTGATCGCGCCTCCCCTTTCCTTTTTGTAATCCGGATGCTCGACAAGATATGCCCTGTCTTCCAGAAAGGTGATATTGGAGAGGACATCATGGAGAGACTTCCTTTTATAACAGCGATCAAACACAGGCAAGAGAGGTGAATAGACGGCCTTTCCGTATCCGCCGAAGCCGGAAATGTCAATCCCTGCATAATAGTGCCGATACTTAAGGTATCTTTCCTCCATTTTATTGCGGCTGTTATTTTGCAAGTTTGCCTCTATGATTTTTGGTTGCATCATACCACCTGCAGGATATCCGAAGGTGCGTGGCCGGCATCGTCAGTCACGAGTCTAGAGACCGGTTGTTGCAGCCCAATACACACTTCTCGTGTCTTGCGCATGCATTTCCTGCAACTGCGCGCAAGTCGCCGGAACGCTTTTTAGTGAGAGGGAATAATTGCCGATGCTGAAATGGCCTCTTTGTGAGGACCTCAATCAGATTCTTATCAGGTAAATATCCCTAAAAGAGAGCGGTGCAGAGAAAAACACCGCTCTCTTACGTTATTTGTATGGTTTCTCTTTCCTAACAACTATCCAAGATAGAAACCGGTCGGGTCAAGGGCTCTGAGGATTTTGAGCTCCTCCGCGGTCGGAATAGCGGTCTCTTTCACTTTAGGCGATACCTTCAAATCCCATGCGCAGTTCGCCTTGATCTTTTCAATTGACTGGCCGGGGTAGTATTCTGACAGGTACATCTCCTTGGTTTTATCGTCAAAATTATAGACACCCATGGTGCTGACCACACACGCCGGTCCTCCACCGATCATGCCGCATTTCTCGCGTTCTCCCGGGCCACCGAGGTAGCCGGGAGTGGTAATGTATTCACATTTTTCGACGAACTTCTTTTTATCCTGGGGCATAATGGCAAGTACCCTTTTGCCCGAAGTCGCCATGTCGTTGGCACCGCCGCTTCCGGCAAAGTAGGTGAAGCTTTCTTTCTTGGACCAGTCCCCTGCTCCCGTCGAGTTGATGTTGCCGAACTTGTCGATCTGGGCGCCGCCGATGAAGGCAACGTCGACCTCGCCGCGCTGCAATGCCGCCATTGTGGCCAGCATGCCGAATGTTGCATCGCCCCCGAGGAAAGCAGCAGGGTCATCCACGGTGATCGCAAGGGCCGGAGGCGCCGTCGCCCGGATAGCGCCGCCTTCGGTCATCATAATCATGTTCGGGGCGTGCGTGGCAAAGGCATATGCGGCCACCATGATTGGCAGTCCCACTCCCACGAAGACAACCTCTCCGTCTGCAATTTCCCTGGCACAGCGGATTGTCATAAGTTCTGTCAGTTTATAATCAGCCATAGTTAGTTACCCCCTTTCTTCGCAGCGAGTTTTTCTTCGTAAGCCTTCAGCCGGTCATCCGTGTACATGGGCACACCCTTCCAGCATACCGGATCATGGTACCCATAATCGACACCCAGTTTTGGGCTCGGCGCAAAGCCGAGCTTGGGTTTCAGCCTGTCCAGACCGGCCTGGCCAAATTTCGACTTGTATTTCTCGATGTAGGCAGCCTGGTCTTTGCAGCCGTAGACCCATTCATCGAGGAAGGCAGGCAGGAGTTCTGCGTGCCGCTCATATCTCCCCTGATACTGGCTGAAGCGGATGTCCAGGCCGTAGTAGCCGCGGCACGCCGATGGATGGGCGCCATACGGGCAGTGGACAACGGCCAGGGTCTTGTAGTAGGGGACAATCACGCGGTCCGGATCGGTTCTGGTTACCTCCGGCTCCACAATCTCCTCGGCCGTAACGATGACGCCCCGCTTTGTTCCCATGGCGCCGAATTCGTCGGTAACGCCTCGTGTTCCATAGGAGATCACATTGCCGAGACGGTCGGCCTTCTGTGCGTGGATGATCGCCACGTCGGCCCGCCACGCGCGCACAGCCATTATCTTCTCACCGGTGAAAGGATCTTCAACGAGCTTGAGGTCCATCGGGTTGTTTTTGGGCATATCCGTGCCGATATTCCCCCGGATCGGCATGAAGGGAATGCCCATGAAACCTGCTATCATGGCGGTCGTCGCTCCGAAGTTGGAGATGTCATACCTTTTGAGCTTGCCTTCATTGAATGCCCGGCGAATGGCATAGGGGGCCTTCACGTACCAGTTCATGATCCAGGCGGTGTGAATTTCCGAAACACAACCGGCGCCCACCATTATATCCAGACCACCCACGTCCGTCGAGGATTCGATAGTGGTCAGGTTCCTCTTCTTCTGTCTGATGATTTCGTGAGTCAGGGCCATGGGGACGTGAATCTGGAAGCCCCCATAGTAAAGCGTATCGCCGTCCTTGATGAACTTTGCTACCGCATCCTTGAGCGTCATCCTTTTGTCGATATCTGCCATGTAATCCTCCTTTTGTTATTAAATAATAAAATAGAGTTAGTAATGCCAACAATTAACGGAAAGCAGCTCATACCTCCTTCCTAGGGCTCCACGAACCCCCTCTCAATGCGTCTCTCATAACATCGACGGCATAGATAATAGACGCGGATATTTCCGCAACCTGTTCCATAAAGTTGTAAGAGGAAACTGCATTCAGAACAACTCTGCAACATGCACCTGCTCTCACAAAACGTGAAACTTTCCTCAGGTTGACCGCATTCATCGCAATCCCGGGGAAAGATGGACATATTTCTTCATTCCGTGAGCTTTTTGTTCTTTTCTTAAAGCAAGCAATGATATCGCAACAAGGTAAAGTGGGCAGTAGAATAACCAGATTAAGGTCGAGAAATAGAGCATCTCGTATGCCAGATTTATCCGGTTTTCGAAAGACCCCTATTAACTGAGGGGTACTCTCTACCAAAATATGATTCATTATGTCAACTATTTTATGAACTCTATAGGAAATTTTTTTATCAAATCCTTCTTTGTGGTCCAGAATGAACAGGATAGCGATATTACAGCTATTATGAAATATCTGGTGGGATCTGAAAAAGAAGCGGCCATGTTCTTGTCTAAAGCATCACAATTGGATCGATGCTTGCCGGCATAGTCAAGGAAGGTCAAATGTATTTTCAGAAATTAAGGAAATGAGCGCTGCCCCGCAGGTGATCGAGGAAGGGATTGGGGGAACTATCGGCTCTGGCTTATAAGATCAAGCCACCCTCTTAAGTCACAAGACCCACCACTCGTAACTTAACTAAGTAGTGTCCTTCTCGCTTAGCCAAGGTCTCGTATTATCGAGTAGATAATCTGCGATGTTTTCATATATGCAGTCCCGGCACAGGCGGACAAGCAACATGGTCGCAATTTGCCTAAAGATTAGCAGTTCCGTCGTTTCTTTACAGCAGACAAAACACATCCCCGGTATGTCCTTCTCATGAAACTGGAAATCTCTTGCATCGTCGTATTTTGTCGGCATGTCGTTAGTTCTAATAATGATCTTTAGAAATAATAAAACTTCTCGAGGCGTTTCATGATAGAGCCTCAGGAAGTTTCTTCGCCTCAGGATGGGGGACGGGAAATATCAATGTACAGGTTGTGCCTTCACCTTCTTTCGATGTGGCACTTATTTCGCCGCCGTGGGAGTCCATGATCTTCTTGCAAAACGTCAGTCCGAGTCCGGACCCTCTGTGGCGTTCTTCCTTACCCCCTGCTCTGAAAAACGGCTCAAAGATAAAGGGGAGCTTGTCCTGGGGAATGCCAACCCCTGTATCCGAAATGTCCACTATGACATAGTACTCGCCGTTCCTGGCAGAGACAGATATTTTGCCGCCCTCCGGCGTATATTTTATTGCATTGCCTATGATATTGATAAATACCCTGACCAGGCTTTCTTCATCCCCGACAATTTGGAATAAATCTTCCGGCACATTTACCTCCAGAAGAATACCACTTTCCTTGCAGACAGGTATCATCTCTTCTGCGCTCCGCGAAATGACGTCTGATAATCTCAAGGGCTCCTTCTTTTGTGCAAAGGTACCATTTTCTATTTTGCTTAAATCCAGCCAATGCTCAATAAGTTCTTCAAGACTCTGAATGCGTATGCTGCACCTCTCTATGATATCTGAAACATCTTTATCAAAACGGTCGCCCGCAATCGCTTTGAGGGATTCTATGTATTGTCGAATAACTACGAGAGGGGAACGCATTTCGTGACTTACAAAGGTGATAAAACTCTTCTCCATCCGCTCCTTTTCTTCTCTCAATTTTCGCGTCTCAATCTTGAGATTACGATGATCGAGGCCTCGCCTGGCAACCGTCCTCAACTGGTCAGGGCTAAAGGGTTTGGGTAGGTAATCGTACGCTCCTTTCTGGATGGCTTCCACTGCGGATAAAATCGTCGCGTAACCGGTGATCATAATCAGCACAATATCAGGGACATCCTTGGAAAGAATTTCAATTATTTCCATGCCCGATATCCCCGGCATTTTAAGATCAACAAAGGCTATATCCGGCTTATTCTCCCTTGCGATCTTGATGCCTTCGACTCCCTCCGCTGCAGTCAGTACGGTATATCCGGACTTCTCCAGCGCCTGACGGCACCCGTCGCGTAAAGCTTCCTCATCATCGATGATCAAAATAAGCGGTTTTTGAGTCATCATAGCGGCTATTTACCCAGCGCACTGGCAATATACCCGAGGAGATCATCGGCTTTTACAGGTTTATGCAGCACCTTGTTCACCTTCGGAAACTCCGGAGGCGGTTCAAACGACTGGTATGGACCCTGCAGATCAACGGCGCTCAGCATGAAAAGCGGCGTATCCTTCCCGGTATCTGTGGCGCGGATCTTTTTCAATACTTCAAAACCTTCACCCCACGTTTCCATCATCATATCGATAATGGCAAGGTCGGGAGACACCGACTTCCACATCTCAACCCCCCGCTTCCCGTCTTCCGCCATAAACACCTCGTACCCGCCTTTTTCAAGAATCAGTTTGGTCGCATACAGGAAATCTTTGTCATCGTCTATTAAGAGAATCTTTTTCTTCACTGACATGGTAGTCACCTCCAATTTTGATTTTTGTATGATTAATATGAGCAAGGATGATGCCAAAATGTAACATACGGATATTGATGAATAATGCAGAGAGGGCGGCGGGAAGGAGAGATTTCAGGGGGTAAAACTCCCCTCTTGTGAGGCGGATGACCCCAGTGCTCCCGCCTTCACTATGGGGCGGGCGGGATCAGATCACGTCAAAGCAGATTAGCCGATGAGCTTGTTAACTCTGGAAAGAAGTTCCGCAACTGGGATGGGCTTTGCCACGTAATCGTCCGCCTGCAAATATTCTCCATCCGTCTCCGGAGAAAACTTGAATCCCGTTTTCTCAGTAACTGCGGTCACCATCAGGACGGGAATTTTCTTGCATTCTTCATCATGCTTCAGATTGTAGCAGAATTCGAACCCGTCCGTATGTTTATCCATCATAACGTCCAGGATAATGAGGTTGGGTGTATTTTTTTCCATAGCCTTACGCCCGTCTTTGATGTTCAGGGCACAATCCACGTCATAGCCATTACTTGCCAGCACTATCCTCAGGGCCTCCGCATAGTCTTTGTCGTCATCGATTATGAGTATGCTTTTTTTCTCAGACATAGTGACCTCCGAAATTTGATTCTCTTGGCATATTCAGGTATTATTCCTTGACAATTTCTTTCGCCACTTCCAGGGTTCCGATGTGGACAGGACAATAGTCGGAACAGCGGCCGCAACCCACACACCCGCACAAGCTATCCTGGATGTCAGTCTCATTGTAATAGAGGAGTTTGTGCTCGTGTCGCCTCTTGAGCCTCGATGCCTGATTCGGTCTTGGGTTATGGCCGGATGCCTCACGGGTAAATCCACCGTAAAGGCATGCATCCCAGGCTCTTGCTCTGACGCCGTTTCCCGGAGCAGATTCGTGGTCATACACATTGAAACAGGTGCATGTGGGGCAAACGAAGGCGCAGCCGCCGCACACGATGCACTTGCGGCCGAAGTGCTCCCAGACTTTCTCATCGGCTATACCATCCTTTAGCCTTCTCATGGCTTCATATACCTCATCTACCACCGGTATATCCCGGACAGCTTTTTCCTTGAACGTCTTTATTTGTTGTCCGGCAAGGTCGTCATCCGTGTCGGCAAATGGTCCTGAAGATATCAGCTCTTTGCCTTTGTCGCTTCCTGTTTCTATGATGAAGTTGCTGCCCATATCGAAGAACAGTAAATCAAAGCCTCTCTTTGCGACCGGCCCGCTGAATGTTGTCGTGCAGAAACAGGTTTCATTTTGCGGACCGGGACATGCCATCACGATAATCGTCGCCCTTTCCTTTTTTGTGCTGTAAAAGATATCATTGCGATCCCGGGTCATAAAACTCGTGCTTTGCAGCAACCCCATCATGTCGCACGAGCGTATTCCGAAGAGCATGGTATTTCGTGCTGATATGACCTCACGGAGCTTATTCTCTCTTACCTCAAAGACAACCTCAGTATGGGGAAGAAAAACGGCCTTTGGCAAAAGCGGCGGTTTCTTGTAGTCGAGGGTGAATGACTCTTCCTGAAAAGTATCAAATATACAATCCCCCTTAGTCATTCTACTCGGCGCCAGGACATGATATTTTTCTGCCCAGGCCTTGATTACGTCTTTGAGGTCTTTTTTTGCCAGCGTTTTCATATGCATCTCCTCACTTTGACTGCGCACCCCTTATATTCCGGTATCTTTGCAACGGGGTCGAATGCCGCATTGGTAAGAAGGTTCACGGGTGCTTCGTAGAAGTGGAATGTGGAAAATACTACCCTCTTGGGGACTCTCGTGGTAACCTCCGCCCTGGCTTTTATCGAGCCGCGCCGTGATGTGACTTCCACCTGGTCGCCATTCCTTATGCCCAGCCTCTTCGCATCGTCGGGATTAACCTCGACGAAAGGCACAGGCGCTTCCCTTTCCAGTATGCTCGTGCGCCTCGTCATGGTGCCGGTATGGTAATGGTAGTATATGCGCCCCGTTGTGAGGAAAAAGTCGTATTCTTCATCGGGCACTTCAGCAAGGGGTTTAAATTCACAGGGTAAAAACGTGCCTTTGCCCTTGGAAAACCTGTCCCTGTGGAGGTAGCCTGTACCCGGGTGTTCTTCATTGGGACAGGGCCATTGAAGTCCATGGCACATCTCCAGCCTTTTGTAAGTAATGCCGGCGTATGACGGAGTCAGGGTGTTGATCTCCTTCATGATAGCAGCAGGCGAGCTGTAATTCATATGATACCCCACAAGCCTGCTTACATCGCATATGATCTCCCAGTCCGGCCTGGCCAGCCCCGGGGAAGCAACGGCCTTCTTCGTGATTTGCACCCTTCTTTCCGTGTTGGTGTATGTACCTTCCTTTTCGGCAAATGACGCGGCTGGGAGCACTACATCGGCCTTCGCTGCCGTTTCGGAGAGAAAGATGTCCTGTACAACAAGGAATTCGAGACTGGAGAGGGCATGCTCGATATCCGACGTGTCAGGGTCGCTCATCATGGGATTTTCGCCCATGATGTAGAGGGATTTTATTTCTCCCTTCCGGGCAGCAATCATCATGTCCGTAATGGTCAGGCCTGGCTTATCATCCAGCCCTTGAACGCCCCATGCATCCTCAAACCTCTTCCTGATAGCTGGATCAGCGACCGGCTGATAGCCGCTGTATACGTTTGGCAAGGCCCCCATGTCGCACGCGCCCTGGACGTTGTTCTGCCCTCTCAAGGGGTTGACGCCAGTAGACAGCCTTCCGATGTGGCCTGTAAGCATTGCGAGGTTCGCACAGGTTTTCACATTATCAGTGCCTGTCGTATGCTGGGTTATACCCATGGCGTATACAATCATGGCCTTGTCTGCTATTGCATACATCCTCGCCGCCTTCTCGAGGTCATGGGCGGGGATACCGGATATCTTCTCCACCACCCGCGGCGTGTAGCTAATGACGACAGATTTCAATTGCTCAAACCCCTCGGTTCTTTCCTCAACGAAGTTCTTATCGTAAAGGTCTTCTTCGATGATGATGTTCATCATACCGTTCAATACGGCAACATCCGTGCCGATATTTTGCCTCAGGTGAAGATCTGCAAAACCGGCAAGCGGTATCTCCCTCGGATCGATGAGAAGAAGTTTTGCTCCCCTTTCTTTAGCATTGATGATACGCGACCCTATGAGCGGGTGCTGTGCCGTTGTGTTCGAGCCTGTAACAAGAAAAAAGTCGGCATCTTCAAATTCATTGATAGAGTTTGTCATTGCACCGGATCCAAATGCAGCGGCCAGACCGACCACCGTTGCGCTGTGTCAGAGCCGGGCGCAGTGGTCAACATTGTTGGTGCCGAATGCCGCCCGCGCCATCTTCATGAAAAGGTAATTCTCTTCGTTGGTCACCTTGGCTGAACTGAGAAATGCCAGGGAGCGAGGGCCATACCGAGATTTTATGTCCATCAATCTCTCCGAGACGGTCTTCAATGCTTCATCCCACGTGCTCTCGACGAGGGCGCCATGTTTCCTTATCAGCGGCGTGGTAAGCCTGTCCGGCGAGTGGATGAACTCATAGGCATTCCATCCTTTCACGCAGAGCATCCCCTTGTTTACAGGGTTGGCAATGCTTGGTTCTATGCCCGTCACCCTTTCATTTTGGGATACCAGATAGAAGCTGCATCCGCATCCGCAGAAAGGACATACTGTCGGTGTTCTGGCCATTAGATTGCCTCCTTGATGCCTTCGATTTCAGTATAGGGAAAAACGGGACCGTCCATGCAGCAGTACTTGTCACCAATGGCGCAGTGACCGCATTTCCCGACGCCGCACTTCATCATTCTCTCCAATGACATATATATATGATCTTTCGAAAATCCAAGTTGCAGCAGTTTCTGCAAGACGAAGCGGTACATGATCGGAGGTCCGCACAGGACTGCATAGGTGTCTCCCGGAGACAGTGTGGCTTTTTCGAACAAACCCGTCACCACGCCCACGTACTGCCTCCAGATCCCTTCATCATCCCTGTCCACACTGTAAAGGTACTTAATGTCATCTCGGTCATAAAAACTTAATAGTTCATACTTGAATAAGACATTATCAGGGTTATTCGTACCGTACATCAGTATGATATCATCGAAATCACTCCTTCTATCCAGGGCATGGAGAAGCAGGGAGCGCAAAGGGGCGAGTCCGAGCCCGCCTGCAATGAGGAGGAGCTTGTGGCCCTTCAGCTTATCCACGGGAAATCCCCTCCCATAAGGTCCGCGGATGTTAAATACGGCTCCTCTATCCATTTCAAAAAGTGCATTGGTCACCTTGCCGGCACGTCTGACGCATAGCTCAAGGGTATCTAGCCGTGTGGAGGGCGAGGATATGCTGATAGGCGCCTCCCCCTTGCCAAAGATAGAAACTTCAAGAAATTGTCCCGGTTGATGACCGAAGGTCTCCCACGTTGTTCCGTCTTCGAGCTTCAACTGGAACAATCTGTGATCCTTGATCTGCGGCAGTGTCCTTAAAATAGACACGGGCCGAAGTTCATATATGTTGCCGGGATCCCTACCCATGCCAGTACCTCCTTTTCCATTTAGCTGATTACAAAGACTTACAATACACGATCACGGAATTATTGCCTTTAACCGGTAAAAACCCCTGATTCCAAGCCGAGCGAATGTGCCTTTCTATCCGCTTTTAGATACTAATGTAGGCAATTTTAATACCAAGAAGAAAAGTGTTTGATATCATGTGGTATTCTTAGATTCGCCTGCTAATTAATTGCAGGAAAGGGGGCAACTTGCCCCGTCTTTGGGGAGATATTACTCCTTGGTGTTTCATATATTGTTATCAGATAAGAATAATGAATGCAGGAAAACGAAGAGAAATAGATGTGAAAGATGGTTGAATGATAAATGCTAAATAGAGATAGGAAGCTTCCGCCAATAGAGTTTCTAAGAATACAGGAACATCTAAATATTCCCCTTTTCGCCAAGCCAGGGTCTGGTGTTATCCAGAAGATAGTCCGAGGAATTGTTCACCAGGCAGCCATGGCACAGGTGAACGAGCATCATGCTCTTGATCTGTCGAACGACAAGCAACCTGTCGGAGTTCTCATTGCATGCAAAACACTTGTCAGCGTAATCGCTTTTATGAAACCGATAGGACTTTTCGTCGTCGTATATTATGGGCATGAGTTCTCTATTCGATAGGAATTTACTATAACATAGGCTACCTGAATTGATCCGTATTTTCAAGCCTGCTGTTCAGAGTGATCCGTGCTGAAAGGCTTGAGGGACTCATCAACCATTCATCAAAATGAGAGGTCTTTGAACGTTCATCATGCCCATTATTTACCCAGCGCACTGGCAATATATCCGAGGAGATCGCCAGCCTTTACAGGTTTATGCAGCACCTTGTTCACCTTCGGAAACTCCGGAGGCGGTTCAAACGACTGGTATGGACCCTGCAAATCAACAGCGCTCAGCATGAAAAGCGGCGTATCCTTCCCGGTATCCGTGGCGCGGATCTTTTTCAATACTTCAAACCCTTCACCCCACGTTTCCATCATCATATCGATAATGGCAAGGTCGGGAGACACCGACTTCCACATCTCAACCCCCCGCTTCCCGTCTTCCGCCATAAACACCTCGTACCCGCCTTTTTCAAGAATCAGTTTGGTGGCGAAGAGAAAGTCTTTGTCGTCGTCTATCAAGAGAATCTTCTTCTTTGTCATTGTTCATTACCTCCATTTTTTTAAATTAATATGAGCAAGGATGATGCCAGATTGCAAATTATTGATATCTAAAGGACATATGTGGAGGGCGGTGCAGGGGAGAAACCTTTGAAGGGGTGAAACTCCCCTCTTGTGAGGCGGATGACCCCCTTGCGGCAACGGCAACGATAATTTTATTGATGCTCCATCTTTATACCGTAGTTGCGCATCTTTATCCGGAGTGTCTTTCTATCAATGCCGAGGAACTTTGCCGTCTTATTAATCTGGAAGTGAAAATGGTTGAGTGCTTTTTCTATGTGTTCTTTCTCTACATCTATCAAAGTCATCCTGCCGGTAGAAGAATCTACGACCGGGGCCTTTGCCTGATCTACCTGACCATAGTAAAATATATCAGACAGATTGACGACCGCGTGGTCGCATAGCACACATAGACGCTCGACAATGTTCTTCAGTTCCCTGACATTGCCGGGCCACATGTATGATACGAGCGACTTCTTTGCCTCTTCCGAAAAGGATCGCACCTTGCTGTTGTACTTCACTATAAATATATCAAGGTAATGCTGGGCAATAGGCAGAATGTCGGCTTTATGTTCCCTCAATGGCTTTATCGCGAGAGGCACAACTGAAAGCCTGTAGAATAGATCCTCCCTGAACCTCCCCGCTTCAATTTCTGCACGGATGTCTCTATTCGTTGCAGCAATCAGCCTGACATCTATCCGTTCCGGCGACGACCTTCCCACCTTGGGCACCTCCTGCTCCTGTATCACCCTAAGCAGTTTGGCCTGAATGTTGAGATTGATGTTGGAAATCTCGTCAAGAAATAATGTCCCCTTATCTGCCATCTGGAAACGGCCTTCACGCGATTCCGTAGCACCACTGAATGCCCCTTTGACATGTCCGAATAGTTCGCTTTCCATGAGGGTTTCAACCAGCGAGGAGCAGTCTACGGGGACAAAAGGCTGATCAGCCCTTCTGCTGAGATTATGGATGGTGCGCGCCACAAGTTCTTTTCCCGTTCCGCTCTCCCCTGTAATGAGGACGGTGCTGTCGGTCTGTGCTATCCGGTTGATGGACTCTTTCAGCTCTTTCATATAGTCGCTCGCGCCGTAGAGCAAGGAGAGTCCCTTCTCCGCGTTGCCTTTATCATGCTTGAGGGCATCCTCGACCGTCTTTCTCAGGTCGGCAGCGGAATAAGGCTTCGTCAGAAAATTATAGGCGCCCTCCCTCATTGCCTCAACAGCAATAGGGATGCTGCCATAGCCGGTGATAACAATGATTCTTGCAGAGATGTTCCTTTCGACTTTCAGCTTTGCGAGAATCTCCAGTCCATCCATTTTGGGCATCCGGATATCCAATAGTATCACATCATAGATGTCCTTGAGGGCCATCTCAAGCCCACGAAGCGCATCTCCTGTGCATTCCACCTGATACCCTTTGCGCGACAAGACCTGTGTGCATGCGTCCCGCATGGACTCCTCGTCATCGATAATCAGAATCTTCTTGTCTTTCGAAGTCACTGTTTCTGCCACCCTTCCCATTTTATGATTTAACTGTAAAACACGTCTTCGTCCATGCCACTGTATCTGCCTAAATACGCGGGAAGGGAAATAATGAAAGTCGTTCCCTTTCCGGGTTTGCTTTCCGCATCTATAGAGCCATTATGCTTCCTGATGATACCGTAAGCTATGGGAAGTCCGAGGCCGGTGCCTTTGCCGGGTTCTTTTGTTGTAAAGAAAGGTTCGAATATATGAGGGAAATCTTTTTCTTCTATTCCCTTGCCCGTATCTGAAATCTGTATCTTTACCGAATTATCGGCACCCTGCATGGTGGTAATCGTTAATGTTCCTCCGCCTTTCATGGCATCAGCGGCATTGATGAAGAGATTCAGAAAGACATCTTCCAGCCTGGACTTGTCACCAATCACCTCAGGAATGTCATCTGCGAGACTGGCCTTCACTTCTATGCCGTGGAACATTGACTGGTCTTTTACCAGACTGAGGGAATTCTCTATTACGATGTTTATATTCAGAGGCAGCATCTCACCCGTCGGTGTCCGGGCGAAGTCAAGCAGGCTCTGGACGATTCTCTTTGATCTATTCGTCTGGTAGATTATCTTCTGCATATTTTCCCTTGCAGGAGAATCTTCCGGAATATCTTCGAGTACAAGGTTGCTGTAGAGGAGTATGCCCCCCAGCGGGTTGTTTATCTCGTGGGCCACGCCAGCTGCCATTTCACCTAATGCAGTGAGCTTCTCCGTCTTGGCCAGTTGCTGATGAGCCCTGTAAAGCATTTCGTTGTTGTTCTTCAGGGATTTCGACATGTAATTGAACGCTTCATCCAGCATGTCAAATCCGGATATTTTATCGGGCGATAATTTATAATCGAGATTTCCGGCGGCTATAGACTCCGCTGCCTCCTTCAGCATGCGTATGCGCTTAATTATGGTGTCCCCCAGTCGAAAGGAGATGACAAACGCGATGATCATGCCGAGAGATGTAATACCCAGGTTGATCCATATGGTATTCCATTTTATATCTCTGTACTTTGCTTCCAGTATGCCCACGTAAAGCGCCCCTATGAGCTTCTTGCTTATATCGTAGATGGGGGTATAGGTGGTAATGTACCAGTCATTCACCACAAAGGCCCTGCCGACCCAGTCTTTACCTTCCACTATAACCCTGTCATAGACTTCCTTGGACAACATGGTGCCGACAGCCCTCTTGTCGTCTTTCGTCAGGACGTTGGTGGATATTCTCACGCCGCCCTGAAATATGGTTGCAACACCCATTTCACGGCCTTTGTACTTTTCGCCCTGATATACGGTCTCCTTTATTTTGTCTACAATGGCATAGTCCTTGTTAAGTAGAACTCCTCCGATGATAGCGCCGATCAATTTCCTGTTTTGATCGAGGATCGGATATGCTGCCATCATCACCATGCCTTGGGAGAGTTGCTTCTCACTCGATTCAAAGGAGAGCGGCGTCTTGATGATTTCAATCTTGATCCGCCCGGCAAGATCGGGATTCTCTCTGAGAATATCATCAATGGGCATGAGTTCAGTAGATGCCTGCGTAGATTTCTTTTCTATGCAGTTCTTAACGACCGGTGTCCAGAGCATACTGTCCCCGCTGATTTTCGGGTTTGCCGCCCTATAGAGGACACGCCCTTCGGCATCTACGACCAAGAGCATATCAAGGAACACGTCGCCATCATGTGCCTCAGTCCCGCGCTCATGTCGGATTAAGCCCCTCAAGTTCTCCATCTTAGAGATGTCATGGTTGGCTATAGTCGTATGCAAGTTTACCGCTTCTGCCGCAAATTGAATCTGGGAGGTTATCTTTTCCGAGGTCTCTCTATAGATCAGTTTTGCCGTGTTGATGTCCTGTCTGACCCGGTTTTGTACTTCGTCTATTGTACTTTTATTAATCGTCCATATGCCGGTGACAGTGGCAATGAGCCCGGTGAGACATGTTGCAATCAAGAATCCCACTATCAGGCGGCGGCGCAGATCCAGCTTGAAGAGCTGACTCACCAGTCTGTCGACAAGTTTCATCGTGTATTCCTCGGCGTCCTATTACTGCACGGTCCTGACTGAGTAAAACTATATCACGACACAAATATTATAACAATCAATCTCATGAACAGGCACTTTGCGCCATGGGCGCTGATACATTTTTTCTGTTTTATTATTACTTTTTTTCAACTAAGATACCTAAAGTGGTCTCCAGATAGCGTGTCATTTGATGGAGTAAGGACTTGGTGCCCTTAGAGAATTTTCCCATAGACGCAATCACTAATGAAGTCCCCATAAGGGTCGGAGCTTTTGCGGCCATTTTTATCTGCATGTTCATATTTGAGCTGCTCTCGCCGCGCCGCAGACTGACTACGTCGAAGATGTTCAGGTGGTTCAATAATCTTTCCATGCACGCTCTGAACACCTTTATGATCAGGGGTCTCTTTTCAGTCATTCCGATAACCGTGGCCATTCTTGCCGCCGGGAAGGGCTGGGGGCTTATCAATCTCTATCACCTGCCCCTATGGTCCGCCGTTATTATCGGCGCCGTCTTTCTCGATTTCATCATCTATCTTCAACACGTCGCATTTCACACTGTGCCCTTTTGCTGGCGCTTGCACATGGTACACCATACGGACCTGGACATTGACATGACGACGGGAGTGCGCTTCCACCCGGTGGAAATAATTCTCTCCATGTTCATCAAAATGGCCGCCATCGTCGTATTGGGAGCGCCTCCTCTCGCGGTCTTGATATTCGAAGTAGTCCTGAACGGCGGCTCTATTTTCACCCACAGCAATGTATACATCCCCGGCGCCGTGGATAAGGCGCTCAGGGTATTTTTTGTGACCCCCGATATGCACCGCGTGCATCACTCCGTGATCATGCGTGAAACGAATACCAACTTCGGCTTCAACCTGTCCTGGTGGGACCGCGCAATGGGCACCTATCAGGACCAGCCATCGGCAGGGCATGAAGGTATGACAATCGGTCTCGGTTATTTCAGGGATGAAAAGAAGCTCTCGCTCTTGTGGCTCCTCGTCTTGCCTTTGACGAGAAAGAAGATAAGGAACCTCATCAACCCCATAAGGCCGGAGAAAAATTCGTGAGTGCGCAAGCAAAAGACAGATGCCTGGTCATATTCGTCAGGCTTCCCGCGCAAGGTCAGGTAAAATCGAGACTTGCAAAAGACCTGGGTGCGGAGGCGGCGACAAATCTTTACCGCTGTTTCGTGGAAGATTTATTGGAGAGGTTTTCGAAAGAGGCTTACTGGCTTCGCATAGCATTCTATCCCGCGGATAAGGAACAGGAGACGAGAGAAATGCTGGGCGATGAATTCTCTTACATCCCGCAGACGGGAGAAGATCTCGGTGAGAGAATGAAACTAGCCTTTTTGCGATGCTTTAGAGAAAGGGCCCAATCCGTTGTTTTAATCGGGAGCGATATCCCCGATTTGCCGGCACGGATCGTTGATGAGGCCTTTCGCGCCCTGGACAAATACGGGGCTGTAATCGGCCCTTCCGTCGATGGGGGCTACTATCTGCTTGGATTCCAGCGAGACACTCTTGACGAAGATGTATTTTCGGGAATTCCTTGGGGTGCTGAGACGGTTTTTCAGGATACGATGAATATTTTGCACATGGCCGGCTCTCTGGTGTATGTGCTACCCGTATGGCGAGACATCGATAAACACGAAGACATCGCGGCCCTGATTAAGAATAGGGATGATACAGGATTTGCAGATTCAAAAACCATGCTGTATCTCAAGGCGATAGGCCTTGTATAATATCTCATGCCGAAATTTTCTTTCATCATCCCGGTTTGGAACGAAGAAGCAATCATCTCCCGGACGATTGAGCAAGTTCTCAGTCTAAACGCCTCCCGCCGTGCGGAAATAATTGCGGTGGATGGAGACCCGGCGGGAAGAACGATCAAGGTTGCCCATCATCTGGGCGTGAAAACAGCAATATCGGAAAAGGGGCGCGGGAATCAGATGAATCTCGGGTCATCTCTTGCTGCCGGTGAGATCCTGATTTTTCTCCACGCCGATACCTTTCTCCCCCCTGATGCCCTGGAACTCATAGAAACGGCAATGGCGGATGGTTCCTGCATTGCCGGGGCATTCGATTTAGCGATCGATTCAGAGAGGCCGGCATTCAGATTAATTGAAAAGGCGGCCTCTTTCCGTTCCCGCATGACGAGGATACCGTACGGCGATCAAACCATCTTCGTAAGAAAGAAGGATTTCCTTGCTCTTGGCGGTTTCAGGGATATTCCCATCATGGAAGACGTAGAGTTCATGCAGCGCATCAGGAAGCGGAAGGGGAAGATATGTATCATAGGGAAAGCGGTCAGGACGTCCCCCCGGCGCTGGGAAAGAGAGGGCATCGTTTATACAACTCTCAGAAACTGGCTGATCCTTTCGCTGTACCTCTTCGGGGTTAGGCCGGAAAAGCTCATCCGCTTTTACCGTTAAGATGAACGCCGGGCATGCTCTGTCTTTCTATCAACCTGACAAGATTGAACTTACGAAGTGGTCTCGCCGCACATCCTATACTACGCTGCCCCCTTGCCGAAGTTCTTTCCCACACTCCACGCCTTGCCCGCGTTCTTGCCGATCTCCCAGTAGTTGTTGTCAGGCATCGTCAATGTGAAGGGATTGACTTTTTTGATATCAGGCTCACCGTCCGTGAGATAGCGCTTCTCAGAGTATACGCCCACGATTTCGCCGATGAAGAGGCTGTTTGT
Source organism: uncultured delta proteobacterium (assembly GCA_963705275.1). GTDB lineage: Bacteria > Desulfobacterota > Syntrophia > Syntrophales > UBA2185 > Fen-1135. The sequence goes on along the minus strand of OY970063.1, from coordinate 2,226,911 downwards.
CGGCAGGTCCACTGTATTGACGAGCCGGCACTCGAAGGTAAGGGGACACTCTCGGATCATCGGGGCGACGGACAGGTCGCCGTAAAAGACATCAAACACCGTGGATTTGTCGGTCTTCTCACCCGTGACGATCCCGCAGTAATCCACCTTCTCCAGGAGATCGATGCCAGGGATATTCACGCTGAAGGCCTTGTTCTTTTCTATGCCGGCGTTTGTGTAATGAGACCTTCCCAGGGCCACGGCTATCATGGCCGGTTTGAAGTTCACCCGCGATACCCAGCCCACTGCCATGAAGTTGGCTCGCCCATCGACAACGGCACCGACGAGAACCATCGGCATGGGATAAAGGAAGGCATTTTTGTCAAGCTTGATTTTTTCCATACTGGATTACCTCCTTATTGATCTAATCCCTGCTCCTCAAGAGCCAGCGCGCGAAGACGACCTATTTTAGAGCAATAGCCTTCTCAGGGCAAAGCTCCTGGCAGCAGAAACAGCTGATGCAGGTATCGGCATCGACGACGGGAAGGTTGTCGTCGCCCATGGACAAGGCCGATACGGCACACTGATCGATGCAGGTTCCGCAGCTTGTGCATAATTCGCCATCGGCCTGCGGCCGCATGCGCGTCCGGTCGCTGATCAGCGTCTGTATCGCCTCATTCTGCAGCAATACTTGGCCGCCGAACGGAGGAAGCTTGAAATCGGGCACCGGCTTCAGCTTCCCGATAACTTTAATCTTACCCGGGTCGTAGTCCCCCAGACCAAGCTCCTTTGCCTTCACGAGGAATCGTAGCCGTCCCGGTTCGCATCCCATCATCACTGCCACAATGGAATCCAAAGCTACGGCGTTATCGGAGGCGATGATCATGCCTATGTCTCTCAGGTCCGAAGATGCCGGGCCGTTGCCCTCCATGCCGACCACAGCGTCCATGATGAAGAGGTCCGGCACGCGGAGGCGGAAAACATCCACCAGCATCTCCTGAAAGCGTTCCGCATTTCCCGCAGCCTTGTGTAGCTGGGCTTTCTGGGCGCCGGGCAGGATGCCGTAGCTGTTCTTGATAGCCCCCGTGATAACGGTAAGACCATGCGTCTTGAATTTCGGGAGGCTGATCACGATATCGGCATCGAGGACTGCCCTAGAGACGTTGACGGCGGGCATGAAAGCGGGGTTGAAATCAACCTTCTGCGAATCCCCGCCGATGTTCCGGTAATAGCCTTTGGCCGCTTCCATGAGGCCCGTCTTTCTAAAGCTTGCCTCGTTTGCCCCATAGTCGAAAAGACCCGGATTGTCGCCCACGACAATTGTGGCGGGCTTCATTGTCTCTACCTTTTCCACCACGGTACGAAGAACGGCAGGATTCGTGACGATGCCTTCTTTTGCCTCTGACGCCCGCAGCACGTTAGGTTTTATCAAGACCCGCTTGCCCTGCAGTTTCAGAGGGAAGAGTTCGAAAGCCCTGTCCACGGCCCGCCGGACATTCTCATAGGTGGCAGGATGGATCATGACTTTTTGCATCGTCTCCCGTCTCTTTCCCGGTTCGGCTGTAAAGAATCAAATGATATTGACCCGATCCCTGGAATACTCAGGCACTCTTGTGTTTGATGAATCGGCCGCTCCGATATTCTTCGAAGGCGATTTGCAATTCTTCCTGCGTGTTCATGACGATGGGGCCGTACCACGCGACAGGTTCCCCAAGTGGTTTCCCCGAAATCAGAAGAAAACGCACAGGCTCGTCCTCCGTAGAAACAACTATCTGTTCCCCGTCGTCGAAGAGCACGATGCTCTCATTATATACAAAGCCATCCCTCCGGAAGTCGAAATAGTTTGCTCCTTCCATCTCGTAGGTAAAAGGGTTCTTCTCCTCACAAAAGCGGGCCCTGCCTCCGATGATGTACGCGAAGACCTTGTGCCCCCGTTTGGTCGGATGAATGAACTCCGTTCCCGCGGACACGGTGCAATCAAGGTATTCCGGGTCAACCACGATATCGCGGACCGGGCCTCTTGTCTCCTTTACCTCTCCGCAAATGACCCTTATTTTAACGCCCTTCCCGAAAGAGACTTCGGGTATCTGGCTGTCCTTCACGTCACGATAACGCGGCTCCATCATCTTTTGCGAGGCCGGGAGATTGGCCCACAGCTGGAAACCTAACATCACGCCCTTCTCATCCCCTTTCGGCATCTCCTGATGGATGATGCCGCTTCCCGCCGTCATCCACTGGACGTCTCCGGCTGCGATGACGCCTTTGTTTCCCATGCTGTCGCCGTGTTCCACGTCCCCGCGAAGGACATAAGTGATGGTCTCGATCCCCCGATGCGGATGCCAGGGGAATCCTTTAATGTAGTATTTGGGATCGTCCGAGCGAAAGTCATCGAGAAGCAAAAAGGGATCAAACTGAGGCGTCTCGCTGAAGCCAAAGGCCCTCTTCAAGTGCACGCCCGCTCCTTCTATGGTCGGTTTACTCCTGATGACTTTGCGGATCTTTCTGCTTTTCCCCATGTCGACCCTCCCTTGTCACGCCTCTTTCAGCACCTTGATAGAGAGCTCCTCGACCAAATCCTTGACCTTTTCCCTGTACGCCAGCATGTGAGGGGTTTTCAGATGCGCTCTCAGGGCTTCCACGCTCTCCCACTTTTCGATGATCGTGACTATGTTCTTGTCAAGCTTCTGCACAGGGAGACCCGAATCGATATCGACGGCAGGAAAGTACTCAATGCATCCTCTCTCTTTTCTCACCTCCGGGACATTGGACTTTAATATTTCAATGAACTCCGGAACCCTGCCGGCTTTAACCTTTATCGATGCGATGACACTGATCATGACATCTCCTTTCTGTGATGCGTGCAGGAATTATTTCTTCTTTCCCTCTTCAAAATGAAACTTGTGCAGCAGCCGATGTGCGACCGGCATAAGAACTATCCCCATGACGCCTATGAAGATCAGTCCGCTGAACAATGCATATGCCGAGGCGAATATCTTCGCCCCCGTCGTGGTGAGCTGATTCACCGGCCCCATGCCTCCGAGGATCATGGACGCCTCCAGCAGGGAATCAACCCAGCCCAATCCCGCCATCCAGTGGTATCCCGATACGCCGATAGATAAAGCACCTGCCACCAGAAGACCCGCCATGACAACGGAGTTCGCCATCCTTCTTACAAATACGGACAGCGGCGCCAAGTTTTCATGCTTCCGCTCGAACATTAATAACCTCACACAAGTGAAAGTCCGCGAGTCCTGAAACACTAAATAGTCATGGTTTCATGATATTTATTATCACTTTTTTAAATTATGCGGTGAAAGAAAAATGATGTCAAGAATTTTTGGGGCAAAATGCTTTCGCTTGATAAAGAGCAACAAATAAACTATATCAGCAGGAATAGTGCAACCATTAAACGGGCAATGTTATTGATCAAAGAGGGATGAGAAATGAAGATCAGCAAGACCAGCGAAATGCGGTTCATGGACCGGTATGCTGTTGAAAAACTCGATATCCCGGAAGAGATTCTCATGGAAAACGCCGGGCAGGCCTCGACATATGTCCTGGCACAGGAGATTGGCATAAGGGACAAGAGGTTTGTCGTGTTCTGCGGCATCGGCAACAATGGCGGTGACGGTCTTGTCGTGGCGCGAAAGATTCACAGTAACGGCGGCTTGGTCAAGGTATTTGTGGCAGGAGACATGAAGAAGTTTAAAGGCGCAGCCAAGACTAATTGGAATATAATTTCGAAACTTCCCATCGAAGCACGGAGGATCGAATCTATAGAAGACATTAGAAGCGATGTCCTCCAATGTGACGGAATTGTGGACGCCCTTTTGGGAACGGGCCTGGATAGAGAAGCGACCGGGCTCCATAAAGAAGTGATTCAATTGATCAATTCAAGCGGCAAGAAAGTTCTCAGCCTTGATATCCCTTCCGGTGTTCATGGGGACACGGGAGAGGTCATGGGTGCCGCGGTTAAGGCAGATTATACCGTCACGTTCGGTCTCCCCAAAATAGGGAACATGTTTTTTCCCGGATATGACCTAGGCGGGAAACTCTATGTTGCGCATATTTCATTTCCGCCTTCCCTCTATAACAGTGATGCCCTCAAGGTTCAGATAAATGATTATGTAAAGCTTCCAACCCGCGAGAGGGATGTCTACAAAGGACGCATGGGAGAGGTTCTTTTTATTGCCGGCGCCGCATCATACTTCGGAGCGCCCTATTTTTCCGCGTTGTCCTTTCTCAAGGCAGGCGGAGGATATGCCCGTCTCGCTGCGCCTGTATCGATGACGCCCTTTATCGCAATGAAGGGAAGTGAGATTGTCTTTGTTCCCCAGAAGGAGACACGGGCGGGAAGTATAGCGCTGGAAAACCGAGACAGCCTGATCGAACTCTCGGAAAAGATGGATATGGTGGTGATCGGACCAGGCCTTTCTCTGGACGATGAAACGCAGCAACTCGTCAGAGAGATCGTGCCGATTATCAAGAAACCCATTCTCATCGACGGGGACGGAATCACGGCCATAGCAGATCAACTGGAGATGATCAGACAAAGAAAGGGAGAGACCATCCTCACACCGCATCTTGGGGAGATGGCCCGTATTGCGAAGAAGAGTGCAGGCGAAATCAGCAAGCAGAAGATAGACATATTGCAGCTGACGGCCATGTCGCTGCATGCGATCATCGTCCTGAAGGGAGCCCATACATTGATCGGCTACCCGGACGAAAGGGTTTTTGTCAATCTCAGCGGCAATCCGGGGATGGCCACGGCAGGCTCAGGAGACGTCTTGACAGGAACCATTGCAGCCATGTTTGGCCTCGGCCTGTCGTTGGAGGATGCGGTGAAGAAGGGCGTCTTTATCCATGGCTTCTCCGGAGACCTTGCGGCAGCTGACAAGGGCGAGGATGGTATCACCGCCCAGGATATTCTTGATTATCTTCCTCTTGCCATGAAATATGATAGAGAAGGCCCTCTCGACGATTTCAGAAACATATACGAAGGGCCTTGTGTGGTGTGAACCGGAGGACGTCTATATATTTCTTTCAATGATATAGTCGGATATGGCAAGGAGCGACGACTTTGGCCCGGAGTCTTCAAATGATTCAAGATACCCTTTTGCTTCGCCGATGTATGTTTTTGCCTTGTTGAGGGAATAATTAATGCCGTCATGACGGTGGATCACAGAGACAATATCCGAGATAACCTTTTCATCCTGTTCCTTCTCATCAACCGCCTTCTTGATCAGTTTCTTCTCTTCCGACGTACATTTCTTCAGGGCATGGATAAGAGGGAGGGTTATTTTCCCCTCTTCCAGATCTTTTCCGATTGCCTTTCCAAACACATCTTCCTCCGCCACATAGTCGAGGGTATCGTCGGTGATCTGAAATGCGGAACCGAGGCGCATGCCGAACCGGGTGAGGGCTTCGATCTGATCGTCTGATGCCTTTCCCAGAATGGCTCCGACAGAGCATGCGGCCGATATAAGGGTTGCAGTCTTCTTTTCGATAATAGTCAGATATTCTTTTTCAGTTATATTGGTGTCGCCGCACTTGACAAGTTGGAGGACTTCCCCTTCCGACATGGTGTTGGTGGTCGTGGAGAGGAGTTTGATGATGGCTAAATTGCCATGCTCAGTCATAAGTTTGAAGGATTTGGAATAGAGGAAATCACCCACAAGCACGCTGGCCGCATTCCCCCATATATTGTTTGCGGAAATTTTGCCCCTCCGGGTTGTTGCTTCATCAATTACATCATCATGGAGCAGTGTGGCTGTATGGATGAATTCAATCACAGCGGACAGGGCGTACCTTTTCTCGCCTTTGTAACCGCAAAGTGAAGCGGTGGACAGAAGCAAAAGAGGCCTGAATCTTTTCCCCCCGCTGCCTATGAGATGGTGGATGATTTCGGGTATCAGGTGCACTCCGGAACGGAGATGTGTTTCCATCTGTTCTTCAACGCGCTTCAAGTCATCCCCATAGGTGCGAAAAACGTCCTGTATTTGCATCAACCCATCCTTATCCGATCATAATCCCAAATCTTCGTTTATCAGAACGACTTTCACCCTGCCTTTCGGAAAGGATTTTTCCGTGATCGCCCAACTGTTGCAAAGACGCCCGCTGCTCTTGCATTCTTCGCAGTACGATGTTTTGGCGCAGGGGGTTTTCATGCCCAACCGCAGGACATTTGCCGGCGCCACATAATTCTTGATTCGCATCATTGCATCTTCCAGGTCCTCGACAATTTTATTTCGCCCGACCAGAATAATTACATTTTTCGGCCCGAAAGCAATAGCTGCGACACGGTTACCCAGCATATCAAGGTTCACTAACATTCCCGATTCAGTAACTGCATTTGTTCCCGTAATGAGGAGATCAACGAGAAGCGCCTGCCGGCGTCGCTCCCAGCCGTCCTCACGCGATATGGTCTTATCGAATGTGTCAATCACCTTAATTTTCTTATTGTCCTTCAGTTCATCATAAAGACCGGTGGCGACGAATGTCATGGAGCCGCCCCAGGAAATGCTCTTGGGGGCAATCGCAGGAATAATTTCATTAAGCACGATACTTTTTGCTTCGACGGCGTTTTGAGCCACAAACACGTCGAAATTATTTGCCTCAAGGGATAGTTTAACACCCGCAAGTCTGATCTGCCAGAACCTGTCTACAGGACTGTCCATATCATGCCTCCTGCTTCGATTGGATGCTCCGATTTTTGGCATTATGGAGAAACGGGTGTTTCTTGTCAAGTCTGTATATTCTTACGGCTTCGTGCAAAAGCGCTCCTACTGCATAGGGACTGTCCTGCTGCATTGAGATTCGCCATCCGTCGTGGTAAGAGTATGGCAATCACTATTTTATTCACAGGAATAGTTTATGGACGATAATTCCTTCAATCAGCTCCTTACCCGGCTCGGTCTCTCCTGGCAGGGTTATGCCAAGGTGAGAAAAGGCGTTAAGAAACGCATCGGCCGCCATATGCGGGAGCTTGGCTTGACGTCAATGGAAGACTACCTTCAAGCCCTGACCGACACCGAGATTTTGAAAAATGTCGAAGAGCTGATGGGTGTTTCCATAAGCCGTTTCTTCCGTGATCAAAATCTGTGGAGCACTCTCGAAGAGAAAATTATCCCGGACATCACAGCCGGACGCAGTGAAAAAATTCACGCATGGTCGGCGGGTTGCGCGCTGGGACAGGAAGCCTACAGCCTTGCAATAAAGTGGGACATGCTGAAGAAAAAGGACTCCGCTCTGCCTGACCTTCGGATATTGGCTACCGACATCAATCCCGATTACATAGGTAAGGCCATGGCAGGGGTCTATGGCAGCAGCAGTCTAAAAGGATTGTCGGACGAAATTAAGTCGGTTTATTTCCAAGCATGTGAGGACCGGAAAGAATACTGTGTTGTGGATTACTTGAAAAAGTATATCACGTGGGAAGTGCATAATCTGATGAAAGAGCGGCCTCCTCAAGAAAGGTTTCAGATCATTTTCTTGAGAAATAGTCTCTTCACATATTATCGCCGGGAGTGTATGTTTCCCGTCTATCTGAATATTTTAGATAGCCTTGACGTCGGTGGATTTTTCATCATCGGAAGCCACGAGAGGCTGCCTTCTCAAACGCATACAATCCCGCCATATAAAAGCTCTCCGTATATTCTTAAAAAGACATAGCATCCCGCCCAGGCATGATTGATTTCGTTGATCCTTGGACTTGAAGGCTAAGGAAGAAGAGAAGACAGCCGTTTCAGTCTTCGGGACAGATCCACAAAATCTGACTCTTGCTGACGAAGATTACCTTCCCGCCGAGACCGCCAGGGATTGTCGCGTTGAATAAGACGATGAAAGGGTCTTCGCCAAAATTGATGAGGTCGGAAAGCCTGTCATGGTCCTTGATATTAATCTGACCTTTTACGTGCGACCCATCCGTCAGGCGGATATTTGCTTTTTTTATCTTTGGACCTTCAGATTCAGACATAATAACCTATCCATCCTGTATTTTAAGTATGCACAGCCCCATATCAGCCAAAGGCAGGATACCGAAGCCCGGCATTTAAATGACCTTCTTCATTGCAGCAATGGCTATTTCGATTTGATCATCCGTTGGCTCTTTAGTGGTAATCTTTTGCAATAATAATCCCGGCCAGCTCAAGATTTGCACCCATTTCAGGTCTCTCTTTTTTCCGGTAAAACGAATAATCTCATATGAAATTCCGGCAATAACGGGAAACAGCAGGAGTTTATAGAAAACTCTCTGCACAAAGTCAGGCCTCCCGAGGAGTGAAAATACCAGGATTGCCGTGATCATAACGACGAGGACAAAACTCGTCCCGCAGCGCGGATGGCGAGTAGAGAATCTCTTGATATTTTCCACGGTCAATTCCTGACCATTTTCCCAGGCGAACACCGTCTTGTGCTCCGCCCCATGATACATGAATACCCGCCTCATGTCTTCCATCAAAAGCGTGGTACCCAGAAAACAAAGGAAAATCCCCAGACGAATAAAGCCCTCCACTATGTTCAAAAGAATTGTGCTTGCTATGAAACCTTTCAGTACTGAAAAGCAGTAGGCGGGAACGACGACAAAAAATAATATGGCCGTGCCTAACCCAATTACGACTGAAATCGTCATTTCCCATTTTTTCGGCTTGACGTCATTTTCCGTCAAGGCCAGCTCGGCGGAATACATAAGGCATTTCATGCCGATCACCATCATTTCAAAGAGGGTGACGAATCCGCGTATAAATGGCAGCCCCAGATATTTATATCTCTTGGTGAGCGGGACATAATACTGTTCCCGGATAGCTATTTCTTTGTCAGGCTTTCTTACAGCGGCCGCGATCTTGTTCCCATGCCGCATCATCACGCCTTCTATAATAGCCTGACCGCCGGCAATATCTTCCGGATGAGGTTTTTCATTCATTGCTGCATTTGATGAGGATGTCTCTCATTCATTAGTGCTGCTGCCAATCCCTTCACCGGATTCCTGCCCCGGTAACGGGTTCCCTATCGAAACAAAGGAGCGTCAGGCCGTCTTCCGTATCGGCAGCAAGGAGCATAGCCTGGGATTCTATACCCATCATCTTCGTCGGTTTCAGGTTTGCCACAACGACGATTTTCTTTCCGACGAGGTCTTCCGGCTTGTAATCTTTTGCTATACCCGCCACAAGGGTCCTTTTTTCACCCATGTCGATTGTAAGCTTCAATAGCTTGCTGGATTTGGGAATGGCCTCCGCCCCTATTACCTTGGCGACGCGAAGGTCCACCTTCTCGAAATCCGCATAATCTATCAGCGGCTTTACAGATTGAATATCTTTCTCTGTCACTTCTGTTTTCTCCCTTTCCTTTTCATATTTGACCCGCGGGAAGAGCGCATCGGATCTCCTTAAAATGTTTCCCTGATTAAGCCCTCCCCAGCTTCGGATACTATAAAAATCCTGTGTGGCTGCGTTCGTGATACCCAACTGATCCGTAATTTTCTCGGCGGAGCCGGGCATGAAGGGAGAGATCAGGATCGCAATGATACGAAGTGATTCGAGGAGATTATATATAACAGTCTCCAGTCGGCTCTTATTCTCCTCATCCTGACCGATTCTCCACGGCTCCTGTTCGACGATATATTTATTCGTCACGTTGATAAAATCCCATATGGCAATCAAGGCCCTGTGAAGCGTGAGTTCATGAAAGCATCGCTCCACGTCAGCAACAGCCTTGCCTGCAGCCGCCACAAGCAGCCTGTCTTCTTCAGATTGATGATGGGCTTCAGGCACTTTTCCGGAGCAGTATTTCATAGCCATCGTCATGGTCCTGCTCACGAGATTGCCAAGATCATTGGCCAGATCCGAGTTGATCCTCTGAACAAAGCCCTCTTCGCTGAAACTCGAATCGAGACCGAAAACCATCTCCCGGAGAAGAAAATAACGGAACGGGTCAAGGCCATATGTATCTTTCAAATCCAGGGGCTTGATCACATTGCCGAGGCTTTTTGACATCTTGCTCTGGTCCACGATCCAGTATCCGTGGACGTTAAGATGCCGGTAAGGCTCAATCCCTGCCGCCTTCAGCATGGTGGGCCAGTAAATTCCGTGCGGCTTGAGAATATCCTTCGCGATAAGATGCTGGGCACTGGGCCAGAATACCCTGAAATTTTCGCCGCCCGGATAGCCCGGTCCGGTAATGTAATTGATGAGTGCATCAAACCAGACATACGTCACGTAGTCTTCATCAAAAGGCAGGGTTATTCCCCAGTCCAACCTGCTCTTCGGTCTCGATATGCATAAATCTTCCAGCGGTTCCCTCAGGAAAGCGAGGACCTCATTCTTGTAGCGCTCCGGCCTGATGAAATCGGGGTGATCATTGATATACGCTATCAGCCAGTCCTTATATTTGCTCATCTTGAAGAAGTAATTGCTCTCCTCCCGATACTCCGGGGCTGCTTTATGATCGGGACAGAGCCCGTTCACCAACTCTTTTTCCGTGTAGAATCTTTCGCAGCCCACGCAGTAGTATCCCTCATATTTTCCGAAGTAGATATCCCCGGCGTCGTAGACCTTCTTGAGAATCAGCCTAACCGTGTCGACGTGATTTGTATCGGTGGTCCTGATAAAATAATCATTAGTAATGGCAAGCTGCGGCCACAGGCTTCTGAACTGAGCGCTGATCCTGTCTGCATATTCCTTAGGGGTTGTGTTCGCTCCCCGGGCGGCTTCGACTATCTTGTCACCATGCTCATCCGTACCGGTCAGAAAAAATACCCTGTATCCGCAGAGGCGATGATACCTGGCCAGTACATCGGCGACAATAGTCGTATAGGCATGGCCAATATGCGGCGAGGCATTGACATAATATATCGGCGTCGTAATGTAATAAGCTTTCTCCACAAAAATCCCTCTCTTCTCAACAAGCCGTCAGCATCAACAGAGCTCTAAAATTCTACAGCTATAGGTCTTTTATATTGACGGTAATCTCTTTGCCGCTTTCCAGCTGCACGACCACCTCGCCTTTCAGTATATTATGTCTTATGATCTTGCCTTTCCCTTCGGGAGCGTTTATGATCTTGCCGCACTTTGGTATGTGTTTCTTCATATCCTGATATCCTTCAAATTCAAAGGCCAGACAGCACATTAACCTCCCGCAGAGGCCGGAAATCTTTTCCGGATTCAGAGATACATTCTGTTCTTTGGCCATCTTGACAGAAACCCTGTCCAGATTGGGTATAGAATTCGCGCAACATACTTCTCTGCCGCAAATCCCCAAACCCTTTATCATCTTGGCTTCGTGACGGGCGCCAATCTGCCTTAATTCAATCCTCATCTTGAACTGCTGAACCAGATCCTTCACGAGCTCCCGAAAATCTACACGGCTTTCCGCTGTGAAATAAAATACGATCTGGCTCTTGTCGAAGAGACATTCCACGTCAATCAGCTTCATGGGAAGAGCCCGTTCCTTGATTTTCTCCAGGCAGAATTGGCGCGATTCCTGTTCCAGAGTCTCATTCTCTCTCTTGATCCAGTAATCTTCCTCTGTGACCTTGCGGATGACGCTCTTGAGACCGGCAGGCAGGTTGTTAATCGGCACGAGAGTGACGGGGGTAATTACTGTGCCCCAAGACGGACCGTTTTCCGTGTTGACAATAACGTGATCGTTTTTCGCGAGCTGGAGGTCAGCAGCATCAAAGTTGTATATCTTTCCATCTTTGCGAAACTTGATTCCGACAATATTCTTCAGATTTCCCTGCTCCATTTCCCTCTACTGATGACGGCACTAATCAGCCGTTGCACATTTTTTTCTGTTAGAGTCCATTACTGCGGAATGACAAAAAAATAATCATTCATGATAGCTGCCAAGTCTAAACATCATGACCTCTAAAGTCAATTGTTTATTGGCATTCTGATTTATCGTGTGGGATGCCCGATCCACAGCCCTGATGCAGTTTACAATATTGCGCCCCGATTCTCTCTCCGCGACTGATTTTACGATGTCAATGTAATCCTGGTTGATGAGATTATCCGCGTCGCCTGTTTCCTTATATACCAATGCATCCCTGTAACCGGTCATTAAGATGCCGAGCCTTTCCATAATATCCTTTCTTTCTTGCCCGAAATCATTCACAGCGGATAACAGCTTGAGGGGATCTTTCGTTTTGATCCTTGCAATTATATCAAGGACTGTCGCCCTTGTTGTCAGATATGACTCATCATTCATTGCCCGGGCCTTACCAATGCTGCCGCCCGACGATAAAGCGATCGCATGGGCCGGTCCGCTTTCCAGTGATAATTTCTCCTCCAGGAATGAGGCAATAGTTTCCCGCCTAAGTGGATTAAACCTCAATTGCTGGCACCGGGACAGAACGGTGGCGGGAAGTTGATGAGGGCGTGAAGTGATCAATATCAATATATTTGAGGCAGACGGCTCTTCAAGTGTCTTCAGGATGGCATTAGCCGAAGCGATATTCATCCTGTCTGCATCCCCGATGATAAAAATCCGTTTCCCTCCTTCAAATGGGCTGAATTTCATCTGCTCCTGGAGTTCTCTGATTTCCTGAATCTTTATGAATTGCCCCTGAGCCATTATCGTAATAACATCGGAATGATTCCCATGATCTATCTTCAGGCAGGAAGAACATACATCGCATGCATCGAGGCTGTCCCGCCCCCTCGCGCAGTTCAATGCCTTGGCGAATACCTCCGCCACGGTCTTTTTTCCGACGCCTTCCGCCCCGTAAAAAAGATACGCATGAGCAATACGATTCCGTGAAATAGCCGCTTGAAGGACCTTTATCTGTTTTTCATGGCCATAAATATCTTTGAAAGACATGAAACCAACCATTTCTCCGGTCTAAGCAATACAGAAATTCTAATATCAAAAATCCCATAGGTTTCGCCATGAGAATTTTGATGCCGCTTTAAGACTTTGGATTTTTCGCTTAGAGCCTCTCGTTTGTGAATTGTGATAGATGTACACAGACTTCATGACGGATGGATTCGATATCCTTTGACGCATCGACGATTTGGAATCGATCAGGTTCGCTTCTCGCCAGGGACAGATAACCCTCTCTCACTCTGCTGTGAAACGCCAATGCCTCCCTCTCAAATCGATCTTCCGCCGGCATCCCCTTATTACTGGAGATTCTTTCCATGGCCCTTTTTAGACCCATTTCAACCGGCAGATCAAAAAGAAGTGTGAAGTCCGGCTTCAGACCACCGGAAGAAAAGTCGTTAATGAGTCTGATCAATTCGATATCTAAGCCCCTGCCAAAACCTTGGTAGGCGATCGTTGCATCAGAAAACCGGTCGCACAAAACCACCTTCCCTTCTTTCAGAGACGGCCGAATCACCTCTCTGACATGCTGCGCCCTGGCCGCGAAGAAGAGAAGAAGCTCCGTCTCCGCATGCATTCCTGCAGAATCATACGGGGCCTTATTCAGGAGCATCTCCCTGACCCTTCTTCCGATGTGCGTTCCCCCCGGCTCTTCTGTAGCGATAAAGGGTGTACGGCGCTCAGTAAGGTAGTCTCCAGCGAGTTTCACCTGGGTTGATTTCCCGCAGCCTTCAATGCCTTCAAAGGTGATAAATCGTTTCATAGTGGTAATCTTAACCGGGGACTTTCTAATAGGGATATATATTCTATGTCATTCCAGGAAGAAAAGCGATGAGGAATCTTGCTTGCTATGCGCAGCAAAATTTCTCCTTTCAGTCGAAACGACAGATGGAAGTCTTTCGATGGGAGGGCTTAGTAATAATAAACGAGGGGAAAGCACCCGGCCTTGGATAAGGCGGATGCCTTCCCCTCTTGACCTCATATGCTGGTCTTGATTCTACTTCTCGTCTCCAGGCACAATGGCTTCCACAGGACATTGATCGGCGCATGTCCCGCAGTCGGTGCAAAGCTTTGGGTCAATCGTGTATTTTTCTTCTCCCTCGCTGATCGCCTCAGCGGGACATTCACTTTCGCAAGAGCCGCAGGCGATGCATTCATCTGTAATCACATATGCCATTTTCTTATTCTCCTTATTTTTTACTCTCCGTGTCTTTCAGACAAAGACCCGTACTGAAAAATTTACGTCACGGAAATGACGTCTTTTACTCCAGGAACTTCCTTCTGCAAGTACTTCTGTATCCCCATTTTCAGGGTCATTTGCGACATGGGACAGCCGCGACAGGCCCCCAGAAGTTTAACCTTGACAATGCCTTCATCATTTACATCAACAAGCTCGACGTCACCGCCGTCCGCCTGCAGATTGGGCCTGATACGCTCTATGGCACTGCGTACTTCTTCTTTCATTACATAACCTCCATTTATTAACAATACCCAGGGGCAATCGATAGACGATTGGAAAAGTTTGCCCTGGCTCTCTTTATAGGCCCCGGGAACTTAATGGGGCATCTCTTTTATCAATCTCTTGACGAGGCTCTTTGCCACATCAGGAAGTGCAGGTTTCATAAGTATGTATTTCTCCACTTCATGATGTCCCGCATTCCACATTACCTTGCCGGAAGCCGCATCGACCATCTTGACACCCATGACTATCTTAGCCAACTTGTCATCTTTTTCCGTTGTGTAATTCCAATAGTCAACGTTGGCCAACAGGAAGGCATCGACTTTGGTCATCTCGCCGAGCCGGCGACTCAGATCAGGATCGGAAAAGCTTACTGCTCCGAGCTTGGAGATATAATCGACAAAAACTTTTTGAACTGCCTCACTGGATTTAATCCGGGTATTCATTTCGTCAGCAGGAACAACATCAGAAAACCATTTTGTATCAACAAGCACACCCGCGATGATTTTGTCAATTACCCCTCTCGCCTCTTCATATGTCCCCACGTCAGCAGGAAGCAGACCGATCCTCTTGGGGTGGAAATCCTTTGCTTCCGGAGCAATACTGGAATAGCGAATTCCCGCGCAGCCTACATGTGCAAATAGCAGAAGCATTAAAAGAACAAGGAATATCTTTTTTGTCACAGTTGTCGCCCTCGTGTTATAACCAGCCAGAATACCTTGCCACGCAAAGCCAGGCCAGGGAACTTATGCCAGCTATGATATAACTGGTTTCGAGAATACCCTCCTGGACGACGCCGGAAAATGCCGCCCTTCTAACATAAAGCCTGAAATAAATCCACATAAAAAATATGCACACCAAGAGGGCAAAACTCAGCGAGGGAGTCCACCCTAAGATGTGGGATACACTGAGCAAAACAATCAGCAAGACGAGTATTACCTGCAACAGAATCTGAGTGCGTTTCTTGCCTATCAGAACAGGTATCGTCTCCCGACCGATGAGCCTATCGCTCTGGATATCCAGGATATCAGATATGGCAGAGCGGACGAAGACAATGCCGAAAGTAAAGAGGAAAGCCACAACCATACCGGCGGTAACAGAGATACTAATTTCGAACTGCGGCAACACTGCCGCAACCGTCGCCCAGGCCATGGCCATGAATATGTTCTTTGAACCCGGCAGATCCTTAAGACTCTTGAATCGCAGGTTACCCGGCAGTATTGTCGCATTATAAAGCGCGCCAAAAATGGAAATTACGAAAAGCGATATGAAGGCATTGAAGCCTGCAATGAAAGAAATTATCAGGGCCAGAAGGAGAGACACTATCGCTGCCGATACATAAACCTCTTCATGTTTGAGATAAGATTCTTCCCTGAATGATCCGATGATGGTGCTCGTTTTTCTGTTGATAAGCCGGTTGAGTGTATGCATGGCATATACGTAAAGGGACGTTGTCAGAATATTCAATATATTAACAGGGAGGCGCTGCAAGAGCATGCTTGAGAAAGACAGACATCCTGCTCCAATAGCAGAATATATCTCTGTCTTAACTGCGAATACCCAGAGGGTGAACAGCCTCTTTACCCGCTTCTGTTTCTCATCCTGATGACTTGTAACAGCGTCAAAGACGCGGTTAATGATCCAGTTAGGCGTCGATGCGCCGGCGGAAATGCCGATCTTCTCGTACTGGCCTGACAGAAGGTCCTCTAGTTCATCCGCAGTCTCGATGTGAAACGTCGGCTTGCGCTCAAGCTGTGAAATCCTGACCAGCCTTTTTGTATTTGCGCTGTTCTTGCCGCCGACGATAATTACGGCATCCATTTCTGCAGCCAGTGCCTTAACCTCCGACTGCCTCTTTTCCGTAGAACCACATATAGTATCGAAGATAACAGCGTCAGGAAACCTTGTTTTGATCCTCTCCACGACGTCGATGAACTCGTCAGTACTCTGCGTAGTCTGAGCAACTACGCACACCCTATCAAGCGACGGGAGGTCATCAACCTCTGCCGCGGTGCCGATAACAAAGCCCTTGCCATAGGCATAACCCAGAAGACCATTAACCTCCGGGTGTTCCCTATCACCGATGATTAGAACCGCATAGTCCGATGATGCGTGCTTTTTGATAATAGCCTGCACATGAGCCACTTTAGGGCAGGTAGCATCGACTATCTTGATTCCTTTCTCGCTGATCTTGCTTCTCTCCTCCGGGGATATGCCGTGGGCCCTGATTATTATCGTGGCTCCCCTGGCGGATTCATCAATATCAGCAATATCACTTACCGGAACAATTCCCCTTGTCCTCAAAAGTTCAACGGTCTGGGGATTGTGAATCAGCGGACCGTACGTATAGATATATTCTTTTCTTTTGCGCTGGGCAATATCAAGAACCATGTCCACGGCCCTTCTTACGCCCATGCAAAATCCCGCTGTCTTGGCCAGTTTAACGCCCATATATGTTGCAATACCTTTACTTTATTGACACCACGCTCGAAAAAAGACTTGAGCACTTCCGGAGAAAATATTCAGATGTCTCTCGCAATTACTTCGGCAATTAATTATATCAATTCCGTCATTCCCGAGGGGCTTGTCCTCGACCTGATCGGGGATCGGGAATCTATCTGAGATACTGGATGCCCCCGTATCAAGTACGGGGCAGGCTTATCAAGTCCGGCATGACAATTGGCGTGTTTAATTGCCGGAGCAATAATGACTCTCTTACGTTTTCAGATAAATAAAAAACTCCTTGTTGCCCCTGGGCCCTATGAGGGGGGATTCGCAGACGCCCATAACGGAAAGCCCCAATTCTGCCGAGAACTCCTTTATTCCCTCTATTACTCTGTTATGGATCTCGGGGTTTCGGATGACGCCATGCTTTTCAACCTCATCGCGCCCTGCCTCAAACTGAGGCTTAATAAGGGCAAGCATGATTGCTTCACTCTTCTTCACCAGCCTGAGCACGGCAGGGATTACAAGTCTGAGCGAAATAAAAGAGGCATCTATCGTGGCCAAATCAATGCCGTCCTTTATTTCCGAACCTTCGAAATATCTTATGTTTGTCCTTTCGAGGTTGACTACCCGTTCATCTGTCCTCAGCTTCCACGCCAACTGGCCATAGCCAACATCAATGGCATAGACCTTTCGCGCCCCTTCCTGAAGAAGGCAGTCAGTAAATCCACCGGTGGAAGCACCAACGTCAAGGGCAACGAGGTCTCTCACATTGATATCGAACGCCGTAAGGGCGCCTTTTAATTTCAATCCTCCCCTGCTGACGTATGGATTATCTTCCCCTTCTATCCTGATTTCTGTATCGGGGGAAACGAGGCTGCCCGCCTTGTCCATCTTGGCCTCTCCCACAAGCACGGTGCCTGACATAATAAGCGCCCTGGCTCTCTCGCGGGTCTGGCTGATACCTCTGTCAACCAGCAAGAGGTCCAGTCTCATTTTCTTGGTTTTAGCTTTGTCTTTCATTTGACTGCGAAGGATTCGAGGATTACAAGGATTCAAGGGTTCGAGTGTTTGCTTTCCAATGGTTTGATAAGCATTTCACTTGAATCCTTGCCCCCTTGGCTCCTTGAATCCTGAAGAAGATAATAGCAGCGTTGTCTATGGCGATCTGGATTCCACTTCTCATGAGATCAGGAGATCACTGCTCCATCACAGACCTGGCCGCTGCGATGATGCCTTCGTCGTCAATGCCGTACATCCTTCTTAATTCCTTCTGAGTGGCCTGTTCGACGAACTTATCCTTGATGCCGAGCCTCTTTATGATGACATCATGGATACCCTTTTCTTCAAACAATTCCAGCACGGAGCTTCCGAACCCGCCCATGAGGACATTTTCTTCGACGGTGATTATCCTCTTTATGGACTTGGCTGTATCACAAAGCAGCCCTTCATCAAGGGGCTTGACGAAACGGGCATTGATCACCCTCGCATTGATTCCTTCCGCCTTCAGTTTCGCGGCGGCGGCAATAGCGGGATAAACAGTGGAGCCAATAGCCACGATGGCAAGATTCGCGTTTTCGGCGTCATAGGCAATCTCGCTTTTTCCAACTGCAAGAGATATGGGAATATCATCAATGGAGACACCGGCTCCTCTGCCGCGTGGATATCTTATTGAAACAGGCCCTCCACACTCAACCGCGGTCTTAAGCATATGCTGGAGTTCGTTTTCGTCCTTCGGCGCCATCACGATCATATTAGGAATCGAACGGAGATAGGAAAAATCAAAGAGTCCGTGGTGAGTCGGTCCGTCGGCTCCCACGAAACCTCCCCGGTCAAGGGCGAGCACCACCGGGAGCTTCTGGAGACATACATCGTGGAGAATCTGATCATAGGCCCTTTGCAGGAATGTGGAATATATCGCCACTACCGGAATCAGGCCTTCCGTGGCGAGACCTGCGGCAAAGGTCACGCCGTGTTGCTCGGCCATGCCTACATCATAAAAACGTCCGGGATATTTCCCGGCAAACTCATCGAGGCCCGTGCCTTCACTCATGGCGGCTGTCACGGCAACGATCCTGGGATTGTCGCGGGCCAGTTTTATAATCGTCCTGCCAAACATCTTTGTGTAAGATAACGGCGGTGCGCCTTCATCAACGGGCTCGCCCGTATCAATCTTAAATGGGGCAATACCATGAAATTTTGCCGGATTATCTTCGGCGAATTTATAGCCCTGCCCCTTTCTTGTAATGACGTGCACCAGGACGGGACCCTCCAAGGCTCTTACATTTTTCAAGTTTTTGATGAGATTATCAAGGCGATGCCCTTCCAGGGGCCCTACATAGGTGAACCCCAGCTCCTCGAACAGAACACCGGGAAGGACAAGACCTTTCAGTGATTCCTCCACCTGCTTGGAAAACTTCACCATCTGCTCCCCTATGGAGGGAATAGACTTCAGGAAGTTCTTAAGCTCTGTCCTGAATCTTGTGACAGTGTGGCCCGTCATGATGCGGTTAAGATACGAGGACATGGCTCCCACATTCGGTGAGATGCACAGCTCATTGTCATTTAATATGATGATTAGATTCTTGCTGCGGTCCCCTGCCCAATTCAGGGCCTCAAAGGCCATCCCTGCTGATATGGAACCGTCGCCGATCACGGCAAGGATTTTAAAGTCTCCTCCGTTGAGGCACCTTGCTTCGGCCATGCCTATCGCCGCAGATATGGACGTACTGCTGTGCCCAGTGTTGAAGACATCGTACAGACTCTCCTCTCTCCTGGGGAAACCGCTTATCCCGCCCTTCATCCTTAAGGTGTGGAACAGGTTCTTGCGGCCTGTGATGATCTTATGGGCATAGGCCTGATGTCCCACATCCCAGATGACTTTATCCCTCGGTGTGTTAAACACATAGTGAATAGCGAGCGTCAATTCAACCGTCCCCAGAGATGAAGCAAGATGGCCTCCGTTTCTGGAGACGACGTCGATAACCATTTCCCGAATCTCTCCGGCAAGTCTGTTCAATTGGATAAGATCGAGTTTCCTTATATCTTCAGGAAAATTGACTGCAGAAAGGATGCTGTTCTTATCTTCTCCACTCATTATTCTTCCTTCACGCTTTTCTCTCTATTATATACGCGGCAATCATCCTTAATGGCTCAGCCCTTTGATCAAAATTCTTTATCGCCAAGAGGGCACTTTCGACTAGCTCTCCCGCCTTCTTCCGGGATGCATCTATACCTACGAGTGCAGGGTAAGTTACCTTGCCCCGTTTGGTGTCGCTTCCCGTACCCTTTCCCATTAACTTTTGATCCCCGTCCACATTAAGAATGTCGTCGGCTATCTGAAATGCAAGACCTACATGTCTCCCGTACGATACAAGGGCATTTAGCTCAATTTCACTCGCATTTGCCAATACCGCCCCCGTTTTCACAGCAGCAACAATCATTGCTCCTGTCTTACGCGTGTGGATAAAGTTCAGGGTTTCGGTGTCAACCGCTACCCCCTCCGACTGGACATCAACCACCTGCCCCCCTATCATGCCGAAGCATCCTGCCGCTCCTGCGACGTCATGGATCACGGAAATAAGCTTCTCCGGCGGGATCTTTTCCATGAGTCTCCTGTCGGACATCAGATGAAACGCCTCCGTCAGGAGCGCGTCACCGGCAAGGATCGCCATGTTTTCGCCGAAGACCTTGTGGCTCGTAAGCCTTCCCCTCCTGTAGTCATCGTCATCCATGGCGGGAAGGTCGTCATGGATAAGAGAATATGTATGGATAAGCTCTAAAGCACAGGCCACAGGAAGAATCGATTCGGCGTCGCCGCCAACCGCCTCCGCCGAGGCCAGACATAAGATGGGCCTGATCCTTTTCCCGCCCGCAAACAGGCTGTACCGGATGGCTTTGAAGATTACAGTCGGATAGTTGTCCTCTCCGGGCATGTACCGGAGAAGGGCTTCATCGATTATCTTCTTTCTGGTATCCAGATATGTGCCCAGTGGCACATCAAGATTCGGACTCATTCTCTTCCACCTTAAACGGCCTCGTGATCAACGCTTCCTCCTGCTTAAGCAATATCTCAACCCGCCGTTCCGCCTCATCGAGCCTCCGTGAACACAGGCGGGCAAGCTTTATTCCCTCTTCAAAAGCCTTGAGGGATTCTTCGAGCGTCATGTCCCCTGCCTCCATTTTTTTTACTATGTCTTCCAGTCGCTCTAGAGCTTCTTCGAACTTTTCCTTTGCCATATTCCTACTCCTCTTTGACATCAGTCACTTTCGCCTGAAAACTGCCCGACGAAACCTTGACGTCCACAGTGCTCCCCACCGTGATCGACGCCGCTTCCTTCACGATGAAACATTCAGGAAGTTTCTTCACTATACCGTAGCCCCTCCTCAGGACGGCGAGAGGGCTTAAGGTGTCCAGCATAGCGAGGCTTGTTCCCACCTGCTGCTTGAGGCGCTCCACCATATCATGCCATTCGGCTATCACACTCTTTCTCAGATTTTCAAGAATAAAGCGATGATCCCGGATCTTCAGAAAGGGACTTGCGTGGCCCAGGCGTAGTTCAAGATTGTGCAGTTTAGGCCTCTCCCCGGCACGCTTGTGGTCAAGACCCTTTCTGAGTCGCTCCATGCGGTCGTCGACGAACATGCGCAGGTCATTGATCCTTCTTTTGGGGTCTTTGAGTCTCTCGCGCAGCAGGGCCACCCGTTCACAAACCTCTGCCATCAGGCGCCGCTCATGGTTGATCACCCTTCCCTGCAGCGTCCCGATTGAGGCCACGAGCTCCCTTCTCACAGGGACAACGAGTTCCGCCGCCGCGGAAGGGGTCGGGGCTCTGAGGTCGGCCACGAAATCCGCTATCGTAAAATCAATCTCATGCCCGACCGCGGAGATTATAGGAATCGAAGAATGATAAATCGCCCTTGCCACCCTTTCATCGTTGAAAGGCGCAAGGTCCTCCAGCGATCCGCCTCCCCTCGCTATGATAATCACGTCGATATTTCCCACGGCCTGCATGGCGGCGATGGCCCCGATGATTTCCGGAGCCGCCTCTATACCTTGCACGCGCACCGGCGCGATAAGTATGTCCATGGAGGGAAAACGCCTTCTTGTGATATGCAAAATATCCCTGATAACCGCCCCCGTGGGAGAAGTGATCACCCCGATCCTGCGGGGGAGAAACGGGATGGGTTTCTTGCGGGCAGGATCAAAAAGGCCCTCCGCCAGCAGGCGGGCCTTGAGCTGTTCAAAGGCCTTCTGAAGGGCGCCGAGGCCCTTCGGCTCTACCACATCCACGATCAGTTGGTATTCGCCCCGCGGCTGATAGACACTCACCCTTGCGAAACATACGATGCTCATCCCTTCTTCAAGATCAAACTGTGCAGAACCGGCCCACGAAGACCTCCTCTGCATGGGAAGAGCCCTAAAGATCACGGCCCTGATCTGACTCTTCTCATCCTTCAGGGTGAAGTATATATGGCCCGATGAAGGCCGCCGCAGGTTGGATACCTCCCCTTCCACCCACAGCGTATCGAAACTCGCTTCGAGGAGTTGCTTGATATTTTCATTCAGCTTGGTGACGCTCAATATTTCCTTCATGTTAGCTGCAAGTACCAGATATTGCAATCTCTGACAAGGCCGATTTTTTTTGAAGACACCGAGCAGCTTAAGAGATACCTGCATACCTTCCCTAACCTGATACTTACCAATTTCCTTGAGTTCAGGCTTTACCGCAATGGCGTGCTGACTGATAAGGTCGTGATCGGAAGACCCGTCATACTTCACAAACTGAAGACCGCACCACCTGTTGAAAAAGAACAGGAGCTGCTACAACTTCTTGAGAAGTTCTTTTCTTTCTCAATCCCCAAAGTCTATGACGCAAAGAACCTTGCCCTTGAACTTGCCAAGAGGACGCGCTTCCTGAAAGATGAAGTTGTTGCACAAGAGCTGCGGGAGGAAGAAGAAACAGGGAAAGGATTTATCAGGGGCTTTTACAAGGCATTCAAAGATTACCTCATCAGCAGCCTTACAGAGGATGAATTTTCCGACCTCTACGCGCAGACCATAACCTACGGGCTCTTTGCAGCCAGAACACGCGCTGAGAACGGATTTAGCAGGAAACTCGCCTATGACAATATTCCGGCAGACAATAGGTATTTTGAGAGATGTCTTTCAGTTTGTTTCTTTAGGTTCGCTCCCTCAACAGATGGAATGGATCATAGACGATATTTCAGAAATCCTGTCTGTCACGGACATAAACAAAATACTGCATCAATATTTCCATGAGGGTAAAGGCAAAGACCCCATAGTTCATTTCTATGAAACCTTTCTCTCCGAGTATGACCCCAAAGTCAAGGGAAATGAGAGGAGTGTATTACACCCCCGAACCTGTAGTGTCTTATATAGTCCGTTCATTGCACAGCATTCTTAAAGAACAGTTCAAGAGACCTGATGGCTTTGCAGATAAGAACGTTACCGTCTTAGACCCCGCAGCGGGAACGCTGACCTTTCTGGCAGAGACGGCAAAACTCGCGGTTGATGAGTTTGTCTCCAAATACGGAGAGGGTGGCAAAGAGAATTTTATCAGAGATCATATCCTGAAAAACTTCTATGCCTTTGAACTGATGATGGCGCCGTATGCAGTAGGTCATTTGAAGATGTCCTTCCTGCTTGAAGAATTAGGATACAGACTGCAAAAGGATGACAGGGTAAAACTCTACCTTACCAACACCCTTGAGATGGAAGAACTCGCAGCAGACAGAACTGCCAGGAATGGCTTCTCTATCTGAAGAGTCGCATCTTGCAGGGAAGGTCAAGAAAGACCAACCTATACTGGTGATATTAGGAAACCCACCGTATTCAGTAAGTTCAGTCAATAAATCAGACTTCATTGAAAAAGAAATGAAGCTCTACAAAGAAGATGTCCGAATCGAAAGGAACATTCAACCTCTGTCGGATGACTATATTAAATTCATACGCTTCGCCCACTGGAAGATTGACCGCGATGGCAAAGGTATTATTGGGATGATAACCAATAACTCATACCTTTCAGGATTAATTCATAGGGGCATGAGGAAAAATTTGTGCGAAAGCTTCGACGAGATTTATATCCTCAACCTGCATGGAAGCAGCCGAATAGGTGAGAAAAGCCCCGATGGGAGCAAGGACGAAAACGTATTTGATATCCAGCAGGGTGTATCTATAGCCCTGTTTATCAAGAGAGAGAAAAAGCTGAAAACCTGTAAAGTTTTTTATCAGGACGTGTACGGACTGAGAGAAAACAAATACGACTATTTGAATGGAGTCTAATATTAAGACAAAAAGATGGAAGGAATTAAAGCCTACAAAACCCTACCACTTTTTTGTTGAGAAGGATTTCTCATCTACAGGCAAAGTACGACAAATTTGTAAAGCTATTCTGAAATATTTGAAAAGTACAGTCAGCGGTGTAAAAACCAATCGTGACCATTTCCTTACAGATTTCGACAAACGGGTTTTAGTAAGAAGAATACAAACTATGAGGGATAACAAACTAGATGATGACTTGTTTAACCAAACCTATCATCTGAAAAATGGCGACTATTGGAACTCTGCTCGTGAAAGAGAAAAAGTGCGTAACAATGAAAATTGGCGACAATCAATTTTATAAATTTGGCTATCGTGCTTTTCTCGTCCTGAAGGACGTCATGATGAAAAACGCAATCACGAACAGCCCATGCTCCTGTCACGAGTATATTACCAAACTGTCATTGACACCTAAGAGCGCTTTTCATATACTCTTCAAAATGCACTATTATCAAAGATTTCTCGCGTTGCTCGAAATAACAGAAGAGAGAATTGCGGAGGAATGAATGAACAAGAAGATTAAGAAAAGGCCTGCGGCAAAAAAAGTCGCCGCATCCATTGAGAGCTCTGCAGCCGCGAGCGATGCCCCTGCCATTGTCGTAGGTGTCGGGGCAGCGGCGGGAGGGATGAAATCGCTGCAGCGATTTTTCGCGAAGATGCCCGCCGGTCATGGCTTAGCCTTCGTGCTCATCCGTCACATGAGGCACGGACAAAAGGGCCTTTCCGTCAAGTCATTGAAGAATCAAACAGCGCTGGCCGTGGTGGAAGCAACAGACGGCATGCCCGTGCTCACGGATCGCATCCACGTCATCCCGCCGGACAAATTCCTCAACATCAGCGGAGGTAAACTCACCCTGCAGGAACCGGTCTTATGCAACGGACTGCGGATGCCCATCGATCATTTCTTCTGTTCCCTCGCCGTCGATCAGCGTCGTCGGAGCATCGGCGTACTCCTCTCCGGCAGAGGAAGCGACGGCACCCTGGGTCTTTCGGAGATAAGGGCAGCAGGCGGCAGGACTCTCGTAGAAGACCCGGCCGCAGCCGCATATCCCGGCATGCCTAAGAGCGCAATCGACGCGGGTGTGGCCGACAGGGTTATGCCGGCTTCGGCCATGGCCGAAGCAGTTATAGAAATTGCCGGGCAGTTAATGACCGAGTCCCGCGGGCTCGCCGAGCAGCCGGGGACGGACCCCGACCTGCGCGTCGTGCTGGATATCCTGCGGGCAAAAATAGGACACGACTTTCGCTGCTACAAGCCGGGCACTCTCATCCGGAGAATCAAAAGAAGGATGGGCCTTGCCAAGATCCACTTCCATGGATGTTTACGCCCGGTTTCTCAAGGAACACCCTGAGGAGGTCGGCCTGCTGCAAAAGGACCTCCTGATCGGCGTCACCGACTTCTTCCGCCAGCCCCAGGCATGGGAGACCCTCGAAGAAAAAGTCATAGCGTCCATCGTGGAAGACGCCCAACCGGGATCGGAGATACGGATCTGGGTTCCGGGCTGCTCGACGGGCAAGGAGGCCTACAGCCTCGCCATGGTGCTTGATGAGCAGGTGGAAAAGTCACGCAAGAAGGTGGCTGTGCAGATATTCGCCACCGACTCCGATCTTGCCGCGCTGGCAACCGCCAGGAGCGGCATATATGCAAAGGAAGAGCTCGCAGAGAATGTGTCGCCGGGACGGCTGAAGAGGTTCTTCGTGCGCAAAGACGGGCACTATCAGGTGGCCAAGACTATCAGGGAGAAGATCGTCTTTGCCCCCCAGAACATAACGGCAGACCCGCCCTTCTCCCGGCTGGACTTAGTCAGCTGCCGGAATCTTCTCATCTATCTCGACCAGGAGGTGCAGAAGAAGATCATCGCCCTCTTTCACTTCGCCCTGCGCGAAGGGGGATTTCTCTTTCTCGGAACCGCCGAGACGGTTGGAGACCGGGAGGAACTCTTCGAGCCGGTATCAAAGAAATGGCGCATCTACCGCCGCATCGGCGTGGGCCACCGCGTGGCCGTCGAGATCCCGGTGCGCCCGAGCGTCGCTCCTTCTCCCGCCGACTACGTTGAAGCGGCAAGGGCCTTACCCAAGGCGCCGCTCGCGACTCCGCCCTCACGCATGAGCCTCACCTCAGGCGCGCAGCACATGCTGCTCGACCGCTTTGCCCCCGCCTGCGTGATGATTGACCGCAAGCTCCATGTGCTCTACGTGCACGGCGCCGTGGAGGACTACCTGACATTTCCGCCGGGGGAACTGACCACGCGCGTCGTGGACATGGTGCGGGAAGGCCTGAGGGCCCGCCTCCGCGGGGCTATCGCCAAGTGTCTGCAATCCAACAAGTCAGTCTCCGTCACCGCCCGCGTCCGCCGCGGCAACAAGTCCATCGTTGTCAGGAGTGTCGTCAGTCCCCTCCGGTATCCGCGGGAGATCGACGGACTGCTTTTGATCACCTTTGAGGACTACCGGATCCCCGTCGCGAAAACGAGTCGTGATGTGGATGCAACGGGCGACATCCGGCACCTGGAGGACGAACTGAAGATTACCCGTGAGGAGCTTCAGAGCACCATCGAGCAACTGGAAAACTCCAACGACGAGCTGAAGGCCTCCAACGAGGAAGTCACGGCGGCGAATGAAGAACTGCAATCAGCCAATGAGGAACTGGAGACATCGAAGGAGGAACTGCAGTCCCTCAACGAGGAGCTGAACACCATCAACGTCCGCCTCCATGAGAAGGTGGATGAACTGGAAGGCGTCAACAACGACGTGGTGAACCTGCTTTCGAGCACGAGCATCGCCACCGTATTCCTCGACAAGGAGCTTAAAGTAAAACGGTACACCCCGGCAAGCACGCGGCTCATGAGCCTGATCACTACAGATGTAGGGAGGCACGTCGCCGACATCCTCCTCCGGTTCAGCGATGAGACGCTGCTTGACGATGCGCATATCGTGCTGGCCGAATTGACGCCTCTCTCGCAGGAGGTGAGAGCAGACGACGGCCGGTGGTACATCCGCCGCATCACACCTTATCGCACGCAGGACGACCGCATCGAGGGCGTCGTCATCACCTTCGTAGACGTTGCCGATCTTAAGGAGGCCGAGGAGGCGCTTCGCCGGCTCAATATCGAACTGGAGCAGCGGGTCAGTGACCGAACGGCTAAGCTACAGGCCGCGTCCCTGTATTCGCGCAGCCTGATCGAAGCAAGTCTCGACCCGCTGGTCACGATCAGTCCGGAAGGCAGGATTACGGACGTGAACGAGGCGACCGAGCAGGTAACAGGCAGAACCCGCAGGGAACTGATAGGAACGGACTTTTCAGACTACTTCACACACCCTCACTCGGCACAGGCAGGCTATCGGCAAGTCCTCGCGGAAGGCCAGGTCCGGGATTATCCTTTAACGATTCGTCACGCATCGGGAAATGCGACCGACGTGCTTTACAACGCAACTGTTTACCGCGACCAGGCTGGTAAAGTTCAGGGCGTATTCGCGGCTGCGCGCGACGTCACTGAACTCAAGCGGGCGGAGGCTGCTCTTAAGGAGATCAATGAGACCCTCGAGCGGCGCGTAGTAGAGCGTACAGTAGAACTCGCCCAAAGCGAAGAGCGGCTCCGGCTGCTGGTGGAGGGCGTGCAGGATTACGCCATCTTCATGTTGGATGAAAACGGAAATGTCACCAGTTGGAATGTCGGGGCCGAGCGGATGAAAGGCTGGACGGCGACGGAAATTATTGGCCAGCACTTCTCCTGCTTCTATCCGCAGAAACTTGTCGAGCAGGGCTATCCTCAACGCGAGCTGGAAATTGCCGCCAACGCCGGACAATACCATGATGAAGGTCAACGCATGCGCAAAGACGGCTCATTCTTCTGGGCCGATGTCACCATCACTGCCCTGCGTGACTCTGACGGTCGTCTGCGCGGCTTCGCCAAGCTTACTCGTGACATTACCGAACGCAAGCAAGCCGAAGAGGCCTTGCGCGAGGCCCATGAGAGGGCGGAGTGGCTGGCACGATTCCCTGAGGAGAATCCCAACCCGGTTATGCGCGTATCGGCAGACGGGAGTGCTCTCTACTGCAATCAGGCGTCGGTGGAGATACCAGAATTAGTTTGCGAAGTCGGCAAGCAACTGCCCGAGCATCTTCTGCCCCTCGTCGCAGAGGCGATGACCGGAGGGCAGGAGATACAGCAGGACGTGGAACTGGGCGAACACGTTTATTCGATTGCCGTTGTGCCGATCCCTGGAGAAGGTTACGCGAACATCTATGGTCGCGACATCACCGAGCGCAAGCGGGCAGAGGAGGCGCTGAGCCGGAGCCAAAAGACGTTTTTAGAATTGGTCGAGCGCTCGCCGTTCGGCACCTATGTCGTTGACGCCCAGTTCCGCATCGCGCATATGAACACCTCCTCGCAGGACGGAGCGTTCCGCAACGTGCGGCCGGTGATCGGCCGCGATTTCTCCGAGGCCATGCACATACTGTGGCCCGATGATGTTGCCGAGGAAATCATCGCCCACTTCCGCCACACGCTCGATACCGGCGAGCCATACTTCTCGCGAGACTTCATCAGGCCGCGCCACGACGCGGAAATCGTGGAAGCCTACGAGTGGGAGCTGCATCGCATGGCGCTTCCGGACGGGCAATACGGCGTTATCTGCTATTACTTCGATTCAACGAAGCTGCGAGAGGCTGAGGAGGCGCTGCGGGAAAGCGAGGAACGATACCGGCACCTCGTCAAATACGCGCCCACAGGCATTTACGACATCGATTACGCCACGGGGCGTTTCATGGAAGTGAACGACGCGATGTGCTTTATGCTCGGTTACACGCGTGACGAGATCCTTGCTATGACCGCCTTCGATATTCTTGCCGATGAGGGAAAGGCACTTCTCGCATCGCGGATTCGACTGGGACAGTCCGGAGAGGGGCTCAGCGAGGCGGTCGAGTATCCGGTACGCACGAAGGACGGACGCCTAATATGGGCGCTCTTGAGCACGATGTTCCACCGGATTGACGGCAGGATTATCAAGGCAACGGTGATAGCCAGCGACATCACCGAGCGCAAACAGGCTGAAGAGGAACTGCGAATAGCTCTTCAGCGCCTGGATGCCCTATTCGCAGGTATGCAAAGCAGCCTCTTGCTTGTGGGAGAGGGCAGGATTGAGATGGCCAATCAGGCATTCTGCGACTATTTTGGATTGGAGGACACGCCTGAAGACCTGATCGGCCTCACCCCTCGTCAACTGATCGACAAAATAAAGAATGCCTATCTCCATCCGGATGAGCAGGTGAAACGAATCTGGGAGATCGCCCGCGGGGGACAGCCTGTCATAGGCGAGGAGATCTCCATGCGGGACGGCAGGACATCCCTCCGGGACTTTATCCCCATTCACGTAGATGGAAAGTCATACGGCCTCTTGTGGCATCACATAGACATCACAGAACTCAAACGGACGGAGCAGATACTCCGGGATCGGACCGCTGAACTGGAAGCGGCTAACAAGGAACTGGAGAGCTTCAGCTATTCCGTGTCGCACGACCTCAGGGCGCCGCTCCGCGCCATCGACGGCTATGCGCGCATGCTTCTAAAGAAGCACGGCGATGAGTTCGACGAAGACTCGCTGCGCAAGTTCAACGTTATTAGATCAAGCTCACAGATGATGGGGCAGCTCATCGACGATATATTGACACTTTCGCGCGTGGTGAAGAAACATTTGTCCGCGTCCCAGATCGAGATGGACGCCGTCATCAGGGAGGTGTGGAAAGAGATTGAAACGATCAACCCGGAAAGAAACATTGAGTTTACTGTCCGGGATGTTCCCGCCGCATTCGGCGACAGGACGCTCATTAAACAGGTCTATGCCAACCTTCTTTCCAATGCCGTCAAATTCACGAAGCACCGTGATCCGGCGCTCATCGAAACGGGCGGCTACGTCGAGGGAAACGAAAACGTATACTACATCAAGGACAACGGCGTAGGCTTCGAGATGGAGTACTACGACAAGCTCTTCGGAATCTTCCAGCGCCTTCACAAGCCCGAGGAATTCGAGGGCACGGGCGTAGGGCTGGCTACGGTCGAGCGCATCGTACAGAGGCACGGAGGCCGCGCCTGGGCGGAAGGCAAGGTGAACGAAGGAGCGACCTTTTATTTTACGCTGCCGCAGAGAAGATAAGAATCCGTCATTTCAGCTAAGACAGAAAAAATGACGAAACTGAAAAATACCGCTATTAATAAGAAGAAAGCGATACGCGATTCTGAACAGCGCTTCCGTCATATCTTTGAACACTCGCCTGCCATGGTGTATCTCACGGATATCGACGGCGTCATACTGGATATGAACGCTGCCGGCGCCAGGATGCTTGGCTACGACTCCCCGGAAGATGTCCTCGGTCTCAAATCATCCCTCCACGTTTATGCCGATCCTCAGGACCGTGAACAATTCCAGGAAATCATCGAGCAGACGGGCTCCGTCCAGGACTTTGAGACCCGGTTTCGCAAAAGAGACGGCACAATCATAGACGTGAGAATCACCGCCACTATACGCAAGAACAAGAAAGGCGGTGTTGCCGGATACGAGGGATTCGTCATCGATGTCACAGACCGGAAGCAGGTCGAGCGAGCGCTCCAGGATTCCGAAGAAAAATATCGTATCGTAGTGGAAAATTCCCTTTCCGCAATCTTCATCCACCAGGGCGGGCTCTTCCGCTTCGTCAATCACCGGTTCGCGGAGATGATGGGGTATGACAAGCCGGAAGATATTGTCGGAAGACCATTCTGGGATGTCGTCCATCCGATTGATCGGGCGATGGTCAAGGAAAGGGGACTCAAACGGGAGAAATCCGACTTTTCACCATCGCGCTATATCTTCCGAGGAATAAAGAAGGACGGCACGATGATCTGGGTGGATTTGAGGGCAACCCATGCCACTTATGTGGGACAAGCAGCGGTCGTGGGAAACCTCATTGATATCACCCAGAGCATCAGGGCGGAAGAGGAAATCCGCCATCTATCGAGGCGGCTCATTGAGGTCAGTGAGGATGAGAAGAAGAGGCTTGCCGCCGACCTTCACGACGAATTAGGCCAGGCCCTCACGTCTCTGCATTTCGACCTGGAGGCCTTGCAGACATCATTCAGCGCAAAACCTGACGCACAGAAAAAGCGATGCCAGAGACTGATAAGCACGGTGGAACAGATGGCGGATAATGTGCGGAAAACGACATCCTATCTACGTCCGGACCTTCTGGATCACCTGGGACTCGTACCGGCCCTGGAGTGGTCTATTCATGATTTCACCGCCAGGCGGACGGAGACGGAAGTCGATTTTCAGACCCTCGGTCTGAAGAAGAGGCTGAACCCGAAGATTGAACTTGCCTTATACAGGCTTTTTCAGGAATGCATGACGAATATCTCCAAGCACGCGAAAGCCACGCGGGTCGAGATCATGCTGACTTACAGCCATCCCCGCGTCATCTTCATCGTCAGGGATAACGGCGTAGGCCAAGAGCTGTCAAAACGCGGGGCAGCAGCAGGAAAAGCCCCTGGAGGCATTGGCCTTCTCAGCATGAGAGAGAGAGTTGCTTCCCTCGGAGGCTCTATCGATATAGCCTCCGCACCAGGAAAGGGCACGACGATACGGGCCGAGATCCCTGTAGGGTAGAGGACAAGAATGAAAAAGATCAGAATCCTGATTGCAGATGACCATGCTATTGTGCGGGACGGGCTCAGGCAGCTTCTGAACAGTCAGGCAGACATGGAGGTAAGCGGCGAGGCGGAGGATGGTCGGGAGGCGTTGAAGAAAGTGAAGACGCTGCGTCCTGATGTCATCCTTCTCGATATCGCCATGCCGCGCCTCAGCGGCCTTGAAGTAATAAGCCTGATCCGAGAAGCATCGATTGCAACGCAGGTGGTGGTTCTCTCCATGCATGCGAAGGAAACCTACGTCCAGCAGGTCCTGGCATCAGGAGCGCTCGGCTACGTCCTCAAAGCCTCGCCGAGCACCGATATCCTCGAAGCTATCCGGACGGCTCATCGGGGGGAATATTTCCTCAGTTCACGTCTGAAGGCAGAGGTCATCGGCCAGTATCTGAAGACGCGGCCGGCGGCTGTGGCAGTTCGTGGCTATGAACTTCTCACTGAAAGGGAACAGCAGGTCTTCCGCCTGGTCGCCCAGGGCCACTCCACGGCCCAGATCGCCGAAGTACTTTGTGTAAGCGCCAAGACTGTGGAAAAGCATCGCACCAGCCTGATGAACAAGCTGGGCGTCCACGACCGCATGGAGCTCTTGAAGTACGCGATCAAGATCGGCGTTGTCGATCCGGAATTGTGGGAAGACTGATTACAGGGATAGAATGTTTGTATTTCCACGTCCTGGTGCGAAGAACGATGAAAGAAAATCTGAAAACGTTTTGGGGTTGTTATTCATACTGGCACCCGCCACCAAGGGACAACCTTAGGCTGTCATGCCTTTACGTAATGCGTACCTTCAGGTGCGCCGTATTCCGTAACGATAACCATAAGCAGACCTGAAGGTCTGCACTACATTCCAATTGTATCCTTAACCTTCTTTACGCCATGATCCTCCCCTGAAAAGTAGGGTCTTCCCCCTCCATAATGGGGTTCTCCCCCCATTGTCTCATTGCTCACGGTAATATATGTCCATATACAGGCAGAAAAGAATTTCTGCCCGCAGAGCAAATAGGGGGAAGGGGCTTTGCGTGATGTAAAGACTTTTTCCCGAATATGCCGTCACCGGTGTTTCCGGCGATAAGGCTTTCATTTTTTCTTACAGATATTTTTTTGATGAAAGGAGGATGCTAAATGGACTGGAGTGTTATTGGAATTATCATATCATTGGCGTTTATTGTCGTCCTGGCGCTCAGGGGCTGGCACATCATCATCATCGCCCCTCTTGCCGTCGTCATCGTATCGACTTTCTCCGACATGAACATCATGCAAACGATGACGGGACCCTATATGAAAGGATTCGTCAATTACGCGGGCAGATTCTATCTCATATTTCTCGCCGGTTCCGTGTTCGGCAAATTCATGGAGGACGGCCAGGCGGCTCGCTCCATTGCCGAAGGCATACTGAGAGTCACCGGAAAAGAGAATCCCATGCGGATGATGCTGGCTGTTGCGCTCGTCGCCCTGTGCCTCACCTATGGCGGCGTGAGTCTGTTTGTCGTCGTCTTCGCGGTTATTCCGATCGCGCGGCCTCTCTTCAAACAGTTGAATCTTCCCTGGCATCTCTTCATGGCGCCATTCATCTTTGGAGCGGCCTCACTGACGATGACCATGCTTCCGGGCACTCCCCAGATACAGAATATCATGCCCACAAAATACATGGCCTCTTCACCCACTTCTGCTCCCTTGGTAGGCTTGTGCGGAGCGTTTATTGTCGCTACCTTTAATGTTTTGTATTTCCGTTATATCTTGAAGAAGGCCAAGGCTAAGGGCGAAGTGTACGAAGAACCGGCGCCCGGAGTCTTCGGAGCTGGAGTCCCACAACTGGCCCGATGCCGAATGTATGGTTGAGCCTGATTCCACCGGTTGTCGTCCTCGTACTGCTCAACGTGGATATGCCATATATCAAGAAAGATGTAGTTGTCGCCCTGACCGGCGGCGTGGTGGCCTGCATTATCCTCTTCTGGAAGTACTACACCGATATGCTCTCTACCCTTAACAAAGGCGCCCTGAACACCGTTATCCCCATCGTGAACACCTGCGCGGACGTCGGCTACGGAATGGCCGTGGCCGCAACAGCCGGGTTCAAAGTCGTCTCAGCCTGGTTGCTGACGCTTCCCATGCACCCCATTATCTCCCTTTCGGTGGCCACAAATATCATGGCGGCCATTACAGGATCCGCATCCGGAGGCCTGGGAATTATCCTGGAAACCATGGCGCCCAAGTATCTTGCCCTCGGCCTGAGCCCCGATCTGATTCACAGGATTGCCGCGATGTCTTCCGGTGCATTCGATGCGATGCCTCATAACGGGGCCGTCATTACGATGCTTGCGGTCGCCGGGCTCGTGCATGGCAACGCCTATAAGCACATTTTCTTTGGACATGTTGTCGCGACAACGATAGCCCTTTTCTTCGCGATCCCGCTAGGCATCATGATTTACGGTTAACCGATACGCGGGGAGGAGGAATACATGAAGAAGCCTGAAATCAAAAAAGCCGCAGTCCTTGGAGGAGGGATGATCGGATCGAGCTGGGCAACCAATTTCCTCTGGAAGGGTATTCCCGTCCACGTCTATGACATCAGCGATGAGGCCCTGAAAATCGCCCGGGGCCGCATCGTGGGAAACATGAAATATCTCGTCGGGAAAGGCATCCTCACGGCAGACAAGATGAACGTAGCTCTCAGTCTTGCGAAATATACGCCGAACATCGAGGAGGCAGTAAAGGGCGTTCAGTTCATCCAGGAGTCCGTACTCGAGCATTATGATGTCAAACAGGCCCTGCTTGCAGAGGTGGACAAGCACGCGGCGACAGACACTATCTTCGCGAGCAGCACCTCCGGTCTCCTTATATCGGAGATTGCGAAGGACTCAAAGCACCCTGAGAGATGTATCGGCGCACACCCTTACAATCCCCCTCACCTTATCCCGCTTGTCGAAATCAATAAGGGGCAAAAAACGGCGGCAGAAACGGTGGAGAAAACCTACGCATTCTATAAATCCATCGGCAAGGAACCCGTAGTCCTGCAGAAGGAGGCCCTCGGGTTCATCGCCAACCGGCTGGCCATGGGACTGTACCGGGAAGCCGTCGATCTCGTGGTGAGGGGCGTCTGCTCTGTGGAGGATGTCGACAAGGCCGTGTGCTACGGACCGGGACTGCGCTACGCCCTCATGGGTCCGAATCTCATCTATCATTTGGGAGGCGGCCCGCATGGAATTCAGGGTCTCCTCAAACACGTCGGGCCATCTATAGAGTTGTGGTGGGGCGACATGGCCGTCTGGAAGAAGTGGCCGCCGGGCTGGGCTGAAACGGCCCAGGAAGGCGTTAACAAAGAAATAATGAACCGTGCCCCTGAACAAGGCCGCAACAATGAAGAAATTACCAGGTGGCGCGACGACGGCCTCATTGAAATTCTGAAATTTTTGAAAAAACTCTAGACTCTAATGCAAATATCTGTTCCTCCGAAAAGGGAGAGGAGGGGAATACAATGGACTGGAAACAAATTTATAACAGCAAACTTGTCTCTGTCGAGAAAGCTGCTGCTACAATTAAATCGGGCGACAGGATCTGGTTCGCGCCTTGTTCAGGTGCACCCATTCAGCTGCTGGAAGCCCTTGCAGACCGTGTTGACGAATTGCAGGATGTCCACGTGATCTCCGGCCTGTATCTGCACCCATTTAAATTCATGAAGGATCCGAAATTCATCGGAAGGATCAATGCCCATACCATGTTTTACGGCCCTTATGAGAGGAACTTCTTCAAGGTCGGTAACATCACCATCAACTCAGTTACATTTTCCAAGGTGCACATCTACTTGAGGGATTATTTCAAGGCCAATGTCCTGGCGACGGAAGTTTCTCCTCCGGACGATGAGGGTTACATGACGTACGGCGCCATGGGCGTCTCCTGGAATGGCATGGTGGCGGATGTGGCCGAGAGAATCGTCGTTCAGGTCAATAAAGCACAGCCGAAAGTGAACGGAATTGAACATCGCATTCATGTGAGCAAGGTCGACACCATCTGCGAGTTCGATCACCCGCTTCCTCCGCTTCCCCTGGCAACTCCCACGGAAACCGACAACAAGATTGCGGACAACCTTGTCCCCTATATTCCGGACGGCGCCGCTATCCAGTTCGGTGTGGGGGGGCTCGCAAACGCTATCGGCTATAGGCTGGAGTCCAAGAAAAACTTATCCATTCATACCGAAATGTTTACGGACTCCATGATGCACCTCGTTAAAGTGGGCGCCGTGACCGGCAAGATGGTCGCCGGTTTTGGACTGGGAAGTGTTGAACTTTATAATTTCATGGCCGACCCCAGGGTAGAATTGATTCCGAACCGGATCGTGAATGATCCCTCTGAAATCGCCAAGGTCGACAATTTCGTCTCTATCAACGGCACCCTGATGGCGGATCTCACGGGCCAGGCCTGCTCCGAATCGGTCGGCTTCTTCCAGTACAGTTCCACCGGCGGGCAGCTAGATTTTGTGACGGGGGCAGCCCTGTCAAAAGGCGGGAAAAGTTTTCTCTGCTTACCTTCGACCATCGAGACCAAAGATGGGATCAAATCCACGATCACCTCTGAGCTCCTTCCTGGGGCAGCTGTGACGACACCGAGATCGGCTGTGATGTACATGGTGACTGAGCATGGGGTCGCAGATCTCTACCTGAGAACGATACCGGAACGCGTCAAAGCGATGGTCGGCATAGCCCATCCCGATTTTCGTGAGGGATTGAGAAAGCAGGCAATAGAAGTAGGATTGATCAGGGCGTAAGACAATTGTGCCACGTCTGTAAGAGCAGTCTGAGACAGGCGTAGCACAGAAACAATAAAGTTATTAGTTAGGAGGATTTATGAAAAAACCATTTGAACGTGTTGCCGTAGTCGGTACGGGCTTTTTGGGTACGCAAATAGCGCTCCTTACCGCGTATTGCGGTTACAGGGTCACCGTATACGACACCCGGGCCGGCGCTTTTGATGATACCTATAACAGACTGGTTACGGATTTTAAGAATAAAGGCATTAATCCCGTTATTCCCTGGGACATTTGGGATAAAATTAAGAAAGAAATTCAGTTTTCAACGGATGTCGCTGTTGCGCTCAAAGATGTCGATCTGATTGTTGAAGCCGTAACGGAAGATGTAGAAGTAAAACGCAAAGTCTTCAAGCAGATGGGAGAGAACGCACCGCCCAAGACAATTTTTGCCACAAACAGCTCCTCACTTCCCGTATCGAGGATGGAAGAGAGCAGCGGCAGGCCGGAACGTTGCATAAACACGCATTTCTATTTGCCCCTGCAAGGTATGAACATGGCAGATCTCGCAGGCGGCACGAAAACGCTTCCAGAGGTTATGCAGAAAGGCGAGGAATGGATTCGCTCACTGAACTGCGTACCGCTCAGGGTGAAAAAAGAAATTCTTGGCTTCTGCTTCAACAGTGTCTGGCGAGCGATCAAGAAACAGTCACTCTACATGTGGGGAAATGATTTTGTCGATTTCCGGGATATCGATCGCGCCTGGCGGATATTCACAGGAACCAAGTTTGGAGTATTTTCCCTCATGGACTCCATCGGTTTAGACGTAGTCTACAATATCGAGATGTCTTATTATAACCATTCGAAAGACCCGAAGGATAAACCTCCTGACGCACTGATGGAAAAGATAAAGAAAGGCGAATTGGGTGTAAAGACCGGGAAAGGATTCTATACATATCCCAATCCTGAAATCCAGAATCCTGACTTTCTGAGTCCGAACCCCAAAAAATAGGTTTAGAATTTGTTTACTTTGGATCGTTGGTATGATCGCACTGAAGACTAGAACGACGATAAATTAACAAATGGACAGCAAAAGGAGCAAACCCATATGAAAGAAAAAGCCGTTATCACCGCGGCCATAACGGGGAGTATTCATACCCCGAGCATGTCGAAATATTTGCCGATCACGCCCAAGCAGATCGCCGACGATGCGGTACGAGCCTATGAGGCGGGGGCGGCGGTCTGTCACATTCACGCCCGTGATCCTGAGACGGGGCGGCCTGCACCGGAGATCAACCTCATCAAGGAGATCATCACCTCCATCAAGAGTCGTTGCAACATCGTCGTGTGTATTACCACCGGCGGGGGGTTGGGGATGACGGCTGAGCAGAGGCTCATTCCCGTTTCCACCTTCAAGCCGGAACTGGGTTCGTTTAATGCCGGTTCGGTCAACTTCGCTCTCTTTCATGCTCTTGATCGGTACAAGGATTTCAAATTCGACTGGGAGAAACAGTACCTGGGCTTCACGGAGGATTTCATCTTCCCCAACACCTTCAAGTCCATGCGGGAGTTTGCGGCCATCTTCCAGGCCAACGACACGAAGCCTGAATTCGAGGTCTATGACTCTGGCATGATCAACAACGTCGCCTTCATGATCGAGAGGGGCCAGGTGAAGAAGCCCGTCTACATTCAGTATGTCATGGGGGTCCTCGGGGGGATCACTCCGAGTCCGGAGAACCTGATGTTCCTGGTCGACTACACCAAGCGGCTCATAGGGGCAGGGAATTTCGAGTTTTCCGTCTGCGTGGCTGGGCGCGCCCAATTCTCCATCTGTACCCAGTCTCTCCTCATAGGCGGCAACGTCCGTGTAGGACTGGAGGACAACCTTTTTCTTGACAAGGGGGTTATGGCACAGAGCAGTGCGGAACAGGTCGCAAAGATAGCCCGCATTGCCCGTGAGCTTGGCATAGAACCAGCCACACCGGACGAGGCAAGACAGATCCTCCGTCTCAAAGGAATCGACAAGGTAAATTTCTGAAGAACTGAGGGCCCCCATTCTCAGAGTGGGGGCCTTAATTTTCCAAATCACCACTCATCCGTTGAAAAAAATCTCTCATGCGAGCCCGCTGAAATCGAAGGGCGGCGCAGACGGCACTTGTCGCCGAATTGCCTTGACATAGAAAGCTCTCATTCCTTATACTTGGCTCGACAAAAGGGCATTCTTATTGGCGAAAGTCGGGGGGCTTAAGCCAACTGATAATCCTGGGATCAAAAAAATCACCGAGGAGATTATGGAAAAGAAGGAATATCTGAAGACGCCGGTTGCACACATTGACATAAAATCATTCAATGCAGTTGATATCATCGATGCCATGAGAGGGATGTCCTTTTCGGCAAGAGACCTCGCCCAGGCCGCGGACATCTATGACAGGATGCTGGTGGATGAAGACTGCACCATCATTCTCACCATAGCGGGAAGCACGAGCGCCGCCGGCTGCATGCATGTGTATGCGGATCTCGTGAAACACAATATGGTGGATGTGATCGTCGCCACAGGAGCCACGATTGTCGATATGGATTTTTTTGAGGCCCTGGGATTCAGGCATTACCAGGGCAGCCCCCACGTTGATGACCGGACCCTCAGAAAGCTATACATCGATAGGATTTATGACACCTATATCGACGAGGAAGAACTCCAGGTCTGCGATAAAACTGTCACAGAGATAGCCGACGCCCTCCCGCCGGGTTCATACTCATCACGGGAATTCATATGTGAGATGGGAAAATTTCTTGCAGGGCGCGCCGTCAAGCAGGATTCTCTGGTTCAGGTTGCCTATGCAAACGATGTTCCCATTTTTTGTCCCGCCTTTTCCGACAGCAGCGCCGGCTTCGGCCTTGTCCTGCACCAGCACCGGCGTCCGGAAAAGCACGTCTCCATCGACGCGGTAAAGGATTTTCGTGAGCTGACCATGGTCAAGATAAAGGCCCAAACGACAGGACTCCTTATTATCGGCGGCGGAGTCCCAAAGAACTTTGCCCAGGACACGGTGATATGCGCTGAGGTTCTTGGGTTTGATACCCCCATGCACAAATATGCCGTGCAGATTACCGTAGCAGACGCGAGGGATGGGGCCTGTTCCAGCTCCACACTAAAAGAGGCGACTTCCTGGGGGAAAGTGGACATGGCTTGCGAGCAGATGGTCTTTGCCGAAGCGACTACAGCACTGCCGCTCCTTGCAAGCTACGCCTACCACAGGGGAAACTGGAAAAAAAGAAAGAAGCGGCAGTTTGCTAAGATGTTCTGAAAAAAGAAACAGGCTGCTTTCCGTTCAAAAAAAGCAGCCTGTCTTTTTATCCCTGGTGGAGATGAGGGGGCTCGAACCCCTGACCTCGGCATTGCGAACGCCGCGCTCTCCCAGTTGAGCTACATCCCCATTTTCTTTCAAAGCCGGCCCCGCAAAAACTCCGTCTTTGGCGGCGATAATATACGATTCCGGTGACGCGTGTCAAGTAATAGTTAAGAAAGGGCTTTTCATCTCTTGACAAACATTTATCCTTTTCCTATACTCCGACCACGTTGGATTGAAATCTTATAGCTTTAAGAAAGTAAATTTCCAATTCTTCCGATACATCCATAAGATTCATAAACTCGATCACGGGAAGATCGATGATGTACCTGCTTTGCATGAATTTATATTTAACGACGACTAAGGAGACTGTTTATGGCAAAGATTGATGCCTTCTTCCAGTTGATGCATGACCAGGGTGCGTCAGACTTGCATCTAGTGTCAGGCCAGCAGCCGGTCCTCAGGATAAGAGGTGAGATGGAGCGGGTGAAGTTCAACGTGCTGAATAACGATGAACTAAAATCCATACTCTATGAAATTGCGCCGGAGCATAAGGTCAAGCAATTTGAGGAAACGGGAGATGTGGATTTCGCGTACGAAATTTCCAATCTTGCCAGATACCGGGCCAATTTCTTCACACAGAAATTCGGAGTGGCGGCTGTTTTCCGAGAAATCCCGAACAAGATTATGACGTGTCAGGACCTGGGACTACCGCCAGTGCTGACGAAATTGGCCACCCTGCCGAGAGGACTTGTCCTGGTAACAGGTCCGACAGGATGCGGAAAATCAACGACCCTTGCCGCCATCATCGACGAGGCAAACCGCTTGCGAAAGGATCATATCATTACGATTGAAGATCCCATCGAATTTGTCCACCAGAGTGAGGGCTGCATTATTAATCACAGGGAGGTCGGCCTTCATACCAAGAGTTTTGCGTCGGCTCTTCGCGGTGCCCTCCGCGAGGACCCCGATATAATCCTCGTCGGCGAGATGCGGGATATGGAAACCATAGCTCTTGCTGTCGAAGCGGCCAACACGGGGCATCTCGTTTTTTCCACCCTGCATACAAGCAGCGCCTCCAGAACTGTTGACAGGATCATTGAGGTTTTCCCTGCAGAGGAACAGATGCAGATACGATCCACGCTGGCTGATGGTATCCGGGCGGTTATTTCCCAGGTTCTCTTCAAGCGGATTGACAGGAAGGGGCGTTGTGTAGCGCTGGAGATTATGATCGCCAATTCGGCAGTTCGCAATCTCATACGGGAATCAAAGACCTTCCAGATTCCTTCAATGATACAGACCGGCAGAAAGTATGGTATGCAGTTGCTCGACGACTCCATCTGGGAACTTTACAATAGGGGATGGATAAGCTCCGACGAAGCATACATGAAGGCCAATGACAAGACAAGGTTCAGACCTCTTCTAAAAGCACCGCCGCTTGACTTTACGGAAGCATGAAAATCCAGTTGCGGTTACATGTATCGTAAGATGTTTAACTGTATATGCCGAGGGAAAAACTATGAGAAAACAGGAAATAGATTATCTGCTGACGAAGATGCTGGATTCTCAGAGGAACGTCTCTGACCTCAACATCACTGTAGGCAAGCCATTCCAAGTAGAGACCGAAGGAGTGCTGACCGTGGCGGAGTTCGAGCCTCCTTTTCAAAAACTGACCCCTTTCCAGACAGAAATATTTGCCCTAAATCTTATTAACCAGGACCGCAGGCTGACGGATATTCTTGTTAACGAAGGTTCATGCGATCTGTCGTACGAACTGCCGGGAAAGGCGCGCTTCAGAGTCAATGTCTTTTCGCAGAAGAGCAATTACTCGATTGCCCTTCGGAAGCTGGAATCTAAAATACCTACGTGTAAGGAATTGAATCTTCCGGACGCCTTTTATAAAATGGTACAGGAACAGAACGGGATCATCCTCGTAACAGGCGCAACCGGCACCGGCAAAACCACATCGCTTGCCGCCGTACTGAATGAGATGAATGAACAGAAATCAATTCATATCATCACCCTGGAAGACCCTGTCGAATATTCACATCCCCACAAGAAGGCTACCTTCAACCAGAGAGAATTAGGCACAGATTTTGACACGTTTTCCAACGGACTTCGAGCCGCTCTCAGGCAGGCGCCCAAGGTTATTCTGGTCGGCGAGATGAGGGACAGGGAAACCGTGGAAATAGCCCTCAGCGCCGCAGAAACGGGGCATCTGGTCTTAACTACTCTCCATACGGTTGACGCAGGACAGACCATTAA
This sequence comes from uncultured delta proteobacterium, assembly GCA_963705275.1. Classification (GTDB taxonomy): domain Bacteria; phylum Desulfobacterota; class Syntrophia; order Syntrophales; family UBA2185; genus Fen-1135. Next base: position 2,184,841 of record OY970063.1, on the reverse strand, counting down.
TCGCATCCTGGGCATGTTTGATGCGGAAGAGGAAGCCCAGGTTCGAATACGCCTCGCCGATACGGTTCGGTGGGTCGTCTGTCAGCGACTTCTGCCTAGAGAGGATGGAGGTCGCGTTGCGGCTTTCGAGGTAATGGGTGCTAATATGCGCGTCAGGGACACCATCCTGCACGGCGAATTGGATGGGAAAACCTTTCGCGACATCATTCTGGCCGGTAGGGCGTTTGGCATGATTACATTCGATGATTACATCGTTGATCTCTATAGACAAGGTTTTATCAGCGAAGAGACCGCCAAGGCCTATGCCTCCAACAAGGGAGAAGTGGGCCGGGGTATAGATGCTGTAAAGAGTCAAAGAGGACAGGCAACTACAGATATCCTGGGCAAGCTAGAAGTCGACAAGCAATACGGAAAATCCAAGAAACGCTGAGAAGGAGGCGAATAATTCCCCATGGAAGAAGACAAGACCCTTTTCAATGAAGTAGAATCATACGAATACGATGCCTCCGACAAACCATTCGATTTTGTGGAAGTGGGCATTGGAACGGCATTGGTCTGCGAATCGGATCCCGTTGCGAGAGAAAAAATCAGTGGCGCCCTGAGGGACATGGGTTACCAGATTACAGAACCTGCATCCATAAGAGATGTCACCAAGAGTATGCGGTTCCACATTTATGATGTGGTTATATTGAACGAGAATTTCGACACGGAAAACCCCGATGCCAACATAATACTCAATTTCCTCGCCAATTATAACGTAGGCACGAGGAGACAGATTTTTGTGGCTCTGCTAAGCAGCAGGTTCCGCACTATGGACAACTTGATCGCCTTTAACAAGAGTGTGAATGTTATCATCAACATGAAGAACATCGATGATATCGGTACCATTCTCAAGCGCAGCCTTGTTGATAATGCAGCCTTTTACCACGTCTTCAAAGAAGCCCTGAAAAGGAAAGGGCGGATCTGACTTCCTTTCTTACAATCCCGTAAATTTTTCAAGACGCTTGAAGAAGCACCGCTTTCAGGAAAAATTCTGGTGGAGGGGAGCTTCTTATCAAGTCGTCACTTTAGAGATTCGGCCTGACGGTAAGTTTCTTCTGCCGCAGCGGAGAGGCCAAGCGCGGCATATGAGTCTGCAAGATGGACATAATAGAAGGGATTGCCGGGATCGGAGGCAATTGCTTTCTTGAAGGCCTCGACCGCCTGGCTGTGGTGATTTCCCCGGGCGAGGGTATTTCCAAACCTGTTGTAGTAAGCCGCGGCTGAAGCGCGATGAAGAGCCACCGCCTTTTCATAGACGCCGTTGGCGTCGTCAATTTTTCCCTGCTTCACAAGAACATCGCCGAGGCCGCAGTGGTACATGGGATCATCATTTCGGAATTCGAGACACTTTCTGAAAGCCCTCTCCGCTCGCTCGTCATACCCCTTATTGAAGTATACATGAGCGAGCCTGTTATAGAAGGGGCCCGCTTCTGATGGGTCGATCTCGGCTGCTCTTCTGTATGCTGCCTCTGCGCCGTCCAAATCCCCTGCCTGGATGAGGGCATTCCCGAGGCTGCAGTAAGTTGCTGAAGCATCCGGTTCCATTTCAGCCATTTTTCTAAATACCCCGACAGACTCGCTTGCCTTGCCCGCCTTGAGATAGGCATCACCAAGATCATTAAGAAGCGCTATATCATCCGGTTGCGCTGCCACTGCTCTCTTGCAGATATCAAGAAGGCGCTCATAATCTCCTGCCTCCTTAAATATCCTTACGAGCTCATCGAAGGCAAACCCGGTAAAAACCTTGCGCCCAAGTTCAGCGCTGAGGAGGCGTTCAAAGCATAGAACAGCATCATCAAGCCTACCGCCGTCATGATAGGCCCAGGCTAATGAAAGAAGAAAGGAATCTTCACCGGGATGCATTTCGACCAATTTCTGATAAAGGAGGATCGCATCATCGTACCTTTTCGCCTTCATAAATTCATCAGCAAGGTAACGGAAATAATCCGCTCTCCTTTCCTCAGTCATAAGTCCCCTGCTATCTTAACAGCTGCATGACTTTCCGCATGAACTGCCGGTGTCCAGACTGGATGTCAGCCTGAAACCGGATCCGTGCTGTGTGCTGACAAAATCTACTGCAATCGGTTTAGCCAATTCAAGCACTTCTTTATTTATTATGAAGGTCAACCCGTTTTTTTTGAATGTTTCATCGCCCTCTTTTGGCTCATCCAGAGCCATGCCCAGAGAGGGCCCGGATCACCCCCCTTCATTTATCATGATCCTAATATGCTCTTCACTCCTGTCTTTGAGGAAGTCTTGAATCATCTCAACCGCTTTTTCCGTAACTTCAAACATTATATGCTCCTTTCAGATTTGCTGCCTTACTAAACAGTCTATCCTTAACTAACCTATACACTTAAACCATTTTGTCAAATGATATTTTGCATCTTGGAGGTCTATGATCACCAGGGGAGAAGATGGCTCAACTTTGCGATTGACACGCAGATGATGCTTGCCTATATACTACTTTGTCATTCCGCATGTAATAACGATGCTTTTCCAGGAAAGTATTTTTCTATGGAGGTAAGTCATCATGTCTGAATCATCTTATAGTGATATATCCTGCCGTTATTTCCATAAACCAGGAGGGAAAAATACAAGAGGAGTCCTTGAAGCAGTCTCCAAGAGGGCCAAGGACATTTCCATAAGAAAGATACTGATCGCCTCTTACAGCGGGCGAACTGCCTTTGAAGCCTTGAAGATTCTTGACAAAGACATTAATATCATCGTCGTTACCCATGTTACAGGATATGCAAAACCGGATGTTCAGGAACTGGACGAAAAGGACAGAAAGGAACTGGAATCTCAAGGTGTTAAAGTTCTTACCTGCCAGCACGCCTTCGGTGGAGTCGGCCGTGGCGTAAGAAACAAGCTTGACACTTATCAGATAGATGAAATTATGGCCCACACACTGCGCGTCTTCGGTCAGGGTGTCAAGGTCGCCATTGAAGTGACCTTGATGGCTGCAGATGCCGGTCTTGTAAAAACTGACGAAGACGTAATAGCCTTAGGAGGAACCGCTCAAGGCGTCGATTCAGCATTGGTTCTGAAGCCAGCTAACAGCGCCCGTTTCTTTGATTTGAAAGTGAGAGAAATAATCTGCAAGCCTGCGGTGTTTTGATTTGAAAGGAGTGAAACGATGAAGAAGCTGTTCACTGCAATTTTCGGAATAATCTTATTGTGGCCTGTCTTGTCTCCCGCCGAAAATTATACAGTCAAGGGAGATATGGGGTCGAGTATCCGCTATGAGCTTCAAGAGCAGATTACAGCAGGCGGAGGCATCCAGAAGATGGTTCTTAGCTTTGTCGTGCCCCAGAGCTTCCAATCGCCAACGTCCCGTCAGGAGATCAAAGAGTTCGGTCTCGCTTTTTCCCCTGAACCGCAAGAAAAAAAGAATACCTCTGACGGGCGAGGCAATCAGATTGTCGTAGCGACATGGATAAGACCTCCGGACGTCATAGATGTGCGCCTTTTCTGCAATGCTCAAAGCGAGACAAAGCTTCCTGCCCTTGCAACGCAGGATCCCTTTCCTCCTGTAGCGGTGAAGCCGGAATTAATGGTTTATCTTAAACCGACAGAGCAGGTGCAGTCCAATAACCCCCGCATTCGCGAACTCGCGTCCCGGCTTACGTCGAATGTCAAGACAGAGTTCGATGCGGTGCAGCGTGTCATCGCCTGGGTAGTGGATCACGTCCGTTACGTGACCCCTCCCGCCAGATATGACGCCGTTTATTCGTTGGAATCCGGCAAGGGTAATTGCCAGAACTTTTCTCATCTGACAGCTGCATTACTCCGGGCTGTCGGCATACCTGTCCGGATCGTCAACGGTGTCACCTTCAACCAGCCCTTTGATATTGCCTGGCAGAAGGGTACTTTGACCTTCAAAATGGGACAGGGCCGGCATTCATGGGTTGAGGTCTGGTTTCCAGAGCTCGGCTGGGTGCCCTTTGACCCCCAGAATACCATGCTGTTCGTGTCCACCCGGTACCTTCGCATAGAGGTCGGCGTTGACAACAATGAGACAAAGAATGACGGGCTTATGCGGTGGGCACAAGCAAGAGAGGCGGAGAGGCCGAAACTCCAGGAGAGTATCGCCGCCAATTTTAAAAGCGATAAGGTCAATGTAAAGGGAGACCGGCAAACCTATGGCCCCAAGAATCTCCTCCTTTCCCCACTCGTGAAGGCGGAATTCAAACACATTGAAGTGCCCCCACCACCGCCGCCTCCGACGGTAATAACCGAAGAGGAGAAAAAAGAGCTTAAGTATGATGTGCCGTTTGTATATGGCAATTTGGAATTCCCTGAAAACGTGGATTTTGCATTCCCGCGGGTGACGAAAGCCTCGGGGGTAAATCAATTTGAGATGTCCCGGAATTTCCTCGTGGAGACGGCCGAATATGTGACCACCAACCTTACACAGTACGCCCAGGTCGTTGTCCTGAGAAAACCCGTAAAACTCCGGAAAGTCGGTCTCGCTCTTCATAAGTTCGGCGGTGACGGATTGCTCTGGGTTGACATCTTCCAGGATGATCAGGGAAAGCCCGGTCAGCCCATCACCACGAGCGACTTCGTTAATCTCGATCAACTCTCGCTGAAGCCTGGATACAGATGGTCGGACTTTGACTTCAGCCGGGACAATCCGATCCTTATGCCTGGCTCCTACTGGATTGCCCTGGGCTTCACGGGGAGTCCTATAGTCAACTGGTTCTATACATACGGGAAGCCGGTCGGACCTGTCGATGGAACACGTTATAAGAGCGTGTTCCAGCAGAATTGGAGCGGTGCCATGAACTATGAATTCAATTACCGGGTGAGCGGTCTGACGGTTAAGTAAGGAATCACCTATATACTGCCGGATTTCTAAACAAGTAATTGCAACAGCTCTATTAATGTGCAGAAAGCAGGTGATTGATATATAAATCAGGCAACTTATAAAAAGCATTTGACCATCCGGCACGATTTCATTTATAGTGGTAAAAAATAAAAATTGGAGGGAACATTATGAAAAAGGCATGTGCAGCGATCCTGATAGTTTTCCTGGTAGTAAGCTTTGCATACGCGCAGGGGCAGTTTGGAACTGCAGACGAGGCAAAGACACTAATGAAAAAAGCGGTTACCTATCTGAAAGCCAACGGTAAGGACAAAGCATTTGCAGCATTCAACGACAAGAAAGGTGCCTTTGTGAATAAGGATCTTTACATCTTTGTCTTGGATTTAAACGGGAAAGTTATTTCTCATGGCGCAAATGAAAAATTAATCGGCAGGGATATGATGGCAACACAGGACAAGACCGGGCAACTTTTCATAAAGAAGATGGTTGATCTTGCAAACACGAAAGGTAAAGGGGAAGTTGAGTATTATTGGGATAACCCTGTTACTAAGCAAGTGGCGCTCAAGGTTTCCATCCTTGAGAAAGTAGGCGACGTGATTGTTGCTTGCGGATATTACAAATAATACATGTACATCGTAATATAAGAGAGCCGTCTTGTGGATCGCAGGTGAGGCGGCTTTTTTATTTTGAAGATGAGCCAGTCTTAAAGAGATAACTCTGAGGAATCTCAAATGAGGAGAATTAAGTTTGCCTGCTTATCCATAGTTATCATAGCCTGTATCCTCGCTACCCTTGCTTGTGTTCCCAAACCGCCTATTCTTCCGCCTCCGCCTAAGCCCGCCAAGATCGCCTTGGTCCTCGGTGCAGGGGCGTCAAGGGGATTTGCGCATATCGGCGTACTTAAAATCCTCGAATCCAACAAAATCCCTATCCACATGATAGTCGGCACGAGCGCCGGGAGTTTTGTAGGAAGCCTGTACGCTTATGGTTTTGATGCCTATAGACTTCAAACCATGGCCTTTTCCATTCAAAGGGACGATATTGTTGACCTGACGATACCTGACAATGGATTTGTCAAAGGGGAAAAACTGGAGAATTATGTGAACTGGGCGCTAAGGGATACCCCCATTGAAAAGCTGCAGATACCTTTTTATGCCGTCGCCACCAATATACAGACCGGTGAAGAAGTGGTTTTCGGTTCGGGCAACACGGGAACTGCGGTGCGGGCAAGCTGTTCGATTCCCGGCATATTCAGGCCGGTGAGACTTTCAGAAGGGACGTATGTGGACGGAGGCGTCGTAAGTCCCCTGGCCATTGATGCAGCCAGAAGGTACGGCGCTGACGTCGTAATAGCTGTCGATATATCCTCGAGTCCGGCAAATTTATCCCCCAGAAGCACCATAGAAGCGATATTGCAGTCAATCGACATCATGCACGCCAAGATATCTCAGATGCAAATGGGCAAGGCAGATGTCATAATAAGACCCAATGTGGGCCACATAGGAGCGGCAGATTTTTCCAAAAGACATGAAGCCATCCTCGAGGGGGAGAAGGCAACACTGAGTGCCCTGCCTGCTATTAACCAGGTCATTTCCAGAATGGGACAGGAAAGCAGCATCAAATAGCAAATGCCTCGTGATATTTAATCACCATCTGAAAAGCGGAGCTGCAGGTGGGCCTCCTTCCATGCGATGTATAGCCTCCCCTGCGTCATACAGTCTTATACTCGGATCTGTGACGCGCTTCTTCCCTGATCGAAGGGCTTACTCAAAAAAGGAAAGGAATTGACGAATGAAAAAGGCGGGCATAGGCGATAGCGTGAAGGTTCATTATAAGGGATCATTTGATGATGGCTCAGTCTTCGATTCCTCCCTGGATTGTGATCCTCTGGAATTCAAAATCGGCGCGGGGCAAGTCATTCCCGGTTTTGAAGATACCGTTATCGGGATGCAGGTGGGAGAAACGAAGACTTCCAGAATCACAACCGATAAGGCCTACGGATCGCATCTCGAAGAGATGGTGGTTGTCTTCGAGCGGGATAAGCTTCCTAAAGACTTTCAGCCAAGTGTCGGTCAACTACTGCAATTCCGCCGTGATGATGGACAAGTCATCGAAGTTAGCGTAAGTGGCGTATCTGATACAAGCGTTACATTTGACGGGAACCATCCGCTGGCGGGGAAGGATTTGATTTTCGAAATCCAGCTCCTGGGAATTACCTGATCGGCCCGAGAGAGTTGTTCTTCTTCTGATGGTTAGATGAAAGGAAGCCCCACGAATGCTGGTTAATTGACCAAAAAATTTTGCAGAAAAGACTTGACATCGGACAAAATGTCATAATAGATAAACAACCGATTGAGGAAAGAAGCATTTTTACGGTTCAGAAAGTCATAAAAAGTTGGGTAATGGCATTTTGCAGTATAAGGTAAACCATCATGTTCGCAAGGAATATGATGAATTGTTCTTTCTGTCAACGTGGAAATCCAACTTTTGAAAAATCTAAGAAAGGAGGATGAAAACAATGTCAGAAGGAGTCGTTAAGTGGTTTAATGAGAAGAAGGGATTCGGATTCATTGCTAACGATGAAGGCGGCGATGTATTTGTTCATTTCAGCGCCATTCAGGACAGCGGTTTTAGGACGTTATCTGAGGGCCAGCGCGTCAAATTTGATGTCCAGCAGAGTCCAAAAGGTCCGTCTGCTGTTAATGTGAAAACTGTATAAGAGGTTCTTTACAGAAAGAGGCACCCCTTGTAAATACCTGAACCGGGGTGCCTCTTTCTGTTTTCAAGTCTTTAATGCGGTAACCGTAAAGGAGACGAAACATGAATAAAAAATTATACATCGGGAATCTATCCAGCAAGGTTACCGAGGATGATCTGAGATCAAATTTTGCCGGAGCCGGCAATGTTCTATCGGTAAATATCATAAAGGACAGGTTAACCGGACTATCCAAAGGATTTGGATTTGTCGAGATGGCCTCCGACGAAGAAGCAAAACAGGCAATTGAAAAATTCAATGGCGGCCAGCTGGATGGAAATACAATCGTCGTTAGTGAAGCCCGGCCGAAGAAAGACAGGGATAGCGGAAGAGGAAGACCGTACCAGTCGGACTCCGGCGGAGGATTTAGAGGCAGTCGAGGCAAGAAGTATTAGAACCAACACCTCTCATACTATCACATAAAGCGTTTCGCAAAGAACTTCGCCCAGCGCGATTTCGCAATAAGTGATGCAAAAATTAGCAATGTGGTGTTTGAAGGAATAGATGGAATGGATACAGTCACCGAATCTATCGGGGGCCATACTTTCAATTTGTTAAGAGCAACTCAAGATATCCGCCAAAGCTTACCTTAAAAGTCATAACGCATTAAAAATATTTAATAAATTATTATATTCAGACCAAATCATCAGACCCTGACTCTATATGAATGATGGTATATGTGATTACCGTCACAGATTCTTTTTATATTACGCCTTAGATTGTAAACCAAAAAGACGTGTAAGAATGAATAAGGTGGGATCAAGCTAAGAGTACAAGCATAACCGACAAAAGAGGAAGATAACATGGAACCGTTCCTAACAACACAAATATCGGTACCACTTTTTCATATCCTCGTCCTTTTGTCCCTCACTACACTTGTATTAATTTTCGGTTACACCAGAATGGCATTGATTCTCAACTACATCTTTCTCATTTACTGGAGCTACCTCTCGAACGTTCTGCTATATACTGAAAAAGGAGAATTACAGCTCAATCGCATTACTTTGATTTATATAGCATTCGGTTTCGTCATCCTCCTACTTGCTGCGATGGGTTTTATACATAATAGAGAGTAAGAAATTCCGACTCTCTATTTTGCATTCTATTCCGGGCATGTTTTGTTATACAGACGACACCTGCAGAGCGGGTGTCACCCCCCCGACAGGCAGCACACCCTGTCAGGCCTCCTGAAGGTCAGGTGAAGATATGCAATTTAATGATATTTTCCTGGCCGCGAAGCTCCCCGACCTGCCGGCGGGGAGCTTTACGAAAACCGGCGGGATTGTTCCCGGTCAAATATTAAGAGGGTACCTCCGGCAGAGTGATTTCACATCCGCCGCGATCTTCCGAAGCTCAGGCATTTTCTTGATTTTCTCTTCAAACTCGGCCGGCCTCAGATGGCAATGAGGTGCGACAACTTCAATGACATAATCAACCCACTCGGCAATCTTATCCATCTCCTTTTCCTTCATGCCGCGCGTAGTGATAGTCGGCGTGCCCATCCGCAGCCCCGAGGGGTTCATTGGCGATCCGGTTTCATTGGGGACAGAGTTACGGTTCATGATGATGCCCGCCTGGTCAAGGGCTCTGGCAGGATTGCGCCCCGATAATTTCTTGCTTCTCATGTCTATGAGCAACAGATGTTTATCAGTTCCTCCGGAAACAACGTCATAGCCCCTCTCCATGAACCTTTGGGCCAGTCTCTGAGCATTCTTTACCACCTGAAAGGCATATTTTTTAAAGGCCGGCGTACAGGCCTCTTTCAGGCAAACCGCGAGGGAAGCGATTGTGTGTTCGAAAGGGCCACCCTGCAGGCCCGGGAAAACGCCGAAATCTATTCTATCTGCCAAGTCGCCCCTGCATAAGATGACGGCGCCCCTCGGCCCGCGGATGGTCTTATGTGTTGTAAAAGTGATGACATCCGCTTTCCCAACAGGTGATTTATTTGCGCCCGCTGCAACGAGGCCGGCTTCATGGGCAATATCCGCAAGATAATAGGCGCCCACCTCCTTCGCGATAGAGTGAAGGGCGTCATAATCGATTTCGCGCGGATATGCGGTGCCCCCTGAGATGATCATCTTCGGGCGGTAGTCTTTAGCAATAGCCATGAGCTTCTTATAATCAAAAAGCCGTGAATCGGACTCCACTTTGTATTGCACCACTTTAAAGATTTTTGAAACGATGCTGATTTTTCTCTTTCCGCCCAGATATATGGCCTGGTCAACCTGCCCTTCCAATCCCTGTTCATCCTTTTCGGGAAATGACCATCCATGCGACAAGTGCCCACCATCCGGCAGATACATGCTCAAGATAGTATCACCGGGCTCGAGAAGCCCGTTATAAACGGCTAGATTAGAATTACCGCCGGCGAGGGGCTGCACATTCACGTGCCAGTCATCAGGAAGAGAGAAGGCCTTCCTTGCCCTCTGCTGGCAAAGCTCCTCAAGATTGTCCACGAACTGGTTTCCTTCATAATACCTCTTATGAGGATATCCCTCGGCATATTTATGTACAAATACAGATGATAAGGCCTCCCGCACTGCGGGACTGGAAAAATTCTCCGACGGGATCATCGACAGTTTATATTGTTGTTTCTCTTCCTCCTTCTTGACAAGCCTGTAAATTTCAGGATCCTGTTTCTTGAGATTCGGAAAATCCATGAAGTTGTCCTCCTCTATTTTATGACAAAGCGTGGGCATATTACCCTATGTTTTCATTTATCTCAAGAGGACGTTTTAGAGAGATTATATGCACAATTCCGATGCAATGATTTCTAATGGCTGTTCCTCATCTAATGTGATAATAGAGCCGCCAGTAACGCCGGATATTCAGAGGTCTATTAATGGAAAGAATCAGCGCAAGGGGCCAGAGACTGGCTATGACAGTGCTCACGAGTATGGTCTTTTCCGGCGCCCTTCTCCTTTTTGGGATGGAGCCTCTCGTCGGACGACTGCTGACACCTTATTTCGGGGGTGCGGCCCATGTCTGGCTCACGTGCCTCATGTTCTATCAGGCTATGCTCCTCATCGGGTATCTGTATGCGCATCTCTGTGCAAGAAAAATGGGGGCCTGGCATTTGCTTCTACTTGCCCTTCCCCTGATAAATCTGCCATTGAATATCAATGCCCAATCCGATGCACACGCACCACTCCTCAACATTCTCGGCATATTGTTGGTGCACGTGGCACTGCCCTTCGTAGTCCTCTCGACAACGGCGGTCGTTGCCCAGTTATGGCTCTATCAATCTTCGCTCGGCGAGCACCGTGAGCCATATCCGCTGTATGCGGCTTCAAATGCAGGGTCTCTTATTGCATTACTGGGTTACACATTTATAGCCGAACCTCTGGTGGGTCTGAGAATGCAGAGCCTTTCCTGGACGGCAACGTATATTATTTATGCGATAATTTGCATTGCGGCCTGGTTTCAACTCCGCCCGGACAAAGGGCCACATATCCAAACTTCAAGAGGCGTGAGCGAAATTGAACAGGCCAAGGTTGCGTCGGGAACCTATGCCAGATGGCTGCTGCTGAGCAGCCTCCCTTCTGCATTCCTGCTGGCTGTAACTAATTTCATTGCTCTGGAAGTCGGCTCTTTCCCATTGACCTGGGTCCTGCCTTTAGCCCTTTACTTGGGCAGCTTCATCGTAACCTTCTCGAACAGGGGCGGTGTCCCCCGACTTCTGAAAATACTGTGGCCGGAGATCCTGCTCATCACATTCATGCTTTATCTGCAAGGGCCCTCACATTGGCTTGCCATCATCGGACATCTGTCTGTCTTCTTTATGATCTGTTTGGTTGCCCACGGCACGCTCTACGAATTGCGACCGCGCCCGGGGCATCTCACCAATTTCTATCTCACTATCGCCTTGGGAGGCTGGATTGGCGGCGCCTTTATCAGTCTTGCTGCCCCTTTCGTGTTTAAAGGGCTTTTTGAATATCCTATTCTCGTCGCATTATTCGGCGTGTCCTTCTGGTGGTGCTGTGAAAGGTCTCCCGTCCTCCGGCCGGCCCGCACTTCTGTTCTCGCTCTTGGCAGCCGCATACTAATCGTGGTCATTATGCTTAGTGTCATCGGCATGGAGTCTTGGGCATCGTGGCAAGAGCCAATTAAATTCCGCCACAGGAATTTTTACGGAACGTACCGCATTAAGGACGAACCGTCCGTCGAAGGACTGCCGGGAGGGCTGAGAAAACTGCTTCACGGCAGGACTTTGCATGGAGCCCAGCTGCTTGATCCGGACATACGGCAGACACCCATTTCTTACTTCTATCTGGGAGGTGGAATTGCCGATGTCTATCAGGCAACCAGCGCCCCGAGGAGAATCGCTATACTGGGGCTCGGTTCGGGCGCTGTCGCCGCATACGCAAAAAAGGCCGACAGCATCACTTATTATGAAATAGACCCTGACAATGAAAAGATCGCCCGGCAGTGGTTTACGTATCTCGATGACTGTAAGGTCAACGTTCGCGTTATTGTCGGTGACGGCCGCCTCTCAATGCAAAAGGCAGATGGTGCCGGGCATGACTATGACATCATCCACATGGATGCTTTTACCGGCGATGGCATCCCCACACACCTGCTTACACGGGAAGCCATGGAAATATACCTTAGCAGACTGGCGGAAGACGGAGTGATTCTATTTCACGTCTCAAACCGCTACTACGAACTCAGGCCTGTGATAAAATCCACGTCCGAGGTGCTTGGCCTGTACGGCGCCATAAACGTACCTGCAACAAGAGACAGACTTGAATACTACCAGAATGCCTCCTGGTGCGTCGCCCTGGCAAGGAACCCTGCACGCCTCCAGCCATTGGTAAACCGTGGCTGGGTGAGGCTTGGAAAGGACGACGGCTTGAACGGATGTGCATCATGGACTGACGATTATATAAATATACTGGCGCCATTAGTCGAAAACATTAGATACCACTTAGCCAAGTATAATAAGGATCTCTTAAATTTCTATTTCCAATGAAATATTTCAATGCCCGCCTGTAAACTGCATCGACGATACCGCCTGAATTGAACTATCCTTCAGCATGCCGGCCGTCTGCCGGTTTTCAAATCGGGACTTCATCAGCTTTTCTCAGTAGCAGAGCATATTGCCCCATAACTTGCTGCCATTTCATTTTGCATCTTATTGAAATTATACAACAATTATCAGAAAATAATCGCCTTCAAGAAATGCAAAAGAATTCTTTTCAAGTTTGGAGCAATATGAAACAATATTGTTGTATATAATCCCGCATTGGAGAATTCTTTTAGTAACCCTCCCAGGAGTGACCGATGAAACTTAACCCTTATGAGCAGGGAGCTCTCGATTCGCTTTGCGGCATATATAGTATCGTGAATGCCATGCGCGTCATCAGAGGACTTAGTAACGAAGAATCGCAGGGACTGTTTACACAGATTGTTGGCTACCTTGAAGACAATAAGAGTCTCGCTGTTACGCTGGCGCAGGGGATCAGCATAACGGTGATGGGGAGCATATTCAAAGACATAATCGGAGAGAAAGTAGACCGGGCAATTCCTTTCCAAAAGCAGACAGATGTGGGGATCAGTGAGTTCTGGACAGAAATGACGAGGTTTCTTCACGAGAAACGTGCAAAGGGGGAAAAGAGAGCGATTCTTTTAAGCTTGGGTGGTCTGCATGACCACTGGACGATAGTCCGCAAGATATCGAGCAAACGAATCTGGCTTTTTGATTCAATCGGTTTGCGCAATCTGGACCGCAGCAAATGCACGACACGCAAGGCATCATCCAGCAGGCGCCATTTGATATATCCTACGCAAACATATTTTTTGAAGCAAAATCAGCATGTTGTATGATCGCTGTTCTGTCATAAGCAGATGCATAGCCAAGCAATACAAACGCTTGCTTATTGCTTAGGCCAAGACGCAAGGCTTCCTGTCTCTTCTCTTTACAGATTGTGGTCCATGCAGCATGCGCGTGCCGCAGTTAATTTTCAGGCCGGAAAGCCGCATCATGCCTATTGTTGCCGATTCAAAATAAAGTTAAAGCAACATCATTTTAAGGTTGCTTTTTTGATTATCAGAATCTATAAGGTGTCATTGACGCAGAGGTGTTATGTTTCCGCCTTTGGCGGATCGAGACCATTAGAATATAAAAAGGGAGGAGGATGCTATGAACAAGGAAGATCTGATCAATGAGGTTGCAAAGTCAACATGCAGCAAGGTAGAGGCAGTAGGCGCCGTTAATTCCGTCCTTGATGCAATCAAGAAGGCCCTGAAAAAAGGAGACAAGGTGACTCTGGTCGGCTTTGGGACTTTCTCCGTCGCGAAGAGATCCGCAAGAACAGGGAGAAATCCACAGACCGGCAAACCGATCAAGATTGCGGCCAAGAAAGTGCCCAAGTTTTCTGCCGGCAAGGCACTAAAAGATGCCATTAAATAACATTCAGACATTATAAAAATACGTTCAATATTTTTGGTTATAGACTATTTGACAGGTTAGGGCGGGAGAAGTTCCCGCCCTTTCTCGTTTTGAGAAGAAGTGCCGGTACCAGTTTCAAACTGCGCCTTAGGGGCATACAGCATAGGTGCAGATTTCTCCTCTTATCATATTGTCCTTTTCCGGATTCTTAGGCGATATTTCAGCTCGCATTCTTGAAAGCATTTATTCTATAATACTTCCAAGATAACTTTTGAAATAGAGCCTATGGGTCATTGATGCACGCTCTTCTTTTGACCATCACAAAATATTCTTATTTTGGCATTTTTGTCGCTCTGGGGCTGGGAATCCTGGGTCTTCCCATTCCTGATGAGACATTGATTGCATTTGTAGGCTTTTTAGTTTATGAAGGCAAACTGAACTATGTCTATGCCTTTGCCGTTTGCTTCATAGGAAGTTCGTCGGGCGTGACACTCGGTTATATCCTTGGCAGGACCATTGGATACCGTTTGATAAAGAGATATTCCATCAGGCTGAATGTAAATCCTGATCATATTCAAAATGCAAAAAAGTTTTACGTACGATATGGAAAGTTCGCATTGTTCGTCGGTTATTTTATTCCAGGGGTAAGACATTTGACAGCCATTTTTGCAGGGTCATCCATTATGCCGTATCCGGTCTTTGCCGCTTCTGCCTATTCAGGTGCGGCGCTCTGGACGATAGTGTTTATGAATCTCGGATTCTTTCTGGGCGAGAAATGGCATCGTGTTTCCGCATATTCAAATCGCTATATTATACCCTTCGATACTTGTGGTGACTGTATTTCTCGCCATAGCGATCTATTGGAAAGCCACCGAGGGGAACGAGAATGAGCATGAAAAACAAAAATGACGATATTAACTAATACAGTGATGTGAGGAGAATAGACCATGGCCACGATTATGCCCGAAGGAGAAGCTATTCGCAAAGCTGTCAAATGGATTTCTGATAAACTGCTGGATGATCCTAACAAGTCCGTTCAGAAACTTATCAATGAAGCAGTCATGCGTTTTGACCTCTCTCCAAAAGATGCTGTGTTCCTGACAGACTTCTACGGCAAAGGCAAAGCGGGCGCACCAGAATAATTTATCTGGCAAGCGTGAGCACGGATTTACAGGGATTCAATTGAGGCTATGATCGGCAGCCTTGGATTCTCCGGGGATTTCTCGCTCCAGGCTCCGTACAAAATATACTGCGATTGAGCGAGTCTCTCCCGCACGAGGACGGCAGACACGGTGTATTACTTTCGCGGGTGAGATTCGCGCCAGAGCATGCACGCAAGCCCTGCGAAAAACACAATTGCTATAGCGCTCGCCCATAAGGGAACGTGAAGACCATTGATGATGACCTCCCATCCGAAGAGCACGCGGAGGAGATGCCCGAGGGCAATAAACGATAGTACTGCAGCGGACAGAATCGTAAATGGCTTCATGTCTCCTGCTCCTGCCTTAGAGAAAAAATGCTATATAACTTCACTTGACTCTCTCCAAAATACGAAACCCCGCTCCGTTTAAGAAACGGGGTCTTCATAATTTATCCCTGACACCCTCGCGTGGCATAGAGATTCGGATAGCCGTTGGATACCGGTACAAAGGGTGATCATTTCTCGAGCTTGACTTAGACTCTCTCAAAAATAGTTGCCGGAGCCATTCCCCCGCCTGTACAAAGCGAAACAAGGGCGTATCGGGCCTTTCGCCGTATAAGCTCATTGATTGCCGTAACCGTCAGGCGACAGCCTGAATTACCGACAGGGTGGCCGAGAGCAAGGGCGCCTCCGTTCACATTAAGTTTGCTCTGATCCGCCTTAAGCTCCTTCGCCCAGGCAAGCGGTATGGGTGCAAAGGCCTCATTGATCTCGAATATATCGATACCTGCCATTGAGAGGCCCGCTTTCTTCAGAACCTTGGGCGTGACGTAAATGGGGCCTGTCAGCATGATCTCCGGATCGGATCCGACGACGGCGTTTGCGACAAAGCGGACAAGAGGTTTCAGCTTCAGCTCGTTCATCTTCTCTTCGCTCATGAGAATCACGGCAGACGCGCCATCCGTGATGGTGCTCGATATTCCTGCCGTTATCCATTTGGTATTCGGCAGGACCTTGAGGGCATAAAGACTCTCCTGGGTTGTTTCCGGCCTGATGGGTTCGTCCGTATCCCTCACTATCTCGTTGCCGTCTTTATCAACACCCTTCACAGGCAGAATCTCATTCTTGAAATATCCATTTACAGTTGCCGCGTGGGCCTTCTTATGGCTCGCAATGGCAAACTCATGACACTCTTCGCGCGTGATTTCCCACTTGTCAGCAATCATCTGTGCGGCTGCGATTTGATCAGGTTTGCCGTACTTGCTTGTATAGAATGCACCGAAGGGATGCCCCATGGGCTTGCCTGTATACAGGGTGCCGTTCAAATCAGAAAACATCCCGTACTTCGTGAGGAGTTCACATCCGCTCGCAATCACTACATCCATCGTACCGGACGCAATCATGCCGTGAGCGAGCTGTACGGCTGTGAGGCTGCTTCCGCACTGGCGGTTTACGGAGACACCGGGGACCGTCATGGGGAATTTTGAGGCCAACACCCCCATGCGCGCCAGGGTGAAGCCCTGCTCGCCGACCTGATAAACAGTCCCGGTGATCACATCATCCACAATTGTGGGATCAAGATCGATTCTGCCGACAGCTTCATCCAAAACGGCGCCCAGAAGTTCCGGGGCCGTCCAGTTCCGGAGATATCCATTCTGTCTGCCGATAGGTGTCCTCACAGCGCTGACGATAAAAACTTCCTTCATAATATTCCTCTCACTCTGCTGATATCGTCCCTATGCATAGACAGGAACGCCTATTTTTTTGAGTAATCGTAAACTCCCTTGCCCGATTTTCTTCCGAAGCGCCCTGCCCTGACCAGCTTCACCAGCAGGGGTGCAGGGCGGTATTTATCGCCCAGCTCTCTGTGCAGACCCTCCATAACGTGAAGCAGGGTCTCATTGCCCACAAGGTCCGACAGCGCCAGCGGCCCGATGGGATGATTGCAGCCAAGCATCATGCCCTTGTCTATGTCCTCTGCGCTGGCTATGCCTTCATCGAGAGCGAAGAAGGCCTCGTTAAGCATGACACAAAGAATTCTGTTCACGGCAAAGGCGGGCGCCTCCTTTACCACGATTACTTCCTTGCCGATCTTTTTCCCCCATTCTTTGGCAATCTCCATGGTCTCATCGGATGTTTCGTAGCCTCTGATGATCTCCAGGAGGCGCATCACGGGGACGGGATTAAAGAAATGGGTTCCGATAAACCTCTCCGGCCTCTTCGTGATAGCCGCCATCTCCGTGATAGAGAGCCCGGAGGTGTTGCTGAAAAATAGGCAGTGCGCCGGCACTATCTGTTCCAGCTCTTTGTATACCTGCTTCTTGACATTCATCACCTCGATGACCACCTCTACGACAACATCGGCCTTGCCTGCCGCCTCTTTGAGATCCAGGGTCGGCTTTATCCTGCCCAAAATTGCGTCCATATTTTCCTGGGTCTTTTTCCCTTTTTCCACGTCGCGGCTCAGGTTCTTCTTGATCGTATTGATCCCTGCATCGATAAACCTCTGCTCAATATCTCTTATGGTTACCTGAAAACCCGCCTGGGCGCATACCTGCGCAATGCCGCTCCCCATCAAACCGGCGCCTAAAACACAAACATTCTTAATTTCCATGATGAATCTCCCTTTCTTATTCTAATATTTCCCGACCTTTGAAAACACGCAACTTGTCATTTCGAGAACTAAACCGACGAGAAATATTATCCGTCAGTCATTCCAACTGGTGTGAGGACTCTTTAATATCCCCCCGGTCAAAATAACACGGGGGGATCATCAAAATGACGGGATGCATGTTTTTCCAAAGCCAGTGCAATATTATTTGCCGGCGAACATATTTTTATAGCTTGTGCGCATTTCCCTTTTAAGAATCTTTCCCGTCGGCGTCTTGGGAAGGGCATCAAGAAAGATTACAGCCTTGGGACACTTGAACTGGGCAAGCTCCTTCCGGCAGTGCTCCATTATTTCCTTCTCTGTGATTTTCTCGCCTTTCTTGGGAACGACCACCGCCGTTACCGCCTCAACCCACTTGGGATGCGGCAAACCTATGACGGCGACCTCCTGAACTCTCTTATCCAGGTAAATGGCCTCTTCCACTTCTCGCGTCGGGACATTTTCGCCGCCCGTCTTGATCATATCTTTCTTCCGATCGGCGACGGTTATATATCGGTCCTCGTCCATAACTCCAACATCGCCGGAATGGAACCAGCCCCCCTTCATAGCTTCTTCCGTCTTGTCCGGATCCTTGAAGTACATGATCAAGGCATGGGGACCTTTCCCGCATATCTCTCCGGGGATGCCCTGCTTATCAATGGGATTAAACGCGTCGTCTTCGAGTCTCGTCTCCATGTTCAAGCCGCCCATACCTGCGGAACCCAATTTGGCCAATGCATCCTTTGCCTTGAGAATTGTATGGTACGGCGCAAGTTCAGTCTGGCCGTAATAGTTGTAGATTCTGGTCCCCGGCAGTCTTTCGATGAGTTCCTTCAGCACCTCGACAGGCATGATCGATGCGCCGTAGTAGCATTTCTTCAGACTGGAGATGTCATATTTGCTGAAATCTGGATGCCGTAACATCCCGATCCAGACGGTCGGCGGTGCAAAGAAGAGCGTCGCTTTGTAGTCGGCAATATTCTTGAGGATCTGACCGATATCAGGTGCAATCAAGACATTTGTCCCTCCGACCCAGAAGATAGGGTTCATGAACACATCACGCTGGGCGCAGTGATATATGGGAAGGGCATTAATAGAGATGTCGTCCTCATCGTACTGCCCGTCAATGATAGCCCCCATATACTGGGCCATCAACGCCTGATTGCTGATGATAACGCCTTTCGGCAGCGTCTCCGTGCCGCTTGTATAGGTCATCTGCACGGGATCCTCGATATGAAGGATTGCTTCTGGTTCATCGGCAGGATATTTTTTATACCACGTATCAAAATCCCTGAACATATCACTGACAGGTGGCTTGCCGGCGCCCTGATTGGACCATATCCATGTCTTGACCGTGGGCATATCATTGAGGACATCCTTTACCAGATCATAGAGGCTGTCCTCCACGATAAAGACCTTGCTCTCAGAGTGGTTTATGCAGTAGGCGATATCCTTACCCCTCAAGAGATAATTAATCGCCAGGTAAATGGCCCCTATCTTGGCGCATCCAAGCCAGGTCAAGACGTGGTGAATCGTGTTATGAGCCAGAATAGCAACACGGTCGTACTTCTGCACACCCAGCGCCGACAGCGCATTCGCTGTCCGGTTGCACTCTGCTTCAAGCTGGGAATAAGTAAGCGTCTTATCCTGAAAGATCAGTGCTTTCTTATCGGGATAATGGTAGCTGCTGCGTCGCATCATGTCTGCAATGACCCAACGATTAACCCTGTTGTACCGATCCATCAGGAATTCGACATTCTCTTTATTCAAGGTGTGGTACCTTGCCTTGTCCTTGTCCGTCAAAGGTTTCCAGTTATCTGCCATACTACATTCCCTCCCTTTTTTCTTGACCTTCTTTAAAAAATCAATGGTGTGAACCCAGGGCGTGCCCTGGAACCAGTTTAGCAGCCAGTTGGGAAACTAAAACAAAGACCCTTCGACCCGTTTCACTCGCTCAGGGTCAATTTGACTAAGCCCCTTTTCTTCGGCTTTACCTTGAAGGAGGCAAAACTCATTGAAGGAAACTGAATACATTGTTTGCAATAACCGTGATTGTGAATTCGACTTGTTCGCAGACTTCTTACCATATTTTTGCTTATACTTCTTTAGATTTTTTGCAGGAAATATACCAGATGCCGGTTGAGTCAAAATGAAATTACCGCAGCGCGGAGTGGCTGTGCGGACCGCTTTAACGGCAATGCTTTTCAGGGCCTTCGGTTCTTGCTCTCTTTCTTATAATATTCGAGAGCCTCTTCAATCAAAGCAACAAAATGTTTCTGGTCCCTTCTTGCGGCTTTGTACTGATTGATTGTCATGAGCTTCTTGTATTCCATGTAGAATTGGTCAAGCAATTCCCTGTATTCATCCGCCTTCTCCATGGGCCCAGCATGGCTTTTCAGTCGCTGCTGCATACACAGCAAAACAAATTTGATACCCGATACAAACTGTAATTTCTTCATCGCGGGCGAATCTTCACTAACGTATTTGGGACACCAGTTGCCGGGGTCGCAGGGCAAACGCAGCTGTTTTCTCGCGGGATGAACTGGATCGGAATTCTTCGCACGATCAGGATGCCGACAATATCCGATGGGAGAGACGGATTGATCTTTATAAGCACTGCGATGTGGACTATGATACCAGCAGTTCGTACAATTATCTTCGGGTCTCCGGAACGCAAGAACCTTAGCCATGACCTCTCCCACCGGAATTCGACATCTCTATTGACATGTCCGTCTATATTGAACTCAATATCTCCCTTGCTATGATGAGGCGTTGAATCTCGGACGTCCCGCCGCCGATGGTCTGTAATTTCGCATCCCGCATCATCCGCTCCACGGGAAATTCTTTCATATACCCATAGCCGCCTAAGATCTGCACTGCCTCAGTAGTCACCCTCATGGCGGCTTCAGACGTGAAGAGCTTCGCATAAGCCGCAATCAGGTTCAGCTCCCGCTTGAGACCCCTATCCGCCATGGCGGCCCCCTGGTATGTGATCAGCCTGGAGAGTTCAATCTCCATCGCCATATCGGCGAGCTTGCTTTGTATCAGCTGAAAGGCGGCGATAGGCTTACCAAACTGGACCCTCTCCTTCGCATATTTGAGGGCGCATTCGAAAGCCCCCCTGGAGATGCCCAGTGACAGAGCTCCGAGGAGAATCCTTTCCGTGTTCAGCCCACTCATGAGAACGTCAACCCCTTTATCCTCCTCGCCCAACAGATTCTCCACCGGGACACGGCAATCTTCGAAAACCAGCTCACCCGTGGGCGATCCGCGCCATCCCATCTTCTCAAATTTCTTCCCCCGTGAAAAACCGGGGAATTCCTTCTCCACAATGAATGCCGAGACCCCATGCGCCCCCTTTTCCGGAGATGTCTTAGCGTATATCACAAAGACATCTCCCACCGGACCGTTGCTGATGAAAATCTTCGATCCGTTCAAGATGAAAAAATCGCCTTTTCTCTCCGCCCGCAGCTTCATGGAGAGGACGTCTGATCCGGAAGACGGCTCCGTCATGGCAAGACCGCCGACCTTGCGCCCGTCACACAGAGGTGGCAGATATTTCTTCTTCTGTGCTGGATTGGCGTTGCGGCGTATGTTATCCACGCACAAATCCGAGTGGGCTCCCCAGGTCGCGGAAGTGGAGCAGCACACGACACCGAGCTCCTCACCTATAATGCACATCTCCGTATAGCCGGCTCCTGCGCCCCCATACTCGGCCGGAACCGTGACGCCCAATAAGCCCATCTCCGCCAGTCTCTTGAAGCTTTCCGTGGGAAATCTTTCATCCCGATCTATTTCATAAGCAAGGGGCGCCACCTCTTTTTCCGCGAAGGTCTTAACGCTCTCACGAAGCATTTTTTGTTCGTCCGTAAATTCCAGATGCATATTCCCTCCCTTCGTGCACGCAGACCTTATGCGGTAGAAACAAAATGGCAAGAGGCGTCCGCCAGCGGACGCCTCTTCTTTTCCTTTTTTACAAACTAAAAAATCTTCTTCTTTATCAGTCCCCGCTCGCGGCCGGCCTTTTCCAATTCTTCCCGGAATTTCGGGTGGGCGATTTTGATCAGCTCCACCGCCCTCTCCGGCTCCGATCGTCCGTAGAGATCCGCGGCACCGTACTCTGTGACCACGTAGCCCGTGTAATGTCTCGGCACCGTCACGCGAGCCCCCTGTGCAATGTAGGGGACTATTCGTGATACGGTGTCGTTCATGGTCGTCGCGGGCACCAGATTGATCGCGCGGCCGCCCTTGGACCAGAAGGCGCCGATGACAAAGTCGAGCTGGCCGCCGGTCCCCGATCTTATGATGTTGCCGACGGACTCCGATACGACCTGACCGGTGAGGTCCACCTCGATGGATCCGTTAATGGCTACGATGTTGTCCTCCTGGGCAATCACAGGGATGTAATTGGCGTAGGAGGTAGGCCGGAACTCGCACATGGGATTGTTCGCTATCCAGTCATAGAGTTCCTTATCGCCCAAGGTAAAGGCCAGGACGATCTTGCCGGGATTTACCTTCTTGTACTTGCAGGTGACAACCCCCTTCTCAACAAGCTTATGTGTCCCGGCCGGCATCATCTCCGTATGGATGCCGAGATCCTTGAGACCGGAGTTTTCCAGGAGTTTGCTGATCATGGCCGGAACCGCGCCGATGCCGACCTGGATACAGTCCCTGTCCTTCAGGAGAGCCACCACGTTTTCGGCCATTTTTACTTCAAGGTCCGTCGCCGGCGGCGTGGGAACGGCGATGATGGGGTTCGGGTTTTCGACAAAAGCGGTGAATCTCGTGACGTGGAAGTTTGTCTGGCCGTAAGTTCTGGGCATATTGGGATTTACTTCGGCAATCACCCACTCACTCTGGTCCATAACGGATTCTGTATAGAAGGTGTCCAAACCAAGATTGACATATCCGTGTTCGTCCGGCGGTGTAACCTGCGTGACGATGCCGGTCCGTCTCTTGTAAACGCGTTTTCTGTGCGAGTATTTCACGCCAGCGTCTGAACTCTGGTATGGGATGAAGTTCGCCCATTCCGAGGCGGCCATCTGCTGCATATGTGGGGTGCTGTAAAATCCGCTGAGAAATGTGAATGTATCCCTGTATTCCGGCTTGAAAAGTTTGTAAGGCCTCAAAGTCAGGCACGTGATCCACTCCACATCTTTGAGTTCGTCTTTCCTGTCTGCAATGGCGTCCGGAATGAGCATGGACGGCTGACCCATCAACAGCGGGAACCAGAAACAATCTCCCGATTGAAGGATCTTCGCTGCGTCTTGCGCCGACATTACGTGACTCTTATAGTAGTCCTGCCAACTCATAATATTCCCCCTTTTTTTCTCTATTATTATGTTTCTATAAGGTTTCTTCTTATCCTGTTGAACCGCCTCCTACTGACCTTTGCGTAATCACCACCTTTCTTACGATTTTTATCCATGCACATACATGTTGTTCTCTAAAAAAGCACGAGAGAGCGCCTTCCCTTACAGAGGCCTGAAGTACTTGATGTCCATGATGTGTCCTTTTCTGTCATCGCTCCAGACTGCCTCCACCTTCATCCCGCTCTTGACTATTTTCTTGACTTCATCGAAATTATTGAGATCGAAACCTCCCATGAGATGGAGAAAATTTACGTCCGTTCCGTTCAGCCTGATGAGCGACCCGATAAATGGAGGCTCCGTGGGCATGCCGAAGTATTTATAATTCGTGTAGCACCAGGCGATCAAGGTGCCTACCTGGGATACCTCCACCCACTCATCGGCATCAACAAAGCAGCGCGGGCAGAAACTGCGGGCCGGAACGAGGACCCGATCACACTTCGCGCACTTTGTTCCAAAGATCGTCCTGTTTTTCAGACCTTCGAAAAAGCGGGTCCACGTAGCTCCGTATGCCAGCTCATATGGCAGACGGATTTCTGTTTTGATTGTCCTGTATTCTTTCGCTTCCATATCTTCCTCCATATTTACTATAGCTTTGATCCGAGGATCATTATGCCGTTGAATTGATCCACGCCTCCCATCGCATGGGAAAGCGCCAATTTCGCCCTGGGTACCTGATGATCGCCGGCCTTGCCCGTCACCTGCAGGGCCGCCTCCGCAACACGGATGAGACCCGTTGCCCCGATGGGATTCGTGCACAAGGTACCGCCGGACGGATCGCAGGGGAGTTCCCCTTTCCTCGAGAAGGTTCCCTTCAGCACGAGGTCCGGGGATTCTCCCGGCTCGCAAAACCCGAAGCATTCGTAAAAGAGCATCTCCTGAAAGGTAAATGGATTATAGACCTCCGCGACATCCAGTTCCTTTCGCGGGTTCTTAATCCCGGCCTGGTCGTAGGCCTGCTTTGCCGCCTGGATCGCGCTTTCCCAAACCACCTTATCACTGTCGCCGAAGAAATACTCTTCACCTCGGTAGCCGA
Organism: uncultured delta proteobacterium; assembly: GCA_963705275.1. Lineage (GTDB taxonomy): Bacteria > Desulfobacterota > Syntrophia > Syntrophales > UBA2185 > Fen-1135. The sequence goes on along the minus strand of OY970063.1, from coordinate 2,160,626 downwards.
CGCCCCTGATCCACGCCGGCTTTCGCCCCAGTTTCTTTACCATGTCCCTGGAAGCGAAAATGACCGCACAGGCGCCATCCGAATTCGGGCACACATCAAGGAGACGCACCGGATAGGTGATGATACGTGCATTTTTCACCTCGTCCATGGTGACCTTCATCTTGATGTGGGCATAAGGATTGTCGAAGGCGCTGTCATGATGGGTGACCGATATGAAGGCGGCGGCATCGCGGATCTTCTCTTCCGGTATATTATAGCGGTCCATCCACATCTGAGATTGCATGGAAAAAACGCCCGGCGCGCCTGATATGAAATACCTCTGATAGAATGGTTCGGCCACGGTCGTCATGGTTGCCTGGCTGTTCCCCTCGTTCATCTTCTCATGACCCACGGCCAGGACAATATCTGCCATGCCTGATGCGACCCAGTAATAGGCCGTATGCGCGATGGAGACCCCTGTCGATCCGCAGGTCTCTGTCTTCATAATCGGCTTCCCCGCGGCCTGCATGGCATCGGCAAAATAGAAATGTGTCAGGGCAATGCCTTCCATCATGGACGGCATGGTGCCGGAAACAACTCCATCTATGTCATCTGGCGTCAGTCCCGTTTCATTGAACACAGCCATGACGGCTTCTCTCACGAGGTCCGGATAACTGACATCCATTCTTCTTCCGTGTTTCGTCTGTCCTACTCCTATTATGGCTACTGGTCGTCCCATATGCTCCACCCCCTATCTGCCCAAAATGGCCACGGCGTGACACTGGCCGGCATAGCCATGAGTTCCATGCGCTAAGGCCGTCTTTACAGTCTTGGGGACCTGCCTCTCTCCGGCCTCGCCTCTGATTTGCAGAACAGCCTCCACGACGCGCTGGAGTCCTCTCGACACGTAGGGATTATTGGCCAGGACGCCGCCTGAGGGATTGACGGGAAGCTGCCCGTTCATTTCGGTGAAGCCACTGTCCATCAGACGACCGCCCTCTCCTTCTCCACAGAATCCCAATCCTTCGTACCACATCAATTCCTGGAAGGCGTAGGGTTCCGTGATTTCTGCCAAGTCGATCTTTTTCTCCGGATCAGTAATCCCGGCCATCCTGTAGGCCCTGCCCGCCGCATTCTTCAATTGACCGTTCAAGAGGTCACGGTCACCGACATAATAATTATCCAGAGAGCTTCCGAAACCCTTAATCCAGACGGGTTTGTCCGCTATTTCTTTTGCCTTTTTCGCCGAGGCGAGAATGAGCGCTACCATTCCCTCAGATTTTGGCGCTACCTGGAGAGCAGTCAAAGGATCAATCAGCCTTTCCGACCCCAGAATGTCATCGACCGTATAGCGCCCCTTCTTATGGGCATAAGGGTTTCTCAAACCATTTCTGAGATTTTTTACAGCCACCTTGGCGCACTGCTCTGCCGTAATGCCGTATCTTTCCATGTAAAGCCTCATCTGGAAGGCCGCCGCCATCGTCTCCGTCAGCCCCACCCCTCTCTGATAAAAGGGATCAGCATACATGAGCGTGCACGTGTCGTTGGGAGGGTTTTCGGATCCTTTGCAGAGGCCGATGACCAGGGCCGTGTCATAATGCCCGCTCATGATCCGCATGGCGCCGTAAAATAGGGCGAAAAGGGATTCTCCATCCTGACGCGAGGCGTTCTTCAGGAAGGCCCCTGTTGTTTCCCAATAGTAAGAATTGGCGCAGGAGATGCCGCCGTGAAAGACGTCGGACGATGCACTGACGACAGTGCCGATCTCATCCCTCGTCATTCCCGCCTTATCCAAGACCTCCTTCGTGACCGCGTAGGCCTGGTCATAGAAGTTGTCTTTTGATTCGGCTCCGGCATTCTGCGCAACCGCTACAATAGCAACTTGTTTCGCCATACCTTCATATCCTTTCTTTCTATTTTATGATTTCCTTCCAACCAATATCTTGGTGGTATAAACAATAACATCCTCGCTGCGTTGATTCTTAATTATGTTTTCCGCCTCGACGATCCCCCTCTTTGCATCTTTCTCCGTGAGGCTCTTTATTTTCACCTCGCAACGAATGGTATCGCCGATCTTCACGGGCCCTGTAAAACGTACGTTCTCCATGCCGTAAAATGCAATAAAGCTCTTCGGCAGAATAACGTAAGGCCCCAGGCGGAACGGCAAGGCCATACCGACAACCAGCCCCAACATGCCGTGGGCAATCCTCTCCTTGAAAGGTGTCTTTGCCGCGTATTCCACATCAGTGTGCAGGGGATGCCAGTCGCCGGTGAAGGCGGAAAACAAGACGATATCCGTCTCTGTAATTGTCCTTCCCGGTGACACAAATACCTCACCTACTCTATAGTCCTCAAAATGATCTTTCTCCACGAACGCGCCTCCCTGTTCCCCTCCTGAAACTATTATTAGTGGCCGGCATCACATGCCCAGAATTTCCCGCGCCACGATCAGCCTTCTGATCTCGGACGTTCCTCCCCCGATGGTCCCCAACTTTGCATCGCGCCAGAATCGCTGCACCGGATATTCCAGGCAATACCCGTATCCTCCGTGAATCTGAACGGCCTCTTCACAGACCTTGCAGGCCATCTCGGCTGTATACAGAATGGCGGCGGCGGAAATCTGATGGACTTCTGTTCCCTTTCCGCCCTTCTTCACCGAATCTGCCAGAATAGCCGCCTTGTAACAGAGCAGACGCGCAGCCTCGATCCCAGTATACATATCCGCGAGTTTCTGCTGTATCATCTGGAACGACGCAATCGGCTTCCCGAACTGCACCCTTTCCTTCGCGTATTTGATCGATTCCGCAAAGGCAGCCTCCGCGATGCCCAGGGCATAGGTCCCGAAGAATGCCCGCTCCACATCCAATCCCCCCATCATCACCGCGATGCCCTTGTTCTCCTCGCCGATGATGTTTTCCGCAGGGATGATGCAATCCTGCATGATAAGCTCGCCTGTCGCCGATCCGCGATTGCCGACCTTGTTCAATTTCTTGGACACGGAAAATCCGGGAAATTTCGTATCCAGGATAAATGCCGTAATCCCCTTGGCGCCGGACCCTTTATCAGTCTTAGTATAGAGCACGATTGTGTTAGCGATGGGCCCATTGGTGATAAACATCTTGGTTCCGTTAACTACGTAATGATCTCCGTTTCGTCTAGCCGTCGTCTGAATATTCACCGCATCGGAACCGGCATTGGGCTCTGTCAATCCCAAAGCGCCGATATGCTGACCCGTGCAAAGGGGAGGCAGGTACTTTCTCTTTTGCTCGTCGCTGGCATGGCTGTTCAGGTTGTTGCAGCAGAGATTCGCATGGGCGCCCCAAGACAGAGCTACCGCCGCGGATGCCTTCGCCAATTCTTCACCGACCAAAGCGGCCGATAGTATATCTGCGCCCGCCCCTCCATAGAGAGGGTTCACTGTGATCCCCATAATTCCTAAATCACCGAGCTTCTGCCAGAGCCCTTCGGGCCAGTGGTCATCACGGTCGATCTCTTCGGCAATGGGTTTCAATTCCTTCTCCGCAAAATTGGCAATGCTGTCTTTCAACATCCGATGCTCATCACTCAGATTAAAATCCATCCTCATCCTCCCTCTTTCCGATTAACGATCAAATGCAGGCAATAAAATTATCTTCAGGCATTTTACATATTAGAGCAGTAAGCGACGCACGCACGCGCTTATATGAGTCCAACGCCCTGATTTGCGGAGTCTTTATGGCTACTACCAAAGCGACGGGAATTCTTATCCGGAAACTCCTGATAATTAGACGCCACGGTTTGACTTTCAAAACAAACTGAAGTATAAATCTCAGGCGATGTCTTAAGAGTTTTTAACGAGCAATCATCCCCTTCAAACTCAGATTTTAAGAAGAAATGTCGAAGAAGACTCCGTCCCTATATTTGCCAAACAGTGATAAAGTTGCTCTCGTGATCACCGGGGAATGTCTCCCGGCAGGTAAAGCAGTAGCGAACCCGGATAATATCGTCCGGTTCGCCTTAATTGAGGGGAAAAATCACAAAATCGCCTCTGTCGTCCGACTTCATGATCATCCCTTGGAATTTATAAAACATCAAATCATCGGGAAGAAAGCTATACTATCCCGCAGGCTGTGTCAAATCCTAATTCTTCCTTGCGCAGGAAAAAATTTCCTTCCTTGCTATATCAGGATTCTCAAAAAAATCCGATCCTGCCTTTTCACGACTGAAAAAGCAGTCGATATGCCACACCCATGTTTCGATAAACGCACCATAAACGGTGTGAAAACGAACTCTTTGCAACTGCATCACATTTGACGAAAGGAGAATTGCTATGCTTCAGGACGTATTCTTAACCAAGGAAGAGCTGGCCTTGAAACAAGAGGTCAGGGGTTTCGTCAGGAACAACGTATCGCCGGATCTTCTCAAGAAGATGGATCGCGATGAGATTCGCTACCCACGGGAGTACGTGAAAGATTTGGGCAATAGAAATCTCCTGGGTTTGAGATTTCCCAAGAAGTACGGTGGCCGTGGCATGTCCTGGACGGGCGAAATAGCGGCCCTGGAGGAAATTGGCGTCCTAGGCACCGCCCTCGGTTGCGCCTTTGCCATGCCCTCGATCGTGGGCGAAGCCTTGAATGTCTACGGGACAGAAGAACAGAAAGAAAAGTTTCTCAAGCCGATGCTGAAGGGAGATCTGGTATCCGCCGAGGCCCTGACGGAGCCACGTGGCGGGTCCGACTTCTTTGGCGCTACGACACGCGCGGAATTGAAGAACGAATATTTCACCATCAAGGGGCAGAAGCGTTTCGTTGTTGCCGCGGATGGCGCCGACTTCTTTCTCGTCTACTGCAACACCAATCCGCAGGGGAAGCCTCATGAGAGGATCAGCCTCATTCTGATTGAAAAAGAACGGGAGGGAGTGGAGGCAAAGTACCTGTACAAGCTCCTGGGCACCAGAGGCGGCGGAACAGGACGCCTCATTTTCAAGGATGTCAAGGTCCCTGCTTCAAACCTGATTGGCGGGCTCAACGAGGGGGCAAACATCTTCAACACGATGATGGTTCCCGAACGAATGACCTCTGCTGGCGCTTCGCTCGGAATGGGACGCGGCGCTCTCGAAGTGGCCGTGAGATACAGCGACCGCAGGAAGGCCTTCGGCCAGAAGATCAGAAACTTCCAGGGAGTCAGTTTCAAAGTTGCCGATGCCATTACGCAACTGGACGCAGCCCGCGCCCTCACTATCGCGGCAGCCAAGAGCGTCGATGCCGGTATGCCCACCGCCCGGAGGATGGTGAGTGAAGCAAAAAAATGCGCCACCGATACAGCGTGGAACGTCTGTAATCTGGCGATGCAGATCGTAGGGGGGATCAGCTACACGAGCGTATTCCCTATTGAGAAGATGGTGCGGGACGCCCGTCTCATCCAGATATGGACGGGGACAAACGACATCATGAACCTTCTCATCCAGCATGAGTTCTATCGGGAGATTATCAAAGACGCCAATCCCGGCCGTATGATCGAGATCGACGCGGAGGATGCCGATAAGGACGATGAGAAGGTATATGAAGACGACGAAATGTGGACCAAAGGCTGGTAATGCGTAATCACCTATCTGGAGTTTGAGGAGTGATGAGACAATGATGAACGGTAACGAATACCTAAAAACCTTAAACGCTATGAAGACCGTCCTCTACATTGACGGCGAGGCGGTTTCCAATTTTGCATCGCATCCGGTTATGAAACCGGCGGTGAACGCCCTTAAGGCAACCTACGACCTCGCCAGCGATTCTCAACTGAATCCGGAACTGCACCGTATGATAGTAGCCGAGAGCGATCTTACAGGCGGAAAGATCAACCGCTTTCTTACGATCGTCAAATCGCAGGATGATCTTATGAGCCGGATGAAACTGCAGCGCTCCATGATGCGTTACACAGGCGGATGTTTTGGCGGGCGCTGCGTTGCCGGCGCCGTCATCAATGCGCTCTGGTCCGTGACGCACGATGTAGATAAGGCAAGCGCGGGCAAGACGAACTATCATGAGAGATTCAAGAAATACATGACCATGTGCCAGGAAAAGGACCTGGCTATCTCCGGCAACATCACGGACGCCAAGGGCGACCGGTCGCTCCCGCCGCACCGTCAGGCAGATCCCGATCTTTATGTAAGGATCGTTGAGCGCACCCGCGACGGCATCATCGTAAATGGGGCGAAGCTTCAGCAGTCCGGCGCGCCCATTGCCCATGAACGGCTGGTAGTGCCGACGACGGCCCTTGGTCCTAACGATGAGGCTTACGCTGTCGCCTTTGCCATTCCCGGGAGACGCGAAAGGCGTCATTCATGTGAACGATTCCGCATGTTCCAACGCAAAGTTCATGGCCATGGAGACTGAAGATATCGGCAATGCCGCATTCGGGATGCATCAGAGCGCCCACATCCTCTTTGATAACGTCTTTGTCCCCTGGGAGCGGGTTTTCCTCTGCGGTGAATGGAAGGCGACTGCGAGCCTTGTTCATCGCTTTTCCGATTTTCAACGCTTCGCCTCCTCGGCATGCCGGTGCGGTTATATCGATCTTTCCATCGGGGCGGGCATGGCTATGGCCGATTACAACGGCGTCGCCGACAAGTCGCATGTCCAGGACAAACTCATCAACATGAGCGTGGATGCAGAAACCCTTTACGGCCTTGTGGCAGGCTCTGCCGCTTTGGCTACGAGCACGGACTCCGGCGTGACGCTGCCTGAGACACTCTCTATAAATGCGGCAAAAATATACATGAACGGCGCCATATTGCGGGCGGGACAGACGCTCGCCGATATTGGCGGCGGCATCCTGGTCACGAGGCCCAGCAGCAGGGATCTTAAAATACCGAAGGTGGGTGATCTCCTAGCCAAATACCATAAAGGGAGGGAAGGTGTGGATGTCCATGACCGTCTGAAGATGGCGCGGCTGTGTGAGTCTTTATCGGGACTCTCGACGCCCACGACTATTCTCTCCGTCATCGCGGCCGGGCCTCCGGCAACGCAGCGATTGAATTTTCGCCTGATGACGGATTTCAAACGCAACAGAAAAGCGGCCGAAAGATTAGCGGGAATTTCGTCCAGATAAAATGACAAATTCAAAAGGAGCAGGTAGAGATGAAAGAGAAAGCTGTTATCACCGCGGCCATTACCGGAAGTATCCACACCCCGACTATGTCGGAATATTTGCCCATCACTCCGCAGCAAATCGCGGATGAAGCCGTGCGGGCTTATGAGGCAGGTGCAGCCGTATGCCACGTCCACGCACGCAACCCGGAGACCGGCATGCCCGTGCCGGACGTGAATCTGATGAAAGAGATTATTACCAACATAAAGAGCCGGTGCAATATTGTCATCTGTATTACTACGGGCGGCGGATTGGGCATGACCGTCGAACAGCGGGTGGCGCCCGTCACCATGTATAAGCCAGAGCTGGCTTCATTCAATGCGGGCTCCATCAATTTCGCTCTTTTCCACGCAATTCCGAGGTTCAAGGAATTCAAATTCCCTTGGGAGAAGCAGTATTTGGGCATGTCCGAAGACTTTATTTTTCCGAACACCTTTAAGTCTATGAAGGAATACTGCGCAATTTTTGCTGAGCACGGAACGAAACCTGAATTCGAGATATACGATTCCGGCATGGTAAACAACATCGCCTTCATGATCGAAGCTGGATATGTCAAGAAGCCAGTCTATATCCAGTTCGTCATGGGCGTCCTGGGCGGCATCACACCGAGTTCGGAAAATCTCATGTTCCTTGTCGATTATGCGAAGAAGCAGATCGGTAATTTTGAGTTTTCTGTCTGCGTCGCCGGTCGTGCGCAATTTCCCATCTGTACCCAGTCCCTGCTTATCGGTGGGAATTGCCGGGTGGGGCTGGAAGATAACCTCTACTTGGACCGCGGCAAGATGGCGAAGAGCAACGCCGAGCAGGTGGCCAAGATCGTCCGTATCGCACGCGAGCTTGGCATCGATCCGGCGACACCGGATGAGGCACGACAGATCCTGGGCCTTAAGGGAATGGACAAGGTAAATTATTAGGCGATTCCTGAATCGCAAGTGCAGCATAATTTTAAATATCCAAATAACGCGGAGGCACTCTCGTAATGCAACAGTTTAAGCATCTATTCACCCCTATCGATATCGGCACAATGAAGGTAAGAAACAGGATCGTAATGTTGCCGCTCACTACAGGCTACTGCGAGCTTGACGAAACAATCGGCGATCGCCTCATCAATTTCTTTGCGGCGAGGGCAAAAGGCGGCGTCGGGCTCATCATCGTACCTTTCTCCCCGGTTCATGCGGGATCGCCCATAGAGCCTGGCTTATATGATGACCATTTTCTTCCGGGCGTACGCAAACTCACGGATACAGTTCACGCGCACGGGGCGAAGATCGCCGCACAGCTCATTACCTCGTATCATGTAATGTTCAAAGATGGGATTGCCGAAGTGGTGGGCCCGTCAGCGGTGTTAAACCAGATGACGCGCACGACAGCGAGGCCTCTTACCGTTACCGAAATCCACTATATTGTCAGGGAATACGGACATGCGGCGCGCAGGGCCCGTCAGGCAGGCTTTGACGCCGTCGAAGTGCTCGTAGGCGGAGGCTATCTCCTGAATCGTTTCCTCTCTCCCATCACCAATAAACGCGCGGACGAATACGGCGGCAGTCTGGAGAACCGGATGAGGATTGTTCTCGAAGTTATCTCAAGCATGAGAAAGGAAGTGGGCAAAGACTTCCCCATCGGCTGTCGTCTCAACGTCCACGAGCAGATGGAGGGCGGGCACACCATAGAGGATTCGAAGGAGGTGGTGCGCATCCTGGAAAAGGCGGGTATCCAGATGATTAACGTTTACACAGGCTGGCACGAGTCACCCGTGCCCACCGTCCAGGCGGTGCTCCCGAAAGGGGCCTTCCTGCATCTTGCAGAGAAGATCAAGGGATGGGTCGGCATTCCCGTCATTGCGGCCAATCGTATCAATGACCCCGTCGTTGCCGAGAAGGCGATTGCCGAGGGCAAGGCCGACATGACCGGCATGGCCCGGGCGCTCCTCGCCGATCCCGAACTTCCCAACAAGGCGCGGGAGGGAAGGGTCGAGGAGATTGTTCCCTGCTTAGCATGCTCCAATTGCCTCACGGATATTCTGACAACATACAAAGACTGGGGAACGGCGGCATCTACAAGCTGTTCGGTCAATCCTCTCGCGGGAAAAGAAGGGGAATACGCAATCGAACCCGCGAAAAGATCGAAGAAGGTATTCGTAATCGGCGGCGGTCCCGGCGGCATGGAAGCGGCAATGACGGCCGCAGCAAGAGGCCACAAGGTCACACTCTACGACAGGGGAAACAAGCTGGGGGGGAAACTTCTCATCGCCTCCATACCTCCTTACAAAGGTGAACTTCAGTCTCTGGTCGCGAGCCTGTCATCCCGTGCGCGGAAGGCCGGCGTGGAAATCAAACTCAAGAGCGATGTAACATCTGCCATAATAGAGAAAGAAAGGCCGGACGTTCTGATAATGGCCACGGGCTCCTCGTCACTCATTCCGAATATACCCGGCATAGCTGGTCCAAATGTGATGTTGGCGGAAGATGTACTGACCGGCGCTAAGAACGCCAGCGGTAATGTCCTCATTGTCGGTGGCGGCATGGTCGGCTGCGAGACGGCGGAATTTCTCCTCGAGCGCGGAAAAGGTGTAACCCAGGTCACCGTTATAGAAATGTTAAGCCGCATGGCGGACAATGTATCCCCCACTTACAGGCCTTTCTTTCTCGCGAGATTAAAGAAAGCTGGCATCAAGATGGACACAAACACCATCGTGCAGGAGATAACAAAAGATGGTGTTAAGGTAGAGCAGAATGGGGTTCCCGGCTTCATCAGAGGAGATGCCGTGGTGCTTGCCGCGGGCTTTAAGTCAAACCCCACCCTGGATGATAAGAGAAAAACGAAGATTTCCGAGGTATATGCAATCGGAGATTGCGCCAAGCCCCGCATGATAAAAGAGGCCATTGAAGAAGGCTTTTCTATAGGCAGGAAAATTTAGGCACAGTTTCCGAATCGTGACGGAAACACTCGGAAGGAATTTTCATGAAGACCGTTTATCTTGACCATTGCGCGACCACGCCGCTTCATCCCGATGTTCTCAAGACCATGCTGCCGTTCCTACGGCATTCTTTCGGCAATCCTTCGAGCGCTCACACCCTGGGCAGAACGGCGCGAGAGACCGTGGACAGAAGCCAGAGGCAAAGTAGCAGACCTCATCGGTGCCAATGCATCAGAGATCGTGTTTACGAGCGGCGGCACAGAGGCAAATAATCTTGCCATCCAGGGCATCGCCCGTGTGCGCAAAGATCGCGGCCATCATATTGTCACCTCCGCAATCGAGCATCACGCCGTTCTCCGCACTTGTCGAGTACCTCGGCAAGGAACGGCTTTGCAGTAACCTATCTCCCAGTCGATCATCACGGCGTTGTAAATCCGGAAGACGTCAAGAAGGCATTGACTGATAAGACGATCCTCGTAACCGTCATGCACTCCAACAACGAAGTGGGGACAATTGAGCCTATTGCTGAGATAGGAAGGATCACCGCTGAAAGAGGCGTCGCCTTTCATACAGACGCTGTACAGTCTGTGGGAAAGGTGGCACTCAATGTTAAAGAATTGCAAGTCGATATGCTTTCCATTGCCGCACACAAGCTCTATGGCCCGAAAGGCATCGGCGCGCTTTACATCAAGGAAGGGATCAGGATCGACCCCATTCTCTATGGGGGTGAACAGGAAAAAGGATTGAGGAGCGGGACGGAAAATGTTGCCTCCATCGCAGGATTGGGGAAGGCGTGTGAACTCGCAATGGAGACAGTTGTCGGTACGTATGGACGAAATCGGAAAAATGCGCGATGCCCTCCAGGAGCGGATTTCAGCCGCTGTCATGGATCTTGCTATAAATGGTCATCCTGTCTCAAGATTGCCCAACTGCCTCAGCGTATCCGTTCCCGGGATCATGGCTGAGACAATTGTCCGTGACCTTGATGCCAGAGGCATCGCTGTATCAGCCGGCTCTGCCTGCACGTCTCACTCAGTGGAAATCTCTCACGTCCTTTCGGCCATGGGACTGCCCAAGGAGACGGCGCAGGGAACTGTGAGGATGAGCCTCGGGATAATGAATACTCCGGATGAAATAGAATATGCTCGCCGCCGCTTTCGTAGAAGTTGTGGAGAAACTCAAGACTCTTTCGGAAATCGAAAATTCTCTCGGTTCGAGACGCTGCTACTGATTGAAATACATTAAGTGCCGACCAGATTCTCGATCTCCTTTACTTCCTGAGAGTGAGAATATTAGTTCTTCGCCACTGATATAACATTGCAATCGGTAATCCTTGAACATAAGTCATCAAAAGCGAAGCCTTATTCCCCCTAATAGTGAGTTGGCGCAGCGGCTGTCAAATCATCCCTTCTTGTAAAGAGGAGACATATTTCTCAAGAAGGCCACGCTTTTCGTGAGGGCATCGAATGCCTTGTCGATATCTTCCACTGTAATGTCAATGCCATAGGAAAATACAAGTGTCCCCTGCGCTGTAGCGTGATCGATACCGGTTGCGATTAAGACATGGGATGTCCTGAGAGAGCCCGAGGCACATGCCGAACGGGTGGAGATGCTGACTCCTTCCTCGTCAAGCATCATCATCATAGACTCGCCTTCGATGTACTCCACGGAGAAAGACACGAGACCCGGCAAACTCTTTTCAGGGTGCCCGTTGATAACTATCTTATCAATGTGACCCAAACGCTCCATGACTGCCTTCTTCAATTTCAACAGGTGTAGAGTCCGCTGGGGCATTTCAACGCGGGCAAGTTCCGCCGCTTTGCCCATCCCGACGACACCAATCATATTAGGGGTCCCCGCCCTCCGGTTATTCTCCTGCACCCCGCCATCGATAAGTGGCAGTATCCTTGTCTTCTCTCTTATATAGAGGGCCCCGATACCCGGGGGTCCGTAGAACTGGTTTGCAGCGATGCTCATTAGGTCAACACCCATCTCGTTAACATCTACGGGTATGTTGCCGCAGGACACCACTGCATCCGTGTGAAAGGGCACTTGTTTTGCCTTCGCGATCCTCCCTATTTCGGCGATAGGCTCAATCGTACCGATCTCATTGTTGGCGTGCATGATTGAAATAAGTATCGTGTCCTCTCTGATCGCCTGCTCCACATCTGCGGGGTTGACCATGCCATACTTGTCTACTGAGACTGAAGTCACGTTATAACCCATTTGGGAGAGCATCCGGAGAGGTCTTGCAACTGACTGATGTTCAATATTCGACGTGATGATGTGCTTCCCCTTCTTGGCCTTCGCAAAGGCCACACCTTTTATCGCATGGTTATTTGCTTCTGTCCCGCATGAAGTGAATATGATCTCCTGCGGATCTGCATTGATGAGTTGGGCGACCTTGGCGCGTGCGTCTTCCAGGGTCTCCATGGCCGCATCTCCGATGCTGTGCTGGCTCACGGGGTTACCAAAACCGTCCTTCCGTATATAATCGATGATAGCCTCTCTAACCTGCGGATGGAGAGGATTGCCGGAAATATGGTCCAAATAGATCACCTTCATTCTTCCTCTGCTCCTTTCACGATAGGGAAATCAGAACGCTGTAACGTGGGCTTCCCACAATTCGTGCAGATTGGCGAAGGCTCCGGCAATCCTTTGTCGCAGTATGGGCAGTAACATTTTCCTTCCCTTTCACCAATGTGCTCCACTCTTTCGCCTTCTTTTGTCTCCCTGACCTTGCCGTCTTTGTGCTCATAGTAATCCATGATGGCTTTATGCAAGGCATCCGCCCCCAGGTTTGAACAGTGGAGTTTGTTCTTCGGAAGGCCGCCAAGTTCTTTTGCGACAGACTCTTTGGTAATCGCCAGGGCATCTTCCAGAGTCTTTCCTTTTGCCATTTCGGTCACCATGCTGGAGACAGCAATAGCCGCCCCACAGCCGAATGTGTTGAATTTTATGTCATCAATGCGGTTATCCTTGACTTTAAGAGTAATCGTCATCATATCGCCGCATATCGGGTTCCCCACTTCACCCGTGCCATCAGGATTTTCAATCTTGCCAACATTCCGAGGCTTCTTAAAATGGTCCATTACTACTTCCGAATATTGCATGACTACCTCCTTTAACTCAGCTTATGCATATAAATATAACGTATTTTGTCAGTTTTACAAATGGTTTTTAATCTTGGTACCGTGTAAAGCCGATCAAAATACTGATTAATATAGCTCTTCCTGAAAGCGTTAAATCTGCGCTTATCGCAGGGATACAAGAATTCAAATGAAAATAGCTAGAAAAGGCTCTCACGGACAATAGGCACCCCTCAATGCCAGAGCCCTAGCTCTGAATGTGGTATACGCTCTGGGGCGCGGTAGCAGGATATCCCTCACTGTGAATCATTTCATTATTCAGTGATCTATATCGATGTTGGTTGACTTTGTATTTAGATAGCTTATAATATCAGATAACGTTATACTCATCGGGCAGTATGAAAAAAACAATACGCACAATAATCTTTTTTCTTCTTCTCCTTGGCGTTTTCCTGGCGCAGGCTGTAGGCGCTGGTTCGTCCCCTGCATATGCATTCTCTGATCAGGAGCTTGATAATCTCCTCGCACCCATCGCCCTCTATCCGGACCCTTTGCTGGCCGTAATGCTGCCGGCCTCGACATATCCGGGGGAAATTGCCGACGCGGACGCATGGCTGAAAAGAGGCGGAACTGTATCAGGCATTGACGGACAAAGTTGGGATGAATCCGTCAAGGCAATTGCCTACTATCCCGATATTCTTAACATGATGGCCGGAAATTTAGACTGGACTGCCAATCTCGGGGATGCGTTTCTCAACCAGTCGGAAGATGTGACAAGATCCATCCAGAGGCTCAGGTGGGAGGCCAGAAACGCCGGCAATCTGGAGAGTAACGATAAGCAGCAAGTCATTATCGATGGGGACTACATAGAGATCGTCCCGGCTCAACCAGAGTACATGTACGCTCCCCAGTATGATGCTTCCGTTGTATATGACAACAGTTGGGCTCCTGGTTCGCCGCCTTTCATCACCTACGGCTTCGGTCTGGCAATCGGAGGCTGGTTGATCATGGACTTTGACTGGCGGCACAGACATGTAATCTATCATGGCTGGAATCGGCCGGGTTGGGTCAATCATGCCAGGCCTCATATCCACGTGCCGAATGTTTATGTCAATAGAAGCAGACCCTTCATAAATCAGACATGGAGGCACGATATGTCGCACGGCGACCCTGACAGATTCCGGGCATCACAGCCCGGTCGCATCAGGACCGGCAGGGTTGCGCAGCCGCCCGCAGCCAGGGGAAGAGAGTCAACACCGACAAGATCCCCGGGAGTAATTTTCGGTCCCAGGGGCGACACCAATTCATTCAGCAATCGCGGCAGGCAAAGCCTCGGTACAATTAACCAACGGCAGGCTCCACCGGCTGCCGGTATCAGCCGACAGCCTTCCACGCCGGCTCCTGCTGTCGGCGGCCCCTCGCAGCCCCGTCCCGCAGGCGTGAGCGCGCAGCCCCCAAAGACGCCGTCAGTTACCTTTGGCGGCTACAGGGGCGGCAACGAGGCCAAGTCGCAGAGTCTTCGCGGACAGTCCAGCCGTCAGAGCAGCATGGAAGGGAGACCCTCCGCCGCCCCTGCGAGCAGGGGGAGTGTCCCCGCGGGCAGGAGTCCCTCCGGGGGCAGACCAGGGCGATAGCAAGGGCGGGTTTGTGTTAAATGTTTTTAGCAACAGAGGATTAATGAATATGGAAAGGAAGGAAACTATGGGTACAATAGAGCAGAAACCCGCATGTCGCCTATCAGGGGGAATGGCTCTCATCGCTTTGCTTTTGTTAACCGCGGTGCTTGTCTTTGCCTGGACTATACCCGTTGACGGGGCGCCATTGCAGAGGCTCTTTTCCTCTCCCGAAGACGCCTTGAAGAGTCTTGCCGATGCCGTCAAGACAAAAGATAAAGCCGCACTCGATCAGATCTTCGGGCCCTCCGGAAAAGACCTTCGCTCCGGTGACAGGGTGCAGGATGCCGCAGAATTTGAAGACCTTGCCAAACACCTGGCTGAAAAAACCAGCCTTGTGAAAGACGGCGATTCAAAAGTGATCCTTCACATAGGAAACGAGAACTGGCCCTTTCCTATTCCCATTGTAAAAAAAGATAATCAATGGTTCTTTGACACGGAAGCGGGTAAAGAAGAGATACTGAACCGCCGGATCGGGGAAAACGAACTTACTGCCATACTTGTCAGCCGCTCGTATGTGAAGGCGCAACGCGAGTACACGCTTAAAGACTGGGATGGCGACGGGATATTTGCATACGCTCAGAAACTCCGGAGCGATCGCGGGAAGAGAAACGGTCTCTTCTGGAGAAATGCGCCGGGAGAAGAGGTAAGCCCCCTGGGTGAACTCGTCGCACGAGCCTGGCATGAGGGATACAAGAAGGAAAAGGCCGCCTTCAGGGAAGAAGCGCCGACACCCTTTCACGGCTACTATTTCAAGATATTAACAAGGCAGGGGAAAAACGCGCCGGGAGGAAAATACAACTATATCATCAACGGTAACATGGTTGGGGGCTTCGCCCTGGTCGCTTTTCCGGCAAACTGGGGAAAATCCGGAGTCATGACGTTTATTGTCAATCAGCAGGGAATGGTTTACCAGAAGAATTTTGGGCCGGACACAGCAAAGATCGCCCGGGAGATGAGATCATACAATCCCGATACAACCTGGACGCCGGTTAAAAAATGAGGGGGATCGAAAATCTTCAGTTCATCCAGACTATATTGTCTGAGAAGTAGGTGGAAGCGATAGCCTGCATAATTCCCCCGAGGACGCCTACGTAATAATTGATGTGATCAAGTTGTCTCACGCCCATTTTCAATCTGAAGCACAGAGCCGCCGCATCGATTAATCTCCTCACTTCGCGGATTCAGTCGTCAGTGATTTTCCCCTGAAGAGTTATTTCTGATAATATCCTACCTTTTTCGGATTTCCAGTGGCCATTGAAGTGCAATTTACATAATCCCGTTTTAAGGATTGACAACGACAACACCCATGGTATCTTTAGTACCCATGCTTTGGAACTAGAGACAGCGCTATGTAAAGGGCGCAAGAATAATTGCAATGAAAGGGTGATGTGTCATGTCACGAGATATTTACGAGAAATTGGCCGAGCATCTGGACAACCTGCCGGGAGGATTCCCACGAACCCCGAGCGGCGTGGAAATTCGCATCTTACGCCGGCTCTTCACCCCTGAAGATGCCGAACTTGCCATTCACCTGACACTGATCCCTGAGGAACCTCGGATTGTTGCCCGCCGTGCCAAGATACCTGTCAATGAAGCTACCCGACGGTTGCAAGAGATGTATAAGAAGGGACTGATTATGGGGGTCCCGCGAAAGGGCAAACCGTCCCTGTACATGGCCCTTCAATTCGTTGTCGGCTTCTGGGAGTCCCAGGTGAACAAACTGAGCCGTGAACTCATTGAGGAGTTCGAGGAATACTTTCCCTCTGTGATTGACCCCACCACTTGGCGCAAAGTGCCACAAATGCGCACGATCCCTGTAGAGAAGAGCATCGCGGTTCAGCCCGAAGTGATGTCTTATGAGCGGGCTGAGGAGATAGTGCGTCATCACACGACCTTTGCAGTGTCCAATTGCATCTGCCGGCAAGAGTTTCGCATGCTGGGAAAAGGCTGTGACAAACATGAGGAGAGTTGTCTGCAGTTTGGCTTAGCGGCTCATAACGTCATACATATGGGCCGTGGCCGGGCAATAACTCGGGAAGAAACCCTGGCAATTCTTCAGCGGGCAGAGGAAACGGGGCTGGTACTACAACCGGCAAATGCCAAGAACCCCCTATTCATCTGCACCTGCTGCGGGTGCTGCTGCGGTGTCCTGAGATTTCTCAAGCGTGATCCCAAGCCGGCCAGTTTGGTGGCGAGTCCATTTGTGGCGAGTCTCAATCCCGACACGTGCAAAGGCTGCGGTATCTGCACCAAGCGCTGTCAGATGGAAGCCCTTCATGTGGACAACAAGAAGGCCATCCTAAATCCGGACCGGTGCATTGGGTGTGGACTGTGCGTCGATACTTGTCGCACAAGATCCCTCACCCTGCTTCGCAAACCGGTGGCCCAACAATCCTACGTGCCTAAGGACATCATTGAGACGAGTATCAAACTGGGAAAGGCTCGCGGCAAGCTGGGCATCGGCAAATTAGTCGGTATGCAGATCAAATCAACATTAGACAGGCTATTGGCCGAGAAATGACTCAAGTCCCCTGTTATCCTAAGGACAGCCTATTCAAATGGGATAAAGCTCCATTGGGAAGCGCTTTGCTTCACTCAATAACGGAGGTAACATGGAAAGCACAAAACGCATTGCATTAGTTGCGCACGACAACTTAAAAAAGGATTTGGTGGAGTGGGTGATTTGGAACTTTAACATATTGTTAAACCATCAATTGATCTGCACGGGAACAACCGGTAGGTTGGTGGAAGAGACCTTAGCGGAAAGGATAGATCAGGAACATCCGCTGAAACATCCTATAATCAAGCTGAAATCCGGCCCATTTGGCGGAGATCAACAACTCGGCGCAATGATCGCGGACGGAAATATCGATGTTGTCATATTCTTCTGGGATCCCATGGAACCTCATCCGCATGATGTAGACGTAAAGGCTCTTCTGAGGATATCAGTGCTCTATAACATTCCCACTGCATGTAATAGATCGACAGCAGATTTCTTGATTTCTTCGAAATTAATGGAGAAGGAATATTCGCCGGTGACAAGAGATTATTCTGACTATCTGAATAGAAAAGTTGATAAATAGGAAATAGCATAACAAGGATAATGCCCGCGGCTCTTCGGGGAATGCGCGCTGCCGAATTCAACTGCTACTCATCACAAACCGCAGAACTCAATCCGGAAATATGTTAAAAAATAACGGTACCGTATATGCAAACCATTTTCCCAAGAAATTCCCATGGAAAGGGGTGAAGCAAAGATGATTAGACGAAGTAGTGAGATGCGCGAAGAGAGTATTCATGAATTGAAGGGAGGAGAGGGAACATTAAAACTATTCCATATTCTCGAAAAAGATGAATTGTCGGGAAAAGGTCGGCTCTGTACAAGAGAAATTATACCGCCGGGAAATTCCGTCGGGTTTCATAAACACGAGGGAGATTTTGAGTTGTACTATGTCCTCGAAGGAGAAGGTCTTGTAAATGACAACGGTTTTGAAACGACAATAAGAAAAGGGGACGCGGTTCGTACCTGCCATGGCGAGTCTCATGCCATTAAAAATGTCGGAGATAGAGACCTTGAGCTCATTACTCTTATATTATTTGAATAGCAACGGAAGCACGAAATACAAAGGAGGGTGCTGATGGATACATATGAACAATTAAGGGAGATTCTGGATTCACATCCCGCGACGGCGCCAAAGACGAAGTCCATTGATGAAATACTTCGCACGCTCTTTACGCCCGAAGAAGCAGACGTCGCTGTAAACATGAGCTTCAAGCCGAAAAAGGCGGCGAGCATCGCCAAAGCAGCAGCTATCTCCGAGGATGAAGCGAAAAAGAGGCTGGAGTCCATGGTCAGCAAAGGAATCATTTTTTCCAAGGCTAAAGAGGGTGAGCAGCTATACGGATTGGTCGGGCTCATTCCGGGGGTGTTTGAGTACCCCTTCATGAAGGGGGGCGGGACATCCATGCACAAGCGGCTGGCCAAACTATGGGAGGAGTACCATCACGAAGCCCTCGGCGCCTCTTTTGCCGGCAATCCCACACCTCTCATGCGGGTTGTTGCAGTCGAAAAATCCATCATGCCACGAGACCGCGTTCACCCCTACGAAGAGGTCAAGCATCTGATCAACAACTCAACCTATATTGCGCTCACGCAGTGTGCCTGCAGGGTCAGCGTGGCAAAATGCGACAAACCGAAAGAGGTTTGCCTTGTCTTCGAAGGCGTGGGTGAATTTCTCGTAGAGCGGGGTTTTGCCCGCCGGATCAGCAAGGAAGAAGGGGTGAAGGTCCTGGATCAGGCGGAGGCTGCAGGGCTGGTGCACACGAGCAACAACAGCGCAGACCAGGCCCATGTGGTCTGCAACTGCTGCCCATGCTGCTGCACCATTCTGCGAGGGAGAACCCAGTTGCATCATCCCCATGCCTTTGAGCCCAGCCGTTTTGTGTCCCGCGTCAACAGCGATGAATGCACGGGATGCGGCATATGCGCCGATGAGCGCTGCCCGGTGAAGGCAATTGAGATAAAAGATGATACTGCCGTCGTCGATACAGCGAATTGCATCGGCTGCGGGCTCTGCGTAACGGGCTGCCCGGCTGAGGCTGTTGAACTCTTACAGAGGGAACAGCTTCCCAATGTTCCGGCTACGGCCCAGGAGATGATTGTCAAAACCCTGCAGGAAAAGGGACGGTTCGATAAGTTCATGAAAATCATGCAGCGTTGAGATGCATGATTGAAGGCAGGATGAATGATGGCAGCTATAATAGTTGTTGTGTAACAAATATCGGTAATGTAAAATAATAAATAAAAAAGGAGGTTAATCTTATGTTTGCACCCAAAAATATTCTCGTCCCGACAGATTTTTCCAAGTATTCAGATGCGGCATTGAAGAAAGCCATTGATATGGCAGGCCGACATGACGCGAAAATCTACCTTTTGCATGTTATAGATAAAGGCATTCAGGATTGCGCATTTGAGTATTGCCTCGATTATAAAATCATCGATGCGCTTAAAAGGAACAGTCTCAGAGAGGCCAAGGCCAAACTGAAAAAGGAAGCTGATGCAATTGCCAAGAATAAGAAAATCAAGATTTCTTTTGACATCAAGAGGGGCTTCTCTGCTGAAGTTATACTGAGTGAGCAGAAGGCAAAGAAAATTGACTTAATCGTGATTTCATCGCATGGAAAAACAGGTATCATGAAGCAAATGATTGGCAGCGTTGCAGAGAAGGTAGTCAAAGGAGCTACATGCCCTGTCATGGTAGTGAAACCCTAATATTTCAATTTTAATATATTTAAATTGCTGAACGTGTCATAGCACAACCAATTCCATCTTCTTTCTATAGGTATCATTGAGCCGCCTGCTTAGACTGTGGGCGGCTCTCGTTTTTTGAAAGCACGTCTGGTTCATAACGACTTGCCGCCGCAAGTATAGTCATCGCCTCTTGTGCTCCTGAAGCCACCTAAGAAATAGGGCCCGTGCCGTCTTACTTTTCCGTCCGGCGATTTCTGAGAATGGCAATGGCGCCTAAGAGCCCTATTCCTGAGAGGATTAAGATGATGCCAAGACCCTCGCGTGAAGATGGGATTTCGCCGAGTTGAATGCGGGCCGAGACAAGCGCAAGCACCGGAGTAACGAGCGTCCCCATTGTCGCCATCCCTGCCTGAAGCCTCTCCAGTACATAAAACCAGAGCAGGAATGCGACGACGCACACAAGGATGACATTATACAATAGAGCAGAAATGAATACAGAAGTCCACTGGATGGAAGGCGACGGCACCAGTACTGAGATTATAATGAGAGGCACCGCACCGTAGATCATCTGCCAGGCTGTAACCGACAGGACGTCGAATTCGGGATCACGCCTCATTATCCTGGTTATGATGGCGCTTCCCGCCCATGATATCCCGGCCATCACGGCAAGAATGCTGGCCCAGAGATTTGCCCCGACTGCATCGACAGCAACGATCAAGGCAAGTCCTGCGAATGCAAGAATTACGGCGAGCCATTCAAGGCCTCTAATCCTCTCCCCCAGCATAGGCCAGGCGAGGAGAATAGTCCAGAACGGCATCGTATAAAGGAGTACCGCCGTTTTCCCAGCCGCGCCACCTGCGAGAGCCCACAAGGGAAGGCCAGAACCCACTGTCGTGGAAAGCAAACCTAGAAGAACCGTCCATCTCACCTGCCGTGGACGCCAATCTTCTTTGGTCCACAAGAGTATAATGAAAAGGCAGATAGCTGCCGGTAATATCCGGATAGCGGCAAACACAAATGGATCGCAGAAACGCAGACCCTCCTTCATGACTACCCAGTTATAGCCCCAGATGGCGCTCATGACTGCCAGGGCAAGGATGGGTTTACCAGAGGTGATATCGGAGGTTGTCTTGGGGCACATGGTTGGCAAACTTAGGAGATCGCGCCCGTCCTGTCAAGACATTCTGTCGCAGCAATGTATTCGTGGATTTCTTTAATTTTTGAAGGCAGGGCGACATGTTCTCCGGAGGAATGTTGATTATACAATTCTTCGAATCGGGCCGGTGTACGTCCTGATAAGAGCTCGTCGAGGTAGCCTAACTCGAAATAGGCTTTCTTGTTGGAAAAGTGTTTATCTTCCCGGTGAAAAAGTTCTGTGATTGTTCTGGCGATATTACATAGGCGAAGAACCGATTCCATCTCTATACCGTGGTAGGATCTGAAATAATAAACACCCTCTTGCTCCTGAAACATGCCATCATCCGCCAATGACTTCTGGATAGGCGTTCCGGGATAGGGAATCAGGGTCTCTGCATATACTATCTCGGCTCCCATTTCAAAAATCTGCCTGGCGAGACGAATAGTCTCTTTCATTGTGCCGATCGTATCTTTAGGACCGAATAGGATGAAATTTACCACCGGAGTCAAGTTTTGCTCAATACATTGGGCAACACCTCTTACGATATCCTTCGGACCTGTGCCTTTATTATAGTAGTCAAGAATCTCGGCAGATCCAGATTCGGCGCCTATATACAATCCTTTGAAGCCGGCGTCGCTCAATATGGAGGCCATAATCGGGCTGCGGCAGATATCGTCGATCCGGCCCTCCGCGTAGAATTCTACCTTGCCCGCAAGCCCCATGTGCTCAATCCAGCCGCAGAGTTCCCTGACTCGTTTCAGGCTAAAGGTAAAATTGTCATCGGTAAACATGATCCTCCTGGCGCCGCACTCAACCAACGCCAACATTTCCTCTGCGATGGCGGCGGCGTTCCTTACACGGACGGTATTGTGATATTGAGCCTGGATCGAACAGAAGCTGCAATTGTGATGACAGCCCCTGCTTGAGGATATGCTCCTCGTCCGGTATTTTTCGGAGCTAACGATATGGTGGGCCGGGTTCGGTAGCTCATCCAAATTCCTATGCAGGGCCCTGCCTTTACTGTGAGCGATCTTGCCGCTTTCCCTGTAACTGATTCCTTCAACGCCGGAGAGCGCCTGTCCCGAGACAAAGGAATGTATTAACTCTCTGAAGGTCACTTCTCCTTCACCCCGGACACAGACATCAATATGGCTATGTTCTCTCAATACTTTATCAGACATGACTGTTGCATGAATGCCACCCATGACGGTCAGGATGGTCTGGTTAAGTTTTTTGGCGGTGCAGCACACCCTCTGGGCGGATGGAAAACTGTGGGACATGGCTGTCACGCCCAGTATTTGTGGCTGCAATCTTAGGATCATATCTGAAAGAGCATTATGTCCCTCCTCCTCAGAACAGATATCGAGATCGAGAACAGATACCTCAATGCCTTCCGTGAGAAGGGGAGCTGCCAGGCACTCCAGGCTCAATGGCGGAATTTCCGAACGTCCGTTGTATCTCGGGTTGACGAGAAGTAGGTTCATTTTGATCATCGGGTTGTGCTTTAATTATTCTGCAGGATATGACCAAACATCTTGCTGTTCCTGATATTGATTAGGAAGTGAAATATACAATATTTTAGAACCGATTGCTTCAGAAGATTTCAGGAAAGCGCATATATGCTCCATGCGGAGACTTATCGGCTCTTATCAATGGGAGAATATGCATTGCAATGTGCAAACCTTTCTGCTAAACAATACTCTCCTTCCACATGATATCGGCGAATTAAAGGACTTTAACTTTTCCGGATATTCTGAAATTTAATTGCGAAAGATAATCGCTCCTCTCGTCCGCTTCAAGAAATGATAATATGAAAATGGATCATCTTACATCGACCCTCGGGCATTGGAAAAAAGTGGCGCAGGAAGTTCTTTACGGTTTTACACGCCATGAATTGGACCTTGAAATGAAGAAAGAAAGAGGTCATTTGGAAGATCTTTTTTTGCTCGTGGTCTGTGGCGATCTGGTGGGTCTGCCGATTCTGCCGCCTTATTTTTCCCTCAGGTTGCTTCCTTTTCTAGTTCCTATAACCCAAAAATGGAAACGCCGGATACTGAGGGAGAAAGACCTAACTGATTTCGTGGCCGGCGACCTATAATTTGGAGATGGGAAAGAGAATTACACACCAAACAACCCGGAGTGAGTCCCGACCAGATTCACGACCAAATATGATATTATTTTAGGAAAAAGTCTTATAAATCTTGGCTCGCCAGTAAAGATGAAAACGGGAATGGAAGGAAAAGTTGATTCAGCACTAAAGGAGATTATTGCTTACACTTACTTATCCTCAACGTCAGATGAGGGATCGAAGTGAGGATCACCCTATGAAGTCTTCGGTCTCTCGGGTATCTTGAAATCCTTCACGTAGAAACCGAGTTCAGGGTCATAAACATCTCTAGCCAACCGACAGCCTATCTTAGCAACCTTCGTCAAAAAGTGGCGGAGAGGATGTATAAGTTATACCTTTCGAAGAGTATCCAGCTCATATGTTTGTGTCAAGTCTATCGCGATACGCCACATATCTCCTTCCTCCATCACTCGAACAACACTGCCAATTACGTCTATTTTCCCATGCTTTCCAAATTCGACTGAGATACTTATGCGGCCTGGTGAAAAAGGTTTCTTTGAAAGAATACACAAACCAGACAATGAGAAATCCACTAAACGGACCAATTCCCCTTTAACTTTGACTTCACCCTGCGCAGGTTTATCTCCAGCGTAGCGTTGATATCTGCGGTGTTCATTCATCCAATAATCTCCTTGAAATAAGACACTGTTTTTAGGGCATCTCATATCATTGTTAACAGAGGTCATTATGAAATAAAAAACCCCGCTCTTCTTTGAGAAACGGGGTTTCAGTGATCAGTCCATCGCACCCTCACACAACGTTAAAGGGTTTACGAAATTTGGTCTCTGACTTTACATTTATATTCTGATTATCATGATTCCCATTTGAAATCTACCATAAAAATCAAACATGGCAGTTCGCGGAGTGCAGGAAGGCATTAATGATTCTTGGTTTTCAAAATGCCGATATTGAAAAAGGCAGATTCCTTCCACTAATCCTTGAAACTAATAAATGCATTAAATCGTAATTCTTGCTTCAACGAGTTATTCTGACAAATTATTTATTGACTATCGCTCCAGGAATTATCAATATTGTTCACGGACTGACGATCTATTTAAAGGATACAGAGGAATCTGAACGCAAATAAGAAAAGGGGAAGCACGATGATAACCAATGTCATTATTGATGTGTGGATGCAACATCCGACAATGAGGTTTATCAATCAGCCCATGTTCGATTCGCTCCGGCGATGGACGGGAGGCGTAAAAAAAGTGACGGAAGAGATACCGGTCGAATTTACAATTGACGCGATGGACAGGGGCGGCGTCCAGAAGGGGTTCCTTTGTGCATGGTGGGGACCGCAAGGACCGTTGATTTCCAACGATGAAGTGGCGGCGATTGTCAGGAAGCATCCTGATCGTTTCATAGGTATTGCATCAGTAAACCTATACCAGCCCATGGAAGCCGTCCGGGAATTGAGAAGATGTGTTACCGACCATAGGTTCCGCGGACTCCGTATCGTGCAATGGCTCTGGGATCTGCCGGCTACCGATCGCCGCTACTACCCTCTGTTCGCCGAATGCGTTAACCTGGACGTCCCTGTATGCCTTCAGGTAGGACACACAGGCCCCCTCTGTCCTTCCGAGCCGGGTCGCCCGATCCCCTATATTGACGTCGTAGCTATCGAGTTTCCGGAACTGAAAATCGTATGCGGTCATATCGGATATCCATGGACGACCGAAATGATTGCCGTCGCTACAAAGCATCCCAATGTGTTCATCGATACATCAGCATATACCGCGAAACGGTATCCCCAAGAACTTGTAACTTACATGAAAACAAATGGCCGCAAAAAAGTTCTTTTTGGCACAAACTACCCCATGATTTTGCCGCGCAAGTGTCTTGAGGACCTTGATTCATTGGGGTTGGATGAGGAGGGGAAGGAGCTCTTTCTCCATCAGAACGCGGAGAGGGTATTTCGCCTTTAAATGAGGCTGCAAATTGATCAGAGCACAATAGCGCCACTGAAAGTACCGCGCGTAAAAAAGGGGGTCAGGATAATTCCTGACTCCCCAATGTTATTGGTGGTCCCACCGGGACTTGAACCCGAGTTTCGGGCGTGAAGGATATTGACATGCGTGTGGGTGGGTAGGGAAGTGGGAAGGGGTAAAGGAAGCTAATCGTCTCTTCGTTTCGACTCCCCGGGAACAATGTCAAGTAACAGCTTTTCGGTTCCCAGCACGAGGGTCAGCGCCGTCTGCTTGCTAACCTTCTCCTCCGTTAAAAGCCGATGCAAGTCGTCAATCCCAGCCACAGTCTGACTGTCAAATCCAACGACATTCTTTCTTCACCCTTTAATCCGAGAACTTCAATCTTTATCGTCTGCATCGGCGACCTATCGCCAAGTGACTTGCCATTTGTTGATTAGTGGTTAGATTACAGATGGTTGATCTTTCGCGGGAGGAAACATGAGAGCATTCACAGCGGCCTTTATGATGCTGTTCCTGGTGCTGGGTTGCCAGAATTCCGGCATGATTCAGCAACAGGAGAAGAATACAGCAAAAGGTGAGAAGGAGATAAAGATGGCAGAAACGGCTTCAATACCCAAAACCATGAAACCGCCTATTGACCTCGCGGCACCGGGGAGAACTGAGACAGCGACGTTTGCATTGGGCTGATTCTGGGGGCCTGACTCCCGGTTCGGGAGTATCAAAGGTGTAGTTCGGACTCGCGTCGGATACGCAGGAGGAACGAAAAAGAATCCCAAATATCACGACCTGGGAGATCACTCAGAGACCATACAGATGGATTATGACCCTGCTATAATGTCATATGAAAAGCTGCTTGATGTCTTCTGGGACAGTCATGACGCGACCATGCCCTCGGGTTCAAGACAATACATGTCCATCATATTTTATCACAACGATGAACAAAAAAGATTGGCCGGCGAGTCGATGAAACGTGAGGCAGCCAGGCACAAAGGCAAAATCCTTACGGCGCTCATTCCCGCCAAAGAGTTTTACCTGGCCGAAGACTATCATCAAAAGCACCGCCTCCGGTCGGATGGCGACCTCTTCAGGGAGCTCCATATCATGTATCCGGCGAATCAGGACATTGTGAATTCCACGGCCGCGGCCCGCATCAACGGATATCTTGATGGTTACGGCACCCTTGCTGATTTGCAGGAGGAGCTGCCGGGATTTGGGTTGTCACCCGCGGCAGGCAAGGAGCTCACCGATATCGTGAGAAGGCGAGCAGGCAGATCGGGATGCAAGTTGTAAGACTTTAGCTTACCCAGTCATAAAAAAATATATCCTTATTTTCTTCCAGGAAGAGAACGCTTTGACTGGGAGACACGGTACTCCTAAGTTGCCCGTCACCTTACATTGCCACTCACTGCTGGACTATCCGCATTATAAAAGCGTAACAGCGTATCTTTCCATTCTTTTGCGTACTCAACGCCGATACGTTTACTTCTTTTTATCCGCGGTCGTATTCGGGAACCGGAGAGGAGATACAACCTGTCGCCGCATAGATCCATGCCATGGTAAGATCGGGTGATTTTGAGAGCGCGCGTGAGTTTGCCCGGACCGGAAAGATCAGCTTGCCAATCATCGAGAGGTTCGGCCGCGCGGATGAGCACGGCCTGTGCTTTGCCTGTTTTACCTGCGACAATATTGAACATGTCGTGCATCCCGTAGATGAGGTAGACGTATGCATGCCCGGCAGGGCCGAACATGACCTCGGTCCGTTTTGTTCTGCCTTTGGAGGAGTGGGAAGCAAGGTCATGCGGGCCGAGATATGCTTCGGTTTCCACGATGCGCGCCCGGTACTCCTTGCCCCGCACACGATGCACAAGAATTGTTCCGATCAAAGCGCGTGCAAGCTTGATCGCGTCTTGATGAAAAAATGACTGGCCGAGCTTTTTCATACAGCGCTTAACGACTTTCGATTGAATGCTACCTAATTGTTTTTTGGTGGTCCCACCGGGAATCGAACCCGAGTTTCCGGCGTGAGAGGCCAGCGTCCTAACCGCTAGACGATGGGACCATGTGATTTCCTGGAGAGAAGGCTGAATTTTTAGTCAATCAGTCTCGAAAAGTCAAGGGAAAGAATTGGAGCGAAAAGGGAATTAAGCAGACCTGAAGGTCTGCACTACGGCTTCAAAATCCCCCGTGGCCCCCTTTATGAAAGGGGGCGGTAAAGAATGACGGTTCTCATCTAGCTTTTATGCAGGCAAGGGCCTTGTTGATCCTCTTTATGACCTTCTCTTTTCCCAACGTTACCATAATCTCATCAACGCCGGGGCTTACGGTTTTTCCCGTCAGTGCGACGCGGAGGGGCTGGGCGATCACTTTGAGACTTACGCCCCTTTCTCCGGCGATGGCACGCAGGAAATTTTCCATGCCCTTCTTCGTAAAGTCCTGCAGCGCGGCAAGCCCCTCGGCTATGGCAGCCAGATGACCCACAATTTCTTTATTGAGATATTTATCTGCTGCCTCCTTCTCATAGACAATATCATCCGTGAAGTAAAAGAGGCTTGCATCGGCAAGCTCTGCGAGGGTCTTTGATCTCGTTTTTAGGTCATCAGCGACACGTTTCAGAAGATCGCGGTCTGAAGTATCAACATCCAGTTTCTGCCAGAATGGTGTCGTCTCTTCCACGAGTCTTTTAGAGTCACATTCCTTGATGTAGTGCTGGTTCAGCCAGCGGAGTTTTTCCGGGTTAAATACAGCGGCGGATTTTCCGACGGATTCAAGAGTAAAGGTACGGATTAATTCATTCAAAGAAAATATCTCCTGGTCCCCGTAAGACCAGCCGAGCCTGACGAGATAATTGACCACGGCCTCGGGCAGATACCCCATTTCCTTGTAGGCCATGACCGATGTCGCCCCGTGGCGTTTGCTCAGCCGCGCCTTATCCGAGCCCATGATCATGGAAACATGCGCAAATTGTGGAACCTTATATCCAAGCGCCTCATAGAGAAGGATTTGTCTCGGTGTATTATTCAGATGGTCATCTCCCCTGATCACGTGGGTTATTTCCATCTGGGCATCGTCCACGACGACAGCAAAGTTGTATGTGGGGTAGCCGTCGCTTCTTTCTATGACCAGGTCATCGAGTTCCTCGTTATTGAACGTTATAAGCCCCTTAATCAGATCGTTTACGACGGTCACTCCCGTGTCAGGGCACCGGAATCGCACCACGGCATAGGCCGACCTGGAAAGGTTCTTATCCCGGCACGTGCCGTCATACTTTGGCTTCCTGCCTTGGGCGAGGGCCTTCTTCCTCTTATCTTCCAGCTCCTCCGAAGTACATATGCAGCAATAGGCCTTGCCTTCATTGAGGAGCTTTTTCACCATTTCCCTATGTATGTCTACACGTTGCGCCTGAAAGAACGGCCCTTCATCCCAGTGGAGCCCCAGCCATGTCAGGGCGTCAAGAATCGCCTTTGTTGATTCCTCCGTAGATCGAACCTGATCGGTATCTTCAATCCGGAGAATAAATTTTCCACCCTCGTGCCTCGCGTAAAGCCAAGAAAAAAGAGCTGTTCTTGCGCCGCCGACATGCAAGAAGCCTGTCGGAGATGGCGCAAAGCGAGTCCTGACATTTTCCTTTTCAGTCATCTTATCTTACCGTATCCACTGCTTTGATGACCCTCTTATAGGGCTGCAACTTTAGCTTGTCAAGCCGGATTTAGAAGGGTAAAATTATACTTGACAATCAGGCTATTTTATAATCTACTTCGCACCTTACAGCAACAGCTCATAGCATGCCTGGGATACAATTTAAGAATAGAATCCGACGCATATAATTAAAGAAGTACAGTGAAAGTAATTATCAATAACATCCCTGATGAGGGATTAAAAATATCGCTGCATAAGGATGGCGATTGGTTTCGGAATCTCCTCCCCGAGAAGGAAAAAAATGATTTCTCCATCCAAGGGATTGATGTTTTCTGCCAGGCTAAAATGATCCGCGAGACCGTATTTATCGATGGGAGCCTGGATACGACGGTCGCTTCAAATTGCTGCCGGTGTCTGGAAGCCACCCATCTGCCTGTAAATATTAACTTTCGATACACCTTTGTGCCGGAGAAAAACAAGGCGAAGCAGGAAGATGAACTCAGTAGTGAGGACCTCGAATACGGCTATTATGAGGATGATGTAATAGATCTTGATACTCTCATATTTGAACAGGTCATGCTGCAAATTCCTATCAGGATTCTATGCACAGATGCATGCAAAGGCCTATGTGCACATTGCGGGACAAATCTCAACACGGAAAACTGCGGCTGCCATACTGAGCACATTGACGAAAGGCTGGCAGCTTTAAATAAATTCAGAGTAGTAGACAGCAAATAAATTAAATAATATAGAGGAAAAGAACAATGCCAAACCCAGTAAAACGACATTCGAAAACAAGGAGAAATAAGAGGAGGTCTCACGATTTTCTTAAGCCGTCACTGGCTTCCGCGTGCCCACAGTGCGGTGAGCCGAAGCTCGCTCATCACGTCTGTCCGAATTGCGGAACGTATAAGGGCCGGCAGGTAATTCCACAAGAAAAGACGTCTTAAAGGCTGCGACGACAACAAAGAATCTGTAGCAGATGGATTTTTTTGAGATTCCGCGTCAACGGCGCGGTCTTTATTTGTTCGTAGCGGTGTTATAAATTAGTTTATGCCTGGAGGAGGAATGTTGATGAAACTCGAAGATAGAGTCATAGAGATTATAGTTCAGCGCCTGGATGTCACAAAGGAAGAATGTGTGCCGGAGGCATCCTTTATAGATGATCTGGGAGCCGATTCCCTTGACTTGGTTGAGCTGATCATGGAAATGGAAGAGAATTTCGGATTGCAAATCTCCGATGAAGAGCTGGAAAAAATCCGCACGATAAAAGACGTAATCGAATTCCTCAAGAAAAAAGGGGTAACCTAAAATTAACATGCCGCGAAGGAAACAGGCCTCTTTGAAAAGAAGAATCGTTATAACCGGAATCGGTGCAGTCACACCTCTTGGCAATTCTGCCCTGGATACATGGAAGGCAATCTGCGCCGGACAATCGGGAATCGGGAGAATAACAAAATTCGATGCCACCGGACACAGGACACAGATCGCCGGGGAACTGAAGAACTTTGATGCCCTGAATTATGTGAGCAATAAAGAGCTTCGCAAGATGGATGACTTTATTGTCTACGCCCTGGCAGCCGCCGGAATGGCTGTGTCGGATGCGAAACTGCGCATTAATGAGACGAATGCGGAACGAGTGGGAGTAATTATCGGGTCAGCAATCGGCGGCCTCGGGACCATGGAAAAAACGGAACGGTCAATACTCAGCGGCGGCCCCAGAAGAGTGTCTCCCTTTGCGATCCCAGCCGTCCTCGCAAATCTTGCCGCAGGCCATGTATCAATCAGATTCGGATTTAAAGGTCCCATAAGCTGTCCTGCTACTGCGTGCTCTTCCGGCACAAATGCCGTCGGGGACGCCATGAGAATAATCAACGGCGGCTATGCAGATGTCATGATCGCCGGAGGCGCTGATGCAGCTATTACACCCTTAGGTATAGGCGGCTTCAATGCAATGAGGGCCATATCCGTAAGAAATGACGAGCCCGAGAAGGCGAGCCGTCCCTTTGACAAGGAGAGGGATGGCTTTGTGATCGGAGAAGGTTCCGGTATCTTGATACTGGAGGAACTGACCTCAGCCGTCAGGAGAGGCGCCAGGATATATGCGGAGGTGGTAGGCTACGGATCGACGAGCGATGCCTATCACATGGCGACACCTCCTCCGGGACATGAAGGAGCGGCCAGATGCATGTCAGCCGCCCTGAAAGACGCCCGCCTGAAACCAGCCGAAATCGACTACATAAATGCCCATGGCACATCGACACCTCCGAATGACCTCTATGAAACGCAGGCCATCAAAAAGGTCTTCGGCAAACACGCCTTAAATCTCGCTGTCAGCTCTACAAAATCCATGACCGGTCATCTCCTGGGGGCTGCAGGCGCCGTGGAGGCTATTATATCGGCGATGTCTATTTACAAAGGCATTATTCCACCGACAATCAATCTCGATAACCCTGACCACGATTGTGATCTCGATTATGTTCCCCACAAGGCGCGGAAGAAGAATATCGATACGGCCATGTCGAACACATTCGGTTTTGGCGGAGTCAACGCTGTCCTGATATTCAGGAAAGCAGAAAAACTTTGATAAAATGGCCCAGATAATTATGGGCAGCGACCACGCGGGGTTCCCCTTAAAGGAAACTGTCAAGAGGTACGTTGCTGAATTGGGATATACCGTAACGGACGCCGGCACTGACAGCCCGGCCAATGTGGATTATCCGGATTTTGGCGCCATAGTTGCCCAAAGGGTATCCGCCGGAGAGTTTGACCGGGGCATCCTCGTATGCGGTTCGGGTGTCGGCATGAGCATTGTCGCAAATAGATTCCCGGGCGTGAGGGCGGCTCTATGCCTAGACGAAGAGACGGCCCGCATGAGCAGGCTGCACAATGACGCAAATATCCTCGTCCTTGCCGGCAGGCGGACAGATGAGGAAGCAGCAAAATCAATCGCTCGCTTGTGGTTGAACACCAAATTTGAGGGCGGCCGCCATCAGAGAAGGCTGGACAAAATCGGGGATCTGGGAAAGCAACTTTACAAGTAAGAATTAGTGATTATATAAGTTAAGTAGAGCGGAGAGGCTGACAGGTAACAGAAAATGGCTAAGACCGGACGTTCAAAGCCGGAAGTCCCCCGACGGAAAAAGCCCAGGCCGGAATGGGATGAATATTTCATGGATATCGCCGATCTCGTCTCGAGACGCTCCACATGCTTGAGACGGAGCGTTGGCGCCGTTATTGTCAAGGATCGCAGGTTGCTTGCCACGGGTTACAATGGAGCTCCCTCGGGCCTTCACCACTGCCTGGATGTAGGCTGTTTGCGCGAACAACTAGGTGTTCCTTCCGGTGAGCGCCATGAGCTCTGCCGCGGACTTCACGCAGAGCAGAATGCCATCATTCAGGCTGCACTCCACGGAGTAAGCGTAAACAGTTCCTCACTTTACTGCACTAATCATCCGTGTATAATATGCGCCAAGATGATTATCAACGCAGGTGTAGTAAGGGTGGTTGTAAAGGCAGACTACAGGGATAAACTGGCGACAGATATATTGAAGGAAGCCGGTGTCACGGTGTCTCAGTTATGAAGTGTCCTTTTTGCGCAAATGCAGAAAACAAGGTCATTGACTCCCGGATCAGCAAAGATGGAGATGCCATAAGGAGAAGACGGGAATGCCTCGCCTGCGGAAAGCGTTTTACGACCTACGAATTCGTTGAAGAAGTCCTTCCGATGGTGGTGAAAAAGGATGGGCGCAGAGAGCCATTCGATAGAACGAAAATACGCTCCGGTATCAAGAGGGCCTGTGAAAAACGCCCCATAAGCACTGATGCAATTGAAAGCATCGTGGATAGAATCGAGAGGCACTGCCAGGAGTATCAGGACAAAGAGATCCCCTCGTCAGTCATTGGTGAACAGGTCATGAAAGAACTTCAGACTCTGGACGACGTTGCCTACGTTCGGTTCGCATCGGTATACAGGGAGTTTCGTGACGTCAGTGATTTTCTGGAGGGACTGAAGGATCTTCTCAATGTAAAGAAAGATGAACACTAATGACTGATAAAGAAGTTATCGGCGGGATATTGGAAAGGTCATGTTCACAGGAATTATAGAGGACTTAGGAACAGTCGTGAGGATTACGAGGAAGGGAGAAGATGCCTTTCTCATTGTCGATACGTCAATGAATTTGGATGACATTAATATTGGCGACAGCATTTCTGTCAGCGGCGCCTGTCTCACAGTAACAGAGAAAGGGGGCAAGGGCTTTTCCGCGGACGTGTCCGCGGAAACACTGACCAGGACAAACCTTAAATCGCTCAAGACAGGCGATAAAGTTAACCTGGAAAAGTCCCTGCGGCTGAACAGTTTCCTGGGAGGACACCTGGTCCTTGGCCACGTGGATGGCATAGGAAAGATACAGGAGAAAGTAAGCAAGGCCAACTCAATTCAGTTCGGTTTGGAAATTGATGCGGAATTGGGCCGGTACATCGTGGAAAAAGGATCGGTCGCAGTCGACGGTATAAGTTTAACGGTAAATCGTTGTGAAAAAAAGAGGTTTTATGTTAATATAATTCCGCATACGGCCCGGAGTACAACTTTAGGATTCAAGAAAGTGGCCGATCTGGTTAACATTGAAACGGATATAATCGGAAAGTATGTGGAAAAATTTCTCAATCCCGGCAAAGGGATTGACATGAATTTGCTTGCGGAGCATGGATTCTTGAAATGAATATCATCTCCATACTCTTTCGCACAGAGGCATGGAGAATTTCAATAGAGCGCTTCGGCATCTGGAACTAAATTATTGAAGGTGTAATGATGGGTATAAGCACAATAAAAGAGGCCATTGTGGATATCAAGAGTGGCAAAAT
Source organism: uncultured delta proteobacterium (assembly GCA_963705275.1). Classification (GTDB taxonomy): domain Bacteria; phylum Desulfobacterota; class Syntrophia; order Syntrophales; family UBA2185; genus Fen-1135. The sequence goes on along the minus strand of OY970063.1, from coordinate 2,126,893 downwards.
GGTCATCCTGGTTGATGATGAAGATAGAGAAAATGAAGGCGACCTCTGCATGGCGGCAGAATTTGTTACGCCTGAGGCCATTAACTTCATGGCGAAATACGGCAGAGGACTTGTATGTCTGTCCCTGAGCGAAGATCTTGCCGATAAATTGAACCTACACCCCATGGTGGTGGACAACCGGTCCTGCTTTGGCACCGCCTTTACGGTGTCCATAGAAGCCAAGCGTGGAGTGACCACGGGCATTTCCGCTGCAGACAGGGCGACGACGATAAGAACGGCTGTAGCAGATGATGCTGCGCCTGATGACATTGTGAGCCCGGGACATATCTTTCCCATACGCGCAAGAAAAGGCGGCGTGTTGGTGAGAACGGGTCAGACGGAAGGTTCCGTAGATCTCGCGCGGTTGGCCGGGCTGAAGCCCGCCGGCGTCATATGTGAAATCATGAAGGACGACGGCACTATGGCCAGAATGCCTGACCTGGAAGTATTCGCAAAGGAATACGATCTCAAGATAGTGACCATCTCCGATCTCATCCAGTACAGGATGCAGCATGAATCCCTGATCAGGAGGGCCGCGGCGGCGATGATTCCCACCGTCTTCGGCGGTCAGTTCAAGATTGTCGTGTACGAAAATGATGTGGATGATATGAAACATGTGGCACTGTTGAAGGGAGATATCGGGCCGGAAGACGAGGTTCTGGTGAGGGTTCATTCGGAATGCCTGACAGGTGACGTCTTCGGATCGGAAAGGTGCGACTGCGGCCACCAACTCCATAGAGCCATGGAAATGGTTGATGAGGCGGGGAAAGGTATTATTGTTTATATGCATCAGGAAGGCAGGGGTATCGGCCTCGTTAATAAAATCAGGGCCTACGAACTGCAGGAACATGGAAAGGACACGGTTGAAGCCAATATATCCCTCGGATTCAAGGCGGACCTGCGCGATTATGGTATAGGCGCCCAGATACTTGCAGATCTCGGTGTCAAGAAGATGAAACTCATGACTAATAATCCCAAAAAGATTGTCGGCCTCGAAGGGTATGGTTTAACCGTTACCGATCGCGTCCCCATCGAAATAAAACCAAATGAGAGCAACATCAAATATCTTAAGACAAAGAAGAAAAAAATGGGCCATTTGTTGGAGATATAGATCCTTTTTATTATCGTAACGCGTACATAAACCGGAGGTCAGGTTTTACGACTAAACTATGGAGAGGGAAATATGCCAAGAATCATAGAAGGAAAACTTACAGCCAAGGGAATGAAGTTTGGCATTGTCGCCAGTCGATTTAACGATTTTATCTGCGGAAGGCTGATTGATGGCGCTGTTGATGCGCTTACCAGGGCAGGCGCGGATGAGAAAGACATACTTATCTATAAGGTTCCCGGTGCTTTCGAGTTACCTGTTACGGCCAAGAAGCTGGCAAAGACTGCAAAATTTGATGCTGTGATTTGCCTTGGCGCCGTGATCCGGGGTGCGACGCCGCATTTTGAATACATCAGCGCTGAGGTCACCAAAGGGATAGCGAGCGTCGGTCTGGAGACGGAGGTGCCTGTGGCCTTCGGCGTATTGACCACGGACACCATTGAACAGGCCATTGAAAGGGCGGGGGCAAAAGCTGGAAACAAGGGGTGGGATGCCGCCATGTCGGCCATTGAAATGGTAGATCTCTTCAGGAAATTATAGCCTGATACCTTCTCAAATCTTTATCTAATGTCATTTCGAGAAGAGGGCAAGCGAATCATGTCCCCATAAATGCAGGGACAATGATCGAAATGGCAGGGCAAAAATTTTCAAGACCGTTATGTTTTGTCTTTCATTATCTGCAGACCCGTCATGAACGGCGTCTGATGCAACAGATCCAGAGGAGTTAATGCATCAAAGGAGAAAGGCAAGAGAGATTGCCTTACAAGTTCTTTACGGGCTGGATGTCTTAGATATCGACGCCAAAGAGGCTATTGCGATTTTCTGGAATTACTTTAGCGCGCCTGAAGAGTCCAGAAAATTTTCTACGCTCTTGATAGAAGGTGCTTGCGATAAGAAAGAGGAAATAGACAGTCTTATAAGCAGTTGTTCCGATAACTGGTCCCTTGCGAGGATGTCGAGGGTCGACAGAAATATTCTACGCATGGCCGTCTACGAGCTTTTGTACTGCCCGGATATACCCCCCAAAGTCACGCTGAACGAAGCTATAGATTTAGGCAAGTTGTATGGCTCTGAAAACTCCGGCTCTTTCATAAATGGTATTCTCGATGCCATATACCTGAAATTATACAAAGAAGAAACAGGCCAAGATATGAACGGACTCACCGGAAGTTCTCATTCATGATGATATTACCCTCAAGTTTTCATAATAGGCGTTAAAGAAAGTGTATCCCTGAGCATGTTGGAGGCTGGATGATTTATGGAGAAGAAGTACAAGCCCCGGGAACTTGAAAATAAATGGCAGCAAATCTGGCAAGACAAGGGCGTTTTCAAGGTAACAGAGGATCCTGACAAGAAGAAATACTACCTTCTGGAGATGTTTCCGTATCCATCCGGGAAAATTCATATGGGACACGTGCGGAACTACACTATCGGCGATGTAGTGGCGCGGTACAAGCGGATGAACGGATACAACGTCCTGCACCCCATGGGCTGGGATTCGTTCGGCATGCCCGCGGAAAACGCAGCCATCGACAATAAGATTCACCCGGCAACATGGACGAATGAAAACATCGCCTATATGAGAAAGCAGCTCAAGGAGATGGGATTCAGCTATGACTGGGACAGGGAACTTTCCACGTGTGAGCCGGAATACTACCGCTGGGAACAACTGTTTTTTCTCTGGATGTACGAAAAAGGGCTGGCCTACAAGAAAAGTTCCATCGTGAACTGGTGCCCGGACTGTAAAACGGTACTTGCAAATGAACAAGTGGAGGCAGGCCTTTGCTGGAGATGCTCCAAAGATGTCGAGGAGAAATATCTCGACCAGTGGTTCTTCCGCATTACCGATTACGTTGAAGAGCTCCTCGATTATTGTGACAAACTTCCCGGATGGCCTGAACGGGTCATCACTATGCAGAAGAATTGGATAGGCAAGAGCTTCGGATGCGAGATACTCTTCCCCATGGCAGAGGGAAATGAAGTAATCAAAGTCTTTACGACACGGCAGGACACCGTATACGGCGCCACATTCATGCTCGTCGCCGCCGAACTCCCCCTCGTCATGGAACTCTCTAAGGGGAAGCCGGTTGAGAAAGAAGTCAAAGAATTCGTTGACAAAGTCAAGAAGCAAGACAAGTTGATGAGGACTTCAGAATACTACGATAAAGAAGGCATATTCCTGGATGCCTACTGTCTTAATCCCGTCACTAAGAAAAGGATGCCCATCTTCGCCGCAAACTTCGTTGTCGCGGAGTACGGAACAGGCTGTGTCATGGCAGTTCCAACGCATGACCAGCGTGACTTTGAATTCGCGAAGAAGTATAATCTGCCCCTCATCGTGGTCATACAGCCACCCAACAAGTCCCTCAATGTCCACACCATGACGGAAGCCTACGTGGATGAAGGCATGCTCATCAATTCCGGACAATTCAACGGCATGGAAAATATGAAGGCCCTTGATGCAATCGCGGAATATCTGGAATCCATAGGCCGAGGCAAGAAGACCATACAGTACCGTTTGAGAGACTGGGGCATTTCCCGTCAGCGCTACTGGGGGGCTCCCATTCCCATCATTTACTGCGATAAATGCGGCACAGTGCCGGTACCGGAAACCGACCTTCCCGTAGTCTTGCCCAGAGACGTGGAATTGACGGGAGAAGGCGGGTCACCGCTCCGGAGATACAAGGCGTTTGCGGAAACGCAATGCCCCCGTTGCGGCATTGCGGCAAAACGGGAAACTGATACGATGGATACGTTCGTAGAATCATCCTGGTATTTCGACCGGTTCTGCTCCCCCCAGTGCGCGGAGAAACCTGGTCTTGACCGTAAAAAAGTCCACTACTGGATGCCGGTGGATCAGTATATCGGTGGGATTGAGCATGCTATCCTGCATCTTCTCTATTCGCGTTTCTATACGAAGATGCTGAGAGACTTTGGCGTTCTTGACTTTGACGAGCCCTTCACCAATCTCCTGACCCAGGGCATGGTCTGCAAGGAGACGGCGCATTGCAAAGAGCATGGTTATCTCTTTCCTGATGAGGTGAAGGACGATAAATGCACGCAATGCGAGACCGCGGTCACTATCGGCAAATCGGAAAAGATGTCAAAATCTTTAAAGAACGTCGTCGATCCTGATTACCTGATCAAGCAATATGGCGCCGACACGGCAAGGATGTTCTGCCTTTTTGCGGCACCCCCGGAGAAGGACCTGGAGTGGAGTGACCAGGGCGTCGAGGGGTCGTTCCGTTTTCTCAACAGGGCATGGCGGATTATCATGGACTATCTCGATGACATCGAGGCCGTTAAGTCTGCAGGCGGAGGTGAGAAACTCGAAGGCGAACTGAAGAACCTGAGGCGAAAGAACCACCAGACAATCAGGAAAGTGACCCGTGATATCGAGGACCGCTTTCATTTTAATACTGCCATAAGCGCGGTCATGGAACTCGTCAATGTCCTGTACCTGATTGAGAAGCCGGCAAAGGAAGATAAAATCGCGCTTTCTGTCATTAGAGAGACTATCGAGACGATAATAATATTGCTGGCGCCCATTGTTCCTCACATAACCGCTGAGCTCTGGAAGGCATTGGGTTATGAAGGCAGTCTGGCTGACGTTCCCTGGCCCGCGTATGATCATGAGGTTGCCGCAGAAGAGGAAATAACCATAGTCATTCAGGTTAACGGCAAGGTAAGGAGCAGGATGGTCGTCCCTGTAGATGAGGACGGCGAGAAGATCAAGTCCCTCGCTCTCAATGATGAGAAGATTATCAGTTTAATCTCCGGCAAGAAGGTAGTGAGAGAAATATATGTACCCAAGAAGCTCGTCAATATCGTCGTTCAGTGACAAGCGAACAGATATTATATGCCGCGCATATCGTCTATTGCTTCATCTCCATGGAATAAAGGTTGTCGCGATTCTTCTGTCAGTCTTTCTTGTCGCAGGTTGCGGATACCGCTTCAGCCCCGGCGGAGAATACATCGACAAAAAAATACGGACGGTATTCGTCGACAACTTTGCCAACAAGACAAGTGAAGCCAATTTCGAAAATACCATCAGGAATTCGTTTATCGATCAATTTATCATAGGAGGCAGGCTAGCGCTGATCGACCGGCGTGAAAAGGCGGATGCGGTCTTCAAGGGCAGTGTGAACAGCATCGTAACCTCCCCTCTATCTTACCAGAGGACGGGCCTGGCGTCAGGAGAACGCCTGACAGTCGCTATGGAACTTGTCTTCGAGGAAGAGGACACCCATAAGCTTATCTGGAGCAACAAGAATTTTACGGCAACTCAGGACTACTCCTTCACCGACCTGAATACCAGGGATACAAACCGGCGCAATGCCCTCATCAAGCTGTCAAATGATTCAGCTGAGAAGGCATACCGGTTAATGATGTCAGGCTTTTGATAGGAATTGTTCTGAAAGAAAAATCTAAAACAATTACCCCTTAAGGGCATTTACCTTTTTGGTTAACCTTGAAATCTTTCGCGAAGCCGTCTTCTTATGAAATATGCCCTTGGAAGCCGCCTTGGAGATAGCGGGTATCGCAGCGGCGAGGGCAGTTTCCGAACCCTTCTTATCCTTCGTTTCAGCGGCTGCAATTACAGATTTTACGTGTGTCTTTATATTGGATTTCACCGACGTGTTTCTCACGCGTCTCTTCTCGTTCTGCCTGCTTCTTTTTTCCGCGGATTTATGTGTGGCCAAAAACTCTCCTCCCTTTGATTGTTGATAATCTTAACCTGTGTGGCAGAATTTTTAGCTGAAATCCCCGCGTCTGTCAAGTCCAAAGTGGTTGTAAACACCTTTCTTGTTTCTAATATAGTTGACTTTTTACCCACGCAGCCCATAAGATAGTGGGCGAATAACTCTCGTTTTCAATGCATAACGGATGAGGGTTATCCTATATGAAGACTTACGAAAGGAGGGCCCATGGGAACCGAAGTAGCAAGAATACTATCTGAGGCAAAACGGCTGGGCCGAGCTGCCCTTACGGAAGTGGAGAGCAAGGAAGTGCTCACAGCTTACGGCATCCCGGTCAGAACGGGTCAAGTTGCAACCGATCCGGAATCAGCCGCCGAGATAGCGGGCAGATTGGGGTACCCCGTTGTGATGAAGATCGTATCTCCTGACATCCCGCACAAGTCTGACGTGGGAGGCGTGAAGATTAATCTTGGTTCGGCGGAAGCGGTTCGGTCCGCATTCACCGACATCGTGGGGAGAGCGAGACTGGAGAAGCCGAAGGCGGACATCCAGGGGGTTCTGATCTATCAGATGGTGCCGGAAGGGGTTGAACTCGTCATAGGGGCCACCTTCAGCCGCCAGTTCGGTCATGCCGTGATGTTCGGCCTGGGAGGGATCCTTGTAGAGGCCGCGATGGATGTAGTCTTCAGGCTGGCTCCCCTGACACGGGAGGATTCCTTGCGGATGATTCGGGAGATCAGAGGAAAAAAGATCCTCGGCAATTTCCGTGGTAGACAGGCGGCAAACGTCAGTGCCGTAGCTGACATCATCGAGAAGCTCTCGGCCCTCGTCACCGATCACACGGAGATACTTGAAGTCGACCTGAACCCCGTCATCGCGTCCGCAGAGGGCGCCATCGTCGTTGATGCCCGCATGGCCATCGGCGAACCAAAGAAAATTGCCGATACGATATACTCTTCAGAAGAAATCATAACAGGCATGAAGAGGATATTTTCTCCTGAGGGAATTGCCATCATCGGGGCATCCGGAGATCCGTCAAAACTCGGATACTCAACAGTAAAGAATATCATCGACGGCGGCTACAAGGGAAAAATTTATCCCATAAATCCCAAGGCGGATGAGATACTGGGGCTGAAATGCTACAGGAGCGTTCAGGATATTCCCGGCAATGTCGATGTAGCGGCAATCGTGATCCCTGCAAAAAACGTTGCAGACGCGGTAAAGGCGCTGGGCGAAAAGGGCGTGGCCGGAGCTATCGTCATTTCCTCGGGGTTTGCCGAGATCGGCAACGACGATCTCCAGAGGGATCTCGTTGCGCAAGCCAGTGAAGAGCAGGGTTCGCATACTAGGGCCGAATATTTTCGGTATATACTATACACCTGCTGATCTCTGCGCGACTTTCTGCACGCCCTACACGGAGAAAGGACCGACGGCCCTGTCATGTCAGAGCGGAGGTGTGGGCATGGCGATCATCGGCTACAGCCGCTCCAACAGGATGGGTGTCTCGGCAATCGTCGGCGTGGGAAACAAGTCCGACGTCGATGAAGATGACCTGATCGAATTCTTCGGCCAGGACCAGAACACAAAGGTAATCGCCATGCATGTGGAAGACATAAAGGACGGCATCGCCTTCGTAAGGGCAGCGGGAAAGATAAGCCGGCAGAAGCCCATCGTCGCACTCAAGGCCGGCGCAACTTCCCTGGGAGAAAGGGCTGCCTTCTCCCACACGGGGGCTCTGGCGGGAGACGACAGGATCTACAGCGCCGCCTTCGCGAAAGCAGGGATCGTCAGGGTTTCGAATCTGGAAGAACTCCTGGATTGTGCGAGGAGCCTGGGAAAAATGCCGACGCCTAAAGGTGAAAACGTATTGATCGTCACGGGTGCCGGGGGCTTGGGCGTTCTTCTCGCTGATGCGTGCAGCAAGCATCAGCTTCAGCTAATGCATTTGGAAAAAGATCTCGATGAGGCCTTCAAGAAATTCATTCCGCCCTTCGGCGCCACAGGAAACCCCGTGGATATCACGGGCGGCGAGCCGCCGGCAACTTACGAAGCCACAATCCGGCTCGCCCTTGAAGACGAACGTGTCGATGCGCTGATCCTCGGCTACTGGCATACACTGATTACGCCGCCCATGGTCTTTGCCGAGACCGTGATAAGGGCGAAGAAGGCCGCGGAGTCAATGAAAGCGCCGAAACCGATTGTAGCCTCACTTTCGGGTGATGTAGAGGTGGAACGCGCTGCAACCATGCTGGAAGCAAACGGTGTCCCTGCCTTTACCTATTCTTCGGAAAAGGCCGTGGTGGTGCTTGGCGCCCTTTACAGGTGGGCGAGAATGGCAGGCAGGATCAAGCCCCGTTCTCAGTAAAATAAGAAAGCTGGGTGCAGAATTGTGACGGCAATTTTAAAGCCATGCCCGGCAAACAATTTCATGGGAGCAAGATATATGATAAGATTGTTGTGCTTGAATATTTTCCGGCGCCATGTTTTGGTTATGTGAAATGACTACATCATCGCAGAAACAATGTCCTGTTTTGCGCCTGCCCGCATCAGGCCCTGATAACGAATGGATCGAAGAGAACACGGTTGTGGCTGTTGAGGCACCGCTGACAATCGATATCGAAGGCGTTGATTCATACACGATCTTATGCAGCCCCGGCGACAGGCGCGCAATGGCCGTGGGATTTTTGTTCTCCGAAGGAATTATTCAGGGAATAGGCGATATCGCTTCTGTCGTTGATTGCATAGACTCTCCTGAGATGATGCGTGTCCGGCTGAGTAAGCCGCCGCAGAAAAATGCCGACAAGCCTGGCCGCAACTTGCTGGTCACCTCCTCCTGCGGGATGTGCGGAAGCACGGACATGCAGGAGAAGATCGCCACCCTTCCTACGGCAGGCAATATGCTCCACATCAATACCGAAATCATGAACAGGGCAATGACTTTACTGACCGATAAACAGGATGTGTTCAAAAAGACGAGGGGCACGCATGCGATTCTCATCTTCGACGGCAAGGGAGAGGCGGTTTCATTCGCAGAGGATATTGGCCGGCATAATGCCCTGGACAAAGCCATCGGGAAAATTCTACTTGCGGGGAAAACAGCCAAAGGGTGCGGTGCGGTACTCTCCGGGCGGGTAAGCTTCGAGATGGTTTCCAAATGCAGTCAGGCAGGGATCGAGGTTATACTGGCGGTGTCCGCTCCGACATCACTCGCCATAGACGCCGCATCACTTTGCGGCATCACGCTTTGCGCCTCTGTCCGCGACGGCGGAGCTACCATTTTCACTCATCCGGAGCGAATCAATCGTGCCTGAGAAGAACACAAAAAAAGAGCGCTGTTCATATTGAGCAGCGCTCTTTTGCTACATGCTTATTACGTCGGCTGTTAATGCGCCTTCTCTCCCTCACCGGAAACCACTAGCGTGCCTTCCTCTTCCATCTCCTTCAACCACTTGGGATGCTGCTTCTTGAGCCAGGCCCTTGTAACCCAGCCCGAGAACATTGCCGGTGCGGAACCGGGAGAGCCGATGGTCCCAAGATAAAGATGCACGAAGAAGAACGCGAAGATCACCACGAACCCGAGGGCATGGAGGACAAATAACCATCGCACCAGCATTGCCGGGAACATCAGCGGGAACCACATGATAAGCCCCGTTACCACCATGACTGCCCCGAAGATGGCGACCGCCAGGAAGAACATCTTCTGCCCCGGATTATATTTCCCCACCTCAGGAACTTTATCCACGTGCCATAGGTAGCCACCGGCTACCATCATCCACTCCAGGTCTTCCGGCATTGAGAATACGCCCGCTTCGTGCCACCACATCTTGATGGCCAGAAGAAGGGCCAGGCCGAAGAAGAGGCCCATAAAATTGTGGACATACTTCGCAACGACGAGACCACCCATCATGTTCGCGATAAAGTTAAATGAGTGAAACATCATGCCCAACCCCGTGAAGCACAGAGCAAGGCAGGATAGCGCCAGCATCCAGTGAACTAACCTCTCATACCAATCTGTCGCCTGAATCAATCCCTTCTTCATGATTATTCACCCCCTTCCTTAGTGCTTGCACCATTTTCATCCGGCGTCTTGGGCCCATGGATGATATAGTGCAGGAACGATCCCGCCAGCACGCCGCCTACGGCAAGGAGGCTGAACGGTTTCAGCACATCCTTCCATAACACGATAGAGAGAGGCACTGTCGGGTTTTTGGGCAGCTCGTCGTAAGCCTCCGGCTTCTCGTTCAGGACATAGAGAACGTGCGTACCGCCTACGAATTTATCGCCATAAACATTGGCATCGCCGCCGAGTTCCTTCGCCCGTGCATAGGCCTTCTTGATCATAGCGTCTTTTCCGCCGATGGTGAGCGCCCCTGTAGGGCAGGATTTTACACAGGCGGGCTGCTGACTCTCCCTGATCCTGGTTACGCACAGGTCACATTTGTAAATCTTATCCTTCGTGTCGTTATACCTGGGAATTTCGAAGGGACATGCCGTGACGCACTCCTTGCACCCGATGCAGAGATGGGATTTGAGCCCCACATTACCGAATTCCGTGTGGTAGAGAGCTTCGCTCGGACACACCTTCACGCAGGCCGCATCTGTGCAGTGCATGCACCCGTCTTTTCTAAACAGCCAGCTAAATTTCCCCTGTTTATTAACGTACTCCTGAAAACGAATTAAGGTCCATGTATTCCACTGCAGGTCAGGTGGATTCTGGTAGCTGCCCGATTGTCTTGTTTTCAGGCCCGGCATTTCATTCCACTGCTTGCAGGCAATTTGACAGCCGCGGCAGGCAGTGCATTTTGTCGTATCGATCAGTTTTGTGAGTTCCATATATTTCATCGTTCAGCCTCCTATAGCTTCGTTACATTGACCATGAAGGCCTTGTATTCGGGACAGAAAGTATTCGCATCACCTACGCTTGGGCTTAAAAAGTTCGTGCTGTCGTCTCTGGTGTTCTTGGGAAACAGCCATCCGTAATTAAAAGGCATACCCACCTGATGGATCTTCTTCCCCTCTACCGTAAAGGGTGTGAGCCGTTTTGTCACCATCGCGACACATGTCGCTTGACCGCGAATAGATGAAACCTTCACTCGCTCACCGTTCTTGATGCCTTTTTCCTTAGCCAGGATATCACTGATCTCCACATACGCTCCAGGCATGGCTTCCAAAAGCCAGGCCTGCCACCGGGTCAACGCCCCGCTGCACCAGTGCTCCGTACAGGAGTATGTCGTACAGACGTAAGGAAATTTCTCATCAGCATTGGCCACTTTATCCATATCACTCTTGAAGATTGTAATGGCCGGATTGATCAACTGACCCGACAGGGGATTTTTCGCCAGGGGTCCTTCCAGGGGTTCGTAATGTTCCGGGAAGGGACCTTCCGCCATGCCGGGGCCGAAGAGGGCGCCGACGCCGTCGGCCTTCATGATGAAGGGATATTTCCCCTTCTCCTTATCTGCCATGGGAGGCCAGGGGCCGTCCGGGACGTCCCCCACCCACTTATCCCCCGTCCATTCCAGGAGCTTTCTCTTAGGGTTGTAAGGCTTTCCATTAACGTCGCAGGAAGCCCGGTTATAAAGAATGCGCCGGTTGACCGGCCAGACAAAGGCCCAGTTGGGGAACAAGCCAAGCCCCGTGGGATCTTCTTTTCCCCGTTTGGCCATCTTGTTATCGCCGTCCGCGGTAAAGCTGCCAGACATGATCCAGTTACCGCTCGACGTCGCCCCATCGGCCTTGAGCATCCCGAAGGTCGGCACAAGCTGGCCTTTCTTGAATTCGGTCTTTGTATTCTTTGCCTTGTCCTCGATAACCGTATCTCTGAGAAAATAGCCGTTGATCTGTTTGGACACCTTCAGTGCATCATATCTGCCCTTGCTGTCCGTATAATCCCACTTGAGATTCAGGATAGCCTCTGCATTGGGACCGCCTTCTTTTGCGTACAGGGCTTTGATCGCCGCCATGATCTTGATCGTGATCTCTCCCACGGCTATGCCGTCTCCCGGCGCTTCCGCAGCCTTGTACTTCCACTGCACCCAGCGGCCGCTGTTGCTCTGGCTGCCTTCCTTCTCCATAGAGGCGGATGCAGGGAGGAGAAAGACCTCCGTCTTGATCTTCTTCGGATCGACACCGGGAGCCCTCCAGAATTGGTAGGTTTCATTGTCAAATATATTTTCGCCGATGAGCCAGTCGAGTTTTTCCATCGCCTTACGCACCTTGCCGGTATTCGGAGAACTGACGGCCGGATCCGCGCCAATAACGAAGAATCCCTTGATCTTGCCCTCATACATCTTGTCGAACATGTGCATCGTGGAATAAGCTTTCCCATCGTCCATTTTGGGCAGCCAGTCGTATCCAAAATCGTTTTCCTTTGACGCCTTGTCCCCAAAGTAGGAGGTAAGAAAACTCACAAAAAAATTGGGATAGTTCTGATAGTAATTGGCCGATTGTGGGTCTTTTGATACGGGGGTGCATTTCTCAAGATATTTATCCATGGTATCCTGCGAACCCGTCGGCACTTTTAAATAACCGGGGAGAACGTTGTACAGAATGGCATGATCCGTCGATCCCTGAACGTTCGGCTCACCCCGCATGGCATTCACACCGCCGCCGGCGATTCCCATATTGCCCAGGAGGAGCTGGACTATCGACATGGTCCGGATAATCTGGCTTCCCGTCGTGTGGTGAGTCCAACCGAGGGCGTAACATTCCGTTCCGGCCTTGTCCGGAACGCCTGTAGCGGCATATGCATCATAAACCTTTACCAAATTATCTTTTGATACACCGGTGATGCTGGAGACCTTATCCAAGGTATATCGCGAGTAGTGCTCCTTCATCATATTGAAGACGCAACGTGGATCTTTGAGTGATATGTCTCTCTTGGGGATACCTCTGCCGTCCTTTTCCAGGACCCAGGTGTCTTTGTTGTATTTTCGCTTTTCTGCATCATAGCCGGAGAACAGCCCGTCCTTGAAATTATAATCCTTGCCGACAATGAAGGAGGCGTTGGTGTAATTCAGGACATAATCCTTAAACCATTTGTCCTTGGCGATGATGTAGTTGATCATACCGCCGAGAAAAGCGATGTCCGTACCGGAACGTAGGGGCACATGAAAAGTTGCACGAGCTGATGTACGGGTGTAACGGGGATCGACGTGAATAACGATTGCACCCTTTTCCTGGGCCTTGGTGACCCACTTGTAGGCGATGGGGTGATTCTCCGCCATGTTGCTCCCCATAATCAGAATGCAATCACTGTTCCTTATATCGATATAGTGGTTCGTCATGGAACCGCGTCCGAACGACTCTCCCAGAGCCGCTACAGAGGGACTGTGTCAGACCCGGGCCTGATGGTCGATATAAACAAGGCCGAGGGCGCGCGCCTTGGCGGTAACGAGCCAGCATTCCTCATTATCGATGTTGGAGCTGCCATAGTGCCCGATGTTTTCGCAACGATTGACCAGTTCACCCTTGGCGTTCTTCGTGACAAATTCCTTATCTCGCGTATCCTTCACCAACCGGGCTATTCTTTCGATGGCAAAGTTCCAATCTTTTTCCTCCCATTTGTCACCGCCGGGGGCTCGGTAGAGAACCTTCTTGAGACGATATTTATTTGCCTCCGTCAGATCAAAAAGGCCGGCGCCTTTTGCACAGAGTGATCCCTCATTGATGGGGTGCTCGGAATCGCCTTCTATATTGAAGGTCTTTCCAGTTGCTTTATCTACACTGCAGATGAGACCGCATCCCACCGAGCAGTAACAGCACGTGGTTATCACTTGTTTCGCGTTTTTAATCCTGTTCGTCTTATTGAGCTCTTCCGCGTACGCCAGCGTGGGGATCAGGTTTATCCCCAGGGAGGACAGGGTTATCCCCGATCCTATGGCGCCGGTCAGCGTCAAGAACCCTCTTCGAGTAATTTCCATAGAAGCCTCCTTATTGTGCCATAACTGACATATGTCAAATATGACGTGCATATACTCTTTCACCCGGGCAGTCAAGAAAAAACTATCTATAACATTAACAATATCAATTGCTTATGTTAATATTAACATATCGTGAAGGCAGGCAGATCAACGAGTTAAGAATTGGCGGGTCAGATGTCTTTCTTGAAGTAATATCATGAAGACATAACAGTTAGAAAGTCATGCATTAAAGGGCATTCCATTGACAGATTGCCATGGGCTGGTAGCCCTTATCCTGCATGATGATGTCAAGATGGGTGAGTCTGATGGCGGAAATGTCCAGATCGCGGGTGAGCAGGTCACTCATGCGGGTCAATGTGATCAAATACCGTTTGCACTTTTCGCAGGCAAATGCACATTCATTGTCCTTGCCCTCCACAAAGAAAAAGGGCATTTCCTCATATGCTTCATGTTCGCAGTAAGGACATAGAACTCTGCTGAATTTCCACTCATAACCACACTGGGAGCAGTGCAACCATCTCTCGGCGATTTTTTCTTTTATCATCGCTATGGAGGGAAACGTCCCACAGACCGGGCAGTAACCCTTTTCCCAATTGTCCCATTTCCATTCTATCTGCTGCGATCTTTTTTCGAGAATGATTCTCGTTATGGTTCTCAACAATAAGGCGAGGGCTACTGTACCTACATTGAACTCCGATGCCCAGCTGGCGACAACAGTATCTCCATCGTCAGGATATGATTTGAAGTAATCATAGCTGTCGATATTTCCTTTCTTTATTAGTTCTTCCAGTTTGTCCAAATCCTGATGAAGAGCCGGGAATCCCTGTTTCATGGCAGGCATGAGGGAAAGGGCTATCTCGTCCCATGGATCATCATGTCGGAACAGCATCATCTGACGTACCAAGGCCACTCCCCGTTTGAATTTCCGCTTGTCGACCTTGGGTGCATCCGTGTCTTGCAATGCCAATTTCTCAACCAGGCGGCATCTCTCTAAAATGACCGGCCGGAAGGCGTTTACAATATCCCTGCAGTGGGGATTTTTCTCGGCGATATCGTCCATCAATTGTTCGATCTGCTCTATTCTCTCTTCATGATTCATATTATGTTGACCTCAGTTTCTTTCTCAATTTCTATATGCACCATAAGTTCTATGCTGTTTGTAATTGCTGCGAAAGCAAATCCTGACCTTCACTTGACAAGGAAATCCATCATTTAGAAGACCTGGATTCCGTGTCAAGCACGGAATGACAGTAAAATCTAAAAATATCGTACTTATCTGCCGAAGGTGCAACGGGGAAAGCGGCACTCCTCGCACTCCAGGCAGAGGGCCCCATGACCGAGGATAGCGAGATCTTCCCGCGTGGGAGATTGATCAGCCAGCAGCCTCGGAAGCAGGAGATCGAACCCGGTCGTCTTGAAATACAGGGCACAGGCCGGAACGCCGATCACATGGACCTGGCCGATGCGCGCCAGCAAAGTCATGGCCCCCGGTATCGCCGACATCCCGTAGAGCATATCCGTCGCTCCCGCATCCTGGAGGCCCTGCCTCGTGACATCATCGGGATCCACGGAAAGACCAGCGGTGGTCACCAGGAGATCAATGCCGGCGGCAAGGAGTTCACCGACAGCCCGACTGATCGCCTCGCGCTCGTCGGGCACAATCCGCGTATCTGCAACCTCACAGCCATAGTGTTCCAACTTGCTGCTGATGATAGGGATGAATTTGTCCTCCACCAGCCCTTGAAACACTTCCGTACCCGTCACCAGGATGCCCGCTTTTGACTTCCGCAGAGGGAGCACCCGAAACAAGGATAAGGGCTCTCCGTTTAATGTAGCCAGCGCCTTGCGGAAGTCTTCCCGGTTCAGGTACAGGGGTATGGCCCTGACACCCGCGAGCTTGTGGCCTTGTTCGACTATGGAATAACTTTGGCGGGAAGCGCAGATGACATCGGGGAGCATATTAAAGGAAAGCAGCCGCTTTGTGTCAATAACAAGCAGGCCATTTCTCGCTGCCGTAAGGTTTACTTTTCCTTCCCTCGGTGTGTCGGAATAGGAGACCCCGTCGCCGGCCATCGCCCCGGCAAAGGCGAGAGCCGCCTCGTCTTCATGCACCCATTCGGAATCGCGCTTTTCTCCGTCTTCAACGTATACATTCAACCTTCCCATCTGCTGAAGACGGCAGACATCACCGGCGGTAATCGTCTGTCCACGGTGGAAGGCAGCCCCTTTTTCCTTTTCAGGGATGATGCGTGTCATGTCATGCAAAGCCCGGCGGCCTACGGCCTTTTCCAGAGGCACGAGAGTGAGCTTGGGTTTGCTTCCCTTCTTCACCTTGACGCGATCACCTGTCCTTACATATGCCACTTCGCCACGGCATGCCTTGCATAAGCCCTGTGACATCGCACGATACGCCTCGCCACAGACAGGACAGATAGCGATAATATCTTTGTGCTTTTTTTCCAGACGATCAACTAGGACTTCTACTTCTTCCATTCCCAGGATGGTTGCCTGCGCTTCGCCGATTTCTTCCAGCAGGGCATTTGAATCCTGATGGTCTTTTGGCTTCAGTTTCAGGAACCAGCTCTTGATGTTCGGCCATGGATCCAGTTTGCTGACATCCAGATGCACCCGCACGCCCTTCCCTCCATGTTTCTCATACAAGGTCAGGGCATACCTTCCCATGTCAAGCACCTTCAGCCATCCGTTGCCTATCGTGCAGGGCGTAAGGAGCTGGATGGCGTCGGGCAGACAGGCCCTTGTTTCACAGACGGCGTCGAAAAAGTCGCCTTCCGGCAAGTGGTTCAACGCATGGTCCACCATAAAACCGCCGACCAGGAGACCCGGCGCTAAATAGCCATGGAAGGACTTAACGAGATTCTTATACTCTTCTAATGTGTAGGGACCGATATTCATAAACTGGATACCTCGAGATTATCGTTATATGTGTCGTTCTGCCCCCAGATATCCTCGATACCGTCACGGCGCCTGAAGGAAAGGTCCTTGAGGCGAAACTGGAATGTCCACCGGGGAACGATCCTGCCCTGAACAACCGGCAGAAGCTCGTCTCCAAGCTGCGTCGCTTCCGATATATCATGGGTGACATGGATTATGGGGATGCAAAGCTCCCCCTTCAATTGCTTGATCTCCGTCCGGAGGGTCTTGCGGGTGACAGCGTCCAGGGCGGAAAGAGGTTCGTCCAAAAGGAGGACGCGGGGTTTGCGGGCCAGGTTCTGACAGATAGCTGCGCGCTGACGCTCACCCCCGGAGATCATGGTCACTTTCCTGTCCCGGAGATGCCAGATATCAAAACGTTTCATCAGCATTTCCACGCAGGCTTCGTCCTGCGCGGCAAAGGCTATGTTTTTCTGAACATTAAGATGGGGGAAGAGTGGATAATCCTGAAACACATATCCCAGCTTGCGTCTCTGCGGGGGAACAAAAATGCCTTTCTTCGTGTCCAGCCATGTCTCTCCATCGAATGTAATGGTTCCTTCGTCCGGTTTGTCCAGGCCGGCGAGCATCCTGATGATAGTCGTCTTGCCGGCGCCGGACGGCCCAATGATCACTAAAAGCTTATCCTGTGAACATGAGAAGGAGACATCAAGTTCAAACAACGGGAGCCGTTTTCTGACGGATATTTTCAGCTCCATGCCTTACTCCTCCTGGTAATCAGGTTGAGAAGGAGAAGAAAGGAATAGCTGATCGGGATCAATACCAGGCACATCAACCCCGCCTCCCTGTACGCGAGGGATTCGACCGCTTCATATATGGCAATGGATGCCACTTTCGTCTCTCCCGGAATGCTGCCGCCCACCATGAGGAGCACACCGAAGGCGCCGATGCTGTGGATGAAGACAAGGATAGCTGCCGCCGCAAGCCCGCTTACGCTGTTGGGGATAATGACCCGGAGAAATGTGGACAGCGGGGAAAGCCCCAGAACATACGCGCTTTCCAGCATGCTGCGATCGATCTTTTCGAAGGCGGCCTTCATGGGCTGAATGGCGAACGGTAAACAATAAATAAGAAGGGCAATAACAATTCCCTGAAATGTGAAGATGAGGGGAGAGCCGGTAATGGTCTCCCAGTAGCGGCCGAGGAAGCCTTTTGGCCCCATGATGACAAGAAGATAAAATCCCAACACCGTAGGAGGTAGAGCCATCGGCAAATTAATCAACGCCTCCAGAAATGCCTTTCCCGCGAAACGGGCGAGGGCGAGGGTATACGCCAGGGGCGCCGCGAGGATAATAAGCAGAAAGGTGCTGACCGCGGCGAGTTTCAAAGATAGGAAAAAGGGCTGCCAATCCACAACTTATTTGTATCCGTATTTCTTTCTTATGGAATTTGCCTCCGGGGAATTGAGGAAATTCGCGAATTTTTTCACTGCTTCTCTGTCCTTTGCCCGCATCAGTATGCATCCTCCCTGCACGATGGGGGGAGCTTCATCAACCTCAAAATAACAGCCCTTTTTGCCTTGCTCCGATAATGCCGCCGAAAGGGCGCAGAAGGCGGCATCCGCACTCTCTGTCGCGGCGTATTGAAAGGCCTGGGCGATGTTTTCCGGATAGACAAGTTTATTCTGTACCACATTCAGAAGGCGGCTTTGTTCTATGGCGGTCATAGACGCTGCCCCATAGGGTGCTACCTTTGGCGAGGCAACGGCAATTTTTTTCACGGAGGGATGCTTGACAACCGCCTGCCAGCCTGATACGCCGCACAGTTCTTTTTTTGCCGACCAGAGGACAACCCGGCCACGAGCGTAAACAAAAGGTTTCTCCGCAAGGCCTTTTTGGAAGAGCGTCGCGGGCCGTTCCTCGTCTGCCGACAGGAAAATATCATAAGGGGCTCCATTTATGATCTGACCCGCAAGATGGCCTGAGGAGGCAAAGGTTCCACTGGTGGAAATCATGTTCTTTGATTCAAATAATTTCGCGATCTCTTTAAATGGTTGCATGAAATTCGCCGCAACGGCAACGTTAAGCGATTCGGCTGCAATAGCCGGAATGGAATAGATAAGCACCGAAAAAACCAGGGGAAAAAATAAGCACCGTTTCATTCTTTACACCTGATATTGTGCTGGCTTTAGCATGATAGACAGCAAAAAATGATCCCAAATGTGCGACAGGGGGAATAAAGATGGCGTTCTCTTTATGTTATTTCTAACATAAAGTCAAGAAGTTTATGTCATATATGACATAACAATTATTAAATATAATGTAGTATAGAAGGGCGAAATCAGAAAGGCAGCGCCGATTTTGATGACACTGCCTTTGTACGAAAAAACGACTCAAAGAAGTGCGTGATGCAAATGCCGTTTCAGCGGGCGGCATCCGACGCCTTTCTCTTTGTCCTGGAGCCATCCTTTTCAGTGTACATTTCATCGGGTACGCTTACTTTTTTGTGAGGTTTTCTTATTGATGAGTTTGTGATGAGGGATAGATCGCCCTTGTAATCAGGGTCCCCCCAATAATGATTGATGAACGCCTCTGTATTCTTTTCGAGTGTGTCGATTATCTCTATTATAGCTTTGGCCCCTTCCGTGAGATACAAACTCTTTCCCGGTCCCTTTGTCTCCACCAGCTTGAATCCGAGAAGTTTTTCCGATGTCCTAATTTTTCTCCAGGCATTACTGTATGATTTGTTGAGGAGCTTTGCGAAGGCGTAAAGGCTATGCAGTTCATCGATGCCGCGAAGTAGATCCTCGCAGGTCTTAGATAAAACAACTTTCCCTTTATTTTCTAACCAGAATTGATATTTGATTTCCATAAATTCTCTCAGGTTAGCGCACTCCTATATAAACGTTACTACTTGACCAGCATGACGGGGCATTTAGCTCCCCTCATAACCTTGTCTGCAACGCTGCCGAGATGATGGATCAGTCCTTTCTTCCCGCGGGACGCGATTACGATCAGGTCGATACGCTTGCGCTGCTGCTCTTTCAGTATCGTTTCATACGTATCTCCCATCTTTATATCAACGGCAACCTGGATGCCTTTGGGAAGAGCCTTCACCATCTTTCGCAGTTTTTCCTGGGCAAACTTAAGGCTTTGCTTCTCGACCTGCTTTACGACAGAGATGTCGAGGCAATAATCTACCGCGCACTGCATTATCTCGTCCACGACATGCAGGACATAAATCTTGGACTTGTGTTGTAATGCAATATCCACAGCCCTCTTTAGTGCCTTGTCGGAAGAACTGGAAAAATCGGTTGGAACAAGAATGTTCTTAGGTGCAAACATATTTAAACCCTCCATTCGTTTATATTTGATATTCGCTCAACCGCCAGCCGTCTGCGGGAAGGCCGTGTTCGAGTAAAGATACTCCATCTTTTCCTTGTGTTTCAACTCTTCGCCCGCCATTTTAGTCAAAAGATCTTTGACATCACCGGCGGGATAGGTTTCCGCCAGGCTCTTATAAAAATTGTGCGAGTTGAGCTCCCTGTTGGCGGCGATGAGGTAGACCTCAGCGCTCTTTATGTTCTTCTTTATGTCCGGCTTCTCCATATGCTCAATTATCTTGTAAGCAATCGGCGCTTCCAGATTCAAGACTTGCGAACAGAAGCGGCCTTCCTGGCAGGTCATCAGAAAGTCTCTGTGCTTTGCTTCCTCCTGGGCGATATACTTCAGGGTGCTTTTCGCCTCCTTATCTTCTACCAGGTTGTAGAGGTCCATATAGAAAGCATACGCCTCCTTTTCCTTGTCGATGGCCATGTTGATCACTGAGCTAAGCGTATTTTGCATCTTCTCCATTCCTCCCCTTTCACTTTCTTGATAGATTTTCTCAAATTGTCCTTCGCCCTTGCAGGAGAAAGGGCGGATTCTCCTCGCTTACTGTTGTACGAGAGAAAATCCGCCTCTGATTTCAGGAGATAATTTGTTATGCCTTTGCCGCTTTCGGCGCCGGTCTCTTGTAGCTCAATGCAATAAGGAAACCTGCCGCGAGAAGTCCTGCGGCAACATACACAGCGATTCCTTTAATTTGAGCGAATACCAGTGGCCCGACAATACCCGCGGCACCCCAAGCGGTCAGCATGATACCATAGACCTTGCCGATGTACCCGGGTCCGAACGAGTCCGCGGCAAATGCCGGCATAGTAGCAAAGCCGCCCCCGTAACAGGCCAAAAGATAGCAGGCGACGACGGTGAAGATCAACTGATTGTCTATCTGAGGCAGCAGGACATAAAGAACGGCCTGGCTGATAAACATGATGATAAACACGTTCTTTCTGCCAATAGCATCGGATGTCCATGCCCATAAGAGACGTCCCAGACCATTAAAGATGGACGCGTAGGCAAGGATCGATCCTCCTGCCAGGGCGAGCGCCGCTCCCGCGATCAAAGGATCGGTTTTCTTTATGACGTCCTGGGCCATCGGGGAGAGCTGTGAGATCAGTCCGAGTCCGGCGGAAACGTTCAGGAAGAGCATTGTCCAGAGCATCCACCACTGGGGAGTCTTCACGGCTTCATCAAAGGTAAACGACTGCGCTGCCGTGACGCCTGTCGTCTTAGGAGTAAAGCCTGCCGGGAGCCAACCCTTGGGTGGATTCTTGTAGAGCTGAGCAGATGCGGTGACTAAAACCAGAAATATCGCGCCCCAGATGTAAAAGGTGTTTGCTACACCCATGGAAATGACCATAGGAGGGGCGATCTTGCCCATAAAGAATGCACCGCCGCCGAATCCCATCACCGCGAGTCCCGTCACCAAACCCCTCTTATCCGGGAACCAGCGTATCAGTGTGGCAATCGGGGTGATATAGCCGAAACCGTTGCCCAGACCGGCGATGAAACCGAAACCAAGATACAGAAGCCAGATGCTTCCGATCTGATCGGCCAAGCCGGAAAGGAGTGTTCCAACACCGAACAGGATACCGCCTATGGTGGCAACGTACTTGGGACCTTTCTTGTCCACCAGCGTTCCGCCGAAGGCGGCGGCGATACCGATCATCCCGATACAGATCATGAACGTCACCTGCGTTGCCGTCTCACCCCAGCCATGTGCGGTCATCAGGGGTTTCTTAAAGACAGACCAGGCATACACCGTACCCAGACATAGTTGCATTACGATCGCCGCAATTGCTATCAACCATCTCTTGCTTTCTAAATTTTCGTTACTCATAATACCTTGATCCTCCATAAATTTATAGGAAGCCGAAACTTTTCACAACTTTTCGATTCTTACGGCACAGGCCTTGTATTCCGCAGTCTGGGTGTCCGGATCAAACACCGGGTTGGTCAACCAGTTGGCGCAATTCTCGCGAAAATGAAACGCCATCCAGACCAATCCCTTGGGCACCTGCTCAGTAACCCTGGCCTTTACGACAACCTCACCACGCCGTGACTTCACTTGCACCTTTTCGCCGTCTTCGATCCCCATTATCATTGCATCTTCGGGAGAAATATCGGCCGTCTCTTCAGGAAGGAGGTCGTTTATCCCCGGACAGCGGCCCGTCTGCGTTCGCGTGTGATACTGGTAGAGCCTGCGTCCAGTACTGAGGACGAAAGGATACTCTGCATCGGGCACTTCCGCAGGCGGAGTCCAATCGACAGCGACCATTTTCCCTTTACCCCTGGTAAAACGACCGTACATATGAAGGACGGGCGTGCCTGGATGTTCTTCCGTCGGGGCAGGCCACTGGATACCATCCCCTTCCAGGCGGGAATATTTTATGCCGGCAAATGCGGGAGAAAGAACGGAAACCTCATTGTCAAAAATCTCCCGACCGCTGTTAGATGACCACTCGTGACCCATCCGCTTTGCAATTTCTTTAAATATCCACCAATTGGGTTTTGCCTGCCCGGGCGGTTCACTGACCTTGCGGACCCGGCTCATGCGTCTTTCGCTGTTGGAGAACGTCCCTTCGTCCTCGCACCATGCGGCGGCCGGGAAAATCACATGGGCAAAACGCGTGGTCTCCGTCGGAAAGATGTCGTTAGACACAATAAATTCCGCCGACTCAAGACAATGCTCAATATGTTTAATGTCCGGCTCCGTATTGGCCAGATTCTCACCGAAGATATAGAATGCCTTGATGGAGCCGTCTTTCAGTCCATCGATCATCTGGGGAATCATGATTCCGGGCTTTGCCGGCAGATTCTTTACACCCCAGGCCGCTTCGAACTTGGCGCGGATCTTTTCATCGGCCACAGATTGGTAGCCCGGGAAGACAACAGGCAACGCGCCCATGTCACAGGCTCCCTGAACATTGTTCTGACCCCGGAGGGGATTGACACCGCCGCACTCGACACCCATATTGCCCAGAAGCATCTGCAGGTTGGCGCAGGAAATGACATTGTTCTTACCGCAGGTATGTTCCGTAATGCCGAGGGTGTAGATGAGCATAGCAGGTTTCACCGACGCCAATCGCCGGGCCAGATCCCGTATGGCATCCGCGCTGACTCCCGATATTTCAGCCGCCTTTTCGGGCGGGTATTCCATGACCTTCTTCTTCAGTTCATCAAACCCTTCGCAGCTTTCTTCAACAAACTTTTTATCATAAAGATTTTCATTGATGAGGACATTCATGATGCCATTGAGGAAGGCGATGTCCGATCCTACCTTGATTTGCAAGTGCCGCTCGGCAAAATCAACAAGAGGCGTGCGCCGCGGATCGACGACAAAAAGCCTGGCCCCCGCAAGAACGGCATCCTTGACATATGTGGATGCGACAGGATGTGCTTCCGTCATATTCGAACCGATAACCAAAAACATTTTCGCTTTTGCAAATTCCGTAAAGGAGTTCGTCATAGCCCCGGAACCGAATGTAATCGCCAGACCGGCGACGGTAGGGGCGTGTCAGGTGCGGGCGCAGTGATCTATGTTGTTCGTTCCGATCACCGCGCGAAAGAGTTTTTGCATCTGGTAAGAATCTTCATTAATACTACGGGCGCAACTGACCCCGGCAATGGCATCGGGACCATGTTTTGCGATGACCTCCTTGAATTTTCCAGCCACCAGATCAAGCGCCTCATCCCAGGAGGCCTCCCGGAACTTTCCGTTCTCCTTGATCAGCGGAGTCTTGAGCCTGTCCTCCGAGTAGATAAAATCATATGCAAAACGGCCTTTCACACAGAGACGGCCCTGGTTGGGCATGGCATCTTCGACAGCTGTTACCTTCGCGATGCGTCCGTTCTTGACGTGTAGCCACATCTGACACCCCACACCGCAGTAGGGGCAGGTCGTCCGCACTTTTTTCAATTCCCACGGGCGTCCCAGCCACTTCCCTTTTTTTGCCGTTAGAGCGCCTACGGGGCAAACCTCTAAGCACTGCCCGCAAAACACACAATCACTCAATTGGTAGGGAGCATCACCACCTGTTACCACCTTACTTTTTGAACCCCGATAACCAAGATCAATGGCCCTGTTCACGACAACTTCGTTACACGCCTGAACACAGCGGCCGCAGAGGATACATTTGCTGAAATCTCTCACAATGAAGGGATTCTCCATCTCCGTCGGATAAAACTCAGTAGGAGCCGGAAAGGGCGATGCTGTAATGCCATACCGATAGACCAGATCCTGAAGACGGCAGTCGCCGTTAGATTCACAATTCAGGCAGTTATGATTGCCGCTGGATACTAAAAGTTCGGTGATTAGCTTACGGGTTTTATGGATCGTCTCAGTATTCGTACTGATTTCCATGTTTGGGGCAGCCGGTATGGAACACGAAGCCATGAGCGTCCGCGCCCCTTTGACTTCAACAACGCAGATGCGGCATGATCCGGTCGCCCCGACCCCTTTCAGATGGCAAAGAGTCGGTATGTCAATTCCATTATCTTGGGCAACCTCAAGAATAGTTTGCCCCGGCTGGAACCCGATAGTTTTTCCGTCCATAGTAAGTGTAGTCTTGGACATAGCTTCCTCCTTCGTAATTCCTATTTACCTCTATTCTCAATGGGTGAGGTTTGAATTTTTTGAAAATTGGAAATGGCTCACGTGCCGTGTTTAGGTCTCATCTGTCAGATAGAGTGTGCTTATACTTTTCTTACTGTACAGTCAAGAAAATAATGGTTAAATAAGTAATTATACCAGTAACTTATGTTAATATTAACATACCGGTGATTGAGAAGATGCAGCTGAAAAGGTTTTGAAGAATCGACAGATAGTTCGTTGCTGTTATCGATACTTCTTGTTGAGATTATTGGTTCAAAGAAATATGATTAATGTTCATCGCAGATTCAACGGGACTTCTTTCCTCCCGCTCACAATGGCAAATTGATAAGACAGTTAATCTAGAAAGGTCCTGGGGTATAGGATAGTCGCGAATCGCCCTGATTATCTGAAGGAGGGATACCTTAAGACTTTTTCATCATCATTTCCTGGTCAGTCTTCATCACAAGATCACTCATTTTCCTGTCCAATTCATCAAACCTCTTCAGCAACGCCCGGGCGTCTGCCGTCAGATGGAGAGCCCTCCCTGTCGGATGAGGTTCAACGAGTTTCATTCCTAACCTCGCTTCTGAGGCCCGGAGTCTTCCCCAAGCGGCGCGGTAGGACATGTGTAATTGTTTGGCAGCCGCATGGAGACTGTTGCAATTGTCAACAGCCCTTAGCAATTCCCTGCGCCCACTTCCAAAGATGACTTTTCCGTCTTTTTCGAACCAGACTTTATATTTGATCTTCATGGGCGATCCTCTCTTTTTTTTATGCCTGAGAACTGCGGTCAGAGTCAAACTCTTTTCGTAGAGCGGTTCCCTCTTAATTCTGAATCGTCAAGAGAATCAAAGACAGATTCTATTCGCCAGAGATGAAGACAGGTGGGACACCTTTCCTGTTATTGCGCGAGAGAGCCTCACTCGACTTCATGTTATTTGTAAGACAAAAAAAAGAGCGCTGCTCTAAATGAACAGCGCTCTTTTGCTACGTGCTAAACATTTCGAATGTCAGTGTGCCTTCTTTTCCTCGCCTGCGACGACAAGTGTGCCTTCCTCTTCCATTTCCTTCAACCACTTGGGATGCTGCTTCCTGAGCCAGGCCCTTGTAACCCAGCCCGAGAACATTGCCGGTGCGGAACCGGGGGAGCCGATGGTCCCAAGATAAAGATGCACGAAGAAGAATGCGAAGATCACCACAAACCCGAGAGCATGGAGGACAAATAACCATCGCACCAGCATTGCCGGGAACATCAGCGGGAACCACATGATAAGCCCCGTAATGACCATGACCGCACCGAAGATGGCTACGGCCAGGAAGAACATCTTCTGGCCGGGATTGTATTTACCTACCTCGGGAACTTGATCCACATGCCAGAGATAACCTCCGGCAACTTTTATCCACTCCAGATCTTCCGGCATGGAAAACACGCCCGCTTCATGCCACCACATTTTCATGGCGAGTAGTAGGGCAAGGCCGAACAAGAGACCTGTAAAGTTGTGCAGATACTTCGTGACGGTAAGTCCGCCCATAAGATTCGCTATAGAGTTGAGTGAATGAAACATCATGGCCAGTCCCGTGAGACACAGGAACAGACAGGATAGCGCCAGCATCCAGTGAACTAACCTCTCATACCAATCTGTAGCCTGAATTAATCCCTTCTTCATGATTATTCACCCCCTTCCTTAGTGCTTGCACCATTTTCATCCGGCGTCTTGGGCCCATGGATGATATAATGCAGGAATGATCCCGCCAGAACGCCGCCTGCTGCAAGGAGGCTCAGCGGTTTCAGTACGTCTTTCCACAACACGATGGAGAGCGGCACGGAAGGATTAGCGGGAAGGGCAGTGTATACAGCCGGCTTTTCCTGGAGCACATATACCAGATGCGTCCCGTCTACAAATTTGTCTCCGTATACCTTGGCATCGCCGCCTAAGTCTTTCGCCCTCTTGTAGGCGGCCTTGATCAGTTTATCCTTATCTCCCCAGATAAGCGCTCCCGTTGGACAGGCCTTCGCGCAGGCAGGCTCCATATTATTGCCGATCCTGCTTTCACACATGTCGCACTTGTAGACTTTATCGGTCTTGTCATCATACTTGGGGATGTCAAAGGGACAGGCCGTGACGCATTCCTTGCAGGCAATGCATATTGACCGATTCAGGCCGACAGTCTTCATGTCAGTATAGTAAAGGGCTCCGGACGGGCACACCTTCACGCATGCCGCATCGGTGCAGTGCATGCAGGCATGATGCCGGAAGAACCACTTGACTCCGCCTCTTGGAATCCTCCATCTCCTGAAATCTCATTACCAGGTAGGTGTTCGGCTGGAGGTCAGGGGGATTCTGATAGGTTCCCGTATTTCTCGTTTGCTTTGCCGCGAGTTGATTCCACTGTTTGCACGCCAGTTGGCAACTGCGGCAGCCGGTACATTTCGATGTATCAAAAAGTTTAATTTTCTCTGTCATTTATCTCACCCCCTTTTCACGACATTGACCATGAACGCCTTGCTCTCGGGTATCATGGTATTGGCATCACCAATCGTCGGTGTCAGCAGGTTGGCCGCATCCCCGTAAGTAAATACTTGCGGCTTCTTGTCCACGGGACCGTACTTCTTTTTCGGCCGTGCCTGGGTGATCCAGCCAAAGTGCCAGGGAATACCTACTTCGTGAATGATGTTACCATCGATATTGAAAGGCTTAAACCTCGGTGTGACAATGGCCGTAGCCTCAACCTCACCTCGTGCGGATTTAACGATCACCTTCTCGCCGTTCTTGATACCCTTGTCTTTGGCCAGCTCCACGCTCATCTCCACGAACATGCCCGGCTGCATCTCTGCGAGCCACGGGCACCATCTGGTGAGTACGCCCGTCTGCCAGTGTTCACTAACGCGGTACGTGCTGCAAATGAAGGGATACCGCGGGTCACAACCCGTAACGCCGGAGTAAACATCCATCTCAGAGCCGACGCCCGGTTTGTCGAAGCGGCGGATAGCGGGGTTGTGCTTCTGCGGTGACATGAGGTTCTTCTCCACGGGGCACTCGAGAGGTTCGTAGTGCTCAGGGAAAGGACCGTCTACCAGCCCTGGTCCAAAGAGACTGGCCACGCCGTCAGGCTTCATGATGAACGGCGGTCTTCCCGAACCGGGATCACCGACGCCGTCAGGGACATCGCCGACCCATTTTTCGCCGTTCCATGAGATGACGGGGCGCTTGGGATCCCAGGGCTTACCATTCGGATCCACGGAGGCGCCGTTGTAAATAATCCTGCGGTTGACAGGCCAGGACCATGCCCATTCTGAAAAGAGCCCGATGCCGGAGGCGTCTTTTGTGCCGCGGCGCGCCGCCATATTGCCTTTATCGGCATAGGAGCCACAGTAGACCCAGCACCCTGAAGATGTTGATCCATCATCCTGGAGCCAGGCAAAGGTGGGAACGGGATCGCCCTTCTTGAATTCTTTGAAGTCACCCTTCTTGGTGGGATTCTCGACCTTCTTGTCGGCGAGGAAGAACCCGTTTATCTCCCTGGCCACCATATGCGGGTCATAGTGGAAATGACCGTCCAGCGTCTTCTTGCCATAGGGCCATGTGAGCTTTGTCAGGGCTTCCTTATAGGGACCATCTTTCTTTTCGTAAAGCTCTTTTACCTTGAAGAAGATCTCGCTCATGATGTCGCCGTCGGGCATGGCCACTCCGGGAGGATTGAGCGCCTTGTAGCGCCACTGCATCAACCGGCTGCTGTTTGCAAGGCTTCCTTCCTTCTCAATGGAAGAAGCGCAAGGCAGCATGAAGACCTCTGTTTTAATTTTGGTCGGGTCCATACCGGGACCTCTCCAGAACGAACCGGTTTCATTGTCAAAGAGGTTGACATTTACCATCCAGTCCAGCTTACCCAGTGCCTGCCTGACCTTGTTCGAGTGGGCCCCGCTGCAGGCCGGGTTCATACCCCACGCGAAAAAGCCTGTAAACTTAGCCTTGTACATCTGGTCGAAGATCATGAGCCAGGAATAATTAACACCGTCATCAAGTTTGGGCATCATGCCGTAGGCCTCTTCGAGGGTGGCATTCATCCCGTACGTGGACCGCAGAAAACTTGCCGAATACTTCGGGAAATTTTTCAACCAGTTCAGGCTGTTTTTCTCCTTTGTGGTGGGTGTTCTCTTTTCGTTGAACTCCTTCAGTGTCTTCAAAGATGCCGTAGGAGCGCCTATATAGCCCGGCCAGATGTGGAAGAGCAGGCCGTGGTCCGTGGAGCCCTGGACGTTGGATTCGCCGCGCATGGCTGCAACGCCGCCGCCGGCGATACCCATATTGCCCAGCAGGAGTTGAACCATGCACATCGTGCGGATCATCTGCGTCCCGACTGTATGCTGTGTCCAGCCCATTGCGTAAAGCTCAACGCCCGCCCTGTCCGGTTTGCCCGTCGATGCGTACTCCTTATAAATTTCCAGGAGTTTCTCTTTGGGCGTCCCGCAGATCTTGGAAACAAGCTCAGGGGTGTAACGGGAATAATGCTTCTTCAAAAGCTGGAACGCACAGTGGGGATCCTGCAGGCTCATGTCTTTTTTGATTACCCCGCCGGGCCCTGTCTGATAGGACCAGGTGTCCTTGTTGTACTTATTGCCTTCCAGGCCTGAATACACGCCGTTATTGTCTCCGGGAAGTTTGAAGTCCGGATTAACCAGGAAGGAGGCATTGGTGTAATTCTTCACATATTCCGCGAAGTAAAGGTTGTTGTCTATGATGTACTTGATCATACCGCCAAGAAAGGCGATATCAGTCCCCGATCGCAGGGGTGCATACACATGGGCCTTTGCCGAGGACTGCGTGAACCTCGGGTCCACACTGAGCACCCTTGCTCCTCTTTTGTCCATGGCCTCCTGTATCCACTTGAAGGAAACAGGGTGGTTGGAAGCAGGGTTGCTTCCCATGATTAGAATCACGTCACTGTTTTTGAAATCAATCCAGTGATTTGTCATTGCGCCGCGTCCGAACGACTCTGCCAGAGCCGGTACAGTTGGGCTGTGTCAGATACGGGCCTGGTGTTCGATATACACCAGACCTAACCCCCTCAAGAATTTCTGATACGTGTAGCACTCTTCGAGATCCATGGCGGCGCTGCCGACAGAGGCGATACCTTCCGTGCGGTTTACGGTCTCGCCTTTATCGTTCTTAGATTTGAAGCTCGCGTCACGGCTCTTCTTGATATTTTCTGCAATCTTATCGAGTGCCCATTCCCATTCCACTTCCTTCCATTCCGTGGCGTAGGGCGCTCTGTAGAGAGGTTTTCCGAGACGGTTCTCGTTGACGGACATCTGATAGATGGACCCGCCTTTGCTGCACAGAGAGCCTTTGTTAATGGGACTCTCCGGATCGCCTTCCGTGTTGATGACCTTGCCCTCCCTTGTGGACACGATGATGCTGCATCCCACAGAACAGTAAGGACAGACCGTTGTGGTCTCTTTTGTATACTTGATCTTCAGCGGCTGGGCATGGGCGGATACGGGCTTCAGGCTGACGCCGATTCCGCTCGTCGCCAGGACAGCGCCTGAGATCTTCAAGAAACCTCTTCTGCTAATATCCATAAAAAGCTCCTTTCTGAGAATTACATGAGAAAATATTCTTCCGGTATATTTTCCTATTCTCCTTTCCAAACACGGGAGGCAGGACCGTTTCCAGTCATACCCATTGTCCGCCCTTCATGGAATAATCTTTAGAAGCGGCAGATCGGAGAAGCTTTCGCTCTTAGCAGGCGGGTCAGAATCCCTTGTATACACATCCATGACTTGATAGTGAGGATTGAAGAACTGACCAGATATGTATACCGTGGCCTCAAAGGCCGGTTTTCTATATACTTTATTCCTATCTATGTCAAGTATTATTGGCGATAATCACAATTATTCCGGTAATATATGTCATTTATGACATAACTCTTCTGCCCCGATATTACACTGGTAAAATCAACGTATTTGTGATAAAAACGTTGACAAAATTATGCCCGGAAAGGCCACAGAAATGAAAATCAGATATAAAATATGGCTGGAACGAAACGAAAAGACCATATTTGGCAAGGGCCGGGAGGATCTGTTGCGATCCATCGATGAACTGCACAGCCTTTACGCCGCCGCCAAAAAACTGAACATGTCATACCGGGCCGCCTGGGGAAGGCTGAAGGCCTCAGAAGCAAGACTCGGCGTAAAATTGACCTGTTCGGATGGACAGGGGAAAGGACTGCACTTGACGCCGGAGGCAAAAGAGCTTCTGGAAAAATTTGACAAATTGGAACATGATGTGGAATCGTTCCTTAATGATTATGCCGGCATTTTTTCCGTAAGCAAAACGAAGATAAGAGACGCCGCAGAAGACAAGAACTTCAAAGACATCAAGGTCCTGAAAATATGCCTGCTGGCTTTTCTTGCACTTGCAGAGGACTATAATGTCATGACCTTTGTCGATGCGTGTTCGACTGCTCTGTAGCGGTCCGCAGCGAATCAAAACCTCAGCGCTATTCCCGCCATATAAGTCATGTCCGCCTCGGCTTTGTTCAAGCCTGCCTTGACGCCGAAATCGATATCCATATTCTCTCTTAATGTATATATAAATCCGCCTAATAGAAAAGCCGGATCAGTATCGGATACCTTGTCTGTATTTCTTTCCGCTCCGATATTGGCAACCAACTTCAATTTCTTCATAATTTTAAACTCGCCCGCCAGAGACGCGTGCCAGATGTCTTCTCTCTCATCCACTTTATTTTCATTCCTCTTATAGCCGAGGTTCAAGTGAAACGCCCACGGATCTATCTCCTTTGTGGTAATAAGATACAGTGTACCAGCCGCCCTTCCCGAGCCGAGATCTTTATCCTTATCGCCTGCCGGGAGCGTTATCCCCGGCTTCACGGCAAAGCTCAAACCATCTTTTTCGAAGAAACGCCATTTGACTTCCACGGATATATCGGCAATGCCGTTTACGTCGGATACAGTCGCATCGCCTATTTCCGTCTTCTTCCACTCGTAGGGCAAAGTCAGGATTACATCGACATTGTCAATAACGCCGTAGGTGAAGGCCGCTTTCAGCTCGGTTTCTCTCTCCCTTGCCGTTACATTGGTACCGGTCTCTGCGCCTGACCTTTCCGTTTCATAACCCGTTTGACCGTTCAGCTCGAAGAGAAATTTCCCCTTCCCCTGTGTGCCTGTATCGTCCGTGATGAGAGGGTGTGCGGCAAAGCTCGGCGTAAGGAATGCATGGCTTACAATTATAAGAAAAAATATCGCTCTTAATAATTTCATAATTAACCTTCCACACCGTCCGGCTTCTCGTCGTGACGGTGAAACAGATAATGAGAGTGGATATGGATGTGGGCATGATTCCCGTGGTAATGAACATGTTCATGGATGAGATTGACCCTTAACAGCAAGTCCTCATCATGTAAGATCTCCTCGGCAGTCCCGATTCTTTCAATGCGGTGATCCTCGGATAAAACGGCGACACGGCATCGAAGTTCACTGATTAGAGAGAGGTCGTGCGTGGCAATGACGAGGGTCTTCCCCGCTTCATTTAAAAGAATCATCAATTCTATCAGGAAGCTCTTTGTCCGCGGATCGAGGCCGTTCATAGGCTCATCGAGAAGGAGAAGGCCGGGGTTCATAGTAAGGATGGAACCGATGGCGACCCTTTTCTTTTCACCTCCCGATAACATGTAGGAGGGACGATCCTTCAGATGAGAGATCTCCAACATTGCCATAATCTCCTTAACGCGCCCAGAGGACTCCTCTTCGGAAATACCCAACTGGAGCGGACCAAACATCAGCTCATCGAAAACAGTCGGACAAAAGAGGTGAACGTCGGAATCCTGAAATACATAGCCCATGCCGCTTCTGAAAAATTTCAGGAATGTCCTGTCGCGGAGCGAAACTTCGGAAACTTTTTTTCCCTGAAAATATACGCTGCCCGAGCGGGGATAAATAAGGCCGTTCATGATGTGCAAGAGCGTCGACTTGCCGCACCCGTTAGAACCGATAACAGCAAATATTTCGCCTTCAGAAATACCCAGACTTACCCGTGACAAAGCGGGTATATCGTCGTTGTAGGAATAGCTTACGTCATCGATTTCGATAATATCTGCCATCTTAACCTCACATCCACAGAAGAAAAATTCCGGCAAGGAAGAAGAAGCCGCCCGAAAGCAGGTCCGCCTTAGTCAACTCGCCGATATGGGAGAGCCTCACCTCTTCAGCAAAACCTCTTGCCACCATGGCCTTGAATACTTCCTCGTACCGGGACATTGCCTTTCTGAACACATGAGCAATCCTCCCTGCGGCCCAGACCCTCGCTTCATCGTCTGGTGCCATTCCTACGAGCCTGCTTTTTCTGGCAAAGTACATGCCCTCTATTGTCTTCGCAAAAATGAAGATGTACTTGTACGAAAGAGTAATGATGAGAAGAACGGCCTGAGGTACGTGGAATACCTGAAGCGCCTTGATAATTTTGTGAAATGGTGTCGTATGGATGACCAACAGAGAAATGGCAAGAGAGTTCATCATTCTCAGAGAGAGCATCGTCACCCCGTCAATCCCCTGTCTTGTGAGACCGATTTCTTCCGGGATATGGTAAATCATAAATTCATAAGGCCGTGACAAATGGATCACAGGCAGAATCAATTCGCCCGGTGTTACAATGTTAAAGGCGGAAGGAAGAACGACAAGAAATCCGAAAAAAAAGGTCAAGCCGACTATTCTCTTATAAAACTGCGCAAGGTTTATCCGTGACGAGGCGGCCATCAGAAAGACGAACACGGCAATCACCGCCTCAGGGAATATTTGCCTCTTCAGGCTGACAATGACGACAAAGAAGATGAGGAAAATAACCTTGATCCGCGGATCTAGCTTCTGGAAAAGGCCCTCCCCTGATTCCTTGCCCACGTTCAAATACCCTGTCGTAATCATCTCCGACAAGCGTCCTATGCCCTTCTCGATATAGGAAGAGCTTGGTGTCACTCCTTTTTCAGTATCGTGAGTCCTGGACGGGTGGAGACAGGAGAAAGCCTGGAATCCTATTTTTCATGTTTGAACAGCAGCCTCGATATTATTAATACTATGATGCAGGCAAGGGCGATCCCGATGAAAGCGGACACAATATAGGAAACAATTTTTACCGAGAGCGCCGCTTCTTCTCCGCCGAAGCTGTAGCTCCGTATCGGGGCCGTCCAGATATCCGCCGTTTTCTTCAATCCCTCGGGGACATAACCCAGAAGTTTTTCGAGGGCGTCTGCCCCCCACTCGCCCCAGGCGCCTCCGGCGCCGAATTTTTCCGGAAGTATTATTCCCAGGGGAGACAAGATGGCCAGCACGCAAAGCCCCAGCCAGAGTTTTTTCTCAAATCTTTTCACGGGAAGCCTCGTTCATCGCGTAAATGAGCTTCGATTCATTCTTCAGGAAATATCTCAACAGCGCAACCGTCATAACGCCCTCGACAATGCTGAAAACTAACAGGTGTTCAACAGCCATGGCCGGAAGCGCAATGGACAAGGGATATGGGGCATAGAGAGGCATGCCGTCGGGACCGGTCGCAATAACAGGCTGAATGCCGAACATGAATGCGGCAGACACGGCGGCAGCAGTAAGGCCGACATAACCTGAGAAGAAAGCAGCCACGGTCACCCTCAATGTATTCTGCGATAATCCTCCCAGCAAATTGAATGTCCAATAGGCAACGAAAGGCATGACTATGGCCATATTAAGACAGTTGGCGCCTATGGCCGTGATGCCACCGTCGCCAAAAACAAACGCCTGTATTATCAAGACCACAGAGACGGCAATAACCGCCGTCCAGGGACCCAGGAGCAAGGCGATAATGCCCGCACCGACCGCATGTCCCGTCGTCCCTCCCGGAATAGGAATATTGAACATCTGAACGAGGAAGGAGAATGCGGCGGCCATGGCAAGGTAAGGAATATGTCTGGAGGAGAGATCCTTCTTAATCTTCTTCAGCGCTATCCTCCAGACTACTATGGTCACTCCGTAAAGGGGAATATATGTCTGGGGACTGAGATAACCGTCGGGAATATGCATACTAACCACTAGAGCCTTACTGTGCTATTAAATGTAATTTCGTGCCACGCATGCGGAAAAAAAATAATACGGGCCGGCTTATGCCTCTCTTCCCGAGCTTG
Source organism: uncultured delta proteobacterium (assembly GCA_963705275.1). Taxonomy (GTDB): domain Bacteria; phylum Desulfobacterota; class Syntrophia; order Syntrophales; family UBA2185; genus Fen-1135. The sequence continues at coordinate 2,092,094 of OY970063.1, read as the reverse complement.
ATATGGTGAGGGTTCCGTTCCGCACGCCTTTTATCGCCTTCAGCGTGTTCGCCAACCTCTGGATATCCCGAGCGCGACCCCTTACTGCTATGATTTCAAGACAGTTATGATGATCCAGATGTACATGCTGGGTAGAGATAATAACTTCTTGAAAGTCGTGCTGTTTTTCCGTAACCTTGCCTAAAAGATCTTTTTTGTGATGGTCATAGACGAGCGTTATGGCGCCTGCAACCTCCTGGCCTTCCTGCCACTGTTTTTGGACAAGCTCCTGCCTTATCAAATCCCGCAATGCTTCTGAGCGATTGGTGTATTTTTTTTCCTTGATGAGCGTGTCGAATTTGTTGAGCAAAGCCTTCTCCAACGACACCCCGAATCTCACTAACTCTGACATCGGATCCCACCGTGCTATTTTTCTGTTTTTTGTAACACAATTTGAGGTCTTTGTCAAGATATGAGTTGGACGTAAGGCGAGGGCTTCATATTTGCCATGCCGGAGCCCGGCTGCAGCCTACGGGAAAAGGCGGTGACGGGGCCAGTATGATAATTTTGCAGACGTGAGGCGGTATTTATTTTAGCTTTTCCAGTTCCTTTACGAGATCTTCAAGCGGTGGTCTCTTGTTAATGTCGTGAACATCGATATAGCGTATTATTCCTTTCTTATCGATGACGATCAGCGCTCGCTCCGCTACCCCGTCGGCGCGCAATACCCCATACATTGATGCAACCTTTCCGTGCGGCCAGAAATCTGAGAGCACGGGGAACCACAGATTGCCCATCTGGTTTGTCCACGAAAACAAAGTGGGGATGTTATCCACGGAGATGCCGAGCAATATGGCGTCGTGCTTATCGAATATGTCTTTTACGATATTATAGCCCGGCCATTGGTCTGAGCAGACGGGTGTCCATGCTGCTGGTACAAAGGATATGACAACATTCTTCTTGCCCCGGTACTGTCTTAAAGTCACGGTCTCCCCCGATACTGCTTTCAGGGTAAAATTAGGGGCACGATCTCCTACCTTCAGCTTCAAAACGCTATCAGTAGGCTTGAGCAAGCCGGGGTTGTAGATATTATTTTTAAACGCATCAGAAAGACCGAATGCTGCCTCAGACATCGACGCATAAACTAAAATCAGCAGACTCATACCTGTTAGTAAGACAAAGAGAAAATGTCGGCCATGTCTTTTCATATCAGCCCTCCTATTGTAGTTCGGACAATTTAATCAACGTGGAGAGGAAATCATCAACTCCGCCAAGGGCACCGAGTTTGGAATAAATCACCCGATTAGTGCCGTCAGGATTTAGTTTCACGCCGATAAAGTACGGCGTCCTCACTTCCCCGACCATTTTATGAATGACATAATCACCATCGGCAAAAAGGGGAAACGGCACGTTGTATTTATTTTTGAATGTTCCAACTTCATAGGATGTATTTCCCGCACCGATACCGATGATCTTGATCTTTCCCTTGAGAGCTGCATCTTGTTCAATCTTCGCATACAACTGATTTACATTCGGCGCTTCCCGCTGGCAATAGGGGCAGTACATGCTGAAAATTTCGATAATAACCACTTTGGCCTTAATATCCGGGATCTTGAAAGTACCGAATCCGAAGAAGCCAAGATCAAGATAGTTTTTCCCCACAGAATCTTTTGGTGCGGGCAGCGTTATGTCCGGCAGTGTTCCACCCACAATAGGCGGAGAACTTGCCGCTGTCAAAGAACTTACGCCGGCAAAAAGAAGCATGATAACTACGAGCCGGCATGCTGCTTTTCTTTTCATAATATTTCCTCCGATCCCCTTATTGGCCGATCCCGGCCCATTTTCATAAAAATACTTCACCAGCACAGATCTGTCAAAGAAATATTTCTCTCTGGAATGTCAACATGTTGACAACTTGTCGCCTAAGATGATAGATGTTATTACCTACATCAAAACAACCATTATTACGGCCGTAGATCATGAGACAGCTCTCATCAAAACTGAAATCACTGGAAAAGATACTGAGCGATATGCAGAGCGTGCTTATTGCCTATTCCGGGGGCACGGACAGCACCTTCCTGATGAAGATTGCCGTAAACGTCTTAGGCGATAAGGCCTTAGCCGTCACAGCAAGCTCGGAAATATACACAGCACAAGAACTCCGGGATGCCAAGAGGAACGCAGAAGCAATCGGGGCACAGCACATTTTTGTGCATACGGATGAACTTATCGATCCGAATTTTTCATCCAATCCCCCGGACAGATGCTACTATTGCAAGAAAGAGCTTTTTACCAAGCTCAAGGGTCTGCTCGCGAGTCACGGTTTGAACTCTATTGTAGATGGTTCAACGTGTGACGATGAGAGAGATTTCCGCCCGGGAATGAGAGCGGTTGCGGAGTTCGGGGTCAGGAGTCCGCTTAAGGAGGCAGGTTTCACAAAAGAAGACATCAGAAACCTATCGAGGGAGATGGATCTCCCTACATGGGACAAGCCCCCCCTGCCCTGTCTATCAACGAGGTTTCCATACGGCGCCCAAATCACGAAAGAGAAGCTCTTGCGTGTCGGCCGCGCGGAAGAGTTCCTGGCGGGTTTAGGAATCCGTCAATTAAGGGTCAGGGACCACGGCAGCATTGCCAGAATTGAAGTGCTGCGCGCAGACATGCCCATATTTCTCGATGAGGAGATATCGAACCAGATTGTGAAAAAATTTAAGGCGCTGGGATATGCATATGTCGCTCTGGATATTCAGGGATACAGGATGGGAAGCATGAATGAACCCTTGAAGGAACAGGGCTGAATATGGACAGGGAAGAAATCAAGAAACTCTTAGAAAACGTTAGAACCGGAAAAATAGGGATTGATGATGCGCTGAGGGCCCTGAGGTCTTTTCCCTATCAGGACTTGGGCGACGCCAAGATCGATACTCACAGGGACTTGCGGAGGGGTTTCCCGGAAGTGATATTGTGCCAGGGAAAAACCATCGATCAAATCAGGAGGATTGTAGAAAGCCTCGCACCGGAAACGAAATTTATCATGGCAACCAAAGCCGATAAGGCGGTTTTTAAGATTATCAGGAAGATTAGGAGGGACGCAGTCTATTTTGAAACGGCCAAAATCGTCCTGGTTGGAAAAAAAAGAAGGAAGAAATCCGCCGGAACAATCCTCGTGGTCACCGCCGGGACCTCCGATGTGCCGATTGCGGAGGAGGCGGCAGTTACGGCAGAAATCATGGGAAATGCCGTCGATAGGGTCTACGACATCGGTGTTGCCGGGGTGCACAGACTTTTTGACAGCAGGGAACAACTGTTCAATGCCAGCGTCATAATAGTGGTCGCCGGCATGGAAGGGGCGCTGGCAAGCATAATTGGCGGACTTGTCGACAGCCCTGTGATCTCGGTCCCGACCAGTGTCGGCTACGGCGCCAGCTTCGAAGGTCTGGCCGCGCTGCTGTCCATGCTCAACTGCTGTTCGCCAGGCTCGGTGACTGTGAACATCGATAACGGATTCGGGGCTGGATACTTTGCGAGTCTTATAAACCATATGGGTGTGGAAAAATGAGGATAGCCTATTTCGATTGTTTCTCAGGCGTCAGCGGAGATATGATACTCGGAGCGCTGATTGACGCCGGTGCCGATTTGCACATGCTTGAATCAGAACTGGGAAAACTGAATATATCCGGATTCACCCTGAAGGCCGAAAAGACAACCAGGGGAGGTCTCTCGGGAACCAGGTTCTTTGTCAATCAGGATCGCAGCCATGCTGAGAGGCATCTGACGGATATTGAAAGGATCATGGATGACAGCAACCTGCCAGATGACATCAAGTCGGGCGCCAAATCAATATTTCGCGAACTTGCAGAGGTCGAGGCAAAGATCCACAACACCAATCCCGGAGACGTTCATTTTCATGAGATCGGTGGATTGGATTCCATTGTTGACATCGTTGGGTCCCTCATAGTCATGAAGATGATGGACATCGAAACCGTGTACGCCTCGAAGATTCCCGTGGGGACAGGATTCGTTGAATGCAACCATGGCGTCCTGCCCCTTCCCGCGCCTGCCACCCTGGAGTTGCTTAAGGGCATACCCGTATATGCAAGCAGTAGCGAGAAAGAGCTTGTCACACCGACAGGGATAGCGATTCTCAAGCATGTGGTGCAAAGCTTCGGCACCATTCCGGAGATGAAAATTGAACACATCGGCTACGGTGCCGGGAGCAGGGATTTGAAAACACCTAACCTGCTTCGGGTCTGGATAGGTGAGGCGGGAGTTAAGCAGGAATATGAGAAAGACGATGTCATCCTCATCGAAACTAATATTGACGACATGAATCCCGAGATCGTCGGCTACACCATGGAAAGACTCCTGGAAAGAGGCGCCCTTGACGCCTTCATGACGCCCATATTCATGAAGAAGAATAGGCCGGGTACGCTGCTCAGCATCTTGATTACACCGGATAAACTGGATGAGACCATTGCCATAATCTTCGCAGAAACCACATCTTTGGGGGTCAGATTTCAGCGTCTGGAGAGGCGAAAGCTCCCCAGAAAGCTGATCACTGTGGAGACGTTATTCGGACCAGTAAGGGTAAAGATAAGTCAAATAGACACCGAAAAAATGATTTTATCTCCGGAATACGAAGACTGCCGGCAGATCGCAGCAAGAATGAGCATCCCCCTGAGGAAGGTATACGGGGAAGCTCAGGCAGCAGCGGAAAGACTATTTGGCAAATCTTAGAACCCTCCGGGGGGCCGTCTTGTATCGCTGCCTGCGGACGGATATAATCTTTTCCTCACGGCTCGGTATGCCCGTTCCAAGCCCAACATCTTCTGATGATAACTGCGTCTATAGTCGTCTGCGATGGCTCGATCCTGCCCGCACGCGGATGACATTGCAGACGCTACTTTTGTATTGATGCTTTCTCATCTTTCTGCCCCACCGGACAGGACTTCATACAGTTCCAGCAGAAATATTGGAAACCGATGAACCCGGCCTGATACATGCGCCAGAAATCCACCCCTTTGACCATCTTTTTCTTTTCCTCAGGCGTGCCGTCAGCGAATTTTGACCAGAAGCGGATACTGTTGCCTATGCCGTACGGCTGCGAGTTGCGGAGGCATTTTGCCACGTCCGTCCTGTTTACTTCATCGAGAGCCCCGGCCGGGCATTGCTCGACACAGAGATCGCAGTTAATGCAAAGCTCTTCTTTGCACGGGGCATCGGATGCGATCTCCAAATCGGTCAGTATCGCCGTGAAGATCACGCGCGTACCGAGTTTAGGATGGATGACGAGGTTATGCCTGCCGAAGGCCCCCAGACCAGCCGCAATCGCCGCATGCCGAAGGGAGACATCACCGATTGCACCCATGGTCTCCATGCTCATCTCCAGGGGATAGGAAGCAGGGGCGGCCATCGCCGTCGCGCCAAATTCCCTCTCGATAAAACGGCTCATTCTGTAGTTGCACGACCGCGAAAATTCCATCACATCCATTCTGCCGCTCATGGCCACCTGCATATTAGCGCTCTCGCAGCTTGAAGGTTCTTTGTAGGCCATGACAACGATCGATTTTACACCGGGAAAAATGGTTTCGAGCTTCGGCGAGCGGGGACTCCGATAATCAGCAGCAGCCGCTACTCCCACGTCGTCAATCCCAAGGCTTAACGCAAATTCTTTAATTCTTTTTTTCATGTTCTTCCTCCTCTTCATATACACAATTATTTCGCTAGAGTTCTTATCGTTCCCTATCTTTTTTCCAGATTCCGTTTGCGATACCGCAGAGGACTTCCGCCCCTTCTTCTCCAAGCAGATCTAGGGCCTTTTTTTGCGCGTCTTCCCATACTCCATGCACCTTTCCCAAGAGCACCTCTCCTTTAGAGGTGATCTTTAAGAATTTCCTCTTTTCTCCCTCGGCAGAAACGATATCAAGCCACCCCTTTTTTTTCATGCGCTCTATATTTCTGCTGGCTGTTGATTTTTCCATCTTCAGCCGCTTGCACAAGGCATCATATCCAACCTCTCCAGTCAGATGGACGAAGACCAGTATGCTTATCTGATTGAGCTTGACACCGAACGGGCTCAATGCGGAGTCATAGATGTTAGTTACCATGCGGCTGAGCAGCCGTATCCGCACGGCAATGCACTGCTGCGACATACTCCTTATAGGCGATAATCTTTCGTTAACTCTCTTCATAGGATATTATTCCGGGGTAGTTGTATATACAACTATAGCAGGAAGAGGTTCTTGTCAATCTCTTTTTAAAGAAGAATTCTTATGCCCCTGCTGTCGTAAAATGGATTTTTCATTCGATGCGAACGGAGTGCATTTCTACCTCCACGAAGAAAGCTACATGACATGCAGATTACCGCAAGTTGTTCTTCCTAAAATAGTCCGGTTCATGTATATTTTAAAAAGTGATTGATGAGGCAACGGATCAGTCAGGTCGTTCGTTATACCCGATACTGCATCTTAAGGAAAGCCCGCTGAGGAGGAAAGATGGCCGCGATATTCGAAGAAACGGAAATTAATGGCATGACAATGCGCAACAGGCTGATAAGATCCGCTACATGGGAGGGGATGTGCGATCAGGATGGCAGGCCGGGAGAAAAGCTCATCACCTTATATCGCGACCTGGCACGAGGAGGCATAGGCCTCATCATCACGAGCTATGCGTATGTACGGCCGGACGGCAAGAGTTTGCCCGGCCAGATGGGTATCCATACCGACGCCTTTGCGGATTCATTCAAGCGAATGGCAAAGGCTGTACACGATGAGGGGGGAAGGATAGCAGTCCAGGTAGTCCATGGCGGCGGCCAGACAGATGCAAAGACCGCCGGCCGCAAGCCCTTTGCCCCTTCAGCAGTTAAGGTTGAGCAGTTTCCGGAGATCCCTGCGGAACTCACAAGAGACGAAATCAACAAGATCGCTGCGGCATTCGGAAATGCGGCGCAGCGCGCACAGGCGTGGGGATTCGATGCCGTGCAACTGCATGGGGCCCACGGCTTTCTGCTCAACCAGTTCCTTTCTCCTCTCACCAACCGCCGCAGCGACGAATATGGCGGCGGCATTGATAATCGGGCGCGGTTTCCCCTCGAAGTCTATCGACAGGTTAGGGAGAGAGTCGGCGCGGATTATCCTTTGCTCATCAAGCTCAACGCCGCAGATTTCATCAAAGGTGGTCTCGAAATTGAGGACGCGATCTACTCTGCCAGGAGACTCTTCGAAGCGGGCATCGATGCCATAGAAGTATCTGCCGGCACGCCATCTTCCGGTGGAAAAAGCCCGGTGCGAACCAAAATAACAAAACCGGAGAGAGAGGCTTATAATCTTGAGATGGCCCGCCGAATCAAGAAGGCAGTGGATTGCCCGCTAATCGTAGTGGGTGGATTCAGATCTTATGAAGTTGTCGAGAAAGCCATCCAGGATGATGGCATGGATTACATCGCCCTGGCCAGGCCTCTCATCTGGGAACCGGGGCTCGCAAATCGCTGGCTGCAGGGCGACAGGAGACCCACCAGGTGCATTTCGTGCAACAACTGTTTCACGGGCGGACTCGAAGAAGGCGGCATTTATTGCGCAACGGAAAGAAAAGAAGACGGAAAAGCTGCGAGGCACTGAGAGTTTTTGCTCCGGGAGGAATACCAATGAATCTGGAAGATAAAAGCATTCTTGTCACGGGTTCAAGTTCGGGTATAGGCAGAGAGACCGCCCTCCAGCTTGCCCGGGAAAGGTGCAGGCTCATATTGACATATTTCAAGGGCAGGGCAGCCGGAGAAGAAGTCCTCAAAGAATGCCTGAAGCATGGCAAGGCCGCCCTCTATCGCCTGGATGTCCGCAATGACGGCTCCGTCAGGCGTCTCGTAAAATCGGTTACAGACAGATAGATTTTCCCGCCTTGACATTCTGATCAATGTTGCCGGCGTGCTGGCGGAAAAACCCCTTATCGAACAATCGGCTGAAGAAACGGCAAATCAAGTTGGCGTAAATTTGCTCGGGCTGATCAACACCACGCGATCATTCCTACCCCTCCTTCACAGGCAGAAAGAAGCGGTGATCGTCAATATCGCAAGCGGGCTTGCAAAGGAAGTGCTGCCTGATCTCACAGTATACTGCGCGACGAAGTGGGGTGTGAGGGGTTTCACCCGGGCCCTTGCCCTGGAACTTCCCGACAGGGTGAGGGTCTATTGCGTCAACCCCGGGTTGACGGCGACGAGAATGACGGATTATCAGGGGGCAGACCCGGCCGATGTGGCGAAGATCATCGTCCGGACGGCAGCGGAAAAGCTCCGGAAAAAGTCCGGTGATGATGTGGATGTCTGGAGATACATATCTCAGGAACAATAAAGAAACACATTCCTCCAACCTTTTATTTGCATTGCACTCAATCACCCTGTTGTAACATCTTTTCTCATGCGTACAGCATCGCCGTAAGGATAATAATTGGGAAGAAATTTCGATTCCACGTAACCTTGCTTCGCAAAAAAATGTTCCGCTCCACCTTTACCTTTCAGCGTCTCTAAAACGATAAATAAGACATTCGATTCGATCAGGTTTCTTTCCATCGAATCCAGTAAGAACTTGCCGGCGCCCGTGCTTCTGTATGCGGGAAGTACACCAATAGAATAGATTCTTCCCTTATATTTACCATTTCTCAACTTGTCCCTCAGGGTGATACCGAATCCGACGTAAGAGTTCTTATCGCGAAGAAGAAAAAAGGAGGCATTAGGTGAAGACTTGAGATATCGCAGTTGCGATCGCGAGAAGCATTCATTCGCCCTGAATATGCGCCTTTCAAGGTCATATATTTTTCCGGAATTATTTTTTGAAGTTCTGATGACCGTCAACTTGGAGTCGGATATTTTTTGCTCAAGCATCAGGCAGACCCCTTGATCTTTTGGCTTCAACTGAGCGGGATGGTTATAGCGTCAAGAGCGGGAAGATTCTCATTGTATGATGATGATCCCTGCAAGAGTGCCTTTGCATATCTCTTCCGGTTTGGCGTTACTGCCTATAGGGTAGATGTCCCACCCGCTTGCAGCGGCCATTTTATAAACATCAATGCCTACGGCTTCCATGGAAGGCCGCGAGCGAAGAGATATCCTGCACCTCTTCCCCTCCATGGCCTGGCAGCTCTCCTGCTGGCTGCAGAACGTATGCCGGCAGGAACCGGCTGCAAAGCCGAAGGCCAGATAGTGGCCATCGTAAAAGGCCATGGATTCGATCTCACCCACGATTTCAAAGATTTTCCGATATGCCGCCTCTCTTTCTTTTATCGTGGCCCTGTCTCTCACTATAACCTCCGGCGGAACATCGACGGAAAAAAAGACTGCCCACTGGAACCCTTTTAACAGATCACGCAGCTCTGCCGGTTTCAATGTGTGGGGCGGACAGTGCACACTGGTCCCGTATCCAAAACACCGCGGTATCTGACATTTCAGCACAATTCTTTCATCCACGGGAATCTCTTTTACGTTTACAATTGTGGCTCGGGTGGCACCCAATTCCATTGCCTTTGCCTTATACCTCTTAAGATCCTCGGGCAGCCGGTCCGCATTCATATCGACAGTTATCCTGTCTATCTTTTCGGCCATCTATCGTTCCCCCTTCCGCAGCCTTGTGATCAATATATGCAAGAAACTTCATCTTTCTAAAGAAAATATAAAGTGGCTCATCGAGTATGTCAATACCATTCGACTCAAGGACGCAAGGAGCAGTGACAAATGCCGTGAGGAGACGCATGAACAAAAAAAGCCCCGGTGAAAAAAATCACCAGGGCTTCAATCATTTCTGACTTTGCCACCGCATCAAAAACTCGCCTATATAGGCATTCTCAATTGTGCTCCTTATTTGCAGCTCATGCAGACGCCGAGCTCCTTCAAGGGAGTGCCAGTCTTCTGGCTTATATACTTCAGCTGGTCAATCGGGGCAAAATACCTGCCACATTTCTCGCAAGCCTGCATCTTAAAGGTACGTCCCCATATTTTCCGCTTGCCGTCCTTTGCCTCCATTACGATATGCTCCGTCGGGCAGATATACACGCACGCACCGCATCCGATACATGTCTTGGAATCCTCGACGAATGGGGGGCCAACTTTCTTGTCCTTGCCTCTGCCGGACAAGCCAATGGCACTCACACCGACGACGTCTTCACAGGCCTTAACGCAAAGTCTGCATAGTACGCACTTCCCTTTGTCTGTTTCAGGATGAAAGGCGGGTTGTGGTTCAATGCCCATCTCTTTAGCCATATCCTTAAGCACATCGGACTCAGGACACCTTGCCATAAGAAGCTGCAAAACTAGACGCCGGACATTCATGACCCTTTCGCTTTTCGTTTCAACAACAATACCTTCATCTACGGGATACAGGCATGACGTCACGATCCTCGTTCTCTTGCCTTTCTTCACCTCAACTACACAGAGGCGGCATGCTCCTGATGGAGCAACTGACTCATGGCAGCACAGGGTCGGAATAACTATGCCATTATTGCGGGCAACCTGAAGTACCGTTGCACCTTCCTTAGCCTCAACCTTCTTACCATCTATGATAAAGTTTACCATTTCCCCTACCTTCATTCTATGCTTATTGCTTCAAATTTACAGCTTTCCCTACAGACACCGCACCTGATACACACTGTTTGATCAATCACATGTGGCTTCTTCTTTTGACCAGTTATGCAAACGGTAGGACACTTCTTGGCGCAAACGCCGCATCCCGTGCATTTCTTTGCATTGATCTTGAAACTGATCAGCGCCTTACAGACACCGGCAGGACATTTCTTGTCCCGCACATGCGCGACATACTCATCGCGGAAATACTTCAGGGTACTCAAAACCGGGTTCGCGGCCGTGCTGCCAAGGGCGCACAAGGCACCATCGACGATACCCTGGGACATTGACTCCAGAAGTTCAACGTCACCCTTCTTTCCCTTGCCCTCACAGATGTCTTGCAGGATTTCATTCATCCTGTGAACCCCTTCCCGGCATGGAACACACTTGCCGCAGGATTCAAATTCGAGGAAATCGATGAAATACCTCGCGATATCGACCATGCAGGTGCTCTCATCCATGACGATCATACCACCGGAACCCATCATGGAGCCGGCCTCCCACAGAGAATCAAAATCTACGGGAATATCTATCAGACTATTGGGCAAGCATCCGCCGGAAGGACCGCCGGTCTGAACCGCTTTGTACTTCTTGCCGCCGGGAATCCCGCCTCCGATTTCGTATATGATATCTCTCAGAGGTATCCCCATGGGCACCTCAACCAAACCGATATTATTGATCTTCCCGACGACGGAAAAGACTTTCGTTCCTGAATTATTCTTACAGCCTATGCTGGAGAACCACTTCGCGCCCCTGCTGATAATGGCGGGAACATTGGCCCAAGTCTCCACATTATTCAGATTGGAAGGCCTGTCCCACAGTCCATGCTCAACAGTATGAATGTATTTTGCTCTCGGCTCGCCGGCTTTGCCTTCCAGAGAAGTCATCAAGGCCGTTGATTCACCGCAAACGAATGCGCCTGCGCCCTTGCCTATTTTCAGGTCAAAATCAAAACCTTTATTGAGAATATTTTTCCCGAGTAAACCATACTCTCTCGCCTGGTCAATTGCCCGCTGCAGATTGGCGACGGCCAGGGGATACTCGTTTCTGACATACATAAATCCTTGACTGGAACCAATGGCGTATGCGCCAATAATCATTCCTTCGATGACACTGTGGGGATCACCTTCCATAACGCTTCTATCCATGTAAGCGCCGGGGTCTCCTTCATCGCCGTTGCAGATCACGTATTTAATGTCTCCATGAGCGCGTCTGCAGGTCTGCCACTTGATACCAGCGGGGAACCCTCCTCCTCCACGGCCTCTCAAACCTGAAGCAATGATCTCTTCAATGATCTCATCCGGTTTCATCTTGGTGAGGGCCTTAAGGAGGCTGAAGTAACCGCCCTTGGCGATGTATTCATCTATGCTTTCATAGTTGATCATCCCGCAGTTTCTGGTGGCCAGCTTCAACTGCTTCTTGTAGAATTTGACATCCCCTATCTTAGGAACATCCGCCAGATCTTTCGGAACGGCACCCTTGAAATAAGGCTTCTTTTCATTCAGACAGATGAAGTCTTCCTCGTCCATTCTGTAAGTGGGTTTGTTGCCGTTCACGGCGCCTTTTACAATCTGGTCGATGACTTCCGGCACCTTCTTCGCGGTCATCTTGCTGTATGCCAGACGTGGCTTGTTCGGCTGCAGGACATCCACAAGGGGCTCTATGCAATCCATCCCCATAGCTCCCGTTTTGCTGAGGACAAAATCCAGCTTCCGTTTCTGTATCTCCGCCTCCAGGGCATTGTAGACCTCCTGGGCCCCCGAGGCAATCCCACTCGTCGCCATTCCGACCATGATTTTCGTCTTTGGTGGGATGATAGATTCCAGCCCTCTTTTCGCTGCCTTGTTTAAATCTTCAAGTGTATTGATCTTACTCACTTTTCCACCCCTATTATTTATAATTTGCCAAAACCTTCGGAATTTGGTCCTGAGTTAAGTTAGGATGAATGTTACCGCTTATCCGCGCAACAGGGGCCAGACTGCAACATCCGAGACATCTGACCTCTTCGAGGGTAAACTTTTTATCCTTCGTTGTTTCGCCACAACAAATCTTCAGATCTCTCTCCATCCTGTCCATCAGATTGGCCGCCCCCTGAACATGGCATGCCGTCCCGGCACACACCTCTATCAGGTTCCTGCCCCGAGGTTTGAGACTGAAGGCGTTGTAAAATGTTGCAATCTCATAAATCCTGGTGAGGGGCACCTCCATCTGCTTACTGATTGAGGAAAGTGCATCCTTAGGTAGATATCTGAATTCTTCCTGCACATCCTGAAGGATGGCTATCATTGCCGTCTTATCGCCATCATACTTCTTTATGATGTTCTTTAACCGATGGCTTCTTGGCCGTCGCTTTCTTCACAGCTTTCTTCGCAGCAGCTTTCTTCATATTCCAATCACCTTGTCCTCTATAATTAGCACCTTAACCTTTTAAATCCGTCCAAGACTTCGAACACTTAACATTGTTCAATATCTTATTGTATTCCAGCATGGCCAATTCCTGGAATGTCTTGCGCTCATCCGGAGAGAGATGCCGGAACCGTCCCTGAAGCTTTAAATAATCATCCACAGGCCGGAGCTTTTTCGGCATATCGATCGTCATGTTATACTTTCCATTTTCGACTTCATAAAGAGGGAAGATTCCTGTCTCTACGGCAAGACGTCCCAACTTAATGCACGTATCCGAGCTTGACCGCCATCCCGTGGGACATACCGCCAGACAGTGGATGTAAGCAGGACCATTCACTTTTCTCGCTTTTTTTACCTTATTCATGAAATCGAAGGGATAGCTGTGGCAGGCCGTTGCGACATAGGGAACGTTATGGGCTACCATGATCGCGGGCATATTCTTCTTCCAGGTCTTGTTTCCCACGCTGGCCGCACCGGCAGGGGCCGTGGTTGTCGAAGCCCCGTAAGGCGTGCCGCCGGAGCGCTGGATACCTGTGTTCATGTAGGCCTCGTTATCAAAGCAGATATAGATCATATCGTGGCCTCTCTCCATGGCTCCGGAAATGGCCTGAAAGCCGATATCGACAGACCCGCCGTCTCCTCCGATGGAGACAGTCTTGACATATCTGTCCGCGATCTTTCCTTTGCGCCGGAGAACCTTCAGGGCCGATGAAACACCGGCTCCCACGGCAGCGGAATTAGGAAACGCCACATGGACCCACGGCAGTTTCCACGCCGTCGTCGGATAAAGGGTTGATATAACCTCCATGCAGCCTGTAGCATTGGTCATTACCGTATCCTTACCCAAGGCCTTGCACATCAGACGGATGGCAAGGGCTTCCCCGCACCCCTGACAGGCGCGGTGCCCTGAGCTGAAATATTCCTCTTTATCGACCAGCTTTGGTGCATATAAATCAAAGTTTTCTACGATTCCCTTCATGATGTCCTCACTCCATAAATTTCAAATGATCTTTCGGGTTTAACCTTATCAGCCGTAGCTGCCTTTTTGAATATCTTGATAAAATCTTCCACACGTACATCTCGCCCGCCGAGGCCGATGATTTCGTTGACAATGGCAGGACGAACCGCCTCGTCATACAGTGCAGATTTCACCTCTGCACAAACAGGGGCTACATCGCCTCCCATCATAATGGTCCTGTCTGTGACGATCAGTACCTTGACACCCTTTACAGCAGCCTTAAGTTCCTCTACCGGGAAGGGCCTCCAGAGCTTCAGGTTCAGCATGCCGGCCTTGAAGCCTTCACTGCGCAACTGATCAACTGCTATTGAGCAAGTCTCACCCATGGATCCAACGGTTAGCATTACCACATCGGCACCTTCTGTTTTATATGATGAGATGGGCTCATATTTCCGGCCGAACATCTGCTCCCATTCTTTCCATACTTTAAGGATGGTCTTCTTGGAGTTGAGGAGGGCCTCGTTATTGGCCATGCGGGCCTCGGTATATATCTCCGGCAGACCCAGAGTTCCCATGGAAACGATATTATCGGGATGCACAGCGCCGTAAGGCTTGCGCGGCGGGAGGAACTTATCTACTTCCTCCTGATCCGGCATCAGCATCACCTCCACCACATGGGTAAGCTGGAAGCCATCCAGATTACAGAGTATCGGCAACATAACATCATGATCCTCGGCAATTTTGAAGGCCTGGATCGTCATATCGACCGCTTCCTGACCGTTGGCTGCAAATAGTGCAATCCAGCCGAGGTCCCTTACGCACATGATGTCGCTGTGATCGTTCCAGATATTGATGGGACCTGATATCGCCCTGTTGCCGAGAGCCATAACAATAGGAAGCCTCATAGCCGGTATGATAGGAACGATCTCATACATATAGAGAAGACCCTGTGAACTCGTTGCCGTGTAAACGCGCGCCCCTGCCGCCGATGCACCTGCACAGGCGCTCAGAGCGGAATGCTCGGATTCTACTGGCAGATATTCACAGTCAAGATGACCCTCCGCCACGATTTCCGCCAGATGCTCCGGTATATGAGTGTTCGGCGTAATGGGATAAGCCGCGATTACATCGGGCCTGCACAATGCGGCCGCTTCAGCCACGGCAAGAGCGATTTCCATTCCAATTCGTTTAGACATAGCCTACCCCTCCTCATTCCTCTATCATCTTGATGGCGCGGGGCCAGCATTCGTGATAGCAAATGCCGCAGCCCTTACAGTAATCTAGATCTGCCATGAAAAACCCTTCTGCGTCTTCTGAAATGCAGCCTTCAGGACAGAACAAATAACAGACGCCGCATTTAATACATTTTGTATTATCCCAGATGGGCTTTTGAGCCCTCCAACTTCCGGTTTTGAACGACCTGGCGCTCGCAGGCTCGAATACCATCAATCCCGGTGTACATTCTTGCCAGGTTTCTGGCCATTTCTTTTTTGCCTTTGTCATTATGATACCTCAAATGTTTAGTTTACTGTGCTGATTTTGACCTCGTCATAAGCCCTTTTCATGGCTGCAAGGTTCTTATTGGCTATCCTGCCAAATCTGTGCTCAACCGGACCCTTTGCTGAATCTAACTTGACCTTTTCAAGCACCTTAATCAGGGCTCCGAGCATAGTCGTGTTCGTAATCGGCACTCCCAGTTCTTTCCAGGCTATTGACGATCCGTCGACTGTCGCAATCTTGCCCTTGAATTTTGTTATTTCCGAAATTTCCTGCGCAGACTTTGCCGTATTTACAATAAGTGTTCCGTCCAGTTTCAACCCGTCAGCAACATTTACCAGACCGACAAGACTTTCATCTAAGACGACCACTATGTCCGGATTGTAGACGCCAGACCTCACCCTGATGTGATGGTCATCAATACGGTTAAACGCCGCAACCGGCGCTCCTCTTCTTTCCGGACCGAAGCTCGGAAACCCCTGAGCATACTTCCCCTCTTCGATGGCAGCCAGCGCCAGTAACTCAACCGATGTGACCGCTCCCTGACCGCCTCTTCCATGCCATCTTACTTCTATCATTGGAAAATCTCCCAGATTGGATTGATGTAGAAATTGTTAAAGATGATGAACTAACGTTGAACTGAAATGACGTCCGGCTACCTATTACAAAATTCCCTCCCTGTCAAGTATTTTTTTGTCAATTATTTATTTGCTGAATCTCTGATAAAGGTTTTCAGAGACCTCTGCGGTATTCCATGGACTTAGACAGCGTCATCCTGTCCATGTACTTAAGATCTCCGCCGACCGGCACACCGAGGGCGATCCTGGTTACCCTGATGCCCAGAGGTTTGACAGACTTGTTAATGAGAAGGGCCGTTGCTTCGCCCTGGACGCTTGGATTTGTTGCCACAATTATCTCTTCCGCTCCATTTTCCGCTATCCTTTTCAAGAGTTCCTGTAATCTCAGATGACCCGGTCCGATGCCGTCAAGCGGTGAAAGCGCTCCATGGAGTACGTGATAGGTTCCTCTAAAGCTACCGCTTTCTTCTATCGCAATGAGAGAGTCGGGCTCTTCGACAACACATATGAGGTTCTTGTCCCGTGAATGGTCCATGCAGATTTCGCAGAGACTCCCCTCGGCGAGATTGAAGCACACGGAGCAGAAGCGTATCTTCTGCTTCACCTCCAATATGCTCTGTGCAAGTCTTCTTGCGTCTTCCTCTGATGCGCGCAGGATAAATGTTGCCAATCTCGTGGCTGTCTTTTCTCCTATGCCCGGCAATTTCCCGAGCTCTCCGATCAAACGTTTTATAGGTAGGGCGTAACCTGTCATATTTAGTCACACTACATCAGCCCGGGGATATTGAAGCCACCGGTAATCTTAGACATCTCTGCCGTAGCCATTTCCTGGGCTTTGCGAATGCCTTCATTGACTGCCGCCATGATAAGATCCTGCAGCATATCGACGTCTTCCGGATTGACAACCTCTTTATCGACTTTGAGAGACAGGAGTTCGAACTTTCCGTTTACTACGACGGTTACCATGCCTCCTCCGGCTGTCGCTTCAACGGTCTTCCCTTCCAGCTCCGCCTGGATGCTGGCCATTTTTTCCTGCATCTTCTTCGCCTGTTTCATGATATTTCCAAGATTGTGTGTCAATTAAATACCTCCTATTGGGGGAGTTTCAAAAAACTCGCCATTTGTTGTGACCGTTTTCGCAAAAGGTTTTTCCTCAACGCACCTTACGAATCGTCATTACTGCCTCTCGATGTAACTTCACGCACAACAGCACCATCAAAAACATCCAGAACCTTTTGCAGGAGAGGATGGTTGAGGGCATCCCGCCTTGCATCATTGTTCTTGTTGTTATTTGTTACGTTATTGTGATTCTTATCATGCCGGCTGTATTGCTCCGTGTCCAAAGATTCAATTATGACTGCAACATCATCGCCGAAGTAAGCTTTCGATATCTCCGTGAGGCGTTCCTTCTGAGCCTTTTCCGTTATGTCGTCTAAAAAAATATAACCTCTACGGAAGCCGATGCGGAGACGCTTGTTCTCGTATCCAAGAAATACACCGGGCTCAATCTTGGAAAACAGCGGGTAACTCTGCTTTTTTACAAAACCCTTTAAGTCTTCCCAGATATCTTTCATGATTTTGCCTTCGACCGCATCATATCCCCTGTGGACTTCGTCGACCATTCCCGACTGAGCGACCCTGAAGAGTTCCTGTTCTTCGGAAGGAACTGCATTCGTTTCCCTTGACTCATACGTAGACGGTTTAACCTGGACAGTGCCTCCCGAAGCCAGTCTCTTTTCCAGGCTTTCCATGCGGGATAGCCATTTATCGATCGGTATCATCGGCTCCAGATAGGCCATTCTCACGAGAATCGTCTCAAGGTTTATGCGAGGATTCTGACTTCTTTTTACATTTTCCTCTTCTGCCATCAATATATCCAATAGTCGACGGATAGTCTCCTGCGAAACACTTTCTGTCTGCATCGCAAGGCTGGCCACATCTTCAGCTCCCAGATCCAAGAGGTCATGATCTTTTCCAACTATCTTGGTGAGCAGTAAATTCCTGAAATGACCGATGAGCATCTGATAAAAGTATTTCATATCAAGGCCGGCGTAATAACCTTCTTCAATGATTTTTAAGCAATGGCCGGCATTTCTTTCAAACACTGCTGTGGACAGCCGCAAAAGAAAACGTCTGTCCGTCAGTCCCAGTATCTCTTCCACATCTTGATCCTGGATTTCGAAGCCTGCATACGATATTATCTGGTCCAAGATGCTTTGCGCGTCTCTCAGGCTCCCATCGCCGGCATCGGCAACCCATGTCAGACTCTTCTCACTTATTTGAACACCTTCCTTTTCGGAGATTCGTCGCAGGCTATCCTTAATCTTTCTCAGCGATATCCTTCTGAATTCAAAACACTGGCATCGGGATAATATAGTGGCCGGTATTTTTTGGATCTCCGTTGTGGCAAAAACGAAGATTACGTGCGCCGGCGGCTCTTCCAGGGTCTTCAGAAGGGCGTTGAATGCCTCCCTGGTCAACATGTGCACTTCATCAATTATGTAAAGCTTGTAGCGAGATGACAGCGGAGAAAATTTGACATTCTCCCTGAGTTCCCTTATCTCATCTATGCCTCTATTAGATGCACCGTCAATCTCACGGACATCCATGGCTATGCCTTCCGTAATCTCCCGGCAATTGGTACATTCATTACATGGTGTTTCTGAAGGCCCTTTTTCGCAATTCAGGGCTTTGGCCAAAATCCGCGCTACTGTTGTCTTTCCCACGCCGCGGGGTCCGCTAAAAATGAAAGCGTGGGCTATGCGTCCCTGACGAATGGCATTCCTCAAGGTCTTCACCGCATGGTCTTGTCCCATTACCTCGTCAAAGTTTTGAGGTCTCATCTTTCTGGCTAGAACAAGATATTCCACTCGCTGCTCCTTACCTGGGAACTTACGATTAAACATGAGGCCCTTCCCCGCCGGTATTCCCTGGGAAAGGCCAAGCGTCGTTCAGACTAAGACCAGATCCTTCGGCTCGCTTCGCTTGCTCAGGATCAATTACGACTATGGTCTTTTCCTGCGGCTTCGCCTTGGAAAAGACCAAGTCTTATTGAGATAGCCAGGCTTACCCGCAGCACACGTCGGCAATTGCTACCGTTGCTTCCTTCCGGACCTGGCGGGGTTTACAACCCTTCGTTGCGCGGGACCCGGCTATCATATCTCTGGTACCTGTGACGGTCCTATAAACGGCCTGCAGGCAAACTTTCCGCCAACGTGATTCTCCAAGACTGACTGGCGGAGAGAGGGGGATTCGAACCCCCGGTACACCTTTTTGAGTATACACACGATTTCCAGTCGTGCCCCTTCAGCCTCTCGGGCATCTCTCCATCTGCTTAAAAATCAGTTTTCAGAGATCAGGGGTCGGAAGAATCCTCTCCGCCTGTTTCCGACCCCTGATCTCCATGCACGGCTTCTGGCGGAGAGAGGGGGATTCGAACCCCCGTGAGAGCTTTTGGCCCTCAAATCGATTTCGAGTCGATCCCGTTACGACCACTTCGGTATCTCTCCGCAGGATTCATTGTCATTCCGAATCGACCTTTGATGTTATCCTCTTCTCTTGAAAAAATCTACTCAAAATTTCGGCGCAAGCATCCCTCTTAACGCCACCGCTTACCTCCACGGTATGATTCAATCTCTTATCGTGAAGGAGCCTGTAAAGGGAGACAACTGCGCCGCTCTTGGCGTCGCGAGCGCCAAATACGACTCTCTGCATCCGCGCCTGCACGATTGCCCCCGCACACATTATGCATGGCTCCAGTGTCACGTATAGCGTGGTATCGATGAGGCGGTAATTGTCCAGTCTCCTGGCTGCCTCGCGAATAGCAAGAATTTCTGCGTGAGCAGAAGGATCGTTCATCGAAACGCAACTGTTGTGTGACATTGCTAATATTTCGCCGCCAAGCGTTATCACGGCGCCTACAGGAACCTCCCCTTCTTGAAAGGCCAGGGATGCCTGTTCAAGGGCGAGCGTCATAAATTTTTCATCAATAGAATCCATGTGTCATATGTCGTGAAGGTGTGATGCAAGACACACCTCACACTTTAACAAATTGTTGATTTTTATAGGTTCATCGGCGTATTATCCCGGCAAGAAGAGGCTATCCCTCATGATGTCAAAAAAAATATTGGTCATATCCATCCTGATATCTCTTAGCAGTCACATCGCCATGTTGTATATGACTGGCCTTGTAGACTTTCGCGGGAAAGCCCGCAAGGATGATGTTTTAGTCGTCACCTTGAAAGAACCGGCGGCCATTGAGGAGAAAGATGCAGAAAAGGCTGACAAGCCCGTTCACCAGGTTGAAGAAGGACTCCGCAGCCGCGTAAAAAAAGAAGAGACTGTTGACCTTGGCAGCATTGACATCAAATATGTATCTTACCTCAAAAGGATAAAGAAAAGAATCGAAGCCATTTGGATATATCCCCAGGCTGCCTTTGAGAGGGAAGAAGAAGGAATCGCCGTGGTCAAATTCTCAATAGGTGAAGGTGGAGACGTCACATCAAGTCTAGTCATCGAATCATCTGGATCTGATTACCTCGACCAGGGAGCACTCGATGTTGTCAGATCAGCCGCCCCTTTTGATCCCTTGCCCCGTGAGTATAATATTTCACAATTGAACGTCGTGGCGAGATTCCAATACAAACTGATTGAATAGTGGAGCGGCAGCATACTTCCGGTTACGTCATAGTTCAGAATTTATTTCCGCGAGGACGCGCTCCAGATCGAGAAGCTGATCTCTGATCTCCGTCTGTTCCATCCACGGCTTTGACTCCAGCTGAGATCTTCTTTGTTTAATCTGCGCAAACCTGGCTCCGATATTTTCAATTATATAATTCCAGTCAATTCGCGGGACCGCCTTCTCCGGATACTCCACCCTCTCAAGCACACGCCCCGGCTCCAGAGTAGTTTCTTCCAGATATTGAGGTATCATCACCTGGAGGCCGAATCTTTCCTTAATCAAGCCTGCAAGTACCTGCTGGGCTCCATATTCCCCATGTATCAGGAAGACCTGCATATCCCGGCTTCGAAAATGTCCCAACCAGTCGAGAATCTGACTTTGACCGGCATGGGCGGAAAATCCGTTTATCGTAAAGACCCTGGCCTTTACGGCAACTTCATCATTAAAGAGACGAATTTTCTTCGCACCATCCACGATCTTACGACCCGTCGTTCCCTCGGCCTGAAAGCCGACAAAGACAATGCTGGCGCCTTCCCGCCATATGTTATGTCGCAGATGGTGCTTTATCCTCCCCGCATCGGCCATACCGCTGGCGGAAATGACAATCGCCGGTCCTGCGATGTTGTTTATGGCCATAGACTCCTCCGTCGTGGGAGTAAAATGTAACTGCGGCAGATGCAGAGGATCTTCCCCTTTTTTGATCAATGCCCTGGTCTCATCGTCGAGGTAAGCTGTGTGGCGACGGAATATCTCCGTAGCCTGAATGGCCAAAGGGCTATCCAGATAGACTGGCATGTCATGGGGAAGCCTTCCAGCTTTGGACAGAAGATACAGGCAATACATCATTTCCTGGGTCCTCTCCACAGCGAATGCAGGGATAATCACCTTCTCTCTATTGCGGTAACTGTAAGCTATTGCCTCCGCCAGTTCGTTCAGGCTGTCATCCTCGTTCTTGTGATTGCGGTCGCCATAAGTTGACTCCAAGAAGAGGAAATCGGCTGTAGCGACAACAGTGGGATCTTCCATAAGCAGCTGGGCGGGGCGGCCTATATCGCCGGAAAAGACCAGCTTGACAGTCGCGCCATTTTCTTCAAGCGAAAGTTCGATCAGCGAAGCTCCGAGAATGTGGCCTGCGTCTCTGAAAGTCACTTTGAGGCCGGAGAAGGGTTCAATAACTTCGCCGTACGAAACCGCATTGAACATCGGAAATACCTTCTCCGCATCCTTCTGCGTATACAGAGGCTTGATTCTTTCTTCTCCTGAGCGGAGATGTTTCTTGCTTTTCCACTGCGCCTCCATCTCCTGGATATGGGCGCTGTCGAGAAGCAGTATCTTCAGCAGATCCTTCGTTGGTGCTGTTGTATAGATCTTTCCCTTGAATCCCTTCTTGACAATCCGCGGCAGAAGTCCGGAATGGTCTATGTGGGCATGGGTGATGAGAAAAAATTCTATGTCAGCTGGTTGATAAATATCGACATCCCAGTTTCTCTTCTCTATCTCCGCATTCCCCTGATGCATACCGCAGTCAATAGCGAACCGATGGCCATGCGTTTCAATAATGTAACAGGAACCGGTTACCGTCCTTGCCGCGCCCATGAATTTTATTTTCATAAATACGGTCCTCAAGATTTACGTAAGTTTTGCAGCCCATGGATACGCATAAAAGTCTTACAATAGAATCAGTCCCGTCCATGTCACCTTGTTCTCTATGGGAAAGGAGACCGGCAAGCCCGCCTTTTCCGCAGTAGCTATAACATCGATTCCCATGGCCTCCATGGAAGGTCTGGCCTTGAAGGGAAACCGGCACGATGTGCCGCCCTGTGCTGCTATACACTCGTCGCACAAGCGACAGCAGCCTCCGATAAACCCGGCGGCAAAACGAAACCCGGCGGCAAATGCCTCTCTCTCACCCAAATTGACCAGTTCGTGAAGTCTTCTGGCAGGAATAAATACCTCCTCTGTGGGGGCGTTCGCATATGTTTCATGCAGGTCGGCGGAAATCTGAATAAGGATGGCTTGCTTATAGTTCTTGAGAGCTTCGCGAAATTCCGCCACAGACGGTACATAGGGAGGGCACATGAGGTTCTTGTTGTAAGTGTCACATACGGGCACGCGACACTTCAGGCGAACCCTCTCGTCAACGACGATGTCGGCGATATTTGCCAGTACCACGGCCGAAGCCCCTCGCTCCTTGAGTAGTGAGATGATGTTATCGAGAATTTTCTTATGTCTCATCATTGGCCGCTACCTTTGAGTAACGTCGACAACGTAGCTGGCATTGGTCAGTCTCTGGCTTCCTTTATCAGTGACGACAAAAGTATCTTCAACGCCCACAACCCCCTCCCCGGGAAAGTTAAACTTCGGTTCGATGGCGATGACCATGCCGGAAGCGAGGAGCGCTTTCCCCCCTTTTGCGATCACCGGATATTCATCCAATTCCAAGCCGATTCCATGTCCGCAAAATACCAGGCGCCGATTTCCATATCCCAGGAAATGTTCACCCAAACTAAAGGATTCAGCCATACTCTGCGCCTTTGAAAACAGATCGCCGACAGATACTCCGGGTTGAATCATTTTTCCCAATTCGTAGTGGATATTTAAGGACACCTTATAGGCATCATCCAACTTGTTGGGGAGGGGCCCGAGGCTCAATGTGCGCGTTTGATCCACGCCGTACCCGTAGATAACGGCCAGGAGATCAAAAATTACCGGCTCCTGCCTCCTGATAGTTCTCCATCCCGAACCTTGCGGGAACGCATTGGAGAGCCCATGTCCCCCGGTTGTGCTTTCTACGAAGTTCAGATCGGCTGCATCAGGTCCGGATATCAAGTGACCCCAGTAAACCTCCTGATTGAACGCCCTGGTGCGGACGTAACCCTGATGGCCGCGCGTTCGAGCCGCCGCCTCAACCGCGACGGCAAGCTCTATATCAGCCAGCCCTTCCTTAAGATTGTTCCGGCAGGTGGCGACCATGAAGTCCGAAAGGCTTGCCACTTCCTTCATGAGCCCTATCTCATACTCAGACTTAACGGCCCTGACAGTTTGAATGGAAGGCCAGATGTCAACAATCTCTGCCGGCTTCATAATATCCAGATACCGGAGATAAAGGCCGACCGGCAACACATCAAGCTCCATTCCGAGTCTTTTTATTTGCGAATAGCCATGTTGAGCCAGCAGTCCCGGCAATTCTCTGAGACCGCCGATAGGTATGATGTTATCCAAATCAGACTCATTCCTGATACTGTCCGCATTCTTACGCACAAGAAAAAGCGGCTCCCCCAAAGGGGGTACAAATAGATATCCCTGCGGCACAGTTCCCGTAAAATAGAAGAGATCCGCATTTTGAACAATCAGGGCGCCGTCTATATCCCCTGATTCCATGCTTCTCTGCAGCGCTCTGATACGTCTGCTGAGCTCTTCCTTCGGGGTCTTTTTCATTAACCTATATCCTTCTTTGAGTCCCATGCAATCCTCTTGCCTGGACTAGTATTCTATACCGGCCCTTTCCTTCAACCCCGTAGAGTAATGATGTTTAATCTCGTTTACCTCGCTGACCGTGTCGGCAATCTCGATAATTTCCGGAGGGGCATATCTTCCCGTCATGACCACGTCCATATTTGCCGCTCTCCCTTTTACCATTTCGACCACGTCCTTTACGGAAACCAATCCAAAGTCAAGGGCAACATTTATTTCATCGAGGATAACCATGTTATATTCGCCGGAAGACAGGGATTTCCTGGCAAGGTTTAACCCCTGTTGCGCCAAATCGATATCAACAGGGGCCAGGTTTCCCCGCATCACAAAACTGTCTAGACCGCACGGGCAAATGGTTATGGCAGGAAGAAATTTCTCGCAGGCCATCACCTCACCATATTTCTTTCCCTTCATGAATTGAATTACCAATACCTTCAACCCGTGCCCCACCGCCCGCAGTGCCTGCCCCATGGCGGCCGTTGTTTTGCCCTTGCCGTTTCCCGTATATACGAAGACCAGCCCTCTGTTGTATTTCGCCAGTGTTTCCTCCAATAAGCCGGACATCTTAATTTCCTCCTGCGTTGTGACTGTGTCCATGATTGAATGATTTTTCGCTAAATTGTATTTTAAGAAAAATCTTTATTTGATATAACATATTAAAGATGCCGGATACGTAGCATATTCAGAAGATTCTGACAATTCATTTAAAGGACAAATGCTAAAGTCACATTGATCAAATGCAGCTCACGAGAAAACGGATTGCCGTATGAAAATCGCGCAAGAAAATTGCCATGAAAAAGTATCGATGAGTCCGATCGTTCAGGCGAAAAATCTGGTAAAAATATTTGGTAACCTCGTAGCTGTCAATAATATTTCTTTCAAGGTGTATCCGGGAGAATGTTTCGGGATGCTGGGCCCCAATGGCGCCGGGAAAACATCAACCATCCGGATGATCTACGGCCTTTCACCGATGACGAGCGGCGTCCTGGAAGTCTTCGGTCTTGACGTCACAAAGAACGCGCGGGCCATTAAGTCCAGGCTTGGCGTGTGTCACCAGGAGAATAATCTGGATCCTGATCTTACGGTAAAACAGAATTTAGAAATTTTTTCCCGATATTTCAACATGTCACCGGCGGCAGCGCAGGTACAGGCCGAGAACCTCCTTAAGTTTATGGCCCTCGATCACCGCAAAGATGCAAGGGTTACAGAACTGTCCGGAGGCATGATGCGCCGTCTGGTTCTGGCCAGGGCACTGCTGAATGCGCCGGAACTCTTAATTCTGGACGAACCAACGACGGGCCTGGACCCCCAGTCCCGCCATCAGGTGTGGGAGCGTTTAAGTGAGCTCAAAGCAAAGGGGCTTACCATTTTGATTTCCACCCACAATATGGACGAAGCGTCCCGGCTTTGTAATCGCCTGATCATAATGGACCACGGCGGCATACTGGTAGAGGGAAAGCCGCTTGAACTCATTAAGCAATATGTAGGCCACGATATCATAGAGGTGCTTGAGCCGAGCCAATCGCTGCGGGCATTCGCCCAGTCAAAGAATTTGGAATATGAAGATCTGGGCCATCGGTTGATCATAAATACCGAAGATGGAAATGCCCTCTTTCGCGAGGTCAGCAACGAATACTGCAAGGAAGGCTGCATCATGCGCATGGCGACCCTGGAAGATGTCTTCCTAAAATTAACGGGCAGGGAGCTAAGAGAATGAGGAAAATTTTACCGCTCCATTTATCCATGCGCTTCTTGCGGGTCTGGGAGAGAAATCTGCTTGTCTACAAGCAGAACTGGAAGATCAGTTTCATTCCCCCTTTGCTCGAACCTTTCTTCTATCTGGTTGCCTTCGGAGTGGGCTTGAGCGCCCTCGTGGGAAATGTTAATTACCAGGGCTCCGAAATATCTTACATGCTTTTCATTGCACCGGCCCTGCTTGCCATCAATATCATGAACAATGCATTTTTTGAGAATACCTATGCCTCCTTCGTGCGCATGTATTATCAAAAAACATTTGACGCCATGATGGCAACGCCGCTTACGCTTGAAGAAATCATCACCGGGGAAATAGTCTGGGGAGCGACTAAATCGGTTATTGCCACGGCAATTATGCTCGCGGTCATCAGTTTATTTGGCCTCATCCATTACCCTGAAGGCCTCTTGATTATACCGCTCGCTGTTATCGGGGGCATCGCCTTTGGTTCAATCGGAATGATCTTTACTGCAATGGTAGCTAACATAGAGCTCTTCAACCTGCCCGTATTTCTATTCATCACCCCCATGTTTCTCTTCAGCGGGACTTTCTTCCCCATCGAAAATCTGCCCGGGTGGGCTCAGTACATCGCCGTGCTCCTGCCATTAACTCATCTGGTAAATCTTACGAGGTCGCTGAGTCTTGGCATAGTCGATATGTCGCTGCTGCCCGGGTTCTGCTATTTTGTGATCTCCTGCATCGTTTTTTTCCCGCTTGCAATCCACAAAATGCACCGGCGCTTGATCAAATGATATTCCGGAATTGGATTTTAAGAAGATAGAGACATGCGGCGGCATGTCTCTATCTTTAGGAGAGGCTTAGTGTGAGGACTCGATATATTCGACTGTCTTTTCCGCAAGTGTCTTCATGATGTATTCAAACTTGTCCGCGTCCCTATCCAGCAGGGTCATCCTGAAACCCGGTACGGAGGTAAAGAAAGAAGTGAGCGGAACCACGCAGATCCCCGTGGAACCTAAGAGGTAATAAACAAAACGTTTGTCATACTCTATTCTTTCAGACGTCAGTTTTTCAACATATTGTCTGATCTCCGGTTGCTTGATAGGCAGTGTCTGTCTGTCATTAAGGGACGCCTCGTTAAAAACCACAGACATGTAGAAGGCGCCGTTGCTCCGGTTCACGATGAGATAGGGAACGTCCTTGAGACTGTTGTAGGCTATGTTGGAGAGTCTTTCGTAGTGACGGACTCGAGAGTCCAGGTATTTCTTATACTCCGGATGAGTCATGATTTTCGGAATCGCCATCTGCGGCAGTGTGGTCGAACAAACCTCGGACATCTTCTGATTCACTATGGTGCTAAAGTACCTCTCGAACTTTTCGTCCTTATGTACATTGTATACCTCCATCCAGCCGCAACGCGAACCTGGCCAGGGGAATTCCTTGGAGATGCCCTTCATGCTGATGCCGGGCACGTCTTCTATAATATCCGATAGATTGACCGTTGATTTTCCGTTGTACACAATGTTGATGTACGTTTCATCGAAGATAAGGAAGAGATCATACTCTCTGGCAATCTTAACGATCTGCTGCAGCGCTTCGGGAGAATGGACAAAGCCCGTAGGATTGTCCGGATTTATAACCAGAATTCCGACGATCGATTTGTAGCTTCTCACCTTCTGCTCGAGTTCGCGAATGTCCGGCGCCCAGTCCCGATAGGGATTCATCCGGTATGTATTAGGCGGAAACGATGCATGGAGAACTTCCGCCAGCAGATGCGTGGAATAAGTGGGTTCAGGCATGATGATTCTCGCATCAACCCTTATGGCACTGTATGCCCGGGCAATCGCATCGCCCAGTCCGTTGAAAAAGATTATATCTTCAGGTGTTATCTGCACGTGGCCCAGCTTGTTTACCCGATCCGCCAGGAACTCACGGGTCTCGTCAACACCCTTGGTAGGACAATAGCCGTAAGAAATGTCATCTCTGAGAACTTCAACAAGGACTTCTTTCATCCATTCGGGTATCTTTTCACCTTTATGGATGGGGTCGCCAATATTCTCCCAGATTACCTCTATGCCATATTCTTTCAGTTTATTGGCCACATTCACAATCTGCCGTATTTCATAAACCAGACCACTGCCGTCCTTAGCAATATCAAACCTCATAAACACCTCAATTCATTTCAAAAGATTCTAAATTTCAGTATAATATAATTAATACAAAATTTCCAATATTTTTTGCTCGTTGCGCATATACGCACTTTGATCATTCCAGTTCGGAGATAATTCCCATCTTTATGTAAATGGGGCGAACTGTTTTTCTTATGTGCGGCAGTTTCACGAGAAAGAAGATCGAGCCGATTATGCAGGACAATCCGCTCAGAATGAGGGCTTGAGGGGCGCCGATCCAGGACGCCAGTGCGCCTGCAAAGAGGTTGCCAATTGGCGCCATGCCGATAATGGCCGTCGTATAAATGCTCATCACGCGGCCACGCTTATCCTCTTCCACAATGCTTTGGAGAATTGTGTTAGCCGATGCTATCTGCACGATCATCCCGAATCCGGCAACAAACATCATAGACAGAGAAACTATGAGAATATTGGAGAAGGAAAAGGCGATGATCCCCATGCTGAAAATAAAGGAAGCATATGCAATGAGCCGTCCCAGCCCCAGAATTGTCTGTCGCGATGCCAGATAGACAGAGCCTGTGAGGGCGCCGATACCCGATGCCGCCATGAGAAATCCCAGCGTGTGAGGCCCGCCGTGGAGAATATCCTTCGCAAAAATGGGCATGAGGACAGCGTATGACATGCCCATGAAACTCATCAATCCGAGCTGGAGAAGGATATAACGTATCGGTGCAAATCCAAAAGCATAGGAATAGCCCTCTTTCAAATCCTGCCACAGACGAGAAATGTGCGCCGCCTTTTTTCTTTTCGGAACCCTTATCGCAAGCAGGGCTATAATTATGCCGACAAAGCTCAGCCCGTTAATGAGAAAGCAGACGCCTTCACCCACGAGCCCGATCAGTATTCCCGCGACAGCCGGGCCTATAAGCCGCGCGCCGTTGAACATAAAAGAATTCAGGGCAATTGCATTCCCGAGGTCCTCCGGCTTATCTACTATCTGCACTATGAAGGACTGGCGTGTGGGCATATCGAAAGCATTGATCACGCCAATGAAGATGCTCAAAGCAATAATCTGCCAGACTTGTATCGTTCCATAGAGGGTAAGAAAGGCAAGGATGAGGGCCTGGATCATGGAAAGCGTCTGAGTGGCAACCAGCATGCGATGACGGTTCCATCTGTCTGCATACACCCCGGCAATAGAGGCAAGAAGGAAGACGGGGATCTGACTGGAAAAACTGACAATGCCCAAGAGTAATGCCGAACCGGTGAGGCGATAGACCAGCCAGCTCATGGCAATCTGCTGCATCCATGTCCCTATGAGGGAAATGCTCTGACCGCCGAAGAAGAGGCGGTAATTCTTGTGGTGCAACGCCCTGACAATGAATTTAGCAGTGATCTCTTTGCTCGATCCGGGTGTTCTCATCTAACTCGATACATCACGTCATTACTTTGACTTTCAAAAAATATCTCAGACTCCCTGCAAGTCAGTACGCAATCCTCATTAAGACCACAGCTGCAATGGCCGGGACGATCTCCGCAAGCTCGCAACCGGCTCCCAGGGTATCGCCGGTATATCCGCCAATTTTGCGAAAACAATAAACTGAAAACAGCGCGGCAACAAGAAGCGCAGAAAAACTCGCCGCAAATCCCATCCAGTGTCCCGCAAGCCATCCTGCGGCAAGGAGAAACGCCGATGCCCAAAGGACATTCAAGCCATGACTTGCCACCGCCGAAGGCAGTCGCCAGGCCGCCTTCGCGTCTGACATATGGAAGAGCCGTCATCATCACAACGAAAGAGCACCGCCCCGCCAGAGGCATGAGGACAATGATTCCGGGACGGAAAGGCGGTAAGATGGATATCAGGACAGAGACCTTCAGGACAATTACAAACACCACGGCGAGGACACCCATGACGCCTGTCCGGCTGTCTCTCATGATTTCGAGAACCCGCTCACGCGGACGGGCGCTGAAAAAACCATCCGCCGTATCCGCAAGGCCGTCCATGTGTAACCCCCCCGATATACCCGTCATGGCAATCGCGGTCATCACACTTGCAGGGAACGGCGGGAGAATTATGCCCATAATATGATCAAAAGCCGCTATGATAATGCCTATGAGCAGACCAACGACGGGGAAAAATGGCATGCACTTCTCGAGTTCCTTCTCTCCCCCTGTGAAACTCTTTGGGAATGGGATAATCGTCAAGAACTGAATTGCTGCCAATAATGGTCGTATCATCATATTAACAATGCACCTGCGATAAGGTTTTCATTTATCCGCCTTCGATACTGCCGCTTCCTCAAAAGTGGCTACTTCCGTAAGAATCCGGACGGCGGCCTCTACGAGATTCATGGATAGGGCCGCGCCTGTTCCTTCGCCAAGCCTCATATCCAGATCGAGGAGGGGTTTTTTCCCCAGGCAATCGAGGGCTATCTGATGCCCCCTCTCCATGCTGCGATGGGAAGCGATCATGTATTCCCGGGCAGCGGGAGCCAAGCGAGCGGCTATGAGCGCACCGGCAGTGGAGATAAATCCATCCACGAGTATGGGCTTTCTCAGGTACGCAGAACCCAGAAGCAAACCGGCTATTCCACCGATCTCAAATCCCCCTACCTTTGCCAGGACATCGAGGGCGTCGCCGGGATCAGGCCTGTTCATCTCCAGGGCCTGGTCGATCATCTCAATTTTATGCACGAGTTGCCCGTCATCAACGCCTGTGCCACGGCCCACGATCTCGCGAAGCGGCGACCCGCTGAATATGGCAATGATGGCGGCGCTGGGTGAAGTGTTGCCGATTCCCATATCGCCCGTACCGAAGATATCGGTCGACGGCCCCATTTCGAGGGCCACCTCAATTCCCCCTTCGAGGGCGTGAATGGCCTCGCTCCGGGACATAGCTGGTCCGGTGGCCATATTTCTTGTTCCCGCCCCTATCCGTTTGGAAATGATCTTCCCCGATTTTATCAGTTCACCCAGGTCACCTGCTACGCCCATGTCGACAACCACAACCTTTGCTCCGACCAGCTTCGCCAGGGCATTGATGCCTGCGCCGCCCCGCACAAAATTATGCACCATTTGGACCGTTACTTCCTGCGGGTATTTGCTTACCCCTAAAGCAGCGATACCATGATCGCCGGCCATAGTGACCACAGTCTTACGGCCCACGGGTGGCCTCAGAGAACCCGTCATCCCCGCCAATTCTTCGGCCAGGTCCATTAAGCGGCCCAACGCCCAATGCGGCATCGTAAGCTGTTCAAGCCTTGCTCTTGCACGGGCGCGGGCATCAGCATCCTGGGGAACTATCTTTTTGATCGTCGATTCCAGCAAGTTCATAAAATCTTCTCTCCTTTAATATAGACGGGAAGGCCGCTTACCATGAAAATGGCAGTGTCTGCGTGCGCCGCCATGCTCTGATTGCATCGCCCTGCAAGATCGCGAAACAGCCGGGAGCTGGGATTTTCAGGCACGATGCCCATACCAACTTCATTGGCGACAAAAATAACCGTGCCGGTAAGGTTTCTACATACTCCAAGAACGTCCTCGCACCGGGCGCTAATCATATCTTCGTCGAGATATTTCTTTTTTTGTTCCGCCTCATACATAAGATTGTTGATCCATAGTGTAAGGCAGTCAACGAGGATAACCTCGCTTCCCTTGGACCTCCGCAGGGCCCCGGCGAGGTCTGTCACCTCTTCGATCGTCTGCCAGGAGGCCGATTCACGGGCTTCTTGGTGTTTCCTTACGCGGTCCTCCATTTCCTTATCGATGACAGGACATGTTGCAATATACGTCCGGGTGCCGGAAAGCGATTCGGCAATACGCTGGGCGTACATGCTTTTGCCGCTTCTGCTGCCCCCTGTTATGAGAATGATCTTCGCCATCCAATTCCACCTTTTACTCTGCTAATAAAAAATCCACGAACCATTTTATTGATCCGTGGATGCCGTTTTTCATCCCCGTTGATTTCAGCTTTGGCTGCACCGCGCACAGGCCAAATCTACCTTCGGTCTGCAGACAGGTTTTCTGACTTCCGGCTCTCTCTACTTGCCGCGCCTTCCCATCCTTGAGCGGAAAGTGGCTGATGCGGTTTTCGTCCCCGGTTACAGCGGCGGGCCCATGGCGGATTTTCACCGCCTTCCCTCACGTCCTTGCAGATTATCCATGTTGCAGTGATGCGTAACACAGGCACACGGAAGTTGTCAAGAGAATCAATCCCACAGGCTGTACCCTGATTGATCGTGACTGATACATCGGCACTCTTGGTAATTTGCTTTAGAACGCCAAATCAAGTAAAATGGGATAAAGAGGTTCAATCCAGAAATATTAACCAACACGCAGGCGGGGAGGTAGTTCCCTGAATATGCATTTTCGCACAAGCAAAATGTATTCGTATCACATTGTCCATCCGTTCTTGCTCAAGGAATCTTCCGACGAGCAAATCGATTCCGTCTGCTCGAAAATAATCGAGGAAACGGAACCAGGAAAAAAGAAGGGGTCAATCATTTGCAAAAACTGTAGAAACGAGATCACGACTGTCGAATATAGCATTGCCGTAAACGGTCAACACGCACACATATTTACGAATCCTCTTGGAATAACATTCCATATCGGCTGCTTTTCTAAGGCATGGGGATGTTTCGTCTACGGCATCCCCACATACGAGGCTACGTGGTTTCCCGGATTCACCTGGTGCATCGCTGTGTGTGCAAATTGCTTCACTCACCTGGGCTGGTACTACCAGTCCGGCAGGGAATGTTTTTACGGCTTGATTATGGCAAACCTGGCCGAGGATAACAAGATTCACTGAAGCTCAAGCAATCTTTCTGAATATCCGGACATCCACAACAGTGGCGCCCTGCTCATAAACAAGTACAGGGTTAAGGTCTACCTGATCAAGTCCCGGGTTATCGATTACCAGTTGAGCAACGCGCTTCATGAGATCTATCAGTTTCTTGATATCCTTAGGCCGTCGGCCCCGGACGCCGGCAAGCAGGGGATATCCCGTGATGGCCTGGATCGTCTGCTGCAATTCCTCCTCCGAGGCAGGGAGCAGGCAGAACTGCACATCCCTGTAAATTTCAGTAAAAATACCCCCCAGGCCGAACATCACAACCGGGCCATACTGAGGATCGGTGAAGACTCCTACAATAACCTCCAGACCGCCCGGCTCGGCCATGGGCGATACGGTTACCCCTTCAACCCGGGCTTTGGGGGCGCGAACGGCGGCGCTTGCCATGATTTCGTGATAAGCGGTGCGTACTTCTTTGTCGGTCGATAGATTGAGGCGTATACCGTCAACATCGCTCTTATGAGCTATATCCGGTGACGCCACCTTGAGTGCAACGGGAGTCGCAAACGTGCGGGCCAGAGCCGAGGCCTCCTCAGGCGATCTGGCCAATTTAGCGGCAGCCACGGGGATGCCGGCCTCGTCCAGCAGTTCCACTGCCTCACCGGCTGGCATCAGTTGCAGACCTGAGGTCGATGCATGCGGGGAAGGGGGCGGAATCGAACGGCTCTCAAAGCGGAAGAATTGATACAATGCCTTGATGCCGCGCTCCGGAGTGGGGTAGACCGGTATGCCCCGCTGGTGGATCAAAAGGCGCTCTTCCCTTTCGACATCGGCGCCGCCCAGAAACACAACCACCTCTGAGGCGCCGGGAGTGACAATCTTCGACGCACCGGCAATCGGGTCGCCAAAAATAATGACCATAGTGTCATAGTCGCCCTGGGCGGCATCGATCACTTTGCTGTACAGCGTCGGATCACCGATCACGTCTCCCGTAAGGTCTATGGGGTTATCGACCGAACAGTGCGGGGGTAAGATCGCCCGCAGACGCTCCCTCAGGGCGGCGTCCGGCCGCGGCGATTCGAAACCGAGTTTTTCCGCCTGATCGATAGCCAGGATGGCGGAACCTCCCGAACTGGTAATATTGAGCAGGCGCTTTCCCGGAGGCTTTGACATGTAGGCCAGCGCCTTGGCATAGTCGTAGAGTTCTTCCACCGTATCGGCGCGGTGGACCCGGTACTTCCTGAAGATGGCATCGTAGACAGCATCCACTCCCGCCATTGATTTGGTATGCGACTCCGCCGCAACACGGCCCCTTGGCGTGCGCCCGGACTTCAGAATGACGACGGGCTTTGTAGCCGCAGCCAGCGCTTTTTGAAAATCGCCCGGTCGTTTGACTCCTTCCACATAAAGGGCGATCACCTGCGTATCAGGGTCATGGTTAAAATACTGTATGCAGTCTGTTTCATCGACGTCGGCGCGATTTCCCAGACTCACGAAGGCGCTCACCCCGAGGTGTTCTTCGCTTGCCCAGTCCATGAGCGCCGCCCCTACCGTCCCGCTCTGGGAGATAAATGCCATGCGGCCCTTTCTGGTAAGAAGCGGCCATGATGCACAGAGATTATGATGGGGATTATTCACCCCCTGGCAGTTGGGCCCGATTACGCGGATGCCGTAGCGGCGCGCGGTGCTCGCCAGCTCCTGCTGAAGTTTCTCGCCTTCTTCCCCTGCTTCCGCAAACCCTCCTGTGATGACTACAGCGGCCTTGACCCCCGCCTTGCCGCATTGGTCGATGGCTCCGACCACTGCCTTTGCCGGAATGATCACGACTGCGAGATCCGGCGCGGGTGAGATATCACTGATCTGCTTGAATGCAGGACGACCCAGAATCTGATCCGCCTTTGGGTTGACGGGATATATCGGACCTGCGAAGCCGGCATGGATCAGATTGTAAACAACATCATAACCAAGTTTGCCGGGAGATGGTGAAGCTCCGATCACCGCAACACTCTTAGGTTTAAATATGGCATCCAGTTGATTTATCAGCTGCATGGGTCCTCCTTGTACATTTTGGTTAATAAGAAATGAAGGGTCTTAAGCGGAAAAGATATAGGAGTATAAGAAAAATGTATATACGTGTCAATTGGAAAGACGTTGCGCAGATGTAGTGCAGGACTTCAGTCCTGGTAATACTCCGGCAATTGAACACGCTAATTGTCATGCCGGACTTGATCCGGCATCCAGTATCTTAGCTAGATTCCCGATTTCTCGGGAATGACAGGATTGATATAATTATTTGACGGAATAATAATATGGCGGATCTCACGGTCTGCACTACTTTTGCGTGATTCCCGGGAAATATCCCGCTATCTCTTCCAGGAACTGCTCACGATCGACGTAATGGATAACCTTCATCCCCGCCTGTTTAGCCCTTTCGCAGTTTCCCGGGTCATCGTCAATAAAGAGTACCTTATCAATCTCAATTCTTAATACGCGGACCACGTCCTTAAAATGGCTTGGGTCCTTCTTGCTTTTCCCCATATGATAGCTGTTGAAAACATAATCAAACTCTCGAAAAAAATTATCACGGGCATCG
The DNA here is from genome assembly GCA_963705275.1 of uncultured delta proteobacterium. Classification (GTDB taxonomy): domain Bacteria; phylum Desulfobacterota; class Syntrophia; order Syntrophales; family UBA2185; genus Fen-1135. The sequence goes on along the minus strand of OY970063.1, from coordinate 2,056,696 downwards.
AGTTCATCGAGCCAGTTGGTCTGGTCACTGAGGATACCCACACGGACATCGTGCGCCTTAAGCCTTCTTACTGTGTCGATCATCCATCCTCTCATCCTGAAACGAGACAGTATCTCATTTCTCAGATGCTTATCGTCACCCCGGATGCCGGTAGTTTCCCTCAATATCTCCCAATAGGCGCTTTCAGGGACTTTGCCGACAACGTAGCCGCATGTATGAACCACATCGTTGGCAGTCCTGACAAAACCCTCTTCGTCGAGTCCGTTCAACCTTGCAATTGCCTGGAGACCGTTTTTGAAGCCTTCCTCAGAAAGAACTCCTCCGAAATCAAACAGTACTGCCTCAATACCGCCCGTTTCTCGAAATGCATTTTCCATGTGATAAATTTAAGAAATCGATTGAGTTCAATGCAATTGATTATTACAATAATCCAAAAAGAATGATAGAAAAATCCGACGCAGGCCAATTAATTTTTTCAACTTCATCTTTTTCTGCGCATGAACAGTCAGATTAGATTCATTATCTTGCGTCTGTGCTGCTGAAATATTCTCCATGGCGGGAACGATGTACTTCCCTGCCCTTCTTCCCGGCTTTCAGGCTGAATGGGGTCTCAGCAACACCGAGGCCGGTTGGATCAACGGCATCTTCTATGGGGGATACGCGGCCTCTGTGCCCATCCTTGTAAGTCTCACCGACAGGATTGATCCACGCCGCATCTATATCTATTCGGCCGATCTTCGGCGCCGCCTCGATGGCAGGCTTCGGGTGGCTTGCCCAGGGCACCCTGACGGCAATGTTATTCAGATTCTGCGCGGGTGTAAGCCTGGCCGGGACGTACATGCCGGGGCTGAAGGCGCTCAGCGATCACATCACAGGAAAAACTCAGAGCAGGTCTATCGCCTTTTACACGTCTTCGTATGGCATCGGCACGGCCATATCGGTATTTCTGTCAGGGTGGCTGGTGACCTGGCTTGACTGGCGCTCCTCGGCTGTGATGCTGTCCTTCGGTTGCCTCGGAGCCGTATTGATCTTCGCTCTTGCCGTCAAACCAAAGACGCCTGATCTGCCGCGAAGAGAACCCCTCCTCTCATCCTTCAACTTTCGCGGGGCTCTCCGAAACCGTTCCGCCGTGGGCTACATGTGTGGCTATGCGGTTCACTGCTGGGAACTCTTTGGCTTTCGTACATGGCTCGTCGCCTTCTTGGCCTTCAGCCTCAGCTTGCAGACGATACGCGAGTTTAACATCAGTCCTCAGAACCTGGCAACGATAGTTCTTTTCGCAGGCGTGCCTGCCAGTATCCTGGGCAACGAACTGGCGCTGATTTCGGAACGGAGGCGCGTCATCACCATTTTCATGCTTGCCGCCGGCCTCATCGGCTGTGTCATAGGCTTCACCGCCGCTCTCCCTTTTATCATGGTCGCGGGACTCTGCCTGCTCTATGGGATTGCCATGATGCTCGACAGCGCTGCGCTGACAGCCGGTGTAGTCGCAGCGGCGCATGATGCTGAACGTGGCAGGACCCTGGCGCTGTATGCGTTTGTCGGATTCGGCATGGCATTTCTTGCACCTCTCGCCTTCGGTTTCGTGCTCGATATCTCCGGCAACGGAACGTACGGATGGGGATTTGCCTTCGCCATACTGGGACTGGTTGCCATGAGCGGACCCATCTGGCTCAGACTGTTTCGAGACAATACCTGATTCCTCGCCGTCATTTTCGTTTACCTCATATTGTCGCCCACAGGGAGGCGATCTTAAGATCAGTATGGAGTAATTTCATATGCGCTTGGCATGAACAATCGTTCGTTTTTAGAAAAATGCCATCCTGTCACTGATGGTGCGCAGTGAACGTTTTTTCCCTAATTATTCCTTCCGGATATATGAGAAAAGGTGTATAGTGCGTGCATATTTCGCATGAGTAAAGATTCTAAAGAAATTAGGAAGATTATGTCCGATTGCTCACGAATATATGTTGATGCTTGTTGTCATATACCTGATGCCAATTTGAAAAATAGAATTGGGTATGGGAAATCAGCTTGTGGAGTTCTAATTATCGATAACGACAACAAGGAATACGAATTCTCCAAGTATTTAGGGGACAAGACTGTGCCAGAAGCTGAATTTGAAGGGCTTATATTTGCTCTCGATAAGGCAAGCGAGGTATTGAAAAGAAATCAAAATATTGAAGTATGGATGGATAGCTGATTTGGTAGTTAAATGGATGAATAAGGAATATAGATTGAAAAAGGAACATATTAAGCCACTTTATGATCAAGCTTATGCCCTGTCTCAAAGATTCAAGAGCATTAAATGTTATTATCATTCCAGAGACTCTGAATTTGCAAGAAAGGCCGATAGGATAGCCAAGATCGAATATCAGAAACATCATAAGTAGAAGTTGTGCGAAGCGATCATGAAGCCGTTTACGAGCTATCAAACTTGAAACAATGTCTTCTCAGCTACAATCCAGATAATTAGAAGAAATGATCCGAAAAAGAAAAAAGAACAAACGACTCCTGATTACAAAGAAATTTTGGACAATCTTATTAAGAAGCAAGGTCTCATTCTTGAGCATCAAACGTATAATGTGTTCTCTGACTGTTTGTCATCAGATAAAGTTGAACGGCAAAGCATAAGTTATAGTCTAAGATTTGATAAGGGCGGAATAACGGATTATATAGAAATTGATGTATATTGTGCTGTGCGACAAAGGTGTCAAGATTTCACATATAATTGGAAGGAGCCCGGAAAAAGAAGAGCTAATCCTTACGAAAGGGTAGAGAACAATGCATTAATTAGAGCGTATTTTTTAGTTCAATGTAAAGGCCATCCGCAGAGAGAAAGAAGCGGTTTCTTACTTTGTCGACAAGACGAACATTTGAGAGGCTATTATGAAGAATTTCTGAATAGGCACAACAAGGAAAACGCAAATATAGATTTATACATAAACCGAGAAAATGCAATCTTGGTCAACTGGGCATCTTTTTATAAGCTGGCAGAAAGGAAGGATGAATATCAAGAAGATAAAACTAAATTCTATAACGCTGTCCAGCAATTAAATGACAGTATTTATGCATTGTATCAAAACGAAAATATCATATCTTTTAGAGAAAAAGATAATAAGCAAAAAGAGCCCCATGCTTCTTTTGATGTGATCAGGATTATTCCTCTAATAGTAACAAATAGCCCCATCTACGTGATTAACATCGATGCGGCAAAAAGGAATTATCATATTATAGAAGCTCCCTTTGTTACGTATATTAATAATTACGATGTTTTTGATGATTGTTTGTACAGAGATTCAATCAGGGAATTCCGATACTATAATGTCATCACATTAGATTACTTAAGAGAGTTTATTAAGATCGTTATGCTCCCATCAGGCTCGTTTAAATCTCTCTTTAAGAAATATTGTAAACCCGTATTTGATGAATTCGCTTTTTAATGTCGAAACGTACAATATGAGAACATTTTCAATTTTGTTATAGCAATATTCTTATGTCAGGCTCCGCTCATGCGGCAATTAAACGCTAAAAGGACATGACTACATGACCGAAGAGAACAGGTCAAAACACATCGCCGAACTGGCCAAAGAACTGCTTGACGACATCGAACTTAATAGGATGAGTGCCGAGCACTTGCTTTTGAAAGCAAGTAGATTGGCAAGGTGGATGGGTTCCGAGGAGACCCAGCAGTGGTTAAAACTGGAGATGACTGGTTATAACAATGTGGAGGAAACTTCCCTGAAATATATGACATTAACAGGAAGGTGGATAGACCGAGCGAAGGGGATAGGATATTTTGGTCCCTTAGCTCAGCAGGAAGCCGCGATAGAGGCCGAAAGGGCTAAACTAGCTGCAATGCGGACGCCTGACGCAGGTGGGGAATGGGCAAATGTTGCAATAACAAATGTTACGAATGCAATGAGTCAAACGGCGATCAATATATCAACCCTCAGTGCTATAAAAAGCCGGGCACTTGCTCGACTGCATCAGTTTGTCAGTGAAATCTATTACAGCTTGGCATTTGAAGGTCTTTCGGAATCAATCTTCGAGAGGTATAAGCGCGACGTTGATGTGCTCATCGCTGAATCCTGCGGTAAAGTTCTAGATCAGATCCCTGCCGTAATAGATCGGTTGGCAGAGGCCCAACCAGAGGCTATCAGCCAAGCTTTAACAACATGTCGCCGCATCCTTGATAGTTTCGCCGATTCTATTTTTCCACCCACCGAAGAAACCATCGAGATCGGCGGTAACACGCTCAACCTGGGACCAGATAAACACCAAAACAGGATTAATGCTTATATTCACCAACATACCACCAGTCAGACGCGGAAGAAAAGATTACGTCAGAACCTCGGCAACTTGTTTGATCGCGTATCGACTGGGGTTCATGCTGATGTCACGTTAGGCGAAGCCAGAGCACTATTCTTAAACACCTATTTGCTGTTGGGAGAAATTCTCCATATTGAAAGAAATAGCGTTTAGATGTTTGAGGGATAGTTGTTTCATTGATAATTAGGTATCAAATAGATCATCAGGTTAAATGTAACCCTTCCTGCTTAAAAGGCTGAAAGTGACCCAGCCTTTCTAAACAATCCACAATCCTTCTTCTCTGAAATCCTCTTATTCATCATCAGCAATAATTCAATCGCAGGCAATCGTTCGATTCCATCCGGCAGTTATTGTATACCTTGTCCCGTTATGGTAATCATATTTTCAGAAATTTTGAAAAAGGAGAATTGCCATGAAGTCCTATCGTGAGGAATTGTGGTTTAACATCCCGAGCAGGAGGGCTTTCGTAAACGTTAACCTTGATTTATTTATTCACGTTTGATAGTTTTTTATAAAAGGCAGGCGGATTAATGTTTAGTTCGTCATGGCGCTTCGCCATGACAGCCACATTTCGTCATAGGTCAAGTTATCACCTCTCTGCCATTTGCCGTCCGGAGATTACATCGACCATTATCAACATGATATCGTATAAATATCAGTTCATAACCGACCCCAATCCTGGGGAAATCGAGCAGATCACGGTCTTGTACCGGGAGGCGGGCTGGTGGGATGAGCGGGATAATGGCGATCACGAACTGATCCGTCGCATCGTTTCGGGAAGTCACTGCTTTCTGACCGTCAGAGACGGAAACGAAATTGTGGGGATGGGTCGGGCAATCAGCGACCGTGTAAATGACGCCTATATTCATGATGTGACCGTTTTCCCCCGACTTCGACATCAGGGAATCGGAACAAGGATTGTCGAAGAAATCGTGGGTCAGCTCCGTAGTGACAACATGCGATGGATCGGTTTGATCGCTCAAAACCGCACCCATTCTCTCTATCGAAAAATAGGATTTGAGGAAATGCCCTTTTCTCTGCCGATGCTGCTAAAGATTGATTCTAAGCGATGAAGCCACTAACCAAAGCAGACTATCCGTTGTTGAAGCCCTTCTTTGAACGCCAGCCGCACCGCCTCAGCACCTATTCCTTGCCTTCGATCATTGCCTGGAACGGCGACTGCTTCGAATCTCATTACGAGATTGTGGACGGCGAGGTGATCGTCGCGACCAGGAAAATCAAGGACCATGAAGACAAAGGATACTTGATTCTGCCCGTCGGCGGCAATGGCCGGCCGGCACCCGCTGCCCTGAAAGAACTTGTCATAGCGATGGGATGCGAGCGGATATGTTTCGTTCCCGGGGATTATCTGCAAGAGGTGGGAGAGAGCTCCCTCCATCCTTATTTCGATATCACTGAGCAGAAAGAGTATGAGGACTATCTCTATCTCACCCGGGATCTTGTCGAACTCAAGGGAAATCGATACGCAAAAAAACGGAATCTGATTCACCAGTTTACACGTGAATATCTTAATCATAACCGGGTGGCCGCGGGGATGATCACAGAAAAAGATGTTCCCCAGTGTCTCGACTTTCTTGAAAAATGGTGTGATCTGCAGGAATGCGACAAGGAGCAGGAGAAAAATATGACTTGTGAGAAGGCGGCTGTGATTGAGGCGCTCCATACCATAGAAGAGCTGGACTGGCGCGGCTTATGTGTCCGGGTAGACGGTGAGATCTCTGCCTTTGCCATCATGTCCCATTTAACGCAGGATATGGGCGTCCTCAATTTTGAAAAGGCCTATCCCTACATCAAAGGTCTTTACCAGTTTCTGGACAATGAGTGTGCCAAGGAACTCTTCCATGGATATGTGTTTATGAACAAAGAGAGCGATATGGACCTTGCAACCCTGGCCCAATCGAAAAAATCCTATCATCCAGTTGAGATGCTGAAATCTTACAGCCTTACGATAAAATCTTAAAGGCTCGTGTCTACCTCTTTGCATTTGCAAAGTTCGGTTCCTTCAATGGTTGCAGTTTCTGATAAAGATAACCGATGGGCTCAGACCGATCAGAGATCCAACATCATCAAGCATCTCCTGGAATTCCTCCCGGCTCACGCGAATGTTCTTTCCCCCTTTGGGAGGATAGGGGTCATTGAAGGTTACATGATCATCTCCGACATCCGTCACTACTACCCAATGAGGTATGTCCAGCTGGTGTACCACTCCCATGTGTACTAATGCTATCGGGATGAACCCTTCATAGAAGGACTTAGCGACCCGCTCGACCGTCAATCTGCTGTACACCACAGTCAAGCCACGACCCAGCGCGCGCTTCTTGTTTTCGGCAATACCGAAAACAGCTAAATCCTCGTCTTCCGGGGTCAACCTAATTTCCTGCATCCTGCTCCTCCACAAATCAGGGTCGATCATACTCCTGCGTTGCGTTAACAGGTGGACCTCATAGCCGGCATCCAACAACGGGACACTCATCCCGAAAGGGTCTGCGCCTTTTACTCCGATCATGTTGCATTGACGCCATACTTCAAACTCCAGGGTGCGATTCAGCTTGAGGTGGGTGTTAAAAAACTTGAAAATCATCAGCACACAAGCGGGACCGCAGCTGAATTCGGAACTCTGGGCGTAGTAGGGTATTTTGAGCCTCATGGATTACCTTCCTATAGTTTGAAGTTGACGCTTCAATTTTAGAGTGACTCTTCCCAAATAATCTTTTATTTTTTCCACTCAGTGCACATCCTAACCTGCCCACAGAATTGTACCACATTCAAAGTTAGATTTCTGCCATTTTGTATCCCTCGGTGCAGAAATATCTCCGCTACAGGTTGCGGCTGTCTTCCTGAAGTCCACAAACTGCTATCTTCGATTTTCATTGTAGATTTCAAATGGTAATCATGATAGTCAAAAGGCATATATAAAGTCAGAGATTAAAATTCATAAACCCTTTAACATTACGTGAGGGTGCTATGGACGGATTATTGAAACCCCGTTTCTGAAATCAGAACGGGGTTTTTTGTTTATTACGTTCAATCGGGAGAAACCGGTCTGCTTGACTTAAAGAAATAAAGGAGACATGCCCATGCCAAAAACAACAGTATATTACTTCATAGGCTATGATATAGCCACCGACCAAATGATTCGCTCTAAACGTATGGCAACCCGTGAAAGAATCAAAAGGTTCAATTGTTCGCCACTTAACGAAACCGCCAAAGAAGTAGACACATCTGAACTTGATGATAACGGGCTCTATCCAAAGAAAGAGACGATTCAGTAAATAAAAATGGTCAGTTTCCCGACCCGCTGTTTAATCATTGCCCTTTCTTTTTTGAGTCTTTCTCTTCACATACAATTTTGTATAACCCTTCCATCATCGATTCGGGAGAAATATTATCAAGACGTGGATACTCTATAGTTGTATCAATTATTGTTTCATTTTCTTTATTGTATGTTGCTCCTTCAAGAACCTCAAATGTTCTATCTTTGCAATTAATTTCATATAAGAATGTTGAGTAAGAGAAGTTATCCGGAAATTCGGAGTAACCTTTTCGCCATTCCGCGCTCTCCCTCACTCGACTTTCTTCATCCTCCGGTATCATTTTAACAAGTACTCGAACAGAACTGTTTGGTAGATAATTTATGCTCTGTATGTCATAAAAAAGTTCATTGCCGCCTTCTCCTTTATCGAACCGTATCCAACCCGCACCGTTCACATCCTTTGAACAGGGTAATATCAGTAAGCAGGTGAGTAATACAATGATAACACCAAAAGTATTTCTCATATCATTCCCCCTTTCATAAAAAGCCCGGACCTCAGGAATCAACCCTCAATCCGTTTTTTGCATCTGTCACAAAAAACCAGGTCCTCACCAATTCTTTTCGCAGTTAGTAACTCAGCTCTGTTTAAATCTTTCAGTTCTTCCAGTGTCGCACATTCTCTGCAGATGGTTTCAGTATCAAATTGATACCCCAGTATTTCACCTTTTTTAATCCTTGTCATTTCTCCACCTCCATGAAAAAAGCACAGTGCTGATTAGGTGCTTATAGACGCCTTCCTCACCTCTCTTAGGATGCCACCATCAACTCAGAAGTCAAGATATTCGTAAATCATCCTATTAAGAACAGCCAGACAATGCTTCCCTTATTAGCATCCTCCTTTTCTTCCAGCTTACGCATACTCTAATAAATTTTTCCTCTAACAAAGCATCCAGCAATTTTGGCGGGCATACTCCTTAGATTAAATCCATAGAGAACATTAACGAACACACCTATGCTTTGAAAATAATTTAATAATTGCCTTGACTTTGCGTAAAGAGTAAAGTATCGTTCGCATATATCTCGTACCTCACTATGGTCTTAAGTAAGTTTGGTACAGTTAAAGTTGAGTTATAACAATTTGAAGTGCAAAGGCGGCCACCATGCTCTTTAGAGTTTTGGTGGTTTTTTTATTTCTGTCATATTGGTAATTCGACTTTTGATAAATTCTAAGAAAGGAGGAGACTAATTATGTCAGAAGGTAAAGTAAAATGGTTTAACGAGAGTAAAGGTTTTGGATTTATCGAGAAGAATGATGGTGGGGATGTTTTCGTCCATTACAGCGCCATTCAAGCCGCTGGTTTCAAGACTTTAACTGAAGGCCAGTCTGTAAGTTTCGATGTTGTCCAGGGCAAAAAAGGCCCCGCAGCAGAAAACGTGAAACTCAGTTAATTAAACATTGGGTAAAGAAAGGGGCGTTCCATTACGATATTCTGTTTTGGAACGTCTCTCCATTTTCAGCATATTCTGTAATGTTTGAAAGAAAGATAAAAATAGGAGCTTAAAAATGGGAAAGTCCATGTACGACTTTGGCAAACAGGTGAAAGAAAAAGCAAGACAGCAGAAACAAATAGATAAGGCTTCAAAGCGCATAATGGCTAAACAGCAGAAAGCTAATATAGAAACGCGCACTCCGAACGCAGGCTCAGATATAGCTAAACCGGAACTGGTGGAGGAGATCGTTAAAAGCATAGCATAAGGGGCTATATACAATAGTCTTAATTCTACTTTATGATGGTTGCAAGGACCTTACAAAGTGGAGATGAATGTTTGTTTTTGTTCCCGGGATTGTGAACTTGAAGGTGAGTTGAAATGGCTGAAGATCTTTTGAGTATGAACAAAGACTTAACAGAGGCACTATCACCCGAGTTGATATGAGAGCGAAAGGAACAAGTCAATGAGGCTTGCGGTATTGGAAACGGAAAGATGTGTCGGCTGTCAATGTTGCATGTTCGCATGCTCACGAAGACAGGACGAGGCCGGATTAACCAAGGCCTGTATTGCCGTGAAATCCGTTGGAGGTATGAGGCGGGGTTTTACCGTCATTGTCTGCAGGGCCTGTGATAATCCGCCCTGTGCTAAAGTCTGTCCTACGAACGCCCTTGAACCAGGAAAAGATGGCGGCGTTCGCCTCGATATGAAGAAATGCATAGGATGCGGGCACTGCCAGGATGCCTGCCTCATTGGAGCCATTTTATGGGATGATACCACGAATAAACCCATGATCTGTATCCACTGCGGTTACTGTGTCAAATTCTGTCCCCACAAGGTCTTGGGATTGAAGAAAAAGGAGGGGGTGGGCCATGTTAACAGATGATCCCCTTGCCAATATCCTTTATATAGACCTATCAAATAGAACCTTCATGACAAAAAAGAGGCCTGAGCTTTTTGACAGGTATATCGGGGGCACCGGCGTGGCTATACAGCTCCTTCATGAAGAATGTCCCACTGGTTGCGATCCCATCGGCCCGGAGAACCCGATCATATTCGCGGTTGGTCCCCTTACGTCATTGTTCCCTTTGGCCTCTAAAACAGTCGCCATGTTTAAATCTCCCCATACCGGCAACCTGGGAGAGAGCCACTGTGGCGGTAGAAGTGCGGTTGCAATCCGTATGGCCGGATACGGGGCCATTGTCTTGAAAGGCGTCAGTGATATCCCCATCTATTTATCCATTCATGGGAACAAGGTGTACTTTCGTGATGCCTCTTCACTGTGGGGGATGGGTAGTTCCGCAACAGGGCGTATCATCAGAGAGAATGAGACGGGAGGAGGCTTGCGCACAATCATGCGAATCGGCAAGGCGGGGGAAAACCTTGTTTCATATGCTAGTGTAACGACGGAGACGTATCGTCATTTTGGCAGATTGGGATTGGGCGCCGTCTTCGGAAGTAAAAAACTCAAGGCGATTGCCATCTCCGGAAAATCATCAGTGCCTGTTGCCGACACAAAGCTTTACCGAAAAATGTATGAAGAAATCTATCAGACAGCGGTAGAATCCCCGGTCATGAAGAAATATCATGATCTGGGAACCGCCGAGAATATCATAGCACTGAATAAATTCGGCGGTTTCCCCACGAGAAATCTAAAAGCTGCAACCTTTGAGAAAGCGGATGTGATTTCCGGTGAGGCGTTTGCAGCGGGATATTTAGGCAGGCGCTTGGCCTGTTCTCATTGTCCTGTGGGATGCATCCATATCGCTGCACTCAGAGAACCATATGAGGATGAACCGTATTACTATAAAACGTCCATGATATCCTACGACTATGAACCGATATATTCATTAGGTTCCATGCTGGGTATTTCCGAGCCCGAGGGCATCTTGAAATTGATGGATAGTGTCGAGACATGGGGGATGGATGCCATGAGCACTGGTGTCGTTCTGGCATGGGTAACGGAGGCACAGGAACAGGGACTCATCTCTGAAAAAGAAACGATGGGGATTAAATTTTCCTGGGGAGATCCAGTGCCATACATCAATGCGACCAGATTGATCACTGAGCAACCCAATGATTTTTACATGGCCTTGGCAAAGGGTGTTGAATACGCGGCCTCAATATATGGAAATAGAGATTCCGCTTTGGCCTTTGGAAAAAATGAAATGGCAGGATACCATACGGGCCCCGGTACCCATGTAGGAAGCTTAATCGGCTTGCGACACAGCCATCTGGACAATGCAGGCTATAGCATTGACCAGAAAGTGCTTGCCCAAAAACAAACCAGTCCCGAGGAACTTGCCGATATGCTATTAGAGGAGGAGAAATGGCGTCAGATATTATCAAGCTTGGTCGTCTGTTTCTTCGCGAGGGGAATCTATACGCCTGACATTGTGTCGAAACTGCTTCCTTTGCTTGGATTCGAGTTGAAACTTGAAGAGATTAACAGGATCGGTACGGAAATTTATCGCGAAAAGTACCGGTTTAAAACAAGAGAAGGATTTTCCCTGAACGAACTGCGCATCCCGAAAAGAATCTTCGAGACATCATCGCCTGTGGGAAAATTTGATGAAACATATATACGCTGCGCCATCGACCATGTGAAAAATATTCTCGAAAAGCAGGGTGCTGATTGATACACCGCGGTGCTCCAAAGATAGAGAAGAAAAGGGTAGTATGAATCACTTCCCATACGGGTGCATTATGCGAATATGATCATTATTGTCTCAAATAATGACTGACAAAAAACTCACTTAGTGCTTCCTGTACTGTTGGTTTTCTGATTCAAACAACCTGTACTATGCTTCACTCGGCAATCGCCAAACAAATCGCCGAGCACTAACTAAAAATGTGTTACAAGCTTTGGGTGCAGGTCACCGACACAACTGGTTAAGACCTGGTACATTCACAAATATGCAATCAATTAAATACATAAACAAACGGGTTTAGAGGAATGGAGCACCTTTTAACCGACAGACCGTTCATGAGAAATGACTAATCCGGACCACAGAAGGCTTCACCCCATAAGGAGGCTTGAAAAGTGAAGGTGAGCAGCAAGGTTATCAGTGAGTCCTTAATCCGTCTCAGGTCGTACCTTTCGGGAAACGGTTTGGCGCAAAAGTTTGCCTGTTTCGAGCCGCCGCTGCGAGCGGAGTTATTCAGCGCCGATCAGATGGAGCAGCATGGCAAGACTCTCGCAGGCTCACACACATTAAGCCCGGGACACGCTCCGGATCGGCTTCTGACACGACTGACTGAGAATGAAGGCCTCCTGATTGGCGTCCAAAATTTGCTGACGGAGGCGGTTAAGGCAAACCGCCGGATTACGCCTGCCGGGGAATGGCTGCTCGACAACTTCTATCTGATTGAAGAGCAGATACGCACCGCCCGAAGACATTTGCCAAAAGGGTACAGCCGGGCACTCCCCCGCCTGATGAATGGTCCTTCGGCTGCTCTGCCGCGCGTATATGACATCGCGCTGGAGATGATATCACATGGCGATGGACGGGTCGATCCGGAGATTCTCGGCAGATTTGTTGCAGCATACCAGACCGTCACTTCTCTGAAGTTAGGCGAATTGTGGGCAATTCCTATCATGCTGCGCCTGGCCCTGATCGAGAATCTCCGACGCATTGCCGCCCGCATCGCTACCGATAGGATCGACCGCAATCTGGCCGATTATTGGGCAGATCAGATGACAGAAAGCGCCGCGAAGGACCCGAAAAGCCTGATTCTGGTGATTGCAGACATGGCACGATCAAACCCGCCACTGGTCAGCTCGTTTATCGCGGAAATTACACGCCGTCTGCAGGGACAGGGTCCTGCCCTGTCATTGCCGCTTACCTGGCTTGAGCAGCGGCTGTCCGAGTGCGGCCAGACGATCCGGCAACTGGTGCAGGCGGAGAACCAACAACAGGCTGCCGATCAGGTATCCATGAGCAACAGCATCGGTAGTCTTCGTTTCCTGGGCGCGATGGACTGGCGCGAATTCGTCGAGACGATGAGCGTTGTCGACCAAATGTTGCGTGAGGACCCTGGCGGCGTTTACGGCACCATGGATTTTTCTACCCGTGACCGTTACCGCCATGTCGTGGAAAAGATAGCGAGACACAGCCGGTTTTCCGAGAGTGAGGTGGCGCGCACGGCAATTGGGCTGGCGCATGAGGGTTCGAATGGGAAAGACGGCAATGATCGCGCCGCACATGTCGGATTTTACCTGATCGACAAGGGATTGCCACAACTCGAACGGGCGCTGGAAGTACGCCTTTCCCCATCTGAGTACCTTCAGAGATGGAGCCGCCGGTTTCCTTTGATCCTCTATCTGGGTACAATCACACTGATGACGGCAATCTTCGCCGGGGGCTTAGTGGCGAAGGGGCATGTCGGTGCGTTGCCGGGATGGGCAATTGTTCTGATCGTACTCCTCTCAGTTCTAAGCGTAAGTCAGCTTGCCGTTGCCCTGGTGAATTGGCTGGCGACGCTGCTGGTGACACCCCATCCGTTGCCGCGCATGGACTTCTCCAAAGGGATACCGCCGGAATCACGCACACTGGTCGTGGTTCCGACGATGCTCATAAGCACGCAGAATATAGAGGATTTGATCGAGGCGCTTGAAGTACGGTTCCTGGCAAATCAAGACGCTAACCTGCACTTCAGCCTATTGACCGATTTTCGAGACGCACAGGAGGAAACGCTCCCTGAAGACGAACCGCTTTTGCGGCTTGCCCGGCAAAGGATCGAAGAGCTGAATACCAAGTACGGTCATTCCCGAGGCGACACCTTCTTCCTTTTCCATCGCCCGCGTCGATGGAATCCTCAGGAGCTAATCTGGATGGGTTACGAGCGCAAACGGGGGAAACTAGCGGCATTGAATGCTCTCCTGCGGGGCGGGGAACATGCGGGGGATCGTTTTTCCCTCATCATCGGTGACACGAGAGTCTTATCGAGCGTGAAGTATGTGATCACCCTCGACACGGATACGCAATTGCCGCGCGATGCGGCGTGGCAATTTATGGGCGCCATGGCGCACCCTCTGAATCGTGCGCGGTACAGCGAAGATAAGCAGCTTGTCTGTGATGGTTACGGCATTCTTCAGCCACGGGTCGCCGTAAGCCTGCCTGGCATGAACCGGTCGCGGTATGCGACAATGTGCGGAAGCGAGCCCGGAATCGATCCCTATACGCGTGCAGTTTCCGATGTTTATCAAGACGTGTTTGGTGAAGGCTCGTTCATCGGCAAAGGCATATACGAAGTTGATGCCTTCGAGCGAACGCTCAAAGGACGTTTCCCCGAGAACCGGATCCTCAGCCACGATCTTCTGGAAGGGTGTTATGCGCGGGCGGGGTTGTTGAGCGATGTGATGCTCTATGAGGAATATCCGCACGGCTACAATGCAGACGTGAACCGTCGGCATCGCTGGATTCGCGGTGATTGGCAGCTCCTGCGATGGTTGCTGTCGGGTGTTCCCGGCCATGATGCGCGTCCTCATAAGAATCCACTCTCATGGCTGTCCCAGTGGAAGATATTCGACAACCTGCGGCGCAGCCTCATGCCAGCGGCGTTGACACTCCTTTTACTGCTGGGCTGGACGGTCTTGTCAGCGGCCTGGTTCTGGACCCTATGGGTACTCGGAATCATCCTGATCCCTTCTCTGATTAACTCTCTCCTGCAAACCCTTCAGAAGCCGGATGATGTGCTTCTGAGTCAGCACCTTGATGCCAACCTGCACTCCGCCGGCCGGCACTTCGCTCAGGCGGCATTTACGCTCATCTGCCTTCCCTACGAGGCGTTTTTCAGTCTCGACGCGATTGTGCGCACGGGCTGGCGGATGCTGGTCACCCACAAGCGCCTTCTCGAATGGAGCACGTCGGCCGAACGATATGGCAGCGACCGCACGGACCTTGGTTCTTTTTGCCGATCCATGTGGATCGCCCCGGTTCTTGCCATTGCCGCGGTTATCGATCTGACGCTTTCGAGGCCGGTGACATTAGTGGTGGCCGGGCCCATACTGGGACTCTGGTTTGTCTCTCCTTTTGTCGCCTGGTGGATCAGCTGGCCGCTTGCTCGTCGCGAAGCACGGCTGACGGCTGACCAGACCACCTTTCTCCGGAAGCTTTCCCGCAAGACATGGTCCTTTTTCGAAACCTTCGTCGGCCCGGAAGATCATTGGCTGCCCCCTGACAATTTTCAGGAGTATCCCGTTGCCGTAATTGCACATCGCACGTCGCCGACCAACATGGGCCTGGCCCTTCTCGCAAATTTGTCTGCCTACGACTTCGGCTACATCTCGGCGGGACAACTCATCGAGCGTACGGCAAATGCACTCCATACAATGGAATCATTGGAACGTTACCGAGGCCACTTCTATAACTGGTACGACACAAAATCCCTGCAACCTCTGCGACCTACCTACATCTCGACCGTGGACAGCGGAAACCTTGCCGGTCATTTGCTGATACTGCGGCAGGGACTGCTCGCACTTCCCGACGACCGGATTCTCGGATCGCGGGTGTTTGAGGGAATCAGTGACACCATCGGTGTCCTCGGTGACATGGATGGCAAAACCGCTTCGGACCAACTCGTACAACTACAAAAACTACTGAAGTCCGCAATCGATTCCCCACCCGCCACGCTTTCGGCGACGCGGCTGTGCCTTGATCAGTTGGCAGCGTCCGCCGCGGAAGTGGTCACCGGCGCCAATGTTCTCGATGCGGAGCCCGAGAGCCAGACGCAGTGGTGGGCGCAGGCCCTTGCGAGGCAATGCCGGGCCGCCCTCAATGATCTGACGTTTCTCGCGGCCTGGACATCATTGCCGGCAACGCCGGACAGGCCCCGCGAGATGCCGGATATCGATGATATCCCGACGCTGCGCCGATTGGCCAACCTTGAGGCGGAATCCCTCCAAACAATCGAAGGACGGCCAAACTCTAACGAGACATCGGAGAGCGTATGGACTGGCGAACGTCGTCATCTCATTAAAGAGGCAAGCCGACGCGCTGGAGAGAGGATTATGGTAATCGAAGGGCTGGCACGGCGAATCGACGAACTCACCCATATGGAATACGATTTTCTGTTCGACGAGCCACGCAATCTCCTCGTTATCGGGTACAAAGTTGGTGAACGTCGGCGGGACCTGAGTTACTACGATCTACTGGCTTCGGAAGCAAGATTTTGCAGTTTCATTGCGATTGCGCAGGGACAGCTGCCGCAGGAGAGCTGGTTTGCTCTGGGACGTTTGCTGACCACAGCCGGTGGAGTACAGGTCCTCCTTTCGTGGAGCGGTTCGATGTTCGAATACCTCATGCCACTCCTGGTGATGCCGACGTACGAACACACACTACTCGATCAGACCTACAAGGCGGCGGTGGCCCGGCAGATCGATTATGGGAGGAAACGCGCGGTGCCCTGGGGCAGTTCGGAATCCGGCTACAACGCAATCGACGTTCATCTCAACTACCAGTACCGCGCCTTTGGCGTACCCGGCCTGGGTCTCAAACGCGGGCTCGCCGAGGATCTGGTCATTGCACCCTATGCCTCTGCACTGGCGCTGATGGTAGCGCCCGAAGAGGCATGCCTGAATCTCGAGCGTCTTGCGTCTGAAGGCGTTATGGGAACGTATGGTTTTTATGAGGCAATCGATTACACTCCTTCCCGTCTGCCGCGCGGACAATCAAGCGCTGTGGTCCGGTCCTTCATGGAACATCATCAGGGCATGAGCTTCCTCTCTCTGGCCTATGCGCTCTTGAACCGTCCGATGCAGAAGCGATTTGAGTCGGAACCCATGTTCCAGGCGACCATGCTGTTACTCCAGGAGCGAATCCCCAAGGCGACGGCATTCTACGCGCGCACCACCGAGTTCTCCGAGAGCCATGCAGCATCCATGGGCACTGAGGCGCCGGTGCGCGTGTTCGGCAGCCCGGACACGCCGAAACCGGAAGTGCACTTGTTGTCAAACGGCAGATACCACGTGATGATCACGAACGCAGGCGGCGGGTACAGCCGCTGGAAGGACATGGCCGTCACCCGCTGGCGCGAAGATAGCACCTGCGATAATTGGGGCGCCTTCTGTTACATACGCGACGTCACCAGTGGGGAATTCTGGTCAACGGCCTATCAGCCCGCACTCAAACAAGCGGATACTTATGAAACGATCTTTTCGGAGGCGAAAGCGGAGTTCCGTTGCCGCGACCACGACCTCGACACGCATATGGAAATTGCCGTTTCGCCCGAGGATGACATCGAGTTGCGCCGCATCACCATTATCAACCGTTCCGGGAAACGCAGAGCGATTGATGTCACGAGTTATGCGGAGGTCGTCCTCGCCTCGCCGGCGGCGGATGCTCTGCACCCGGCGTTTAGCAATCTCTTTGTTCAAACCGAGATCCTCCGCCGGCAACGGGCGATTCTCTGCACGCGCCGGCCGCGCTCCCAGGGCGAGCACGCTCCTTGGATGTTTCATCTGATGGCCGTACACGGTGCGGACATCGGAGAAATATCTTATGAGACAGACCGCCTGCGGTTCATCGGCCGCGGAAATACAGTTGCCGATCCGCAAGCGATGGGTGATGCAACGGCCCTCTCCGGCTGTGAGGGTTCCGTGCTGGATCCGATCGTCTCGATCCGTTATCGAATCACGCTCGATGCGGAAGAAACGGCAACGGTCAATATTGTCTCCGGCATCGGCGAGACTCGTGACGCAGCCTTGAGCCTGGTAGGGAAATACCAGGACCGGCGTCTTGCAGATCGAGTCTTCCATCTGGCGTGGACACACAGCGATGTCTTTTTGCGGCAGATCAATGCCACGGAGGCCGACGCGCAGCTCTACGGAACCCTCGCCGGCTCGATGATCTATGCCAATGCTTCGCTACGCGCCGATGCGAGCGTCATCATCAAGAATCACCGCGGGCAATCCGGTCTCTGGGGCTACGCCATTTCCGGCGATCTGCCGATCCTACTCCTGCGGATTGAAGATCCGGCCAATATTGACTTGGTGCGTCAACTCATACAAGCCCATACGTACTGGCGTTTAAAAGGACTGGCGGTGGACCTGGTGATCTGGAACGAAGATCACGCCGGTTACCGGCAGCTACTCCACGATCAGATTATGGGGCTCATTGCCGCAGGCGTCGGAACCAACGTGACGGATCAACCGGGTGGCATTTTCGTAAGGCCTGCGGACCAGATATCGAACGAGGAACGCATCCTGCTCCAAACGGTCGCTCGCGCCATCGTCACCGACACCCGGGGCATGCTGGCGGACCAGATCAACCGTAGGAGCCTCGTGGAATTAACTATGCCACTCCTTACGCCGACCCGGACTCACCGCGGCGCTCCCCCAGCAGTTGCTGCCTTGCCTCGCCACGATCTGCTGTTTTTCAACGGACTTGGCGGATTCACCCCTGATGGCCGTGAGTACATCATTACAACCACGCATGATCAAGTGACGCCGGCGCCATGGGTGAATGTCCTGGCTAATCCGCACTTCGGAACCGTCATCTCGGAGAGCGGCTCTGCATACACCTGGGCCGAGAATGCCCACGAATTTCGCCTCACTCCCTGGTATAACGATCCCGTGAGTGATACGAGCGGGGAAGCGTTCTACCTCCGCGATGAAGACCGCGGCCATTTCTGGTCTCCCATGCCGCTGCCCAGCCGCGGGACAACGCCTTACGTTACCAGGCATGGATTTGGCTACACCGTCTTCGAGCACACAGAGCGCGGCATCCGCTCCGAGGTATGGGTTTACGTGGCCATGGACGCATCAATCAAGTTTACGGTATTGAAGGTAAGAAACGAGTCAGGCAGATTACGCCGGCTCTCTGCTACCGGATATGCGGAATGGGTTCTGGGAGATCTGCGGCCCAAGACGAGCATGCATGTGATCACCGAAATTGACCCCGTGAGTGGGGCGCTTTTCGCGCGGAACCCTTACAATACGGAATTCCTCGACCGGACTGCCTTTTTCGACGTGGACGAAGCGACCCGGACGGTAAGCGGCGACCGGACTGAATTCCTGGGGCGCAACGGCACGCTCGCGAGTCCGGCCGCGATGACCCGGTTGCGGCTTTCCGGCAGGGTAGGGGCGGCCCTGGACCCCTGCGCAGCGATTCAGGTTTCTTTTGAACTGGCCGATGGGCAAGAACGTGAAATCGCCTTCAGGCTCGGCGTAGGGAGGGATACAGATGACGCCGGCAACCTAGTGCATCGATTCCGGGGATCTGCCGCTGCGCGTGGCGCGCTCGAAACGGTCTGGCAATACTGGCAGCATACGCTCGGTGCAGTGAACGTGGAAACACCCGACCAGTCCCTCAACATGTTGACCAACGGCTGGCTCTTGTATCAGACGCTGGCATGCCGCCTGTGGGCGCGCAGCGGCTACTACCAGTCCGGGGGAGCCTTCGGTTTTCGTGATCAGTTGCAGGATGTAATGGCGCTCATCCACACCGAGCCGCGCCTCGTGCGTGAGCACCTCCTTCTTGCCGCAGGCCGTCAGTTCCCCGAGGGAGATGTACAGCACTGGTGGCATTCTCCTACGGGCCGCGGTGTGCGCACACACTGTTCCGACGATTACCTCTGGCTACCGTTGGCGATGTGCCGCTACGTCCGGAGCACCGGGGATTACGGTGTATTGGATGAGACCAGCCACTTCCTTCAGGGCCGCCCGATAAACGCGGATGAAGATTCCTATTACGATCTGCCTGGCCGGTCTCAAGAAGCGGCCAGTTTGTATGAACACTGTGTAAGAGCCATCCTGAGAGGCCTTAACTATGGCGAGCACGGATTGCCGCTCATGGGCTCCGGCGACTGGAACGACGCCATGAACATGGTGGGCGCAGATGGGAAAGGCGAAAGCATCTGGCTGGGCTTTTTCCTGTATGATGTGCTTATGCAATTCACTGAGGTTGCCCGCAGGCGTGGCGATCTACCCTTCGCCGAACGGTGCGAGGCAGAGGCGGCTCAGATGCGCCGAAATATCGAGCAACATGGCTGGGATGGCGGGTGGTACCGCCGCGCTTACTTCGACAACGGCTCGCCGCTTGGCTCGATGAGTAACCCCGAATGCCGGATTGATTCGATTGCGCAAAGCTGGTCTGTTCTCTCCGGCGCAGGTGATACCGAACGCGCGCGCATGTCCATGGAGGCGGCGGATCAGCGCCTTATCCACCGGGACCAGCCGCTGATCCAGCTCCTGGACCCGCCCTTCGACAAGTCTGATTTGAATCCCGGCTACATAAAAGGATACGTCCCCGGCGTACGGGAGAATGGCGGGCAATACAACCACGGTGCGATCTGGATGGCGATGGCCTTCGCTCAATTGGGCGACAGCCAGCGCGCTTGGGAACTGATGGCCATGCTCAATCCGGTGAACCGTGCGAGGTCTCCTGAGTCGATTGCGACTTACAAAGTGGAACCCTACGCCATCGCGGCTGACGTTTATGCGCTCTCACCGCACACCGGCCGTGGCGGATGGACGTGGTACACAGGGTCGGCCGGCTGGATGTACCGGCTGATCGTGGAATCACTCCTGGGGCTGAAGCTGGAGTTGGATAGACTGAGTTTCGCACCGCTCCTCCCAGCGGATTGGGAGGGCTTCACGGTGCACTACCGTTATCGGGAAACGGTCTACCACATCGCCGTTCTTCGCAGTCAGGTTGGCGATGGCGCAACAGGTGTGACCGTCGACGGCGTCGCGCAACGGGATGAGACGATTCTCCTTGTTGACGACCATCAGGAACACGCAGTCGAGGTGAGAATCCCGGCCGACAGAATTGATTGATAGGAACCACCTTTGGGGGGGGTGGAGTAGAAAAACGGCTTTGTGTCAATGAAATAATGACCACAAAGCGTTACTCTCTTTCTATCCGTAAGCCTCAGTTATTAGGAATACCCACCACTGAACAGTTGTAGGTGTTAGCAATAATTTAAATTGCCATTTTCGGTTGACTTCCACGATCCCTCGTGCGGACACTCTATTTCATCTCTCCCTTTGCTGAGAAGGTTCAAAAGAATCTGCTCCATACCATAACCTTGCCACCGCCCGGATATTGTGATAATCTGCGACAGCAGGAACGAAGGCATGGCATCCGTGCAACCTGTTCCACAAAAACCGAATGTTCCCCCATACTAGAAAAGCGGTTGCAGATAATCAAGGATGTTTTGACAAAACTCTTCTTGATGAGGCTGCAGTAGAATATGCTAGGAGGTTAGACTATGAACTGGGTTGAGGACATCATTAATGAGCATGACAAAAAAGAAGCGGAGGAAATGAGGTCTAGAGATGAAGCTGACGAAATAAGGAAAAGAGAGAAAGAAGAGTTAAGCAAAGAATGGGAAAAATTTGTGGAAGATATAATTCATCCAACATTAGCACAAGTTGCCACTGTCCTGAATGACAAATCTTATGAGTGTACTATCCAACGAGTTCCCTATACAGATGGTCGTACTGGAACAACGGGCACAAAGGAAATTAAATTAATAACGGACATCGAAAAAAGAACACCCAGCATTTCCCCCAGTAAGGCATCAATAACTTTTTCGTTTGACGCCGGTTCAATTTTAATAAAATTGGAACCCGTGAAATTATTCAGAGTGAGCATCCAAGCAAAGATGAGCCTGTCTGATAATCAGAATGTAGTGGTGATGATAATGACAGACTTTCTAAAAAAAGTGTACCCGAAATAATTAACATAGACCATCTTTGGGGTTAGGCTCCTTACCGCCCCTTGTGCGGGTACTCTGCTTCTTCCTGAAGTGTTGTTTTTGAAATTTTGACCCTCCATGCTCCGTTACACTTGGAAATAAACGAAGAAGCCGCAACTGAAGAATCCCGATATCACTTTCCTTTTCTCTTTACTGCTTTGTGTTTGAAGTCTTGCATATCCAGTATTCGACTTTCCCTGTTGCTTTCAAGAAGAAACCTAAGATAATATTTTTAGGACTTCACACATTCACTTAACAGAAACAAATCTAATTCTAATTTTGCATTTCGCATAAGGAGAATGAAAAATGAAATGTTACAGGAAAGAACTTTGGTTCAACATTCCAACCCGTCGGGCTTTCGTAAACGTTACACCGCAGGTGGAACAATGCCTTAGAGACAGCGGCATAACCGAGGGTCTTGCCCTTATCAACGCAATGCACATCACAGCTTCAGTTTTCATCAACGATGATGAGTCCGGTCTCCATCAGGACTATGATGACTGGTTGGAGAAGCTGGCGCCCCATGAACCTGCTTCACAGTACCGCCACAATCGCACGGGTGAGGATAACGGAGATGCCCACCTGAAGCGGCAGATCATGGGAAGGGAAGTGGTTGTCGCCGTTACCAACGGCAGGCTCGATTTCGGCCCGTGGGAGCAGATATTCTACGGAGAATTTGACGGCAGAAGAAGGAAAAGAGCCCTCGTAAAGATTATCGGTGAGTAGACACTCTTGCGATTCGAAGAGGCAGGCGCCAGGTTAATTGCGCTTGTCATTCTTGCTGCTGTTGAGATCCGTGTTTGACGGGAGTGTGGAGGAATCCCAGCCGCCGCCGATCGCTTTGATCAAAAGGACGCTGGCGGCCATCCGGCGGCCGAGAATATCGATGGCGGTTCTTTCGTTCGCAAGCAGGATAGTCTGTACAGTTACCACTTCGATGTAGCTGATTGTTCCGGCTCTGTACTGGTTCATGCTGAACTCCAGAGACCGTCGCGCGGCGCTTACCGCTTCGCCCTGGATCCGGGATTCTTCCTCCAGTATACGGAGTGCGGCGAGATTATCTTCCACTTCTTGAAAGCCGCCGAGCACGGTTTGACGATAAGACGCGACCGTCGCATCATATGCCGCCCGCGCCTGGTCCGTGAGGGCGCTCCGCAGACCTGCATCGAACACGGTCTCCGTAAGGCTCAGGCCGACCGACCACAGGCGACTCGGCCAGGAGAGCCAGTCGGACAGATGCGAAGATTCAAATCCGCCGGTTGCATTCAAGAGAACATTCGGGAAATAGGCCGCTTTGGCAACCCCGATCTGGGCATTCGCAGCCGCTAAGCGCCTTTCTGCAGCGGCGATGTCAGGCCTCCGTTCAAGGAGCTCCGAAGGAATACCGAAAGGTACGGCGACCGGCGTAGCAGCGAGAGGCGTTGCCGGGATGGATAACCCAGACGGCGGTTTGCCTACGAGCAGCGCGATTGCGTGCTCCAATTGGGAGCGCTGCACCCCCACATCTATCGCCTGGGCCTGCGTGGTTTTGAGCTGAGTTTCCGCCTGAAGGACGTCGGCCCTGGATGACACACCACTCACATAGCGCCTATTGGTCATGTCCAGAGATCTCTGGAAGGCGGCAACCGTTGCGTCGAGAAGCTTCTTTTGAGCGTCCAGTGAGCAGAGTTGGAAATAGCTCTGTGCCAGTATGGCCTGGGTGCTGAGTCGAATTGATTCGAGGTCTGCTGCGCTTGCCTGGGCGCCTGCCTGGCTCGCTTCGACGCTGCGGCGGACCTTGCCCCAGATATCCGGTTCCCACGATGCCGTTCCCGTCAATAAGAGATCGGAAACCTGGTCTGTCGTCGTACCAAGACCGCTTGCGGCATTAGCCGATCTGAGAGAACGTGTGGCCTGTGCTCCGATTGCGACATTGGGAAAATATCCGGCCCGCGCAGCCTGCACGAGGGCACGCGCCTGTCTGAATTGCGCTTCTGCTGCGGCAACATTCTGGTTCGATATATTCACCTGCTCTTCGAGGGCGTCAAGCTGAGGATCTTGAAATATCTTCCACCAGGCCCCGCGGATGACGGCCTCCTGCGGCTGCGCCACTTTCCATTCTGCCGCTTCTTTGTAGGCAGCGGGCACTTCGTCTTTCGGTCTCACATAGTCGGGCCCCACCGCACAGGCAGTGAAGATGACAAGCATCCCTGCAATTGCGGCAACTGCAAGTGCGCGGTGCTCTTTCCATTTTAGATGCCCTGATTTAGCACGAATCATATATCATTCCTTCTGACGCTCATCTTACCAAGACGGACTCCCGCAAACAACGATATTTTTTTGAACATGCTGCCATCCGAATTATATCACCGGACGTCCGGCGCCCCCGCAGCTACATTGTGGACAACTAGCCGCCTCCTCTGTGCCTTTCTTCCTTCCATCCGGAGCCGCAAGCGGTCAAGATAGAGATATACCACCGGCGTTGTATAAAGCGTGAGCATCTGGCTGAAAATCAACCCGCCGACGATAGCGATACCGAGGGGACGGCGAAGTTCAGACCCGACGCCGAATCCTATGGCAAGGGGCAGTGCTCCCAGGAGGGCCGCCATGGTCGTCATCATGATCGGCCGGAAGCGAAGCAGACATGCCTGATAGATGGCTTCCTCCGGGCTTTTCCCTTCATTGCGCTCCGCCGCCAAGGCAAAGTCCACCATCATGATGCCGTTCTTCTTTACGATGCCGATGAGCAGGACGAGTCCGATCAGGGCGATGATGGTAAGCTCCGTGCCTGAGATCAGCAAGGCTACGAATGCCCCGACACCCGCCGATGGCAGCGTGGAGAGAATGGTAAGCGGATGGATGTAACTCTCGTACAAGATACCGAGGACGATATAGACCGCTACCAGCGCAGCAAGGATCAGGAGAGGCTGGTTGGCGAGGGATGCCTGAAAGATCTGGGCCGTCCCCTGAAAGCTGCCGCGAATGCTCGAAGGCAATCCCATCTTCCGTGTGGCGGACTCGATCGCCTTAACCGCGTCACCGAGGGCAAGCCCCGGCGCGAGGTTGAATGACAGCGTCACTGCGGGAAATTGTCCCTGATGGCTGATTGCCAGCGCCGTCTGCGTCATATCGTACCGGGCGAAGGCGCTGAGAGGAACGAGCGGCCCGGTCGATGACGGCACGTAGATATAACGGAGTGTCTCCGGACGCTGCCAGAACCTGGGTTCTACCTCCATCACCACATGGTACTGATTCAACGGCGTATACATGATCGACACCTGCCGCTGGCCGAAGGCGCTGTAAAGCGTATCGTCTATTACCTGCGGGCTGACGCCGAGGCGCGACGCCGTGGCGCGATCGATAACAAGCGATGCTTGAAGCCCTTTATTCTGCTGGTCACTGCTCACGTCGACAATGCCGGGAACCTCGCGCAATCGCTGTTCTATAAGGGGGCACCATGTCATGAGATCCGCCAGGTTTTCCCCCTGGAGCGTGTACTGGTATTGGCCCCCGCCCATCCTGCCCCCCGCGCGCACATCCTGCACGGCCTGGAGGTATGCAGGTGCTCCCGGGACGCTGCTGATTTTCTTGCGAAGTCTCGCGATTACCTGGTCGGCGCTTATCTTTCTTTTTTCTATTGGTTTCAGGGCGATAAACATCCGCCCCGTATTAGTCGTGGCGCGCCCGCCGGAGCCTCCGGTGAATGCGACGACCGTTTCCACAGCGGGATCCTTCCCGATGATATCGACAATCGCCGTCATTTTTTCCCTCATCGATTGGAACGATATGTCCTGGGCCGCGAGTATCGTGCCCGTCAGACGGCCAGTATCCTGCTGAGGGAAAAATCCTTTCGGAACAATCACGAATAGCAGGATGCTGAGCACAATTGTAGAGAGCATCAGGGAAAGCATGAGCGGCTGGTGCTTCAGGGCCCAGGAAAGGCTTTTTTCGTAACCCTGATGCATCCCGTCAAACAGACGCCCGCTTAAATTAAACAGCCGTCCGTGTGTCCGGGCCTTTTCCGTTTTCAGAAAGTAGGCGCACATCATGGGGGTGGTTGTCAACGAGACCACGAGAGACACCATGATGGCGGCGGAAAGAGTCACAGCGAACTCACGGAAGAGCCGGCCCAACATCCCTCCCATGAGCAGGATGGGGATGAAACACTGCCACGAGGGAAACGCTGATCGAAAGGACGGTGAAGCCAATCTCCCGCGCTCCCAGTAATGCGGCCTGATGAGAAGGAACGCCTCTCTCCAGGTGACGGGTGATGTTTTCGAGGACGACAATCGCGTCATCCACGACAAAACCAGTGGCAATTGTCAGCGCCATGAGAGAAAGGTTATCCAGGCTGTAGCCGCAGAGGTACATGATTCCGAAGGTGGTGATGAGCGACACAGGTACGGCAACACTCGGTATGAGGGCGCTCCGGGCATGCCGCAAAAACGCGAACACAACCAGAATCACGAGTATACCGGAAACTACCAGGGTGCGCTCTACGTCCCTCAAAGAGGCGCGGATTGTCGTTGTCCGGTCGAGAACAACGGAGAGGTTGATTGCTCCGGGGATGGACGCTTCAAGCTGCGGCAAGAGCTCAACGACACGGTCCACAGTCTCGATGATATTTTTCCCCGGCTGACGGTACACAATGACCATCACGGCGGGTTTGCCGTTTACCAGACCCGCGTTGCGTAAATCCTCCACCGAATCCTGAACGTCGGCAACATCGGACAGTCTTACCGCCGCCCCCGACTGGAAGGCGACGATGATCGGGCGGTACAGTTCCGCTTTGTACATCTGATCATTGGTCTTGATCTCCCATGTCTTCTCGCCGTTTGCCAGTTGTCCTTTAGGCCGGTTCACGTTGGTCTTACTAAGGGCGATGCGGACGTCATCAAGACCGATCCCGTACTTGCTCAGCGACAGGGGATTCAACTCCACGCGCACGGCCGGCAATGAGCCGCCGCCGACTACTACCTGTCCGACACCTTCCACCTGAGAGAGTTTCTGCTGGAGTATCGTCGACGCAGCGTCGTACATCTGTGACCTTCCGACCGTATCAGAGGTGAGGGCCAGTATGAGGATGGGCGCCTCCGCCGGGTTTACCTTGCGATAGTTCGGGTTCGAAGGAAGGGCCGCCGGCAGGTAGGTTCGGGCGGCATTGATCGCAGCCTGGACGTCACGGGCCGCTCCATCGATATTGCGGTCCAGGTCGAACTGCAGGACGATGGACGTGGATCCGAGGTAGCTCGTCGACGTCATCTCGGAGACGCCCGCAATGTGCGCAAATTGCCGCTCCAGCGGCGCCGCCACCGATGTTGCCATCGTCTCCGGACTCGCCCCCGGCAGGGTGGCGGATACGGAGATCGTCGGATAGTCAACCTGCGGCAAGGGGGACAAAGGAAGCAAACGCACGGCGATAAGTCCGGCTAGAACCATTCCTATGGTGAGAAGGGTTGTCGCGACCGGCCTCCTGATGAACGGGGCTGAGAAATTCGCGCCGATCATGTCTTGCCGTCCTCGTTATTTGCTTCGTCGGAGCGATGTCCCGCGAAGCGTCCCGCCAGCCGGTCAAACCAGAGATAGATGACCGGCGTCGTGTACAGGGTAAGTATCTGGCTGAAAACCAGGCCGCCTATGATGGAGATGCCCATGGGGCGGCGAAGCTCTGCGCCCACACCGGTGCTGATTGCCAGGGGCAGCGCCGCCAGGAGCGCTGCCATAGTCGTCATCATGATCGGCCGGAACCTGAGCAGGCATGCCTGATAGATGGCATCTTCAGGGCTTTTCCCTTCCTTGCGCTCGGCATCAAGGGCAAAGTCCACCATCATGATGCCGTTCTTCTTCACGATACCGATGAGAAGAATGATGCCGATCAGGGCAATGACGCTGAACTCCGTGCGGCATATCATCAGGGCAAGAAGCGCTCCCACCCCTGCGGAAGGCAGTGTGGAAAGGATCGTGACGGGGTGGATGTAACTCTCGTACAGCACTCCAAGGACGATGTAAACCGTTATCAGCGCCGCGAGAATCAGGATGGGCTCATTAGCGAGCGATGACTGAAAGGCCTGGGCTGTGCCCTGGAAGCTCCCCCGAATGCTCGCCGGCATTCCAAGTTTCTTCGTGGTTGAATCGATTGCCTTCACTGCGTCCCCGAGAGATGCATCCGGTGCGAGATTGAAGGAGAGGTTTGTTGCCGGGAACTGTCCCTGATGGCTGATGATCAGCGGGCCCATAGTTTCCTTGAACTGGGTAAACGCGCCGAGGGGCACTTGCCCGCCGCTGGCGCTTCGGACATAGAGGGCGCCCAATTTTTCGGGATGTACCTTGAATTCCGGCTTGACCTCAAGGATGACCCGATACTGGTTCAACTGTGTGAACATCGTTGATACCAGCCTCTGGCCATACGCGTCGTAGAGCGTATCGTCGATGAGCTGGGGGGTGATTCCGAGGCGTGAAGCCGTAGCTCTGTCAATCACAAGCGATGCCTGCAGTCCCTGGTTCTGCTGATCGCTGCTCACGTCGCGAAGTTCCGGCAGCTCGCGCAATGCATCAACAAGTCTTGGAGCCCAGAGGCCGAGCTCGTCGGCATTGGGATCTTCCAGGCTGTACTGATACTGCGTGCGGCTCACACGGCTTTCCACCGTGAGGTCCTGAACCGGCTGCATGTAAAGGTTTATCCCTTTGAGTTTAGCAAGTTCGGGTTGGAGACGGCGGATAATCTCACTGGCGCTTGCATCGCGATGGGAGAGCGGTTTCAGGTTGATAAGGACGCGGCCGCTGTTCAGGGTCGTATTGGTCCCATCCACCCCGATAAACGTGGATAGGCTCTGCACGGCGGGGTCGCGGAGGATTGTCTTAGCGAGGAGCTGCTGCCTCTCCGCCATTGCCCCAAACGATGTCCACTGCGGCCCTTCCGAAATGCCGAGGATAAGACCGGTGTCCTGGACGGGAAAGAAACCTTTCGGTATGACGATATACAAGAGAATCGTAAAGACGAGGGTTCCCACTGCCACGATGAGCGTTGCCGTCTGACGCTGCAGTACCCACTTAAGAGACCTGCCGTAGGCAGCGATTATCCGGTCGAACATATGTTGCGATACACGATAGAGCCTCTTCTGCTGTTCCTCAGGTTTGTGCTTCAGCAGTTTCGCGCACATCATCGGCGTCAACGTCAGTGAAACGACTGCGGAGATCAGGATCGTGATGCCGAGGGTGATCGCAAACTCACGGAAAAGCCTTCCTACCACATCACTCATGAAGAGAAGCGGGATAAGAACGGCGACAAGCGAGATGGTCAGAGACACAATGGTGAACGCAATCTGCTCCGAGCCTTTGAGGGCGGCCTCAAGCGGGGATTCACCCTGCTCTATGTAACGGGCAATATTTTCGATCATCACGATGGCGTCATCCACCACGAAGCCCGTCGCAATTGTGAGGGCCATCAGTGTCAGATTGTTCAGACTGAACCCCAGAAGATACATGATCCCGAAGGTGCCGACCAAAGAAAGCGGGACAGCGACGCTCGGGATGGATGTTGCCGACAGGGTGCGAAGAAACAGAAAGATGACCATCACGACCAGGGCCACTGCCAGCATTAATTCGAACTGCACGTCTTGCACGGATGCGCGGATGGTTGTCGTACGGTCCGTAAGTATAGATACCTGAATGGTGGAAGGGAGCGAGCCCTGCAATTGCGGCAGCAGCTTCTTGACGCGGTCGACAACCTCGATGACATTCGAGCCCGGTTGCCGTTGTATATTTACGATCACCGCAGGAGCGTCATTCATCCATGCTGCAAGCTTTACGTTTTCCGCATCGTCGATGGCATCGGCAACGTCGGAAAGCACCACGGGGGCATTATTCCGATAGGCAACTACCAGTGGTCTGTACTCTTTGCTCGACAGGAGTTGGTCATTGGCGCCGATAATGGAAGACTGGCGCGGCCCGTCAAAGCTCCCCTTTGCCTGATTCACATTGGCCGCCGCAATCACCGCGCGCAGGTCCTCTAAAGTCAGGCCGTAGGCCGCCAGGGCCGTAGGGTTTGCCTGTATTCTGACAGCCGGTCTTTGCCCTCCGCTGATGCTGACGAGCCCCACACCGGAAAGCTGCGAGATCTTTTGGGCGAGACGCGTATCAGCAAGGTCCTCCACCTGCGGGAGAGGCAGTGTATCGGAAGTCAGGGCCAGAGTGAGTATCGGCGCATCAGCGGGGTTAACCTTACTATAGACCGGCGGGTTCGGAAGATCCCTCGGAAGGAAGGTGGCGGCTGCGTTGATGGCCGCCTGCACCTGCTGTTCGGCAACGTCCAGACTGAGGTCAAGGCTGAACTGAAGTATGATGACGGAACTGCCGCCGGAACTCGTTGATGTCATCTGTCTGAGGCCGGGCATCTGGCCGAATTGACGTTCGAGGGGTGATGTTATGGATGAAGCGATGACATCGGGGCTCGCGCCGGGATAAAAGGTGAATATCTGGATGGTCGGATAATCGACCTGCGGCAAGGCGGAGACAGGCAACTGGCGGTATGCGACGAAGCCGGCCAACAGAATAGCGACCATCAGCAAGGTGGTCGCCACGGGCCTCAGGATGAAAGTGCGCGAAGGGTTCATCACTTACCTTTGCCGGAGCTGTTGGCACCTTGACCCTGCAACTCTACCTTGTTGCCCTCCCGCAGTCTATCTGCCCCTTCCACCACAACGAGCTCGCCCGGTGCCAGCCCCTCATCGATGGAGACGTTATCGCCCTCCGAAGGGCCGGTTTTCACCGCACGCACCGCCGCGGTTTGCTCCGGAGTCACCACATAAACGAATGTCCCACGGGTGCTCTGCTGCAAGGCAGATGTGGGCACTACGGTAGTTCCCTTCTTGACGCCGAGAAGCAGGCGTGCATTGACAAACTGGTTTGGGAAAAGCTCGTTGTCCTTATTGGGAAACAGCGCCTTGAGCCGGACTGTGCCGGTAGTCGGGTCGATCTGGTTGTCAACCGTCAGCAGGTATCCTTCGGCGATTTTTTTCGTCTGCTCACGGTTGAGGGCAATAACAGGCATGCGCTCGCCGGATTTGAGCTTAGCGAGTACCGGGGGAAGATTATCTTCGGGAATCGTGAAAATGACGGTTATCGGTTGCAGCTCCGTGATGACGGCAAGGCCGTTGGTATCGGTCGCGCGAACGATGTTGCCGGGATCAACGAGACGCAACCCGATCCTGCCGCTGATGGGCGCGGTGATACGCGAGTAGATTATCTGCAGCCTGGCATTGTCGATCTGGCCCTGGTCGACTTTGACAGTTCCCTCCAACTGCCGTACTAGAGACTTCTGTGTGTCATACTGCTGCTTGGCGATGGAATCCTCCGCAGCCAAATCATGGTAGCGCTGAAGGTCCAGCCTGGCATTTGCCAGAAGCGCCTGATCACGTGCCATCTGCCCCACGGCTTGAGTAAGTTGTGCTTCAAAGGGACGCGGGTCGATCTCTGCCAGGAGAGTACCCCTGTCCACGACCTGTCCCTCTTTGAACAAGACCTTCATCAACTGCCCGTCGACACGGCTCTTCACGGTCACTGTATTGAGCGGCGTGACCGAACCGAGGCCGGTGAGAAAGATATTGATGTCGCCCTTTGCTGAAGTTGCCGTGACAACCGGCATAGCGCGGGCAGGAGGCGCAGTCCCTTGTTTACCTGCGACAGACGGCATCCGGCCAGAGTAGACAAAGTACGCGTAGACCCCGATGGCGATGAGACAAGCAGCCAGCAGCCAGACCCACCTGCGTCCGGAGAAAACCTGGAGAAATTTCTTGAATGGGGTGCTCTCTTTCGCTTCTTCATCAACCATCACATGGTTACCTCATAGAGTCTGTATTTTTTCATCAAGTAATTACAAGCGAACTGGATCAACCTAAGAGCAAGACGTTGCCGTTCATTTGGCGGCAGGGAAGTAAAGGACTGTGCTGGATCGCCCCTTGCCCCAACCTATTCATCTTTGCTACAAGAAAGAGAAAAATCAAAGGGTTCCATAAACAATTAACATCTTGAAGATATAATTATCAAGGAAAATTGTACGTTGTCTTAGCGATGATTATTGCCATCATTATCCGTCTGCATGCCACACCCGCTTTAATGTAGCGCAGGACTTTAGTCCTGCTGATACAGCAGACCTGAAGGTCTGCACTACGTTTCATCAAAGATACGCCGCAGTCTTTTTTAATGTAGTGCAGGACTTTAGTCCTGCCCGATACAGCAGACCTGAAGGTCTGTACTACGTTTCATCAAAGATATGCCGCATTTTTTTAATGTATTGCATGACTTTATCCTGCCCGATGCAGCAGACCTGAAGGTCTGCACTACGTTTCATCAAAGATACCCCGCATTCTGTAGTGCAGGACTTTAGTCCTGCTGATACTCAACGCAATGCGTGGTCTGTTGATTTAGCAAGAAATATACCGGCCATGACGACGAACGGCAAGTATGCCAAATTAGAACCATTTTATGCAATGGTCACTGGATTGATCTTGGCAAAAGTGGATAAAATGTATCCGCTGCAGGTATCCACTGATTAAAAAGTATCCATTGGTTTCGCTGAACCGGAAGTCAGGCTTGTTCCTTGAGAAATCCGGGCCTTATCCCGGTTCGATTAGTGCTTGCAATAACAGGAGGTATCATTTAAATATCGCAATCACATTCATAGCAAACGAGGGGGAAATCTATGAAATCGCGCAAGAGCATCCTGCTTGTATCAATCGCGGCAATCGTGTGCCTGAATTTTATAACACCCACATCCGTGCCGGCTGCAGACACGATCAAGCTCGGCGTCGCAGTACCGCTCAGCGGCGATATCGCTTCATACGGTATCCCCAGCGCCAGGGCGGCGGAACTCGTGGCAAAGGACATTAACGATAAGGGAGGCATTCTCGGCAGGAAGGTGGAAGTCCTCGCCGAAGATGATGTCTGCAAACCGGAAGTCGCGACCAACGCAGCAACGAAGCTTGTCACCAAAGGAGTCATCGTCGTTGTCGGACACATCTGCAGCGGCGCCACCAAGGCGGCGCTCGGCATCTACAAAGAGGCCCACGTAATTGCCATGTCGCCCTCGGCCACAAATACAGAGCTTACGTTGAGCGGCAGGTATCCAAACTTTTACCGGACCATCGGCTACGACAAGAACCAGGCAAAGCTGGCCGTGGATTTTGCCCTGAAGAATCTAAACCTCAAGAAGATCGCGGTCCTTCACGACAAAGGAGACTACGGCAAGGGATTCGCGGAAGAGGCGAAGAAGAATATCGAGGATTCGAAAAAGGCAGCCGTCGTCCTCTTTGAGGGAATCACCCAGGGCGCAGTCGACTATTCCGCCGTAGTGCAGAAGATCAAGCAGTCCGGTGCGGACGCCGTCATATACGGCGGTTATCACCCGGAGGCCGCTTCCATAGTGACGCAGATGCGAAAGAAGGGACTGAAGACACTGCTTATCTCCGATGACGGGGTCAAGGACAACACCTTCATCAAGGTGGCGGGAAAATATGCCGAAGGCGTGTATGCGACGAGCCACAAAGATACATCGAAAAATCCCCTGGCCATAGCCGCCATAGAGGCGCACAAGAAGGCATACGGTTCCGAGCCCGGCGCTTTCTACCTCAACGGCTACGCGGCCGCGCAGGCGCTGCTCTATGCCATCAAGAATGCGGGCTCCACGGATTACGAAAAGATAAGGAAATCCCTTCGCACCCATTATGCCGATACTCCTCTCGGAAAGATAAAGTTCGACAGCAGGGGCGATGCAATCGGCGTGGGCTTCTCCGTTTACCAGGTGAGAAACGGCGTTTACGTGGAAGTGAAATAGATGGCAGACCTCACGGTCTGCACTATGTTTTCTTTTTCATGCAGCGCAGGACTTCAGTCCTGCTTGTACTTTCATCATTCCTACCCGCCCGCGTAAAATGAAATGCATTTCTGAAATACTCTAACGGTGAAACACAAAAAAGGAGACGGCATGATCGTAAAGACCGATGAAGGTATGAGAAGAAGTTTCTTGGGCGTCGATTTTTTGGTTCTATCCCATGGACCGGATACTATGGTAACTAAAATGCTTTACAAAAAGGGTGATAATGTGCCGTTTCATAAACATCCTAATGAACAGAGCGGTTACGTGCTATCAGGAAGATACAGAATCCGCTTCGGCGATTATGACAAGGTTATAGGATCCGGAACTGCATATTCGATCCCCAGAAATGTTGAACACAGGATAGAAATCATCGAACCCGGCGAGGTATTGGACTTCTTCTCTCCGCCGAGGGCGGATTATTTGTAATGAATTATTTTCTGGAACTCTTTGTCGGCGGGCTGACGCGCGGCAGCATCTACGCCCTCATTGCCTTAGGCTACACGATGGTCTATGGCATCATTGAGCTGATAAACTTTGCCCACGGCGAGATCTACATGATCGGCGCCTTTACGGCCTTGATCATCGCGAGCGTCCTTGCCATGTGGGGAATGAGCGGCCTTTCGGTCCTCATCCTTGCATCAGTCGTCGCCGTGATCTATTCCGCCGCCTACGGATTCACCGTAGAGAAGATCGCCTACAAGCCTCTCCGGCAGGCTCCCCGCCTCTCTCCCCTGATCAGCGCCATCGGCATGTCCATCTTCCTCCAGAATTACGTCCTCCTCGCCCAGACGTCGGAGTTCCTTCCTTTCCCCAATCTCCTGCCCGATCTGCAATTCCTTGCACCATACGCCGGGCTAATCGGTTCAACGGAGTTCATCATCATTGCTACCACGGCAGTGATCATGGTCATCCTGACCGTGCTCATCAAATTCACGAAAATGGGGAAGGCCATGCGTGCAACGGCGCAGGACAGGGACATGGCCATGCTTGTCGGCGTTAACGTAAATCGCGTAATCTCCAACACCTTTATCATAGGTTCCGCACTGGCCGCCGTCGGCGGTGTGTTGATCGCGTCTCATATCGGAAGGATAAATTTCTATATCGGCTTCCTCGCGGGGATCAAAGCCTTTACCGCGGCGGTGCTCGGAGGGATCGGCAGCATCCCCGGGGCGGTTCTGGGGGCCCTGGTGCTGGGCTGTACGGAGAGTTTCGGGACGGGCTACATATCGAGCGATTACGAAGACGTCTTTGCCTTCGTTCTTCTCATCGTCATCCTGATAGTCAAGCCCTCCGGGCTTTTGGGCCATAAGACAGCGCAGAAGGTGTGAGCGATTTGAACAATACAAAATACATAGAAGGTGTAAAGCAATCCGTCGTCGTCTCACTGTGGTTTATGTTCCTCACCTTCCCCATCATGGTGATCAGGGTCGACACGATCGAGAAGATCATCGAATGGCGCTGGATGAACATGATTTATATAGGTCTCGGCAGTTTTGTCCTGTCCTTTGCATGGCGCTATCTGTCGGGAAAAGGCGTATCGGGGAGGACGAAGAGCGCCGATGACGGAAGAGAACGGATGCCCCTCCTGCAGCGCATAGCAAGCGAGAAGAGAACGTCTGTCCCCGCTATCGCAGTCGTGGCGATTGTGGCCGCCTTATTCCCCTTTATCTCATCCACGTACCAGACGAATATAATGACGACTGCCCTCATGTATGTTGTGCTGGGCCTCGGCCTAAATATCGTCGTCGGTCAGGCGGGACTGCTCAATCTGGGCTACGTGGCATTCTATGCGGCAGGCGCCTATACCTATGCCCTCCTGTATCACCACTTCGGAGTCGGCTTCTGGCTGGCCCTTCCTCTGGGAGCGCTCGCGGCAACCATCCTCGGTATTCTCCTCGCTTTGCCGGTACTGCGGCTGCAGGGCGATTATCTTGCTATTGTCACTTTAGGGTTCGGCGAGATCACAAGAATCGTCCTGGAAAACTGGAATGAATTTTCCTTCGGCCCGAGCGGCATCTCAGGAATCCCACGGCCCGGCCTTTTCGGCATGGAGCTCGGCATGCACGATGCGCAGGTTTATCTGTATTTTTTGATGATCGGCCTCTGCATCATCACGATCTTTGTCGTGAATCGCCTGCAGGATTCGCGGATAGGGAGGGCACTCCTTGCCCTCCGGGAGGACGAAATCGCCTGCCAGGCCATGGGCATCGATAAAACCAGGGTTAAACTGACTGCCTTTGCCCTGGGTTCCACCTGGGCCGGCCTTGTCGGAGTTATCTTCGCGGCAAAAACTACCTTCGTCAACCCTGCGAGCTTTACCTTTTTGGAATCAGCCATGATCCTCTCCATTGTAGTGCTGGGCGGAACGGGCTCCATCATAGGCATTATTATCGGCGCCCTCGTCCTAATCTTGCTGCCGGAATATCTCCGTGCCTTCAGTGATTATCGCATGCTTCTTTTCGGTATTATTATGGTGATCATGATGATCTTTCGGCCTCAGGGGATTGTGACGGGTGTCCGCAAAACCTACGAATTTCACACGGAGGAAAATAAAAGGGACGTTTAAGTCTTATCATCAGTCCCGTGCATGCGGTAAGCAGAAAATAAATTATGAATACCATCCTTGAAGCAAGAAAACTCAGCATGAATTTCGGCGGTCTCACGGCATTGGATCGAGTTGATATCAATGTCCTGCCCGGACAGATTACCGCCCTTATCGGTCCCAACGGTGCGGGCAAGACGACTTTCTTCAATTGCATAACCGGCATTTACTCCCCCACTGAGGGCGATATCTTCATTACCCCTCCGGGGGGCAAGCGGAAGAGGATCACCGGTTTCAATATTCACAGAGTGACGGAAAGCGGCATTGCCAGGACATTTCAGAATATACGGATATTCCCTGACATGACAGTCCTGGAAAATGTAATGATCGGCCGTCACTGCCGCACTAATTCCGGCGTCCTTGGCGCCATCCTCAGGGACAAAGACACAATGGCGGAGGAGAAGGCCATCGTTGCCAGAAGCTACGAGATACTGAAGAAGATCGGCCTCACGGGGCACGTGAATCTGCTCGCTAGAAATCTCCCCTACGGCGCTCAACGCCGCCTGGAGATCGCAAGGGCCTTGGCCACCGATCCATTCCTGCTCCTCCTCGATGAGCCGGCCGCCGGCATGAATCCCCAGGAAACAAAAGACCTGGAAGCGCTGATTATCAGCATCCGCGACGAATGGGAGATTTCCGTCTTTCTCATTGAACACGATATGAGACTTGTCATGGGACTTTCGGATTCTGTTTACGTCATGGACTATGGTGAGATGATCGCCCGCGGAACGCCGCAGGAAATCAGACGGAACCCGGAAGTGATAAAGGCATACTTGGGAGAAGACGTCAGTGCTTAGGCTTCACAACGTCCAAACTTTTTATGGCAACGTCCAGGTATTGAAAGATGTCTCTATAGAGGTGTCCCGGGGAGAGATCATCACCCTGATAGGCGCAAACGGCGCCGGCAAGACAACAACCCTCATGTCCATTTCCGGCATCGTGCCTCCGAGGGCCGGTGAGATTCTGTTTGACGACAAACCCATCCAGAACCTGAGTCCCGATGATATCGTCGCATTGGGAATTTCACTCGTGCCTGAGGGCCGCCGCATATTTCCCCGCCTCACGGTCATGGAAAACCTGGATATGGGGGCGTTTCTCAGGAGAGATAAGGTAGAGATAAGAAAAGACGTGAGTCATATTTTCGAGCTCTTTCCCATCCTCGCGGAAAGGCGCAATCAACCCGGCGGCACGCTAAGCGGGGGCGAACAGCAGATGCTGGCCATCTCGCGGGCGCTCATGGCAAGACCACGCCTGCTCTTGCTCGACGAGCCCTCTTTGGGTCTTGGACCAATTTTCGTCAAACTGATTTTTGATATTATCAGAAGAATCAATACCGAGAGCGGAACGACAATCTTCCTGGTGGAACAGAACGCCCATATGGCCCTTAAGGTCGCTCACCGCGGCTACGTCATGGAAAACGGACGGATCACCCTGGAAGGTTCTGCCGACACCCTTCTCCATAACGAGGACGTGAAAAAGGCCTATCTGGGAATTTGATACCGTAACCTATTTTAACTTTTTTTCTATCTCCCTCCAATTCTCGACCACTTCTGCATCCTCCACGGAATCAAAACTGAAGGCAAGGGACTTATACATCCGGGCGGATTCAATAACGTCCGGGCCCCCGATTATAGCCTTAATCTGCAGATCCCTTTCTTTGATTTCCCTGAATACTTCACCCTGACCCCAGGGGAGTACAGGAGCAACAGGGAAATTATTCTTCTTCAGCCATGTTCTTGTTGCTTCCACACTCAAGAGCCCTTTTAGGAGGTAGACGATGGGAAATCTCTTATGGATTCTTGTTACGGCCTTACTGCTTCCCGATTTCTCCGCTTCTCCAAACGGCCCTTCCAGCAAGGAGCCCCCAACATCGATAAAGACTATCCGTCGTTTTCTCTCCAATGCCAGGAGTAAGCCCGCTATCCTTGTCATCGCCGGATTTCACGCTTATTTTGTAGAGGCCTGTTCTTGCCGGGACAAATCCTTTGACAGCAAAGCCGTCAGTGCCTGAGAGGTTCTTGCCGATAGGTCTCCCATCGACTATAAACTCCACAACCTCCCCGCCCTTGCTGAATAACACTCCCCTTGTCTCAGCCCTGAGCATGACCTCCTGGCCTTTCAGAGCCACATCATCATAGACGAAGACCCTCGATAGCGCCTCATCCGGACAAATGCCGAAGAGAGCAACAGATAAAATGAAAGCCAGGAGAATTCTCATACAGTGCCTTAGCTCAGAAAAGCGGTTTGACGTTTGGTCCGACTCCATTGATCTCTAACTGATTAAGTCAGGGTGCTACTGTTCTTGTTACGTTGGGCAGATTTTCTGCCCCGGTATAGAAAACAACCAGTTTGACCGGAACAGCACCGGTATTTTTGCCGCAGTGCCTGGTATTGACCGCCTCGATGATCGCATCTCCGGCTTGAAAAATTAATGTATTCTTGCCTTCCACCTCAACCGTTAATGACCCTGATAATATATAGGCATAAACGGGGACAGGGTGGGTGTGCCATCCTGTTTCAGCCCCGGGGGGAAGTTCCACAGTCATGACGGTCACCTCAGGCTTGTCGCTTTTTAAGTAGGCGATGGGTTGACCGTTGCTCATGTTTTTCGTTTTGAGGACAACCCGTGCCTGAACGCCGCCGCTGTATTCGTCAGCGCTGACAAACGAAGACATGCAGAATAGAAAGAAAAGGCACAATGATATTAATGATACTCTAGTTTTCATAAAAACCCCTTTGTCGGCTTGGTGGCTTGCTGTCTGAAGCAAGCATTCGCCCACGTCTGGCCAATAACCAAACATTGTTAGCCAATCTGGATAGTCAATTTCTTGCCAAGAGAGGTTGCCGCTTTATCCAATGTTTTTAATGAAACCGATTGATTCTTTGGATCTAATAATCTGTCAAGTGCAGAACGACTTGTCCCCATCATTCTCGACATTTCAACTTTAGATATTTTTTTACTAATCATTAGTTGTGATATTTGCTTTGCCACGACCTCTTTAATGGCGGCTTTTTCAACTTCTGCTAATATCCCCTCTTCCCGGAGAAAATCATCAAACTTACTTCCAATATTTTTGTGTTTCATAACACTATCCTTTCTTAAATAAGGATTTGCGTTTCCTTGCTAAATCCATTTCTTTTTTTGGTGTCTTCTTGGTCTTCTTAATAAAGCCTTGTAACAAAACAATTTGGTTATTGTGAACTATAAATAACACTCTGGCAATTTTATTATCTAAATTGCTTCTAAGTTCCCATAATCCTTCACCCAGAGATATTACAAGTGGTGGGCCAACCGGCCAACTGGTTTCTAATATTTTTATGTCCCTGCCAATGATAAACTTTCCTGTGATGTTAACTCATACTTTAACCATTCTCTAACAGGTTCATTACCCGAATCCGCTTTAAAAAACACCACGGATAACTTTATCTGTACTTTCATGCGTCTTATATGTACCAATTTTGGTACTATGTCAAGCAAAAAAATTTTGCGATGTTATTTCTGTATCGGGGAAAACCTCACCCCACTTTAGAACATTAAGCAAATATGGTCCATGCAAATAAATTGGCCACGTCCTTATTTTAATATTAGATAATACAGATTCAGGTGAGGTGAAATTGGGAAGGGCATTGACAATTTTTGATTTCTGTAATAGCATTCTTCGTCTATATTATTTGATTATGAAACAATTAATTGTAAGAAATATAATCGAGCCGAACGGCAGAAAAAAAGGCAGATGCCTTGCCTGCGGCGCTACTCTGAATACGGCTAGGCGCAAATACTGTTCCACGGAATGCCGGAAACGCCTGCTTTACAAGTTGGATGTAAGAACGGGCCTGATAAAAGCCCTGAACGCAAAGTACGCGACATTTTATTTTTCCGACGTTATGATAATAATGGACATGCTCCCCTACGGATCTGAGCAGATATTCACCTTCTTCTATCCACGATCTCCTGGAAGCAAACCTGCCGAAGATTTCAGCAGAATGGCCGACATGCTGGGAAATATCTGGTGGAAAGAAAGGAAGCGGACAAATAAGAGATACCTCGCCTCATTCCACGTTCTCGGAAAAGCCGTCAGGAATAATGGGCCCATATTTTCTGTAAGACCGACGATGGTAAAGGTGCCATCTATCAAGGCAACATACTTATGTCACCTTAAACTCGACAAGTCTGAATTGAACGCGACAGAACTGCAAAAAAGCGTGAAGGACGCATATCGCAGGCAGGCGAAGGTACATCATCCCGATCTCGGAGGCGATGCGGCGACGTTCAGAAAACTCCACCAGGCTTACAGGGAGCTGACGTCGTGGGCCAGGAGACCTTCTTACACAAAACGCCGCGGATTCCCCGACAGGTGGTTTTACGATGGGCATACGAACAAATGGGTACAGCCAATGCCTACGCAAATGCAACGATGATACTCCCGTAAGAAAAATGCTTTTGGTCTTTCAAACTGCGGATGACGGAAAGTGATGTCGCCCCGTGTCATGGTTTTTTCTTTCCTTGCTGGCCGCGCTCAGTCTCGCCACATCAGATGCCCTGACAAAAAGATTTTTCAGTAATCTCCCGCCTCTTATGATGGGTCTTGCCAGGCTTGGTTATGCCATGCCCTGGCTCCTTGCAGCGTTGTTCTTTATACCTTGGATAATTCCTGACACGACATTTTGGTTCTGCATCGCTATCGGTTTGCCATTGGAAGCGTTGGCGTTTTACTGCTACATGAAGGCCCTCAAGGTTTCTCCTTTGTCCTTGACAGTTCCGTTTTTGGCCTTCACTCCCGGATTCATCATCGTGACGGGATGGATAATCTTAGGGGAAGAAATAAATCCCGGCGGATTCTGGGGAATAATTCTAATAATGGTGGGGGCATATTTTCTAAATCTTTCCAAGACCAGCTATGGGATCCTGGCCCCTCTCGTGGCAATCTTCAGAGAACCCGGGTCCCGTCTGATGCTCCTGGTCTCTTTTATTTATGCCTTCACGTCAACGATCGGCAAGCTTGCCATTATCCATTCCAATCCCTATTTCTTCGGCATCATCTACAACATTGCTCTTGCCATGCTGCTGACCCTTTTTCTTCCCGCAGCAGCAATTGCTGAACCCTTAAAGAATCTTACGAGAAGGCCTCTGATAGGCCTGATCCTCGGTGCACTTGTGGCCACAACTATCTTCAGCCATATGCTCGCCATATCATTGACGAATGTCGCTTACATGATATCGCTGAAACGGACCAGTCTCTTATTCGGAGTGCTGTACGGTGCGCTATGGTTCAAGGAGGAAAAAATCGCAGAGAGACTAACGGGCGCAAGCATAATGATAGCAGGTGTATTTTTGATAGGCTGGTTCGGATAAACAGCGGGTATAATAGGCCAAGCCTCATTGAATTTGCTCTTGACAAATAAATCCGCCTCTGTTACTGATCAATAAAATAACAAAAGAATACCGATGGATGTGTGGAAGAGGGGTTAGATGCCCCCGCTGCCCCGCAGCCGTGAAGGGAACGAAAACCCAAAAAGCCACTGTCATGAAACATGACGGGAAGGCGGGTGAGTAGGCAGCCCGAAGCCGGAAAACCAATCCATCGCGGTTCCTCGAGGGAGGATTGCTACGTTAACATCACCTTTCATACCTTTCCCAATTCCAATATACCAGCCTGCTATTTCAAACCGCAAGGATGCAAGCGCTCCTGCCACATCTCTGCGCCGGTTTAACCATGCTGGAATCTGTGGAGAGATTATCAATTGCCTTTATGTCTGCAAGAGTTTGAGCCAAAGCTCCGGGCGATTTCGAGAATTCGCGAGCACCATGAGTTATTATGAAACGTTTTTCCAAAGAAACACATAGAGACACTTTCTACGCCGTTTCTGCATCTCTGGCCATGCACATAGGATTGGCCTTGATCCTGACGACGGCCACTGCCATGTCTGCCAGCTTGGAGCTGGGGGAAGTTTCCATTATACATGTATCGCTGGTTTCCATGAACACAGAGGGGATATCATCTACGAGTTCGTTGCCTGACGCTGTGCATCAGGAGTCTGGCAAAGAGAGAGAAAGGATTATCGAAGCGGCAACCGTAGTCAAACCGGTTGATAAGCAGGACAGGCAAGAGTCGGCTGTAGCATTAGTTGCCCATAACGTGATTGCAACGCAGTCGCTTAATACCGCCGCTACTCAAAGACTTCACCTGTTTGGTTCTGGAGAGAAAGATACATCACCAAGACAGCAGGACCGTAAAGGACAAGGTAGTTCTGTCATATCCGGCAGTCCGTTGTCTGGAGAGGTGTCACTGGCTGTACCGCGGTATCGTGAAAACATCCATCCGGCCTATCCGTTAATCGCACGCATTCGGGGACAAGAAGGAATCGTCATACTTTCCCTGGAGATTCTGACCGACGGCAGTGTTGGCAATTTAAAGATCAAGAAATCATCTGGATATACTGCGCTGGATAAGTCCGCCCTTGAGGCCGTGAAGACCTGGAAGTTTGAGCCCGGCAGAAAGATAGGAAAACCTGTCATTATGTGGGTTGATGTTCCTGTAAAATTTGTACTTAATGATACCGAGCCGACGTAACGGGATGTCAGCGGGAAGCGACTCATCATGATGAGGAAGGTTGGTTATCTGATAATTGTGCTATGGGTTTCGCTCTCCGGTCTCGTTTTTGCCTCGCCACCGGGAAGAATTGTCTCCCTGGCTCCCTCTGTAACAGAGATCCTTTACGACCTCGGCCTTAGGGATCAGATCATAGCAGTTACTACCTTTTGCGACTATCCGCCAGAGGCAATGGATAAACCAAAAATCGGTGGTTATTCGAATCCATCCATCGAGTCCATCGTTTCCATGAAGCCTGATCTGGTCGTTATGATAGATGACGGTAACCCCATGGAAATCCGTGACAGGTTAAAAAAATTCGATATTAAGACGTATGTTTTCAGGGCAAAACGCCTGAAGGAGCTTCCGCAGGGCATACGTGATTTAGGGATAGCGATCGGTATAAGAGATCGGGCTTTCAAGCGTGCGGCAAAAGTTGAGAATGTGATTCACAAGTATGAACGGCAGGTGCAGAAATCCCCGCCCCGCTATTTTGGAAAAAAGGCAATCTTTATCATTCAACCGGAACCGCTAATTGTTGCAGGGCCTGACACTATCATTGATGATGCCCTCAAACTCCTGGGATTACAAAATATCGCATCCGGCGCTGCTTCACCATACCCGAAATTTTCCATTGAGGAGGTAATAAGGCAATCTCCCGATGTAATCTTTATGGGGCAAGGTCCGATGA
This sequence comes from uncultured delta proteobacterium, assembly GCA_963705275.1. Lineage (GTDB taxonomy): Bacteria > Desulfobacterota > Syntrophia > Syntrophales > UBA2185 > Fen-1135. The sequence continues at coordinate 2,013,166 of OY970063.1, read as the reverse complement.
CAAAAGAAATTTCAAAGGGTCTCATAAGAAGGCTGGGCAGTCTTGAGGCCGTCAGGAAAGGACGCGTCTATTATACGAGCGAATCACTCTACAGACTGACGCCCAAGGTTATTTCCGGAATCGAGGAGATAGCGGGTTATCTTGGCGGGTATTAATACGGACACCTCTTAGGATCGGGATCGAAGTTTATCCACCTCAAGGATGCACCAGGACCAATGTATCGTGCATAGCCTCGCGTAAAGGACATGATCAAGTGCTTTTTCATATACATTTTCATACTTTCTTCGATTTTTGTTTTTTGCGATGACCAGAGACATAAGTAATAAAGTTGTTACTCTATCTCGTGTAATACGGGTGAGTCTCTTTCTTTTTGCCGTCTGTATCATCGTTTCGGTAATTTCGATGCTCGTGGGTCCCAGTCAATTGGGCATGCTATATCTTCTCAAAGGCTTACTTTCAGGTATATACAGTGGAGACATCAGTCTCGTTTCGACGGAAAAAACGATCCTTTTTTCCATTCGTCTGCCCAGAATCATCTTCGCAGGTATTGTTGGTGCTTCCCTCGCGGCAGCCGGTGTCGTATTTCAGGGACTCTTTCGCAACCCCCTTGCGGATCCTTATATCCTGGGCATATCCGGAGGATCGGCAGTCGGGGCAATCATAGGTATCATGGCTGGAGCAAGTGTCATTCCTTTTGGAATTCCCGGTCTGGCCGTTTCAGGGGCGCTGCTTACAATCGCTCTGGTTTATGGCATTGCCAGAAGCAAGAAAGAACTACACTCCACCACACTTCTCCTGGCAGGCGTTATCGTCAATGCCTTTTTTTCTGCCGTCATTATGTTTCTGATTTCCACCGCCAGCAGTAAAGAACTGCGCAGTGTTATATTCTGGATAATGGGAGATCTGAGTCTCGCCGAATGGAACGAGGTTGTTCTGACAGGCTTTTTTCTAATACTCGGTTTCATTGTCATGTACGTCTATTCGAGACACCTGAATCTCATCGTCTCCGGAGAAGAGACGGCCATGCAACTTGGTGTGAATGTGGAACAGACCAAGAAGATACTCTTGCTTGCCGCCTCACTCGTTACGGGAGTAGCCGTATCTGTCAGCGGCACCATCGGGTTTGTCGGCCTGATTATTCCGCACATGATGAGGATGCTCTTAGGTTCAGACCACAGGCTTCTCTTACCAGCTTCCGCCCTCTTCGGCGGTTCATTTCTTATTGTTGCCGACACCCTCGCCAGAACAGTCACAGCACCCGCTGAGTTGCCGGTGGGCGTGATTACCGCCATGTGCGGGGCTCCCTATTTCATTTACCTCTTACGGAGGAAGGCCGTCTGATCCATGTCCATCGTCAAACTTGAACATGTCGGCTTCAGATACAATGAACACTGGGTTCTCAAGGATGTCTCCCTTGAGGCAGAGGAGGGCGAATTTATCGGAATCCTAGGCCCCAACGGATCCGGCAAGACCACCCTCCTGAATGTTATCGACGGCATTATCAAACCCCAGGAAGGAGAGATATGGATAAACGGAACTTCCTCCAATAAGCTCAAGAGGGAGAATCTGGCGAAGATAATCGCCGTCGTCCCCCAGGAATCTCTGATGATCTTTCCATTCACGGTCCAGGAGGTCGTTTTGATGGGCAGGGCGCCGCATTTAGGTAAATGGAGATTCGAAGGAGAAACCGACTTCAAGATTGCCCGTGAGGCCATGGAGATGACTGATACCATTTCCTTAATGAACAGGAGCATGAATGCCTTAAGCGCCGGTGAGCGTCAGAGGGTCCTGATTGCGCGAGCCCTTGCCCAGCAGCCTCGGATCATGCTTCTGGACGAGCCTACGGCTTTTTTAGATATCAAGCATCAGATCGACTTTTTCGATTTAATTAAGGCCCTGAACAAGAACCAGACCCTCACGGTCATTGGAGTCACACACGATATCAATTTGGCATCGCTCTATTGTGATAGGATTATTCTCCTGCGTGACGGTCATATTCACTGCATGGGAAGTCCTGAAGAAGCAATAGCAGAATCACATATTAAGGAAGTGTACGAAACGAATGTAGCTGTCGATAGAAATCCAGTGACCGGTCAGCCGCGGGTCACTCTTTTAAGTTCACATCCATCAGAGGGAGGAAGCCGGTCGAACTCCGGCGCTGCCCCGCAACTGTGAGCGGAACGAAATCCACATAGTGCCACTGATTTTCCCAGCAAGGAATCTCGGGAAGGCGTGGATGTAGGTGAAGGCCGCGAGCCAGGAAATTCATCTGATGGACCTAATCACTACGATCCCGAGGGGGAAAGGAGAAATTCAAATGCACAAATTTTTCAAATTGATCGTTGTTTTCCCAGTTTTATTTTTAGTCATTGCGTCCGGCGGTTTTACACTCGCGGCGCCGCAGGATGCTCCTCAGGATAAAGCAATCGTCATGGAGGAAGTCGTCGTCACTGCAACACGGGATACAGAAGAGATTCGGAAGGTTCCGGCAAACGTCTCCGTTATCACCGCCAAGGATATTGAGAAATCAGGGGCAACCACCATTGTGGAGGTCCTGGATAAACTGGAGAGCATTCAGTTTCGGAGTTACAGCGGTAATTCTTCTCAATCCATCATAGACTTGCGCGGCTTCGGCGGAGATAATCCCTTTGGCAAGACCCTGGTCATGCTCGATGGCAGGCGCCTGAACAGGTCCGACATGTCTTCCATCAATTGGTTGCAATTCCAGCTCAATGATATTGAAAGGATAGAGGTCGTCCGCGGCGCGAGCAGCGTTCTCTATGGTGACGCGGCCATTGGCGGTGTCATAAACATCATCACCAAGAAAGGTGGGGGTAAACCCAAATTCGATGCCTCCGTCATAGCGGGCAGCTATGGTCTTCATGACGAACGGGTTGGTATAACCGGTTCTGCGGATAAATGGACCTACGCATTGACCGGAGAAAACAATTTTAACTCCGGCTACCGGGAACGATCGAAATTCACATCACAGGGAGGGGGCCTAAATTTAGGGTATGATGCAAGCGACTTGCTCAATATTTCTCTGGGACTATCCTTCAACAAAACGGATTATCAGTTGCCCGGCTACCTCACGAAGGACCAGATAGCGCAAGACCCGCGGCAATTCCAGCACGCGCCACCGTCATTATTCAGTGTCGCAACTCCCGATGATGACGGTTCGGATAGATATACAAACGCCAATCTGGGCGTTAAATATATCCTAGGGTCTTTGGGAGAGATTGATATCAACCTTCTTTATGGCAATAAGGATATTCAGGCTAATATGATGTCATTTCCTCAGTTCTCAAATACTCGAATGGATACGTATGGCATTACTCCGAAATATATACTGGCGAAGGATATCCTCGGCTTTGGGAACAAGCTGGTTCTCGGTGTCGATTATTATGACGAACCCTACAAGAAGGATTTTTTCAGCACCCGGGAGAGATCCATAAAGAAAAGCTGGGCGGATTTGACGAAGGACAGCCTTGGATACTATATCCGGGATGAGTTCAGCATCCTGAAAAGCCTGATTCTGAATGCCGGGTATCGGTCGGAACGGGCAACTATAAAGGGGTCAAACACAGATGCATTCACGCCTTCCAACAGCTTTTCTGACCAGGAAACAACATTCCATGCCGAGGCTTACGAAGTCGGACTGACATGGCTCATCGGCAAGAAATCGAAGGTCTACGGAAAGTATTCCACCGTTTACCGCATCCCATTCCTGGATGAGGTGGCCTTTTTTAATGGTTTCAGCGGCGGCCTCTCGTTTAACAAGGACCTTGATAAAGAAAAAGGGGTAAGCACAGAAGTGGGTGCGGAAATTTATCCTCTGGACAATCTGAAAATTGGATTGACCGTTTTCCGGATCGATATGGAGGATGAAATCTCATTTTTCGCCACGGGCCTGTTCACGGGGTTCAATAAGAATCTGGATAAGACGCGTCATGATGGTGCAGAGGTTTCCGTGTCCTATCTATGGGAAAAAAGAGCCAGGCTCTACGGCAATTTCACGTATCATAAGGCTACTTTCGAAAATGGACCTTTCAATAAAAAGGAAATACCCCTCGTGCCCAACAGGATGGCGAATGCGGGAGTGGAGATATATCTGCCCTCCAATCTGACGTTACGTCCCGAGGTACGCTACGTGAGCGATGCTCTTCTATCCCAGGACTTCAACAACGTTGCACCCGACAAGCTCGACGCCTATACCATCTACAATGTGTATCTTTTCTACAGGCCCTCTTTTGGAAAACTCAAATTTACGGCCTTCTTTGGTGTTGAGAATCTGACCAATCAACAATACTCCTCATTCGGCTCCTACAATGTCCCGGCATACGGACCGGGTGCGCCCAGCACCTATTACCCCATGCCGGACAGAATATTTAAAGGGGGCCTTTCATTTGAATATTAAGGGAACCGCGTCTCTGAAAAAAAGATTCCCATTCCGTCTGGGGACGACTTCATACATCATTCCGGCGGACCTCCTCTCAAATGTCAACTTTCTCGGAGACAAGGTAGACGATGTCGAATTGGTGCTGTTTGAATCGGATGAAATCACCAACCTCCCTGATGCCTCCACGGTGAAGATGCTGAAGGAGATGGCAAGACAGTATGATCTGACCTATACAGTCCATCTGCCTCTCGACACCTGGATGGGACATGAACATGAATCTGTACGGCGGCGATCTGTCGACAAATGCCTCCGTGTTATCGAGCGCACTGCACCGCTCTCGCCCTTTGCCTATGTTATCCATTTCCACGGGGACCATCCGGGTGAACGCCCGTCGATGGACCTGGCACGCTGGTTCGACGGTCACCGGCGCTCTGTGGAGAGGCTCCTTCAGTATGTTAATTCACATGACCTGTGTGTTGAGACACTCGATTATGCCTATGATCTTATAGAAGACATTATCAGTGATTACGGACTGAGCGTCTGCCTGGATATTGGCCATCTACTTCTTTGCGGGCATGCGCCGGAAGATTATTTTGACCGTTATTTGCCGCAGACGCGGGTGCTGCATCTTCATGGAATTGAGGATGGAAATGACCATCGCAGTCTGACCTTCTTGCCCACCGGTTTGTTGACCACCCTCATGGATCTGTTGGGCAACGATTCGAAAGATTCACGGGTTTTAACAATGGAGATTTTTGATGAAACGTTGTTGAATCAGTCGCTGGATGTTCTGAGTCGCTTTGTACAATGATTTACTGATAAAATAGGAAGATGAAGAAGACGGAGAAACACGAAAAAGCAAAGTGTGTCGCCATATTCGGAACAGGCTCCGATGTGGGCAAAAGTATCGTGGTGACAGCCCTGTGCCGTATTTTCAACAATCTTGGCATTAGTGTTGCACCATTTAAGGCCCAGAATATGTCTAACAACTCCTACGTCACGCCCGAGGGCGGAGAGATGGGGCGGGCTCAGATTGTTCAGGCCGAGGCAGCGCGGATAGCCCCACACGTAGATATGAATCCGGTCCTTCTCAAACCATCAACAGACACAGGCGCCCAGGTTGTCCTTTACGGACAACCGCTGGGAAACAGGGAAGCAAAAGAATACTTTTCCGACACAAACTACCTTTATGAAAAGGCTTCGGCCAGTCTGGAGCGCCTCAGGACTTCGTACGCCCTTATCTTCATGGAAGGCGCCGGCTCCTGCGCCGAGGTAAACTTGCGATCCCGTGATTTTGTGAATTTCCGCATGGCACATGTCGCCGATGCACCGGTCATTCTGGTCGCCGACATAGACAGGGGAGGTGTCTTCGCCCAGCTTATCGGTACACTAAACGTGATCCCGAAAGAAGACAGACGACGGGTGGCCGGTATCATCATCAACCGCTTCCGCGGCGACCCGGATCTTTTCAGAACGGGTATCGAATTCATCGAAGGCGAAACCGGCCTTCCCGTCCTGGGACTCGTTCCATACTTTCATCATATTGAAATAGACTCTGAAGACGGCCTGCCGCTTGATTATCTGCTTGATCCACCATTCGGTCCCGAACCGGGAAAAGTAAACATTGGCGTCATTCGATTGCCGCACATCTCCAATTTTACGGACTTCAGTCCTTTTGAGCGAAACGCATTCGTTAATCTCCACTACCTGGCACGACCCCGGCCTCTCTATGGATATGACGCGATCTTTATCCCCGGTACGAAAAACAGCCGTTTTGATATGGAATGGCTCAACCAAACGGGTTGGGCAAACAGCCTTGCAGAATTTGTCCGCGACGGCGGCCACGTCGGTGGCATATGCGGCGGCTATCAGTTACTTGGGAAGCTGATCCGTGATCCTTACGGCATCGAGGGGACACCGGGAGAGACATATTGTCTTGGTTTTCTGGATGTCGAGACAACCCTGCACAATGAAAAAATACTGTCTCGTTCCAAAGGCATCTGGGAACGCAGCGGAGAAAATGTGGAAGGTTACGAGATACACATGGGTATCACGGAACACGGCCCTAATGTGTTTCCTTTGATACGTATCCTGTCCAAGAATCAAATACGAGTCGACAGTTTCGACGGTGCTTCAACGTCAGATGGCCGGGTTTGGGGCACCTACCTCCACGGGTTGTTTGATACGCCCGGCTTCAGGCATAGCTTTCTGAAAGCAATTTGCGCCAACTATAACCCCGGTGAAAAAGATCGTGACCCTGACGGTGCATCCAATTTTAAAGATCACCAGTATGACCTTTTGGCCGAACACTTCCGGGCGCATTTAGATATGGATAAATTATTTAAAATCGTGGGTTTTGATAAAGAGGCTGCAAACTAATAAGAACCTTCTGAAGCGTCTCCCCTTGTCCTGCTCGGCAGGACATTCGTGAGGATGAGGACAGGGGGAGATCAGTAATCCCGCCCTCTAAGGATTATTATCTTCCCTGCGCTTAGATCCCCGTTTATTGGGATCGAGCTCCATCTTCCTTAGGCGTATGTGCTGCGGAGTTATTTCCACAAGTTCATCCTCAGCGATAAATTCAATGGACTGATCCAGGGAGAGCGGGCGCGGCGGTCTTAAGGTTACGGTTGCTTCCGCCGTTGAACTCCTGATATTTGTAAGTTTCTTTTCCTTTGTAATATTCACCGGCATATCACCGGTGCGATTGCGTTCGCCGATGATCATCCCGCCGTAGACCTCAGTTCCCACCTCGACGAAGAGTTCACCGCGGTCCACCATAGCCAGGCTGGCATAGGTCGTTACCCTGCCGTTTCTATCGGCCAGAAGTGCGCCGCTTGCCCGCTGCGGGATCGGCCCGAACCATGGTTGATAGTCTTCAAAGAGCGTATTCATCACACCCGCTCCTTTCGTATCCGTCAGAAAATGGCTGCGGAAGCCTATCAGACCGCGGCAGGGAACAAGAAACTCCAGGTTGACCCGGCCGCTTCCCTTATTGATCAGGTGGACCATGCGTCCCTTTCTCACTGAGAGTTTTTCCGTCACAATGCCGACAAACTCCTCGGGGATGTCGATAAAAACGCGCTCCACAGGCTCTAAGGTTTTGCCGTTTTCTTTTTTCGTGATGACGTTCGGCTTCGATACCATAAGTTCGTAGCCTTCCCGGCGCATTGTCTCGATCAGCACGGCCATCTGCAGCTCCCCCCTCCCGCAGACCTCGAAGGCGTCCTTGCGCTCCAATGGTTTAAGTTTCAGCGCGACGTTCCGGAAACTCTCTTTTTCCAGACGTTCGAGGAGATGGCGTGTCGTAAGATACTTCCCTTCCCTGCCGGCAAAGGGGCTGTTGTTGACATAGAAGATCATGGAGACAGTCGGCGCGTCTATAAGCAGCCGGGGGAGCGGCATGGGATTGTCCTGCGATGTAATCGTATCACCGATACTGATAGCCGGGACGCCGGCAACAGCGACAATGTCACCCGCTTCTACTACATCCACCTGTTTCTTCTTCAAGCCGTAAAACGTATAAAGGGCGGAAAACCTGACGCCTGGCGTGATCGCGTCTTCTCCGCAGAGGGCGTATGTCTGATTCATAGAGAGTTGGCCGTTGATCAGCCTCCCTATGCCGATCTGCCCCACATAGGGATCATAATCGAGATTCGTAACCAGGAACTGGGGAACCTGTTCATCATCGGCAGCAGGGCCGGGTATGGTGGAACAGATGGCGTCAAACAGAGGTTTTAAGTCTTCCGACTGATCTTGCGGCTTCTGATGGGCAATGCCGAGCTTTGCATTGGTATATAGGATGGGAAACTCGATCTGCCTTTCGTTCGCATCGAGATCGATAAAGAGGTCGTAAATCTCATCAATGACCTCTTCAATCCGGGCATCACCACGGTCAATCTTGTTGATGACGACCACAATGGGCAGTTTTTTGGCGAGGGCCTTCTTAACGACAAACCGTGTCTGCGGAAGCGGTCCCTCGCTGGCATCTACCAGAAGAATGGCCCCATCGACCATATTCAGGCTCCGTTCCACCTCGCCGCCGAAATCCGCATGCCCGGGCGTATCGACGATATTGATCTTGATATTTTCGTACCATATGGCCGTATTCTTCGCCATGATGGTAATCCCCCGCTCCTTTTCGAGATCCATGGAGTCCATGACCCGCTCCGCGACCTCCTGATTATCCCGGAAGGTGCCGGTCTGCTTCAGCATGGCATCGACGAGGGTCGTCTTACCGTGATCGACGTGGGCAATGATAACAATATTTCTTATGTTCTCTTTTCGCAATTGTGTTGCTGCTCCATGAAAAGGCATCCCCTTTGTCCGTAATGATCAGTTTACATCAGGGCAAGGGGGGACGATAGTAACGTATCCTTTATATATATGTTCAGCTATTCATTTCGGTAATTTTTGCCTGCGTTTCGCCGTTGAGAAAATCCCATAAACCTATCTTCTTCAGAGTTTCCACTTTTGGCACCCCTCTCTCATTCCAGCCGCGTTCGAGATAGTAAGTCTGTATCAATTTCCGCAGCTGCTCCTTTTTGAAGTTCATTAGGATTTCCCTTTTGTCTTTAGTATGCATTTTATCCATGTCTGCAAGGGGCTTATCCAATATCTTGCTAACTTCTGCATCATGGAAATCCTTCTCGGCATCATAAAGATCATCATCCGTAGGCCCAATTGCCCGGTCAGGCACCCAGTCATACTCGCCTGCTTTTTCGCCGAAGATCATGGCATTCATGACCCGCTGCAGATTTATGTCCCTGTCTGTCCGCTCATAGATCTTCTCCCATGTGAGGTCCGCACCCAGCATGCCGTTATAGAACTCTGCATACATCTCCTGTGAGGCGGGATTTATGTATATGTCTGTGTTCTTCATCTTTTCCGAGTCCGGATTGAATACATCTACCCAGGGGAGCTTGCAGAGACCCAGATTGTCATTGCCGAGACGAACCCTCGGATAGGTTATAAGGGCGTTAGCCTTGTCTTTGAACGAGGGAAAAGCACCGAGGAGGTCTGCCTTGATCAGCCATGCCGCGGCGTGATGCGCCCCTATATCACTTGCCGCTGCATATGACGCCTGCATGGACAGCGACCTGTGGGTCCTGTAAAGAGAAAATGGAAGGCCCTTCACCTGCATGGCGAATTTCATAAGCTCCTTCTTGGGATTTTCGCGGCCCGTTCTTTTGACGTACATCCGGGACACCCAGTTCAGCAAACTAAGCATACCTTTTCCCGCTTCCCTGGCGCATTCTGTCTCGCCGCTGCTAATCTGGTGCAGGAAACTGAGCATCGCTTTTTCATTTCCCCATGTGAGTTTCAGCCCGCCCGTATCGTCCTCCGTGAGATAACCCCTCTGGAAGCACTCCATCAAAAAGGCGATGATAACAGCGGCAGTTATGGTATCGATACCGAAGTTATCGCAATGCCAGTTTGCTTCCATAACGGCTTCAGCATTCCATATGCCTAAATTTGAGCCGAAACCGCATGCCGTCTCATACTCAGGCCCGTCGACCCAGACCTTCTTACCTTTTTGTTCACCGGCTGACAGGGTGACCCAGCCGCCTTTGGTGCACCGGAGAGAGCAGCCGGGGTAACACCCGTCCATGCCTCTATGATCAAAGATGTTTTCTGCGTAAAATTTTCCACTGATCTGTTCAGCTCTGGGATCGGAACCAAACTGGTAATTGGTCACGGGCAGAGACCTGTAATTTTCTTTGTTCATGAAACTGATGAGCCCCGCGCTTCCCTTGCGGTGCATTTTCAAGGATACCGGATCAACCTCTCTTACAACCTTGGAAAGCCTTGATCCCGCCCTTTTCGCCTTCTCCCAGTCTGCTGCGCCATACGGATTTTCACCATGTGGATATTCCGCCATGATGATGACTGACCGTATTTTCTTATCAACCATCACCGAGCCAAGGCCGGTTCTGCCTGCCTGCTTTGTCCTGAAAAATCCCTTCTGCCCGTCAGCCGTCTTTGTAGGGTCAAAATAGTGGCTGTTGATGCATCCAAACGTCGTACTGGCCGCGCCGATACCGGTTGTAACAAAGGCCATGTTCTTTTTGCTATAGCCTTCTCGTGTAAATTTATCGGCGATGAATTTCTCCAGGTCAAAAACGTGTTCTATCTTCGGCGCTTCGATAATCGCTACTTCATTCTTAATACCATCAATTACAATAAAAACGTCCCTGTCCGACTTTCCCGTGATCTCAATTACGTCGAACCCGGCGAATTTCATATGGGCCCCGAAATGTCCGCCGAAATTGGATACCCCCGGTATTCCCGTGTGCGGGGACATGGAGAGCGCCATGCATTTGCTCGTACCAGGGAAATTGGGAACGCCCGCGAGAGGTCCCGGGGAAAAAATTAACGGATTCTCCGGCGCGTAGGGGCTCGTATCGGGGGTTACTCGCCCATAGAGCAGGTACAAGCCCAGGGCTCTCCCCCCGACGAAGTAGTCTCGCGCACGCGGATCGAGGATTTTCGCATCTATCGCCCCGCCATGAAGATCGATAGTCAGAATCTTATTCGCATATCCACGCGTTAAACTTGATTTGGTGTACTTCATTTAATGCTCCTTGTGTCGGGTTCCCGCGTTTGCTGCGGTTTAACGCGCTATCGGCTGCCGGGCTGTAACAGGAGCCCGTTTTTTCAGAACGGGCACTATAAGCCAAAGCGAATTATCTTGTCAATTGGAAAAGTTAATTAGCTTGACATTCGCGGCAATTCATGGTTGAGCCTCCCTTCAGTAAATAGCTGTTTTGGGGATGCCAGGAACGCGTAGGAAGCAAACATGGAAATTTATCGCCAATGGGTCTGGATCGACACAAAGACAAGAATGAATGAGGCAAAAGAACGTATTGGCGATTCATCCATCGTCTGTGTTGATACAGAGTATGACTCCTTCAGATATTTTCGCGAAGTCCTCTGCTTGATTCAGATAGATGCGCGTGGAAGGACCTACCTCTTCGACCCTCTGGGCGAGCTTGATTTTTCTTTCCTGGGAGCGATTTTCGAAGATCCTGCCGTTCTCAAAATTATGCACGCCGGTGATAACGATATCCGGCTTCTGAAAAGGGACTACGGTTTCGAATTCAATAATATTTTTGACACGCATCAGGCTGCATCCATCCTCGGTTGTCACAATCTTTCTCTCTCGACATTGATAAGCCAGTATCTCGGCGTGGAACTTAAGAAAGATAAGAAGATGCAGCGTTCCAAGTGGGAAACCCGCCCACTGACGGAAGAACAGATGCGCTATGCCGCAGAGGACACAGCTCACCTCTCGGCCCTGTATCGGAGCCTTGAGGCGGAGATCCAATTGAGGGGTCTCGCGAAAAAGGCGGCAAGGGCTTTTGACAAGATCGCCGCTGTAACGTGGAGCGAAAAACTATTCAATCCCCGGGCATGCAAAGGCATCAAAGGGTACGACTCTCTTTCTGCGCAACAGAAGCATTATTTGCTGAACCTGTACCGCTGGCGTTTCCAGAAGGCAAAAAAGACAAACATGGCACGCTTCAGGATATTGCCCGATCAGACTCTGATCGACCTGGCGAGATCGGAGACATCCTCCATGGAAATGCTGAGAGAGACAGAGATACTTTCTCCTGAAAAGATAAGACTCTATGGACGGGAGATTATCGAGACAATTACAGACGGCAAAGGGCCGGAATAAGACCTCCAATAAACAGCACCCGGCATGATGGAATAAGTTTGTTGTCAGGCAATATATAGCAAGAACCCTGACTCTCTACCGCGGAATATCAGGGTGAATGTTGTGTTGTAAGAGTAGCTCTGTAGTCCTTTTGAGCCTTAGGGAGAGTGTTCTTAAAATTACCTGAAAATGTTGTGACAGCTTGTTATATTCCGGGTCCAAGAAAGCGCGATCGAAGAGCCCGACCGTTGTTTCTCCCACTGCCCGTGCTGTGGCAGTTCTGGGAATATGGGCAAGAAAAGCTATTTCCCCGAAGATTTCCCCTGGCTGTAAGACCGCGATGACCGCTCTTCCCCCTGCAACTGCCTTGGAAAGTTCCACAGCGCCGGATTCTATCACATAAATCCAATCACCATGACTCCCTTCCTCAAAAATAATCTGGCCATCCTCATAGGTTTCGTTTGTTGCGATGGGTAACATTTTTACATACTCCTTGGAAGTTTCCTCAATTTGACTGTTTTATCGTTTATAAAAAATAATGGTTGAGAAAGTTTATCTGTGCAAACTTGCCTTCCTGTATGCCTTCAGGAAGACGCCGTTGATTTCTCATTACATCGGCCCTACTGGTCCGGTATCGCCGGAAACTCTTTTTCATCGTCTATACCAGGAAGGCTTCTTTTTCCTATTTTATAGGCGTCTGCCACAGAAAAAAGCCAACAGCATAAAACAAATAATGAGATAAGTTTAAAATAAATCCCACTACGTGCGGAATCAATACTGGCGAGATTAGAGATGGTCTCCATGTCAGCGATTCCGCCTCCACTCTCTATTGCCTTAAGACTTTCCAGGGCGTTGACAATCACGGTTCGGATAATTAAGCCGAGCGCCAATAGCACTAGTATCATAATTGTGAGACCCCGCTTGTACCTCTTGAGATAGATCTGACCCAAGCCGGGAAACACAAAGCCTGACAAAAGGGCGGCCTTAATGGCATTATTCATGTGTCATTTTCTATCAATGTCATCGGTCAGAAGATCTTTTTTAGTCTACCATATTCTTCAGAGGAATGCTGTTTTTTTCTCGTTGGGAATATACCTGAAACGTACGCGCGGAGCATCGATTTATTTCCCGTCATACTTTACGATAAAGTATAAGCCGGGGGGGAAATATGCTTCTGCGCCCTACTCATTGGGATGATAGCTTCGCTCCTTCAGCGGCGCCATCCCTTTTTCTTTCGATCTCGTTTCTACGAACCAGTCTATCAGCTCTCGCGCAATACTTATCTTGCCGGGTATGGTGGGAAGTCTTTCGGGATCAAACCAGCCTGCATCAGCGATCTCTGCCTCGTCAATTCTGATATCGCCGCTCTCATATTCCGCGGTGAAACCTATCATCAGAGAATCGGGAAAAGGCCAGGGCTGGCTTCCGAAATAACGGATGTTCTTCACCCTGATGCCCACCTCTTCTTCTATCTCACGTTGTGCCGCTTCTTCGAGCGTTTCGCCCGGTTCGACAAACCCGGCGAGGACGCTGTACAACTCTGAAGTGAATCGTTTAACCCTTGCCAGAAGCACCTTATTTCCCCTTTCTACAAGAACTATTATTGCAGGAGAGATGCGAGGGAATACCAATAATTCGCAGCACGGGCACTCTTTGGCGATCATGCCCCTGGCACGAATCGTTTCCATTCCGCAGTGCCCGCAATATCTTGTGGTCCTGTCCCACTCAATCATATGCACCGCTTTCAGCGCTACCCTGTGGAGAAATTCTTCAAGGCGTCCGTAAAGATACCTTAACCCGCGAAAAGCCATTTTGTCGGGAACCGAAGCGGTCTCGGAAATCTCGGCGCAATAGCAGTGGCGTCCGGCAAGGGTCCCAAGATACCATTCCCTGATAGGTTCTAAACCGAGCTCCGCCGGATTCATGAAACACGGGACAGAAACTTTTTCACCTGCCTCTGCAACCATCATCCTGTCGGCCATAAACACGAACCACCACGCGGGCTCTGACTTTTTCGGCGGCGCTTCAACTGAGGGGATAAGTCTATTTTCCATAATTTAAATTTTAGCCTTTTTCTATTTAGTCGTTGAAAGATTGAGAAGCCCGATATGGTTAATCACTTTGACTGCATTCACATCAGCACTTTTGAGAACACCAGCTTATCATCACCGATTCGATAAAAATCCTTGATACGCGCCGCCAGTTGGTACCCGTTCCTCTCATAAAACCGTATTGTCGCAACATAAGATTCCTGCGACGAAGTCTCAATGAGGAGCATGCGCCCTCCTTGTTTCTTGACTTCACGCTCGACATATTCCAGGAGATAGCGGCCGTTCCCCTTCTTCTGGTATGCCGGATCTACTACGATCCAGTACAAATCATATACGCCCTGCGTCAGCGGAATCGGACCGTAACAGGCGAAGCCCCGTAACATGGAATTGCCTTTTCCGTATTCAAGGACGGCGAAGATATAGCCGCTCACATCTCCTTTCTTAAGGGCCTCATCAACCAGCTCCAGCGCAGTCTCTATCTCGACATCGTTGAAATTGCCCGATGAGACAACCATCTCTTCGATTCGGGGTCTGTCGCGCATCTCCAGTTGACGGATTCGTTTCTCTTGATACACTTTTCTTGCTCCAATTGCGCGGCCTCAACCGTAATCCGGTCCCAGGAATATCGATAAGGCAGACTATTGCGGATATCACGGGGAGATCAGTCCTTCGCGACTTCCAAGGTCAAATCGATCTCATCCGGCTTGGACTTCGCGGGGCTCCACCGCAGCCTCCATTGATGCTTTGGTGTCTGCTGCGGCGTGGCAACATCCGAGGTGCGGTATTCAGCCCACGCAACAAAATCCAACCACCAGTCAAGTACCGCCTTGTAACCCCAGAGGTGAACCTTGCTCGCCACACCCGGGTGCGCAACAAACAACAGGTCATATACGTCCCATTTGACCGTCTCTCCGGGCTGTATGGATTCCACTTTTCTTGACCGTGAGAGGGCCTCAGTGGCATCGTGAATTATACCGCGCTCCTGCGCAACAGTGGCATGCGGAACAACACCGACTAATGCCGTATGGCCGGTATTCACCATCGAGAGCATCGCCCGGGTAAATGCAATTTCTCTCCCCCCGCTCACCTCAAGCTTCGAAGGGACAGCCTGAAGGGAAATCTCCAGCCAACTTTCCTGACTTTTCATCTTCATTTTCCCTGCCTTTGTGTCCGGCATATTTATATCCTCCATTTTGACTCACTCCCGTCTGAAGTTTTCTTCAAAGCTTCTCCCAGGAGATCTACTGCAACAATCAGCATGGCTTCGTCGAGGATGTCCACCACTTAATTGTATAACCCATCCTGACCACTTTTACCACATTTTGAGAGAGACTATCATCTTTTTCGAAGATGAGAATCAGATATCGTCCTCATGGTGAGGCATCCGCAATTGGCGCCGCCACAATGAGCGACACGATTCCGAATGTCAAATCTTCAGAGCGCCGGATAGCATATTCCTGAGTAATGAGCAGCCTCTCATATTCGGCCCGACTGGAAAAATGTTTGATGGATGTATATAGATTGATATATGTTGGGTCGAGCCTGATGAATGTGTCGGCTACAGCGTATGCGTGAAACGCTGTCAGATGGAAGCGGTAAAGTTAGACGGTAATGATCAGATATCCAAAGTCGATCCGGCAAGGTGCATCGGGTGCGGTATGTGTGACCCGACCTGTGCGACCGGAGCTATTCACCTCAATAAGAAAGCAAAAGGAATAGTTCAGCCGAAAACGAATGACGACCTCTATGATTCTGTCATGGCCAACAGGAATATCCAATTGTAGAAGGCAGCAGTTCGTCTATTATTCGACTCGGCGAACGAGGCGGAGTCCGATGTAACGACTCATATTGACCGGGTTGTAGTATAGACGATGAGCGGAACGGCTGTACTTGGCGCCGTCGCTCCAGCATCCACCCCGCATTACCCTGTTCGTGCCTGATGAAGGCCCGGTCGGATCTGACGTGCGGCTCATCCAGGAAAAATCGTCGAACCAGTCCTGACACCATTCCCAAACGTTGCCGTACATGTCGTAGAGGCCCCATGGGTTGGGGGAAAAACTTCCGACACGAACCGTCTTCTCCCTGAATTGTCCCTTTGGACAGCCGGTAAGAGGGTAGTTGCCATTATAGTTTGCCTGATCCGTGGAAAGACAGTTTCCCGTATAGAAGGGTGTCGTCGTCCCGGCCCGGGCCGCGTACTCCCATTCCGCCTCTGTGGGCAGTCTATACTTGTCAGTCCCTTCTGTCTGGTTGAGCTTTCGGATAAACTCCCGGGCATCGTTCCATGAGACGTGCTCCACAGGACAATCATCGCCACAGTCCTTAAACTCTGAAGGATTGCCCCCCATGACTTTCTTCCATTGTCCCTGGGTAACTTCCGTGGTCTGAATGTAAAAGGGTTTGCTGATCTTGATTTTGTACTGCTTCTCATTACTCGACCGGTCCGGTTCATTGTCAGGTGATCCCCTCATAAAAGTCCCTGCCGGGATAAGGACAAACTTCGCTCCGATGGTGGGGCTCGTGAAAACCTGTTCATTGGCTGCCAGGCATGGGACGGGAATGAACAGGGCAGCAAGGATTGATATCAGGACAATTCGCAAGAAGGCATATTTCATCGGTTAGTACCCTTGGTTTAAAATTCGATGCCCCTGTTATACATTAACCATGCAGATATCACAATACATGTTGTAGATGTCTATTTGCTCCAGCCGCCCCAAAGAATGGAAGGCGGCGACTTTTCGAACCAGTTTACAGGGTAGTGATACATGCCCGGCCAGAGACGGCTCCAGAGCACAGCTACCACCGCGAGGATGATGATGCCCAGGCCAACCGGCTGCCAAAGGCCGAGGAATCCTGCGTGCCCGTGAATCATGATGAGGGGATTGGCACCGGCAGGTGGATGCACGGTCTTTGTGGCGAGCATGTAGATGAGAGTCAGAGCCATCGCCAGCATGTAAACCCAGAGCGCATCTCCAAAAAACTGAAAACAAAGAATGCCTATAAGGGCGCTACCCAAATGCCCGCCAAACAAAGCTCGCGGCTGAGTTGCAGGAGCGCGGGTAAGGCCAAAGAGAAATACACTGGAGCCGCCCAGCGAGGCGAGCAGAAAAGGAGACGAAGGTCCTCTGACAAACCAAAGCGCCAGGCCGATGCCTGCTGCCGCTCCGATTGCGCACCAGGCTAAACGGCCGATGTCTCTTACGATTGGATGGAGTTCTCGCGGTTTACGCATCTTGGGCGACGAGTATTCCTATAAGTCATTGACCCTTTTTATCCAGGCACCATTTTACCCCGCCCCGGCAGGCAATGTATAGGAAAACAAACGAGTAGAGGGCGGCCAACTCGCCTTTGTTGACTGCCGGAAATAAGTTGGGTCCCAATTGAAGCTTCCAGTGGAATTGGAAATAGGCCACGGCCATCGTGCCGCTGCAGAGAAAAGCCGCCACGCGTGTTTTAAACCCCAGCATAACCGCCAGCCCGCAGGCAAGCTCGATTATCCCGCCGAACCAGAGTTGGGATCCCACCGGCGGCTGGAATTCGGAAAGCACCCCCAGAATCTTTTGGGCGCCGTGGAACAAGAACATGAATCCCGTCATGATGCGCAACAGAGCGTAAGCATAGTCCGCGTATTTTTCGAGCCACTTCATAAGTGCCTCCTATCAGAGAAACGGCTCACCGTCTATTGTGTGTGTGATAAAGGCAGTGAAAAATAGAACGTTGCACCCTCGTTCACCTTGCCTTCAGCCCATACCCTGCCGCCGTGCCTGTGTATGATGCGCTGGACGGTTGCCAGGCCGACGCCTGTGCCTTCGAACTGGTCGGTGCTGTGGAGTCTCTGAAAGACGCCGAAGAGTTTATCATAATAAGCCATGTCGAAGCCGACGCCGTTGTCCTTTACGTAATACACTATTTCATTCTTATCGGCATTGCCCCCCACAACTATCTCGGCGGTATCTTTGTATTTTGTGAATTTAGCGGCGTTGGAAAGGAGGTTGATCAAGACCTGTTTGATGAGAGCCCTGTCCGCGTAGCCCGGCGGGATACTGTTTACTGTAAACTTAATGTTCCTCTCCGAGTCGCTCGCTTGCACTTCTTTCCATGCATCTCTCATAAGGATATCCATTCCCACATGCGTGAGGGACATATGTTTCCTCCCCAGGCGGGAGAAGGTTAAGAGGTCGTCGATGAGCTGGCCCATCATGTGAGTGCTCGATCTGATCACGTTAAATTTATCGAGGGTGTCTTGGTCAAACTTATCTCCTTGTTTCTTGAGGATCAGGCGCGCATAACCGTCGATGGCGCGGAGAGGTGCACGAAGGTCGTGGGAGACAGAATAGCTAAAGCTTTCGAGTTCCTTGTTAACGACTTCCAGTTCTAAAGTGCGGTGCTTAAGATCTTCCTCCATCTTCTTGCGCTCTGCGCGGAACCTGGTCACCATTATTCCATAGGCAAGATCGTCGGCTAATTCAGTAAGTAATTTTACCTCATCTTCTGAGAATGGATCGGATTCTCTTGAATAAATGTTTACCGCACCGAAGGCCTTGCCACCAGCCATCAGAGGCAAAACCATTGAAGATGCATAACCACGCTCTGTCGCCTCTTACGCCATGGCTTGAAGAGTGGGTCGGTCAGCATATTTCTGCAAGCGCTCGGCTTCCCTGTACGGATAGCCGTACCCGTGGGGCCGCGGCCGCGTTTGGTATCCGCCCAGGTAATGTTTAACGTTTCGACATAACCTTCTTCAAAACCGGCATATGCCACGGGCCGGACGGTCTTGGCTTCATCATCCTCAGCATAACCGATCCATACCATGGCATGACCGCAGTCTTCCACGATGATCCTGCATACTTCATGCAATAATTCCGTTTCATTCGTGCTGCGCATCATAGCCTGACTGCTGTCGCTGATAGCCTTGAGTGTCCGGTTGAGTCTTTTAAGCTCCTCTTCCGCCTGCTTGCGTTCCGTGATATCCATCCCGTAGATGCGGATACGTCGGGTCTCTTCCACCAATTGCAACGTTTGCTGACACCAACGCCCGCCGACTTTCACTTCCCTGGTAATTACTTTCGTCGCGCCCTCGCGTAATTTGTGCACCAACGACTCCCAATCTACCAGCCACGGATGCTCCGTTCCGCGCTTCCGGAGACCTGGAAATAAACTCTCGGCAGCAGGGTTAAGGTAATAGACCTGCCCCGTAAAGCCCACTTCGGCGACAGGATTCGGGTTGAGCATGGGGAACGAGGCAAGGCGGGCGATTTCCGCATCCGCCCCCGTGATCTCAGTGATATCAGTGACCGACGAACGATAGTGATCCAATTTATTATTACTTCCTGTTACTGCTATGGTCTCGATCAGCGCGTCGAACAGACTTCCATCCTTTCGGGTGAGCATCAGTTTGTAGCTCTGTTTTCTTGGAATTTCAAGAGCCGCCTGAAGATGGGACTTGAAGATACTAAAATTTCCAGGTGTGATAAAACGATGGAAAGGTTGTCCTATGAGAGATCGCTTTTCTAAGCCAAGCAAAGACGCGCCGGTAACATTCGTCTCGATGATGTGTCCCTTTTTATCAAATGTGAAATACCCTATGGGGGCAAAGTCGTAAAGGTCGGTATATTTCTCACGCGCCTCCGTCGCTTCTATCTGCGATTGCCGTAGTTGCTCGTTCTGTGTCTGCAGCTCTGCCTGGTAGACATGCAGTTCATGAATGATTCTTTCCATTTCAATCGGAGACATGCTCGCGATGCTCTCCATAGACTTAGGTATATCTTTTTTCACCCGTCCACGGGCGCCAGCATTCTTCTTCGATTTGGGCTCGGTTTTTTTCATGGCAAAAAATTTCCGGTTGCTCCGTTACAAGAAAAACCCGGTTGTTTGCTCCATACCATCCCGGAGCGAGGGGAGCATATCATAATTGTCGAGGAAATAACATCACTGATTAGGAGTTCAAAGACCGCATCATCGTCGCGGTTGATAATTTGAGCGCTTCAAAAATAAAACATTGCCCTTGCTAATCTCTCAGGCAATACATCAGGCGCATCTTTGGGGGTTGCTTTTCATCTCCGCAATAAAATCGTCGACTATCTCTTCCTGATTGAATTCGGCTTTCCAACCCCATTCCTTTTGCGATACGCCGTCGTCAAGGGGATGGAGAAGTTTGTTCAGTATCTTCTGCATTTCCATGTCTGGTTTAACGGCAGCAATATGCCTTTTGACGCTCTCCGCAACAAGCGCTATCGAATTCATTGCGCATGCTGCATGACTATGATCTCCGGTTCCTTGGGGAGAGTCGCCGCTGCGACCTTCAATTCCGATCTCGGCAGAACCTGAACGTTTTTTTTGCCCCGCGTAAAATCGGCAACGGTAGTAATGGGAAAGCCGCATTTCTCTGTCTTATAGTGCATGGGTATGGTGATGGCCGGTCTGATGTTGTTCATGACCTTTGTGGCTGCCTGTGCATCAATCGTGTAGTAACCGCCCACAGGCAAGAACAGTACATCCACTTTGCCTATTTTCTTTAGTGTCTCCAGGTCAAGGTCATGCCCGAGGTCTCCCAGGTGCAAGAGCTTTATTCCATCTGCCGAAATAATCGTAAGCAGGTTATCGCCCCTTTCCTTCCCCGAGGAAGTATCATGGAAGGTCGGTATCGTCTCGAGCTTTACGCCTTTGACCTCATAGCTCCCTTGCTTTTTTATGTGATCATATTCCCCCCGGATGCTCTTCGTGTAGTTGTGGTCTCCGTGATTGTGGCTTGTAACGACGATGTCGGCTTCGTCGTCGATTGCACGATAGGATAGGGCGCCATCTGAAAAACCGGATTGATAAGGATCGATGATGATCCTTGTCCCATTTTCAGTTGTTATTTTAAAAGCTGCATGACCATACCATTCTATATTCATAGCAATACCTCCTTATGCTTGGGATGTTTATTTCTTTTCTCCGGAAGAATAAATCCACAGATCAGTGTGGAGCAAGAGGGCTTATCTACCGCGCTTGGGATATCCTACAGACTGTGCCAGAATGATTTTCTGATCCGCTCTTAAATTCATGGTTTTTGAGAGCGCCGGTTTATCTATGTATGCGCGGACGACTGTTGCCAGCCCGGCGGAGGCGCAATAGAGATACACATTTTCACTTATGAAACCCGTATCCGCCGCCGCATACAGTTCTTGATCTGAAAAAGAACTCATCCGGGAAAAATCAGCCACATAGATAAGATTGACTGCAGCCTCTTTGACATAGCCCTGCCTGCCGGTCAGTCCTCGCAGGTCTCCTGTGGCGACCATCGTGAGCGAATGTGATTTCGCCTCATAGAGGTAAATGCCGCGTTCGGTGGCGACATAAACGTCAATTTCCTGCTTATTCATTGCAGAAGGCGCCGTCCGTTTACCAGAATCAGGACGATTGATGCCGGCAGCAGCCCAGAGCATGTTTGAAAGGATATTCCCCGGCAAGGGTTCCGAGCTGAATTCACGGGATGAGCTTCTCTTTGCCAGAACCTCCATCAGCGGATTGCCGGTGATTTGCGGCTTTGTAAGCTGAATTGATTTCTGTTCCTGCGCCATGGTGATCCCCTGACTCATAGCCGGAATAATGATGACAGAGGCCAGAATAACGGCTGCAATTACCTGCATGATGTTAAGACTTCTGCTTCTTGATTTCGTCTTCATAGATGTAATCTCCCCATTTTAGTTGTTTAAGCCTCACAGTAATTCTCTTAGTGCCGATCCTGATTGTTTTCAGCACCCGTATCAGACTCGGTATGTGACGGCAGATGTCTGGAAGTGAAGAAACCGGCAAGAGATATGAAGACGGAAATCACGGCTATGGTGAATGCGAGTGATTTCCCATGCCATAACCCGTTAAACCAGCGCCGGAAGTCATCGGCAAGCACGGCTGCCTTCCCGCCGTATACTTCCAGATCATGTTTATAGATCTTTGTATTTTCCGGCATAATCGGATAAATAGTGCCGCCTATTATTTGGTAACCCAGCATGCCGCTCGCATCCGTGTCGGCTGTCTGATAAATATATATGGCCGTACCCAGACCAGCCATCAGGATAAGCGCGCTTATGAGATTAATGCATATGCGCATATCTGCTGTTTTCCATTTCATGTTTCACCTAAATCCTCGATGATAACTAAGAAAGTATAGGAAGAAATATCTCGTGTGTCAATGAGTCATTGGCCGAAAACTCCTATTCTCTTATCGGCCCACCTGTGCTAAAAATTTACTGATGTCATATCCATCCCCGTACGCTCGAGCGGCAGGTAGCGGTCGACAGAAAAGGATTCTCTTAACGTGAAATTTCTCTCTTACGACAGCGTCGAAAAAATTGAATGTGAAACAGAAATAAGGGGCGCGACTACAGATACTATCCGCGACTTCAGTGCCACGTGGGAACCATACGTAGATGAAAAAATTATATGGCAAAAGGACAGAAGGTTTGATTACCGCTGTTTCGAATGGGACAGAATAATCAACATGTCGCTAAGTTCTGTATTCATTGATAAATGCTATGCGGCGTATACCGGAACAAGGTTGGACGGCTTGCTGTCTTTCAGGCATCAACGCAGGCTGTACCTGGATTTTTTTGCTACGGCTCCTTGGAATTATTACGGCACCGCCGGAAGGATGCGGCGAATAGGATCCGGCCTCGTCTATTTCACTATTAAGACCAGCCTCTCTCTGTCTCTGGAGGGAGAATTTGTCCTCTATGCATTGGGAGGGTCTGAGCAATATTGCGAAAGGATTGGAATGGTCCCTACGGGTGACTACAAGTTCGGCCTGAAGAAGTATCATATGTCAAAAGATAAGGCATTGATCTTTGAAAGAAGCTTTCGGAGGTATATCATGAGCGAATAGATAGTGGTCAATTGATCAAGCCGCATTAGTCTTAGTATTTCGCTTCGATTTCTTTGATTGAGTCGAATAGTTTTTGATTTACAGGTGTGGGAACATTGTACTGCCTCCCCAGGGCGATCACTTTACCGGCAAACATCTCCACCTCCGTTTTCCTGCCGGCCTCAACATCCTGAAGCATGGAAGTCTTTCCCTCCGGGTTCATACTCATGAGAATTTCATTAAATCTATTGATATCCTCTTCGGTGAGATTTACTCTTGCCTTTTCAGAAAGGCTTATTACCTCACGCATGGAAGATTCCATCAGGTTTCTGGCCTCCGCAGAGGTTTGAAATGCTAAGAATGGTTGCCGAATCACTGCTGATGCCTGATTGATTCCGACATTGATCATGAACTTCCACCACATGACGCGCATCATATCCGGAGGCGTTTCATAGATGATCCCCGCCTTGTCGAAGAGGGCCTGGATGCGCTTAACCCGGTCTGTAAGAAACGTGTTAGTAGCCTCTCCGAATAATATTTTCCCCTGGTTGCGGTAATTGACGCGGTTGCCTTCCCTCAGGGCATCGATGCCGACAGAAACAGCATACAGAACTTTTTCCATGCCGTAGACGGCGCCAATCCGCTCCTCGCTCTCTATGCCGTTCATGACAGAAATAATGTCGGTTTCCGCTCCCACTCTGTTTCTCATGTCGCGTATGGCATTATCCAGGTGATGGTATTTTACCGCGACGATGATGAGATCGGCAGGGGCTGACATATCTTCCGGCTGGACAAGGGGAATGAAGTAGCGCTTGCCATTGACGATCAGGCCCTCTTTGCGGAGCCGTTGAAAACGATCCGCCCCGGCGACAAACGAGACAGAGCGCATATCCATATCATAGAGAAGCGCGCCGTAGGCGGCTCCCAATGCACCTGCCCCGACAATGGATATGGTTTTGATCGATGGTTTCATGTCCCTCCTCATAATCCGCCCCGTCGTCACGTGACGGCATCTATATCACGTAGAGCACTCAGACCTCCCGGACATAATGTTCCCTGTCTGAGGCTGGGGCTCCAGAGACAATGTTTATCTCACTAATCTTCAATAATCGCAACGGGGCGGCACCATCCCGCCGAGGCCCGCTTTATCTTTACAGGAAAACAGCAGACGCTGAAGCCTTTAGGCCGCCCTATGACGCTGAAGTTGGCCATCTTCTCCATGTGGCAATATCCCATGTCTATGCCCGCGAAGTGGGCCTCCCAGATAACCTTGGGATTCCCGGTCTCCTTGAATTCGCGGGCCAGAAAGGGAAGAGGACGATCCCAGCTCCAGGCATCGATCCCCACAACACGCACGCCTTTCTCAATGAGATACAACGTGCTTTCGCGATCCATCCCCGCTCCCCTGGTGAGATATTCCGGCTTCCCCCAGGCCGCCTCTGCACCTGTCCAGATGAGGACGATGTCGAGAGGCTTTATCTCATACCTGATTCGCTCCAGTTCCTTTTTAACGTCAGCCACGGTGATCCTCTCACCGTCACCCTTGCGGCGGAAGTCGAGGAGGACGCCGTCGCTGAAGCACCACTCCAGAGGCACCTCGTCGATAGTCATCGACGCCTTCCCCCGATCCATGGTGGGATGGTAGTGATAGGGCGCGTCCAGGTGTGTTCCGCTGTGCGTCGTAAGGGTTATGAACTCCAGGGCCCAGCCCACACCTCCGGGGAGCTGATCCTTTCGGATGCCGGGAAAGAAGTCAAGCATCTGGTTGGCGCCCATGCCGTGATCGATGTAATCAATCTTCGGCATCATCATGGGCGGATCCGAAGGCAGGCCGGATTCGATACTGATGCTGAGGTCAACGAAACGTTTCATCGGAGTGCCTCCTTTGATGACATTCGGTCGCCACGTATTTTTCTACACCCTAAAGTTTTTTCGCCTTAGTTATTGCCGCGGACTCTCTGGCTTCGGCACTGGCGCTTGCGGGACCGCCCGTTTTTCCATTACCTCTCGCTGTTTGTCCGAATACTTCATTACCTTTTCTACTCCCATCTCATCCGGGGACAGCCATTCACACTTCCCTGTATAATGGTCACAGGCAAGACCGGTAAGACTATTGGCAATATGAAAGAATTGGTATCTGTTCGCCATTCCGTAAATAAATATAGCCAGGGCAAACAAAACAAGAACCGCTACTCTAAAAAACTTCTCAAAATTCATGTAAGCTCCTTTCATCGATGCTAAAGCATTTATCACATATCTGCGGCATGCTTCTTTTCGTTCCGTTAATTATCGATCCTGTATATCCTGATACCGCAGGGTTCAATATCAACTTCGATGTCACTGACCTGCGATTCATGCCGGTCTCCGCTAATTATGTCCTCCATCTGTATTCTTCTTGTATTCTTCATGAATGGCGAAAGGTTAATCTGTAAATGTAGCCATCATTGATGTCGAGATTTGCGAAGATCAGATAGCCTTTGTCCATTTCCTTATCCAGGCGACGCAAGGCGCCCAGTACGGCGCCATGATCGTTGTCGATGAACTCCAGATTCCCGTCCTGATGAAACACGGGCGATTCCGTAAGCACCCGGTTAATATTTCTTATGCCTTCGGCAATATATAGATTTTCCTTGAATTTATATTTTTCTTTCCTGCCGATAAAATCTATTTTTTCGGGATGCCCGTGTTCAACTCCCTGGACTATGCCCGTCTGTCCCGTACCCATGAGAGTTGTAATAGCGTAACGCGGCACGGCGGCCTCGGCCTTGCCAAAAAGCTGGGCTGGCGCGCCCGTGTCATGCGTGGTTACGGGAATGTGAAAACGCACCTTCCGCCCGATATAATGGATGTAATTCAAATAATTCCGGAGACTATTTGCATAAGGGTATTCCCATTGATTGGCAAGAAAAACATTTATCTGCCCTTCAGCAGCTTTTTTCAACATAGTATTGGAATCTGTAAAGTACTCGGCCATAATGACGAGGTTCGGATAGGCGCTTCGCAAGTCCTTGAGCAGGCTTGCAACAAACCCCTCGTGGCTTGAATGCAAGTTGTCGAGGCGGATCATGCCGCCTGTAAGCTGCGCAAAATGGGACCAGAACAGGGTATATTTTTTCATATATTCCCAGATATCGCCGCGGATGTCAGGATGGGGATGGTCATAATATATTTTTACAAGGTCACCCCATTTCAGCCAGGAGTTCATATGCCAGCAGCCTGCACGTTTCAGTCCGTCTTTCTCGCTGTTATCAGGAACTATCCACTCCGGACACATCCGCACCATTTTGCTCCTGACCCCTATGTGATTAAAAACCAGGTCAAAACAAAGTCGGATCCCCAGTTCTTTCGCTTTCTCAACGAATTTTTCAAAGTCGGCAAAATCGCGTCCGCCCTCTTTCCCACTGTAGGCCTCATCAATGGAAAAAAGATCGTAAGCCGAATAGGGGCTTTCGGAAATATCAAGGCTGGTAATCGGCAGGAGATGAACGGCATTAAAACCAAGCCCTGCGATGTGGGGCAGAAGCTCAATCCAGTCGCTGATGGCGCCTGAGACTGGTATTATCATGGTGTACATCCTTATATCCTTCAAAGCCTCCGGATCCACGATTACATGGCTGAAAGGAGCCCTGTCCCAGTACCAGGTCTTACCGTCATTGAGAGAATATTTTAATTTGAATTTGTAGCTGCCGCAGAGCAGGGCCTTATATGACAGGGTAAAAATTTTGTTCTCTTCCCGCTTGAAAGGAAGCTCCCGCCATTCATCTTTCCGGCTGTCGATATTCGTATATAAAAGGACTTTGGTACGGGTATTTTCCTGCTGAAACTCAACTTCCAAATGGAGGTCGTCATTCTGATAGATTCTAAAAAATTCATCGGGATCTATGGGAAAGGAACGGCGCAACAGGCCTTCCTTGCCTATCCTTACATTCCGGGATTTAAGCTCGGGAATTTCAAAAGGAAGAAAAGATGGTTTTGCATCCATAGTTTAGATCCTGACGTGGAATGTATTTACTAACATATTAAACCCCGCATATCAACCGCGTTGAAGACTCGTTGCCTCATGACATGCTGCTCTATATTGCGTCTCTCAACCCCCTTGACATACAGTCATCTTTCTTTTATATTTCTCCCGTGAGAAGACGAGTCTCCATAAAATGAGATTATACTAATGAACTAATTAGACTGACGGGATATGAGGTGTTAACGCGGTATGCACCACACCTGATATCATCAGTTGCCGCTTCAAGGAATTTCCATATGCCCATTTATGAATTTGAGTGCTGTCAATGCAAGACCGTGTATGAACGATTGATGAAGGTCGATGAAAGATACGATGTCCTGGAGTGCCCGTCATGCGGGGCAAAAAAGCCCAAAAAGTTGGCTACCGCTTTCAGGACCCACGCCTGGTCGACTTTTCTCGACAACATGGAAAAGAAGATCAGTCCCCACAAATTCAAGTAACGGATGTCTTCCGGCGCCCTACATGACTCCCTTATACCAGCCGCCATCGATCTGAATTGCAGCGCCCGTGATATAGCCGGCGATCTCTGAAGCTAAGAATGCAACCAGACCGGCAAATTCTTCCGGCTTGCCCAGGCGCCCCATAGGAATCTCAGACTCCCATCTTTTGACAATTGCCTCCGGTGTAGTGCCCTCCCTGGCAGCTACTGCCTCGGAGACATTACGAACCCTGTCCGTCATGGTGTATCCGGGACACACATTGTTAATGGTGATGTTGAACTTCGCCAGCTCATTGGACAGCGACTTGGCAAAACCAATGACGCCTGCACGAATTGTATTGGAAAGTATAAGGCCGTCTATAGGCTGCTTGACGGAGATGGAGGTCATATTGACGATGCGCCCCCAGCGCTTGGCTTTCATCACCGGTACAGCTTCACGGGTCATGACAATCGTAGAGAGAAGGTTTAGGTGGAAACCAAATTCCCAGAGTTTGTCATCGATATCGAAGAACTCCTTCGATGGCGGCCCCCCGGCATTATTGACTAAAATGTCCAAAGTCCCGTAATGATCGATAGCGTTCCGGACAAACTTCTTTGCCTGCTCGACATCGGCCACATCCGCGGCAATGGCAATGACCTGCCCCCCCGTTTCTCTTATGATTTCCTCCTTCGCCTTCGGGAGATACGGATCATCCAGCGCGCATATGGCAACACGCGCGCCTTCTCTTGACAGCCTTTTTGCTACAGCCAGACCCAGCCCCGTGCTTCCCCCGGCCACCAGGGCCACTTTATCCTTTAATCCCAAATCCATATCTTCCTCCTTGATTGGTGCTGATCATTTTTTCTTCACTTTGACCGGTGGTTTCTTCCGTCTTCAAGAGACTACTCCCTAGCCTTTATCACATATCCGGTCAGATTTCCCCCGTATTCGACGCCCCAATGAACAAACGACTCTGCCGGAAGGCAGCATTTCTTACCCCAAAATTGCGTCGGCCTCTCCAATGAACTACTTTTCTTTTCCACGAAAGGCTTCAGACGCCTTCTTCAGGAGGAATTCCTGAAAGGCCTTGTCATGCTCGACTGAGAAAGCCTCCTCAAAGCCGCGATTCGCGTGATCCAGCATGTATGTCTTGATGAAGCGAAGGGCCGACAAGGGGGCCTCCAGAATGGCAGCAGCCGTCTCTCTTGCCCGCTCCAGCAATCTATTGCCGTCTATGACCTCGCTGACCAGACCTGCGCGATGCGCCTCTGCGGCGTCGATCCGTCTGCCCGTGAGACAGAGATCGCGGGCCAGTCCTTCACCTATAATCCAGCGAAGGGGTGTTAGGAGCGGGGGTATTCCGAATTTGACCTCCGGATGACCGAAGAGGGCTGTTTTCGAACACATCCTGATGTCGCACAGTTTTGCAAGATCAAACCCGCCCGCCAGGGCCGGCCCGTTCACCGCGGCGATCGTAGGCTTGGGAAAATACCAGATATCTCTGTGATATCTTGCCGACGTTTCGTAAATGTCACTATACAGGATAGGTTGTTTGAATTCGCTCAGGTCAAAACCCGCGCTGAAGGCCTCGCCGTTGCCGGTCAGGATTACTGCGCCCACCGTTTCAGATTCACGCCAATCTTTCAGACAGGCGGATATCTCACGTCGCATATCAATAGAGATTGCATTCCGCCTCTCGGGCCGATTCAGGTATATCGTACCGATTCTCCCCTGCACATCGGCCTTTATAGTTCTGAATTCCATAGTGCTCCTCCTTCGAAAAAATAATCCGTTGATATGTGAACATAATTTACGCGAGAGGGAATTAATACCTGCAACAGGAATCAAGAGACGAACCACACACGGGGACTTGCAAGTCTTCACGCACGAGGGTGTAAATCGTCCCTGAGATCTCTGACCCTCCTGACTATGAGGCGACAGCAACCGCGAATGTTCTCCCCCGTATAAAGGGTAAGCTCATCACGATAATATTCCCTGAATATGTCCTCTACAACAGCTTCATCGCCGCGCTTATCGCGGAGGATGCGAACCATGATGCCCCGAGCGGCTTCGCGTGCCTCTTGAAGCGTCCATTTTATATCAGGGCCTTGTATGATGCAATTGTGGGCCAGTCCGAGAATTTGCGGCTTGAGGCTTTCTATGGCATCTATTGTTGCCATGTAATCGGCATACCCGGTAAAGAAAATGGGGAAGAACCCCACCCCCGACAAGCGGTATCCCAAGCTGTCAGAGGCCAATACGGCGCTTAAGACTGGGATGTGTATGAGGATGTTGCCGGGTGAATGACCTCTCGCTTCTACAAAATGAATCTTCACTTCTCCGAGATCAAGCTCATCAGCCTCGGTCACTTCCTTGCAGCCGGCTAGCGAAGGAGAATGCCGCACAGGAGGCCGGCCCGAGACGACGCCGCGATCCACCATGGAAGAAGACATATGTCGGTCTTCCTCGATCAGCGATTCGATCATCTTCGGATGCTCAAGAAACGCCGCCGCTCCCTGTCCTGCTATGACAGCGGCCCCAGGGAAGGCCTGTCTCAAGGCATCAAGGCCTCCAATGTGATCACTGTGGGGGTGGCTGACGATCAGATAGTCAGGCTTTACCCCTAATGATAACAATTGCGCGATAATAGTATCAGCAGTGGCCGAAATGCCCATTTCAACCAAGGCTGATGCATTTCTTCCTTTTATCAAATAGATATGAAAGCAGGGATGGCCAAGAACGAATAGGCTCTCACCCAGGGAAAGTGGATACATATCTTATCCGTGCGGCTTTGTCATCTTAGCAGTCTTTAGCCCGGTATCTGTACCACATTCTGCAAAGGAGTTCCCCCTTTTTCTGCGGCAGCGGCGCAGAATCGTAAAGCTTGCGTTACGAAGGGCCGGCCAGATGATATTCCACAGAGCGCGAGGTTCGCGCCGCCTAGGAGCGGATAACTTTCTCTTTGAGATTCTTCCACGTCTTTTCCGAGTACCAGATGTCAACGAATTCGAGAATGGAAGCCTTTTCCCTTTTCATCATCTCTTCTGCTACAGGGTTACGCAGGAGCTTCTTAATGCTCATGAAGGCCACACTGTCCTGTGAGGCATATTCCAGAGCCTTTCTTATGGCTTCACTGTCCAGATCATCCTTCGACACAATCTCATCGATTAATCCGATCTCAAGAGCCTCTTCCGCAGAATACATGACGCCGCTGAGCAGGGCATTTTCCGCCTTTCTCTGTCCCAGCCACAATTTCATCATTTCGACACTTCCAGCAAAGACAGAGGAGCCAAAATTAATTTCATTGAGAGATATCTTGGCGCTGTCCTGCACCATGATCCTGTAATCGCAGGCGATGGCGAGCATACATCCTCCGGCGACGGTATGGCCGTTCAAGGCGGCCACGACGGCTTTGGGATAGAGGAAGATATCCGTATACAGACCGGTGAATTTGGTGAGGTACCGGACGAAGGATTCTTTTGAGTAATTCAGAAATTCCGGAATGTCAAAACCAAAGGTAAAGAACTTTCCCTCGCCGGTCAGGATGACAGCTCTTACCGCCGGATCATAGGAAAGTTCCCGGAAGCAATCCGTCAGTTCGTCCACGACTTTTTCGTTGATTGCATTGACTTTTCCCCTGCGCAGCGCAACGCGGGCAACGCCTCCGTTCCTAGTCACACCTATAAAGTCCATGTCGACCTCCTCCTTATGCGTATTTGTTACAGAGATATACACTATTTCAGCATGAGAAGCGAGATGGCTTGCGCAATATGAAAAGTGCCCAGCGTTTATTTCTGGAGGGATCAGCGGGGGGATTCAAATAAAATGTATCTCAATATGTTGTCATGGCGGGTCTGAGCTACTCGTGACCGAGAATTATTCAAAAAGAAGAGCCGCCCCACCGGAAAGAGCGAGGCGGCTTTCAGAGAGCGTCTGGCGATAGTATTTGTATTCTATGTTATTTTTTGAGGAACGCCGAAAACTACAGCAGATCCTTCCACATTTCTGCGTAGACGCCGCTGCAGATGATCACGTCATCAACCTTCTCAAAATACACGTGCTTAACCAGATCTTCTTTGGTAACCGGGTTGTACCATTTGTAGTCGACAAAACCGCTCCCTTTTGTGTTGGCAACTTCGACGATCTCCCGGATAAAGCTCCTGCCATCGGAATCTTTAACGTCACAGAAGTCCATGCCTATATATTTTTCGTTGACTCCGTGTGCGAGCATCGTCCCTTTGAGATTCAACACGAAAACATACTGTTCGCCTGACACAAAGGGTCCCTTCGGATTTGTAAACTCTGCCATAGCAACGGCTTTGCCCGCTTTCTTATAAAATGCTATTGCCTTCTTTACAAACTGTTTCGCCTCTTCCCCTGCTGCTCCGTACATAAGCCCCTCCTCCTTCAGTTAGTTATTGCCCGGTCAGGATTATAACCATCCGGGCTGTTAGTCCAAGCGCAGTTAACTTCTTTGGTAGATGCTAATATAATATGCAGTTTGGCAAATGCAATAGCGAAAAACCTGGGAAGGGTATGAGGAAAAATCTGATTTTGCTGTAAGTCAAAGGAGCAGCTTCAATTCCCTGATGATCCTGTCACTCGTGGTCCTAATAATCCATGAACGCATTACTGCGAGCGCCTGTTCATGCAGATCTGCACTCCATGACCCCACAGCATCTTCCGGCACGATCACCCGATAACCCGCATCGGCCGCACCGATACAAGTGGAGATAACGCAGTGGTTTGTGTACATCCCCGTCGCAACTATTGTATTGATATCCTTCTGCCTCAAGACATGATCGATAATGGAGGAATTGAACGCCCCCTGGGCCGCCTTGCTTATTACGGGTTCGTCAGGCAGCGGAGAAATGGATGGCATGATCGCATACCCGGGATCTCTCACAGAGACGATTGCAGGAATGCCCAATTCTTTCCTGCATTTCCTGTTCCACAATCGGACATAGGGGACGAGGTCGGAACCGTCTTCCGTGAGCGAACCGAAGGCCGTAAATGCGACGCAGGCACCGGCTTTCCGGAATGCTGAAAGCAGCCTTCCAATTACC
This sequence comes from uncultured delta proteobacterium, assembly GCA_963705275.1. Taxonomy (GTDB): domain Bacteria; phylum Desulfobacterota; class Syntrophia; order Syntrophales; family UBA2185; genus Fen-1135. The sequence continues at coordinate 1,980,708 of OY970063.1, read as the reverse complement.
GGAACGACTTCCTTCCCCCGGCGTACGGCGCCCGCTTCCGCATCCGGACCGTTAACAATGCCGAAGTAGCGCGGCAGATTTCCCCCCTCGCCCGCTTGATACACCTGCATATCGATAATTAGGAGGGCGGTTTCTGTTTTGCTCTTTATCAGTAATTTCTCAATCACGTTTTCGGCCATGCGTATATCCCTGTTCTTTGCAATGCAGAACAGATCCTCATTTAAGCGGCCATTCTCCCCGTTCCTTGAGTACGTCGCGGTAAACTTCAAGAGCCTCATTAACGGCGGGCATGCCGGCGTAGGTCGCAACCTGAAAGAAAATCTCAGCAAGTTTCTTCGGGTCACAGCCCACATTTAGCGCTGCATTGACATGAAGCTTGAGTTCGCCAGTCGCCCGTAAAGCCGCAAGCATGGCACAAGCCGCCATCTGCCTTTCAGGAAGGGTCAAAACAGTCCGGGAATAAAGATTGCCCGTTATGAAACGGGAAAAATCGTTGGCAAGGTCCTTATCAAACTCCCGCCACATCAAATAAGGCGGAGCCATCTTAATCCCTTTGCCGAAGAGGGTATTCGCTGTTTCCTGGGTTCTTTTTTTGATTTCGTCGCTCATCGTCTCATCCTTAAGTTTTCATTTATGGTCATCGTTAAGCTTGCCGCCGTAAGGATTTACCTTAATGTCGTCAAAACAGGTGCGGCAGAATACCTTTGTATCCACGTGGCCGCAGCCGTAACCCCAAAGGTCAAATTTACGACAATCTATGCAGAGAGGAATTTGGCAGCCGTCACAGAAGATGACGGCAGGAACTTTCCCGCAAAGCGTGCAGGCAATGTGTGTTTCTGTTATGATAAGCATGGAATATCAGGCTAGCATATGCGATAAAAAGTGACAAGATGAAACGGGTGGACATGTCACCGGCTTATCCGGAAAGCTATTTCTTTTCTGCCCCCGCTTCTTTCTCGAAATCATCAGTTCTTACGATCTCGTGGTGTTGAAAATATGCAGGATAGTATTCCCGGAAATAGGCTACTATCCTTTCATAAGGAACGTCGGCAAAAGAACCGTGGTCCCTGACATACTCCATGTGCTTCTTTCCCTCCCTGTCATATGGATGAAAGAGGCTGTCATTTCTACCGTCGAAGTTGAGAGGAGTTACGCCGAACTTATCGCAGAGGGACTGGTTGAAGGTTGGTGTGGCCTTGACCCACCGGTCGTTTAGGAAGAGCTCCGTATAACCGTGGAAGATAAAGGTGTCCGTCTTCATCAACTGCCGGAGCCTCTCGGTGGAGAGGTGATTGCGTACATCGGCGAAGCCGAGGCGGCCGGGGATGCCGGAGGCACGGGCCACAGCGGCAAGCACAATTGCCTTGGCTACGCAATAACCGTGACCCCTATTGATGATGACGCTCGCCTTGAAAGACTCTCTCTTTTCCAGATCGAGCCGGTATGGGTCATACCTGATTTTGTCCCGAACCGCATAAAACAGAGCGATGCCTTTATCGAGTGAGGTATCCCTGTCGGCCACAGCATCTCTGGCGAAGGCTATAACCTCCGATGCCTCACTGTCGATATAATACGTGGGCCGAAGGTATTGACTGAGATCATTTCCCATATTAGTCTGATAGGAGTCTCCCCTTGTGCGACAGAAACTCATGAGAAAGGAAATCGGTTGTCAAGGACAAGCGCTTTATGGGTAAATTGAAAAGCGGCAATGAAGCCGCTGGGCACCAAGAATGCCAGGCAACAAAAATAAATATTATATTTGAAATATTTTCCTAATCTCCGGAATGGAGCAAGGAAGGGGTATTGCTAACCTCCTCCAGGTCATCCCTCCAACTCTTGTTTTCCAGGATTTTTCTCTTCTTGACAAATGTCCACAGCTCATCAAACTGCGTCTCTGTCATTTTCAGAGAATGCAGGAGATTCGACAATACGGACTCACAATGTTCGCCTGCACGAAGGAACACACGCTGCACAATGCCTTTATCGATCTTCAGTGATCGTGCAGTCGATTGAACTCCGTCCCCTTCTGCCGCATGGTGCAGGATCTGTCTGATAATATCTTCGGATAAATGCATCCTGTAAAAAGCTGTTGACGTCGACGCTGCAAAACGTTTTCCACAGGTTCTGCAATATAATAGCTTTCTGTTTTTATTCTTGCCGTAGTTGCCACGTACACCAACATTACCGTTGCCCTTCAGGCCGTAATCTTTACAGCCTCTATTGGGGCAGTATATATATTCAATTTCCAACATGTTGAAGTACCTCCTCAGCAATCTTAGGTTTGTCAATTAAAAAGTATGTCAATTCTATTTGAACATGAATGTTAAGGCAATATTAAAAGATTCATAGGTAATATTAAGAATTATTTAATTATAAATCGCAACAAAATGAAGCGGGGAAATTAACGCTTCTCTTTGAGGATTCGCTTGCATCTAATAATGTAGTCGTGTATATTAATTACACTTTTAGAGAAATTGAGGAATACTTCAATTTCTCCCATGGCATCCCTTCCTTGATGAATTTTCGATCTCTATCTCTCCGGTAGGTAGCAAGATTCAAATATAGGATAAAGATACGCATTGATAGCTCAAAGAGGTGCATACACGCATGGAAGATGATATTCGCTGGGTCAGAACGCATTGCGCCAGGATGGACCACGGAGGCTGTAGCCTTCTGGTCGGCGTGAAAGATAACAAGATTCTCAGGGTGAAGGGAGACCCGGAAGGTTACCTGAGTAAGGGTTATATATGCCCGAAGGGCGTTGCATCACCTGATAGACTCACACACCCAGATCGCCTCAGGCATCCCCTCAAGCGGGCGGGAAAGCGCGGTGAAGGCAAATGGCAGCGCATAACCTGGGAAGAGGCCTTGCAGGAAGTCGCCGGAAATCTCCTTGAGATCAAGGAAAAATACGGTGCAAAGGCGGTAGCCTTTGGCGTCGGCATGCCTAAGGGCCTGGAACATTTTGTCCTCATTCGTCTTGCCAACCTTTTCGGATCTCCGAATGTAATCGCTTCTCAGGACGTCTGCCATGCCCCCCGTGAAATTACAGGCATTCACACCTGCGGCTTTTACCCTGTCGCAGATTTTCACCACCCGAGTAAGCTTGCCGTTTTGTGGGGAAGCAATATCACCTCGACGAATGAAGAAGGTGAGATCAACAGCCTCTTCCTCGAACAGGTGAGAGAGGGGATGGAGGTAATCATTATTGATCCCCGCCGGATCGACACAGTCAAGAAGGCCAGGATGTGGCTGCAGATACGGCCCGGCACAGACAATGCCCTGGCCCTGGGATTCCTGAATGTCATCATTTCCGAGGGTTTGTACGATGAGGAATTCGTGGAGAAATGGACTGCGGGTTTTGCCGATCTGGCCCTGCATGTAAAAGAATTCACGCCCGAGAAGGTCTCCGAAATCACATGGGTTCCTCCAGAACTCATAAGAGATGCCGCCCGATACTATGCCAAGGTAAAGCCGGCAGTAATCCAGTGGGGGAATCCTATAGAGCATAACATATTTACCTTCGATACGACAAGAGCCCTTATCTGCCTCATGGCCATCACGGGCAATCTGGATGTGCCCGGGGGTAACGTGGAGGCAAAAGACCCGGGGATCATAGGGCTGGGTCCATTTGTACGGGCCGATCTTATACCGGACAAGCAGAAGAATATGATCAGCACCCACCACCGTGTCATCCCGCGCCTGATGACAGTTGCGCCTGCATATTTTAGGAAGGCCGTTTTGGAAGAGACACCCTACCCGGTGAAGGGGTTTTATGCAATGTGCTGCAACCCCCTGCTGACTTACGCTGATAGCCGTCAGACCTACGATGCCCTGATGAAACTGGACTTCCTCGCCATTGCGGATGTCTTTATGACCCCGACAGCGGCGCTGGCTGATATTGTTCTTCCCGCAGCCACCCAGTTTGAATTTGACGATATCGGCCATCTGGGTATCGGTCATGGCTACATCCTGGCGCGTCCCAAGGTAGTGGAGCCGCCTGAGGAATGCTGGCCGGACATGAAGATTATGAATGAGCTGGGCAAACGCATGAGTTCGCCGGAGCTCTGGCACGATGATTACCACATGTTCCTGGAAGACGTCGTCAAACCGGCAGGTCTTACATATGCCGAATTTGTGGAGAAGAGATACTTGAAAGGGCCAGACCGCTTCAAATCCTACGAGAAAAAGGGGTTCAGGACCCCTTCTGGAAAGGTGGAACTCGCCCTCAGCACAGCAGAGAAATTTAAACTGTCTACCCTGCCGCAATACAAGGGTCTACCCGAAGCGGAGGATCCCGATTATCCCCTGCTCCTTACCAGCGCGAAGAGCCGCTTCTTCCTCCATTCGTCCTACCGATGGCTGGAGAAGCTAAGAAAACTGAGGCCCCATCCGAGGCTGGAGATCAATCCCGCTACGGCGCAGAAATTCGGTATTACTGAAGGCGATGAAGTTGCTATCGAAACGAAATACGGACGGATCACACAGGTGGCTCACCTGACGGACGGCATCGATCCCCGCGTGCTCTGCGCTGCCCATGGATGGTGGTTCCCCGAGGGGAGGCCTGAGAGCCAGTACGATTGGGAAAAATCGAATTTCAACATGCTTACCTCTACAGGCAAATTGGGCAGGGAGTACGGCACGCCTAATCTTAAGGGCCTGCCCTGCAGGATCAGCAGGAAGACATAGGCATTATCAAACAAGCTATCTGAAAGAAGCGCCGGACGGATCTTCACATATCATAAATAAAATGTCACCCGACAGACATTTACAGGTAAAGCATATCTTCCTGTTATCAATAGAAATGAGATTTCAGGGTTTAGGACAGCTTTCGAATGGTTATCAATGAAATATCTCTTGACTTTTCAAGGAATTAGGAGCACGAAAAAAGAAATGTATTTAAATAGGGCATCGTCAAATGGTTAACAACTAATCTCAACCATTTTTATAAAGGTGGTGCCATGAAGAGATTACCGAAACCCCGTTTCTCAAAAGAGAGCGGGGTTTTGTTTTGAAGAAGGATACCTATTAGAGAGATTGTATTATTGACAATATATCTTTTAATTATGACCTAAGAAAATGGCCATCCCAATTTGGATATCAAAAAAAGGGTGCATGTTTTACAAATTACAATATATTCCTTCTCGGGAGTCGTCTGTGGAGACAGGGAGAGACGATATTCAGCAATGTAGATTTCTATTATAAGTATTTATTAATAGGGTTTACCTTATGAACTGCTATATTAAACATATCCTTTCTCTATTTAGTGCTCTTTTGTTACTCATCTGTTTGTATAGTCAGGTATCATTGGGACAGCAGGATCATAAAAAAATTGGCAACGTCCCACGCGAAAATAATCAAGAAAGAACGATCACACAAACCAATAACGCAAAAAAACATCATGTTCTCATTATCACATCACAACCATATGTTACTGAATGGTTTTCAATCTTGAATGCAGCCTTTAGAGGTCGCATATCAGCGTTGATGTCCCCTGAAACGAAGATAAGTTACGAGTACATCGGGAGTGATACTATCTCTGATCCTGAATTTGTTACGACTCTTATAAAGCTGCTGCGGATGAAATATGCACGGGTAAAGCCCGACGTGATAGTTGGCATCATGCCGACCAGCAGCGGTTTTCTTCTTCAGCATGGCGAAGAAGTTTTCCCGGATGTGCCCAAAGTCTATGCGCTACCGGAAAGCGCCCAGATTAAACAAATTCTTGCGCAACCAGGGGTGGGTATTGTTGAGGGTGTTTCGGATATTAGGGCTAACATCGAGCGGATCTCACGCCTTTTCCCTGAGACGAAACATCTCGTTGTTGTTTCCGGCATGGGCGCCGATGATCTGGTTTACGTCGCGAAGACTCAACAAGCCATAAAGGACGTAAACTGGCCGGGTACAGTAACCTATCTCGCAGGCATTCCGGCAAATGAGCTGACAGAAAATCTATCACGCCTTCCAGCCCATTCTGCCGTCCTTATGTTAACTTATCTGCGGGATAAAAATGGAAAGTATTTAACGACGGTTGAAGTCATGGACGCTGTCATAAAACGTGCCAACGCCCCAATATTCAGTTTTTACGATACTGTATTCGGTCACGGGATTGTTGGCGGAAAACTTTCAAGTGCCGATTCATATGGCGAAGCTATAGCCGCGGCTGTTCACGCACTGATCCATGCCGGTGATCAAAAGGTACAGCAGGTGAAAATGACTGCGGAATTACACGATATCTACGACTGGCGGCAGTTAAAAAAATGGAATGTACCAGTAAGCATTCTTCCGAAAGGCAGCATTATCCGCTACAGGACACCATCCTTCTGGGAAGAGAATCTTGAAATGATCATTCTCGTCCTAATGGTCTTCCTTGTTCAGGGAGCATTAATTGTTTTCCTTATAATCAACATCATCAAGAGCCGAAGGTTAACTATTGAGCTTAAAGACTCCGAGCAGAAGTTGGCGGCAATTATTGATTTCCTGCCTGACGCCACATTTGCTATTGATCGAGAGGGCAGCATTATTGCGTGGAACCAGGCAATCGAAGAGATGACAGGATTTCCTGCCGTAGAAATGATTGGAAAGGGCGACTACGAATATGCCCTGCCTTTTTTCGAGAAACGGCAGCCCATATTGATTGATTTTGTTTATACTTGGAATGAGGAGGCCGCAAAGAACTATCTCTTTATAAAGAAAAAGGGGGACACGCTCGTGGCGGAATCGAACATCTGTATCATTAAGGGAAAAAAGTTGGCCCTTTCAGGGATGGCAGGTCCCCTTTATGACAGCAAGGGCAATATCGTGGGCGCCATCGAATCGATCCGCGATATTAGTGAACGTAAACAGTTGGAACAAGAATTGATTGAACACCGCGAACAATTAGAGAACATGGTCAGGAAGCGTACTGCAGAACTTATTGACGCGAATGATAGGCTTAAAATAGAAATCGAGGACCGTATTCGTATTGAACAGATGCTTATTCAAAGCGAAGCCAAATATCGTAACCTTGTTGAGAGTGCTAATAGTATAATTATACGCTGGCTAGCGGATGGACGAATCACGTTTTTTAATAGGTATGCCCAAGACTTTTTTGGCTATCGCGAACAAGAAATTATCGGTAAGAATATCTTGGATACTATAGTCCCCCCAAAGGAATCAACAGGACGAGATATATCTTCGCTTGCGGAAGATATCTCATTGAATCCGGAAGCATATGTTAGAAATGTAAATGAGAACATACGGAAGAATGGCGAGCGTGTTTGGGTTGCCTGGGCCAATAAACCAATAGTTGATGAGACAGGAAAGGTCATGGAAATACTATCTGTTGGCAATGATGTTACCAAACTTATAGAGACAGAAAAAGAGTTGCGTAACGCATTTGAGGAACTTGGTATTGCAAAAGAACACGCCGAGGCGGCGGACAAGATAAAGTCAGCCTTTCTCGCTACAATGTCGCACGAACTGCGAACCCCTCTTAACTCAATCATAGGCTTCACGGGTATCATTCTGCATGAGCGAGTTGGCCCGTTAAATGATGAACAGAAGAAACAACTGAATATGGTGCGCGACAGTGCACAACACCTGCTTTCGCTGATCAATGATGTCCTTGATATATCCAAGATTGAAGCGGGACAGTTGCAGGTAGCATATGAACATTTTGACCTGCGTCACACGATAGAAAAGGCTGTGGAGAGTGCACGTCCACTTGCAGGCAAAAAGGGGCTTGAACTTACATGTGCAATCTCTCCCGAAATTGAAACGATAACCGGCGACCGCCGGCGAGTAGAGCAGATTCTTCTGAATTTGATTAGCAATGCAATAAAGTTTACAGAAAAGGGTTCGGTAAAAATAGAATGCGAACCGGAAGAGAACAACGTAACTATAAGGGTTATTGATACCGGCATTGGCATCAAGACTGAAGACATGGAAACAATTTTTCGGGCCTTTCAACAGATCGATTCGGGAATTACCCGGAAATATGAAGGTACGGGTCTGGGCCTTTCCATCAGTAGAAAACTTGTAGAGCTGATGGGAGGTCAAATCCGGGTGACAAGCGTATGGGGTTCGGGAAGCACCTTTAGTTTTTCCGTGCCTCAAGAGAGGAAAGATGTATGAAAGGAAAAATCCTTGTAATAGAAGATAATGAGCAGAATCTTTATCTTGTCAGGTTTATTCTTGAACAGCGCGACTATGAAGTCTTCGCTGCGATGGATGGTAAATCGGGTATTGAAATGGCAGCTTTGCTCAAACCTGACTTGATCCTCCTGGATATCCAGTTACCTGTAATGGACGGTTACGCTGTAGCCCGCAACCTAAGGCAGAATCCAGACCTTGCAAACACGCCCATTGTTGCAGTGACGTCCTACGCAATGTCCGGTGACCGGGAAAAGGTAATGGAAGCCGGCTGTAATGGATATATAGAGAAACCAATTGATCCGGACACCTTTGTGGCACAAGTTGAACAACATTTAATAATAAGAGATCAACAGAGGAAAGGACAATGATAAAGAAAGTTTTAATTGTCGACGATAACAGCACTAATCTATATATGCTGGAAACCCTGCTGAAGGGATACGGTTTTGAAGTAACTTCAGCGGAAAACGGCAAGGATGCCCTGAATAAGGCCCGTCTCAATCCTCCTGACCTGATTGTCACAGATATTCTAATGCCCGTGATGGACGGCTACGCCTTATGCCGGGAATGGAAATCAGATGATACGCTTAAACATATACCCCTGGTATTTTACACCGCCACATATATCGAATCTAAAGACGAGGAGTTTGCGTTAAGCCTCGGGGCGGACCTATTCATAATCAAACCCCAGGAACCGGATATTTTTATGAATATGTTGAAAGATGTGTTGGAAGAAAAATATACGGCAAGGCAAGCAGTGACCAAGCCTCTCGGCGAAGAAATGGAGTCCTTCAGGCGGCATAATGAAATCCTGTTCAAAAAACTTGAAAAGAAAATGTCAGATCTGGAAATTGCAAATCAGAAGTTGAGGATATCGGAGGAGAAGTATCGTTTATCTTTTCAGAATGCAACGGATGTTATTTATACGATTGACAACGATCTCAATGTGTTAAACGTGTCTCCAAGTGTGGAGAGAATATTGGGGTATAAACCACAAGATTTTATTGGCCGACCTGTTTCCGATTTAGGATATATCCTTACGCCGGAATCTTTTGAGCAGATGATAGGCGATATAGGTTTGATCTTAAAAGGTGAGGTAATTCCGGCGACGATTTATCGGTTTATCACAAAGGATGGAACCATAAAGTATGGTGAAGTCAGTGGATCCCCCATAACGCGTGAAGGCAAGATTATCGGTATCATTTCCGTCGCGCGAGATATTACGGAACGCAAGCAGGCGGAGGAAAACGTTACGAAGAGCGAGAAGAAATATCGTGAGCTGTATGATTTTTTGCCGATCCCAGTCTATGAGATGGATCTGGAAGCGAATATTATTTCTGCCAACCGCGCTATTTATGAAACTTTTAGAGGTGCAGAAGAGGATTTAAAGAAAGGTTTTAAAATATGGCAGATACTTTCACCTGAAGACATTGATAAATCTAATAAGAACGTTCAAAGGCTGTTAAAGGGGCAACAAATAGAAGGTACTGAATATACTTTAATGAGGTTAGATGGATCTGTCTTTCCTGCCATAGTAATCTCAAGTGTAATTTACAGTGATGGAAAACCTGTGGGACTCAGAGGAGCTATCATAGATATTACGGAGCGCAAGCGGGCGGAGGAGGCGTTGCGATTCAGCAATGTTATCCTTTCGACTCAACAGGAAACGACGCATGACGGAATACTCGTAGTAGATCCGGAAGGTAAGATAATCTCATATAATCAACGCTTTACTGATATGTGGGGCATTCCCTCATATGTCTTGGAAACACAATCTGACGAACTCGCCATTCAATCGATTTTGGGCAAACTGGCTGACCCGAAGCAATTCCTGGCCGAAGTGCGGCGCCTCTACGACAATATCAACGCGACATCCGATGATGAAATCCCCCTCGTGGATGGCAGACTATTCGACCGCCACTCAGCCCCAATGATCGGGAAGGATGGCAAACACTATGGTCGAGTCTGGTATTTCCGCGATATCACCGAGCGCAAGCGGGCGGAGGATTCACTAAGGAAAAGTGAGGCCCGCTTCCGCAGTTACTTTGAATTGCCTCTTGTCGGCATTGCCATCACGTCTCCGGAAAAGGGCTGGCTTGAGGTAAATGATCGCCTGTCGGACATTCTAGGTTATTCAATTCAGGAACTCAAAGACATGAACTGGTCTGAATTGACGCACCCTGATGATCTTGATGCTGATGTTAGACAATTCAACCGCATTCTGGCCGGAGAGATTGATAGTTACGTTATGGATAAACGTTTTATCCGCAAAAACGGAGATGTTATATGGACCAACTTAGCGGCTGGATGTGTTCGCAAACGAGATGGCGCGGTGGATTATTTTGTGGCGGTATTAGAGGATATCACAGCCCGAAAAGAAAGTGTGGAGCGGATCAGAAGAGCCTTGGGTGCCACAGTAAGTGCAATCGCCGTAACCGTTGAGACGAGGGATCCCTACACGGCGGGCCATCAACGGAGGGTTTCTGATCTGGCTCGTGCTATCGCAACGGAGATGAACCTTCCCACCGATAAGATCGACGGGATCCGGACGGCAGCCGTCATTCATGACATCGGTAAGATATCCGTTCCAGCGGAGATCCTCACTAAGCCGACGAAATTGACAGATTTGGAATTCGGCATCATCAAGACCCATGCCCAGTCCGGCTATGATATCCTGAAGGATATCGAATTCCCCTGGCCCATTGCGAGGATGGTTTTGGAGCATCACGAACGGATGAATGGTTCGGGTTATCCGAATAGGCTGCTTGCAGAAGAAACGCTCCTTGAATCACGGATTCTATCCGTGGCCGACGTTGTGGAATCCATGGCTTCACACCGGCCTTACCGTGCGTCCTTGGGCATCGATGCAGCCCTCAAGGAAATTGAAAAAAATAAGGGAACACTTTTTGATGCAAATGTGGTGGATGCGTGCCTGAGAATATTCAGAGAGAATCGTTATCAACTTAAACAGACCTGATTTCAACTGGTAATCCTCACTTCAATTCTGACCTCAAAGTTGAGGACTTGTAGGTGTAGCCCGTAAATTTTTTCTGCCGGCTAATTCCGGAACACTGATAAAAAAATTTGTACCTTCCTACCCGCCATGTTGATTTTCAATCGAGATCATCCATAAGATATTTCAACCATCAATAAACAAAACCTGGGCGCTCTGAAAAGGGCATCTTCTTCAGCATGGAGGAAAACCGGATGGTACTCTAAGTTTAATTGTGGTAGAGTTTTTGTAACAGCCAGGAGGTTAATTGTCCTGGAATCTCTAAGAGCCTTTGTTTGGGAAAGTTGCCCCCGTCAGGCGGCGCAGAAAGGAGCAGCAGCATGATCAAGCATGTCGTCTTCATGAAATTCAAGGCAGGTGTTACAGAAAAAGATATAGCAGATCTGGAGAAGGCCATGGCAAAGCTTCCCGGAAGAATTCCGGAAATCAAAGAGTATCAATTCGGCCGTGATATCGTACGTTCCGAAAGATCATACGATTTCGCTCTGGTTTCCGCCTTTGAAGACCTGGATGCACTGAAGCGTTATCAACCGCATCCGGACCATCTTCCCGTCCTCTCGAAGGTGAAGGAGATGTGTGAAATAATTCTGGCAGTGGATTTCAAAGTATGACGACTTAACAGCATTGAGAAATCTCTTGCTGCATTGATGAATCAAGAGACTCCTGCGTTAACTTTGCTGGCTCGCAATGATGTCAGATAGATTTTATTCTAAGAACTTGTCTTTGGGTGTCAAGGATGTGACCGTGTCAGATGGGACACCATGGCAGGGAATGTCTGCCCCATGTAGCGTTCAAACTGTAAGCTCGCTTCGATGAGCATGTCCAGATTAATTCCCGTTTTCATTCCCGTCTCATGGAGCAGATTGACAGTGTCTTCCGTGGCGATGTTTCCTCTGGCGCCTATGATGAAAGGGCAGCCACCCAGCCCTCCGAGAGACGTATCGAAGATGGAGACCCCCTCATTGATTGCCGCCCAGACATTGGCTAGTCCCAGACCTCGTGTGTTGTGAAGATGAAGGGAAAGCGGCACCGCCCCTGCAATTTCCCGCACACGCTTCACGAGCTTTCTAACTTGCGATGGATTAGCCATGCCCGATGTGTCGGCAAGGCATATCTCGTCCGGTTCTCTTTTCAGGAAATCATTAACCAGCTTTATAACTTTGGCTTGAGGAACAATTCCCTCGTAGGCACAGCCGAAGGCGTTCATCACTCCTGCCCTTACTTCCATGCCTGCGCCGTGCGCCTTCTCTATGAGCAACCCGGCTTCCTTCATCGCCTCAGCAGTGGACACATTGCTGTTTTTCCTGCTGTGCGTTTCACTTGCAGACACGTAAACGCCTACCTGCGGCACCCCGCAACGCATGGCGCGCTCCAGGCCCCTCTCGTTTAAAACCAGCGCCGCATAGACGACACCCTTCCTGCGCCTGACCATGCTCCAGAGTTTCTCTGCATCTGCCATCTGCGGAACCAGGCGGGGATTGACAAAGGATGAAACTTCGATGCGCCGCACTCCGCATTCGGTCAATGCATTGATGAGCTTTATCTTCTGATCGGTGGATACGAGTTTCTTCTCGTTCTGGATGCCATCCCTCAGGACGACCTCGTGGATATCAATCTTTCGTGGGAGACGGCTTTGCATATGTTTACCCGGTATGCAAAAAGAAACAGGGGGAGAATGACTCCTCCCCCTGCGTCAGACATCATGATTCTATTTCTTCCAGGCCGTGGGTCCCCATTTTTCACCCAGAACAGCTTGGGGGGGCCAATCGGTAGGCACCATCTGGCCGGGTTTTTCGCCAACTTTCTGGATGAGTTTGGCAAGACCGGGACGGGCGTGTTCCGGGTGCCCTTCTTTCAATGTCCGGCCGTTGATAACGGCCTCGGAACGGAGCCTCCGTCCGATCGTCTTTTCCATCTTCCTTCCGAGCGAGAGGACACGGTCCACATCATACCCGTGCTCGATACCCAGCTCATCAATCATGACGATGAGATCTTCAAGGGTAATGAGACCCACATACCTGGGATCGTAATAGTACTCGCCCGTTCCTCTTACGGGACAGTCATCGAGGAAATTGGCCGGCTGTCCGCCCAGACCGCCAAGGGTTCCTTCGAAGCGGTTGATGCCCGCCTGGAGGGCCGCCAGGATCGATGCCGAGGCGACACGCTTCGTTTCATGGAGATGGCAGAGATGAGCATCAGGATTCGGCATGGCGTCCAGCACCATGGAGAAATAACGGTAGACCTGGGCCGCGGAAGCAGAGCCGTCGTGGTCGGCATGCTCGATGTCATGGGCGCCGATAGATAAAAAGCGCTTCGTAAATTCCACGGCATCCTTGAGCTCCGTGGCACCTGTAATGGGACTCCCCCAAATGGTGCTCACGGTGCCGCACATCTTCATGCCGTGGTCGGCGGCTTTCTTTATGCAGCGCTCTGCCTCTTTCCAGTACTGGGACAGCGTCGTTCCGGAGTTGGCAAAATGGTGTTCGGGATCGGTGGAGACCATCATCAGGACTCGGTCCGGACCAATCCCTTTTTTCCTGAGCTCAATCGCCGTATCTACGGCGGGTTCGCGGATCGTCACAGCAGTCATGACGAGCTCATCATATTTGATCCCTGCCCTCTCGCAGCGTTTCTTGAACGCATCGCTCCTGAGAGCTGTAAGAACCTGCTCAGCATCTCTGAACTGGGGAATGCCCGCCGGGTTTCCCAGGTTGGTAACCTCAATCTCCTTTGCCCCCGACAGGATCATCTCCTGGGCGTAAAAGATCTTGGCGTTAGTGGATATGAATTTTTCTTCATGCTGGAAACCATCGCGCACGGTTATGTCTCCGATGGTCACCTTCTTTGGCATTTTGGGAAATATTTTCCAATAATCATATTCCGTCATAGAACAGTAATGACCTCCTCAATTTTATTATTTATTAAGTTCAACGTATCTCCGGGTGAAAGAGTGCTATTCTCCCTTGAATACGGGTTTACGTTTCTCCGCAAAGGCCGCCAGCGCCTCCAGTCTATCCTTCGTCGGAATGGTAACCTCATAAGCCTTGGACTCAAGCGGGAGCGCTACTCCGAGGCTCGCCTCGGAGCCGTAGTTGATGGCAAACTTCGCCTGGGCAACGCCGATGGGGCCATTCTTGGCAATCTCCCTTGCCAGTTCGAGCGCGGCTTCCATGAGCTTGTCGGGTTCCACAACCTTGCTGACAAGGCCGATCTGCAGCGCCGTCTCGGCATTTATTCTTCTCGCCGTGAAGACCAGCTCCTTGGCTTTTGCCACACCCACAATCCTGGTTAGTCTTTGAGTACCGCCGGCACCGGGAATAATCGCGAGAGAGGTTTCGGTTAGTCCCATCAGGACGTTGGACGAGCAGATACGGATGTCAGAGGCAAGGGCAAGCTCCGTACCGCCACCAAAAGCAAAGCCGTTTATGGCGGCAATCACGGGGACACGGACCTGCTCTACCGCCGTGAAAGTGTTGCGTATCGTGAAGATGAAGCGGCGAACCTGGTCGTCTGACAGTGTCCTTCTTTCCTTCAGGTCTGCGCCTGTAGAGAAGGACCACTTCTTGGCATCGTCACCGGCTTTGGAGCCGGTAATGATGATACAGCGGAGACCCATGTCAAAATTTGCTTCCCTTACGGTGTCGGCCAGTGCAGCCAATAGATCAAAGTTAAAGCAGTTCATAGCCTCAGGACGATTCAGCGTGAGAATAAGGATGCCCTCATCAGTCCTTTCTTTTAACAGTATATCTGCCATAGGAATACTCCTCCTTCTTTCACTCTTCAAACGGGATTAAACCTTCAGATCACCCCAGTCTGACTTGTCTATAGGTACGCGATAACAAAGTTCCAATGACCTGCCCAGTTTTTCGCGCGTTTCACCGTAAGTAATTACACCGTCATGGAACAAGAGCGAACCCGTCAGGAAGGGATGCCCTTCGTTATCATAACGATCTATCATCATCTGGCGGAACTTGGCCATTTCTTCCTCATTAACCGTTTGTCCCTTGTCGACGATATTCTTCCGGCGGACACTCTCCACGATGAATCCAGCCGTCCGGCCGGACATAACCGTAGTGCGGCCTCTCATATTTGTATAACAGAATACCGGTCTGAAGGCCCTCCCGCACATGCCATAGTTTGCCGCCCCGTGGTCGGGACCAATGACGTACTGGATTTTCGGTACGTTCAGCACGCTGCACGTGCGGACCATGTCTGACCCGTATTTCCCGATGCCTCCCCATTCCTCAGACTTGCCGACCATGTAGCCGGGAGATCCCTGGAGAAAGATAATCGGCAACTTCGAGTTTCCGCAACGGATCATCCATTCCGTCGCCTTTCTTGCCGCTTCAATATAAATAACGCCGGTCCCGTGGGAAGCAATGACACCTACGGGCATACCTTTCAGCCACATCTTGCCGGCAACGACACTTTCACCGCGGTTGAGGCCGTATGTCGGCTTGTATTCATGGAAATAGCTGTCATCAGCAAGACACTTGAGGGTGTCCCTAATATTGATTGCATTATAGGTGTTGATGGGGGTGGAGCGCATCATGTCCCTGTAGTCATATCTTGGTTCCAGCGTTTGTACGCGGTCGCAGTGAAGCGTCTGGGATGGTTCAAACTCAATGATATCTCGCAGCTTCTGTATCCCCTCTGCCTGGGATGTCACAAAATGGTCGCAACCTCCGGAGTGCTGAGTGTGGACATAGGCGCCTCCCAGATCTTCCATGGACACGGTCTCACCGATGGCGGACTTCACCATGGGGGGGCCTGCCAGAAAGGCAAAGGCCAGCTTTTCTATCATGATTGATTCGGATGCGAGATAAACAATATAGGCGCCGCCCGCCGTGTTTCCACCGGTGGACAGTGTGTATTGTTTGATTCCCATGGCGGACATGCGGCACATATTGTAGAACATGCTGCCAAAGTGCCCGTCGTCAGCAAAACAGCCCAACTGCAGGGGAAGGTTGATGCCACCTGAGTCGGCAATATATACGCAGGGCAATCGGAGGCGTTCGGCAATCGCCTGTGCCCTCATATGCTTTTTCAGAGTGATGGGGAAATAGGTTCCCGCCGCATAGCGGTTTTCATTGGCAAAGATCATACAATCCTTTCCATGAATGACACCTACGCCGGTTACCAGTCCGCCGCCCGGGATGTGCCCTCTTTTCTCCGATTCGTAGATTTCTCCCCCGTAGAGTTTTACCTGTCCGATGTTGTAGCCTGCATCGAGACCAAGCTCAAAGAACTCTGTACCAGGATCGATCAACATCGAAACGAGATCCCGCATCGGTTTCTTGCCCTGCTTGGCAAGGCGCTTGAGCTGCTCATCACCACCGATATTGTATGCCTCTTCACGGTGCTTCATGAGGATAGCGTCCTGTTCCTCCCAATGTTTCAGGTTGTTGTCGTCCCCTGCCATACCTTCTTTCATTTCATCCGCCATTATAATCCTCCTCGATGCCCCCGGATTGAATGTGCCCTGGGAGCTTTAATGCTTAAGAGAAAACTACCTTCCGATAACGTACCGGTACGGGTCTATCTGCTCCCTCAGGATTGATAGCTCCTTCGCCGTCGGAGGTTTGTTCTCCACGATCTTCTTCGCCTTCAAAAGTTCAAACCCGCAATTATCCTGAACATCCTTTTCGGAATAACCTGGGTTTACTCCTATGATCCGCATCCTCTTTGATTCCGGTTCAAAATCCATCACCGCCATATTGGTAATAATCTTGTATGGACCGGCACCCTGCGGAAGACCCGACTTTGCCCGTGAATCACCGCCCGTCAGCCAGCCCGGCGTGGTAATAAATTGACATTTCTCAGCAAATCTCTTGGTATCCTGGGGTGTCATGACGAGCATTCTCCAACAAAATGAGGCAAGGTCATTGGCGCCGCCACTCCCGGGGAATCGAACCTTTGGTTTCTGATGGTCAGGACCGATTCTCGTTGAATTCAGATTCCCGTACATGTCAATCTGAGCGCCACCGAGGAAGGTGTAATCGATCATTCCGCGACAGCACGTTTCCATAATTTCACACATGCCGCTCGCCATCAAGGCCTTCCAAGTCGTTCTGGAATCCCCCACGGATATGGGCATTTCGGGAATCAAGGGCGCTGCCCCGCCGGCTTCAAAAAGGATAACCAGATTGGGTGAATGGGCCTTCTGCGCAAGCATTGCCGCCGCATTGGGAGCTCCGGTTCCAACCACAATAGAAGCCCCGTCTTCTAATTCTCTTGCAGCTGTGCATATCATAAGTTCCATGGTATTATAGTCAGCCATATCGGATATCCTCCTTTAATCTCTCGCTTTGACAAACATGAATTCTTTGTCCCTGAGTTTCAGCAGTTTGTGTATGCCGCCGTTCTTCTCGATATATTCAAAGTGATCCTTGCAGCTGTAAATATTCTTTTCGAGGAATTTCTTAAACTCATCAGGATTCTCTTCCACCTTCATCCATTCTCTTATGTGTTCCTCGTCAGAGAAATATTCCGCATACATATTTCCGGGATAACTGCCGTAAGGGACCTGACATACGGCATCGACACACCAGTAAGGAATTACCGTATAGCTCGGATCTCTGCGTATCTCGTCATTGGAAATCAGCCTTTCACAGGTGATGATAAGACGCTTGGACGCCCTTGCCACATCGAAATCGGAGACGGTGATGCCCCTTGCACGGCAATTGCCGTAGATATCAGCCTCATGGACATGAATGGCTGAAACATCCGGATAGAGGGCTGGCATGGCTGCATACTTTGTTCCCGTGAACGGGCACTCGATGATTTTGGCGCCGCTGTATTTGAATGTATCCGTCCCCATAATATTTCTTGATGGGTAGAAGGAAACGCCTGCAGCGCCGGCCTTGAAGCGGACGGACAGCGAATAGTTTGTCCATTCACTTACCTCAACCTTGCCGCTTTCCATGTAGCGCCTCGCATTGGGTGACAGGCCGCGTGCCTCCAGACCGACTATATAGGCAACATCCAGCTTGTTGAACACTTCACCCGCGCAGAGTATCTGGAAATCATGGGTGGATGTATGGCCTGCAAATCCCATATTCTTTCTTCCCTGCCTCACGATTTCATGCGCAACCGCGATCGGTACCCTGTTAGCCCCGAAACCGCCGAGTGTCAGATAATCGCCGTCATGAGCGAACTTTTCCACGGCTTCTTTTACGGACATCACCTTGGACTCCAGTTTGCGGCTTTTCGTGCGGAAGAACGCACGCGCCTTATCCGCATCGGGGTCTGTAAAGATTTTGCCACTTCCCTGATCGATCACATTCACTGGACTCTACCTCCTTTTCATTATTCTCAGCGCCTACCCCACATGGATACTTAGGGAGGAGCTATGTTAAAAATGTGTAAATTGCATCCGCCGATATCGGCCGCTTAGACTAACGCGCTGTCAGTGTTGCTCAGTTAATGAAGCACCAAGCCCTGCTTTTTCAGGAACGCACTGGCTTTTTTTATACGGATCAACGCGATAAAAGTGCTGAAAAGAGTGATAAATCTTAAATGAGACGCTCTGCCAGTTTTCTTCCTTCTCCTGATAACTTCTGTGCGATTAGCAAATTTTATCCTGCGTCTATTGTACGAAATGTGGCGGGAAAGCAATATTAAAAGGTTTATAAGTAATATTTAGATAAAATTAATTTCAGACGGGGAGGAATCAAAATCAGCTTTCGTTATCGTTTTGGGGTCAGTTTGCACAGAATAGAAACGCGACAATTCACGAAGAAAGTACGGCATTATCTTCAAAATTGGTCCTGATGGTCAGGGGCGACCATCATCCGATCATACCGATACTGAAGGATCGTTTCTTGATATAGAAGAAAACCAAGCCCTCTGATCATTAGGGGAAGAAGGGCGTTTTCTGTGACTGAATCATCTTCTTCCCTTGATCCAGGAGCAGCGAAATGGCGGCCCGCAAATTTCTGTGACTTGTTAGTATCATTGCAACATTAATTTTTTCTAAATATTACTTATAAACCTTTTAATATTGTATTTTTCATTTTTTTTCCATACAAGACTAAGCATGAAGTCTCCCCGTCCGCGAGGGGCTTGCGATGGATGCTCGCGGGCAGTCCATTGGACGCAATCTTTTCATCTTGCAGTGTTTGAAATTTTATTGGGACAGGTGATATTTAAGGCTATATACCGCTTAAGAGTGGCTGAATTAATTCGGCTGAATGTCAAAACTTAATTACCTTAAGGAGGGAGTCAAGATGACAACACCGGTTCAACAAAAGATTCGTGACAAGAAGAGAACACCCCAGCAGATTCTGGATATGGTCAAGCCCGGAAACTGGATCCAGCCAGGTTCAGTCGGAGGTGATTCAACAGAATGTATGAAGGAGCTGGCAAAGAGGGTCGGTCCAAAACTAAAGGACATTGAGATTTGGAATTATGCTAATTTTTTCCCTCATCCTGAATTTCAGGCGGCTGACCCCAAGCAGGAATTTCACTGCTTCCATGAGTATTTCTTCTTTCCCTGGAACCGCAAGGCAAGAGATACCAACAACGTAACGGACTGGGCACACTGGGGATGGGCAATGGGCATGTGGTTCTGCCATTACCGTTTCGTTAATGCCGTACAAGAAAAACGCGGTCTCGACTGGTGGTGGAATGCGGCATCGCCCTTTGATGAGCACGGCTTTGCCAACTTCTCTTATGGCACGAACAACGCCAATATCTTCAGCCAGTGCGCAAAGAAGAAAGTCATTGAAGTTCGTTCAGACTATCCCTGGGCCGAAGGCGGCCGCTTTAACACCATTAATATTGACGATGTCGACTTCTGGGTCGAGGTGGACTGCGAGAAATACAAATGGCCCCAGATTAATGAAAAGGCCATCAAGGCAAAACCTGAGGAAGAGGCGATAGCCAAACATGTCATGACCATCATGAGGGACAGAGACATAATCCAGCTTGGTATCGGATCACTTCCATCCGCCTGTGTCGGCGCCATGGCCGATGCCGGATTCAAGGATCTCGGCATCCATACGGAGATGCTCAATGCCGGTCTTATTAAGCTCATCGAGTCCGGCCAGGTGACAAACAAGTATAAGACCCTCCCTGCAGACCGCGGCAAGAGCTGCTATACCTTTGCTTTCCCCGTAGATGTAAAGTGGTACTATGACACCATCCACCGGAACCAGGAGCTCGCGGTCTACGATATCAGTTACACCAATAACCTGCATAATCTCACGAGGCTCGACAACATGATCGCCATTAATAACTGCGTTGCCGTCGACCTTCTCGGACAGCAGTGCGCCGGTTTCTATGAAAAACGTCCGATTTCGAGCTCCGGCGGTTACTTCCATTTTGTGTCCTTCTGTTCTCAGTCAAAGGGCGGACGCGGTGTCGCCTCCATGACTTCGAGGAGCAAGCACGGCACATCGAGGATCGTTCCCTTCCTGCCTGAAGGATCGTCAGTGGATGTCCCTGCTCAGTTAACAAATTACGTTTGCACAGAGTACGGCATTGTGAACCTGCGCGGCCTCTCCGGTTATGAAAGGGCGACAGCGTTGATCTCCATTGCCCACCCCGATGATCGGGAGATGCTGGAAAAAGCGGCGAAAGAGAACGGCCTCCTTCCCCCGAAATTCCCCGTGTCCATGATGCCGGTAGAAGGCAAGACCAGGCGGTACCCCTCCTATTCAGACAGACGGAACTATAAGACCGGCTTGCACGGTGAGATATCAGGATTCGATTGGGATCAGGGTTATCAGTCAGCAAAATAAGTTGTTTCACGTTATACGACTTGAGAAGCCCGGACTATCCGGGCTTTTCGAGTTGAGTTGCCAAAGCCAGTCAGTATAAACTTCCTTGCGCGGCTTCGACAGCTGATTTAATAAATCTCAATTTATCAGGAGGTATTTGTGTATGGCGTTAGACTTTAATTTTACAAGTGAACAAAAGATGTTGGAGGACAGCGTTTACAAGTGGGCAGTTAGCTGGCTGGAGCCGCAGATGGAGCATCTATATGAAGTCGACGAGATGCCACCGACCTTTTCAAGGAGCTTGGAAATCTGGGTATCAACGGAATCGTCTTTGAGGAAAAGTACGGCGGTACCGCTCTGGGATATGTAGAAACGCTCCTCGTTTATGAGACGATCGCGCGTGTAAGCAACGCCCTGTCCATGACTGTCGGCGCAAGTCAGACCCTCTGCTTCGACAACTTCCGGCGCAACGCATCGGAAAAGCAGAGGATGTATGTCCTTCCCAAGTCCTGCACCGGCGAGTGGGTCGGATGCCTTGGCATTACCGAACCGAATGCCGGCTCCGACGCGATGAGCATGGCGACAAAGGCGGAGAAAAAGGGTGACAAGTACATCATCAACGGCAGCAAGATATTCATCACCAACGGTCCTGTCGCGGACTTCATGGTATTTTACGCTAAGACCGACCCGGCAGCGGGACCCAAGGGTATTTCCGCATTCTGTCTTCGAGTTCGATAAGGTCAAGGGTATTACGCGGGAGAAGATCAAGAAATGGGGTATGAGGACATCCCCCACGGCTTTGATCACTTTTGAAGATGTCGAACTGCCGGCAGAGAATCTCATCGGCGGTTTGAACAAAGGCGTCTCCGTTCTCACGAGCGGCCTTTGCACGGAAAGAATCACCCTCTCCGGCTGCACCCTCGGCAGCCAGAGAAGCTGTCTCGAGCTCAGCCTGAAGTATGCGAAGGAAAGGGTACAGTTCGGCAAGCCCATTATTTCCTATCAGGCCATCCAGGAAAAGATAGCCAATATGTACACCGGCTACCTGGCCTCCAAGTGGATGGCGTACAGCGCAGCCGCATATTGCGATACCCTGGAGAACAAGGTCGGCGGAAAGGGGACGGACCTCGACCGCATGGCCGCTGCAGCGCTTCTCTTCTGCGGCGAGATGGGAACGAAGATCGGCCTCGACGCTATCCAGGTCTTCGGCGGCTACGGCTACTGCACTGAATACCCCGTCACCAGGCATTTCTTGGATCAGAAACTCTGGGAGATCGGCGCCGGTACATCCGAGATCAGAAGGATGATCATTGCAAGGGAACTCATGAGGGACGACTTCAAGAGCGGTAAATAAAACAAAGCCGAATTCTCATTAATAATCTATCGGCTGATAATAAAAAGGGCGCTGCCATAAAAAGCAGCGCCCTTTTTCGTTAATTGCGGCTCTCGATTCAGCCGCCGTCACTTCATAGGCGGGACAAAGGGAATCCATTGCGCAAAGAGCCAGCAGAGGAAGAAGACCAGTGGTATGTGAATGAACATCTGTAGAACCGAATAGCCGACAAGGTCCCGGGCCTTCATGTGGAGTATGCCCAGAAGCGGCAGCATCCAGAATGGGTTGAGAAGGTTCGGCAGGGCCTCGGCGGCATTGTAGATCACCACCACCCAGCCAAGGTTCACTTGATGCTGGATTGCCGCCTGCAGGACATACGGCGCCTCGATTACCCACTTGCCTCCTCCGGAGGGAATGAAAACACCGAGGATGGCCGAATAAGCGGCCACCAGAAGCGGGTAGGTTCCCTGGGTCGTGACGCTGTAAAAGAGGTCGGCCAACCACTTGTTGATCCCCGTGCCGACAATCATCCCGAAGATCACGGCGTAGAAGGGGAACTGGATCAGAACGCCCCCCGTTGCGGGAACCGACTGGGCCACGGCCTTGAGGAACCGTTTCGGGCGCCAGTGCAGGAGCATACCGACAGTGATAAAAATCAGGTTGTAGTTATTGAGGTCCAGAGCAGCGATTGGCCCCCTGGGGTCCTTGCTGAAGAGATCTATCAGGTACCAACAAAGAAGACCTGCTACGAGGATGATCAGCAGAGGGCTGTATTCAAGCCACTCTCCCGGTTTCTGCCGCGCCTCAATGCTCATATCGATCTCGTCAAATTTCAGGTTGAACGACTCCACCGTCTTGGCGCGATCGGGTTTCGGGGCCGAGAAGTAGGCAATGGGTACCGAAACCGCGATAAGGGCAATTATCATCCAGAAGTTCCCCCAGATGAAAAGCGTTTGAGTCAGCGGGATAAGACCGCTGATCTCAAAGAGCTTTGGGGGAATCGATCCTTTGGTAGCCATCATGAGGGGCGCCGAGGAGGAAAGCCCGAGGGCCCAGATGGCACCCAATCCCAGATAAGCCGCGGCCCCCGCGGCCCGGTAGTCCATTCCCTTAACCCTTCTCGTCAATTCACGGACCAAAAGGCCGCTGAAGATGAGGCTCAAACCCCAGGAGATCAGGGATGTCACCAGGGACAAGAAGGCAACAAAGGCGATGGCTCCTCTTCCCGTCTTGGGGATTCCGGCCACCTTCTTGATCACCCAGTAAACTGCGGGGGTAGAGGCAAGCACATATCCGCCGATGATAATGAATGCCATCTGCATGGTAAAGGGTATCAGGATCCAAAATGCCTTGCCGCCCTCGGTCGCGAGTTTGACCGGGCTTTCACCAATGAGAAGACCGAAGAGATAAACGATAACAATACCCACAAGGGCAAATACCCACGCGTCGGGAAACCATTTCTCGCTCCACGCCGCAAGCCACAGGCCGAAGCGCTCAAGAACCCCTTCTTGCGGCTTGCCGGCATCCGCATTTTTCTTTTCTGCCATTTTTCACTCTCCTTTCATAAAAATCACACTTAAAGCATTACCGATAGAAGCAGTCATTTACGTAAGATACCTGCATTCAAAAATAAGAAATGAAAAAACCGAAATCATTACTATTTTACAGCATCACCTCACCTTATACGATTGCTTACGACCCTGGAAAAATAAAAAACCCCGTCCTCATAAAAAAACGGGGTATCCAAGTACGATCCACACATAGTTCTTTCCTCACGGTTCCCACGGAACCGCTAAACGGGCAAGTACTTTTGTTAAAGAACTCATACCAAAATAAAAACTAAACTTCAACCTTTTTTGTCGCTCCTGTGAATCAGGCAGCGTGCAGTTGCTAAACTATAATACTCCTGGAAGATTAAAGACGATCAACCTATAGAATAGGGTTCTTCTCCGGAGGACGCCTTTCCGGCACATACACGTGTGGAATCTTATCTTCGTTCCATTTCTTCGAAACATAAAGATTGCAGTAGCAGCTTCCGTACTCTTCTACATCGGGCGTACGATAGACACAGGGACAGATAATGTCTCTATCTTTTTCCCGGTCTCCTGATGCCAGGCGGCAGGGACATGACATGTAGCCGTGACGCTCCTTGTTTGTGAGGAGCCCTCTCAGGATATCAAGCACCCATTCCTTATCCCTGCTGAAAAAATAGCCTTTGGGCTCCTGTATCTTCCTCAGCATTTCGTAAAATTGTTCGGCTTCCATTATAGTCCGAGTGCCTTTCTGATCTTCGTCTCATCAAATCCCACAATGATTTTGTCTCCGATGACTATCGTGGGAAATGTACAGTGCGGATTTATTTTTTTGACATCGTCTATAATGATCTTCTTCTCCTCGTTAGAAAGCAAATCCACGTCGGTGAATTCGTATTTAACATGACACTCATCGAGCAATTTCTTCGTCGATTTGCAGTGGCTGCACGTACTCAGCGTGTATACCTTAACAGGCGGCTGCATATGTGAACTCCTTTCTCCTTTTGATTTTATTATTCGCTATCATAATAAACTACCATGTATCCTTTATCAAGCCCTCCGTTACGTGAGAAGATATTATGATTGAGATACGATCATGGTAACAGCTCCAACAGGACATTCTTTGGCGCAGAAGCCGCATCCGATGCATGTCTTTTCATTCGCCATATAAGGGCGTCCGTGCGTGTCATTGTGATTTGCCGCGTGAGATAGGCCAAGACAATGAACAGGACAGGCGTCTATGCAAATCCTGCAGGACATGCATGTAATCTTGTCGAACTGCGGTCTCTCCCAGAGAGATCTCTTTACCATTGGACAGAAAATGCCAAAGGGGTCCTTCACTGCCTCCACCGGACAGATGCGCCCGCAGGCGCCGCACTCAATACACCGATTCGTAGCAATAATATGAAGCGCATTTTTATTCCCCGTTATTGCATCAGTCGGGCAATGCCTCTTGCATGCGCCGCAGCCATTGCACTTATCCGTAATCTTATATGCCATGTTCCTCGCCACGGAGGCTCAAACGGTCAATACTATCTTCTGTTGGTCTCCCCGTCTCGGGGTCCCACCCGAACTGCCGATAATAGTCGCTTATCAATTTTCCCATGTCCACCGTTCTTCCCCGGTTCGCCCCTTCGGTCTGCGCCGGTTTCCCGATGACCCTGTCGCCCGGCCGAAACGACCTTGGATCAATGCCATGTTTGATATTGAAGGCCTGCTTCAGCGTCTGGATTCGCGCCCCGATATCCAGGTATTCCTCAGGCGTCTTGTTCCATCCTGTCGCCGCATTCAGCCAGGAAAATGTCGGCGTCCTCTTTGCACCAAGGAAGACGCCAAATAGGCATAGACCGGCGCAGTTGACGATATTCATAAACTTGCTGCACAGAGCGGCCGTCACGGCTTTCTCTTCATCCGCCACGTATTTTCTGCCCTTGAAATAGAGAGGCTTCACGCGCGGTAGCCCTTTTGCCACCTTCCAAAGCTGGAACATCTCATAATACATCTGGGCGCCTACAGTATGCCTGCCTGGTGCGGCTTCCACGGAGTAATGGACGTTATAACCTGGGTCGTTCCTGCCGTCGTGCATGGGGAGATCCTGGCCGCCGGCATGGATCGCAGATACTCCTGCTTCCTTGCCGATCTTGCGCGCGGCTACCTTTGAACCATCTGCCAGTAAATCGCCGATGCCATCGCGCCTGATCATTTTTTCAATAAGGGCAACTATTGCTTCCGAATTACCCCAGGCGAGTTCGAGCCCATCCGTATCTTTTTTTGTGAGGATGCCTGCCTCATAGCACTCAATGGCGAAGGCCACGGTGCTGCCTGCAGAGATTGTATCCATGCCGGCTCTGTTCAATATCTCATTGAGATGGAAGATGCTGTCCATGTCTGCATTCATGCACAGACCGCCTAAGGAAAGGACTGTTTCATACTCCGGCTTGTGCGTCTCTCCGTATTTCCCCTTTGTTACACATATGCCGCCGCAGCCCAGGGGACAGGCATAGCAGTGATATTTCACCTTTTCATACCTTATGATTGCATCCGGGTTTACGGATAGAGATTTCTTTATTCCCCAGTCCACGTTGCTGCCCCGCCAGTTTTTTATCGGCGCATCCCCTATCTCGACAGACATCTGGTTCATGCCGCCTGTGCCCCACTTCTTGAGCAGTATCTTATAGATCAGCCCGTCCATGGCCATCTGTACGGGCAGGATCCGCATGAGGGCGCCTACATATGCAGCAACAGGCCCGGCAAAGATAGGCGGTTGAAACTGCACCCATCGGTTGCACATCTGACTCAATCTCTTTATCTCAGCCGTGTTATGGACATCGATCCTCTTCTTGCCGCCGAGGACAACGGCCTTTAGCCTCTTTGCGCCCATGACAGCGCCGAGCCCCGACCGCGCGGCCATTCTTCCTCTGTCATTGCAGATGCCGGAGATGAGGGAAAGCCTCTCTCCTGCGGGTCCGATGACTGCAATCCGTGAATTGGCACTCGTCTCCGCAATCAGCATCGCCTCCGTTTCTACCGCATCCCTGCCCCATAAATGTGACGCATCGCGAAGCTCCGCGCCGCCTTCATTCACATAAAGATAGACAGGGTTTTCGCTTATCCCCATAAAAAAAATGCCGTCATAGCCGCAGCGCTTGATCGCCGGCGAAAAACTGCCGCCGCAGTTTGCCTCCCCCCATCCGCCGGTGAGGGGTGATTTTGCCGCTACCATCCACCTTCCGGCAAAGAGACTGCCCGTCCCCGTCAGAAGGCCGGAGACAAAGCCTATGATATTTTCGGGACCGAGTGGATCGGCGCCCGCAGGGATCCTGCCGTAAAGAATATAGGCAGCCAAACCCATGCCCGAGAGGTATTGTTCGTAAACACGGTCGGGAACAACCTCCTCACGTATGACACGCGTGGAAAGATCCACCATCAAGATTTTTCCCATGTACCCGAACTTCATTCCAGTGTCCTCAACCATAAAAGATATCTAACTCTTCTTCTGAAGGCAAAGCATCCGTTGTCAGTTGGATAAGAATGTCCCCCGTCTCAACAGTCTGCCCGGGAGTGACATGGATCTTTTCTACTAACCCGTCACTCGGAGATGCGACGAAAGTTTCCATCTTCATAGACTCTATGCTTACGAGATCCTGGCCGCGATAGATACGTTCTCCATTCCTTACCGGGATGGCGACCACCACTCCCGGCATGGGGCAGCGAACGACGTCCTCAGGGGGTATCTTTTTCGGCTTCGGCATGTGGTAATAAAGTTTCCATTCCAGGGGGGTGTAGATTCCGAACGTGCGAGTGACGCCGCGATAGGCTACCCATATGTTATTATCCCTGTAGCGAGTATGGAAGAATTGGGTTCTTCCGCCGATCTTGAGTTTGATACGACGCCTGTAAAACTCAAATTCTGGCGTTACAACCTCGTACTTAACCCCGTCTACCACGACAGTCCAGTTCCGAGGAGCCGGATTGACAATAAGGCTTAATTCAAGAGAGACGTCCTCCGCTCTCACCATGTAAGTGATCCGGTCTTTTGACTGTTGTGGAGCGCCCACTTTCGCCATCATCGGCTTGAGGGATTCGTGAACCAGCGATTGTCGATTGTGATAGATGAGGGTCACGGCTATGGCCATAAAATGAAGCCACTCTTCGGGCGGAGGCAGCTTCATCTGACCTCGCTCAAAGTGCTCATCAATGAAATCCGTCGACAGGTCGCCTTCCATAAACAATGGGTGATTGAGGACGGCATTCACAAAATCAACATTGGTGATTAATCCCTCGATGTGATATGCGTTCAGCGCCTGGACGATTGATTCGACTGCCTCCTTCCTTGTTTCACCCCAGGCAATCACCTTGGAAAGCAGTGAATCGTAATAAGTGCTGACAACACTTCCTGCTTCAATGCTTCTGTCAATTCTGACGTTCTTTATGCGGGCTGTTGCATACCGCGTAATCATGCCGGTCACCGGCAGAAAATTCCTGGCGGGATCCTCGGCGCAGATCCGCGCTTCCACAGCCCATCCGGTTCGGATGACGTCTTTCTGACGGATTGGAAGTTTTTCCCCTGCCGCAATGCAAAGTTGTAGTTCCACCAGATCAAGGCGGGTTACCATTTCTGTCACAGGGTGCTCAACCTGGAGACGTGTATTCATCTCCAGGAAGTAGACGCTCTTATCTTTATTATCGAGGATAAATTCGACCGTGCCCACGTTTGCATAACCCGCCTCCCGCGCAAGATTACAAGCCATGGCGCCCATGCGCTCACGCAGCCGGTCATCAACAGCGGTCGAGGGAGTCTCCTCAATTATTTTCTGATACCGTCTCTGGATGGAACATTCCCTCTCCCCCAGGTGAATTACATTACCGTAATGATCGGCAATGATCTGTATCTCTATATGACGGATTCTCTCAATATAGCGCTCCATAAAGAATTCATCCGTTCCAAAGGCCTTTCTCGATTCGTTTTGGCAGGACTCCACGGCAGTACGCAACTTCTCCCGGCTCTCCACAACTCGTATCCCTCTTCCTCCTCCGGCGCGAGACGGCCTGATCATCAAGGGGTATCCAATCCGTTCTACAATCGCTTCCGCTTCTCTAAGCGTGGAGATAGATTCCTTATGTCCGGGCTTTACCGGTATGCCGAGCTTTTCGGCAAACGCCTTTGCGGCCATTTTATCGCCCAGTTGTGCGATGACTGATGCCGGAGGACCGATAAACACCAGTCCTGCCTGCGAGACCATTTCAGCAAATTCAGGATTTTCCGATAGAAAACCGTATCCCGGATGGATCGCCTGACACCCATGGGAAATGGCAATATCGATGATTTTATCCTTCACCAGATACGATTCTTCCGGTCTTGCACCCCCTAAGAAGGCCTTTTCGTCCGCTTCTCTGACGTGGAGGGAACGGGAATCCACGTCTGAATAGACTGCCACCGTCTTGACGCCCAGCCTTTTACACGTACTCATTATGCGGACAGCTATTTCGCCCCGGTTCGCAATGAGGATTTTTTTAAACATAGCGTTTCCTTAAAGAGGAACATTTCCGTGCATTCGTTCCGGCCTTTCCCTCTTTTTAACTTCCAGAAACTGAAGACTCCGGATGATCCGGTGCCGTGTGTCCCTGGGGAAAATTACATCATCGATGTATCCCCTCTGGGCGGACAGAAAGGGATTGACGTATGTCTTTCTGTATTCCTCTGTTCGCGCTGCAAGTGTTTTTTCGGGATCGGATGAGTCTTTTATCTCTTTCCTGAAAATCACCTCCGCTGCACCCTTGGGACCCATCACGGCAATCTCCGCCGTGGGCCATGCATAACTGATGTCACTGCCGATGTGTTTGGAATTCATCACGACGTAGGCCCCACCGTAAGCCTTGCGGACGATGACAGTGATACGTGGCACGGTGGCCTCAATAAAGGCATAGAGCAGCTTGGCGCCGTGGCGGATGATTCCTCCCTGCTCCTGTTCCGGTCCCGGCATAAAACCAGGTACATCAACGAGACATATAATTGGAATGTTGAAGGCGTCACAAAAACGGACAAACCGTGCTGCTTTGGTTGAGGCACTGTTATCCAGCACCCCCGCCAGAACTGCCGGCTGATTCGCTACTATCCCTATTGTCTGGCCCCCCATGCGCCCAAAACCGCATATGATGTTCTTCGCATAATAAGATTGGACTTCCAGAAACTCGGCACCGTCAAGGATACTGTTAATGCAGACCTTCATGTCGTAACTCTGGTTGGAATTTTCAGGTACAAGATAATCCAGGGCTGGGTCAGTCCGTCCAACGGGATCACTGAGGTCCAGAATAGGTGTTCTTTGTTTGTTGTTGGAGGGAAGGTAATTAATCAACCTCCTGACTTCCCGCAGGCACATGATATCGTTGGGGAGCACAAAATGAGCGACTCCGCTCTTTTCGGCATGAACCTTCGCGCCGCCGAGGTCTTCGTGCGAAATTGCCGTATGGGTAATGGTCTCCACTACATTCGGACCTGTCACATACATGTAGGACGTATCCTCGACCATGAAGACGAAGTCGGTAAGAGCGGGGCTATATACGGCACCGCCTGCGCAGGGCCCCATGATGCAGGAAATTTGCGGGATAATGCCACTGGCTAAGGCGTTCCTCTTGAAGATATCTCCGTAGGAAGCTAGCGCGTCCACCCCTTCCTGAATCCTTGCGCCGCCAGAGTCGTTGAGTCCTATGATTGGAGCCCCTACCCTGACGGCATGATCCATCACCTTGCTGATCTTCTGGGAGTGGGCTTCGCCTAGCGACCCGCCCCTCACCGTAAAATCCTGACTGAACATAAATACTTCCCTGCCGTCGATTGTGCCATGTCCTGTCACCACACCGTCTCCAGGATATGTCTTTTCTCCGCCGAAGGCGCCGCCCCTGCCTGTCTTCAGAAGGTCAAACTCCTCAAAGGAGCCCTCATCGAGTAGCAGATCGATCCGTTCCCGCGCACTCAGCTTTCCTCTTCGGTGCTGCTCTTCTATGAGTTCAGTGCCGCCGCCCTTCAGGGTCTCATTCCTCATGACCTCCAGCGCATCCAGAGTCCGCTGCGTGGCCGGCACAGTTTCATACGGTACAGCAGATGGATTCGGCTTTTTCTTCCGGGTGCTATTCCGATCTCGTCGTTCTTTCATTGTAGTACTCCATTTATCCTTTTCTGATCAAACACCTGTCGAGGGGCTTTCCTTCCCAGGCCACTTCCAGGCTAGATTCGCGACCAATTTGACTGCCCTGTCTTGTTCTTGGCCATTTCCTTCAGAATGCAACATTTCAAACAGTAACCTTTGAACCCGCTTGTCATGGATTCCATTGATACGCAAGACCATTTTTCTTACACCCCCTCCACGAAAAAGGAATTTCTTATCAAAAAACGATGCAAGTAGACTACCCCTTCCTATTTATATCTCTATATATTTTCCATGTGATAATCTTCTCAACCGCTGATTATAGATGTCCTTACATTCAACGAAAAGAGGGGTCAGCATCTTGACCATCCCCTCTGCATTCCCGTAACTAAACCACTTTGATCACCAAATCTTTTTTGCCTCTTCGGCCATACCGTATTCCTCAAGCTTTTCCTTTGTGGGGACGCCCTTCACCGGGTCAAAACCCACCAGATCATAGAATCGCGCTTTCATCTCCTCGAAGTTCATTTCGATGCCAGCCGGTTCACCGTCCTTGGCGGGCTCCAGCATCCTCGGTGTCAGCTTGTCATCATCCGCAGTGAGGCCATAGCGATAATTAATGAGCCGCTTAAGATAAAAGACCCGCCGGCCCGCTTTCAACATGTCCTCAACATCCCATCCGTAGCCTGCGACATCATTGAACAGGCTCAGCCAGTCAGCGATGGTGAGGGCATCGGCAAAGGCGCACCAGCAGGCACTGTTCTCCAGAGCACCAAAGGTGATAGACACAACCGCTGCCTCCGGTTTATTCTCATCGCTTCTTGGCTCTAAGATATAGTCAAATCCAATCTCCGGGTAGTATCTGGCCCCCATTTCCACATACAGCATGGGATCCGCCACGTGGCAGGCCCCTCTGGGGCTCATTGCGTAGGTCAAGGCCATGCCGTGTCCACCCCCGCGCGGGTCATGCATCGGCGCTTCCAGCCCCTTGCTGTGAACCGTGTATTCAAAACCCTTGCCGAGCTTTCTCGCGGCTGCCACACTCCCATCGGCCAGAAGCTGACCCAGCTTTCCCTCCTTCTTGGCTATTTTTGGCAGAACCACGCTAATTACCGTCTCCATATCTCCCCAGTTCAGAGGAATGCCGTCCGTGTCGGCCAATGTAAGGTCTCCTCTTTCAAAGGCCTCCATGGCCCAAGCGAGCGTCCCGCCTGCAGAGATTGTGTCCAGTCCCAGATCGTTGCATAACCGGCCTGCTTTACAGGTGGCCGCAAGATCGATGGAACCGATGAGGGTTCCGAAAGCGACGATGGTTTCATATTCCGGCCCAGGCCCTTCCGGCACGGCGAACGGTCCCTCCTTGACCTCCACAATCCTCTTACAGGCAATGCCGCAGAAGGCGCAAGCGCTACGCTTCGTCAGGTAAGCCTCGCTCAGGGTGCTTCCCGAAAGGGCTTCCGCGGCCTCCTCCCAGAAGTTTGATTGCCAGTTTTTCACAGGGACATCCCCGGAATAAACACCGCCCATCAGGTTCGCGGCCGTCCCGTCCGTGTGTAGGAGGGTTGCAGGCAAGGCCTCGACGATCCGCGTGTTGAGGTCCTTCCGCAAGGCTTCATATCCGGCCTTGTTGGCTACTTCCACGTCCTTCTTAGAGCCCTTGACCACGATGGCCTTGAGATTCTTGGACCCCATGATGGCGCCGAAACCAGCCCGGCCCGTCGCGTCATGGCCGTCGTTCAGGATAATGGCATACTTGACAAGATTTTCCGCTGCGGGGCCGATGACCATGGTCCGGTGATCCTTGCCGAGCTTCTTCTTCAGAGCCGCAGTGACCTCTTCTGTTCCCCGGCCCCAGTATTCCCCCGCATCGAGGATCTGGATGGCGCCGTCATTGATCAGAAGATAAGACGGATTGTATGCTTTGCCGGTGATGATGAGACCATCATAGCCCGCATATCTGAGTTCCGGAGCAAAATAGCCTCCACAGGATGAATCTCCCCAGTGCCCTGTCAGCGGAGAGCACCCGGCCACACTGTTGCGGCTGGCACCGGAGATCTTGAGGCCCGCAAAAGGCCCATTCATGAAGATCAGCATGGCTTCCGGGGCAAGGGGATCGATATCGAAGCGTCCGCGCTCCCAGAAAATCTTTGCGGCGAGACCGCTGCCCCCGATGTATTGTTTGTAGTACTCTTCCGGCAATGTCTCGATCTGGATACTGCCGCTCGTAAGGTCCACATTGATGATCTTCCCCGTGTTCCCTTTCATGAATCTGCTCCTGTAAAATCGGCGATAGATTAGAAACCGTCCTCATGAAAATCCATCTGTAGCCTTTTCATGGCAGAGAGCCCCGTGATTGCCCCTACAAACGCCGGCCGCCTGAAAAAGAACTGATCGATATGAAGACGACCTGAGAGATGCCGCCTTATTTCGTCATCTTGTCTCCCCAGCCCAAATCCTTCAGGACCTGCTCGTAGACCACAGCCACCTTTTTCAGCTTGGGAGCAAGCTTCAGCAGTCCCGTGGCGGAGCCCTTGACCTTGATCTGTCCCCTGGTGATGGCCATGACGGGATTGAGCTTATTTGCCCAGGACAGATGGGCGTTGTCGGCGGAGAGGCTCATCGTGAGGTGAGGTTCTTCGGCGGGCTTGCCGACGCCAACAATGAACTTTCCATCGCGGCTGTCCACGTGGAAAGAACAGTTGGGGCCATCCTGGGTGTAATCGAACCAAATGAGCTGATTGACCTTCTTCATACCGTCGATGAATTCTTGTTCCTTGGACAGCGTTTCCCAGAGGGTGACGAATGCTTTGATGGGTTCTGTCTCGTTATTCCAATACTTCATGGTTTCTTCCTCCTTTTTGAGTCATCGGGCTTTCAAATATAGATTATACACGTCGTCCTCTTCCAGATCGCGGGGGTTGTAGGGAAGCTGGGAATCCCCCATTGCGAGATCGATCAGCGGCTGAAGGGCTTTGCGATCGTCCGGGACACCAAAATCCTTCAGGGTTTCTGTCAGGCCGACTGCCTTTTGGAGATCCGTTACTGCCCGAACGGCGGCCTTGGCTGCCTGTTCAGGAGTCATGCCGTCGACGTTCACCCCCATGGCATCAGCGATCAAGATGAAGCGGTCCGGCTTCTCTTCCAGATTGTAAGCCATCAAATGGGGCAGCATGATGCTGTTGGCGAGACCATGGGGAATCCCGTAAAGGGCGCCCAGGGCGTGGGCTGTGGCATGGACACCGCCGGTGAAGGCGTTGATGAAGGACATGCCTGCCATAGTGCTCGCGATCAGCAGGTAGCCCCTCGCCTCGACGTCCCCCGGGTTTCTCATGACCTCGGGAAGATATTTCGTGATGATCCGGACCGCGTGCAGCCCCAATCCGTCCGAGATGGGATTCGCACTGCTGGTGGTGATGGCCTCGATCGCATGCGTCATGGCATCCATGGCCGTGAAGGCCGTGATCTTTGGGGGAAGCTTCACCGTCAATTCAGGGTCCAGCATGGCGATATCCGCGTTACAGAAAGGATGTGCACACGCCACCTTTACTTTATCTACATCGTTGAGGACAACCATAGCGAAGGTTACCTCTGCCCCTGTTCCTGCCGTGGTCGGAAAAGCAATGTGCGGCGGCAATGGTTTGGCCCCGTCAAACAATCCCACCTGCTCCGCAAGAGGCGAAAAATCATTGAGACCTCCGCCAATAAGAATGTTAACGGCTTTGGCGGTGTCCATAACACTGCCGCCTCCTACGACCACCATGCAGTCAGCGCCGCGCTTCCTGTAAAAAGCCGCCCCGTCGTTGATCAGATCGAGGCGGGCGTCCTGAACGATCTTGTCGTAGACACCGACTAACTCCAGGCTGGAGGCTTTTATCGCTTCGATCACCATGTCCGCCACACCAGCCTGAACGAGCCCCTTGTCCGTGTAGAGGACCACCTTCCTGCCTCCCAGCTTCTCCATCTCAAAACCCAACTCTTCTCTTACTCCGGCCTTGTACATGACTCTCGGCCGGTTTGCCCATGTGAAGAACGGCTCAAATGTAATATCGGGATACTTCATACCTGCCTCCTTTCATTGATTAGAATTAGACCTTGCATTACCTGACTTTATGGCATGACGAACGATCTCGCTTTGTCAGTCCATGCGGAGCACCTTTGCCCCGCGGATGCGCGCCTCTTTGAGTTCGACGAGGGCCTCGTTGGCTTCTCCTAATGAAAATTCCTGCACCTCCGGTTTGATCGGAATCTCTGCCGCCAGGTCGAGAAATTCACTGATGTCCCTCCGCGCCACGTTAGCCACACTCTTGATTTCCTTCTCGAGCCAGAGGTGAATCGGGTAATTGAGTTTCAGAAGGCAGTCCTTGTCGGTGTCTTCTTTCCTGATGGCGTTGATAACCAGCCTTCCGCCACTCTCCAGGTTTTTCATTGCCTCGATTACCGGTTTCCACGCCGGCGTGGTATCGATTATGGCATGGAGTTTTTCCGGCGGTTCGTCTTCCGTATTCCCCGCCCATACGGCCCCCAGTTCCCGGGCGAATGCCTGCTCCTCCCGGCTCCGGGCAAAGACGGAGACCCTGGCATCCGGATATTTATGGCGTACCATCTTGAGAACCAGATGTGCTGAAGCCCCGAATCCCGTAAGCCCCAGGTTCTGCCCATTCGTAAGATTAGCAAGCCGCAAGGACCGATAGCCGATGGCGCCCGCACACAGAAGAGGCGCTGCCTCTACATCGGAAAAGACAGCAGGAATAGGGTACGCAAAGTCCTGGGAAACTGTCATGAACCGGGCATATCCGCCGTTGGCATCTCTGCCTGTGGCCCTGAATTCCTTACAGACATTTTCGTTCCCGTTAAGACACGCACGGCAATGGCCGCAGGCAGAAAATATCCAGCCCACGCCGACCCGCTCTCCAGTTCGGAATCTGGTCACTCTTTTTCCTGTTGCCGCCACTTTACCAATCGCCTGATGGCCCAAAATAATGGGGAATGCAGGCGGCGGCGTCCTTCCTTCGATTTCATCGAGCTCCGTATGGCAGACTCCACAGGCGGAAACTTCTACGAGGATTTCCTTCTCTCCCGGCGCAGGCTCCGGTATATCTATTAGCTGCAATGGTGTTCTGTTTTCGCGGATATTGGAAATACCTGTAAGTATCATTGCCCTCATATTTGTATTTACCCTTCAGCTGACAGCACCTTCATGCATCCATGACGCATACTAAAACACTATAGAACCGGGGTCACTGGTTGTAATTTACTTTAAGTTGAACTTAAATGAAAGCCGAGTTTACTTTTAGTCAATGCGAATCAGCATCGTTATGATAAGTCCTTGACAGACAAGTATATTTTACTTAAAATGTGTCATCAAAACAAGTGCATGGTGATCAATTAGCGGCCCGGCTCACATGCCGTTGGACCAGGAGCATTCTATGAAGCCATGCAGAGAATGCAAAAAAGAGATTTCCGAACAAGCCATTACATGCCCGCACTGCCGGGTGCCGTACCCGGCAAGAGAAGAATGGGACGGCTGGGGGTTTGAATACAAGTCGAAACTCGTCTTTTGGGGACTGCCGCTCCTGCATATTTCATTTAAGTACCGTCCCAATAGAATGCCTGTCGTGGCAAAAGGTATCGTAGCCATCGGGCAGTTCGCGTATGGAATTGTGACCATCTCCCAGTTCGGCATCGGCGTCTTTAGCATCAGTCAGTTTACAGTCGCCGTATATGCACTCGCTCAGTTTGCTGCTGCGTATTCACTTATTGCCCAAATAGGCATCTATATACACGAAGGTCGCGGACAGTTGGTAAGGAGTGTGGCGGAAACTATAGAGATGCTCTGGTAAACGTGTCGTCTTCGGGCGCCCGAACCAAATAAGGAGAACAAATGACGAGAGGACTAATCTTAATCGATATTCAGAATGATTATTTTCCGGGTGGGAGCATGGAGCTTGTCGGCATGGAGCAAGCGGCGGAGAATGCAGGATTATTGCTTAAGGAGTGGAGGAAATGGGCATTCCCTGTCTATCATATTCAGCATATCTCAAAACGCCCGGGAGCAACATTCTTTCTCCCGAACACAAATGGCGTTGAAATCCACAAGTCCGTGGCCCCTCAGACGGGCGAAGCCATAATTGAAAAATATTTTCCCAATGCATTCAGAGACACTGATTTGTTGAATGTCCTCAAGAGATCAAATGTGGATGAAGTGGTAATTTGCGGAGCCATGACTCACATGTGCGTTGACGCGACGGCACGCGCGGCATTTGATTTCGGATTCAGGTGCACGGTTATTGAAGATGCGTGTGCGACGCGCAATCTGGAATATAAAGGAACAACAGTTGAAGCAGGCAAGGTTCAGGCGGCATTCATGGCCGCATTAACTATGCCTTATGCAAAAGTCACATCTGCGAAAGACTTTATCGGTAAATTGGCATAACATGAAGCGCTGACCATGAACCGGATATCTAGAATACTGATTCTCTCGGCAGTCGTCGTCAGTATTATCATCGTGTCTGCTGTCTCTTGGCATTCGGTGCAGGAGATACATTACTTAAAGTCTTTCTATCCGCAGCATTTCAGCGTACAGGAAGCCTTCTGGGCAAGTGCGGTGGAACTCATCAAGGTCCTGATCATCAGCCTGCCGTTCTTTCTTATCATTATCGCCGGGTTCTGTATGCTGCATTATTGGAAGCGCACATCTTAATTAGTCAAGCTGGAGATACAGACGGAGAGGATTAACCGGAGCGATTGAGCGTGAAAAAAATATTGGATGCTCAGGGCCGTCAATGGCAGGAAACGTTTGTCCGGAATCCTGATATGTTTGGCGCTTTACCAAGCGATCCTGCCAGGATAGCCGCGGAGATGTTCAAGAAGGAAAATAAGATCGTGATTCTTGAACTGGGCGGCGGACAGGGGAGGGATACAATCTTCTTTGCCAAAAATGGCATCCACATAACTGTGCTTGATTACTCCGAGAGCGCCGTGGGGGCGATTACCGACAAGGCTCGGAAACTGGGTTTATCCGGTTATATCACGGTTCTTCAGCATGATGTGCGCGCCGCCCTTCCATTCGAGGATGAATCCATGGACGGGTGCTACTCGCACATGCTGTATTGCATGGCCCTGAAAACCGCGGAGCTTGAGTTTCTCTCACGGGAAGTGCGAAGGATTCTCCGCCCCGGGGGACTTCACATTTACACAGTGAGACACACGAAAGACCCTGACTTTGGAAAAGGGATTCACCGGGGTGAGGATATGTATGAAGTCGGCGGCTTCATCGTCCATTTCTTCAGCAGGGAAAAGGTGGAACGCCTCGCAGAAGGCTTTGAAATACTGAGGATAGATGAATTCGAAGAAGGGGAACTTCCGCGAAGGCTGTTTCTGGTTACGCTCAGGAAGAAATAGGCGTGCCTGCAATCTGAACGAGGACACTGATTCTCTGTAAATGCCCGGCTCCGGTAAAGGCGAGAGATATGAATCTCAAAATAATATTAATCCTTATCTTCATAAGTCTCGCCGTCATATTCATAACCCAAAATGCCGCAGTAGTTGATGTTAGATTTCTGTTCTGGAACATCTCCATGTCCCGCGCCCTGCTGATATTTTTTCTTTTGATTATAGGCATTGCTCTTGGGTGGCTTTTACATAGTTACTTGTCCTACCGGAAATCAAAGGATGAACCAGGCGGAGATGTCTGATCCTCAATTTTCGTAAAGGGCATATTTTCTTTTTTTATCTTCTTATTTTTTGTGGTACTTTATGAAGGTGAACATCCTGTCTTCTTGATACTGTCCAGACACGGTCCATGCTTAACTAAAATAAGGAGTCTTACTAATGAAAGGTACGAAAATCAATCTCCATGACCGTCTTCGCACCTTGGCTCAGAATCTCTGGTGGACTTGGCATCCGGAGGTCATCAGCCTCTTCACTGACCTGGACCCGCATCTCTGGCGGCAGGTTGACCATAACCCGATAGCATTTCTCCATCAGATCACACCGGAGCAAATTGAGGAGAGGGCCTCTGAACTTGTACTGCATAGCCGGATAAACTACGCCTTCCGGCGGCTGAATGAATATATCGAAAAAGATAAGACATGGGGAATGATGCACTGCGGAAATTTAAACAACAGGCCGGTTGTTTATTTCTCTGCAGAGTTCGGAATACATGAATCGCTGCCGATTTACTCCGGCGGATTAGGTATCCTCTCAGGGGACCACCTGAAAAGCGCCTCTGATCTTGGAGTCCCGCTGATCGGAATCGGGCTCCTTTACCAGCAGGGTTATTTCAATCAGAGCCTGAACAAAGAGGGCTGGCAGCAAGAAAACTATGTGAACCTCAATATAAACAATTTGCCTTTACAACCTGTTCTGGATGCGAGTGGAGAGCCATTGCTTATACGCATTGACACCCGGAGCGGCCTCCTCAGCGCACGGGTCTGGCTGGTTCAGGTAGGCAGGATTCGTCTGCTGCTGCTCGATTCTAACGTCGATTGTAATACAACCCAGGATTGCGAATTGACCTCCCGTCTGTATGGCGGCGACGACAAACTGCGCATTCGACAGGAGCTTCTGCTGGGCATTGGCGGCGCGCGCGTCCTGCAGGCACTGAATATTATCCCCGGAGTGCTGCATATAAATGAGGGACACAGTGCCTTTGCCATCCTCGAAGAGGCCCGCTGGGTTATGGAGTACGATCAGATTCCGTTTCACCGCGCTCACCGGCGCGTAACTCTGCGCACGGTTTTTACCACGCATACCCCAGTAGCCGCAGGCCATGATCGATTCCACGCGGATCTGGTCGAAGACAGCCTCGGCCTCTTCAGAGAACAACTGGGACTGTCACATGACGATTTTATGGCCCTGGGGCGCATAAATCCGTATGACAGGTCGGAACCGTTTTGCATGACAGTTCTGGCTTTGAAATCTTCATGCTGGGCGAATGGCGTCTCCGCTATCCATGGGACCGTGAGCCGTCTGATGTGGCATTCCCTCTGGCCGCAGCGTCCTGAATCAGAAGTTCCTATCGGCCACATTACCAACGGGGTTCATGTATTATCATGGCTGGCGCCGCCGATGTACCAGTTGTTTGAGACGCGCCTTGGCCAAGACTGGCCCACGCGTACGGTGCACCCGGACATCTGGGAAAAAATTACGGAGATTGATGATGGGGAGATGTGGGAAACACACCAGAGTCTGAAGATGCGCCTCATTCGCTTCGTCCGTCGACGCCTGCAACTCCAGGCTGAGCGTCTGGGTCATCGCGATACATTAAAACAGATCGATCAGCTTCTTGATCCCGATGTTCTGACAATTGGTTGCGCCCGCAGGTTTGCTGCATATAAGCGAGGAGACCTGATTTTATCCCAGGCAGAGCGTCTGGCTAAACTGGTTGAAGACACCAAAAGGCCTATCCAGATTATTTTTGCCGGAAAGGCCCACCCGCGCGATGACGAAGGCAAGCGTGTATTACAGAGAATTGCCCAGTACAGCTATAGCCCGGCCAGCAGGAGAAGGGTCGTCTTTGTTGAAAACTATGATTACAACTTGGCACGTCACCTAGTCCAGGGGGTTGATGTGTGGCTGAACAATCCGCGGCGGCCATTAGAAGCGTGCGGCACCAGCGGCCAGAAGGTGGTCCTAAATGGAGGACTGAACCTTTCCGTTCTCGATGGATGGTGGAATGAAGCATACGACGGCAGGAATGGTTTTGCCATCGGTTATGGCGGCATGCATAATGACCCGAATGTACAGAACCAGAGAGATGCAGACTATCTCTATGAAACATTGGAGAAAGAGGTCATTCCGCTCTATTACGAACGGGACGCAAGCGGAATCCCGCATCTCTGGGTGCAGAGAATGAAGCATGCGATGCAAAGCCTGGGTTGGCGCTTTAGTGCAGACCGCATGGTCATAGACTATGCCCAACGTTTTTATCTGCCTGCGGCAAGCGCTGTCTCGACAATAGCCGGGTAGTGTAATTGCACGGCCCCGGGAAGGATCAAGGTCATCCTGATCAACGAAGAACTGGGCTTTTAGAAATCACATGGCGAATAAAGCAACAACGCGGAACATCGTACCCGTATCCTACGACCGAATACAAGTGGAATGCTACAGCGGCTATAAGGCCGGCGAACGGCCCGTGGCTTTTACCTATCAGGGACGCCGCAGGGAAGTGAAGGAAATCGTCGACCGCTGGTATGAAGGTGGTGTCGATCCGGGCAGGCCAGCAACAGATTATTTCAAAGTGAAAACGACGGACGGCGAAATTCTTATACTGCGCTATCTTTCCCTTTTCGATGCCTGGTCTATCTGCACCTAATGCTCATCTGCCTTACAAGCTCCCCCGGTCCGAGGACTTTTAATTTTTTTGCTCATCACATGCACCAGATAATCCTTCATAGCCGATTCCCTTTGATCACCATCATATTTGACAACATGCCGATTTTTAATCTGCTTTAAGTATAATTCGAAAATACTTTCATTTTTTTTCTTTGACTTTCACACTTCGTTTGCTAATTTGAAATAATGATATAGCCGCAATAAGGGAGGAATCGGTTACTGGCTCGCCATTCCGATATTCAGGTGAACAAGATCAAGGCCGCCGTTCTGCGCAAGAGGGGCGGCCCTTTGAAGATAGAGTCCCTCGAGATGGAAGGTCCACAGGATGACGAGGTGCTTGTGCGCATCATCGCCTCAGGCATCTGCCATACCGACATAGACTTCTGTGACTACTGGGACAAAGCGGATGGCCCGCTGGTATTGGGTCATGAAGGGGCAGGTGTGGTGGAGCAGGTGGGCGCGAAGGTGAATGGTGTCAGGCGAGGCGATCATGTTGTGCTCTCCTATCAGTCGTGCGGCCGCTGCGGCCAATGCCGGAGCGGCCATCCTACGGATTGTGAACGCTTCTACGAGGCGAACTTCGGTTTCGCACGCCTGGACGGCAGCAATGCCCTCTATCGCAGCGGCGTCCGCGGACACTTCTTTGGCCAGTCGTCATTCGCCACCCATTCGCTTGCGACCGAACGCAACCTCGTCAAGGTTTCCAAGAGATTAAATCTGGAGATTCTGTCTCCGCTGGGCTGCGGTCTGCAGACGGGAGCCGGCACGGTGATGAACTCTTTGAAGGTCACCAAAGGAGCGAGTATAGCCATCTTTGGTACGGGCGCTGTTGGCCTGGCGGCGGTAATGGCGGCCCGTATCGTCGGAGCCGACCCCATCATAGGCGTCGATATCAGACCGAAGAGGCTCAAACTCGCCCTTGAGGTGGGAGCAACCCACGTGATAGATAATCGCCGTCACAAGGTCGCCTCCCTTATCGCCGCTATAACCGGCAACGGCGTTGATTACGTAGTGGAAACAACCGGTAACCAGAAGATGCACGCGCTCGCCGTAGACGTGTTGAATCCGCATGGCACTGTGGCGCTCCTCACAGGCGAGAGCGGCACCGCCCTACCGCAAGGGCGAAGAACCGTCGGCATAATACAAGGCGATGCCGTGCCGCAGCTCTTTATCCCCAAACTGATCGCGCTTTACAAAGCGGGACTTTTCCCCTTTGACCGCCTCGTGAAGTTCTATGACTTCGGCAAGATAAATGCCGCCATTGCCGATGCGAAGGCAGGCGACACCATCAAGCCGGTACTGCGCATCAGCGGGGAGCGAGTCCGTGAAGGGAAAGGAGACGCTAATTGAAATGAAGCTATTCCTCGAGGCAGCTGTTGAAAGAGGCACTGTAGCCACGTCCGCGAAGGTTGCCCTTATCGTCGGATCCATCCTCGCACTGATCAATTATGGCGACCGCATCCTTCTCTATGGCGACATGCAGGCCATGGACTGGTTCAAACTCACAGTTACATATTGCGTCCCCTATTGCGTCGCAACATACGGCGCCGCCAGGTATGCCACGCGCCATGCCAGGAACAGCGGAGGCAACAAGGCTGCGGATTCCACCTGACATATCATTGCGGAGCAAAGCGGGCTGGACGGCTCCAAATAAGGTCGTGCGCCCGTAGATTCGTCTATTCGTTTCTGATTTCTGTCTAACGGCCGGGAAAAAGGAGAGGGAAAAATAACCTGCCAGGCTTTACCGGCTTCTCAGCATCGCCCTCGTAAGAAACATGCTCAAGAAAAAGACCCGAGGGAGGAGCCGTGCGCTTTGCAGGCAGATCGGATGGCCGTTCGAGCATCTCCTCAACATTGCGGGGCGTCAGTGTTCCTCTACCTACTTCCACCAGAATCCCCGCCATTCTCCGTACCATTTTCCAGAGGAAGTGGGAACCGACAACCCTCAGTATAATCAGACCATCCACCTCTTTCACCTCCACTGCATCAACTTTTACCTTCGTTGATGCGTCCTTATCCATCCTCTTGTCAGCAAAGGATACGAAGTCATGGAAACCCTGAAAGATGCGGCCGGCGTTCTGCATTTTTTTGACATCTAACTTGTCTCGAACCCACCAGACGTACCTCTTCCCGAAGGCCGTCCGCTGTTTCGAGATTATATAGAGATAGCTTCTGGCGATTGCATAATGTCGGGCGTGAAAGCTGATTGGGACTTCCTCGACCTCAAGGATATTGATATTAG
The DNA here is from genome assembly GCA_963705275.1 of uncultured delta proteobacterium. GTDB lineage: Bacteria > Desulfobacterota > Syntrophia > Syntrophales > UBA2185 > Fen-1135. Next base: position 1,937,253 of record OY970063.1, on the reverse strand, counting down.
ATGGAAGCAGGTCATTCAAGCCTTCCAGTATCTTCCGCAGGGGCATTGCTATTGTTGTCCCCACATGGGCAACCTGGGCAAGGGCATGAACTCCGGCATCCGTGCGGCCTGCTCCCTGAATTTCCACCGGTTCTCCAAACAGTTTCTCCGCCGCATGGATCAGCGTGTCCTGAACGCTCCTCGCATTCTTCTGCGACTGCCAGCCTCTGTAACTGGTTCCATCGTATTCAAGGGTGATTTTATACTTGTGCATTATAGGGACAATACCTGTGGCGGCAACTCATGAGGCCTTTCATAATTATGCAGTGTGCCATTGCGGGGCGCAGGATGCCGCAGCAATCAATCAGGCTGCCATCTTCAATACTTCTTTGATTAATTTCTCAATGCCCAGGGCAACTTTGGAAATTGTTGGACCCAGCATATACGCGGGAGTAGTTACGATTTTATTTTTCCGGTCAACAACGATATTGTCCACGGCAGATACGACGTGTTTACCGCCCATTTTCTCAATTGCCTCCGCAGTATCTTTGTCGTTGCCTATTGTCAGTTGCGGATTGAACGCCCCCAGCACCTTTGCGGCAATGACCGGCGCAATGCAGACAAATCCGACGGGCTTCTTTGCCGAATGCATTTCTTTTACCAGTCTTTGGACATCTGCATTGACCGTGCAGTCCGCCCCTTTCACGGCAAAGCTGCACAGATTTTTTGCGGCTCCGAATCCGCCGGGAAAAATGAGCGCATCGAGATCCGCAGCCTTGACATCTTTGATGTCCTTGATATCCCCTCTGGCGATGCGGGACGACTCGAGAAGAACATTCCTCTTCTCGGAGCCGGCCTCACCCTTCATATGGTTTATGACATCCATTTGATCCACATCAGGGGCCATACAGATTATTTGAGACCCCGCCTTATCAAGGAAAAGCAGCGTCAGCGCCGCCTCATGAATTTCGGCGCCGTCGAATACTCCACAACCAGATAAAACCACCCCTACTTTCGCCATCTCTTACCTCCTGATTATTCTTAGTCTCCAAGAGTTCAAATAAATTTTTGGGCCATGCGCTTTGCCCGGAATGACCGAGGATATTGTTTTGAAATTAGACCGCGATGAAAGCCGCTATTTCTTTGTGTCACCTACCGCCTCAAGGATGATTCTGCAATCGGCAACGGTGGTCCCTTTCCCCTGCTCGTGAACTATGAGAGGATTTATATCCATTTCTTTGATTTCCGGATGATTGACGGCCATATTCGACAGACTTATTACTGCTTTCTCAATCGCTTCGATGTCAGCTTTCGGCCGCCCTCTAAAGCCCATGAGAAGCTTGTATCCCCTGATCTCCTGAACCATCCTGTGAGTCTCATTTCTAAGAATCGGAGCGAGGCGAAACACCACGTCCTGAAAGAGCTCTACAAATACGCCTCCGAGACCGAACATAAGTAAAGGGCCTAAAGGAGTCCGGTTCATACCGAGTATCAGTTCTTCCCCCTGCATGGCCATCTTTTGCACCATGACGCCATCGATTACGGCATCAGGTCTGAAGTTCCTTGCATTCTCAATTATCTCACGAAAGGCTTTTTTTGCATCATCTTTGCTCTTGATTCCCAGGACAACACCCTTTGCATCTGTCTTGTGGAGAATCTGCGCGGAAGCAATCTTCATGACTACCGGAAAAGCCATGCCTTCTCCGATATCGGCAGCCTCATCCTCATTCTTCGCAAGGCGAGAAGGCAGGAGACTAAATCCGTAACACTTCAGCAGGTCGACGCTGTCCATTTCACCCAGTTGCACTTTTCCCTGAGCAAGACACCTCGCAATCACGCCGGCCGCTTCGTCTCTGTCATGCTCCAGGGTAAACTGCGGAAGATGATCCCTGTTCAGCCAACGGGAGTATCGGTAAAGCACGCCGAAGGCCTTCGCTGCGTTCTCCGGAAACCTGTAGACAGGATAACCGTTCTCCTGCAGATATTTCACGCCGGCAGAAACATCAACAATCCCCATGAAGCAACATATGATTGGTTTCTGAGCCCCTCGCGCGACACGGACAATGGCCTGAGCCGTACCGAGGGCATTTGTCATGGATTGGGGAGTCAAAATGACAAGCGCGCCATCGACCCCTTTATCCTTTATTACCGCTCTTAAGGCATGCTCGTAACGATCGGAAGGCGCATCCCCGATGATATCAACGGGGTTGTGTATGTTCGCCGTCAAGGGAAGATGGCTTGCCAGATCATCGATCGTTTCCTGCTCAAATTTGGCAAGCAGAAGGTCGGATGAAACCGTCATGTCCGTTGCCAGTATCCCCGGCCCGCCGGCATTGGTGACGATGGCGACGCGATTTCCTTTCGGCAGGACTCTGGCCCTTTTCCCCAGCTTGCTCTCCTGCTTGTAGGCAAACACATTTGCATAGTCAAAAAGCTCGTCAATGGAATCAGCCCGGATGAGGCCTGCCTGCTTGAAGATGGCGTCGTAAACCGCCTCCGTTCCGGCTAAAGCGCCTGTATGAGAAGCTGCCGCCGCGGCGCCCGCTATTGTCCTCCCCGACTTTATGGCGAGGACCGGAGTGGGTCTCGCCCCCGAAGTAATCTCCTTTACGGTTGATATGAATTCGACTCCCTTTCTCAATTCTTCTATATAAAGCATGACGACTGCCGTATCCTGGTCCTCGTGAAAAAACTGCAAGAGGTCCAGTTCATCCACATCGGCCTTGTTGCCTATGGAGATGAACTTTGAGAAACCGATGTCCCTGTCTGCGGCAAAATCGAGAACCGCCGTACACAGCGCGCCGCTCTGAGAGATAAAGGAAATATTGCCAGGGGCCGGCATGCGGGCTGAAAAACTCGCGTTTAAGCTGACGGTGGGAATCGGATTGATCACACCGAGGCAGTTGGGCCCGACGAGTCGAACCCCCGCCTCTCTGCACATGGCGACGATCCTGTTTTCGATCTCAAGCCCTTCACCGCCGACTTCTCTAAAACCGGCAGAGACAATTACAAACCCCTGTATGCCTTTTTTGATACCTTCATCTATCGCGGCAAGAGAAGCCCGGGGCGTGAGAATGATTATGCCGAGATCCACTTTATCCGGTATTTCCGTAATCGAAGGGTAAGCCTTGACACTGAGAATCGACTTGGTCTTGGGGTTAACAGGATACAGAGTGCCCTGATAGTGACCGCTCAGGATGTTGGCAAAAATGTCATGCCCCACTTTTCCAGGCGTGTTTGACGCCCCTATGATAGCAACAGATTCCGGGGAAAAAATAGCATTAAGACCTTTCATATTATTTCCTCTCATTGCTTAGATATTTCTTGATCTTCGGGATTTACCAATAGGGTCATGCCCAGGATGCCATTCAGGTAGTCACTTTCGGTCTTATCGCCTTCATAGAATTCTATTCCCGGATGAAGCGTTGTAATTGCCGCGTGACCGACTATCTTTCTCGTTTCTCTGCCTAAGAAATCCCTGGTTCTGACTCCCCACAAATTATGGAAAACGAGGACCCTGCCCTGATGACTACCAATATACAGCATAATATGTCCCCTGCGCCATATCAACGTGAGATAAGGTATGCCTCTCTTCAGAATCATCAGTTCCTTTTCCTTAGGAGAAAATTTCTGGAGGTCTATGAATGTGCCTCCCTCCTTTGCCTGATCGGCCGAATGCCTCGGCAACCAGAGTCCGAACGGCGCAAAAAGATCCTTTATCATAGCTGAACAGTCTCTGTTTTGATACAGGCCGCCCCAACCGTAAGATTCGTTTATTAACTCGTTGCCAAGTTTGGCTATATTGAAGCTGGTCAGCCTCAATGGTTTTGAGGCTGCCGCCTCTTTAGAAACGATTGAGTTTTTTATAAATGCCTTGCCGTCTTGATCCATGACAGCCACAAGAAGTTTGATATTTTTTGCATCTTCCTCAAGTTTGGGATACACGGAGCCTAAGGGGACCTTGAACAGAAACCGCCCTTCTTCATCGCATATGGGTATTTTATCCTTTATGACGACTGCGTAACGGCCGGTTTCCCACATTTTAATGAAATTGCCGTCCACTCTGGCTATGTTTCTTGCCGATATCCAACCCGCTGCATACGGCGTTTCCGCTAAGACCCACGCCTTATCCATCGTCATGTGGGATATGAAAACGGGGGTATTCGGAGCGACAGAAGACTCCTGGAGGCTGTCAAAGGGAAATCCGCGATCGGTGCCGGCTTCATAGAAGCGGGGCTTATGAGTGGGCAGCACCCTCAAATCGGAATTGTCAATGGTAATGGCGGCGAAGCATGCATTCGGATAATTCTCCAGATGGGCATTGGCAGCCAGATCTCTCATCCACGACCTGTCGTGTTTTCTTCTATTTTCGCCATAGCCCGGGTTATCTCTGTATTTCTTGAATGCCGTTTCGACCGTCTCCCTGGAGTAGAATGCCGTTTCCCGATGCCAGGGGGAAAAGAACAGGGAGTCATAATTGGCATCCATTCTTCTTTGATCATCGGCGGTTATCAAACCGCGATCAGAGGCAGTCCTGTCTATATAAAAGAGATTGTCCTGTTTGAGTTCCCGAATGTCCTTGATCGTCTCAGGAGTTCCTGCACACGCAGACATAATAAGAATCAGGGTCAGCAAGACCGGGATGTTATGCAATCTCATGAGCGAAATGAACTCCAGCAATTATACTGTTTTATATTAGGTATTTCTTCTCAGGTATGCAATACTTTATATGTTCCTCCTGTGTCAAGGTCTTCCGGAAAACAGTTTTTTATGGAATTCGGAAGAAAAAATTGGTATAAAAAATAAGAGGGCTTTGAGCAAACAACAATATAAGTTTGTCTCATCCCGAAGAAGGGAGGTAACAAAACATGGTTTCAAAAGATCTGCTAAAGAGCTACAGTTTTTTCAAGGGGTTCACTGATGAAGAGTTAAAGAAATTTGCGGAGATAGCAACTGAGGAATCGTACAAAGCCGGGGTCCAGATATGGAAGAAGGGAGAGCCCGCAGAAAATCTATCCCTGCTGAAAGAAGGAAAGGTCCTCATGACAATGGATACCTATGCGGGGCCTACCAGGCCGCCAATGCAGGTCACCGTGGATATTGTCACAAGGGGTGACGCCATGGGGTGGTCGGCGGTCGTCGAGCCTTACATCTATACCTTAGGGGCCCGATGCATCGATGATTCGCAAGTAATTAATCTTAACTCAGCGAAACTGAGAGAGATGTTAAACAAGGATAAGTCCTTAGGATTCAAATTTATGCATGCCATTGCAAAAGTGGTGGCTGCCCGTCTGACGCATACTGAGATCATACTGGTCGGTGAACGAGGCCTTTCCGTCTTGTCAGACACATGATTGAGGAGGGAACATCATGGCAGATGAGATCATTATTTACGGCAAAGGCGGCTGACCGTTTACAGACCAGGCCCGGTTGGCCTACGGAGATAAGGCAAGGTACGTAGATGTGAAATCTGACAGCGCACATTTGCAGGAGATGCTCAAGCTTTCAGGCGGCCTTCGGCAAGTTCCCGTCATTCTGGAGGGCGGCAAGGTTAAGATCGGTTACGGAGGCACCTGAGGCGTGTAAGGGCCGATAGGTGATCGGACAAATACCGACGCGGGCATCTCACCTCAGAGCATTTTTCTTGCCAGTCTGAACAATCATTTCTTGCATCAGGGGGTCCAATAGAAAACATGGTAAGTAGGTTACAGAGACTCTTTATCTTTATTCCTTTTCTTGTTTTGCTGCCTTTCATTCTCCTTGCAGATTTCCATTCCTTGCCCGCCGAGCTGAGTGCCCAAAAGGCCTTTGCCGCGCCGTTAGAAAAGGTCGTCAGAGAGCCGGTCTCTTTTGCCGATCTGGCGGAGAAGCTGAGCCCTGCGGTCGTAAATATCAGCACAACGACTATTGTTAAAGGTCGAGCAGGCTCGCCTTTTGGAAACAATATGCCTTTCCAGAGGTTTTTCGGCAGGGACGACCTCTTCAGAAGATTTTTCGAAGAAGCTCCGGAAAGAGAATTCAAACAGAGGAGTCTTGGCTCGGGGTTCATCATATCCAGTGACGGCTACATATTTACAAACAATCACGTTGTCGAAAAAGCCGATAAGATAAGAGTGAAACTTGCGGGCGGCAAGGAATATGACGCGGAAATTAAAGGCAAAGATCCCACTACCGATATCGCCCTGATAAAGATAAAACCGGAGGGCATTCTTCCCGTTGTTGAGTTCGGCGATTCTGATAAACTGAGGATAGGTGAATGGGTATTTGCCATCGGCAACCCCTTCGGTCTGGAACACACTGTCACTGCAGGAATTGTGAGCGCCAAGGGACGCGTCATAGGTTCAGGACCGTACGATAATTTTATTCAAACGGACGCCTCTATTAATCCAGGCAACAGCGGCGGCCCTCTTTTCAATATGGAAGGCAAAGTCATAGGCATCAATACCGCCATCGTTGCTCAGGGACACGGGATCGGATTTGCCATACCTATTAATACGGCAAAGAATATCCTCGCCGACCTCAAAACGAAGGGTGGCGTTACCCGGGGATGGCTGGGAATTTCCATACAGGATATAACAGAAGACATTGCCGAAAATATGAAGCTGAAGGACGTGAAAGGCGCCCTCGTGGGTCATGTCTTTGAAGGTGATCCCGCCGACAAGGCCGGTATAAAAACGGGTGACATAATCGTGGAAATCGCAGGTAAGAAGATAGCAGACTCTCACGAACTGATGAGACTCGTTGCCGCGCTTAAGGTAGGGGAGAAGATCACGGTAAAGATTCTGCGGGATGGAAGGGAGAAGACACTTTCCGCTGTGGTTGGCGAGAGGAAAGACGAAAAAGAGGTGGCGCGTAAAGGCAAGACCCGCGAGCACTACGGCATGGCAGTTCAGGAAATCACCCCTGATATGGCAAAGCATCTTGGCCTTACCGAAAAAGGCGGGGTCATAATCTCCCAGGTGCGTGATGGGAGCCCTGCTGATGACGCCGGGCTGAAGATCCAGGATATAATTTTACAGATCAACAGAGCAAGAATATCATCCATGAAGGATTTTCAGAGCGAGATCAACAAGGACTCACAGGAGGGAACCATCTTGCTTCTAATCAAAAGAGGAGAATCGAGCTTCTTTGTGACGCTAAAAAAAGGAGGAGCAAAGTAATCATCCTTATTATTGACATATCATTCACAAGCTGATAAATGAGCCTACCAATACCCGTTATCGTAATGATCATGTCAAGGCTCTACCCGTCGGACAGGGGACAATGAATTTTAGGAGGTGGGAGATGGAATATCTTGTTCCCAAGAAGATTTTTTTTACAAAGGGTGTCGGCACGCATAAGGATGAACTCCACTCATTTGAGAGAGCCCTGAGGGAAGCAGATATAGAGAAATTCAACCTCGTTCAGGTATCGAGCATATTCCCGCCGCACTGCAAGATGGTGTCAAAATCCCAGGGTCTGAAGGAAATGGTACCCGGCGCAATGACCTTCTGTGTCATGAGCCGCTGCTGCAGTAATGAACCGAAGAGACTCCTGGCTGCTTCCGTCGGCTGCGCCGTCCCGGCTGACGTATCATCTTACGGTTATATAAGTGAACATCATGCATTCGGCCAGACGGAGAAGCAGGCCGGGGATTATGCTGAAGACCTTGCCGCCGCTATGCTGGCATCCACATTGGGCATTGACTTTAATGTTGATGAAAGCTGGGACGAGAAAAAAGAAATATTCAAGATTAGCGGCAAGATAGTCAGGACGCGCAACGTGACCCAGTCTGCAATCGTAAGAAACTCAGGATATACGACTGTCGTCGCCGCTGCTGTATTTGTTTTCTGAATTATATTGACTGCGCACCTGTTGTCATAACCGTGCATAGCATCGTCTTTCTTATACTCTTTTGAGATCAGATTTCCTGTTCGTCCTCTTTTTCGTAGGGATTACTTAGAGTATCTATGAAGAACAGGCCTACCAGTATCCTTTTCAGCTCTCTTTTTATTTTCATCGCCACAGTTTTATCAATTCATTCATTTGCGCATGCCGCTAAGTTCACCGATAATGACTTCCAGAAACAAAGGCTCTCCATGGTGAACGACCAGATTATGGAGAGAGGTGTCAAAGACCGCAGTGTGATAGAGGCGATGACGGCAGTGCCGCGCCATAAATTCGTTTCGGAGAATTACTCAAACAGGGCCTATGACGACGGCCCCCTGCCCATTGGATATGGGCAGACCATCTCCCAGCCGTATATTGTGGCGTACATGACGGAGATATTGAATCTGAATAAGAACAGCAGGGTTCTGGAAGTCGGCACGGGATCAGGTTACCAAGCGGCAGTCCTCTCCCCCATCGTCAAACAGGTCTATACAATCGAAATTATCCCTGAACTGGCAAGGTCTGCTGCCGTCCGTCTGAAAGACTTAGGCTACCGCAATGTTGAAGTCGCAATCGGTGACGGTTACTACGGTTGGAATAAATACGCGCCGTTTGATGCCGTCATAGTCACTGCGGCGGCCGGCCACATCCCGCCGCCGCTCATAGAACAGCTCAAGAATAATGGCAGGATGGTCATTCCCGTGGGAGGCTCCTTCCTGGTTCAGAATCTCATCTTGATAACCAAGGATAAAGATGGAAACGTAACTACGAGAAACTTGATACCGGTCCGTTTCGTTCCCCTGACCGGCAGGCATGATTGATTATGGCAGCCCAACTGTCAATAAGCCGTATTCAGGTTTCCGTCTTTTCTATTTCCGCGGCCCTTATTTCATACCAGATCCTGCTCTTCAAGATGTTCTCCATACAATACTGGTATCATTTCGCGTATCTCATCATCAGCATTGCCCTCCTGGGCTTCGGTGCAAGCGGAACTGTCATCTTCCTTTTCCGGAGAACTCTGAAGGATCATTTTCCGCTTGTTCTCTTTTCCTGCCCACTTCTTTTTGCATTATCCATGTGGATGAACATCTATCTGAACCGTATGGTTGCCTTCAATCCGCTGATGATTGTCTGGGACAAGAGCGAGATTTGCCATCTCTTATACCTCAGCCTTTCCATCTTTATCCCCTTTTTTCTCGGCGGCCTTTGCATCGGAGTCAGTTTCGTGGTCGCTTCCAATTACATTCACAGGATATATTTTGCCAACATGGCCGGTTCAGGTCTGGGGAGTCTGATTGTCCTTCTCACTTTTTTTCACATCGGACCTTATGACATTATGTTTGTAATTACGCTGATAGCAATTTTTGCGGCCCTGGGAGCATGCACGAGTTATGTGTGGCAGGGAACAGTCTTGATTGCCGGTGTTGCGGCAACATTCATATATATATTTCTATTGCATTCCCTGCCGCTCCCGATGAGCAATTTCAAAGAACTCTCCCAGGCTGAAAATCTCATGGCCGCAAAGAAGGAAATGGAAATTTTTGGCCCTCTTGGTCTGGTTACAATATTGGACACACCTGCCTACCACTATCTCCCTGATCTGAGTTTGAACTGTCCTTATCCGCTGCCCAGGCAGAAGGGGCTCTTTCTCGACGGGAATACGGTTGGCGCAATAAATGAATTCACAGGCGATTTAGATGACATCCGCTTCATGGATTACCGCACCAACTCAGTCGCGTATAAGATTCTAAATCATCCTCATGTGCTCATTATCGGGGGCGGCTCCGGGACGGAGATTCTCAATGCCATGTACCACGGGGCTAAGAACATCTCCGTCGTGGAATTAAATGGTGACATCATCCATATGATGCAAGGACCATATAAGACATTCAGCGGTGACATATATGGCTCCGCAGACGTCAGCGTCTTTGTCGAAGAGGGGCGGGGATATTTGCAAAGAACGGAAGAGCGTTTTGATCTCATAGAGATCAACCTCCTGGAGTCCATGGGAGCAGCCTCTGCCGGTGTTTATTCCCTCAACGAAAACTATCTTTTCACAACAGAGGCGATAAGGCTGTGCATGGAGCGCCTCACGCCTGGGGGCATATTCTCCATCTCCACATGGATCAAGAATCCCCCACGAGACAACATCAAGCTGCTCGCCATAGCTATGGAGGCTATTGAACAGCGCGCCAAAAACTCGCCTGAGCAATCGATAATCATGATCAGGAGCTGGCAAACCGCCACGCTTCTTATGAAAGACGGCATCTTTCACGAGAAAGAAACGGAAGCCATAAAGGAATTCTGCAAGGCGCATCTTTTCGACATTTCCTATTATCCGGGAGTTACAGAAAAAGAGACAAATATTTTTAATAAGTTTGAAGGAGACCCTTTTCATTCTGCCGCAGTCAGCCTGTTATCCGGGGAAAGGGATAAGTTCTACGATGCATATCCTTATTATATAAGACCGGCCACAGACGACAGGCCTTTCTTTTCTCATTTTTTCAGAATCGAAATGCTCAAGGAATATCTCAGCTCATCCAACCGCGCCTTGATCCCTTTCCTGGATTGGGGCTATATACTGGTATGGATAACGGTGTGCGTCGTTTTTTTCTTGGGAATAATTTTCATCCTGGCCCCCATGCCCTTCGTTGCTCCCTTCCACAGGGGCCTCACATCGATCCTTATTTATTTCGGTTCTCTGGGTCTGGCATATATGTTCCTTGAGATATCCATCCTCCAGCAATTCATCCGCTATCTTTATGATCCCGTCTTTTCCGCAATAGTTGTAATCGGCTCGTTCCTCGTCTATTCGGGGATAGGAAGCCTGATCGCGGGAAATGTCGGCTCAGTAAAATCGAAACACATATTTGGGGCCATGCTCGTTATCGGTCTCATGTGCATAATCTTTATTACCGCTGACAGGTGGCTGCACAGCTTCCTTGCGGATCTTCCTCTCTGGCTAAGAATGCTTTCCTGCAGCCTGCTCATCGCTCCCCTCGCCATTCCCATGGGCGTCCCCTTCCCATGCGGCCTGAGTGCGTTGGCAACAGAAAGAGGAGGCTTTATCGCCTGGGCGTGGAGCATAAACGGTTTCTTTTCCGTTATCGGAAGTTCAGCTACTGTGTTAATCGCCATTAGCTGGGGTTTCAAATCCATTATTCTGATAGCCGTCTTGCTTTATGTCGTAGCGGCATTCACATTTGGCCGCCTCTTAAGAATCGTCCCCTCGCTTGGCGGAGGGCATTGAATTAGGTGGCGAGCCCGTTCTCCGCATCTTGCTGCGGAGAGCTTCAAAATTTCTTGCATTCATAATTTCGATGTGAGGTAATAGCGTCAGTTGCTCATAATGATGGAAAGGGAATATCGATATGCCTTCCGACGCTAATGGTCAGGCAAAGCCCGTATTGATGATTCACGATGTTGGTGACGCTCATCTGCCGTATCTCTTATACGACGGCAGCGGTCCCACACTAATCTTTCTTCACGCGACGGGGTTTACGCCCTGGCTATGGCACCCTATCGCAAGAGAATTATATCCGTCATACAGGATCATCGCCCCGTACATGTGCGATTACCGGATAGAAGATCCTGAAAAGGGCGGCCTCGGCTGGGCAAAGATAGCAAGAGACGTTGCCGCTCTCTTGGACAGCATCGATATCGACGATGCATTCCTCGTGGGACACTCCATGGGAGCGACTATTTGCACGATTGCAAATGCTGCCCGCGGCGTAAAGGCAAAAGGCATGGTACTGATTGAGCCCATCCTCCTTTCCGATGATTTCTATCGCGCTAAAATTACCGTAAAAGACCATCCCCTGGCTTCCCTGGCAATTAAAAGGCGGAACTACTGGAAGAACGAGTCAGAGGCTATGGATTATCTCAGGTCGAGAGATCTCTTCAGGAAATGGAACGATGAAATGCTTGAGCTCTATGTTGCGTATGGCATGGAGCCGAAAGAGGGGGGCGGGCTTCAATTGGTCTGTAAACCAGAAATGGAAGCAGGTCTCTTCATGGGCGGCGCGCAATATAACCCGTGGCCCCTGCTGCCCCTTGTTTCATGTCCCGTCCTCGTCATCGAGGGAGAGCATAGTGACACCAAGAACTTTGTTGACTTCAAGCGGATTGTCTCCATGCTGAGGAAGGGCTCTCATGTCGTCGTCCCGGATGCGGGACATCTCATCCCTATGGAACAGCCGCAGATGATCGCGGCAGTAATCAACGACTTTGTAAAAAACATATAACCATCATAGCAGAATAGATTTCCCGACATCGACGGGGTTTGATATGGTGCATACACAGTCTCATTTTAACAAAAATAAATTGCATAATGTCTTGACAATCATCATCCCTATTATAAAATAATTCTAATATGACTACTGAACCGGTCTCACTGGGACTGGGAAAAAACAATTTTAGAGGAGGGTGAAGATAATGGCAACTTTGAAAGAAGGCGATTATTTGACGTGTGAAGTATGCGACCTCGTCGTCGTCGTTGACGAAGAGTGCGGCTGTGCAGTAGGTGGACTAATTTGCTGCGATGAGGAAATGGTCAAGATGAAGGCCCCTGCCAAGGCGAAGAAGAAAGCAAAGCCCGCAGCAAAAGCGAAGAAACCGGCAGCGAAGAAGGTCGCCAAAAAGAAGCCTGCCGCCAAAGCTAAAAAGAAGTAATTTAGAGTCAGTCTAATAATTGTGATTTTCCGCTATTTTCGTGAAACCCCGTTTCTCGAATTCACATGAGGACGGGATTTTGCGTTTTTTTGCCTTCTTTCAGACCCCCTTTACGCATAGGAAATATAAGGAAATGAAGATGAGCGCGAAGATTATTGATTCCCATATGCACTGCGGCATCCAGAATTCCAACCTGCCTTTTGAGGACATCAAGAGGTACCTTGATTCCGCGGGCATACAGGGGGCATGCCTTTTTGCACCGGTAGAGGATATCTATGACCGGTACGACTATGACTTCAAAGATAATTTCGCCTGGGTCACCTGCAGGCAGCAAGCCAATCAGTATGTACTGGATATCCAGAGAAACCACAATAATTTCTTTGCCTATTATTTTGTATGGAACGACTTCAGGAAGGACGAGCTCAAGAAAGGTTACAAGGCAATTAAATGGCATCGCCACGAATATGAACCGGTCTATCATTACGACGATCCGCTCTGTGAGTCATTCTTGCAGGAGGCATACCGCCTGAAGCTTCCCATCATCCTGGAAGAATCTTTCGCCAATACCCGCTCTTTCATAAGGAGAGTCAATGGAAGAACCCCCATTATCATTCCCCACATGGGCGGATTGAACGGCGGCTTTTCCGCGCTCTTCAAGTCAGGGATCTGGGATGACGAAACTATCTATGCAGATACTGCGCTTGCCTCAGGACGGGAGATTGCGCAATTTCTGCACAAGTATGGAAGCAGGAGAATCCTTTTCGGAAGCGATTTCCCCTTCGGTACGCCCGGCGGCGAGCTTCGGGAAGTTAAAGAGATGAATCTCGGGAAAGAGGATTTTGAAAATATCGTGTGCGACAACATATTAAGACTGCTCAACGTCTGATCAGGCTCTAAGAATCTATTTGTGAAAAATTATTTATGTATTACAATGACTGATAAGATGTAATCGTCAGCCATCCGGGAGGTGCATATATGAAAATCGCAATCATGGGAACAGGCGGAGTGGGAGGATACTAGGAGGACTGCTTGCGAAGGCAGGCAGAGATGTGACGTTCATCGCCCGCGGCGCGCATCTTCAGGCAATACGTAAGCACGGCCTGCAAGTGAAGAGCGTCCACGGCGATTTCCAAGTACCCAAGGCCAAGGCAACCGACAAACCTGCTGACGTCGGACCAGTTGACCTCATAATATTTGCAACGAAGACGTATCAGACCGACGAAGCGGCAAAGGCAATCAAACCGATGGTCGGCAAGGACACACTGGTCGTCCCACTCCAGAACGGCGTAGACGCTGCAGACCGCATCGGCCAGGTGGTAGGCATGGATCACTTGCTGGGCGGAGCCACGTGGCTTTCCGCAGCAATCGAGGGGCCGGGTGTTATCGGCCAGTACAGTGAGTTTCGCCGCATTGCCTTGGGTGAGTTCAGCGGACAGGCGACTCCACGGCTCACTGCCGTATGCGACCTGCTTAAGGAAACCGGCGCGGCGGTTGAAACAAGCGATAATATCCTGAAAATCCTGTGGACAAAATTCGTTTTTATTTCATCCGTGAGCGCCATGGGCAGCCTGACCCGCGTGACGTTCGGCGAGTACCGCAGTGTGCCGGAAGCGCGTTCTTTGCTCGGCGAGGCTATCGGCGAAGTGGCAGCGGTAGCGAGAGCCAGGGGCGTGAAACTTGATGCCGACATACTCGCCAAGACGCAGGCCTTCATTGACAACAGCGCGCCGGGCATAAAGCCGTCGATGCAGCGTGACGTGGAGGCCGGAAAGCCGTCCGAGCTGGAGTCGTTGATCGGCATCGTTGTGCGCATGGGCGCGGATAAGAACGTGCCTACGCCCGTGATGCGCTTCGCTTACGCGATGCTCAAGCCGGGAGAGTTGAAAGCGCAACAGTGCTGAGAATGGTTGCCGGAAAGTCCCTACAGATCAATCTTTTTGAAAAAGGCGGGCTTCAGAAGGATATGTTTGTTTTCTAAAATTGAAATCTCTTCCGCCTCGATGAGGCGTTTGAGGGAGCGGGTCACTGTTTCCCTTGCAGTAGTTGCAAGTTCGGCAATGTCCTTGTGTCTGAGTTTCAAATTGATAATTGTTCCTCTCTGGTCCTTGACGCCGAACTGGTCGCCGGCATTTTTCAGCACCACTTTTATCCGCTGCTCCGCGCCGGCAAAGCTCAACACCTTGAGCATCAGCCATGACTCTCTCAACCGTGAGCAGAGCATGGATATAATCTCCATCAGTACTTTCCTGTTCTGCAATAGATGGTTTTGAAAATCTCTTGCGGAGATGAACCCGACGCTTGTCTCCTCCATAGCAACGACTGTGGCCGGCGCGGTCATCCCATCGAGTATCGCCATTTCACCGAAGAACTCGCCTCTCTTTCGAATAGCAACGATCCTCTCCTGGCCTTCCGCGCTGAGCTGAATAACCTTCACCTTGCCGGAATAAACAAAGTAGAGATAATTAAGGGTATCATCTTCATACAGGATGACCTGATTCTTCTTAAACTGTTTCTCAATGACGTATCTTCTCAAATCGGTTAATTCATCTTCTGACAGGCAGGACAAGAAGGGAATCTTCGCGACGATAAAATCGAAGTTAGATTTCTGAGGCTTGTTCTTAATCTCTTTTCCCATGTCGATTATGATGCCTTGATTGATACTTGAGAAAGTAACGATGGGCAGATTCTTGCAGATTTTCAGGCTTGAAGCAATAGAAATTGTTTGGCTGCTATAAGATAATGCATATTAAAGCAAAGGAAATGGCCGGAGGCGCAGATTTCGGTTAGCCAGTTTCACATCTGCCAGACCACGGCTGCTGATATGCACAATTCCAGTTGCAGTTCTAACAAGGAACAGCTTACCGGCGATCATTGCTTGATTGCTGGTCGTATCTCTTCTTATTATACTTTCAAAAATCTGAGCGCGGCAATGTTTGGATTCTTAACCGAGAATTCCCACGTGCCACGCACTTCCAGGTGTGGCCCGCTTTTCAATACAGGCCTTTGTGGTTTCTCGACAGCCATGGCCTTCATGTCCTCTTTTACTTCCGGCGCTTGAGTCTTTGGTACCGCTATCTTGATAACCTCTTTCACCGCCTGCTTTGTGACCTTTGGTGCTGCCTTCTTCGCCGCCTTCTTCAGCAAGCCGGCTTCTTCCTCTTGGGCACTGCTTTTTTTACTGCCACCCGCTTTGTAGTCTTCGGTGCAGCTTTTTTCACAGTCTTCTTCACCGCAGGCTTCTTCCTCTTGGGCGCCGCCTTCTTCACGGCTTTTTTTACCACACGCTTTGTGCTCCTGGGTGGCACCTTCTTCACGGCCTTTTTTACCGCGGGCTTCTTCCCCTTCGGAGCCGCTTTCTTTACATTTTTTTTCGCAACAGACTTCTTGCTTTTCACCGTCGCCTTCTTCACATTCTTCTTTGCAGCCCTTTTCTTTTTGCTGGTAGACGCCTTTGCCATCTCTTGTTTTCCTCCTTTCTCTTCACTAATGTTGCACTATTTCTTAATCTTCGCTCCATCCTCGATTGTCTTTTTCATTTTAGGATCGTTAAACATTTTTTCCAGGGCTTCTGAAAGCACTGCATTTATCTGCTCTTCCAACAATTCTTCAGAAAACGAAACATCTTTCAAAGAATTACTATTTTCCACACTTGCTCGATAAAATATTCTCTTATCCGGAACATTGGCAAAGACGAAAGTCAATTTAGCTTTCGCCTGGTAAGTTATCACCGGGAACGATTTCTCACAAACAATCTCGAGGTCATCGATATTGCCGCCAATCAATATTTTCCCCCAGTCTTTGCCGATTATTCCTTCCTTTAAGTCCCAGACGGGTATTTCATTTGAGACTTTATAGCCCGACTTAAAAAGATATCCCCTGATACTTGTGGTCACGGCCTCGGTCACTTTACTATATTTCGGGAAAATCGGAATCCGATCGCCGTCCAGAGTCATAACCCTCCCCAAGAGCATCTTGTCTTCTATCTTTCGAATATCGTTAAACATGGCAACTGTAACCGGAAAATCCTGTCCTGCTTTCCCCTGCTTCAGAAATTTCCCCGACGCATCATACTTCAGGTTGACGTGATAAACAGCCGGCGCGCAGGCGCTTACGCCGATCAAGACGCATATTAACAGGATGGCTTGGGAAATTGTTCCCGATAAGTATTTGTAATATTGATTTTCTTTTCGTTCAAAGTTACTCATGATGGACCTCCCTGAGATGCTTGACTAATAATTACCTCAATGTGTGACTTGAGTTTAAAGGTGAACGCTCTATTATCCGTGAGCATTTAACTAGAACCGCCCCCTTTTCCTGTATAGAACGCGACAGCTATCGCAATCAGTACGACTGCTATCGCTATAATTTTTTCCTTATTTTTCATGATGACAGTTAACTAGACCTACAACTGCTTGGGAACGAGCATTTATAAGAATTGATGATCATGCACGGAAAGAGAGTAACGACCAAGCTCGCCGGTGCTTTGAAACGCAACGAAATCGTCGTCCGAATGAAGCGCCTTGTTGAGTGTTCTTCTTTATTTCTTTGGCTCGACTGTCGCAGAGTTAAACCGAACCAATTTGTCCCAGTCAATTTCTCCATTGTCTTTGCAGAATATATTTGAAAATTCTTTGGTGAATTTGTTAATCATTTGCGAATACGATTTTACAAAATCATCATTCTTTTCTTTGGCTTTATGCCCAAGTGGTTCGATGATTCCTGTAAACAGTTCACTGTCTCCTGATATAAACTCCCAAAAGCGTTGACCGCAATATTTGAAATAGTCTCCTTTGTCTGGTTTGTTGTCTCTTCCGTAACAGCAACCGTTTACAGCAACTATGCTCAATTGTGAGTTACTGGTCCTCAGCGTCTTTTTAGCAGTCTTGAAATCTGCTACCATTTTCGCAATTTGTGAACTGTTGCCCCAATTTGGTCCTGATTTTATTGTTACGATGTTTCTTGTTCCGTTGCTGTCAAATTCAAGGTCAATGCCTGTAATGCCTGATTTACGTCCACCGTAAACCTTATCATTGATGAAAATGGCAAGTCCTTCCAGCCAATCGCCAAAAATAGTTTCTTCATTTGATGAGATATGTGCATCCACCAAGCCTTTTATAATTTGTTCAGCAGTCAATACATATTTTGCTTTGAACAAATACGGATTTTTTCGTTTGAGAACCTGGGACAACTTTAATCCGTCAAGGCTTTGAATACGCTTTTGGTGAAATGTTCCGATATTTTGTTCGACGTACTGGAGTACGTCTTTTAGGTTTAGCTTTTCCATAATTTGCCTTTGGCTCAAATAAATAAAATTGCACCGGTTTCAATTGCTTTTTCACCATTTCGCAATATTCTGGAACGATGTCGATGCCTATTGAATTTCGTTTCATTCGGTTTGCGACAATTAATGTTGTTCCTGAACCCATAAATGGATCAAGAACCGTGTTCATACTCTCTTGTAAAAAGTTTGATGAACCATTCAGGTAATTCTTCCGGAAAGGCTGCGCTGTGGTTTTTATTGTTGCATTCGGTTGCTAAATGCAAGACATTTGTCGGGTAAGCCTTATCTCTGTCAAGCCAATTTGAAATGTTTTTGCCAAATCCGCTTCCTACTTTTGAGTTGTCACGGATTTTATCGGTGTCAGAAAGATTCTTTAGTCTTGAATTTGCCCAGTCACCCATTGGAACCATTACTTCTTCCTGATACATGTTAAATTTTCTGTTCTTATTGAATTGAAGCAGTCTTTCCCAGGCATCACGAAAACGGTTAGGCCATTTACCCGGATAGCAATTCTTCTTATGCCAAATAAATTCTTCTGTCCATAACCATCCCTGTTTACGCATTTCTAAGATAAGCTCCATTACATAGGTGCTGCGCTCCCCTTCAACCACTTTTTCCTTGATGTTTAAGATAAAAGTTCCTGTTGGCTTAAGGACACGTAATAGCTGTTCGGAAATAGGCAAAAACCACTGCACGTATTCGTCGTGGCTAATACCACCATATGTATTTCTTCGCTGATCTGCGTAAGGTGGTGATGTTACAATAAGGTCAACCGAATTGTCTGAAATCAATTCTAGCCGCTCCTTGCTATCCCCTTGATATATGCTTACGGTTATTTCCATCCTATGCTTACCGTGCAAAAAAAATCTGTTTCGACACTTGTTCAATATGCTGCTCAACTACTCCGTATGTCAATAAAGG
This sequence comes from uncultured delta proteobacterium, assembly GCA_963705275.1. Lineage (GTDB taxonomy): Bacteria > Desulfobacterota > Syntrophia > Syntrophales > UBA2185 > Fen-1135. The sequence continues at coordinate 1,918,532 of OY970063.1, read as the reverse complement.
ATGATTGTATGGCATGGAAGTTATTCAACCGCCTTTTTCATATTCTGATTATCACGATTTGCATTTGAAATCTACTACAGCAATCAAGTCATTCATTCTAACGCTTTCAGGAAGAAGCCTATATTGACGAGTACGGGACTAAAATAGACATGAGGGCTTTACGGATGCGCAGTCAACGTATCCTAATCAAGCTCCGCCGCCTCCCTGACGGAGAGAAATATCTTGTAAAGTACCGTGATAATCAGAAACCCCATGGCCCAGATGCCGATGGCAATTGCCACTTCCGGCCCGGTGGGGGTGTAGCGGGTGATGTGACCCAGGGGCGAGGGGGTGAATCCGGTCACCATCAGGCCGAGACCTTTTTCGATCCAGAGGGAAAGAAACACCAAGACGCAGGCCACGGCCAGAAAGGATTCCTTCTTCCGCGTCCGGGGATTGATCAGCAGCACAAGGGCTGCCGCTGCTGAGATGACCGCAACAGTCATCCCGTGTGCAATGGTGTTATAGCCCTCGAGTCCCACGAAAAGAAAACGGTAATGCTCCATGTCGTCCGGAACCTGACTGTAGAAAACAGTCCAAAGCTCCACCAGCACGAAGAATATGCTCGTAACGAGGGCATAGGTCACAATATTCGCCAGAGTGTCGATCGCCTTTTTTCCGGCGTCAAAACCGCCGAAAGCGCCGGAGCACGAAGCATAACAGTATCAACAGCGCCGGGCCGGAAGCGAAGGCAGTCGCCAGGAACCGGGGGGCCATGATCGCCGTGAGCCAGAAGCTCCTGCCGGGGAGACCGGAATAGATGAAAGCCGCCATAGTTTGGATGACGATGGCCCAGGGGATGGAGAGATAGATCAAGGGCTTCACCCAGGCCGGCGGCGTGACGCCTTCTTTTACGCTGGAGAGAACCGTCCAACCGGTGACGATGTTGAGCACGAGATAAAGGCTGAGCACCACCATGTCCCAGAAGAGCGCCGACGTGAGGGAAGGATAGAACATGACATACAGGACCCGCGCAGGCTGGCCGAGATTGACGAAAACAAATGTCATGCACATGACGACGGCCGCTATGGCGAGGAACATTCCCAGGACGGTGACCCTTCCGAATGCCTTGTAGTCATGAAGATAGTAAGGCAGAATGAGCATCACCGCCGAGGCGGCGATCCCGTCGATAAACGTGAACTGCGCGGTGTATAGCCCCCACGAGACATCGCGGCTCATGCCGGTGAGTCCCAGGCCGTACTCAAGCTGGCGGAGGTAGAAATATACCCCCATCCCGAAGAGGGCAAGGAGAATTGCCACCCATATTCCGTATCGGCGGCTTCCTGTCAGCGCTTTTTCCAGCATGGCGACCTCACAGAATATAATAGACCTGCGGTTTCGTTCCCAGCTCCGCCCTCCGGCGGATCGAGAATTTTCTTGTCGAGAATCTGACGGACTTTCGATCGGGGATCGTCCACGTCCCCGAAGACCAGGGCCTTTTCCTGGCAGGCCATGACACAGGCCGGGAGAATGCCCCGTGCGAGGCGTTCCTCGCAGAAATTGCATTTCTCGATCACTCCCTTTGTGCGCGTCGGGAAATCGATATTGAGCTTGCGAATGAAGGGACGGGGATTTACGAAGTTGATGCTTCTCGCCCCGAAGGGACAAGCAGCGAGACAAATCTTGCATCCGATGCAGCGGTGCGAATCCATCATCACGATGCCGTCCGCCCTTCTGAACGTGGCCCCCGTGGGGCAGACCCGCACACAGGGCGGGTTGTCGCAGTGGTTGCAGAGTACGGTATGATCTGTTTCGGACGGTCTCCTCGAATGTGTGATGGCTCTCCGCAGGAAAGACTGTTCTCAAACCGCTCCGGCCAGATCCATTTGACCTCATGCATGGTATTCGCTATGGCCGGGACATTGTGCGCTTCGTGGCAGGCGGTCATGCAGTCTGTACAGTCGCTGCAGCATTTGCTTCGCGTCCACCACCATGGCCCAGCGCTTCGCCTTCAGGGCCGGGGCGCTCCCCGGTGCGCCGGGGAGATGCAGTTCCCCGTGACGGTGTCTCTTTGGCGATGATCCTGCCCAAGGGCGGGCAGGCAGCGCCGATGGCTGAGAGACCCGCTATAATCAGAAATTCCCTCCGGGTGGGCGCCATCACAGAACCTCCTCGGGGTTGATATGGCAGTTCCAGCAGGTCGGCTTGACCCCGGCATAATCGTGGCACCGATCGCAGAAACGGGACTTGTTTTCGTGACACTTCGAGGCAGTTGCCGGTGAGACCCATTTCAAATACCCTTCCGTCTTTTGCCGTGTACACGCGGATATCTTTCCGTACCACGCTGTCCCGCCACGATGCCAAAAGTTTCATATGATTGTCCCGCATGAAGGCGGTGTCCTCCACGCAGCGCTTGTCCGCAAGCTTCTGGATTGCAGGCGTGTCGAGCTCGATTGCCGGCGGGGCAATGGTTTTCCCCCGGTCATACCAGAACGGGAAGGTGACCACGGACCAGGAAGACCACGATCCCTGCGATAATTATCCCCCGGTTATAGAGCTTCATCGTCTGTTTTTTCCTTAAGCGGCTCTCCGCGCAGGTCCGTCGTTCTCTCTTTTTCACCCTTCATGACAAGGGCATTGGCCAGCAATTCGTGGACGCCCGTCACCGTCACGCCGGGCACCCAGTACTCCATCAGCGAGGTCAGGGTCGAGCGGTCGATAGCGCACATGCAGGCGATCCGATTCACGCCGTGCTTTTCCTTGACATGCTTGACGGCCATAGCACGGGGCATGCCTCCCCGCATCCGCATCTCGATGTTTTCGTCGTTGCCGAGACCGGCGCCGCCACCGCAGCACAGGGTCTTTTCCCGGATGGTATCTTCGGGCATCTCGTAGAAATGCCGCACGGAATTTTTGATAACGTACCGCGGCTCTTCGAAGAGTCCCATGCCGCGGGCGGGATTGCAGGAATCATGGAAGGTGATCCGCAGATGGTCGTTCCGCGCGGGATCCAGTTTCAGTTTTCCATGTTTTATCAGGTCGGCTGTGAATTCCGCTATATGCACCATCTTCGTGGACCGGGCGTTTTCAAAGAGCGTTCCTGTTATGGGAGACACCGGCTCGTGAAGGAAATCGGCGGGGCCGTTCATCGTATCCATGTATTCATGGATGACCCGCCACATGTGGCCGCACTCACCCCCAAGAATCCACTTGACCCCCAGCCGCTTCGCTTCCGCATAGATCTTGTTGTTGAGGCGCTTCACCATCTCGTGGGATGTAAAGAGGCCGAAGTTCCCTCCTTCGGAGGCGTAGGTGCTGAAGGTATAATTCAGGCCGATCTCGTGGAAGAGCATCATGTAGCCCATGCACGTGTACGTCCCCGGGTCGGCGAAGTAGTCGCCGGAAGGCGTGATGAAAAGAATATCGGCGCCCTTCTTGTTAATGGGAACCTCCAGCTTGACGCCGGTGCGTTCCTCGATATCTTCCGCGAGGAATTCAAGCATGTCCTTGACGCCGCCGGGCTGGATGCCGAGGTGATTTCCCGTCCGGAAGGAGTTCGCCACCGGTTCGATGACCCAGTTGATGTTGCACCCGACGAGATTGAGAAGCTCCCTGCCCATTATGGTGATCTCCGCCTGGTCGATGCCGTAAGGACAATACACTGAACATCTTCGGCACTCCGTGCACTGGTAGAAGTAGTAGAACCACTCCTTGAGGACATCCACGGTCAGATCGCGCGCGCCGGCGAGCCTGCCGAAGCGCTTTCCCGATTCCGTGAAGTAGCGGCGATAGACGGAGCGCAGCAGCTCCGCCCGCAGGACGGGCATATTCTTTGGATCGCCGCCGCCGATGTAGAAGTGACACTTGTCGGCGCAGGCGCCGCACCGCACGCACAGGTCCAAAAAGAGCCTGAAGGAACGGTATTTATCCAGGCGCTCACGCATCCCTTCAATAATAATCTCCTTCCAGTTCTCCGGCAGTTTCCAATCCTCCTCGTATGGCTGCCATGCCCTGGGGTTCGGCAAATCCAGGTAGATGAGATTCTTCGCGGCGCCGCTGTAGCTCCATGTCCCCGGCCGGAAATCGACAGGGGTGTCCATCCACGGAGTCCGCGGCGGCTTGTAGCTGACCCGGATCATCTCCTCAGGTTTGGGTATCTTGATGGACATATCTACTCCTTGTCCAGCGGCAGTCCCGCCGCCTTTATCTTGTCCCGGTATTCATCCTCGTATTCCTCGTAGGTATGAACCTTGACGGGCGCATTCCAGGGATTGATGTGCCGGCGCATCCGGCTGTCATTGGCCATATTCCGTGTCGGGCTGAGAAATACTCCCCCCATGTGCATGAGCTTGCTGAAGGGAAACCAGGCGAGGAGGACTGAGACGAGAAGAAGGTGGATACAAAAAAGGGCGCTCATTCCCTTGGGGACATAGGGCGCAAAGGTCACCCAGCCCAAGGCCATGGTCTTCACCTGCTCGATATCTACGGGAAATAAATTCCTCATGAGGATGCCCGTAATCGCGATACCCAGGATTAGGGCAACGGCGAAATAATCGGTGAAAAGAGAGATGTAGCGGAGCTGCGGGACAACAACCCTCCTCAGGAAGAGGAATGTCAATGCCAGAACGATCGCTGCATCGCTCAAGAAGAATGTCGGTATGGCAATGTCAAAAAAACCGTCTATGGCCGCAAGGCCATTGATGAGCGGAGCAACGGGCTCGACGAAGAAACGCATGTGCCGCAAAATAATTACGAGCATCGACCAGTGAAAGAGAAGCGCGAAGAACCAGAGCCACTTGGCGCTCGAATAGACGGGCCGCTCATCATAGAGATACAGCCGGGTATTCCTGAAAAGCGAACGGAAGAGAGAGAACCTCGAGAGCCATCCTGCCGATGACAGTGGCAGTGCACGGAGGGCTTTCCAGATAATCGCACTTGATCCAGGGCAGTGATTTTTCCTGACCGCAGGTGGTCGGTATGGAAAAGGGGACAGGCAATCTTCCCCAGGATAAAATGCGGTAGACAAAGCCTGCCACAAAAACGGCAAAGGCGCCGCAGGGGATGACGACGAAAAAGACAGGCTTCAGTCCTGCGATCGCGGCCCCGCCCATGGCGATAAAAATCAGGATCGCGATGGCAAGAAGAGAAAAGACCATGTTCATTATCTGTCACCTTTTCAAGGCCGTTATTATCTTATGCCTTCCCCGATAAGACGATTGCCTTTCCGAGAAGATCGTGAAGTCCCACGACCTCCATATCCAGTTTGTGGGCCTGGATGAGTTCCCGGAGCTGCTTCTTGCAGTTGGCGCAGGGGGCGCAGACGAGCTTCGCCCCTGTCGCCGGAGCTGCTCCACTTTCTTGATCCCGCCCGTGGACATCCGCCAGTCGTGCAGATCCTCGACGACCACGAGCCCGCCGCCGCCGCCGCAGCAGTAGTTCATCTGCCGGTTCGGCGTCATTTCGACGAAATGCATCACCGCCGCCTTCAAGAGTTCCCGCGGCTGTTCATAGAGCCCCGATCCTCGCCCCAGGTTGCAGGGATCATGATAGGTAACCGTCTCCGGGTTCTTCGTGGGATCGAACTGTCAGTTTTCCTTCCTTGAGAAAGCGATGGCTGACCTCGATGATGCTCTTGATTTCCATGCCCTGGTACTCCGACCGCCCGAAGACCTTTTGGAACAGGAGAGCCGTCCTTCGTGGCATGGCCGCACTCGCCGATGACGATGGTCTTGCATTTCAGGCGGTTGGCAGCTTCCAGGAGGCGGTTGAGGACCTTCTCCAGATCCGCGTCGCTGTAGAAAAGCCCGTAATTGATGGCGTCGAAGTTCTCCGTGCTGACTGTCCAGCTTGCCCCGGCGGCATGAAACGTCTTTGCGATGCCCAGGAGGGTATCCGCCTCCATGATGTAGTCGCTCACCGGAGCGGCAAAGAAAAACTCAGCGCCTTCCACGTCGCGGGGGATGGGGATGGCGATGCCTGTCTCGTCCCGCAACTCCTCTTCGAGAAAATCGAGGGTATCTATGAAGGCCGCCTTGGGAATGGCGGACGTATTGCCTATCTCGCCGAGCTGCGCCCTGGTGCTCACGGTCATATTCGTGGGGACGAAACCGAGCCTCTCCAGTATAACCCGGCCGATCCGCGTGATCAGGGCATTATCGACGGCCAACGGGCAGTTGACGCCGCAGCGCCGGCACATGGTGCACCGGTAGAAGGCGTCCACCATGTTGTCGATGTCCTCCTCCGTAAGCGCCTCTGCCCCCACGAGCTTGCCGAAGAGCTTTCCCGAGGTGGTGAAGTATTTCTTGTATACCTTCCGGAGCAGATCGGACCGCCAGGCGGGCAGATCCCGCTGATCCCGCGAGGTCTGATAGACCTGGCACTGCTCGGCGCAGTTGTTGCACTTGGCGCAGGTGCCGAGATACGTCTCCAGGGGCAGGTTGTAGATCTTCGCTCCCAGGACCTCCTGGAGGGTCTCGAGAAAACGCACCACCCGTTCCTCGCGCGGAAGGAGCTTCTCGCTGCGGTAGGGGTATTTGGGGTCTGTCTCCTGGCTCTGCTCGTTCTCTTCGGTCATATCTGCTCTGCTGTCATTCTTTCTGCCAGTTGATGTGGTGATAGGTGAAGTACTTGGAGACGTAATGGATCATTTTGCTCAAGGGCAGATAGATCAAGAAAAGTCCTCCCAGAAAGACGGCCAGAAGATGAACCATGGAGAGGAATGACGCATCGGGCTGGAATTCGATCAAACCCAGAAAGTACAGGCGGAGAGAAACGGGAGCATGAGGCACCGAGGCCGCGAGTCCTGCCGCAGCGACACCTGCCAGAAAGGCAAGATTGAAGAATTCCTCGAAGTTTGAAAGCAGCCTGAGGTTCTTATCGTAGATCCGCAGTCCGATGATATAGATTGCACGGCAATCACGATGAGCCAGAGGCAAACCTGTACGGTGAACTTCTGTTGACCATCCGGAAAGGTACAGGATGAAAAAAACGCACAGCCCCCACCATCGCCATGTGCATAGAGAACGACCCGAACCAGAGGCGGCGGTTGAATTTGTAGAGGGTCTCGAAGGTGAACATCTCCTTCGCCATGTACCTCAACTGGCCCGTGAGTCCTTCCGGCACCGGGTATAATGTCCATTTCACGTGGGCCGGCAGGCGACAGCCAGCGTACAAACCGCCATGCCGTCCCCAGCAGGAAAAGCGCGACGGCGATATAGGGAAAGACACGGCGATGAACTCTGATCCTGTCATCGTCTTCCCGGACAGGATGACCGGCGCATCGATCCCTAACATTCGGCTGGGCGATCGCCGATCCGTTGCTCTTGCATCAGACGCACCCGGTCGGTTTCGAAAGTCCGGCCAGCTTGCAGGCCCCTTTGGCAGGCCCTGTCGGAAAGAGCTCGTAGAGCTTCTTCATATCGATGCCGTTGTCCTTGCAGAGCTTGCGGATCATGGGCGCGATGCCGAACTTCTGGAAATAATCCCGCAGATAGTTGATAATCTTCCAGTGTTCTTCCGTCAATGGCCCCTCGATGCCTTCATTTTTCGCATAGGCCTGGGCGAACTCCTCACTCCACTTGTCCAGTTCCTGAAGGAACCCGTCTTCATCCACCTCATACGTCTTCCCTGCCAGTTCTATCTGGGGCATGCTTGAAACCTCCTATCGTGCTATACTTTCTAAATATATGTTTGAATACTTCTTATTACTGCTTGGCCTGCTTCCGGCTTCCCGAAGAGGCTACTATCCTTCCTGCCGGCGCGGAATTTTCTTGCGCTGCGGACGATGCCTTCCGCCCACTCCCGCGTTCCCAGGGCATGTACGATGGGTGAAAGTGGCCAGCACATTTTTCCGGCAGAGCCCGTCTCTCTTGCCGTCCATGCCGATTCCCCGCTTGACCCGGAAAGCCAGATGTCCCTCATCATCTTTCCGGGAGAGGATCCGGGAGTAATGAAACTCATGGCCCTTAATCTCCGTCCCGACAGGGAAAAAGGGATTTTCCTCTTCTACATGCAGAACGGTGTATCCATGCCCCTGCGGGCGCTTCTCCATCCCGAAGGAGATGGGCAGGAAGCCGACCATGGGATAATGTCCTATCGCCGACAGTCAGCGATTCCCCAAGGAACATGAAGCCGCCGCATTCGGCATAGATCGGAAGCCCCTCCTCTGCCGCATCCCGCAGCGAGCGGCGAAAGGCCTCATTGTCGGCAAGAAGCCCGGCCTGCGTCTCCGGAAAACCGCCCCCGATATAGAGGGCATCCACGGGAGGCAGCTTTTCCTCGCTGATGGCGCTGACTTCTATGACCCTGGCTCCCTCTCTCGACGAGTGCCTCGATGTTTTCCGGGTAATAGAACTGAAAGGCCCTGTCCCTGATCACGCCGATGGTCACCGGTTCTTCCGGCTCATCTGCACGAATGACCTCCGGAAACGAAAGATCCTCCCACGGCGGAGCGCTTTTGGCGATCTGTATCAGACCTTCCAGATCCAGGTAATTTTCGGCGATATCTGCCGCCTTCTGCAAGTGCCTGACTGGATCCGGTCGTGTTCCTGGGGCGGGATCAACCCGAGATGTCTTTCCGAAAAAGGGATATCCGCCATCCTGGGCACGGTGCCGAGAACGGAAATACCGCAGTGGTCTTCTACCGACCTGCGAACAATCGCGGCGTGGCGGTTTCCTGCCACCCGGTTGAGGATCACATCCCCGGATATCCACCTCCGGATCGAAGCGCTGGCACCCGAGAACCATGGCGGCCGCTGTCCGCGTTACTTTGTCGCAGTCGATCACGAGGACCACCGGCGCCTTGATAAGTTTGGCCAGCTCGGCCGTGCTGTGTTCTCCTCCTGCATTCGCTCCGTCGTAAAGTCCCCGGTTCCCTTCGATCAGCGAAATGGCATCCGAAGAGGCATGACGCGAGAAGGAGCGGGCGACCTGTATCCGTCCCATCAAGAAGGTATCCAGGTTGTAGCAAGAGGTCGCAGCCGCCAGGGCAAGCCAGGCTGCATCGATATAATCCGGTCCTTTCTTGAAAGGGATCACACTGACGCCGCGTTTAGTAGAGCGCCGCAGCCAACGCCACAGAGAGCGTCGTCTTGCCGGCGCTGCCGCGTAAGGCCCCAATAACCAGCCGGGGACAGGATCGGCTCATGCTCTATCACCCACGCAAGCCACCACCGCTATTCCTTCGGATAACATTCCGCCAACACAAGATAGGTCGTGCTTCCGCTCGACCAGTACTTCACTGCGTCCTCGTCGATGAGGGCCTTCACGACATCCTGGACGGCATGCCGGTCTTCATCGGGAAACCACTTGATGACGTCGCGGATGTAAAACATCTTCTTGTCGCCCTTCGATCTCTGGCAGAACGCCTCAAGGACCCTCGCTTTCAGATCCTCGCTCATGGTTACCTCCATTTGAACTGCGTCGATGACCGGAACGTTTCCGTCGCCAGGTCGAAATCATCGATGTGCTTGTCCGTGAAGGGGATGCCCGTCAGGTTGAAGAAACGCTCCCAGCCGACGCGCTCGATCCACTCGCCGACTCGCTCGTGCTTCCTGGCATTGCTTGCGTAGACCTCGATGATGTTCTTCACAGCGGCAACGGTTTCCGGCCACAGCGGCGGGTTGTTCGGCAGGATAGGGGATCGCCAGCTTGGAAAACATGGGTTTGCTGCGGGCATTGGAGACCTTGCCTCCCACCCAGATGGAAATCCCGTCGTTGTCGGGATCGGCAATGGGCATGGCCGGGCAGACCGTGTAGCAGTTCCCGCAGTACATGCACTTCTCGTTGTTGACGCGTGACGGTCTTGTTCTTCATATCCCCGCGGATGGCGCCCGTCGGACAGGAGGCCACCGTGGTCGGGATTTCACAGAGGTTCGGGACACGGGTATTGTCCGGCTTGGGGACCGTCCGATGGATGCCGAGGATGGCGATGTCGGAGCAGTGGACGGCGCCGCACATGTTCAGGCAGCAGGCCAGGGCGATCCGCACATGGTTGGGCAGCTTCATCGTCACGAAATACTCGTAGATCTCTTCCATCAACGCCTTGACGGGGCCAGAGGCGTCCGTCGCCGGCGTGTGGCAGTGCACCCACCCCTGGGTGTGGACGATATTCGATATGGCGTGTCCGATCCCGCCGACAGGGTATTTCTTCTGGGCCAGCTCCGCCAGCAGAGGGGCTACTTTCGCCTTGTCCTCGAGGAGGAACTCGATGTTGTTGCGGCTCGTGAAACGCAGATAGCCGTTGCAGTACTTCTCGGCGATATCGCAGATCTCCCGGATGTGGTCCGTCGAAAGCAGCCGCGGCGATCCCGCGCGCACCGTGTAGAGCGACTCTCCCGTTTCGCCGACGTGCACCATCACACCGGGCTGGAGGATTTCGTGATAGCGCCACTTCCCGTAATTGCGCTGAATCATGGGAGGGAGCATGGTCTTATAGTCAGGGGGTCCGATATCGGTTGGCATATCACTTCACCTCCTTTTTCTGGATATCTTCGGGCCAGAAGAAGACATAGGGATTTGTCCTGGGGGCCTTGACCATCTGGGGCACCGCGGGCAGTCCGACGGCCCGCAGGAAGATCCTCATGCCCACGCGCTTGATCAGTTCGCCGACCCGTTCGCGCGACTTGCCGTTTTCACTCCACCAGTCTATGATCTTGAGGATCAGATCCTTCAGTTCCTGTGTAAGGGGGTTCCAGTTTCATGAAGGGCACGATGACCCAGGACAGGAGCGCCCCCTCCACGATGGGGGCCTTGCCGCCGATGAGGATGCGTGGCGCCTCTTTCTGGTCTCCCGGCCGCAGGGCCTTCGGCATCAGGTTGATGCAGTGCATGCAGCGGGTGCAGTCCTCGTCGTAGATCTTCAGTTCCTTGCCGTTCTACACCATGCATCTCGTCGGGCAGAGGTTGCAGACCTCCCTCTGGATGTCGAGGCCCGCAGCGGCGTAGGCCGCCACTTCCTTCTGGTCGATCGGGATATCCCCCTTCCAGGTGCCGATGATGGCCAGGTCCGACCGGGCGATGGAGGCGACGCAGTCATTGGGGCAGGCCGCGATCTTGATCTTGAACTTGTAGGGGAACATGGGGCGGTGAATCTCGTCCTGGAAGCTCATGGTGATGTTGTAGCAGGTATCGAGGCTGTCGATGCAGGCCCACTCGCAGCGCCCCGGTCCCACGCAGGCGCTGGGCGTCCGCAAGGCCGAGCCGGAGCCGCCGAGGTCAAAGCCCTTTGCCGAGAGATCGTCGAAGCAGGCCTGGAGGTGATCCGTTGTGGTCCCCAGGAGAATGATATCGCCGGTGGAGCCGTGCATGTTCGTGAGCCCGCTGCCGTGTTTGTCCCACACGTCGCAGAGATTGCGCAGGGCTTCGGTCTTGTAGAACCACCCCGTCGGATGATTCACCCGCAGCGTGTGAAAGGCCTGTACATTGGGGAACTCGTCCGGGCAGTCCGAGTACCGGCCGATGACGCCGGAGCCGTAGCCCTTGACGCCGACGATGCCGCCGTGTTTCCAGTGGCCGATTTTGTCTTTATAGGAAAGCTCCAGCTGCCGCAGAAGATCCTTGGCCATGGGCTTTTTCTTGGCAGCCTGCTTCATGTCGTCGACGAAGCTTGGCCATTTTCCCCCTTCCAGCTGGTCCAGAAGGGGCGTATCTGATTTTGCCATGAATGTTACCTCCTTATTCTTGATCATCCGATTTTCATCCAGTAATCCTTGAACGCTATTGCGGACAGAACGATGCCCAGCGGAACATTGACGATGACCCCGATCGTGAAGGCCCAGAAGGGCTTCAACCCGAAGTGGGCCAGCTCCGCAAAACGGGTCGAGAGGCCGATGCAGAGGAAGCAGAACACGAAGGCCCAGGAACGGAGCTTCTTGATCGGCGAGATCACGTTGGGGTTCAATACCCTGTTAAACCAGCTCGAGCTGGCGACAAGCTGAGTGAACACGATCGCCTGCTCCGGTGTGGCGCCGGTCGTCAGGACTTTCAGATCCTCGTCGGAAAGCTCGCCCTTGACCGTGGCTGCCCCTTTCGCCGTATCAATCTTGATGCGATCGGCATACTGCGGGGGTACCTGGTACTGCGAGAAATCCGCCTTGTAGTCCTTGCCCTTGTACTTCCCCTCCAGGTTCGCCTTGCCCGAGATAAGTCAGCCGGCACCATGGTGGAGACAAAGCTCATGATGAGGGAAGCCGCCAGGAATCCGAGGACGAACTTGGGGAAACGCTCCCAGATGATACCGGCGCCCACGGTTGCCTTCTTTTCGCCTTCGCTGGTTTCCCAGTACATGACCGACACAACGGACAGGATGAGGGCCCAGATCCCGATCCAGATGTCCCGGCCGATGACCTTCATCAGGGTGAACGTGTGGATCGGCGCCTCGCCGAAACGGGTCGCCAGTTCGGCGGCAACGGCGAAACCGGCGGCATCGGCAAATTCCGATGTGCCGACGATGGCTCCGGCCACCCCGGGGAGATTGTTCCCGGAACGACCTGCTTCATGACAAAGGACAGGATAAAGATCATGACGATGGCCCAGACCGTGACCACGGCAATGGAGATCGAGATGTGTTCGTTCTTTGCCTTTACCGCGCCACCCACCGCGATGGAAGCGGAGACACCGCAGACGGCGCCGCCGGCGCCCAGGACCGCCCCGAACTTGGGTTCGAGCTTGAAAATCTTCGTCGCTGCCAGGTAGATCGTGAGCCAGGTGACTACGGACACGATGGTTGCCTGGAGCATGGCGACGGGGCCGGCCGTGATGATCATGGTCAGGGGAAGGGTCGCACCGAGAAGGACGATACCGGTCTTGATGTAATATTCCGTTCGCAGGGAGACTTTCATCCAGGCGGGGATCTTCACCACGTTGGAGATGATGAGCCCGATAATGAGGGCCAGCAGGGGCGCTTCCATGATTGAGATCCTCCATCAGCTTCCAGCCGGCGAGATAGAAGATGGCCCAGGAACCGACAAAAAGAATGATGAATCCGGGTATGAACTGTTTCAGTTTGTGACCCATGATGGCCATGGATACGCTGAATACCGAACCGAAGAGGAGAAAGATGATGCAAGGTATCCCGTTACATTCTTTGCCAGGTCCGCCCATACCTTGCTGAATTCAGTCAGTTTGGCCGGAATGACGACCCAGCCCTTGATAGACCCGCCGGCCCAGAAGGTGAAGATCGCGAGGAACACGATGCCGAGACCGAGCCACACGGACCACCAGTCTTCTGTCTTCCACAATTTTTCGAATTCTTTACCGCTCATGACATCCTCCTTTCTAATAAGACAACTTGTTTCTTTGTCATTGTTTATGCACTCATTATTTAAGGGTTCGGATGGACAGGATTTACAACTTCATGGTAGATAGAATTATATAGTCTGTCAAGATTTTCTTTGACCGCAACTGTACTTGTCGCTTAGGGGTTCTCATTTGCAACACTCTGATTTTATTTAAACGATTTCCTTTTGAGCGGCTGTTCATTAAGCAGAATATGAAGAATCTCCGGGAGACCAGTGCCGGGAGAGATCATCCACAGGAAAGGCCTATGGCCGAAAGAACTACCGGGACTCAGCTCCGGCAAAAAGGTGTTTCGAAGAAGGCATGTGCCCTGCTCTGGGATGAATCGTTCGCCTGGGGACTAATGGCCCGTCAGGCTCTCGCGGAGGCCGGTTTGCCTTTTGATGTTGCTCCGGTCAGAAGAGATCCGCCAGGGGGCGCTTTCCAGTTACCGTATGCTGTATGTCCCCGGCGGTTGGGCGTCGACAGAAGCTCATCGCCCTGGGGGAGCGGGGACAGGAAGAGATACGGCGTTTCGTCGAGGAGGGCGGGAGCTATCTGGGAATCTGCGGGGGCGCGGGGATGGCCACGGAAGACGGTATCGGTCTTATGCCCATAGGGAGGAAGCCCACGGCAGAAAGGGTTCCCAGTTGAGCGGTCCCGTCCGACTTCGATTGACCGGTCATACGATCTGGCAGGGGATTGATGTGCCCGTCTTTTCTGCATGGTGGCCTTCGCAGCTCCGGGCGGCAGGTCAAAAGGCGAGCGTCCTTGCCTCCTATGAAGAAGTGCTGCCTGATGCCTTCAGCTCTGATATCTCCGTAGCCGCAGGGCGGGTCATAGGATGGCCGGCCCTCGAGGCGCGCTACGGGATTCTTCTCGACCCGGCGCGTCTGCATAGAGAGCCTGCTGTCCTGGAGGGGCAATTTGGCCGAGGCAAAGTTTTGCTGTCGCTCATCCATTTCGATACGCCGGGAGACCGAAACGGCGCTTTCGTATTGAAAAACCTCTGGGACTATCTGGCGCCAGGCTGGCCTTCAGAATCTCCCGTGAAGAAGGCGCGCTCGCAAAAGCGGCCTCTCCCGAAGCTCAGCAGAATTTCATGAGGTCTTCGACGAAATTAGGATAGCCGTTTCAGACCTGATCTCCATAGGCTCAAGAAACTCCCTCTGGCATTGGCGCAACCCCCTGCTCCTTCAGTGGCGCCGGGGCGTGCGGGGTTTGGAATGCGGCACGCTGGCCGCGATGACGGAGGAAATCGGGAAGCTCATGGGCCGCTACGGCGGGCAGGCACACACAACTTCGCTCGATTTGTCGCGCCTGAGAGAGGAAATATCGGAAATCAGGGATCAACTGATCCCGTTCGTGGAGAAGGCGAAGGGCCTTTTGATCAAAGAGAGGTTCTACATGAATACGGCCGCCCTCTCACCTCTGGAGTGCGCAGATCCCGAGATAAACAGCCTGAGGCTGGAGCTCTTCGGCCCTGCAATGAGTCACGGCGGGCATTTCAAGCGCCTCATCGATATTGTCGACCGTGTTCTCTTCGCCCTCATCAAGAACGTATAGTTTCTATCGGGCGGACCTTCAATAAAAACAAAGGATGTTGGCCTGTTGGATAAATCCACTAAGTTCAATATATTCATTTAACATCAACGAAATGATCCAAAATGAACCCAAGTATCCTTCTTGATCCTATCTCCAGCCCTTCTCTCTTATCTTAAGGAGATGATCCACCGAGATAAAGTGAATCAGGAGTTTTTCATAGCGACGTTGATAAGCGGTTTTAATATTGGGACTTAGAACATAATTTTTCCCCTCAGGATAGAGCGATCGAAATACCATAAGATTGGCAGGATCAAAGTGATCAGGATTGATTTTGCACTCAATGGCATCTGCTTGTTGCCCCTGGCCTCTGACCACAAAGTCTACCTCGCGTCCTGATTTGTCCCGCCAGTAAAGCACATTGTGATCGTCGACCAGTGTTCGCAGCATATCGAGTGCCAGATGTTCCCACAAGAGACCGCGATCGTCGTCACGAATAGTATCCCAACCTTTGACGAACGTCACAAACCCCGTATCAAAGGCGTAGCATTTAGGTCTGCGCGTAATTTCGCGGCGGCCCCCTCCCTGAAACGGAGAAAGCAAGAATACCGCATGGGCAATGCCCATGGCTTCTACGTGAGCCCTAACCGTATGCCTGCTTAATTCACTTAAGCGAGCCAGATTGGTATAATCCATCAGACTCCCACTTTGTCGAAACAACAAATGCAATAACCTCATGAAGCCGGTCCGGTTGCGGATGCTGAAAAGCTCCTGAATATCCCGGGCATAAAAACTATCCATCCACTCCGAAAAAAAGGCTGCCGCCTTCGTGTCCGAAAGCAAGGGTTCCGGCAGTCCTCCATGGAGTAATCGCCGGTCCAGTTCTTTTATATTGAAGTTGTCTATGCATTCGCTCCAGAGCACCGGCGGCAAATAGATCATGTGCTTTCGCCCTGTCAGGCTATCGCGAAATTTCTTCGTTGCCGCCAGCGTGGAAGAGCCTGTTGCGAGCACTTTCAAGTGCGGATAGGCATCTGCCGCGATTTTCAATAGGTGGCTCGGATCCTCTAAACGGTGGATTTCATCAAAGATAACAACCGCCCCTTTATCGAGGCTGTCGTAGAAAGGTTCCGGATCGACTAATTGGCGCACTACCGACGGCAGATCGCAATTTTGATAGGCTGCTTTGGGAAACATTCGGGCTATAGTTGTCTTCCCTGCTCGGCGGACTCCCGACAGCCACACAATCGGTCGCTTTTCCCAAGCCTCTTGAATCCGTTTTATCCAAAACGTTCGCTTAATCATGGGAACTGTATTTACCATTTAGACGTCTAAATGTCAAGTATAAGTACGGGAAAAGCTGTGACCAAATGGACGGCTTTCTAAAGAGTGTTGACCAAGCCCCTGAAAATGAAAAGGGGCTAATTCAATTTCTGAACTAACCCCCCGATTTCTTTAGTGGTGCCGAGGCCGGGACTTGAACCCGGACGGATTTTGTCCACTACCCCCTCAAGATAGCGTGTCTACCATGTTCCACCACCTCGGCAGTTGTCTTGTATTGTAGGCGTTGTGTCTCTATTTCTGCTGCCCTGCCGGCGCATTCTGTACTGGCGGCAACGGCGCTTTTTCTGCCGGCGCCGTCTGCTGCTGCGCCGCTTTTTCCATGACTGACGACGCCTTATGAGTTGCCGAGTATGAAAGGGCGAGAGATGTAAGCATGAAGACGGCAGCAACAACGGATGTCATCTTTCCTAAAAAGCTTCCTGGGCCGCTGCTTCCGAAGACGGTCTGGCTTGAGCCGCCAAAGACCGCCCCCATATTTGCCCCTTTGCCTGCCTGAAGGAGAACGACGAGAATCAAGATGACACTTACTGCAACATGCAGTATCGTAATTAATATTTGCACGTTAAAGATCTCCTAAAAAAGTTCCTGATATTCGTTCGGAATGACCGATCTGTGATTGCCTTGCAATGACAGAAGGTCTGCTGGTTAATATTGTATGATCCTGGCAAAACTTTCGACATCGAGACTTGCACCCCCTACCAGGGCGCCGTCGATGTCCGGCTGGGCCATAAGGCCGCCGATATTGCCGGGATTAACGCTTCCCCCGTAAATTATATTGAGCAACCCTGCCAGCGTATCACCATAAGCTTTTCCCATAACGGTGCGAATATATGCATGCACTTCCTGGGCCTGCTCAGGCGTGGCAGTCCTGCCGGTTCCTATCGCCCAGACGGGTTCATAGGCCATTACAACTGGTTTTATATCATCGGCCGTGAAATTATTCAATCCTTCTTTTATCTGTCTTTCGAGTACGGCAAAAGTGCGGCCTGCCTCCCGCTCCTCCAGGGTCTCGCCGATACAGAATATGGGCCGGAGATCAAGAGAGATTGCAGCCCTGAGCTTTCTGTTGATCACAGCATCCCTTTCGCCAAAGAGAGTCCGGCGCTCTGAATGACCCACGATGACGTATTCACATCCGGCGTCTACGAGCATTCCCGCAGATATCTCCCCTGTAAATGCGCCTGCCGGTTTATCATGGAGATTCTGGGCGGCAAGATGAATCCCCGATCCCATAAGCACCTCCGCAACGGCATAAAGGGAGGTAAAGGGCGGGGCGACAACAACACGCCTGTCCGGGGATCCGGCGTAGGCAATCATCAATTGACGCGCGAATTCCACAGACTCCCGGACGGTCTTGTGCATCTTCCAGTTGCCTGCGATGATCGGCCGTCTCATTCTATTTTCCCATGCCTTTTCTCGCCATGTGGATGGCAAGGTCTCTCATCCTGCAGGCGTACCCGATCTCATTGTCATACCAGGCAAACACCTTGACAAGTGTCCCGGCGATTACATTCGTGAGCGGCGCATCAAAGATTGCCGAATAAGGGCTGCTCGTAAAATCTACGGAGACGAGTTCTTCCTCGCAGTAGAGGAGGATGTCCTTCAATTTGCCTTCCGACGCCGCCTTCATCGCGGCGTTCACCTCGTTCACCGTAACGGGCCGCGACACTTCCACTACCAGGTCTACGATTGATACATTGTGCACGGGGACACGGAGCGCGACGCCGTCTAGCTTGCCCTTCAGGTCCGGAATCACCTGACCCACAGCCTGAGCAGCTCCCGTTGATGTTGGAACAATCGAGACAGCGGCAGCCCTGGCCCTGCGCAGGTCACTATGGGACCCGTCCAGAAGCCTCTGGTCCATCGTATAGGCATGCGCCGTTGTTATGAAACCCTTGACGATCTTGAACTCGTCATTAAGAACCTTGGCAACGGGCGCAAGACAGTTTGTCGTGCAAGACGCATTGGATACGATGTGATGTTTACTGGGGTTATATTGCTCTTCATTGACTCCCATGACAAAGGTGCCGTCAACACCTTTCCCGGGTGCTGCGATGATCACCTTTTTCGCTCCGGCAGTAAGATGACCAGCCACTTCATCCTTCTTGCGGAATTTCCCGGTTGATTCCAGGACCATCTCGACGCCCAGCTTTTTCCAGGGCAGATCCGCCAGATTCGAAGTGACGGTAGTTATGGCTATTCTCCTGCCGTCGACCACCATGGCGTCGCCGTCTAAGGAGACATCACCCTTGAACTTGCCATGGACTGAATCATATTTGAGGAGATGAACGAGAATCTCCGGCTTGGCCCGTGAATTGACGGCAACGATATCAATATCTTCACAACCCGAGCACGCGCGGACGAGACTCCTTCCAACCCTGCCGAAACCATTAATCGCAACCTTTACTCCCATGACATACCTCCTTACTCAAGCTTCAGAAAATTAGCTGCAAAAAAACATATGTGCTGAGGCAACCCGGCTGCTCTTTTTCATCTATCTGCTTCTTACGACGTTGACCCTGTCACAGTGAGCAAAGACAAGGCATCTGCTGCAGAACGGGGAGATGGGGACACAGACATGCCGACCGAAGGCAACCATCAAAGTATTATAACGGAGCCAGTATTTTGATGGCAGCTTTTTTCTCAGGGCATATTCTGTTTCGTCAGGGGTTTTGGTTTTCACGTACCCCAGGCGATTCGATATCCTGTGGACATGCGTGTCAACGCACAAACCCTCCTTATTATATCCAAGAGCCACAACAAGGTTAGCCGTCTTCCTACCCACACCCTTCAGGGTGAGCAACTGCTCGATTGTATCGGGAACCCGTGAATGAAAACGTTCTATCAGTTCTTTCGATATGTAAAGGATCGTTTTAGCTTTTGTCCGGTAAAAACCGACAGGATAAATTGCTTTGATGATTTTCCCTTCGGAGAGTTTTAACATTTCCTCCGGGGTCCTGGCCAATGCCAGGAGGCGTTCCGCAGCTTTCGCGGTTACTTCATCCTTCGTTCTCAGACTCAGGATTGTTGATATAAGGATTGGGAAGGGACCCCTATGCTCCTCGGCTAGGGAGGATACTATCGGGAGTTCCCATTTAGCGACCTCTTTCTCCAGGAGGTGAATGACTTTACTTATGTCACGGTCATTCATACATGCGCACACACTGCGGTTTTATTCGTACCCCTCTTCATTGGCAAGCATATCAAGATGCAACGTAGCAATATCCTCTACATCGAGATTAGCCTCTTCCCTTGTTTCTCTGAAGTCAACCGTCTTTATATAGCGCTTGCACTCATTACAGACATCAACCCGGTATCTTTCCTCTCCCTCGATGCTGAAGTAGGCCAGCGTTTGCTGCTCCTCATTGCCACAGAATGGGCATTTGATGCGCATGAAACGCCACTCAAATCCGCATTGTGTACAGAAAAGAAAGCGCCTCCCCTCTTCCTCTCTTATCTCTCCGATCTTCGGCTCTTTGCCGCAGATCGGACAATAGCCCTCTGCCCATCCGGACTTGGCAATGCTTTTCCCGTACTTCTCCACAACCTTTTCCAGCGCCGGCCTCAGACTCTCTTCGAGGAACAGATCGACAAGATCAATCACATCGTCGTCAATCTCTTCAGCTAAATCATCGTCCTGAATTGAATTGAAGGAATCGGAAATCATTTTTTCAAAATTGAAGCTCCCGTCCTGAATCATCTGGAGGACTTCTTTTGTCTCACCGGGAGCCCGCTTTTCCGCAATTTCCAGGAGTGCAGTAAAGTATTGTCTAGGTTCCGTGAGGTCAAACGTGCCGGCGGAAAAATCGATCAGCGGCAAGCCGCCGGTTATTTTCGTTTCCATGAGCCCCTCATCAATCGGAAAGATCACCTTTTTCATCTTGCGCCGGTATTCTTCCCTGAGGATTAAAATTTCCCCGAGGATATCCAGCAGCTCCCCATAGTGGGGAGTTATGCTCTTGTATTTCTCTATAGTCTTCAAAGCATCCCTCAACATCTTAGCCATGCAAACTAATTCTCCTTCACATCTGTTTCTGCAAGTCGATAGCTGTATATACCTTTTGTGAAAACAGAGCAAGCAATAAGTATCTTCCGTAAATCCAACCGGTGCCTCTTAAACGGCGCCGTTTTAGTTGCTCATATCAATCATTCGCCGCCTTGTTGTCCATGATTGCCGCCGCCCACGGGATATCCAGGAACAGGGTGGGCGACTGTTTGTATATGTTTGATCTTTAATAGTTAATATGCTACTTTACCTTAGTTTAGAGTTTAATTGATGCAAAGGCTTATTGCCAGGCCTTTTACAGGAAAGAAATAATGGAAAATTTTATTGAGGGACTCTCCGTTTATCTCCACGGGTCTTTCGTCCTGGCATATGCGGCCGCCTACCTGGGTGGCGTCTTGATGAGTTTCACGCCCTGCATGTACCCCATGATACCCATTACAATCGCTTTTATCGGTGCCCACAGCAGCGGTTCCAGGGCGAAGGGACTGTTGCTTTCCATTGTCTATGTCTTGGGCATGTCCGTCACTTACACTATCCTCGCTGCCATTGCCGCCTTGACGGGCAAATTATTCGGACAGTTGCAGACGAATCCATGGATGCTCTTCATCGTGGCCAATATCTGCATTCTCATGGGATTATCGATGCTTGAAGTCTTCGTCCTGCCCATCCGTGTGCCGGCCTTCCTGGCAAAAGCACAGCCAAAGAGAAAAGGGGTAGTAGGCAGCTTTCTCGTCGGCGCCATCTCGGGTCTAGTCATGGGTCCCTGCACCACCCCGGTGCTTGCGGTGCTCTTGAGTTTTGTGGCAACCAGCCAGAATGTTGTCTTCGGAATGAGCCTCTTTTTTATCTTTGCTTTCGGAATGGGAACATTGCTTATAATACTGGGAACCTTCGCCGGACTTTTGACCAGCCTGCCAAAATCCGGCATGTGGATGACCAGGGTAAGCCATATATCCGGATGGATACTGCTGGCAGTGGGAGAGTATTTCCTCATCCAGGCGGGAATGCTGTGGATATGAAGGATTCTATTGTGGGGATAAGAGGCAGGCTTTTCCATTTACTGATCGCAGGACTGGTTGCCATCGTATTATCGTCAGCTCTTTCATGCTCCGAAAGTGAGCAGCCTGTCACTGGGCGAAATATGTCGGATTCTGCCGCGCCCGATTTCATCCTGAAAGACTTAGCAGGCGTGGACTTCAAGCTCAGCGACGCGAAGGGCAAGCCGGTGCTCCTGATTTTTCTCACAACTTGGTGTCCTACCTGCCGTTCCGAGATACCTCACTACAAAGATATTTATGGGACCTACGGCAAGCGCGGACTTGAGGTAGTGTGTATCGACATTGAGGAACCCAAAAACAGAGTGTCACAGTTTGCCGCAAAAAACCAGATCCCCTACAGAACGCTCTTGGATGAAAAAGGACGTGTGGCAGGCGCCTACGATATTACGGGCATACCGGCGATGGTCCTCATCAATCGGGATGGAAGGGTATTGACCAGAAAGTACTTCGCCATAGACACGGTGATCGAGACACTCTTAGACAAGAGATGAACATCCGGATTGCTTTATTCCCATTTCTCCAGAACCATTGATTTTCACGTTCGGAAAATGTTCCGAGGTCTTTTGCAGCACATGTTTCCCCCGCCAGCAGATACAGCAATATACGCCTGAAATATGATCATGCCGCAGGACAGATACATCAAGATCGGTGACGTCAATACACGTTACTGGGCAGAAGGGGATAAGGGCTCGAATATGATTCTCATCCACGGGCTCGGCGCATCTGCGGATATCTGGATGCATAATATTTCCGCACTTGCCAAAGAGATACCGTGTATATGTCCCCGACATAGTCGGTTTCGGCCGCTCCGACAAGCCAAAAGTGGAATATTCGCCGTCGTACATGGCGGACTTCATCAATGATTTCATGACGGCACTTGATATAAAGGATGCCTGCCTCGTAGGACAGTCCTTAGGGGGCGGTATAGTTCTCATGCACCAACTCCGGTTCCCCGGCAGCGTGCAGAAGCTGGTGCTTGTGGACAGCGCCGGTCTCGGCAGGGAGATGCCCTTGGTGATGCGGCTTGCGACAGTCCCCATACTTGGCGAATCGATGGTAATGCCGTCCCGCTCAGGCGTGGCCTTCGTGTTGAGACAACTGGTGTACGATCCCGCTGTCATCACCGACGAGTTGATAGACATCCATTTTGAGCTTAATTTTTCTCTGGGGGCAGTAAAGTCCATTCTCAATGTCCTCCGCGCCTGCGCGACCATCCGCGGTGCGCGCCCGGATGTCCTCGACCCCGTCATAAATAACCTCGATAAGATACGGATTCCGACCCTCATTATCTGGGGGAGGGAGGACCGCCTCTTTCCTGTCAGCCATGCATGTTTTGCCAGGGAAAAGATACCGGACTCCCACCTTTATATATTTGAGAGGTGCGGCCATATGCCGAATTTCGAAAGACCCGAGGAATTCAACTCCGTGGTTTTGAATTTTCTGAGCGGCAACCCTTTGCATTAATGCAAAATATAGTATATTAATAAGGCCTTAACGCAAGTCAGGTCCTTCCCGGAAGAACTTGAACGAGGGGGAAATGCCCCAAAATGGACTCTTATATATATAAGGAGGGGGAGATGGCGACACATGAACCCATGAAAGATCTCTACATCGTGGATCTGGACCAGCCCTTGGAGGGATTTTACAATTTCCTCAACAGCTGGATATACAGGCAGGACGGCCTGACCGTCCTCGTCGATCCGGGTCCCCGCTCCACCATTCCCGTTCTCGTTGAGGCTTTAAAAGAACTTGCCGTGAAGAAGCTCGATTATATCCTGCTTACGCACATCCACATTGACCATGCAGGAGGCGCGGGGCTCCTGGTAGATTATTATCCGGATGCCATGGTCATCTGCCATCCCAAGGGGATTCGCCACATGATTGATCCTACGAAGCTCTGGGAAGGTTCACGCAGCTTCCTAGGGAAGGTGGCGGACGTGTACGGTGGGATTGCCGCGATTCCCGAACGAAACATCAGCTATAAGAATCCGATCGAGGCGGGCGGCCTTACAATCGACATCTTCGAAACTCCGGGTCATGCGCCGAGCCACCTCTGCTATCAGATAGGGAATCTCCTATTTCTGGGAGAAGCAGCGGGAATAAACTATCCCCTGGACCAGGGGCTGTATCTGCGTATCGCCACACCGCCTCCCTTCATCTATGAGATCTACCGTAATTCCCTGGAAAGGGCGGCCTCCCTCAGCGTTTCTCATGTCTGCTTCGGACATTACGGTTACAGGCAGGACGTAAAGAATATATTTGACACGGCCCTCAACCAGCTGGACAACTGGCTCGCTACAGTGGAGAAACACCACCGAATGGGAAGCGAACCCTTCGAGGAAAGCGTTTACGCGGACCTGTTGAAAAATGACAGGGGGTTATCCACCTACGGCGCCCTTCCTAAAGATGTGCAGTCCCGTGAAAAGATATTTTCCGTCAACAGCATCAAGGGGATGAGAGACTACCTGCAAAACAAGGAAGGCTGACCATCCCGATGCGGCTTTTTGTTACGCACTTTTCTCAAACGGCTCTCGGGTTCTTTCTTCAGCGCCAGGAATCCAGTCTGTGAATGCCTGCCTCCCTGGTCCGGCGGACGGCCTCAACATATTCCTTCCTCGTAAGACGGCGATTGATTGCTGGGTCCAGCGTTGCCTTTCCGCAGGGATGGTACTGATCCATCACATTTACATAAGTGTCTTCAGAAATTTTGTCGGCAAGAAATGTCATGACCTCCTTCGTATTCGAAACGTCGTTAGGCATGACCAAGTGCCGCACCAGCAGCCCTCTTTCTGCAATACCTGACTCATCGATGAGCAGGTCACCCACCTGGCGGTGCATCTCCTTTATCGCTGCTGCGGCTATTTTCCTGTAATCAGGGGCTTTGCAGAATTTTTCAGACCACCTTGCTTCCCAGAACTTGAAGTCAGGCATATAGATGTCAAAGACGTCTTCCAGAATCTTTAATGTTTCAATCTTATCGTATCCGCCTGTGTTGTAGACGAGGGGCACCTTGAGGCCGCGTTCGACGGCAATGATAAGTCCCTCAAGTATCTGTGGCGCCACGTGGGAGGGTGTTACAAAGTTGATATTGTGACATCCCCGCATCTGGAGACTAATCATCATGTCGGCAAGGTCTCTTGGCTCTACCTCACCGCCTTCTGCATCGTGGCTGATGTCATAGTTCTGACAGAAGTAACAAAGGAGGTTGCATGATCTGAAAAAGATGGTGCCTGAGCCGCCCCTTCCCACAAGGGGCGCCTCTTCTCCGAAGTGGGCGTGCAGGCTTGCCACTCTTGCCTTTTTCCCCGTGCAGCAAAACCCACGCTCCCCGGATAGTCGATCTACATGGCATTTTCGGGGACAGAGCGAGCAGTCCCTCATCATCTCCACCGCCCTGTCAATGCGGTCCTGAAGCTTTCCCTCCCTGTAAAGTCTGAGGTAGGACGGCTCGCGCATTTTCTTGCTGCTACCTTTTATATTTCCCCATCAACTCCGCTTCCGCAAGTATGTGTCCTTTCATGGCTGCCAGGAGCTGCGCCTTAGTAGCCCCCGGCTTTAGCCCCGTCGGACCATCAAGGGCGTAGAGTTTAAAAAAGTAGCGATGCTCGCCGGAGGGGGGGCAAGGTCCTCCGTAGCCGATGGCGCGGAAATCATTCATGCCCTGCTTTGTGCCATCGGCAAGCTCTTTCAGCGGAGGCAATTTCTCCGGCAAGCCTCCAGCACTCGCCGGTACATCGTAGAGTACCCAGTGGACCCACGTTCCCATGGGAGCATCGGGATCATCACAGATGAGCGCCAGATATTTCGTTCCTGCCGGTAATTTGCCCCACTCCAGACGGGGTGAAACATCCACACCATCACAGGTATGCTTTGCAGGTATCCTTGCACCATTCTTGAAGGCCGAGCTTTTGATTTGCATATTATTCCCTCCTTTGACTTGTGCACCTGACTGATCGAGACTGAAATATACGAAAAGAAATGTCAGCAAACCCAAGAGACATAATATCTTCTTCATCGTCTCTCCATTATAGAAATTTGCCATTTCCGGTATTTTATTCTTTTCTTATGCATCTGTCCTCACGTCTTTTTTGTTATTATAAAATTTGATTTCTGATACGTCAATGGATAAACGGGTTTACTTGTCGCTCCTTCACGACAGCGAGTGTACGAAATCTCAATTTTTCCGTTTGACAATAATAAAATCGATTATAAATCTCTTGTATGCACCATGCAATTTAGGTTAGCATTATTCATGCGTTGTGAAAACTGACAGGAGAAGCTCTGTTGTCATAGTTCTCAATGTCTGACAAAATGGAAAAACATTCGAATCATTATTTTAAATCTCTGGACTTGAGCAAGCGGCTTATAGCTACGATGGTCATGAACCTGATCATCCCCGCAGTTCAGCTCTATGGCGGCATCATGTCGGGAAGCATGGCTCTCATCAGCGATGCCCTCCACAATCTGAGTGATTTTACGTCCGTGTTGATCAGCTATTCAGCCCTGCGTATCGGAAGGCGTGAGCCTACTCTGAAACATACATTTGGCTTCAAACGCATGGAGGTCTTTGCCGCCGTGCTTAACGTGGCAGTGCTCTTTGGCGCAGGTCTCTTCATCACCATTGAGGGATGGCACCGTCTCCAGAATCCGCGACCCATCCAGGGCAACCTTGTTATACTCATCGCCTCCATAGCCTTCCTGGCAAACATGTTATCGACATTAATGCTGCGGCCGGAGGCTCATGACAATCTTAACATACGAAGCGCCTTCCTGCACATGTTAACCGATGCCATAACGTCCCTTGGGGTGGCTGTTCTGGGTATCATATGGATATTCAAGCCCTGGTACTGGCTCGATCCCGTCGTTTCCTGGGTCATCGTGATCTTGATCCTGTACAGCGCGTGGGATATTTTGAAGAACGCTTTTGAAATCCTTATGAATGCCACACCCGTTGGTATCGATCTTCATGCCATACAAAGGGAGATAGAAGCTATACCCGGCGTGGAGAAGATTCACCATCTCCACGTATGGAATATTGCGACGGAAGGCGTCGCCCTCATTGCCCACGTCGTCGTGGAAGATCAGATGTTGAGCAATGTCGATGACATTGCCGCGAAGATACGACATGAACTCCTTTGTCGATTTTCCATCGATCACCCTGTTCTGCAATTTGAGGCAACATCATGTCCGGCAACAGGTATTCTATCCTGTCCTGTAAATGTCCCTCACCCAGAGCCGGAAGGAGGAGAGTAAATGCCCGTTGTTCATGCAGGACAGCATTTCCCCCTGATGGCTGTGCGGCTTCGGAGACGCGACACAACGACGCCATGCCGTCACGCATGGATTTCGAAATATCCAACACCACCAATGTGTTTAGAGAATGACGGTTTGTAATAAATATAGCGGCCTAATCAGCCACGCGCGAAACTTCATGGTAGCGTCAGCGGTTCTTCTCTACGCCCTTCACGCCTTTCCTTTTGCGAACGCGTTTGCCGATGCAACACAATTGACAGTAATTCAAGGCAGCAACATACAGGGCCACCTGTTCCCCTGTCCCACCTGAGGGGAAAAGGTGCTTGGCGGTATCGCCAGGCGGGTATCCCTCGTAGAGAAGCTTAAGAGCGAAGACAGGTCGCTCCTGGTAGTCGATTCCGGCAATCTCATGACAGGCGCGTGGACAGACGCTAATCAGACGCAATCGCTCACAAAGGCAAGGCTGATCAGTCGCGCTTACATACGCATGGGGGTAGCAGCAATAAATGTGGGTGACATGGATCTGATGCTAGGGTTGGTGTTCTTACGCAAGGAGGCATCCCGAGGACTCCCGCTTGTCTCCTCCAATCTCGTCAATCGTTCGACAAGAACTTCCATCTTCAAGCCGTACATCATAAAGAAAGTCGGCGGCATACGCGTTGCCTTCTTCGGCCTTCTTTCTCCGGACATAAGGACGGATCTATATAAGGAAGCGGGGAAAGAATTCCTGGTAAAGGAACCGGTCACGACTGCGCGGGAAATGACAGGTATACTTCGCGGCAAGGCGGATGTAATCATACTTCTCTCAGCCCTACCGTCGGACCGTCAGCAGGAAGTCATCAGAGCGGTCCCGGGGATTCATTTCGTCCTTGGCGGACGCGATGGCAGATATATCCAGTCACCGCTCTGGGAAGGGCGGACACCCCTTCTTGAATCCTATAAACATGGTATGTACGCAGGCAAGCTGCAACTCGGCAGTGTTAATGCATCCTCACCTTACAGTTACAAAAGGACGGAGGAGCAGGCGATGCAGCACGCTTCATCAGGGGATGCGGCGAGGATTTCCAGAGAGCCTCCTTCCGGGGACAACAGCTTTCACTGGACATTGATACCCCTGGACAAGTCCATCCCGGAAGACAAGGAGGTCTCAGGGTGGATAAGAAAAGCAGGGATTGAAAAGGATTAAATATTTATTATTCAGACGCCTGAGAATTCATCCCTTGCCTGCGCAATATGAAATTGATAGAGTTCACATGAAAAATGTCACCGTATGAAGAGCGGCAAATCGACGCGATCAAAATAAATAAAGTGGAAAAGATAAAAGCAAAGCGTACTGTCATAACAATAATCCTTGCGGCAGCAGGCATTGGAATCATGTTTTATTATAAGTCATGCGACACCGCCTGCTCCTACCTGCAGGGGGATATCTTCGGGATTGACCTGTCATATATCGGTGTCGTTTATATGCTTATAATCATAGTTTTTGCCGCTTTCAGTAAAATGCCATACGTCCGCGCCCTCCTGGCAACGGGTATCGGCGCCGAGCTGCATCTCATCGCATTCCAATTCAGGGAGGATGTGTTTTGCCCCTACTGCCTCGCCTTTGCATCCATGATCATCATAGCATTTATTCTGAACTACGAAAAACAGCCAATGCGCAAGATAGGCTGGTTGAACGGGATCGTATATGGCGTCGGCGCCGTGGAGCTTCCTCCCATAATCAAGAGGCCCTTACCCCTTCTCGCTTTCGTTATTCTGGGATATATTTTTGTGAATTTCACATTCTCCGGCTCTGCGACGCCGGCGTACGGTGCGGAAAAATCGATCGTGCCGTCGTATGGTTCAGGCAAATACGAGTTGATCATCTTCACTGATTACTTCTGCCCGCCTTGCCAGTCCATGGAGTCCGAGCTTGACCCCGCAGTGAAAGAATTCCTGTCCGGAGGAGGCGTGAGGGTGACCTTCGTCGATCTTCCCCTCCATAAGGAAACCCGTCTCTATGCCCAGTACTATCTGTATGCTGCGAGGGCGGCAAAGAGTTACGAGAATGTCCTTCACGCGCGGCGGGTGCTGTTCTCCCTGGCAAGGAATCATGCTGCCCAGTCTGAAGATGATCTCAAGAAAGCGCTGAAGGCGGAGGGCGTTCCCATCGCTCTCTATGACCTTTCACCGGTGTATCCGGCGCTCAATAAGATCATAAATACCTATCAGGCTAAATCAACGCCCACCTGTGTCATCAAGTACTCGCGTGATGACATCCGCAAGTACGTAGGCACGTTTGAAATCAGAAATGGTCTGGGGATGCTGCGGGCCACACTAACAGCAGGCAAGCATTAGACTGGGGTTTCTTCCCGGAGATTATCTCGCTCAGATTATCGGATCATCATCTTCTCTGGCATGTGGGGCAGAAATAAGTCCCTCTGCCGCTCAGGGGCAGGCGCTCTATTGCGCCGTGACAGCGAAGGCAGGAGAGTCCCTCACGGCCATAAACTTTCAATTCATGCTGATACTCACCTTTTCGGCCAAACAGATCACGCCAATCCGATACCGTTGTGCCGCGGCAGGCGATTGCCCTCTCAAGAATTTCTTTCGTCGCTCTCTCTATCTTTCTCCACTCGCGCAAGGACACTCCGCTTGCCGGTCGCCACGGACTGATCGATACCTCATGGAGAATCTCACAGGCATAAATATTTCCGATTCCCGCAATGAGTCGCTGATCCATCAGGAATGATTTCACGGGAAGTCTTTTCGCGCGTGCGACTTTGTGCAGCTCTTCAGTCCGGAAATCAAGCAATGGATCTTTAACGAAAGCTTGAGAGCTTCCATCTGTCGTGACGGCAAGTGTAGCAAAACGCCGGGTGTCGATGCAAAGAAGCCTGCCGTGAGAAAATGAAATTGTGAAACGGGTGTGTGGCGGCATCTCCCGAGACGCGCTCTGCCACTGCATCTTGCCCGTCATGCGCAGATGAAGAAGAAGCCGCATATCGTTATCAAGCTTTATCTCCACGGCCTTACCATAACGAGTGACTGCAGTGATCTTTCTTCCAGCAATCCCTTTCACAACTCCCAGCTTACGATCGAGGATTTCAACACCGATGATCTCTCTATCTGCAATCACCCGCCTCAATTGCCGGCACAGAGTTTCTACTTCGGGAAGTTCAGGCATATGCTCACTTGGCAAAAATTTTTTCCTGCATTCTACGGTTTGATTTTTTTTGTTTCAAGAAAAATAAAAATTTTTTTCAAAAAAACGAAAAAAATATTGACAAGCATTTATAAACAGCGTACAGAAAAAAATATATTGCAGAAAAAAAAGAAAGGGGAAAAATTTTTATCATCCCTGCATACGGAGGAGGATAACCAAATGGATAACGAGACCCTTTTTACGGAGGAGGTTGAACCTCCGGGTAGTTCATCAGGTCTTGTTGGTATTGAAAATTACACAAACGACATATTAACATCATATAATACTCTCCTTACCCCTTCGGCCATTAAGGCAAAGGGCGTCCAATATGTTTTTCGTTTTAAGGAAAGCCCCCGTACACGGGCTTTTCGGAAGCGTTTCTATCCTGAAGTAACATCCCTCGAATGGAGCAATTGGCACTGGCAATACGGAAACCGCATTAAGGACGTCGATGCGCTTTCGCAATTCATCTGGCTGTCGGAAGACGAACGGAACGCCATGAACCATCACGAGGGTTCGATACCGGTTGCCATCACACCTTATTACATAAGCCTGCTTGACGAGTTTGATTCATCCCAGCCGCTGCGACGGATGGTTGTGCCCGTAACCGATGAACGTCACCGTACTGCGGTGGAAGCCGACGATCCACTGGGAGAGGAGCACGACAGTCCTGTCCCGGGAATCGTACACCGCTATCCGGACCGCGTCCTTTTTCTTGTCACGGACACCTGTTCGACATACTGCCGGTATTGCACGCGCTCACGCATGGTCGGGAGCCACGGCAAGGCCATGTCAAACACCGATGCGTGGGAAGGCGCGATTGAATACATAGAAAAGAATCCTCTGATCCGCGACGTGCTCCTTTCCGGCGGAGATCCGCTGACTCTCTCCGACGAAAGACTGGAATGGCTTCTGGCCCGGCTGAGAAAGATCTCCCATATAGAGCTCTTGCGCATCGGCACCAAGATACCCGTTGTGCTGCCTCAGAGGATAACTCCTAAACTTACATACATCTTAAAGCGTTTTCACCCTCTCTGGATCAGTATCCACGTGAACCACCCGGATGAGTTAACGCCTGAAATGAGTCAGGCATGTACCCGCCTTGCCAACGCGGGCATACCGCTCGGCAGTCAGACAGTGCTGCTCAACAAAATAAATGACGACGTGGAAACAATGACACGCCTGGTTCACGGACTCCTCAAGATACGGGTTAAACCCTACTATCTCTATCAGTGCGACCCGATCCCCGGATCATCGCATTTTCGCACTCCTGTAAGAGCCGGTCTCGACATCATTGAAGGTTTGCGCGGCCACACGACAGGCTATGCAGTACCGACATACGTCATTGATGCCCCTGGCGGCGGCGGCAAAATCCCCCTGATACCCGATTATGCCGTCGGTCGGGAAGGCAATGATCTGATGCTCCGGAATTACGAGGGAAATATCTATCGTTATCCGGATTGCCAGTCGTCGCAACGGACAATCCCTGAGGTATCGCTTTGAGGACGGGAATTACATACGACCTTCGTGATGATTATATCGCTGAGGGATACGATGAAGAAGAGACTGCGGAGTTTGACCGGACTGATACGATAGATGCAATTGAGCAGACGTTAAAGGATTTAGGTTATCTCACCGATCGTATAGGCAACATCAAGTCACTTGTGAAAAGGCTGGCATGCGGCGACAGATGGGACATAGTCTTTAACATCGCCGAAGGCATAGAGGGGCTCGGCAGAGAAGCCCAGGTGCCCGCCATTCTCGATGTCTATAACATCCCTTACACATTTTCCGATCCCCTCATTCTCTCGCTCACCCTTCATAAAGGCATGACTAAGCGTGTTATACGCGACTTCGGTATCCCGACGCCGGATTTTGTGCTTGTTCACGAAGAGGACGATATCGATAAGGTATCGCTTCCGTTTCCGCTCTTTGTGAAGCCAGTGGCCGAAGGTACAAGCAAGGGCATTGACGCCCATTCAAAGATAACTTCCCGAAAGCAGCTTTCGGTCGTATGCAGGTTTTTGTTAACCACGTACCGGCAACCCGTCCTTATCGAGCGTTTTCTTCCCGGCCGGGAGTTCACTGTAGGCATCGTCGGTACGGGGAAAGACGCCGTCGCACTCGGAGTCATGGAAGTCCACCTAAAAGACGAAGCGGAGAAAGGCGTCTATTCCTATATAAACAAAGAGAACTGTGAGGAGCTTGTGGAATACCGGCTGGCCAATGACTCCATGGCCCAGGCAGTGCAGGAAACAGCTCTTGCCGCATGGCGGGGACTCGGTTGCAGAGATGCAGGCAGAGTCGACCTACGTGCAGATAAGAAGGGATTGCCCCATTTCCTTGAAATCAATCCGTTGGCCGGCCTGCATCCGGACCATTCTGACCTCCCTATAATATGCAAGCTTGCCGGCATTACCTATCATGATCTCATCAACATGATCATGGAGTCGGCGCGAAAACGGATCCGGGACACGAATGCTCTTTGCCCAACTGCCGAACCCGCCCTGTCACGTTATTACCAAACATGTCTCACCTGTCGCAACAGCGATGAGTCACCACGCTGATACTAAGTCCTTGAAAGCCGTCGTGCTGCACAGCGATGTGCCGGAAGAAGCCGGCATGGATGAAAAGGACGCCCTTGTCCAGGCTGCTTGTGTGTCGTCGGCTCTTTCGGAGTTGGGATATGAATCCATAACCATGCCCTTCTCGCTGAATGTCGCTCACGTAATTGACATCCTGAGGGATGTCCAGCCTGCTTTCGTCTTCAATATTGTAGAAACGATGGCTGGACAGGGGAGCCTGATTCACATTGCCCCATCCATTCTGGACTTTCTGAAAATCCCTTACACCGGCGCAGGCACGGAGGCCATGTTTCTCACGTCCAACAAGGTTCTCGCCAAACAGGCCCTGAATGCAGCGGGTATTGCCACGCCGTCGTTGTTTCTGCCCTGTGAGAACTACGTCGGAGATTTCGTCGAAGGCACATATATCATTAAGGCCGTCTGGGAACACGCCTCCACGTGGCTCCATAACGATTCCATCATTCATGCAAGAGATCCCAAGCAGCTCGGCGCGGCAATGGCAACCATGCAGAGGAAACTCGGCATGGCCTGTTTTGCGGAAGCCTTTGTCGAAGGGAGGGAATTTAATCTCTCCCTCCTCGCGGGAGAGGGAGGGCCGCAAGTCCTTGCCCCCGCGGAGATTCGCTTTGACGATTTTCCTCCGGGCAAGGTCAGGGTTGTTGACTACTTATCCAAATGGATTGAAGACTCCTTTGAATATCATCACACGCCACGGTGTTTTGATTTTCCGGAGGAGGACTCCCTTTTGCTTCTCCGATTGAAGGATTTAGCTCTTCAGTGCTGGCAGGTGTTCGGCCTGCGAGGGTATGCAAGGGTGGATTTCCGTATCGACGGTGCGGGGAAGCCGTGGGTCCTGGAAGTGAATACAAATCCGTGCCTGTCTCCGGACGGGGGATTTTATGCAGCACTCGATCGATCGGGTTTACGTTTCGCCCGGGCAATTGAGCGGATAATCCAAGAAGCCGCGTCATTTTGATATTCTCCGGAATGGGAATTGACAACATAATGTAATCAAAGGCCTTCTATCCGAGGCATTCCCCAGGATACCTGCCTGTTGTCAAAGGTAAAAACAGTTGCTTTTTCAAAGCTAATCCTGTAGATAGCATTCGCTTGCAATTTCCCTTGAAGATGGCAAATTCGTCAAGAACCTGTTTGTTAAGGGATGCACATACTAACGCATAGAAGCAAGCTCGAATCGTTGCGGAGGACACATGCGGTTTATTCCCAAAGAAGAAAAATTTTACGACCTGTTTGAGGAACTCATCAATAAAATCGAAGAAGGTGGGAAGGTCTTCCTGGATATGGTCGAGACGTATGAATATCCCCTTCCAAAGATAACCAAGCTCAAAGAGCTGGAGCATGAGGCGGACGTCATCACCCACAGGACCTATGAGAAGATGCACAAGTCATTCCTGACTCCTCTGGACAGGGAGGACATTTATGCCCTGGTAAATAAGATGGATAGCATCCTGGATATGATCGAAGCGTCAGCGGCCAGGATGAGTCTTTATAAGGTGAAGAAGCCAACGAAGGTGATTATCGATCAGGCAAAGATCCTCAACCTGTCCATCAGCAAAGTTAAACTCATCGTCTACGCGATGAGAGATATGAAAAATTCAAAGATGATCATCGATGCGTGCGTGGAGATAAACACCCTCGAAAACGAAGGCGATATTGTTCTGAGAACGGCAATGGTCGATCTTTTTGAGAATGAAAAAGATGCCATCGAATTGATAAAATGGAAGGAAATCTTTGAACGTATCGAAGAAGCCCTTGATGTGTGTGAGGACGTCTCAAATATAATAGAAGGTATCGTCCTGAAGCATGCCTGATTCCTTAGGGTTTGTAATTTTTCTTATCATTGTAGCTTTAGCATTTGATTTTCTCAACGGTTTCCATGACTCTGCTAATGCTATTTCAACAATTGTATCTACCAGGGTTCTTTCACCAAAATATGCCGTCTTATGGGCGGCTTTCTTCGAGTTTGCCGCCGTCTTCTTTGTCGGTGTACAGGTAGCCAAGACTATTGGAACCGGCATTATTAATCCCGATATCGTAAACGATATGCTCATCCTTTCCGCCCTGGGCGGTGCTATCATCTGGAACATCATTACGTGGTATTATGGGCTCCCCAGCAGTTCCTCTCATGCCCTCATCGGCGGCCTCATCGGCGCAGGCCTCGTAGACGGGGGAACCAGTGTCCTCGTATGGAGCGGTATTATAAAAACAGCCATTTTTGTGGTGCTTTCCCCTGCCATTGGTCTGATCCTGGGATTGGCCATGATGATTCTAGTGCTGAACATCAACCGGTATTCCAATGTTGCAAAAGCAGATAAATTGTTTCGAAAACTGCAGCTTGTCTCATGCGCAATCTACAGTATGGGTCACGGCACGAACGACGCCCAGAAAACCATGGGAATTATAGCCATAATTCTTTACAGCCATGGTCTCCTCGGAAAAACCTTTTATATTCCCTTCTGGGTTATTATCGCATGTTACACAGTCATTGCCCTGGGCATCATGTCCGGAGGATGGCGCATTGTCAAGACGATGGGAACCAAGATAACAAAGCTCCAGCCAATTGGGGGGTTCTGCGCGGAAACAGCGGCAGCTATCTCCATTATCGGGGCGTCCATAGCCGGCATTCCCGTTAGTACGACTCACACCATTACGGGCGCCATTGTGGGGGTGGGATCAACTAAGAGACTTACCGCCGTTCGCTGGGGGGTGGCCGGAAACATCGTCTGGGCCTGGATATTGACGATTCCCATGGCAGCTTTTATCTCCGCCGCTATCCACGTCGCTACGCACATCATACGGTAATCTCGCCGGGATCGTTGTTTAGGATACAGACGATGGGCCTCAGAAAAATGTCTCCCTAATCGCTTGACAATGATGTGTCCCGGTAGAATTCTTCGTACATCGCCCAGATTGCCAGGAGCAGGGAAGCGACGATGGGGCCGATAATGAAGCCGGAAAATCCGAATAGCGATAACCCGCCCAAGGTGGATAAGAAAACCATCAGAGGATGCATCTGCACATCTCTGCCGATGAGTATGGGACGAAGAAAATGGTCCACCATGCTGATTACAAGAACGCCGAAAGCGAGGATGATCATGCCTTTCCAAAAATGTCCCGTTATCAACATTATCACGCCGGCAGGCACCCAGACGATGGAACAGCCGACAACCGGTACAATGGCCGTAAATATCATAATGGCTCCCCACATCAGTGGTCCTTGAATGCCGGTGGCCCAGAAAAGAAGCCCTCCCAGCGTTCCCTGAATGCCCCCAATAATCAGTGTCACCTTCAAAGTGGCCCTCGCAGCCGCCACAAAACGTTCATAGAGGATTTTTTCTCTCTCGTGCCCAAGAGAAAACACACGCACAACCTTTCTCAAAAGCTTATCGCCGTCACGAATAAAGTAAAACAGTGTATAGAGCATGACAGAGAATTGAACGATAAAGATAAATGTGTTCTGCGTGAGGTCCTTCAGGTTGATAAAGATATAGTTGGAAATAGTCCTGGCGATTTCAGAAAACTTTTCGGTCCAGAATTGTTCATTGATATGCAATCGGGCCACATACGGGTTATTCTTTACTGCATCTGCAACACCCTTCACTATATTTTCTATATTGCCGCCATCCGCATCGAGGGATTCATACATGCGCATGGACTCTCCAAACATCACGCTGCCGATAATGCTTCCCGGCAGTATTATGATTACAGAGACGACCAGAAAAATGACCGCAGCCGCGGCACTGGGATTATGCAATTTCCCGTTGAGAAGTTTATAGAAAGGACTGAAGATACTCGAAATGACAGCCGCCCAGAAAACGGGAAAGAAGAAAGGCGAAAGTAGATACAGAAACAGAAGGAAGACAAAGATCATAATCGTGAAAAAAAGTATGTTTTGGACTTTCGAGGCGCGCATGACACTCCTGATATAAGGGAGAATTTCTCTTTCCAAGCAAAGTGGTCTCCAAAAAAATATCTTATTTATTCGATAATTTCAACAGAAAGCTTCTCTAGAGCGTACAATTCTTGACTTTGATTTTTCCGGTGGCTGTGTTAAATAGGAAGCCATTTCAACGCAAAAAAGGATTTCTCATGCAGCCAATGTCCAGCCATCCTATCGGAGTGTTTGATTCCGGTATCGGCGGACTAACGGTCGTTCGGGCCCTCATGGAACGCCTGCCATTCGAAAATATCATCTATTTCGGTGATACGGCACGGGTGCCATACGGTGTGAAATCACCGGAAACGATCACGCAGTACGCCGCGGAGATTACACATTTCCTGCTGCAAAAAGATGTGAAACTGCTCATTATCGCCTGCAATACCATGGCCGCGGTCGCATATCAGGCAGTGAGAGGCATTTCTCCTGTTCCCGTACTGGACGTAATCGATGCAGGAGCACGCAAAGCAGCATCCGAAACACGCAGCAAATCTATCGGTGTCATCGGCACGCCGGCAACCATAAACAGCAACGCCTATGCCCGCGCCATCCACCAGCATGACCCGGACATCCGGGTGTTCTCCCAAGCCTGTCCCCTATTTGTGCCTCTGGTCGAAGAGGGATGGTGGAATCACCCTGTCACCCGGCTTACCGCCCAGGAATACTTAAGACCGGTTCTGGCTGAACAGGTTGATACCCTTGTCCTGGGATGTACACACTATCCTTTGATCAAGCCCCTTCTGCAGGAGATTGCGGGCCCGGATATAGGTCTTGTGGATTCCGCGGAAGCCATGGCGGATATAACGGCCCATCTGCTCGCGGGCAAACAGCTTGGAAACCAGGAGCGGACACAGCCGAAATACAGGTTCTTTGTCACTGATGTGCCCTATCACTTTCAGACGATCGGCGAAGGGTTCCTGGGACGGACATTGTCCCATGTAGAACTCGTCAAATGGTAAGGATGCCAATTTTATGAAAATTATCCTCGCCGGCTACAATATCGATTTTGAAACAATCCGTGATATTCAGAAACTGCGGCCGGAAGCCAAGAATCTCACGCCGGAGACCATCTCCGCCGCTTACGCCCGGATCAGCCGCAGCCCCAAGCCCGTCGATGCATTGCGTGCCATCGCCAGGCAGGAGGTGGAAGAAGCGCGGCAGTCCAACAAGAACATCGTCTTCGAGATGGGACACAGCTCCGTAGCCGAGCATGCCGTCTTCAACATTGATGTCCTCGGGGTTTCCCGTCTCCTTGTGGAGGAAATCGAAAAATTTCGTCTCTGCTCTTATACGGAAAAATCGCAGCGCTACGTGAGGCTGGAAGACGATTTCGTCATCCCCGAAGAAATCCGCGGGACGCCCATGGAAGCGCCCTTCGTGGACATCGTCCGCAAACAGAACAGCTTGTATCATGAACTCTTCGAAAAATTGAAGCCCCGCATCTTTGAAAAGCACAAAGACCTCGCAGCGGACTCCACCAATCGCTCCATGCTGGAAGGCTGGGCCAAGGAAGATGCCCGCTACGTAATTTCCCTTGCAACGGAAACACAGTTGGGAATGACCGTGAATGCGAGGAACCTCGAGTTCATGCTCCGCCGTCTTGCCGCCCATCCCCTGAACGAGGCAAAGGAGTATGGTCAGAAGCTCTTTGAGGCGACGAAAGATACGGCCCCCTCTCTTATCCGCTACACGGATGCCACTGAATACGACCGCCTTACGAGGCGGAATCTAAGGGATGCCGTCTCCGCTCTGATACGGCAAGGCGAGCACAGAGCCGCGATAGTGCCGGCGGTATCAAGCGGACAAGACGTTTCCCTCGTCTATGCCACGCCCGGCGGAGACGACAGAATCATGGCATCACTGATCCATTCGTCGTCAGATCTGCCGATGGCCCAGTGCCTGCAAATGGTCATTTCCATGGATATGCAAGAAAAAGAATCACTCATAAGAACAGCCCTGAAGCACATCAAGTCCTACGATGCGGCGCTGCGTGAGTTCGAGAACGCGGAACTTCATTTTGAGCTGCTCATCAGCGCGAGCTGCTTTGCCCAGATGAAGCGCCACCGTATGGCAACCATAACCTGTCAGGATTACGATCCCGCCCTTGGCGTAACGGTTCCGCCCGCAATATCGGAAATCGGCATGGCCAAGGCCTTTATGGGAGTCGTAACCGAAACCGAAAAGATATATGCCCAAGTAAGAGCGCTCTTCCCGCTTGCTGCCGGCTACATCCTCACCAACGCGCATCGCAGGCGCGTTTCCATGAAGATCAATGCGAGGGAACTATACCATGTCGCACGGCTCCGGGCAGATACGCACGCCCAATGGGACATAAGAAAGACGGCGGAAGAGATGGTGAAGCTGGGCAAAAAATCGATGCCGCTCGCACTGATGCTCGCAACCGGCAAGGACGGCTTCGCATCTCTGTACAACCAGGTCTTCGCCATGGAGCCGGCTTCGGGCAATATCCTGGATAATAAGCCTTGAGACGCATCCTTCACATCGACATGGACGCCTTTTTTGCGGCGGTGGAGCAGAGAAGACGCCCCGAATTAATCGGCAAGCCTGTGGTAATAGGAGGCAACGGCGACCCCACGAAAAGGGGGGTCGTGGCTACCGCCTCATACGAAGCAAGAAAGTTCGGCATCCACTCTGCCATGCCTTTAAAGACGGCTTACAGCTTATGCCCCAAGGCCTTCTTTCTTCCTGTTGATTACGAGGCGTACTCAATGGAGTCACGGAAGGTGAAAAGCATCCTCAGGGGATTTTCTGACGTCATCGAAGACGTGGGAATTGACGAGGCGTTTCTCGACATATCCGCAATCGATAATCTTGCAGAAGAAATCTCGCTAGGAATTAAAAAAGGCATCAAAGACGAGACGGGCTTGACGTGCTCCATCGGCATCGCCCCCAACAAGCTCATCGCCAAGATCGCCTCAGACATGGATAAACCAGACGGCCTCACCATAATCCTCGCCGAAAATGTTATGAGCGTCCTTAAACCGCTTCCTGTGAGGAAACTCTGGGGAATCGGACCAAAGACAGAGAAGCACCTGAACGATATGGGTATTGAAACCTTAGGAGAACTCGCCTCTCTTGACATCGACAGGTTGGTTGACAGCTTCGGCTCCTCTTACGGAAATTATCTTTATCACGCCTCGCGGGGAATCGATGACAGTCCTCTGGTCACCGACTGGGAACCGAAATCCATGAGCAGGGAAACGACTTTCCAAAAGGACATCGCCGACTGGCAATTGATAGCCAAGACCCTGGCGGACCTGACACGGGAAGTAGTTACAGATATGAAAGACAGCGGCTTCAAGGCAAGGACTGTTACCATCAAGGTGCGGTTCAGCGATTTCGAAACCGTCACGCGGGCTACGACCGTCCCGCATGCGACGGACGAGGATGAAAATATAAGGAAAGCGGCATTTGCCAGCCTCAAGAGGGTTGAACTCAAAAAGAGAGTGCGCCTCATCGGAATGAGGGTCAGCCATTTGGAAAGAACGGAAGATCAGACCTGAGGGCCTTTCTGCCGGCTTCCGTTATCCCCTATTTCAGCAGCTTTGTATGGAACAGGGCCAAGTATCATCTGATCAAAACAATTCTATCCGTTTAACACCCTTCTTGTCTTTCAGCGCTTGATAAACAGTGTAGGCGCACGACACGTCTTGAATCGCAAGACCAGTCGAGTCGAAGAGTGTAATCTCCTTGTCTTTCGTCCTTCCCTTTTCTTTTCCTGCAACAATATCCCCTAGTCCCGCATAGATGTCTTTTTTTGTCAGTTGTCTCTTGCGGACGGGAACATTAATCTCGCCGCTATGCGACGCCTGAGCCCAATCGTCTATGACCAGTTTCGCCTGTTTCAATATCTTCGGATTTATCTCCTCTTTCCCTTCGGCGTCGGCGCCGATGGCATTGATGTGAGTCCCGGGGGAAACCTTATTCACCAATGGCCTGCGGGAAGGCGTCGTTGTAACGAGGATATCGACATTTGTCGTCACTTCATCGATGACGGGAGAAATCATCGCATCCAGCTTGTATCTTTTCTTCACCCAGTTTCTAAACCTGGGCGCAATTTCATCCTTCGCATTGTACTGCCAAATTCTTACCGCTTTCAATTTCCTCACTTCCAGAATGCATGCCAGTTGTGAGCGCGCCTGTGTGCCGCAGCCGACAAATCCGGCAATCCGCGCGTTCTTCCTGCTCAGGAGTTTTGCGGCTACCGCACCCGCAGCGCCTGTACGGATGCTGGTAAGGTACGTGCCGTCCAGTATGGCGAGCGGAAATCCATTCTGCGGATCGGCTAGGATGATAACTGCTATAACGGTGGGAAGGTCGTAGATCGCATTTTCCGGGTGAACGGTCACGCTCTTGATGCCGGCAATGTTCAAGCCCTGGCCGTGAATGTAAGCCGGCATGGATCTGAGATCACCTTTCTTAAAATAGAGATAACTCTTTGCAGGCATATCGGCCTCTCCCAGTCCGTATGCCTTGAATGCCTTCTCGACCGTTCTGATGGCCAATGATGGCGTCAATACCTTTTCAACGTCCTTCCTCGTGAAGAT
The DNA here is from genome assembly GCA_963705275.1 of uncultured delta proteobacterium. Classification (GTDB taxonomy): domain Bacteria; phylum Desulfobacterota; class Syntrophia; order Syntrophales; family UBA2185; genus Fen-1135. The sequence continues at coordinate 1,877,780 of OY970063.1, read as the reverse complement.
CAGCGTTTTCATATCTCCCCCTGCAACAGTTTCGAGCAATAGGTCCCGCCGCCTGGTGTTCGCTCCTCCTCACTTGCGGAGATTATATTTTATCATCTTCAATTGCAGACCCTTTCTGCTGAGACCGAGCCGCTGAGCCGCTTTCGTAACATTACCGCCCACCTCTTCCAGGCATTGTATTATGGACTGCTTTTCCACCTCTTCCATGTGGCTCTTCACGAAATCTTTGAAGGGTTTCTTCTGACCTTCCTGCTGGGAGACGGAGATTGCCTCAGCGGCTGATTTCCATTCCGGTGGAATATCCTCGAAGGTTATCGTGTCTCCACCAGCCATCAGGACAATACGCTCTATGAGATTTTCCAGTTCTCTGATATTCCCCGGCCAATCATACCTGACAAGAATGTCTTTCACTCGCGAATCGATGTGCTTGACCTCTCTGTCGAGCTTGCTGTTAAATTTCTCGATAAAGTAATCAGTAAGGGGGAGAATGTCATCTCTTCTTTCCCGCAGGGGCGGGAGGTGAGTGGGAAAGACATTGAGCCTGTAGTAAAGATCTTCTCTGAACCTGCCATCTTTCACGTCCTGGAGGAGATTCCTGTTCGTCGCCGCGATTAATCTCACATCCACCTTGATCGTGCGCAGCCCGCCGACCCGCTCGAATTCATGATCCTGGATAACCCTGAGAAGTTTCACCTGCATATCTCTGGGAATTTCTCCCACTTCGTCGAGAAAGAGGGTGCCCTTGTCAGCCAGTTCAAACCTTCCGGGCTTCGTGGACACTGCTCCCGTGAATGCCCCCTTTTCATAACCGAACAATTCACTTTCTATGAGATTTTCTGCAATGGCAGCGCAGTTAATCTTGACGAAGGGATTATCTCTGCGCGGGCTGTTTCTGTGAATCGCGTGCGCTATGAGATCTTTGCCGGTGCCCGTTTCTCCCGATATGAGGACGGTCGTCGGCGTCGGCGCTACTATCTTGATTGTGTCATATATTTTCGACATGGGTTCACTGGAACCGATTATCCCTTGCCGATCTATATCATCGGGGCTGACAAGGAGCTCTTCCTCGTTGAGCCTTCGTGTCCTGATGGCCTTATGGATTATATTTTTCAATTCATCCCGTTCAAAAGGTTTGGTGATATAATCGAAGGCGCCCTTTTTCAGAGCATCCACTGCCGTGGCAATAGTTCCGTGAGCAGTGATCATAATAACAGGCGTTGATGGATAATCGCGAATAACCCGCTCCAAAAGACCCACGCCATCGAGCTTCGGCATCTTCAGATCGGTCACGACGACTTCCACGCCCCCGCCCTTGAGGACCTTCAATGCCTCAACTCCATCCGATGCCGTGGCCACGTCATAGCCTTCCTTATTCAGCAGGGCCTTTAAGACCAGCCGCATATTGAGCTCATCATCAACGACCAATATCTTCTCTGTCATAAGTATACCTGAAATTTCTCGACCGTCTTTATCCCGCCGTTCTCAAGGCGTGACACCCAGCCTGATATAAAATATGCTCCCCTGGAGAGGAATAGATTTAACCTTGATATGACCGCCATGATTCTTGATGATCTTCTGGCTGATGGCAAGGCCAAGACCGACTCCTCGTTCTTTGGTTGTGAAAAATGGCTTGAAAATATTTTTCATCTCCTCTTTTTTGATTCCTTTTCCCGTATCCCTTATAGAAATGCCTATCGCCTCGCCGTCACCGCTGCTGATCTTGGACGTTCTGAAAATCAGGGTCCCGCCGTCCTCCATTGCCTCTATGGCGTTAAACGCCACATTCAGAATTACCTGAACCAGCTGTTCCGCGTCAACCTCCATGAGAGGTAAATCAGGACGCAACTCTTTTTCAATGACGACATTATCTGAACGCGGGCTCGCCTTGATGACTGATATGGCCTTCTCAATAACCTGATTGACATCCTGCATCTTCAAGTTAAGGGTGTACGGTTTGGCATAATTGAGAAACTGAGATACAACGCTGTTCAACCGGTCTACTTCTTCTATTATAACGTCCAGTAGCTTCTGATGATCACCGGAGCTCGATTCCGATCTAAGGTACTGGGCAGCGCCTTTGATGGAACCCAGAGGATTCCGTATTTCATGAGCCAAGACCGGCGCCATTTCCTCGAGGAGGAGAGACTTCTCTTTCTCCAATATTTCATCGAATGCATAAAGTGATGTGAATACATCCTTGCCTTCCGGGTAAATGCGACTGAACATCATTTTAAGGACGAGCTTGAAAGGTTCGATAGCTATAACAATTATTAGGGACGCCAACAATATATGGGTGAAGGGAGGCGTTTCCCCCTTTCCGAACAATCCAACAATGAGGGTAAATGTAATGGTCGCAAAAAGCGTAATGATAGAAAGCACGACGGCTCTGCCCATGAGTTCATGCAACTCCGGCAGACGGGGGTGCGTAACAAGAATCAGGACAAAGTAAAGCAGGATGGCTATAAAGAGGTTGGAGACCGGTGGAAAGGAGTATCCATAATAATAGAATACATCAAACGCGCTGAGGACTGCGGTTGCCCCGCAGGCAACAGCCAGATATACCATCCGGGTCCTTTCAACACCCACAGGCCTATTTCTAATATAAGTGATAAGGGCGATATAACAGACAGAAAGTACAGCGCCGGCATATATCAAGAGGAAAGTTTTCAGGTATGGCCAGTCGTAAAGCGGCGAGAAGACGGTCATGGCAAGGATAAAACTGAAGATTGTGGCTGATATAACATCTCTCTTTGTCAAAAAGCTCTGTTCACGAAGGAGGGAGCGGATGAATCTTACCGAACAGGGAGGAATGGCTATCAATCCCGCGTATTCTATAATTTTCCACATATGCCCGGTGAAGATTTCATAGAAGAAGGCGCCGCTCTTATGGAAAAAAATAGCAAGACAAACGGAAGCAAAGGACAGGTGGGTAGGAACTTTTTTTTTGTTTATTATAAGGGCAAGAGAGATTATCAGACTGACCGTTGCTAATGTGAAGGTTTCCATATGGGATCGTCTTCTTAAATAATGGTATGTAATTGAAGATATAGATAAAAAACGAGGATGTCAAGAGAGACAAAAAAAGAAAGGCCTAAGACCCCGGGGGGCAAAAAAAACAGGCCGAGCATGCTTATAACATGCCCGGCCGCCTTTTTCTTTCAAGACATTACTAATGTTATTTATGTGCAGGTGCCGCTGGTGCCGGTGGCGCTGGTGGTGCCGCTGGCGCTCCTGGTGCTGGTGCTGGCGCAGGAGCTGGTGCCGGGGCCGCCGCTTCTTTCTTGGCAGGCTCAGGCGGTTTCTTTTCTGGCGCTGATGGGCAACCTACTAATGTAAACGTTACCGCCACAACGAAAAGAATTGATAAAATGATTGCAAACAGTTTCCTCATCGATTTTTACCTCCTTTGTGAAAAAGTTTCTGACGTTGGTAAATCAACCCGTTCCTTGATGCAGGGAAGATACTCCATATATTTTTACCTTGTCAAGATAAATCTTTCACTCTTTGAATGCCTCTCACAAGCAGCCTGATCAGCAAAAATGGTCCCTTTTCTTGCGCTATCATATGATGCGTAGCCTTATTCGCAGTGCAAAGAGAACTACGCGCTATAAGCCCGAAATATTCCCTCCTAAAGGCCTATCGGAAACGTCAATTGAGTCGCAAATTACTAAATACTTATAATAACTTATGGCAAATAGGCAGGTGTCGATTTCAATGGTGGCACAGATAATGCTGTGTGCTTAGAAGTTTGTGGCAAAAATTTGCACGAAGGATTTCAGAAATGGATTTCAATCTCACTAGTACCCAGCAGATGTATGTGGATACAGTCAAAAAATTTGTCAGGTATGGAATCATACCAGAGGTTATGGAATTAGAGAAGAATCACACTTTCCCATGGCAAATTATCCAGAAGGCCTGGAACCTCGGAATTATGAATTTGAGCATACCTGAATCGGTGAAGGGATTTGAGGTTGATCCCGTTTCCACAGCCTTGATCATCAAGGAACTATCCTATGGGGATACGGGTATTTCAACCTCGGCCATGTGCAATGACCTGGCAAACACAGTTATTGCCCAACATGGTACGGACGAACAGAAGACTCTTTTCTTAGGCCCCTTTGTCGAGAATCCGATAATGGCTTCTTTCTGCCTGACGGAACCAGGCGCCGGTTCCGACAACTCTGCCATGACGACGTACATCAAAAAGAGCGCGGATGGGACGTACGTCCTCAATGGCAGCAAGTGCTTCATAACCAACGCTTCCTATGCCTCACAGTTTACCGTTTTTTGTAAAGTCGGGAAACCGACGAGCAACTTCATGGCCTGCTTGATAGTTCCCGCCGTGCCGGTGCTTCCCTCGAATTCAGATCCGCATCTTGCCGTGGGCAAAGAGATAACTCTGCCCACAGGAGGAAAAGTCATCATCGGCAAGCCGGAAGACAAACTGGGACAGCGTTTATCGAACACGGCCTCTGTTACCTTTGAGGACGTTGTCATCAACGACAATCAGATCATCGGCGATCGGAGGCAGGGCTTCAAGTATGTCATCGATGTGCTTGATTACGCGCGCCCGATGGTAGCGGCGATTGGCGTGGGTCTCGCCAAACGGGCATTGGACGTTACTTTGGAATACACAAGAGAACGCAAGCAATTCGGGCAAAGGATTTGTGATTTGCCGGTTGCAAGAGAAACATTGGTGCAAATGTGGAAGAAGGTGGAACTTGCGGACATGGCGCTGATGAAAGCGGCCTTCAAGGTTCAGGAGAAATCGGCCGACAGGGGCATGTACGCTTCCCTCGCGAAGAATGTTGCCGCGGAGGCGGCCTTATTCTGCGCTAACGAAGGCCTTCATCTTCACGGCGGATATGGTTTTATGTCGGAATATGAGATTTCGAAGCTGGCAAGGGATGCACACATCATCGACATTTACGAAGGTGTGCGCGAGGTACAGAACATGATTGTCGGAAGGGAGCTCGTATGAGTGCACTTTATCTTCACGGTATGGGCCACTTCCACCCGGAAAATATTATCACCAACAGATTTCTGGAAGCGATGGATATCGGGACAAATGAGACATGGATCATGGAGAGGGTCGGCATTCGTACACGCCATACTGTGCTCCCTTTGGACTATATAAAGGATACGAAAAATAGGGATCCGAGAGAAGCTTTCGCGGCAGGTCTCTACAATAACGCGCAAACGGGCTCTTCTGCCGCGCGGATGGCCATTGAGCGTGCCGGACTCAAGAAGGAAGACATCGGGCTTGTCATTTCCGGCAGTTCCGCCGCGGATAATGCATCACCTGCGGAAGCCTCGACCATAGCTGCAGAACTGGGAATCGATGTGCCATGTTTCGATGTCAATTCCGCCTGCACCAGTTTTGGTACGCAGGTGCATTTTGTCAGTCTCATGAGGCCCGAGGCGCTGCCGCCTTTTGTCCTCCTGGTCAATCCGGAAAATCTCACGCGCTCGGTGGACTACGCCGATCGAAAATCTGCGGTACTTTTCGGTGACGGCAGTTCCGCGGCCATTGTATCTGCCACGGTGCCATCGCGCAAATTCTTCACGGCATGCGCCTATGAAACGAAACCATCATGCTGGGACAAAGTGAGGATACCCCGCATGGGTTACTTCCAGCAGGACGGGAACGCCGTGCAGGGCTTTGCCATTCGAAAGACAACAGAGTCTATTCGCATGCTGCAAAAGTCCTACTCCCTGAATGGCAATCGCTTTATCTTTATCGGTCATCAGGCCAACATGGGCATGCTGCAAACAGTCTGCGAGCGTTCTCAAATTTCTGAAAATAATCACTGGCACAATGTGGAATTTTTTGGCAACACCGGCTGCTCCGGTGCGCCTTCCGTCTTGAGCCAGCGCTGGAATGATCTTCGCCCGGGCGATCATGTGGCCATTGCCATTGTCGGAGCGGGATTGTCCTGGGCTCATATGATCTTACAGGTAGAGGGATAATCATGAAGTATGCGGAATTCAGAGAATGCCAGAACTTCGGGCTCCCGGAACTCATCGCTTTTTCCTACGGAACCCTGGTGGATGATCCGCCTGTAGATTTTGAAGCCCGGTTGCCGGCGCCTCCCTTTCTCATGATAGATCGGGTGCTCTCATTTACTTCTGCCGGTAGACAAGGTTCGATCGTAGCCGAGCAGGATATCAAACTGGATGCCTGGTATTTTCAGTGCCATATGCCGGGGGACCCGGTTCAGCCGGGTTGCCTCTGTGTAGATGCAGTCTGGCAGCTTCTGGGCTTTTACTGTGTCTGGCGCGGCGCCTTAGGCGCCGGCAGGGCCCTGGGCTGCGGCGAGATTACCTTCAGCGGTCAGATCCGCCCTTACAACAAATGTGTCCGCTACGATATTGAAGTTAGACGCTTCGCCCAGTTGAAGGACTCGGGCGCAAGCATTGCAATCGGAGACGGCAAGGTTTTCGTTGACAATGAATTGATTGCCCACATCAAAGATGCCCGCACCGGCGTTTTTAAGGGGATTGTTTATCCCGACTATCCTAAGCGATCCGCGAACTCGATCGGCGGCATCATGAGGAGCGGCTAATGAGCGAGAACCATGTTGCCATCGTAACGGGCGGCGGAAAAGGAATAGGCGCGGAATGCTGCCGGGCGCTGTCCAGGGAAGGATTTCAGGTGGGCATTCATTACCGGAGCAGTGAGGAACAGGCAAAAGCTTTGCTCTCTGAGATAGGTAACGGCTTTCTGCTGCAGGCCGATCTGGCAGATATCGATCAGGTGGAAGCCCTGGTCAACAAGATTAAAGAAAAAGCGGGCCGCGTGGATGTCCTTGTCAATAATGCGGGACTGTCCGTGAATGCCGATATCGTCAGCATGAAGATCGAGCAATTCGATGCCCAGCGGGCGTTGATGCGCGGAGCATGGTACCTGACCAAACGGATCATACGTCTCTTCATGCTTCGGCAGAGGGGAGGCCGCATCATCAATATATCCAGTGTCGTGGGACATACCGGCAATGCGGGGCAGATCCCCTATACCATGGAAAAGGCGGCCCTCGATGCTTTTACAAAATCCCTGTCGCAGGAATTGGCAGGGCGGAATATCCTCGTCAATTCCGTTGCTCCGGGATTCATCGAGACGGAGATGACACAGAATCTCCCCGAAGAGGTGCAAAAGAGAATCCTCGACAATATTTCACTGGGCCGCATAGGACGTCCCGGTGAAGTGGCTGAGGTCGTGGCCTTTCTCGCAACAAAAGGCTCCTATATATCGGGTAGCGTCATCCATGTGAATGGAGGGCTTTATGGCGGCTGACCGGGAGACCATGACACGGATTCTAAACAGTGTCCCCCAGCAGCATCCTTTTCGCTTTATCGACGATATCCTGGAGCTGGATGATGAGCATATTGTGGGCACATACCGTTTTCGTGAGGATGAGTATTTTTATAAGGGGCATTTCCCCGGCCAACCGATCACCCCGGGTGTCATTCTCATTGAAACAATGGCACAGACGGGGGTCGTTGCTTTCGGCCTTTATCTTCTCACGAGGCAGATGCAGAGAGCACTTGATGAGGCAAAAAAGTTGACTACACTTTTTACACTTGCCGAAGGGGTGGAGTTTACGGGAGTCGTGCATCCCGGCGAGAGGGTAATCGTAAAGGGTTACAAAGTCTATTTTCGCATGGGAAACCTGAAGATGAAGGTTTCCATGGAAAGGGAAAATGGCGAGACCGTGAGTTTCGGCGTCCTCGCCGGGAGGGGAGTACCTTCCCAGAGCGCTTAAAGTTTTCGATGGAGGTTTACTTTAGTTGAAAAGAAGAGTTGTCATAACGGGGATGGGGATAATAGCCCCCAATGCACACGGTTTGGTTGATTTTGAAGAGGCCCTGCGTCAAGGCCGCTCCGGAATCCGGTTTTTTCCTGAACTTAAGGAATTGAATTTTACCTGCCAGGTCGGAGCCGCCCCCCGGGACTTTGAAAATATCCGCAAGGGTTATTTTAATGAAGATACGCTGATGTCCATGAACGAAAATATCGGCTATGCCGCTGTTTCTGCAGTGGACGCTTGGACCGACTCCGGTTTCGCCATGCCCGACATACACGATGATAATGTGGACTGGGATACGGGCGTGATTGTCGGCTCCGGCATTGGCGGCATGGATACAATCACGGGCACTCTCGTGCCAATGGTCTCCCAGGGGAAGGTGCGTCGCATGGGAAGCCGGATAGTGGAACAGGTTATGAATAGCGGCACGAGTGCATGTATCGCGGGCCTCTTGGCCCTCGGAAATCAGGTGACTTCAAATTCATCCGCATGCAGCACCGGGAATGAAGCGATTATCGAAGGGATGTGGAGAATAAGGAATGGTCTTTCCAAGAGGATTTTAGCCGGCGGTTCCGAAGGCTCCTCGCCTTATATCTGGGCCGGATTCGAGGCCATGCGTGTCATCTGCAAGAAATTTAATGATAATCCGGAAGCCGCGTCAAGGCCTATGAGCGCCACTGCATGCGGTTTTGTCCCGGGTTCAGGCGCCGGGATTCTGGTACTTGAAGACCTGGAATCGGCTCTGAAGCGTGGCGCACGGATTTACGCCGAGGTCCTCGGAGGCGCTGTCAATTGCGGCGGGCATCGCATGGGCGGCTCCATAACCGCACCGAATCCCGAAGGTGTCAAACGATGCATCAGGGCTGCCGTATCCGATGCCGGTATCGCGTCGGGTGATATCGATGCAATTAACGGCCACTTGACAGCAACCTTTGCCGACCCCTATGAAGTGAAGAACTGGTCGCAAGCCCTCGAGCGGGGACCGGCTAATTTTCCCTACATCAATTCCACAAAATCACTGGTGGGGCACTGTTTAGGCGCAGCGGGCGCGATAGAGAGCGTTGCCGTCGTATTGCAATTACAGAAGGGGTTCCTGCATCCATCCGTCAATTGTGAGGATATACACCCAGATATTGCTGAATTTGAAGCTAAAGTACCGCACAAGTGCATGGACTATCCTAAATTAAATATCATCGCCAAGGCCGGTTTTGGTTTCGGCGATGTAAACAGCTGTATTGTGTTTAGAAGATGGAATAATAATTAAAGGAGTTATCAAGAAATGGATGAACAGACAATCTTTAACAAAATGATCGATATCCTCAGGGCCTATACAAAGGACCCAAGCCTGTTGGACAAGGCGACAAAGGATACCCACATTCTGAATGACCTGAAGGTTAATTCTGCCAGACTCGTTGATGTCATTATAAAATGTGAAGACACCTTCGGAATCACTGTGGAAGACGACGAGGCTGATAAGATCGGGACAATCGGAGATGCCGTGGCTATCATCAAAGCCAAATTAGGATAAGCCAGTTATGAAGAAGAAGTTGATGCTCCAGGGACCGCTGCTGATCCAATACATTCTCGGTCGGGTTGCTATTTTTGTTATTGCCCCGCTTTATTTTGCGGTCATCTGGCTCATGGGCTACCGAGTTAGAAATATAAGGAAGATCAGACGAGAGTGCTCCCGGCATTTCAGAAATTACGAAGGGCCGTGGATCATCTGCGCGAATCACCTCACAATGATTGATTCCATGATCATTACATATGCGACTTTTTCTCTTGGCCGTAATTTACTGCATTATCGTGAGCTGCCGTGGAATTTGCCGGAAAGAAGCAATTTCCAGCGGAATATCCTCATGGCATTCCTGTGCTACCTGGCCAAGTGCATCCCCATCAACAGGGGCGGCAATCGTGAAGAGATGAAGGAAACCCTTGATAAATGCACATCCCTTCTGGAATGGAAACAGCCTTTGCTGATTTTTCCTGAAGGAGGGCGCTCCCGGACCGGTCGAGTGAATACCGAGAGTTTTTCCTATGGCGTGGGCCGATTCATCAAGGATTTTGAAAGCTGCAAGGTAATGTGCATCTATCTGCGGGGTGATAGCCAGCATACTTACGGCTTCATGCCCAGATTTGGCGAGCGCTTTACGGTGAGTGTGGAGGTCTTTCAGCCTGAACTGACAAAAGAGAACGGACTCAGGGCTCAGCGTCACTACGCGGAGCAGATAATCAAACACATGGCACAAATGGAGAAAGGTTATTTTGATTCGCATCGGCAACGATATTGTGGATCTGACCGATCCGCAAAATACGGGGAAGAGTCGGGATACGCGATTCATTAACCGCGTGTTCACGCTCCGCGAACAAGAATTAATATCCCGTGCTGAAAACCAGGACGCCGTCTTATGGGCACTCTGGGCAGGCAAGGAGACGGCATACAAGCTTGTCAAGAAGCTTGAGCCTTCCGCCACTTCTATCCCCCGGTTATATGAAGTGAGTCTGGATTGCGGAAAAGAATCGGTTCGATTTTCTTCTGGAAGCGATATTCTTACCGGATCCGTCGATACGCCGTATGGCAGGATTCTGATCAAGGTCTTCGTGACTTCCGACTATGTCCATTGCATCGGAACTTCGTCAACATTGGATGAAATGGATGCGGTCGTTTGGCATGTGGACCGCATCAGCCCGGATTCGCAGGCGTCCCCCGATTGTGAATCAGCTTTTGTGCGCAAAGCCCTTAAGCTGCGCCTCTCGGCACATTATGATAAATCTCCGGAAAATATTGAGATCAGGCGGGTAAATGACGCCTATGGTCTCGGCCCACCATTTGTCCGTATAAACGGTGAGCGGGCGGCGATTGATGTCAGTCTCAGTCACGACGGCTTCCTTGCAGCCTATGCCTTTGCCGCAACCGCGTGATCCTAAGCCGTCTTTCCTCTCAGAAATCTATCTTCTATGAGATCGGCAACGCCCTGGATGTCATCGATATCCAGACAAGGTACTCCCCTGTCCACAGGCTCGTCACTCACAATGGCTATAAGATTATCTTCCCGGGAACAGATGGGGTTGTGCCTCATTTCCGCTCGTACTACTTCAATCTTCGGATGCAGATTTAGCTTAAATCCTTCTGAAAGGATGATGTCGACGTCCCGTATGTAGCGATCCCTCAATTCCGACAATTCATAGTCTTTGCTCGCATCTTCAATAACGGCAATCCGTTGTGGCGATGCGATGACCGTAAGGCTGGCACCCGCCTTCTTATGGCGCCAGCTGTCTTTCCCCTCGTGATCTATGTCGAAGCCATGAATATTGTGTTTGATCGTGGCTACGCGATATCCCCTACTCCTCAACTCCGGTATCAGTTTTTCGATCAATGTTGTCTTTCCGGTATTCGACCGACCGACTATAGACACTATGGGTATCAAGTGCTTTCCCTCCTCATACAGGTGGCCGCCGTTCGACGAGAACCACGGATGTTTCGATTTGACGTTTTGGTATTGACCAGTATTTTTTCAGCAAGCGATCCTTTTCTTCCGGGGATACCAGATAAAAGCCCTGCGATTCGTAGAAATGGACCGCCCATACAGCCGCTGCCCAGGTGCCGATCAGTATCGGACGCCTCGCTTTCTTCCGGAGTTCAGCCAGCAGCCTGCCGCCGATGCCCTGGCGTCGCCTGACCGTGCGCACATAGGCATGTCTCATCAACGTTACGTCCTGGATGTCCTGCATGCCCATGACTCCAAGAATTTCCCCGTTCTCTATATAACACCAGAATCTTACTCCTTCATCGATTTCATGCCTGAGTTCGTGTCTAGACATATACGGTTCCTTCCATCTATCCGTGGGAATGATGTCTCTGTAAGCTTCTGCAGCGTCGTTAATAATTTCATAAATAATTTCAATATCTCTTTCCTCACAGGGACGGATCTCAGGATTGTTTATCATTCGGAGTTCTTCTTTTCAGAAATCACCAGGAATGTCGCACTGCAGCGAAGCACATCCCTGTTATTTTCGTCCTTGACCAGACAATCACCGATAATCAGCGTACGCCCTTTCTTAAAAACGTTTGCCTCTGCGATCAGTTCGCCTTTTTCAACCGGTGCCAGAAAATTACATTTCAATTCCACGGTCGTTATTCCGAAAGAAGGTTCCAAGACCGTCATCGCGGCATGGGCAATGGCCTCATCAGCCAAGGCTACCATAAGCCCCCCCTGTAAGAAACCCGCCCCCTGCATATACTCGCGGAGTACCGGCATCCGAAATCTTGCATATCCTTCACGCACTTCTTCGACGGCTATTTCAAAATAATCGAGATATGGGTTCAGGCTCTTCTCGCCCGCTTGAAGCCGCCGGAGGTAGGTTGAATAATCAGGCATAGTCCGATCCTTTCTCGATGACACCGCTTGCCAGGAGAGATCCTATTTGACCCTCCTGCTCCCTTATTTCAAATAAAAAAGATGTGTCTTTCTCACTGCATTATTATTTAATTAGCAGGTTTACGAATCCGAGCCAGGGGCGCATAGCCGGTGTGCCTCCGCCCTCGGAAATAATCTGCATAACTTTTTTTGCGTCACGCACTACGGCGCCTCCCAGGTGGTTGACCGGTGTGTCATGAAATATCTCCGGGCAGAGGGGAGTCGAAGGTCCGAGGATCGCGACATGACGGGGATTCCTGAGGCCGCTCAGGACCTCTTCCAGGGTTTCGTTGAGAAGAGTCGTTGCCGTAATAATCGCGACGGTGCATCCCTCCAATATCCTGCCCTCTTCTTTCTTATCAAGAACGGCCATGCGGGCTGGATTACGTTCAATGACGGTGAACCCTGCTCCTGTTGCCTTGATCTTCGGGACCATCGGTGCGAAGAGGCCGACCATCGCCACACGGTCTTGGGGAGTAAGATTGATAATGGACAGGGCATCTTCCCCGTCGGGAACGATGCCGGCGGAAAGAGCTGCGTTTGCGGCAGCAAGTCCCAAGGCCTTCTCCAGAGGATTTTGCCCTTCCACAAGCCTCGTGAGGACGGAGGCTATCTTCGATCCGGATATCTTCCCCGCGTCGGAATAAACGGAACAGCCGGGGGGCAGGTCGTGGAGCAGCAGCGCCGCAAGTCCCATGCGTCCTTCGCCCAGCCTTACCCCCACATAACCGAGGCCGATGCGAACCTCTTCGATTACAGCGTTTTCCCCTTTGCGTGATGCGACATCGAAAAGACGGCGGGCTATTTCACTTCTGGGAAGCATAGTGGTCACATCGAATAATGGGTGAAGCGCTTGTCCGATGCAAATCCTTCGCGCTCTTTCTTATCGTCGGTCTTCGCCGCTTCTTTCTCGCCGGCGCTTTTTTCCTCCCGCAAAGGCTTCCCCTTTTTCCCCTTCTTTTTTCTCCGGGACGCAGGCAATGCCTCATGGCCCTTAGTCCACGTATCTACCAATCCTGCGAGTTCCCCTAAATTGGTCAACTCCTCAACCCAGACCTCGGTAAACCGCGACCTCAAGGCAGGCGACAGCAGGTTTCGCGACTGATGCACGGAAGGAGGATTCATCGACAGGAATATCCTGAAATTGGGATGTGCGTAACACACGTTATCCTCCCCATCGATGACGTAGCCAAAATCCATGAGGGTGTTCAGGTATTCGGAGAGTGGAGACAGGTTCGCCTCATCTATGAGAAGCCAGCTTCCCTCTGCCATGGCGGCAAACAAGAGGCCCTTCCTGTAATGCCATTTCCCCTTCTTGTCCTGAGTATAACCGCCCAGAAGTTCTTCCAGGCCTGTATCGGAGGAGAGGTTGACGTAGTAGAGGTTCGTCTCCTTTTTTCTGGCCAGGTATCTGATGAGGGTAGTTTTTCCCGAGGCAGGGTTCCCCGCCACAAGCAGAGGCTCGTTGTGTATCAGGGCCTTCAGGATGAGATAGAGGGTTATGTTCTGAGTGGGCGTCGGCACGATCTCCGCGTCATCCCGGGGAATAAGTGCATCGCCCTTTGAGGACGTCAATGCTGCAAGCAGAGTATCCAGTCTCAGCGAGGAGTCGCCTAGTGTTTCTTCGAGATCCAGGCCTTCAGCCCTGAAGCCGAAATGCGCGTCCAACAGGCTGACCACAGCCTCCCTTTCGGAGTTGTCCCGGAGCCTCCCTATATAGACACTGAAGAATTCCAGGAAAAATCTTTTTAGGTATTCCCTCCCGGATGATTTGCCCGCCAGGAGCGGTTCGAGTCTCCTTCCCAGTCTTATTATGTCCCTGAGGGTAAATACGTACGGATCTTTTTCTGCCTTGCCGATGATGCGGCTTTCCGCCTGATTCTGCAACGTTGTGTGAAATCTCGCGATGGGAAGAGCCGAGGAGGAAGTGATCTCGAACAGGGAACTCAATATCTGCGACAGTTCTTCTTCGGAAAGTTCTTTCTGGTAGAGTATCTTGAACCTGGACAGAAATACCCCGGATAGTTTCTGCCTCTGGCTGTAGCTTTCCGGGTTTCCTGTGGCAAAGAGCCTGAAATCGGGATGAGGATACAACTCCTTCTGCTCCCCGTTTGCCGAGTATGATATCCTTCCCGTAATGAGATAGTCATTCATTATCTCGACCACTTCGGAAGATGCAAGGTTTATCTCTTCCAGAGTCAGCCACAGGCCGTTTCGCGCCGCATTGAGAAGAATGCCGTCCTGCCAGACGAACCTGCCTCCCCTGTCAGGTTTAATGCCGCCGATTATCTCAAACTTGGATGTGTAGGGGTTGATCGAATATGAAAGGTGCTCGTAGCCCAACACATGAGCGAGCCATTTGATCAGGAAGCTTTTCCCTGTTGAGGTGGGACCCAGGAGCAAGACGGAATGTCTCAACAGGTAGCCTATGCTTAACGTCTCCAAAATGTGATAGCCGGATTCGGTCATCACGCAGGGAGGTATGTCGTCCCTCTTCGCCGCCCTGTCCAGAATGAGATCACCCACCGTTAAACATTTTTCACTAATCTGAAGCTGGCCGGAGTGCGTGCCTGCTATGGTCATAGCCATCGGTTCACCGAGCATCTCATTGAAGGATGCGAGGACCCTGGTAAATTCCTTCTTATTGTCCGCTATGATATCGGAAAAGATTTTTATTGACGCCCGCGCCGCTGCCTGGCGGACGGACCAGATCTTGTCCTTCAATCTTTTTTCCAGTCTGTCCAGATCTGCGATGTTGCCCTTCCTGACCAGGGCATGGTGTATCTGGACGAGGGCGAGCGCCGCGGCCTGGTGTACAAACCAGTTTTCGTCTTTCAGCCTTTCCTCCAGCTCCTTTATGGTTGTCTTTCCACGTCGATAGCTGTGAGGCCAGATCCTGCCCAGGGCCTGTGCCGCAGCCTGGCAGACCGATCTATCCACGTCCGCGTCTCTTAATCTATCTTCCAGTTTTCCCAGGTTCACATTTTTCCCCCGTCTGATGATGGCCGGGTATATCTGCCCCAGGGCCTGGCATGCAGCCTGACGCACGGACCAGCTGGGATCCTCGAGTCTTTTTTCCAGGTCTTTCAACGCCATCTTGCCGTGGAAATAACTGTGGAACCAGATACGGCCCAGGGCCAAGGCAGCTGCCTGGCGGACCGACCAGTCGTCGTCGTCGAGCCTCTCTTCCAATTTGCCTAAGTTGACATCCTTCCCCCGTTTAATGAGGGTGGGATATACCTGACCGAGGGCAAGGGCTGCCGTTTGGCGGGTTAGAACATTCTTGTCTTTCAGCCTCTCTTCCAGTCGCTGCAGGTCTATCTCCATTCCCTTACTGACAAGGGCGCGATAGGTCTGCCCCAGTGCCTCGGCCTCCGCCTGCCGGACAAACCAGTTTTTGTTCCACAGCCCTTCTTCCAGTTTGCTGATGTCCGCATCAATTCCTTCTTCGCCGAGGCGGGGATATATCCTGCCCAGGGCCCTTGCCGCAGCCTGGCGGACGGCCCAGTTTTCGTCTCCAAGTCTGCCCTGCAGTGCGCCCAGCGTTATCTTTCCCTTTCCATAATAATGATACCATATCCGGCCTAAAGCCGAGGCGGCGGCGCGGCAGACGGATGGGTCTTCGTCCTTCAGCATTTGCTCTAACGGACTTAAGTCCACGACTTTTTCCTGTTTGATTAGACCGAGATAAGTCCTGCCCAAGGCTGAGGCTGCGGGCTGGCGTACAGCCCAGCTCTTGTCCTCCGCCTTTTTCTCCAGCTCTTCAATAGTTATCCCTTTCAGAAGTTCGTCATCAATGACCCGGAAGCTCGCTTCCAGTCCGGGGATGCTCACAAAAGCCATATCGGAGGAATTTACAAGCTCTTTCAACAATGAAATGGCCTTCTCGATTTGAGGATTGGTATTATTCTTCATCAAGATATCCAGGACGGAGGCCAGGTCGTCGGGGATCGCAGACACAGGGACGTCTCCCTGTGAAGTTGCCTTGTGAAATCCATGAGGGAGGTCTTCCGGGGCGATGTCCGGCAATATCTTCCGTATCTCCTCGATCCTTTCTAGGATAAGTTCCCTCACTCTGTGGGATTGTTCCTGTGTATCTATAAACGCATATTTCAGGCTTCTTCCGAGCGCCGCTTTTCCCGGATAGCCACGGTTCAGCAAGAATCCCATGAGTTCCGATGCCCTCTTCAGATGCCTCACATTGAAGGCGGGGATGTGCTGTTTCAGATAAAGATAGAGAGAAGCGAGCAGCTCCGATAAATCCTGCGGCAGGGATGCCTCCGGCTGTTCTTTGTCTGTGTGGGCCTCGTGCCGGGGCGTGAGGAAGCTCTCCCAGTACGCATCCTGCTTGACAAGTTTTTCCTCCAGTATGCCGGAGAGGACGGACGGGAGCTCTTCCACATCGTCAATCTGCATGCCGCTCGCGTACCTCTTTATGACCTCCGTCACCTCTTCGCCCAAACCCACACCGAGCACCTCTATCTCTTGATCGAGAGCCTCCTTCTGAAGCTCGATAAATGTCTTGCCTGTAGTATTCACGTTTCCTTCTCCATCCGTAACCATGATGATCCACCTTGATGAGTCCTCCGGCTGATCCTTTAATATATTCGTCGCCAACTGGAGGGCATCCGCATCGGCGGTGGAGCCTCCGGGTATGCACATTGAGACCTCATCAAACAATACCCGCCGGCCGGCGTTATCCAGCTTCGCACCCAGCTCTTTGTGCATTATGGGGCTGTCGGAAAACCCGATTACCCCGTAGTCTATGCCGATATGATCCAGGGCCTCCATGAAGATGAGAAGCCCTGCGAGGGCGGATGTCCTCTTCGGTTCATCCATCGAAGCCGATTCATCCAGGGCAAGGATTATTTTGTGGTCCCTCTGTGTCGGAAGTCTCCTCTTCAGGAAGACCTTGAGATCCTTGTCCTGAACGGGGATTCCCTCGCTTAATTTCCTGGACAGCTCCATCGCCCTCCGTAAATCGGGCTTCTGGCCGGTGGGAAAATAGCCTTGGAAGGAAGGCCTCCTATTCTTTGCAAAGTGATTTTCCAAAACCCCGCTCAGGGCCTGGACCATGTTCGATATCATCCTGTAGACCCTCTCGTACTCACCTATCTTCGCATCCTCACCGCGGTTTATCCATCGCTGCTTCTTGATGAGATCGCGGAGTGTCTCTATCGGCATGGGCGCCGTTTTTTCTCCGGCAGATTTTCCGCCTGCTTTTCGCGCATCCGTTTCTTCAGGGGTTTCCCTTCTGTATTCCCCCGTCTTCGCGACGTGCTTTTCCGTCTTGGGGGACAACTTGTCCGCCAATTCCCTTGCTTTGAACTCTAATAATTTTCTCGCTTCCTCTTCGATCTCGTCCTGACTCAAGTCCTCCGGGGCGCACTTCTTTTCCTTAAGTTGGAGTTGGCCGTCCTTTATGGCCGCGGCCAACTTCTCGATCGCGAGCTTTACGAGTCCTTCATACTCGGGAAGTATCCGGTCCTTCACCATCAGGGCTGTCTCCTCCGCAAACCTCAACTTCTCTTCTTCTGAGACCCGTCCGTGAGGATAGTGATCGAAGATCGCCGCAAAATCCTTGTGCGTCCGCGCCAGGGCATCACCTACTTCCGGATTCATCAACTGCCAAGGAAGGCGGCCATACAGCCAGTAGTAGCGCATGCCCAACAGGTATTCCATGTGCGGATAGAAGAGATAAGGATGGCAGGAGGTGCTCGCCATTTCGGAGATTTCGCCCTTCAGATGATCTATGTACGACGACCTGGACAAGTCCCGGGGAATCATCTCATCGTAGGCGATATCCAGGTAGTGTTTGATCCCTTTGAAAATGCTTATCAGCCAGTTGTCTACACGGCTGTCTTCGAAGGCATTCAAAAGAAGCCTCGTGGATTCCTTCGCGGAAAATGTCTTGAAAACCGCCTTTCTCAAGTTCCGGCGGGATATTTGCCTGTGTCCCGCCTCGTGGGCGCAAAAGGCAACGACCTCTTCGACAGAAGAGGACAACATCAGCCCTACGGGAAATACAATCTCATTTGTCTCCCTGTTGTATCTCCAGCTGCCGCCGGGTACGATCTTCAGGTGAACGTCCTCACCGAGCCCCGTGGAGATGATCTGCATCAGCGCAAGCAGGCGCTCGTCGATTGCCAGCACTTCCCCTTCATCCAGCCCTTTCCTGCGGATAAGCTCCTCTATACAATCCGCCCGCAGGCGTCCTTCTTTTGTTTCCATCTTATGCTGCATATTTATTAAACACTATGGTAATGTCCAGTCGCTGTGAGGAGAATCCCAAGATTTTGTCATATTGTATTCTCTTCGAGCGGTCTAAGCACAGAAAGGCAGTGCGTGTCAATGGAGAAAAAACCTTGCAAATCGACTTACATATAGAGAAACTCGGGCCATCATCCATTTCCTGACGTGAAATTCAGGTTTTTCGAAACTGAATTTTATGAATTTTATGATGGATGAATTTCCTCATCCTTATTAGGCTTTGTTCCCATCGGGCAAGCACACAGGAGGAGCAAAATGGCACGTTACGAAAGAGTAAAACCCCTCGATGCAATTTTTAACGACAAGGCGATGGAGTTTGAAAGCGGAAGGGACAGGTATCGCGACAGGGAACTCGATGAGATGATCTGGGAGTTCGGCGATTACGAGAACGAGGAGCCTCCAATGGAGATCCTTGAATTCGGGGAAGAAGTTCCCATCGAAGAAGAGCTTGCGGAAAAAAAGAAGATGCCTTCCCGCGCCAAGGCTCCTTTCAGGAACGTCAAGAAGCCCCGCCGCAGGGGAGCTGCCGCAGGGGCTGCCAGGTAAGAATTATTCCCAAAATTGAAACATGGATAACCGCAAGGCTGTGTGCGGCCGGAACTGGTCGCCGGCCTTGCAATTCACTGAGTCTTAATGCCTGTGGTGGGCGTGTTCCTTCCTGATTATCTTAACGGTGCTTGCCTGCGGGCCCTTTTCCCCCTCTTCCTCTTCAAACCGGACTTCCGTCCCAATCTCAAGGTTTTCGAACCCGTCTATCACACTATTACGGTGGAAGTAAATTTCCTTGCCGCTCAATCCCAGTATAAATCCATAGCCGTCCTTAAGGTACAGTTTATTGATAACGCCGTGGGGCAGCAAATCATGGTCTTTCAGCTCTTTACCCCGCATGCGCGCATACTCTTCGAGTTGCCGGGCCGCATCATCAAAAGCGTGGCCTACGGTGACAAATATATCCTCATGGCTGTGATGTTGGGGATGCTCGCGGTTCACCACGATCTGTTTGTGCGGCACCGTCAGCGTTATAGTAGTTCTGTAGAGATCGCCTACGTGGCGCCGCCCTTGCGGCTTTTCCACTACGACTCGACAATTGACTATCTTGGGAAAGTACTTGTCCAGCTTGGCGGCGTGCTCCCTGATTATCGGATCGAGTGCCTCTTTATGCGCCGGCAGGATATTGCGATATACTATTTTGAGTGGTTCTTCCATAGGGACATCCTTTCTATGTTCAGTCTATAATATAAATTATATATGGCAAAAAAAGGATGTCAATAACAGACTCGGTGTGTCTATTCCGCCTTCTCCTCCCAATATTGTCATTTCGAGTGAAACGAGAAATCCTAATGATTGATAATACTAACCTTTAAGATTCCTCACATGCGTTCGGGATGACATAATGCATCGCGAGTGGGATCGAAATGGCAAACGTAGTGCAGGACTTTAGTCCTGCTGATACAGCGCACCGAAGGTCTGTACTGCATTTTCATTTATTTTTTCAGCACTTCCTTCATGGCCGCAAGGAACCTCGCAACGTTCTCCCTTCTCGCCGTATGCCCCATGATCCCGACGCGCCAGATCTTTCCCGCCAGCGGCCCGAGCCCCGCGCCGATCTCTATCTTGAACTCACTCCGCAGACGCTTCCTGACAGCCAGCTCGTCCACGCCCTCAGGCACACTCACCGCATTCAACATGGGAAGGCGGTAAGGCTCCTCGACCAGCATCTTAACGCCCAACTGCTTCAGCCCGTCTACCAGGGCCGCGTGGCTCTCCCGGTGTCGCTTAAACACATTCTCCAGTTTCTCCTCGAAGATGACAAACAGCGCTTCGTAGAGGCCATAGATCATGTTAACCGGCGCCGTATGGTGGTACACGCGGTTTTTCCCCCAGTAGTTCGCTATCATGGAGATATCGAGATACCAGTTGGGCACCTTCGTCTTCCGCCCGTTCAGCTTCGCCATGGCCTTCTCGGAAAACGAAAGGGGCGCGAGTCCCGGAGGACAGGAGAGGCATTTCTGCGTGCCGCTGTAAAGGGCGTCTATGTTCCAGTCATCCATCCTTACCTCGATGCCGCCCAGGCTGGTTACCGTATCCACCAGATAGATCGCGTCATTCCCCTTGAGGAGAGCGCCGATTTCGGCAACAGGGTTCTGCACACCCGTCGAAGTCTCCGCATGGACGACGGCGATTATCTTGTATGACTCCTGGCGGATCTTCTTTTCCACCGCATCGACCACCACCGGCATTCCCCATGGAAACTCCAAGGCATCAACCTTTGCGCCAAGCCGACCGGCTACGTCCTGCATCCTCACGCCGAAGACGCCGTTCGTAATGATAAGCACCTTGTCGCCCGGCTCCACGAGATTCACGAAGCACGCCTCCATGCCTGCGGAACCGGTTCCCGAAATAGGGATGGTGAGCCTGTTCTTCGTATTCATGATCCGGCGGAGCATTTCCATCAGTTCATCGGCGATGTTCAGGAAATAGGGGTCCAGGTGTCCCAGGGTCTTAAGACTCAGCGCCTTATAAACTTGAGGCGGCACACAGGAAGGGCCGGGGCCCATGAGCAGGATTTCTTCGATGTTTTCCAGTAGATTTTTCATATCAATCTCTCCTTCCCAACCGGGGATAATTCGAGCAGCATCTCATTCATTTCCTTTCTAATCTCATAAAATTCAGAGATTTTCAATATCAGTCAGAAGCATAAACGGGGGATCAGGAGAAAAATCAGCCCTTGCCAAAGGAATCCTTGCAAAGGCCGTCGGGGTTATGTATGTATAAGGCTCTTTAATTTGCGGGACATATAGCGATATTGCTTTCCTCGATTCTTGTAAAATTCTTTACATCCATTCATCTACGAAATGTTTCAAGGAGGTCATCATGAGTAACTTATTGGTTAACACAAGAGATCAGCAATTCGTCCTTTACGAGCAGCTCGGCATAGAGAATCTTTTCAAGGCCAAGTACGCGGATTACGCAAAAGAGACCGTGGACATGGTGCTTACCGAGGCGGAAAAGATGGCGCTGGAAGTACTCCTCCCGACGTATGTCGACGGCGACAGAGAAGGATGCACATTCAAAGATGGAAAGGTCTTCGTGCCGAAAAGCTTCCACCACGCATTCAGGAAGTTTGTTGAAGCCGGCTGGCAGTGCGCCACGAGAGATGCGGAGGTAGGTGGACAGGGGATGCCGGTAAGCGTCTCCACCGCCTGCTTTGAACTTTTTCAGGCCGCCAATTATCCCCTCATCATGTATCCTATGTTGACCACCGGAGCCGCCTCGCTCATAGAAGATTTTGGCACGGAAGAACAGAAGAATAAGTACATGTATAAGATGTATTCATGTGAATGGGCCGGAACCATGTGCCTGACGGAGCCTGGAGCGGGGACCGATGTGGGCGCCCTGAAGACAACGGCAAGGAAATTGCCCGACGGAACCTACAGCATCACAGGGACCAAGATCTTTATCTCCGGCGGAGACCATGACCTTTGCCCGAATATCGTCCATCCCGTTCTCGCCAGGATTGAAGGGGATGAGCCGGGGACGAAGGGCATCTCCATCTTCATCGTCCCCAAATACCGCGTCAATGACGACGGCAGCCTGGGGGAATTCAACGACGTACGTACAGGAAACATCGAGCACAAGATGGGGATCAAGGGCTCTGCCACCTGTACACTCAACTTCGGCGACGAGGGGAAATGCGTCGGCGAGAACTTCTCGGAAAAGAGAGGGCCGGGATGGCAATCATGTTCCAGATGATGAACGGCGCCAGGCTTGAGGTAGGCATACAGGCCCTCGGCGTGGCGACTGCGGCCTATGAACATGCCGTGGCGTACGCCAAGGAAAGAATTCAGGGCGTCGCCATATGGGACATGAAGAATCCCGATGCCAAGCCCGTACCCATCATCCAGCACCCCGACATCAAGCGGACCCTTCTCTGGATGAAGGCCCATGTGGAAGGAATAAGGGTGCTCCTTTATTACACCGCCTACTGCTTCGATATGGCGGATATCTCGGAAACAAAGATGGAAAAGGCGAAATGGAACGGCCTCGCGGAACTCCTGATCCCGATCTGCAAGGCCTATTCCTCGGACAAGGCCATGCAGGTCTGCTCCAAGGCCATCGATGTATACGGAGGCTACGGCTACTGCAGCGAATATCCCGTCGAGCAGTACCTCAGGGACTGCAAGATAACAACAATCTATGAGGGGACAAACGCGATCCAGGCCCTTGACCTCGTCGGCAGGAAGCTGGCGCAGAGGAGAGGCGAGTTCATGATGAGCCTCTATAGTGAAGTATACAGTGTCATAACAAGAAGCAAGGGTTTTGAAGATCTGACCGTGCCGTGCAATTACCTGGAAGAGGCCCTGAAGGCCTTCTCCGACCTGACTACACATTTTTATCGGCTCAGCAGGGGCGCAAGCTTCCTGATCCCCGTCCTTAATGCTTCTCCATACCTGGAGCTCTTCGGTGATGTTGCGGTTGGATCACTTCTGATGCAGGCGGCTACGATTGCGAACGAAAAACTGAACGCTATATATACGGAAAATGACGCGAAGGGATCGAAGGCGAAGCAGCGGGCCCTCATCCATGCAAATAAGGACGTCGCCTTCTACAACGGGAAGATCGCTGCAGCGAAATTCTTCGCCCTGAATGTTCTCCCCACAGTCAAGGGAAGATGCGAGGCGATAAAAGTTGGAGACAGGACACCCATCGAGATGGCGGAGGAGCTGTTCACCATATAAAGTGTGAAGTTTTCCCGCGGAATGGAATGGCTTTGTGCGACTTTTAAAGAATGGCTGAATACCATTTATTGAAGCAGGTACTTGGGGCCCGTTGTGAATCATTCATGAGAAATCAATCTTCTCAGTAGAATGTCTTCAACATTTCGCCTTGAATCCAAGAAAGATAAAACGTAAACCTGCTTCTCCGATATTCTGTATATAATTCTCCAGGGTGGGACTATCAATTCGCGATATAACAGGATGCCCTGGTCCTGAAGTTCGGGCACTATGCGGCCTCGCTCAGGAAAGGAATAGAGGCTGGAAGCTTTTTGTCTTATCCTATTGAATGTCTTTAATGCGTTCGCAGGACTGTCGGCGGCAATATATTCAATGACTTCTTTTAAGTCGTTTTCTGCGACGCCAGCCCAGATGACTTCATACTTCCGGCTCATTTAAGCTTCTCTTTCAACAAGGCCTCAATATCTTCGAAGACATTCTCCTGAGACTTCACCTTCCCTTTCCTGACATCGCTTTCACCCTGCGAGACAAGCTTCAGTATCCCGATTGCGTTGCGCATATCTTCATAGCTCTTAGGGTCCTGAAGGACTGCCCTCGGTTCTCCATTTTGCGTTATGATGACAGGGCGGTGCGTTTCGTTGATTTGCTTAAGCAAGTCCGCCGCCTTCGCCTTAA
Source organism: uncultured delta proteobacterium (assembly GCA_963705275.1). GTDB lineage: Bacteria > Desulfobacterota > Syntrophia > Syntrophales > UBA2185 > Fen-1135. The sequence continues at coordinate 1,853,876 of OY970063.1, read as the reverse complement.
GATACGTTACTGGTCTTATATCTGTTGAAATATTCATTTAATATCACCTCCGGTCCTTTTATGATACTGAATTAAGACTGAATGTCAATGGTTATTTTGTATTTTACGGTCAAGGCAAGATGCGAGGCTATAAAGGTCGGCGACAGGACGCCTATTGAATCCGGTAGCGAGCGCATTCCCCGTAGCCTGAAGCGAATGGGGAACATTATTATTCCTTAAGGATCGGAGCTTCTCCGCAGGTAACTGCGGAGAGCTTCAAATGGCGGAGGAGCTATTTACGATATAAGAAGTTTGAAGATTTTCGTTTGAAATAATTACTGAAATATTCATGTCTGAAGACACCCTCATGCTCACAGTATATTAATGAAAAAGGGTATAGCATGGATGAGGTTCAGATGATGACGGATCATGCAAGGAGAGAGAGTGTTAAAAGGTATGCATCAGTTCAGCTTGAGGCGAAGAGGAGGCTGTTGGAGGGGAAACAGGGAGGGGGTATCTGATTGAATCACAGGGGCGAATCTGCTCATCGAAGCTGTTTAATCTGAGGCAAATCGATTGGTCGTCGACCTACCTCAATGGCTCCCACTTGAAAGAGAATAGGAACGATAGATGAGTGCGCAAAGACAGTTGATGGTTTGCCCCAGTGGAGAACATGAAACGGTTCAGCGTTTTTGGGCATGTTGCCTTTGTAATTCTTTCCAGGGCCGGTGTAGAGAAAAATTAAGGTACCAGGATCCACGTCGATTTCTGGGAAGTGGAAGAGGTGATCAAGATATGGTTTGGCCAGGTTGTCATCGACCGTGAAGCCAATCATGACGCCGAACTCAGCAAGGTTGAGCCATGTGTCCGCTTTAAACACAATGCGTTCGTTGTTGGCAATACCCCTGTCAAAGACGCCAATGATGTGTATTGCATATATATTGGGGAAGATCATAGCCTAATCCCGTTTCGGTATCAGAAACCAGGTGCCTGCGATAATGACTAAACCTATAAGAATGCAGGAAAGACCGAATCCGACCATCTCTTTTAGAATAAGTTCTAACCCTAAGCCGACAAGGGCGGTTCCAAGAGTGACCAGGAGGTAGCGGAAATGCCGTCCTTGTGAGAGAGCAGTTAACTTTTCGTCTTGTCTGGCGATAAGTATATCTTTTTGGGATACCTGTTCTCGCAAGGAATCAGCATTAGCCCTGACTTCACGCAATTCGCTTTTCGTCTCCTGGAGCTGAAAAGTCAGATGTCGTGTCGCTGCTGCGATGAGGACCGAACCGATTTCACCACCAAGATTTCGGGGGTACTTCTGGGAAAGCAGGTCAATGGCATCTTGAAAGACGGCCGTCCCCAATTTCTTGTCAATAGGAGTTAAGACCTCAACTATGGAATTCTCACTGGTCTCTTTTTTCTGAGTGCCGTCAGCGGAGTGGTCTGGTGGTTCAGGTATTTCTTTTGGTTGGGTGGACTCCTGTGGCTCATTCGCATTCATTTGTTAATTTCTCTTGCTTTCGATACTTGAAATAAGAGCAGACTCCAAGCCTAACATGAGTGGAAATGTGGTAAAATCTTACATAATATTAAAGGAATGTCAACAGTCTGTTTAAGATGGAAGAATGCAGAGACAGACAGTGGTTTCGATTGCAGTTGAAGACTTCTTCAGGTTAAAAAAATAGTCTCGATAAAAATCGAAATTTGCGAATAAATTTCGGAATGGCGGAAGCTTCTCTCCTAATATTCAAATGAACGACACCTCTTTGGTTGCTGCCGAGATTACGAAACAGCGCTCGTTGTTGGATTGAGGATCCGATGCATGTACGAAGAAACCAGGACGGCCAGGCTGATATCCATGGGTTGTACCTACTAGAACTTCCCCATCCTTAAAAATTACCCGTATCTTGCGCCCAACGACAGTTGTAGTTTTATGGGATTCCGGCTCTTCTTTATCTTTATGCTCCCGATTCCCTTCGAACTCTTTCACAAAGAAAACGGCTTTCAGATCGTGTATGGAGATCATAATAGGCTCGGTTTCTGGCAGACCATCTACGGGGAAAAGATGGAATACATCCTTGTTAGGGAAGAAGTCCCTGGTCACACCCTCATAAATGCGACCGTCTTGATAGTGAACTACGATCTTATTTTGGAGCACCTGTGTCCTCCTTGGATATTATCTATCTTAACATAATGCTTTATAAGAAGACAGGCATCCTTTTTAAAAGCAAACAGAAAAAGACGCGATGAGGATTGCTTAGGTTAAAGAAAGTTAAAGGCAGGTTAAAGGAATCGTCTCGAAAAATAGCTAGATTTGCAAGTAAATTGGCGGAAGTCCATGGGAATCGAACCAATCTGGCTCCGATGCACATTTTTTGATTGTAATCTTATACTCTGGTATCAAAATCAATTTTATTGAGTACAGCCTGCTGGCCTTGTCCTTTTTTTACCTTGGAGTGTCGAGGCTGATGATGGATGGAAAGACAGTAGTACAAAAGTCGGCCGTTAGTGTAACGAGTCGGCTGGATTGATTTTCTTGCGCACTGCTCTTGTTCTGCTCCCTGTCTCGTATAGATGACGGATCAACGCAGCCGTTCCGTCCTTCTTCGTTACTTGACCTTTTCGCGACAGATATTAACGGCAAATGTCCCTAACGGAGATTCTTCCGGGAGGCTTGCCCACGCAGGTTCACTCATATTTGGGTTCGTAGCGTTCCCAGCCTTATCGAGTGCCACAAAATACGAGAACTTGAACGTTCTATCTGTGCAATTGACCTTGACGGAACGCCAAACATAACTCAGGTCTTTCGTCCACTCGGCCGGGTATCTCACCTGATCCCTGAAACGCACGTATCGTTTGTCTACAACCGCCAGGGATGCAGGACTGTAGTAAAAAAGTAGCCCATCCGGACTTTTCGCGTAGGAAACCCATTCTTTTTCTTTTTCGGCTCGAATTGCCTCTGTCCATTTTTTAGTCAAGACTTGAGGTTCCACCTGTTTCAACGTTTGTTCCGCCACACCTTCGTCGGAAGATGGATCGTAACAATTACCGGTGCAAGCCCATCCTCTAGCTTTCATGCAATCTGCAAACCATCCGCCGCTCTTGTTAATTTTAGCGCATTCCTCGTCCGCCGCGTAATAATCGAATTGGGACAGGCTTGAGTTCGTAGGCCTGAAGATCATATTTTGAGAAGTGCAGCCAGCTAAGATAATGCTTGCCATTAATATTACCGCGATTGTCCGCATATAGCCTCCTTCCCAGTGAATTCACTGTCTAACAATATCGAATTTGATTGATACGCATAACACGCCGTTGGAGCAACTGCCAGAGATGAGCTAAGCCACTTGCGTTCCCCTGGTTGCGCTCTTCTTTATGCTCTGATTATCACGATTTGCAATCGAAATCTAGTACAACAATAAAATTAAACTAGATAAGAACTTTTCAGACCAATGCGGTTCCCTTGTCTTGTATTGTTATTCCGTCAAGGTGATCCATCTCGTGCTGAATAACCCATTCCGGATTGCTGTATGAAGAATATATAGGGTCCTCCCCCGCATAAAAATCCTTCGATCCGTATTCCAATTCAATACGCTCTTTCTCGATTGTGTATCCGGAGATTAATACATATGGTTTTCTTCTGACTATATAGACTTTCTTAGGCACTGAGCCGCATGCCTCTACATATTTATTCTCCTGCCCTTCCAGCTTCAGAATTTTCGGGTTTATTAAAGAGATATATTCTCTTCCAGTTGTCGGAATGAGTATTTGCCTGATCGGCGATTGCGTCAAGTTCCAGTAAATATTATTCGAGCTGACGCCGACAAACTTGTATACGTCCCGCATGTGCCTCATGATTCTATCGAGATCTTTGGCCAAATGCAGTTCTTTATCCAGATCTATTTCCCTTGCCTTTGTTCTTACCCAATCGTTATTGTCGACAATGGTTGCAATCCTGAGGCCGTATTTTTCCTGCATGCTGTGGATGCCGGCTACATCAGGACTTACGGTCTTTTCGTCTTTCTTCTTGAATGGCATGATGCCTCACCGTCGAGACAAAGATTTCTCGTTTCACTCGAAATGACAACATATGCCCTCCCGCCAGGAGAGGGAAGCGAATACAGCAGACCTGAAGGTCTGCCCTACGTTCAAGAATAAAAGATTGTGGTCTTTAGGCCTCACGAATTTCCACGTGGAGTATTTTGTCTCCCTGCTGAATTGCATCGACTACATCCTGCCCGCGCACCACTTTCCCGAATACAGTGTGTCTGCCGTTCAGGTGCGGCTGAGGGGAATGGGTGATGAAGAACTGGCTTCCGTTCGTGTTTGGCCCGGAATTCGCCATCGAGATCACTCCTGTTTCATGCTTCAGGGGATTCTCCTTCAACTCATCAGCAAACTTGTAGCCGGGGCCGCCGCTTCCCGTGCCTGTCGGATCTCCGCCCTGTATCATGAAATTTTTGATCACTCGATGAAAGGATACATCGTCATAGAAGCCCTCTTTCGCCAGGAAGACGAAGTTGTTGACTGTCTTGGGAGCATGTTGCGGATACAGCTCCAATTCGATCAGTTCCTCTGCTCGTTTCAATGACGGCCGTGTAAGTCTTCGCCAGGTCAATCTGCATCTCAGGTGGACTCTTCCATTCCATATCTTTCATACTTTACTCCTCCTCTACATGAATGTTTGGGAAAACCGCGACGGTGGATTCAATGCGCGGCATGATGTCTATAGCGGCTTTCTCGCAATTACCACAGTATCCGGGCGTCCACGGCAATGCATTTGTTGCTCGTAGCTATAACAGGATTGATGTCCAGCTCCGAAATATCTGACAGTGTGCTTGCAAGAAACGAAAGCCTTTCCAAAATCTCGACGAGACCCTTCCAGTCAATTCCTGCCTCACCCCGTAAGCCTCTCAATATAGGCGCTATCTTGAGAGATGCCAGCATGTCGTTCAGCCTCTTCATGATCGACAGGGATAATTGCGCGACTGATGTCCTTGAAAACTTCCGTATAAATACCACCAAGCCCGCAGGCTATAACGTGGCCAAAGTCATGGTCTCTCTTTAAACCCAGGAGCAATTCATGCCCGTGGATCTGTTCCTGAACCTGAACGGATTCAACCTTTACATCCGGTTGACGCGTGCCGACATTATGAACGATCCGGTCAAACGCTCGCTGGAGATCTTTCAAATCCCTGATTCCCGTCACAACGCCTCCCCACTCCGTCTTGTGCAGGAATGCGGCCCCGGACAACTTTAGTACAAGCGGGTAGGTCATTGATGACGCGATGTTTTCCAGGTCTTTGCGGCTTCTTGCGATGCCGCTCTTGACAACGGGGATACCAAAGAGCTCCAATAGCAGGAGCGCCTCGTCTCCGACCAACAGCTTCTGCGATCTGCCCTTTTCCGCGAGAGACCGCACTTTTTCAAGATCGACCGGGAACTCTCTTTGAACGGGAATGTTGCGTTTCTTCGCCTGGTGATATTTGTAGCAGAATGCCAGCGCCTGCATAGTCCGCTCTACAGCTGTTAAAACAAGCGACATTGGGGACCTTCTCAAGTTCATCGATAAAAGCGTCAGCATCGATATAAGGCCATATAGCCAGCGGTTTTGTGTTGCCTGCACTCTTCATCGAATCTATAACGGTGCCAACCATGTCAAGATTCTGATGGAGCGGAGACTTTGAGACAGGCATGAAGGCCACTACCCCGTCCACCTCATCGGAGCGAAGCAACTCCGTGATCGCCGTGCCGAACGCGCCGGTATAATTGCCGCCAATCATGCCTATGGGCCAGATATCCACCGGATTGCCGACATGAATCCAATCAGGCAAGCCTGCTGACAATTTTTCCGCTAATCCTTCAGGAAGTTTTGCGAGGGTGAGACCATATTCTTCGCAGGCATCCGCTGCCATGATGCCGCCGGCGCCGGTTACAGACGCAACCCCGACCCGCGGACCAGCCATCTCCTTCATGAGCAGGAGGGCATGTATCGCATCGATCATCTCCATATTGCTTTTTACACGGATTATGCCGGCCCGTTTGCAGACGGCATCGAAGACATGGTCTTCCCCGACCATCGACCCCGTGTGAGAGAGGGCAGCCTTTGCCCCGGCCTGGCTGCGGCCTGTCTTAAACACGATAACGGGCTTATTGAGTGTAACCCGAGACGCAAGCTTCAGAAAATCGGAGCCACGTTTAATTCCTTCCATGTGAATCACGATAATCTTTGTTTCGGGGTCGTCGGCTAAATAGGAAAGGCTGTCCACCACATCGATGTCACAGCCGTTGCCTATATCGATTGCCTTACCCCAGTGCTTATACGCCATGTCCTGCGATGCAACCTGTATGACTCCGGTTTGGGCGATCAGCGAGACAGGTGAAAATATCTCGGGGCGCACCACGTCAATAAAGGAGTTGGTGAATTTCTTGAAATTGTTCACAACTCCCATTGTATTCGGGCCGATGATGCGTACGCAGTTTGCCTTCGCCCGTCTTACGATCTCTTCCTGCATCTCCTTGCCTTTTTGATCCGCATCGGCAAAGCCCTGGGTGATAATGATTACCCTCGTGACGCCTGCCTCGATGCACTTGTCCAGCATCGAGATCACCCGGTCTCTGGCGACTGATATAACCGCCAGATCTATCGCTTCCGGGACATCGGTTATTGAAGGATAAACCTTGAGACCGCAGATTTCTTTTACGTTTGGATTGACGGGAAATATCTTTCCTTCGTAACCGTAACGCAGCAACACTTCTGCATTGTTAAAAGACCCGTCACCGGTCTGTCTGGGAACACCGATGAGGGCAACTGAAGAGGGGTCAAGAAATTTCTGCATCTATAAAAACTCACTTTCCGTTGATTTGGGACAATCCGGCATCTTGCGCTGCGGGGCATATACATACTTCTTTTCTCAATCATGGTATAGAAAAAAATGAGGGTCATGCGAAAAAAACTGATACCGAGAGGGTCGAATTTTTCGGCAACATGTCTTCCTGAAACGTTAAGCGGGCTACATTCCTCAGAGCTTTAGCCATCGCACTGCGGCAAACGCGCCCGTCATGGACCCCTTGATCCTCCCCTCGTCTTCGGCCTTCACGGCCTTTTCCGGTGGTGTCTCCTTCTCGAAATGGATGGCCGTTCCCGCTTCACCTTTGAAAGATGAAAGGGATAGCAGGTCTTCGGGGGACCTCAATACTGCCTTGCTGAATATGGAGTGTCCCTTTCTCGCCTCCTCTCTTCTCCGCTCCGCCCAAGGGCCCCTGCTGTTGAGTGCGGCCACGACAATGACGCCGCCTTTTTTCACAACGCGAAAGAGCTCATTCACAGCATTCCTCGCATCGGCGATGAACTCGAGGGCGGTGATGGAAACGACCTTGTCAAAGGATTCGGCAAGGAAGGGTAAGGTCGATATGTCACCCCGCACCGCACTGAAGGGAGATCCTCGGAACTTCTCCGTTGCCCTCCTGAGCATGGGAAAGGAAATGTCGAGGCCTACGACCTTTGATCCGGAAGAGATGATATCACGCGTGAAGACGCCCGTGCCGCAGCCTGCGTCGAGGATGGTTTCTCCGGGAGCTGGCTTCAGAAAGTTCAGTATTAGTTCGCTTTCATATTTTCTTACGAGGGAACCGATAGGGGTCGTAAACCATTGGTCATACTTTTCAGGCCATTCGTCAAAAATGGCTTTCTCTCCTGTCATTGATAAACAATGCCTCCGGCTTCTCTCTGAATTGTTTCACTTACAATTAGGAATGCGAATATGGTTATCACTTTTTCCAGAGATGGTCAATTTTGTTTGGATTTGAGATAGCCCTTGACATTCAATTGCATTTTATTTAGTTCTCTTGGCAGAGACGAATGACCAAGAGAACGGAACCGCAGATATGACAACCGGAAATAAGCCGCAGGATGTACTAGAGGGCCTTGTCGGCATCTTTGAAGCCAAAGGCTGGCTCGATCAGACGCTCCGGATCAGGCACCGGGACAGAAGATATCGAATATCCTGCAGCAGGAAGATGTTTCTCGCCTATCGGATTAACGATAACTGTCACGTCCGGCACGGCTTTCCCGGCTGGCCCGTATGCATCATCACAATCGATAAGATCATTGACGATTCCGCGATGTCTCGTTTCCCCTCAGCTGAACCCAGTGCGCGCGATTGGCTGCATTGCATAAATGATGGCGACTTCGAGCTGATTTGAGAGGCCTATGCATATGAATATAATCGTTTCCGGGTCTCTGGCGTACGACAGGATCATGGATTTCCCCGGACATTTCTCGGATCATATCCTTCCCGGCAAGATTCACGTCCTCAACGTCTGCTTCCAGGTTAACGGCATGAGGGAGAAATTCGGCGGCACTGCAGGAAATATTGCCTACGCTCTGTCTCTCATCGGGGAGAAGCCCCTGATTTCCGCCACCATCGGCCACGATTATCACAGGTACTTCGACTGGATGGTGAAGAACGGCATCTCAACGGAGGGGATCAAGGTCATAGAGGAGGAATTCACGGCGGGCGCATACATAACAACCGATCTTGCCGACAACCAGATCACCGGCTTCAACCCCGGCGCCATGAAGTATTCCTCATCATTGCAGTTCGAGAGATTCAATCCAAAAGAAACCATCGCCATCGTCTCTCCCGGCAATCTCGACGACATGGCAAACTATCCGCGCATATGCAAAGAGAGGGGGATCGGCTATATCTTCGATCCCGGACAATCCCTTCCTGTCTTAGATGCCAAGGATGTCGCCGATGCCATAGACGGGTGCCGGATCCTGATATCCAACGATTATGAGCTGGACCTGATCGTGAAGAAGACCGGCCTCTCCAGGGAAGACATCGTAAGGCGCGCCGGGACTGTCATCGTAACCCTGGGGGAGATGGGTTCGCAGGTCATGACGGCGGAAGGCAGGATGGACATCCCCGTCGTCAAGCCAAGGAAGGTGAAAGACCCGACGGGTGCGGGCGACGCATACAGGGGCGGCCTGATAAGCGGTCTCGTCAGGGGCAAAGACATCGAACAGTGCGCAATGATTGGGAGCGTCTGCGCTTCGTTTGCCGTGGAATGCTACGGCACGCAGGACTATATATTCAGCCCCGAGGAGTTCGAAGAGAGATTCAAGGGTCATTCTGACGGAGCGGCTGGGCACGACATAAAGAATAACACCAGGAGAAAATAAAATGGCAAAGATGAAGACAGTAAGCATCGAGGCAAAGTCTGATGACAGATTCAAGGTCGAAGTAAAGGCGGGAAACCATACGCTCTATGTCGACCAGCCCACAGAAGGTGGCGGGAAAGATGCGGGACCGAACCCGGTCGAATATATGTTCACGTCCCTTGCGGGCTGCATCGCCACGGTGGCAAGAATCATTGCCATCCAGAAGAGGTACAAATTGAACGGCATGCAGATGAGGGTGGAAGGTGCATTTGATGTGGAGACGCTTCTCGGCAAGAGCAAAGAGAACAGGCCCGGAGTCGAGGGCATACATGTCACGTTAAGCATCGATGCGGAGATGACGAAGGAGGAGAAAGAGGCCTTCGTGCATGAAATAGAAAGCAGGTGTCCCGTATCGGACAACCTCTCCTGTATAACCCCCATTAAAGTCGAGTTGGCATGATTCTCAGGACAAAGTGATTGATCGATCTCACGGGTGGGAGGAGGTTTCTTCAACCGCCCTTTTTCCTGAATTTCTTCCGCAGCAAAGAAACGGCTCAACCGTATCCAAGTTCTGCAAGCCTTTCCTCGCTGATCCCAAGAAAATGCGCGACTTCGTGCACTATAGTAATTTCTATTTGCTCCTCAAGTTCGTCTATTGTGCTGCACATTTCTTCCAAAGGCTCCTGGAAGAGAATAATGCTATCCGGGAAAAGAGGCGGATAGAATGTAGAACGATCCATGAGTGCTGTACCCCTGTACATGCCAAGCAAAGGCTCATTGCGGTGGAGTCCCATCTCCTCGCGAATTTCCTTGGAAGGACGCTTCCGGACGGAAATGATGATATTCTTCAGATGGTCCCTTATTTCCGCCGGGATCCGTGCAATCGCCCTTTTTACAGCCCGATCAATTTCCGTCTCGCTTAGCTTCAATGTCTTCATCGGCAGCACCATACCCGCGGTGATTTGTCCACTACGCAAGCACTGTTACAGTCATGCGATATTATCCTATGTAATGGGGCCGCTTGCGGCTTCGTGGGTTTCAATTTTTTTGCTTAGCGTCTCCCAGGAAGCATACAGATTTTCAAGCTCCCTGGTGATATCATGCAACTCCTGACTTAGGATTTTGATCTTTTGCGGATCCTTGTGAACGCCCGGTTCACAGAGAATCTTTTCGTTATCCATTTTCTTCTCTTCGAGCTGGATAATGTGATTCTCCAACGCCTTCAGTTTGGTCTTAAAGTCGCGCATCGTGCGCGAAAGCCGGTTTCTTTCCTCCGCTTCCAGTCGTTTTTCTTCCTTCGTCTTAAAAGGCCTACGTCCGGGTATCGCCTCGTTTGCTTCTGGCGGTGAAGCAGGTACGAGTGGATTACCGGCTGCAGATGCGTTTGCCGCGTCCGTAAGAGCCGCGGCCATTTCACCGCGCTTCTGGATGAAGTAAGAGTAGTTTCCAAGATATTCGTAGCATCGACTATCGCGAATCTCGATCACCCTGGTGACGAGGCGGTCCAGAAAGAACCGGTCGTGGGAAACGATGACCACCGTGCCTGTATAGCCGAGCAGGGCATTCTGGAGGATCTCTTTCGTTTTGAGGTCCAGATGATTGGTGGGTTCATCGAGGATCAGCAGGTTGGAATCCTGGAGGAGTATTTTAAGCAGAGCGAGGCGAGATTTCTCCCCTCCGGACAGCACAGAAATCTCTTTATGGATATCATTCCCGGAAAAGAGAAAAGTTCCGAGGAGATTCCTTTTCTCCTGATCGTTGCTGCGACCGCCTGTCAGGCAGATATCGTCCCAGATGGTACGCCCATAGTAGAGATTCTGGGCGCTTTCCTGAGAAAAGAAGGCCATGCTGACGTTGAGACCGTAGGTCACCTTCCCGGAAGACGGTTCTTCCGTACCGCTAAGAATCCTGGCCAGGGTGGATTTACCTGCCCCGTTGACGCCGACGAGAGCGATTTTTTCACCCCTGTGGATTGTCAGGTCAAAGGAATTGAAAACCACGAGGTCCCCATAGCTCTTGGATATCTGTCTTGCAGACAAAACGTCCCTGCCGCTTTTCGGCGCTTCGGGAAACCTGATATGAACCTGTCTTCGGCTTCTTTCGCTTTCAATGATTTCAAACCGTTCGAGCATCTTGATGCGGCTCTGGACCTGCTTGGCCTTGGTGGCTTTGTACCGGAACCGCTCGATGAACTCCTGTGTCTTTTTTATCTCTCCGCGCTGGAGGGCCATCTGTTTTTTCAGGGCCTCAAGACGTCTTTCCTTTTCCGCAAGATAGTAGGAGTAGTTTCCCTTGTACACGGTGAGTCGATGATTGGCGAGCTCCACTATCTGATTGACCATTTTATCCAGGAACACGCGGTCGTGGGCAATTGCAAGCAGGGTGCCGTTGTAATTCTTCAGATAGTTTTCCAGCCACTCCATGCTCTCCGTATCCAGGTGATTGGTCGGTTCGTCGAGGAGCATGATATCCGGGGCGGATAGTAAGATCAGGGTAATCAGGATGCGCATCTTCCAGCCGCCGGAAAATTCAGTGCAGCTCTTCCCGAAATCCTTTTCCCGGAACCCGAAGCCGTTTAGTATCTGCTTGGCCTTTGCGTCGAAACGGTATCCCTCGGCGGCCTGAAAACGGGCAGTCGCGGCTTCGTATGCCTTCAGTATCTCCCGATACTCAGCCGAGGCCGGATCAGAATGGGACATGCGTCTTTCGTATTCTTTCAGGGTCTTTTCAATATCGTCTATGCCGCTCTTCTTCCTCAGATATTCTATGAGGGGAAAGGGTTCCAGTTCTACCAGGTCCTGCGGCAGATAGCCTATTGTCCTGTTCTTCCTGTTCGGAATCTCTATGATGCCCTCATCGATATCGATCATCCCCAGGATGGCCCTGAAAAGGGTGGTCTTCCCGGTGCCGTTGTCTCCTACTAGCCCAACCCTGCTTCTTTCCGGAATCATCCAGGTAATTTTGTCGAAGATCGTGTTGTCAGCAAAGGATAGAGAGATGTTATTTAGATAAATCACTGATTAAATACCGATATTAACTCTATTTCAGGCGGGGGAGTATAATGAAAAAAGGTGGGAGTGTCAATCCGGGAAAATGATATTTCCCTGTATGTCTCTTCTCTTGATCGTGCAAAGTCTCAAGTCAGCGAATCTTATCGTGTCCTTTCTTTTTGTCTTGACATCGGGGTATGACTCCCTTATATTCACAGCGCTCTTCGATACACTTTTGTATTAATAATGAATTGAATTTTGACATTTTTGCATGCTAATTCCATCCCGGAATGCCCACCAGGTTGCTTCTGGTCAAGAACTAAAATGAAGTTAAATATCAGTGATTGTATTGGTTTGTAAAAAGATTTGCAGCTCCCCTTTACCTCTATCTTCACCGTCTGTGAGGGTGCGTAAGAAATCTTAACCTTCAATTATAATCAAAGGATAATTTTATGCCAAAAAGCCCTGACATTAACAAAGTGTTGATCATAGGATCAGGCCCCATCGTGATAGGCCAGGCATGCGAGTTCGACTATTCGGGCACCCAGGCCTGCAAGGCCTTACGCAAGCTCGGCTATGAGATTGTTCTGGTGAATTCCAACCCTGCCACTATCATGACAGACCCGGGAATGGCCGATGTCACATACATTGAACCGTTAAACCTCCAGTACCTGACAGAAATCATCGAAAATGAACGACCCGATGCGGTACTGCCCAATCTTGGCGGACAGAACGGCCTCAATCTTACCTCAGAGCTCTATCGTACGGGTGTCCTCAAGAAATACGGTGTCAAGGTTATTGGCGTACAGGTTGATGCTATCGAAAGAGGCGAGGACCGTATTGCCTTCAAGGAAACGATGAACAAGCTTGGGATCGAGATGCCACGGAGCGAACCGGCCTACAGCGTTGAGGAGGCCAAGGATATCGCTGCAAAAATCGGCTACCCTGTGGTTATACGCCCTGCCTATACCATGGGAGGAACGGGGGGTGGTCTGGTTTACAATCTTGAAGAACTCCGCACGGTGGCAAGCCGCGGCATATCGGCGAGCCTTGTGGGACAGATCCTGATAGAGGAATCTGTCCTGGGCTGGGAGGAGTTGGAGCTTGAGGTTGTCCGTGACGCGAAGAATCAGATGATCACTGTCTGCTTCATTGAGAATGTGGATGCCATGGGTGTACACACAGGTGATTCCTACTGCACGGCCCCCATGCTCACCATCGATCCGGATCTCCAGAAACGCCTTCAAAAGTATTCTTATGACATCGTCGAGGCCATCCAAGTCATCGGCGGCACAAATATCCAGTTTGCCCACGACCCCGAAACGGGGCGTGTAGTCGTCATCGAAATCAATCCCAGGACCTCGCGCTCATCGGCCCTCGCCTCAAAGGCTACGGGGTTTCCCATTGCCTATGTCTCATCGCTTCTTGCGGGCGGCCTCACACTTGATGAAATTCCCTACTGGCGCGAAGGCACTCTCGACAAATATATACCCTGGGGCGATTACGTAGTAGTCAAATTTTCCCGCTGGGATTTCGAGAAGTTCCCCGGCGCCGAGGATAAGCTCGGCACCCAGATGCGCGCCGTGGGCGAGGTCATGAGCATCGGCAAGACATATAAAGAGGCCTTTCAGAAGTCCATTCGCTCTCTGGAGAAGAATCGTTATGGCCTAGGTTTCGTGAAGGACTTTCATAGTAAGACTCTCGAAGAACTTATGGACCTCCTCTATGAGCCATCGAGTGAGCGGCAGTTTATCATGTACGAGGCCCTGAGGAAAGGAGCCTCCGCGGAAGATCTTTTCAAGAGGACGTATATCAAGCGCTGGTTTATAGAGCAGATGAAGGAACTCGTGGAGCTTGAGGAGAAGATCAGCCGGTATAGCATGGAGGAACTGCCCGACGACCTTTTCCTGCAGGCAAAGAGGGACGGTTTTTCAGACCGTTACCTTGCCATGCTGTTTAAGGTTCCTGAGATAACGATACGGAAGCGGCGCCTGAACCTGGGGCTCGGCCAGAGATGGGAGCCCGTGCCGGTGAGCGGAGTGGAAAACGCCGCTTATTATTTTTCAACCTACAATGCTCCGGATAAGGTCGGCGTAAGCACCCGCAGGAAGATTATGGTTCTCGGCGGCGGCCCTAATCGAATCGGCCAGGGGATCGAGTTCGATTACTGCTGCGTTCATGCAGCCTTTACCCTCCGCGACGAGGGCTACGAGTCCATCATGGTTAACTGCAACCCGGAGACCGTATCCACAGACTACGACACCTCGGACAAACTTTACTTCGAGCCCCTTACCGTGGAGGACGTGCTTTCCATTTACGAGAAGGAAAAGCCCGAGGGTGTTATCGTTCAATTCGGGGGACAGACTCCGCTCAATATTGCCAATGAGCTTTATCAGGCCGGCGTCAGGATCATAGGGACTTCTCCTGAAACAATCGATCTTGCCGAAGACCGCGACCGCTTTCGTCAGATGATGAAGAAGCTCGGCATCCCCATGCCGGAGTCAGGAATGGCAAGCACCCTGGAGGAGGCTATTGGGATTGCCGCGAACATCGGCTATCCCCTCATGGTGCGTCCCTCCTACGTCCTCGGCGGGCGCGGCATGGAAGTTGTCCATGACGAAAGGATGCTCAAGCGCTACGTCACTGCGGCTGTCGGAGTGACGCCGGAACGTCCCATCCTCATAGATAAATTTCTGGAGAATGCCATCGAGGCCGAGGCGGATGCAATTTCTGACGGGACCGATGCCTTTGTTCCTGCTGTTATGGAGCACATCGAGCTTGCCGGTATACACTCGGGAGATTCGGCCTGCGTGATCCCGCCCATAAGCATCCCGGTGCGTCATATCGATACCATCTGCGACTACACGAAGAAGATCGCCGTGGAGTTCAACGTCGTAGGTCTTATGAACATACAGTACGCCATTGCAGACGACGTGGTCTACATCCTGGAAGCCAACCCAAGGGCATCCAGAACGGTGCCCCTTGTGTCCAAGGTCTGCAATATTTCCATGGCGCGCGTTGCCACCCAGATAATGTTAGGAAAGAAGCTTGCAGATCTGAATCTCAAAGAAAAGTCGTTCAGGCACTTTGGCGTAAAGGAAGCGGTTTTCCCGTTCAATATGTTCCATGAGGTGGACCCGGTACTCGGGCCGGAGATGCGATCTACGGGTGAGGTCTTAGGCCTTGCCGACTCTTTCGGCCTTGCCTTCTATAAGGCGGAGGAGGCAGCACAGCAGGTTCTTCCCGATAAGGGCACAGTCCTGATCACTGTGGACGATAAGGACAAGGGGAGTGTGCTCGGGGTAGCAAGGGAATTCCAAAGGCTCGGCTTCCACATCAAATCCACGGAGGGGACCCACAAGTATCTTCTGCGAAACGGCATTACGACGGAGCCCATTCTCAAGACGCATGAGGGCAGGCCGGATATCGTCGACGGCATCAAGAACAGGGAAATACAGTTGGTGATCAACACCCCGAATGGAAGGGTGGGAAAGTACGACGATTCATACATTCGAAAAAACGCAATCAAACACAAGATCCCTTACATTACGACGGTGGCCGCGGCTGTCGCAGCGGCGAAAGGGATAGCGGCTAACCGCGAGGGACACGGACGTGCAAAATCTCTGCAGGCCTACCATGCAGAAATCAAGTGCTAAATGTTAAGGCACAATTAATGAGCATAAAGAGCCAAGACGAACAATCAGGCAGTTTAGCAAATTCTAGCAAGACACGTTAAAGTTGCCCTGCCTCATCAAACACAAAAGCAAAGGGAAAAATGTTATGGGCGGTTTTTTTGGTGTAGCAAGCAAAGAAGATTGTGTGCAGGACCTGTTTTATGGAACCGATTATCACTCTCATCTGGGCACCAGCCGGGGCGGAATGGTGGTGCTGGGCAAGAAAGGCTTTGTCCGCGCTATACACAACATTGAAAACGCCCAGTTCCGTTCCAAGTTTGAAGCCGACCTGCAGCAGATGAACGGCACCATGGGCATTGGCTGTATCAGCGACACCGAAGCTCAGCCCCTCATAATCCGCTCGCACCTGGGCCATTACGCACTTTCCACCGTCGGACGGATCAACAATATTGAAGCATTGGCGGAACAGGCCTTTGCCAACCAGACGGTGCACTTTCTGGAAATGGGAAGCGGCGCAATAAATCCTACCGAACTGGTAGCCGCGCTGATTAACCAGGGCGTCTCCTTTGTAGACGGCATTCGCCGGGCACAGGAAGCCATCGACGGTTCCTGTTCCATGCTGCTGATGGTTCCAGAGGGTATTTACGCTATCCGCGACCGTTTTGGCCGGACACCGGTTATTATCGGCGAAAGAGATGGGGCGTATTGCGCCACTTTGGAAACCTGTGCCTTTCCGAATCTGGGCTATCAATTCAAATACGAACTGGGCCCCGGCGAGATCGTGCTGTTAACCGCAGATGGTATGGAACAGAAAAGCCCGCCCGGTGACGTGCTGCGTATTTGTGCTTTCCTGTGGGTCTACTATGGCTACCCGGCTTCCACTTACGAAGGGATGAACGTGGAAGTGATGCGCTACCGCAGCGGGGCCGCTCTTGCCCGCAACGACAACGTAACAGTAGATATGGTGGCAGGTGTGCCCGATTCCGGCACAGGCCATTCCATTGGTTACGCCAACGAGGCCCGACTGCCGCAGTGCCGTCCCTTTGTGAAATACACGCCCACCTGGGCCCGGAGCTTCATGCCGCAGGACCAGAATATCCGCAATGTGGTGGCCCGGATGAAGCTGATTCCGGTCTATGAATTAATTAGGGGCAAGAGACTGTTGTTCTGCGAAGACTCCATTGTGCGTGGTACGCAACTGCGCGAGACCATCGAGCGACTGTATGATTGCGGCGCCAGAGAAGTGCATATGCGCCCCGCCTGCCCGCCGTTAATCTATGGCTGTCGCTTCCTCAATTTTTCACGCTCCCGCTCCGACCTGGATCTTGCCGGCAGACAGGCCATCCGCGAGATAGAGGGGCAGGACGAGCCTTATCTGGCCGAATACGCCATCCCGGACTCGCCCAAGCGGCAGGCCATGATCGATCGCATCCGCATCCGCCTTAATCTAACTTCACTCAATTATCAGACCCAGGAAGATATGCTGGCTGCCATTAATCTCCCCAAAGAGAGAGTATGCACATATTGTTGGGATGGAGTGGGTTAGCAGAATCTAAATGACGAGTCGGCTGACTCTTCTGATTTTCCAGACGTAGGCAATTGTTTCAGGGTCAAATCCATTATTCAATCTATTTCCCACTTCTCCCGGGCCAAGGTTATAAGCAGCTAGGGCCAGTTCTCGATCTTTGAATTTTTCGAGCAACATCTTATAGTATTTTGTTCCGGCATTGAGGTTATTTACGGGACCTTCGATATCATCAAAACCCATTTCCTTTGCTGTCGTTCGTTTAACTCCCATCAGGCCTACCGCGCCGGCGCCGGACTCGGCATTCTCATCGGTCAAAGACTCAACAATAGCAATAGCCTTGATATCTTCCGGGGAGGTGTAATACTTCCTTGATATCTGCTCGATTTGGCTGCCATATTTTTCTTCTATGATCTCTGCCAGTCTGCGGATCTCTTCGTCGGTGGCCCATACGATAGCCTTGGCTATGGCCTTTTCTACTCTAATGTCTCGTGCTTGTTGATAAAAGGGGGTTTCCCCTAATCTGTGTCCGCAGCTCAGTGCCGCTATAAGAATAATAGCAATAACCGCAAATAGTGAAATTGAAACCTTGTGCATAATTTACTCTCCTGCATCTGGAGTTTCCCGCCCGAGGGGCCGGACTTGTCGGTCATGGCCGCTCCCGATTGTAGCTGAAATAGGACGGAATGGGACTATTGTGCATTAGTCTCTTACAAAGCAAAAGGCACTCGTCTATAGTTGCCTATAGACCTGAGTGCCTCTTTTGTTCCCTGGCAATTGCGCTTTTACAGGGCCTTCACGTTATCTGCTGCCGGGCCTTTCTTGCCCTGCTGAACGTCGAAGCTCACTCGCTGACCTTCATACAGCGTCTTGAAACCCTCGGCTTGAATGGCGCTATGATGAACGAACACATCGCCACCGTCATCCTTTTCGATGAAACCGAAGCCCTTCTGCTCATTAAACCACTTTACTTTACCTTCTGGCATCGCTTAAATCCTCCTTTCTCAAAATTTTCTCAAAGTCGGATTGCAGCTTTGACAGAAAGAAAAAGGCCACCAAGACCTAAAGGGCATGGTAGCCAGCCTTTGCACTTCAATATGTCTGATCCAACTTATACTGTACCCTCTCACATGAGAGGTACTAACTTTCGGGTTAACTTAGTACTACGAAAGCTGGAAGTCAAGGACTATTTCATTTATTCCCAACATGCCAGCTTTTGCAATCACACTCGATACTGTATACCTTCACTCAAAGCACTAGAATCAGAACACTTCTCAGCATCACGCAACTTTTTAGAATTCCGCCCGTGACGAAGGCGGTAATGCAGCACTTGCAGGTTTTTTAGCGCTTTCATCATTCTTTATGATGTCGTACAATTCTTCCAATCCCTTCCTGATAAGGAGGGAAGACAAGGCCTGCTTCGGTTATAATGGCAGTGATGTAACGGTTTGGGGTAACATCAAAGGCCGGGTTATAAACATGCATCCCTTCGGGCGCCACTCTTATTCCTCGGATGGTTGTGATCTCCTCCGCGTTTCTTTCCTCAATGGGAATCTCGTCTCCATTTAGTACCGACATATCTATAGTAGATAGTGGCGCTGCCACATAGAAAGGAATGTTATGCTCTTTGGCCAGAACAGCGAGGGAATATGTGCCGATCTTATTTGCCACATCACCGTTGGCGGCGATCCGGTCCGCCCCGACGATAATCTTGTTGATCTTTCCCTGTTTCATTAAAAACCCCGCCATGTTATCGGCTATGAGCGTGGCGGGTATCTTCTCTTTCGTGAGTTCCCAGGCTGTGAGCCGTGCCCCTTGGAGCACGGGCCGCGTTTCATCGACAAAAACATGGATGTTTTTCCCTTCCTGCCATGCGGCTCGGACCGCACCCAGTGCAGTTCCGCAGCCGGCCGTAGCCAAAGCGCCGGCATTGCAGTGGGTAAGGATATTATCGCCATCCTGAATAAGTGACCTTCCGTTAATACCTATTCTCTCGTTAATGGCGACATCCTCCTCACAGATGCGGATGGCTTCCTCCACGAGGGCCCGCTTGATCTGATCAGGAGAGCCGGGCATCGCTTCAGTGAAGGTCTTCTTCATCCTCTCTATGCCCCAGAAAAGATTCCTTGCCGTGGGCCGAGTCCGGGAAAACTGATCACAGATTTCATAAAACGCACGATTGAATTCTTCCTTAGATGAGCTCGCAAGATGGAGCGTCCCCAAGGCGATGCCCATCGCAGCAGCTACTCCGATTGCCGGGGCGCCGCGGATGGTCAGGTCTCTAATTGCAGTAATTACATCCTTATAATCAGTGAATCTCAGGAGGCGCTCTTCACAGGGCAGAGCCCTCTGGTCGATCATCACGACCGCATCATCTTTCCAAAAGATAGTCTTTATGGCGCCCTTCATCTTATGAGTTTTCCGTCCCAAGTGAAATGGTAAAAAGATTTTGAGCCCCGATGCATCGCTTCTGAGAAATCCGCAGATTAGGCGCGGGATGATCAAGATCCTGCTAACATCTTTTTCAGAAGCTCATTGATGAGTTGCGGATTGGCCTTCCCCTGGGTTGCTTTCATTACCTGTCCTACAAAATAGCCAAAGAGCTTCTCCCTGCCCCCCCGGTACTGCTCAACCTGCGCCGTATTCGCCGCCAGCACGTCCGCAATGATTCTTGTGATCGCAGCCTCATCAGTGATCTGAATCATGCCCTTCTCTTCAATAATCGCCTTCGGCGGCTTGCCTGTCCTGTACATCTCCACAAAGATTTCCTTCGCCATCTTGCCGCTGATGATCCCGTCTTCAATGAGCCTGATCAATTCGGCCAGTGCTTCAGGACGAACCGGAGAGGCACTAAAATCTTTTTTTTCTTCATTCAAGAATCTCATTAAATCGCCCATAGCCCAGTTGCTGACTATTTTTGGTGCTGGTCTCAACGGAGATGCAACTACACTCTCAAAAAAGGCTGCTGAGGTTGGTGTGGACGTTAACACAGCTGCATCGTAAGGTGGTATTTCAAACATCCTGATAAACCGCTCCCTTTTTTCGAGCGGAAGTTCAGGAAGACTGCTTCTCACTTTCTCTATCCATGCCTTATCCGTAAGTATCGGAACGAGATCGGGATCGGGAAAATACCGGTAATCGTGAGCCTCTTCTTTTCCCCGCATGGACAGGGTAACCCCCTGTGAATCATCCCACAGCCTGGTTTCCTGGATCACCTGCTGGCCGCCCTCCAGGATATACTGCTGCCGCTTGATCTCATAATCCAGAGCCCGTTGGACATTCCTGAAGGAATTCATATTTTTCAGTTCTGTCCTTGTGCCTAACGTTGTTTCTCCCTTTTGTCTGATGGATACATTGGCATCACAGCGGAAGCTCCCCTCTTCCATGTTGCCGTCGCAGATCTCGAGATAAACGAGTATCTCATGCAGTCGTCTCAGATAGGCAGAGGCCTCTTCGGCGCTTCTCAAATCCGGCTCGCTGACAATCTCAATGAGCGGCACACCCGTTCTGTTCAGGTCCACATAACTCGACGGCAAATGCTCATCGTGAATCATTTTGCCTGCGTCTTCTTCCATGTGAATCCGCGTTATGCCGATCCTCTTTTTCCCCGCATCTTTTTCAATATCCACATAGCCATGCTCCGCAAGGGGCTGCGCATACTGGGAAATCTGATACCCCTTGGGGAGGTCAGGATAGAAATAGTTTTTTCTCGCAAACGTGCATGACTCGTTAATCGTGCAATTGGTCGCCACTGCCATCTTCATTGCGTACTCGACGACCTTCCTGTTCAGAACGGGGAGGACCCCCGGCATGCCCATGCATACGGCACAGGTGTGACTGTTGGGATCGGCCCCAAAAACAGTAGAGCAGGTGCAGAATATTTTTGACTCCGTAAGGAGCTGGGCATGAATCTCCAGCCCGATTACCGGTTCATATACCATTAGAGATCCGGTCTCCTCTTCTCAATGTTTGCTCGCTTTTCAAATGCGGCGGCAATTTGAATCAACTTCCCTTCTTCAAAATGTCCCGCCATAAACTGGGCGCCTATGGGAAGCCCCTGGCTCGTGAACCCGCACGGCACAGATATACCCGGTATGCCTGCCAGGTTTGTTGATATGGTGAATATGTCGGAGAGGTACATCTGCAGAGGATCGTCCATTTTTTCCCCGATTTTGAAGGCGGGGGTGGGGGTCGTCGGTGTAAGGATCACATCGCACACTTTAAACGCCTCTTCGAAATCACGTTTAATCAATGCCCTCACCTGTGAAGCCTTCTTATAGTAAGCCTCGTAATAACCGGAAGACAATGCGTACGTCCCTATCATTATCCGCCTTTTTACCTCGGCCCCGAAACCTGCCGAACGTGTCTTCTTGTACATATCCAGGAGGTCTCTTGTGTCTTCTGCCCGGAATCCGTATTTCACGCCGTCATATCGGGCCAGATTGGAACTCGCCTCTGCAGGGGCAATGATGTAATACACAGCCAGACAATATTCCGTATGGGGAAGTGATATCTCGATACACTTTGCTCCCAGTCCCTCGATCGCCTTCACGGCTCTGGCCATGGCCTCCGTTACCTCCGGGTCAATGCCTTTTATGAAGTACTCCTTCGGAATTCCCACCTTGAAGCCATCAATCCCCCGTGAGAGAAATGCCGTGTAATCGGGCACGTCCAGCGGAACAGATGTAGCTTCCCTCGGATCATATCCGGCAATAACGTTCATCATGATGGCGCAGTCCTCAACGTCTTTTGTAAAAGGACCAATCTGATCCAGGGAGGAGGCAAAGGCGATGAGGCCGTAACGTGATACCCTTCCATACGTTGGTTTCATTCCCACAACACCGCACAATGCAGCAGGCTGTCTGATGGAGCCCCCTGTATCAGAACCGATCGCGGCAATGCACTCGTCAGCTGCCACGGCAGCAGCGGACCCTCCGCTCGACCCGCCGGGTATCCTGTCAAGGGCCCAGGGATTTCTTGTTATCCCAAAATATGATGTCTCAGTAGATGAACCCATGGCGAATTCATCCATATTCGTCTTGCCGGTGAACACTGCGCCGGCGTCCTTCAATTTCTCTACTACTGTGGCATTGTATGGCGGGATATAGTTGTGCAGGATGCGGGATCCACACGTCGTTAAGAACCCCTGTGTGCAGACGATATCCTTCAGGGCGATTGGTATGCCCGTCAGGGCATGGATATTCCCTTCTCTGATAATGCGATCTGCCTTGGCGGCCTCCTCAAATGCGTATTCCTTCATGAGGGAAATATATGCATGGACACTGCTTTCTACGTCATCAATCCTTTTGAACACGGATTTGACTATGCCTGAGGAATTTAGCTTCCCTGACCTGATCAGACTCTGCAATTCATGAATCGTTAACTGATGGAGTTCCATGCGGCCCCTAGCTAATCTATAACTTTCGGTACCCGGAAAAACGGGCCTTTCGCTTCCGGGGCATTGGACAGGGAAATGTCTTGGGTGAGAGAATCTTTGACGGTATCGTCTCTGAACGCATTTTGGAGGGCAATGGCATGGCTCATTGGTCCGATGCCCGATGTGTCAACCTCATTCAGCTTATCCATATACATGAGTATATCGTTTAGCTGTGCGGTAAATTTCACCTTTTCTTCTTCGCTGAAATCGAGCCTCGCCAGATGAGCCACATATTCAACTTCTTCTTTTGTGATCTTCAATGCTGTATCCTCATAACTGCAAGAATGAACTCATAGCTGCCAGTAAGGATTTATCTGATCAATCACCTTCTTGATGACCGGATCCGTATTGCTGTCTGCCTCCTCTGCAATTCGATCAAGCTCATCATCCGTAACATGCGTGCCGTCCCTCATCTCGATAAGCACCGCCTTTATCGACTCTGCGAGGCCGCTGATATGATACCCGCCTTCAAGGGTCGCAACCACCCTTCCACCGCAGCACTGATCGGCAACATCCATAAGAATACGTGTCAGACAGGCAAATCCGGCTGGCGTAACTTTCATTCCTCCCAGGGGGTCCTTGTAATAAGGATCGAAACCGGCCGAGATAAGGACCAGTTCGGGTTTAAATTTCATGGAGATGGGATAAATAATTTTTCTGAAAATTTTGACATACTGGGCGCTGTCCGTGCCTGATCTCAAGGGCACATTGACATTGTATCCGATACCCTTCCCCCGCCCGATTTCTTCTATGGCGCCTGTACCCGGATAGTATGGATACTGGTGAGTTGAAAAATACAAGACCCTCGGGTCCTCATAGAATTGCGCCTGAGTTCCGTTGCCGTGGTGCAGATCCCAGTCAACAATCAGTATCCTGTCCATCTTATGTTTGGAAATAGCATGCATCGCGCCTATGGCGACATTATTGAAAAGGCAGAAACCGGCTGCATTGGACACCCCGGCGTGATGTCCGGGAGGTCTGACCAGGGCAAAGGCATTGTCGACTTCGCCGGAAACAACGCTGTCTATGGCATTAAACAGTCCTCCCACCGCCAGCTTCGCAACATCATATGATTCCGGTGTGGCTGCAGTATCGGGATCGAGGGGAACAAACATCTTCCCTGCCGTAGATGCCACAAGATTTATGTAGGAAAGAGAATGAATCATTCCAATCTCTTCATGGGTTGCATAACGCGGCTCAATTTCAACAAACTGTCCGGCCATATCAGACGTTTCAAGCATGGCATAGGTCGCGCCAAGCCTCTGTGGCGATTCGGGATGTCCAAATCCAGCGTCATGCCTTAGATACCTTTCATCTTTAACTATACCGGTTTTTCGAGACATCGGGCACCATCCCTGGAAGGGTTTTTTTACACAGGTTCAAGCTATTAGCATAAAAGCTTTGCGAACGCAAAAATATTCCAAACATAGAGCGAGCTGTCTCTGTTTCTGGAAAAACATTGACAAATGCATAAATCTATATATATTCGAAATGATTTAGCGAACGAGGGGTTGGAATCATGTTTGGCATCGGCTTGCCAGAGCTTATCGTAATAGCAATTATTGCCTTGCTCGTTGTGGGTCCTAAGAAGCTGCCGGACCTCGCCAAATCCTTGGGCAAAGGCCTCTCCGAATTTCGCAGGGCGACCGATGATGTAACGGAAAACATCAAAGAAACGCTGAAGCCGGATGATGTTAGAAAAGAAGTCAATGACTTTAAAGATTCACTGCTGTATGGTAAAAAAAATGATCAAGATGACCATAAATCCTCACCGCCGGGCGGAGAGGAAGGAACAGAAAACCCTCGCAAAGATTCCACCCTTAAAGCTCAATCTTGACTTCATGCCATCGACAAAGAACTCATTTTAGAAGGAACTGCTGATAATTAATCTATGGAAGACCCTGTAGAAGAAAAAATGCCTTTTACCTCGCATCTGGAAGAATTGCGGACCAGAATCATCCGCATAATGATTGCAGCGGCTATCGGCTTTGGCGTTTGTTGGTATTTTAAGGAATGGCTGTTCCAGATCATTACTAGACCTCTGTACCAGGTCCTACCCCCAAACAGTTTTATGATATATACCAGCCTGCCAGAGGCTTTTTTTAACTACATGAAGATCTCTTTCTATGCGTCCCTCTTCCTTACAAGCCCGTATATTCTTTATCAACTGTGGAGATTCATCTCACCCGGTCTCTATAAGACAGAAAAGAAATACATGATTCCCTTCGTCATTTCTTCTACAATGCTGTTTATCTGCGGTATACTATTCGGATATTATCTTGCCCTTCCCCCTGCGTTTAGCTTTTTTGTGGAATTTTCATCAGATTTTCTCAAGCCCATGTTTTCGCTGCGTGAGTACCTTTCCCTCTCCCTGAAGCTTCTGCTTGCGTTTGGTATATCTTTCGAACTGCCTGTTGTTATCTTTTTCTTAGCCAAGATCGGCGTCGTAAGTTCAAAAATGTTATCGCGAAACAGGCGATATGCCATCCTTATAATATTCGTCGCTGCTGCCATCCTGACGCCTTCTCCCGATGCGCTCACCCAGATTATCATGGCTGTACCCTTGATGGGTCTTTATGAGATTGGCATTATCGTGGCCAAATTAGCAGAAAAGAAACGCCCCAAGGCTGAAGATTTGAAAGACGATCAAAAGGAAATATGAAACCTAAAGGCAAGAAAACGCAACCGAAACGCTCCCGCCTTGGCACAATACTGCTGGTAGCCGCACTGTGCATTCTCGTTCTGGCAGTTATAATAAGCGGTATCCTGTACCATGTCCTTCACCAGGAATTGCCCAGCATTGCCGCCTTAAAGGACTACCGTCCCAGCATCGCCACTCGGGTGTATGCAGACAATAATGAACTAATCGATGAATTTTTCATGGAAGATAGGAAGATCATTAAGCTGTCCGAAGTTCCAGAGGTGGTCATTCATGCCTTCGTAGCCGCGGAAGACGCAAGATTTTATCAACATACGGGCTTCGATTTGGTGAGCATGACAAGGGCTTTTTATAAGAATATCGAAGCCGGTCGAATAGTTCAGGGAGGCAGCACCATAACGCAACAGGTGGCCAAATCCCTCTATCTGTCTTCGGAGAGAAGCTACATAAGAAAAATCAAGGAGGCCATCCTGGCCTATAAGATTGACAAGTATCTTTCCAAAGATGAGATTATGAATTTATACCTAAATCACATATATTTGGGGCACGGCACTTACGGCATTGAGGCGGCGGCACAGGGATATTTTGGAAAAAGTGCCAGACATCTGAACCTCGCTGAAGCCTCGCTCCTAGCCGGTCTTCCCAAGGCGCCCAGCACTTATTCCCCTTTCCTCCATCTCGATAAGGCCCGCCAGAGACAGGCATATGTGCTTGAGAGGATGGTCGAAGACGAATACATCACCGCGGCAGAGAAAGGTCGGGCCCTTGCAGCGCCCATAATTCTCAAGTCCATCAGACCTAAAGAAAAAATTGCCCCTTATTTTATCGAGAACATCCGGAAATACATAATGGAAAAATACGGGAGCGACGTCCTCTACAAGGAAGGTCTTGAAGTCTACACGACCCTTAACATAGAAATGCAGAAAGCGGCACGGGACGCAGTGGAAAAGGGACTTCAAGAGTTGGAGGACCGTGAGAAATATGAGAAGGGACTGGTTCAGGGAGCTCTTCTTTGCATGGAGGTGAAGACCGGTGCTATCACGGCTATGGTCGGAGGCAGGGATTTCAAAAAGAGTGAATTCAACCGTGCCACCCAGTCGAGGAGGCAGCCGGGGTCCGCCTTTAAACCATTTGTATACACAGCCGCCTTCGACAAGGGAATGACACCGTCAACGCGCATACTGGATGCCCCCATCGTCTATGAAGACAGAGCATCGCCAGACGGTTTCTGGAAACCAAGAAACTTTGACGGGAAATTCAATGGGCCGACCACCCTTAGAAACGCCCTCGTGCAGTCGAGGAATATCATTACGATAAAGGTTCTCCAAGAGATTGGCGTTGATTATGCCGCCGCATATGCGACGAATATGGGGATCACTTCGCCTCTGTCAAGGAACCTCTCTTTGGCACTGGGGACGTCGGGCGTTACCCTTCAGGAGATGGTCAGGGGATACGGCGTCCTGGCAAACCAAGGCAAACGGGTCGTTCCTTATTTCATCAAGAAGATAGTTGATCGAACAGGCCATGTCTTTGAGGAGGCCCAAGTAAAAAGTGAGGAAGTTATCGATTCCCGTATAGCCTTTATGACATCCTACGTCATGCAGGATGTCGTGGAAAGCGGAACAGGGAGACGAGTTAAAAGCATCGGCAGGCCTGTTGCGGGTAAGACAGGAACGACAGATGACACCAGAGACGCCTGGTTTATAGGCTTTACGCCGTCTCTCGTGGCAGGGGTATGGGTTGGCTTTGACCAGGAAACCTCCCTCGGCAGAGAAGAAGTGGGAGGCAGGGCCGCAGCGCCCATATGGCTCTATTTTATGGAAAAAGTCCTGCAAGGAAAGCCCCGAGAAGTTTTCCCCGTCCCGGATGGAATTGTTTTCATTAAGGTAGATCCTCACACGGGTATTCCGGCGATGCGGTCGACCCAAGATGCCATTTTCGAGAGCTTTCTCGAGGGTACAACAGGGACTCGTGCAGTACCTATAGAAATTAAGGAGTCGCAGGAGGAAACGAGCAGACGCGATAAGGACGGTTCCCGATAAAGGCAGCAGCCAAAAATTGCTTGACAAATCTGATTTATTGTATACTATTAAATCAACATTAGTGAATAAAGGTAAGCAGATGACCCGTTACAGCCTGAGCGCCGATATCCCTGTAGTAGCCGTAGTAGTAGTATCTGTACTTCGGGGGACCGCTGCTCGGTTTCTGTGATGGGATAACATAGAACGAAGAGCCGCGGGCCCCGACAACCCGCGGCTTTTTTATGCCTTACAAGCCGCTGTGCAGATGAACTGGCGGCTTTTCTATTTTCCGAACGGCAAGGAGCAAGAAGCAAATATGGAAACCATTGGCGCAGATTTAGTCATACAAATCTTAAAAGAAGAAGGTGTTGATGCAATCTTCGGATACCCGGGGGCAAACACCCTGCCCATTCATGACCGGTTGATAAACAGCCAGGTCCGTCATTATCTCATGCGACACGAACAGGCTGCAGCTCACGCCGCCGACGGCTACGCGCGCGCCACCGGAAAGGTAGGCGTCTGTATCGCCACATCGGGGCCGGGGGCTACCAATCTGGTGACAGGTATTGCCACCGCCTTCATGGACTCAACGCCAATGGTCGCCCTTACAGCACAGGTAAGCACGGGACTCCTAGGCCAAGATGCCTTCCAGGAAACGGACATCATCGGGATAACCTTGCCTATAACAAAACACAGTTACCAGGTGCACGATGTGAATAATCTTGCAGCAACACTGAGGCAGGCGTTTGAGCTCGCCAAGACAGGGAGGCCGGGGCCGGTCCTGGTGGATCTCCCCCGCGACATCCTGTCGTCGAAATGCCCCCCGGCAGAAAAGAAGGCTGCCCCTGCGCTGAAGACGAACTACAAGACTGAGGAAGATCGTGAACAACTGGAGAAGATCGCCAAGACACTTAATCAGAGCGAAAGACCGATCCTCATTATCGGAGGAGGAGTTAAGCTGAGCAATGCCTTTCTCCTGATACGCGAGCTGGTCGAGAAGGCGAAGATCCCCTTCGTCACTACGATGATGGGCATCGGTTCCGTTGACTCCGTCAATGGCTACAACCTGGGATTGATAGGAACACACGGAAATGAGCTGGCAAATAGGATGGTGCATCAGTGCGATTTTATTCTTGCCGTGGGTACACGCTTCTCAGATCGCAGCACCGCACTCATCGAAGAATTCGCCCCCCTGGCAAAGATCGCGCAGATCGATATCGATCCCACATCGATAGGAAAGAGCATTAAGATCAATCTGCCTTACGTCGGGGATATTCGCGATGCCCTGACGGCGTTATTGCCCCTCATTGACGAGAAGGAAAAGTCGGAGTGGCTGCAGAGGATTCAAACTGAGCGTGAAGCCATTGACGGGAAAGCCGCTGACACCGGGTGCGGACAGGCGGGAGATTTTATCCATATGTTACAGCAAGCTATGCCCTACGATACAACGGTGACTGCGGATGTGGGGCTGAACCAGATATGGACGGTGCGCACCTGGCAGGCACGCAGCCCCCGCAGCCTGATTACCAGCGGAGGCATGGGGACAATGGGATTCAGCCTGCCCGCCGCGATCGGCGCCAAGGTCGGCACTCCAGAGAGATCCGTCATCGCTATCACAGGCGACGGAGGATTCTACATGAACATCCAGGAACTGGCCACTATTAGCTACTACAATTTACCCATAAAGATCGTAGTCATCAATAACGGCCATTTGGGGATGATCCGCCAGATTCAGGATCTTTTTTACAATGCACGCTTTACCACCATTGATTTGGGCAGCAAGGTTGATTTTGTTGCGGTTGCCCGGGGCTTCGGCATCCCGGGAAGCAAAATCGCCGTGGATAAAGATCCGAAGACCGGCATCGAAGCTATGGTAACGGCCGATGGCCCGTATCTGCTGGAAGCCATTGTTGATCCGGAAAACTATGTATACCCCATCATACCGCCGGGGTGCTCGAATGTCGAGATGATGTATGACAGACTTGACTGAAAAATAACTGCGGAGGATCTACCATGTTAAGAAAAGCGCGCGAACAGGAGCAGACCATTTCCATTCTGGTAAACAATCAGCCGGGCGTTCTGTCCCGCGTGGGCGGTGTATTCGGCCGCCATGGATACAACATCAAGAGCCTCTGTGTTGCAGAAACGACGAATCCTGAAGTTTCCAGAATTACCCTAACCAGTGAATCGGATCCGGATTTTACTGAAAAGATAAAAAAGCAGCTGGACAAGCTGGTAGATGTAATCGACGTCTCCGATGTCTCGGGACAGGCCTTCATTCAGAGAGAACTAATGTTGATCGGCGTTACCGTCAAAGAGGGTGCCTATGCAGAAATCCTTCAGGCGATTAAGCTGTTCGGCTGCAGAATCGTCACCATGACGCCCGACTATTTCATCCTGGAATTGACGGGGCATCCGGATGAAACGGCAGCATTCCTGAAATTCTTCCAATCATTCGGGGTGGAGGAAATAAACAGAACCGGATTAATCGTCCTGCAGAGAAACAGGCCGAAAAGAAAAGTCTAGAAGACTGACAAAAATATTCTTGACAATGCTCCGGCAGGCTGTTAAAAAGGTTCCATAGTGAGGATTGACAACGACATGCACACAGCTAATATCGCAAACATCATCATAATTATCATCGGGATAATCATTCCCTTCCATAAGAGGGCTGGATGATGGTTTGCGTTTAGCACAAAGTTCGCAATTATTAAAGACCGTTACCAGCCAAAGGTAACGGTTTTTTTTTGGAGAATGTCCCTGCAGCGCTTGCTCAGGGAAAGACCTCATCATTGCCCCAAGTTGGCGGAGTCAATGACGGAGGATCTAATATGAGGGGGTAGAGAGAAGTGAAGTTGACAGGGGCACAAGTCCTTTTTGACGCCTTGCAAAAGGAGAATGTCGATACGATCTTTGGGTTTCCCGGTGGAGCCGTACTTGACATCTTTGATGAACTATACAGAAGAAAGATTAGAAATATTTTAGTACGGCATGAACAGGGCGCCATACACGCAGCCGACGGATACGCGAGGGTTTCCGGCAAAGTTGGCGTATGCTTAGTTACGTCCGGGCCTGGAGCAACAAACACGGTAACCGGGATAGCCAACGCTTTCATGGATTCCATCCCTGTCGTCATACTGACGGGTCAGGTGGCAACCTCCTTGATTGGCGGCGACGCCTTTCAGGAAGTGGACATAACCGGTATTACAAGGCCATGCACGAAACATAATTTTCTGATTAGGCGGATTGACGACCTGGGACGCATCGTCGGAGAGGCCTTTGAAATTGCCCGGGGAGGACGCCCAGGTCCTGTTCTTATCGACATTCCCAAGGATGTCACGAGATCCCTTATAGAAGATTCCGATATATCTTGGACATCAAGTCTTCCCAATAACAACGAGAAGGCTCCTATCGAAGATGCATGTGCTAAGGCCCTCGACATGATCAGAAAAGCTGAAAGACCGCTTATCATCTCAGGTGGCGGCGTGCTGCTCGGGCGTGCGTCCGATGAGTTGAGAACTTTCGTAAAATTGCTTAATGTGCCCATTACCTCAACCCTTATGGGGCTCGGGGCGTTTCCCGCTTCTGACCCCCACTGGCTCGGTATGCCGGGGATGCATGGCACTTATTACGCCAACATGGCGATCAGTCATTGCGACCTCTTAATTGCCTTGGGTGTCCGGTTCGATGATCGGGTCACGTCAAAGCTTGACGCCTTTGCGCCCCACGCCAAGGTCCTTCACATTGACATAGACCCTGCGTCCATCGATAAATTTGTAAAGGCGCATCTGTCGATTGCGAGCGATTGCAAGCCTGTATTGCAGCTCCTCAATAAGTGGATTGGCGATGATAGTTTTGTCATCCCTAAAAAACAAACGAAGGCCTGGCTCGATAAGATTGACCAGTGGAAAAAGTTTGCCCCCCTGAAATACTGTCAGACTGACAAGATCAAACCTCAATTCGTCGTAGAGACGCTCTATCGTCTCACGGAAGGCAAAGCGATCATCTCGACAGAAGTGGGGCAGAATCAGATGTGGGCTGCGCAGTTTTATCATTTCGACTATCCCTATTCATTCATTACATCGGGCGGGCTGGGAACAATGGGTTATGGATTTCCGGCTGCCATCGGCGCGCAGGTTGCGCGTCCTGACAAGGTCGTCGTAGATATTGCCGGAGATGGCAGTATCCAGATGAACATTCAAGAGCTGGCAACAGCTGTTAATTATGACCTGCCCGTTAAGATCGTCATTCTCAATAACGGGTTCTTGGGCATGGTTCGCCAATGGCAGGAATTATTCTACGGAAAGCGCTATTCCCACAGCAATATATCCAATGTGCCCGACTTCGTGAAACTTGCCGAGGCTTACGATGCTGTGGGTCTGCGGGCGACACGCCCCGAAGAGGTAGAGGCCACCTTAAGAAAGGGTCTCGATACTGCAAAGACCGTCGTGATGGATTTCCATGTCGAACCTGAGGAGGGCGTATATCCCATGGTTTCACCGGGCGCGGCGATCTCAGATATGGTTTTGAGCAAATAGAATAGACTGGAATATATCAATTTTATTACGAGGTGAATAAGCTTATGGAAGTAAAAGAAAATACCATTTCCATCTTGGTAAATAACAGGCCCGATGTCCTGGCTAGGATCGCGGGGACCTTCAGCGGCCGCGGATTCAATATCGAAAGTATCTCGGCAAATGTCACGAGAAATCCCGAAATTACCAGAATCATCATTACAACACTTGGCTCCAGGGAAACCGTGAACAAACTTGAAAAGCAGCTTACGAAGATTATCGATGTCCTTGAAGTAAAGGACTTGACGCGCGTCAATGCGGCTTGCCGTGAAATGGTTCTGGTGAGGATGAAATTAACCGATGCGAATCAGGTGAAAATCATGCAGACTGTTGACACGCTTAAGTGGAAGGTTGTAAAGATGGATGCTGACACCTGCATACTGGAAGTGACGGGCGGAAAGAAGGAGATCGACGACGCACTTGCTCTTCTAGACAAGATGGGTATGGATGATTTTACGAGAACGGGTGTTGTCGCCGTGGAGCGGCAGAAATAGCCGCAAATCAGGAGTT
Organism: uncultured delta proteobacterium; assembly: GCA_963705275.1. Lineage (GTDB taxonomy): Bacteria > Desulfobacterota > Syntrophia > Syntrophales > UBA2185 > Fen-1135. The sequence goes on along the minus strand of OY970063.1, from coordinate 1,821,383 downwards.
TTCGGAGTGCACCACACAATACTATTGATCATTCAATTTATAATAAGGAGGTACTGATATGCCTAAAATCAACATCGGCGGGGTCATGGAAGAGGTTGTCACATCAGACGAGTTTACCCTCGAAAAGGCGCGTAAAGTGCTCAAGGATGAAATAGTTGCCGTCATAGGTTACGGTGTACAGGGGCGCGGTCAGGCCTTAAACATGAGGGACAACGGAATCCGTTGTATCGTCGGTGAAGGCGACTTCAACTGGCAGAAGGCCATTGACGAAGGCTTCAAGCCGGGCGAGACGCTTTTTCCACCAATGGAGGCTGCAAAACGCGGTACAATTATTCAGTACCTGATGTCAGATGCCGGTCAGAAGGCCATGTGGCCGGAACTCAAACCCCAGCTGACGAAAGGAAAGGCCCTCTATTTTTCTCATGGATTCTCCATCGTGTATAAAGAACAGACCGGTGTGATCCCTCCTGCTGACATCGATGTCATACTGGTAGCGCCAAAGGGTGCCGGACGCACGGTGCGCGACAATTTTCTTGCGGGAAGCGGTATCAATTCGAGCTACGCCGTTTTCCAGAACGCCACAGGAAAGGCCCTGGAAAGGACGCTTGCCGTCGGCATTGCCATAGGATCAGGGTATTTGTTTCCCACCACCTTTGAACAGGAGGTTTTCAGCGACCTTACGGGTGAGCGCGGCGTACTCATGGGCTGCCTCGCCGGTGTCCTGGAGGCGCAGTACAATGTCCTCCGCAAGCATGGACACAGTCCCAGTGAAGCCTTCAATGAAACGGTGGAGGAACTGACCCAGAGCCTCATGCCGCTTGTCGCGCAAAACGGTATGGACTGGATGTACGCGAATTGCAGTACGACTGCCCAAAGAGGCGCCTTAGACTGGAAAAACAGATTCCGTGACGCTGTCGCGCCTGTATTTGATGAGTTGTATGACAGGGTGGCATCCGGCAAAGAAACTGCCATTGTCCTGGAGGTAAACTCCGCGCCCGATTACAGGGAGAGACTGCAAAAGGAACTCGATGCCATGAAGAACAGCGAAATGTGGCAGGCGGGCGCAGTGGTTCGTTCATTGAGACCGGAGCGAAGAAAAAAGTAGGGAATGACTAAGGGGGATATCCGCGATACGAGGCTCCCTGCATTCCGCCCATTCCAAAAAATATAAGGAGGAAAACATGCGAAGCGACCTGATGAAAAAGGGGCTTGAACGGGCGCCCCACAGATCTCTTTTCAAAGCCATGGGGTATACGGATAAAGAGATTGCACAGCCCTTGATAGGCGTTGTGAATTCCGCCAATGAAATCATACCCGGACACATTCATTTAGATCTCATAACAGAAGACGTAAAGGCAGGCATCCGCATGGCAGGCGGAACGCCCGTCGAATTCCCGGTAATCGGCGTTTGCGACGGTATTGCAATGGGGCACACAGGCATGAAGTACTCCCTTGCCAGCCGTGAGCTGATCGCCGATTCCATTGAGGTCATGGCTGTAGCCCATCCCTTTGATGCCCTGGTTATGATCCCCAACTGCGACAAGATCATTCCCGGGATGTTGATGGCGGCGCTTCGCCTGAACATCCCCACCATTTTCATCAGCGGCGGCCCCATGATGGCAGGAACCCTGGAGGGCAAGACAGTTGATCTTATCAGCGTCTTCGAAGGCGTGGGAAAGGTGAAGTCCCGCCAGATGAAAGAAAAATATCTGAAGGCCTTGGAAGATTGCGCCTGCCCCGGCTGCGGGTCCTGTTCCGGCATGTATACGGCAAATTCCATGAACTGCGTGACCGAAGCCCTCGGCCTAGGCCTACCCGGAAATGGAACCGTACCTGCCGTTCACGCTGCCAGGCGGCGGATGGCAAAGCAGGCCGGCATGAATATCATGGCACTCCTCAAGAAAGATATCCGTCCGCGGAAAATCGCAACACTTTCGGCCTTCAAAAATGCCATCGCCGTGGACATGGCCCTGGGCTGCTCAACCAATACGGTCCTCCATATTCCTGCAATTGCCCACGAAGCGGGAATTAAACTGGATCTCGACCTGTTTAACGAGATCAGCAAGAAAACCCCCAATCTCTGCAAGCTGAGCCCGGCGGGACAACACCATCTGGAAGACCTGGACATGGCAGGCGGAGTTCAGGCAGTGATGAAGCAAATCAGTCAGCTTGGCGTCATTGACCTGAAGGCCTTGACGGTTACAGGACAGACGGTAGGCGCAAATCTGAAGGGGGCTGCGGTGCTAAACAGCGACGTCATCCGGCCGCTTAACAACCCCTATTCGAAAGAAGGCGGAATCGCCATCCTGAGGGGTAATCTGGCCCCTGATGGCGCGGTCGTCAAGCAGTCCGCTGTTGCGGAAAGGATGCTCGTCAATGAAGGCAAAGCCCGGGTCTTTGACTCCGAGGACGACGCCATTGCCTCCATTCTCGGCGGGAAGATCAAAGCGGGCGACATCGTCGTAATCCGCTATGAGGGTCCGAAGGGCGGACCAGGCATGCGCGAGATGCTCGCTCCGACGTCGGTCATAGCAGGCATGGGGCTCGATACGACAGTGGCTCTCCTGACTGATGGAAGGTTCAGCGGTGGAACCCGCGGTGCAGCTATCGGACACATCTCTCCGGAAGCAGCCGAGGGAGGCCCCATAGGTCTTGTCAGGGAGGGCGATATAATCGCCATCGACATCCCGAAAAAAATGATCACCCTTAATGTGAGCCCGGAGGAATTGAAAAAACGACTGGCTAAATTCAAACCGCGGCCACCGGCAATCAAGAGCGGTTACCTGGTACGGTACGCCGGACTTGTGACCTCCGCAAGTACGGGCGCCATCTTAAGAGACTGATAAACCACTCTTCAATTTAGACCAAGCTCAAACAAACAAGAAGAGCGTCCATTGACATAGAATGGACGCTCTTTCTTTTTATTGCCCTACCCCGGATATCTCTCCACCTGACGCACCGGAGAGAAACAAAAGGCGCTGCCAGAGTCCGGGCATCGTGAGAAAGACATTACGTGGGAAGCACCATTTGCGTTTGAATGACGACAGCGCAGAGCTTGCCGTTCTCGGACTTCACAGGCGTCTGCCATACCATCGTGGTCTTGCCACGGTGTAAGGGGGTGCACTCGCCGACGATACGGGTGCCGACAGGCATGGCGCCGAGGAAGTTGGTCTTGGACTCAATGGTCGTCGTGCGTGCGCCCCTTTCGAGGTTGACAAATGTAGCTATGCCTCCGAGGGTGTCCGCAAAGGCCATGAGCGCGCCGCCGTGGAGTATCTCTCCGACGGTACATAGCTCCGGACGAACCTCCATCGAAGCAGTGATTCTTTCGGGAGTAACTTCCGTCAGCTGCATCCCCATCAATCCCGGGAACAGGGGCTTGATAAGTTCTTGAATGACCGCGATGGCACTCATATGCCGCCTCCTGTCGAGTTGGTGAAATGGGTTGGAGGGCAAATTTCTATAACGTCATGACCCGGTGAAGGCGCGCCTGTACTTCTCATCCAGGAGCTTATTGATATTTTCCATGACAATTCTCGTCACCTCCTCGAACTGTCTCTTGTACTTCCGCTGCGATTCCTTGGAAAACAGCTTAAACGGCTCTTCTATCGCGAATTCCCGCAACTGGTTGTCCAGAGAGAGCGGTTCTCCCACGCGATAGACAATCTGCCCGCTCTTGGCGAAAGGCAGGCTTCCTGTATATAGCTGCTCCGAATTGTTACAACCAACGGGAACGATCTTTTTCCCCGTGGATAATGCAAGCTGCGCAACACCTGTTCTTCCTTCTCCCAATTGGACGCCCCTTGTGCCCTCGGGGAAAATGATGAGGTTGAGCCCTTTCTCAGAGAGCGCCGTCCTGCTTAATTCCGCCACACACTCCATGATGAGGTCATAGTGGCCCCTCACAAAGTCAACAAACTGTTCCCCTGCGGCATTGAGCGCCTCTGCCGCTTTCTTCGGGTAGGCTTCGATACTTTCATACTTGCCGTCAATGATATCTTTAATGGCCCTGTAAACGTTTTTGTCGAGGCGCCGTTTGACCTTCTTCTTGTAAAATTCCTCGATCAAATAACCCATGGAGGGGACGGGGATGAGATTGCACAGGTCAAGCCCCTTGGCAAGCAGTGCATTCCTGTAATATTTGCCCTTCACCCAAACCGTTGTATATGAGAAACATTTCATACTCCAGAGTTTATACTGGAACGGCCAGTAATTGAAACGATCCGTGTGATTCATGGCAAAGATCACATTCTCGTCCCTCGGAATACGCTCGATATTTTCGATCCGGATGTCTACGTTAGCGAAAATACGGTAATTGGGAAACAGCAATAACGACGCAACTATCTGCTGACCCATAGGTGCAGACACCAGCCTGATCTTCTTCAGATAATCAAGGTCAATCATCATTCGTCATTCGTCCCTTTGTTCTTATTCACGAAGCTCCCGTCTCCTTAATAATGAGGCTCCTTACCCTCTCCAGCTCCTGGGGGGTATCAACCTCCACGGAGTCGTAAGACGTCTCCACAACCTTGATCCTGTATCCATGTTCGAGAGCTCTCAACTGCTCAAGGGCTTCCAGCATCTCAAGATTCCCTTCCGGGAGTACGGTAAACTTTTTCAGAAATTCCCTTCTGTATGCATAAATGCCATGGTGCTTGTAGTAACTTCCCTCGCGTCCCTTATCCCGTACGTACGGGATTGTTGCCCGGGAAAAGTAGATGGCAAAGTGGTCGCGATCAAAGACGACCTTCACTGCATTGGGGTGGCTAATCTCTTCTTCCCTCACAATTTTATATATCAGGGTGGACATGGCAATGGCCGGGTCTTCCAAGAGCGGCTTTGCTACCTCGTCAATCTGCGAAGGTTCGAAGAGGGGTTGATCGCCCTGAATATTAACCACAATATCTGAATCCTCGATACCAAGGCGAGAAACCGCTTCCGCTATGCGGTCTGTCCCCGACCTGTGTGTCGCCGCTGTCATAATGGCGCGACCCCCGAATCCCTCAACAGCGGCGATGATCCGTTCATCATCCGTCGCCACGGCGGCAAAGGATACAGTCCGGGCCTTCAACACCCGTTCATATACGTGCTGGATCATCGGTTTTCCCGCGAGGTCAGCAAGGGCCTTCCCCGGAAAGCGAGTGGAGTCATACCGGGCAGGAATGATGCAGATGACTTTCATAGATGACGATCAGGTTTTTGCAAATAGTTAACGACGTAGTCTTGAACAGCCTCTTCTAAAGGACGAAATGCGGCCTGGCAGCCCGTTGCACGGAGCTTGTCCATTTCTGCCTCGGTCAGATACTGATACTGGCTACGGATCTCCGGCGGTATATCGAAATACTCTATCTTGGGTTTCATTTTCATGGCCGAAAAAAGGGCTTGGATCAGGTCATTCCACGTGCGGGCTTTGCCTGTCCCTAAGTTGAATATGCCGTTAATCTCCGGATGTTCAAGCAGCCACCACATGGCATCAACGCAATCTTTGACGTAGACAAAATCACGCATCTGTCCGCCATCTGTGTATTCAGGTTTATGAGACTTGAAGAGCCGAACCTTCCCTGTGTCCCTGATTTGTTCAAAGGCCTTATGCACAACGCTCCTCATGTCACCCTTGTGATATTCATTAGGACCAAAGACGTTGAAAAATTTTATACCAACGACCTGCTTTTCCACTTGCTGCCGCAGGACCCAAAGGTCGAAGACCTGCTTTGAATACCCGTACATATTCATGGGTCGAAGCGTCGGTGTTACAGCGCTGTCATCGGAAAATCCTTGAGAGCCATCGCCATACGTGGCTGCCGAGCTTGCATAGATAAAGCGAATGTTCTTAGGCAGCGCCCACTCTGCCAGCCTGCACGTATAGTGGTAGTTATTATCCATCAGGTAGTCCGCATCACGCTCCGTCGTGGATGAACACGCCCCCATGTGGATGATTGCCCGCGGCGTGAAGGGCATCTGCTCGTTGCGGATCATCCTGAGAAAAGCATCTTTGTGGATGTACTCAACGTAACGCCGGTTCACCAAATTCTTCCACTTGTCCGACTCTCCGAGTTCATCCACTACCAGGATGTCGTCGACACCCTCATTATTAAGCTTCCAGATAAATGCGCTCCCAATGAATCCGGCACCACCGGTGACGATAATCATAAACCCCTCTCCCTATAGACTCTTTGCCACCTTTTCAATGCCCTCTTTAATCTGCGTAAATTTTTCTATCGGCATCTTCACTGATATATTCATTACCAGGGTCCGGCCAAGGATATCCTCCGCCCGGGGTATGGTCGATCTATCGTAGTTAGCCTTTCCCCTGTATGACGGGTCTGTGAAAGGATACTTTTTCGAGTTCACTGTTGACCGTGCCAGAAAATGTTCCCAGTTCGGAAGATAATGCCACAGATTCTTCTTAAAACAGACCGTATCTATCCCTTCGCCGCTCAGGCCCTTCTGAAACCGCGCTGCCGTATCTTCATCAGGCAGATTGAATGCCAGAAATGTTGCCGTATCTCCATCTGGGTCCGGGATGTCTCTGAACTTAATGCCCCTGACTTTGCCAAGGAGTTCTTTGATTGCCCGCTTATTTTTTTTCTGTTCAGCGATAATCGTATCGAGCTTCCTCAACTGGGCAAGGCCGAGTGCCCCCTGCAGTTCATTCATCCGGTAATTGAAGCCCAGTATCGTCCGCCCCTCAAGGGCCCTGCTGACATTGGGGTTATGGTCGTGACCGTGATCGTGGTACCACTCGGCACGGAGGTGGAGATTCCTATTATCAGTCAACACCATTCCCCCTTCGCCGGTGGTAAGGGTTTTATAGTAGTCAAAACTGAATATGCCCATATCTCCGAACGTCCCTAGCCTCTTCCCGCGATAGCTTCCGCCGGAGGCCTGGGCATTATCCTCCAGGACGAGGAGCTTGTTTTTTCTCGCTACATCCATGATCCTGTCGATCTGCGCCGGTGCGCCGCACATATGCACAGGGATGACGGCCTTTGTGTAAGGCGTTATCCTCTTTTCTATATCACCGGGATCCATATTCAAGGATGCATCGATGTCAGACGCGACGGGAATCGCTCCGACTTCCAAGACCGCCTCGTATGTTGCAATGAACGTAAAGGCCGGCACAATCACCTCGTCCCCCGGTCCCACATCCATCGCCGCAAGTGCCACTTTAAGTGCCGTAGACCCGGATGTAACACCCAGTGCGAATTTTGCCTGACAGTAACGCGCGAAGGCCTCTTCAAATTCACGTACCTTAAAGACCCCCTTTCTCTCCTTGTCAAAACCGTATCTCATGAGGATGCCTGTTTCCATGACATCCATGATTTCTTTCATCTCTTCTTTTCCAATCAGTTCCGCACCGGCCATATAACTACCTCCACTGCCTTATTGTCACCCTGCATCGATACCGTATCGCAGTTCCTTCTTCTGTCATTTCTCGGTGTGCTATGACCCTTCAAAATGACGCTTGATCAGTTCTAAACATATACATCGAAAGGATGCTCGGCGGACTTTGCCTTAGTACGCCTCTCCATATATATCTATTGCATCCTCCACAGTCAATTTCCGGGGGTTATTCTCCAACGGTCGGAGAACCGTCATGGCAACCTCAGCAAGCTCGGGCAGCGCTTCCTCAGGTATATTCAAATCCTCCAACGTGGTGTAGATGCCGCAATCTTCGATCAAGGCTTGTACCGCTTCTACGGCCATGAACGCCGCTTCACGCAGGGGCATGGTATCTATCACCTCTCCCATCGTTTCCGCGATGACGGCAAATTTTTCGAGGGAGCCCGGCAAGTTGAAGGCCATTACATGCGGCAGCATGATGGTATTTGCCAGCCCATGAGAAACACCATATTTCCCACCAAGGGGATAGGAAAGAGAATGAACAGCACCAACTCCGGCATTGGCAAGACCCAGGCCCGCATAAAGACTTCCCAGAAGCATATTTCCCCTCGCCTCCACGTTGCTTCCGTCATGTACGCAAGTCCGGAGGTTCGACGAAATCAAGTAAATCGCTTCCAGCGAAAGCAACTCACTCATGGGCGAGGCATTAATTGATGTATAGGATTCTATTGCGTGACAGAGGGCATCTATTCCCGTTGATGCCGTGGAGACAGCGGGGAGAGAAAGTGTGAGGGTTGGATCAAGGATAGCAAGCTCAGGATAAAGGTACGGGCTGTTCATGCCTTCTTTTTTCTTCAGGTTCTGCCTGACAAAAACAGCAGTAAAGGTAACCTCGCTACCCGTTCCGGCCGTTGTGGGAATCATGATCTTGGGAAGCCCCGGACCCGGAACCTTATTCAACCCCAAGTAATCCTTTGCCCTGCCGTTATTCGCTGCTAGTACGGCAATTGCCTTTGCCACATCCATGGCGCTTCCGCCGCCGATACCCACGACAACATCGCACTTCCCCTTCTGGGCGGCTTTGACTCCCTCATCAGCCACCTCAAGCCTCGGCTCGGCTTCAACCTTCTGATCGAACAAGGTCGCCTTTAAGCCGCCGTCACCAAGGATATCTAATACCTTCCCCTTGAGGTCTGTCTTCGCCAGGTTTCTATCAAGAACAATGAGGGGGTTGGTTGCCTTTAATTCGCGGATGTGTTCTGCGAGAGCCGCTAAGGCACCGTTGCCAAAGACAATTTTCTTAGCCCCCGTGAAGGAGAATTGCTTGTACATGATTGCACCCCCCATGGAATTTCAATGACTAATAAGTTTCTGTCGATGGAAAGTCAAGTCTTTTTGTTTTTCATATACCACTCCATCTGGCGGCAGATACCCCTGATAATTTTGACTTCCTTCGAAAGGAGATTTGTCCGGGAAAGGAAGCGGCGGATGTGCATCATCCAGAATTCCGGGTTCTCCGGATTAAGAAAACCGATCTTCATCAATAACCCCTTCATATGATCATACATCCCTTCGAGCTCTGCCGATAGAGCGAGACGGGGTGTAAATGCCTCCGTAGGCTCCATATTGGCCACGAAGATCTCGTAGCAGAGGATCATAGCCGCATGAGAGAGGTTGATGGATTTGTTATTTTTGGAGGTGGGTATTGTTACCAACAGGTGGCAGAACCGCAGATCATCGTTCGATAATCCCGTATCCTCCGGCCCGATGAGGAGCGCCACTTCATTCTCCTGGGATATATCCACGATACGTGCCGCCATCTCCCTGGGAGAAACAACGGGCCCTCTCGCAGAGCCACGTCTCGATGTGGTTCCGATAACGTAGTGAAACCGCGCCAAGGCGTCATCCAACCCGTCGAAATGCTGAATGCGATCCACAATGCCGGCAGCAAAATGGGTAGCCATCTGCTTCATCTCTTCGAGAGCAAGGTCTTTGTTCCCCACGACAGTGATGTTCTCAATACCCATGTTCCTCGCACACCTCGCCACAGACCCGACATTGCCGGGATATTTCGGCTTGTTCAGAACGATGGTGATATTTTCAGTTTTCGCTCTTCGACGCATTTTCCTTTTCACCCTATTGCATTTATTAGATAATGGATATTATTTCTACCAAAAAAATGCATTCTCATAATAGTTAAAACCTTCTCTTAATGAATCAGAGAACTTCGTTCGAGAACAGAACAAGAAAAGATTGACATAAAGGACAGCCTCTGAAAGAAATATAAAATGGAAAAGAAGTTTTCCCAAATACTTTCCGAAGCTGCAAACGCACTTGGAATAGCACTTGGAGAAAGAGAATTGTCTCTATTTGCGGCCTATTACGGGGAGCTTCTTGCCTGGAACAGCAAGATCAACTTAATATCTGTAAAATCAGACCGTGACATAATAATAAAACATTTCATTGACTCCCTGACGCTGTTGCCATATATCAGTGACAACGCCTGTAGGATTCTCGATATTGGCTCAGGTGCCGGATTCCCCGGTATCCCTTTAAAGATCGCTGTGAGTTCACTGAAGGTCTTCCTCCTCGAGTCATCGCGCAAGAAATCCTCTTTTCTTAAACACGTGACCCGCAGCTTGGGCCTAACAGCTGCCGTCGTCATCCACAACCGGGCACAATTCCTGATGGAAGACGAAACCTACAGCGGATATTTTCAGATCGTCACCTCGAGGGCCACGGCTAAACTGCCAGAATTTCTCCGGATGGGTGCATTTTTTCTCGCCGCAGATGGCTTCTTAATAGCAATGAAAGGGGGAAAATCTGATCAAGAACTAACGGAAGCGGCCGGGATGTCTTACGGACTGGGTCTAGAATATATTGGAAGCCACGATTTAAGGTTACCCATAACCGGTGATTTTCGTAGACTTATCATCTACAAGAAACTTTTTTCATAAAGCAAATATTCCTTCTAAACAGGTGTGTTTTGTGCTATCGTTCCCTCAAAATTTACGTCTCAAAACGTTGTTTGTGTGTTCTGTTAAATCATGCGTAAAATCATATGCATAGCCAATCAAAAGGGGGGCGTCGGCAAGACAACGACTGCCATTAATCTTGCCGCGACTCTGGCGGCTGCGGAAAAGAGGACCCTGCTTATCGACTGCGACTCTCAGGGCAATGCATCGAGCGGCATGGGTATTGACAGGGAAACCATCAACAAGAAAAATCTTTATCATTCGCTCATTGGCAAGGTTCCGTTAAAAGAGGTGATTGTCAGCACCCAATTGCCTTACCTTGACGTGGCACCTGCCAACCAGGATTTGATAGGAATAGAGGTAGAGTTTGTAAATCTTAAAGACCGGGAAAAAAAGCTCCGCGATCTGTTGAAAAACCTTGATACTGCGTACGACTTCATTATCCTCGATTGTCCGCCGTCTCTCGGATTCTTGACGGTAAATGCCCTTGTTGCTTCCGATTCCGTGATTATACCTCTGCAGTGTGAATACTTTGCTATGGAAGGCCTCGGCTACTTACTCAATACGGTCAAGTTGGTTAAAGCAAGGCTTAATCCCTCCTTGTCCCTGGGAGGCATTCTGCTTACCATGTTTGATACGAGAAATTCGCTATCCCACAGGGTCAGTGAGGATGTAAGAAGGCATTTGGGGGGGAAAGTTTTTGACACGATAATTCCACGGAATGTGAGGTTATCCGAGAGCCCCAGCCATGGTCTTCCCATCATTCTCTACGATATCAAATCCCGCGGCGCTGTTTCCTACATGGAACTCGCCCGAGAAATTTTAGTCAACGGGAGGATTTAGATGCAACAAAAAAGTTCTCTCGGCAAGGGACTCGGGGCTTTGTTCCCCGATCTTCTCGATGGCGTTAGCACAAGGCCATCGTACATTGTATGCGGAGTTGAAGAGCTTTCTCCCAACCGGTTTCAGGCACGCAAGGACTTTAACGACAGGGAACAAAAACGCCTTGTCGCATCCATAAAGAAAAACGGTATTATCCAGCCCATCGTTGTGCGCAGATCCGAAAACGGCTATGAGATCATAGCGGGAGAGCGCAGATGGCGGGCCGCTCAGGAAGCCGGACTCAAAGAAGTGCCCGTTATCATCAGAGACGCTCCTGACGCAGCGGCTGCAGAATTGTCTCTCTTAGAAAACCTTCTGCGAGAAAACTTGAATCCTCTAGAAGAGGCCGAGGCATACCAGACTCTGATCAATAAATTCAGCCTGTCGCAGGAGGAACTCTCTTCGCGGGTGGGGAAGGATCGCTCAACCATTGCCAACACTATAAGGCTGCTGAAACTGCCCCGGGAAATCAGGTCAGCCCTTATTAACAAGACTATTAGTCCCGGGCATGCGAGATCCATTCTCATGCTCGATTCGCCGGGAGAACAGATCAAACTCCTCAATGTCATCATGAAAAAGTCTCTCAGCGTTCGTGAAACTGAGGGAATGATTCAAAAACTGAAGAAAGTGCCTTCGGAAAAGCAGGCGAAAAAGAAGGACGTATTCCTTCGCGATCTTGAAAGAGAACTTTCATCGAAGTTGATGACAGAAATTCATATTCGTCAACGCAAGAACAAAGGCTCAATAGATATAAAGTTTAAGACGGCAGAAGAGCTGAATCGACTCGTGACAATACTGTTGAATATTGTCGACAGTAAGCGGATTTCCAGGTAAATTGATTTATCAACATGTGTTGACAACATTGTTTATAAGGTAAGCTGCTTTGGACATACTTTGGGAAAAAAGTCTTCAAATCATTAAGGAAAAGGTCAGTCCACAAAACTTCGAGACATGGATTAGGCCCATCAAAATGTCTTCCCTGGAGGGGAATAATGTGACCTTGAATGTTCCCAATAAGTTTTTCAAAGACTGGCTTATAGAAAACTACCAATATGCCATCAAGGAGGCCATCGCTAAAATAGCAGGCATTGACCTAAAAGTAGATTTTCAAATCGGCCAGGAAACCAAGAAAAGCCAAGCTTCCGTTCGCCGTCAAGGAGAACATCAGGAAAAGGTACGCTCTCAGAGTAAGCGTGTCCGCTCCGGTGTTAACCAGTCATTGAATCCGCACTACAGCTTTGAAAGATTTGTAGTAGGTCCGTGCAACCAATTCGCTCATGCAGCATCCGTGTCTGTTGCGGAACAGCCTGCTAAGAATTATAATCCCCTCTTTATCTATGGCGGAGTCGGTCTGGGAAAAACCCACCTGCTTAATGCAATCGGGCTTCGCGCGCTTTCGCGCCATCCGAACATGAACGTTGTGTATGTCTCCGCAGAAGAGTTCATGAACGAATTGATCAACTCTATCAGGTATGACAGAATGCCGAAGTTTAGGGAGAAATACAGAAATATTGACTGTCTTCTGATCGACGATATTCAGTTTGTTGCCGGGAAGGAAAAGACACAGGAGGAATTTTTTCACACATTTAACACCCTCCACGATTCTGGCAAACAGATCGTAGTCTCGAGTGACAAGTTCCCTAAAGACATACCAAACATGGAGGACAGGCTACGTTCACGGTTTGAGTGGGGCCTTATCGCCGATATTCATCCCCCGGAGATTGAGACAAAAATCGCCATCCTGGAAAAAAAGGCGCAGGAAAATAATATGGTTCTGCCAAGCAATGTGGCCCATTATGTAGCTTCTCAGGTGGAATCAAACATAAGGGAACTTGAGGGTTATCTCATAAGAATTTCCGCCTTCTCCTCTATAACAGGAAAAGAAATTGATATAAACCTTACCAAAGAGGTCTTGAAAAAGATTCTCAGGAGGATTGAAAGGGAAGAAGTCACGATTGAGGAAATTATAAAAACTATAGCCGCTAAACTTAACGTAAAGATATCGGATATTAAATCTCAGAAGAAGAACAAGAGTCTTGTTTTTGCGCGGCAGATTGCTATGTATCTCGCGAGAAAGATGACTGCATTATCGTTTCCAGACATCGGGGAAAAGGTTGGTGGACGGGATCATTCCACGGTTATTTATGCCAATAATAAAATGAAGAAGGCCTGTGAAGATGATAAGAATCTAAAGAAAGTCATCCAGGAAATTGAGGAGTCATTGCTGCAGAGAGGTTAATAACTTTTATTATTACAGTTTATCAACAGTTTTTTTTGTTCTATGTTTGCAGGACGGTTTAGATAAAGATATCTATGAACAATTGTAACAAGGACTATTACTATGACTATTATTATTTAAATAATATAACTTAATATATAGGGAGGGTATGGTAATGAAATTCAGTATACACAGGGAATCTTTTTTAGAAGGCATCCAAAAGACGCTCAGTATCGTGGAGAAAAAAACGACCATGCCTATCCTTAATAACGTTTTGATCAAAGCGGAAAAAAATAAAATTACCATTATCGCGACAGACAGAGAGATTGGGTTGGTTGCTGATTACGATGCGGAAATCTTAAATAAAGGTGATGTTACCGTTTCTGCAAGAAAACTTTATGAAATGATCAGAGAGATTGGAGGAGACACTATTCAGTTTGAGGCGAATGAGAGTCACAGGGTAACAGTGACTTCTCAGAAAATAATTTATAAAATACCCGGTCTGCCGGCGGATGATTTCCCTAGTGTTGCCGATGACCGCAGCGAATTGAATTTTTATAAGATCAAAGGTGAATTATTAGAGCGATTGATACATAAGACATCTTTTGCCATGTCGGCCGATGAGATGAGGAAGAACCTGAATGGAGTATTCTTTGAAACGATGGACGAGGGCGGCAAGAATAAGCTCCGCATGATTGCGACGGATGGTCATCGTCTTGCCATGGCAAATGTGGACACGGAGGGGATCCCATTTCTCCGGTTAGAAAAGGGGATTATTATTCCGAGAAAAGGCTTGGGTGAAATCAGAAGGCTCATAGAAAATGCACCGGAGGAAATCCTCGTGGGTGTGCGTCAGGGAATGTGCGTCATCAGCACGGACAGCACCACGCTAAGGGTCAGCCTGGTAGACGCGGACTATCCGGACTATAAGAGGGTTATACCCACGGAGAGGGGGGTCCTGGTGCAATTCGAAAAGGATGCGATTCTGCATGCTTTAAAGAGGATGAGCGTTATATCAAGCGAAAGGTACAGTGGGGTTATAATTAAGCTAGAGAATGGCAGAATGGTATTGGAATCGGCAAACCCGGATGTGGGGGAAGCCAAAGACGAGATCGAGGTCGACTACCATGATGAGGAATTTTCCGTAGGCTATAACGTCAGATATTTGATTGATGCCATAGAAGTGATTGATGAAAAAATGGTTATCTTTGAAATTGGAGCGGGCATGAAACCGGGTGTTATAAGGCCTGCCGAGAGCGATGATTATCTGTGCATTGTAATGCCGCTGAAGATTCAATAATGTAAAGACATCCCCTCTCCCGTGAATATATAAACCCATTTGAAAAAGGGGCGGGATAGTTATTATGGAGAGCAAAAAGGAATAAGAAAATCATGACGGAGAGGTACGAGGCAGATAGTATAAAAGTATTGGAAGGTCTTGAGGCCGTACGCAAGAGACCCGCCATGTACATAGGCAGTACCGGGAAAGATGGTCTGCATCATCTGGTATATGAAGTTGTCGATAACAGCGTTGATGAAGCGGCTGCGGGCTTTTGCGATACGATTGACGTCCGCGTTCGGGCTGACAACAGCGTCATGGTAGATGACAACGGCCGTGGGATTCCCGTGGATATGCATAAAGAAGAGGGCATACCGGCGGCGCAGGTTGTTCTGACCAAGCTTCACTCCGGTGCGAAATTTTCCAACGAAAGCTACAAAATCTCCGGCGGGCTTCACGGCGTCGGCGTTTCCGTCGTCAATGCCCTTTCATCATACCTGGAGCTGGAAGTGAGGAGGGAGGGGAAGGTTTACAGGCAGTCTTACTCGAGGGGCGAGCCCACGAGCGAGTTGGAAGTCGTAGGGAAGACGAGGGGCCGGGGAACAAAGGTCACATTCAAGCCCGATGGCGAGATATTCGAGGAAGTGGAGTTCAGTTTCGATGTCCTTTCCAACCGTCTCCGCGAATTGGCCTTTTTGAACAAGGGCCTCAAGATAACACTTACGGATGAAAGAGACGGCAAGAAGAGCGAGTTCTTTTATAAGGGCGGAATCGTATCTTTCGTGGAGTACATCAACCGCAACAAAGGGGTCCTACACAAGAAGCCGATACATATTGATGGAGAGAAGGAAGATTGTTATGTGGAGGTCGCCCTTCAATATAACGATACGTATGTCGAAAGCATCTTCTCATTTGTAAACAGCATCAACACTACGGAAGGTGGAACGCACCTGAGCGGATTAAAGTCCGCCCTGACCCGGGCAATCAACAATTACGCGGCCAACAATAACCTTGTGAAAAACGGAAAAGATTCAATCCGTGGTGAAGACGTCCGGGAAGGTCTCTCCTGCGTAATCAGCGTCAAGCTGAAGGAGCCCCAGTTTGAGGGACAGACTAAGACCAAACTGGGCAACAGCGAAGTTAAAGGACTCGTCGAGGGCGTCGTCTACGACAAGCTGGGGAACTATCTGGAAGAGAACCCCCCGGTGGCGAGACAAATATTAGGCAAGGCACTTGATGCTGCAAGGGCTAGAGACGCGGCGCGGCGCGCCAAGGAACTCACACGGCGAAAGAGCGCCCTGGAAGTAGGCGCCCTGCCCGGAAAACTTGCGGACTGCCAGGAACGCGATCCCGCGCGCAGCGAGGTATATCTCGTGGAAGGGGACAGCGCCGGCGGCTCGGCCAAACAAGGCAGGGACCGCAGGAACCAGGCCATTCTTCCTCTCCGCGGCAAGGTCCTCAACGTGGAAAAGGCGCGATTTGACAAGATGCTGCAGAACGAGGAAATCAAGGTCATGGTAACCGCCCTGGGGACGGGCATAGGCACGGATGACTTCGACGTCAGCAAGCTGCGGTACCACAAAGTCATCATCATGACGGATGCCGATGTAGACGGCCTGCACATCCGGACGCTGCTCCTCACGTTCTTTTTCCGGCAGATGCGTGAGCTAATTGAGCGGGGCTATCTCTATATCGCGCAGCCGCCGCTATTTAAAGTGACGGACCGGAAGAAGGAACTCTACATTCATAACGAAGAGGAGATGAAAGAATACATCCTCGATAACGGAGTAGGCAAACTGTCCCTCCTTGTGGGTAACGGAAATAGCATTACAGGCAACCGCCTCCTCGGTCTTGTCAAGAAGGTAATGAGGATCGAAACCGTTCTCGACCGCTTTGAAAAAGAAGACAAGAACAAAACAGTCATGCGCATACTAGCAGCTGATCCAGCCTTTTCGCCGAATGACTTCAAGAGCGAAAAGGCCCTCCTTAAAGTTGCGAAGCGCACCCGGATGGCCGTCGGGGAAAGGATTGAGGGCTATAGAACGGAGTCTGATCCGGAGCACGACGGCTGTAAGCTCATTCTCGATTACCGGATGAAGGGACAAATATTCACTACTGTCTTAGACAAGGACATATTCAAGTCACCAAGATTCATCGAGATCAAGGAACTGCTCAATCAGGTGAGCGCCATGGGCGAACCGCCGTACACTGTGGTCACGGACGATGAGGAAAAGGGCAGGAAGGCCCTCGCAAACATGACGGCCTTAGTTGAATACGTGACGGCCATGGGGCAGAAGGGACTCTCGGTCCAGCGCTACAAAGGACTCGGCGAGATGAACCCCGAGCAGCTGTGGGAGACCACGATGAATCCGGATAAGAGAACTCTCCTCCAGGTCAAGCTGGAAGACTATGTCACCGCCGACGAGATATTCACAACCCTCATGGGAGACCATGTGGAACCCCGCAAAGAATTCATCTACAAGAACGCCCTCTACGCATCGAATCTTGATGTTTGAGAATACATTGTCCTGATAAATACCATCGGTACTCACCTCTCCTCCTACAACCGGTATTATTAGGAGAAGACGCACCCAAAAATTCTTGCATTTTTACCCATCAAAAAGATAAAAAATAACGCGACTTCTGCGGTAAAAAATGGTATAAGTTTCCACAGAATACCAGCCATGTTAGTGCTTGAAATTGCAGGTGTTTTCAGAAGGTAAAACGAATAGCGAGGACCTGAAAATTATGGAGCAGCTTTTCCAGAAGAATATCCCCATAAATATCGAAGATGAAATGAAGAAATCCTACATGGATTACGCGATGAGCGTGATCATCGGCCGCGCCATCCCGGATGTGCGGGACGGCATGAAACCGGTCCATCGCAGGGTTCTCTTTGCCATGTCGGAAATGGGCAACGTCTGGAACAAGGCCTATAAGAAATCCGCCAGGATCGTCGGGGATATCATCGGCAAGTATCACCCCCACGGCGATACCGCCGCGTATGACACCCTCGTCCGCATGGCGCAGGACTTCTCCATGCGCTATCCCCTGATTGACGGTCAGGGAAATTTCGGGAGCGTCGACGGAGATCCGCCTGCGGCGATGCGTTACACAGAGATCCGCATGGCGAGGCTTGCGGAGGAGATGCTTGCCGACCTCGAAAAAGAAACAGTAGATTTTGTTCCGAACTATGACGCCACCATGGAGGAGCCTACGGTCCTGCCTGCGCGTATGCCCGCCCTTCTGCTCAACGGCACTTCCGGGATCGCGGTGGGCGTGGCGACAAATATCCCGCCCCATAACTTAAGCGAGCTCATCGACGGGACAATAGCTCTGATCCGTGATCCGGAGATCACGGTTAATGGACTGATGGTTCATATCAAAGGCCCTGATTTCCCGACGGCAGGTTTCATCAACGGCAGGGATGGGATCATCTCCGCTTACACTACGGGCAGGGGTTCCATACGCATGAGGGCCAGGGCGAGCATCGAGAGAAACGCGAGGAACGACCGTGAGAGCATCGTTGTAACGGAGCTCCCCTACCTCGTGAATAAGGCCAATCTCATCGAGAAGATTTCCGAGCTCGTGAAAGAGAAAAAGGTGGAAGGCATCTCCGATCTCAGGGATGAATCGGACCGGGACGGGATAAGGATCGTCATAGACTTGAAGAAGGACGAGCCCTCCGGCGTGATCCTCAACCAGCTGTACAAACATACACAGATGGGGACGACCTTCGGGGTTATCATGCTGGCAATCGACCGCAACCAGCCGCGGGTACTCAATCTTAAAGAAGTCCTCCAGAAATTTGTGGACTTCCGCAAAGAGGTCATTACACGCAGGACGATATTTGATCTCAGGAAAGCGAAGGAACGGGCCCATATACTGGAAGGACTCATCATCGCCCTTAACAATATCGATGCCGTAGTTCAGCTCATCAAGAAATCCAAGAGTCCCCAGGAGGCGGCGCAGGCCTTGACGGAAAAGTTCGGCCTTTCGGAGATCCAGGCACGGGCTATCCTCGACATGCGCCTGCAGAGGCTCACAGGTCTCGAGCGGGCCAAGATCGATGATGAGTATGCAGAACTGACACGGCTGATTGCGCGATTGCAGGGGATTCTGGATGATCCCAAGAAGGTTCTCGCTATCATTGTAGCCGAACTGGAAGAGATCAAGAAAAAGTACGGAGATGAAAGGCGCACGGAAATCGTGGAAAGTGTGGAAGACATTGATATCGAGGACATGATTGTGGAAGAAGACATGGTGGTGACCGTGTCTCACTCCGGTTATATTAAGAGGAATGCCGTGAGTCTGTACAGGAGCCAGCGCCGGGGCGGCAAGGGGAAGGTCGGCATGGGAACCAAGGAGGAGGATTTTGTCGAGAAGATCTTCATCGCCTCCACTCATAACTATATACTGATCTTTACGAATATGGGAAGGGTATACTGGCTGAAGGTTTACCAGATTCCCCAGGCCGGCCGGGCATCGAAAGGAAAGGCCATCGTCAATCTGGTAAATCTGTCGCCGGGAGAAAGGGTGGCGGCGCTTCTCCCCGTCCGGGAGTTCGTTGAGGGTAAGTATGTGATTATGGTGACCAGGAAGGGCATAGCAAAAAAGACCGATCTGGCAGCCTATTCGAACCCCAGGGCCGGGGGAATCATCGCCATTTCCATTGACGAGGGAGACGAACTGATCGCTGTTCAGTTGACCCATGGAGACCAGGATGTCTTCTTGGGGACGCGGAAAGGCCAGTCCATTCGTTTCCATGAAGATGACGTCAGGGATACGGGGAGAACGGCCAGGGGTGTTATCGGCATTCGCATGGACGACGATGATGCCGTGGTCGGGATGGAGATACCATCGGAGGGCAATTCCATTATAACCGTTTCCGAAAACGGTTACGGGAAGCGAACTGATGTGGAAGAATACCGGCGGCAAAGCCGCGGCGGACAGGGAGTCATCAACCTCAAAACGGTTTCCAAGGTGGGAGATGTCTCCGGGGTCCTCCAGGTTACCGGCGATGAAGACATAATGCTGATAAGCAACGCGGGAAAGATCATACGCCTGAAGGTCGCGGAAGTTCCTCTTCTTCACAGAAGCACTCAAGGAGTAAGACTGATTGAAATCGATCCCGATGAGAAGCTGGTTGGCGTGGCCCGCGCTGAGAGGGAAGCGGAGGAAAAAGGCAACGGCCTGCCGCTGGAAGATGCAGAGGAAGAAGCCGTAAGCGCGCTGGGAATCGATGTGGGCGATGAAGAAGATGCGTGACGTAATGCTTACTCGCGATTGAGAGCGAGAGAAGTGAGCGTGGCAATCGCGACAGGGATGAAATGCACAGGTACAAGCTGTTTGATCATACGGCGGACTTAGGCGTAGAGGCATACGGCAAGACGGCAAATGAGTTGTTTGCCAACGCGGCCTTCGCCGTTTTTGATATTCTTACGGACCTCTCGCACGTAACTCCAACCGTCGAAAAAAATATTGTTGTGGACGGTGATGGCTGGGAAGACCTCCTGGTGAACTACCTGCGGGAAATTCTCTACCTGTACAACGGCGAGGGGCTTCTTCTCAAAGAGTTTTCCGTACGTGATATCGATCCACGGCATCTGGAAGGGAAGGCCGCGGGCGAGCCTTTTGACCCAGTGAAGCACAGGATCAACACGGAAATCAAGGCGGTCACATATCATCAGGCTACAGTCAAGAAAACAGTGAAAGAGTGGCAGGGAAGGGTGATTCTGGATGTCTGAACTCAAGAAGATCGATGATTGCCGATGGATGATACCTCAAACGGGCAATATGAGGGTCCCCGGGGTAATTTATTCGAGTGCGCGCCTCATCAGGGAGATGGGTTCGGACGAGAGCCCCAAGCAGGTGGCCAATGTTGCACATCTCCCCGGGATCGTAAAATATTCACTTGCCATGCCTGATATGCACTGGGGTTACGGCTTTCCCATAGGCGGTGTTGCGGCTTTCGGTCTTCAAGACGGCGTCATTTCTCCGGGTGGTGTAGGCTACGACATCAACTGCGGATGCAGGCTGGTGACGACCCGCCTGGCGCATGAAGATATCAGGGATCGTTTGAAGGAACTGATAAGCGCCCTGTATCATCATATCCCTACGGGAGTGGGCTCAAAGAGCGACCTCAAGCTCTCCGCCAATGAAGAAAGAAAGGTTCTTATCGAAGGGGCTAAATGGGCGGTGGAGCGGGGGTATGGCACACATGAGGATCTGGAAGCTACAGAAGACGGAGGAAAAATAGCAGGCGCCGATCCCGAAATGGTAAGCGCAAGGGCTATCGAGCGTGGACGGGAACAATTGGGCACACTCGGGTCGGGCAACCATTTTCTGGAGATTGAGGTCGTCGAGGAGATCTTTGATAAAAAGGCTGCTGCTGCCTTTGGCCTGGAGGATGGCCAGGTCTGCGTTCTCATTCATAGCGGTTCCCGCGGTCTCGGCTATCAAGTCTGCGATGATTATCTGGCCAGGATGGTTAAGCATCTTGGCGAACTGGAGATTCCGCTCCCCGACAGGCAACTGGCCTGCGCCTATCTCACGTCAAATCGGGGAAAGGAATACCTTGCCGCCATGGCCTGTGCCGCAAATTATGCCTGGGCCAATCGGCAGATGATGATGCACTGGACACGGGAGACCTTCGAACATACCCTGAAAAAAGGGCCCCGCGAGTTAGGCATGAGATTACTTTACGACGTCTGTCATAACATCGCCAAGATCGAAACTTTTAACGTCGATGGCAAAGAAATGAAGCTGTGCGTTCACAGAAAGGGAGCGACTCGAGCGTTCCCTCCCGGCCATCCGGCGCTTCCGGCGCGGTACGGCAACACGGGTCAGCCCGTGCTGATACCCGGTGATATGGGAACGGGTTCGTATGTGCTGGCGGGAACGGAGAAGGCCTTTGCGGAGACCTTCGGGAGCACCTGCCACGGCGCCGGGCGCGTCATGAGCCGCACCCAGGCAAAAAAGGCAAGCCGCGGGAGATCGATTGAACGAGAAATGGCCGCCAAAGGCATCATCGTAATGGCCACCGGCAAAGGAACCCTCAGCGAGGAGATGCCTGAAGCTTATAAGGATTTAGATGAGGTCGTGGATGTCGTCCACAGGGCCGGCATCTCCAAGAAAGTGGCAAAACTCCGGGCATTAGGTTGCATCAAGGGGTGACAGTCCGTATTATTATGAACTGTTGTGAAGGTAGATTCTCCTTTCCAAGTCATGTTTAAACTGATCTTTCGCCGGCTGCGCCTGTTTAAACACCTGGTCTGCCTTGTAGAATTCCAGAGCGCGAATATTGGAAATTTCGATCTCAATGTAAATATCCGGTGACGAGTTGCGCAATTTTTCCCGGACGATGCTTCTCTCCATGATCTGGAAGGTGTTAAAAATGGCTTCCTGCAGAGATGGCATGCGGTCCGGTCTTGCTTCCCGGCGTCCAATAACGTCGACGGCAATGGTCAGATCACAATCTTTTGGCAACAGGTCAAAGGGCACGGGATTGACCGCACCACCGTCGATCAAAACATTCTCACCCATTGTGACAGGCGTGAACACACCGGGCAGCGACATGCTCGCCTGTATAGCGGGCGCCAATTCGCCGTCGTCGAGTACCACCTGTTCGCGAGTCCAAAAATCCGAAGCGACGACACGCAGAGGAATGACAAGTTCCTCGAATGTCCTTGCCTCGATCGATTCAAAGAGATAGTTTATAAAGTGCTCCGCGTTCAGCAAACCGCGGCCATCAAATTGCAGCGCCTTGAAATTCAACCACTTGAAGACATGCTTCTTAGTCACGACATCTCTCAGTGTGTCATTTTCACTAATACTTATGTTGCTCATAACCTGTCTCAGATTCTTTGCACTTAATCCCGAACAATAGAGAACGCCGACAACCGCGCCGGTACTGGTTCCCGTGACATAGGATGGTTTCAGCGCAAGCTCATCCAGCGCTTCGAGAATCAGCACGTGTGCCAGTCCTTTGGCGCCCCCTGCGCCCAGAGCGATACCGATCTTCTTCATGGCAGAGCGACACCTTTGTTATCTGAAGTCATTTGTCTTGATGCCCCTTCAATCTAATCTCACCCATGACCGCGGTAATCCCCCACGAATGCACGGCAATGTCCGAATTCCCGCTAGAACCTGTCCTTGA
Organism: uncultured delta proteobacterium; assembly: GCA_963705275.1. Lineage (GTDB taxonomy): Bacteria > Desulfobacterota > Syntrophia > Syntrophales > UBA2185 > Fen-1135. The sequence goes on along the minus strand of OY970063.1, from coordinate 1,798,527 downwards.
AGGTTTCTGTCGAAACGGGAATTACATTGGAGGCAGCGGAATGTGAATATTATGCGGCGGATCTGCGCATTTGTTTCCACAGAGTGAAGGCGGCAGCAACTGTTTCGACAGTGCCGTCTATGCCGATTTTCCCTGTGTTGACGACCATGTCGTAGTGTGAAGGATCCGTCACATCAGCATTGAAGTACTTGCGCAGGTATGCACGGCGATCTGAATCTGTTTTAATGACATATTTTTCCGCATCTTCCTTGGCGGAGCCGGAAGAGCGCATCACATTTTGGATTTTAATTTCAATGGGGGCAATGAAACGCAGCCTGAATGTGTCCTGGGGAGGCAGGATATACTGAGCGCCTCTACCCACGATGATCATATTGCCCTGTCTCCCGAAAGTGCCGATGACCTTTGTGAGGTGGTGGAGATAATCATCTACCCAGAGGTGGCGGGTTTCGAACAGAGAGCTTAACCAATCATCCCGCCTGGAGACTTCCTTCTCATCGAGGGACTGGATAACCTTAGCGCTCATATTGGCGCTTTCAGCTATTTTCTGTATGATTTGGGCGCCTACCAGATCCATTTTCAATTTTTCCGCCAGCCTTCTCGCTATTTCACTGCCGCCGGTTCCCGGCTCTCTGGAGATTGTGATCACCGGACCAGGCTTTGCCTTTACAGATTTCCGTTCCACTGTCGCACCCTGCCATTTCTTCAATTGTTCATCAACCAACTGGCTTAGTGATCGAGTCTGCGTCTTCACGAAAACACCTCCTTCTCTGTCAGAGATTTTATTTTTGTGACGTCATCCATTTTTTAAACCGGATACGACGTTGTTACGGGATCATAATGCTTAAAAAGAATACAGCCTCTCACCGGGGAGGACAGTAAACCCATTTTTAAGAAGGACATCAACGGCATCATCCGGAGAATCGAAACGGAAGATGATCACGGCGTTCTCGCCGCTTTTTTCGATGAATGCGTACAGATATTCCACGTTAATCCCATGCTGCGCCAGCACTGCCAGGATACTGTGAAGACCGCCTGGACGGTCAGGGACCTCCACAGCCACCACGTTTGTCCGGCTTACCCTCAGGCCGTTGTCATTTAGCACCCTGAGTGCCTTATTAGCATCGTTGACAATCAGCCGGAGAATTCCGAAATCGGACGTATCAGCAAGGGACAGGCTCCGGATATTAATATCAGCATCCTTCAGCAGCCTCATGACGCTTTCGAGTGCTCCCGGTTTATTCTCCAGGAATATGGATATCTGTTCTACCTTCATATGTCCTCCTAATGGGTTTCGAGAAAAAAATATGTGAGCGCCTACCCTACATTTTTCGGTTATCAATTAACCGGCTGGCCTTTCCTTCGGAACGTTGCAGGGACTTGGGTTCTACGAGCTTTATCTTGGCAGTTACGCCAAGATAGTCTTTCAAGTCTTTGGCGAGGGTCCTTTCCAGATTTTGCAGGAAGCGGACCTCGTCTGCGTTTGCAAACGCCTTTTCACTTACTTCAACCTGGACCTCCAGTGTGTCCATAGTGCCGACCCTGTCCACAATCAACTGATAATGTGGTTCAAGCCCTGTTACGCCGACAAGAACTGCCTCAATCTGGGACGGAAAGACGTTGACGCCTCTGATAATAAGCATGTCGTCGCTCCTGCCAGTGACCCGGTCCATCCTGATGTGGCTCCTGCCGCAGCGGCAAGGCTCGGCGATCAGTCGGGATATGTCCCTGGTTCGATACCGAATTAGAGGGAATGCCTCCTTCGTAATGGTAGTGAAAACCAGCTCCCCTTCCTCGCCATATGGCAATGTCTCACCTGTTTCCGGATTGATGATCTCTACGATGAAGTGATCCTCAAACACATGCATGCCATGGCGCCCTTCTATGCACTCCATGGAAACTCCGGGCCCCATCACTTCTGAGAGGCCGTAGATATTCAGGGCGTCAAGATTCAGTTTGTTTTCTATCTCGTCCCTCATTTTTTCACTCCACGGCTCCGCGCCAAAGATGCCGACACGTAGTTTTAGAGACCGCATGTCAATACCCATAACCGCGCCCTGCTCAGCCAGGTTCAGCGCGTAAGTAGGTGTGCAGCAGATAGCAGTCGGCCCGAAGTCCTGCAAGATCATGATCTGCCTCTTAGTGTTGCCGCCTGACATAGGTATAACGCTGGCGCCAAGTTTCTCAGCACCATAATGGGCACCGAGACCGCCGGTAAAAAGGCCATACCCGTATGCGTTATGGATGATGTCATTTTTGGTCAGGCCCGCGGCCACAAAGCATCTGGCCATCAGCTCCGACCATGTATCAATATCTCTTTTCGTATATCCGACGACGATCGCCCTGCCGGTTGTGCCGGAAGAAGCATGAAGTCTAACGACACTGCTCATCGGTGCCGCAAAGAGTCCGAAAGGATAATTGTCTCTCAGGTCCTGCTTTGTCGTGAAGGGAAGCCGCTTTATGTCCGGCAGCGTCTTGATGTCATCCGGCTGTACGCCGGCCTTATCGAAAGCCTTCTTGTAATAGCCGACGGTATGATAGACGCGCTGCGCCACCTGCTGCAACCTCTTTAACTGCAGGGTTTCTAAAACCTCCCGCGGCAATGTTTCGAAATCTTCATTATATATCATCGCTATAGCCTCCACTTCGCGCTGAGAATTTTTTCTAATATACCAAAAGTTAATAGAGGGGGCAATAAACATTAGGTACGGAAACACATTTTCTGCTTTGCGGAAATCGGCAGGATATGGTACTTGTCTCTGCGCGGAGTACAAGGAAAATTAAAAACACCGGTGGGAGTGATGAAACTGACAATAAGCAGAAAATTGCTGGCGAGTTACTCGGCCATAGCCCTGCTTGCCATGCTGGCAAGCGCCTATGCGATTTTCAGCCTTCATAATCTCAATGAATTGGCATATGCAATAATCGACGAGGACTTTTTTGTTGTCGATACAGGTAAGAAAATGATGGATGCGCTCCTTGCCCAGGAAAGTGCAGAGAAAAGATATCTTATCCTTAAAGATCCATCAATCGCAGAGCTGTTCTGGTCACGCAGCAATGAATTCAATGACAGCCTCGAGAATCTCAGGAAGAATAATATCTCCGGTATCGTAAAGACTCTGTCGCAAATTTCGTTGCTGCATAAGCAGTATGATGACTTTTTTAATCAGACGGTAACGCTTGTTAATGGCAATCACGTAGAGGATGCAACTAAGATTTCCGAAACGGATAGTCAGAGAGCAATTGAAGACATGGCCACGATGTTGCGCGATATCCGCACGAAGGCCGAGAATAATATAGACGCACGAATGAATCTTATTAAGGCGCGCGGTGTACGAGCGTCGACGATGACAATGACCTTGAGCGCCATCGGACTGATTATAGGATTGGCCGTAGCTCTGCTAATAACGTACAATATCTCCAGACCCCTTAATGAACTGAAAAAGGCCACAGAACACATTGCCGAGGGAAAATTCGAATACAATCTGAATATCAACCGCCCTGACGAGATAGGCAGCCTGGCAGATGCTTTCAGTTTTATGATGGAGCGCCTGAAGGTCTTGGAGAGTCTCCTCCTCGATGCAAGCCCTTTGACACGTCTGCCCGGCAATATGGCGATTGAGATGGAGATCCAGAAGCGGCTTTTAGAAAAAAAACCTTTTTCTCTTTGCCATGTCGATCTTGATAATTTCAAGCCGTTCGCTGATAAATATGGTTATGCATGGGGTAGCGAGGTCATCAAGGAGGTGGCTCATATCCTGACTGAAAATGTACATACCACCAATCTTAACGGCGACTTCATAGGCCATGTAGGCGGTGATGATTTTATTATCATTACCGGCTCCGAGCGTGCGGAACAGGTATGTAAGAAGATCGTTGAAGAGTTTGATCGGCGCAGCATGAGATTTTACAGTGAGAAAGACAGGCAGAAAGGATTTATCATTGGGAAAGACAGACAGGGGAAACAGCAAAATTTCCCCCTCGTAACCATGACTATCGCAGTAGTTACGGATGACGGGTCCAAATTTCAGGGACCATTAGACATGGCGAAGAAGGCTGCGGAATTGAAGGAATATGCCAAGACATTGCCGGGAAGCAACTATGTTAAACTGGAATATTTGGAAAAATTATCGTAAATACCTCGTTTTTCTTCTCTTTGTGCTGCTGGCGGCTTGCTCTACTCTGCCATCCCCGCCCGGGACTCCCCCTCGGGCGAATGACACGAGTTGGTTCAAGAGATCACCTGCCGACGTAGATATCTTTTATCAGGGGATATCATACCTGGAAGATAAGGAGAAGGCGGCGGATTATGCTAAAGCAAAAGAGGCGTTTAATGAATTGCTTAATACATATCCCAAGAGTAAGTGGCGGGGTCTCTCTGAAACATTCATCCATCTCATCGATATGGAACAATTATATGAGGAGCAGTGCCGTACTGATCTGCAGCTTATCGAGAAGGCCAAAATAGATAACGTGAGGCTCCTCAAGGAGAACGATCAAGTGAAGAAAGACAACCGTCGTCTGCTTGAGGAATCAGCTAAATTGATTCAGGAAAATGAGCAACTCAAGAAAGACATTCAGCTCTTAAAAAGTCTGGAGATCCAACTGGAAAAAAGGGAAAAAATGCTCAGGTAAATTTGCTGACCTGCCGGAAATCGAACGTGAGAAATCCGGCTTTCCACAGAAACCTCTTCGCGCAGGCTGTTCTGCTTTTTCGAGCAACAACTTGACAGATACTTGACTCTCTCAGTTAGTCTTCATGCTGGCGAGCAGATGTCGTTCGATTTCTTCTTTGGGCAGGGCGCCGACCAATCTGTTTTCGAGATTTCCGTCTTTAAACAGCAGCATAGTCGGGATATTGCGAACATCATATTTTGACGCAGTAAGGGGATTTTCATCTATGTTCAGCTTAACGACCTTGATGCCGCCGGCATATTTTGCCGCAAGTTCTTCCAGAATAGGGCCTATCGTACGGCATGGAGCGCACCATGGCGCCCAGAGATCCATCAGAACAGAGCCGGCATGCGCGAGAACTTCCCTCGAGAAAGTTTCATCTGTGATATCAATGGGACGCCCCTCACCAGTCCCGATGACAAGAGGCACACCGCACTTGCCGCACAGGGGCCGCTCGCTGAGACGAGTCTCAGGCATGCGATTTTTCGTTCCGCAACTGAGACATCTGATAATCATGTCGTCGAGATGGGCATGACATCTGCCGCACGTGGGCCGGTCATGAACACGATCCCTCTTTATACGATTCCTAGTCCCGCAGTTGAGGCATCTAATTATCATTTGTTCGTGTGCCATTTTCATCCTCACTCCATTGCTAATATTATCATCATTCGCAGTTAAAAAGTCAATACCACCGTCGGTCAGCCGTCTTTGTACATGGGAAAAAGGCGTTCTACAGCAGGGGCGATCGGCCAAGCAGATACTGGCCGCCGCCGGGAGATCAAGAATTTGGGAATATTCCATTAATGGGAGTTTGTTAGAAGACTGTCTATGCCTTGGACTTCAGGGAGTGCCTTTGCCCATTGCGCCAGCTTCTGTCGTGGCGGAGAAGAAGAGGGCCAGGCAGGTTGGGCACAGCACAAAAAGGCAATTTTCCCCCTCATTAATATTGTGAGCGCGCTGGGCGATCCAGTTCCGGCTGTGTGCAACTGCCATTACGAGGCCCAGTGTGTCAATGCCCTCTACATCTTCGGGGCGTATTTCTTTGTCATGCCATTCGAAGAGTTCAGAACTTCCGCATACGCGACAGTGCAATGTACAGGAGAGAAGAACTGCGCCTGCCGACGTCTTGATGCCACTGCCGGTAACAACCTTATCAGCTGCTTTCTTCTTGGTCATTTTAAGATCCTTTCGTATTGCGCTTTTAGAGGCCGCTAAACATATGTGATATGCGAATAGGCGTCAAATCATTTTCCGTTGCTGCTGCAAGAATTGCTTGACTGCCGCGTTTAAATTTTCATTGTCCTGCCTTATTGGCCATCCATCAGCGCCTTCAGGTCAGATCCTTCTATCTTTTCCTTTTCAAGCAGCAGTAGGGCGCCTTTTTGCAGGATGTCTTTCTTGCTTTTGAGAATCTCGATTGCTTTGGCGTATTCCATGCTGATAATCGTTTTTAATTCTTCGTCGATGGCTTCTGCTGTGGCATTGCTGTAGTCAGCAGCTTCCTGCAGACCTATATCGAGGAACTGCTGTCGCTTCTCGTGAGCGAAGTACACCTGACCCAATCTGTCGCTCATGCCGTATTCCTTGATCATGCTTTTTGTGATGTCCGTAGCCCTCGCGAGATCGTTATGGGCACCGGTGGATATATCTCCGAAGATTATTTCCTCCGCTGCCCTGCCGCCTAGGAGGGAGGCGACTTTGTTGAGGAGTTCGGTCTTCTTCATAAGGAAACGATCCCCTGTGGGAACCTGCATGGTATACCCGAGGGCGGCAATGCCGCGAGGTATTATGGAGATCTTTTGTACGGGGTCGGTGCCCGGGAGAGATAGGGCCACAATGGCGTGCCCCATCTCGTGATAGGCCACCGTTTTCCTCTCGTCGGGGTTTATCAAACGGTTCTTTTTTTCGAGCCCCGCCACAATCCTTTCGACAGCCTCCTCGAATTCGGGCATCCCCACCTCTTTCTTATCTCTTCTGACGGCGAGGAGCGCCGCTTCGTTGATTAGATTTGCGAGGTCAGCACCTACCATACCCGGTGTCATGTTCGCCAGTTTTTCCAAGTCAAGGTCTGCCGCTGCTTTTATATTTCTCAGGTGAACCTTCAGGATATCCATCCGTCCGGTCTTATCGGGGCGGTCCACAAGGATGTGGCGATCGAACCGGCCGGGTCTGAGGAGTGCGGGGTCTAGAATCTCCGGCCTATTCGTTGCGGCCATGAGAATAACCCCTACCTTCGGATCGAAACCGTCCATTTCCGCCAGAAGTTGATTTAGCGTCTGCTCCCGTTCATCGTGTCCCCCAAATGTTCCGATGCCACGGGCCTTTCCCAGGGCGTCGAGTTCATCGATAAAGATGATACAGGGGGCCTTCTCTTTGGCCTGTACGAAAAGGTCGCGCACTCGTGCCGCCCCAAGTCCCACGAACATCTCTACGAATTCCGATCCTGAGAGACTGAAGAAAGGCACGCCGCTTTCCCCCGCGACTGCCTTGGCTAAAAGCGTTTTTCCTGTTCCCGGCGGGCCCACCAGGAGGATACCCTTGGGTATCCGGCCTCCCAGTTCGGTAAACTTCCCCGGGTTTTTTAAAAATTCGACAACTTCGATCAGCTCCTGCTTGGCTTCGTCAACACCGGCAACGTCTTTGAAGGTAACGTTCAATTCATTTTCCACATATATCTTTGCCTTGTTCTTACCGATAGTCATGAAACCCGCCTGCTGGGCGCCCATCTTCTTCATGAAGAAGTACCAGATACCGACAAAGAGTATTATGGGGAAAATCCACGAGAAGAGGTCACGCAGAAAAGTCGATTCGATTTCCCCTTTGAAATCAACTTTGTACTGTTCAAGTAAGGTGGATAATTCAGGGTCAACCCGGATTGTTTTGAACACCTTCGTCTCGCCGGGAGCGGCTCCATCCACCTTCATTTTACCCTGAATCTGATTGGCCGTTACCGCCACCTCAACGATCTTTCCAGTCTTGAGAAGGTTAAGGAACTGGCTGTACGGTATCATCTGGGCGGCGAACATGGAGGCGATATAACTCTGGATAAGCAAGACCGCCCATACGCCTAAAAGGACATACCAGATAGAAAATCTATGACGCTTTTCCATGCTTTTCTCCCATAATACATCCCTCTATGAAGTTCCTAACTCCGGCTAATTGTTAGCAGTCACCTCGGAGCGCGGGACTCTTCTTTAAGTATAAATATGAATCATCGTTTTTACCACACTTTTTTGTCCCGCAATTCCTGAATGATACGGGGAGCAAGAGCGGGGATGCTTGACGTGCATCCTTCGCGGTGCTAAAAGAGAGCCATGTTTACGGTATATTGAGATATTTGGTAAAAAGGTGGACAGCAATAAATTAATGCATATATTGATTTAAGATCAGGCTGGTGCTCGATCCCAAATCCGGTCGAGGCTAAGCCGTTATCCGGAGAGGGGATGTACCACATACAGAGGAGTAGTGATGAATAGAAGGGACTTTATCAAAGCTGCCCTGGCGACGGGCGTAACCTTGACCTTCCCGGGAAATACGAGCTTTATCCTAAGCTCCCTGGAAGCCGCCGAGAAGGTGGACATTGCTGTCGCCCACGGCGTTTCGCCTGCAGGGATAACGAAAGCGGCCATTGATGGCTTGGGCGGAATAAGAAGATTCATATCGAGGGGCGACGTCGTTGTTGTCAAACCCAACATCGGATGGGACAGAATGCCCGAATACGCGGCAACTACCAACCCTAATGTCGTCTCGGCTGTTATCAAGCTGTGCTATGAGGCGGGAGCAAAACAGGTAAAGGTCTTCGACCGCACCGTTGTAGACGCGAGGCGGTGCTACAAGCAGAGCGGCATTGCTGACGCAGCCTCCGCCGTGGGAGGCATCGTGAGTTTTGTGGATGACAGGAAATTCAAAGAGGTAAAACTACGGGGCATTGCGCTGAAATCATGGCCCTTCTATACGGAGGCCATGGAGGCTGACAAGGTCATCAATATACCTATTGCGAAGACACATGGACTTTCCACCCTTACCCTCGGCATGAAGAACTTGATGGGCACTATGGGTGGTTCGCGAGGCCGGATTCACCAAAAGATGGACGGGAGCCTTGTCGATGTTGCCATGTTCATCAAACCGACCCTTGTCGTACTCGATGCGGTTCGCATTCTAACCGCAAACGGGCCGCAGGGAGGAAGCCTTTCAGATGTGAAGCAACTAAACATGGTTATCGCGGGCACGGATCAGGTAGCCATTGATGCTTATGGAGCCACACTTTTCGGCCTGAAAGGACCGGATCTGGGCTACGTTGTGGCAGGGCACAAGGCAGGACTCGGTACGATGGACCTGTCGAAACTGAAAATCAAGAGAGTCAATATTTAATGACTAAGAAAATACGCATCGCAACACAGGGGCTCTTCCTGCTGATCTTCCTGTGGCTATTTCTGCAGACCGAATCGAAAGGGGCCAATGACCTCGGCTACCCCGTAAAGATATTTCTGGATGCGGACCCCCTGATCTTCATCACGACGATACTTTCCAGCCGCGAATGGTATCAAACATTCTACCTCGCTATTTTGGTTATTGTTGCGACAGTATTTCTAGGGAGGGTCTTCTGCGGATGGATATGCCCTCTCGGGACCTTGAATAACATGGTAGGCTCTATAAAGAAAGGGCGTCCTAAAACACCAACCGCAAACTGGTATCGGTTCAAGTATTACATTCTGATCTTTCTTTTGGTATCGTCCCTCTTCTCTCTTCAGCTCACAGGAATTTTCGACCCGATATCGCTCTTGATCAGGTCGTTTTCGTTGGCTGCCTATCCATTGATAAGCTACGCCACGAATGCCACTTTTGACGCCTTCTATAACGTAGATATACCTTTTCTCGTCAATGGCTCCGAATTTATCTACTCTATCCTGAAAAAGGTTTTTCTCCCGTTCCAGCAGCCCGTTTATCTCCAGAGCGCCTTTGTGGGGTTCCTGTTTCTTTTCATTCTGGGACTTAATTTTGTGGAGAGAAGGTTCTGGTGCAAATATCTATGCCCGTTGGGCGGCCTCCTCGGAATTCTTTCCAGGTATGCCTTTCTGAGAAGATCTGTTAGCGAAGACTGCAATGAGTGCGGGGCTTGTGCACGAGCCTGTCAGGGTAGCGCGACGCCTGCTCAGGAAGAGCGCTGGAAAAACACGGAATGTCTCTACTGTATGGACTGCGATGATCTCTGTCCCCGAAATGCGGTTCATTTCGGTTTCCTGGAAAAGCAGCCCGTTGCAGGCATGGATCTCGGCAAGAGGCGGGTCATTGGGTCAATCCTGACGGGACTTATTGCCGTACCGCTTATGAGAATTACACCCATTGCCAGGGCGGGAGTCTCGGATCCTAAATTGATCAGGCCGCCGGGCTCCCTCGAGGAGAAGGAATTTCTCAGGAGATGCGTAAAATGCGGAGAATGTATGAAGGTCTGCATTACAAATGGTCTCCAGCCGACGCTCTTTGAGGCGGGTGTTGAGGGGATATGGTCACCCGTCCTTGTTCCTCGCATCGGCTATTGTGAATACCGATGCACCCTGTGCGGTCAGGTCTGTCCTACCGGGGCGATTAAGAGATTGGAGCTTCCCGAGAAAAACAAAGTAAAGATAGGGCTCGCCATGATCGATAAGGGGAGATGTCTGCCCCATGCCCATGCCACACCGTGTATCGTCTGTGAGGAGGTCTGTCCCACCCCGAAAAAGGCCATCTGGTTTGAACAGGTAAAGGTCAAAGACAGAGAGGGAGAAGAACGGATATTAAAGCTGCCCAAAGTCGACCTTGAGCTCTGCATAGGCTGCGGACTCTGTGAGGCTAAGTGCCCCGTTCTCGGACAGCCAGCCATCTATGTCACAAGTGTCGGGGAATCGAGATCCCGAGACAATCAACTTCTGCTTCCGTAGATTCTCCCGCAAACCTCAGCGTTCACAATCAATTCAGCATTAGATGTTGAAGCCGGCAATAGTAGTTTAACTTCTTCGTTGACAGGGGATCGGCTTGTCAAAGCTCATGAAAGAAACCTTGAATATTTCTCTTGACATCAAAAACAATCTCTGGTTTAATGTGAGCGAACGTTCACATTCATTATATGACAGAGAAGAAGAGCACACATATAAGAAAAGAAGAAATTGTCCAGGCCGCCTTTAAAGTATTGGGCAAAGGAGGGACAAAGGCCCTCACTATTGCCGCTATCGCGAAAACGGCCGGGATGAGCCAAGCCAACATTTATCGGCATTTTGGCGGTAAAGACGAGGTCTATACCGCCCTTGTGGACTTCATCGGGGTCGCCGTCATGGGAAAGGCAGCAATCATTGCGGCGGGAAGCAGGAAGCCTCTGGAGAAACTCGAGACCATCTTTTTTTCCCATATAGCGCTTATAGAGGAACATCCTGGCATGCCGCGTCTGATCTTTTCCGCGAACATCCGCCTTGGTAATAGAAAGCTGGGAGAGAAAATCTCCTCGCGCTTGCGAGGCTATGTGGAGACACTGGCCGGCATAATTGAGGCGGGCATTAATGAGGGGGATTTTCGTCAAGGGCTGTCCTCACGAGAGACGGCGCTGACTTTTCTCGGGCTGATCCAATCTACGGCGCTCCGTTGGACTATCGGCAGCGAATCTTTCGACATCAAGGCGGAGGCGAAAAAACTGTGGAGCAATTTTAAACGGCTCGTTTGCTAAAAATTTTTGCCCCTTATGTGAATATACGTTCACATTAAATATTCAGATGCAATATGAGTGAATGTCAAGTTGTTAAGGGAAAAAGGAGGTAGTGAAAATGTTTGGATGTGAAAGCTGGTGCTCAAATATCTTCGGATTCGGGTTAGGCTGGCACTCATGCGGGTGGTGGGCCCTATGCCTTGTGATCATGATGCTTATGATGGGCTTGTGCTTCTTTCTCATGATGCGTGATTAGCCGCGAGTACCGAAACGCTGAAGGCACAGATTACGCAACCTCTGATTCGGCCAGAGGTGTTTTGGATAAGAGATACGCTTCCGGCGAAATAAGCGCGGAGGAGTATGAGGAGAAAAAAAGGAATCTCAATCAAACGTAAGATACACAGCGTAGATCTTTGTTGCCCGGATTGAGAATAAAATATAACGATACACCGTTTTACGCAACACAGAATCAGGTGTGTTGGTATAGCGTATAACAATTAGTTTACCATTAAGGAGGTATCTAAATGAAAATAAAAAAAACCGTCTTTGCCCCGTATCTCATGCTCGTGTTCGCGTTCATCGGAATGGCCATCGCATCTTATGATGTCATTGGGATATATAACAATTGGTTGCTGTGGTGCCCGCCTCCCATTGACGGATGCAATACCGTGGCCTACAGTCCGGACGGGCGCATTTTCGGCGTGCCGATAGGGGTTTATGGCCTGATCTTTTACTTGATCATGTTTGCATTTGCGACACTCCTCGCGTTCGGCTCGTCCTCACGCCGCTTGCGCTTGGTCGTGCTTCTCTACGCGGTGATAGGCGTGCTCTTTTCAATATACTTCTTTTATCTTGATATCGCTTTCATCCGCGCATTCTGCATTTACTGTCTGATATCCGCCATATTGACGGTTCTTCTTCTCATATACGCCATCGCGCACTTTAAAGCACAGGCCGATGGTCATCGTCTGACCACACATAACAAGTAAGAGTTGGACTTCCAACTTTGCTTTGCATTCCTTAGAATGTGGGAATCCGATATGTCCGACAATTGTCAGGAGAAAAATCCTTGACAATATGAGCAGCAATTACTAAATTGCTCTTCAGCAATATATTAGGAGACATGCCTATGAAAGATTTTATAAAGGTTATGAAGGCGCTTTCTGATCCTAACCGGGTAAAGATTCTGAAAATGTTGCAACATAAGCCCATGTGTGTATGCGAGATTCAGGCGGCTTTGGGTATTGCTCAGCCCACTGTCTCAAAGCATTTGAAGTTCCTTGAAGATACCGGGCTCGTCGGTTTTAAGAAGGACGGCCTATGGGTTAATTATTATCTGACCGATGGAAGCAAAAGCCCATATGCGGCGAGCCTCCTGGGAAACCTGAAACACTGGATTACGGAGGATCGGGAGGTCCAGCTTCTTATAAAGAACCTCAAGTCCATCAGGCGTGAAGATATATGCAAGTAACCGTGGAGACATTGCTCTATAGAAATATAATGGAGAGTATACAGAACAAATGATTAAAGCCTTTGCAGACTGGCTGACGTACGACATATTTCAGCTTATAACGGGGACCCATCTTGCCGATGCGGTCAATTTCTTCATATACGATACCATCAAGATTCTTCTGATGCTCACCGCAATCATTTTTATCGTATCGGTCATCAGAAGTTTCTTCCCGCCGGAGAAGGTAAAAAAAATACTTGCCACCAAGGCTGAGTTCGTCGGGAATATTCTGGCCTCACTCTTGGGAATTGTAACACCTTTTTGTTCCTGCTCGGCAGTACCGGTATTTATCGGTTTTCTGGAGGCCGGTGTCCCCCTCGGAGTGACACTGTCCTTTCTGATCGCCTCACCGATGATCAACGAAGTGGCACTGGTGCTTCTCTGGGGGCTTTTCGGTGCAAAGATAGCCCTGATTTATATCGGAACGGGCTTAACTGTTGCCATCATCTCCGGCATCATACTGGGACGCATCCCTGCCGTAGAAAAGATGGTTGAAGATTACGTGTGGGAGCTCAGGATGGGCGAGACGGAGATTCCCAATCTTTCCTGGAAGGACCGTTTCCAACTGGCTTCTTTTCATACCCAGGATATTCTGAAACGGGTGACGCTCTATGTCATCCTGGGGATCGGGGTCGGCGCCGTTATTCACGGATATGTGCCCATAGATTTCGTAGCGACTTACGCAGGACGGGATAATCCCTTTGCAGTCCCTCTAGCCGTCCTGATCGCAATACCTCTTTACTCGAACGCCGCGGGTACGATCCCGATCGTTCAGGCGCTGATGGGTAAGGGAATGCCTCTGGGAACCGTGCTGGCCTTTATGATGGCCGTCACGGCGATTTCTTTTCCGGAGATGGTCATTCTGAGAAAGGTTTTAAAGGTAAGGCTTCTGGTTATATTTGCCGCCATCCTGACGGTAGCCATAATTATCGTGGGCTACCTGTTCAACGCAATTATGTAAAAAGGGGGTAATCTATGGAAATTAAGATTTTAGGACCGGGTTGTCGCAACTGTGAGAAACTGGCTGCCGATGCCAAACTGGCCGCGAAAGAAACAGGCTGCGCCGCCGAGGTTGTAAAGGTGACCGATATGAAACAGATGATGTCCTACGGCATACTGAGCACACCCGGACTGGTCATAAATGGGAAGGTGAAGTCATACGGAAGGCTTCCGTCAGTCAGCGAAATTAAGAAGTGGATTGAAGAGGAGAAGTAGTGGCGGAGTGAAATATCGCTGTGTCGGGAAATAAGAAACAGGTGCTTTTCATCTGCACCCATAATGCTGCCCGTTCGCAGATGGCCGAAGGTCTGCTGCGCGCCAGTTATGGAGACCTCTATGAAGTCTACAGTGCCGGCACCGAGCCGGGAGATGTGAGCCCTTATGCCGTTCGCGTGATGAGCGAGATTGGCATCGACATAGGAGCCCATCGCTCAAAAGGCATGCAGGAATTTTTCAGTCGGCAATTTGACTATGTAGTCACCGTCTGTGATCATGCGAAAGAAGCGTGTCCCTATTTTCCCGGCGGCAAAAGAATCCTTCACTGGAGCTTTGAGGACCCTTCAGCCCTGACGGGAACAGATGAGGAGATCAAGGCAGGTTTTCGAAGGATCCGTGATGAAATAAAGGGCTGGATAGAAAACGAGTTCGTCAAATTGTAACTGGTAGCGCTACTAAAAGAAAGGATGGGTATATGTCAGAAGGTATTGTGAAAAGGCTATCATTTCTGGATCGCTTTTTGACTCTGTGGATTTTTCTTGCCATGCTGATCGGAGTTCTCTGGGGTTATTTTTACCCCGGCGTGCGGGAAGTGATCAATACATTTCAGGTTGATACGACAAATATCCCGATTGCCATAGGCCTGATTCTCATGATGTATCCACCGCTGGCCAGAGTCCGGTATGAGGAATTGGGCAAGGTCTTCCGGAATGTTCGGATTCTGAGCTTCTCCCTTATCCTCAACTGGATAGTGGGTCCCATCCTCATGTTCATTCTGGCCGTCATCTTTTTATCATCATATCAAGAGTACATGGTGGGCCTGATCCTTGTAGGCTTGGCACGATGTATTGCAATGGTCATAGTCTGGAACGAACTCGCCGAAGGGAACCGGGAATACTGCGCGGGACTGGTTGCCTTCAATGCGATTTTCCAAATGCTTCTGTATGCCGTGTACGCCTATTTTTTTATTACCATCCTTCCTGGATGGCTGGGCCTCAAAGGAATGACGGTTAATGTGGCCATGTCTGACGTGGTTAAGACGGTCCTTATTTATCTAGGCATTCCTTTCTTCGGCGGCATCGTTTCCAGATTCGTATTGATCCGTTCAAAAGGGAGGGAGTGGTATGAACAGAAGTTTATTCCGAAGATCAGTCCCATCACCCTGATTGCATTGCTGTTCACGATTGTTGTCATGTTCTCTTTGAAGGGGGAGTATATCGTGCAACTCCCGCTCGATGTCTTCCGTATTGCGGTTCCATTAAGCATTTATTTTCTCGTGATGTTCTTTGCGACTTTTTATTTATTTCGGAAGATTGGGGCTGATTATTCCACGACAGCAACGCTCGCATTTACTTCTGCATCCAATGATTTCGAGCTTGCTATTGCTGTCGCTATAGCCGTTTTTGGAATCAATTCCGGGCAGGCTTTCGCTACAGTCATCGGTCCTTTGATGGAAGTTCCCATCCTCATTGGACTCGTGAATGTGGCCTTATATTTCCGTAGAAAGTATTTTCCCTATGCCGTAGAAACCCCTGCGGGAGTCTGTTACATGAGTTGCAAAGAATAGGTCAATAGCAAATGGAGATGGCAACGCTTCACTCGCACTTGGCCCATTATTTTAAGAAATGGTGGGAACTCGAGTGGATGCCCTGGCTTGATTGGATACAGCTTGAGGTTACCTCGCGGTGTAACGCTACCTGTACATACTGTCCGAGAACCGTCTACCACTCTCAATGGGAGAGCAGGGATCTTTCCCTCGACACCTTCGAGAGGCTTTTACCTGTTTTCACCAAAACGAAGATGGTGCATCTGCAGGGGTGGGGCGAACCGTTGATGCATAAGCACTTTTTTGACATCGTCGCCCGTGTAAAAAAAGCGGGATGCAAGGTGGGTACAACTACAAATGGGATGCTGCTCAACCGCCAAGAAATCAGTAGGATAGTCGCGAGCGGCATCGACCATGTGGCGTTCTCTCTGACCGGTATCAGCGATAACAACGACACCGCCCGAAAAGGGACAGACTTCAGGAAGATACTTCAGACCATCTCCGATCTTGTTGCTGAAAAAAAAGCCCTTCATGTCGAAACTCCGATGATCAATGTCGCTTATTTGCTTCTCCGTTCTCACCTGTCAGACATTGACAAGATCGCCCCAATATTTGCGGGACTTGGGATACAACATGTGATCATCAGTACCCTCGATTTCGTCCCGAGCAAAGATCTCCAGAAGGAGCAACTTATACCGCGGGATGAGAGGGAATACCGCGAACTGAAGTCCTCACTGGATAGACTGGTGATGGCAGGTAAACAAGCGCGGCTCAGTATCTCTTACCGCTTGGTCTCACGGGGAAAAAGAAGCAGGAACTGTACGGAGAACATTGAGCGAAGTCTGTTTGTATCAGCAGATGGGACTATCTCGCCGTGCGTCTTCACGAATGTCCCTGCCTTTGAAGCATTCCACATGGTACGGGGGTGTGAGCATGAGTACCGCCAGCTCACGTTCGGCACAGTGGCCGAAACATCGATACCGGCCATCTGGTTGAGCAGGCGCTATACGACGTTCAGAGACTCCTTCGATTCGATGCTTCATCCCTTCTGTCAGGAATGCCCGAAGCTCTATGAGTCCTGAGATAGTGGTTCGATACGTTCATGCCGAAGATAAGTCCCATCACGCTTATCGCTCTCTTGTTTACGATTGTTGTGATGTTCTCAAGCCAGGGAAACAAGATCATCCAGTCGCGCCTTGATGTCCTGATCGTGGGAATGCCGCTTACCCTGTATTTTGCTGTGATGTGGTTTATGACATTCTTTGTTGTAAGAAAGATCGGCGGGAATTACGCGCAGACCACGGCGGTGTCTTTCACTGCCGGGAGCAACGATTTTGAGTTAGCTATCGCCGTGGCCATCGCCATCTACGGCATCGACTCAGGGCAGGCCTTCGCCACGGTCATAAAGCCGCTCATTGAGGTGCCGGTCCTTATCATACTGGTCAACGTGGCCCTCATCTTCAAAAGGAAACTATTTCCGGCGGAAGTTTGAATTTCAATACGCAGGAGGTTTATGGAAGACAAGATCATCATCTACGGAACCGATACCTGACCCTTCTGTAACCAGGCTCGGGCAGCCCACGGCGATAGGGCCGTATATATCAATGTAAATGAAGACCCGAAGAAATTGGAGGAAATGCTGGCTTATTCCGGCGGCAAGATGCAGGTACCCGTGATTGTGGAAGGCGAAAAGGTTACGGTCGGTTTCGCCGGGGACATTTCCCTGCGCGGTGGCATCCCCATTTTCGGCGGCACCTGACCGGTAAAAAGACCCCTTGGTGAGGAGTAGAAATAGCGCAAATACATTCTAATCGTCCGTTGCTCTCAATGCTTGAAGCAACTGTGACAACTACGTATATGAATTACGGCGATCAACAATCGAGCCGTTAACTTTAATATTTCAGGAGGATTTATGTTTGAAGTTACAGAAAAGGCAAGCAGCATGATCAAAAACTTTTTGGAAAAACAGAAAGAACCACTCTCTATCAGGATACTATTGCAGGCCGGCTGAGGCGGGCCCACGCTGGGCATAGCTCTGGATGAGCCGCAGGAAAAAGATCTGGTATTCACGGATAGAGACATACATTTTCTTATTGACAAGGATCTGTTTGAGGAAGTCAAGCCTGTACGTATCGATTACGTTGAATCCGTCGGACAATCTGGTTTTCAACTTACATCGAGCCTGGCGGCGGGTGCAGGCTGCGGAAATTCTTGCGAGTGTTGAGGTTATCTATGAGTGCAAAACGTGTTCAAGCGGTTATTGCTGTGATCATTTCAATTTTCATTCTCGGCGTTATGGCTTTGCCGTCATTCTCTGCCGAGGTAAAAAACATCCCGGTAAAGGGCAAGGTTACTATGGTCGATCTGGGAGCTGCATCTTGTATTCCCTGCAAGATGATGGCGCCGATCCTCGATAAACTGGCGAAACTCTATGAGGGGAAGGCCGCCGTTATTTTCATCGATCTCCGGTATAACCGGGAAGCCATTGAGCGATTTAGAGTCACGGGTATTCCGACCCAGATCTTTTTCGATAAGAACGGCAAGGAAATCAGCCGTCACCTGGGTTTTATGAGCGAGGAGGCTATTATAGCTCAGCTCAAGTCGATGGGTGTCCAGTAGCAGGCGGATATGATGTTAGAATCTTTCTTTCTGAAGATCAATGAATGGATGACGGGAGCGACGATACTGGCCGCTTTTGGATGCTTTCTGTGGGGCATGGTCAGTGTTCTGTTCAGCCCTTGTCATCTGGCATCTATTCCCCTCATTGTCGCTTATGTCGGGGGACAGGAAGCGGCGCTGAAACCACGGCAGGCCAGCGCCTACGCCATCATGTTTACCCTCGGCCTTTTTATTACCATTGCCGGAATCGGCATCGTCTGTGCCTTGCTGGGTCGGATGCTCGGCGACGTGGGGAATTACTGGCAGATACTGGTCGGCCTGATCCTTCTCTGGGTCGCCATGGGCATGATGGGGGTTGAAGCGTGTTCCACCCCCGGCAGCCTTCTTCACCATCTGAACCTGCGGGGGATTCGGGGCGCGTTTGTTCTGGGCCTGGCTTACGGCGTTTTGTCCGGCTCCTGTACCTTCGGCTTCATCGCGCCCATTCTGGCCATCATTACCATTCAGCAGAAGGTGACTGTCGGCGTTCTTTTCATCATGCTGTTTGCCTTCGGCCACTGCCTCCCCATCGTCATTGCGGGCAGTTCCGCGGCCATGGTTAGAAAACTAATCGAAAACCGGACCTGGCAGGGGGCTGGTTTGTGGTTCCGCAGAGGTGCCGGCGCTCTCATCGCTGTTTTGGGAATTTATTTTATCGGAAATCCTTTTTGGGGAAACTAACTGTAAAAAGGCCCTTCGCTGAGGAGAGCGAAATATAGATAAGAATACACTAGGGAGTACTTGACCCTACATGTAAAGGAGGACAATTAGGATGAAGAAGATAGTAGTAGTGGTGGTGATTGCAGTAATGATGGCGCTCGCGATCGGAACATCAGCGACGGCGCAGGGACTGATGAAGGTGACGGGTACGGTCACCAAGATAGATACGGGGGCCATGAGTGTAACCATCCAGCCTCAGGAAGGGCCTGCCATTACGATCATAATGCAGGACGCAGAGAAGCTCTCAAAGATTAAAGAAGGCGCGAATACCGAGGTTCGTTACCGCGTGAAAGACGGAAAAAACGCGGGGATATGGCTCCACAACCTCGATGACGGAGGGTGTTCATAAGAAACAGGAAGGGGGTCACCTCAAAAGCCGGCAACTGATATTTCACAACCGGTTGAGGCGATGCCCGGAAACTTAGAAAGTCAAATTGGCTCTTTTTAAACGAATTAAAATTAGCAAGGAGGTAGTATGAAACGGTTTACATCACTAATAACGGCTATGTTAATTATCACCGCGGCGGGTATTTGTAGCGGCCAAGTTGCGAGTGGTCCGTCCATTGCCCTTCCCCCCGCGCAGGTAATCCTGAATGCCTGCAAAGAAATGGGGATCGAGGCAGTTGATGGAGGCTATGTTCTCTCCAGGATGCCCGATTTAATCAACAAGACAGGGAAGGTATTTGTCATCGATGCGAGACCCGCCAGGAACTATGATGACGGTTTCATCCCCACAGCATTCAACATGTTTGACGCTCGATTCAGCCGCATATATCCGCAGTTTCAAAAATTGAACCTGCCCAAAGACACCGAGATACTGATCGGAATTGGAAGGCCTTGCCCGATGAGTCTCAGCGATATAAAGCAGCTCAAAGAAAAAGGATACACGAATTTGAAGGCCTTTGTCAAAGGGCCCTTCTTCTTTGAAAAGTACTATGCCGAAGTGACGGCCAAAGGAGCGAAGAAACACATTTTGAATGGCGCATTACTTGTGAATGTTCTTGATGATGCGGACCTATCCAAGTTCTTTTCAACCAATATAGGAAAGGATAAAACTGTTATCATTGCAGGACCGGCCGAAAAGGCAAAAGAAAATTATGCCATGGCTGATAAAGTCTATCGCGCTGGTTACAAGAATACAGCTGTATTCAATGGCCGTATTGAAGATCTTAAATAAGGGAGGATATAATGAAGAAGCTATTCACCGTAGTGACTATATTGTTACTTTTTGTTTTCGTATCTCCGCACCCGGCAGCTTTTAGCGCCGAACCCGGAGCCAAGTCGACGACAAACAGGGTTAATGCAATCAAGCAGGGCAAGGCAGAGGGAACGATCGATAAAGAATTTTTCAAAAAGATCGTGGCAGAAAAACCTGAAAACGTAACCATTGTAGATGTCAGAACACCCTTTGAGTATAAGGCGGGGCATTTTGCCGGTTCGAAACATTACTTTATTAACGAACATTTCGGCAAAGGCTGCGAGAACACCTTCACTCAACTTCCAAAAGAAGGGTATGTAATCTTTGTTTGTGCGACGGGTGCACGGGCTGGTGAAATGTATTTTGCGATTCTCGAGGATTGTAAATACAAGGAAATAAATAGATTATTTTACTTGGATGCCGATGTTGATTACACGCCGAACGGTCCGATAGTCCGATGAACTGAGCAGAGCATGGGGGGCTGTTTCTGCCCCCCATGCCTTCTTGGTGCAAACTGCTTCATGAGCGAGGAGGCCATTGTGTTCCAACTCATGGCGATAGGTGTCCAGTCGAGTTGTAACATTAGAAAAGGAAAGTTATCGAAGACGGAGATATACATCTAATTGTGATGTACAAATTCAAAAAACACAGAAATATGATAACATTTCTTCTCGCCCTCGCCGGAATCGCCCTCATGGTTTTTTACGAGGTGTGCGATACGTCGTGCAGTTATCTTCAAGGGGATATCTGGGAATCGATCTGAAGTGGATCGGCATCGTCTATATGTTGGCCATTATAGGAGTTGCATCTTTCAGGCAGACGCTTTTCGTCCGCCTTCTGCTGGCGGCGGGTCTCGGCGGGGAGGCGCATCTGTTTGCATTCCAGGTACAAAACGACGTCTATTGTCCATTTTGTCTCTCTTTTGCCGTGATGGTCATGACGGCTTTTATCGTCAACTATAACGTCCCTTCCGCCTGGCGGGAAAACAGGCGGAAGATGTGGCTCTATTTTCTTGGGCAGGTTGATTTGCCTATGTTAAAATTACAAAGGTTGCCGTTGCTGGTTGTTGCCCTCCTGGGGTATCTCGTTATTTTATTCACCTTTTCCGGTTCCGTGACGCCCGTATACGGGCAAGAGGGCGCCCATATCCCATCTTTAGGGAAGGGTTCTTACGAGGTGTTTTTCTTTTCCGATTATTTCTGTCAACCATGCCGGACTCTTGATGCATCGCTGGAACCGGTGATCAAGGAGTTGCTCGGCCTCGGCAATGTGAAAATAACTTTCATCGATGTTCCTTTTTCCAAGGCAACCCCGTTATATGCGAAGTATTATCTCTACGCCGTTCATGCCGGCGCGGATGCGCGGGAAGTTCTGCGGATTCGCAGCGCCCTCTTTCATGCAGCACAAGAAAAAAACATCCAATCAGAAGAACTTCTTGTGAATTACCTGAAAGAACAGAAGATCGTTTGGAAGAAATACGATGAAAAACTGGTCCTTCAGACGTTGAATACTATTATCAAACAAAACAAGATCAAAGCGACACCCACCTGCGTCATCAGGTATTCTCCGTCTAATCTAGAAAAATACATCGGCATTGATGAGATACGAGATGGTCTTGCAATATTGAAGTCGCAGCTCAAGGGGCAGAGCTGTATGTATTGCGGGACGGGTTTCAGGCGTTATGCTCCTGTTTCCAACCCTTTTCGTGGCAGGACACTCACATTGCTTGAATCCGGCAAAATGAAAGGACTCTTTATATGAAAATAGTTATTGCACTGCTCTTTACGTTGTTTAGTATTACCCCTGTACATTCAGGGGAAAGTGTTTCTTTTGAAAATTATCTTAAATCATTTGACTACCAGGAACGCAGAAACATGAAAATCGGCATCCCGGAAATGCTGATTCTCTACAAGCAGGGCATGGTTCAGATAATTGATATCCGTTTCCGGGAAGAATATCAGGCATACAGTTTCAGTTTTATTAAACACATTCCGCTCAATGAGCTTCCGGACAGGCTGAATGAACTGGACAGGTCAAAGATTATCGTCACGGTGTGTCCTCATTATGACCGGGCTGAGATTGCCAGGACATTCCTGACATTGAAGGGCTACCAGTCAAAATACCTTGTCGAGGGTCTTCTCGGGCTTGCCGACTATCTGAGAGGCGATAGAGCTAAAGACTTCATAAATGACATGAAACAATAAGGAGGATTATCAATGAAACTACAAGAGATTCGCAAAATTGCACAGACATGGGGTGTCGATGCAAGTAAGGGTCGCACAAAGCAGGATATCATCCGTGATATTCAGATAGCTGAAGGATACTCGCCGTGTTTTCACACGAAAGAAACATGTAATGACATGATTGTCTGTGGAAGAAGGATTGCGCAGGCAACAAATGAAATTCCTCGTAAATGGGATGGATATGAGAAGACAATAGCTACCGTTACCTTGGATATTTTTGGAGACTATGAATGAATCAGCAAAAAACCAGAGGAAGATCATCCGAGAACAGTCGTCTTACCGTTGATGAAGTGCAGGAGGCTGGACGGAAGATCGTTTCAATCCTCGGACTCACTACATTTCCCGTGGGTGTTTGTTTTACAGCGGATGCCTTGCTGCCCGCAGGTGCGCTACGGTTGGAAAGTCACCGGTATTGTCAGGCCCTTATGCTGGCCCGGCAAGGACAAAAAGTTGTTCTGGATGGGGAGGGAATATCCTGTCCGGCGGCTGCGTCAGCTTTCGGGTTTCGTCCTCTGCCGGAAGGACTGCGCTCGGGAAAGGGACTCGTCGGGTTCGGCATCGTTGCCGATCCGGCCGTGGGCCGGAGGATGTTTGAAGACATGCCTCGTTTCGAGGCCGGGCAGATCCACCATCTCGAACTCTTTCCCCTGGAGCAGGCCGACCGTATCCCACAGGTGGTGGTTGTCGAGGGAGAGGTGGAGAAGCTCATGTGGCTGGTTCTGAGTTATCTGCACGCCATGGGCGGTCAGCGGGTGACGGCTTCTACAGCCGTTTTGCAGGCCACCTGTGTGGATGCGACTATCATTCCATATTTGGAAGATCGCCTGAATTTCAGCTATGGTTGCTACGGATGCCGCGACGCCACTGATATAGGTGCGAACGAAACCCTTCTTGGCTTCCCCGGTGCGAAGCTCGCAGCCGTTGTTAAACATCTTGATTTCCTGAGTCGGAAAGCAATTCCCGCAGCGCGAACAAAACACGCCTTGCAGATGTTGAAAGGCAAGAGAGGGTAATTGGCTGATTCGCATGGTCTATAGGCGGATACTTTTTAGCCAAGTGGATACATCAATCTGGATACAATATATCCAAACGGCAATTTAGCTTCATCATGATTCTATAACTAAATCATGTATAGTGTAATGATATAGATAAGTTGTGTTAACTTGTTATCATTGGTATGTCTCTTGCTATATAGCCAATAAGCAATTAACTTGAAAGGAGATCGGAACCATGAAGAAACTAATGACGATGATTGCGGTGATCGCCCTCGCGGCGATCATGGTCTCCCCGGCGGTGGCCTGGAAGGGCGGCATGCGGGGAGATTACGGTTCTGGAATCGATGACCGGATGGCTGCCAACCTGAACCTTACGGCGGATCAGACGGCCCAGATCAAAAGCCTGCAAGAGGCGCAACTGAAAGAAATCCAGCCTGTCCAGAACAAGCTGTACAGCAAGCGCAGCGAACTCAGATTGCTCTGGTTGGAGCAATCGCCTGATCAGGGCAAGATCAAGGCCGCTGATCGAGAAATCCGCCCACTGCGGGATCAGATCCAGGATAAAGTTACCAGCCACAGGCTGGCCGCTTTCAATATCCTCACCCCGGAACAGCAGGCAAAGCTTCAGGATTACGGAGCGGGACGGGGTTATGGTTTCGGTAAGAGTATGAGGGGTCAGGGCGGTATGGGCATGTCTCTCTGGAGCGGCCGGGGCATGGGTATGAGGGGTTATTAATCATCGCTTAAGATAATATTGTCTAATTAGAAAAGGAGAAGACCTATGAAAACAAAACGGATAGCTGGTTTGATGATCGTTATGGTGTTTCTTTTGACCGCTTCTTTGGCCCTTGCAGACCCCGGGAAGTAAAGATGAAAAAAAATGAAGCATACATAACGTCGCACAGATTGTCGGTGTGACTATGGTCCTTCAAAAAATCAAAGGACTTCGCAGCATGAGCTGGTTATTTATTCTTATGCCGCTGATGATTCTTGCTGCATTAACGGGATGCGGAACAGCGGCAAAAGAGATTCAGATGAGAGCGCAGAGCGACAGAACAGGTGTCTTCACTGAGGTTAATGAAGCTACCCTCCCGGTTCAGGGGTTTGCAACCTTAACAATTAAGGCATCAATAAAGACTCATCTCGTGGGGTATTATGCGCTCGAATCAAGGGACTCAATTCACGGAAAGTCAGGCTATCCTTTCTTGATCAACATCGACGGTCAGGCCGAAACCTGGACGGTCGAGGGGAAAAAGGAAAGTCTGCCGCTTTACGATAAGAATGGGAATGCGAGTCATGATTCCGATGCTGGAGAGGGAATGAAATATGTCCTTGATAAAAAAATACGGCTGCGCGCAGGGACACATAAGGTATTTTTCGGACTACCCGCAGATGATTATTTCAAGGAAGTAGAGATAACGCTTAAGGCGGGTGACTCTTCCATCCTTGAATTCAAGCCGGTCTACAGATACAAGACCTCCCCTCACAGGATTCCCACATTTTTGAAGGGAATAGAAGAATACGAGGTATATCTAAACAATACTCGAATTTAACGCAAGAGAAAGCGCAGAGAGGCAGACTTTCTTGTATTTTCAATATTCGACGTTTAAACTGACATCTGAGAGGAATGGGTGAAACATGTCCCTAACCTTCTACATCGTGAGCGCCGTTTCCGTATTCTTCTTCTCGGGCCTTCTGGCCATGGCCGGCCTTGGTGCGGCCTTCATTTTCGTGCCCCTGTTCTACTACTTGGGCGTGCCCCTGGCCGAGGCTGTACCGGCAGCGCTTCTGCTCAATGTTGTCAGCCTGATTTTTGCGACTGTGAATTATTATCGCGGCGGACTGATCAACTGGCGGATCGGCCTGCCCATCCTGATCACAGCGGTCCTGCTGGCACCTCTGGGAGCCCACACAACGCCCTTTGTTGACAAGCGTCTTTTCCTCGGCATGTTCGCAGGTTTTTTGGTTTTCGCTGGCTTCATGATGCTCTTCTATAAACCTGCACTTCGGACAAAGCCCTTGAGCCGTGCCGTCGAATCCAGCGCCGGGGCGGCCGTCGGTGGCGTGGCCGGGTTTCTCGGCGGACTGCTGGGCGTGGGTGGCGGGAATTTTATCGTGCCCGTTCTCAACTGGCTCGGCATCGACGCTAAGGTCGCCGCCGGAACCACGGCGCTTATCGTGGTATTCGCCTCTTTTTCGGGATTCCTCGGCCATGTCACCCTGGGAGGACTAAGCCCCGTATTTCTCGGAATCATGGCCGTTATGAGCGCGCTTGGCTCTATAGTCGGTTCACAAATGATGAAGACCAGGATTTCGAGTTCACAATTGAAGAAGATCATCGGCGTGCTGCTCATGGTGATCGCCGCGAAGATGATTTTTGATATCGTCAAATAAACAAACTAAAAAAGAGGTATTTATTATGATGACGAAATATGTTCCCCCCGAATGGGCCTTTGAGTTTCACGGCCACAAATGTCCCTTCATGCCCATCGGTTACCGCATGGGCAAACTGGCCCTTATGTACCTGGGGATAAAGCCCGAACCGGACCACGGATTTTTCATCTTCCCGGAAATCGGCGAAGGCCACCCTCAGGCCTGCATGATGGACGGCCTGCAGGCGGCGACGGGCGCCACTTACGGAAAGCTTCTGATGGCCAAGACCTTTTACGGTAAGTTGGCGGCGACGTTCTACCACCCGCAAAAGGGTGCCGTTCGTTACGCCCTCACCCCGGACTTTGTCGACGCCATGAGTAAGTTCGAATTCTTTGCTTATCGGAAAAAAGGTGTTGAACCATCCCAGATCCCGGAGGCAGTCAGGAATGAAATCCTCCAATGGGTCTATGACCAGCGGGATGAATTCCTTTTTGCCGTGGAGGCAAAGACCAACTTCAAGTTCACACCGGTCAAAGGGTCGTTCAACAAGACGAAGTGCAATGCGTGCGGTGAGTATGTCTTCGACCGCTATGTGCGCATGAAGGATGGCCAACCGGTATGCATCCCCTGCTCCGGTTATGAAAAAACAGCGTTGATTGAACGTTAAGCCATTCATCAAAATCGCCGCGGCACGGGGATGGGCGAAGAGGAAACCGCGGAGGCGATCATTAACAATAATTACCGGGTCGGTGAGATCACGCCTCTCGCATTGAAAGGAGCAAGTCTTGGAATCTGGACGGCTTCCTTGTTCCATACCTCTGCTTGGTTAGTATAGAGTATCGCCCTAAGGCTAGGGATATAATTTTCTAAACAAGACTGTCAACCTTCCCTTGTCGGAGAGATTGAGGAAAGGCTTGTAGCTGCCTTTCAAGGGTGCATCATGAATCCTTCCAATCAAGATCCCTATATTATTCTTGGCCTCTCACCGGGTGCGACGGGAAAACAGATCAAGAAGGCGTATCGTCGCCTTGCCATGAAATTTCATCCAGACAGAAACCCGGATAATCCCGAAGCGGAGAAGAAATTCAAACAAATACAGCGGGCCTATGAAAGACTCCGAAAAGACAAACGGCCGCGGGCTGTTCCACCAAGTGAAGACCCGCAAGGGAGCCACTTTGCGGATTCCGCGGATCCGTTTCTCCATTTTTTTACTGCTGTGAGGTCTTATTGCCTAAAGAAGAAAATGGAAAAATGACTAATTGCGTCTTATCCTGTTTCCGAATCGTGCGGCGAAGCGGGGAGAGCCTGCGCATGGCGGGAAGATCATTTAAATAGAGGAAAGAAGAAAAAGATGAGAAAGGTTTGGGTAGTTTTACTATTAATTGGTCTCATCATGGCGGTTGCCTTGCCTGTATCTGCGGCGGATGTCAAGTTCAGTGGGTCGTATGTAGCACAGGGCTACTATGATAACAACCGCGCTCTCATGAAAGATGGCGGTGCATCCGTAAGCGATATATGGCAGAAGCTCAGGGTGCAGACGGACTTCCAAGTGCAGGAAGGTTTGAAACTGACGACGAGATTCGATGCACTGGAAAAGATATGGGGTGCTCCCCGATCAACAACGGCGACCTCAACGAATCTTGCCGGCAATGACCAGGAATCAGAGAACATCAAGTTCACGCATGCATTTGTGACCTTAAATGTTCCCGGCGATGTTGGCACCTTAATGGTAGGATACATGACGCAGGGTACATGGGCTACGGCATTTGGCGACACGGGCGAACAGGACTACGGCATGAGTGTCAAGTGGGATTGGACGACCGGTTCTGTCTTCTGGGGCGCAAGGTGGGAAAAGACGGAGGGAAAGAAAGGTTACAGCAGTCTCGGTCCAGCCGGCAATGTCGGGGTATCCACTTATGGCGTAGACCACGACTCGGAAAAGTATTCTGTCCTCGGCGGGTATAGGTGGCGCAAGGGAGATGGCGGTATAAAAATCACATATTATCTCGATACCAGCACTGCCGATAATCCTACTACCGAGTATAAGGCAAAATACTGGCTATTCCAACCGTATGCTAGGGCGGCGTTCGGTATTATTTATGTCGAGACAGAATTCGGTTTCTATACGGGCAAAAAACAAGAATACAATATTGAAAACGGCACAACCCGCCAGAACGTGGATTATCAAGGCTGGCGTGGTTATGTCATGGCCCGCGTTGACCTTACACCGGTCTATACAGGCGCTTTGGCATTCTATGCGACTGGTGACGATTTAGGTTCAACAACCAAATATGAAGGTGGAGCCAAGATTGGTACCGACTTCACCCCCTGCCTGATTCTCTTCAACTACGACCTCGGTAGATGGAATGGCTTATTAGGGGGTCAGAATGGCTTGACCGCCACGGCACTACCCGCTTACAACAATGACAACATACTGGCATGGCAGATATTCACCGGCATCAAGCCCATGCCGAAACTGGATGTAAAGGCGAGTTTCACCAACGCCAGTCTCGACCAGAATGCAGTTGTTAATCAGATCTCCAGAAACCTTGGGAGCGAATTTGACCTCAGCGCAACCTACAATATCTATGACAATCTGGCATACATGGTCGGCTTTGGCTATCTCTGGGCGGGCAATGCCTTCCAGGGCGCCAATTCCAGTGCCAAAGTTGATAACGACTATCTCTTGACGCACAAGATGACGCTTGCTTTCTAAATCCGGCTGCAATATTTTCCATCGCAATTCAAGGAGCCCCGTGCGGACTAACGGGGCTCTTTATTGTTACTCAAATTCCCTTGACCTCCGCGGATGGTTGAACTAAATTTCCATATGATGTTGATTTTCTTCACCGGGGAAAAGGAAGTCTCGATAGTAATTAAGGGGACAACCTACTTAATTATTAGTGACAGGCAGACATCTAACGATACAAGCATTTTGGACAGTTCAATCATCAGCCACAAACTCCTCAAAAGCGTTTTTCTGGAGCGATGGAAAAAACACATCCAAGAAGGCATATCGAGGTCTTGCCATGAAATTTTCATCGGAAAAGAAGGGCACTCTAAGACGGGCGTAAATAGGAGCTATCAATGCAGAAATTTCCTGCATATACTTTGATTTTTCTTGCATATATATTTGGCAGCGGTTCTTTGGTTATGTTCGGGATATTCTGCTATGTCGGGTCGCTGCATCTGGTTGAACTGGGTTTGAACGAAAGCGGAATGTTATTCTTTGATTTCTGTCTTTCTGTCGCTTTTTTCCTCCAGCACAGTGGCATGATACGAAAACCATTTCGCGGGTTTCTCTCCCGGTTTATCCCGGAGGCATACGTAAGCGCATTCTACGCGATCTTGTCAGGCATCGGTTTATTCGCAGTTATCATCTTGTGGCAGGGATCATCCGGTATGGTTGCCAAAGCAGAAGGCCTTGTTCGCTTATTGATGCGAGCGATCTTTGCAGCATCTCTTGTAGGCTTTTACTGGGGAACGAAGGCCCTGGGCTTTTTCGATCCTTACGGCATTAGGGCAATAAGATACCACCTCCGCGGCAAGAAACCGAAAGAAATACCCTTGACCATCAGCGGTCCCTACCGCTTTGTGCGGCATCCTCTGTATTTTTTCGTTCTGCTCATGATCTGGTCGAACCCTTATCTAACCCTGGACAGACTCTTGTTCAATGTTCTATGGACCGCATGGATCTATATCGGCGCGTTCCTTGAAGAACGGGATCTGGTTGCGAATTTCGGGGAAGCATACAGAGAATATAAGCGAAAAGTGCCGATGCTTATTCCTTGGCGTATCCATCCGTCCTGGCCCGAATGAGCCGATCTCATCGCATGCACTTTGCTTGGCCATCGAAAACCTGTCGATAATCAGCTTTTTTCGCCATAAAAGGACATTTCTTAGCGTCATGCTGATCCCTACGATCAACTGCTCAGTATAACTGTTTGCCCGTGGCATATTCTTATGCCTTCTGCTACAATGCCGTGCGGCAGGGCCGGGATCAGAATATCTATGAACCGAGGAGGACAGGCCATGATGACTTCAAATTCAAAGAAGCTCACAATGTTGGGGGCCATATTACTTGGATTCACTATCTCAGTTCTGATTCTGATGAGCTTTCCCAGCATTGCGTTGGCTGCGCCGCCGGCGGTATCGCCTCCTCCTGCAATGGCGGAGCGTATCAAGGTTGACGGCATTGATCATTTCGCCCGGATGGATACGGACGTTTACCGGGGCGCCACTCCAACGATGGATGGGCTGCGCGCGCTGGCGCGGGAGCACGTCAAGACCCTGGTCTGCTTAAGAAGCGAGGTACCGTACACCAAGACGGCCCAGGAACTCGGACTCCGGGTTGAGCACCTTCCCCTTTCCCCATTTAAAACACCGAGCCGCGAAACTATCCTCCGCTTTCTCGAGATCACCACGGATCCATCTGCCAAGCCTGTTTTTTTTCATTGCCTGAAGGGCGAAGACCGAACCGGGGTGATGGCCGCGGTTTACCGTATGCAGGTCCAGGGATGGTCGGAAGAAATGGTCCTCGCGGAGATGAAGGAATTTGGGTTTGGCGAGCAGTTTGCCGATCTGAAGAAGACTCTTGCATCTTTCCGGAAGGCTGGAACAAAGACGCCTGAGGGTCTAACGGACAAGGATGTTCAGGCTTCGGTCGAAGCCGGAAACCGGCTGCTTGCCGCGGAACAATTTCAGCAGGCTATTCCTCACTTTCAGTCGGCATCGCAAAAGAACATGGATTTCATAGAAGCCCGCCTTGGACTTGCCCAGTCACTCTCGAAAACCGGCAATGCAGCGCAAGCGCTTTCCGAACTTCGGCAGGCCATGATCCGCGCCGGCTCTCAGGAGGAGCGCATCAGGGTTGCGCGGGTAACGATTAAGATACTCGCGGAAACCAGTGCGCGCGGAGAACTTCCGGCATATGGTTTTGACATGGCCGAACGGGAATGGGCGCTTCTCGAACTGGTAGGTGCAGAGGACCAGGAGAACCTGCTCAGGCTTGGTGAAATTTTCGAGCGCGGTCTTTATCTCTCCCGTGCCCTCGAGGCCTTTGAACGTGCCAGAATAAAGGGGGGCCTTCCGGGCAAAGACATAGAAGGACATGTCGAACGAATCCGCACTGTTCATGCCTATGCCCCCCGCAGTGAACTTGGCAAACGACTGGGACTCATGCCCCAGGTGAACAGGGGAGAGGTTGCGGCTTTGCTGGTGCAAGAGCTGAGAGTGGACAGGCTCCGCGCGCTCCATGGATCACCGACGTGGCAACCGATTATAGAAAAACCCAAGGCGGCTCCGGAAGTCAAAGACATTGCCGGTAGTCCACAGAGTGAAGACGTTAAACGCGTCCTCGCCATGGGCATACGAGGTCTTGAGCCATTTCCTGATCAGACGTTTCGCCCTGGCGCCGTCGTAAGCCGCGCTGAGTTCGTCGTCATCCTCGAAGATGTGCTTACCCGCACCACGCGGGATCAGACGCTGCCGACTCAGCTTTTGGGCAAGTCCTCCCGATTCACTGATGTCGAGGTGGGAGCCTGGTATCAGAGCGCCGCTGATCTTGCACGGGGGCTGGGTCTTTTTGAACCAGTAGCGGGCGAAGTCCCGAAATTCAAACCCCTCGAGCCGATCACTGGTCTTGAGACACTCCAGGCCTTTCGATTGCTGAGGAAACGCCTCGACATGAGGTCCCGCGCAATTATAGTGCTCGTAGATGCCTTAAGAGATGAATCGGTTTACTATCCACTTGACAAGGGGCGTCTGCCAAACTTGAGCGGCGTTATCCAGGAACGAGGCGTGGTGCGCTTCGAAAGATGCCTTGCCGAACTGCCCTCGGTTACATTACCCAATCACACGACGATATTCACGGGAGCCTATGCCAGCCGGCACAGAGTTCCAGGCAACGAATGGTTTGACCGCAACATGGACGCCGGCAAACCGCTCTTTCAGCGCACACGAGAGTATGTCAAGTACGGGACGGAGGATGACCCGGGCCTGGGACGTTCCTGGTCCTTCGGGGGCCTTCCGATTCATGATATGGACCTTTCTCCTGAAGTGCGAACTATCTACGAAGCATTCAAGGAAGCAGAGGCCAAGCGAGGACGAAAGGCCCTGACCGCAGTTGTTTTTGATCCTGTGAGGCGCGGCGCGGACAAGGTGATCAATCCGGATCTTCTGGATGCCTTGATAAGCTTGAACGTCTTGCCTTTTGTTAACCAATACGTATTGCTGGACAAGTCAGCCATGAAGAAAGCGGTGGAACTGATAAAGAGCGACGATCCACCGGAACTCATGGGCATCTGGTTATCAGGTCTGGATGGATGGTGTCACGCCCATGGCCCCGGCCCCATGGGGGGCGAGAAAGATCGGCAGGCCGTTTATTTTAAGGAAAATATCGACCCCCTCATCGGGCTTCTCGTTAAAGCACTCGAGGATCGAGGACTGCTCGATGAAACGGTGATCTTTATCGTCGCCGATCACGGACACGCGGATGCGGGAGGGAAGGAAGAGTATGCGATTGATGCTGAAAAGGTCTATCGCCTCTTGGCGGGAAGTCCTTACCGTCCTCCTATAGATAAGGAGGGTCGCCTGGATAGGCGTGCAACAGACTTCGGCGTGGCTGTCATGGCAAATTCGAACGCTAATGCGGCGCTTATTTCCATCCGCACGCCCGGGGCTGACTGGAAGTCCCTGCCCAAAGAGGCAGACCTTGAAGCAGTGGCAAATATCATTATCAAAGAGCCTTACGTGTCACGGATATTTTTTCTCAAATCCACCGTGCCCGGAAATGAACCCAGTATTTTCATGCTGACCCCTGGCGAAGGTGTGCCCACCAAGACGCTGCTGTATCAGGAGAGCGAGCAGCATATTATTGTGCGCGCCCTGGGGCTTGCCGGGTCAAGCCGCTCCGGAGATCTGCTGGTTGAAGCCAGGCAGCCTTATTATTTCGCGCCATGGGGAAGCATTTACCGCGGTCAGCATGGCAGGGGGGAGCGCATGGAAGACCATGTGCCGTTGATCATACTGAACCCACCCGGTGGACGCCACCACATCGTCAATTCGATCGTAGAGATCGTGGACATCAGCCCCACCGTTGCGGGAACCTTGGGCTTTCTGGATTTCTTGCCGGCTGACGGGAGAGACCTGCTCGATCCACCGCGGATATTTATATCCTCACATGCGGAAGATCAATCGGTACCGGCAGGGCAGACCATTAGTATCCTTGGTTTTGTAAAGGACTCGGTGGGAATACAGCGGGTAGAATTCCGCGTGGGCAATGAAGGCACATTCAATGCGGCGAGCGGAGCATCATTTTGGGAAGCGCAGGTCAAGCTTTCCCCCGGCCGTCACGCAATCTTTGTAAGAGCTATCGATGAAACAGGTCTCCAGTCAACGGTGAGATTTCACTTAGTTGCTAAGTAACCTAACGATACCGCACGCGGCCGCATAAGATTTGCTATTTCGATTCTTCGAGCACGTATCGCACCTTCATTTCCAAATCCTTGCGGAGGGAGTTATAGACAGAACAATACTTGTCATGCGACAAGGATACTGCGCGATCAACCTTTTGGGCATTAAGGTTCTTCCCTCCCATGTACAAGACGATCTCAATGGCCTTGAAATACTGTGGCGGTGTCGGATTTCGCTCTCCCACAAGTTCCATCTTGAAACTTGTCAGTGGAACTCTCATCTTTTGTAAGAACATTACAATATCGATCCCCATGCAACCGGCGAGACTCAGAAGCAGCGCCTCTGTCGGTTTACAGCCCCATTGGGCATGGGCATCGAATTCGATCTCATATCCCTGTTGTGTCGTGCCGGTAAAGATAAGATCCTTATTCCAAGTCAGGGTAGCTTTTGTGGTTGGCGCGATCTTTTCCTTGTAGCCCGTAAGGGACTCTTCCAGTAAATCTTTCTCTTCGCTTGTCATCTTCTCTCTCTTTTCATCGCGCCTCCAGGGTCAATCCTTGATCCCGGCAATTTCCTTAGCCAGCTTCTTCTTATAATCGAGATTCCCCTGGCGTGAGATCATGATCCGCTGCGCTTGGGGTGGGCCTGCGCCATGCATGGATTCAGTCCGGTATCCTACCGCCGCCGTCCCGAGGGTCACATTTTCAATCAACCGCAGTACGCGGCAGCGATGTTCAGTCGGAACCGACGCGACACCTTTGAAATATTTTTCCACTATCTTGCCGATCTCAGGGTGGCGGAGGTCCTGTTCCGAGGCCATCGTGACCATCAAACCCCCCGCAATATCCTCGGCAAGTCTCGCTATCTCGTAGGGGAGACGCGTAACATTCTGTTTGCAGACATTGGCGAGCAGCAAATCAATCAGGTAGTTTCCGGATGCTGTCTGATGCCCTTCCGCCGAACAGGCAATCCCGCAGGCATAGAGGGTCTCATTTAGGTGTATCATTTCGATCAGCTTGTCTTTGATGTGGGATGCCTTGGCCACACCGTTGTAATCGGCAGCGAGAGCCGCGGCGCCGATCAACACGTCGCCGACGCCGACCTTGCAGCCGCCATAACTCTGGCGGTGATACCCGGCAAACCTTTCCACCAAGGGGCCGCTATACTCGTATTCGCCGCACATGAACACGTTTTCCCAGGGGACAAAGAGATTATCAAAGACCATGAGTGCCTCGTGGCCGCCGAATTCTTTGTTGCCCACGTCGATTTCACCGCCTTCTAGTTTCCGCGTGTCGCAAGACTGGCGGCCGTAGATGTAAAATATGCCCTCGGCATCGGCAGGCGCCACAAATGAAAGGGCATAATCGCTGTCTTCCTTCGTCATTGTCATCGTCGGCATAACAAGAATCCAGTGTGAATTAACGGCCCCTGTCTGGTGTGCCTTCGCGCCCCGGACTACAATGCCGTCTTTTCTTTTTTCCACCACGCGCGTGTAGAGGTCGGGATCGGCCTGCTTGCCGGGCGGCAGGCTCCGGTCGCCCTTCGGGTCCGTCATGGCGCCATCCACCGTGAGGTCCTCCTCCTGCATCATCTTCAGGAACTTGATGAAGCGCTCATGGTATTTAGTGCCAAGTTTCTTATCCATCTCGAAGGCGACGCTGTCCACGGCATTGATCGCATCCATCCCCACGCAGCGCTGAAAACAGGCCCCGGTTCTCTGCCCCAAAAGCCTTTGCATCTTCACCTTCTTTATCAAGTCCTCGGTGTTCCGGTGAATGTGGCAGAAGCGGTTGATCTTCTTTCCTGTCAGGTGCGATGTCGCCGTCATCAGATCCTCGTGCTGGGGATTATGGGCAAGGGCGTATGTCATCTTTACCGAATTCATCGAGGGTCTGATGATCGGATGGTCCACTGGATTTTCCACCAGCTCACCCATCAGGTAGATTTTGAAATTCATTTTACGCAGACTCTCTTCATATTGTTCGGGTGTCTTTAGTGCCATATCAATTGCTCCTCATATTTGCGTGTTACTTGTGACTCTCAATATAAGGGTAGTAGCTCTGGACCACGTCCAGCCTCCCCAATTGCCCGCCACCGAGCCAGATCTGGATAATCTTACTGTCCCTTAGATATTTTTCCACATGGTAATCGCGGGCGTACCCATATGAACCCATGAGTTCCATGGCTCGGTTACAGACCGTCTCGGTGACATCACAGGCATACACCTTCGCCGCACTGGCGCGAGCCATCAGATAATCCTCACCGGGATTTCCGTATTTCTTTCTGCTGTTGAACATGGCTGCCACGGAGAGGTAAAAGGCGCGCGCTGATTCGATGCCGATCGCCATATCTGCGATCATGGCGGCCTGCAGGGAATGGTTGCGGACGGGCTTCCCTCCATAGAATCTGTTCTTGGTATACTCTATAACAATCTCCAAAACGGCCTGGGCGTTTCCCAGTGTCATGGGAGCGCTTGTCAGTCGCCCCCAGCCGATGTTCGCCCTGAAAAGCTGCCAGTCAATGCCGGGTCCCCCCGCTCTATATTCCTTGGGCACCCTCACGTTATCGAAGTATATAGCCGTATTCACGTCCGTAACCTTCATGCCCATTTTTTCTTCCACCTTGCCAAAGGAAAGCCCGGGGGTGTCCTTGGGAACATAGATGAGAGCCATGCCCTCTTCCTTCTGGTTGGGATCGGTTGTGCAGACAACACAGTAGAGGTCCGCGATGCTGGCGCCGCTGGGCCACATCTTTTCACCGTTGATCACCCATTCGCTCCCTTCCAGTTTGGCCCTGGTTCGAATGGTAAGACCATGTTCTGCCGCATCTTCGATATTGCAGCCCCCGGCTGGTTCGGTAATAGCCAGACAGCCGCAGCGTGGCGTGTCCCCACAGAACATGGGAATGAACTTATCCATGAGGACTTTGTTGCGCGCGCCCATCGCTCCCGCGAGACACCAGGGTATAATAAGCGAATGAAGGGATACACCGCTGTCCCCTCGGGATAATTCTTCAGTAATAGCACATACCGTGGTTGCGGACCGGATTCCCAGACCCCCATATTCGGGAGAAAAGCCGCGCTTCTGGATGCCAAGCTTCACCAGCCCCTCATAAACTTTTTCAAAGACGGAATAATCTTCGTCCAACTTGAGACGAACCGGCATCATTTCGTTGTCGACATATTTCCGGATTACCGTCAAGAAAGCGAGATCTTCCTCGGATGTGACAAAATCTCCATACCGTTTCATACAGACTCCCTCCTCATGTCTTGCAGAGACGCAATACTTCTACAATGACCTCCCGGGTGTAATCTTTCAATCCCCACAGCTTGGCCAGCGCCTCTGAGTTTTCTGCTATTTTCTCTATATCTGATTCGGGTATGCCGGCCTCTTTCAGTGACGTGGGGCTGCCGATGGATGAAAACCATCGTTTCAAACAATGGATCCCCTGAACAGCCGCATTCATGTCATCCGATTCAGTGATGCCAAAGATTTTTCTCCCCAGCCGGGCAAATTTTGCGGGGTTTTTCTTCACAGTGTAGCTCATCCAGCCAGGCAGGATGACACTTAGTCCGGCGCCGTGGGCGACATCGTAAAGGGCGCTCAGCGAATGTTCCATCATGTGCGCAGGATAACCGATCATTCCCATGCCTGACGTTGTCAGTCCGTTGAAGGCCAGCGTTGCCGACCACATGGTATTGGCCCTGGCGTTGTAATTTTGAGGGTCTTTAAGGATAACCTCGGTGCTTTCCATGACCGTTTTCATAATGCCTTCGACCAGCCTGTCCTGAAGGGGGCTTTCCGGTTCCCTGTTGTTGAAG
This sequence comes from uncultured delta proteobacterium, assembly GCA_963705275.1. Classification (GTDB taxonomy): domain Bacteria; phylum Desulfobacterota; class Syntrophia; order Syntrophales; family UBA2185; genus Fen-1135. The sequence continues at coordinate 1,761,492 of OY970063.1, read as the reverse complement.
TATCCCTCCAGCAGGTGTGCGATAATATCCACAGCGCCATAGGCGCTGCACTCAGCGGTGAGTGAAAAGAGCACAGTTGGATCAAGGACAGAAGCCTTGGGCTGGATAAAAGGAGAGCTGATCGTGTATTTCTGGGCCCCCTCTTCTTTCGTAATTACTGCTGTGGGATTCATTTCGGAGGCGCTGGCGGAAACAGTGACCACCGTCAAGAGGGGAAGGGCGCCCCGTATTTTTTTCTTGAAGGTGAAAAACTCCCAGATTTCGTCTCCAGGATCTGCCTTTACGCCCACGGCGATCGTCTTTGCCGTATCCATCACACTGCCTCCCCCCACGGCAAGCACAACGTCGACGCCTTCGTTTCTGGCAAGGTCCATTCCTTTAATGGCATAGGAGAGCACAGGATTTGCCTTAACGCCGGGAAATTCCACAATTGAAAGGTTCGCTTCCTTGAGAGACGAGATCACCTGATCATAGATTCCATGTTTTTTGATGCTTCCTCGACCGTAGACAAGGAGTGCTTTTGTACCGAAACGTTTGACTTCGTTGCCTATGCGGGCAATCGTGCCCTTCCCGAAGATGATCCTGGTGGGATTGTCGAATGTGAAATTTTGCATGCGTTACTCCTTTTGAAAAATAGATCACCCGCGATCTCTATGAGAGCGGGTTCCTTTACCAATCGAGGGCGATCTTGACGCTGATCATTTGCAATGGGAATCAACGGAACACAAAAAGAAAGATAAAACGGCAAATGAATGTTGCAGCTTGAGGCTTGCATGATTATAAAGCGCCGATTCTTTTAGGCTGTCAGCTCACCATAGAAGAAAGAATATTGCAAGCGCAATCTGCCGATGACGGCACATGAACTGAATTCAATTCAAATATTGCACTCATTTCTGATAGTCGTTTTCTTCAGGCAACGCGTCAATCTCGGAAGAGCAAATACCATGCTAATATAATGATCCCTTTGAATGGCATAAATGAAATCAACTTTCATATCGAATTTACAAAATGAGTATAGAAACAACAGCACCGACAGGGACAATATAGAGAATGTCTATCTTACGAAGTAATGCGGCTAATGTTGCAAGTCCCAGGAGAATCCTTGCAATATCCCATGGAACAGTTGTCGTAAACTTAAAGCAGACATATAAAAGGAGTCCAACGAAGGAGGCAAAAATCCCATCGATAGCCCTTACAAAATATACTGAATTTTTCAACCGATCAAAGAACGGCGCTACAAGAACGAGCATAAAGAATGAAGGCGTAAATATAGCGATTGTTGCCACAAGCGCACCTGAGAGTCCATAAACCAAATATCCCACAAATGTTGCCGTAATAATAATGGGGCCAGGTGTTACCTGACCAAGGGCTATCCCATCAATAAAAGTCTTACTGTCCAGCCATTCCCTGTTAATTACTACCTCGTGAAGCATGAGTGGAAGAGACGCAAATCCTCCTCCGAAGGCAAAAAGGTCTATTTTGAGCATAACAGCCGCCAGGTTAAAGAGTACGGTGCTTAGAAAATAGAGTCCGGCGAAGCAGATAAGAAAAGTAACTAAAAGACTGGCGATTTGCCTGGCATTCCATTGTGTTTCTATTGTTTTGGAATTGGTCACTGTGCTTAAAGCGGATACTTCTAAAAAGGCCATACCGAGGATGCCAGCTCCGATAATAACAATAAAAGGGCTCATACCGAACCAGAACAAGATGGCCGATAAAAGAACAACGATAAGGCTTTTGTAATTGTTTGCGATGTTCCTGCCAAAGGAATAGGTTGCGTTAAAAATTATGGCAACCACGATCACCTGAAGACCATTAAACAAAGAGATAAACTTGGGAAGGCCATTGAATTGGGTATATAAACCCGAGAGAATCAACATGAAAATAAAGGCAGGCAATCCAAAGCCAAGATACGCGGCAAATGCCCCGGGGACTCCACGTACCCTTAGGCCTACATAGGCTGCAGTCTGTATGGCGGTGGCTCCCGGTATTGATTGGCAGAGCGCGACACCGTTCTTGAAATCCGTCTCATCCAGCCATTGATGGTGACGAGTGGCTAGTTCTTCGATATGCGCCACCATTGCGGGGCCGGCAAAGGCTGTCAGACCAAGCCTGAAAAAGGATACGAACAGGCCTTTGACTGATGGCATTTGATTCAAAAGTAATGCCCCACTCTAAATTCCAGCCGGTAAGCGTATTGCTTTTCTCCGAATTCACTATCCTTTGCACCAGTAAGAAACATGGCCTTCAGCCGTAATTCCCAATTAGTGAACCGAGTATACAAGACTTCCGGGGATACCGTCATACTTTTGTCGCCCAAATTCAATATGCCCGTGATTGCTGGTGTAAAGTAAAGGATATCAAAGGGTTCCTGCTGGCTAATCCGCATATAAAGGTAATTACTCATGGGGTTGACCACCCCGTAAGTATTTGTCGTGAGAGTGGCGGCTTTCTGCAGGAGAGTATCGTTTCCGGTCGAGAGGTAAGACTGATAGCCCTGATTGATAAAGGAATTATAGTTCTTCATCTCAGTCTCTGTGTACCCTGTACCATTGTGGTAGTACTCAAGTATGTAAGTTGTATTGATTGTAGTGAGGTACCTAATACCCAACAGATAACTTCTTGCGTCATATTCGCTGAGAAAACTGTTTCCGTTGCTGTCTATGAAGTTCTTTTGATAGTCTCGAATGTACGCGAATTCTCCGTGGACCTCCAGAGTTGTAGTAATATTTCTTGAGAAGTCTAACCCGTACCTGGTCGTCTTGCTGCCCCCGGTGAAAACGATGAAATCAATGTCCGTATCGTAAAACAGTAAATAGAGCTTTCCTGCAAAATTCGGATAATTGTTTTGGCCGAAACCATCGTTTATATGGTCATATACGGGTACCAGGACGGGTGTGAAGGAAATCGTTTTCAGAGGCCCGTCAAAACTCTTAACATAATCTGCTGATGCCACGATATAACCCTCGAGGGCAAGCTCCGGGTCATTGGGGTCTTTGGGTCTGTCGATGAATGCCACCGGGTTCCAGGCATAGCCTTTTCCCCATTTGAAAGTTCTTTTTCCCACATCGACTTTCACAGAAGTTGATGGCTTTAGAGATAAATATCCCTCATAAAAAGTTGAATGTTCAGATTCGCCGAAATAGGAATTCTTGTAGTCTGTATTGGTTTTGAAATACAGCCGTGCAGATTCCTTCTCGTAACTCCCTTCCAATTGCAACCTCCCGTTATACTCTTCAGTATTTCCGCCGGGGTCCCGGTTGTAGTAATTAAGTTTGTACTGCGTGCTGTTAGTATTGGGCCAGAAAACAATCGGCCTGAACTCCACGTATCCGCCAAAGTGGTAAGGTTTCTTTTCGGTTTCAGATATATCGAATTTGTATTGATCCTCCCCATAGGCGAGGGCTGTTGACAGTATTAGCATGGTCAACAAAACGCTGAGTATTCTCATTTCCTAAGAGAGTCTATATGCGGCATAAAAGTTAGTGTGAAGGATTCGTCCTTGAAATCCCTCCTGTTGATCTTAGCGTAGATTATAATGGATTTGTATCCCCTGTAGAGAGGACTATCCGTTTCGATGACTGACGGCCTCACAAGCCCCCCTCCAAAGTCCTTGTGGTCCTTGAAATAAAGGGTCTTAATAAGCAGGAGTTTCTCCGTGAGACATTCGATTTTCGTAGGAAGCAGTTTGTTCTTATCCACCCACATTTTCAGCCTGTCGTATGCCACCTCCCTCGTTTTGGCCTTTAAGGAAAGAAGATAGTCCTTGCCATCTTCTTTGAGCGACTCTACATTATATTCCGCAGCATAATCCAGGTTCAGTATGTCTGCATTATTAAAGACCCCTCCCACCACGGATTGAAGACTCGTGATGCGAATGGGTTTTCCGACATTGGGAATGTAGAGCCACATGTTATCTCCGACTCTCAATATGCTTCTTCCCTTTTCACTTGCCGGGGCAAGGAAGAGGGCGGCTATTTTGTCAGTCCCTTTCTTTATGGTAAAAAGAGTATACTCCTTCTTCTTACCATCAGGCTCCACGTTGATCAGCTTCCTGTAGGCTTCGTAGGATTCCGGGTTCAGATTCTTATCCACCTGTTCCAGCAGTTGCGTACCGTCAATCGCATACACTGGAAGTGCAAAGAGAAGGACCGCGAAGAATGATATTAGAACTTTGTACATGACATGCCCCCGTAAATAACACATTTTAATTTTATAGTCCGATACATTAAGCGCCCTTCAATTACCATAGTTAAGAACTCCAAACCCGTGAGATTGGACAGCGCAATTCTATACATGTCTCAATGCTATGATTGGTTCCATTCTCGATGCCTTGAAGGCAGGCTGAAGGCTTGCAATCACAGAGACGACGATGACAATGACGGATATGGATATTATGTCCGAGGGTTCCATATGTGCCGACAATATGAGCCCTTGGTGCATTGCAAAGTCAAAGGTAATTTTGGATGCATTGATTATGTAAATAATTATGGAACCGAAAATGTTTCCGATAACGGTTCCAAATATCCCGAGACAAAATCCCTCGATCACGAACATAGAAAGGATCTTTGCCGGAGGTGTACCTATTGCCGCTATCGTCCCGATCTCCCTGATTCTCTCGTAAACCGCCATAATCATCACATTCATGATACTGATGAGAACAATGGCTATGAGCATAAGCTTAATAAAGAATGTCATAAGATCTATCATTCTCGAGAGGTGATAAAATGGAGAAAGCTTCTCCCATGTATGTACCTCAAAGATGGGCTTCCCTTCTTTATTCAATTCTGCTGATAACGTTTTCTCCAGTCTCGTACTGAAAGAATGAAGTTTGCCGAAATCCTTGAGGCGGACGGCCATTTCACTTACCTCCGGCTCTGTCATTCTCAACAACTCTTGAGCATCTTCAATGTGGACATAACCATCTCTGCCGCCCGGTCCGGTGGCGCTTTCGAGGATGCCGGAGACCGTAAATTGCTTACCATTAACCGAGCCATCTTTATTAGTGGACACAATCACCACGGAATCACCTACCTTGACGCCCATTCCCTTTGAGAGCAGCACGGGAATCAGGATTTCTCCTTTTCCAAGCGTCGTCTTGCCGGCGCTTATCCTTGAGGCAAGTAACGGAATCGTCTTAAATTCTCGATCTGGATCCACGCCGTTGAGACGAATATTGGTCGTCTCGACAAAATTGCTGAACATCCCTCCGAATTTTATCCGTGGAGAATAGGCCTCCACGTCGCGGTCGTTTTTGAGTATGTCTTCGAGCTTTGCAACGGCGTGCGGCATGAGATTCAAATTGAGTGGCAAATTATCAATGGCCGCCACATATCCCTTCTTATGAATCTGAACATGTCCCAGCATCGAATCGGTGATCTGACCGATCATCATGGCTTTGAAAGAACCGGATACGGAGATAAAGACAAGTACGAAAATCACTCCGATGGTGATAAGAGATGCTGTAAGGAATGTGCGTCTCTTGTATCGCAAGAGGTTTCGGACTGCAATTTTAAAAAGGTTACCCATTCTTTGTTCCTCCCTTCACTTCATGATCCACAAGTTCCCCATCCCCGAGGCTGAAGACGATTTCCGCTTCACCCACGATCTTCTGATCATGGGTGGAGAAGATAAATGTCGTCTTGAGTTCGTCCTTCATCCGCTTCATGAGGTCAATGACAGTGTGGGCGGTTTGAGAGTCGAGATTGGCCGTGGGTTCATCAGCCAGGACAAGTTTCGGATTTGTTACAAGCGCCCTGGCAATTGCTACCCGCTGTTTCTGGCCGCCTGATATCTGATCCGGGTATTTGTCCTTCTGGTCGAGCATATCGACGGCTTTGAGGAGGCCATGAATCCGTTCGCTTCTTTCTGCAGCCATGACATTTTGAACCATGAGGAGCGGGTATTCAATATTCTCGTACACAGTGAGAACGGGTATAAGATTAAAATCCTGAAAGATGAAGCCTATATGCTTCCCTCGAAAGGCGGCGCCCTCTTTTCGATTAAGTATGGAGATATCAGTGCCCGCAACCGTTAACTTCCCTTCAGTAGGCTTATCGAGGCAACCGATCAGGTTCAGAAGAGTTGTTTTCCCGCTTCCGGAGGGGCCGACGAACGAAACAAAAGATGCCGGTTCAATTTCAAAACTGACATCCTTCAAGGCATGTATGACAACCTCGCCGACATGGTAATCTTTATAGATATTCTCCGCTACGATCAGATCCATATGTTGCTCCTTTCCATAGGCGTTGCCCAACACCATTCCTGGCAGCGCCACTTGTTGATTTTATGTTCTATTTCGTCAGTTGCTTTTGGTTTATTTATAAATATTAACCGAGGCCGTATTTAGTTTTTCCAGTAAAATATTTTCATGCTTCTCGATATAAAGAAAGTGGAGAACGGTCATAATGACAAATGGCGGATAGAGAACGATGACCATCTGAAAAATATACTGGACTGCCAATAACCGTTCGTGACTTTCAAACAGGCTGAATATACCGTAAAAGCCGAAGATGATCGGGAGCAGCATGCCGATATACCTTCCGATCATTCTGACTTCGCCTGTCTTTGTGTTGGAATACCGTATTCCCAGGTCATCCAACGTCCAGAGAAAAGAAAGCAGCAATGAAGTTGTCATGGCAATGGCCGTAATGCTCAAGAATCGTCCCAGACTGAAGTGAAGCGGGGGAAGGACAGTTGAGGTGGTGATCGCACTCCCTGTGTAGATTTGCAGGACTGTGATAAACTTGGAAGCAATCAACATCGCAAGCCCAATGCACTGTAGCGGCCTGACCAACCAACCTTGCCATTTGTTGAACTGATGACTTCTCTCCTCACGTGTCCGGATTAAACGATAATTTCCACGATTTAAAAAGTATTGCATCAGTACACTCACGTGAGGAAGCAAAAGGATGGGAAGTGCCAGGATAATGATCAGGCGAAAAACACGAAAAATAATTTTCCAAAACGACTCCACGCCAGCGACAAATACAAATTTTGTGAAAAAAACGGCGATGAACAGTGTTAACAGAAGAACAACCACGGCAGGCAACATCAACCGAATGCCGTTTAACAATGCCTTTCGTGATGAAATTATAACATGGGCTAACCTGTCACTGCTTACCATTGATCCTATGTTCTCCCTCTGTACGTCAAGAATTCTCATAAACAGTTTTCGTAATGGAATGTCTTCTTGTTAAGAGCTATTTGTGGGTGACAGGAAGACAGGAAAAACGGCGATCACACGGGAGAAAGAAGTGTTGAAAAACTCCCGTGTGATTGCGTGAACCTATACGATTTTACCAGTTACCTCTCATGCCCATGCCGGATCCTCCGCCGATACCAGGGCCGCCCCTCATGCCGGGACCAAAACCGCGTCCCATTTTAAGAGATTTTACTTTCTCCTGCTGTTCGGGCGTCAAGCCCTTGAGAACCTCGAATCGGTAAGCGGTCATTTTATCCTGCATTTGATCGCGAAGGGCTCTGATTTCTTTCTGTGCTGCCGCAATCTTTTCCTGGTCGGGATTCGTCTGCAGCCAGAGCAGCCTTAAGTCGCCCCGCTTGCTGAACATCTTGTCCCTGAGGGGTTTTATGTCCCGAAGATGGGCATCGCGCAATGCGTTGAGCTTTGCGACCTGCTCGGTCGTCAGGTTCAAACCGGGTGCCGTTGTGATATCTTGGGCGTAATAAGTCCCATACCCGTGCCCTCCCCGCATGCCGCCATTCCAGGCCGCCGCCGGGGTAACCATGATTGCTGCCAGGGCAATCGCCGCCATAATCGTCATCGTTTTCTTCATAGTTCGTGTCTCCTTTTGAGTAAATAGTTTATTTGCTATACAGCAAGAGACATGCCAGTGATTATAAATTTCCATAACTCATTTATATCATTACACTATATGTAATTTCACAATGGAATTATGTTAAATATAAATTGCCGACTGGCTATATATTATCCAGATTGTAGTATCCAGTTGGCTAAAAAGTATCCACTAATATTCCAGATCACCCTATCGTATAGATGCTTATCATGTATTGTGCATTCAAACTTGCACCACTGAGTGTAAACGGCAAGCAGACATACTTGGTCAAGATGTTCATGCTCACAGTCCGATATCAATCCTTGACAGGCGCTTTTGCAAGGAGTAAATGGGAATGACATCCATTAACAATTGGGGGAATAATTGATGAAGAGCACACAGAAGCAGCCTCTGTTACATGGAAAACTCAAGGGATACGGCTACCGGATCACCCAGGGTCGCGAGGCCATCTTAAATGTTCTCGCAACGGCGAAGGAACATCTAAGCGCGGAAGACATCTATATAAAGTCTTATACCGCCTACCCGGCTATTGGTTTGACGTCCGTTTACAGGACTCTGGAGGTTCTGGTCAGTACCGGTATGGTCTATAAGTTTGATTTTGGCGACGGGAGAGCCAGATACGAGATTGCCGAAGGTCCGCGGGGAGAAGCGCACCATCATCATCTGGTGTGCAACGGGTGCGGCCGCATCATTGATTATGCGGATTTTATCGATGAGGAGCTGGCCCTATTGAAAAAGACGGAAGCCGGATTATCCAAGAAATATAATTTCACAATCATTAACCATCTCATACAATTTTACGGGTACTGCAATAAATGCAAAACTAAGAAAAATGACAAGTAGCCGTGCAGACAAAACCATACAGGTTACAGGGTTGATGAACCACTTTTGGCTTGTCCTTTTTTCAGAGGATGTTCTAAGGCAAGCAGCGGGGCTGAAATATATCAGCTATATGATCGACGACAGGCCATACTGGTATCTTTGGCATGCAGGGCACGCCGGAGTATATGAACTCGATCTTCTCGGAGCGCAAGCTATAGACGGCTATGACTGGCTGGCAGAATTCGTAATCAAATATTATCCAGATAAAAGCGAACCGTGGTACGAGGGATTGTCCTTTCTGGAAAAGCGCTGCCGCGCAAGTGATGTCTTTCAAACTCCGCCCTCGGCCGGAGGCGGCTGTCCCTGCCACAGTCTTTCTCATAAACACGAAGAACATCGATTCGCCGATCTTGCAGAAAGCACAGGCGCGCCCTCCTATGCTTGTAGGGATATCATCCCCTCAGATTTTTTCTATGCCGGGCATCTTTACATCGCCTTCAAAGACAATGTAGGCAGCATTATAAAAGTTAAGACACAGACGACTTGGCAGGTGACGATCACGGAAGACCACACCATCAGAAATGGAGATGGTCAACCTTTGACGCCTTTCAAAAAAGGAACGCTAGACCGAAATTACCCCGGCTTCGCAATAAGCAATTCTATCTATCAGGGACTCGTAAAAAGCTGGTCTTCTTTTCATCAATACGCGGTCAATCGTGAACAGATTTGGAGGGGAGGAGGAGTGAGATTCTTAAGCGACGGGAAGGATATCAAGACGGAGCCTTCCCGCGATATAGAGAGGATCATCGTCCAGACGGGATTGGTCTGCCGAGAGGAAGATGTTCTGACCTTAGTGCCTGACGGTGACCTTAAAGGAATGCATTTGGAAAACTAAGTAAGGAGGTTTGAATCATGGATGCAGATTTAAAAAAAGAAAAGGGCTGGGGAAGCGGTATCCTGGTGGGACTCCTGGTTGGCATCGTTCTTTTCGTGCTGACCTACCAATTGCTGCTTATGGCCAAATAGCAAAGGAGGTTGCTAAAATGGAAAAAGATTTTTCACGGCGTTCATTTATTAAGGGGATGGCCGTAGGCACCATGGCGGGATATTTCGGCGCTGCGGGATTGTCATCCACCGTTTTCAAGAGCCAGCTTTTGCCCAAAGAAAAACTCAACCCCGTAGACATCGGCCAGGTTAAGAGTTTGAAGATCAAGGTCATCTCGGAGACAAGCTGGTATGACAATAATGTCTTCTTGAATGATGTCAAAAAGGCGGGGGGCCTTCTGGTTAATCAATACGAGATCCCGTGGACCCGTGAGGGTGTAAAGGCCGGCTATCAGGGAGACAATCTAGGAGGCTTCTCCACCTATATCGAGGCGGAGCTCATGGATGGGAAGGTCATGAAGATTCACATGGATACCGGGTGGAATCCCCATTGGATGGATAAGAGATTCAAGGAAGAGGGAATAGCCGAAAAACTAGCCAAAAAAGAGATCGATTTTATGGTATCCACCCATGAGCACATCGATCACTTCTTCGGCATCGAATCCACGACCCGGCATTACCCCGATATCCCCATATATGTGCCCAAGGGATTCTATCAGGATGGCTTTGATCTTTTGAAGGGGAAGAGCTTTCCTAAAGCGAATGTGAAGAACGATCACCCCCACAAAGGGAAAGTAACCGTCCTCGATTCCAAGCAGGTCAATGTCCTCTATCCGGGGATTGCCCTGATGACCTTTGACGTACCAATCATCCTTCGGGTCTTCGGAGAACAGGCCTTTGTCTTTAATGTGAAAGACAAGGGGATTGTCTTAGTGACCGGCTGCTGTCACCAGGGCATCATAAGCTATATGGAAGAAGTGAGAAAGAAAATACTTGGAGGTGAAAAGATATATGCTGTCCAGGGCGGTCTTCACATATCACCTTTTGAGGATTGGGATCCCCAATATGACGATCTGATTATGGCGTTTAACAAGTACGGCGTACAGAAGATCGGGTGTAACCACTGTACCGGCTTTATCACAGCCGAGAAAATGCTCAAAGCCGGCCTCCCAGTTGTCAAGGGTACTGCCCGTCACATGAGCAAGCGGGATATTTACCTGGGTAACGGGGACGAACTGCTCATCGCTTAATCATATGAGGGAGGTGATAAAATGAGTGCAAATGCTCTGGATACATTGTGGCTCGAGGAAAGATCGTTAACAAATCTGATTAAGCAACCTGCCGTAAGAGGCGTACTGGATATGCTCCTGGCTTTTGCTGTTTTCATGGGCCTTTGGTGGGTCTTCATGGATCCCCGTGGAGTTCTCCGCTGGTATACGCCCCAGTATGGCTATATGTACATACGCTGGCTCCTCATCATCGCCATTTGGCAGGTCTATATCTTCAACTTCTGGCCTTTCAAACTGACATGGATGGAAAAAACACACCCGCTTAAGAAAGGCCTGATTCTGATTGCGATCAATTTTGCGGTGACAGGACTCCTCGTCTGGGTATTCTACTACAACATTTTCGGGAGGCTGGCGATCCCGTACTTTAGCTGGCCGGAGCTGAAAAAAACGGGGCTTTCTGATTTCTTCTCCCGCGAATATTCATCTCTTGCCATCTTGATGATGGCGGCGATTGCCTCGTGGCTGAGTCCAATCTGGCCTTCCGCTTTTGAAAATTATCCCTGGCACAAGCTGAAACAACCTGCCAAGGGATTAACGGTATTTGCCGTAACATTTCTTCTTACTACCTATGCGTACCTCATCTTCATGCATCCACACTATCGTGTTCTTTTCTACCCCTGGCAGGAGTATACGGCGGCTTTCCCCTGGTGGTATGATTCCTTCCGGACGCTGAGCGGCAATTTCAACGTGGGCTGGATCATGTGCGCCACCGTGTCGGTATGGTTGACGGAGACTATCCTGGAGAGATATCCATTCCGTCTTGTAAAGTCACAGCCTTGGCGGGGCATCGCAGGTTTTCTATTCATTCTGCTCCTAGCATTTACTCTCTTCTTCACATTCATTTTCTTTCAGGACATGGTCTGGGGTGTCTCTGTTGAGGGAGCAAAGCGCATCATGGCGCCGGACTGGCGATATCTTCATACAGGGGAGCTTGCAGTTATCCTCCTTACGGTAGCCTTGGCACTTTATTTCTACTTTGACAATTGGCCGCGAAAGTTCAGCACGGAAGTCAATCTTCTCATCCGTGTTGTCATTACAGTCTTGGTGGCTGTCGGCCTGCACTGGGTCTATTATAAATACAGCCCCCAACTCCTCGGCACGCAGGCAGGCTACTCTCATCCACAGCAGTTTCCAATGGCGCCGGTGATCCTTTTTATCAACGTCATGCTGTACCATAACTGGTTCATGGATGGCTGGCCGGGCAAACGCATAAAACGAGAATCGGAGGCTCTAGCAGTATAAGTAGTTTATTTCTTCTTCCATGGGTATCCTATTTCCCCGGCTCCGCCTCTCGACGCGGGGCCGGGAAAATTCACTCCCAGGCGGATATTTTTTCTGGATGGAATCCGGGTGGATACTGGTTTACTGAGGCATTGATATGTTTGATAGAATCAGCCGTCGTGATATGTTTACAAAAAAAATTATAAGAATTACTTTTTTTTGGCCTTGCTTCAACTAAGACACTTGATGAAGAAGAACTGAAACGTGAAAGTCTTGAGCAGTATTTCAAGTCGCCCATTCATAGCTATCCGCTCCTTCAAGAAATGCCATGGGACCTTCTCATTGCTGAGGCAGAGATGCGTAACATACCCATTGAAGGCAGGGATAAAAATGCTATTGCCAGGGACCTTTTTCTGATAGGTAATAACTCAACAACTTAAGCGGCCTCAAGGTGTGATACTTGTGACAGATTGGGGCACAAATAAGGATTAGTAAGGAGAATTTATGTTTCACGAAGATAAATGCGATTATTGCGGCGAATGTCTCAATAGTTGCCGCTACCTGGGTTTCGACCGGGAAAGCGGGGGCACGGAATTTACGAAACTGGCGCAGGGTGAAAAGGTTGCTTGGCTCACGGACTGTGTGACATGCATCGCCTGTAATGAATACTGCCCAAAGGGGGCCCGTCCTTTCGACTTGATCCTCAAGCGACTGGAAGAAGACGGTAGCTTCACCGACCCGGCCCTGAAGGCCCAGATGGCTGAAAGATTTAAGCCGGAAGGTGAACCGAGACCGGTGGCGCCCAAAGAGCGGGCAATGTCCATCTGCGTCATGCAAGGCAACATGCCCTGGGCGATTCAGGGACAGCTATTCGAGACGATGCCGCTCCTCAAAGGGAAACACTACTTCTGCAATGTCCTCTTCGCCCACATGGGGGACGAATCGATCATAGGAAATCGTTTGCAGGCCATGGTGGACAACCTGGCCAAGTCAGGAGCAAAGGAAATCGTCTTCGTGCATGACGACTGCTATGCCGTCCTTAAGGGTATTGCGCCTGAATACGGCATCCAGCTTCCCTTTCGGCCGGTTCACCTATTTGAATATCTCAGGGACTATCTCAAGGAAAATAAAGGCAAGGTCAGGAAACTGAACATGAAGGTTGCCTACCAGCGTCCCTGCGCCTCCCGGTACACGCCTGAGAAGGATTACCTGGTGGACGAAATCTTCGATCTCATCGGAGTGGAGCGGGTAAAACGGCAGTACGACGGTATCGATGCCATATGCTGCGGTGTGGAGGTGGCGGGCCCGGGTCTGAAGCTCTTCCCAAGAGGAAAGAACTTCGAGCCCTTTCGGGAGAAGAACATCAAGGATGCGAAGGATCACGGCGCCGAGGCGATGGTCTATCTCTGCGCCATGTGCTTCGCAACCCTCAATAAAAAGGTGCGCGACGCGGGCATGAAGAATTTCATGATCAGCGACCTCTGCCGATTGGCGTTAGGCGAAAAACTGCCGGAAGAAAAACCGGTGTAATCAAAATATAAAAAAAGATGTAATTGTCATTAGAGGCATAGATGAGAAAAATAAGTGAGTCTGACAAATCAAGTCCGTCGACCCACCAAATCGAAAAGAAATATCTTCCTCTCTTTGAAAAGCTGAGAAAATCAGAGCAGGAGAAATCGGTAATTCTCGATGCCATGACCGAGCTCGTCTTGTACCTCGATACGGATCTGAGGGTGATCTGGGCTAACAAGGCCATGCTTGATGCATTTAAGCTGGCGCCCGGCAAATTGAATAAAAAACACTGCTATGATGCGCTTCATAACAGAAGCAGGGCATGCCGGATTTGCCCGGCTGTAAAGACTCTTAAGACGGGTGAACCTCAGGAAGTAGTCGATTTTTCATCTTACAAAAAAAATTGGGTTCTGCGGAGCTATCCTGTGCGGGACGAAAGAGGCTCTCTAATCGGTATCGTGGAGATAGTGACGGATATAACCGAGCGGAGAAGGGCCCAAGAGGCAATGAGGCAATCGGAGCAGAAATACAGGGAACTCTTCGAAAATGCCAATGACATGATATTCATACTTGATTTCGACGGTAAAATATTATCCTGCAATGCCGCCGCCTCCAAGACATACGGCTATGAACAGGCGCAGCTCTTGGGACTTAACATAGAGAATCTTCTGCATGCGGATTATCTGCCTATAGTGCGAAAACTCATTCGGAACAGGCTTGATGATGTAGATGTTCAGAACCCGCAGGAATTTCTCACGTATACAAAAGGCGGTGAAGCCGTATGGGTGGAGGTCAATGCCCGGGGCATGGAAGAAAACGGAAGACGGGTCTCGATCCACGGTATCGCCCGTAACATTACGGAACGAAAAAAGATGGAAGAGGCGTTGAAGAAGAGAGAACGGGAACTGGAAGAAAATTCGCGCAATCTTGAAGATGCCAATACGGCCATGAAAGTCCTGCTCAAACGAAGGGAGGAAGACAAAGCGGAGCTTGAAGAAAAGGTCACCTGCAACATGAGAGAATTGATTCTCCCGTACATCGAGAATCTAAAGATGACCCAGGTTGACAGCCATCAATTGAATCAATTGAAAATACTTGAGAGAAATCTGAATGAAATCGTTTCCCCGTTCCTCCGCACCCTATCTACGAAATATCCCGATCTCACGCCAACGGAAATCAAGGTCATCAATTTCATAAAAGAAGGGCGCACGACAAAAGAAATGGCAAGACTGTTGAATGCGTCAGCGAGGACAGTGGAGGTTCATCGCAGTCACATCAGAAGAAAGTTGAGACTGAACAAGAAAAAGGCAAACCTAAGATCCCATCTTTTGTCTTTATAGTCTTATCCCATTGCGATTCGATTGACTACTTAGAAAAAATACGTATACTATGCGCAGTTTTTCAGTATTGATATTTAGATAAAGAAATGGTGCTATTTCTTAACGTTCCATGGGCATATGGGATGCTCAGAAAGTTTCTTCCGAGAGACAACTAACGCGGTAATGTGCTGAAACAAAATGTCTTAGAAAAATTTCTAAAAAAAGGAGGAAGGATCAATGACAAAAGAGGAGAAAGATCGAGGAAATCCGTCAGCGTGCCCGCAAGAATTTTTCTTTAGGGTATAATTGTGCGGAATGCGTCACCGAAGCGGTTCTAACCCTGGTGGATACGGGGCTGCCTCCGGCAGTCAAAAAAGTCGCAACGGGATTTGGCGGCGGTATAGGGCTTTTCGGAGACACCTGCGGCGCCCTGGCGGGGGCCGTAATGGCCGTGAGCGCCGTCCACGGCAGGGATACACTCCCTGAAGGAACGGATCAAAAGGACGTGGCGATGAAGTCGAAGGCCCAGTTTTACGGGAAGCCCGGTGTGTACAGGATATTCAATGTGGTACCCAACCGCTTCAAGGCGAAATACGGAAAGACCCTGTGCAGGGAATTGACAGTGCCGTGGCAGAGCACCTGGCTGTGCAAGGAACACGCACTTTATTGCCGCGACATCATCACGGAGGCGGCCGGAATTGCGGCGGACCTGGTCCTGTCCGACAAGGACGAACTGGCGGCAAAGCCCTTCGGTGAAAACGTGGAAAACCTCAAGGATTGAATGCAATGAAGAGAGGCGCGATGGACGGTATGTGTTAAATTGATGACTGTGGAGGATGTTTAAATGGGTAAAAAACTGGTTGTAGTGGGAGGCGGGGCAGCAGGCCCGTCTTCGGCTGCCGAGGCTAAAAGAAGGGACCCTTCTCTGGAAGTGACGATGATTGAGAAGGGTGATTTTGTTTCCTATGCGGCCTGACCGATGCCTTATTACATCGGTGATGTAATCAAAGAATCAAAGAAGCTCGTTATCCGTACGCCGGAAGAATTCAAGAAAACGGGCATCGACGTAAAGATCAAGACACGCGTGGACAGTGTCGATCCAAACAAGGGTTCTCTTTCCCTATCCGACGGAACGAGTCTTCCTTACGACTACCTGGTCTTGGCGACAGGGGCCGAAGCGATCCGCCTGGACATTCCGGGCAAAGACCTGGAAGGCGTTTACGTATTCAGGGATTTGAGCCACGCCTTGAAGATGAAATCCTACCTGAACGAAAAGAGCTGCAGGAAAGCGGTTCTGATCGGCGCGGGCTATATCGGCATGGAGATGTGCGAGGCGCTCCGAAGCCTCGGGATTGAAGTAAAGGTCATGGACATCCTGCCCCGCCCGGCAGTGCGCTGGGATGCGGAATTCACCAAGATGATCGTGGAAGAGCTGGCCAAAAATCAAGTGGAGTTCCTTCCGGAGACGAAGCCTCTGGCGATCGAAAAGGGGAAGGACTACCGGTTGAAACTCAAGACCAGCGCAGGCGAACTGGATGCCGATCTCGTGCTGATGGGAGTGGGTACAAAGAGGAATACCTTGCTTGCCGAATCCATGGGAATTGCCTTAGGAGAAAGCAGCGCCATCAAGGTGGATTTCCGGCAGAAGACATCCCGGGAAGGGGTCTATGCGGTGGGAGACTGCTGTGAGGTCTTCCACAAGGTGGCCGAAAGATGGGTTTATTTTCCTCTCGGCGATGTCGCCAACAAGCAGGGCCGCGTTGCCGGGCAGAACATCGGTGGCTACCCGGCGGAATTTCCGGGTGTGGTAGGCGCCCAGGCCTTTAAGGTGTTCAAACTGGAGGTGGCTGCAACAGGTCTTACGGAAGAGGAAGCCGTAAAATACGGGCTCCAGCCGGTAAGCGTTATGATATCTGGTCTTCCCGTTGGCCGTCCGATGGCTAAGGGGGAAAAGCTGGGCGTGAAACTTGTCGGAGACAAGAAGACGGGAAAACTTCTCGGCGGACAGTGCATAGGCGAGAAAGGCGCCGTTCAAAGGGTAAGCAGCCTTTCTGTCGCCCTGTGGGCTGGTCTCTCAGTGGACGAGGTCGGTTACCTGGACCTGCCGTACGCGCCGCCCTTTGGAGGCGCCTGGGACGCCATCCACATCGCGGCCCAGTCTCTCAGGGGCAAGATGTAAATCAAGGACTGAATCGGAGGAGATTTTCCGAACGAATAAAACGCGATAGTCGTAAGAGGATTAGAAGTTGGCATTAGGTAACGATCCGGGATTGGAGACAATAACAGTGAAGATCGGCCGTAGCGTGCGGGAAAGCTACCAAGGCCTAGCCGGCACATTCGCGAGTTTTGCGTACAGCTGTCTTGACAAAAAAGCTATACCTGGTTTTTACGAAGAGGGTCTCATTGCTGAAGCTCAACTGAAGGAAGGAGGCATGCTCCTCGTATTATCCGGAAGGAGGACCGAGACCGAATTGAAGGAAATCATGGACATTGCCCTTGAGAATATAGGGGCATTTTCCGGCGCAGGCACCGGTGTAAAATATATAATAGACGCGAAGTCTAAAGAATAAACTAATTCGGAGGAGATTATGGCATTAAAAACTTCAAAGGAGTATCTGGAAAGCGTAAAGAAGCTGTCACCCCGTGTCTATTGCGGGGGGAAATGGGTAAAGGGTCTGCTCAACAACAAAATTACGCGTTCCATGGTTATGGCAAACGCGGCGATTTACGAGCTAGCTGAAGACCCGAAATACAAGGAAATCATGGTGGCAACATCCCACCTTACGGGAGAGCCAGTAAACCGCAACCTTAACGTTGCACGCAACATCCACGACCTGGACATGCGGCAGGAGATGGCCCTCTTGACGAGCCAGACGGTGGGAACCTGCAACTACCGCTGCGTAGGTTGCGATGCCCTCAACAGCCTTGCCTCTACGACGTGGGAGATGGACCGGGATCTGAAAACGAAATATAATGAAAGATTCAACAAATGGCTTGCATTTGCGCAGGCCAACGACCTGGCGGTATCGGGTGCCATAACCGATGCCAAAGGGGACAGGAAGAAGAGGCCTTCCCAGCAGGACGAACCAGATACATTCGTTCACCTCGTCGAAAAACGTGACGACGGGATCGTAGTCCGTGGGATCAAGGTCAGCCAGAGCGGCGCCATAGGTTCGCATGAAACGCTTGTTCTTCCGGGCGGCGCCCTGAGAGAAGGCGAAGAGGCCTTCGCCCTGGCCTTTGCCGTTCAGAATGGTGCACCGGGGCTTACTTACATCTGCCAATACAATGCCTACTCCGCGGAACGGGAATTTTGTGAAGAGGAAGCCGAGATTGGGAATCCCGTCTTCGGACAGAGGGAAACCTCGACAATGGTCTTTGACAACGTCTTCATTCCCTGGGAGCGGGTTTTTCTCTGCGGCGAGACAAAGTTCTGCGGGAAAATGGTTACCCGGTTCGCCAAGGCCCACCGCATGAATTGCGGTGGGGCCTGCAAGGTGGGGTTCGCCGACCTGGTTATCGGAGGCACCGTGCTCGCCGCCGAATACACAGGTGTGGACAAAGTACCTCACATCCAGGAGAAAATAATTGACATGGTCCGCTTGAGCGAGACATCCCATGCCTGCGCCATCGCAGCGGCTATGAGGGGAAGGGAAGAACCCAAGGGATCCGGCGTCTTCCTGCCGGACGATCTCTTCGGCAACGCCGCCAAGCTGAATATCGCCCATGGATTCTGGGAAATCATCAAGAACGCCGGAGATATCGGCGGCGGCTTAGTGGTGACCATGCCGAGACTGAAGGATCTGGAAGACCCGGAGGTCGGTCCCATGCTGAAAAAGGCTTTCGCGGCTGCAGCCCCGGCGGACAAGCGCCTCAAGGTCGCGAAGTTCCTCCAGCACTGGTCAGCCGGTCTCCATGGCACGGGTACCTGGCATGGCGCCGGCGCCCCCCAGACACAGCGGTTCATGATCTCCGTGCTTACGGACTTTGACGCCAAGAAGAAGATGGCCAAGAAGATCATGGGCATGAAGGAAGAATAATTAAATCAGATGAAGAAGAAAGAGGCAAGGCAACAACCTTGCCTCTTTCTTATTATTAAGAAGCAACTCCATCTCCACCCTGAGCATGGAGCGGATGCCCTCTATTGGACGGATTTGAAAACTATTGACACCTTACAAGGTTCCAGTATCATAAAAATATATTAACCTTTCAACAGAGGGCTTGTGAAGGCAAGAATCGTCATAGGGTCGATCCTCCTTTTCCTGATATTTTTTCTGGCCGTATCTTCCTCTACCACGGCAAAAAACAAAAACACCTGTGTCAACTGTCATACAGACGAGGTCGCTCTGAAAAAACTTTGCAAATTGCCGGAGGTGCCGACCGGTGAGGCGGAAGGGTGAGCAGGGGCGCCTCCGCCAGTTAAGGCGGAAGAATATTACAAGGGTTTCCTGGTAGATAAGAAACTGATAGCAGAGGATGAGCATTTCGAGAAAGGATGCACTTATTGTCACAAGGGTGACGATACGCAGGAGGATAAGGATCTCGCGCATCGGGACATGGAGAAGAGGCCGTCTGCCAATCTTAAGGTGTGCGAGGAGTGCCACGGGGAGATTGTCGCCACATACAAGAAGTCTCTCCACTATACGACGATCGGCCAGAGGAACCGCGTCGTCGAAAGATTTTCCAAGGCGGAAACGAAAATCTTTGATGAAAAAGTATTTGAGAAGTCCTGCCGGGTCTGTCATGCCTCCTGCGGTGACTGCCACGTGAAGGCGCCAAGCATCAGCGGGATTAGCGTTGGCCTCATCCAAGGTCATCGGTTTGTCAAAAAAGATGAAGGAAAGACCTGCGCCTTCTGCCATGGCGGCAGGGTTTACCCGGAATTCATCGGTGAGTACGGCGGCGGTGTGGACGTCCATTACGAAAAGGGTATGATGTGCATGGACTGTCACAATAAGAGGGAGCTTCACGGAGACGGCAAGATGTACCGTGCCAAGGAAGACGTGAAGGACAGGCCGTCCTGCCGGGATTGTCATCGAATCGGCGATGAAGCAAAGCTTACGGCGCAGGTCGCCCACCTCAAGCACCAGGACAAGGTAAGCTGTTACGCATGTCACTCATCGGCGGAATACCGGAATTGCTATGGTTGTCACATCGGGGGCGGATCTACGGCGAAGCCCGGTTTTATGCTTGGATTAAGTCCGAGGAACAAGAAAACGGTCACCACGCTGCGGCTCATCCCCACGGTTAGGGACAGTTTTCAGAGCGTGGGGATCAAAATGGAGAATTTCGATCGTTTACCCAATTACTGGGATACACCTGTTCACAACATCAAGAAGCGGACGGAGAGGACCCGTTTCTGTGATGCGTGCCACGAGGAAAGAAAAGGCTTCCTCAAAAAGGACATGCTCGTCGAAAATGGTTCCAAGGCCAATTTTGGTCTGATCTATAACCCTAAACCAATACCAATCAGCAAATAGGAGGGACGTATGAAGAGAGAAAGAATTCTAAAGATCATGGTAGTTATCACCTTCTTACTATTGCTGCCCTGCTTGTCTTTCGCACGGGTTATCGAACCCGTCGTTTCCACGGACTGGCTGGCGCAGAATCTGTCGAAGGTGACTGTAGTGGATGTCCGGAAGGTTGAGGAATACAAGGGCGGTCATATCCCGGGCGCCATAAATGTCTTTTACGGAACATGGGCCATCAAGAGGGGCGATCTCCTCAACGAGCTGCCTGCCGACGATGATCTGAAAGATATCCTCTCGTCGGCCGGTATCGAACCCGGCTCACTGATTGTTGTCGTCAGTAAAGCGGATGCGCCGACGGACCGGGTTGACGCATCCAGGGTCGCCTGGACGCTCAGGTACGCGGGGGTGGAAAATGTGGCCCTCTTGAGCGGTGGCTACAACAAATGGGTAAACGACAAGAAACCCATTTCAATGGAGACCGTGAAACCGCGATCGAAACCGTACAAAGGAAAGTTTAACAAGGAATATGTAATCAAGAAAAACGAAGTCATGAGCCGTTTGGGAAAAGCCGTAATTGTGGATGTCAGGGAGGCAGACTTCTACAATGGGAAAAAGAAGCTCGATTTCGTTGCCAGATTAGGCCACATCAAGGGTGCAGTCAATCTGCCCACTTCCGTGATGTACGAAAAGGATGCGACCTATAAAACGAAAAATGAACTCTCCGCTATTGCCGCTCCGGTAGTGGGGGCTGATCTTGCCAAGGAAATCATCATCTATTGTGATACCGGCAAATTCTGTACCGGCTGGTGGTTCATGCTCCATGATTTGCTGGGGTATAAGGATGTAAAAGTGTACGACGGCTCGATGATGGAATGGGCTAAGGATCCAGCGGCACAGATTGAGCCGTAAGAGCTCTGATACTGCACATGCCGCAACCAAAGTGGGAGCGGTAAAGAGAGAGACTACATGAACCTTGGGTGGAAGGGCGGCGTCATCGTTTGTTTTATTCTGCTCCTGGCCATAGGTAACTTGGAGGGAGCAGAGTGGCGCCACAAGAATATCTGGCTTAAGAACGGACTGGGGGAGAACATAACCCCTTCACGGAATTCTTCTGACGCCTACAGTCCCAAGAGGACGTGCGGGACTTGTCACGGCTACGCATCGATCACCGCCGGATATCACTTCCAGCAGGGTTTTGATGAGATGAGGGACGACTATGACAAACGTCATCCCTGGATCCTCTCACCTGGTATTTTCGGTAAAGGTTGAACGCCCGGAATCTCTTCCGGCCGTGTCGCCAGGAAGAAAAACGAAAGCCTGAGAGAGGTGGATCTCTCAACCTATGACTGGATCGGGGCCGAGGGAAAGATGACTCCGGATGGCAGGACGCTGTCCTTCGCCTGCGGGTGGACCCATCCAGGAGGTGGTCCCCTTGAGTATGGGAGGAAACCCGGAGGCAAGCCCGATTTATCGAAGACCCTGACGCAAGGAGAGTTCCAGAACAACATACCGTTTGACGGAGATTACAGCTCCAACTATACGCCTGACAGACGAAGCCACTTCCGGGAGAGCGGCGTCCTCGAAGGGGACTGCCTGCTTTGCCACATGTCCGGTTACCGCATGGACAGGAGAAATATCCAGATCAGCAAAAGAAACTATGGATGGGCCGCAGTCGCCGGCGCGGGACTCGGCGAAATTTCGGGAGCGGTTTTCTCTTACAGAGACGCGACCGCCGGACCGAACCATACCGCGTTTCTTTCCGGGACATGGAACTTTTCCAGAAGACCCGCCGTTCAGTATCTTTGGGGAAACGGGAATCTATTTACGAAGGAAGGGAAGTTGAAGGGCAGCATGATCAACAAAAAGGTGGGCTCAAAAAATTGCCTACAATGCCACGGAGATATGGAGGCCAGAAAATCAGGGACGCACTATACCGCCCCCTATGATGTTCATATTGCGGCGGGATTCCAATGCACCGATTGTCACGGGCTCACGGGGAACACGAAGGCGCAGCGTCTGAGACACCAGATCGCCAAGGGCTGGTCTCCCGAAGGAACCCTGAAAAAAAAACTTGACGGAGTCGGAATGAAAACATGCGTGGCATGTCATCTGGAGGGCCAGTATCGTCAGGTTCGGGCGGATCTGCCGAAGGAGATAAAAAATCCCTCGAAGGTACACAAAGAAAAATTTCCCCGGGGAGAGTTTCATTTTTATCTTCTCCACTGTTCCGTATGCCATGCAACGGGACAGCCCGGCAAGGGCATTTATCTAGGTGATGTGAGTACGGGTGATCAAATCTGGTATACAGCGGATAATCTGGAGATGACAAGCAGGCAAGATGACGTCATCAGGCTGGCCGCAGAACCATGGAAACCATGGGTTACGCGTTATGAGAGAATCAAAGGGGATGGCGAAAGGTACATTCCTCATGTGCCCAGGGTGTCTCAGTGGTTTGGAGAAAAGCTAAAAGATGGAGAGGTCAGGCCGATAAGTCTCCGTTATGTGCAACATGCCGCAAGAGGCCTGAAAGGTCTGACGGTGGTTGAGGTCAAGAATGCAAGAGGCGAGAAGGTAAAGGAACCCACCGTTGCCACGGATGCGGATATCCGTCTCATGGTCAAGGCCTTGTCGGATATGGGATTCAGGAACGTAGCCTTCGTCTCGGACCGTATCTACGAGGTGCGACAGGAAAAGGTTACTTTCTCTGAGATGCCTCCGACAGTTCGCGGACCTGCATTCCCGGCCTATCAGAAGGGTTACCAATGGTTTGGAGAAAAGCAGGATAACGGGGATATCAAGCCGATCAGCCTCCAGTATGTGCTTCAGGCCTTCAGGAGCCTGGAGGGGATTACGTCCGCGGAAGGCAAAGACGCGAGAGGAAGAAAAGTGATGGAACCTGCCGTCGCCACGGGAAAGGACATCCGTCTTGCCATAAAGGCTCTGTCCGACATGGGATATCGGGATGTCGTCTTTGTTGCCAATCGACTCTATGAGATTCGGCAGGGAAAACTGAAATCATCTGAAAGTCCTAAGGAGGTCCGTAAACCCGCATCGGGAGCTTATTACAGAGGATCACAGTGGTTTGGAGAGAGGCTGGAGGCGGGAGAGGTCAAGCCGATAAGCCTGCGTCACGTCAGCCATGCCTTGAGCGGACTCAAGGGCCTCACCGTGGTTGAAATCAAGAACGCGAGAGGCGAAAAGATGATGGAGCCTACCGTAGCTACGGAAAAAGATATCGGGCGCATGATAAAGGCCTTGTCGGATATGGGATATAAGAATGTCGTCCTGGTCGCCAACAGACTGTACGAAATGCGGCATGGAAAGCTAGCATCCGCTGAGATTCCACCGGCGATCAACAAAGTTTCATACCCGGTCTTCCACAATGTCCTGCCTGTGGAAAAAAAGAAGACCTACGGGGCAAAGGGAGCCACTGACGGTTGTCTGGATTGTCACGGGGATACAGCAGCCTTTTTTACAAAGATGACGGTTTTGAATACAGGGCGTTTTCTCAAGGAGAATTATCCGGTGCCGAAAGAGCCGAACGCAGAACCGCAGATGTATGAGTGGGGTATTCGCAACATACCCGCCTACGAGTAACGGAATTCCGCGGACGCTATGACTGGAGGACTGGAAGGAGTTTGGAAGTAATGAATCTTGTCGGGAAGCGTTTATTCCTCGCAATCATCCTCTTGGTAATTGTGGCAGTTTCTTTCTGGACATGGGCCGCGGAAAAAGGCTGGAAGGCGATCCAGCCGCAAGCCCTCCAAGAGATGATGGGCTCGAAGGAGAAGCCCGTGCTGGTCGATACTATGAGTCACATCGAATGCCTCGACCACAGAATCCCCGGGTCACTGTGTATCGCTGCGGAAGAGTTTGCGTCCAAGATCTCCATGCTTCCCGCCGACAAAAATAAGCCTTTGGTCTTCTATTGTGAAAGCGAATTGTCACAGAGAAGCTGTGAGTCCGCAGATGCGGCCAGCAAGCATGGGTATACGAACGTATTTGTTCTGGAGGGGGGCATTCCGGCCTGGAAAAGAGCGGGCTATGAAGTGGTGACGGAGGAGAGAATTCCCCGTATGGCGATTCAGGCCGTCACGCCCCAGGTGCTTCGGCAGTGGCTTACGGAAAAAAGAGATTTTGTGCTTCTGGACATACGCACGGAAAAGGCATTTAACCAGGCGCACATCGAAGGCGCCGTCAACATTCCCCTTTACCAGTTGCATAGACGTTATCAAGAGCTTCCCCTGAATCGTTTGTTTATTGTGGTCGATAACAGGGGATTCCGCACCCTGATTGCTGCAAGCTATCTGAAGCGGAAGGGGTTTCAGGTGAAGAGGCTCTTTGGCGGTATGACCAAATGGGAGGCCATGCTTTCCAAAGAGAAGAAAAAATAGTCAGGAACTGAGAGAGACATTCAGGAAGCAGAAGCACGGGAAGGATCATGAATTATTTCCGCCGCCACAGGATCGTATCATTTCTCTGTCTCGTCGGGGCAGGAGCGCTCTTGCTCACCGTTTTGTTTTTCACGGAAAGGCAGGCATTTGGCAGGACTCCGGACTGCGAGGTCTGCCATGACGATTATCTTTTCCGTGCGGAATTTCCCGCGTCGGTCCACGGGAATAACAGTTGCACGAGTTGTCACGTGGACTTCCGTAATCTCGACAATCATATGACTGGTAAAGAGAAACCAACGCTTATCTCCTGCGGAAATTGTCATGAGGACATCGCCCGCGAATACAAGCAAAATTTCCATTACATCGAACTGGATTTCCAATGTTACGACTGCCACCAGAACATCCATGCCGTCAAAGCAAATGCCGATCGCAAGAACATCAAAAAGGCGATAATCGAAAAATGTACCGAGTGCCACGGGAATGACGAGTATGTGGCTTCCGGCCACGGCGAAGCCGTCCTCAAAGGCAATGAGGATGCGGCTACATGCTCCGACTGTCACGGTCTCCACAGCACGCGTGTATTCCACACGTCGTTGGAGAAGTACCCTGCGGAGGCAAGAGAATTTTACAATCAGAAATGCAAACACTGTCACGCCGACAGGGCCATGATGAAAAGAAATAACCTCTCTGCGGACATAGTTGCTTATTATGAACAGACGTATCACGGGAAGGTCGAAGATATCGGCTATCCCACCTTGGTGGCAGGATGCGCGGACTGTCACACCTCTCATGACATTCTTCCAAAGGATGATCCCCGGTCCAGCATCAACCCCCGCAACCTGATCAATAACTGCGGTCGCTGCCACACGGGGTTTAAGCCGAGATTCGTGGAGTACAAGGCCCATCCTGATTACCGTGACCGGAAGCATTATCCTTCCCTCTTCTGGACGTTTGTCTTTATGTCCGCCCTCCTTGCGGGCACCCTGTTCTTCTTCTGGGGGCACACATTCCTATGGTGGCGGAAGACGTACTGGGAAAAACACCGCATGGAAAAACTGGGGATCGTGGCACAGGCGCTCCTTGCGAAGGGTGAGGAGCTGCAGCAGGTGCAGCGCTTTTCTGTGAGAGAGCGGATCATGCACGTTCTCCTGATCCTGTCCTTCTTCACCCTGGTATTGACCGGTTTTCCCCTGAAGTATCACGATGCCGCCTGGTCCAAGATACTCATCCGTCTGTGGGGCGGTGCGCATCAGGCAGGATTTTTCCACCGCGCTTCGGCCCTCCTCCTGATAGCTATAGTCGTCTATGTTGTCTGGATGTCGTTCCGGTTCCTTTTTCCCAAGGGGCGGGGACACCAGGATTGGGCTCAACGCCTATTCGGGCCGGAATCCCTCTTTCCCAACAGGAAGGACTGGGAGGACATCAAAGCGATGAATAGATGGTTCTTTAACCGCGGTGAGATGCCGAAATTTGAGAGGTGGACTTACTGGGAGAAGTTTGACTTCTGGGCCGTCTTCTGGGGGATGTTTGCTATCGGGGGATCCGGGTTGCTCCTCTGGAAACCGGAATGGTCATCCTATATCGTGCCCGGATGGGTTCTCAATGTGGCGTCCCTCGTGCACTCCGAAGAAGCCTTGCTCGCGGCGCTCTTCATCTTTACGGTGCATTTTTTCAACACCCATTTCATACCGACCAAATTCCCCATGGATGGAATCATCTTCACGGGCACTTACAGGATCGCGGAGCTTGAGGAGCAGAGGTCTCTCGAATATGAACGCTTGAAGGAGAGCGGGAGACTGGAAACCCTCAAGAGAGAATATCCCAGTATCCCGCTGAAACTCATCTCGGCGGCCTTCGGCCTCGGAAGTCTGCTGCTTGGCTTAGTCATACTGGGTCACATATTCTGGGCATTAATCTTCTCCTGAAGATGGCAATGATGGATGAAGATTTTTTTGACTGTGTTTGAGGAGTTGCGAATGAAACCTGCAATTGTTATCGTCGATATGCTTAAGGACTCATTGGAAGCTGAACCGGGCTTTCCCATTACCCCACTTGGTCGTGCAATTTGCCCGAATATCAACCGTCTTACTGAATTTGCCCGCCGCAAGTCCATCCCGGTGATTTTTTCCATGGATAGTTTTCTAAAAGGAGACTTCATCTTCGGTGGAAAGATGAAAGAGCGCTCCATCCGCGGGACAAGGGACGCAGAAGTAACGGAGCTCTTGATTCAGTCTCCTACGGACATTTACAGCCCCAAGCGCAGATTCAGCGCCTTCTACAAAACGGATATGGATCAGATTCTCAGGCTGCACGGAGTGGACACGATTGCGATCTGCGGCATAAGCACCCACTGGTGCGTCCTTGTAACCGCGCTTGACGCCCTGTCTAATGACTTCCAGGCCTATATCCTCGAAGACTGCTGCGCTGCCTTCACGAGGGAAATTCATGAAACAACATTGAGCCTGTACCGCAACAACCCGCTTTATCCCCTTTTCAAGATTATGACGTCGGCTGAGTTTATGAAGGAAGTGTAGATAAAATTTTATCTGAACAGGGAATTTGAAAAACGGAAATCTAAAGGAGGAAATAACATGAGTGCACCCCCAATGCTGGAGAAGGCGTTTCACGCCATCATGAAACGAATGGTGAAAACCGGGCAGGCGCCCTTTTACACGGAGCTTGCCCAAGAACTTGGACTTCCCGTTGAGGAAGGACGGAAGGTCATGCATGACCTGTTCTCCTCGGGAATCCCCGCATGGCAGTATCCCCGCACCGACCTCATCGTGTCCTTTGCTCCCTTCAACAACCTACCGACCCAATATCGGATCACCATCGACGGTCAGCAGAAATGGTTCGGCCAGTGAGCATTCGAATCGCTGGCGGTCAGCTGGCTATTCCCTGGCAAGGCAATGACGGTGGATTTCCCCTGTCTGGACTGCGGTGAACCTCTCCGTGTGGTCATCCGGGACGGGATCGTTTTGAACGACGAAGCCTCAGGGTACACGGCCTATGTAGCCGTGCCCTTCTGGAAATGGTTTGAAGACGCGGGTTATGCCTGAAGCACCATGAATCTCTTCCGGTCGGAAGAGCACGTCCGCAACTCGAAGTCCTTTGTCCAAGGCACCGACGAGGGCATCCTGTCACTGGACCAATTGCGCAAACTATTCTCCGGGCCTTTCTTCAAGAGGCGGATGGATGAGGACTATTTGTCACACATGCATGAATACGCCCGTGAGATGATCCTGGGCATGAAAGAGATCGGCAAGACCGGTCCATTCTGGAAAAAGCCGAAAACGTAATGTGTCCTTGCCCGTGACACGAATAGATTTCTTAAATCCCGCCGTTGCAGCGAGCGGAATTTGTTTTTTTACCTGTACCGTTCGCTGCGGGTCTACCATGGAGTTAGATGAGGCGAGACTCCGGACGTCATATCGGAGCTCCGCCTCTCATAAATATTCGTAGGCTATACCGTCAGTTAACAAAGATGCTGACACAAATTAGTTATTTTTTCTCACCTCCGGATATTTTAATTTCGAATTTCCTAATGGCCATTGATGGAAATGTTCATCATGTTATAACGTAACGTGTGCCCGCCGTGTTAAGGATGAACTGATCGGGCATCTCTCTATTAAAGGTTGTTATGGCTTCAAAACCGGTACAATGCGTGGGGACAATATACTGCGGATTGATGGCCTTGATGTCCGCAACCGTTTTCTTAATCACCTCCGGTCTAGCGTTGGTTAGATGAAATCCCCCCATAACCAGGTAAACTCTTTCAATTCCGGTCATTTTCTGGGCATGTTTTACCGTATTCACGATCCCCCTATGAGCGCATGCAGAAAGCACTACAAGCCCCTTTCCTTTGGCATTCAGAATCACAGCTTGTTCACCCGGGAAGTGTTCCTGCACATACTCATTTCCCTTTTTGGCCACGAACGAAGGCGGAATCTTTTCATAATCTGTTACCTGTTCGACTTTTCCCGTTAAATATGCCCCGGGTATGATTGGGGTGGGGTCCTGTATCTCGACGATCCTGACAATGCCCAGGGCTTCAACATCTGATCGATTCAAGGCAAGAAGACTGATAATTTTTCCATCCGGCAGCCGCTGGTACGTCCCCGCAAACATTTGCTCTCCGACATATAGAGGAATTCCCTTCCGGAATTGGTCTTTTTTTGCTTTCATGATTTCAAGAAAGGCCGTCTGATGATCCCAATGATCGTGGCTTATACCAAGGGCTTCTATTTTCGTGAGATCAATTTTCAGGAGATCCATGTTTTTCATTACCCCATGGGCATCTGCGGCAAAATCGAAAAGACAGGAGTGTGGTTTCCCGCCGATTATGGTTTCAATCTGATAGGCCAAACCGTGCTCGCCGTGCGGGGCAACATCTAAGGGAGAATTAACACGCGTGAGTCTCTTGGCAATCTTATAGTCTTTTCTTATGGCGTCAACCAAGTTATCCGTAATAACCGTAATTACGATTTTTTCGGCTTCTGGAATCCTGACCGTTCCCTGCGCCCATGATACACCTTGCAGGAAATTACCCGCAAACAGAACGGCACCTGTGGATGCGGTCGCATACAAAAAATCTCTACGAGTTATTCCCGTTTCCATAAATCCCTCCTTTTGTGATGTTGTCAGTATCTATTTCACCCGCTCGAATGTGAGAATCCTCCGTTGAGTTCCCTTTTCCGGCCAGTTGGGATGAACCCCCCATGTCGTAAGGACCTGAAGACGATCGCCGTCCACCTTGAAAAAACGGGCCTGCTCGGTGCCTACGAATTCCGGGTTCCAGGCAACATCGACCGTAGTAATCCATTTATCCCCTTCTACACGGTACATACCCGTATAAGAAATCAGGCTGTTCAGCAGGGCAGCACGTTCCTGAGCTGTTTTCGCCGGCTTCCGCCCTTCTCCCGTCAGGATGAAAAAGGCCCGCCCCTCGGGAGCGAAGATTACATATCCTGTCGGTTTTTGCCCCATAACGGGCTCTTTTTGGCCGGTTGCTTGCATCTCAGCTTCGAAGGAAACCAATTTCCATATGCCAAGAAGTTTGGAGCTATCATCCGCCAGACTGGGTTGCACTAAAGTCAGAAACAGGACCAATATCGCTAACCATTTAAATCTAAGTATCGTGGACATTTTCAGACTCCTTTGAATAAGAGCGTTTCTGGAAACTCATTTTCACAGCGAACTCCAGAATGTTGGAAAGAAGGTTGATGTGTTTACTGAGCAACGAAGAAAAACGTGTTTGCATTTTCTCGTACATGCGACTGGAAAGTCAAGCGAGAATTGCCTTAGAAAATAGTCTCTGGTTTCAGCATAAAAGAAGATTTACACCTAAAATGCTGCATTCTCGGGGACAGCTCCAAAATAAATAGTACAGGAAGGATTAAACAAAAAATCCAATTGCTACTTTTTCAGGATTGCCCATCTGAGGGAATCGCAGGACGCATTAACTTAAACATAATCTGCCTGAGTACATTACGCGCGCTTATCTTCATGACGACCTCCTTGTGGTCCTCGTCAATCAATATTCGTATACGGCACAGACGTGCGTCAATCGGGTTTATACTTTACAAGAGAACACGCAAGCAGGCTGCACCAACAATGGTTCCAATGCGGCCTGCGAGGAAAAGCTCTACAACTGGTGTATGCAAGGGTATACGGACTGCCAAACCGCTGAAGGATGCTCTCGTTTCTGGCAACACCAGGACGTTACAAGGCATGCAGCAAATCAATCAGCGCAACGATAATCTCGAACCGTGCTGACTTTTGGAGCTAAATCACTGAAACCCCGCCCGCCTCAGTGAGCGGGTTTTCTTTCACCTGCTTGATCCCCTCGAAAATTTCTGATTTCATGGCAGATGGCACAATAATTAAACGAATATGCGGCATGCGAAATTGACGGACAATTGGTGAAAATCTCTGCTTTTCGTTTAGGGGTTCTCAAATGCAAGCAGTTCAGCAAATATATATTGATGTTTAACAGGTGATAATCAAAGGGGAAAAGGCAATTTCTGTTCAAAAATTGCTATAGGCAATTATTTGGTATGGTAGTTGCTAGCTGGTTTGTTGACGTTATCTGAATTGTGCTTCTTCGGATAATATAATTTTTCTGACAAGGATGATGGTAGTAAAGATTAGTTTATACTGCAGACCAGGAAACTGGAATTGTCTCATCAAGATATTCGTACTAAGCGCAAATTGAAAGGAGAGATGAGGATGATTCGCGCATTTTACAAGAAGAGAGGACAGAAAGGTTTTACGCTTGTCGAATTAATGATCGTTATTGCGATCATAGGTATCCTGGCAGCTATTGCTATCCCGCAGTACGTGGTTTACAGGCAAAGAGGTTTCTCCGCGTCAGCGAACTCGGCAGTGAGAAATGCCTATACGGTAGCAGAAGCTTTCTTCACCGATTCTCCGGGGGGAGTAATTGCTAATGAGGCTGCTTTAACAGGCTACGGTTATAAAGTTGACGGCAACATACCGATAACTGTGGGTGGTGGTGGAACGATAGGAAATTTTACACTACAGGCTTCGCATGTCGGTGGCGGTTCAACCTTCACTATTGACGCGAACGGCGGGATTACGAGAAGTTAACTTTTGGTATGCTTCCATGTCGAGGGGGGTTATACCTCATCCCTCTTTTGTCATTAGAAAAATTTCTCGCAATTAATTGTGAAAGGCAAACAAGATTTGGGAGGTCAACATCACATGAGGGCTATGAAGATACGGGAGATACTGAATACTCAAAAGCGTAAAGCCGCAATCGCAATGTTTTTAGGAATGGCTCTATTCACCGTAAGTTTATTTATAAGTCCCGTTTACACAGTCATGTCCTACGTGGCGTTGATTGGATTTGCTGTTTCCATGGGAGCTATCACGTTTCTGGAGTTGGGCCTCAGTTGCCCACAGTGCCGGGGTCGCATTGGTTGTGCGGTAAACTACCCGGGCAGGCCTCTTGCCGTTTCATCAAGAATTCGCTTTTGCCCATTTTGCGGAGTCTCATTGGACTCATACCGTAAACCATAAAAACATAGCATTTCCGGTAGCAGTAACCCAAGTTCGGGAGGAAATGAATATGTTGCTCTCAACCTTGGCAATGAACCAGTAGTTTTAACTTGATAACACATGCCATGACCCCAGAAACCACCACCATGCATCTTCTTGGTCTTGGTTTAATTTGGGTTGCGTGAGTGAGGAGGACGTTTAAAGGGTAAACTAATTTTTAACTCTCAGCAGAAAGGCAGAGCAATTAGCTCTGCCTTTCTTCATTTGGCGCCCATTATTTAGCCTAAAACTCCCAAATTTTCACATTATCGAACATGACGTGATTCTTGACGGTAGTTATAAGAGAAATTCCGCCCTGGTCGTATTTTTCATCTTCAAATGAGACGACATAGTTGTCGTTGATGTATACGTCGAATTGCGCACCTTTAGCCACGATCTTGAAGCGATTTATCTTTCCGCCGCGGTTAAGATGCGGGCAGCTTTCCGGTTTGATGACATAGGTTAATACCGACCCTTTATAATAGCCGATGAAGAAACGGCCGTCGTCGCTTGCCATTAAACAGTAGGAATCCTGATTGCCCTGGACAAGATTGCTGCGGATGTATACGCCGCAGTTGATGCCGCCGAGTTTATACAACTTATACTCCATTTCCCATTCAACTACAAAATCCCTCAGCTCGTTAAAAGGAGCCGGATAAGAGGCTACGGCTTGACCGGTATTGAGGGCCGTGGCATTCAGCGAAAGCTTTCCATCAATGTAAGCATCGCCTTTGCTGTTGACCGGCGCGAGGTACTTAATCTTTTCCATGTCATCATTCAGAATAAGGCGCCCTCGAGCGAAGTTGGGAAAATAAGGCGTACGCATGACGCTGGCCTGCTTGAAGGGGATTGGTTCGGTGGACACAATATCATCAGCTTTTGGAAGCGTGCCCGGTATCAACGCCTCACTTGTACTCACAACCGAAGTGGAGGCAGCAACATCATCCACGACCAGTTTGCCCTGGCGTTCAACCTTTGAAAAAATAACTGTTCCTTTGGCATCTTTGATAGTTTTCATTCGCGCCCAGAATAGCCGCTCGCCTTTGCGGACGCCATCATTTTCACCAAGAGACACGACAACTATGCTGTCCGCCACTCCGACCACGGCGCCAAGCAAAGCATAACGGCTGATTATGCTGCCTGCGGACCATGTCCCGGGGTTGACCAGTTTCAAATCCTTCCATGTAGCCGAGAATTCAATCCTTGCGGTGGTGATATCGACGACCTCAATCTGCACGGCATATTCTTTCATGGCAGTATAATAAATTCTCCCCTTGACGATTTTATCCGCGCCGATCAACTTGCCTAAAGTGACCAATGAATTATGATCTATAACCCCGGACTGACTGAGTGACTGCTCCTGTAAAACTTTATCGATGACCTGTCTGTCCACGATCGTATACTTTTTTGATTCTAGCAGCCGGGCCATGAAATTCTGAGAGATCGTGTTGTAATCCTCTGTACGCACATTGTCTCTCTCAAATGGCATGATGGCGATGCTGGTCTTGGCCTCTAGGGGCGCGTAGAGGCACATCAGAGACAAAATGGCTGATAAGGTAGCTGTTGTCCATTTCTTGAAATCTCTATAGCGGCAGGCGCAACGAATGGCTTTCATATAATCCTCCCGTGCAGATATTATTAGTGCCGTTGGAATAAGTTTATGCTTAGCATGGAAGCCAATCAGCATATAGCGATTAATATTGCCAACTGATTCCCCTTGAGCGCTTGCTGTATCCACCTGGGATTCCTCGATTTTCGGTTAGTAAAAAAAGTTGGAAGAACCTCTAAACGCCCTTATCTTTATTATTCTTCTTGTTGTTCTTTTTTCTTAAGCCCCGCCACCAGAAGGTTGGGGTGACATGGCGTCCTAAAATCGCGACCATTAATAAAGCGACGGCTGCCCCTACGACATATATATATCCATAATCATCCCAGACGCCGAAGGTATAAGGAATAACTAAGATCACGACGAAAATGAGTCCCCAAAAAGCTTTCATACGTTCTTTCATTTTTCTTTCGCCTTATCGCTCCGTCTATGTTCTTGCGTAATATTGCACGAAAGGTTCAAAATTGAAATACAATATCAGGAAAGAATCTTTTCGCAGAAATCGCTCTTCCATGGGTGAGAATTTAGGACCTTTCACGGACATGCTTTCTTTCAAATAACATTCCTTGTATATCGGATGTCTGTTACGGGAAGAACTGAACAAGAAATCTTCTTCGTCTGCCTAACTTGTCGCCAAGAACGATATGCCTATGATCATTATGATTGCAGCAACAAATCTCTTTTTTGCATCTGCTTCCTTCAAAATATTGGCCCCGAAAAATACGCCGAAAACAATGCTAAGTTCGCGTGCCGGAGCCACATAACTTACGGGAGTTGTTTTCAGTGCCGTCAGAACGAGAATAAAGGAAAGTGGCGCGAACACTGCTATGGCGACAATATGTTTCCAGTGTTGTTGTATCTCACGCCTTATTTCCTGTCTTTCTCTTACTGCTGTGGGAAGCAGTACTAATAATGGCAAAACCATTGATGCAAATGTGAGAATCAATGCTGAAATATTATAGTCCGTTACAGCTATTTTATCCCATAGTGTGTATGCGGCAATAAACAAACCCGTAATGGTTCCGTAAATAATTCCGGTTTTCAATCTTTCATTGTCGGATAAGCTCAATCTAAATCCAGTCATTATAAAAACACCGGCTACAATCAATATTATGCCGAAAATGGCCATCCAACCCGGTCTTTCTCCAAAGAATAACACGGCGCCTATTACTGAAAGCAATGGCCCGGTTCCTCGTGCCATAGGATATACGACTGAAAGGTCCGCTTTTCTGTAACCGACTTGCAGGGCAATAAAATATAACAAATGAAGTACGGCGCTTGCTAATGCAAAACCATACATGACGGCTGTCAATGATGCCTGACTTTGTATCAGTTGCCAGATGACAAACGGAAGATAGATGACTGCGGAAGCCAAAGAAACCAACCAGACAAGAGGAAGGCGGCCATTTGTTTTTTTAAAGATAAGATTCCAGACAGCATGCAACAATGCTGCCGACATAACTAAGAACAGTGCTTGAATACTCATAGCTTTTGTATTCTGAGTCGGTAGGCCTGTCTCTGCCGATACAGCAGGTTGAGATTCGTTTTCTCCGTTTACATTAAAGTTTCCCGGTAGCCATGACTATCGTTTGTAATCTTTCATAGTTCTCAATATCAGTCAATCAGTGACTGCACTGAAGCATGCAGCCAAATTTTCTTGACATATAAGAACACGTTCAAATATACTCCCCACACTCAAAAGGCGGCCCTTATCAATGATTCTGATTAATTAGATAATATGCCTATGGGAACCTGCACAATCAATTCTGAAATTACATCTCTCCAGTCCGAGAGAGAGGCATTGAGGAATTTTTTATGTCAATGAAAGGTAAAAAAACAAAATTACGCCATGCTTGTGTCCTTGCAGTTATAGCCGTAGGCTCGATCTCTTTCTTTATTTCAGGCTGTAGTAGAGAACAAAAAAGCAATAATCCAACCCCACCCACCGTGCAAGTTGCGGCCGTCGTCCAGAAAGACGTACCTATGTATTCTGAATGGATCGGCACTACCGACGGCATGGTAAATGCCGTGATCCGCCCCCAGGTTCAGGGCTACCTCATCAAGCAGAACTATCATGAAGGCGATTTTGTCAAGAAGGGGCAGATCCTCTTCGAGATTGATCAGCGCACTTTTAAGGCTGCCCTCGATCAGGCTAAAGGGCAACTGGGCGAGCAGAAGGCGCGGTGGTCGACGGCCAAGGCAAATCTGACCAGGATTATACCGCTCGCGGAACAAAATGCCGTCAGCAAGAAAGATCTGGATGATGCCACGGGGCAGGAACAGGCAGCCCATGCCGCAGTGATTTCTGCAGAGGCAGTGGTTGAGAAAGCCAGGCTGGACACGGATTTCACAAAGATCATTTCCCCTATTTACGGCATTGCCGGCATCGCCAAGACACAGATCGGGAATCTGGTCGGCCCTGGAGTGATAGAGGAACTGACAACGGTCTCTACAGTGGACCCCATCAAGGTCTATATTTCCGTTGGCGAGCAGGAATATCTCATAGCAACGGGCAAGGGCCCGAACGGTTTTAAAGACAACCCTCTGGAGATGATCCTCTCCGATGGAAGTGTTTATCGTTATAAGGGGAAGTTCACCCTTGCCGACCGACAGGTGGACGTGAAGACAGGAACCATCAGAGTCGCAGCCATCTTCAAGAATCCCGGTAATATTCTGCGCCCCGGGCAATTTGCCAAGATTCGCGCCAGGATCAAGATCAAGAAAGCACTGCTGATACCCCAGCGGGCAGTCATGGAGCTTCAGGGCAGTTATCAGATTGCAGTGGTGGATGCGAATAACAAAGTGGAGATACGGCCCGTCAAAGTGGCTGAACGTGTTGATGACATGTGGGTAATTGACGAAGGGCTGAAGGCCGGAGAGCGGGTCGTGGCAGAAGGCGTACAGAAGGTCAGGGATGGCATAACCGTAAATCCGACCCCCTATGGATCCACACCTCAGTCCGCAACTAATGAGGCGAAAAAGGCCGAGGCGACGCCGCCGGCGCAATCCCAGGCGGAGAAGAGGTAGAGCGGCGTGGCGAAGTTTTTTATTAACCGTCCTATCGTTGCGATGGTCATATCCATCATGTTTGTCATTGTTGGAGCCGTCGCGCTCGTGCAACTGCCCGTCTCACAATTTCCCGAAATAGTCCCGCCGGAGATCCAAATCAACACCATGTATGTGGGCGCCGATGCGTTGACGGTGGAGCAGTCGGTAGCCACCCCCATCGAGCAGCAGCTGAGCGGTGTTGACAACATGAATTACATGTTTTCGCTGAACTCCAACATCGGCATAATGAGACTCATCGTATCTTTTGATGTCGCGACCAATCCGAATACAGACCAGGTTCTCACTCAGATACGGCAGAATCAGGCGGAGCCGATGCTTCCGCTGGACGTGCGCAATTACGGAGTCACTGTCCAGAAATCCAGGTTTGCACCGTTGATGATCTTCTCCCTGTATTCGCCGAATGAAACACACGATGCCGCTTTTCTTGCAAATTATGCCTACATCAATCTCAGCGACCAGTTGCTGCGCGTCCCCGGCGTCGCCATGGTTTCGATATTCGGGGCAGGCCAGTACTCCATACGCATCTGGGTCAGGCCCGATACCCTGGCAAAACTCAGCATCACAGTCCCTCAGATCATCGACGCCATCCAGAAGCAGAATACGGTAAATCCGGCCGGGCAGATCGGCGCCGAGCCTTCCCCTCCCGGGCAGGAATTTACTTATGCGGTCCGCGCCCAGGGTCGCCTCATCTCAGAGCAGGAATTCGGCCAGATCATTATCCGGGCGAATCCTGACGGATCGATTGTCCGCCTGAAAGACGTAGCCCGTATCGATCTGGGGACGCAGGTTTATAACATCAGGGGCAGGCTAAACGGCAAACCGGCCGCCAATATCGCCGTTTACCAGTTGCCCGGGACGAATGCAATAGCGGCTGCCCAAGGCGCCAGAAAGGTAATGGAAGAGGCCCGGGAGCGCTTTCCCGCCGATCTGGACTATGCGCTGGGTCTCGACACGACAAGGGCAATCACCGAAGGAATAAGTGAGATTGTCAAGACTCTCATTATCGCCATAATCCTCGTCATCATCGTTGTTTTCATATTTCTGCAAGGCTGGAGGCCGACCCTCATTCCAACAATTGCTGTTCCGGTCTCCCTCATAGGCACGTTTGCCTTCTTCCCCTTTTTCGGGTTCTCAATTAATACCCTGTCCATCTTCGGCCTGGTCCTCGCCATAGGACTGGTTGTTGATAACGCCATTATCGTGGTGGAGGCGGTGGAACGGCACATGGATGAAGGGATGGCCCCGAAAGAGGCGGCGCTCAAGACAATGGAAGAAGTATCAGGGCCGATGATAGCCATTGCGCTGGTCCTGTCCGCGGTTTTCATCCCCACAATTTTTATACCTGGGATCACGGGCCGGCTCTACCAGCAGTTTGCGGCGACAATCGCCATCTCGGTTCTCATCTCGACATTTAATGCGCTGTCCTTAAGCCCGGCCTTGTGCGCACTCCTGCTCAAACCGAAGTCGGATTCGCACGGACCGCTGGAAAAATTCTATAGCCTTTTCAACCGCGCCTTTGGCCGTGCCACCAACGGCTATGTCTCCTTCTCGGGCACGCTCATCCGCAAAAGCGTCCTCAGCCTTATATTCCTTGCCGGGATCACGGTCGTTTCCGCCGGCATCGGCAAGGCAATTCCCGCAGGCTTCCTGCCGGAAGAAGATCAGGGGTACATGTTCATTAATCTGGCCCTGCCCGATGCAGCGTCTCTGCAGCGTACCGACGCGGCATGCAAAAAGATCGAGGAGATCCTTGCGAACACTCCCGGAGTGAAATACTACACGACTGTCGTCGGCGTGAGCCTGCTGAGCATTGTACAGAACACCTACAGCGGGTTCTTCTTTGTGAATCTGAAAGAGTGGAAATACCGGGACAAGCCTGAAGAGCAGTACGAGGCCATCATGGCCCATCTCAATCGGGAACTCGGCAAATTGCCGGAAGGGATTGCCTTTGCCTTTTCACCCCCGGCCATCCCGGGGATCGGCACCGCAGGCGGCGTGACACTTGTCCTTGAAGACAGGGCCGGCAAGGACATTCCCTACCTTGCGGAGAACGTGAATAAATTTCTCGATGCTGCGCGCCAGAGGCCGGAACTGGAGCGCGTGACGACGACCTTCCTCCCCGGTGTCCCTCAGATATTCATCAATGTGGACAGGGACAAAGTGCTCAAACAGGGCACAGATTTAAAACAGGTGTACCAGACTCTTCAGACCTTCATGGGGGGATACTTCGTAAATTACTTCAACCGCTTTGGCCGCCAATGGCAGGTGTATGTCCAGGCGGAGGGAGAATACCGCAACAATGCCGACAAAGTGGGGCAGTTCTTCGTGCAAAACGAAAGAGGCGATCCTGTGCCTCTCTCGGCGGTAACGTCGATTGAATCGCGCTCCGGTCCCGAATTTACGATGAGGTATAACCTCTATCGGTCGGCCCAGATCAACGCTACGGCGAAACCCGGCTATAGCTCCGCTCAGGCGATGAAAGCCCTCGAAGAAGTATTTGCCCAGACAATGCCGAGCGAAATGGGTCTCGATTACATGGGCATGAGCTTCCAGGAAAAGAAGGCCCAGGAAGGAATACCGACATACGTCATCTTCGGGTTTTCGCTTTTGTGCGTCTTTCTAATCCTTGCGGCACTGTATGAAAGCTGGTCGCTGCCCGTCAGCGTTCTTCTCAGTACGCCCGTAGCAGTCTTCGGCGCGTTCATAGCAATATGGCTTCGCGGCCAGGTGAACAATATCTATGCCCAGATCGCCCTCATTGTGCTTATCGGTCTTACTGCCAAGAATGCCATCCTCATAGTCGAGTTCGCGAAAACGAAATATGAAGAGGGGATGTCCATCACGGATGCCGCCCTCGAGGGCGCACGGCTGAGACTCAGGCCGATCCTCATGACATCCTTTGCGTTCCTGTTCGGTGTATTGCCCCTTGCCGTATCCACGGGAGCGGGTGCCGTTGCACGGCAGATCATGGGAACAGCCGTCATGGGCGGGACATTAACCGCATCGCTGATCGCCGTCTTTCTCATCCCCGTGACATTCTATGTCGTCATGGTTCTCTCCCGCAGGAGAAAAAAAGATGATCGGCAGAAGAGCGAGGAAAAAGACAATGCGTAACATTATCATCTGGTCGCTTCTGGCAATTGTCCTTTCCGGCTGCATGATGGGACCGGACTATAAGAGACCGGCTGCCGAGACGCCTGCATCCTGGCGTTTTGAAGAAAAAGAGGCAAAAGAGACCGGCAATGCCGCATGGTGGGAGCAATTCGATGATCCCGTCCTGAACACGCTGATTCAAACGGCATTGAAAGAGAATAAGGACGTCATGATTGCCACGGCGCGCGTGGAAGAATTTGTAGGCCGGTACGGCATAACCCGCGCCTCCCTCTTCCCCCAGGCGGGCGCAGGAGCAGTTAGGGGCAGAAGCAGGGCCACGGACAACGGAGCGACTCCTCTCACAGACGCCACCATAAACCCCGCGGACAACTATTCCGCTTCTCTGTATGCGAGCTGGGAGATTGACCTGTGGGGCAAGCTGAGGAGGGCGAAAGAGGCGTCCCGTGCCGATCTCCTGAGTCAGGAAGAGGGACGAAGGGGCGTTATCCTTATCCTCGTGACCTCTGTGGCAAGCGCCTACGTGAACCTCCGCGACCTTGACAAACAGCTTGAGATTGCCAAACGCACCGCGCAGAGCCGCAAGGAGTCTTATGACCTTTTCCAGCTGCGTTTCCAGGGCGGCGTCATCTCCGAACTCGAATTGAGCCAGGTTAAATCAATCTATGAGCAGGCCCTCGCGATCATCCCGTCTCTCGAAAAGGCCGTTAGCCAACAAGAAAATGCACTGAGTGTGCTTATCGGGCGAAATCCGGGTCCCATTCCACGGGGAAAGAGGATCGATGACCTTGTCCTTCCCGCCGTACCGGCGGGTCTGCCTTCAGAACTCCTCGCCAACCGTCCGGACATACGCCAGGCAGAACAGACCCTGATCGCCGCCAATGCGAGAATCGGTGTGGCGCGGTCACTCTATTTCCCGACTATTTCTCTCACCGGCACGTATGGATATGCGAGCGCGGACCTCTCAACGCTCTTCCAGGGTTCATCCAGAGCATGGAGCTGGAATGTTCCTCTGAATGTGCCGATCTTCACGGCAGGCGCGATCGCCGGACAGGTCGAAGCGGCAGAGGCGATACAGCGGCAGGCCCTCATTCAGTATCAGCAATCCATCCAGACGGCCTTTCGCGAAGTCGAAGACGCTCTTATTGACCAGAGGAGATCGCGGGAGGAGCTTGATATCCAGACGCGGCAGGTCGAATCCCTGCGCACCTACGCTCGCTTCGCGCGTCTGAGGTTTGAAAACGGCTACACGAGCTACATCGAGGTGCTTGATGCGGAGCGCAGCCTTTTCGACGCGGAACTTGCCCGGGCACGGACGGCAGGAGTTCTCTTCCAGGCCCTCGTGAACCTTTACAAGTCGATGGGCGGCGGCTGGGTCATAGAGGCGGACAACAGGATTGCCTCGGACCAAGACAAGAAGGGCACCTCTGATCTCAATATAGAAACCATCACCGTACACTGAAAAGAGTCAGCAGGGGATTCCCGTGATCAGCCGGGAGTTGCGGGTGTCCGGTTCCTCGGCATCATCAGACGTCATCATTAACGAGTATCTCAAAACTAAATAAGGAGTTACGATATGAGCACCGACATCGCATCCAAAATTATCGGCACTTGGCGACTCGTCTCCTGCGTGGCCCGGACCACGGATGGGCAGACAAGCTACCCTTTCGGCAAGAATGCGCAGGGGCGAGCCAACCTCGAACCGGGTCGTTTCGCTTTTCAAGTCCTGAACCCTGACCGGCCCGGATTCCCGTCGGTTGACCCTCGCTCCGCATCCGATGCCGAAATGCGGGAGGCCTTCGAAGGCTATCTCGCCTACTATGGCTCTTTGTCCATCCATCCGGAGAACAATACAATAGTTAATCGCGTCGAGGCAGCCAGTATCCCGAACTGGGTAGGCACCGATCAGGTGCGCTATTTTCGGTTCGAGGATGACCGGCTTGTTTTGCGCACGCCGCCCATGCTTCGCGGCGGAGTGGAGTCTATCAATACCATCGTGTGGGAACGCTTAACCTGAAGCGTAAACCTCCGAAGCACAAAAAAAGGGGGCGTCATCCGGCAGCATCGCAAAGCCTGATACGCCCCTCTTTCCTTTCAGATCGCAAAGACTATATGCGTCTTCCTTGGTTTCAGTTCTCCTGGAGCCTCAATTCTCCATACCGCGCAGATTTCCTGAATCCATCCTACGGAAAAATAGGCGGCACATGTTATTTGCTTTCAATGCGGTGGATACCGGTCCAATCATCAGGCGGCGGATTTTCAAGATACAGCCTGCAGCGCTCAAGCATCATAATGGAAGGTTGATCTCCGGGACTTAATTCCAGCACCTTTTTATAATGCTCCATCGCTTCATTCCATCGCCTGCCCAAATACAATTCCAGTGCGGTTGTGCAAAGTTCCGCAACCCGGACTTTTTGTTCATCGGTATTTTTTTTCTCCCCGAACAATTCATATATCTTGATGCCTTTCGTGCTGCCCACGACCGATACGAGGTCGAGGGGACGAAGAATAAATTCTTCTTTCACCAGCTCACACGTACTATGCCCGATGATGATCTGCGTGCCGTAATACTTGTTGAGGCCTTCAAGACGACTCGCTATATTCGCGGCGTCGCCTATAACTGTGTAGTTCATCCGTGTTTCACTGCCTATGTTGCCTACAATCACCTCTCCCGTGTATATGCCGATGCGCTGGAAGAAAAGAGGTTTCCCTTCCTGTTTCCACTTTTCCCTTAAATGTCCCAATCGCTCCTGGCAGAGGAGCGCCGCACGGCACGCCGACGGTGCGTGGTCCGGGTTGGGTGTGGGAGCCCCCCAGAAGGCCATGATGCTGTCCCCGATAAACTTATCGACTGTGCCCGGCGGTTTTTGCCGGATCTCGTGGCTCATCGCCTCCAAATATTCGGCCATCTGTTCTACGAGTGATTCCGGCGAAAGAACTTCCGAAATAGACGTAAAACCTTTGATATCGGAAAAGAAGATTGTGAGAGTCTCCCTGCGGCCGCCAAGCTCTGTCTCCTGACCCGAAGCCAGGATCTCACGTACGATATCGGCCGGCACGTACTTCTGAAAAGAGCGCAGGCCTGACTTCATATTTTGGGTGGCCACCATTAGCTGATCCACTTCTTTGAATACGGAGCGCCCCAGGGGTTGGGCTCTCCAGGTCGAATTGGCCGATAGCCTCCGTTTCACGCGCGATTTCTCCCAGAGGCTTTGAGATGCGTATGGAAATCCACGCGCTCACGATCAGGATCACGAAAAAGCTCGCCAACCCTATTCC
This sequence comes from uncultured delta proteobacterium, assembly GCA_963705275.1. Lineage (GTDB taxonomy): Bacteria > Desulfobacterota > Syntrophia > Syntrophales > UBA2185 > Fen-1135. Next base: position 1,718,638 of record OY970063.1, on the reverse strand, counting down.
GAGCGTCTGCCTGTTGTTGCGCTTGACCGGTCCCATGATCTCGTCGCGGGGAATGACCAGGGCGATGGTCCATCCCGGAAGTTCCTTGCCCGTCATCAGATGGTAACTTCCAAAATAGTCCGTGCCTTCGGAGGTGAAATCGAATGTCCGAAGATTGGCGCCGGGATGCTTGAGACTGACTCTGAGAAAACTTTTCCATGAAACGGACGACCCTGTCATCGCCGAGATTTCCTGTTGGAACAAATTCGTATTGAGTGCGTCCCCGGCTGTCCGTTACGGCGCGGGTCAGGATTTCCGGCTTCGGGTAGGCGATCACGCGCGGCTCCCCGTCGACTGGTTTTTCAATGATGAATGCGAACCCCGCCTTGCCAACCTTGTTCTTTGCAAGAAATTCCGATATGGTAGTGATGTTAAAATCGATTGTCGTGACGCCGAGCAGTTTCCCGTCCTTGTCATAGAAGGGCGCGGCATAGGTGATGCCTGGAAACGCTTCCGCGCCCAGGCGGATTGTGCGGGCATCTGTCCATATAGGGCGGCCCGCTTCTTTGGCCTTAATATACCAGGAGGGCCGCCCCGCCGTTGACGTCATCTCGATCTTCTTACGGGCGTAAAATTTTCTCTTCGGATAATCCGCGGGCCAGAAATCAAGGATATCGATTGTGCGATTTTTTCTATCGACATGAGCCTCACGGATCGTGAACTCTCCATCGCGCATGCGCTCGATGGAGAGCAGCACGTCAGACTCAAGGTCTACGGAAAGAAAAGTGAAGACCGGCTGTGCCTCCATCACTCTCTGCCAGTAATGGGCGAGCTTTGTAAGACTTTCCTTATTCAGTTTGATTGTGCCCAGCAGGGAACGGTTCATTACGTTCTGATCGTGGGCTTTGTAAAGAAGATTTCCCACCCAGAAACTGATGCGCAGGGACGTCTGATCGAGAACCTGTGCGGAGAGATCTTTGGTGTCCCTCGTGAGGTTCACGTAAGAAAGAATGCCTGTGACGGCTACGGTGCCGACAAGCAATAAGGTGAGGATTGTCGATATTGCCAGGCGGAAAGAGATATGAAATTTCGCAAGCTTCTCTGAAAGCATGGTTCTCATGAAAGGTCAATCGTACAGCCGGCCGGTGCCGCAAGGAAATCAGATTTGTTTATTCCATTTTTGGAATAGTATGACCATTTTATACGTGAATTAACAAATTGACAATGAAATTTATCAGTTTACAGGAAAGGAATGTTTAAGGACTGCGCGGCTTTTGTGCAGGGCCGGTGGATGGTGGGTTGGGCGGCATGGCAGGGTAACGCCTATCTCCTCACGATAAGAGGCACTGGGATAAGTCGTTTAAAAAAAGCTGTAGCAGATCAATCAGTCTATGGAGTTGACGAAATCGATGATTTTCTTAAGGGAGGTGCCCGGGCCGAACACTTCCGAGATCCCGGCTTCCTTCAGCAGGGGAATATCCTCTGGTGGCACAGTTCCCCCGAAGATTACTTTTATGTCGTCCGCGCCCTCCCTTTTGAGAATCTGGACGACCTCCGGGGCAAGGATCATGTGGTTGCCGGAGAGAGAACTTAACCCGATAATATCCACACTCTCCTGAATGGCGGTCTTTACGATTCCTTCAGGCATCTGATTGCCTATATAAATCACCTCCATCCCCGCATCCCTCAAAGCCCTTGCCACCACGACGCTGCCCCTCCAGTGGGCATCCATGCCGAGGCGGGCTATAAGAATCCTTTTTCTTTTGCTCATCATCTGTTCTCCCGGAAAGTTTCCTGACTGATTAGAAGAGGGGTGGGTGCCATATCCCATAAAATGCCTTCAGAGTCTTTGATATTTCTCCCTCCGTAACGTGCGTCTTCACGGCGCCAACAATGACCTCCATAAGGTTTCCATCCCGCTCGCAACAGCCGGTAATGGCATCGAGGGCCTTCGCTGCTTCCTTGGAATTTCGGTCTTTCCTGTTCCTCTTCAGTTTCTCTTTCTGGATAAGCAGCGTTTCCGGGCCCTTGAAAAGCTCTATGGGAAGGACTTCGTCTTCGATCTTAAAACAATTCACCCCGACGATGGGCATCTCGCCGGATTCAATGTCAACCTGATACTGATAAGCGGCAGACGCTATTTCATTATGAATCCATCCCTTCTCGACTGCCTTGACGATACCGCCCATGCCGTCAATCTCCGAGATAATTCTTTCGACCTCTTCCTCCATTTTATTGGTCAGAGATTCCACAAAATATGATCCGCCTAATGGATCCACCGTATTGGTGACACCTGTTTCCATCTGCAGGATCTGCTGCGTGCGCAGCGCCGTCAATGACGAAAGCTCCGTGGGAGTGCACAGCGCCTCATCGTAAGCATCGACATGCACAGACTGGGCTCCACCCAGTACGGCGGAAAGGGCGTGGTAGGCAGCCCTGGCGATGTTGTTCAAAGGCTGCTGGGCGGTGAGAGCTACACCGGCTGTTTGCACGTGGAACCGGAACATCAGGGAGCGTGGATCAGTTGCGCCGAACCGCGCCTTCATGATTCGGTGATAGACTCTTCGCGCAGCCCGGTACTTTGCGATTTCCTCAAAGAGATCATTGTGCGCGGAGAGGAAATAGCTGAGCCTGGGAGCGAAGCTGTCAATATCGAGGCCCCGCCGGATCAGTTCCTCGCAACAGGCAATGGCACAGGAAATGACAAATGCAACTTCCTGGGGCGCCGTGCATCCGGCTTCCCGGTAATTGTAGCCGGCAAAGCTGATGGGGTTCCACCGTGGTACATGTTGTGTGCAGAATTCAATGGCATCACAGCTCAGCTTGAAGGAAGCCTTTGGCGGCAGGACGCTCGGGGCGGTTGTAATGGCTGTCTCCATCAGGAAGTCGTTCTGGCTCGTCCCCGTTAATACGTTCAGGGGCAATCCTTTTTGCTGGGCGTTGGCAAAATACATCGACTGGATCGAAATATTACAGATAGGTTGACATGTGACCAGTGATACGCTGACCTTGTCGATCGCAATGCCGTCAAATAAGACTCGCATGTCCTCGATTGTGTCAATGGCAACGCCGCCGCGGCCTACATCGGCGTATACCTCCGGATCATCGCTGTCGTAGCCGCGCAGGGTCGGGTAATCGAAGACGCCGTTGATCCCCGTTGCCCCCTGTTGAAGAAGAAATTTATAGCGTTTATTCGATCTCTTCAGGCGGACCAAAACCCGCCAGTTGTCGATGCGTCCACACCCTTCCCCGGTACATGGTTGGGTGAACGCCACGGATGTATGGTTCACAACCGGGGAATCCCAGATCTTTGAGATAGTCAATATTTGCTATATCGAGAGGTGTGTAAAGCGGTTGTATGGGAATTCCGGAGAGGGTCTGAAAATGGGGCTTGCGCTCTTTCTGAGAGCCGTAGATATCAGTATGCCACTTCTTGAAATCCTTTTTAAGCCTTACAGCAGTCTTCTGGTCATCAGTTTTCTGTTTCATTCCGGGTCTCCCCATTACAGTTTCAGACGTCTTTTTCTAATTTCATTTTGTTGCACTTTAGCTTCTATTACATTATTATTTTAACCTCAGCAATTGATACTTAAAGGGGGTCGGGAAATGATGACGAAAGAAGAAGCAAGGGAATTTGCATCGCGATGGCTGCCCGCATGGACAGGAAATAATCCGGAAGGCTTGGCTGATTATTATTCGGATGATGCCTTTTACCTTGATCCGACCATTCCCAAAGGGGTTCGCGGAAAGGAGGCGCTGACAAACTACTTCAGAAAGCTGCTGAGACAGAATCCGAACTGGGTTTGGACCCAGATTGAACCCATCCCCATGGAAGGAGGCTTCTTGAACAAGTGGCTCGCCAAAATCCCCGTTGGCAGTAAAATAATTGAATGCATCGGCGTCTGCTTTGTCCAGTTTGACGATCAGGGGAAAATCAAGCGAAATGAAGTCTACTTTGACACTCTTGAACTGATCAAGGAAATTAACTCTTACAAAAATAAAGCAAATCGACCGTGAAGAAGTATACTCATACATAGAACAGGACGAGAGTCCGCGGCCATATATCTATTCGTCAACAATATTATTTTTTTTGTCATGGCAGGGTGCCGATGACAAAGGGCGCGTGGAGTTCGCAAGGGATACCCATGATCAGCCAGGAATTACGGGCGTCCATCTCCTCGTTGATGCGTGCTTTGGCGGGTTTAACGGTTCCGTCATCACAGCATACTTCGATCAAATAGGGCAGTTCTTCAATCACATCGGGCAGGGTACCGCCTATTTCCTCGCGATAGAAGGCACAAGCTTCTTCTGCATTATCGGCGGCAATGACTATCTTGTGAATTCTGTATGCCTGCATATCGAACTTAAATAGCCTTCCCCCCTTTCGCCACAACTATGAGTGTTAGACAACCATCATCTTTCTCTTCTATGTGTCTTATCATGACATACCGTGCAAAGGGTCGTTAAATTGTCTTTCGAGTTCTCTCCGCCATCTGCGTGATATTTGACATGATGCAACTCAAGATGCCGTGGATCAGATGGATTCCATACTTCGTGCGACCAGTCGCACTCTTTGCATCTATATCCATCACGACGTAGAACTTCTCGGCGTATGTCGTCTGGTATGTGCCTATCATGTTCTGGACTTTGCCGATCAGCTTGCAGTACATATACACCAACAGCCAAGTCCGGGCGCCCGGTAGACTTCGTTACAATAGGCCAACCAAACTCAGTTCGTAACTCACGGGTCCGCCGTGCCCATTCTGTCTTATTTCCTGCGACATAGCGTAACTCTTCATTCGTGACCGCTTTTCCGACGTTTGCCCGCAGATACTTAAGAATCTTGTCACGGACTGAACCGCGTTCCTTTCGTATCGCATTGGCGACGTTCCAACGGTGCGCTGCATCACGATCCTGCACTTCATTAAGCAACGCATAGTCGTTTGGCTTCATCGCTTTCAATTCACTTGGGATATCCACGTCTTGATCTTCGTTCATTTCTTTAAGCGTCACACCGCTTGCGATAGCCCATCCTAACTGCACGCGTAATTCACGCACACGCCGTGCATACTCCTGAATACCGGATACGACAAGCAACTCGTCGCCAGCTATGACAATCCCAGGATACTTACGAAAATAGTATAGAATCCGATCCCTCGCGGCCGATGCGTACTCGGAAGGAATCAGCGCCTTTCCCAAGTCACGTAAACTGTGAAAAATCGGTACCAGGGCAAGGACCTTCGGACGAAGTTCTACCGTTTGAAGTTCAGATTCAAAATTGCGAATCAGTTCTTCGACCCTTCGGCGAATTGCTTCAGAGTCAACTTGCTTCCGGTACTTTTTCTCAGTGGTCATGCAAGTATCTCTCCAACTTTGGTAACAGTTTTTCAGGACTCTTTGTCTCACATTCCCAAACAATCAACACTTTCCAGCCCAGCCGTCGTAACTCACGATGATACCGTTTGTCCCTTTTTATGTTTCCGCAAAGTTTATTATTCCAAAAAGTCTTATTGGTTGTCGGTCGTTTTGATCGCGGGCAACTCTTATGTCCGTGCCAAAAGCACCCATGCACGAATATTACTTTGTCGTGACGAGGTAAGACGATGTCCGGCGCCCCAGGTAAGTCACGCCTGTGTAAACGAGCCCGAAATCCCATGCGGTGAATTAATGATCTGACCAGTATTTCAGGTTTAGTATCGCGGCCCTTGACGCGGCTCATGATCCAGCTTCTTTTCTCCTGCGAGAATACATCGGTCATATCAATGGTCTTTAAGAGTTAAGAGCATATATACCACATCAGCCACGCGTGCTGCTAAAAGAGGTGGAACAGCATTGCCGATTTGTTTTGCAATCTCAATCTTGGTACCTTTGAAAATGAAGTCATCCGGGAATGACTGCAAGCGCGCCGCTTCGCGGTGCGTAATAGGGCGATGTTGCCGTGGATGCAGATAACGGCCTTTCTCCGGTTTATAGAACTCGGTCCGAATCGTGAAAGCAGGCCGATCCCACCAAAGTCTTCCGAATAAATCCGTTCCACCGGATTTCTTTCGAAGCCAACATTTTGGTGTTAATTCCTTCGCAATTTGCTGCAAATCAAAACGGTTCATTCCCTCGTGCGGGATGGCTCTGTATCGCTTCCGACTAATCTCAGTAGGGTTACGGCCAAAATGTAAATCAAGCGGTGGAGGAACGTTTCTAATTTCAGTCCCTTGAGGCGGGGGGAGATCTTCGATAGCATCTCTGACGGTCTTCCATCCTTGCGGCTCTTCCAAAAAATCGTTTTGGTTGAAAAGAGCGTTGAGGTGTGCAGAGTTGTTACTTGGTTTGACGTGGGTTTTGCGTGGCGGAAACACAAGCGCCGGGTCGAATAGCTTGCAACCAATAATGAAAGCGCGGCGGCGTGTTTGAGGTACGCCGAAGTCTGCCGCACACAGCACATCTCCCCAAACCCTGAACCCCATCGCTTTAGCCGTCCCGATGATCTCACCATGTTCGAATGATCCTAACAACTGTGGGACGTTTTCCATGACAAAGACTTTCGCCCCGGACCGTTCAACAATTTCGAAGTAGGGTCGCCAGAGCTGTTTGCGAGGGTCGCCTTGGCGGTTCTTATTGAGTAGGCTAAACCCTTGGCATGGCGGTCCGCCGATTACCGCATCGGCTTCCGGTATCGTGATTGACTGATTATTCAAGATGTCCACGATATCGCCTGAAAGACAATGCCCGCCGAAATTTATGTTGTACGTTTCAACACAGTAATTGTTGAAATCATTCGCCCATACCGGATCAAATGCATGGCCAAAACGTTTGGAAAAGCCCAACGTCATCCCTCCGGCTCCAGCAAAAGCATCTATCAGGCGGAAGCGCTTGCGCTTGTGTGCTAGCTTACCATCCGACCTGAGCGTGTAAATATGCTGTTCTTCGCGGACAAGCAGATTATTGTCTGCTTTGCTTTCAGGCCTAAATCTCATGATGGTAGATTTCAATCATCTTAGAGTTACAACTTATTCTTTATGCGGGTTTCTTGTCGTCCAACAGTTTTCTTGACACTGATTGCATGAAATAACAAACAAATATCTATGTCAAGCGAAATGAATTAAGAGATTTTTGAAAATCGCAGGAGACAAATTTATAATTCAGCATATTGAAAAAAGGGCAGGATCTATAAAGGTATTAGCAGCCAAAAATGAAAGTATCATCTACCAATGTTGACAAACGGTCTGTAACCGGAAGTGAAGATCAGGCTGAGATGAATGGGAGGCAGTGAAGTATGAAGAACTCTTGACAATAAAAGATTGACGGAAAGTCGGGAAAATACTATATGTTTCGATAACTATATAAACATCTAAATATATTTCCCCCGGGGGTAATGTCATGGCCGGAAAATCAGGTAATGGAAAGTCAACGAAAGATCGGGAGCGAGTTGTTGCCGCCTTCAAGGCCCTATCCAACGAAACGCGCTTGGGCATCTTTGAAAAGATTCGTCTCGGACTGGGAAAGGCATCCCTGGATCAGGAAATGCGTCCATCCGTCTGCAACGTGGCCAGCAATTTTGATATTTCCCTGTCCACGATCTCCCATCACATCAAGGAGCTCCGCAACGCCGACCTTGTCCGCTGCGAACGGCAGGGCCAGACCATTCTTTGACAGCCTGTGGAAGAAACCATCAGGATGATGGTGGAATACCTCACGGGCCATCGTAAATAATCAATATTTTCAAGTCATTATCATAATCATAAAAATATCTTAAACAATCCCTTGACAAACGGAATATTAGCACTATCATATATTTCGACAGTCATACAAATATACAAAAACAATAACTCGCCCGCTGCCATTTCTCAAGCATGGCAGGGGAGAAGGAAAGGAGAAGCGTCATGTCAATGAATCAAGCAGCATCAAAAAACTTCGGCAATCTGTGTTGTAGAGCCTGGACCCATGAACGGAGTCCTGCTCGAAAAAAGAAAATCGGCATCCTGCTGGTCACAATCGGCCTGATCTGGCTGGGGGCAAGGGCGGGACTGCTCGATTTTTCATGGCTGCAAGCGGTTTACTTCTGGCCCGCAGTATTGATTCTTTTAGGCGCCTGGATGGTCTATAAGGGGTCCGTGCGGGGAATACCAAGAACAATTGACAACAAAACCAAGGAGGAATGAAATGGAAGCAATGTTTAGCAAGATGATGGAAGGATGCATGAAGGGTATGTCCGAGGAGGACAAGAAGAAAATGATGGCCTGCTGCGGGGAGAAGATGGCTGCGATGTTCTCATGTGCGGGAATGAAGGACATGACCGAAGAGGGAAAGAAAGAGATGCGGGAGAAGATGATGGCCTGCTGCGGAAGCAAGATGGAGATGATGTCGGACTGTTTCAAGAAGACAGGTTCAACATCCGATCAGGCGTGTTGCGCGGAAAAGGCGTAAGTGCAGGATATGCGTTGTTCAAGGGACCGGTTATGGCGACCGGTCCTTTCTGTTTTGCCGCGGCGCTCCCTCCATCCCGAAGCAGGAAAATATAATTGACTCATCACGTACAATGATGCAGTCTTAAGATAAGGAACAATACGGGATATTGTGGGGAGTCTGCATGAAGCATTTCAGGCTGAGCAAGGTTTGGATTCCCAATTCGTTTACTCTGGGGAACCTTCTTTTTGGATTTATTGCCATAGTGAATGCATCTCAGGAACAGTATGCTGTTGCGGGAATTTGTATTCTCTTTGCGGCACTTCTTGACGGATTTGATGGTCAGATTGCAAGGATGCTCCGTGTTACCAGCAAGATCGGAGAGCAGCTCGATTCCCTGGCTGACTGTGTGGCATTCGGCATAGCCCCGGGGTATCTTGCCTATTCAGCGTATCTTTCCCATGTATCATTTTCCCTGAACGGAACCAAGTATGTCCCCGTGGGAATGTTTATAGCGGCCGCATTTCCTCTTTGCGCGGCCTACAGGCTTGCCCGGTTCAACGTGAGTCATGACAGCGATTCCTTTTCCGGCTTGCCATCACCTATCGCGGGTATAGTAATGGCGCTTGTGCCTATTGCCTTCAGCAACCCTGGAGACATAAGGAGTCACCTGCTGATTTTTGTGCCGGCATTCATTGCTGTTGCCCTTCTGATGGTTTCCACCGTAAAATTTTCCAAACCGCAGGCTAAGGCGCTTAATAAATTTCACGGATTAAAGCTTATTCTGCTGATAGTGCTTATTGTATTGCTCTCAATTATACTTAGAAAATGGCTGATTTTTATTTCTATCGGATTGATCCTGATCTACATCTTTACAGGGCTGTACAGTTTTTTGATCCAGTTTATACAGGACAGAAGATATTAGTATTCGGGGAAAGGATAAAAGAAACGGATGGCTCCAAGCAAATTATAACCTCCTGCCGGATCTTTTGCCCTTTTCCTTGTTGTCTGGACTTTTTTCCTGTTCACGTTTCTCCTCGGTTACATCCACTTTATTGATTTTAAAAGTGCTGACATAATCATTACGGACGTCGTCGCTTTGCAGAGCAAGTATCACCTGAAAGGTTTTGCCTACGAAGGGTTCAGCCTTCGCTCTTAATTCTTCCGCGGTCCCTTTGATCTGAGCCGGCAGGAACGGCGCCCTCTTCCAATAACCTTCTTGTTTATTTGATCTTCCGCCGTAGTCTTCCTCCTTCTGGAAATAATCTGCCGGATGCACGAAATCTTCAAGGATGCCTCTTGCGGCAACAACCGTGGGAGGATGCGGAGCGTTTCTATCTTCATAGCCAGTACCGGAATGTATCAATCGGTGGCTTATACCCTTTTCATCAATAAATCTCGCCGCATCCCAAACGATTCTCACCGGCCCATACGATTTATTATTGAAAACAAAAACGATGTCATAAGGCGTCGGAGACCATTTAATTCTCACCATCTCATCTTCAAAATAAAATCTTGAAATTCCATCCTCAATTACTGCTTCAATTCTTTGCTCTCCGGATATCTTTTTAGTCCCGGTGGATCTTTCCACGGAGATCAGAGATACATCATAACTTGCCTTGGCGATTGTGTACGTTCTTGGGGATGAGTCAGAGGGAGATTTCGTTCGATACGACGGCTCACAGCTTATTGAGGCGGCAAGAATGAGGGCGCAAAATAAGATAACAATATCTTTGCTCATAGCGGGATGCCCAGACGTCTTGGGGTTCTTGAAGATTTTGCGCGTCTCCAGCCGCTTCACAGGTGAGACCGCACCTCAAGTCTCCCTCGTCTCACTGCGATAGCGGCTCTACGATAGAATCATTCAAGGCTGCGGAACAGCAGTTCCTACTATCAGGTTTAGTAAATTTCAAACCTTCTATCATTGAGTCTGCCATCAGTCGGGCATGGCAGGCTCCCGCTATTTTACGGTATATCCGCGGCCATCGAGACAGGCACCCATCGCCCGATGATAGTCCGTGCGCTTCTGGCCCATTTGACCTGCGGCCATACCGGCAGGCGGCTGAGTCGGGTCATAATGTGTCTGGTTTACAGCCCAGCTATGGCATTCGTAACGATCCTTTGCCTGCAGCTGTTGGTTCTGGCCTTGGCGGGGATAGATGTACAACTGGTCTGACGACACTTGGCCTGCCGATGGGGGCGCCTGCGCGGGTGGTGCCTGCATAGGTGGTGCTTGTGCGACTCCACCCGGCGGCTCAACAACCGTATAGCCGCCCGCGGTTTGAGTGTAATATACTTCATTGGCATAGTAATAAGGAACAGCGCCTACCATGATTGTCGTGTAATACAGAGGCAGAAAGGGAACAACCAGACCGAACGGAGGTGCAACGATGACGAAGCGCGGGCCGTGCGGGCGGTACCAGACGCCTCCGTGGAAATAGTAGCGTGAGTGGCCATAAACCACGGCCCGGTGGCCGCTTGGCAGCCTTTCAACATACCGACCGCGTGCCGGGTAGGCACGGTTATGGCCATGGCGCGAATCCCTGAACTCGTGATGGCCGGAGCCGCGCCCTTCCGCATACACTGCCTGCGTTAACCCGATCGGCATGATCCCTGACAACACTGCTAACATAATCCCGATCGTAAAGTACCGACTTATATTTCCACTATATGACATGGCTATTGCCTCCGTGAAATCAAATGTTGCTTCTCAGTTTTCGTCACTTTACGGTATACCCGCGGCCTTCGAGGCAGGCAGACATCGCACGTCGGAAGTTACTCGCCTTTGCCTCTTCATTGCGGGCGTTGAGCGCCTGATCGCGGTTGACATAAGCTTCCTGCAGCTGCTGGGCCTGCTGCTGTCTGGACACATCTGATGCGGCACCGACAACGGCCCCGCTCCCTGCACCGATCAATGCCCCAGCACCTGCGTGCCTTGGTCCGCCTATTAACGCGCCTAGAACGGCGCCGGTGATGGCCAGAACAGCAGTATCATGACCGGGTGGAGGCATCGGCACCACTTTTACGCGACGCTCGGGCGGAATCGATGACTGACTTGGATCGAAGCCGGTCTGTTGCATCGCCCAATTGTAACATTCATAGTGGTCTCGCGACTGCTGCTCGGTAGTCTGGCCGGCTTTCGGGTAAAAATAGACCTGGGTAATGGGAGCACTTGGGCTCTGGGCCTGGGCCTGCGACTGGGACCTCGCGATAACGAGCAGGATAACATGCTGCCAAGCCAAGGATTAATAATAGAAGCAGAAGCCGAAGGCTTGCTTGTGATAACCACCGTCTCGGTATATTTTTTTCCGTCGTAATCTTCCAGTTTGACATTATCATTTGTGACCTCCTTCGTAGCTAAACACGAGAGAAACCATGCTCACGAAAGGCTGGATTCTCTCGCTGCTGATTATTCTTAGATCTCTCTTAGATAACGAAGCAAGGGGTATGCCAATACTATCACTTAAAAGTGTAACATATTGAATTTATTTTGATATTATAGAATTATAAGGATCAGTTACTTTCCTTTGCGACAACAAATGCGGGTAAAAAGTATACAGTTTTAGTAGCCACCTGTAGAAAAAGTATCCACAGTTGATTGTACCCTGTTGAATGGGATTTGACTCTTTCTCAAGTGGTACGTCAATAAGAAGAGAGGAAATATCGTTATCGATTGCCAGGAAAAAGATTCAATATCTCCCTAACATTGATAGATGTTGATAACAGGAAGAACTGTGCGTATCGTGATCACTGATTACGAATAAGCAGTTCGCCCAAAAAATCAAATATTATCCGCAGAAATTCATTTGGGTTATCGGTGTGGAGGGGATGGGTGGCTTCTCGTATTTCTGCAAATGTACACCGAGGTATCATATAGCTCATTTCTCTGGCAATCTGTTCGCTCATTACCCGGCTTTCTTTACCGCGGATGACAAGAGAGGAGCATTGAATATACCGGAGGTAGGGTCGCAAATCATAATTATCAAAATGAGAGAGAACCTCGCGATCAAACTGGCAGCGGAACTTGCCGTCTTGACCTTGCGTAAGAGCATGTGAGGCAATATCGTAAAGCATCATTTGTTCGGCATAGGGACTGTTCTTCTGGATCTCGCTGACATATTGATCAATCGTTTCGTAAAAGGCAGGCAGTTCTTCATAGAGGTTGAGAAGATATTTCTTATTCCACTCTGGTGGACAGGGTTCAATATCGGCATGAATGAGAGTCGATACATTTTCAGGTCGCCAGGAAGCATAGCGAGTTGCATGCAAGGCTCCCATCGAGTGCCCCATTAGGATTATCCCTGTTAACTGAAGAGCTTGGATTATTTTGTCCAAATCGGTTACGTAATCCTCACAGCGATATGCCGGTGGAGCAGCCCAGTCGCTTAAGCCGTGGCCTCTCTGATCCAGGGCAATAATTCTCAGGTGGTCCGCGGCATTCCGTGCAAAATGGTCCCAAATGTGGGCGTTGTCTCCAATACCGTGAAGTAGAACCATGGTCCGAGCGTGCTCATTCTCCCACTCAAGATAATGTAACCGTAGGTTGTCGATATAGATGAATTTATCTGTTGGCTGATCCCTCATCGTAGAATATTTAGGTTTATCTTTTCAGAACTTTTTAGGGAATGTTTGTATTCACCGGAACGGGGAGTATTGGTCTGCCTCGCCCTCATCTTTTGTACCACATTGCTAGATAGAATCTACTTTTTTTATGTGTCGAATCTGGAGATTATTTATCGGGGGCAAGTCTTGCTCCCAATTCTTTTATGTGCCGGCTTTCATCCCATAATCCGCATTCTTGATAACCTCAAAACTAAATTATGCGGGGGATTGTTATCACCTGCAAAGCAGTGGAATGATAATTCCATGAAAGTAACGTTTACTATTTGAAATCGTTAGTGAAAAAATTTAATAAAAAAACTTGCCTCAACATATATCTCCACACACATATCTTGTAAAAAAATCCGAAAACAGTCGGTATACTTTACAAAAATAAAGTATATTGTAATACATTGTATTATAAATGTTTTCTGCGAAAATGTGCCTAAAAATGCCGGTTAGGCAATCAAGAATTGTCGGATTTATTTACATAAGCGTTTATACAATCGGTTCATTAAGAAATAATAATGAGTAAATTCGCATAATTGTGTAGTTGGTATGACTTGTGCGTAAATACAGTATAGGTTAGCCATGAGATTTATATTGATATTTTTTATTGTCGCATTTTTCTGTCAGGCCGTCATCCATTTACCTTTGCAGCCAAGAGGCATATACGGTCCGGTGCAATGGCAGTCGGAACAGGAAAAGGCGGAATTTCATAAGTTGCTGAGGAAACACGGGCAGCACAGGCAGATATCCGTGATCTTCTATGACGGGTCAAAGACATATTTCATCAACGAAAAGGGCGAGAAGTGCCTTTTTAAGTAAGTTGGGAAAGGCACGGTCAAATGGCTCTGCCTCTTTTAAGCATAAGACATCTTCCATCCAGATAAATACTAATTTTGATAATTGAGGAATACCGTGCCGGGGAATAAGCCTGAAGAACTCTTGCATCATAAAGGAATAGAGATGAAACCGTTAATCAGAAAGCTGGACGCCTTCACTGAAAAGGTACGGGAAGACATCGAAAAGAAAAGGATAAGCGAAGTTGATGGGCAGGAGCTTATCTTAAAGGCCATCATGATGGTTAGGCTGCTAACGACAACATAAACTTTGTTCCTCATTAATCGTTGTTATGAAGTTTAAGAATTAAATTAGAGTAAGTCTTCTAAACAAAAGGCAGGTCAAGTGACTCTGCCTTTTTTATTTGCCCGAACCTTAACGTCTTCCCCCGGATTAATGAACTTTCTGTTCGCCCGGATCAATTAGTTTCACGGTTCCGAATTTATCTTCATATTGTTTCAGGTTTATCGTCAGGGCTTCGATTGCTCTCTTAACATTGCCCGGGCTTAGTATTATTCTTGAAACAAGATGAGCCCCATTGGGCGAGTTTAAGATCCAGTCAAGCATGAACTCTTCCGAGCTATGTGATACCAGCATCAAATTGCTGTATCTACCTCTCGATATTTCATCAACCGTATTGATCTGGATCTGCGGGGGTTGCTTCGGATCAGGTTTGTCTGCCATATCGCTCTCCTTGATTGGAATGTACCTTTTAACTTTTCAAGTGGTTAACTAACTTTTCACCCTCAGTCATAGACGCATGAACCCGCTTTATTTCTTCAAGAAGTTCTTCCTTACTGGTGAGTCCCTCCTATATTTCTTCTTCCTGCTCTTTTTTCAATTTCGAGATTGCAATCTCCCATCTTGGGCAAAATCGTCCACCTACCGATTCCATTGGATACACTCTGCAGCCCTCCGGTCTCGCAGGATAAATTTCACAATAATGTCCCGCACAAGTACTTTTTAAAAAAGGACATGGAATCCTCTTGCTGTCTTTCGATTCCCATTTAGAAGGTTCTGCTGATAATTCCCCATAATATTTTTCGATAACTTGTTTTTCGGAAATGTTTAGATATGTAGACATATTTGAGAGTGACTCTTGGTTATAAGGTAGACCGAGTTCAAGACAACATTTCCCGCATCTTTGACACTCAAAATATTTCCACAACTTATTAATAAAGAACCTCCTGTTATAAAATCATAAGCACTTACCAGCTTTCAACACTGATGCCTGACCACGTTTCATCTCTTCCATAAGCTCCCGTTTACTGATGATTCCCTTCCTGTCCAGAAGATTGATGATGGCCTCTGATGTTAATATCGTTCCATTATCTTATCGGCAGATTTTTTAAAAATGTTGAGAGAAATTGAATACAGCGATGATTATGCATTACGTGGTGAAATGTTGCAAGAAGAATGGAAGGAAATGCTTATTATGTAGCGAAGTCGATTATTGCTTACATCTACAACTGCTCAGCAACGGATCCTCATCAGGACTGAGGATTACAGATCGCAATGTTTGCTACTGCTCTTCCACACCCCCCTTGCAGCACATCAGGTATTTCGAAGTCGCAAATCAGGTTTATTCGTATGGCACTTTTTGTGAATATTAATAGTAATATAAAATGTAGGCAAACTTTTTTGAGCATCTTGATACAGTTTCATTATCGTATAGATAAAAAAACAAATTCTTATCAAAGGAGGCGGCGATGAAGAGAATCATTATGTTGGCGATGATTTTAGTGATGATGCTTGTATCTATTGGAGGATGTTGCGTAAAGAGGGATGTAGATTGCAGGAGTGGAAAAAGTGGAGAACGTGACAGGGATAGAGGTTATGAAAGGGTTGGCGGTCATGACATACGGAACACGATTTTGAGAGAGCCGCCTTTATGATGGCTCGGAGTTGTTTACAAATCCAAAGGCGATCCTGACCGTCTTTTCAATATAGGTATGCCGTATGAGAAACAGGGGAAGCGAGGAAAGGTGGGAGATATTACCCTGAAATCAGCGACGACTTTGAATTACACAATGGATGGATTTGTTGGAACGCTATTTATATATAATAGTAAGCCCTGTGAACAGCAGGACTATCCCAATGATAGTGAATACCAAGTTTATCCATTTGATCCAATTCGGAGCAGCTTGGGCTTCCCTACGCAAAACTCCCCATGACCAGAAATTACCAAAGGCCAAGATGATAGCGAGAATCATAAGTGTAAGGTGTCCGGTTATGTAAAATAAGAATGCAGCGACAGCACTTATCAGTACGGAAAGAAATCCCATAGTTTTTGTTTCCTTTCGACGCTGGTTTGCCGTTGGTTCGTTGGCCATGACTACGAGTGATGGGAAACAATACAATGGAAGACCCTATGTGTCAAAGGCAGATTGGTGCAACCCATGCATTTCAATATTTTTCTCCTCCACCGGTTAATGAAATAGAGAGGCTATAGCAATGTTCCGGCCTACTTTAGATATGGTGCCCTTGCGATGCAGATATTCACCATTACAAAGTTTCAGTAGTAAGGATTAATTTAAACTGAATATTGCGGATTGAAAGAAAGTGACACATTGGTCACCTAATGGCGGGCGCCCTTTCACGACTATTTGGTGGTCCGGTCTTCATACGGTTTTCTTATGGCCGTATCTCAACAATCGTACCGTTTGGCACTAACTTGTCAATTTCCTCGATCTCCGTGTCCGTAACGGCAATACACCCTTTCGTCCAGTCAACTTCTGTGTGAAGATCACCAACCCAGGAGAAACCATTCTTAATGCCGTGGATCATGATGTCTCCGCCCGGAGAAACACCAAGTTCTCTTGCCTTCTTTCTGTCTTTCTCGTTCGGATAGGAAATATGAAGAGACAGGTGATAACGGCTGTCCTTGTTTCTTGAATCTATCACGTAGATCCCCTCCGGGGTCTTGTTATCGCCTTGCCTTTCTTTTGGACCATTCGGGTTTCCGCCCAAGGCTATTTTATAGGTCTTGAGCAGCCTGCCCTGTGAGATCAACGTCAATCGTCGTTCTTTCTTTTCTATTAAAATCTTATCTGCCGGCCCGCTCAGGATTGCAAAAGCCTTGCTTTTTACCTCTTGCTCGAGCGCTTCAATCTTTTCCTGCTGTGTAACAATCTCGTTACCCTTGCTCTTAACGTCCTGTTCGAGAGTCTCAATCTGTGTCTTCTGCGTAATAATCCTCTTATCTTTGCTGGTGATATCATTGATAAGAGATATCATCACTTCACTGTCCTGCCTGTACCGGCTCTCCGGGTAATCATTTATGAGCTTCTGAAAACATTCCAGAGACTTCTGATAATCTTTTTGCTCATTCTTGGAATACACATAAATAACGCCCATCGCGAAAAGAGCCCTGTCCCCCACCTCAGGATATTTCACAATAATCTGCTCATATTTGCTCAGAGAGGCCTTGTAAGTTCCCTGGTTGAAAAAGCCATTCGCTTCTTCGAAGGCTGGCTTGGCCAGATATCCATCATAAAATGGACTGCATCCACTTATTAGAATTGATGTTATTATGATGAAGGCAAACAAAAAGTAAATGTGCTTTTTACCCATATACGTCTTACGTGCACCTTCCTAATTTGCTGTTGATCGCAGGCCTCAGTCCGGTTCCCCTTACTGAACTATCGGAACATGTACCACATTCCAACTTAGAATTCTGCAATTTTTTGATTGTTACCGATACGATAATGAACATGAGAAAAGGCGGGGTCGACTATCTTTTCCTGACGGGTTCGATCAGAATACCTTCTATTTCCAAATCAATTTTCAGGCGTTTGGTGGCATCTTTGGCCTCGATGATATCATTGAAAGGGCCGGCGATAACACGGTAGCTATCGCCCTTCGATAGTACCCTTGCCGGGATTTGTGGACCCTGGTGATTGATCATGGCGGCGATCCTCATGGCATTGGTCTCATCAGGCACGTCAGCAGCCAGAACATGCCACGCCTCCATTTTCATTTCTGGTACTTGTGGTCTGCCATAAAGTTCGCGTGGGTGATCGACTTCTATGGTTTTCGCAACCCCGCTTCCACTTCCCTGACGGATCTCGAATATGGGAACAGGAATCCCGCGGGCATTGGCCAGTGTTTCCTTAACTTTTCTCCAGTCAAGCGTGCGCGCCGATTTCTTTTCAATATTTTGCAATTTTGCGTATATCTTCCTCAACTCAACAGCGTCCGAGTCGTCCAAGGGCGCATGAACTTCCATATAGACTACTCCATTACGCTGACCTATGAGATAGGGCTGGTTTACGATCCATACGGGTGTCTTAACCGGAGTGCTCTCGAAGAGCTTCTTCGCGTCTTCTGGATAGAGTCTTATGCAACCATTGGTTGCTCTAAGGCCAATGCTGGACGGCTTGTTGGTGCCATGGATCAAATAACCCGACTTGCTTAAATATAGCGCATATTCTCCCAAGGGATTTTGAGGTCCAGGCAGAACTTTAGCGGGCAGAGGATCTCCTTTTTTTAGATGGTCCTTAAGAATTGAGGCAGGCACGTGCCAGGTCGGCCGGACCATCTTGCGCTCTACATACATTTGACCCATCGGCGTGGCTCGCTCCGCGGAACCGATACCTATCGGGTAGGTCGACACCACTAGTGACTTACCATCTCCTCTATATTGAAAGAGCCTCATAGCGGCTAAGTTGATCACGATGCCTCTTTTGGGAGCGTCCGGGAGGATAAAGCTCATGGGCAACGTGATACGCCCGCCAGCCTCAGGCACCCACACATCTACCCCCGGATTAGCCGCGCTGATTCCATTGATTCCCACGCCGAAGTGCCTTGCAATATCCGGCAGCGTATCCTCCTTTGTAAGCCTCGTGACTGCCAACCGGCCAATGACGTCATTTTCTTTCTCAACCGAAAAGTTATTTCGTTCAATCTTTTCTTCCGGATAGCTTGAAAAGGACGGTAATTTCTCTCGAATATTTTGCCAGATACCACATCCATGTAAAGATGAGATGAATATAAATAGAACTATAAGACGAAGCCCATTGGATAAGAATGACAGATCAATAATTCGGCACATGGGTCAAGTGGGGTATCTTGTTTGAAAAATTAGGAACCATTCTTTAACAAAAGAAGTGACAGGGGTTTCAGGTCCTGTCACTTCTTTTTCCGAAGCCCTAACAGTAAAGTTAATGACTACCGCTAGAATTGACTTACTTCTTCATTGATTTCGTGAAAATGGCTTCAGCCTGCTGCGCCCTGGCTTCTGCCACCTGCGCCCTGTCCTCTGCTTTCTGCGCTCTTTCGTCCGCCATCTTCGCCCTGTCCTCTGCGATCTTTACAGCAGTTTCAGCGCGGGTTGTGGCAGCGTCTGCCTTCGCCGAGGCCGCCTTGGCATCCTGTAGTGCCTGATCAGCTTTTGCATTAATCTGGTTTTCCTGTGCCTGCATTTTCTCGAGGTCACGGGTTGTTGCGCAACCAGTCAAAGTAATAGCTAGAGCAAGCATGATTGAAATCACCAAAAGACTCTTCTTCATCCTCTAATCACCTCCTATTTATTCAGTTTATCTTATTTTAGCAGTGATAAAAGGCAGGGCTATTTCTTACCCTGCCTCTGCTTGATAAGCAGTTATGGATCTATTTGCGATATCAACCAAAGTGTGACGGCTTATGGCCTGGTTGTGCGCTACTCAATTCTGCTGAATGATGACGATTGCAAGACCCAAACCATCTCCCAACATATTGAAATTATTGAAGTTGATATTTTGTTATAGCCTCTATTTGAAGGAATTTTCATACACTGCAAATGGGAAGGGCTTACTCAAATACGTCCAAGTATTTGTAATGCCACACCTAAAAGTTTGAAGGGTTTTCCCTACGGTCTGTTTAGTTTTTTAATTTTTTGATGCTTATTCTATAAGGTTTGTGAGGTTTGATACGTGGGCAAAAAACCGAGGAATTAAAGAAATATCTCAACAGAAAGTGAAAGAGGGTCTTAAACCTCCCTCGTCCTATGGAGAAAGCAATGGACTACAGTTGTCATTTTTTTTGAAACAGTTTCAAGTACTCCCGGTATCCTTCCTTTACGAGGTCTTCTTTGGGGATGAATCTCAAAGAGGCGGAATTGATGCAGTACCTGAGTCCGGTCGGCTCCGGCCCGTCGAGGAAGACATGCCCGAGGTGCGAGTCTGCGTGTTTACTCCGTACCTCCGTGCCAGCGTAAGTCGGCCTCCCCAGCTCGACAATGTTTCCCGGTTTGAGAGGCTTCGTAAAGCTCGGCCAACCAGTTCCAGAATTAAACTTGTCGAGCGAGCTGAAAAGGGGCTCGCCGGTGACAATATCGACGTAGATGCCCTCGCGCTTATTGAGCCAATATGCGTTATTGAAAGGCTCTTCCGTGTCTCCCTCCTGCGTCACTTTGAATTGAAGAGGTGTAAGTTTCGCCTTGATCTCGGATGGATCAGGCTTCTTGTATTCCTTTTTCGGGTATGTATCTTCATTCGCAAGTTTGCTTTTTCCGTCGCCGCCAATGCCGGAGCCTGCCTCTCTTACTCCCTTATCTATTGCCATCGGTTCTACACCGTCCGTGCCAGCCGGTCCACAACCGGCAAGAAATAAAAGGGTAATCGCTAACGACAGAAGAAGTCTCATATGAAAGAGTTTAGTTTCAGGGGAGAAGGTCAATTTTGCCCATGGGAGCTGTATTTAATTATTACCGATTATAATGTAACACAAAAGGGCAAAATTGAAAAATCAAGACTTCGAGAAGACCGGGATAAAGAGGATAGCATTGTTAAGCCTACAACTGTATAATGGTGGGCAGTTATCATAATTGCGCATTTTGGATTGAAGTGCTCGATGACACAGAGACATCCTTTATTTATTGAATTTACGTCACTGGCACTGTATACGTGGCCTAGGATAAAAGATTACGCCCATAGGAGGTGCTGCAATTGAAGAAGATTCTTTTTCTGATCATGATAATTTGTTCGTTTTCTTACACAGCATGGGCAATAACTATAGAACTGCAGGAGACTGAGGAACAGTCGGGCACAGAAATTCGCGCTCTCAAGGAGGAAAATGCCGCCATACGTAAGGACACGGCCAAGAACGATCAGGCAATAACGGATATACGCAGGAGGATCGCCGATATTGCGGCGGACATGACCGCTATCAGAGAAGTCATGGAGAATTTGAGGGGAGATCGTGAGGTACTGGGAAAAGGCGAGTCTGACTTAAAAAAGGAATTGATCGATATAAGGAAGCAATTTGACCAACTTTCTTCCCGCATGAATGTCATTGAGAGTCTCCTTGAGATTAAGAGTGGCGCCAATCAAGCTCCCAAGGGTGAGAAGGTCGTTAGCGGCGATTCAAAAAGCGCAGCGCCCGGTAAGAACGAGAAGGCATTGGCTTATGACGCAGCTTATGATGCCTTTAAGAAAGAAAAGTATGGGAAGGCTCGAGAAGGATTTCAAAACTTTCTAAAGAAATATCCAAACACGGAGTATTCTGCCAGCGCACAATTCTGGATTGGCGAAAGTTACTATTTTGAAAAGAAGTATGAGCAAGCCATCTTGGAATATGAGAAAGTGATAAAAGATTATCCGCAAGGCAACAAGGTGCCCGGCGCCTTGCTGAAGCAGGGGTTTTCTTTTCTGAATCTAGGTGATAAGTCAAGCGCGAAACTCATCCTGGAACAGGTTGTAAAGAACTATCCGGGCACCGCTCAGGCGCGAATGGCAAAAGCGAAGCTTGAGAAGATTAAGTAGCTTGCTAAGTTAGGAACAGTCACGGCGGATATTGACCTGCCCCAGGACATTTCGTTACACTGTGCTTGACGGGATGCGTGATAATGGATCTGGTTATACTCTCTGTCTTTGTCGCGGTGGCGGCGGTCCCTCCATCCACCGTTTTATGCGGTTGGCGTCTGCGAAGCGCGTCAGCTTGCCGTGCGCATCGAGGAGCACAATCAGCACGGGGCGCTGGGCAACCTGGGCCTGCATTACCAGGCATCGTCCTGCCTCATCGATGAAGCCCGTTTTGGAGAGGCCGATCTGCCAGCTGGGGCTCCGGACCAGGCGATTGCTGTTGCGGAACTTCATTGTGCGGCGACCTGTATCGACCGCGGCATCTTCGCGGGTAGTGAATTCCCTGACAAGAGGATATTGGTAGGCTGCGTCCACCATCCGCGCCAATTCACGGGCGGTGGATACGTTGCCGCTGGAAAGCCCGACGGGGTCTTCGAAGTGCGTCTCCATGAGTCCCAGTGACAGGGCCTTGGTGTTCATGGCGGCAATGAAAGCGTTGATCCCACCCGGGTAGGTCCGCCCCAGCGCGTGAGCACAGCGGTTCTCCGAGGCCATCAAAGCGAGCAGCAGCGCGTCTCCGCGTGTGACGCTGCTTCCCACCCGCAGGCGGGAGCGGCTGTGGCGAAGGGTGTCGACATCTTCGGGTTCAATGGTGATCAGTTCTTGAAGATCCAATTGGGCATCCAGCGTCACCATGGCCGTCATGAGCTTGGTGATGGAAGCGATTGGCAATACCGCCGTCGCTCGTTTCTCAACGAAGAGCTCACCTGTCTGCTGGTCTTCCACCCATGCGCAGGCTGAACGGATAACGAGCTTCTGGGGGGCACGGATCGCTTTAGCGCGTGATTTCTTTTTATGGGCAGTATGGGATTTAGACGACTTGGAAGATTTTGATGACTCTGTGGCTCCCTGGACGGCCGGTGTCCCCATACTCAGAAGGATGACCAGGATCGCTATTACATATCTACGCGCCATTCTCTCTCCGTGACTTCAAGATGCTGAAGGTATTTTTTGAGCGTTTGATAAGAAATTTATTTTTTACGAATTCACTGTAAGGAATAAGTCACCTTCATGTCAAGGAAAATGAGCACAAGGCCATTACCGGTTGTAATTTACAATGTCGCATCTGCGTCTTTGTTGTGAAGAGCACCTCAAAAAGCGCTCCTTCGATTCTGTGTTCTTGATTTCACAACACAGGATCATTATATTAATGGAAGAGGCTAAACATATGTTGACCATTACACCGGAAGCAAAGGCATACGCACTCGATAACGGCGGCATGGTATTCCTGGAATATTACATCTTGACGGGCGGCTGCTGCGTGCCCTTCCAGCCGGAGCCAACCGTCAGATTTGGCAGGCCCAAGAATCATAGGCAGTACAAACAGGAAACGATAGACGGATTGACAGTCTTTATCCCGCGCAGTCTGCCGGACATACCATTGGTTATCTCAGTGGCTTCCTACCTAGGGATCAAGAGATTGGTGATTGAAGGCTGGCACCACTTTTGACAGCAGATGAGCGAGGCGGCAATTATTCTTTCTTTATGGATGATGTGAATTAATCCCGCCCGCGGTTCTGATATCAAATACCGACCGAGTCTTATTCTGAAACACATCCTTAGCGGTCTCACTCAGAGGCGAGCATTTTCTCGCTTGACAAGTTATGGGCATATGCTTATAATGGAAAAAAGGAGAGAGAAGAATGGCGAGGCCAAAATGTTGTCGGAGAGTAGCAGGAGAGCCGCCCTGCCAGATATTCAAGCCGGCCGGAGTGCCTGCGTCGGCGCTTGATCATGTGGTCTTATCCATGGATGAGTTTGAGGCAATCAGATTGGCCGACCTTGACGGGCTTTACCACGACAAGGCGGCGGAACGGATGAAGGTCTCACGGCAGACCTTTGGCAGGATTATTGAAGCGGCAAGGCACAAGGTGGCCGAGGCGCTGGTAAAAGGTCTTGCCCTCCGCATTGAGGGAGGTGAAATAGAAATGGCAGAGAAGCGAATTTTTACGTGCATGAAATGCAGGCATACGTGGGATGTTCCTTTTGGCACAGGCAGGCCCGCAGGATGCCCGGCTTGCAATGATGCGGCTATATGCAGGGCTGAAGGGCAGCGAGGACGAAGAAAGCCCGGTGAGCCGTGCCCGCGCGGCAGGAATAGATGAAGTAGAGTTTCGTGTTAATAAAAAAATAAAAAGGAGATATTAAAATGAAGGTTTGTTTTCCAACAGAAACATTGCAAGGACTGGATAGCAGAGTTTATGGACATTTCGGGTCTGCGCCCGGCTTTATCATTGTGGATACGGGAGAGATGAGCGTGGAAGAGATCAACAATAGCGATCTACACCATGCCCATGGTATGTGCCAGCCTGTCAAGGCTTTGGGAGGATTAAAGGTTGATGCCGTGGTTGTTGCGGGAATCGGCATGGGCGCCCTGATGAAGCTGCAAGCTCAGGGGATACAGGTTTACCGTGGTGCAGAGGGCACCGTCAAGCAGAATATAGATCTCATTCGAGACGGCAAATTGCCTCAATTTTCGAAAGAAAATACCTGTGCGGGCCATTCGGGTGGCGGGTGCTCCCACTAATCCCGTTTCGTGCGAAGGACGCAGACTATATGGCAGAAGATGCCATTTAGATACGATCATGATTAGTGATTTAATAAGCAATGGACAAAATAACTGAGGAGAATGATAATGGAATGTGAGAAACACAATGCTGGTGCAAACCAGGGTTGTCAGGCAAAAGACGATAAATCTGATAAACAACTGGGAGAAGTTGCTGAAGATAAGGCGTTGGCGCATCATATGGCCAAGATTCAACATAAGATCATGGTCCTCTCAGGGAAAGGCGGCGTCGGCAAGAGTACAGTAGCAGTTAATGTAGCTGTCGCTCTGGCCCTCGAAGGGAAGCAGGTGGGAATTCTGGACGTGGATTTTCATGGTCCCAGTATACCTACCCTGCTCAATCTTAGTGGGAAACCCGCGAAAGTCGGCGAGAATGGTATTACGCCTGTGGAATTTGTCGAAGGGATCAAAGTAATGTCCCTCGGTTTTTTTATGCCGGAACAGGACAGGGCTGTGATTTGGAGAGGCCCTATGAAGATCAATGTCATAAAACAGCTTTTGACAGAGGTGAATTGGGGTCATCTTGATTACCTCATTATTGATTTCCCTCCGGGCACAGGGGATGAACCTCTTTCCGTAGCCCACCTGATACCTGACGCCGACGGGGCCATTATTGTGACCACCCCCCAAGATCTGTCTCTCATTGATGTGCGAAAATCCATCGATTTTTGCAGACAGCTTCACGTTCCCGTCCTGGGTGCGATAGAGAATATGAGTGGTCTTGTCTGCCCGCACTGCAGAAAAGTTGTCAACATATTCAAGCGGGGAGGTGGCGAAAAAATGGCGGGCGAGATGGGAGTCCCCTTTTTAGGGCGCATTCCTATAGAGCCGCTGATCGTGGAGGCATCGGACGAAGGTAAGCCTTTTGTGCATCAATACGGGAAGACGCCGGCCGCCAAGGCTTTCGTCAAGGCAGTAAAGCTGATCCTGAACAGCACGGAAAATAGAAAGGGCGTTATTAGACATGCCGATTTATGAGTATGAATGCACAGCGTGCGGCGGAATCTCCGAATTGCTTGAAGGCATGACGGAGGAGCAAACCGAGAGAAAGTGCGGTTCCTGCGGAAGTGAAAAGTTAACGAGAATTTTGTCAAAGGGTGTCCAATCCAGAATAGGTCACGTAATGGGTTCTCAAGGGGGCAAGACCTGTTGTGGGAGAGAAGAACGCTGCGACACGGCGCCGTGTGCTCAGGGAGCGGCATGTCACAAGTGAGCTGCCCACGGAGGAATCACAGGCAGGATTAAGGAAATGGAAGAAGACAAGATTAGAAAAGAAATGATGGATTTGCTCTTGGAAAAGACCAAGAATCTTTTTTCAGAGAAAGTCATCGATTACGGTGCCAACCCGAGAAATTGCGGTACGATAGAGAAGCCCGACGGCTATGCAAAGATAACCGGACCCTGCGGGGATACGGTGGAAATATTTCTACGGGTGAAAAGCGGCAAAATTGAAGACATCCGATATACTACGGATGGTTGTATGACATCGCATGCCGCAGTCTCGGCAGCCACCGTGATGGCTAAGGGAAAAACTCCGAAGGACTGCATCAGGATCAACCAAAATTCCATCCTGGAGCATCTGGGGGGGATGCCGGAAGAGGCGAGGCATTGCGCCCTCCTTGCCGCGACGACACTGCATAGGGCATTGAGGAACTTTGCCGTTGGGAGAAAAGGGCAGCCATGATACCAGGAAACAAAGCGATGCCATGAGACTGTAAGGAATTATAATGCCGATTGTTGGTGTGGCCGCTTGAGAAAACTGCAAAATATAGGGGAAGGATTATGTCGTTTAAGGTACTTATTATCGGTGGAGTGGCCTGCGGACCGAAGGCTGCGTCGAGACTGAAGCGTCTTCGTCCTGACGCGGAAATTACCATAATTGAAAAGGGTAAAATAATCTCTTACGGCGCCTGTGGCCTTCCCTATTATGTGGAGGGTTTATTTTCGGACGTCGATGAACTGATCAAGACGCCGGTCGGTGTTGCCAGAACTCCCGCCTTTTTTGATAAGGTGAAAGGGGTCAAGGTGCAGACACAAATGGAAGCGCTGAAAATCAATCCTATAAAAAAGGTTGTGCGCGTGAAGAATGTGGGTACCGGCGCGGAAGAAGATGTGGCCTATGACAAGCTGGTATTGGCCACCGGAGGGTCTCCCTGCCGTCCGAATATTCCCGGTCTCGATCTTAAGAATGTTTGGTTTATATCGCACCCCGATCATGTGGTCAGCCTGAAAAAGGAGATCGCAGCACAGGGTCTGAAGAAGGCGGTCCTCGTGGGGGCCGGATTTATCGGCATTGAGATGGCGGAGGCACTGGTTCAACAGGGTCTTGAGGTCACGGTTGTCGAAATGATCGATCAGATCATGCCGGGCGTTCTGGACAAGGACGTCGCCACGTTCGCCGCCAAACACTTGCGCCAGAAGGGCGTAAAGCTTGTCTTGGGGGAATGCGTGAACGGCGTCGAAGGCAAGGAAAAGGCAACTGCCGTCAAAACCGATAAGCAGACCATCCCGGCGGAAGTCGTGGTCGTTGCTGTCGGAACCAGTCCCAATGATAAGCTGGCAAGGGATGCCGGGCTTCTGTGTGCAAATCAGGGGGGGATTGTCATCAACGAATATTGCCAGACGAACAATAAAGATATCTACGCAGGGGGCGATTGCGCGGTGAACAGCTATGTGAATGGCAGCGTCGGCGCTTTTCTTTATGTACCCCTGGGATCGACGGCAAATAAACACGGCAGGGTTATCGCCAACCATATTGCAGGCGTTCCTACGCCCTTCAAGGGCATCACCTGCACATCCATCGTGCGAGCTTTTGATTTTACCATTGGAAGAACCGGTCTCACGGAAAAGCAGGCCCGGGAATTAAACATGGACATAGAGACATTCACCCTGGCAGGTCCGGATTTGCCTCACTATATGCGGGATAACAAACCTTTGGTTATAAAGATGATCGCCTCTAGAAGGGATCGAAAGCTCATCGGCGTGCAGGTGGCAGGGCCAGGCAACGGTTCAAAGCGCCTGGATGTGGCGGCAGGCATGATATTAATGGGTGGCACGCTGGATCAGCTTGCCGATGTGGATTTTGGTTACGCGCCGCCATACAGCACGGCGCTCGATCCTCTGGCCGCCTGCGCACATATGTTGACCAACAAGCTCGACGGTATTGCAAAGGGCATTTCTGCATTCGAAGCTAAGACGCGGATGGATAAAGGCGAAGTCCTTTTGCTTGATGTGCGCACTCCCGCCGAATTCGAAACTAATCAGTTGCCATACGACGTTCTCCACATCCCGCTGGGAGCGCTTAGAGGCAAGGCCGCTGAACTGCCCAAGGACAAAGATATCATGGCTTTTTGCAAGATAAGCTTGCGCGGCTATGAGGCGCAGCGGATACTGAATGCCGCCGGTTTTGACAGAGTGCAGTTCATAGAAGGCGGCATTGTAGGATGGCCGTTTGAAGTGAAGGTGTTAAAATAATGTGGGCGCAGCTATTAAGGGGCGCGCATCGGAAAATCCAGCCTTGAAAAAATGATTAATATTATTTATCAAAGGATATGGAAAAGAGAGATTTCGATAAGGATGCTGAGTCCTATGATCTGAAGCCCGGACGAGTAAAACTAGCCCAGGACGTCGCAGCAGCCATAATGGGTGAAGTCAAGCTTAATTCTGATATGGACGTCCTTGACTTCGGGTGCGGGACGGGTCTGGTTACGCTGCAGCTTCAACCTTTCGTAAAAACCATTACGGGCGCCGATTCGTCTCACGGCATGCTCGATGTCCTAAGATCCAAGATCGAGGAGCGGAAGCTGACAAACGTCAAAACCGAATTTATTGATCTGGACAAGACTGTTACGCTAGAAAATAGATATCACCTCGTTGTAAGCAGCATGACCCTCCATCATATCGAGAATATCGGATACATCATCCGTGAGTTTTACAACGGTCTCTTGCCGGGAGGGTATTTATGCATTGCCGACCTGGATTCCGACGAAGGCGATTTTCACAGAGATAAAACGGGAGTAGTCCATTTTGGTTTTGACAGATCGGAAATGCGCCGCCTTTTCATTGAAGGTGGATTTCAGGATGTGCGGGATGTGACGGCGGCAAGCGTTATAAAGGAATTATCCGATGGACGGTCGCGGGAATTTACGGTCTTTCTGATGATTGGACGAAAACAATAAGGAGGCAAACCTTATGAACTGGTTGAGGAGGGAGGACTGGTCACCATATATCGGCGGGGCCATAATCGGTATACTGAGCTGGATCGCGTTTCTGACGGTGGCTCCTCTCGGGGCCTCGACGTCGTATGTGAGGACATCCGGAATGATAGAAAAACTTTTCGCCTCTGATCATGTCAACAGCCTTCCATATTATCTAAAGGAAGTACCGATGATAGACTGGCAATGGATGTTCGTATTTGGTGTCCTTATCGGAGCATTTCTATCGGCATGGCTTTCGGGGACGCTATACAAAAGGTTTGTGCCCGTGATGTGGCAAGAGAGGTTCGGCGACAACCGCTGGAAGCGCTGGGTATTTGCCTTCGTGGGAGGAGTTATTCTCATGTTCGGCGCCCGCATGGCGGACGGCTGACCGCTGGGCCACGGGGTCAGTGGGACCCTGCAGCTCGCTGTCAGCAGTTGGATGACTGTTCCCTTCATGTTCCTCTCCGGCATTATAACCGCTCTCGTTCT
Organism: uncultured delta proteobacterium; assembly: GCA_963705275.1. Taxonomy (GTDB): domain Bacteria; phylum Desulfobacterota; class Syntrophia; order Syntrophales; family UBA2185; genus Fen-1135. Next base: position 1,689,722 of record OY970063.1, on the reverse strand, counting down.
TTACAGGAGGACGTAAGATCATGGCGCCCTTTATTGCATCAGCATCCGGAAAGCTTCTCATGGGGTTATCCCTCGGTATTGTATTCGGCTTTGCCATCCATAAGAGCAGGATGACTCGTTACGAGACGATTGTCGGGTTGCTTCGTCTCCGGGATTTTACTATGTTGAAAGTCATGCTCTCGGCAATTGTAGTGGGCATGGTCGGCATTTACTTTCTTAAAGATATGGGGATACTGAAATTAAGTCCCAAGCCAGCCCTAATAGGAGCCAATATCATCGGTGGTTTGATCTTTGGCGTCGGTTTTGCGCTCGCCGGATACTGTCCGACAACCGGCATAGGGTCCATTGCCGAAGGCCGTTATGACGCCCTCCTCGGCGCCATCCCCGGGATGCTTGTTGGAGCGGCTATTTACGCCGAATCCTACACATACCTCAGGAATAATCTCTTGCAATGGGGAGCCTTGGGCAAGATCACGATTCCCGATGTTATCGGGTTGGGTTACCCCTATCACTGGATATTGATTCTCGTTATATGCGCAGCCATAGTCGTATTTTGCCGCACCCTGCAGAAACAAGGCCTGTGAAATAAATATTGAAACAAGAACGGTGTCAAGGATTTCAGGATGAAAACCGCAAGCGTGTTGGAGATCGTTCCCATTGGTGTGATACGCTCGCCTTATCGGGTGGAGGGCGATGCGCCCCACCAAGGGCGGCTCTCTCGCACCACCAGTGAGATTGAAATCTTTCCGGAATACGCGGACGGGTTAAAAGATATCGCAGAGCGGCCGCACTTGATCGTACTTTACTGGCTTGACAGGGCGGAGCGCGGCACGCTCATGGCTATCCCGCCTTATTCAAAAAAAGAGCGCGGAGTTTTTGCCACGCGCTCGCCCGACCGCCCGAACCTGATTGGATTTGCCGTGATAGACCTTATCGGCATCGACGGCGCCAGGCTCACAGTGAGAGGCCTTGACGCCTTTGACGGAACGCCGGTACTTGACATCAAGCCCTACTCTCCGGAGATTGACTGCGTAAAGGAGTAAGTTATGACGGATAGAGCCTTTCAAGATTATTATCCCGATGAGTTTGCGCATTGCTTTGGGTGCGGACGTCTTAATGAAGAGGGGCTGCAAATTAAGAGTCACTGGGATGGTGAAGAAAGCGTCTGTCATTATACTCCCATGCCTCATTACACGGGCGGTTTTCCCGGATACGTCTATGGTGGACTCATCGCGTCATTGATGGATTGTCATGGTGCCGCGACTGCATCGGCAGCCAAATTGCGTGTGGAGGGTTTGACTCTCAATGACAGACCGATTTCCCGATTTGTTTCAGCATCTCTAAAAGTTGATTATCTGAAACCCACGCCGACGGGGACTGTCTTGGAGGTAAGGGGCAAAGTGAAAGAAATTAAGGGCAGAAAGGTTACCGTTAGTGTCACGCTATCTGCGGAAGGCGAGATTCGCGCAAGAGGCGAAATACTTTTGGTGCAGATCCCGGAAAGTGGTAAGTGACAAGAGATAAATGGATTCCTCTCCCGATCTCCGATTCCGTATATCGTGTTGAAACTATCAGTATGAAGACTTGCCGCCATTTCCCTCCGGAGCGGGCTTAGGCAAATTTTCGTAGCCTTTGTCACGCGAGGGGGGCTTCGGTACACTGCTGCCGCCGGAGCGTACAGCTATTGCATAGGCGATGCTGTTCTTGGCTATCGAGCGCTGCCTGCCGGTTCTGAAATCGAAGGACCACGCGAAGTCGGCGGGGTTGTCCTTAAATTCTGTACTCGACCAGTAATCGTATGGCTGGAGTTCGGACAACGGTCCCTTATTTGCCAATGGACCATCCTCATCATTACCCAGAGTACTGTAATAGAGCCGGCCCATCTCCCCTTCTTTTGTGTAGCCGTATTCTGTCCCCGGAGTGGTGGGGAGCCGCCAGTCGCTGTAGCCTCCCACTGTGAGGCCGGCGGCCCATTTCATTGCCTCGTCCCAGGTCGTGGGATTATTGTTCGGATGCTTATACCAGGAGATGTTAGTATCCGTGTCATAAACCGTGCCGTCGCCCACGTCAAGGATTGCTGCTCTTACAGTTAAAACCATGCTGAAGGAAAGTATCAATACAGATGAAGCGATGAAAAACTTTTTCATTGTCTGCTTCCCCCTTTCCTGCCTGGATCAATACTTAATATTAATCATGCACGGCAGGTAATTATTAGATTCCCGCAAATGACATGCTTCCCGCGGGGATGATCGACTGAACCCTGTTTCTGTCCCTGGTTTTCTTTGATCTCGGGTTTTCTGGCTTCGGAACACTGCTCAAGCAGCAGCAGCGGGATGGCTGCGATGGCGGCCATGCCTACCAGGAACCATAAGACGTTCAACAATATCTTCTTTTTCTTGGTCATTTTGTCTTCTCTGTTTTCTTGTGAATGAGATCAATAACAGTTATCTCCGGCGGTGACAGAAAACGGATCGGCGGTCCCCACGTGCCGGTTCCCCTGCTTACGTATAAATGCGCATCATTCGGCATGTTGAAGTATCCGGTGATGAGCGGATAAAAGCGCCGCACAATAAAGTTGAAAGGAAAGATCTGGCCATTGTGGGTGTGCCCGGAAAGTTGGAGATCAAAATGCCCGATACTGTCTTTTTCTATCACCGGCCTGTGCTTCAGAAGCACCGTGAAGCGTTGATGGTCAAGCCCTGACAGCAATTCCGTTTCAGAAATCTTTTTGGGGAGACCCAAGGCATCTACTGTGGGATCATCGACACCGGCGATATTGATCAATCCCGCCACGTTGACACCTCCTTCCCTGAGAACTACAAATCCTGCATGCCATGTGAAATCGAGGGCCTGGTCCAGACCCGCATAGAATTCATGATTGCCCGTGATGGCGAATTTGCCGTACCGCGGATGTATGTCGCGCAAGAGCATCAGGTGATCCGTCAGGCTGTCTATCTGTCCGTCCACGAGGTCTCCCGTCGATACGAGGATGTCCGGTTGTGCTTTTCTTACCTCTTCGACGATTTGCTTCAGGCGTTCCCCCCTCACGATTATTCCGATATGGACATCGGATATCTGTACGATCCTTATCCTTCCTGCCGCCTCAGGTATTTTGGGAGATGCTATTGTGATCATTTCTGTTTTGATGTCCTTTGCCTCAAAATAGCCGTATGCATTGATGGCCAATGAAATTATAAGAGGCAACAGGAACGCATATGAGGATGGAAGGACCAAATAAGAGAGATTACTGCGGGAAAGAAGGGCGCCCGCATGGATAAGGAGATGGTATATGTCAAGAAGAAGGGATGAGACGAAAAACAGGAACAGCACGCCCATCCATATATAGCCTGTGTATGACATGATGGAGGCGAGGGTATCATAGCCATAGCGCTCGCACATACGCACGATGATCGGGGCGAGGATCATGAACAGGAGGAAAATAATCAGGATTGAATTAGCCGCTGCGCCTGGATGAAATGCCCCTTTGATCTTCGCGAAGAGATAAAGGTGCACACCGCCGTAAATAAGAAAAAAAGTGAGTAGGAAAAGGCTCATTGACATCTCGACAGATAAGACACGATTTACCGTCTACCCTTTCTAATATTACCGCGAGTCGGTCTGGCTCAAGGCGGCTGTCTCCCGGCATGAACTCCAGCTGGTTGCAGGCATCTTTACTGCCGAGGTGGGAGGATTCTTAGAGCTTGCTGCCGGCAAATCTACCAACAGCAAGCGATGCTTCATTTTAGCAGCTTTATATTGAAAATAATCAATAATTAAAATATATTTGTCAAGAACAATGTCTTTTTAGAAGAGGATACAACTTTACTTTCTGGAGGAATTGAAAATGGATTGGGGAATGCAGAATCGTATGTCACAGCTCATCCAGGCTGACGGCCATTGTTTTTTTCTTCCCATAGACCACGGTTATTTCCAGGGACCGACATCATGCTTGGAAAAGCCCGGAGAAACTATAGCACCGCTCCTCCCCTATTGCGACGCCATCTTTGTAACCAGGGGTGTATTGCGGGCGGCAGTGGATCCCGCAGGGAGCAAGCCGGTTATCCTCAGGGTATCCGGAGGCACCAGCGTGGTTGGCAAGGACCTGGCAAATGAAAGCATTACCACATCTATAGAGGAGATCATACGCCTCAACGCGGCTGCTGTGGGGATTTCCATCTTTGTCGGCAGCGACTACGAACGCGAATCCTTGACTAACTTGTCGGAGCTTGTCAACGAATGTGAGAATTTCGGTATCCCCGTAATGGCTGTCACAGCGGTTGGAAAGGAATTGGAAAAGCGGGATGCCAGGTATCTGGGGCTCAGCTCCCGCATCGCCGCGGAGCTCGGGGCGCGTGTAGTGAAGACTTACTGGTGCAAAGACTTCGACAAGGTCGTATGCGGCTGCCCTGTCCCGGTGGTTATGGCGGGTGGTCCGAAATGTGAAACGGAGCTCGAAGTCATGGAGTTCGTATATGACGGTATGCAGAACGGCGCCATCGGCATCAACCTCGGGAGAAACGTATGGCAGAATCCCTACCCGGTAGCCATGATAAGGGCTTTGCGGTCCATCATTCATGAGAAGTATACGGCCAAGGAAGCATGGGATCTGTTCAACAGTCTCAAGAAATGAGTGACGAACGGCAATAACTCGATCAGGTCGCAAATCTATGCGCGTGGCAATGTACTACAATAACAGGGACGTGAGACTGGAAGAGATGCCGAGACCAAAAATCGGCCCCGGCGAGATTCTCGTAAAGGTCATAGCGAGCGGCATATGCGGCAGCGACGTCATGGAATGGTATCGTATTCGCAAGGCGCCTCTGGTTTTAGGGCATGAGATCGCGGGAGAAATTGTCGAAATAGGAGAAGAGGTAGGGCGCTATAAAATCGGCGACAGGGTTTTTGTCTCCCACCACATTCCGTGCAATACCTGCCATTATTGCCTGATGGGGTATCACACAGCCTGTGAGACATTGCATACGACGAACTACGACCCCGGCGGTTTTGCCGAATATATCAGAGTACCCAAACTCAATGTAGACCGAGGCGTGTTTCTCCTGCCGGAGGAGCTTTCGTTTGAAGACGGTGTCTTTATCGAACCTTTGGCCTGTGTTGTTCGCGGGCAGCGGGTGGCAAATCTTCAGGCGGGCCAATCCGTACTGATTCTGGGAAGCGGTATCTCCGGCCTTCTCCATCTTCTTTTGGCCAGAAGCCTCGGGGCGGGACGCATTATGGCGACGGACGTCAGCGGATATCGGCTGCAGACGGCAAAAGCATTCGGGGCGGACGCCGTTATTCACGCCGAAGAAGATATACCTGAGAGTGTGCGGTTGATTAATAAGGGTAGGCTTGCAGATATTGTTGTTGTCTGTACGGGGGCGCCGGCTGCCTTCCATCAGGCCCTGAAAGCGGTGGATCGCGGCGGAACAATCCTCTGCTTTGCCACAACGGAACCGGATGTGGAACTGTCCGTCCCTCTCAATGAGTTCTGGCGCAATGAAATAAAGCTGATGCCGTCATACGGCAACAGCCCCCTGGATGCGACCGTTGCGATAGAGCTAATCAGATCGGGACGCGTGCCCGTAGGGAAGATGATTACACATAGATTGCCTCTGGATAAGGCCGGCTATGGGTTCCGGCTTGTCGATGAAGGAGGAGATTCCCTTAAGGTGATAATTGAACCGCAAAGATCTGCTTGAGCCCAATCTCTAATATATACCCGCCTGACATCCCGCTGCGAGGGTACTGCCCAATTCACGACACCTTGCAAGGTCTTCGTCGGTCAACCTTCCCTTGGAGATGACAGGGTCATAAACCATTTTGAACTTGTAACCAAGGGCGATGCGCTCGATGGCTCTCAAGGCGCCTGTTCCGTCATTGCCGGCACTGATAAATACTACATAGGGCTTCCTGAAGACCTTGTTTCCGGCGGGGTAGTAAGTCCGGTCAAAAAAATCCTTGACCATGCCTGACATATAACCGAAGTTTTCCGGCGTGCCGATTGCCAATCCGGCTGATTCTACCAAGTCATCGAGGGTGGCATCCTCTGCCCTCTTCAGAACCACTTCCGTATTTTCAATCATCCGGGCCCCATCTGCGACAGCCCACGCCATTTTTTCCGTGTTTCCTGTCTGTGAATGATATATTATTAATATCCCGGACATGGCGTTTCCGAAGTTCCTCTCATTACTGTACTTGACAATATATGGTATTTAACTAAAATACTAACAATAAAATAGCAATAGATAATCCGAAATGGAGGAAGAACATGCCAACGTATGAGTATCTCTGCGAAGCCTGCAGAAAGAAGTTTTCAGTGATTCAGAGTTTCAGTGAACATGAAAAGGCGAAAGTTGCGTGTCCGAAATGCGAAAGCAAGAAGGTAAAACAGCAAATCTCCACATTCACGACCAAGACGAGCAGGAAAAGTTGACGCATCATCAACTCACAGCCTCATAAGCAGAAGCGAAGGCAAGAGTGCGCCTTCTAGATTATGCGGCCCCTTTCGTGAAATATGATACCATTCGCAAATAGCCATGTAATCGTAGATCCGGAGAGGTGAGCATCATGATGAAAATAGCTATTTCAGTACTGGTCGCTGTATTCTTCATATTATCGGGAAGCATTGAGAGCATCGCCTTCCGATGCGGTCACGGGTATGTCAGCGTCGGAGACTCCAAGACGAAAGTGCTCCTCGAATGCGGCAAACCGACATCGAAGGAAAAGGGACGTGTCAAGAGAGGCAGGCATTACAGAATAGAAGAAAGGGAGACGGACAAGGGCGACAAGACCAAAGGCACCTACTTGAAAGAAAAAAGGAAACCGGTGGAAAAGTGGGTCTATAATTGCGGGGATAACGATCTTATCTACGTTCTTACATTCGAAGGGGGCATCCTCAAGAGAGAAGAGACAGAAGGATACGGCAAGGGCAAGTCGGATTGCAAAGGCCGGTAGACCACAGTATAGAGATGACGGAGGTGACACTTATGGATGCAATGGAAGCGATTCTTTCCAGAAGAAGCATTCGTAAGTACACAAAAGAGCCGGTGCCCGACAGCATAGTGAAAGAGATATTAGGAGCTGCCATGAGCGCACCATCGGCAGGCAATGAACGGACTTGGCATTTCATTATTGTCAACGACCGAAAAATCCTCGATGAGATTCCCAAGGTCCATCCATACTCCCAATCCGTAAAGACGGCCTCCGTGGCTGTCGTAGTTTGCGGTGATCTGAAATTGGAAGTGCATAAGGACTTCTGGGCGCGGTCTGGCTCGGCCTCCATCCGATACCGGAATGCGTTAAGGGTATGCAGAAGCTCCTGAAGCTACCCGATCATGTGTTACCGCTCGCAGTCATTCCCATCGGGTGCCCTGATGAGCAAAAACCTCCGGCTAATCGATTCAATGCCTCAAGGATTCATCATAATAGTTGGTGATAACTGATTACGACTTCTCATGTAAGGGCACCCGCCTGAGTTTACCGCGATAACTTATTTATCCAGTTAGGGAATTATTCCCCAAAGGAAGGGGAATACTTCCTCAATAAAAGGGGCATATACCGCCGTGGCATTTTGTCAACTCCTTATTATTATTGTCTATTTTTATTTATTCTTATTGTGGTATGGTCCTTGCTAAATTAAGAGAAAACTGAAAGAAAGGAGGTGAAATCGAATGAAGAAACTCACGACAGTATTTATCGCTATCCTGTTCGCGCTTTCTATGACCGGCCTCTGCTTCGCTCAGCCGCCCGCGGCCGCTCCGGCACCGGAGAAGAAGATGGAAGAGAAGAAGCCTGCTAAGGAAGAGAAGAAGAAGGTAAAGAAGGCAAAGAAGGCAAAGAAAGAGAAGAAGGAAGAGATGAAGAAGGAAGAGCCGATGAAGAAGGAAGAGCCAAAGAAATAACTTGCTTCAATCTTTTCTTCGCAAAAATTATTCAAGAGGGGTTCTGAGAAATCATGAACCCTTTTTGATTTTCTGGAACTGATCTTGCCGCATTTGCCTCCTCCAATCATACCGCGGGAAACCCCTAGATTGTTCGTCTTTCAAATCCACCGACGTCTTCAAATGAATCACAATTAACTTGTCATTTCGGTAATTATCTGTATTAATTGAACGAATGCCGGACTCAGGTCAGAAAGGCATCCTTGAGACACGGCAGAGGAGGTGTCTTATGGCGGCAAAAAAAGATCTATCTGCAACAAGAAGGAAAGCGGCTAAGAATAGCGGCTATGGCTGGGTGCCTGATCTGCCTGATCATCGCGACTTTATGTTCAGCGCGTTGCTTCGCGTGCCCGTGAGACTTCCCCGATCGGTGGACTTGCGCTATCTTTGCTCCAGGGTCGAAGATCAGGGGCAATTGGGCAGCTGTACGGGGAACGCCCTCGCAGGAGCGCTCGAATTTCTGGAACGGAAAGATAAGGTCTCTTTTGTGGATTTCAGCAGGCTCTTTATTTATTATAACGAGCGCCTTATTGAACGCACCACCAAAGCCGACACAGGCGCCATGATCCGTGACGGCATCAAGACGCTCGTAAAACAGGGCGTGTGCTCGGAGAAAACATGGCCGTATGTCATCTCGAAATTCGCAGTCAAACCCAATGCCGCGTGTTATAAAGAGGCCCTCCAGCACAGAATCACATCATATCACCGCGTTATGACACTTGACGAGATGCGTGCATGCCTTGCCGAGGGATTTCCGTTTGTCTTCGGGTTCAGCGTTTATGCAAGCTTCGAGTCTCAAGCGGTGGCGCGGACGGGTGTCGTTAACATGCCGAAACCGAAAGAGGCGCAGGTGGGCGGTCATGCCGTGATGGCGGTCGGATATGATGACTCCAAGAAGAGGTTCATCGTCCGCAATTCATGGGGAGATGATTGGGGGATGAAAGGGTACTTTACGATTCCCTATCAATACGTTGCCGACAGAAACCTCTCGGATGATTTCTGGACGATCCGCCGTGGAGGACAGATGGCAGGCGAGAAGCAGCGAGAAAGCTCATAACCGATAAGCTATCATGTCCGTATTCATATTTCGATGACGGTAGCCCGGCCGTGATAACTGCTAAGAATCTATGAGGGACCATGATTCCCCTGTTTGAGCGGTTTCCAGCCATCGCTCTTCAAATCTCACGACTATCATTCGGCGAGTTCCCAACACCGGTGGAGCCTCTTCCCGGTCTCTCCCGGCGATTGGAGGAGGCAGATCTCTATATCAAGAGGGATGACTTGACCAGCCGCGTCTACGGCGGCAACAAGGTGCGAAAGCTGGAATTTCTGTTGGCGGACGCATTGAGGCAGGGCGCGCAGAGGGTCATCACTTCCGGCGGGGCCGGTTCGAATCATGCCTTAGCCACAGCAATTTATGGGGGAAAGGCCGGTTTGAGGACGGTGCTCATGCTCTTTCGACAGCCCAACTCCCATTCGGTTCGGCACAATCTAATCATGGATTTTGTAAGCGGAGCGGAACTTATTCATCATGACACCTATCAGGAGCATGTTCAGGCCTTTGAGGAGACGGTACACAGGTACGAGTCAGCTGACGGCAAACCGCCTTACGTGATACCACTGGGCGGCTCTTCCGCAATAGGGGCTATCGGCTACGTCAATGCGGGCCTGGAACTGGGAGCACAGATCTTCTCAGGCGAGCTTCCCCCGCCTTCCCATATCTATCTTGCCCTGGGTACAATGGGAACGGCCATGGGACTGCTGCTTGGATTGAAGGCCGCAGGAGTCAAAACGAATCTGCAGGCGGTGCGTGCGGTGCCTACCTATGTAGGGAGCATGGACAAGTGTCTCACTCTTTTTAATCAAACCAACGAACTCCTCCGTAAAATGGATCCATCCTTCCCTTCCTGCTCACTGGAGCAGGATGATCTCACGATTCGCCAGGAATTCTTCGGTGAAAAATATGGCCTGTTTACGCCGGATGCTGTGGCCGCAGCAACCCTTTTCAGGGAAAGCGATGGAATCATCCTCGACGGAACATATACAGGGAAGGCCGGTGCGGCCTTCCTGGCGGATGTTCGCAGTAACAGGGACGGACCAGTGCTCTTCTGGAATACAAAAAACTCCCGGCCCTTGCCGCCTGAGGTGATCGCGGCCGACTATCATCAACTCCCCCTGCCGCTGCATTGCTATTTTAACGATCCGGTGCAGCCCCTCGATAAAGGACTTTGACTTCTCATCTGCCGACAATCTTCACTATTATTGAATAATCCGCTTCGCAAACAGGAAAAAAGAGTGTAAAAGCGTCTTGGCTGGAGACAGGCTTGCTTGAGAGAAGCATTTCCACAATTAGATTTCATGAGGAGCGCATAAGGGTATTAGGATGATCGACTGGTTATTACATCTTCCCGCGTATAGCAAGGTAGGCGTGTCTTTTTTGGGGATATTGCTGCTTAACTCATACGGTATGCCGTTGGGTCTGGCTATCCTTCTATTTTCTATTCTTCTCCCCTTATGGGCGGGCACCGGCATGGGCGGCCTTTACTACCAGATCGCGAGCTTTGGCGAACCGCAGAACTATATACTGCCTGTCATCATTCTCCTTCTCTTGTTCTTCACTGAATCATTAAGCAAAACGGGACGGATGGATCGAACGATCGCGGCCCTCAAAGAATGGCTGAAGAGCAAGCACATCATTCTTGCAGGACTTCCAGCGTTGGTGGGACTCCTTCCCATGCCCGCTGGCGCCCTATTTTCAGCGCCTTTTGTAGCCGCCGTCGATGAAAGCGGGGAACTCGAGTTATCTCATAAAGTGGCAATCAATTACTGGTTCCGGCATATCTGGGAATACTGGTGGCCCCTCTATCCCGGCGTCATCCTTGCCATGCAGTATTCCAAGCTTCCGGCTATTGCGTTCTTTCTCATACAGATGCCCTTTACCATCGTTGCAGTGATCAGCGGGTATATATTTATTCTGCGGAGGGTTAGGAAAGAAGACGAAAAGGGGATTGGCTATGGAAAGATAGACACCGGCCAGGTCCTTTCGGCAATGGGACCCATCGGGATGCTTGTCATGATATCACTTGTGGGATCGGCGATTCTTCCCCTCATGGGCATTGAGGGCACGCTGGCAAATTTGATAGCCATGCTGGTCGGCCTCATCGCTGCGCTCGCCGCCATCTTCTCAGGCCATGCCGCAGCGTTCCGGCCTTCACTCCGCATGCTTATGCGCAGAGACACCTGGCTCATGATTGCGCTTGTCATAGGAATACAGGCCTTTTCAGCTGCCCTGGTGTGCCCTGTTGATGTTACCGGGGCGACGTTGATCACCGGCATGCGGGATGAATTTATCAGAACAGGCATCCCGCTAATCACGGTCATCATGTTGATTCCCTTCATCGCCGGCATGGTGACAGGAGTTGCTTTCGGCTTTGTCGGCGCCAGTTTCCCGATTGTGTTTGCCCTCATTGGATCGGAACCGACAACTGGTATGCTGGCTGCTACTACGACGTTTGCCTACTCATTCGGTTACATGGGTATGATGCTTTCTCCCATGCATGCCTGCTTCGTAGTTACTGCTGAATATTTCTGCGTGACTGTATTCGGCGCTTACCGATATATTGTCTGGCCGGTAATCACCATTCTTATCACTTCGATTATCCTGTCAGGCTTCTATTACGTAACATTCTGACCGGATAGATAAGCATCGCCGGGTGATATTATATACTAGGCGTGGGCACATCCACCCAGGCGGTAGCCCTCTTGACAGGAAGCACATTGACAATTGTCCCCGTCCGGGTGTTCAAATCGACTGCGTAAAGCGGCGTTCTCGTCGCACCGAATGATAATAATGCGGGTCCCGATAGACGCTTGCCATCAACTTCGTCTACCTCATCGATAATGACGCGCCTGTATTGACATGAATTGCAGTCCATATCCGGGTCATCTATGTTAATGGGGCAGTGGCGCCTTCTCGCTACTTCCGGGTCGACATTATGCATCTTCGCCATATGAAAAGTGGGAGAGCTTCTCAGGTGTTCGAAGGGATGCAGGACCCATTCACTTATCATGGCAAATGTATTGTGCTGCTTGAAGAGATGAAATTCCCCTCCCGTATCTGCGATCATGCCCTGCATTATGTAATCTGCAGGCATCATATATGCCAGGTAATTCTTGTTATCGGACAATCTTAGCTTGCCGTCTTTTTCTCCCTGAAGAATAGTCTGTATCGCACTTGCATTCATGACAGCGTCTTCCGGCAAAAGAGACAGGATGGTCAGATTTGAGTTTGCTTCAAAGGGAAGCGACCTTAAGGTAATCGTTCTCAGAACGAAACCCGACCCTATCACCACAGCGATGATCAGCAGGGAAACAACAACATGTCTGATAGGGCTCCTTGGGATGACGTGGTTCATAAAAGAAAAATATCTCTCAACATTTTTAGGGAGAAACATACCGGTAACGCTCATATACTTTTCATAGGACTCTCCGTAGCGGGTAATCATCCTTTTCTCTTCATCTTTTGCCAGGACATAGTAGAGTACGAACATCACGGAAAGGCTTGTGAGCACTATGAAGCGGGGCCAGAGGATGCTCATTCCGATGCCCCATATTCCGAGCAGGAGATATTGAGGGTGCCTGATGTACCTGTACAGTCCCTTATCCGCTATGCCCCACTTGAACAACTTGCCCAGGTATACCTGCAACGCACAGACTATAAAGGCGACAGCGCCGATTATGAAAAAGGCGGAACCTGCAATACGGATGGTCTTGAGAAAAAGGGTTGGCGGCAATGTCATGTGGGGCAGGAAGAAAGCGGTAAGCCATCTTGTTGCGGGATACTGGCCGAGCCAGCTGAATACCGGATTGAAGACGGAATAGAAGAAAAAGGCGAAAGGGCTTATCATGATCATGATTTCAAAAGCAACAATGACAAAGAGCATAATGCCTGCAAAGGCCGTAAATTTGGTTGCCTTATCTCTTAGTTTTTTCCATAGCATTTAATTTACCTCCAAATGATTATCTCAATGGTGCGTCATGCACTGGAGCTCACGTTCAAACCGACTAATCTCTTAGCAAGACTACAAGTATTGTGCCATAATGATTGTTTTCCATAATGCATTGTAACTCTTGATGATTGCAAATTTCATATAATCTTTCATCCAGACGATCTCAGCGCATCTGGATAAGAAGTATCCATTTACGATATCCAGGTGGATAATATATATGCAGGATATTTCAAATTGAATTTATAATTCTTTTGAACTATCTGCGGGTCATATGTATATTGATCAAACGAATCGATTTTGGGAGTATGAAGATGAGCCGTGCATTAGAAGGTATCAGGGTTGTTGACCTGAGCCACGTCCTGGCCGCGCCAATAACGACTATGTTTCTGGCGGATCTGGGGGCTGAGGTTATTCATGTGGAACCACCGCGCGGAGACGATGCGAGGGAATTCGGGCCTTTTGTCGGTGATGCCGGCAAGAACCGCAGCGGTTATTTCATCAGTCTTAATCGCAACAAGAAAAGCATGGTTCTCGATTTGAGAAAGGAAGCGGGGAAAAAAATACTCAGACAATTGATTCAGGTATCCGACGTTCTCATAGAAAACTACAGACCAACCACGATGAGAAAACTCGGATTCAGCTGGGAAGATATCCAAAAGATCAACCCTCGCATCATTTATGCTTCTATCTCGGGTTTCGGCCAATACTCTCTTTCCGGATACGACAGCAGGCCGTCCTACGATATGGTGGCCCAGGGCTACAGCGGCCTCATGAGTATAACGGGGCCCGAAGGAGGGCAACCCTGTAGGGTCGGCTCGTCCGTGGGCGACATATTTTCCGGACACCAGGCCGCTATTGGAATCTTAGCCGCTTTAATCCACCGGGAAAAATCCGGAAAGGGGCAGCACTATGACGGCGCCATGGTTGACGGCCTATTTGCTGTTCTGGAAAATGCCGTCGTCCGCCATACAATAAGCGGAGAAATACCAACTCCTCTGGGGAGCAGGCACCCTTCCATAACCCCCTTTCAGAGCTTTAAGACAAAGGACTCATGGATTATTGCCGCAATAGGAAACGATGCCCTCTGGGCCAGATTCTGCGAAGTTATAGATCGGAGAAACTTAACAGATGACACCCGGTTTAGAACGAATCGTCTCAGAACAGAACATGTAAAGGACCTCATCTCCATCATTTCGGAAGAGATTTTGAAGAAGACAACGAAAGAGTGGTCGGAGCTTTTTGAAAAGGCTGATCTGCCATATTCGCCCGTAAACAGCATCAAAGATATATGCGCGGATCCTCATATCAGTTACAGGAATATGCTGGTGGAAATAGAACAACCTGAAGTCGGCAAGATGACTATCACGGGCTCACCGATACGATTGTCAGAGACACCGGGAGAGGTATATGCGCCTGCCCCGCTTCTCGGGCAACACACGGAAGATATCCTGAGAGACATCCTGAGTTATTCGCAGATCGAAATTGATCAATTAAGGAGGGAGGGTGTCATAAGCGGAGAAGTTTAATTTGTGCCATCTCAGTTACGGCTTCAGGGACTAGCATGCGGATAATACGCACCAGTCCTCGGATTAATGAATCCCTGACCGCTGGGAGGATAATATTCCCCCGTTTTAGGATTGATGACTCCCTTGCCTGAAGGCGGGTAGTGTTCACCCGTTTTTTGATTTATAGCACCTTGATTTTCCGGTGCGGAAGGTGTCAGTGCGGGAGCTGAAGGAAATTTTCGGTCGTGCTGTGGCATAGATGGAAGCTCCGGAAAGGTTCCTTGCGGGGTCAACTGCCCTGCACCCTTCTTCTGTTGGGTATTTTCCTCGTCAGCAGATGCTCCGGGGAAGATCAAGAATATACCTAACACAACAAGACTCAAGATCGTAAAAAGATAAGGGCAGCGTGAATTAATCGTCCTCACAAGATTGACCTCCGGCCGTTGTAACGCTGGGGATCGTAATATTTTTTCACATCGACAAGCTTTAATTTGCTGATTATTTCCTTAAGCGGAATGCTTGTAATTTCACCTCGTGCAAGGCTCACCATACGGCCGTAATCTTCATTGACGATCATGTCAACTGCGGCTATTCCAAACCACCTGGCCATCAACCGATCATGGGCGGAAGGCGTTCCTCCCCGCTGCAGATGACTCAAAATGAGAGATCTTGTTTCGAAACCCGTCCTCTTTTCGATTTCAAGCGCGACAGAGTTCGCTATGCCGCCCAGTGTGGGATGCCCGAAGTCATCAACTTTGGTGTCTCTCAGGAATTCCTGCTTCCCTGCTGGCTTTGCACCTTCAGACACCACAATAATTGAATAGTTTATTTCCCGCCCTTCCCGTTCACGAAGAAGTTCGCAGACCACGTCAATGTCAAAGGGGTATTCAGGTATCAATATTATATAAGCGCCGCTGCATTCCCCTCCGCGAAGTGCAAGCCATCCCGCATGACGTCCCATCGTTTCAACAACAAAGTTACGGCTGTGAGAGCCGGCTGTTGTCCTCAGGCGATCAATTTCCTCCGTTATCACGTTAACAGCCGTGTCGAAACCGAGCGAATATTCTGTGCCCGTGAGATCATTGTCAATGGTCTTCGGGATGCCCACGGTCTTGATGCCCAATTTATGCAATTTATAGGCAACGCCTAGGGTATCTTCTCCACCGAGCACAACGAGAACATCAATCCCGAGCCTTTTTATGCTGTCCATTAATTTTTCAGAACGGTCATTCTTCGGATTAAACGGGTTTGTCCGTGAAGTCCCCAGATATGTTCCGCCGTGGCGGTCCCATGTTCGCACCACCTCTTCATCCAGATGCTTGATGTATCGGTCACAGCTCTTGGGATCTCCCGGATCAACCTCTACCAACCCCTTCCAGCCTTCGCCGATACCCACAACCTCAAAGGATACCGGACGTTTTTCAGCTAGTCTTGGGTCAAGAGCGGTCTTTGTCACCCATTTGATGGCGCCGTTCAAGCCGGGGCAATCTCCTCCGCCCGTCAAAACAGCAATCTTCAGTTTCATATTCTCTCCGTGAGTTTCGCGTGCTTACATACCTTGGTTACTAATGCAAGATTAGTCATGTATGGTTAATTATATGTAAAATTGCAGGCTCAAGCTACTATTTTCTTGCGGCTCTACCTGCTGATGTTGGATAAATGATGAAATGTCTGCCGGATGACAGCAACGTAAGATTAAAAGATGGCAGTTTCGGTATGTCTGCGCCCCTTAATTCTCCAAGCAGAATTTTCCAAACCCTGCAGGAGGAGGGAGAGGGTACTTACCCGTGTAGCAGGCAAGACAGAAGCTGTCAGAATCCATGCCGGTAGCTTCTACCATTCCTTCTAAAGATAGATAGTGCAGACCATCCAATCCTATGAACTCGGCAACAGCCTGAACGTATTCCTTCTGAGCGGCAATTAGCTCACCCTTGGAAGAAAAATCGATCCCGTATGGGCATGGATATCTTGTCGGCGGACAACTAACAGCCATATAAATTTCCTTCACTCCGCTCTCGCGAAGGTTGCGGATACGGTTGCGGCTGGTCGTTCCCCTTATTATGGAATCCTCGATGATCATCACCCGTTTACCGGCGAGCAAGGGGCGTACAGGGTTCAACTTCACCCGCACGCCAAAGTCTCTCATCGGCTGACTCGGTTGTATGAAGGTGCGTCCCACATAATGGTTGCGGATCATACCCATCTCAAAGGGGATGCCACTCTCCTCTGCGTAGCCCAATGCGGCATAGGTGCCTGAATCGGGAAACGGCATGACAATGTCCACATCCGGCCTGTATTCCTTTGCCATGCTGTGCCCGAGGCGCTTCCGACACATGTACACGTTCTGTCCGAATATCTGGCTGTCGGGTCGTGCGAAATATATGAGCTCGAAGATGCAATGTGCAGGCCTCACCTTCGGAAACGGTGTCACGCTATTTAATCCTTTGTGATCGATAATCAGTATCTCGCCGGGCTCTACATCGCGTACATATCTGGCGCTCAACAGGTCAAATGCGCAGGTCTCAGAAGCGACCACCCATCCCCCATCGAGTTGTCCTAAGGAAAGGGGGCGAAAGCCACGGGGGTCACGCGCAGCAACTACCTTGTCCTTTGTCAGCATGACTATGCTGTAAGAACCTTGAACCTGCGCAAGGGCCTTCGTAAGGGCATCTGCGAACCCGTCTTTCAGATAATGGGCCATAAGGTGGAAGATTACTTCGCTATCCATAGTGGACTGAAAGATAGAGCCCTTGTCTTCAAGTTCAGCCCTCAATGCGTGGGCATTGATAAGGTTGCCATTGTGGCCAAGGGCATAATGCTCACCGGCGTGATGAACAAGGAATGGTTGGGCATTGGATATAATGGAGGAGCCTGTAGTAGAATAACGGACGTGACCGATGGCTAAGTGACCCGGCAACTTTGAGAGGATACCCTCCTGAAACACTTCAGACGCCAGTCCCATGCCCTTATACCCACGCACAAGACAACCGTCCGCTGTGTTGATGCCAGCGCTTTCCTGCCCCCGATGCTGGAGGGCAAAAAGTCCGAAGAACGTAACACGTGCCGCGTCCTCATTTCCGTAAACGGCAAAGACACCGCATTCTTCCCGTGGCTTGCTATCTGCTATCAAATACTGAGACATCAAGAATGGCCTCAATTTATCCGTTAAAGGCTTCGTAAAAATTTGAAGGCACTTATTAACACCATTGTCTTCTTTTTGCAAGCTGTGCAGTAAGCTTCCTGGCGCGTTTGCTCATCGGCATGTGCACCGGCTCTGAAGACCTTGCGAAGCTCGATAGGAACATCTCAAATCTTAGCTTTTTTCTTCCGTAACTGTTTCGCATTGCGGTGATAATCCTGAAGGGGAAAAACCTCCCAGCTTTCCTTCTTCAATGCCATAATCGCCTCGCTCAAAGCCTTGGATCCTGCAATGGTCGTGGTGTAAAGAACATTATAGGTGAGTGCGCCGCGGCGTATGTGATAGGCGTCAAGGCTTGACCTTCGCCCGACACTCGTATTGATGACGATCTGGATATCGCCATTTTTAATACGATCCACAACATGAGGCCGCCCCTCGCTGACCTTGAAAATAGCCTCCGTCTTTATGCCGTATCTTTCCAAATGAGCGGCAGTGCCGCGCGTGGCCATCATATGAAAGCCCATATTTTGAAATGATCGGGCGACGGGAACTATCTTGTCCTTGTGGAGGTCATTTACGCTGACAAACACTCCTCCATCGAGTGGCAAATTGAATCCTGCAGCCATCTGTGACTTGGCAAAAGCCATTCCAAAAGAACGGTCAATTCCCATAACCTCACCGGTAGACTTCATCTCCGGGCCGAGGAGGACATCCACATTCGGAAATCTGTTGAAGGGGAATACGGCTTCTTTTACAGAGATATGTTTCGGCCATATGGTTTTCGTAAAGCCCAATTCCTTTAAGGATCGCCCCAACATTATCTTGGTTGCCACCTTGGCAAGAGGTACGCCTATAGCCTTGCTGACAAACGGCACGGTCCGGGATGCCCGCGGATTGACCTCCAGAACGTAAAGGACCCCGTCTTTTACGGCATACTGTATGTTCATGAGGCCGACTACTCCCAGTTCTTTGGCAATAAGTTTTGTCTGCCTCTCAATTCTCTCAATCAAGTCCTGAGAAAACGTGATGGGTGGAAGCACACAGGCGCTGTCTCCGGAATGGATGCCGGCTTCTTCAATATGTTCCATGATCCCGCCTATAACGGTATCTTTGCCGTCACTTATGGCATCCACATCGACTTCAATGGCATCCTGGAGGAATTTGTCAATCAGGATGGGGTGATCCGGAGAAACGGCAATTGCCCTCTCCATGAACTGGCTCAAAGTTTCGTTATCGTACACAATCTCCATCGATCGCCCGCCCAGGACATAGGAAGGCCTGACCAGAACGGGGTATCCGATCCTCCGGGCTGCCTCGAGAGCACCCTTGATATCTGTTGCCGTATCATTATCCGGCTGCTTGAGGTCCAGACGATTTACAATGTCCTGGAAACGTTTTCTATCTTCGGCGCGGTCTATCGCGTCAGGAGATGTGCCCAGGATCCTTGCCCCTGCCGCCTCCAGTCCCTTGGCAAGGTTAAGGGGAGTCTGTCCTCCAAACTGGACGATCACTCCCAGGGGGTCTTCCGTCTTCAGTATATGAAGCACATCTTCCAGTGTTACCGGCTCGAAAAAGAGCTTGTCCGATGTGTCGTAATCGGTGCTTACTGTTTCCGGATTTGAATTCACCATGATGCTCTCATAGCCTTCTTCACGAAGGGCAAATGACGCGTGCACGCAGCAATAATCGAATTCAATGCCCTGCCCTATGCGGTTGGGTCCTCCCCCCAGAATGACAACCTTTGGTTTCGATGAGGCCCGCGCTTCGTCTTCGATCTCGTAGGTGGAGTAATAGTAGGGGGTATAAGCCTCAAATTCTGCGGCACAAGTATCGACGAGTTTGAAGACGGGCAGTATGTTTTCACGAAAGCGCTCTTCGCGGATCATCGCCTCCGGTTTCCCCCAGAGTTCGCCCAGATATCTATCGGAAAAACCCATCCGTTTGGCTTCCCGCAAAACCTCGACAGAAGGCGGAGTCACAGCAAGAAGCTTTTCCGCCTCGACGATCGTCTGGATCTGGTCGAGAAACCAGGGATCGATAAAGGTCAGACGGGCGATTTCTTCTATGTTCATCCCGTGATGAAAGGCAGCGGCAATATAAAACAGCCGCAGGGAATTCGGTGTCCTTAATTTGGAAGATATGAACTCCTCGACATTGTCAATATCAGGAGGCAGCGAAATGTTCATGCTGTATCGTCCTATTTCCAGTGAGCGAACCGCTTTCTGGAGGGCCTCTTTAAAGGTGCGGCCGATGGACATGGTCTCTCCCACCGATTTCATGGACGTTGTCAGCAAGTCTTCCGTCTCCGGAAATTTCTCGAATGTCCAGCGGGGAATCTTTACTACACAGTAATCAATGGTCGGCTCAAAGGAGGCCATCGTTTCTCTTGTGATGTCATTCGGGATTTCATCGAGTGTATAGCCAACTGCAAGCTTTGCCGCGATCTTTGCGATCGGGAATCCCGTTGCCTTGGAGGCAAGGGCGGAAGACCGCGATACGCGGGGATTCATCTCGATGACAACCAATTCTCCGTTTCGGGGGTTTATTGCGAACTGCACGTTCGATCCGCCCGTCTCCACGCCTATCTCCCGCATTATGGCGATGGCTGCATCCCGCATCTGCTGATACTCCACATCGGTAAGGGTCTGTGCAGGCGCAACTGTAATCGACTCACCGGTGTGAATTCCCATGGGGTCAAAATTTTCTATGGAGCAGATGATGACTACATTGTCCGCCCTGTCCCGCATCACCTCCAGTTCAAATTCTTTCCAGCCGAGGACGGATTCTTCCAGCATGATTTCATGGATCATACTGGAGTCCAGTCCCACCTTGGCGAGCTCCCCCAGCTCTTCCCTGTTGTATGCTACGCCGCTGCCCGTACCCCCCAAGGTAAAAGAAGGGCGAATAATTAGAGGGAATCCAACAATTGCAGCCACCGCAAATACGTCATCCATCGTTTTGGCGAACCCGCTCTTGGGTACACGGAGTCCTATGCGCTCCATTGCATTGCGGAATTTCTCTCTATCCTCCGCCTTCTGGATGACTTCGAGAGATGCGCCGATCATCTCCACGCCGTAGCGCTCAAGCACGCCGCTTTCTGCGACGGCTACAGCAGTGTTCAGTCCCGTCTGTCCCCCGATGGTGGGGAGCAGGGCATCGGGCCGTTCCTTGGCGATGATCTTTGCTACGGCCTCCGGCGTAATCGGCTCCACATATGTCCTGTCCGCCATTTCAGGGTCAGTCATTATTGTCGCAGGATTGCTGTTGATAAGAATGACTTGATACCCTTCCTCCTTCAATGCCTTGCATGCCTGCGTTCCGGAGTAGTCGAATTCGCAGGCCTGGCTGATAATGATAGGTCCGGAACCGATGATGAGAATCTTTTTCAGGTCATTTCTTTTGGGCATATTTTTTCCGGTACGTCTCTTGAAGTCAGCGGCGAGGACTAGTCCAGATATCCCTTACTCCCACTCAATCGTACTTGGCGGCTTCGAGCTTATGTCATAGACCACCCGGTTCACGCCCCGTACCTCATTGATGATGCGGTTGGAAATCTTTCCCAAGAGTTCATGGGGAAGCCTCGCCCAGTCAGCTGTCATGGCATCTTCACTGGTTACCGCACGAATGGAAAGGATGTTCTCGTAGGTACGTTGATCTCCCATGATTCCCACGCTCTTGATGGGCAGAAGAACGGCAAAAGACTGCCACAATTTGCGGTAGAGATTCGCCGCCCGGATCTCATCCATGAGAATTACGTCGGCCTTGCGCAGGATAGCCAGGCGTTTTTCCGTGACCTCCCCGATGATGCGTATGGCCAGGCCCGGGCCGGGGAAAGGCTGTCGCCAGACCTGTTCGTCGGACATCCCCAGTTCCTTGCCCAACAGCCGGACTTCGTCCTTAAAGAGGTGCTTGAGAGGCTCAACCAGGGAGAGATGCATCTTTTTCGGAAGGCCGCCCACATTGTGGTGCGATTTTATTACAGCGCTTGGCCCGCCAAAGGCCGAGCGGGATTCGATGACATCGGGATAGAGCGTCCCCTGGGCTAAAAATTTGACATTCTTGATCCGCCGGGCTTCTTTTTCAAAGACTTCGATGAAGGTGTGACCGATAATTTTTCTTTTCCGTTCAGGATCCTCTATACCCTTCAGCCGGCGGAGAAAAAGGTTCTTTGCCCGGGCAAAACGCAGGTTGATCCGGAAATGCTTCCGGAAAACATCCTGAACCTTCTGCGCTTCGCCTTCCCGGAGTACGCCGTTATCTACAAATACACAGTGCAGCTGCCGCCCTATTGCCTGATGGAGCAGTACGGCCGCGACGGATGAATCCACCCCGCCGCTCAAACCGAGTATCACCTTGCTGCTGCCGACCTGCGAGCGAATCTCGGCAACAGCGTCCCTGGCAAAGGATTTCATGGTCCAGCTTTTTTTGCAGTTGCAAATGGTGAAGAGGAAATTCTCCACCATTTTCCTTCCTTCAGGCGTATGGACAACCTCCGGATGAAACTGCAGACCGTATAATCGCGTAGATGCATTTTCAGCAGCAGCAATTTTCGTATTGGGGGTTGATGCGGTCGTTTTGAAGCCTTTCGGCAAGATGCCGATGGTATCTCCATGGCTCATCCAGCATCGCGTTTCCTTATTTATGCCGGCGAAGATACCTGATGCTGCTCTTATTTTGAGTTCTGCAAAGCCGTATTCCCTTTTTTCGGCCCTGATAACTCTTCCGCCGAGGGCATCAACCATGAACTGCATGCCGTAACATATACCCAACACAGGAATACCGAGGTCAAAGATTTTTCTATCTGCTCTCGGGCTTCCTTTCTCGTAAATGCTCGCGGGGCCTCCGGATAGAATGATGCCCTCAGGGTGCAGGGCCTTGATTCTTGCGATGCCAATGTCCGGGGGCTCAATCTGGCAGTAGATATGATGTTCCCGGACACGCCTGGCAATCAGCTGATTGTATTGAGACCCAAAATCAATGATCAGAATCATCAGTCATTTCCCTTTTCGTCTCCATTAGAGAGACGAACTTCTTAAATAGATAATTAACATCGTGGGGCCCCGGCGCCGCTTCCGGGTGGTATTGTACGCTGAATGCCAGCTCAGAGTCGGAGCACATCCCTTCTGAGGTACGGTCATTGAGATTGTCATACGTCTTTTCAAGATTATCGGGCAAGGATTCCGGCACCACGACGAAGCCGTGGTTTTGCGATGTTATTTCAATCCTGCCGCTTTGCACATTCTTCACCGGCTGATTAACTCCATGGTGTCCGAATTTCAGCTTCTCCGTCCTTCCGCCCAATGCCTGTCCTAAAATCTGATGACCCAGGCAGATACCGAAGATGGGAACCTTACCCAGAATCTGTTCAGTTGCTTCTACTATATAGGGCAATGCCGCGGGATCTCCCGGCCCATTGGAGAGCAAAACGCCGTCCGGTTTATACGATAACATATCCTTTCCCGTAGCCGTCGCAGGCAAGACCAGCACCTCGCACCCCAAGATTTCCAGATTGCGAAGTATGTTGTACTTGACGCCGCAGTCAAGAACGACGACGCGTAACGGCCGTTCTCGACCAGACAACGTTGCTCCAGCACCAGTGAGTGCTTGCTCTCTGCCGTCCTTCCATCGGTACGGATGCCTGCAGGTAACCTCTCTTATCAGATCTCTGCCCACAAGGCCCGGATAGGCCCGTACACGCGAGAGAAGGAGATCGATATCCGCTGTCTCTGTTGAAATTATTCCCCTCATTGCGCCCTCGAGGCGAATGCGGCGGGTCAGGGCCCTTGTATCTATACCTTCGATGCCTAATTTGCCGTGCGATTCAAGAAAGTCTTTCAGAGTCATACGGCTGCGCCAGTTGCTGGGATGCGGCTGGTATTCCCTGACAATAAACCCTTCCAGGTGGATGCCCCCGGATTCCATATCTTCCGGGTTTATCCCGTAATTGCCTATGAGGGGATATGTCATGGTTACGATCTGTCCCTTGTAGGAGGGGTCCGTTATTATCTCCTGATATCCGGTCATGCCTGTATTGAAGACAACTTCACCCAAGGTCTCGCCAAAGGAGGCGAAGGCATATCCACGATATACACTGCCATCCTCAAGAACCAGTACGGCCGGTGGTTTCTTTCGTAACAACATAGTTGACCTCAGGAAATGTAAATCCTCGGTGTCTCAATGTTCATGAATTTCTGATAATGGGAGATGCCAGTATGAGAAATGTGAATCATGTGCACAAGGGTTATCAAGGTGTTAATCACAGCTCTCTTCTTCATCAGTAATGACGACAGAATGCAAGGTTCTTACACGATTCTTCAAATAATGACAAGACTCCAAAATGGATATTGAATCATAAAAACCCTTGTGCACATGTGTATCAAAGACAGGAACTTTTTTGCGGCGTCCAATCTTTAAATCATGGGCAGATATCTGTCTAATTCGTATTGACTCACATGAATCCGGAAGCGGTCCCATTCCACCTTCTTGTTCTCTATGAACTTCTGGAAGATATGGTCGCCGAGCGTTTCCTGAACGAGTTTGCTCTTTGATACCAGTTTCAGCGCTTCATACAAACTTCCGGGCAGTGAAGTTATCCCGGCCTTTTCCCTGGCCTTCTCATCCATTTCAAAGATATCTTCTTCAACAGGTTCAGGGAGGACATACTTTTTCTCGACGCCTTTCATGCCTGCCGCCAACATCACTGCGAATGCGAGATAGGGGTTGCACGCCGGATCGGGTGAACGGTATTCGATGCGCGTTGCCTTTTCCTTCCCCGGTTTATACATTGGAACACGAATCATGGTGGAGCGGTTGCGCCGTGCCCAGGAGACATACACAGGTGCTTCGTAACCCGGTACCAGGCGCTTGTAGGAATTTACCCACTGGTTACAGATGGCGGTGATCTCCGGTGCGTGCGTCATTAAACCGGCTATATAGCTCTTGGCCATTGCAGACAAATTATACTTGTCCTTCCCATCAAAGAAGGCATTCTTGCTGCCCTTGAATAGGGACTGGTGGGTGTGCATGCCGCTGCCGTTCTGGCCGAAAATAGGCTTGGGCATAAAAGTGGCGTAAACACCGTTCTGTCTGGCAATCACCTTGATCGCAGTTCGATAGGTCATGACCTTATCGGCCATCGCCAGGGCATCGTCATAACGGAGATCAATCTCATGCTGGCTGGGTGCCACTTCATGGTGAGAATATTCCACACGGATCCCCATATCCTGCATGGCAAATATCGTCTGACGCCGCAGGTCTGTGGCACTGTCTATGGGAAGGCCGTCAAAATAGCCGCCCTGATCCAGGATGTCCGTTGTCTTGTCATTGGCGAAATAGAAATATTCCAATTCCGGACCAACGTACATGGTATAGCCCTGGCTGGCGATTTTTTTCAGTGCCTTCTTCAGGACGTACCGGGGATCGCCCTCATATGGCGTGCCATCAGGATTTAGAATATCGCAGATCACTCGCGCCACTGGCCTGTCGGAAGGACGCCAGGGTATCAACTGGAATGTCGTAGGATCGGCCATGGCGATCATATCGCTCTCCTCGATCCGTGCAAACCCCTGGATCGATGACCCGTCGAAGCCCATTCCTTCCTCCAGACCCTCTTCCAGTTCGGAAGGTGTAATGCTGAAGATCTTCTGCATCCCCAGAACATCCGTAAACCAGAACTGGATGAAACTGACATTATTTTCTTTGACCGCTTTTAGAACATCTTTTTTCGTTTTACATGAAAACATAGGACACCCCTTTCTTTGGATTTAATGATTTCAAATGATGACACTCAATAAGTGTTCTTGAATCGTTCTAAACTATGATCACCTCGGAAAATGGTCGATTCTTCTTTTCCCGTCATTCCAGCGGCTCGTTCTCTACGAGCAGCCAGATTCCCGTAGGACAAGCTCCGGCACAGAAGCCGCAGCCGATACATCTGTCATCGTCGACACGGTATTCAAATTGATCACCATCCCCCTGCCTGCGCGATATCGCATTCACGGGACAGATCGTCTCACAGAGACCGCAATCGCGGCATGCTCCGCATGAGGCACACTGTGATGCGCAATACGCGGGATCATCAAAAGCGAGAATGCGCGGGTCATAATATTCGAGTTTAACACGTCCCGGATCGATGGGAGGCAGCTTATCAAAGGTTTCGTACCAACCTTTCAGCACATTATCAATGGCGATTGCAGCCAGTCTCCCAGCACCGATGGCATCCGTTAGGAGACCGAGTTTCACTGCGTCGCCGATTGCGAAAACCTGGGGATCACTTGTCTGAAAGCGGTCGTCCACAACGATAAAACCTCTGTCCGTCGCAATATTTTCCGGCAGGAAAGAGAGGTCGGGTTGATCGCCTATGGATACGATGACAGTATCTGCCGGTAGTATCTGCCCATCGGTCAATTCGACATCTTTTTCCGTAATGGCTTTCGTAAATCGAGGCCATAAGAATTTTGCCCCTGCAGCTTCGGCGGCCTTTCTTTCTTTTCCATACGATGCCGGTTCCTGGATGTCGATTAAGGTTACATCTTTGGCCCCCAGGCGCGCAGCCTCTGCTGCGGCGTCACAGCCGACATTGCCCGCCCCGATGACAACTACTCGTTCACCTACCAGGGCTTTACCGGTCTTACTCTGTCTGAGGAACTCAAGCGCCGAAATTGCCCTTTCATTGCCCGGAACGGGAATCATCCGCGGTTTTTGCGCACCTACGGCAATTACCGTGAAATCGTGCCGTTCTTTGACTTCCGAAAAATCCTTCTTTGTCAAAGGGTGTTTGAGATTGATATGTGTGACCTGTTTACTTACCCGGCTCAATTCATGTTCCACCACTTCGTCAGGGATTCTGCTGCACGGAATCATATCGGTGATCTTTCCACCCAGGCGAGCGCGCATCTCGTAAATGACGGGTTCGTGACCCTTTATCCACAGCTGCCAGGCAACGGATAACCCCGATGCCCCACCGCCGATGACGGCTATCTTCTTGCCTGTCTTGGGGGCAGGCAGGGGCGGCGTGGCCTTTAAGCTGGCTTTGCCCAGCAAGGTGATATCGACTGCTGGGAGTTTTTCTTTCTGTCGTGTGCAGTTTTCCATACAGAGATTAGGGCATAAATAACCGCAAACAGTTGCCGGAAATGGAGTATATGACAATGCCAGATCCACAGCCTTCTCCATCAGCCCTTCACGTATTAACGACCAACGCTTTTGTACAGGGATTCCGGTAGGACATCCCGCCTGGCAGGGCGGCAAGTATTTGTCATTTTCCCAGACAGGAACAAATCTGCGCAATATGCCGGTTGTGATAACATCGATAGGGCTTCTGTCCAGATCGGACAAATCGCCTATCAGCCCACCGGCTCCCAGTTCCCGATCCCATACTTCTTTGCGGAATTGGCCCATACCTTTTGATGGGCCGCCATGTTTTTCATGAGGCTTGAGCGCAACGAGGAGCTGCCATGCCTTGCGGTCGCCCGTCAGTAATGAATACAAGTCAGATCGGCCGATGGTATCGAGAAATGCCTTCATATTGAAGGTCAGCCACTTCCACTCTTCATCGTCAGGCAGGGTCAAGCTGGCGTCCTGTGAACTGTATCCCTTATGGGGTCCCCGGAAAAATATCTTTCCGCCCACCATGCCGACACATGGACGGTAACCAAGGACATTATCAATGCGGGGCGTCTCATGCCCGCAGATAACGGCAATACCGCCGGCCATAAACTCGGCAAAGGAATCGCCCACACTCCCCAATACCCATAGCTCCGGAGGATGGAAGCGGGGGTTGTGTTTTGTCATGGTCATGCCCCGAGCTCCTGTATCGCCGGCGACATAAATCTTGCCCTGTGCCATGGCATTTCCCGCACCGTTGGTTGCATTACCGCGAACTACTATATGTGCTCCGGCGTTGAGCCATCCTACGTCATCGGACGCAGGGCCGATTACGTCAATCATCGTGTTAGGGAATCCCATGGAGCCAATTCGCTGTCCGGGTGTTCCCAATACTTTGATAAGGACCGGTTTTTCTCCTGCCCTCCAAAGACGGCCTCCAATCCCATGCTGGCCATGCGCGATGATTTCTAAAGACCGATAACCGTCAGTAACCGCCTTCTGGATGCGTTCCTCCAGGATCCTCGAATCGACCCGAACGCCTTTTTCCATACCGGCAATAACGATTTTCACCTTTTTTGTCATTAACTCTCCTTATCCCTACACTACATATCTGATGCTGAGCCGCTCGGCAGCGTGATGATCTGCAATGCCAATAGCATCGGACATACCGATGGGAAGTGAAGTAGACCGACCCAGAGGAGCGACAATTTTTTTTAATTCCGTGTCAAAACTTAAGAATACCTCCACGACCCGTTCGGCGACCTTTTCTGGATCGAGTCGTCGATCCACTCTTGGGTCCTGGGAGGTTATCCCCTTCGGACAGATGCCGATGTTGCAGATGTTGCAGCGATCGTTTTCAGAGCCAAGGCATCCTGCTGCCGCCTGCATCATGTACTTTCCTGTCTGAACGCCGCTTGCCCCCAGCATGATCAGGGCGGCTGCATTGGCTGCAAGGTTGCCGCTCTTGCCGACGCCGCCTGCGGCGAAAATAGGGATCTCGTTCTGTTTGCCCAGTTTGACGAGGTTGAGGTAGGCGTCCCGGATATTACTCGCGATGGGATGCCCCATATGATTCATCGATACATTATAGGCCGCGCCGGTGCCGCCATCCTCACCGTCAATAGCCAGACCTCCTGCATATGGATTTCTCGTCAGGTTATTGAGGACCGCGAGCGCCGTGCTTGTTCCGGATATTTTCGGATATACCGGCACGCGGAAACCCCACCCCATGTACATGGACTGGATCATTTTGGCGACTGATTCCTCGATGGAATACTTTGTCTGGTGGGTGGGTGGACTTGGTAGACTGACGCCTGACGGCACGCCGCGGATTGCAGCGATTAGCTTGTTAACCTTATACCACATAAGGAGGCCGCCATCACCCGGCTTAGCGCCCTGACCGTACTTGATCTCTATGGCGCAGGGATCCTCCTTCATCTCAGGCAGGGCATGGATAATCTCGTCCCATCCAAAATAGCCGCTGGCAATCTGGAGAATAACATATTTTAGGAAACGGGACCTGAGGAGCCTCGGGGGACAGCCGCCTTCGCCTGTACACATCCTCACAGGCATCCCCAGCTCTTCATTCAGGTAGGCCACACCCATTTGCAGCCCCTCCCACATATTAGGGGATAAGGCGCCGAATGACATGCTGCCTATAATGAGAGGGTAAATCTCGCGAACCGGAGGCGTCCATCCGTTTTCCTGTGTCACCCGAACCATCTCTTCGGGTGGCAGAATTCGCCCGAGAAGAGTCCGCAATTCAAATTCGTGGCGACCTGCGTCCAGCGCCGGGTCGGTAAGCATGGATATGCGTATAAATTTTATTTGATCTAGAATGACACCTGGTACGTTGCGGCGTCCGCCACGGCGTCTGGGAACGCCTCCCACATTATTGTGAAAGCGCAATTTGTCAATTTCCTCATTGTGAGCGGGTATAATGCAATTGTTGGGGCACACAAGATTGCACATTCCGCATCCCACGCAGGCATGGACCGGGTCAGTACGCTGGTCGATACCATGGTAAATACTAAACAGGTTGCCTGGTTTTTCCTCCAGCCCCACGGAGACAGTGATAGCCCGCTTCCTGTGGACACCCAGCTCGATGGCACGAACAGGGCAGACGGCCGTACATCTGCCGCATAGGGTGCACTTCTCCTTATCCCATAGAATAATCCAGGGAAGATCTTTTACACTTAGTGTGAACGGTGTAAGGCATCCCACTGGTTCCATATCTCTACCTCCCGTCGTTCCGGGCCGACGATTACTGTGTCATATTTCATTGGCTGAAAATCGCGGTTTTTATCACGGGCTGGTATCGTAGCATCTAGTCCGCACATTTCAGAAGAAAAGGCATACATGCCGGGATGCCCCCCGACGACTCCCGGCCGTAATTTCTTGCTGTCCTGAACCATAAAAAGGGTCTTGTCCGGCAGGCAGCCCATAATACAGTTGGGGCCGTCAATGATCAACGGACGACAGGCTTGTTTTAGGCTCCGCAGCCATTGACCATCTGGGTGTCTTGCCAATTCCCCGTCCATCAATGGCGTAATCACGTGCTTGTACATCGGAAGCCCAAGAGCCAGATGATTGACCGTGTAATGCAGTATATGGGTAAACGTCTCCGAATCCGACTGATAACCAATGTAACCAGGGAAATTACGCGACATGAGAAATTCCCTGATGGGGACGAAAGCCGTGTTTTCCCCGTTTGTCATAGTAGCCATGCCCTGAATGAAGAAGGGATGGCACGCATAGATATTTATCGCATAGTTTGTATTTTGCCTTCCTTGGACAAGCATGGCTCGCGCCTGCAGCTCTTTTCGATCAAGTCCCAGATAATCCGCAATTGCCATGGGATCGCCTACTTCTTTAATCATAATGACGTCAGGCCAGAAGCTGAAAATCATCATGGAACCATCTTCTTCTCCCATCCGCCGCAACTGCAGACGGATCATCATCATTCGAAATTGGATCTCCGCCGCGCTTAGATCCTTCCATGCCGGCGGATATTCATATACGCGAATCAGATAGTAGTCTCGTTTGGGCGTACCTGGGGGCGGCTGTTTCTTCGGCCGAATGGATAGCTCATGTTTTACCAAAAAGTCGCATTCTGTCATAAATCGGTCTAGTGACTTAACGCCCTCATTGGTAAAAGTTCCGGACAGGATCGGCTCTGTCTTGAGTTTTTCAAAATCACCAGCCAGATCGGTCATGAACATTCCCGTACCCGACCCGTCATGCCCCTCCTTCATAACGTCAATGGCGCGCAACGCTACCATCGGGGAAAGCGGGTCCGAACTGGTAAAAGCAAATAAACGACACATACATTTCCCTCTCTATTTTACTCCGCGGTATTCTTGAGTGAATGCGGACATATTGTCGAACGTTAAGGACCGTTCTATATCTGAAAAAAATAAAGCCTCCACTACACGGATTTCAGTTAAAAGTCAAATACACAGTATACAAAAATGAACTATAAACCTGACGACCATTGCTTGTTCATTATAAGCATTTAATATCATTAAAAATAATAACTTTTGTGCTGTGGGAGCAGGGACACGGGAAGATATTAGAGATAAAATCGCATGTCACATCCGCTAATATAATATATATCAAAGCTTAGATATAAAACAAAAATGTGCTTTTATACATGGCCGATAAATTGTTATAAATTACTGCCTATCTCCTCTTCTGTTGATTCTGCCATTGAGCGGGTTCTTTTCGGACGAAACTGCCAGGGGTCAATGCCAAATTTTTGAATCTTATACTGGGTGATTCGCTTCGTGGTGCCCAGCAATTTCGCTGCCTTACTCTGATTACCCCGAGTTTCTTTCAGGGCGTCGATAATCAGGGATCTCTCCTGACTTTCAACGACATTTTTCAATTTCCCCTGCTCTTTCTTCTCGTTATCTCTGATCTTAAGCTGAAGAGAAGGAGGGAGATGAATGCTTTCAATGGTATCTCCCGTTGCCACTAACACAGCCCTTTCCATGCAGTTCTCCAGTTCTCTTACATTGCCAGGCCATTGATATGCCAAGAATGTTTCCAGTACAGGAGTGGAAATTCTGTTCACCGGCTTGCCGAGTTCTTTCATATATTTCAGTACAAAGTGATCTGCCAGCATTATTATATCGCTGCCCCGCTCTCGCAAGGGGGGCAGATAGATCGGGAACACATTGAGGCGGTAGTATAAATCGCTGCGAAACCGTCCTGCTGTGATGTCCTGTTCAAGGTCCCGATTGGTAGCCGCTATCACACGCACATTTACATTCACAACCTTTGACGAACCTAACGGCTGTATTTGTTTGTCCTGCAGGACCCGTAATAACTTTGCCTGAGCCGCTGCTGATAATTCACCCACTTCATCAAGAACAACTGTTCCACCGTGTGCTTCTTCAAATCGACCCTTCCTATTGTGTACGGCTCCCGTGAATGCCCCTTTTTCATGTCCGAATAGTTCGCTCTCTATCAGTGTGTCCGGCATGGCGGCGCAGTTCACGTAAATTAAGGGACCATCTTTTCGGGAACTGCTAATATGGATTGCCCTCGCCACCAATTCCTTGCCGGTTCCTGTTTCTCCGTTTATCAATACCGTCGTGTTTGTATCCGCGACTTGCGCGATAAGCCCGTAGATTTCCTGCATGGCCCTGGAACTGCCGATGATATCAATCGACGGCGCTTTAGAACGGCCTACGATCATCCTCAAACGGCGGTTTTCCTCTTCAAGGGCACGGGTATGGACGGCTCTGGCAATAAGCTCGGCAACTGCTGAGAGCATAGCAAGCTCACGATCGAGATTCTCGACAATACGCGCCACTTTATCTGCAGATATCACGCCGACGACCCTGGCGTCATATATAATTGGCACGCAGAGGAAAGAGAGTTCGGATCTGTTTAATGAGCGTCTTGCACCCGTTCGGTCCAGAAAGTGAGCTTCCTTTCCGAGATTGGCTACGGCCATGGGCCGGCCGGTCTGTGCCACCCGCCCGGTAATGCCCTCACCAGGTTTATACATCACCTCAAGCCCCTGAATGTTGACATCATGCGCCACGTCGAGCCACGCTTCACCTGTCTCGCTATCAAGAAGCGATATCATACCGCGCTCCATTCCCAGTCGCAGGCTCATCTCCTTTAAGACCTGTTCCAGGTGATCGCGCAATTCTTGAGGTTGCGCCAATATCTTGGCAATAGCGTGAAGAGCTGCAAGCTCCTCGTAATTATGAACGCTCAAGTCCTTAGCGCCCACTTTGCCAATCTGTGACGGACTCCAAATTTGCTTGGTCATAGAAGTTACAAGACTCCTCCCTCTCTCCTTACACAGCTAAGCGCTGAGCAACAATAGAATGTTGCTGCTGACTGTTTGCTCACCAAAGGAGTTAATGCCAGGACCTAATTCTTTATCGTTACATCCATTATGTTTTGCCTAGCTACTATCTGTTCGTCATCGCCTTTCTTGATAGACACATGCATGACGCCCAATATCTGATATTCACCATTTTTCAACTTCGTCGTCTCCCATGGAACAGCGAAGTTATTTTGCTTGTCTGAAGATTCATCGATCTTAATCCAGGATTCGGTGTTTTTTTTGCGATAATACCAAGGATTCGTCGCCTTGATCGCGGCGTGAGAATATCCAAGCTGCTCCAGATCCTTTTTCAGTAATTCTTCATCGAAGCTTTCTCTTAATACAGCCCTTCCGGATAGAGTCCTCTGCGATGCAGACGGTACAATGAAAAATGGTCCCCAATTTATAGACATATCTCCCTCCTTTTGACTGTGCTTAGAAAGAATTAATCGTTATTGTTAAAATTCTTGCCTTCTTAATTTCCAACCTGATAAGAGACAGAAAGTACCGGAATTCGCGCTTCGCCAGAAAGCCCATACCGAAATTGTCTCTTTCAATCCCCTCGCAGACAAAAAGATTGCTCTCTCATCCATCTGCTCATTAGACTGTTTATAGTTCATTTAATACAAAATTGCAACTTTTATTTTGATTTTAGGACGGCAATGTGTCTTAGAAATAAGAAATGAGGCAATTGCAACAATTTCCATAGAACAAAATTGTTATTTGTATCGTTTACCGGCACTATAGTCCGGCAGTATACGCATCAGCGGTTTGATCTGATTCTCATTCAGGGTACCAACGTAATTTGTGCTTCTCGCATGTTGCTATGTCTCACATTAAATAGGATCAGGCTTCGAAGTATCGGTGAAAAGCCGGTCGTATAAGCGCCTTCTGGCATTGATGATTCTAACTAAAATCGAGGAAATATCGCATTATTTGTGCTACACTTAATTAATATTCAAGAAGGCGAGTGTGTGGAAGGCAGAAGAATTATAGAAACAGGCTCGGTATCAACTTGCCACAGTAGGTCATGGGAATGACCGGACAGACCCCAGAAGCACAATAAAAGAATAATCGTTTAAAGGACTGATGAAGACAGAAACAGTAAGAAGCGGCCTCGCGTCACTGGATGAAGTTATTCAGGGGCTTCGGTATGGCGACAATGTCGTATGGCAGGTCGACCATCTGGAAGAATATCAATATTTTGCTGAACCGTTTGCGAGTCAGGCGATAGCGGATGGACGAAAATGCATCTATCTCCGATTTGCACCCCACACAGAGATTCTTAAGGCACGGCCCGGCTTAACAATTATCGATTTGGATCCGGAGGTAGGTTTCGACACCTTCAGCAGGGAAGTCAATAAAATTATCGAGTCGTTTGGCAGAGAAATATTCTATATATTCGATAACCTCTCTTTTCTTGTCGTGCGTTGGGCAACAGATGAACTGCTTGCGAACTTCTTCCAGGTTACCTGTCCGTATCTTTTTGAGCTTGAAACAGTAGCATATTTTGCTCTTACTCGGGGTCAGCATTCTCACAGTGCGGTGGCGAGGATTCGTGACACGACGCAACTCCTCATTGATGTCTACCAAGTGCAAGGAATAATGTACCTCCACCCCCTGAAAGTATGGGATAGATATTCTCCAAAGATGTTTCTTCCGCACATGATGTCCAGCATAAGCTGGGCTCCTGTCTTTCAAAGCGGGGAGGCCGCTGCAGTATCGGTTAGTGCCAGCAAAAAGCCACTCCACATCATGGCAAAATCGATAGCCCCGTGGGAAAGCGTATTCAGAAGACTCCTGCAATACCAGGAAGCGGAAAAAGACTTATCGGAAACGACACCTGAGATATCAGCCCTCAAACAGGAACTCTTGCAGATGATGGTGGGGAGCCATCCCGAATTCAATAGACTGGCAGACTTCTATTTCAGAATAAGCGATCTTCTTGGTATCAGGGATCGCTTGATCGGTTCCGGTCAGATTGGCGGAAAGGCTGCGGGGATGCTTCTGGCGAGACGCATACTCATGGAGAACGGCGATGAGGACTTTTCTGAGATTCTGGAGGCTCACGATTCCTTCTGTATCGGCTCAGATGTCTTCTTTACCTTTTTGGTAAACAATGATCTCTTCCGCCTGCGTCTGCAATTGACTCGCAGTTCTCACATATCCGATGATGAATTTGGAGAGGTGGAAAGGCGCTTTCTGGAAGGCAAGTTTCCCGCGGAGATTATTGAACAGTTTGGTAACATGTTAGATTACTATGGACAGGCACCGATTATTGTCAGATCCAGCAGCCTCTTGGAAGATAGTTTTCGCAACGCCTTTGCCGGCAAATACCGCAGCGAGTTTTGTGCAAATCAGGGCAGTTCTGAAGCGCGGCTGGAAGCGTTCCTGAGGGCCGTGAAGCTCGTGTATGCCAGCGCCGTCAATCCAGACGCCCTATCCTACCGGCGGGCGATGGGACTTGAGAATAGAGATGAGCAGATGGCGATCCTCGTGCAGCGTGTTTCGGGGATGCCATATAAGAAATACTTTTTCCCATCTCTTGCAGGCGTTGCCTGCTCGCGGAATCTTTATGCATGGACGGATCGCATAGACGCGACAAAGGGATTGATCCGCCTTGTATTCGGGCTGGGGACGCGTGCAGTGAACCGGGTCGGGAATGACTATCCAAGGATGATTGCCATCAGTCATCCAGAGCTAAGACCGGAGTATGGTGTCCGTATTGCGAAGTATTCCCAGTGGGAGGTAGATGTCCTTGACTTGGAAAGAAATGAATTCGCAACTATGCGTATAGCGGACATACTCGCTGATAGGGACTATCCGAATCTCCACCTTTTCATATCTTTGCTGGCGGATGGCTATCTGATTGATCCATTCACAGGACGGTTAGACAATTCGACACAGAAGCTTGTCCTTACATTTAACAACCTGATCGGCCGTACTGATTTCATAAAGATTATGGAGATCATGCTGACAAAACTTGAAAAGGCATATGGACATCCTCTTGACACAGAATTCACCGCTTCCATCGATGCCAACGGTCACATACGGATCAATCTGCTGCAATGCAGGCCGATGACCGTGCCGAGATCGATCGGCCCAGTAACCTTTCCCGATGAACTGCCGAAGGA
This sequence comes from uncultured delta proteobacterium, assembly GCA_963705275.1. Taxonomy (GTDB): domain Bacteria; phylum Desulfobacterota; class Syntrophia; order Syntrophales; family UBA2185; genus Fen-1135. The sequence goes on along the minus strand of OY970063.1, from coordinate 1,654,042 downwards.
ACGCATATTGTTCAAGGCCAACCGTACCATCAGCGGCGGGACAATTTCAGACATCCGCTACATACTTTATATCGATCCTAAGCGCTATGCCCTCGTTGAGTCCATTGATGTGAAGAAATCCCTGGGCCGTGTGGTCGGATCAATCAATGAGCACCCGGTGATTGCAAAGGGCAAGATCATGATGATGGGACCCGGCAGATGGGGAAGCAGCAACATCGATCTTGGCGTTAATGTGAGTTACGCCGATATAAACAATACGTCTGTACTTGTAGAAATTGCCCGCGAGGAAGCCGGCCACCTCCCTGAATTTTCCTACGGCACACACTTTTTCTTAGACTTGGTTGAAGCCGGAATTATTTATATGCCGGTTTATCCGAATGACGCTGAAGCTGATTTCAATCATGCTTTTTTCGAAAGATCACCCAACATCCTCAAGGATCTCTTGCCGGATGCAGTTAAATTCAGCGACGTGCTGCAAGTCATTGATGTGCCGGCTTCGACCGGCGGGAGATACGCCAAAGTAATCGCTGATCCTCAGAGACAGAAGGCGGTTTGCTATATAGAGTGATAAGGCTTCTGAGAATCTCGTATGCTCTTCCGATACAAAAATCCGTAATAGAACCGTAAGTCCCTTGCAGACGACCCGAAAAGATTTATCATAATCCTGTTCAAACTGATTACACGGATGGCGCGGGTTGTCTCTTTGCCGTTTCTGAGATTGAGCAACCATTGGAAGGCAAAAACCGACGACTTTCTTCATTCCAAGCAGGCGCAAGATGTCGATTGACAGCGGCTTCCTGTAGCTGCTGGATCGGGAGAATTCATACCCAGCCGCGAAGTTTCATTGCTTCAACGACGCGTTCCACTGCAACTACGTATGCGGCCTGACGCATATTGGTATTGTACTTCCTAGAGGTATTGATAACTGAATGGTATGCTGTTGTCATTTTCTTGTCGAGCCGTTTGTGCACATCTTCCACTTCCCAGTAGTACATATAGGCATTTTGCACCATTTCAAAGTAAGATACGGTGACACTTCCCGCGTTACACAAGAAGTCCGGTATCACGTGAATGCCGTTCTTATGGAGGATATCGTCAGCTTCCATGGTGGTCGGCCCGCTCGCCAGCTCAGCGATAATCCTCGCTTTGATACGCGGGGCGTTTCTTTCTGTTATTACGTTTTCCATGGCGGCGGGTATGAGGATATCTGCGTCGAGTTCAAGGATCTCTTCATTCGATATGGGCACTGCACCCGGGAAATAAATTACTGAAGATGTATTTGCCTTATGGATACCGACTGCTTCCGGATCGAGCCCTTCCTTATTGTAAATACCGCCTTTGGAGTCGCTGACAGCTAATACCTTGCAGCCCAAAAGGGACGTGGCAAGGCAGGCCGCGTGGTAGCCCGCGTTGCCGTATCCCTGGATTGCCACTGTTGCCTGTGAAAGATCAACTCCGCATTCTTGAGCTGCTTCACGAACCGTATAAAGACCACCCAGCGCCGTAGCATCGCTCCGTCCTTCAGAACCGCCAAGAGAGATTGGCTTCCCGGTGATCACGCCAAACTGATTCTTCCCGCAAAGTTTTGAGTATTCATCCATCATCCACGCCATGATCTGCGGGTTTGTGTACACATCCGGAGCAGGCACATCCTTATCAGGACCGATGATTTGCCACACGGTGTCCACGTATGCGCGGCTCAAACGTTCCAGTTCTCCTTGTGACATTTCCTTGGGATTGCAGATTACACCGCCTTTTCCGCCACCAAGAGGCAGATCAAGAAGGGAGCACTTCCATGTCATCCAAGCTGCATGGGCGCGAATATTATCTATAGTTTCTTCCGGGTGAAACCGTATTCCTCCCTTAGTTGGACCTTTGGCATCGTTGTACTGAACTCTAAATCCCTGAAATACCCTTGTGGTACCATTATCCATGCGGACTGGCAGAGAGACATGAAGCTCGCGCATGGGTGACCGAAGCACCTCATGGATACCTGGTTCCAGATTTAAAATTCTTGAGCATTGATCTAATTGCTTCCTTGCGATGCTGAATGGATTTGTCTTGACCATACTACTGTCCTTCCCCTGAATATATTCTGTATCGTGTACTTATACCATTCTTATAAATTTTCTGCCGCATAATTACGATATATGCATGAGTGAAATCAGTAAGAATTATTAAATATTAGATGCACTATATCAAAAAATCGGCGATGAAAGAAAGGATAATTTATCCAAGAATTTTGATAGGCAATAGCACATTTTTGCACACAAATATATAAATTATCAACATTATTGTTGACAAGTGAGTCTAATATTGCTAGTAGCGACGGTAAACTATTGCCGTTTGCCTTATGAAGAAATTTTTTGATTCCGAAGGAATTGAGAGAAAAATAGTCCTTATTCTTCGCCTTCTTAAAGAAAGCGGTCAGCCGGTCGGGGCTCGGCTTATCTCCAGGCGGATGCAGGATTTGGGAGTAATGCTGAGTGAAAGAGCTGTGCGTTATCACCTGAAACTCATGGATGAAAAGGGGCTTACTCGTCTCGCGAGCAGACGGGAAGGAAGGGTTGTAACGGACAAAGGTGTGGACGAAGTCAATAACGCGATGGTGCAGGACAAAATCGGGCTTGCCATCTCCCGCATCGAGATACTGGCTTACAAAACAACATTTGATCCAGTTAGTGGACGAGGTTCCCTGCCTGTCAATATCTCACTTTTCCCCAAAGAACAGTTCAAGAATGCCCTGAAGATAATGAGGCCTGCCTTTGAAACGGGAGTGACTGTCAGTGATCTCGTGGCTGTTGCTGGAGAACACGCACAGCTTGGCAACGTTACCGTGCCAGCGGGTAAAATAGGTCTCGCTACGGTCTGCAGCATAGTAATTAACGGTGTCTTGCTTAAAGCAGGTATTCCCATGGACTCAAAATTTGCGGGGATTCTACAGCTAAAAGAAAGGAAGCCTCTTCGGTTTGTTGAGCTAATTTATTATTCCGGTTCCTCACTTGATCCTTCGGAGACATTCATTATGGCAAGAATGACTTCTGTGCAAAGCGTTCTCGGAACGGGTGACGGGAAAATTCTTGCCAACTTCAGGGAGGTTCCCGCGCCATGCAGGAACCTTGTCGAGGAGCTTGTTTACAAACTGAATAAAGCGAGGATAGGCGGCATTCTTTTGATCGGAGCCGTGAGCGAACCGGTATGCCAGGTGCATGTGGATTTGAATAAAGTGGGGCTGATTCTTACGGGAGGTCTCAACCCGATTGCCTGTGCACAGGAAGCTGGAATTCAGACGGAAAACCGCGGCATGGCTGCAGTAATGGATTATCATGACCTTAGCAGATTTTCAGAAATCTGCAGGGGCAAGTACGGCAAGTAGTTCGTTCAGCACTCGTGTACCAAATAATATCAGAGGAAGGAGAAGTGAAATATGAATCTTAGAAGGCCAAATGCGAATGAAGCGACAGGGACATTTAACCGTTCGAGAGATGTAGTACCCATGTCGGGAATCTGTACAAGATGTGTCGATGGCTGCCGAGGAGGCTGCGAGATATGGCTGTCAACGTTTAGAGGTCGTGAAGTCCTCTATCCCATAACCTTCGGTGAAATGACAGCCGGAGCTGACAAGAACTATCCCATTGATTATTCTCATCTAAGCATTCAGGGTTATGCTGTAGGGGCAAAGGGCTTGCCGAAGGGGATTAAGCCCGGTCCTGATACGGCAGTATTTCCGGCTGTGGACACAGAAACCGAGTATGGATGGAAGAATAAGGTGAAGATGCGACTCCCGATTTTTACCGGTGCACTGGGTTCTACGGAGATTGCCCGCAAAAACTGGGAACATTTTGCTGTAGGCGCCGCTATTTCGGGGATTACTATTGTCTGTGGTGAGAATGTTTGCGGGATTGACCCTGGGCTTGAGCTAGATAACAGGGGAAAGGTTAAGAAATCGCCGGAAATGGATCGACGCATAGAAACATATAAACGCTATTACGAGGGATACGGAGAGATCCTTGTTCAGATGAACGTTGAGGATACGAGGTTTGGCGTGGCCGAATACGTGCTCAATAAGCATAAGCTGGATACGATTGAATTGAAATGGGGACAGGGCGCTAAATGTATCGGTGGAGAAATCAAGGTCAATTCTCTGGAAAGGGCAATCGAGCTGAAGAAGAGGGGATACATTGTCCTGCCCGACCCGACATTGTCTGAAAATCAGGCGGCATTTAAAGATGGGGCGATCAAGGAATTTGAGAGACACTCGCGGCTTGGCTTTGTGACCGAAGACGGATTTCTCGATGAAGTAGAAAGACTCCGAAGAGTAGGTTTCAAGAGAATTACCTTGAAGACGGGAGCCTATTCGGCTGTGGAACTTGCCATGGCCCTGCGCTACTGCGCCGAGGCAGAGATTGATCTCTTGACGGTAGACGGGGCGCCGGGCGGCACAGGCATGAGTCCCTGGCCCATGATGACTGAATGGGGAATTCCCAGCTTCTATCTCCACAGTCTTACCCGCCAGTTCTGCGATAAATTAGCTAAGAGGAAAATCAGAGTTCCTGACATTGCAGTTGCCGGCGGCTTCTCTTCAGAAGACGGCGTGTTTAAGGCCATAGCGATGGGCAATCCGTATGTGAAAGCCGTATGCATGGGTAGAGGCCTGATGATTCCCGGTATGGTGGGCAAAAACATCGGAGAATGGTTAAAGGCTAAAGACCTTCCCAAGACGGTATCGAAGTATGGCAATACCGTGGAAGAGATCTTCGTGGGTTACGAGGAACTGAAGAAAAAATACGGGAAGGAATTGAAAAATATCCCGTTTGGCGCCATAGGGCTATACACCTTCAGCCAAAAGTTCAAGGCAGGGCTGCAGCAACTCATGGCAGGGAGCAGAAACTTCAAGCTCCCCCTCGTATCTCAAAAAGATCTTATGTCGCTGACAGAGGAGGCTGCCAAGATATCGGGTATACCATATGTAATGGATGCTTACCGAAAAGAGGCTGAAAAAATTCTATCCTCATAACATCATTTGTTGTCAGTTTGAAATCTGAAGCCCCCTTGCCAAGCGCCGGGGGCCTCAGAAAACCTCGGACCATAAAAGATCTCAAGAATATTCAATTTCACCCTCCACAAATGTCGCGACGGGTGCAGGAATGTATTTGCCGTACCTGAAAGAATAGTGCCTGCTACACTTGAATATATTCTCACATTCTTACTCATTTGATGTTTGCAAAGAAAAGTAAGGACACAGGATTATAAGTTACACTCATAATCAGGATGACGGCGATTTTTTTTCTTGCTGGGCAGCAGCTTCAATCTCCATCTTTTTCATCATGATCAAAATGGCCGTGATGGCTGCCTGTGTCATGCCCGGTATCCTCTCCGCTTGCCCGATTGTTGAAGGTTCTATCTTCATCAGCTTCATCTTCAATTCAGTGGAAAGTCCGGGTATGCAGTCGTAAGTCATGCCTTCGGGGATCTTCTTCCCTTCAAGCTGTTTCATCCTATCCACGGCCTCCTGCTGCCGCTTGATGTATCCTTCATATCTGGACTCTATACAGATTTGTTTCTTAACAAATCTGTCCGCGATAGGCTCCCATCCCTCAAAGACCTTCAGATCATCGTAGGATATTTCGCTTCTCTTCAGAAGCTGATAGAGTGTGACGGGATTCTTGATCGGAGGAGTTCCCATCGCATGAAGGATATTATTGACCTTCTCATTGGGGAAAATCTTCAGTGCAGAGAGCCGGACGATTCTGCCGTTTATTTCATGAACCTTTTCTTGGAGGTGATCGTAGTGATTGCGCGTGATGAGGCCCAGGTCGTATCCCTTCGCCATGAGACGGATTGCAGCATTATCCTCGCGAAGGATCAGACGGTATTCTGCCCGAGATGTAAACATCCTGTAGGGTTCGTCAACACCCCTTGTGACAAGGTCATCGATCATGACGCCCATATAGGCCTCCGAACGATCAAGGATGAAAGGGGCTCTCCGCTGTACAGCAAGCGCCGCGTTTATGCCGGCCCATAACCCTTGCGCGGCCGCTTCTTCATAACCGGATGTGCCGTTAATCTGGCCGGCCAGATATAATCCCGCGATTGGCTTCGTTTCCAGGGTTTGCCGAAGTTGCGTTGGCTGCACGAAATCATACTCTATGGCGTATGCCGGGCGCATAACTTCCGCGTCCTCAAGACCGGGGACGCTATGGATGATCTGCTCCTGAAGATCCTGAGGCATACTGTTTCCGAGGCCTTTGGCATAAACCTCTTCCGTCTCCAGACCTTCGAATTCCAGAACGACCGGATGCCTTTCCTTATCGGAGAAACGCATCACCTTGTCTTCAAGGGAGGGGCAGTAGCGCGCGCTGATCCCCTTTATGGTGCCGGAATAGAGCGGAGACGACATGATGTTTTCCCTGATGAGGCTGTGCGTTTCTCGCGTCGTATATGAAAAATACGAAGGGAGCCGTTCTTCTCGCAGCTCTTCTGTAGTGAAGGAAAATGGCTCCGGTTCGGGGTCGCTATCCTGCCTTTCCAGCTTCGAAAAATCTATCGTGGATGCGCGCAACCTCGGAGGGGTGCCCGTCTTCATACGTCCCATTTCGAAACCCAGAGATCTGAGGGATTCTGCCAGCCTAATGGAGGCCATTTCTCCCGCCCTCCCTGCCTGGTAGTGTACGGTCCCAATATGTATCAAGCCGTTGAGAAATGTCCCCGTTGTGACGATAACGGCGCTGCCGCGATAAAAGACGCCGATATGATCTTCCACACCTACAACCCTGCCATCTTCGACAACAATACGGTCTATGAGCGTCTGCCTGAGATGAAGATTCTTTTCCCTTTCCACTGTCGCTTTCATGGCGAGCCTATAGAGCTGTTTATCGCATTGGAACCGGGAGGATTGAACTGCCGGCCCTTTAGAGGCGTTGAGCATACGGAAATGTATGGCCGTCTTGTCGGCGATCTTCCCCATCTCCCCGCCCAGCGCATCGACTTCTTTGACCAACTGGCCTTTGGCAAGGCCTCCGATAGCTGGGTTACAGGACATGAGGGCGACGGAATCCAGGTTGATATTGAACATGATCGTGGAGCAACCCATCCGGGCCGACGCCAATGCTGCTTCGCAGCCGGCATGACCCGCGCCGACGACTATCACATCGTAATTTCTCGATCTATCTTTCATTCCTTAACCGAAACATTATTTCGAGAGACTCGAAACTCACCAGTAATCAGTTGTATGGCATCGAGACGCAATTGAAATGTTGCAGTTTTACACATAATTTAATAATGTCAATTTAAAAATTACAACAAGAAAAGAGGTCTTCTTGTCAAAGCCATCGCTCTGGAACAACACAAAAAGATATTACGATCTGAAAAGTTTCTGGCTGAACCGTTTCGGTTGCAGGGTTTACAAGCTCCAGATCGACGCGGGATTCACCTGCCCAAATCGCGATGGTAAAGTGTCGAAAGGTGGATGCATATACTGCGACGGTCGGGGGTCGCGGTTGAGGCAGATTGGCCCGCTTCCCTCGGTGACAGAGCAGATCCGCCGGGGAAAGGAATATTATAAAAGAAATAGAAATGCGGTAAAGTTCATCGCTTATTTCCAGACGTTCACCAATACATATGCGCCAATTGAGAAACTGAAAGAACTGTATGACGAAGCGCTGGGAGAGGAAGACGTCATCGGTCTCTCCGTCGGTACCCGTCCGGATTGCGTACCTGACGGCACAATCGACCTTCTTCGAGACTATGCACGGGAAAGTCACGTATGGCTCGAATTGGGTCTTCAGTCGATACATGATAGGACTCTGCGGCTCATCAACAGGGGACACTCTGCGGCGACTTTCCTTGACGCATTGCACAGGCTATCCGGAAGCAACATCCATATATGCACCCATATCATTGTTGGCTTGCCTGGTGAAACGCAGGAAGATATCCTGGAAACTGCAAGGGCTATTGCGACCCTCCAGATTCATGGGATCAAGATACACGCACTACTTGCCCTCAGAGGGACCGTCGTTGGTGATCTCTATGAAAAAGGTGAAATTGCCATGTTTAACAGGGACGATTACGTAAAAACAGTAAGCGAAATTCTGGAGATTTTGCCTCCGGAGATGGTCATTCAACGGCTGACGGCAGACGGTTACCGGGATATATTCCTGGGGCCCAAGTGGGCTGTCAACAAGATGGAAGTTCTGAATGCGATAGACAAGGAACTTGAAGGAAGAGATACATATCAGGGGATTAATTGTGCAAGAAATGTCTGATCCGCTGAAGACACAGGAAATGAGCGGGCAGCTCTGGGTGCCGAGGCTTAAGTATTGCGTATTTTGAGAAAATTTGATTTACTAGCGCATTGATATTACAAATTGTTTTGGAAACTTGTGTAGAGGCAGAGGTTTTTGAGAAGGGCAGAATGACAGGAATCATTGATTATCAAGCCGGAAATCTGACCAGCGTAGAACGGGCACTCCGCTTCTTGGGAGAGCCTTGCCGGGTCAGTGATGATCCCAAAGTACTGGAGCAGGCCAGTCGCATAATCTTTCCTGGTGTTGGTGCAGCAGGCGAGGCAATGGCCAATCTGCGACAGACACATCTGGAGCGATGGATACCTGAATGGATAGATCAAGGAAAGCCAATACTGGGCATTTGTCTCGGCACGCAGGTTATCTTTGAATATAGTGAAGAGAACGATACTCAATGCCTGGGTATTATACCAGGTGCCGTTAAACGCTTCCCGAAGGATCTACAGGAAGACTGCATGCCTTTGAAGATCCCCCACATGGGATGGAACCAGGTGGCCTTTCAAAAGAATCACCCCGTTTTTCAGGATATCCCCGATGAAGCCCAATTTTATTTTGTCCACTCTTATTATCCTGCTCCGGCTGATAATCGTTTGGTTATCGGATGGACGGATTATGGACAGCTTTTCTGCTCTGCCTTGGCCCGCAGAAATTTAGTAGCCGTTCAATTTCATCCGGAAAAAAGCGGAAGGCCGGGACTCCAGATACTGGCCAACTTCTGCCGCTGGGAAGGCGAAGATGTTAAGTAAACGTATCATACCCTGTCTAGACGTGCGAGACGGAAAACTCACAAAGGGTATCAAATTCAAGGGGAACATAGATATCGGAGACCCCGTCGAAGCTGCACGTGAGTACTATGAGCAGGGCGCTGATGAGATAGTCTTTTATGACATCACCGCTTCGTCTGACGAACGGGGCATCATGATTGACGTAGTCAGGCGGGTGGCGGAGACAATTTTTATTCCTTTCTCAGTCGGCGGCGGCATCCGTACGGTTGAAGACATGCGACGCGTCATTCTTGCGGGAGCCGAAAAAATCAGCATCAACTCTGAGGCGGTGAAGAATCCACCCCTGATATCTGAGGGCGCAAAGTCCTTTGGAAGTCAGTGTGTAGTGCTGGGCATGGACGTCAAGAAGGTGGAAACGAGTGCAAAAATACCTTCAGGCTATGAAATGGTTATCCATGGGGGGCGGGTGTTCACTGGAATCGACGCCTTGTGGTGGGCCAAAGAGGCCGAAAATCTGGGGGCAGGGGAAATTTGCCTGAATTCCATCGATGCCGATGGTACGCAGGAAGGTTATGAAATCAAACTCACACATCTCATATCCACGAATGTAAACATACCAGTCATTGCCTCGGGGGGAGCCGGTAAACCTGAACACCTCAAAGATGTCCTTACCCGCGGCAAAGCCGATGCAGCCCTAATCGCATCGATGGTCCATTATCGTTACTACACGATCTCAGAGATCAAGAAATATCTGCAAGGCAGCGGAGTAAAGACAAGAATGGCATGGTGAGTGCAAATTTGATTCATCGCCCTTGATTATTTTTTTTGATAATACTATATTAATGGAAAGAAGTTTGTTTCAGCCCGGGGAGGCAGAATAAGGTGGACAAGAAAAGATACGAACTGAATGTTCAGTTAGCTCAGATGCTGAAGGGCGGCGTTATCATGGACGTCACCAATGTGGACCAGGCTAAGATAGCCGAAGAAGCCGGCGCGGTTGCGGTAATGGCCTTGGAAAGAGTACCGGCGGATATCCGCAAACAGGGGGGTGTCGCCAGGATGTCCGACCCTACCATGATCCGCGAGATCAAAAAGGCCGTATCAATACCCGTCATGGCGAAGGCAAGGATTGGTCATTTTGTTGAAGCCCAGATCCTGGAGTCACTGAAAATCGACTATATAGACGAGAGTGAAGTGTTAACCCCGGCCGACGAAGAATGTCACATCGACAAGACGAAGTTTTCCATACCGTTCGTCTGTGGTTGCCGTAACCTTGGAGAAGCGTTGCGCCGCATTGCCGAAGGTGCCGCCATGATTCGCACCAAAGGCGAAGCGGGAACAGGAAATGTAGTCGAGGCAGTTCGCCACATCCGTACGATGAACCGTGAAATAAGGCAACTGGTCGGCATGCCCGTCGAAGAGGTCACCGGTTATGCCAAGACAAACGGCATGCCTTATGAACTTGCCCTCCAGGTGAGAGAACTGGAGCGGTTGCCTGTGGTTAATTTCGCCGCAGGAGGTATCGCGACCCCTGCCGATGCCGCCTTGATGATGCAGTTGGGGTGTGATGGAATTTTTGTGGGTTCCGGAATATTCAAGTCGGAAAATCCGGCATTGCGTGCCAGGGCTATTGTCAAGGCGACGGCCTTCTATAATGATCCAGCCAAGGTGCTGGAGGCCTCCTTGGGTCTTGGAGAGGCAATGCCGGGAATCGAGATAGCCGAAATCCCGGAAGGGCAGCTGTTAGCCGGACGGGGATGGTAACAAGATGATCGGCGTTCTTAGTCTTCAAGGTGGGGTTATTGAACATCTCGATCACCTGGACCGCTTAGGCATTCCGGGCATACCCGTCAAAGACCCCGATGATTTTCGCAAGCTTTCCGGCCTGATTATTCCTGGCGGCGAAAGCACGTGCATGTCCCGGTTGATGCGTATATTCGGCATTGAACAGGTTGTACTGCATGAATATAAACGGGGGATGAAAATCTGGGGGACGTGTGCCGGGGCTATTATCCTCGCAAACTCCGTAGTCGGCGAGCCAGCCCATTTAAGTCTGATCGATATCGAGATAGAGCGCAATAGCTTCGGGAGCCAACTTGACAGTTTTGTATCTGAAGCTTGTATTCCCCGGGTTGCATCACACATCATACCGCTCACCTTCATCCGTGCACCCAAGATATTAAGGGTAGGTGAGGGCGTCAACGTCTTGCTCCGGATGGAAAACTACATTGCCGCCGCGGAAAGTCCTAATGTGCTCGTCACGGTTTTTCACCCTGAACTAACCGGATGTGTCGCCTTCCACCGCTACTTCGCCAGAAAATGCGGGTTCCATCCCCTTGACCACAAAAGGATTCCTGCCATAGACCCCGCCTGGAACAGCAAGAGCTGGACCCGTCACGCCCGGATTACGAGGAATTAAAATATCTTTCCTTCTATTTCATGCAGCTGCGTATCTGCGTGTCAACTTCTTCAAATGACTTATACGACGGCGCAAAACATCTATTTGCTTTTTGTCCTTTGATGCCTGGGCCGCTTTTCTTTCTTCTTTGAGCTTCTTAATCTTTCCTTTTATTTCACTCTTACTCAATTTTATCTTTGCTACGACCTTTTTCTTTATCTTAGCAGGTCCCTCATCCTTGATGCCCCTTGCTTCCTTGATACAGGCTATAAGTTCCGCCTTTTTCATATCGTGGACTGCCACAGCTCGTGGAATTTCCAGAGCTATTGCTCTCAGTTCCTTGACGGTCATCTTTTCTAATGACTTCTCTTCCTTTTTATGCTCTTTCTTCTTTGTTTCCTCCGCCATTATTCTCCTCCCTTAGTTTCGTATTTTCGTCTAATGGGTAGTGGTTAATGCGCACTGAATAACTTTGACGTTTTGGTGTCGCCGAAGATCCGGCCGCATAAGGACTTGATTGAATCCTTTGATGCAGCGGCTAATCCTTGATGAGTTGGATTCTCTCGGCGACATGAGCCGCTTTCTCCGGTTTATTATTCATTACGTAAAAAGATTGAAGCTTGGAAAGATAGGCCAACAGGGCTTTCTTCCATCCATTCTGCGATGCGATGTCGATGGCAAGGTTCAATTTAATTTCATCAGCCGTATTTTTTTTGGCAAGGAGGCCGATTGCAATTAGTTTTGACAGGGAGTTGTCCATTTTCGATATTTCATGGGCAATCTCATCCTTCTTGCCGCGTTTGAATGCCCTGAGAAAACCAACATACTGCTCCGGAAGCTGGTTTTCATCGACGTTATCAAAGGCTCCTTCCAGGAAACTATAAAAGTTCTTGTTCTGCAAAACAGGCTCGACGGCATCTATCTTCAGATATTCCCTGTCATCAAATTCTTCGAGAACGGCTACCTGGCAAGCGTATTTTGTAAGATAGGCCCGGGCGAGTATTTCCAGATCTCCGCTGCTCTTGATCTCATCGACAGCCTTATTGAAGTACGCTTCAGCGATGCGTTCCTTGCCGCTCAGGTAGCTCTTCTTATAGCTATCGAGTTTGTTAAAGGAGGCCTCTTTCCACTCAGGCACCGGCTTTGACGCGCCGCAGCCAACGAGCAGGAAACTGAACACAATCAGGCAAATGATTCTTCTCATGGGAGGTTTATTGCCTCCGGTTGTTTCTTAAAAGGGATCTTTCTATCAATCTCTTTGACGAGATTGCCGATTGAATTGACGGTTGTATCGATTTCGGTTCTCAATACCTTTAAATCTTTTGTAGATTCAGCCGTATCAGCACTAATCTTTACAACATTATCGACGGCCGCATTCATTTTTTGGAGCTTTACAATGACGTCTTTGAGGATAGTTCTGACTAAGGGCAGGACACCGTCCTGACCGTACATCTGATCATCCGCCTTCACAAGGATATCTCTAACCTTCTTGAGAGACTCATTAACAGACTGAACGCTCTCCTTGGATCCTACGGCCATTTCGAGGAGCGTGTCTTTTTTCGCCAGGTTTTCCGTAAGTTTCTCAGAGTGCCTCAGAATTTTATTCACATCTCCCTGAGGATCAGCAAGGTTCGCCGTAATGCTTTCAATGTGCTCAACTACCTTATCCACCTTATCCAGGGTCGGCTGGACCCTCTTTATCGTCTCGTTGATATCACTGACCATCGTCATCTCGGGGACAGCTTTTAGCGACAAAGGTGGGCTGTTTAAATTATCAGTAGTGACGATAAGTCGGGTAGAACCTATGAGCGGCTTATAGAGGCTGAATTTGCTGTCTGATCTGATCCATTTTACATGTTGTTCCGGTATCCTTATCTTTATTAGGAGTATTCCCTCATCATTTAATTCCAGTGCTTCCACCTTGCCGATCTTAAATCCGGAAAAAACGACGGGCACGCCCTCAGTCAGATCCTCACCGGATTTTGATGAGAGGGTATAAATATATTCTTTTGTGAAGAAACCTTTGCTGTAAGCCAGATAAGCTATGGACGTGACGATCAATAATGATGTGAATACCACAAACAAACCTACTTTTAATTCAACTCTCTTAAACATGGCGTTCTCGTAAATGGCTGCAAAGCTTGTTAAAGAAGGACCGCTCAGGAAAAAAGCCAGAAGCGATGCGCATCCTTCGACTTACCAAACATCAAAGGCCAATCATCCCGTACCTGTCTTTGAACCATAGATAATCAAATATATGGCATTGTTTAAATGAATCATCAACAACTTTCAAAGCATCATATATAAATCGATCATCCTTGACGTCCGGTATAATAGTAAAAGGTCTATCAATAACAATAATAGAATTTCTGACCATGGCGGCTCGCAAAAGCATCGCACAAAATCTCTCTTTATTGGTCAGGGCGGGATTTCGCTTACTAGAAATATGTTCCAAACTATATCTTGTCAGGTAGCTGAGAACCAGATTTTGTGCTTTATCTGCGGATAAATTCTCATGATACTGCTTGATGAGAGCGATATTAACCGAAACATCCAGGTTCGAGATGAGCGGTACATCCAGCGAAACGAGCCCAAGTGTTTTTCTATTTTTCTCGGTGAAGTCATTCAGTTCCTTGTCGAGAGTGACTTCATCTTCAAACAGCCTCAAATGAAGATTAGAATTAATGACAGCACCTCGATGAAGATAATTGCTATAAAGACATCAACCATGCCGTTAAGAACCGCAATCGGTATACTCGTGAGATCATTCGTGGCATGTAAGCCGAAACGTATGGGGATCAAGGTTATGAAAAAGCCGAATGTACAACATTTTACAAGAGATATTATTATATCATAAAAATTGGCCGAACTTAACAAAACATTTGAATAGGATTCCAAACTCAGTCCGAAAAGCAGCTTTGAAAATAACAAGCCGCTTGTCAAGACCAGAATAGAAAAAAAAGCACTCAGTAAAACAACAGATAAAACGCCGTTTATAACCCTTGGCAAGAAGAGGTAATCGACCGGGTCGATATTGAATTTATCCAGCGTGTTCAGTTCTTTATTGACCTTCATCACGGCAATTTCAGCGTTTATGGCAGAACTGGAACGAAGTGCAATTAAGAGCACTGTAACAAAGGGCGCCAGTTCCGTAACAACTATGTCCATGATTATCCGACCCAGATGTTCGGCAAGCCCCAGATTCTTTATGATTTGAAGAACAATACCCATAAGAAGAGTGCCGAATATGATAGAAATGCCTATGAATAGAGGTAGTATCTGTACAGAGGTAAAATATATCTGGTGTATGAGGACCTGCCTCGTGGCACTGTTGTATGAGTCCTTGTTAAACATCTTCAGAATGATAATAAAGGCGAATGAAAGGGTGTCGCGGAATGTCTTGGTTACATTTATCGTCGTTGTGCCGATTCTTACTATGGCATTAATCATGATGCCCTCGCAAGAACAAGACGGCGGTGGCAAGCTCGAATAGGTATACTTTGCAAAACGCGGCTAATCATGGGTCGCCTGTTTTGATTGATTAAATGGCTATTCACAATATATATCCGCCTACAAACCGAATTTCTGTAAAGTCAGTAATGATACTGTGATAGTTTCGCAAGGCTCTCAATATAATTGCAATGTATGCTAACATAATGTAAATGGAAGCGCAAACACTTGCTCTGCCAAAAAATCAAAATCGCAGAGCGTCATGCGCGTGTGAACGTATATTGTTCCCTTCGCAACGGAGAGAAACATGATCAGAAAAAATACCCGAGGAGATGAACTATGAAAATCATTCGCTTCCTTTCAGATGAAAACCGTGAAATATGCGGACTATATGAACCGGAATTTGAGGATCAGGCCCTTGTGATCCGGGGAGATTTGTTTGGAGATTTTGAAGTCACATCAAAAACAGTAGGAATCGTGAGCATTCTTCCACCCATCTATCCATGCAATATCCTGGCACTGGGTCTAAATTACAGGCAACATGCCGACGAAACGAGCGTGTCCTATCCCGAAATACCGATCCTATTCCTTAAAGCAACAACAAGTGTAATTGGGCATATGTCACCCATTCTCCTTCCTCAAGCAGGTCCCGCAAATGTCGATTACGAGGCGGAGCTAGCTGTCATTATAGGAAAGAGGGTCAAGAACGTCTCCCGCTCTGAAGCAATGGACTCCATCTTGGGCTACACCTGTGCCAACGACGTTAGTGCCCGGGACTGGCAGATCGAAATGCAAAAAAAGCAGTGGGCAAGGGGAAAGAGCTTCGATACTTTCTGCCCCTTAGGTCCTTATCTGGTCACAAGAGATGAGATTCCGGATCCCCAGAACCTCCGTATCTGCACCGTATTGAACGGAACAATTGTCCAAGATTCCAATACTTATGATATGATCTTCGACGTCCCTGCAATCATCAGTGATCTTTCAAGATCTATGACGCTGCTGCCTGGTACGGTTATCTTGACTGGTACTCCGGAAGGCGTCGGCTTTACAAGACAGCCTCCCATATACCTTCATGACGGTGATATCGTGACCATAGAAATAGAAGGCATTGGTCAATTGACTAATCCTGTCAAGAGAGAAGATGAGGGAGACAATGTGCCCTTGGATAGCAGGGAAGGTCGGAAGTCGCTGAAGCTTTCGGATTAAAGGCCAACAAATATCTCATAGCTTATTGACAAAGAAGCAGAGCGGTATAGTATAATATGAAATGATACGATCAAGCGAGTCATCTTCAATAGAGGACGAAATCTTAAACTTCGGGGTATTTTGTTAAGATTTATTCGATTCTCCGCTGGGTCTTTCTCTGTCCTGATGAGGCAGCGGTTCGAGACGAAGTCGATTGAATGTTCCGATAGCCGTTACAATTATTCGAGGTTGGGAAATTGAAGAGTCTTGGTATTTGTATAGGTGCATCAACATTATCAGCAGTCGGCATTATCAGGGACGAAGATAATCACATCCGTAAGACATCCATAAGTGTCAAGCCTCACAATGGCAACCCTCGACAAGTCCTGCTTGAAACGCTTGTAAATTTGGATTCGAGCGCATATGACAGAATTGCCATAACGGGCAGAAAATTCAGGCACTCCATAAATCTTTCATCCATTTCCGAGCCGGAAGCAGTTGAATCTGCACTTTTTTACTTCAATGGCAACGGGCGGAACCTTGATGCCATCGTCAGTGCCGGGGGGGAAACCTTCATGGTATATGTCTTGGGAGAGGACGGAAGAATCTGTTCGGTTCAGACCGGGAATAAATGTGCATCAGGAACAGGGGAATTTTTCATTCAACAGCTGCGAAGAATTGGTATGTCATTAAATGAGGCAACTAATTTTACGAACGAAGAAAGACCTTATAAGGTATCGGGGCGCTGCAGCGTATTCTGCAAGAGTGACTGCACCCATGCGACAAACAAAGGGGTGCCGAAAGGAAGAATAGCTGCCGGATTGTGCAAGATGATGGCGGGCAAGATCATTGAAATTATCAAACAGGTTCCCAGGAATGACATCATGATTATCGGGGGGACCGCGCAAAATCCGGTTATGATTAGCTATCTAAAGGAAGAGATAAAAAATCTGATCGTTCCGGAAGAGGCCCCTTACTTTGAAGCCCTGGGCTCGGCGTTATGGGCCCTCAATCACGAAACAATAAAATTGCCGCAAAGCATGAATGTCTTCAAAGGAGGCAGGGATTCCTTTTCCTTGCTGCCTCCTCTTACTAGTGCTGCAGGTATGGTCGATTTCAAAACGGCGGAGAGAGGGATAGCCCGGGAGTATGATCGCTGTGTTATCGGACTTGACGTAGGGTCAACAACAACGAAGGCAGTTATCCTCAGGGTGAATGACGATAGAGTCCTAGCCTCCGTCTACCTGCGGACCCAAGGGAATCCTGTTCAAGCCTCAAGAGAATGCTATGCGGATCTCTATGACCAGCTGGGTGAACTTGGAGAAAAAATAAGAATAGTTGGATTGGGTGTAACAGGCTCAGGCAGGCAGATAGCAGGATTACATGCCATGACGGGCGGCATCATAAATGAAATTATCGCCCACGCTACGGGTGCATTGTTTTTCGATAAGACAGTAGACACAATTTTTGAAATAGGCGGGCAGGATGCCAAATATACTTATATAAAAAATGGTGTCCCATCAGACTATGCCATGAATGACGCCTGTAGCGCCGGTACCGGCTCATTCCTTGAAGAAGCTGCAAGAGAAACCATGGGGTTGGAAATGGAGTCCATCGGCAGCATAGCAATGCAGGGACAAGGGCCTCCGAACTTCAATGATCAGTGCGCAGCTTTCATCAGCAGCGATATCAAAAATGCCTCTCATGAAGGTATGACGAGGGAAGATATTGTCGCCGGTCTCGTGTATTCCATCTGCATGAACTACGATAACCGAGTCAAGGGAAACAGACCCGTAGGCAACAATATATTTATGCAGGGTGGTGTCTGCTACAACCAGGCCGTGCCCATGGCCATGGCAGCTCTGACGGGAAAACGAATCGTCGTTCCGCCGGAAGCAGGACTGATGGGGGCCTTCGGCGTTGCCCTGGAAGTAAAACGCATGCTTGAACTAAATCTCCTTAAGGAAGAGAAATTCTCTCTCAAAGAATTAAGAGACAGAACCATCGAATACGGAGAACCCTTCACGTGTAGTGGGGGGAAAGATAAATGTGACCGGAAATGTGAAATCGCAAGGATCAGAATAGAAGGCAAGACATATCCATTCGGCGGCGCCTGCAACAAATGGTATAATCAACGCTTTGATATTCACTTTGACACAAAAAATTTGAATCTTGTGAAAATTCATGAGGATCTCGTTTTTCGGAAGTATGTCGCTCAACCGGAGGAATTGAGGGTCAAGGAGAATTCGAAAACAGTAGGCATTAATAAATCCTTCTTGGTAAATTCCTATTATCCCCTGTACTACAGCTTCTTTTCACGGATTGGCTTTCGCGTGTTGGTTCCGGACATCTCCGAGCAGGAAGGTGTCGACCTTCAGCGAGCGCCATTTTGCTACCCCGCAGAGATTTCGCATGGCTACCTTCTAAATCTATTGAAAAAGAAACCAGATTATCTTTTTCTCCCCCAGGTAAAGGGGGCATACGTGGGAAATGGCTGTAAACAAGGCATAACATGCCCCTTGTCGCAGGGAGAGCCTTACTATCTGTCAAGTGCCTTTAAAGATACGGAAATATTAAGAAATTTAGGAAAAGAGGGAAAGATAATAACGCCGGTCATCGACTTTTCCACAGGATATGAGAAGGCAGAGAATGCTTTCGTATCAATGGCCGGAAATCTCGGCTGTCACAAGAATTTGGCTCGCAAGGCATTCTCTGAGGCTGTTGAAGCCCAGCAATCCGTTCATAGGGAGATGAGAGAGGCCGGGTTGCGGTTCTTACGAGATATCGAGAAGAATCCTGACCGGTCTGCTGTGGTTGTCTTTGGCAGATCTTACAATGCCTTTGTGCAGGAGGCGAATATGGGCATACCTCATAAATTCGCCTCCAGGGGTGTGCCTGTGATCCCCTTTGATTTCCTTCCCTTGGATGAAGAGGCCGTCGATGATAACATGTACTGGTCAACTGGACAGTCGATTCTCAAGGGGACATATTTCGTAGAAAGGCATCCTCAACTCT
The DNA here is from genome assembly GCA_963705275.1 of uncultured delta proteobacterium. GTDB lineage: Bacteria > Desulfobacterota > Syntrophia > Syntrophales > UBA2185 > Fen-1135. The sequence goes on along the minus strand of OY970063.1, from coordinate 1,634,966 downwards.
ACGGATGCTATATCACCAATTTCTCCTGCGGTCCGGACTCTTTTCTCGGTGGATATTTTCGCCATATTATGAGGGAGAAGCCCTTCTTGATCCTGGAATTGGACTCTCATGTAGCCGATGCAGGTCTGGAAACGAGAATAGAGGCATTTATGGATATCATTAAGAATCATAGGGAACTGAAAAAGTTCAGTGATGATGCCTCTGTTCCATATCATTCTTCACCTCGCACAGCTCATTTTGATCAGAGGAAACAGGAGTTCATAGATTCCAAAGGGAGAGTTTACCCGTTTCATCACCCCCGGACACATCTCATTTTCCCTTCTATGGGGCGATTCCTGAACGATGCAACATCCGCTGTGTTCAGATCTATAGGCATACGCACATCGGTACTTCCGCCCGCAGATGACGAAGTTCTTAAACTTGGAAGGGGGAACACAAGCTGTAAAGAATGTTTGCCTCTGTTGCTTACTGTAGGCAGTTTGCTAAAGTATTTGAAGGATAGGGGCAGATCAGAAGAGCTATTGGTTTATTTTATGCCGACTGCATCGGGCCCCTGCCGGTTCGGTCAATATTCTCCCTTTATCAGCCAGCTTATTGCCCGCGATGGGATTGAGGACGTTGCCTTATTTTCCCTTCAAGCGGAGAACAGCTATGCAGAAACAGGCGGTAATAACTTTACGCTGAAACTATGGTCGTGCCTGGTTGTAGCTGATATCATGCAGGATATTTATTCAGTACTCCTCACAAACGCTGTGGACAAAGAATCAGCCCTGGAAATCTATAACTTGGAAACCAGGAAGTTGATCGGCGTCTTTGAACATTCACCCAATTTTATGGACATTCAAAGAGCACTCAAGAGGGCAGCCGTCAGCTTTCAGAAAATACCTGTAAAGAGGAATGTGCACGATACTCCTGCAATCTTACTCACGGGAGAAATTTTTGTTCGCCATGACGATCTTTCCCGGCAATTCCTTGTGGAGAAACTGGCAGAACAAGGGTTTGCAAGTAAAGTTTCCAGCGTCATCGAATGGGTCTATTACACTGACTGGTGCTTCGAGAAAGGCTTGTCGGCAGCCGCGCCCAACTTCCGGGAAAGGCTCTCACTAATGCTGAGATCGGCATGGATGAGAAGCTATGAAAAAAAGTTCAAAAAAATTATGGAGCGATCAGGTTTATACACATATCGGCTGGATGATGTCGATCATCTGATAAGTGAGAGCCGGCATTTGATCAATCCGGAGCTGACAGGTGAGGCTGTGTTGACTATTGGCGCAGCGATAACCGAGGTGCCCCACCGCTACTGCGGTGCTATAGCGATCGGCCCCTTCGGCTGTATGCCCAACCGTCTGGCGGAGGCTATTCTGTCAAGGGAGATGGGGACTGAACTTCCCTTTCTGGCCATTGAGAGTGACGGGAACCTTTTTCCGCAAATGATCACGGCAAAACTCGAGGTTTTTCTATTGCAGGCGTCGAGGTTACACAGGAAAATGAGGGAATCACACAAGAAGGGTAGCCACTGAGAGGAGCTTAGCCGTCCGCAATTCCTGCAACTGCGGCATAAATGAAAAATTATAGTATTTTGTAAATATTTATGCTAATTGCGCACGAATATTTCAATTCGGAGCGTTCCAACCCCTAAGGAGGTCAACAAGTAAGAAATGGAAAATAAGAACAGAAAAACCTTCATTATGTTTCTACTCGCTTTTCTGATAGGTTTTTTTATCATCTCCCTCATAGAAGTATTGAGGTCATCTTTTGTTCCCGTCGGATCTGACGTTCAGACAGTATCGGCAATTTCGACACCGGAAAATCCTCGTTCGCCTTTTTCATTTGCTGATTTGGCAGAAAGGTTGAAGCCTGCTGTCGTCAATATCAGTACAACGAAAACGGTCAAAAGCGGTCGTGGAGGCCAATTCAGGACGCCCTTTGACAGATATTTCTGGGGCGATGATTTCTTTGAAAGATTCTTTGGCGACATACCACAGAGAGAATTCAAGCAGAGAAGCCTTGGGTCCGGTATTATAATCAGTCATGACGGCTACATCTTCACCAACAATCACGTAGTGGAACAGGCGGATAAGATACTCGTTAAGCTCTCGACGGGAAAGGAATATGAGGCAAAGGTGATCGGTAAGGACGCAAAGACGGACCTTGCCCTCATAAAGATTAAACAGAGCGAAAGCCTTCCCGTAGCTGAAATAGGGGATTCCGACAAGCTTCGTGTAGGCGACTGGGTTTTAGCCATTGGGAATCCCTTCGGCCTTGAACAGACAGTGACCGCCGGCATAGTCAGCGCCAAAGGAAGGGTTATAGGGGCGGGTCCCTATGATAATTTTATTCAGACTGATGCCTCCATCAATCCCGGTAACAGCGGTGGGCCGCTCTTCAATATGGAGGGAAGGGTAGTAGGCATCAATACAGCCATCGTGGCTCAGGGACAGGGTATCGGATTTGCCATACCGGTGAACATGGCCAAAACCATACTGCCTGACCTCAAATCAAAAGGAAAAGTCACACGTGGTTGGCTGGGTATTTCCGTCCAGGACGTCACGGAAGACATAGCCAAGAATCTCAAACTTAAAGATAATAATGGCGCACTGATATCCGAAGTGTTCAAGGGTGACCCGGCTGATAAGGGTGGACTGAAAGCGGGAGATCTCATAACGGAGGTGAACGGCAAGAGGATAAAAGATACCCACGAGTTGCTGCTCACTATTGCCTCCTTCCATGTCGGGGATAAGATTGAAGTGAAAGCCCTGAGGGATGGAGAGGAGAAGACATTTCACATTATTGTAACGGAGCGGAGAGACCAGCCGGAGGTGGCCTCTGCAAGAGAATCGAAGGAAAACTTCGGCATGACGGTGCAGGATATCACACCCGAAATCGCCCAATATCTTGGTATCGCTGGTACAGGCGGCGTAGTTGTAGTTGATGTAAAAGACGGAAGCCCTGCTGATGAAAAGGGTATACAACCCCAAGACATCATTCTCGAAGTCAACAAAGTGAAGATTTCCTCCATGAAGGATTATGTACGGGAAATATCGAAAAAGAGCGCAAAGAAGAGCATCCTTCTCTTGATCAGGCGGGGCAACTCGACTTTTTTTGTCAGCCTGCGCAAATAGTCTGCGCCCTTGTATGAAAGACAGTACCGGATTCCTCTATGCAACGGGGTCATGATCTTCTGGCGATCTATAAGGCTCTTGACGCCCACTTCGGTGCCCTGAACTGGTGGCCCGGTAATTCCCCTTTCGAAGTTATAGTCGGAGCGATACTGACCCAGAATACAGCCTGGCAGAATGTGGAAAAGGCGATAGCCAGGCTAAAATCCAATGAGCTTCTTCACCCAGCAGGAATTTTAAAGGTCGATGATTCGTTACTTGCGGATCTCATTCGACCCGTCGGATATTACAACGTCAAGACCTCGAGATTGAAATCATTCATACGATTTCTATTCGACGAGTATGGCGGAACACTCGATAATATGTTTGCGGAAGACCTTTGGCCTCTGAGAGCAAGGCTTCTCACGGTCAAGGGCATTGGCGAGGAAACTGCCGACAGCATTCTTCTCTATGCGGGAAGAAAACCCATATTTGTTGTCGATGCTTATACCAGAAGGGTTTTGCAGAGGCATGACATAATCCTCGCTGATGCAAAGTACAAGGAAATTCAGGATATTTTTATGACCCACCTCCCGCAGAGCGTCCCCCTATACAATCAGTATCATGCCCTCTTCGTTAACACGGGAAAATTCTTTTGCACCAAAAATCCCAGCTGTGACGGCTGTCCGCTTCGGCCACTGGTCTATTGATCAAGACGGGTTTCTATGTCTATCTTCTATGATTATACGGGCATCATCCATAGTCACTCAGCCTACTCGTTTGATGGCCGTGCTCCTATTGGAGAAATTATGGAGGCGGCGACGATCAACGGAATTGACTTTGTCATGCTTACGGATCACTCCAACTTACGCGCGAAGGAAGAAGGATTTGAAGGATGGCACGGTGATACGCTGCTCATCGTCGGTCAGGAGATTGCCCCACGTTTCAACCATTACCTTGCCTTCCAGATTGACAGACCCGTGGTCATCAGCGAGGATGAGCCGGACATTGATCCTCAGATATACGTGGATGAGGTTCTGAGCAGGGGGGGAATGGGGTTTATTGCTCACCCGGATCATGAGGGAACGAGATTGTTTCACGTGAAACATTACCCCTGGTTAGACTGGAGCGTAACAGGTTATACGGGCATGGGGATATGGGACTTTATGACGGACTGGCAAAACACCTTGAGGGGATATCCCCGGTCTATATTGAGTTTTCTATTTCCTGCCTTCTTCCTCACGGGACCGAGAAAGGTGACCATGGAACGCTGGGATCGGCTGAACAGTAACACTAAAGTAGTGGGAATAGGTGAGCTCGACAATCATGACACCCGTCAGAGGGTATTGGGTTTGAATATATCCGTTTTTCCCTTTGCGAAAGCATTCAAGTTTATGAGGACTCACGTGATTACCGAAAGACCCTTGGTGAGAGATGATGCGAGGGATATTGCAGCGCTTCTTTCCGCCCTAAGACAGGGAAGGGCTTATGTGGCCGGAGAGTATTTCCATTACTCCAAGGGATTCTCCTTCGTTTTGACAGATAACAGCCGGAGCGCCACTCTGGGTGATGAATTCATCCTTGAAAACGAGGCTTGCCTTACAGCGGCATTTCCCGCGACCGCAAAGATCCGCATAATCAAAGATGGAACCGTGATTAGAGAGGAGATCGTTCGAGAACTGACGGTCGGCATAAGAGATCCCGGAGTTTACAGGATTGAGGCCTATCTTAGAGTCCTCGGCAAATATCTGCCCTGGATATTTTCGAACCCTATCTATGTGAAGAAAGCATAAGAACATAATATATGATCAAGTACCTCTCGCGCTTCGCATTGAAATACGGCCTTATGCCCTTTGCCCACTACCTTGTTCGCGCATATCTTTTACTGATCAAGATAAGAGTTGTTGATGAGGAGATTGGCCTGCAACACCTGAAAAGCGGCCAGAAGATGATCGTCGCGATCTGGCACCAGCGTATCCTGGTGGTTATGGGTTATGCGAGAAGATTCGGCGGGTATAAACCGTCCGTGATGATAAGCCGAAGCCGCGACGGGGAAATGATTGCCAAGGTTTACAGCCGCTTTAACTTTCGTCCGATCAGGGGATCAAGCTCCAAGGGCGGCAAGGAGGCCCTTGTGGATATGGTCGAGGATTTGGTCCACCATCAACTAGCCGTGCACATCCTGGATGGACCGAGGGGCCCCAGAGGGGTTGTAAAGCCTGGACTTATTGTGATGGCCCAACTGTCCGGCGTACCCATTGTTCCGGTCTATATCTCAGTTAACCGGGCTTGGGTGCTCGATAGCTGGGATAGTTTTATCGTGCCCAAGCCCTTCAGCACGGTGGTCATCCGCTGGGATAGCCCCATATATGTTCCTGAGAGCATGGATAGCGAAGTATTTGAAAATACACGGAAAAATATTGAACGACACCTGAAGGAAAACCAGATCTTGGACGACCAGGAGCAGGGCTGGACAACGCCCCTGCTGTAGACATCTTTATTTAGGAGCGTCTACCCGTATCTCGAAGAGATTGGGCCAGTACTTTCCCGTTACAAACAGCCTGTCACCTTTCGCGTCATACGCAATACCGTTTAAGACATCGATGTTTCTGCCCGCACCGACATAGCGGTACAAATCCTTGAGGTCAACCCAGCCCAGCACCCGCCCCGTACGCGGTGAGATGCGGACGATGTAGTCCGCGCCCCAGACGTTGGCGTAGATCTCGCCCTTAACGTATTCGAGCTCATTGATATTTGGTAAGCTCTTGCCTCGATCCCGTACCTCGATCTGCCTCACCATTTTATACGTCCGGGCGTCAAGGAAACGGAGGACGGCAGTCCCATCACTCATAATAAGGTGGTTGCCGTCATATGTAATTCCCCAGCCTTCGGTTGGATAGGAAAATGTTTGGAGGAGCCGAAATGATTGAAGGTCATAAACAAAAGCGGTGTGCGACTGCCATGTCAGCTGGATTAGTTTGTTCCTGCAGATAGTGATACCTTCGCCGAAGTGTTCTGCGGCAAGACCTTGACTTTTTAAGACCCTGCCTGTCTTAAGCTCAACCTTGCGTATGCTAGACTGTCTCGCAATCCCCGTCCCCTCGTAGAGATACCCCCTGTGGAATGCGAGTCCCTGTGTGAAGGCATTACGATCGTGCGGATATACATTAACTATCCGGATACTGTGAAGGGCAGTCCCCGATGTATCGATCGCGACGCGGTTCAAACCTGTTTCGAGGGATGACGCAAATCCCGGCCTTGCACAACCGATTGGCAGAATAGACTCCACCCAAATGAAAGAAATGGCACCGGATGCAAGAAGAAAGATATAAATACCAATGAAGAAGCGCTTTTTCACAAATATCAACCGCTTTTTCCAAATGTCTTCTCAGCCGTTGCGAGCGTTGTAATCGATGTACAGGTTATATTTATAGTCTTGAAGAAATCGCGGAGGGGCCGACCGGGGCCTACCTCATAGATCGCCTCCGCCCGCGAAGCAAGGGCCTTCATATTATCCACCCAGAGGACGGGATGATTCAACTGGGACACAAGATTGTAAACGAGGTCTTCGTACAGGCCCGAATGAAATACCCCCCTGAAATTTGAGGTCACTGTCACGGACCTATCTTGAAGCACTCCCTTTCCAATGGCCCGCAGCATTTCCTCAAAGGGCTCGACAATTGTGCTCATGTAACGGCTATGAAAAGGTGCGCTCACATTAAGCGGTATAAAGCGAAACGGGCTGTCTTTGGCCAATGCCCCCTTAAGCCTAATCTCTGCTTCAGGCATTACGACGGCTTCACCGCTGATGACTATCTGATTGGCCGAATTGATATTTGCGATGTCAATGGGGAGACCCTTCAATGCCTGGCGCACAACCTCTGTGTCAACATTATCGGAGATCACGGCGGCCATAGCCCCGCAACCGATTGGTGCAGCCTCCTGCATCAGGCGACCGCGGATGCGGACAATACGCACAGCCTCGGGAAGTGGAATAGCGCCGGCAGCGACAAGTGCGGTAAATTCTCCCAAGCTGTGACCGCCGAAGAATGTCGGTGAAAAGCCGAAGAGCGTCTCCATGCCGCGTAGCATGGCAATTTCCGTGGTCAGAATACAGGGCTGGGTAAACTCTGTCAGGTTAAGGCGTTCATCGTCTCCAAAACACATGGCATTGATGTCCCATCCCGCCGCTTCAGAGGCCTCTTCGTACACCTCGCGACTCATGGAAACATTATCATAAAAATCTTTTCCCATCCCAGGCCGCTGCGCCCCCTGGCCGGGAAAGACAACAGCAACTTCATTTCTTTTCATACGAGACGAGCTTTCCTCCTATTCTCCGGTGCACAAGTTCTTTTATATGACATCGGTAAATACACCGCTCAGCCTCCCATGGCAAGGGGCTTTTTCTGTCCTGAAAAGGAGCTTCGTCACACCAGTATCCATTGCGCGGGCACTCGACTATAGCAATGTATATCATGAAAATACTTGTAATTTTGTTAAAAGATAGTATTTTAAACTTCATTGATCAGCAGAATCCTTTATAACGATCGTTGGCGTGAGAATAAAATTATAAGAAAGCGAAATGAATCAGATATGAAACTGCATTTGCTCATCTTAGGTTTTCTAATGGTCGCATCGACTTCTTGGGCTGTGGAGAACTTTACGATTGAAGACGACGACCTATCCGCGGTTCCGCACAATGCCGAAGTTGTGATTCGTCACGCCGAAGCGAAAGACGACGACCTGCAGAAATGTGAGTTCGTAGGCAAAGCCGTCGACCTTGACGGAGATGGCCAAGCTACGGACTTAATCGTCACAATTGAAGATGCAAGCGGGTGGAATGCTGCTCTCGGTCCGATCTGGGTGCTCCGTAAATCAGGAGATTCCTTTGCGATAGTCCTGTCTGACGGGGGCCATTCTGTAACAATCGGGAAGGCAAGACACAAGGGATTATATGACCTTATCATATCGGCTGAGAGTGCCGGCTGGTCCCGTCAAAGCATTTGGAAATTCAACGGCAAGCGCTATTATAAATCCGAGGAAAAAACAAAGAAGCCCGACTGAGAAAGGATTCAACCGGACCAGGTAGAGTTCAGGCACCATCTGGAAAACCGACGAGAAATCACTTTGTTTGAAGAATATTGAGAGGACGTGATGAGGCGGAGCGAGAGGGAAATCAAAGATAGAGCGGTGATTGATGCCATAATACGACAGTGTCTGGTATGCCGCTTAGGGTTGTCCGACGGTGAAGAACCTTATATCGTCCCCTTATGTTTCGGATATGACGGAGAGGCGCTTTATTTCCACAGCGCCTCTGATGGGAGAAAGATCAATATTCTCCGCAAGAACAGGCGCGTCTGCTTTGAGTTCGATATCCCCGAGGGGATGAGGGAAGCAGAGGAGGGTTGTCGCTGGGGAATCAAGTATCGCAGCGTGATAGGATTTGGAACCGCAAAGATGATGGATGATCAGGAAGATAAAAAGAAAGCCCTGAAAATTATCATGGCTCAGTATTCCGGCAAGGAATATATATTTCCGGAAGATATAGTAGGGAAAACCCTGGTAATCAGGGTAGCGATCGCGCGCATAACCGGGAAGCAGGCATGAACATATCAAGAGACGCTGTCGCCGGCCGGAGGCGGGGATACTAATGCGCTTGTGGTCTTTACATCCAGAATACCTTGACGCTAGGGGACTCGTTTCTCTCTGGCGTGAAGGCCTGCTTGCCCGAAAGGTCTTGCAACACCAGACAAGAAGCTATAAGAATCATCCTCAGCTTTATAGATTTAATGCTCATCTACAGCCTGGAGCTGCTATAGATTGTTATCTCCGGTACGTGTATGAAGAAGGGGTCAGGCGTGGATACAACTTTGATGTGGGCAAGATTGGCCGCGTGCAGCAATGCCCGAAAATCCCGCTTACAGACGGACAACTCAGGTATGAGTTGAATCACCTTAAGACAAAGCTGAAGTTGCGGGATGCAGCAAGACATAAGAAAATTCTTGCGGTCAAGAGACCGCGCGCTCACCCACTCTTCAAGGTAATAATGGGCGGAATCGAATCGTGGGAGAAAAAGTGAATATATATTCGCAGGTACGATGAGGAGGAACAGCATGAGTAGCGGCGGCAAAACGTGGGAGACCCAAAAGTGGGAGATGATACAAAAACGTTTGGGCTATAGTGATGAAGAGATGAAGATATTTCGGGATAATCCGCGAAATGAAGACATCCTGTCTAAAGTGCCGGGGCTTATGAACAAAACAATCATTGCAGAGGTGATGGAGTCCCACGGATGCAACAGCCAGCACAAGGTTGGCGACAGGTTCTATTTTGATAGCGCGGGGAACCTTCTTGCCGCGCTCTCCCCCAAGAGGATATGCATCTATGCGTTGAGTGTGATTATGCCACAGATTTTTACAGCAACCGAATTCCTGTATGCAGGCACTGACCCGAATGAGATGAGATTTAAGCGGGCTGGTTGCTTTGATGTCGGTGTAGCGTGCGGGGGGTGGGGCCGCATCGTCCTCGAATTGAAGGTTGAAGATCGCAAGACAGCCTGACGGGTATTCTTGCCGAACCTTCTCAGCCGCCATTTTATTAAATCTTAAGCTTGCTTATTGCTGCATTTAGCAGTACAGTTAAACGTATTTCAGGGAGTAACAATAATGACAAAGATTCCCAACATAATACCAATTACCGATCTTCGCCAGGCAGCGTCGTCCGTGCTGAAGCGCGTTAAGTCCTCGCGGCAACCCGTTGTGATTACGCAAAGGGGAAGGGCGGCCGCAGTTGTGGTAAGCATGGAGGCTTACGAAAAATCCCAAAAAGAAATGGAGATACTGCAACTTCTCGCCCGCGGTGAAAAGGAGATCGAAACAGGCAAGGGTTATGATCTCAGTCATGTCCTTGCAGATGCTGACGCCCTACTGAAATAGGAGGATCGTTTGAGAGTTCTCTTTACTCCTTCCGGACGGAACCATTTTCTTGCAGCTATCACCTTCATCGATAGTGAAGATACATCTGCGGCAGGTGCGTTCCGCAAGAAGGCAGAAAAGACCCTGTCGCGGCTCAAGAGGTTTCCCGGATCCGGTACGGCATTACCGGAATTTCCCGATCTCCCCTTTCGCGAGGTGGCAATTGCGCCGTGCAGGTTTATCTACCGTGTGAAACAGAAGACTGTGTGGGTAGTCGCGGTATGGCACAGCGCCCGACTTCCGATAAAGCCAACGGAAAAAGAGATAGCTTAGCCATCCATCATCTCTGCATTAGAATCCCTTCAAGATCCAGCCAGGATTTGTATGAATACATGCCGGCAAGCGCCTTTACGGCTCGCTCCGGTGTCAGGAAAGATACCCCTTTGTATTGACTCCCCTTGATCTCTTTAATTGTGCGGGCATTCTCATCGGAAAGAAGGCAGACCCCCAGAACTGGTTTGCCGTACATCTCCATCAGGCGAACCACGCGTTCGCCGTAACTGAGTTCGAAATCAGCCACCCGACGTACAATTTCTGCCAGAACCTTACGGTCACAGGTCTGATCAGCGATATGAGAGGATTCGATCATCCGCTTTACAAATACTAACCTGCCAAGTATGCCGAGGTGAATCGCCGCATCGCAGCCATCCCACTTCAGCAGTTCCTCGATGAGTATCATGGGAACGGAGAGATCCATTTCTGCCACCAGATCGACCGGATTCGACCGGCTCCAGTAGGGAGGAAGAACTTTATCAATACGCGATATTATATCGGATGGGAGTTCAGGCACTTCCAGACCATATTCCATGCACAGGTCGGCGGCAACTACCCCCCATCCCCCGCCCAATGTCATTATTGCCACCCGCTTGCCCTTCGGCAAAGGGAGGGACGAAAATGCAGCGGAAAGATCGAGGAGGTCCATGGAGGTCTCTCCAAGAACAACTCCAGCCTGGCGGCACGCCGCTTTGAAGACTTCGATATTGGAGGCTAATGCGCCAGTATGACTTGCGGCGGCGCGGTCGCCCGCCCGTGTGCGACCTCCTTTAAGCATGAGAACCGGTTTTTTTCGGGAAATCCTCTTAGTTGTCTCAAAAAACCTTCTACCATCCTTGGGGCTTTCTATGTATAATACGATTGTTTTTGTCAGGTCATCAATTTCGAAGAATTCCATGTAGTCTTCAATCGTGATCATTGCCTCATTTCCTGATCCGATGAACGCGCGTATCCCGATCCCCTCACTCTCGGCAAACATCAATAGCTGCGTCCCGAGATTACCCGATTGAGCAACCAGCGCCGTCGAGCCTGGCTTCGGCCGCACATGCTGAAACAGGCAGAATAAGTTTCCATGAGGATTGCATATCCCCATCGTGTTGGGCCCGAGAATTGTAATTCCGGCCGCACGCGCCTCTTCCGCCAGCCGCTCCTCCAGGCGCAATCCCTTTTTCCCCGCCTCACTGAAACCCGATGTGACTAATAATACGCTCTTGATGTCTTTTTCCTTAAGCTCTGGGATGAGGTCAATAACCTTTGCCGCAGGGACTGTTATGACAGCAAGGTCTACAGACCCGGGAATGTCTGCCAAAGATTTGAAGACAGGCCTTCCTGCAATTTCACCGCCTTTCGGATTAACGAGGTAAATCTCGCCTTGGAAATTCCCGGCAACCACATTAGTGAAGAGAGTATATCCCCACTTACCGAACGTAGCAGACGCGCCGACAAACGCAACTGAGCGGGCATGGAAGAAATCGCGCATCGCAATTTTATCTGCAGGCGGACGCAGGGATTTCTTTTGAAGAATGCCGCCGACAATAACCAGAGCATCTACGGCAGTCACCCGGCCATCCGGCCCGACGAGCAGGGGATTGATATCAACCTCCCGGATTTCCGGATGTTCTATTCCAAGTTTGGATAAACCAACCAGAATTCTGACGATCTGATCAGTTCTTACCGATGCCTCACCGCGAAACTTTCCCAGCAGGTCAACGGCCCTGATTTTTTTTATCATGTCATGTGCGTGCGTTTCATCGAGGGGAGCAATGCGAAACGCCACATCAGCAAGCGCCTCAGCAAAGATGCCACCTAAGCCGAACATGACGACCGGACCGAATTGGGCATCATGAAACAGCCCCGCCATGAACTCCCGTCTTCCTTCCACCATGTGGTATATGAGAAACCCTTCCAGATCATCACCCGCAGCCTCGGCAATCTCCCTGGCGGCTTTTCGGACCTCTTCCGCGCTTTTCAAATCCAGCTTAACAAGGCCGCGTTCCGTCTTGTGGGTCAGTCGGGCGCCGAGACCCTTTACAACGACGGGAAAACCTGCGGCCTCAGCCGCCATAACTGTCTCATCCAGGCTTGTGGCAACGCATTCCTCAGCCACAGGCAGGCCATAATCTTTGAGCAATTCCTTGGATTCCGCCTCCGTCAGGGCAGTTCGACCTTCAGCTATTGCCTTACTTATAAGCTTTGTGACTTCCATAAATATCTCTGCCTATGATTCCCGATCATCGATGGTGACCGCTGTTTATCATACGTGGACGCCGAGTGCAAATACCATATCTGCACGGAACCATTACATTGACATTTCCTGATAGAGAACTTAAAATGAAAATATATAAATATTAAGGAGGGATGGCAATGCTCGACTATATCAGGAAAATGACATTGGCGGGAGCAGGATTGGCGATAATGACTACGGAAAAAATCCAGGAACTTATGGAGGAACTCGTCAAGAAAGGAGAGATGACAGAGAAGGAGGCACGTGAGGCTGTCAGTGAATTCGTGGAAAAATCGAAGCAGGCAAGAAAAGATCTGGAAGATAAAATAGAACTGATGGCAAAAGATCTGCTGAATCGCATGAATATCCCAACCCGTAAAGAAATTGATGAAATCAGAGAGCGGCTCGCAAGTTTGGAAAAGAAGGGAAAGTCCAAAGGATAGACCACGCGCAATTGAATAAGACATATTGACAAAGACATGGTCATACAAGGGAGGTGGATTTCATGCGGTATAGAAAAGCGGGAAAGGTCACGGATAATCTTTGGTACTTGGGCCGTGAGGAAGCGGGGGTTTACATTTTTGAAGGACGAGACAATGCAATCTTAATTAACGGTGCGATGAGCTACATACTTCCTGACGTCTTGGGACAAATGAAGGAGTTTGGAATCGACGCAAAAAAAATCGGAAAGATTCTTATCCTCCATTCGCATTTCGATCATGTGGGAATCGCCCCATATTTCAAACGGACCTATCCCGGCATAGATGTATACGCCTCAGCGCCGGCTTGGAAGATATTTGCCATGCCCAAGGCCATCGAGGTCATGAACAGCTACAGCAAACTAAGTGCAAAATGGTGGGGCGTCGAAAGCGCTCTCGATGCCTACGATCTCGACTGGCGTGACGACATTACGGGTATCACCTTGGCCGAAGGAGATAAGATAGAGCTTGGCGGTGTCAGCCTGCTGATTTTGGACACACCAGGTCATTCCAACTGTTCCATCACTGCCTACGAGTCCGAAAGAAAAATCATATTTGCCTCCGATGCCGCAGGGATTCCTTACAGGGACTTCTGCTTCCCTTCCATGAATACAAATATGACGCAGTATCTGGCCAGCCTGGAAAAATTGAAGCCTTTGCCGGTATCTTACCTCTGCGGTGACCATTATGGCTATATCACCGGGGATGAGGCATCCAGTTTCCTTGATCTGACCTTCAAAGAAGGCATCAAATGGAAGGCCGTCATGGAGGATGTACACCGCAGGCATGGCGGCGATATCGATGCTGCCGGGAAGGCCATTACTGATTATTTCTATGAACAAATGCCGGACTACTTTATTCGGCGGGATATTCTCGAGGGTGTCTTCAAGCAGATGCTGAAATTCATTTCCAAGAACATGTAGGAAGAATAACGAAAATGAACAAGAAGAAGAGGGCAATGCTTTTCTTTACCCTCTGCCTATCCCTAATAATCTCTGCCGTTGATGCTGACACGGCAGCAGCCCAATCGAAGCCGATCCAGCTCCATCCCTATCTCAGGCAGGGAATTGAAAGAATTTTCAACCTGGAGCCGCAGAGCGCAAGCGCCTATCTGCAAAAAGCAGTGGACCTGGATCGGGAAAACCCGACTGGCTATGCTTTTTCTGCGCTGGGGAACTTGTTCTTTTATGAGATTAGCCTTGATCAGAAGGAGAGGGAGAAATATCAGGAGTCCATGCTTCGTTACGTGAGCGAAGCCACAGCCCGAGGTCAGAGCAGGATCGAGAAGAATCCGAATGAAGGTCAGGCTTACTTTGCTACGGCTCTGGCGAAGATTATCAAAGTCCGTTGGGCTATCGGGCAAAAAGAGTATCGCGTCGTAGCGCAGGAGACATCGAATATCTGGGATTATTTGGAAAAAGCAAAGGAAACAGATCCACAAAATTATGACACATATTTTCTCATGGGCCTGCTCCATTACCATCTCGATCACCTGCCTCCCTTGGCCCGTTTCTTTTCTTCCCTGCTAATCGCCTCCGGAGACAGCAAGAAAGGGCTTCAGGAACTGGAATTGGCGGCGAAGAAGGGCGATCTACTGAAAGAACTTGCGCAGTCTGAACTCGCGTCGGTCTATGTGAACTTTGAAAAACAACCTGTCCGGGCTCTTCCCATTGCCCGTGAGCTAAGAAAAAAGTTTCCCCGCAATTACAATTTTTCATTTGCCTTAGCCAATGCCCTCTCCGAGCTCCACCATTTCCAGGAGGCTTTCGCTACTGCCCGTGAGATTGAAAAAGGGATTCAAGCAGGCAGGCCCCCCTTTGTTCCGCAACTCCAGCCGCGGCTCGATCAGTTAATGGGAAGAATCTTTTTCAACGAGGGAGAATATACCAAGGCATCCGATTATCTTGAAAAGACACTAAAGGATAAGGCGCCCTATAATGCGCGGGTTCGCGCCTGGGCTCTCGTGCGTCTGGGGATGATACACGACGCTCTCAAGGAAAGGGAGCAGGCGGAAGAATACTATAACAGGGCCCTAGCAGAGCCAGGCGGGGAAGGTTTTGCCCAGGTGGAGGCAAGGAAATATCTGGATAGTCCTTATGCACCTCCCCCAAAACTTCGACACCGGCAGTGAATGCAACCCACCAATTTTGAAAGGGTAAGCAAATGCAGTTACGACTCTCAAACTGTTCTTTACATTGCAAGTTATTTTATGTCACACTTATTATCAAATTCTATCCATCTAATTAGGTATCTTGCTTAAGATCATTGTCGCGAAAAAATAAGTATATTTTCGTTGAAATTTTAAATAACGGAGGTTTTCTATGGCAGATAAGAAAGGGGTGCAACAAGGCAAGAAAGTGAAGGATTTTTCCTTGAAAGATCAGAAGGGCCAAGACTTCCATCTGTCGGAGTATAGGGGGGGAAAGGTGCTCTTGTCATTCCATCCTCTCGCCTGGACATCCATATGCGCCAAGCAGATGCAGTCCCTGGAAAAGAACAAGAAATCTTTCGATAAGCTCAATACGATAGCTGTGGGACTAAGCGTGGACAGTGTGCCCTCCAAGGCGGCTTGGGCCAAGAGCCTGAGAGTCAGGAACACGAGACTTCTTGCTGATTTCTGGCCTCACGGAGGCGTCGCGAAGTCCATGGGCCTTCTCCGCGCGGAAGGATTTTCGGAAAGGGCCAACGTGATTGTCAATGAGACAGGAAAAATCATATTCATCAAGGTCTATCCAATCAGGGAGCTTCCTGATATCGGAGAAATACTGCGCGTCCTGAAGGCATACAAGGGCAGCGGATAAATAATTGCCGGGAAATACGGAGGACGTGATGCACAAAGAAAAAGGATATGCGGGAATAAACAGGCGAGACTTCCTCAAGGCTGGTCTGGCAGGAACAACATCGGCTTTAATCGGGTGGGAAGGTTTAGCCAATGCCATGGGCTATGCGTCGGCGGGACCCTTCGTCTTTCCCGCGCCTGTATACAGGACCCTTGGCAGAACCGGCATGAAGATTACAGTCGTAAGCTTCGGGGCGATGCTGACGCCGGAGGCGGAGGTGATGAGGGTCGCCTTCGATCACGGTGTGAACTATGTTGATACGGCGCGGCGTTATATGGGCGGCAAGAATGAGGAAATCGTCGCGAAGGCATTGAAGGGCAGGCGTGACAAGATATATGTGGCGACGAAAACAAAGCCTGACTCGCATACAAGAGAAGCCATCTTCAAAGATGTTGAGACGAGCCTCCGGGCTCTTGAAACCGATTATGTTGATGTGATCCAACTCCATAATCTAACGGGTGAAAACAAAGACCGTATATTCAATCCGGAGACGCGGGAGGCCCTTACAAAACTGAAAGAGCAGGGTAAGGTCCGATTCTTCGGAGTCACAACACACAAGGGCCAGGTACAGGTTCTCAACGCCCTTGTGGATGATCATGACAGGTTATTCGATACGGCTCTTGTAGGCTACAACTTCAAGAGCAGCGCGGATGAGAAGGAAGCTATAGCAAGGGCCGCCCGGGCGAATATAGGCATTATCGCTATGAAGACACAGGCAGGGGGTTACGATACCGGTGCACTGGGTCCCATCAGTCCCCACCAGGCAGCTCTAAAGTGGGCTCTTCAGAATAGGCATATCACGGCGGCCATTCCAGGCATGAGAGACATGGCGGAACTCCGGGAAGACATAGCGGTGATGGGGCTGAAATTCGGTTACCTCGACAAACTCATCCTGAGGCGTTACGGCGCCGCTGTGAAACATTATTACTGCCATCTTTGCGGGGAGTGTGAGAGTACCTGCCCGAAGGGTGTAGCGATAAGCACGATCAACCGCTGCCTCATGTACAAAGAAGGATACAAAGAATCTGGGCTCGCACGGTCCACATACCTTGAGATTCCCACATCCATCTCTGCATCCGCATGCCTTGACTGTCCGGATTGTATGGCCAGGTGCGTGAACGGACTTGACATTGCAGAGAAGATGCACAGGGCGAGGAGTTTGCTTGCTTAAGGGAATAATGCACAGCATCTATCGCCAAACAGGGGCATATCAATGAATCGCCCTGGAGTGGTCTCTTCAATCATCATGTGCATTCTATTGTTGACCATCAGGGCATCGGCCCCGATCTTTGCCGCGGACGGGTCCATGGAAAATCTTTTGCCTGCTCGCGGCTGTGCTCAAGGCTGGGATCTGAAGGACAAGGTGGCCCTCTTTGACAAAGACACGCTCTTCGATCATATCAACGGCGAAGCAGAGCTTTATTTTCCTTACGGGTTCGATATGCTCGCCACGGCCACGTATGTGAACAGAGAGAATTCGGAGGTATGGATCGTCGCTGATGTATACAGGATGGCCTCCCCGCTCGATGCCTTTGGAATTTACTCCAACTACCGAAAGGCGGATGCCGCAAGCGTTACAGTAGGCTCCGAAGGATTTGTGTCTCCGTCCCAGTTGATGTTCTGCCAGGACAGGTATTTTGTGAGGCTTCAAGTTACGGGTGCGACCGGTCTGGGACAGGATGTATTTCTTGCCTGCGCCCGGACTGTATCGGAGAAGCTCCCGTTCAACGCAAGGCCCATAGGGGAGCTTGACGCCCTGAAAATGCCGGGTATTGTTCCGAAGACGGATCGGTATATAGCCAAGAGCCTCCTCGGCTATGCCTTTTTTCGTCGGGGCATCATAGCTGATGCAATTCTCCCAGGCGAACGTTTCCAGATATTTCTGGTGCCTGAAGATTCCGTCTCTGCTGCAAGAGAGGCCTTTGATCAGTACCGTTCCTACCTGACGGCAGAGGGGAAAGACATCCAACCGCAAGGGGAGCGAAATTACGTCTCCATTGCCGCTGTCGACCCATTGTATGGGGAAGTATTAGTGGAGCAGTCAGGCCATTATGTCATCGGCGCAGTGAGGCTGAGAAAGTCTTCCTCCGCCAAGAAAATTATCGAACAGCTGCGAGAGAGGCTTGGCGGCGGCAATAATTAATCGGTTCGTAGAGAGGAATGTTTTGTTTTCTTTTCCTTCTTCGCCCTGTAAAGCATCTTATCCGCCTTCTTCAGAAGTGACATGGCATCACAAGCGCCATCTTCCATGTGCGATAATCCATGGCTTACGGAGACCCGGATCGAAGTACCTTGAAAGTCCAGGGGGTGATTGACAAAAAAGGTCTGCATGCGAGCGGCGAATTCAGAGGCTTCATTGATGGGTGTATTGGGAAGAATTACGATGAACTCATCTCCCGCGAATCTTGCGACAACATCACTGGCGCGGGTCATAGACAGCAATTGGGTTGCCACATATTTCAGCACATCATCACCGGCGTCATGACCGTAGAGGTCATTCACCATCTTAAAGTCATCCACGTCGAGAAAGACAACCGTCAGTGGAGTCTTGTACCTTGATGCCCGGTCAAACTCCCTCCTTACTATGTGTTCCAGCACCCTGCGGTTCAACAATCCCGTAAGAGAATCTCTTGATGCGAGAAAGTTGAGTCTTTCGTGAGCCATAACATTTGAGAGACAAATTGAAACAATCGTCGCGAGCCGTTTCAGCAAGGTCGTATCCATGTCCGGGCGGTAACGGAACTTAGAAGTGTCTGCTTGATTCAGGCTGCCTATAATCCCGCCATCCAGCGTCAGGGGAGCGACGGCAATGGACCGTATGTGATGCTTGTACTGACGGGGAATCAATGCACGGAAGGCCAATAAATTATCATTAGCGAGCATAGGGTCTGTCTTGTTATTCATCACTTTCAGAAACGCATTTTTGCTAATCAGTCTCGTCCTCTCTTTCAGAATTTCTGATGCCGCCGAATTTCGAAGCATCTCCGTGATGTCGCTCTCTTCAATCAGCGCAATCCATGCATAGGGGATATCCATTTTGTCCTGGATTTCTGTGAGCAGTCGTTCTAGAAAGTCCTTGAAATTGAGAATGGATAAGACACTGGTTTCGATCTCGAAAAATTTTTGCGCAATCTCCTGATTCTGTTTCAACGTTTCAATTATCGCGTTCATGTTATTCATCTTTGACACCCCGGCTGCGTAAATATAAAGTTTTCTCTAGCTCCAACCTGGAATTCGCGGCCTGGAAGAAGCTACTATATTTGACGGAATTGCACAACCCGGCAAATACACATATCGAAAGCTTCATCACGTTTACATTCATATCCATTATATGATACATTTCAAAACACGATATTGATGTGATGGGAGACACGACTCAAGACAAGAATTGATTTTACGAAGACAAGGAGAGTTGCCGTATGAAGGTTTCTGCATCCAGTATCTGGTCATCAGTCAAGGAAATCAGAGAAAATTCGCCGGTGATCCACAACATTACCAATTATGTCGTCATGAACAACTCAGCGAACGCGCTGTTGGCCATCGGAGCCTCGCCGGTTATGGCTCACGCGGAAGAGGAGGTGGAGGAAATGGTCAACATAGCGGGCGCGCTGGTCATCAATATCGGAACGCTGAGCCCGCATTGGATACGAGCGATGCTCTTGGCTGTTGAACAGGCCAAGAAAATGAACACCCCCATAATTCTGGACCCTGTTGGCGCGGGGGCAACGGTATATCGTACCAGTACGGCAAGGGAGTTGATACGGGAAGTGCCGCCGGCTATAATCAGAGGCAACGCCTCGGAGATTATGGCCCTCATGGAGGCAGAGACACAGACAAGAGGGGTAGAGAGCACTGCTTCCTCACATTCAGCAGTGGACATAGCCCGGCAGCTAAACAAGACTTATGGAAGCGTTGTCTGTGTCAGTGGAGAAACGGACTATATTATTTATGGAGACGATGTGACCAAGATCATGAACGGTCACCCCATGATGACAAAGGTTACCGGTATGGGATGCATTGCGACGGCAATATGCGGGGCGTTTGCCGCCGTGAACCGGGCGTATGCGGAGGCCGCGGCTCAGGCAATGGCGGTTATGGGCATAGCCGGAGAAATCGCCGTAAAGAACGCGGCGGGTCCGGGGACGCTTCAGGTCCGTTTTCTCGATGCCCTCTACGGGCTGTCAGAAAAGGACATAAAACATTACCTCAAATTGGAAGGTTGACTTTGCGCGGATTATACCTGGTTACAGACCGCGGATTATGCGGCAACCGATCACTTGAAGATGTGGCGCATCAGGCGCTCATTGGTGGAGCAGCCTGCATACAGCTCCGTGAAAAAGATGTATCCACCCGTTTTTTCGTGGAGGAGGCGCAGCGGATGAAGAGCTTAACGGCCAGGTTTCGAGTACCCCTTATCATAAATGACCGCATCGACGTGGCACTTGCCTGTGGCGCCGACGGAGTCCATATCGGGCAGGACGACATGCCTTATGTCCAGGCCCGGAGAATCATGGGGCCCAATGCCATCATCGGCCTCTCTGTAGAAACGTGGGAAGATGTATTAGAAGCAGAGGCGCTCGATGTCAACTATCTTGGTGTCAGTCCTGTTTTTGAGACGCCCACCAAGACTGACACGAAAGGAAGCTGGGGCTTTGCAGGAATTGCGAGAATCAAGGCCTATTCACGCCACAAACTGGTTGCCATCGGCGGCATGAATGCGTCAAATGCAGACGAAGCCGTCATCGCCGGAGCCGACAGCATTGCCATCATCTCAGCCATCTGTGCCGCCTCCGATCCGCTGCTCGTTTCGCGGGAAATCAATGCAATCATCCAGGCGGCCTTAAAGAGGCGGCCGGCATAGGGGACTTTTTTTGCATGCATCCAAGAAAGCTGATCATCTTCGACTACTCGGGAACCCTCAGTCTGGAATCCACGCTATTCGGACGGCCCGACCATTTGATGAATGAGCTAAGAGAAAGTGGCTTAACGGATATGGGGGTCACGAGCCCCGACATATTCTGGGAACAGATCGTCAATCCCACCTGGGTGGAGGGGAGCACAACGCAAGTAGGATACAAGAAAGCCATAGCGGACAGGGTACGCGTTATTCTCAGTCCTAATATGTCCGCCCTCTCCCGCATGGACATTTCGGATGCGGCATCTTTATTTGTAGATAACTATCTCAGCCATTCCCGAATCGATGGTCGCTGGCAGTCCCTTTTCGATAAGTTAAATATGCATCCCTCTGTAACAGCGATCATTGCTACGGATCATTATGCCGAAGCGACGGGTTACATCCTACAATTTCTTGAAGAATTGCATGTACAGGCGGTGTCGGCAAAAGCAGCCATGAACGCTCGCCGCAGTAAATCAGTCATCGTCGCCAATTCTGCTGACCTCGGTTTTCATAAGGACAATACCCGGTTCTGGGAGATTCTGAAAAATGGTCTCCATATGGGCGGAGTCAGGCACGTCTTGCTTGTCGATGATTTCGGCGATAACGAACAGAAAAATGACGGCTACAGCGTACCGGAAAAAGTCGAACAGAGGAGACGCGATACAGTAAGATTGTTGCAGGAGGTCTTTTCCGCCAAAGTGCAGGCCATCCCGTTCATCATAAAGGATGAGAAGAATGAAAAGGCTTTTTCTGATCTCATAATAGGAACATCAGCAATGATTGACCGTTATCTTGCCACCGCCGATGACGGAGACTAAGAACATCAGCCGCTCCATTTAGAAAATTGGTGGACGGGAATAATATTCGTTGATGACGGAAGGAGATTAACGGACCCTATGTCCAATGAAACGACTAAAGTAATTTATTCCATGATCGGGGTTTCGAAGTATTATGACAAGAAAGCGGTGCTGAAGGACATCTATCTATCCTATTTCTATGGCGCCAAGATAGGCGTCCTCGGTCTTAATGGTTCCGGCAAGAGCTCTCTCTTGCGCATACTTGCGGGAGTTGACCAGGACTTCAACGGAAAGACGATCCTGTCCCCGGGGCACACCGTCGGGTTTCTCGAGCAGGAGCCGCGCCTGGACGAGACAAAGACTGTGCGGGCTATCGTCGAAGAAGGCGTGCGGGGAACTGCTGCTCTTCTGAATGAATTCAATACGATCACCGAGAGATTCGGCGAACCGATGTCTGACAACGAGATGAACAAACTCATCGAACGTCAGGGAGAGGTTCAGGAGAAGCTCGACGCCCTCGACGCCTGGGATCTGGATGCCAGGCTGGAAATGGCCATGGATGCCCTTCGCTGCCCGCCGGGAGATACCCCTGTAAAAATCCTCTCCGGCGGGGAGAGGCGGCGCGTGGCCCTCTGCAGGCTGTTGCTTCAGAAACCGGACGTACTTCTTCTCGATGAGCCGACGAACCATCTCGATGCCGAGACAGTCGCATGGCTGGAACACCACCTGCAGCGCTACCACGGCACAGTCATTGCCGTGACACACGACAGGTACTTCCTCGATAATGTGGCGGGCTGGATCCTGGAGCTGGACCGTGGGCAGGGGATTCCCTGGCAGGGAAACTATTCATCGTGGCTGGAACAGAAACGGAAACGCCTGGAAGTGGAGGAAAAAAGGGAAACTGAGCGCCAGCGGACCTTGCAGCGCGAACTGGAGTGGATACGCATGTCACCGAAGGGAAGGCACGCGAAGTCCAAGGCCCGCATCAGTTCCTACGAGGCGCTCTTGAAGGAGGAAGGTGAGAAACATGCCAGGGACCTGCAAATATACATCCCGCCAGGGCCACGACTGGGCCAGGTAGTCATTGAGGCAGACGGCGTGAGCAAGGCATACGGTGACCGCCTCCTCATAGAAGGGATGTCATTCTCCCTCCCACCCGGAGCGGTATCGTTGGTGTCATCGGCCCGAACGGGGCGGGAAAGACCACCCTGTTCAGAATGATCACAGGCCAGGAAAAGCCAGACTCCGGTACGATCAGAATTGGGGAAACGGTCAAGCTCTCATATGTGGATCAGAGCCGTGATGATCTCGATCCCGGCAAGAACATCTGGGAGGTAATCACTGACGGCCAGGAACAGGTAGAGCTGGGTGACCATAAGATAAACTCCCGCGCCTACGTCGGACGTTTCAATCTTTCCGGTACGGACCAGCAGAAAAAGGTCGGCATGCTTTCCGGAGGCGAAAGAAATAGGGTCCATCTGGCCCGGATGCTGAAGGAAGGGGCCAATGTGCTTCTCCTGGACGAACCGACAAATGATCTCGATGTGAATACCTTGAGGGCGCTGGAGGAAGCGCTGGAGAACTTTGCCGGCTGTGCCGTTGTGATCAGCCATGACCGCTGGTTCCTCGACCGGATCGCCACCCACATCCTTGCCTTCGAGGGTGACAGCAAGACCGTCTGGTTTGACGGGAACTACTCGGAATATGAAGCGGATAGAAAGATGCGCCTCGGTGCTGCAGCCGACCAGCCGCACCGGATCAAGTACCGACAGTTGACGAGGGTATAGACCTCATATCCATCGCGGTTCCGTCATGCAGGACGAGATCAGCAATAGTCATGTTAGTTCAAACTTGAATGGGTTAAGATCAATGAAGGTGTTGGTAATTGTCGCGCATCCCAATATGAAGAGTTTCAATCGGGCTATTGCTGAGACGGCCGCACGAAGATTGCAAAGAAATGGGCATGAAGTAATATTTCACGACCTCTACGAAGAAGGATTTGATCCTGTCCTCCCGGAAGATGAAATTCCTCAGGGTATCTTGCTCACTCCTGCTGTCGAAACACACTGTGCGGAAGCTGCGTCTGCGGAAGGATTTATAATAGTTCATCCCAATTGGTGGGGACAGCCGCCGGCAATCATGAAAGGATGGATTGACAGGGTATTCAGGCCCGGAGTGGCCTATGAGTTTCGGGAAGGTGACACCGGCGAAGGGATTCCCCAGGGCCTGCTGAGAGCCGATACCGCTATCGTCTTCAATACGTCCAATACGCCAGAGGAAAGGGAGATGGATGTCTTCGGCGACCCTCTTGAGACTCTTTGGAAAAACTGCATATTCGGCCTCTGTGGCGTGGAGAATTTCCATCGCAGGATGTTCGGCGTTATTGTTACAAGCACACGAAAGCAGCGGGCAACATGGCTCGAAGAAGTGGAAGAGGCTGTGGATAGATATTTCCCCGTCGTTAGGTGTTGTTGACTGAATTCTGCACTTGATAAATTTCCCGGAAAGATGCAGATTACGCGAAACAATTCATAGATCATATATCTGAAGCGCCCGTTTTACGAAAAAACGAATTCATCCTTGATGAGAAATATCCAGCAAGAAGAGGAACTGAGATGAAGAAATTTAAGAATCTTGTCGCATCCGATTTCCCCAAAATTAACGCTCAAACATTTGGTGAGTGGAAGGCAGCAGTCATGAGGACGAGAGGCCACGTTTACGTGTTACTTGTCATATACCTTGTACTGAACATCAAGTCATATGGCGCAACGGGTCATATCATATATGATACACCGATTGTTATTCTCATCGTGATTCTTTTCCTTAGCCAGCAAAGCAGGTTCGTCTCGGAGAAACATCCAACGTACATAATCATGTCCCTGGGTTTTCTGATATTGTTCAATATCATCTTGGTATATGTGACGGGCCGATTTGTCGGCGAAAGCCTGATTGTCATCGTCGCGTTATTTTGGTTATATAGTCAAGACCAGAGAAACAAGCGATTGGAGAAGGAACTGGGAATCGATGGCACAGCGATAAAGCGTGCCTTATTGAAGTGAACAACCTCTAATGCATCGCGTTCATAATCTATCCAATAGAAAATAATTAGAACAAGCATGCAAGCACCCGAGGCCGTTTCTAATAAGAGAATAAGGACTGGAAAGAAATCCAGCCAAGAGATGAAAAATAAGTATGCGATTGAATTTGAAGGAGAAGCATCATGCCATATGTAAATGTTAAAATAACCAAAGACGGGGTCACCAAGGTGCAGAAGGAAGAAATCATTCTCGGTGTGACCAATTTGCTCAGGGATATTTTAGGCAAGAATCCTCAAACTACAGTTGTCGTAATTGATGAAGTGGAGACGGACAACTGGGGTATCGGCGGCGAAACTGTAACAATAAGAAGAGCGCGTGAAAAAAAGCCGCAGTAATAGTTGAGTAAGCTGATCTATGAGAATCATTTATCTGGCTGATATCCACGGAGGCTTTGACAGGCTGAATGATCTCCTCAACGAGACGGTCGCAGACGTTTATATTATTGCCGGTGACCTGATAGACATTCCCTTCTACAGCATGGATGCGTCCATACGCTACCACGAACTGCAATCATACTTTCACGGCTTGAGAAGGCAGATGTCAAAGGAGGATATGTTCATCGAGGATTTTGTCGATGAGCTCCTGGAAAAACCTGATGTTTCGGACGACGTACAGGATCTCGGGACGGAATACCAGGAGTATACGGCGAGAGCCCGCAGAGTTATGCAGCAAAAATATAAGGTCTTAGCGAGCATCGCGTCCATGAAAAAGAGGTCACGTGTTTTCTTCCTTCCCGGGAATTATGATATGGACCTCAGGTTTACGGCCTTGAGTGAGCATGACCTGCACCTGCACTGGTATGAATTGAATGATCTCAAGATCTGCGGTTACGGCGGTGCGGCTGTCTGGACGCCCGGTGTGCCCGAGAGGTATGTGATTCATTACCAGAGAAATGTGAAGTATCATGACAAGTATAGTGAGATGTACCTATTTTTCAGCGCCGTAAAGCCGGACATCATCGTGACCCATCAGCCCGCATATGGAATCCATGATCAGGTAACTTCAGATGGTCCCATCGGCTCTCTGGCGCTCCGCAGCTACTGCGAGGTGAATCAGGTAATGATGTGCCTGACTGGCCATATCCATCAGAGATGGGGGGTCGATCTTGTTGAAAATACACTTTACCTTAATCCCTCAAATTTTGGAGAAGTGACCCTGACATCAGGGAACGTCGCTGAAGGAGGATTTTACTATTCTATCAATGTGGAACATGAGCGGGTAACGGGTATCGTCTTCAGGAAATTCGGGAACGGACGGATCTATGATGTAGCCGACTACTATATCGAGAACGGAAAATTAAGCGAAGTAATCATAGACCAGGAGAGATACGACGCCCTGAAGCAGGGGAAGAACTATGATGAAAAAGAGATTAAAGATTCTCACATCCCCGAGATAACATTGTATAACGAGATTAAAAAGTTTTATAGAAAATTTCAAACACAGGAAACGGAGGAAAGGATCGACATCTTGGAGGAGGCCACTTCTCTCATCGAGGATAAACTGCATGCCAATATCGCAATGGACGTCCTGGGCTCCGTCAATTTCGGCATATCGCGTTCGGATTCGGATCTGGACTTCGTTCTTTATCTGCGGTGTGAAGGCGATTACCGGGAATGTGACGGCAAATGCCATGGCGGTAGCAAGGTGTGCAGCTTCCTCAAAGATGCCGAGGAGCTGGTTGCAGAGATACTCAAGGACAAATATGATTACCAGATTATTGATACCGTTGATCTGAATCGAGTTGAAGAAAGTATCCGGGAGAAGAATTATGAATGTGGAACACTCCAGCGTTTTGTGTTTTACAGGTCCATATGCCGCCCCATCAACTACCGGGTAATCGCTCCATTAGAAGATCTGCTCAACAAAGACATGATATTCCGTAAGGAGATTGAAGGAAGCCTCCAGATATATTTCAGGATATTTGCAGCAACCTCAAGGCACATTAAATCGTTCATGAAATACGAGGCCCGTCTGGCGGACTTGGGCGTCAAACTGCCTGATCTGATTAGGAAGAAAGTGAAACTTTATTTGGGTGAAGCTAGAGGAGAATATTCCAGTTCGCCGTAAGAGGAGCAGCACCCTAACTAAAGAAATACGACACCCGTCACAGAAGACTAGATGAAGAACATTGCAGGAAGCCAGTTTCCAACTGTTGGAACTATGAGGTGCACGCTATGATACAAAACCTTTTACCAGGGATCCAGCATCTGCAGAACATACATCCACTGGTGGTCCATTTCCCGATTGCCTTTCTCTTCGGTTCTGTGCTCTTTTATCTGCTGGCGCTATTGAGCTCAAGGGAGATCATGGCAACCACGGCATTTTCCCTACTCATAGTGGGCACACTGGGGGCTGCCGCCGCAGTCGGCACCGGCATATATGCCGAACCCGGTGTAATACTCGCCCCATCTGTTAGAGGGCACCTGCTGGAGAAACATGAAGACCTCATGATATTGACCTTATGCGTGAGTGCTGGCCTTGCTATCTGGGCAATAATCGCAAGACCATTCCCAAGAAAGGGCCGTGCATTATTTATGCTCTTGCTATTTGCGCTTCTCGGGGTCATGTCCATAGGCGCAGACTATGGGGCACGGATGGTCTACGACTACAATGCGGGAGGACATGCCTGTCCGCAACCTATTGAATTCGTCAAATAGCAATTCGCGCAGTGTAAACAGATGCCTTCCATCCCCCGCTTGAAGAGATAGAGGTGTTTAGAAGTATTATGCCGCAACGTTTACCCGAAGTCTCCCGTTCCCCGCACGACAGTGATTCAGGAGATTTTGTCAGAAATTTCCTCTTCGGCAGTTCTGATATTCATAAAGACGGCAAATGCGCACGTGCCGGCGTTCTCATGGACTTGCGTACCGAAGGATGGGTTGGGATACCTCATGGGGGAATTGGCATGGGGGCAATCATGGAGCTTGTCACGGTGCTTGGCAACTATCCGCAAGATGCAGGGTATCTTTATCCGTTGTCGGTAGATTTTCGCATGGGAGGGTCGAGTGTAAAGATCGGAGACAGGCTCATCGTCGAAGTGTCAGAGGCAGAAGGTGGGGCAGCGGGCATAATATCTGCAACTCCGGATTCCCTTCCATATATTTCGGCCTCGATCAGATACAGGGACGCCGGATCTCACAATAGAGACCTCTTTGCATCATACATCCCGGGTAGAATTTCAGATATTGAGAATAAGCTGATGCCGCTCCCACACTATAAGAATTGCTTCGTCTGCGGCGTAGAGCGCACTGACCCCGGGCTCAAGAGGAGATTCTATTTTTTGGATGGCAATGAGTCATCAAGAAAGATAGTCGTTTCCACGGTCGGCTTGGACGCGCAGGATAGCGAAGCCTTTTACCTTTTCCAAAGAGACAATATCATTCATCCTATAGCATCACTTGCTCTGTTAGATGAAACGTTGGGATGGGCAGGCTTCATGGCCTCGGGAAGCGGCGCCGTAACTGTTCGCATCTCTTACACCATCTATCGGGATATCCTTGCCGGGGAGAGGATCGTCGCCTTCGGGCGCTGTGATAAGGTGAGAGGCAATACCGGATCCAGGCTGCTGTTCTGGGCTTCAGGCGGCGCAGCCGCCGTGAATAAGGATGGCATTTTTGAAACTGTAATTGCAGCGTCAGGGCAATGGTTGGGGGTGCCTGGACTTACTCGACAGATGAAAATAGAACTGATGCCGAAAGAACTTACTGAGAAGGCCTTCAGATTTGCGGGCGACCTGTGACCGTGCAACCGATATTTTTGTCTATGTCAAGAAGATGGACGCATAAATCAGCCGTTTCCGTATCTAAAGCTCGGGACAGAAGTGGACAAAATTATAATTGCTTGACCCCTGCAGAGTCTATATGAAATACTAGTCAGAACTTTGAGAAAAGTTTATTATTCCATCACGGAGGTGGTCCATGAAAATAACAAATCTCGATAAGCTAGAAAAAACGAAGATGGCAATGGAAGGGGCCAAGGACATCCTCAAGCAGGTACCCATATCGAAAGCAGATGGTACACCTTCTCTTTCTTTTAGGGTATTCACGATTATGCCCGGCGGCCATAGCCCCTATCATACACACCCTTTTGAGCACCTGAATTATATCATAGAGGGTGAAGGCGCTCTCGTTACGGAAAGCGGTGAAGAACGTCCGGTGAAAAAAGGGGATTTCGCC
Organism: uncultured delta proteobacterium; assembly: GCA_963705275.1. Classification (GTDB taxonomy): domain Bacteria; phylum Desulfobacterota; class Syntrophia; order Syntrophales; family UBA2185; genus Fen-1135. The sequence goes on along the minus strand of OY970063.1, from coordinate 1,606,111 downwards.
CTCGTGCTGCCTGGTGAAAAGCATCAATATAAAAACAGGTCAATACAGAATTCCATGGTGATGATCTGCGCGGTGCCGAAGGAATACGAGTGATCTTAACGGAAACATAAATCCCTTCTCCCTCCTCAAAGTTAGAATATCCTCGTCATCAGATATTGATGTATTTGCCAAACCATCTCCGAATTGCCATTCCTACAGGAAATGGCGGTGATCAGTGGAGAAAGATGTCAAAGTCTATGGAGTGCATGATTGGCGACTGAAGTTAGTAACATTGATAAGGCTTCCGATGTGAGCAAAAAGGTCACCCTGCTTGTTACGACGGCAGCATCTTTTATTACTCCTTTCATGGGATCTTCCATCAATATAGCCCTCCCGTCCATCGGCCGGGAATTCTCCATGAGCGCTGTACTCCTTGGGTGGGTTGCCTACTCTTTTCTCCTTGCCGCCGCCACAGTCCTTGTTCCCGTGGGGAAGATCGCCGACATCTGGGGAAGGAAGCGTGTCTTCGCTATCGGATTAGTCGTATACACGCTGTCTTCCTTCTTCTGCGCTATTGCCGGCTCCTCATACTCCCTCATCTCTTTCAGGCTCCTCCAGGGCGCTGGCGGAGCCATGATTTTCGGGCCGTCAATTGCCATTCTGACCTCTGTCTTTCCGGCAGGCGAGAGAGGCAGGGCATTAGGCATCAATGTCGCCTCCGTCTATATGGGTCTCTCTGCCGGACCATTCTTGGGCGGCTTTCTGACGGAACATTTCGGCTGGCGCAGTATATTCATGATCAATGTTCCCCTCGGAGTGGCTATCTTAATCCTGATGCTGTGGAAGATTAAGGCGGAATGGGCCGAAGCGAGAAATGAACGTTTCGATTTTAGGGGTGCCTTCCTGTATATGGCCGCAGTTTCTACATTAATGTATGGATTTTCTTCGCTGACACGAACCCTCGGGGTCTGGCTTGTTGTCCTTGGACTTATCCTGATTTTTATCTTCACTGCCCGTGAGAGAAAGGTAAAAAATCCTCTTCTCGACATTACATTGTTTCGGCATAACACAGTCTTCGTCTTGTCGAATCTGGCAGCCCTGATCAACTATAGCGCCACTTTCGCCGTGTCCTTTCTCCTCAGTCTGTACCTTCAATATATCAAAGGATTGAGTCCGCTCCATGCGGGCGTAATCCTCGTTGCCCAGCCGGTAGTACAGGCCATTTTCTCACCCTTTGCGGGGAGACTTTCCGACAGGATTGAGCCGCGGATTGTCGCTTCCATCGGGATGAGCATAACCGCGTTTGGCCTTGGGCTTTTGATTCTCCTTAACAATCAGGCATCCATTCTTTTCATTGTGGCCGTCCTTTTTACGCTGGGATTGGGCTTCGCTCTCTTCTCCTCGCCGAACACCAATGCCATAATGAGTTCTGTAGAGCACGAGTTTTATGGTGTCGCATCCGGAACTCTTGCCACGATGCGCATCACGGGCCAGATGCTGAGCATGGGGATCGTGATGCTGGTCTTTGCCCTTCATATTGGAGATGTTCCTATCACGCCGGAAGAGTATCCATCGTTCATGGGAAGTATGCACAGCTCCTTGATAGTGCTGAGCCTGCTCTGTTTCGGCGGCATCTTTGCTTCTCTCGCCAGAGGCAAAGTCCGTTAGCTCCATATCTGCCACGAAGGATATGGGCGTATTCTTCTGCTCCAATAGAGTAAAGCGGCCTGGAAGAAAAGAATAGGAAACAGCAGAAATTTAAGTAAAAATGTGATAAAAATTAAGGAATAGGCCGATTGACAAACGGTGGCAAAGAGCCAAAAGTAGAACATAAAATCTGTCTCCAAATATGGAGGGAGGCTTGCACATGCTGATAATCGAAGACTTGCAGGTGAGGATAGGTGACCGGGAGATTCTCAGGCACATCGACCTGGAAATCAAGCAGGGGGAAACGCACATTTTGTTTGGTCCGAACGGTTCGGGTAAGACGACACTCCTCATGACAATCATGGGCTATCCTCAGTATACCGTTACGGCGGGGAAGATTTTTTTCAAGGGCGAAGATATTACCCATATGCCCATCAATGAAAGGGCAAAGCTCGGTATCGGCATGTCCTACCAGCGTCCGCCGACGATTCACGGTCTCAAGACCAGACAGATGGTCGAGATATGTGGAAAAGGAAAGGCTGATCCCGAAGCGCTCGCAGCAGAGGTCCATTTTACCGACTTCCTGGACCGTGATATCAATGCAGGGTTTTCCGGAGGCGAAATAAAGCGGTCCGAGCTCTTACAGCTAATGGCCCAGGATGCGGATCTGCTGCTCTTCGATGAACCGGAGTCTGGCGTAGACCTGGAGAATATTTCCCTAATCGGGAATTCCATCAGCACACTCTTGCAGAGAGAATTCAAGGCCGATGCCGGAAAGTCTCACAAAGAACAGCGTGCGGAGCGGACCAAGATGGGACTCATTATAACCCATACGGGATTCATTCTGGACTACGTTACAGCGGATAAAGGGCAGATGCTGTATGACGGGTACTTGAGTTGCAGAAGCAATCCGTTGGAGATCTTCAGATGCATTAAGGATGCGGGATATCAGGAGTGTTTGCGATGTACGACGTAATTGACGAAAAAGCAGCTCAAGCCAAAGACAAGAAGGCGGCCATCGGGCCTGATATCGATCTATCGTCCTTCACAGCCGACCCTGTGGAGCATGCCTACCTTGATGATCTCACCAAATTGCCTGCGGCAGACAGGGAAAAGATAATCCAGGCAGGCGTGGATGCCTCAGAGACCGGGCGTTCAGGGACGTACCTTCAAAAGGACACGGCGGTCGTGCATTCGCATTCGATGCAGGAAGGTTTGGAAGTTATCCCCATCAAGCGCGCCCTCAAGGAATGTGACTGGATCAAGGATTATTACTGGAAGCTTGTATCTGTGGATGCGGACAAATATACCGCAATGGCGCAGCTCAATCTGCATGACGGCTATGTCATCCGGGCCCTGCCGGGAAGCAAGGTCATCTATCCTGTGCAGGCATGCCTGTATATCGACAAAGAGAATCTGAGTCAGTACGTCCACAACCTGATCATCGCCGAAGAAGGGGCGGAGCTTCACGTGATTACAGGCTGCGCGGCGGCGTCTCACTTGAAACGAGGGCTTCATGTCGGCGTTTCAGAGTTTTTCATCAAGAAGAACGCCAAGCTGAGTTTCACAATGATACATAACTGGGCCGAGGAGATGATGGTCCGTCCGCGTTCAGTCGGCATAGTAGAAGAGGGTGGCCTTTTCCTCAACAATTATATCTGTATGCGTCCGGTAAAGTCCTTGCAGATGTATCCGACGACCCACCTTTTGGGCAAGGGGGCAGTCTCACGGTTTTACAGTCTACTTGTGGGCAGTCCCGGATCGGAGCTCGATGTAGGTGGCCGTATCGCACTCAAAGCTGAAGATACGCGGGCGGAAATAATCGCCCGCGCAATCAGCAACGGAGGCCGAATCATCTCCCGCGGTGATCTGATCGGTGAAGTTGCCGGGGTGAAGGCCCATCTTGAGTGTCGGGGTCTGCTCTTAAAAGGGGGCCTCATTCATGCAATTCCCGAACTTCAGGGAAAAGTAGACGGTGTAGAAATGTCACATGAGGCGGCTGTCGGTAAGATCGCTCAGGAAGAAATCCAATATCTCATGTCGCGGGGGCTTGCGGAAGAAGAGGCTACTTCTACGATAGTCCGTGGATTTCTCAGTGTCGACATCCCGGGGCTGCCACTGCAATTGAAGGCAGAAATTGAGCGGGCTGTAAGTATGAGCGAAAAGGAACTTATGTAGCGCCATCAGGAAAGGGTGATGCCCGCAGAGACATCACCCCGGGCAAATAATTATTCCCTTATACACTCATAAGATCCCTAACTCTTTCCCCAGCTCTTTGAACTGTTTCGGGAATTCCGGCTGATAGTTCAGATAGACAGGTACCGGATACTGTACGCCGACTTTTTTCCCCGCAACCTCTAAGGCCTGGACTAATTCTGCAAGATGACTGCCCGGCAGTGCGAAGACAATTTCATCGTCCTGGGTCATGGAAAAAACACGGTCTCCCGTACCGGGGATGGCAATATGCGGCGCCTGATCTTTGAACGGAGCAAGGAGGTATTCAGTGCATTCAATCTTGCCGCCGAAGTTGCCCTTAACACGTTGGCCTGTCCCATAGGTCCAGGCATGAACAAGTCGCATTAGCTGGGCCGGGTTTCCATAGAAGGCAACCGTGTCCGGTTCAAAATTAGCCCTGTGCAGGGGTGAAAGTAAGACAGCCCCATACTCGTCCTTCTTCAGGCGTCTGATCGAGTCAGCCTCCTTCTGCCCGACCTCCTGACTTTTCGAGTAACTTCCCTCGCAGAAGAGCTTTCCCAGAGAGGCCGCAGAATCCATGGAAGTGCTAAAGCCAAAGGCAATGGCAGCGGGAACGCAGACGACGTCATCTTTTGTCAGGCCCATTGTCCATCCGTATATCCGGGCCATGGTGACAGCCTGGCATATGGCTATCTTTTTCCCGAGGGCCACAGAGGGCTGGCGCGTTTTCTCGGGGAACTCCTTCTTGTCTTTCAAGAACTTCACCGCCACGGGGAAGCTCTTTAGCCTCAATGTATTTCTTATAAGATCAGCCGCTTCTGCTAAATTCTGTCCTGCCATAATGAACGCCTCCTGTTATTTTTAAAAAAAGTTAATGACGAAAGACAATCTATACTTCAAAGAGGTCACGGTCGCTTCTCGTCAGTATCTCGTTACCTTCCTTTCTGATCAGAATCATGTCCTCTAATTTGACGACTCCTACGGACTCATCCAGCATGTGCATATCCAGAGCTATAACATAGCCATCCTCTACCGGGGACTGATCGTATTCCGAGGGAATGGGAGGTTCGTTCAATTCTAACCCGATGCCATGGCCGATAAGACGCGACCTTTTCCCCCCACCGAAACTCTGGAATTGGCTCTCTCTCCCAAGGGCCGATGCTTTTTCAACGGCCATCTTATAAATATCACTGCACTTCATTCCTGCCTTCATATTACCGATGAGATGATCGGCTATGGCCCTTAGATCAATATACATAGACATGGCGCCGTTGCTCGCCGTTCCCAAACAGTAGGTCCTTGTCTGATCCGCGTGATAGCCCTCAACAATTACGGGTATATCAACCATGACCAGATCACCCCTGGATAATCTTCTTTGTGAAGGTCCTGCCGGTACAGAGGGACTTAGCCCCACACCTGTGATCGTATAGACGACGCCGCTGGTCTTGAAAAGATTCTCCCCCGAAGAAATCGGTCCACGGCTCATAAAAAAGTCCGGTTGCCGGATAAAGAATATGCCTTCATGCCCTGCCAGACGATGTGCGTTCTCCACAGCAGCAGCTAGGGCCAACTCTGTGATGCCCTCCTTCAAGGTAGCAAGGACAGCCTCATGACCCCGGTGGATGGCTTCGCAAGCTTTTCTGATTGTTTCTATTTCTCCCCGATCTTTCGTTTTTCTCTGTTCCAGAATAGCAGGGCTGATGTTTACGAAATTGCAATTATGGAAAGCCTTCTTGAACTGACCAAATTGCTCTACCGTCAAGACATCCAATTCAGTCCCTATACTAAGGGGCCCTTTATCGAGATCGCTAAAAATCTTCTTGAATATATTATCTAAACGGCGTTCTTCCACAACCTTTTTGTTTTCTACGAAGACGTCGTTGCGGGCGAAATCATAGCCGCTTCTTATGAAGAGACGGTAGTCGTCAGGCAGAATCACGAGGTAAGAGGGCTGTGCAGTACCCGTGTAATAAAAAACGTCCCGCGAGTAAAAGATTAGAGCGCCTGCAAGATCCTGCTCTCCAAGCTTCTTTTGCAGATGGTTAATCCGATCCAGGGGTTTCATAATAACCTCCTATTACCTTCTGATTCAGAATATCCGTTCCACCTCATAGGCCAGTTCTGTTTTACCCTCATCACCGTAAAGGCAAGAAGTGTTTGGGAGCATACATCTTACCTTTTCAGTTAATGACTGGATTTCATGCGCCTGCGGAGCCCGCCATGGCAATCCCTCGATGGGGAGATAAGCATCTATCCTGAATGGAATCGCTGGATCAATGGACGCAATGAAATCAGCGATCCTCAGCACCTCATCCTCATCAACGTAGTCTGGTATGAAAACAGTCTCAACATGAAGCGAGACGGATTTCGATGCGGCGATCTTAGTAAAGTTGCGCAGTATAATCTTGTTGTCAACACCTGTATAGTCCCTATGCAGCGCCGGCGTTATAGCTTTGATGCTGAAAATGATCTCATCCACCATCGACAGGGGTGGAAATTTTTTGCCGTTGGTAAGAAGAACAAAGGAACAATCCTTCGACCGTTTCAAAGAAGCCAGAAACCGGGGCAACCTTGGGTCGCATACCGGTTCGGCGCCCATGAGGACAATCTGTTTTAACGAAAGAGGATCGAGAAGGGACATGAGTTTTTGCAGCGTCAGAAAATGGGTGGGTCGTTCGCTCTTGTATGACGGGTCGTAGATACGTAAGCGCGTTTCCGGAAGGTGACAATCAAAGACCTCCTTCTTTAAGAGGCATAGTTTGCACCTCAGATTACAGCCCCAGAAATAGAGGCAACCTACGCCATGTTCCCTGGAGTATGTTATATGATAGACATTTGTACTTCGGGAAGCATCTTTCTTCGTTGATTTCATGATAAAATTTACAAAATATAAGGCACGTTATTTATGATTAGAGCAATTGAGACAGTCAGTTTGCGAGGGTGACGAGGTAACGAAAATTCTTTAAGTAAGATGTATGTTTAAAGATTGGTCCGAAGTTGTCAAGCGATTTTTGAACAACTTACGTTGCAAGAGATTGTTCAAAGTTACTGGCACTTTTCGTAATTAACAGATACTGTTCGCTGAATGTAATCCATAGCGGAATCCAGACTCAAGCCCCTTTGCACAATCAGCAGCATGAGGCCTTTTCGTCATTTTTGGTTTGCCCGCAAGATTCTATCGGCCCGCAACAGGGCGCGTCGCTTCGGCCCAACATGGAGTTTATGACTGCGGCAGCGCACCCCACACCTGCCTGCACAGAAAACGCCCCAGTGGGGCAATTCCGGCTGCAGGCCCCGCATTCCATACAGGCGTCTCTTTCTTGAATCCATGCGCGGCCTACGTCATTTATAGCAATGACAGCCTGAGGGCAGACCTCGCTGCACATGCCGCAACCGACACATTTTTCCTCGTGGAACTCGAGCGTCACCACATCTTTCAGATAGGTCATTCTTTTCATATGCAGGCTCCTACGCGATAAAGCGAGACACCAGCCAGAGCCCGACACCGGCAACGCCGGCGCCGATTTCCAGAGGTATGGCAAACCGCATTTCCTTTTTTACTCCCGAAAGGGAGGTATATGTCGAAGCACCGGTAAAATTCATGGCGAGATATGCCGCTAATGCCGGTATCAGTAAGAGCCAGGCAAGAGCTTCGAGCCTGCCCGGCCAGAAATGGAGATCGGGATTCCTCACTATCAGGAGGGAGAATGCAGCGATTACACCGACGGTACAACCCTTGAGCGAAAAAGCCCTGCCGGGAAGAAGAGGGAGCAGGATCGGCGTCAAGACTGCACCGGAGATGATTGCCGTCAATATGGCAGTAGCAGCAAAAAGGCCATAGTTCATCACATTTGCCCAGTATCCTGCAGGACCTCCCAGACCGCCGAGAAGGAAGAAGAGGAGCATGATAAGAATCGCTGCCTTGAATGCCGCCACAAGCTCTATTGGGATCAAGGCTACCCTCTCACGCAAGGTGAAGGTTTTCATGCGCATCTTCGGTGTTGCTATGAGACCGGCCTCCAAATAGGCAGGAAGATCTGAGGCCCGGATGGGGCCGTACTTAACCTTGAAACCGGAAAATTTTTTGACCAGGTGGGCGGCAACACCGGGGCCGGAGAGCTGCGGAAGGACCAATTCCCTGTGGACGACAACACTTTCCAATCCGCTCATCCTTATCCGTCGTACCAGTTCCTCTGTTCCAAAAGTGCCCTTGCCTGCCGCACACCAGACGTTTATTCCCTTCGTATCGAGAACCAAGATCCAGGCGTGCCGTTCGGAAAGGGCTTCACGGAGCCGGTCAAAACTCATTTTGTAATTTGCAGTAACGAGCACTTGCGATTCATTGTTTGGATTTCCCAGGGCATATAGACCGGGCTCAACAGTATAGTCCATACGGCCGACACCCCAGCGGGCTTTTATTGTCCCCCACTTATCCTGCCATGTTAAGACGGAGGTGACTTGCGGCGCCGCACCGACCGGTGTCTCGATCGAACCAACGACGAACGGCTGATTACTACTGGGGAGGCCCACCTGGATCTCACATGTTTGTGTCAGTTGTGAAATTACCGGAAAAACAAATGGGACTTTTTCCACGCCTTTCTTACCGGATTCGCTTCTTGTTGCACTACAGCCAGGTTGACACACTTTCTTGCTCCTTTACGATTACTCAGCTACATGAGCAGGCTGACGAGGCTTTCTTCACGGCGTCGATAAAGAGCTTCACAGCATCATACACGAGTTTCTTTTTCTTCTCGGGAATTCGTCCTTCAATGGCGCCGACAAAACCTTCAAGGCATAACCACACTTTTCTGTGAACTTTCCTGCCTGCCGGTGTCAATCTCAAATTCACGGCCCTGGAATCATGGTCAGATATCTTACGTTCCACCAGTCCCTGCCTGACCAATGGATTCACGAGTCTGGTAGTCGTGCTCTTATCAACGGCGAGGATCTGATGAAGATCCAACATCTTCAGCTTCTCTTTTTTTGCAATCTCATCGAGTATGAGAAACTGGGTAAAAGTCACGTCCTCACAGAATATCGCGTCCTGACGGCAAAAACGAACGACCTGGCAGAGATCCGATACCAGGGACAGAACATCCCTGTTTATATATTTGCTTTCCTTTATCATAGTTGTATGATACAACCATTGCCGGTTTTTGTCAACACTTTTTTTGTAAGAAAGCATTCTTATTTCTGTGCGACTTTAGCTGGGAAATCTGCGGTACCGATGCTCTCTTCTCCTGGATACATTGTCCTTGCAAGTAAATGTACTCCAAAGTAATATGAACAAATAATGCTATAAATCCTCTATTGCAAAATCCAAAACGATAAATAAAAGGAGAACCTATGAGATTTACGGATGACATCTATGTTTATGAGTGGACAGACTCTTTTGAAAATAACTGTAACAGCTTTTATATTGGCGGCAGTGTCAATGCCCTTATTGACCCCGGCTTGAAGGGATTCGTGCCTAATCTACTTGAAAGCATGGAAGAGGATGGGATAGAGAAAAGTGCGATAAAATATGTCATCAATACCCATTCCCACCCCGATCACTTCGAGGGGTCAGTCTTGTTTAATGTCCCTGATACAAAGGTCGGCCTTCACGAAAAGGAGATGGAGTTCTTTAACGGAGTCGGTTCCAGCCTGTATAACCTGTTCGGCATGAATGCTCCTGTCATACGCGTCGATCTCTCCTTGAAGGAAGGCAATGTTTCCCTGGGAGACGAGACATTTGAAATCCTTCTCATACCGGGACATTCACCGGGTTCCATCGGTCTGTACTGGCCTGCCCGGAAAGCCCTTTTCTCCGGGGATGTAATCTTCTATCAGAATGTGGGAAGAACAGATTTCGCTGGAGGAAGCGGTTCCTACCTGAAGCAAAGCATTGTAACTCTTTCAAAGCTCGATATAGAGGCGCTCTTCCCGGGCCACATGAACATTATAGACGGCGCTGGTGAGGTTAAGAAAAATTTTCAGATGGTGCAAAAACATGTCTTCCCGTACATATAGCGAAATTGTCAGCATGGCCTTCAAAAGGCAGGAAATTTATAGTTGCCCTAAATGAGAAATAATTCCGGTTTGAAATCCATTATGTCCCGACTTTTCCATCAAAGATGAAAGGATGGCATGTATGGCTGTGGAGATGACAACATTTGATCTTTCTTTTTCCACATCGGGGAATACTGACGTTATTGACTTAACCCACCAGGTGTTGGACCGGGTTGCTGAAACAAATCTGGAAGACGGCCAGGTGCTCCTTTTCGTTCCCGGCTCTACAGGCGCCATAACGACAATAGAATATGAACACGGCGCCGTCAGCGATCTGAAGGAGGCAATAGAAGACCTCGCACCAGAGGGCAAATACTATCATCACAACGAACGATGGGGTGATGGAAACGGACATGCCCATGTAAGAGCGGCCCTCCTGGGCCCATCTCTGACAATTCCTGCGATCAATGGGCGTCTACAATTGGGAACGTGGCAGCAGATCGTATTTATTGATTTTGACAACCGGCCAAGGCAGAGGCGGGTAATCATGCAGGTTTCCGGAAATAAAAAGAAAAAGGGATCAAAACCCGGGGATTCATGAAAGGGAGGGTTCACCCTCGGAAAGAAGGCAGATTTCCTCAATAAGTCAAATAACAGAATGGATAATAAGATCCCCTAATTTTTTCTGTTTAATAAGCCCTTCTTCCGCTAACTCAATCAAATGGGCGTATGTTTCATTAACGGCTAAGAACTGGTCGAACTCAGGCAAGTTTTGTCCGAAGATATCCAGGGATACCTGATACGTTGTCTTCGGGCCTCCTTTAACGGATTCAAGCACAAGGCCTTTTCTCTCCCTGTGATGTTCCCTGATCTCTTCTACCCGCATCTTCAGATTTGAAAAAGGATCACCATGGGCCGGATAGACCTTGATGACAGGGAGGTCTTCAACCTTTCCGAGTGAATCCAGAAAGCTCTTGAGAGGTCGAAACCCTGGATTATAGGGATCGGGACTCAGGTTAGGGGTGATATCCGGTAAAATATGGTCGCCGGAGAGCAGTATGCCTTCCCTTCGGAAGAAGAAGCACACCTGCCCGCTCGTATGGCCTGGTACCGATATGACCTCAAACTCCCTATCGCCCGCCTTTTGAGAACCGTGTTCTTCAAGACTCGTATCGATTTTGAAGGGGATCGTCGCCTTTCGGAAAGAGCCAAGGAGCTCCAAGAGGCCAGCCATAATTTCTTCTCTCAGCCCCTGCTCGCAGTAGAATTTTTTTATCTGATCAAAATCAAGCCCTTTTTTCTGATCGTTATGAATTCTTAGCGCGTCTGTCGCGGACATGGCAATTGCCGCGCCTGATATGTGCTTGATACGGCCTGCTATGCCGCAATGATCAGTATGGAAATGTGTTATGAATATCCGATCTATGTCGCGGACGGCCTTGCCCACGGATTTCAGGGATTCCTCAAGTATGGAAAATGTCTCCGGCGTATTCATGCCTGTATCGAAAAGCGAAACGCTGCCGTCATGAACGAGTGCGAACACATGGACGTGCTTTAGCCGGAAGGGCATGGGCAGGGTGATCATGTAAAAACTCTCAGCTATCTCTTCAATCAACGGTCTTCGGCCCTCCTTGCCGCGCGCATATCAGCATGTTTTCCATTTCCTGTCAACGTGGCGGTTTATATTTTTCTTGTGGTTGAAGGCTTCATTTGCTAAAGAACTTTGGATGTCAAAAATTTCAGTTGCAAGGAAACCTTATATCGTGGGTGTTATGGGAAGTCACCGCGTTGCGTCTCCGGCGGTTATGGAAGATGCCCGGCGCCTCGGAGAAGCCCTCGCCATACGGGGTTACGTTTTGCTGACAGGCGGCGGGCCGGGTGTAATGAGATCTGCCTGTGAAGGGGCCAATAAGGCCGGTGGGCTTGTTATCGGCGTTCTCCCCAATGACAAACAGCACCCTCTGGAAAAATACCCCAATGAGTTTGTTGATATTCCGATCTTCACGGGGATGTATGATGCAAGAAATGTCATCAATGCCAAGACGCCTCATGTCCTTGTGGCCCTTAGCGGAGGTGCAGGAACCCTCTCTGAAATAGCCATTGCCATCCGCAGCGGGACTCCCGTAATAAGTCTTCACGCTCCGCCATTTACAATCCCCGAGGATCATGACTTTGTTGCAGTCAATACAGTCGAGGAAGTCCTCCGGGAAATTGAAAGAATCCTGGCAGGACTGAAGAAAAAATAACCCCTCTCTAGCGTTCACCCAAAAATAATAGTCTATGGTGCAGTGGAATATACTCTTGATCGTCTTCCTGTTAGCATTTGCTGCAAGCTCCGTATTCCGCCTGCTCCTCACGTATATGAATGTCCGTCATCTCCGCCGTCACGGCCACGATGTACCTGAGGTCTTCGCAGGGGGAGATCGACGAGGCCACACTCGCCCGCATGACCGCTTACACGGCGGACTCTTCGCGGTTTGGCGCTGTAGCGCATTTCTTCGATGACGCAGTCACCCTCTTGGTCCTTCTAAGCGGATTTCTGCCGCTGCTGGTCGGTATAGTGCTTTCCTGGAATCTCCATTTTATCCCGTCCGGTCTGATTTTCTTTGGCGTTCTTGCCTTGTTGAGCGGCATTCTGGATATCCCTTTTAGTCTCTACAGTACATTTGTGATTGAGAAGAAATATGGATTCAGTACGATCACTGTTAGATTGTGGATTACAGATCTCGTCAAGGGCCTTCTGATAACGGCAATGCTCGCGGGGATTCTTCTAGGCGCCATGCTCGCTCTAGTGTATTATGCCGAACATACCTGGTGGCTATGGGCCTGGCTTTTCTTTTCCGCTTTCCAGATGCTCATTATTTGGCTCTATCCCGTTCTGATAGCACCACTTTTCAATAAATTCGAACCCATTGATAATGAGGCATTGAAAGAAGCCATCATTGCCCTCATGGCAAAGGTGGGACTGAAAACGAGCGGGGTTTTTCAGGTTGACGCGGGGAAAAGGAGCAAGCACACCAACGCCTACTTTACAGGTCTGGGCAAGACAAAACGCATCGTCCTTTACGATACCCTGCTTAAGTCCCACGCGTCTGAAGAGATACTGTCCGTCCTGGCCCATGAGGCAGGGCACTGGAAAAAGAAACACATCATAAAGCAGCTGATTTTTACGGAAACATTTTCTCTCGTCTTCCTCTATCTGGTCTATCGCCTCATAGACTGGTCTCCGCTCTATCAAACATTTGGCTTTGCTGAGAAGCTTCCTTATGTAGGCCTGTTGTTGACTGCCGCCCTCTTTGGGCCTGTTGCTTTTTTTCTGACGCCGATCGGCGCCATGCTCACAAGAACATTCGAAAGAGAAGCAGATGACTTCTGTTACAGTCTCGTTGGCACTACCATACCTATGATAAACGCGCTGAAACGTCTTGCAAAAGACAATCTCGCAAATCTCCATCCTCACCCGTTTTACGCATGGTTTTACTATTCACACCCCCCGCTGACTGAACGGATTTCCCGCCTGCTCTCGATGAAAGATTCGAAGAAACCATGACAAAAATGCCCTTGATTTTAATGGTGAGATTAAGGTTCATCCGGTTGATGCATGCTTCCTGAACTCAAGCATCCGATGATTTTGACAGGGATACATTCTTTCAAGCGGTAATAATTTGTACGTGATAGGCTTGGGTCACATTTGACAAATCACGTATTTCCCTGTATAATAAAACCTAATCAAATCTAATTCTATTCAACATAGCACCCTATCGCCGCCATGCCGGCTCTCACATAACCTCAAGGCCGGTGTTTATCTTAACACATTCATAATAAGTTATAAGGATGCTCGTCCAGATATAGATGGATTGGTTTGTAAACTAATACAGGATCAGTTCGTATCGAGATAATGTATAGCATCTGTTTTGTTTAATTGTAATGCGGTGGTTAATCATGAAGACATCAAATATGGGGCATCACAACAGATATGAACGCACCGTTTCGTCAGGGTTAGTATTCAGTGGAAACACAGATGTAAAAGGCAACTCAAAAAGTTCTTTCCCACTTAACAAAATTCTCCTGGGTCTCATTGAAGAAGAATTGGAACTCTCATACCGCTCTCAGAATTGTCTGAACAACGCCGGTATAAAACTGCTGGGGCAACTGGTACAAAGATCCGAATCGGAACTTCTTGCTTTGAAAAACTTTGGCAGGAAATCTCTCAAAGAGATCCATGAGGCTCTGACCGCAGTTGGATTAACATTGGAAATAAAACTCAACTTTCCTCCCTGGAACCAGGATGGCAATACCAATGAATGAACCGAGATACTTTCCAGGTGGATTGTGGATATTAGGATTTGTGTGGAGATTAGGGCGACCAAAATCCTCGGCATTGACGTTCAATGGATGCCGATTTGATTTTTCACGATGATAATTGATAAGATTTTAAACTTGAGGGAAAGTTTATGCTTTTAAGAATGATAATAAAAAATATCTTCTTATTATTATTTTCGGCAATGTTCGGATCAGTTTTATATTTTGGAACGATGACATTTTTTTTATCGTTCAGAAAAGAGGACAAGGGCGAACACGGTCATAAACAAAGAATGGATGACTTAGTGGTAAAAGCATTTTTTAAGCGTGATTCCTCATCAGTGAAAGGCAATTTTCTTCATAGACTCACACACCTTGTTGGCTCAATAAAAAAAATCCATCTCGTAGGTTATATTACAACCATTTCAATAATATATCTATCATGTTTAAACAACATAAAGTTCGATATTGGCACAGGAATATCGCTCAATATCAGTGATCTGATAATTAATGTTTTATTCTTAGAATTTATTATCTGGTTGATCTGGTTGGGCTTTGTTAAGAAAGATTAGTATTCATAAAAAATGATGATTTACGCATAGAACAATAGGTAAGCTGAAACACGGGTCAAGAAGGAGAAAAACCATGTCAATTGAACACGCAAAGAACTTCATTGATGAGATATTTGATAATCCGATTATTCAACTGCAAATCAGATTTGTAACGAATGGAGAAGAAGCGATGTTTCTTGCAAATAATTATGGATACACATTCACGGAGGAGGAAATAAATGCGGCTATTCAAGAAACTTTTGGTACACCGCAAATTGGAAATGTAACGGACGAACGAAAATCGATAAGGCTGATAGATGATATTGATTATATTTTGCAGAATCACGAAAAGCAATATCAAGAGCAATCTGACGAGTGGTTTCAAGAACTCTCTAAGAATCCTGATCTTGTATTGGAGGACAGTGAGTTTTATTACTCATCAACCAGCCCTTTATCAACGACATTGAGAAATATTTTATATCATCTATTAGAGTCTGAATGCGGAACTCGTTGGAAGGCAGAAGATATTATTTATCCACTCTATATTAAAGAGCCACAGCTCTTTTGGCCTAAAGTTAATTATATACCAAGTAATTGCACACAACCCTGTTATCCTAAATTATTGGTCTGGTGCTTTGATGAGGATAACATAGACAAGCGATTTTCGGAAATGGTTGATCACCTTGAAAAATGTTACGACCAATGCAAGACAGTGTTTTTTTTAACCTCAAAATGGTATCCGCAAGTCTATTCCGTCTATGCAGACAAGATTGAAACTTTTAAGAAAAGTGGTGTCAATTTCACATTCATATTTTTCACGACATTAGGGGCTACAGAAATCTCCACAAATGCAAACGCTTTTATTAAAAAAACATTTTCTTAAACCGAAAGGAAGTTGGAACGTGATCCGAAATATACCTGCGGACTTAGCAAAAGCTGTTGAACTTCTCAAATCTTTCGAGAAGTCCGACGATCATTCAAAAAGAACACGTGATTTCGAGGACGCAATTGAAATTCTCAATAGTCATTTGCAGGCTACTCCTAATACGTTACACAAAGAGTTCATTGAAAATCTGAAGCATACTTATACGAGAAGACTTCTTGAACAGTTACCATCGTTTTTTACTCTCGGCATAGGTGATTGGCTTGACTATCTTAAACTATTGCTAATAACCGTGTCAGATGAAACGGAGGAGCTCTCGAAAGAAGACCCACGTCTGAGGAAAAATGCATATAAGTTTTTTGCTATATGGAAAGAAGAGGTGATAAGAGCGGTGCAAAAAATTTCGGAACGGGGCGATGATTAACAAAGAGGTGCTGGGCAGACCACAAAAAATGAGGCAGATACTGTAGAAATTAAGTCAACATTTAAGTCCAACAAATCCGGTTTTTCTATTCATAGTAGACTTCCAATGTAACTCGTGATACTTAAAAAACGCATGTGTAATATAATAGATTAAAATTCATAAACCCTTTAACCTTGTGTCAGGGTAATATGGTCTGATTAATGAAACCCCGTTTCTGAGAATAGCGGGGTTTTTTGTTTGGAATTGGCTGAACCACACTGTCCTACTGTAACTCGCGATACAGCACATTATGTGAGAAATTTGGCTTGATAGGAGAAGATGCTATGCGAAGAATAACTATTATTATTTTGGGCATAATCCTGCTTTCTGGTTGTGCTATGTTAGGCTCTCTGCGAAAGCCCGAGTATAATACTGTTGAGGTAGTGAGATTAGGGGTAATGACGTATACAATAAGTAATGAATTGGTTGTTAAAGACTTCCAGAAGGAATCACCTGCAGCAGATGCAGGTGTCAAACGGGGAGATATTATTGTCTCCATTGACGGAAGAACAATTACAGCTAACAATGAATTTGTATCTCTGATGAATAATAAGCAACTTGGTGATAACGTATTATTGGTAATTAATCGCAATGGACAGCAAATCAAATTTGATATTAAGCCGAAAGTAATTAAAGTGCTACCAACAGCAATGAAGATTATAAATCTTTTATTGGAAAACAATAAAGTGACTGTAGCAATAATTGTTAGTGAGGTGAAAAATTCATTTCGCAATGTGCCAGCGGATTGGGAAGATTCGATGCGGAGTAATTTGCAGTCTGCTTATGAAAGGGGTTTGCTGAAAATGTCTGATGAAAGTGGGTTCCCGAACCTGTCTATAGTAGACCGAGCAAGATTAAAACAGATTTTACATGAATTTCAGTTTGGCATGTCGGGCTTTGTTTCCGATAAATTAAGAGCAAAGATTGGCGAAATGACGGGGGCAACTCATATAGTGGATATTTCTTATTCTCGATTTCCAAGTAGATTTGGTCAAGACGACCTTTTCAACGCTCGTCTTATTGAGATTGAAACAGGGAAAATATTGGCAGTCGACCACGGCACGGCGCATTAGCAGGTAAGTCAGTCAAGGTTAGATTCAATATTATCAGATCATAAGTACGCATGAACCGGATGAACCATTATTAAACTATTAGAGAGAGATTTTTTTAGAGGTAAGTTGCAATGCCGATCTATGAGTTTTACTGCCGCAGGTGCAATACGATCTATAGCTTTTTCTCGAAAACCATAAACACCGACAAGGTCCCGAACTGTCCGAAATGTAAAAGAGTAAAATTAAAGAGACAGATGTCGATTTTTGCCAGGGGCTCCGGGAGAAAAGATGAGGCGGCCGATGAAGGTATGCCTCCCATAGATGAAGCGAAAATGGAAAAGGCAATGGCGATGTTGGCCGGTGAAGCGGACAAGATTAATGAAGACGATCCCCGTCAGGCGGCAATGCTGATGAGGAAACTCTCCGATGCCACCGGAATGAATCTGGGGCCGGGCATGGAAGAGGCCCTGAGCCGCATGGAAAGAGGGGAAGACCCTGAAAAAATCGAAGCCGAGATGGGGGATATACTGGAAGGCGAGGATCCTTTTATCTTCGGGGAGAAACGGAAAAAAGGGGTCAGCAAACCAAGACCCAGGATTGATGAAACCCTTTATGATCTGTAAGACTATTATTTTCTCTGTCATTGGTTCACTGCGTTCGCAATGACCAAATGGAAATACTTCCGGGCCTGTCTGCAATCAAATCATGAGCAAGCCATCGACAGCTTCAATGAGATAATCAGGCCTGACCGTTTCGAGTTTTTCTTTGGAGTGCCAGCCCCAGGTCACGGCGACTGTCTTCACCCCTGCCAGCCGCGCCTCTTTTATGTCTCCCGTCGTATCTCCAATGTAATATGTCTTATCCTTTCCCACCTGAAAAGAATCCATGGCATGGTGGATTTTTTCAATCTTGCTGTAACCGAAGTCGGCTCCCAGAACATCTCTGAAACAGCCATCGAATCCATGCTTGGAAAGTATGTCATTAATCACCCTCGACACATTTGAGGAGATAACGGCGAGAATATTGTCCTTTTTCATTTCCATGAGGACGGGTAAGAGCGGCTCAAACGGCGCCATCTGATCGCGGTCGTCCTCAGTGGGGATGGATTTCGATGCATTCATAAATGCCGCGAGGTCTATACCCTTTTTTACAATGCCCTCATAAAAGTTATCTTCAAACAAGGCAAGGAAATCATCCCGGCTCTGAACGGCGGGATTGCCCGATTTTTTCCAGGCAAAGTCTCACCCTTCGCTCGTATACGGCGAGCGAATCGACGAGGACACCGTCAAAATCAAAAAGAAACAATTTCTGCATCGTGTTGTACCCGGATAATCAGCCCACTCGCGGGGAATTACTGAAGCGGAAAGGCCTTGCGCCATTCTATTTCGGGCGATCTGTAACACTCTTAAGCTATATGGTCAATATTTTATCCGCACGGAGAATCTTGTTGGCCGCCGATTACGGGCTCTCAGCGGCCGGGCGCTGGCAAGTGAATTATGCTGAAAGATGGCAGTTCAGGACTGCGGAGTGCAGGCCCTCCCTTTGAGACTGAAGAGGAAGCGAAGGATTTTTTTCGTCGTGTCGCTGAAAATCTTGCCGGAAAAGAACTGCCCGGCAGCGCGCTTGGAAATCTCCGACAAGGTCGGATAAATATGGACGGCGCCGGCGATGGTGGAGAGCTTAACAGCGCCTGCCATGGCAATGACCCATTCATGGATGAGTTCCCCGGCATGGCTGCCGATGATCTGACAGCCCAGGAGCTTTCCCTTGGGGTTCAGAAGAATCTTGATCTTGCCCAGAGTCTCCCCCTCAGCAAGGGCGCGGTCATTCTCCACGAAAAATTCTTCTATGATCTGATAATCCATCCCCTCCTTCCGTGCGCGTTTCTCGTTGAGCCCGACGCTGGCCACTTCCGGGTCTGTATAGGTGCACCATCCAATCCGGCCGTAATCCGCCCTGCGGGGGAGGTGGAGAACTGAATTGGTCAGGGCGATGCCGGCCTCATATCCCGCAACATGGGTGAAGGGCAACTGACCATTTACATCGCCGCAAGCATATATGTGGTGAATATTGGTCCTCATCCGTGCGTCCGTCGGAATGCCCCGTGCAGTAAACGCGACACCGGCCGTTTCAAGGCCCAAGCCGCCCACATTAGCCGCCCGGCCCGTTGCCACGACGATTGCGTCCCCTTCAATGATCCTCTCTTCCCCCGCACCGTTTGCGGGAGCAGTAGTCAATATAATCTTTGAACCGCGGGATTGCGCCCGAACCGCCTTTGTCCCTGTGTATATCTCCAATCCTTCTGTTTCTAGCCGCGTTTTCAGAACCGCGGCCATGTCCGCATCCTCGGGCCCCAGGATCTGGTCCAGGAATTCGACGATGATTACCTGTGATCCCAGACGTCCAAAGGCCTGGGCTATTTCCAGTCCGATGGGTCCGCCACCCAGAACGATCAGACGGGAAGGGAGTGTTTCCTGAGAAAAAACAGTTTCGTTCGTCCAGAAAGGGACACTGGCGAGGCCTTCTACAGGGGGAACCACAGGGCTTGAGCCTGTCGCGATGATCCAGTTCTTTGCGGCGATCCGTTCTCCTTCCAGCATAACTGTGTGATCATCCTCAAAGACGGGCTGGCCAAAGCGGGTCTCCGCGCCCAGACCGCAGAATCTCTCCACGGAGTCATGCTGTTGGATCCTGGCGATGACATCTCTCACGCGGCTCATAACAGATGCAAGATTTACAGGGGGAATGGAGAGCGCCGGCAACCCGAATTCTTGAGACCTTCTCGCAAGGGACCACACGCCGGCAGTTCTGATAAGCGTTTTTGAAGGGACGCAGCCGTAATGGAGGCAATCCCCGCCGAGTCTGTCTGATTTCTCAATCAGTATCGTCTTGGCGCCAAACTGAGCGCCCCCAGCCGCGGCTGTCAGTCCCGCTGCACCCCCGCCGATGATTCCGAGATCGTAATCAAAATTGTCCATTTCCTGCCTCCTTTAGAAACAATGGGCCTTGAGACTCACTTATCCTTCCGGATTTTTTTTATGATCTTCGGTATAAAGAATGAAAAGACGAAGAGCCCGATGGAGAAAAATACCTGGAAGGATAAGAGCTCGCTCCAGTCTCCGCTTGCCCAGACATCTCTTATGGTACCAATGAAAAATGTGAATATGAATGTTCCGACGATGATACCGAGACCGGTTGCGAAGAAGTAATCCCGGAAATGGACCTTCGTCAAACCCATGCCGAAATTCATGGGAGTAAAAGGGAAGTATACCAGGCGGAGATAAAGGACTGTGGCAAAGCCGTTACGCTCAATAGCATCATCGTATTTCTTAAGGCTCTCCCCGATCAGGGAAGCGGTAAAGTCCCGTCCCAGGGTCCGCCCTATCCAGAAAGCGAGAGATGCTCCGCACATGGCGCCTATCCAGACATAGAGAAATCCCCAGTAAGGCCCGAAGATGGCCGCTCCCAGGATAGTGAGCAGTGTGCCCGGCACAAAGAGGCAGACGCCGGCAGTGTATATGAGTATAAATATCAAGGGGGCCCAAATGCCCGCAGTCTCAAGAAAAGTTGCCCAAGACATCCCGGGTGAGCAGGTCTTTCACCTGGGTGGAACGGACTACATAGATGGCCGCAGCCACAAATATGACCAACGCAATGGCTTTCATCGTTGCAATTCTCTTTGACACTGTCCGCTCAGCGCTCGTGCTGCTCATCAGTTCATCTTTCCAAGACAGTCTTCGATTTGTTTCAGTTGAATATGATTGATCCGCCACAGGACGAGCCGGCGCCTGCCGTGCACGCGAAGCAGTGTTCTCCCGTCACGATCCTCCGCTTCCAAAGGTGAGAGGGGTCAAAGAAATGGATACTGTCAGGTGCTCCGTGGTTTACCTGCAGGCCGAGGGCCAGATTAAAATCGCAGTCGTAAAGGGTTCCATCCCAGCCGACGCTGATCTGGTGCCGACACATCAACCCCGGCAGTGTTTCCTGATTGAACGATTTCCGGAGGAGCTGCATGTAATTTTCAGCCTCGTCATGCTGGACAAGTTCTTTCCGGAAGCGCCCAAGGGCCATGTTAGTTATGGTCAAGAGATTGGTGAAAGCGATTCCAAAACGGTCATGCAGTTCGTGCCGATAGTCTTCCTCGAGTGCGAGCTGCGGCGGCGGCAGGAATGGCCCTCCCGGATTATATACGAGGTTGAGGATTAGGGATGACTGCGTGCCGTAGCCAAGGGCATTCAGCCGTCGGATCGCCTCAATGCTTTTCTCATAGACTCCTCTCGCCCCGCTGGATGGAAACATTCTCTTCCGTGTAACATGGCAGAGAAGCCACGAGCTGAACACTGTGCTTACGGAAAAAATCAGGCAGATCCTCCATTCCGGGCTCAAGAAGAACGGTCAGGTTCGTTCGCACCTGTACGTTATGGTTCCTCTCCCGGAGGGCCTTAACAAAAGTACGGAAGTGAGGATTCAGCTCCGGGGCTCCGCCCGTAATGTCAACAAGCCGGCAGCGTGAGTTATCCGCTGCTTTCAGGACCAATTCCATGACGGGCCATTCCATCATCTCCATTCGCTCCGGAGAGGCTTCCAAATGGCAATGACGGCAATGCTGATTGCATTTCAGACCGGTGTTTACCTGCAGGATTTCAATTTCCTGGCTCAAGAGCCCTTTGTGTCCATGCCGGGCAATCTTTTTTTCAAAAGCGTTCATCACTATTCTTCTTCCCTTCCGATTCTGGTCGGGGAGACCGGAGTTAAGGATTTCCCCAGAGTTCTTTCAGACGCTGATCGCGGCCGCAGTTGTAACGGTAGAACTTGTATCGCAGAGGGTTCTTCTGATAATATTTTTGGTGATAATCCTCTGCCGGGTAAAACTGCGTGGCCTGGGTTATCTCGGTATAGATAGGCCCTTTCAACCGATGTGCATTTTCCAGGGCTTTTTTCGATTCTTCGGCAAGGCGCCTCTGCTCCTCACTGAAATACCAGATGGCCGTGCGGTACTGCGCTCCCACATCGCAGAACTGCCTGTCTTTGACTGTGGGATCTACATTGTGCCAGAAGACATCGAGCAGTTTGGAGTAACTGATTACTGCCGGATCGTATGTTACCTCTATCGCTTCGGCATGGCCCGTCGTTCCTGAAGAGACCTCTTCATAAGAGGGATTCTTTTTATGTCCGCCTGTGTAACCCGAAGTGACTGTTTTGACGCCATCCAATTTGTCAAACGCCGGCTCCATGCACCAGAAGCAGCCACCGGCAAAAAGCGCCTTTTCGAGACGGGGGACAGAAGCCGCTTTGCCGGCGTCCTTTGCAAAGACGGAGGCTGTCATAAATATGAGACTCACTGACAACAAACCTGTTAACAACTGTATTTTCATAGCAACCTTCCTTCGCTGCATTCTTCGACGGCTATTGCAATTTGAGTGCGTGTTACACACTTACTTTGTCGCAAAGAGTTTCTTGAACTCTCCATACCCCTCTTTCTCCAGGTCTTCTTTCGGTATGAATCTCATAGCGGCGGAATTCATGCAGTACCTGAGCCCCGTCGGTGGCGGCCCGTCCGGAAATACATGGCCAAGATGAGAATCGCCGTGTTTGCTTCTTACCTCAGTTCGGACCGTAAAAAGACCCCTGTCTTCGCGGGTCACAATATTCTCGGGAGCAAGAGGCTTTGTGAAGCTTGGCCAGCCTGTTCCCGACTCGAACTTGTCCTTGGAACTGAAAAGCGGTTCTCCGGAAACAATATCCACGTAGATGCCTTCCTTCTTGTTATTGTTATATTCGTTTTGAAAAGGCGGTTCAGTCCCCTCCTTCTGCGTTACCTTATACTGAAGGGGAGTCAAATTTTTTCTCAAGGTTGCATCGTCGGGCTTCTTGAAATGCCTCCAGTCCGCCGACTTAGATTTTTCCATAGTTATACCCTCTTCTTTCATCTTACCTTTCTCCTTTTGCTGTGCCATGCCATAATTATGGAAACATAGAATCATGAATACCGACGCAAGGACCACCGTAAATATTTTCATAATGCCTCCCGGAATGAGGATACGTAAATAAGCTTTATTCTAAATAGAATGAGGATCACCTGTACATAAGAATAATACGGATTTTTCATATGCAAAAGACTTATTTGTCTATCGGTAAATGGATGAAGCCAGATGAAAGTGAAAGAGGGAAGAATGAGACAGACGAAAAGTACATTCCAATTTCTATACCAGCATCTTCTGTGCCCGGTCTTCTCAGTTGTTCCATTATTTCCAGAGGGCTTATGACAAGATACTTTGCCATAGGAGGGAGAGTATCAGCCGGTTAGTGAAGATATTGCTGGTCTGAATCTTTCAAATCAGCTTTCAGATACTTTTTTATGCTGTTCCAATCAGGATAGCTTATCCGATCTTTAGTCAGATGAACCAAGCCGATTATTTGAGTGTAACCGTACCTGCTTCTGGCGTATATTTTTCTTCCCCCAACGCCAATTTTTACTTCCGCTTTACTGCATCCCATCAATACTGAATTTATCAGAATGTCGAAAACCTTCAAGCCTTCCGTTACAATATACCTGGGTTTCAAGGTATCGATAATGTCGCTTACCTTTTTGAAGCAAAAAGTCTCGAATTCATCCCTGAGGTCCCGATCCACAGCTTCCCATTGAGCGTCATCTTCGCTGCCGAAGAAAACAAGATTCAGCTTGACACTATCCGCGAGCCAGTCTTCTCTTTCGATGCTCTCAAAAAGGTATTTCATCTTCCTTGCTATCCTGGAATTGTGATACAAGTATTCGTGGACTTCCGGGATCTGACTGTCCTCTTCTTTGGAAAAGGGCTTATCATCTTTGCCGGGATTGTACCCAATTATCATCAGCTCCGGACTTAAACGAATGGGGGAGCAGAATACTCGAAAGCCGCAATCTCTAAATGCGTATTTGTCCTCGGTAGTCTCCCACTTTTCGCAAACATCCTTCAATAATTCTTCTGCCCATATATCTATGTCCATGTTGACGCACCTTCCTTTAGCACAAGGTTCGTACAAGAAATAGCAACCCTGAATCTATCCCCAAAAACAGGAATTTCGAGTCAATCTCGTCAAAAAAATATCTGACTTGGTAAAGCGTGTCAAGATAAAAGGGGTATGACAAAATATGGAAGAACAACGGGGAATCATGCTTGCCGTCCGTGTCATTGACGTGATATAAAAACAAAATAATTAAACATTGTTCATTTGCCCTGCACAAAAGACAACATCAAACAAGACGGCTAGCGACCCGGTTCAAGAAAAATGCGACATGTGAATAATCTTCGTAAGCCTCTTCTCGTGACACGGCCCCCATCTGCGCCCCTGCAGCGATTCCGTGGTAAGGTATTCTCAGGTTCTTGATATGCCCGCAAGAGAAAGAAAATCGATCCTCTGCCCGAATTGCCGAAAGCTGATCAGTTCGGATGAACCCGCATGCCCATACTGCAATCTGTCGAAACCCGGCTCGCCATTGAAGACCCTTTTGCTGAGCAGATTTTCAGCGGCTTCCTCGGATATCGTCAGGCTCATAATATATGTTAATTGTGCGCTATATCTAATATCAATTATCTCGAGCCCGTCTGCCCTGGGCCTATCGGCTAACCCGCTCACCTTCTTGTCTCCCTCCGACAGGAGCCTCTTTCTTCTTGGCGCAACGGGGACCATCCCTATCGCCGGATATGGTCGATGGTGGACTCTGATATCGGCCTCTTTTCTCCATGGCGGCATCCTTCATATCTTCTTCAACATGGCCGCCCTGGGACAGCTGGGGCCTTTTGTATTGCGCGAATTCGGCTTCAGTCGTTTTGTTATAATCTATGTACTTACCGGTGTTGCAGGATTTTTCGTGTCTTATTTGGCCGGCATTCCCTTCACTATTGGTGCGTCGGCAAGCATCTGCGGCCTCATCGGCGCCATTCTCTATTACGGGAAAAGCAGAGGAGGCTATTACGGAGAGGTTATTTACAGGCAGGCAATGGGATGGGTTATCGGGCTCGTCATATTCGGCCTCCTCGTACCTGGTATCAACAACTGGGCGCACGGGGGAGGGTTGATCGCGGGTATTACGCTTGGATTCTTGATGAGCTATAACGAACTGAAGAGTGAAAATTTTCCGCACCGTGTCCTTGCAGCAATTTGTATAGTATCAACTGCCATAACCCTGGTGTGGGCCGTCCTCCAGGCTCTCCTCCACTATTTTTAGGCTTAGGCCCCTGAAATCACATTGACAGTTCTTCCGCATTGTCCTAATATATTTTTGATTGATCGCCATATTTCCATCTGCCCATCCAGGGTGATTTTCCATGAATGTTAGAAAGGGTGTCCGAGGAGGTAAATGACTAATGAAGACAAGAACTGTCGCGGCATCTAAGGCTTATTGCATCTGGTTATTCATTTTATGCACGATCATTACCGCCGGCTGCGACGCTTCATTAACTGTAGGCAATCGGACAATCGGTGTCAGCTCCGGCAATTTCATATTTACAGATGGATCTTTGACTACGAATTACAACTACCCCTTTGATGAGGTCTGGAAGGCGTGCGAACAGGCGCTTACGGATATGAAGGCGACCGCTGTTGAGAAGAATTTGAAGATAGCCTCGGGTTCAATTAGTGCCGTGGCCCAGGAGGAGAAGATACAGGTCCACGTTGAATATGTATCAAAAGATCAGACATCCGTATCTGTTCGTGTCGGGATGTCAGGCAATACCATTGCATCACAGCTTATCCACGAAAAGATAGCAAATAATATCCTGAAATCCCATGGGGCGGAAGAACCGTAATCACTGCCCGTCTGTAACGTGTGCGATTGTGCCGCCCCTTCCACCCTTTGCGGCTGGACATAGTCGTCTTTGCAAATCCCGTTGCATCCCCATATCCGTATACGCGCGTGGGACGAACAGGGATTTTTTGTTGACGTAGTATTATGGAGCAGAAAGAAACCAGAAAAACAGTCAGAACTTTTGCCATAGCGTCATTTCTCAATGACTTTGGTTCGGACGTTATTTATCCCATCTGGCCATTGTTTATTACAACAGTCCTGGGCGCCAACATGGCCATCCTCGGCCTCATCGATGGCCTCGGTGAAGCCTTTGTATCGATATCCAAGGCAGCCTCCGGCTATCTCTCCGATCGCATGCAAAAGCGGAAGATGTTCATATGGTCAGGTTATCTGTTCGGCGCTCTATCGAGAGTCGGCTATGCATTTTCAACTGTATGGCAACAGGTAATTCCTTTTAAGATATTAGACAGGATGGGTAAAATACGGGGAGCGCCCAGAGATGCCATTGTCGCAGATATTTCTACGGATCAAAACAGAGGCAGGCATTTCGGACTGCTTAGGGCGATGGATAACCTCGGCGCGGTATGCGGCATTCTTTTTTGCATCGCATTTTATCAATTCCTCGGTTACAGAAATCTTTTTCTCCTCGCTGCGATCCCGTCCGCAGTGGGCGCCCTCCTGATCTTTTATCATATAAAAGAGACAAAACCATCTGATGCGAAGCTTTTCCATGGCTTTGTGTTCCGGGATCTAAATTCCAATTTTAAACTGTTTCTTATCCTGAGCTGTTTTTTTGCTTTGGGTTCCTTCAGTTACTCATTCCTTCTGATTTATGCGACCCATCTGGGATTTGCGACTGCCTTCGTTCCTGTGCTCTATCTGATCTTCACTGTCGTTGCTGCTATTTTTTCCATCCCTTCAGGCAGGCTTTCCGATAAAATAGGGAGAAAGGCATTGATGGTGCTCGCATTTATCTCATGGGGGGCCGTCTGTCTCAGCCTTATATTCTGGACCAGTCACGTTGTTATTGTCCTGGCATTTGCTCTCTATGGTTTGCACAAAGGCATTCTCGACACAGTCCAGACGACTTTCGTATCCGAGCTTTCTCCGGAGCGCTATCGAGCCACAGGCTTAGGTGTCTTTCAAATGTGCGTTGGTCTTTGCGCACTTCCCGCCTCCCTGGTTGCCGGGCTGCTGTGGGATCAGATCAGCATATTGGCGCCCTTTTATCTTTCCATTGTCCTCACTGCCGTGGCAACAGCGCTCTTGATGTTCGTAAAGGAAAAATGACAGATCATCGGGCGCTCCCCTTTTGGCCCGCTGAAAGTCTCTTCCGTCCTATGTTGTTACGTTCAGTAATAATCCCGTGAGGTAATGTCCCTCCGGGTGTCCGAGATTTGTGGGATGATCCGGTCCAGGACCCATGGTCTGAAGCAACCGGGCCGATTTACCGGCATCACGCAAGGCGCCAAGGACAATCTTTTGAAAAAGCGACTCGCCGATGTAATTGGAGCAGGAAAAAGTAGCGAGCATCCCGCCTTCCCTGAGAGATCTTGCGGCCTGCAGATTTATATCCTTGTACCCCCTTGATGCCTTTGTCATGTCCTTCTTTGCCCTGGCAAATGCCGGAGGGTCTAAAATTATCAGATCGAAGATTTCATCTGTCTCGCGTAGATACTTGAAGACGTCGGCTTTGACTACAGGATGTTGGTCTGATGAAAAGCCGTTTTCTTTGAGATTCCATCTGGCTATTTCATTCGCCGCTTCCGAAGACTCGACGGAAATCACGCGCTGGGCGCCTCCGCGGGCACAGTAGACGGAAAAAGCGCCGGTGTACGAAAAACAATTCAGGACATTTGCTTGATTGCTTAATCGTTCGGCAATCTTCCTGTTCGTCCGCTGATCCAGGAAAAAACCCGTCTTCTGCCCTGAGATTATATCCACTTTGAAGCACAGGTGATCTTCCGTGATCTCGATTGTCGGGGGCGGGCGTTCTCCGTAAATGGTGCCGGTATGGTCATCTAAACTTTCTAACTGTCGTGCCCGGCCTTCGCTCCTTTCATAGATGCCGAGAGGCTGCATCTCATCGGAGAGTATTTTCACAACAGCCTCACGGTGCTTCTCCATCCCCGCCGTTTCTATGGATAGAGCCAGGTAATTGGCATATCTGTCAACGATGAGCCCTGGCATCCAGTCCCCTTCCGCATTGATCAGGCGATAGGCCGTTGTTCCTTCCGGCAACACCTTCTCCCTCAAAGACATGGCGGTCCGGATTCTTTTTTGCCAGAATGCATAATCAACGGCTGCTGTTGTGTCTGTAGTCAGTGACCGAAAGGCGATGTCGGAGGTGGGATTGTAAAAGCCCAGGGCTAAGGGCTGCCTCTCATGTGACACGGCAACCACGATGTCGCCCGGTTCGAGCTGGCCATCTGCACCGGCAACAGCTCCGGAAAATACCCACGGGTGCCCGCGCGAGAGCGAGGCGTCACGGCCGGGCTTGAGAAGTATTCTGGGATACCTATCCATCATGGCAAAGGATGTGATTATTATTTCCGTTAATGTACAAGCTTATTCACTAAAATGCAATGGCCATTGCGGGTATGATGAAGATTTTCCCTGTGTCCCAAATTTAAGCAGGGGAATATTCATCAGAAGGCTTGACGTATCGGCTCTCGAGTGTTCGCCGGATTATGAGATCGATGCGGTGTAAATTTGCGTTGATAATCACCAGTCCTTTTGGTACGTTGTTCCACAGGGGCTCCTGCAGAAGAGGAGGCTAAACTTTGATACCGGAGGGGGTAATGTACGCAGTGATTATGGCGGGTGGCAAAGGCACCCGCTTCTGGCCGAAGAGCAGAGAGAAGATGCCAAAGCATCTGCTGGATATAGTCTCTGCAAGGACTATTATCCAGGAAACGGTCGAGAGGATCGCGCCTCTTATCCCCGAAGAGAATATTCTGATTGTTACGGGTCAGAGCCATGCCGATGAGCTGATGAGGCAGGTGTCCCATATCCCGCGAGAGAATATCATTATCGAACCTCTCGGCAGAAATACTGCTCCCTGCATAGGTCTTGCCGCGCTCCATATCAAGCGGAGGTCTCCCCACGCCGTTATGGTCGTATTGCCTGCGGACCATCTAATTACCAACGCGTCGCGATTTCGTCAGCTCCTTTCCACAGCGTGTGAAATGGCAAATAGCGGCGCCCACCTGATCACTATTGGCATCAAGCCTACCAGTCCCGAGACAGGGTACGGGTACATTGAGCGCGGATCAGTGCAGGCCAAAGTCAGAGGCACCGACGTTTTTGCGGTGAAATCCATCCGGGAAAAACCTCCACTCAAACAGGCGAGAGCGTTTCTGAAAAAAGGAGGCTTCTACTGGAACAGCGGGATGTTTGTGTGGAAGATTGACACAATACTGGAAGCAATCAAACGATGGCTTCCACAGGTACATGACGGTCTCCTGCAAATAGAAAGCACCATAGGGACAGATGAGGAAAAGGAAGCCCTCATGCGTGCATACGAGACGATCCCATCCATTTCCATTGATTATGGCGTCATGGAAAAGTCCGATAATATTCTTCTTATCGAAGGGGATTTCGGCTGGTCAGATATGGGATCATGGGATGCCCTGTGGGAGGTATCGGATAAGGACGAAAATGGTAACGCCGCAAATTGCCGTGATCTCTTCGTTGGCGTCGATGCCAGCAATTCGCTTATCCACAGTTCCCGGAAGCTTGTAGCCCTGCTAGGTGTTGAAGATCTGATTGTTGTGGACACGGAAGACTCCCTGCTCATCTGCAAGAGAGGAAATTCCCAGGACGTGAAGAAGGTCGTGGAAATCCTTGAACATAAGAAAAGGAAGGAATACCTGTAGTGGTGACCACTTCCGGCAGGTTTATTCTGGCGTCTGCATCTCCCCGCCGGATTGAACTATTGAATCTCCTGGGACTGCGCTTCGAGGTAATGCCGAGCAACGTCGATGAGAGGTTCATGACAGGGGAAGCACCGAGGGATCATGTCCTGAGACTCTCGGAAGAAAAAGCGCGGATGGCATCCGCCCTCCATCCGGAAGCCTGGGTGATGGGTGCGGATACCATTGTCATTATCAATGGCAATGTACTCGGTAAGCCCCGAACGCCCGATGAGGCGAGAGAGATGTTGGGCAAGCTGAGCGGACAAATTCATACAGTTTTTACGGGCTTCACCGTTACCAGAAAGAGCGCTGATATCCTCATCCGCGATGCCGTTGAATCTTCCGTCCTCTTCAGGGAGGTTCCGGAAGATGAAATGGCGTGGTACATAAAGACACAGGAGCCGTACGATAAGGCGGGAGGATACGCCGTACAGGGGATGGGAGCCTTCTTCATAAAAGAGATACATGGTTCGTACACAAATGTCATGGGACTTCCCCTGTGCGAAGTTGTGGACGTACTGAAGAGGATCGGGGCCATAGACTTTACCGGAGGAAGCGATGGAATCAACGGTGAAGGCTAATATCGAGAGAATCAGAAGCGCTATTGCCGCCGCCGCTTCGCGCGCGGGACGGGAGGTCTCTGATGTCCGGCTCATGGCCGTAACCAAGACAGTGGATGACGACCGGATCATGCAAGCCATCGAGGCTGGGGTTGACATCATCGGGGAAAGCTACGTCCAGGAGGCGAAAAGAAAAATTGAAAAGATGGGGAGGAAGATCGAATGGCACATGATCGGCTACCTCCAGAGCAACAAGGCAAAATACGCAGTGAAGCTTTTTGACATGATCCATTCCGTAGACAGGATGGATCTGGCCGTTGAGCTTGACAGGAGATCCAGGGCCCAAGACTTGACGATGAAAGTCTTGATCGAGATAAATACCAGCGGAGAGAAAACAAAAAGCGGCGCCCCATACGAAGAAGCGATGCGTTTGGTCAAGGACATTTCATCCCTCGACAATCTGTCCGTACAGGGACTGATGACCATGGCCCCCTGGTTTGATAACCCCGAAGATGCGAGGCCTTATTTTAAGTCATTGAGTGAGCTGAGAGACAGGATTATTGATGCGAATATAGCGCGTGCTGAGATGCGGGAACTTTCCATGGGCATGTCCGGAGACTATGAGGTTGCCGTTGAGGAAGGGGCGACGATCGTGAGGGTAGGCAGGAGCATCTTCGGAGAAAGACCATCTTGACAATCCCCTTTGAAGAAGGGGGCGGGAGATTTTATGGACAGGCATCTTGCCTGTCTCATAGGAGGAATATGAAATATTTCAAATGGCAGATTATTCTAGGAGTTTCCCTTATTGCCCTCTCTGCATTTTTTTATTTTATGCATTACCTTATTTTCAGGGATGCCCACCATATATTTCTGTATTTGTTGGGGGATATTGCTTTTGTATTTATCGAGGTTCTCCTTGTATCCATAATAATCCATGAGGTGCTCGCCATCAGGGAAAAGCGCGCTCTGATGGAGAAACTCAACATAGTCATCGGTTCTTTTTTCAGCGAGGTTGGCAAGGAACTTCTGAAATCCATGTCCGGGTTCGATCCCAGTTCCAGAAAGATCGGGCAGGACTTTGTTGTAACGGACAGATGGACGCTACGGGAATTCACCGAAACATCGAACCGGTTGAAGAAGTACACTTATGACATAGATATAAAGAGGGGTGACCTGGAAGCCCTGAAACAGATGCTCATAAAAGAGCGGACATTTCTTCTCCGGCTCTTGGAAAATCAAAATCTCCTGGAACATGATACATTTACCAATCTTCTCATGGCTGTCTTTCATCTGACAGAGGAACTGGAGTCGCGGAACGATGTGAGTGATCTGTCGCAGGCGGATATGAAACATATCGCCAATGACATTAAGAGGGTCTACACCCTCCTGATTTCAGAATGGCTAGACTATATGAAGCACCTGAAGGAAAACTTTCCTTACCTCTTTTCCTTTGCCATGAGGACGAATCCCTTTGACCCGGGCGCAGCGCCGGAGATCAAGGAATAATTGATAGGGCTGGAAAGCGCTGAACCTGACTTTGGCTCTCGGCCCGGATAAAAACCCGCAAATCTTCGTGGGATCTTTGCCCGTACCCTCCGCGGCGTTATTAATGCAAGTTTGAAAAATCAGGATGACGCCAGCTCGCGCAGCAATGTGTCAGTTCGAAGGAACTAACGACTGAGGAATCTGGCGCTCCGGAGGCGCAGGGAGTTGCTCACTACAGATACGGAGCTGAGCGCCATGGCGGCAGCGGCAAACTGCGGGTTGAGGAGGATACCGAAAAACGGATATAACACCCCTGCGGCAATGGGAATGCCGAGGATGTTATAGATAAAGGCCCAGAAGAGGTTCTGCCTGATCACTTTTACCGTTTCCAGAGAAAGCCTGATAGCCATGGGTACGGAGCGCAGGTCGTCCTTGATAAGCGTAATATCGCTCGCTTCTATCGCCACGTCGGTGCCGGCGCCGATGGCAATCCCTATATCCGCCGCTGCCAAGGCCGGCGCATCGTTAATGCCGTCGCCCACCATGGCAACAACCTCGCCCTGTTCGTGAAGTCGTCTTATTTCCGCCGCCTTGTCTCCCGGCAAGACCTCCGCCATGATATGATCGATGCCCAGGACGGAGCCTACGGCCCTCCCGGTATTCATGTTGTCTCCGGTGATGAGGGCGACTCTCAATCCCATGTTCTTCAAGGTTGTCACAGTTTCTCTTGCCGATTCCCTGGGTATGTCGGCAAGACCGATAAGACCAATGGCTTCATTTCCATCGGCAATGAATACGCATGTTTTCCCTTCCGTTGCGAGGGTTTCCGCTTCCTCTGCAAGGCCGCCGAGCCTAATCTCCTTCATTTCCATGAGCCGCCGGTTTCCCAGAAGGCAATGCCGGCCGTTCAGAGACGCCGCAGCTCCGAGACCCGCTAAGGCCTCGAATTTTTCCGCGGGAATGCTAGAAATACCGGCACGACGTCCCTTCTCTAAGATCGCCGCGGCAAGGGGATGTTCCGAGACAGCCTCGATGGACATGGCAATCTGCAGGACAGCTGTCCTCTTCATAGCCGGCCGCGGCCAGTATATCCGTTACCTCCGGTTCACCCTTGGTCAGCGTACCTGTCTTGTCAAAGACCACCGTCGTTAGCTTGTAGGCGTTTTCCAGGCTTTCACCGCCTTTGATTAGAATGCCGTGTTCGGCGCCGAGGCCGGTTCCTACCATGATTGCCGTCGGCGTCGCTAGACCCAGGGCGCAGGGGCAGGCAATGACCAAAACGGACGCAAAATTCAATAACGCCCGGCTGAAAATGTGATCCGGTACGAAGAAGTACCATACTATAAATGTAATTATGCCTATCGCAAATACGACAGGCACAAAGATGGAGGCGACCTTGTCAGCCAGTCTCTGGATGGGGGCCTTGGAACCCTGCGCCTCTTCGACGAGGCGAATGATCTGGGCAAGGGCAGTCTCTGACCCCACCTTTGTTGCCCTGAATGTGAAGCTGCCGCTCTTGTTCAGTGTGGCGCCAAACACATGCTCCCCGGCCTCCTTGGAGACGGGCATACTTTCACCGGTAAGCATGGATTCATCGACGGAAGAGCTGCCGGAAACGACAACGCCGTCCGTGGGGACCTTTTCCCCTGGCCGAACGATTATGAGATCGCCTTTCGCAACATCTTCAATGGGAATGTCCTCTTCTTTATCACCCCTGATTACACGAGCGGTCTTCGGCCTGAGCCCCATCAGCTTCTTGATGGCCGCGGATGTTCTGCCTTTCGCTCTCGCTTCGAGGAGGCGGCCGAGGATTATCAGAGTGACGATCATGGCGGCGCCGTCATAATAGACGTGGGGGGCTATATCGGCGGTCGAGAAAATCCTGGGGAAAAAGGTGGCAAGCGTGGAGTATAAATATGCCGAAAGCGCCCCGACCGCCACGAGCGTATTCATATCCGTCGTTTTCTGCCGGGCCGCCTTTACGGCGCCGATATAAAACCTGCTCCCTACCCAGAAGACGACAGGAGTCGTAAGGAAGAACAGGATAACCAGCACTACCTGCCTTGGTACAGTTGCCAAAAAGGGAAACCAGTGCTGCATGGAACCAAGGAAGATGATAATGCTAAGAAAGGCGCCAACGACAAATTTGGTCTTGAGCTCTTTGACCTCCCTCGCCCTGGCGGCAGTAATAGGGTCTTCGCGCGTCTCGTCGGGAATGCCGAGAAAATCATAGCCCTGATCGGTGACTACATTCTTGACGGCTTCGATGCCGCCCCATGTTTCGCCATGATCAATCGTCGCCCTGGCCGTGGCGAGATTGACCGCCACGTCTGTCACACCCTCGATGGATTTCAGCGCCTCCTCCACGCGACGCACGCAGGCGGCGCAGGTCATGCCGCCGACAGAGATCGTGGTCTTGAAGGTCTTATCAGGCGATGTCATAACCTGCCTTCCGGATGCGTTCCTTTACTACTTCCATATCCACAGGTTTGACCTCATCGAATGTTGCCTCGGCTTTTGTCAGGTCTACCTTCACATTCTTGACGCCATCGATCTTTTCCAAAGCCCTTGTAACAGCCATGACACAGTGATTGCATGTCATGCCTTTGATCTTAATGGTTTTCATAACGTCCACCTCTTCTAATTTTCATGACATATAATAAAATCTACAGTTTATTATCATGTAAAGCAAAACCTTTTTGCAGCATATTACGGACTTGCCGGACATATAAATTCTTGACAATGAATAGACGAGCGGCTATTTTTCCACTTGGTGACGCTATTTTCATAGCTTCGTTCTTTGCTTCCATTCTTATCGGACCGTCTTGAGAGGTGGATTATGAAGAAGGACTATCCTTACGGCACTGGAACAGTGAAATGGATCTCTTCCGATTGGCTCCTTGAAAATCTGAATAAGCAGGAAATGACCATACTGGATGTGCAGCCGAACATTCATGACTATATTGAGGAGCATATTCCCGGGGCTATTTATCTGAATGAGGGTCTGCTTCGCGCATATATTGATGAAATGCCCGCCAGATATGTGCCCCCGGATACAATACAGCCCGTCTTCCGCTATGCGGGACTGAAATTGGGTATTCCCGCGGTGGTATATACGGGGACCGGCGCCGCCAAAGGATGGGGAGACGGCCTCGAACAGACGATGATGGCATACAGCCTGGCGCGTTTCGGCCATGACTGCATTTATGTCCTCGACGGCGGCCTTGACAAATGGAAGAAAGAGAAGAAACCTTTAACTAAAAAGTTTCCCAAGGCAGCAGCATCCAATTTTAATGTCAGCATACAATCCGATTTCTACATACAATACGACGAATTCAAGGCGGCAAAGGATCGCAAAGATGTCATAGTGCTGGACGCACGTCCCCCCGAAGTCTACGAAGGCCAGTCATACTGGATCAAGCCGGGCCACATCCCCGGCGCTGTCAATGTACCTTGGGCGTCTCTAATGACTGACGCAAATAAGAGTCTCCTAAAGTCTGATGAAGAGATATTAGCCATTCTTAAGGCTAATGATGTAAGTCCCGACAAGACCATCATCTGCATGTGCGGTACAGGCCGTGAAGCGACGAATGAATTTATTTTATTCAAGTGGTACTTCAATTATCCCAGTGCCAGGATTTATGAGGGCTCATTTACGGAATGGTCCGCATATCCTGAAAATCCTACGGTAACAGGCAAGAATCCACGGTAGGCATTTCAGATCACTGAGATTTGCTGGCAGAAATGAGGCTTGATGGATCTACGATGCAAGGATCAATGATCTGGGAATAGAGAAGAAGCGGACAAGAAATTGCAGAGAGCCATATAATGATTATTAGATTCTACGGTGCAAGAGGTTCAATTCCGGTTTCGGGAAAGGAATATCTAAAGTACGGCGGCAATACCACCTGTCTCGAAATAAGAACGAAGGATGATGAAATAATCATTATCGATGCCGGGTCGGGTATCAGGACTCTAGGCCACAGGCTTGTTTCCGAAAATCGCTTCCGGTATACGATGATCTTCACCCATGCCCATTGGGACCACATCATGGGATTCCCTTTTTTCCAGCCCATATATTTCACAAAGACGCGGATTACCATGTACGGATGCCCGTTTGCACAAGCATCCGTCAAAGGGATGATTTCAAAAATCATGTCCCCTCCCAATTTCCCCGTCAGGTTTGAAGATATAAGAGCCGATATTGTCTACCATGAGGCCTGCGAGGAGCCATTTGCCGTAAAATCAATGTCAATCTCTCCCATTCCGTTAAGTCATCCCAATCAAGGCGTCGGTTATAAATTTACGGAAGGAGGCAAGAGCTTCGTTTTCCTCACGGATAATGAATTGACGTTTAGACATCCCGGTGGAGTCGATTTCCAGGATTATCGCGATTTCTCCGCCGGCGCAGACCTCCTCGTGCATGATGCCGAATTCACCGATGAGGAGTATAACAAGAGGACGAAGACCTGGGGGCATTCTGTTTATCGGGATGCTTTAAGGTTAGCCCTGGAAGCGCGGGTCAGGAAATTCGGATTGTTCCACCACAACCAGGAAAGGTCTGATGAGGGCGTAGACGAAATAGTAGCGGATTGCAGGAAGATAGTGAGCAGCAGTAATGATGAACTGGAATGTTTTGCCGTTCAGCAGGGGTTGGAGATAGAACTGTAGGCGAGACTTCCTGGAGTCGCGGATAAATCCATTTCAATAATTTCTCATCTTTCAGTGTAGCGTTTCTCTTCAGGCGGAATATGATAGGGGCAATTGCAGGCGATGTTATCGGTTCCGCGTATGAGGCCCATCCCATAAAGTCTACGTATTTTCCCCTCTTTGGCCCGCATTCGCAATTTACGGATGATACGGTACTAACCGTAGCGACAGCCTATTCAATTCTGGAAAGATGCAACTACGCAGAAGCCTACAAAACCTTCGGG
This sequence comes from uncultured delta proteobacterium, assembly GCA_963705275.1. Classification (GTDB taxonomy): domain Bacteria; phylum Desulfobacterota; class Syntrophia; order Syntrophales; family UBA2185; genus Fen-1135. Next base: position 1,569,363 of record OY970063.1, on the reverse strand, counting down.
CGAAGATACCCCCGTGCAGGGTATGGCGGAGCATTCTATCATTGGCTATTTTCGTCGCAGAGCGGGCCGTACAACAGCTGGGGCAATGGCTCTGCCATGAGAGTGAGCCCCGTTGGTTTTGCCTTCGAGTCTATTGATGCCGTCTTGGAAGAAGCGGAAAGAAGCGCTTCCGTCACCCACAATCATCCTGAAGGCATAAAAGGGGCTCAGGCAACGGCGCTGGCGGTCTTTCTCGCCCGGAAGGGAGAAAATAAAAACTCTATAAAGACCGAAATGGAAAAACGCTTCAACTACGACCTCAGTCGCGCCCTCGACGATATAAGGCCCGAATACCGGTTTGACGTTTCATGCCAGGGCTCCGTGCCGGAATCCATAACGGCCTTCCTGGAGTCCAAAGATTTCGAAGACGCCGCAAGAAAGGCCGTATCCCTTGGCGGTGACAGTGACACGATGGCATGTATTGCAGGGGGCATTGCCCATGCATTTTACAGAAAGATACCGGAGGATATCGCTGCCAATGTGAGAGAGAGGCTGCCGGCTGAGTTCCTGGAGGTCATAGATAGATTCTCGGAGATGTATCGCCTATAGAAGAACGCAAAAATCATTCGCTGCCGCCACGACAGCGGATATTGAACAAGGAGGGATTTTACGTCATGCCGACTCGGGTAAGAATAACTGTGGGCAGTGTGAGATTAATTGCCGATCTTTTCGATACAGCTTGCGCAAAAGCGATTGTGGAGAGACTTCCCATCAAGGCCAGGCCTGACGAATGGGGAGATGAGTATTACTTTAAGGTACCGGTAACAGCGTCCCTCGATGAGACCGCAACTACAAAGGTAACGGTTGGCGATATTGGCTACTGGCCGCCGGGACGGGCATTGGCCATATTCTTCGGACGGACGCCGATGAGTACCGGGCCTGACCCCGTACCCGCAAGCGCTGTCAATTTAGTCGGAAAGATCATCGATGACGCGACACTCCTGAAAAATGCTCGCGGGGCCGCCGAAATAACAATTGAAGTATTGAAGGGTGCATAGGCGGCAACAGTATGCACCCTGCTTGAGGTGTATCCGTGCAGGGAATTGTCCAGATAGCCGGTGTAGTCGATAGTGCAGAGGCCATGATGCTTATTGAGGCGGGTGTCCGTCAAATCGGATTTCCGCTGGGACTTACCGTCCATAGGGAGGATACATCCGCAGAGGACGCCGCCAAGATCATCCGTCTGCTGAAGCCGCCCGCATCCGCCGTGTTGATCACCTACTTGAACAGGGCGGAAGAAATTCTTGCTGTCAGCAGAGAAATCGGCGTCCACAAGGTGCAGCTGCATGGCGGTATATCCCTTGCCGAGATCGTCAGACTCAAATCTCTTGCACCCGATCTCACTGTCATCAAGAGTCTCATTGTGGGAAGCAATAACCTCGCGGAGCTGGAAGCTTCCGTTGCCGGATTCAGCTTTAAGTGCGATGCATTTATAATAGATACATATGATCCGGCAACCGGTGCATGCGGCGCGACCGGTAAAGTCCACGACTGGGATATCAGTCGTCGGCTTGTTGCTATTTCACCCAGGCCGGTCATACTGGCGGGTGGTCTTAACCCGGATAATGTCCGTAAGGCCATAGCCCATGTGCGGCCGGCCGGCGTGGATGCGCATACAGGTGTCGAAGGGTCCGATGGGAGAAAAGATGCCGTCCTCGTCAGGGCATTTGTCAGAGAGGCGCTCGCAGCCTTTCAGGAATTCTCCCTTTGAAAAGGGGACAGTGGTGATTTCAGCTTATCCGGCATGTCCTTTTACAGAGTCTTTAAAGACTGATATGGAGTGAAATTATGAAACAGTTTTCTGTGCGAACCAATGCCAGGTCCGAGATGATCGATATCACCGACCGTATCAGGGCCCTCTTGAAAGAAAGCAGGATCAGAAGCGGCATCTGCCATGTCTTTGTTCCGCACACCACAGCAGCCGTTACCATAAACGAAAATGCCGATCCCGATGTGCCGCGGGACATACTCTCAGAGCTGGACAAAATAGTGCCTCATAATGATCACTACCGGCACGTCGAAGGAAATTCCGCGGCCCACATCAAGGCCTCTATTGTCGGGGCGTCAGAAACGCTGCTCATAGAGAACGGCGACCTGGTCCTGGGGACCTGGCAGTCCATCTTCTTCTGTGAATTCGACGGTCCGCGGACGCGCAGGGTCATTGTCAGGCTGGCTGGCTCGATCCACTGAAATAGTATCTGCAAGGAGGAGGCATGGGCGTAAGGGTGACCATCTTGGGATCAGGAACATGCGTTCCTTCACTGAAGCGAAGCTCATCATCTTTTCTCCTACAGATCCGCGACAATTTGCTTCTCTTCGATCTGGGCGCCGGCACTATGAGGCGGCTGCTCGAAGCAGGATTTACAATCTCACAGGTCTCGCACATCTTTCTTAGCCACCTGCACCCCGACCATACGGGTGAATTTGTTTCCTTCCTCTTCGCTACCAAGTATCCCCAGACATATCGCCGCCGTACCCTTTTTCAGATAATCGGCGCGCGAGGACTTCATAATTTTTACGACGGCCTGCGCGCTGTATATAACGGATGGATTGAATTGGAGCCCGGCCTTATGAACCTGATTGAGCTTCATAACGAGGACGTGATCAGCTTGCCAATGATGCCTTTTCGGTGGACACCCTGCCCATGTCGCACATTGAGAGCAGCATAGGCTACCGTATTACGGGAGCGGATGGGACCACTGTGGCGTATTCCGGCGATACGGATTATTGTGAAAATGCCGTCACTCTTGCCAGAGGAGCAGACCTCCTCATCTGCGAGTCAGCTCTTCCCGATGGAATGAAAGTGGAAGGACACCTCACGCCGTCACTGGCCGGCAAGGTCGCGACGGAAGCGGGAGTGAAGAAGCTTCTGCTGACGCATTTCTATCCGGAATGCGAATCAGTAGATATCGAGGCTCAATGTCGGAAAACATACAATGGCCCCCTCATCGTGGCCCGCGATCTTATGATTGTTGATTTCTAATTCAATGAGGCTTGGCTTTTTTCAGGCTATAATTTTTCAAACATGGTCTGGAGCTCCTTGATCAAAGCGATCTCCATGTCGATGAAGCGTTCGTCAGTGAGCACGAATTCGACCTCGTAATAAGTCTGGTATTCCACAGCACTGGTGGTATGTTCGACGACCCGGGTGATGGCGATTTCCCTGAGTCCTTCGTAGTCTTTAGTGCGGGATGTCTCCGTCTTCCGGAGGATGAGCTGCATGGCTTTTTTGGCGTCTTCGACAGACTTAAGAACAATATCAATCCCCTCAACGTTCTTAATGGCCTTAATGATCTTTTCGTCCCTTACCCTTATTTTCATGATCCACCCGCTTCCGGCGACAGCACTTCTTCGTCGATGACAGTCTCCACTTTCACAGGGACTGTATTAAATTTGAGGCGGGACGTCAACAAAATTGATGGAGCCAGAATCAATCAACAATCCATGCGACATCAGGTCGAATCCAAAGCCTTATTGGTTGCGGCTTCTTTTTCGCCTGTCGAGAAATTCGGCAAGAATAGGAAGCATAACTATAGGGTAAGTTCTACTTGGGTAGTACTTATGCGAAGGTTAATGCAGTACTTTTCTTAGGAACTGACCGGTAAAAGATTCTTCCGCGCAGGCAACCTCTTCGGGCGTACCGGAGGAGACAATCCGCCCCCCGCCGGGTCCGCCTTCGGGTCCAAGATCGATAATATGATCGGCACACTTAATGACATCAAGATTGTGTTCTATGACGAGGACCGTGTTGCCCATTTCTACCAGTCTTACAAGAACATCGAGGAGCTTTTGAATGTCTGCCGAATGGAGGCCGATAGTCGGCTCATCAAGGATATAGAGGGTGTTTCTGTTCATGCGCTTTCCCAGCTCCCTCGACAATTTGATGCGCTGGGCTTCTCCCCCGGAAAGCGTTGTAGCCGACTGACCTAATCTGATGTAACCGAGACCAACATCGAAAAAAAGCTCTAGTTTCGATCGTACGGCTGGAATACTATCAAAAAAGGACAGGGCCTGATTAACTGACATATCCAGGACATCGGCAATATTTTTTTCTTTGTATTTGATTTCAAGGGTGTCGCGATTGAATCTTTTTCCTCGACACACATCGCACGTCACATAGACATCAGGCAGAAAGTGCATTTCGATTTTGATCAGACCGTTTCCTTCGCAGGCCTCGCATCGACCCCCCTTGACATTGAAACTAAAACGTCCGGGCTTATAGCCTCTGATCCTGGATTCGGGAAGACCTGTGAAAAGATCCCGGATATGAGAAAAGATTCCTGTATAAGTGACGGGATTAGAACGGGGAGTGCGTCCTATAGGCTGCTGGTTCATGATGATGACCCTTTCAATTCCCCCCAGGTCCGCGATCTTTCTGATCTTTCCCATGCCGCCTTGATAATTGTCGAGTCTTCTGGCCATGGCCTTGTATAATGTTTCAATAACCATGGTGCTTTTGCCGGAGCCGGAAACACCCGTTACGGCCGTAAAGAGTCCCACGGGAATCTTGATATCTATATTCTTCAGGTTATGCTCACGGGCCCCCTCCAGGACAATAAACCTATCGGGCATGGGTCTTCTCTTCTCAGGAACAGGGATGGCAAGTTTCCCCGAGAGATACAACCCTGTTAGAGATTTATCGCATTGACATATCTCCTCCGGCGTACCATGGAAGACAACGTCGCCGCCGTCGGAACCGGCGCCGGGCCCCATGTCGAGAATATAATCGGAAGACATCATCATGGCAGGGTCATGCTCCACAACCAAGACCGTATTGCCCATATCCCTCAGTCGTTTGAGAGTGGAAATGAGTCTTGCATTATCCCTCTGGTGGAGACCTATGGTTGGTTCATCGAGAACATAAAGAACGCCGACGAGTCCCGATCCTATCTGGGTGGCCAGTCTGATCCGCTGGCCCTCGCCGCCGGAAAGACTTCCGGACGAACGTTCCAGGCTGAGGTAGTCGATACCCACATCGGCGAGGAATTTCAGCCTCTCTTTAATTTCTTTAAGAATTCTTTCGGAGATAAGAGCTTCCTGGCTTGACAGAGACAGCTTTTGGAAAAAAGCAAGGCAATCTTTTATACAGAGCCTGCACAGGTCGTAGATATTTTTGTTTTCTACAGTAACAGCCAGGCTCTCTTTCTTCAAACGTGAACCGTGGCAGGTCGGACATTCTTGTAAGTTGATATAGCGCGAGAGGTCCATTCTTACGGCATTGGAGTTGGTTTCCTTATAGCGCCGGTCAAGCTGTTTAAGTATCCCCTCAAATGGCCTGCTGTAAAAAAAACGCCTGCCATCTCTATCGAGATAGAACCTGATCATCTCCTTTCCGGAGCCGGAAAGAAGAACCGTCTGGATCTCCTTCGGCAGTTGATTGAACGGGCTATTTAGATCGAATCCATAGTGCTGCGCAAGGGCGTCCAGCATCTGGTAATGATAAACGGAACTCCGCCCTGACCAGGGAGCGATTGCGCCCTCCCGCACGGAAAGCTCCCGATCGGGTACCACGAGGTTCTCGTCGAAATACATTCTGGTGCCGAGACCGTCACAATCGGTACAGGCGCCATAGGGGCTGTTGAAGGAAAAATTACGGGGAGCAAGCTCAGGCATACTGATGCCGCATTCAGGGCACGCGTACTTCTCGCTGAAGAGAATCTCATCGCCTCCTGCAACATCGACCCGCACGAGTCCGTCGGAAAGGTGAGTGGCGATCTCAAGGGAGTCCCTGAGTCGCCTTCTGATCCCTTCCTTAACAAATAATCTGTCAACCACTACGTCGATGTTGTGGCGTTTGTTTTTGTCCAGAGCCATATCATCGCCAAGCTCGCGCAGCTCTCCGTCCACGCGCACGCGGACAAACCCATCCTTCTGCAGCTTCTTCAATTCTTTCTGAAATTCTCCTTTTTTACCCCTGGCGATCGGGGCGAGGATACTGATTTTGGTCTTTTCAGGAAATGCAAGAATGCTGTCAAGCATCATATCGATAGTCTGGGATCTAATCTCTTTGCCGCATTGATAGCAGTGAGGAACTCCTATCCTGGCGTAAAGCAGGCGGAGGTAGTCATAGATTTCTGTCACCGTTCCCACGGTCGAACGAGGATTATGGCTTGCTGTCCTCTGCTCAATAGCTATGGCGGGAGACAATCCCTCGATAGATTCGACGTCAGGCTTATCCATCTGACCGATAAATTGCCTGGCATACGTAGACAGAGATTCCACGTAGCGTCTCTGTCCTTCAGCATAGATGGTATCAAAAGCGAGTGATGACTTACCTGATCCGCTGACCCCGGTTATAATAACCAGCTTATCTCTAGGTATATCGATATTGATATTCTTTAGATTGTGCTGTGATGCTCCTTTTATTCTTATATAGCTCATTCCTTGATTAACTCGTCAACAGTCAAAAAATATTAGCCCCTCGGTCACTGGCGCCCTTCACCTCTGCCGGGATAAGGCTTGCCAGGCTGTGTCGGGCCATTTTGATTACAGGATGATTGCTGCGGCGTTGCCAATCTCGCTGAGACCCGGTTGGCCTCTTTCTTGCGATAACCTATCCCTGCAGTTTTATTTCAATGAGGGACTTTTTTCTCAGTTCCTTTATCCACTCTTCGTATTTCTTGTCGATCTTTTCCTCTTCGAGCTTTGCCTTAATTTCTTCCCTGACGGTTTCGATGGGCTTTATGCCCGCACCTCTTCTGTCGATAACCTGGATTATGTGCAAACCCACAGGAGATTCGATGACCTTGCTGAGTTCGTCTTTTTTCAAACCGAAGGCAACGTTTTCGACAGCAGGAAGCATTGATCCTTTTTCCAGGAAACCGAGATCACCTGCGGTCGCAGCAGCTGGTCCCTGAGAGAACTGTGCCGCAAGCAGGTCAAATGGTTCCCCATTTAGCAGACGCTTATGGATTGTATCCAATTCCTCCCGGAGCTTGGCTTTGGTTTTTGCATCAGCGCCCTTGGGAAATAAGATCAGGATTTGCTTGATCCGCACAGCCTCCTTGCCCTCATAGGCTTCACGGTTCTTGAGGTAATATTCCCCTATTTCTTCTTCAGTGACTGCGACCTTGGATCTTATCTCACGCCTGAGCAATCTCATGCGGAGAAGATGCGCCTTGACTTCTTTCCTGTGCTGCTCGATGGAGGAGTTCTCTTTCGCAAGCTCATTTAGCAGATCTTGCATTGTCATCTTTTTCCGGGAAAGGAAGTCATTGATCGTATCGGTGACTTCCTCGTCTTTGACTATCATTTGCGTTTTTTTCGCCTCCTGATCAATAATCATGTTATCGATCAGTTTGTTCAGCATCGCCAGTCTGTTCTCCGCTATGATCTTTTCCTTATCCGGGCCCTTATACCCTTCCTCTATCCTCTTCGCGTAAGGTTCAAAAGCGGTATTTAGCTCTGACAATGTTATAATTTCGCCATTCACAACGGCAACGATTCTTTCCATGATTTCCGCAGTAGCTGAAACTGATATGAAGATCATTGCCGCTATTATAATACGTATCCATGTCTTTGATGATTTCACTGGCACACCCCGTCAATCTGCTTCACTAATCTGGGGGACTGTATCTTTAAGCAGGTCCCTGTTAATTTTTATTGCCGCCTTTGACCTCAGGGCGCCAAGCCACAAAGCATACTCCTCTTCCTCTTTCCGCTTCTTCAGATCTGTCAGGACCCGTCCTTCGATATCGTCCGACCCCTTCTTGCCCTTCTCGATGATCTTAAAAATATGAAACCCAAAGGGACTTCTTATGACCGGACCAATTTCTCCGGGTTGCTGCGAAAAAATGGCGGCATCGATCTCTTCCGGCATGAAGCCCTGACCGACAAAACCAAGGTCGCCGCCTGCCTTCGCCTCGGGGCCAATGGATTCTTCCCGGGCAACCTTAGCAAAATCCTCACCCCTCATCAACCTTTTCAGGATAGCTTCCGCCTTTTCCTGCTCCCTCACAACTATCTGAGCCACGTGCACCTTTTTTTCCGGAGCATACAGGCCCTTGTGCTTTCTGCGATACGCCTTTCCCTCTTCCTCTTTCACCCGGATTTTCGAATTCACATCGGCGGAAATCAGCTTTTCCAGGATTATCCGCTTTCTCAGCTCCTCCTTCCATTGGCCATAATCGACTTTATGCGTTGTATTGGCCTTATCGAAGCCTTCATCAGACGAATTGCTTTCTTTAATCTCCCCAACCTTCTTCATCAGTTCAGCATCACTGACGGAGATTGATAGCTCCTTGGCGCGAAGCAGCATGACCTTTTCATCGATCAAAATATTCAGAACCTCCTCTTTGAGGTGCTCGTATTCTTCCGGGGTGAGAGATGATCTGACAAGTAATGAATTAACATCTCTTGCAAATCTCTTATTAAACTCAGCAATCGAGATCGTCATGCCATTGACAGTTGCCAGCGGTTTTAACGCGCCATTCCCCCCGCAGCCGAAGATAGTGCAGACGAGGACGGCCGAGAGAAGGCAAAGCAGGATTCCGCCAATGGATAACACCGGCCTCCCTGCGTCAAACTTCAATCTAGGGCACAATAGAGAGGAGAAGTTGTGCACAATGGCTGATATTATTCTTGATGACATCTTCATCAATTGACCAGCAACATGAGCAATTCCTTCGCCTGCCTTGTGATATCACCGGCCCTAAGATCCGGCATGAAGACGCTGAGCTTGAAATCAGGCGTCAGCTTCATCCCCGCCGCCTTCCTTCGGGACAGTTCGATTATCCGTGACGCATTTACCGGGCTTTCCCGGCTAAAGTCGATCAACATATTTTTTCCATCGTATACCATCTTCTTCCCTTTGACAACTGCCAGGAGGTTTCTGATGCCAATCACATCAAAAAGGTTTTCCACCTGAGGCGGGACATACCCATAGCAGTCAACAATTTCCTCTCTGACCTTTTCTATGTCTTCATCAGTAGAGGCCATGGATAATCTCTTGTAAGTCACCAGCCTGCGGTGGACATCCGGCATATAGTCCTCCGGTATGAATGCCGGCAGCCCTAGATGTATTTCAGGTTTTGCCTCTTCAACGGGTCTTGGTTCTCCCCTGATTTCCCTGATGGTACGCTCCATTAATTCTGTATACAGTTCATATCCCACTGCCGCAATCTGGCCGGATTGTGATGTCCCCAGGATGTTCCCCGCCCCTCTTATTTCCAGGTCATTGGAGGCAAGCCGGAAGCCGGACCCCGGCTCGGTGAAATCCATTATAACACGAAGCCGCCTCTGAGTGTCCCGTGACAACATCGTCCCTTTTGGCACCAGGAGGCAGGCATAAGCCTCTTCTTTAGACCTCCCGACCCTTCCTCTGATCTGATACAGTTGCGCGAGTCCGAACCTGTCGGCCCGGTTGATGATGATGGTATTTGCCGTGGGGATATCCAGGCCGGACGCTATTATGGAAGTGCAAACGAGGCAATTGCAATCCCCCCGGACAAATCTTGCCATCGTCTCCTCAATATCGGCGCCCTTCATCCGGCCGTGGACAACCCCGATTCTCGCTTCCGGAACAAGTTTTTCAACCAGCTTCGCCATAGTGTATATGGATTGTACTCTGTCATGGAGAAAAAATACCTGGCCGTTTCTGCTGATTTCCTGCCGGATGGAGTCTCTTATAATATCCTCGCTGAATTCGAATACAGAGGTCTTTACGGGGAGCCTGTCTTCCGGGGCGGTGTTGATGATGGACAAATCGCGGATGCCGACGAGTGACAGATGCAATGTTCTGGGTATGGGTGTCGCCGTCAGTGTCAGAATGTCCACAAGGGTTCTGAGCTTCTTGAGCTTCTCCTTATGGGTTACACCAAAACGCTGTTCCTCATCTATAATGACAAGTCCCAGATCCTTGAACAGGATATCCTTCTGCAACAGACGATGGGTTCCAATGACAATATCCACGATTCCCCTGTTTATCCCGTCTACAATTTCCCTCTGCTCCTTCTTCGTCTTCAAGCGGTTCAGGACTTCCACGCGTACGGGATAGTCTTTCAACCTCCGGGAAAATGTCTGAAAGTGCTGTTCCGCCAGTATCGTAGTAGGAACGAGAATGGCTACCTGTTTCCCTTCCATGGCTGCCCGGAAAGACGCCCTCAAGGCGACTTCGGTCTTCCCGAATCCCGCATCGCCGCAAACCAGCCTGTCCATGGGCTTTTCATGGCCCATGTCGAGAAGGACATCTTCAATGGATCTGGACTGATCAGGTGTTTCCTCGTATTCAAAGGTGGAACAGAATTCATCATAAATTTTGTCCGGCGGGGAAAAGGCATGGCCGTCCATAATTTCTCTTGCGGCGTAAATTGAGACCAGTTCCTCCGCAACCTCGCGGACGGACTTCTTGACTTTCTCTTTTACCGCTTCCCATGAAGAGCCGCCAAGTTTGTCAATTCTCGGTGTGACACCTTCGGGGCCGATGAACCTCTGGATCTGATCCAGCCTGTCTATAGGTATATAGAGTTTGTCGCAATCCAGATATTCGAGAAGGAGGAAGTCCCTTTCGACTTCACTGATGACGAGCTTCTGAAGCCCGCGGTACACTCCGATACCATGGTCGGTGTGGACTGCATAATCCCCTTCGTTCAGATCGCCGAAAGACTTTAGGAAGTATCCTTCCCTGGCAGGTTTCGTCCGTCTTCGCGGTATCTTCTTGCCGAATATTTCCTCTTCCGTAATAACAATCAGTTTCAGATCAGGCAGACGGAATCCTCCCGTCAGCTTGCCTTCTCTGATGACAAGACGCCCTGTACCCCTGTGCCCTTCAATGTCCTTCGCAAAAGAGACATTTGACCTTGTGACAGGCAGGCTGTACTGTTTCAGGAGATGATCTAAGCGCTCTACCTCCTCCTGTCCGGTTCCCAAGAATTGCACGAGATATCCTTCACGAAGCCATTCCTTTATCCTCTCCGCGAGGGGCTTGAGTAATCCGTCTCCCTCTCCGGGCCTTGGCACCACGGGAGGCGGCCGCCAATCCGTATCTTGACGAACTTTTATATTTGAAAGGGCGGCATCATTTTCATCATAATGCGAATCCATGATATGCAGGCCTTCGAGATACACCCTTTGAAAGGTATCAGCCTGCTTGAGTACGGTTTCCTCCGTGAGATGGAAAAATTTCTTTTCCAAATAGAATTTCTCTTCGCTGCGGATCTTGAGCAGGAAGCGATCAATTGCATTTTCAATCTCCTCCCCTGCCTTCTCGACTACGGGCTGGTCGTCAATAATAATGATGGATTCTTGGGATATGTAATCAAATAACGTTCCCAAATCGCCGGAGAGATATTCTCTTCCCGCTTCTGCCGTAGACTGGGCGACGCTCCCGCCCGCTGTCCTCACGAATGATTCATAAAAGAGAGGCAGAAACATGGGATTTACGGAAGAGATAAGACCGTTTTCCAGCATTTCGACAAGGCGTGTCCTTGTCATTCGAGGAAGTTCCAGTTCGACAGCCCTGTGCTTTATGTTTTCTATAGCCTGCTGTCGTCTTTCTTCAGAGAGGATTACTTCTCTCGCCGGGGACAGCTTAAAATCAACCAATTCCGCTGTGGACCGCTGGGATGCGGGGTCATACTCCCTGATCGACTCCAGCTCATCTCCTATGAATTCCATTCGAACCGGCAGTAGAGCCGTGGGAGGAAAGATATCAATCACATGCCCCCGCAAACCGAACTGGCCCTTTTCGTCCACAAGAGTAACCCTCTTATAGCCGCCCTGCGATAATTTTTGAACGAAATGTTCCCTGTCTATAGTGTCCCCGATGGAAATTGTTTCGATGTAGGTTTCGAGAACTTTTTTGGGTATGACCCTTTGCATCAGAGCCTTGAGCGGCACCACGACTATGGCCTGCTTCCCCACGATGAGGTTGCACAGGATCTCCATGCGGGACAATTCCACATCCTGCTGAAAAGCCAGCATATCCGTCGAAGAAAGGTCCCACGGTGGATACAGGAAGGCCTCGTTCCCGTGGTCGAGGAAAAAGGAGATGTCCTGGTGGATAGCCCTGGCTTCCCTCTCCGTCGGGGCAATCACGATCATCGTCCTGTCAACTTGTCTGGAGATCAGTGAAAGGAGAAAGGATTGTGCTGAACCTTGAAGACCGCTGACAGTCATCTTCTTTTCTCCCCTCTTTATCCTGTCAAACAGAGAGGTAAGCAGATGACTGCCCAGTGTTTTTTCTTTATTAATGATTTTTCTCACGTATACAAAGCTCTACGATCCCATCTCGGCAGAGGGCAAAACTGCAAGATCTAAATTTATATGCATATCATATGCACCCGGTTGCCAGATAGCAAGCATCCTGAGGGTGGCATCCAGGCTCCCTTTTGCAGCTTCCAGAGGCCAAGAAAACTCACCTATATCATACACATGTTTTATTCAAGGACAAATATGATAACCTTATTTATTGACAAGGGAGGGCATTTTGGGATAGCTACTTTAATAGACTGCAATGTAATGAGTGGTTTAAAAATCTCCCCTCTGTCATTTCGACGGAAGGGAGAAATATTATAAGCCGTTGAATAATTGAAGGAATGCACGTGCCCACATCCTTTGTGTTCGTCGAGACTTGGGTTTGGGCTCGCTCTCCATTTATGTGATGATTCTTGATGTAAGACAATGATCAGTGTTGAAAACGCATTGAAGCAGATTCTGGAAGTAATCGATCCTTTAGGGCAGGAGAAGGTTAACATCCTGGATTCTCTGGGAAGAGTAATCGGCGAGGATATATACGCGAATAGAAACATTCCGCCCAGGGATAACTCGGCTATGGATGGATATGCCTTACGCTGGAAAGATACCCGGGGCGCTTCGAGGGAAAATCCCATAGTTCTAAATGTCATCGAAAATTTGCCTGCCGGGAGTATTCCTCGAAAGGCTGTCGGTAAAGGCGAGTCGTCCAGGATCATGACCGGCGCTCCTATTCCGGATGGCGCCGATGCCGTTGTGAGAGTGGAAGACACGGCGAAGCATGGGCGGAGAGTCAAGATATTCGCACAGGCTGAAGATGGTCAGGATATCAGGCTCGCAGGCGAAGATGTCAGAGATGGGGAACTCGTCATTTCCCGGGGCGATATCATCAGGCCGGCAGAAATAGGAATGCTGGCGTCACTGGGCCGTTCCTTTATAAGTGCATATCAGAGGGCCGTTGTTGCCGTCGTGGCTACAGGAGATGAACTTGTTGATATTGATGAAAACCCAAACCCGTGGCAGATAGTGAGCAGCAACAGTTATTCCCTCGCCGCCCAGATTATTGACTGTGGAGGTATGCCTCTTCAGATAGGTATAGCGAAAGATACAAGAGAGGAACTGGTTACAAAGTTCAAAGCCGCACTGAGGGCCGACATTATCGTGTCATCGGGCGGTGTATCGGTGGGTGATTACGATCTCGTCAAGGATGTCATGAAGGAAGTGGGGAACAAGATGCAGTTCTGGCGGGTTGCCATGAGACCGGGAAGACCTCTTGCCTTCGGCTCCATGGGCGGTGTGCCTCTTTTCGGACTTCCCGGCAATCCCGTATCATCGATGATCGCCTTTGAGCAGTTTGTCAGACCGTCAATTCTTAAGATGATGGGCCATAAGAATTTATTCAGGAGGACTGTCAGGGCTACAGTCCGCGAAGACATTACAAAAAGGGAAGGTGCGAAGCATTTTATCAGAGCCCGTGTTGAATGTAAGAGCGGCAAATTTACTGTAACGTCTACAGGAGATCAGGGTTCCGGCATCTTGAAGTCAATGGTCAGGGCAAATGGGTTGATCATCCTGCCGGAGAATTCAACCTCTGTGAAAAAGGGTGAAGAGGTAACCGTTCAGTTGCTTGACGGCTCTCTCGAACATACGCTGAAGCCTCAGTATCCGTAACCGTGCGGAAGTGCCAAGGTCACTGGTGGGCCTCCTGGACTTCAAATCCAGTGTGGGGCGCTAGAACCGTCCCAGGTGGGTTCGATTCCCATGCACTTCCGCCATTTTATTCGCAAATTTCGTTATTTTGCTATAAAATTCCTTATCTCGAATTCATGCTTGACTTTTTCTCCAAATTCACTGTAAAAATTGGTAGGACTTAGTAAACCCCATCATCACAATTTTAACGCGCATGAGTTAGTTCCTATTATTAACTTGTTAACAACTATTGATGAAAGGAGGAGTCGCAGTGAAAAGAATTTATAGTGCCTTTCTTGTATTTTGTTTAGCAACATTTCTTCTTTTTGCCTCCGCGTCTACAGCGCCGGCGGCACAGGCTGGACCGTTTTACGTTGGTGTCTTCGGGGGTTATGTCATGCCCAGTGACCTGAAGTTAGAAGATGGTGGATCAGAAGACGTCAAGCTCAAGAACAGTTGGGCCATTGGGGCCAAAGTGGGTTACATTTTTCCCCAGGTCAAGTGGTTGGCCACCGAGTTGGAGTATTTCTATCTGGCAAAGCAGGACGTAGATCAAGTGGGAGTCAACGGCGATGGCAGCGCACACAATGTGATGGCCAACCTATTGGTGAGGTATCCGGAGGGGATGATCCACCCCTATGCGGGAATCGGCATTGGCTGGTCATGGGCTAAGTTTAGCGGAACAGAATTTGGAGTCGGTTCAGTAGATGAATCTGGAAATGGCTTCGGATGGCAGATATTGGCCGGGCTGAATTTCGAAATAACGCAAAACTGGTCAGCCGATCTTGCTTATCGGTATTTCCGTGCCAAATATACTGATGTTAGTTCTGACAAGTTAGACATTACAAGCACAAACCACATGGTTTTACTTGGCATCAATTATCACTTCTAAAAGGGCACGATTTGAATTCATTTGAAAGGGGGGAGCCCCCAAAGGCTCTCCTCTTCTTTTTTGTTAGTTAGCAACGCACATTCAATGCAATGATGTCTGAATAGTTTCCCGGCCCTGCCAATTCTACGATCCTACGGGAAATGCATAACCGTAAAATCTGCGTCTCTTATCATTCCCCTAAATGAATATTGTCGTGTAGAATGGTCACATCAGGTAGTTCTTGAAAGCTTTATAGCTGCGAAAATCGGCATCAACAATAGATGCCCCGACATGGATTGTATCCCTGGAATGAACCACTCGCTGTGGTTTACACTTTAAATGTATAGGTCTATTCCCATCCGGCAACTTAGTAATAATTTCAAATTCAGTCGTTTGAGGACCGGTCAATACCTTATATTTCATCCCTCTGGGAATTGAAATTCCCAAACCACCAAGCGAAATATCTATTATTGAGCCGATACGTAATTTTTCTTTTCCTGAACTACCGTTGCTAATGAAAGCCGGGATAGAAGTAATTATCCTGGGATACTGACGTTTATCCTCCTTGAAACCATCAAATATATCTCGACCTTTTAGATCATTAAATAGATGACAATTCACTATCCTCTCAAGATACGGGCAACGCTCCTCTTTCTTAAGGACACAATGATTGCAGTTGGTTTGTAAATCCTGTAATTGTCCCTCCTGTACTTTATTGAGCCTCACCTTTTCTCTCATTTTTCAATACCCTCCATATTATATCAGCTAATTGGATATGAAAGGATAACACCATCAACACTAACTGTCATGAAACCGAAGAACGCTTACACTCTTACTTCTCGCATTGTAAATATTTCTTAATCAAAGATTCTTGGTTCTCCAAGTCTGAGGTAATAAAGTGATGCAAAGCTGCTCTAACAATAATAGTCTGCTTACGTCCGCTTATTCGTGCACATTCTATCAGTCTCTTTTTTAAGTCTTCCGGCAACTCAAAAGACGACGTAATATTCCCCATAGAGCCCTCATTTTTTTATTTTGATAAACTATTAACATTACTTCTATATTATTGTCAAGAATTTTATTTTTAGTTAATTAACATAATGTATTAGCATATACTATACTATAATCTTATATGAATGCCATACCATTATAAGGAATCTCCCAAAACCATGCTATTTTAAACATTTATTGATTCTTCTTACAGCCGACATCGAGTCTCTTAATAATAGAAAATGGAAAAGAAATGAGTGGAATCCTTGAAAGTCTTTTTCTATTCGCCTCCAAATGATTCCTTTATTTTTGTAAAGTCGTTTGTGTGATTCAGGTTATCCACATAGAATTTCATCCATTAGTTATGGCCAAAACAAAAAAAGGCAGAGCCGCTTGACTCTGCCTTCTATTTTCATATTTTGACTGGATTTATTTTTCTAACTTCTCCAAATGTCAGCCCTGCTCATATTTTAAGTATTCATGCCTTCAACTCAGACGTGCAATGGGGACAGCGAGTAGCCTTTATAGGAATGGTCGATAAGCAATACAGACATTCCTTAGCCGTAGGTATAGCCGGTTTCGCTGCCTCTTTTCTTTTCAGTGCGTTGATCTGCTTAATGATGAGAAATACAGCAAATGCAACAATGAGAAAGCTTATGACCGTATTGCAGAATACACCGAGATTCATGGTTACTGCACCGGCAGCCTTTGCATCAGCGAGAGTAGCATAGGGGGCTGCTATCTTCCCTGATTTTATGACCATGAAAATGTTAGAGAAATCAACACTGCCCAGGAGAAGTCCAATGGGCGGCATAATAATATCATCAACCAAAGATTTTACTATTGTTCCAAAAGCAGCACCAATGATAATGCCGACGGCCATATCGACTACATTACCACGCATCGCAAACTCTTTGAACTCCTTAAACATGCAGATTCTCCTTTCTGGCCGTTGGGAAAAATTATCTCCTGCGGCCCTTGTCAATAATACATTTTTCAAAAACAGAAGGCCTCTCGCTCAGGTCTTGCAGATATTGAGAGGCCTTCTATATTTAAGGTATCAAAGAAGAGATATTACTTCGTCATATTGCTGAAAACTGCGTTGACCCTTCTATTCTTCTGCCTGCCTTCCTTTGTTGCATTACTTGCGACAGGCCTATTTGGACCGTAGCCAATGGTCTTTATGCGGGAGCCGTCAATGCCAAACTTCTTCACAAGGTATGCCTTTATGCTATCGGCTCGTCGCTGGGATAGCTTAATATTAGCTGCTTCTTTGCCTACATTGTCGGTATGCCCTTCAATCACCGCATTCGCATCCGGATATTCCTTCATGAAGTCGGCAACCTTCTTTATTTCATTATTGTATTTTGGCTTCACGGTGGCCATCCCTGTATCGAACTCAACCAAGAGCCCAATTGAAACCTCCTTTGATGCCGGTGCTTCTCTCTGGACAGCCGCTTCCTTCATAACTTCCTTCTTCTGGGCGTGTTTACCGGCCAGGAATATTCTTTCCACAAAGTTGTTCATTGCTGAGTCGTCTGCAAGGTCATCACCCTTTGCAGAGACTCCGCATTGTCCGGCCTTCGCGATCTGGTCAAGGACCTTGGCTCCTTGCTTGTCATTTCCTATCAAGACGGTATAGATGCATAGCTTATCACCATACTGGCTCTTAACGTTAGCTGCTGCCTTCACCGACGCGTCGCCCATATCCACTCCATCTGAGAATATGATAAGCGCGCTTCTGCCCTGCAGGCCTTTCAGGTCATTGCCTGCCGCCATGATCGCCGCCTCGAGCGGGCTGTCCCCGTAAGGAGTACTCAAGTTCTGTACTACCCCTTCAAGGCTGTCTGCATCGTACTTCGTCATTCCATACATCAATTTTGTGACGTCAAAATCTGCGTAGTTCTGGCCCAGGGTCCTCAATCCACCGTTGAGGCTCACATCCGGAATGTAACTGTTAAATTTACTCACGAGGGACTTTTCAATTAAAAACTTCTGCACCCCGGCATAGTCGCTCCCCATCGATCCGGTTTTATCTATAATAATATCGAAATTATTCGCATTCTGACTATACTTCCCCGATTTCATCTTCATGGTGAGATCTCCCGCCTTGACGACAGGGCCTGCCTTCTGTGTGGTAGCGCACCCCATCAAGATCATGGAAGCCAAAATCGAGAATACCAGCAAATACCTTGAAACCCGCATCTTTCTTACCATTTATTCACCTCCTGTATTATTTTGTTTAAATGCAAGAAATATAAAACTTATTCGTTACCTGTACCCACTTTTCTTCTCAAACTAATATAACACTATTATACCTCATGTTAAAGAACAATTTATCACATTATTGTATATATTTTTTTGCCAGAATGCAAATCCCCGACAATCAGGGAATACTTAAATATCCGCTACGAAAATCTTCTTTATCTTTCATGGCATGGATGTGTGACAATCTCAGGAGCCAGGAGAAAATTTAGAAATCAAAGCGAATTGAATAATGAAGCAAAAGGACGTGTAAAGAATCGGCTTTTTGGATTTCAAGTCGTAATTATCTACTGACAAGAGAGGGGAAAGTATGAACCCTACGCCCCTCGATACGTCATTAATATTTTTCAGAATATGTGGTATTTATTTGCCATCATTAATGGTATCCTGCGGGAACATTTACCATTCAGGGCATTATGAGTGGTCAGTTGGCTAAGTGAGATGCAGCTTCTTATGTTTCCGGGTTAGGTAGGTTTGTGAAAACAAGCAAGGAGGCGATATGCAAGAAAAAAGCTTGAGGCACAGGTTGATGATCATCATTTCCTGTATTTTCATCTTGCCGTCTTTGGTTCTATGTTACATTTTTTTTGAGCAGAATGTCACCCTATCGCTAACCCATTTCGTCCTCTTTTTTCTTATTATAGCGCTGGCTATTATTGGCATCATATTAGTCCGTTATGTCTTTGATGCTGTTTCCACCACTGCTGATTTCCTAAAAAAAGCAACGGAAGGCGGCGAAAAGTTATCGTTGAATCTTCGCCAGGAAGCAGTGGAATTGAATGAAATATCATCTTCTTTTAACCGTTTGGTAGAGAGACTTGAGAAGACCACAGAATCACTTGATCAAACGAAAGAGGCATTGCATGAAAGTGAAGAAGAGTACCACTCCATTATGGAAAACATTGAAGACGGCTATTATGAAGTGGATATCAAGGGCAACCTTACTTTCTTCAACGAATCGATGCGCAAGATTTTGGGCCATGAGAGAGAAAAGCTGGTGCGGATGAATAACCGTCAATATACGGATGAGGAAAATAGCCGCAAGGTTTATCAAACTTTCAACCAGGTCTACCAAACCGGCAAACCGGTCAAGAACTTTGAGTGGCAGATTATCCGGAAGGATGGCACTCGCAGGGATGTCGAAGTTTCCATATCATTAATCAGGAATGCGGAGGGCCATCCGACAGGTTTCCGGGGCATCGTACAAGACTCCACGGACCGGAAGCAAGCCGAAGAGGACCGCAAGACGTTGCAAGAGCGTCTGCAGCGGGCGGAGAAGATGGAAGCCCTGGGCACCCTGGCGGGTGGTGTTGCCCACGATCTCAACAACGTTCTGGGAGGTCTCGTCGGATATTCCGAACTGCTTCTGATCGATATTCCGGAAGGTAATGCCTGGAGAGGACACGTTTCCAGCATCCTGAACTCCAGCTTAAGAGCGGCTGCGATCATTCAAGACCTTCTGACATTGTCTAGAAGGGGCGTGGCGACTTCCGAGGTTGTCAATCTGAACAAGTTGATTCCAGACTTCATCAAGACCCCGGAATTTGAGAAGATGAAGGCATATCATCCTCATGTGAGTTTAAAGACCGATCTTGAGGAAGGTCTGTTGAATATCAAAGGGTCTCAGGTTCATTTGGGTAAAACGATCATGAATCTTATATCCAACGCGTCAGAGGCCATATCCGGCCAGGGAGAAGTGATAATCCGGACAACGAACTGCCACATCGACAAACCCATAAGGGGCTATGATGAAATGCAGGAAGGGGACTATGTGGTTTTGTCGGTATCCGATAACGGCGAGGGCATCTCCGCTTCTGACATCAAGAAGATATTCGAGCCTTTCTATACGAAGAAGGTCATGGGGAGGAGCGGGACGGGTCTTGGCTTGGCAGTCGTCTGGGGGACGGTTAAGGATCATGACGGATACATTGATGTGCAAAGCGAAGATGGTAAAGGGAGCACTTTCACAATCTATCTTCCTGCTACGAGGGAAGAGGCGACCGGTGATGAGCAGAAGATATCCCCCGAGCAATACATGGGCAGAGGTGAAACGATTCTCGTGGTGGACGATGTGAAGGAGCAGCGGGAGGTGGCAGCCGGCATGTTGACGAGGCTTGGCTACAGGGTAGAGGCCGTTTCCGGCGGAGAGGAGGCGATTGTATGCCTCAAGGCCGGCAAGGTGGATCTCATTCTCCTGGACATGATCATGGATCCCGGGATGGATGGTTTGGAGACATATCAGCGAGCCCTCGCCATCAACCCTAAGCAGAAGGCAATAATTGTCAGCGGTTTTTCAGAGACGGATCGTGTACACAAGGCTCTGGCGTTGGGGGCCGGCGCCTATGTCAGGAAGCCCTATATGATGGAAAAGATCGGCATGGCAGTCAGGAGAGAGTTGCTGAAAGTTACAAATAGAGATTCCTCATATCTAACCACGCGATGAGTGCCTGGGCCTGAAGTTGACCTTTTTATTGAGTCCTTCCTGTTATCAATGACCCAATGGATTTCTCAATTATACAACAGTTCAAACGGCAGTCTGTTGTTGATATCGCATTGACAGACAAGGCCGTTATCCCCTATGCGTTCTTTCACCGCTGTAACATAAAATCAAAGGTATGGGAGAAAAAGCAGGATGAGCTTGTTTGGAAGACCTAACGGAAAAAAATATCACACGAGAACCATAGAGATAAATACTTACGAATATGACGAGCAAAGATTAGTCGTGGAGGGATGTCTGACAGATCATCGACTGCAGGACTTTTATTTGGCTACAGGTGAAAAAAGATCGCCCGGCCTATTGCATCAGATGATCATCCATATGCTCGTTAACAAGACAACTCTCGAGATCGAGGATCTGCATGTGGCAATGCCCACTGCTCCGCGCGAAGAATGCCTGGGGACCATCAACAGTATAGATACCGTAAGGGGATTGAGAATTACCCGTGGATTTACGTCAAGGGTAAAGGCGCTGGTTGGCAGTGGTGAAGGCTGCAACCATCTAGTGGCGCTTTTAACATCAATGGGTTCCTCGACAATTCAGGGATACGCCGCTTACAAACTGCAGGAATCTTCCAGATTCACATCGGATATGATCGATATGCTTGAGAACACCTGTTGGACATGGCGCGCAGAAGGGCCCTTGATGAATTTTATCAGAGAAAAAATCGAAAGAGAAAGAAAAGCATGAGTGAGCATCACCTCACTATGGAAGGAGGACGGATATGAAGGTTATCGGCTTCAACGGCAGTCCAAGAAAGGATGGCAACACCACAACGTTGATGGGCTACCTCTTACGCGAGATCGAGAAGGAGGGTATTGAAACGGAACTCGTTCAGCTCTCGGCAAAGGCGATTCACGGGTGCATTGCCTGCTACAAGTGCTTCGAGAATCAGGACCAGCGGTGCGCCGTTAAGAACGATGCGGCGAATGAGTATATCGAAAAGATGACAACGGCTCAAGGCATCGTTTTGGGGTCTCCTTCCTATTTTCAGGATGTGACAGCGGAGATGAAGGCCTTGATCGACCGGGCGGGCTTCGTCGGATTGGCAAATGGGAGGATGCACAAGAATAAAGTTGGGGCTGCCGTATCCTGCTTGCGTCGCAGCGGAGGGCTGCATACAATCGAAACTATGAACCATTTCTTCCTAAGCAATGAGCTTATCATCGCCGGTCGCGCGATGAGCGTTGCCAGAGACAAGGGCGAGGTGGAAAAAGATGAGGAAGGAGTCCAGACTGCTAAGACCCTGGGGCAAAGGACCGCCTGGCTGGTGAAGAAGCTCTATGGCTGAAACGTGCCCTGGTAAAGGGGTACCATGGGACCGATTCTCGTTATCAGGGCCTGGCCTTTTTTTTCGCAGGATTTTTTCTCCACCTCCTAAGTGATGCTTAAGGCAAAATAGCTTGTGAATCCTAATGTGCATCGATTTTAATTGACAAAAAAAGGGGTGAGGTATATAAACCCCACCCCCTCAACGCCTCATGATACATTATTAACACTTAGCTTCTCGTAAACACACCGTCCTGATCGATGGTAAAGATTGAACCACCACCTGCGTGAGTAGCCTGCAGTGTAAAATTCCCTATTGTTCCACCACCACCCCTTACTAATGCGATGTTGGCGTCACTCTTATAACCATAGTTGGACACGATTGCTACGGTAACTGTACCGCCAGGTGAATCACTGAAAAAGGCCGCTGCTGCCGTAAAGGCATTCCTTGCTGCCGAGTTTGCTGACGCTGTGAAACCTCTTTGCCTGTAAGCCATAAACTGCGGGATGGCAATCGCCGCCAGGATACCTATGATGGCAATAACGATCATCAGTTCAATCAGTGTAAAACCTTTCTGTCCTCTCTTCCTGTAAAATGCACTAATCATCTTCATCCCTCCTTTCAATTTGCGCCTGGTATAAAGATTTTAATGAGTCGATTTTAATTTTTGTGGATATGAATTTATCCGTGCCACCACCTCCCCTGGCAGAAAAATTATACTTATTCTATTTTCGTTGAACTGACCGACTCACCTTTATCGTTTTCGAGATATGCCTCTCTCCCTTCAAGATTTCTCAATATTAGAAGGCGCCAATCACGACATCTCCTCTGTTATCAACCCTCTCTCAACCGAGCCAATGGCTTACTTCCATCGTGAGCTTTATCTATATAGAGCCTCAAATCTAAATCTGTGACATTACTCACCCACTTTGCTCATTCTTGGCGGCCCTATCGTCTATTTCGCATGACTCCCCAGAGGACGAATACTCCGCTGATACTCCAAAGACAAGTGGTCCGCAACAAATATGGAACTGGTAAATTTGGCGTTCCACAGTTAGCCATCAACATAAGGCGCATCTGGAGATTCATTTCCGGCAGTGTACCTTCAAAAAGAATCAGACTCTGGATGTCCTTATCAAGGTTCAATCCTTGCAATATCCCCTAATACGCAGCAGGCAATTGTTTACTCTCACAGTTACCTAAGGATACACCAACTCAGGATATTTCCCGCCTCTTTGATGTCTTGCTATCTCTAACACTGCTCTACTGGCAGTCTATATTTGCTTATCAACCAGTGAATTGTTATACTAGAGAGCAAGCACAATGAGGAGGCTCGCTCTGAAACTTACAATTTTCAACAGGCTGCTTATCAGCAACTTCTTGATAATTCTTCTGGTCGGGATCACCGGCGCATATACCATCGTGAATTTGAATGCGCTCAATCGGGTTATCGAGTCCGCAATCAAATATGATTCGCGTATGATAAAGCTTGGCGACGAGGCGCTGGATGACCTCTATAGTCTCAAAGCAGCGGAAGACAAATATCGTATATCCAGAGAGCTGGATTATTACTGGCAGCTCAAACAGACAAGAATTGACTTCACGCAAAGGGTCGCTGAAATGGAGGGGATAGCGGATACCGATGTCAAGATCGATTTATTGGCCGACATCAAAAAGAATAAGGAACTCTACGACAGATTGCTCGATCAGCGGGAGTTGATATTAGGTGATCGCACGGCGGAGGAAAAAGATTACGGGACTTATGTTGTAGAAAGGGAACAGGTCACCCGTGACATCGAAGAGAGGCTGCAGAATCTTGTGCAGACTTCGACTAACGACAGGGATTCAAAATTGGAGCAATCAGATGCAATGTCACAGCGGGTGGCCAAAATCATCGTCGTTTCGGAAATTGTTGCCATAATTTTCGTCATAATCATCACGCTCATCAATACGTGGACAATCAACCGGCCGATAAAACTATTAGATGAAAAAACGAAGGAGGTGGCTGGCGGCAAATTCGGTGAGCCGCTGAAAATATCTTCTCCTCCGGAGATCGGGGAATTGGCGGAAGCTTTCAATGTGATGTGTGAAAGGCTCATGGAGCTCGATCAGATCAAGGTTGACTATATCAGCCATCTGTCTCACGAATTACGCACTCCTCTAACAGTTATCAAAGAGGCATCCTCCATGCTTCAGCAAGGCGTTTTCTCCCATGCCCCTGAAAAACAGGAGGAATTGTTCACGGTGATCAAGGCGGAATGTGACAGGCTAATATCCTCGGTTAACCGGATATTGGACTTTTCACGGATGGAAGCGGGGAAAATGTTTTTTTCCTTTCAAAACACGAGCCTTCGTCCTATTATAGAAAAGAGCTTTTTGAAGTTGTCGCCTCTTACCAAGAATAAGAGGATGGAAATTGCCCTGGAAATTCCGGAAGACATTCCTCCCCTGCGGATGGATATCGAAAGAATTGAAGAAGTCTTTCAGAATTTGTTGGGTAATGCCTTGAAGTATACGCCGGCAGGAGGACAGATTACTGTCTCCGTCAGGAATAACCGTGAAAACGATACGGTGGAAGTATCCGTATCGGATACAGGCCGTGGCATTCCCGAGAATGGTTTGATGGAGGTCTTTGATAAATTCAAGCGCGTTGATGACAGGAGAGGGGCCGTAATGGGAACCGGGCTGGGGCTTGCCATAGTCAGGCACATTATAAATGCTCATGGAGGACATATATGGGTAAAAAGCAAAGTGGGCGAGGGAAGCACATTCACTTTTTCCTTGCCTGCCTCACAATCACACTAATATTCATTTGCGGATGCGCTCACCTGTATGAGGGATTGATGGCCAGTCCGGATTTCAAGAAGGCGAATGATTATATGAAGGGGGGAAACTACAACGCATCCCTCGGTGAATATGAGAAGATTATGGCACAGTATCCCCGCGTAGGCGACAGGGCTCTCTTTGAGATGGGCATCATTTATTTGTCTGCAAGAAATCGACATAAAGATTACCAAAAGGCCCTTGAGTGTTTTCTGAAGCTCATGAAAAATTATCCGAATAGCGCCTACAGAGACAACAGCGAAGCGATGCTCTCCCTTCTTGCTGAGATCGCAAGCAGGGATAATGAGATCGCAAGCAGGGATAAGAGGGTGATGTCACAGAAGAGACATGTTGATGAACTGGTACAACAGCTGGAGGCGTTAGAAAAGAAGATAGAAAAGATGAAAGAAGTCGACATGAATTTAAAGCAAAGGAAGAAAGCAGTACACTAGGGGATGATGAGGACAGTTATGGACAGGCTCTTAGTCGTTGATGACGACTTGAACATTTTGAAAATGCTTAAGATGAGGCTCGAATCCGAGGGCTATCAGGTTGAAACTGCATCCGAGATTGAAGCAGCAAAGGAATTGGCGGCAACAAATGAATATGAACTCGCTATCCTTGATCTGAAATTTTCCGGGGGAAGCGGCATAGAGCTCATGAAGAGCATCCGTGAAGTGGATGCCGATCTTCCGGTTATTATCCTTACGGCACACGGGACCATCGAAAGCGCAGTGGAGGCCATGAAAGAGGGTGCTTATATCTATTTGACGAAACCCTTTGATCATCGCGAACTCCTCTTGCAGGTGAAAAATGGCATCGAGAAATCCAAGCTTTCCCGCGAGGTCAAGAGACTAAGAAGTATAATAAGGCAGGATCATAAAATTCAGAATATCATCGGGCAAAGTGAAGCCATGAAGAAGGCCCTTGATTTGACATGCCTTGCCGCAGAGTCAAACTCGAATGTATTCATCAGCGGCGAGAGTGGAACAGGTAAAGGTCTGATCGCGAGGGCACTGCACCAGTTGAGTGACAGGAATGACAAGCCTTTCGTTTCACTCAATTGCGCCGCAATTCCAGGCACCCTGCTTGAAAGCGAACTTTTTGGTTTTGAAAAAGGCGCATTCACGGGGGCCACGGCGAGGAAAAAGGGTCTTTTCGCGCAGGCTGATGGCGGGATAATCTTCCTTGATGAAATAACAGAGATTCCTCTTGCCATGCAGGGAAAACTCCTTAAGGCCATCGAAGAAAAAGAATTTTATCCACTGGGGTCGCAGCATACTGTCAAAGTTGACATAAGGATCATATCCGCCTCCAATAAGGAAATTGAAACAGAAGTCGAGAATGGGAATTTTCGGAGCGATCTCTATTACCGGATACACGTTTTTCCCATCAGAATGCCGCCTTTAAGAGACCGGAAGGAAGATATACCTCCCTTGGTGGGGCACTTCCTGGACAAGCATGCGGGAAAGATGAATAAGAATATAAGGACTATTACGCCGCAGGCCCTTCAGAAGATTATGGTCTATTCATGGCCCGGCAATGTAAGGGAACTCGAGAACGTCGTTGAATGCGCTGTCGGCATGGCAAGGGATGATGTTATCAGCGAAGAGCTGATAGTCATCTGCCAATCCGGAAAAGATGGAAGCACGTTCAGATCATTCAAGGAATCCAAGCAGGATTTTGAGCGAAGCTATCTCATTGAGTTGATGACGATCAGCAGAGGCAATGTCAGTCAGGCCGCTAAACTGGCTGGCAAGTATCGCGCTGATCTCTATGCCTTGCTGGAGAAATACAACCTGAATCCTCTTGAGTTCCGAGAGGGCTGAAGGAAGAATCATCCTCTGTCTGCGTGAATATCTGAACGCAGCTTTTTGTCGGCAGCATGTCTGATGAAAAACTATCTTGTATTGGCGTAGGAGTGCAAACCACCCAGGAGAAAGTTGACGCCGAAATAGGTGAAGAGGACGCAGCCAAACCCGATGATCGACAGCCATGCCACGCGGTTGCCGCGCCATCCCTTCATTGTTCGAGCATGGAGAAGGGCGGCATAGATCAGCCAGGTAATCAGAGACCATGTCTCCTTGGGATCCCAGCTCCAATAAGCGCCCCACGCCAAATCTGCCCAGACGGATCCTGTGATGATCCCCAGCGACAGCCAGAGAAACCCGAAGAGTACCATCTGATAGTTGATCTCGTCGAGCTGCCTGGGATCCGGGAGCAGGGAGTGTGCACTGCCGGAGATATCCTGTTTTGATTCCCTTGTGACATAGAGGATGCTGATGCCGAATGAAACGGCGAAGGCCGCATAGCCGATGAAGCAAGTCACGACATGGGCGATGAGCCAATTGCTCTTCAGGGCAGGGAGAAGCGGCTGAATCTTCGAATTCACACCGGTGGAGAAGGAAGCGTACGCCATAGCCAGGAAGGCGAAGAGGGCGGGGAACACCCCGAGGGCCCGCTGCTTGGTCCGGTGTTCCATGATCAGATAAATGAGCATGATTGCCCAGGCTGCGAACACCAATGATTCGTAAAGATTGGAAAGAGGCGCGTGCCCGTAGCCTATCTGGTAGGATTCCCACCAACGGAGAATGATCCCCGCCATTTGTACGGCGAGTGCAGCAACTCCGGTGATAGTGCCCCAGAGCATAATCGTACGGCGGCGAAAGATGACCCCCGAAAGATAGAGAAGCGCGCAGAGGAGATAGGCAAAGGTAGTTATGCCAAGGAGGATCGAGCTTGTGATCATGGCCTGCTTCCTCCTACCTCTTGGCCCAATTCAGCCTGCAGACGGCCGCAGAGTCTGTTGAATTCCTGCTCGAAAGAAATTTCATTTCTGTTGCTTCTCCCGGCGACGACTATCTTTGTCCCTTCCTTGCCCACATCTGCCGCCGCCCAAACCCACAGTTTGCGGTGGCTTACATAATAGGTGAGACCTATTCCCACCAGCATTGCCGCAAAGCCAAGCCAGACAAGCCAGACCCCCGGGTCCTGCTTCACCTGCAGACCGGTGAATGGCCTCCGGGTGGCATGCAAGACCTTCACATGATAGTTCTCGATAGTATTGCCATGAAAATCCTTGTCAATGAGGATCCACGACCCTGCCGGCTCCCCTCCGGCCATGGAGATGATAAGAACCATGGCGGGACCGAGTCGCCGGAAGTCCTCTTCGAACCGGATTATCTGCGCCCTGTTCCGGGTGCCGGGAATATCCACCCACTCCCTGAAGGGAGCGAGAAACCGGCGGACTGCCCCCGATCCTCTGTCCGTCAGCTCGACTTCGGCATCTTTGAGGATCGCACCGTAGGATGCCTGATAAAATGTGATGCCTCCGTACGTGAGGGGATCATTCACCCGGAGTTCCTGCTTGAGAACTTCCTTCCCATCGCGGATCAAAGTCAAATCCGAACGGAACTCCCGCGGCATGCCGTTGTCATAATATGACACATCGAACTTGTCGCACCGAACCTGAAAAGGAAGATTCCGTCCGCGATCACTGCCTTCCAGCATGACTTCGCTTACAGCTTCCCCCTCGAGGATGTTCATGAATCCCTTGAAGCCGAATATGGAACCGACGAGAGCGCCACAGAGCACCAGGAGAACGCTCAGGTGGACGACATAGACCATGAGAGGACTCCAGCGGCCTTTCTCGGCCACTCCTGCCAGATGGTCGGCCCCATCAAGCCTCCGCAAAGCACCGAACTCTTCCGAAATGATGCTGATGAGGCGCGCCGCTGTCTCATCCTGGGGGAGGGTTGAGGTAAACTGACAGTTGAGGGTGCACTTGGCAAGCTTCTGGGGATCCACCTCCTCTTCGCGACGCCGGAAGACCTTCAGCGTCTTTGGCAGTCGCTCAATAGTACAGACGACGAGATTTGCGCAGAGGAATAGAAGCAGGAATCGAAACCAGCCGGTATGATAGAGGTCGTTCAAGCCGAAAGTCGTGATAAACCAGACGGCACGCTCGCTATAGTGTCTCTGGAGATCCGCTTCGCCCATTCCCTGGGGCAACAGCGTTCCTACGACTGATGCGGCGGCAAGAACTAGAAATATAATAATTGTAAGTTTTGGCGACGCGAGCTTTTGATAAATACGCTGCCAAAAGCCTTTCTTTTCCATCGTAAATCTACCTTCAGGGGGCTTTCTTGTAGTATCAGTAACCTTTTAAATAACCCTGTGTCAAGAAGAGAGGCGCCGTATGGGAACGCGTGTTGTCTTGCATGCGTCAACCAGGCGGGGATTCAATATCTAAGCTTGGCTGGGATATGTTGGGGAACTCGACGTGGTGACTGCGCTGCCCGGCATGGCAAGAGATTACGGTGCTGATCTCTAGACCTTGCTGGAAAAATACAATCTGGATCCTTTCTAGTTCAAAAGGACTGGAGGGAAAATCCTCCATTCGGTTAATTGCATGATTCAAGGCATTTTACCTCATTTCAACCTTTTTCCTGTAGGACAATACCTACACTCTTGGGAGGCGGTAGGTATCTTTCGTAGAACAACAAATAAACAATTTCATTTGTAAATCAATAGCTTATATAATTCAAAGTTTCTCTGGTATGCCTCTTGCTGCAATATTTCATTCAATGGTCTTGAATCTGGTTCAAACAATTTGGCATGCCAAGTTTTGAATCAAAGTAAATCATCAAATGTTTTTTGACTGCATTAGGAGGGATCATCATATGACATACATAATAATCTGTCTAACCTCGTATGTAATATTGGTCCTGCTTTTTTGGTCTCTCTGTGCAATAAATAAAGGTTCTTTTGCAGGAATTCAGAACGGCACTGAGAGCGCAGAAGCTAAGAAGAATGTGTTCCGTATCTCGTCTGCAGCTCTCGGTAATACAAAAGCATATAACATTCAATCGCTTTATTCTAAGGACTTTATTTTGCCGGAAACCGCAGGTCTAAAGTATAAGTTCAGAAACCCTCTTCCGGCTTTCGACGAGAGAAACATAGATTATTATGCCTCTCGGGATTCCTCTTCGCGCAGCGCTCTTGTTGTAGATATCAATGCCATAGAGAAAAGACATAGCCACGTAAGGAAGGGAACATGACGATTTCCTTCTCCTCTCCTCATGCCGATGGTTCTCGGTAATTGAAAGAGACTGGAATAAAGAGGTAATACGATCTTTGCAGCTTCATCGCGTATTGCCGGATTGCGGAGACGGGTAATGATAGGCGTGCATTTCTAAACGTCATGTGAAAAGATATAACATCAATAACCTTCGGGGGTTCATTTGAAATTACTGGTTGTAGACGACTCTTCGGAGTTCGTAGAAATTCTGTCTTCCACCATGAAGCTATCAGGCCACAGCGTAGACGGGGCAAATGACGGCATGGAGGCGATTGAGCTCTTGAGAAGCAACGCGTATGACGTTGTCATCACAGATGCCCAAATGCCCCGGATGAATGGTATTGAAGTCTGCAAATTTCTGAGAGCAACGTTTCCCGATGTGTACGTGATCGGAATGAGCGGCTCCCCTCATGCACTGAATGATTTCAAGAATGCTGGCGCCGACGTTTGCCTTTCCAAGCCTTTCAGCACAGGCAAAATGGAGGAAGCGATCGGGAATCGATTTCACCCGTCCCCGCCCAATTTGACTCTGCCGCGTCATATCTAAATCATCCACGAGAATAC
Organism: uncultured delta proteobacterium; assembly: GCA_963705275.1. Lineage (GTDB taxonomy): Bacteria > Desulfobacterota > Syntrophia > Syntrophales > UBA2185 > Fen-1135. The sequence goes on along the minus strand of OY970063.1, from coordinate 1,539,086 downwards.
TGAATCTTTTTGCCATTGAGTCATCATTCCGGTCATCTCTGAGCCGGTTTCTCGTGCTGATTCAGCATTGGAGAGCGTCCCGAGCCACAATTATCTGTACCGGAGAACTTCACGCCAAACTGCGGCTATTTCTGGAAGAGCTGGTTCAGCTTCATGAGTATCGATATGTCTCCCAGGAAAGGCGCACAAGTTATGGCGCACAGACCGCGCCGTCGGTTGCGTCAAGGGGCTCCTTCGCCCTCACGTAGCGTGCTCCCGTCCATATGAGCACGGCGGCGAATGCAATCCGTAAAGCTCCGTCCGAAAAATAATGTGCAAATGTCCCGCCGCCGGTCGCCCCTATCAGTATCCCCGCAATCATGCTCGCCAGAATATCTGTCTTCACATTGCCAAGTTTCCAGTGGGTGTAGGCCCCGACGCTGCCGATAGGGACCATGGCAAGAAGCGAGGTCCCCTGCGCGGTGTGCTGTGTGAAACCGGTAAGCAGCACCATGACGGGCACCATGATGATCCCACCGCCAACGCCCATCATGCCTGAGAGAAATCCAAGAAGGACGCCCGTCAGGAGGAGGACAACGGCCAGAGGCCATCCGGTCTCCAGGCCATGAATACCGGGAAGATAGGATTTGGCAAGGAGCAGGAGTGACATGAATATCAAGAAGTAGCCGAAGGACCGTTTCAGCTTCCATTCGGCAAGGGACTGTGCAAAATGGCAACCGGCGCGGGTCGTGAGAATGGCCGGTATGGCCAACAGCGCCGCCGCGGTGACATCAATCGCGCCCGCAAGGCCATAGGCAATCGCTCCGGCTATTCCTGTGAACACGATAGTTACGAGGTTTGTCCCATGCGCCCTGTGCTGGTCCACCTTGAGGACGTCCACCATGAGGGGGATCATAATGGCGCCGCCGCCGAGGCCGACAAATCCTCCGAAGATGCCTCCACACAAACCTATCAGGAAGGCCATATAACCTCTATTTCTCATTCAGGGCTGGGGACTTACCTCAGCAATCTGCCGGCCTTGAGATCTTTCATGGCCGTCCTGGCTACCTCGTCTATAAGATTGATCGTCGACCCGGGCTTGACGGTCTCGGAACGGACCCTCCACATTAATCGCCCCGTCGAGGCATCATAAAGATTCAATTCCATCACAATGTCCTTCTCTTTGAACGTGTACTCTGCGGGCGGCCCCTGTATTGTGTATATAGGCCATGAATAGCTCCACTCAGGCGAGGCCTCAGGAGGCGGCGCGAAATGGTCTACGAACTCCTTTTCGCCGATGCTGACTATGCGAACAGTAAATATTGCATCCATACTCAAGCCGGTAGCTTCTGCCCTTACGTCGGCGCTGGTCATTTCTTTCTTCTTCGCGATTGACGCGAGAGAGGTTGCTGTTACGCCGTGCTCCTGAAAATATTTAGCGAACGTGCCCTCCAGTTTCCTTTTATCGAATTGATCTGAAGTTGCCACGACCAACACGTTTTTCAGATAACGCCCCTCGTAAGCGCTGTTAAGCCAGCCGTTGCTTAATTTTGTTCCCCCACAGGATGAAAGAAGAAATAGGCCGATGATGAGGGCTATGCCCATGCACTTCGATAGAGTTTTCATAATAATATCTCCTGTAGCGTCATTTTAAACATTCTCTGGTGTCATTTCGAACGCAGTGAGAAATCTTATCTTTTCTTTGGATAGATCCCTCACTTCGCTCGGGACAAGGATTTCTCAGTCGCGATGCTCCTTCGAGATGACCAGAGTGGTCTGCCCCTCTTACGCAAGCCCGGCGCGATGCCGTTCATAAAGGTCGTAATTGGCCTTGAGCATTTCCTGGACGGGCAGTTCATAAGGACAGCGTTCCTCGCACTCCCCGCATTCCTCGCATTTCTTCACGCTTTCCATCATCACCCGGGAAAAGTCAACGGCGACAGCCGGTGACATCCTGGAGGCAACGACCTTGTAAGCCATAGCCGGCGTGATCATTACGCCGTGAGGGCAGGGTTGGCAATATTCACACCTGTGGCAAAACTGTTTGCCGAGCTCAACGCGATATTTGTCCATGAGCTCCCGGTCTTTCTTGCTTACCCTGTTTTCACGCCCGTAAAAAGAGACGACTTCGTCCACAGACGCGACGGAATCGAAGCCTACAAGGGGGACGACGTCATTATGCTGGCGCAGAAATTTGATGGCGATCTTGGCGTTGTCGATCACGCCGCCGGCAAATGGCTTCATGGCCAGAATGCCGATGCCCCGCTTGCGCGCCTCGCGGTGAAGTTCATCCTTCGGCTCGTCCTCGATGAAATTAAACGGAAACTGAACGGTGGCAAAGAGGCCGGTCTTAACCAGTTTCACAGCCATGGAGAGGTTATGCGAAGTGACGCCGATAAACCGCACCTTACCCTGTTCGCGGGCTTTCATCACGGCTTCCAGCGCCCCGCCCGGTGCGGTGATGGCAAGCAGATCCTTCTCCTGGGCCACCTGGTGGAGCTGGTATAGATCGATATAATCCGTCTTCAGCATGCGCAAACTGTTTTCGAGGTGCTGCTTAGCTTTAGCAGCGTCTCTCAGAAATGTCTTGGTTGCCAGCACAATTTTTTTCCGCATACCGTCAAAAGCGCGCCCGATCTTTTCCTCGCTGTCGCGATAAATATTAGCCGTATCGTAAAAGGTGATCCCTTGCTCGTAGGCACGGCGAAGCACTGTTACCGCTGTTTCAACGTCCAGTCGGATAATGGGGATTCCGCCAAATCCCACCTCTGAAATTTTCAAACCTGTCTTTCCCAATATTACGTAACGCATGACCGCTCACCCTTATCGCTTTCCAGCATTTTTATCTGCCGACAATTTCCAATTATTGTCGGCAGATTGAAGTTGATTCCACTAACTTTTCTTGCCGCCTATTTTTCCAAGCAGGCCTTTAAAGACCGTAATCTGCTGCGCACCGACGACCTTCGTTTTTCCGTTAATGATAAACGTCGGAACTCCCGTCAAATGGATATTTCCCGCCTCCTCCCTCGATTCCTCGAGCCTATGGGCATAGCGCCGTTCTTTCAAGGCCTTCATGAGTTCATCCGTATCAAGCCCGCAGATGCGGGCGCTTTCTTTGAGCACATCCAGGTTGCCGATGTCCTTTGACTCCGTGAAATACGTATAAAACATCCGTTCATGAAAAAGCTCATACTGCCCCATGTCGCGGGCGTATTCGCTCGCTTCGAGGGACATGCGGGAATTGGAGAGCAAGAGCCGTGGTCCGAATTTGATGCCGAATTCGGCGCCCCTTTTCCTGATGTTCTCGTACATCTTTTCGACATCTGCGCCGGGGAACCTCTTCGCATAGGGTATCCCCTCAGGCGGCGTCTCCGGATGTAGCTCAAAGCTCAGCCACTCATCCATGATATCAAATTCTTTTTTTAATGTGTCGACAATGCCCTTGCCGATGTAGCAGAAGGGTCAGACATAGTCGGAAAATATCCGCATCTCAATCGTCATGTCCACGTTCCTTCGCATTGTCATTTCGCGCAGGGAGAGATCTTTTATTTCTGCCCCGCAGCCTTCGCGGGAATACGGGACTCGCAAGGCACCTTTGTCTGACACAGGCCGCAGGCATCGGCTTCAAAACCATAGAGGGACTTTATATGCGTCGATGAAGTGCCGTGCGTATGGCTGTGGCACTTCATCTTGTCATGGCCGGCCTCGCTGAGCGCTCCCACGGGACAGCGTGACACACAACTCTTGCAGGAACCATCTGTATAGAAGAGGCAGTATGCGTGGTGATCGTCATAAGGCCGGGCGGTTGCGGGGATACGGATCTGCGCCACGACGGAGCCCACGCGCACGGCCTTTCCGCGCGGCGTAATCAAGCCGTCACACAGGCCGAATGTCCCCAATCCCGCTGCATAGGCTGCATGCCTTTCCGACCAGGTGGAGGCGAAACCGTACGAAGCGGACATCTGCCGCGAAAATTGCGGTGAGAGCAGAGGCGCAACGGCCTTGTACCCTCTGCCTTCCAGGGCGGCTACAACATGCCTACGAAGTTTATTATTGACCTCTTCGCCATAGAGGCGGGCCTTGGCCCATCGCTCCGGCGGGAATTTCTTTTCTTTCCGTGTATCCGCCTTGGTCGCCTCCGTTTGCGGGAGGATCCAGCTTATAACGGTGAGGTCTTCCGGGGCCACCCTGGCCTCCGGGAAGGTCTGCGTAAAGATCTCCCACGGCGTCCAGTGGAAAGGCCCGATATGTTTCTTGTAGTCTTCGTAGAGAGGATCATCTCCCCGTGAGAATCCCACGAGGGGGTCACCCCACGCCTTTTCATTAGCCTCGTTCTGAAGAGTATTCTCCGGCGATGTGTTTATGAATTCGCGGATGACACCCTCCATCCAATTTGCCAAATCCAACTTTTCTGCCATAGATACTATTTGCTTTCTCTTGCTAAAGTCCAAAGTCCTGGTTAATCAAAATGACCTTCACCCTCCCCTTGGGAGCCGATTTCTCGGTGATCGCCCACGTATTGCAGATACGCTCCGCGCTCTTGCACTCCTCACAGTATGACGTCTTGACGCAGGGGGTCTTTCTATTCAGGCGTATGGCGTTGACCGGCGCCGCGTAATTCTTGATGCGCCTCATCGCGTCCTCCAAATCGGCAACTACTTTATTCCGGCTTGCGAGGACAATTACGTTTTTGGGGCCGAACGTTAAACCTGCAACGCGGTTTCCCGTGCCGTCCAGGTTTACAAGCTCGCCATTCTCCGTTATGGCGTTGGTTGCCAGAATGAATAAATCAGCCTGGAGCGATTGTCTCCGCCTCTCAACGTTTTCATCCCAGGATATAGTCTTGTCTGACGTCTCTATAGTCTTAAAGGCTGTGCTGGCCTTGAGAGCGGCGAGAAGGCCTGTTTCAATGGACGTCATGGACGTACCCCAGGAAACGACTGCAGGCTTCACCGCAGGTATTATTTCATCAAAAACGATCTTTTTCACCTCATCCGCATTGTTCGCCAAGAAGACCTCGAAGTTGTTCGCTTCCAGGGCTTTCTTAAGATCAGCCAGTCTCAGTTGCCAGTATTGTTCAATCGGTGCGCTCATATTTTACCTCCCAGTACTTATTCATTAAGTTTCCGTTTGACACCCGTCAAAATTCCTTGCACACGAGCATTTTATATACGATATATAGGCGCTATGGCCTTGTCAAGAACATATGCTCGCGTCTTTCTCGGATCGGACTTAGATTAGAAACCCGCAAAGGCAGCATAGCTTTTTGTCTGCCTGGTTAAGGATGATTCGCCTGTAGAAAATGGAAGCCTTCAGAGTCTATAAACAATATCCCTACTATTATGAGGAATGGATCACCCTCGGAGACGGTTCGGCCGTCTTCCTCCGGCCTATCAAGCCGACCGACGGCCCGCTCCTTCTTGATCTCTTTAAGAGCTTATCCCGGGAGACCATCTACTTTCGCTTTCTGACCCATCTGGAAAGGCTGCAGCCGGAGATGGTCAAACAGCTTGTGGAGATCGACTACGAAAGCCATTTCGCCCTGACGGCCATTATTACAGTGGACACGAAGGAATTCATCATCGGCACCTGCCGCTACATTGTCAAAGAGAACACGGATCACGCAGAGCTTACCGTTGTCCTGAGAGACGACTGGCACAGGAAAGGCCTGGGGAAGGCCATGGTGACTAGAGTTGTCAATATCGCTAGATCAAAAGGACTGGCCAGTATCGAAATACTTCTCGATTACCGGAACGAGGGGATGAAGCGCATCTTTGCATCCCTCGGATATCCTGTCAGTTACGAACCATCCATCCTCGATATTGCCGACCGCATGGAGATCCTTCTCCAGGAAATTAAAATCTGATCCAAATTATCCCGTCAGTACTTGATAAGTTTCATGTCAGAGATTTGGAGGACACAAATCAGGTTGTCCCTGATTGCGGATACCTCTTCAATTCCGTACTAAAGGAAACGGAAGAGAATGTTATGCACAACTCTTTAGGAGGACGGAAAATGCAGACCATAACGGCATTTAAGAAAATGGCAACTGTGGAAATTATCCTGACGGGGATTCTGATCGGGTTTCTATGTGCGGGCTTTGCCTATGCGCAGGAAAAAGGAACGGCAAGTGAAGCCAAGGCTCTGCTGTCGAGAGCCGTTTCCTACTATAAGGAAAATGGCAGGGGCAAGGCCTTTGCCCAATTCAATAAAACCACGGGCAGGTTCGTTTACAGCGATCTCTATATCTACGTGATCGATCCCGACGGCGACGTCCTGTCGCACGGCGCCGACCGTAAGCTTATCGGGGAGCGCCTGATCGATCTTGAAGACGCCGCCGGGAAGAAATTCATTAAGGCCATCATTGATGATACGAAGCTGAATAATAAGGGGACCATGGACTACAAGTGGATGAATCCCCAGACGAAGAAGATTGAGCAGAAGTCGACTTTTTTTGAAAGGATTGGTGACGTGATAATAATCTGTGGCTACTACAAGTAGAGCGTAACCATATCGCTCAGCGGAATGCACCGAGACAGATAACGGGATATTTCAAGACCCGACCCTATCTTCAACTTCTCCCTGCCTATTCTTTTTGGAATAGACAGTACCTTGAGTATCTGGCTGGCTACTTTTGCTTTAGACTTTTTGTGATGTATTCATAGACCTGCTTCATCTCCTGATCAGAAATCTTGTCTTTCGGAAAAGCAGGCATTACGCCCTTCGACCCATCCGGCCTCAAAGGAATCCTGTTGAATTTTGTAAAGGTGTCCAGATTCTTGAGCGGTGGAGAGCCGACGACAGGAAGCTGAGAATTAATAACATTCCCACCATTGGGATGGCAGCCTCCGCAATTTGCGGTATAGATTTTTTCTCCTTGCCCGATATCGCCGGAAGAGGCGGCATCGCTCTGGCAGAAGACCAACTGGCCACCGTAATGACCTATTCCAACGACTGCAACGAAGCACAATAGATAAATGGCAAATTTAATCATAGGACCTCCTATTTTCTTTATTTCCACAATGACGGCGGCGGCAAGAAAAATCAGCAGCGCACCGCTCAGTATGATCTTCACCTTAATCGGAAATATCAATACCCCGGCATAGAAGTGATACCAGTCAGTGAAACCAATGAACACTGCCGGAAAGAAAGAGATCAGAGCGAGGACAATGCAGTAACGGGCCGTGGTCAGAAAGTTGCTCCGCCTGAATATCAGACCGACGACAAGGAATAAGAGCGCGGCGACGACAAGCCCTGTAGGCATGTGGGTAAGCGGGGGATGCAGCGGAAGATCATATCCATGGCTGTGTAAGAACTGGTAGAGGAATTCCATTTTGTTTTACACCTTTCTTTTATTGAAATGCCGTTTCAGAACCGGTACGAGACAGTCAAAAATATAACATGGGATTCGTAGGATGGATCAGCGTAAGCACCGGTCAGATACGCGCCGTTTGTCCCCGCCGTCCCAGGAACATATTGATATCCGTCATACTGGGCATCGCTATAAATATATTTTTCGTAGGCATAACCTACCGCAACAGACGAAGCCTTATTGATATTATAGGTCAGCTTGATGAGATAATAGCGAAGCTTGTAATCATCAAGGCTGGAGAGGTCTATGTTTTCCTGTGTTCTTCCCGCCGGAAGCGGATTGCCGCCGAGGAGATAGGTATAATCTACAGAGCCATTGGATTCAAGGTAACTGTGCTGGAGGCGGAGTGTTAGTTTGTCCTTGATGATAAAAATGTCCGTTCCGATCGTATAACTGTATGATTCGTCTTTTTGAAATGCAGTCCAGTTGAAGCTCGTTGCCGTCGGTGGAAGTGTGGGGTCAACCGTCGATGTTGTCTGCCGCTGGAACTGATCTTGCCGGATACGTTCATAATCAAAGAAGGCGAAGAACCTCACCCACTTTCCTATCAGGTAGTCCGCGTCAATGTAGAATTCATCACGCTTTTCTCCAGTCAAACCCAGGATCGTGTCGGGATAATTCGCTTCCTTGTACTTGTAGCCCAGGCTGAAACTCAGGTTTTCCATGGGGAAGAAATCCAGAATGGCCTTGTAGGTATCCTGGTATTTTGCTGCTGCGTCGAAACGCCTGATGAAGTATTCGATGTCGCTCGTCCCGCCGGCCGGCGTATTGAAATCCGCCTTCCTGTCCAATCTTTCATACCCGATCCTCGCCGCCATGAAATCAAGCCCTGTCCATTTCAATTCAGCGCCGTATGTGTTGTCCCTGTTCTCCGGTATGTCATCCCTCATTCTGTTTATTGTCCCATAGCTGTAATTCGTATTGAGATAGAATTTCGCTGGCAGCCGGAAGCCAAGCTCCGTGCCGAATTTCACTTTCCTGTAATCAAAGAGGGGATTCGTAAAAGTTGAAGGTGTCTGCGTCGGGTCCGTTATGGCAATCTGATCCGACTTATTTTCCCTCTCATCATACTTGACGAAAAGTCTGCCGTCGAGGAAAGAAAGAGGCTTCGAAGTCACCGACATGGCAAGATTGCGTGTGTCGATCTGGCCATTAAAGGTTGACTTGCTCAGGGCAATGTTCCTCAACCCCCCGGGAACATCGGCGACGTATGAAGTAAGCAAGATCGCATCTGATTTGGCGCTCCCTGTGGCAAGTTTCATGTCGAACTTGCTGTTCATGGGAAGTCTGAGTGAACCTGTCATGTTGACCTGGTAGTAGTAGTTATCAGGGGGCATCGTGAAAGTATCCATTGCCGACGCTGTATTGGCCGTCGCGGGATTCCGGAAATTCAAATTGGGATCACTGTTGCTGAAGCTGCTGTATATGTAGCCAAGTGAAAGGCGCAGCGGATTCCGGATATATCCGGCCGCTATATTTATACTGTCTGTCCTGTAGTCAATCGGCGCCGGCAGTTCTATGGCGATTCCCCCCGGTGTCGTCCCGGCGGCGCCGAGGGGATAAATTCCCGTCTTCCGTTCGCTTGATGCCGAAGCATCGAAGAAAAAAGGCTTAAGTTTGTCGACCTGGAACCCTCCGCTGTAACTTTTCCTCTTCGTCGAATAGTCGAAGGTATTCCAGGTATTGGTGTCGGTGCTTGGTGGATGTGTCGGATAGGTGAGGTTCGAAGTGCCGGCTCCCGAATAGAGAGTCTTGGCGTCATAGGTGATGTTGTGAGGGAGTTCGTCATAATTGAGGTCGAACTTGAAGTCCCCCCATACACCGCCTCTAATGCTGTAACGTTGTGTATCGTAGCCCATGTCCTGGGCATTTAAATCAACGTAACTTCTTTCAGACTCATACTTGAGCTTGACGTCGCCATAGACACCATCCCTGACATCCCGGTATTCATTGAACTTGGCGTTATTGCCGCCGACACTAGTAAGCATACCGGTAGCGGAAACCTCGCCCGATAATTTATCATCCTCGGCGAGGGCCATGGAAAATGAGGCCATGCTGAATATCAGCATCGATGAGATTATCCATCTTTTCATATGCGCTCTTTATTATCTTACAAAGTGTTTACCCCTCGTTGACGGCCCCATGCCCCCGTGGATATTCGAATGACAGTTGAGACAGCCGCGGGCAAACATACGATTCTTGCTCGATGCTGCTGTTCCCTTGAAGGTTTCGAAGCTGGTGTAAATGTTGCCCGGGTGCTGGGTGGCATCATGGCATTTCTGGCAGAGAAGCGGCGGCCTCGATGTCAGGAGTTTCGCATGGTTGCTGCCATGGGGCACATGGCAGGTCAGACAATTCTCCTCCACAGGAGGGTGCTGCCACATGAATGGACCGCGCTTTTCTGAATGGCATTTATAACAGAGCTCATTTACCGTATCCGCCTTGATCATCTTTGACCCGAACTCGCCGTGCTGGGAATGACACTGGGTGCATTTCATGAGGCCCTCTTTCAATGGGTGGTGCGATTGCTTGTTTAGCTGCGCCCTTATACTCAGATGGCAGGTAATGCAAAGAGCAGGTTCTTTGGCCCTGAGGTTTTTTCCTGTTCCTGAATGGATGCTATGACATTTATCGCAGGAAATGCCATTTACCTTGTGCCTGCTCATGTTCCAGAAAGATATGGCCCTAAAGTCCTGGTGGCAGGAAAGACATCTTGATGATTTTGCATCGGCATCGCGTTGCTTGATAAATGAAAACATGCCTGTCCCTCTGCCTCCCCCTTTCTGTACATGCGCCATACCGGGGCCATGACAGGTCTCACAGGCTTTTTTGTTTGCGGGGCTATCGGGGATTACTTTCTTTGCATGGTTGGATTTTATATAGCTCTCGTAGCGATCTTTATGACAGCCTTTACAGGTTTCAGCGCCGACATAAATATCATTGCTCCCCGCATCCTGCAGCGAAACTACAACTGCAGGTATGACGAGCAAGAGAAGGAAAAGGAAAGCAAGGAGGAGCTTGTTTTTTTTCATCTTCGCCAACGATAGATTATAGAAAATATTATGTGACCGGAATTAATCGAGCGAGGAGCCTGGTAATTGTAACTATTACGCCGCAATATAGATTTCAGAAATAGCTTTTATTCCTAATTACTCTATCTTACTTAAGTTAATGAAAAATCAAGTCGGGAAAAGCCTTAAATTAGATTATCCTTTGGATTAGAAAAACAAAATACTGAGAAATTTGGCTTCTCCGGTCAGGTCAGGTCTTCAATGTATTTTTTGAAAAGGTTGGTGATAAGATTATTATCTGCGGCTACTACAAGTAGATCATTAGATCATGACAAGACAAGAAAGGCAGAGCCAATCGGCTCTGCCCTCCCTGCTTTGCTACCTCCAGTGCATTCTAACTTGTCTTCTATTTTTCCACGTCTATCATTTTTACGGCTTTGCTGCATGCGGGGGATATCTCGTTTGCATGGCCTTTCAGGCACTTAACAGTTCCGCCTTGCTTGGGGTCTGCATCCCTGCAGAATCTGGCGATATCACCACGACATGCCTGCCGGAACTTGGCATAAACCTTAGCTTGTTCCATTCTCTCGCCCCTTTTCCCCTCCATCGTTGCCTCGTATTCTCTGCATGCAGCAGATAGCTGAGCCTCATGCGATTCAAGGCAATTCACCATGGCCGGCGTGCCGAATTTGATGTTGCCGCAGAATTTTGCAATATCTTCTGCACAAGGATTCTTATCAGCAGCATATGCATAAGCGCCCAGCATCATGGCCAGGCAGATAAAACCGGCGATCAGGATCGCAGGATAAATTCTGTTAATCTGTTTCATATTTTCCTCCTTTTATTATCGAGAAACATACTGATTAAGCGCCGCTTCTCAGATATTCAGCCATATACTCCAGGGGTTTTTTTTCAAATTCCTCTTTACATTCCACGGAGCAGAAGAAAACTTTCTTCCCCTCGTGTTCACTGCTGTGCATCGCCTTTTCTTCCTCGAATTTGCACTTGCAGACAGGGTCAACACAATATCGCGCCATCGCTGCCACCTCCTTTGACTATTTTAAATCATCTTATCATAGAGGCGGCAGATGAAAATAAGCCCTTCCCTCATTTTGACCTTCGAAATGCACTAATCCTGTTAAGGAGCCGGGTCATATCTTGCTGTAACAAGAGCCTTCGCAGGGAACGGGTAGTATTTCATAGGACCAATAGATAGCGCTTTAAGGAATGTCTTGACAAACAACAAGCAGCGAGTATCTAATATTACAATCTGGAATGATTCCTGATAAAACAAAATGACAAGAGATTCAATCGTTCAAAAATTGAAAGAGCGAGGATTGAGAATCACCCCTCAAAGACTTGCTATTATTAACGTGTTAGTTGAGAAAGGGCATCTTCATCCCGGTGCACGCTTCATATACAAGGAAGCAAGAAAAAAAAGCAAGAGCCTGAGCTTATCCACGACCTATGCGACTATCAATGAATTTGCCCGGCATGGCATCATCACAACTCTTCAGTTCGATGGGGTGGAGAATCGCTGCGAGGGTAATCTTGACGAGCACATCAATCTGATCTGTGAAAGATGCGGAAAGATCATCGATTACAAAATCCCTCGCTCTCTTGATCAGAGAGTTGTGGCAAAAAAAACGGGCTTTGTGATCACAAAAAACAGGCTAGAGTATTACGGATACTGTCGAGAATGTAATAAAAGACAAAGGAAAGTTAAGTAAAATCTGAATAAATCAAGATGAAAGGAGGAAATGTTATGAATGAAGAAAGCAAGCACGCTACCGGTGGCGGCACGTCGTCCCGAGACTGGTGGCCGAACCAGTTGAGGCTCGATATCCTGCACCAGCATTCCTGCAAGTCCAATCCGATGGGCGAGGATTTCAACTACGCTAAAGAGTTCAAGAGCCTCGACCTGGCGGCTGTGAAGAAAGATCTCGCGGCGCTGATGACGAAGTCGCAGGACTGGTGGCCGGCGGACTTCGGCCACTACGGGCCTTTGTTCATCCGTATGGCGTGGCACAGCACCGGCACCTACCGAACGGGCGACGGCCGCGGTGGCGGCGGCAGGGGCCAGCAGCGCTTCGCGCCGCTCAACAGTTGGCCGGACAACGTCAGCCTGGACAAGGCGCGCCGACTGCTCTGGCCGATCAAGCAGAAGTATGGCCGGAAGATTTCCTGGGCCGACCTCATGGTCCTCACCGGCAACGTCGCCCTGGAAACGATGGGATTCAAGACCTTCGGTTTTGGTGGCGGTCGCGAGGACGTCTGGGAGCCGGATCAGGACGTCTACTGGGGCGCCGAGAAGACTTGGCTGGGTGGCGACAAGCGCTATTCCGGAGAACGGGACCTCGAAAACCCGCTTGCTGCCGTGCAGATGGGCCTGATTTATGTCAATCCGGAAGGCCCGAACGGCAACCCGGATCCGATCGCGGCAGCCAAGGATATTCGTGAGATCTTCGCTCGCATGGCAATGAACGACGAGGAGACGGTGGCCCTTATCGCGGGCGGCCACGCCTTCGGCAAGACCCACGGCGCCGGTGATGCGAAACATGTCGGGCCTGAGCCCGAAGCGGCCGGCATCGAGGAGCAGGGTCTGGGTTGGAAGAGCAGCTTTGGCACGGGCAAAGGCGGCGACACGATCACCAGCGGCCTGGAGCTCACATGGACCAACACGCCCACGAAGTGGAGCAACAACTTCTTTCGGATACTGTTCGGTTCTGAATGGGAGCTGACAAAGAGCCCGGCCGGTGCGCACCAGTGGAAGCCGAAGGGTGGAGCAGGCGCCGGCACCGTGCCGGATGCGCACGACCCGTCAAAGCGTCACGCACCAGGCATGCTGACCACGGACCTCGCTTTGCGGTTCGACCCTATCTACGAAAAGATTTCACGGCGCTTCCTGGAGAAGCCGGATCAGCTCGCGGACGCGTTCGCCCGGGCGTGGTTCAAGCTGACACACCGCGACATGGGCCCACGCGCACGCTATCTCGGCCCGGAGGTTCCGGCCGAACAGCTCATCTGGCAAGACCCCATCCCTGCCGTCAATCACAAACTGCTTAATAAACAGGACATTGCCTCTCTTAAGGGCAAGATCCTGGCTTCCGGCCTGTCTGTGTCGGAGCTGGTTTCGACCGCCTGGGCGTCGGCGTCTACCTTCCGTGGCTCCGACAAGCGCGGCGGTGCTAACGGCGCCCGCATTCGTCTGGCGCCGCAGAAGGATTGGGAAGTCAACCAGCCTGCCCAGTTGGCGAAGGCGCTCAAAACCCTGGAGCGCATCCAGAGAGCGTTCAACCGCGCGCAGTCCGGCGGCAAGAAGGTATCGCTGGCTGACCTTATCGTTCTGGCCGGTTGCGCGGGCGTCGAGCAGGCTGCGAAGAATGCTGGTCACAAGGTGACGGTTCCCTTCACACCAGGGCGCATGGACGCCTCGCAGAAGCAAACCGATGCGGCCTCCTTTGCCGTGCTCGAGCCGATCGCAGACGGCTTCCGCAACTACCAGAAGACCCGCTATGCCGTATCGGCCGAGGAGTTGCTGGTTGACAAGGCGCAATTGCTGACCCTGACCGCACCCGAAATGACGGTGCTCGTAGGCGGCATGCGCGTCCTGAAGACCAACTTCGGAGGGTCCCGGCACGGCGTCTTCACGAAGCGGCCAGAAACGCTCACTAATGACTTCTTCGTGAATCTGCTCGACATGGGCACGACGTGGAAGGCAACCGCGGGAGACGATGAAGTATTCGAGGGTCGTGATCGCGCAACGGGCGCACTCAAGTGGACCGGCACCCGTGTCGATCTGATTTTCGGTTCGAACTCCCAACTCCGGGCCTTGGCGGAAGTCTACGGATGTGCGGACTCCCAGGAGAAGTTCCTGCACGACTTTGTAGCGGTGTGGAACAAAGTCATGAACCTTGACCGTTTCGACCTCGCCTGATCGCAGCATAAAAGTCTTCGAGGGCTTTTGACAGGGCGGCGAAAAAACGGTTAGCTAACAACCTGTTCAGCGGACGGCGTATTGCCGCCGCTGAACAGGAACATTGCTTGATTTCAAATAGCAGTTCTTAATAGTTCCTTAGTTCCTGTATGCTTAACTCGTAGATGTAAGCAATAATCGACTTCGCTACATAATAAGCATTTCTTTCCATTCTTCTTGCAACATTTCACCACGTAATGCATAATCATCGCCGTATTCAATTTCGATCAACATTTTTAAAAAATCTGCCGATAAGATAATGGAACGATATTAACTGTGAATACTTTTTATGAACATGGCAATTAATTCAACCTGCCTAAAATTTTTGATGACTGTGCTCCTTATAGCGGTGCTGTCGGCGCCTTCACACGCCGCCAAAATGTACAAGTGGGTTGACAGTGAGGGCGTAGTCCATTTTTCGGATGAACGGCCGGAAGGCGTGGATAACCCCAAATCAGTACGAGTTGAGGGATCTGACACGAATACAGATATTTCCACAGGGGAAGACAATGCGCCCCCAAAGACAAAAGCATCAAAAACAGCATCTGCAACACCCGACACTATACACAAGCTCAAAAATTTCCCTATTATGAAACAGGATCCCAACTGGTGCGCCCTGACCAGTATAGCCATGATTGCCCAGTATTATGGTTACAGAATAGATCCGATGCAGGTATCGATCGAGTCCGGCGTTCCCCTTGAGCGGGGCATGACGCTGCAAGCGATTCTAAAATATTTTGATCAGCTCAAGGCGCTTAAGCTCGATGTCAATTACCAAGATCACGGCACCCTTGAACTGATAAAACAAAATATTGACAATAATATCCCCGTTCTCTGGCTGCACGCCGCAGGGTCCGGGAGGGCGTGGAATCGTCATGCGGCGGTCGTGATAGGGTATGACGATACTGCAAGAAGAATGATCATAGCCGATCCGGGATACGGGGCGGAAGTCTCCTACTCTTACGTAGATTTTTTAATCCGGTGGCGTATATCGAGTGAATTGATAATCGCCGTAACCTCAAGAATATGAACCGGCAGGTCCTCTGGGGCATCAGGCAATTTTGACTTGCATACTCTGTTTCAAGAGGTAATCACGCGGCCGATCCAAGACCTTCTCTCACTTTCTGTTGAGTTCTTTGTTTAATCCCCCGGTTTCTTGCTCAATAATCAAACCTACCAAACACTATAAAATTAAGCATGCGAAAGCTTAAAAAGCTAACACTGTAGGACAAAACCTTCAGATGGTTTATGTATGGTATTATGATGACTTGGGCGCATTTGAGCAAACCCCTGCCATTCGCACTGTATGAAAATTCCTTCAAATAGAGGCTATAATCAAATATCAATTTCAATAATTTCAATTAGATTGGGCGATGGTTTGGGTCTTGCAGTCGTCAGGCTCAGCAAAATTGAGTAGCGCACGACCACGCATGGTCGATCACTAGGTTCCGGGTAGCCTCATTCTTTGGCTTTCAAATGAGGTTGTGAAGCGATCAGAAAATAGTAAAGGAGGATTTGATATGAGGCGACGAATCTTTGTTCAAGCTGTAACTTGGTATATGGTTGCCGTGATGATTGTCATAGGATTTGTCCCGCGGGTGGAAGCCGGGTTAATAGCTTCGCAGGCTTCTCCGGGATCTCAAAACAGAATCGAAGACCTTGGCTCCATTCAAAAAGCACTTGAGATGAGAATGGTTTCGGAAACCATGGAAAAGTTCGGGATGACCAAGGCGGAAGTGAAATCGAGACTGGACGGAATGACGGATGCACAAATTCATCAGCTTGCGACGAATCTTGATGAAGTCAGGGTGGGAGGCGACGGTCTCGGGGTCATCGTCCTTATTCTCGTCATAGCCATTCTCGTCGTCGTTCTTATAGAATTGACCGGACATAAAGTCATCGTTAAGTAGTGAATGAAACGAGAAGGAGTTAGTGCTGTAATGTTGATTTTCATATGTTGACCTTCTATGCTACATTACAATCCATAATAGTTATTGCTGAAGATGAAGAAGGCAGAGCCATTTGACCCTGCCTTTTGTTTTGACAATTTAATGAGATCTAATTTCTCATGGTAAAGTGATGTACACTATGAATTGAAGTTAATAAAAGTAAGGAGGAGAGGTTTTGCTATTTGATTTTATTCTTGGAAAATTTTCCAGCGATCTCGCCATAGATTTGGGAACGGCAAATACACTCGTTTACATGAAGGGCAAAGGGATTGTGTTGAATGAACCTTCGGTGGTTGCCATTAACAAAGATTCACGAGGTTCAAAGAAAGTCCTTGCTGTCGGTTTGGAAGCCAAACAAATGTTAGGCCGAACCCCGGGCAACATAGTGGCAATTAGACCCCTGAGAGAAGGAGTCATCGCTGATTTCGAGATCACTGAAGCCATGATCCGACACTTTATCCGACAAGTTCACAAACGCAGATCGCTGATCCGCCCCAGAATTATTGTATCGATACCCTCGGGCATTACTCAGGTGGAAAGAAGGGCAGTGAGGGAAACCGTGGAATCAGCGGGTGCCAGGGAAATGTACTTCATTGAAGAGCCTATGGCAGCAGCCATTGGTGCTGGACTGCCTGTGATGGAACCGACAAGCTCCATGGTTGTGGACATCGGTGGTGGAACCACTGAAGTAGCCGTAATATCCCTGTCGGGCATTGTCTACTCAAAGTCTGTGAGGATTGCCGGTGACAGAATGGACGAGGAAATCATCCAGTATATGAAGAGAAAATACAGCCTTCTTATAGGGGAACGATCGGCAGAAATTATAAAAACGACCATTGGGTGCGCTTACCCGGATCGAGAGTTGCGGACACTCAACGTCAAAGGAAGAAATATTGTACGTGGCATTCCGACGATAGTCGAGATTAATTCCGAAGAAGTAAGGGAAGCCATCATGGAACCGGTAAATATTATTATAGCTACAATAAGAGATGTTCTGGAAAATGCCCCACCGGAATTAGCCGGAGATATTGTCGAAAGAGGCATTGTCTTAACCGGAGGTGGGGCTCTCTTGAAGAATCTCGACCTTCTTATAAAAGAAGAGACCGGGCTTCCCGTTGCAGTCGCGGACGATCCCCTCTGTGTAGTTGCAAAAGGTGCAGGTATGGCTCTTGATCATATAGATGTCTTAAGAGAAGTCTCATTTCAAAGCTGAAAAATACCTTCAGTTTCAAGCTCTATATCATCGCCCTCGGCAAAGAGGCGGAGATCGGTCACAGGGTTTGCCCAACATGTCCGCCCCGGCGCTCCGGGACGCCGCGCACTGAAAATTTATACTCACTGCGAAAGGTAAACGGGTTAAGTCTTTGCTTGGCTCATTAGTAATGTCAGATACTACAATTCAAATGATAATCCTCAATTCTAATAACTGCCCGTCACTGAATATTTGTAGATGTAAGCGATAACTGGCTTCACTACAAAATATGCATTTCCTTCCATTGCCCATTTTTATCCCTATTGGCGAGCTAATTCCCCTTTGTTTCTTCCTGAAAGAGAGTGTTCGATAATTTCTGGGGCATGCTCTATTTCAAACAATATTCATTATCCGGAATCCATAAATAACATTTGTTTGATTTCCCATGAGATTCTGTATAGAAGCTAAATCGCTGCCAAACCAAATTTAACGTATATTAATATTTAGCATAATAGAAGAACAGGGGGCATGTCTTAATATGTTTCGCGGGAAATTGAAATTCTTGTTGGGCATCATATTGCTTGTAATGATTGTCATCGCAGTTTATGTTTTTTACCTCTATCAAAAAGGAGGACCTGAACACTACAATCCGCCGATGGAAAAAGCAGATTCTCCCCAAATGCAGGTGTTGAACGACATGACTGTCCTATCTCAGGCTGTTGAAGCCTATTATGTGAAAAATCTGAGATACCCTGATAAACTCGAACAATTGAAACCGGAATTTATTGACAAAATACCGTTGGAGCCGGGCGCGGAAAAATCATTTATCTATGAGTCAGATGAGCTTGATCGTTATCGAATTACAGTTTCAGATCCGACCCGCTATGGATATAAGGAGCTCTTCATTGAAAATGGGGAAATCATACAAAAATAAGAGGATTCGATTACTGTCTTGTTTCCTTTTGATCTCCATTGGCCTTATCTTCCCCATTGTCTCATCCGCAGAAACAACGGAGCTTACCGCCAAGCCTTTAGAGAATGAGATAATGAAGACCTTGGGTAAGAATATTCAGTGCAAAAATATTGTGGTTCAGATCAAGCTGTCAAAAGATAAGCCAAGTGAAATGAAAACCCTTGCTGTGAAGTTTGAAAGTGCCGTACTTGGAGATATGGTGGCGGATTACATGACCGTCTTATACGAAAACCCGGTCATCGACTTCAACCAACTAAAGAAAGCAAAAAAGTTCAAGATACTTTCCTCTTCTAAGAGCAAAGTGGGTATTCTGATTTCGGCCAAGGCCATTGAGGGATACCTTGCCGGTAAACTGAAAAAGCTTCAAAAAAAACAGGTTCGAATCTCAATCAGGTTTTCGCCGCCTTATGCCGAATGTCTTTTCGATATTCCGGTTTCTGAAATCTCTCCTAAAATCCTGAAGCTTCTGGATAAATACGTGAAAGGGGAAAAGCTGAATGGCTATGCAGCCTTCCAGATGAAAGCAAAGGATAATGCCCTTTCTGCTCTATCTTCAAAGGTCATTGTCAACCATTTCCTAATCCCCGATGCCATCAGTCAAGAGTTACAAAATACATTCAACCCATTTGATCGCATTCCGGTTCTCTCACCCTTCCGGTACTCTATCAATAATGTTAGTATTAAAAACAAATATTTGTTCTTGACCAACTGATGCTTTATAAATATTCGTAAATTTTATTATATTTGCCTATAGCACAAGAACACTCAAGCGAGCTGTGCAAAGTGCCGTCATAGATCCCGTTTCGCTCCTACAACCCAAATTAAACCCAAAAACAGCTTTGTGGAATTTCTTGATATAGACTTCAAAGGGAAGACGTGACACGGGTCACAAAATATTATTTTGATAACCTCTATGATGTAGTTCCAGGAGCGATTTGATATGACTATAGTGGAAAAAAGCAAATTCTCGCGCATTCCGCTCAACGTAAAGGTCAAATATGATGTGCTTAAAGGTTCTCCTCACAGGACAGGAGAAATCCGATCTAAGCGTGTAAGTGCCGGAGGGATATGTCTCACGGTTCCTGAAAAGATTGACATTGGTGCGCTCCTGAGACTTAAATTATCTCTTCGAGGTGAGAATGATTTCATTACCGTTAAAGGTACGGTGGTTTGGGTTGAGGAATTTTCTATTAACCATATGTCTGACCGTAAAGCCTATGATTGTGGAATAGAGTTTGTTGATGTCGACCCTCAAGTTCAAAAAGACATTAGCCGCTACTTATAAGCCCCTTTAAAACAATAAACCCTGCCAACTCTTTTCTGATCTATATAAACTTCTAGCTCTTCATGTTCCAGGAGCAGTCTCGTTAAGTGACACAATTTGCGTGAAAGCCTTTTATTGTAATGGTCTGATCGGTATTGCGGCTCCGATGAGCTTTAAGAACGATGTCACGACATACGGGGACGAGCTCGATGTGGAGGTAGAAGAATACTTTCTAGGCCGTCGTCAGCTGTCGTGGGGAATGCGAAGTCCAAATCGCTGGTCCATGAATCTCCAGAACCCCGGATCTTCGCTTCCAATCACGAGCCAGGCGCGGGCTTTCCGGGCTTCGGATGCCGCCTCGGGCACTCGACCAGCCATGCACAGGGCATAAAGACGGAGGTAGTGCACGTCACGGACGTGCGTGATCGATGACGCTTTTCCCAAGAGGTCGGCCGCATGCTGGAACTGACGCTCGGCTATGGCGCGGTACCCGGAAAATGTCAGGACGGTCGCTTCGGGCACGCTCTGGCTCGATGCACGGTCCACGGCGCGCAGTTCGTCGTCGGTGACGTTGAGATACCAGAGTGCCAGCGTTTTCAACCGAGTCCGCGTAAGAATGGCATCTAAATTCTCATAGAGCCTCTGCGACTCGACGGACGCGACCGGGGAACGCGCCACACGCTCTTCGAGGCGTTGCTGGTAATCGAAGTAGGGAATGCTCCCTCTGCGAAGTTCCTCGGGCCATGACCTCCCGATGAAGTTGCTGCGTTCAAATCGGGTGCGCACGAGTGTGCGGTCCATCCAGGGAGCATACGTGAAGGCCTGATATTTCAAAGTCGGAAGCTGGTCCTGCAGGCGCTTGGGAAAGTTGTCGACCAGAGGCTGGACGTCCTGTGTCATCTCCTTGAGATCGGAAGCGTCGGCGAGGAACAGCGCGCCTAATTGCTCCGGGACCTCGATGCCGAGGATCCGGAGCTCACTCGCTACTACTGGGTCGCTCCACTGGGCTCGGAACTCCTTCTCCGAGCGCTCGTAGCTGGCATTGCGTGAGCCGAGGAGCATCCAGTTTAAGTTGAACCCGCGCCACAGGGAGCAATCCTGGAAGACATCGCAGTAGGCCCGGATGATCCCCTTGGCATCTTCTTCCATGAAGTTGTGCATCGGCAACCAGTAGGTGTTGATGCCTCCTTCGGCGAGACGGTTGTAAATGAGCTTGAAGTACTCACGCGTGTAAAGGTTGACAATCCCGGCGTGCTTGGGTGGAGGAGGTTCGGAGGTGATCAGGTCATAGCGCTGATCTCTCGTCTGAAGGAAGTAGCGGCCATCCTCGACGTAGACATGAATCCTCGGATCTCGAAGGGGATAATCTGTCGGGAGTGGATAGACCAACTCATTCATCTCGAGGATCTCCTGCGATATGTCGACGACATCGATGCGTTTGAGGCTGCGTGTGTCTGTAAGCGCCTTAGCGGTGGAACCGATGCCGTAGCTGATGAGCAGCGCTCTCTC
Organism: uncultured delta proteobacterium; assembly: GCA_963705275.1. Taxonomy (GTDB): domain Bacteria; phylum Desulfobacterota; class Syntrophia; order Syntrophales; family UBA2185; genus Fen-1135. The sequence continues at coordinate 1,517,861 of OY970063.1, read as the reverse complement.
AGGGTTCGGGTGGAGGGCCACGGGTAAGTAAATGAAGAGCTTCATGTATCGTCTGGCAAATACCGAGCTGTCTGCCATGCTAAAACCATTAGTGACCAGCCTATATGACACCGGTTCGCCAAATAACTCGGACCGCAAATAGAGGATGGTCTCGGTTCGCCCCTCGCGCATCCCGACGACCTTCGCTTTCTCAGGATAGCCGTATGTGCGGGCAACCTGAACCAGGTAGCGCTCCTGCATCCATCCGAAGGGAAAGAAAAGCAGTACGAACAGGAGGCACACGGCAGTCAGCCTCCGCGGCCAGATTGACGTGTCCTGTATCCCCTTTGTCGTGGCGGGCCAGAGCAGCAGGGCAACGACACCATAGAGAGCTGCCAGGAGGTAGAACGACATCTCCATGCCTGCCAGCGGAAGGAGGATAAATCCCGCGAGCAGCGACCCAAGTCCGGCGCCGGTGGTGTTCGCCAGCGTGAGGACTCCCGCCGCATGGACCTCCACCAGCAGGTGCCGATGGACCGCCATCCCGGTAAGCGTAAACAGGACGCCGGAGAGCATGGCAGCAGGGAAAATAAGCGGTATAGCCAACCGAAGCACCTCGAGGGGATGGCCGACGTTTCCAGCATACCCATGTGGCACGAGGAAGAAAAGCGTGTAGATAATGACCGACAACGTTCCTGAGAGGAATGCAACAGTTGGGGCGTGACGGAAGGCATCGTGGTCGTGACGCGACCATAGAGCGGTGGCGAAGCCGCCGAGGCCTATCCCGGAGAGAACCACCGCGAGCATCAGAGCAAACGCCAAACTCGTCGGGTATAAGAAGAGCTGCAGGAAGCGGAACCAGACAACCTCTAAGGCGAGGAGGATAGCACCGGAAAAGAAGGCAGCAGCAATGAAACGCCATGGCAGCCTTGAATGACGTGCAGTCAAGCCGTCGGCATTGAATGCACCATTCTTAGAGGGCCATTTGGACAGCCCACGGGAGAGCCAGAGCGCTGTTAACCCGGCTCCGAAATTAATCGCAGTAGCCGCCAGGGCTGTGCCTGTAACGCCCAGCCAGGGGATGAGAAGCAACTCGCCGCAAATTGCACCGAGTACCGCCCCAAAGGTGTTCAAGCCATACAGTAGTCCGAGGGCGGAACCGAAGTTTGAGTCGAACTCCCGCAGCGCCTTCACGAGAAGCGGGAGTGTCGCACCCATCGCCGTGGTCGGGATTACGAGCAGCAGGAATGCAAAGGAGAAACGCAGTGGATTGAGGAACCACGGGGAATCCAGAAATGGCTGTAGTACTGGTGCAAGCCAGTATGCCAGGAGGGGCATGATGAAGACGAGAATTGCTCCTGTGGCGCCAATAGCAACCTCGATCCCCGCATAAAGGATGACAGGCCGATGGATGTTCTTGCCGAAGCGAATCGCTAGGCCATTTCCAAGCGCCAGACCGGCCATGAAGCTCGACAGTACGAGGCTGGAGGCCCAAACGCTGTTGCCGAAGGCCAGACCTGCTTGGCGAAACCAAAGGGTCTCAAAGATCAGTGCGGCAGCGCCTGAGAAGAAGAAGATTGCGCAAAGGATCCAAACCCGAAAACCTGCCATCTCCGAACCTCACGATAAAGTTCTTTAGTTATATTCAAGCTCTTTTGTACTCTAGAAATCGGCTCAGCGCACAATAATCGTTCCCTCCTTTTTAGGCAAGCATAAAAGAGCGCTTCTGCTTCCTTCGTAAAAGCGTGGCGTCGAGGATCTCTATTCCGTCCCTTCCTTCCTGTAATGTTGTTTCTTTATTCTGCCCTTCTGCGCTACATTACAATCTATAATCGTTATCGATGAAAATAAAAAAGGCAGAGTCATTTCTGACCCTGCCTTTCTAGAATTAAATCGTTTCTGTGTTTCGTTACTGCTTAAACTCTCCCCTGACGTCAGGAAATGTTGCTATGACATCAAATCCCGCTATTTTACTCGTTGATCGTAGAAATTCTTCTCGAAAGCGATGACTGTTGTCATGCCACCATCCTCCAGCACCGTCACCATTATAGGCAGGCCTGTATCGTCATCCTTGCCGGAGAGGAGGGAAAAGTTTTCCTTTTTCTCCAGAATGGCAAATCCACACTTCTCTATTGCCTCAACTGACTTTTTGCCCAGGTTGCCTTTAAAGATAAATGCCTGTCCTTTAAGATACTGGTCATCGTCGTATATGCAGCCCGTCCCCACCATAGGATCCATTTTGGAGACCTTGTATATTTCCGTTCTTAGACCTTTCCCCAGGTTGCCGATCTCATCAGGGGGCCCCAGCAGGGAGAGAACTTTTGCTTTTGGCATCAAAACGCTTACCGCGTCAAGTGTCTTAATGTCGAAAGCCATCGTGATGTTGGTTACTAAGAAGAAGATGACAACAGCAAAAATTATTGAAGCGATTTTTTTCATACAAAATTATCCTCCGTATCAGAAGGCTTGAGACGTTCTAAAAGCAACAGATTACTTAAAGAGTACATTGATAACATCGACCAGGCCTGCCGGATCAATGCCGACGCCGGCCTTTGTGCTCGATTTCTCCTGGACTCTCGTACCATCCGGCTTAGTGTAGCTTCTCGATGAAGACGAAGTCTCCCATTTCTTTTCAAGCGGATTGGATTGTGCAGTTGCGGCAGTTATTCCGGTCTTGAGCAGCTCCTTTGACACTTCGCGCCTATCAATGGGTGCGGATTCGATTGTCACAGGCGGCTGTGAAGCCGGACTTCTTTTTTGAGCTTTGACGGCTCCGGTGTTCGCGCCTGCCCGACTAACATCGAGCGGGGTAAGATCTACCGTCACAGCCACTGGTACCAGAACGTATGCTTCTCCCGTATGTTCCTGATTGTACATGGACATTGCACTACGTTGCACTCCCATCCTGGCATCTTTGAAGAAGAGTCCCGCATCAACGCCTGACTGAACAGATCTCATGAGTACTTTGTCCTGTTGGTACTGCCTTTTGATTATTACGTCCTCCTGACGGTAGTCATTTTTGACCAGGGTCAGGATGTGTTCACGGTTGCGATCAAGGGAAATGGTGGTCGGTGTCTGACCCACAAGTTGACCATTCGCAAAGATTTTTGCACCCATGGGATTTGTCGATACCGGTATATCCTGTTTCAGAATCGGAGAACTGCAACCGTATGACCAAAAGACAATGCAGCCCATCGCGGTGAGTAGCAGTTTGTTCATGGTGATTGCTCCTTGTTTTTTTGTCAGGTTAATCTTCTCTGTTCCTGGACGCACTGTGCGATTAGTTGATGTTGCTCGTACATAACATAACGCATTCTCGCCTGTCAAGTGACCTTGGTGATTTAAGTTGAGAATTACAAATGGTAATTGAGAGGCTTTCTTAATTATTGAATGTGTGGATTAGTAGATGTTAACAATGAAGCTTGCTGTCGGTAATTGATGTGAGCTAATTCTTTCTCTCACACAAATCTATGATTTTGGTGTATAAATAACCTCCTAAAGATTGAGACTAAAAAAATCAAGTAACCCGGCAGACACAAACTGATGGCCCGGCGACTTCAGAGAGAGAAGCAAGCATGACTGAACTGCGGCAAAAAAAGGGGAGGAGCATTCAAAGTAGACTGATCATGCTTCTCCTTCTTATTCTCATCCCTGTCTTGGCCATTCAAGCCTACATATACTATGACAGTTATCAGGCTCAACGGGCTTCAGAGTTTCGATCAAATCTCGAAATTTCCCGTGCAGTCGCAAAGTCGTTTGAATCATTCGTACAGGATGTCCTCCATCAAGAGCTTGCAATAGGTCTTGCGATAACCTCCTCGCAGCCGATGACTCCCAGGGACATAACCCGGGTCCTTAAGACGAGCCGGGACTACCAAGCTGTCCGCGATTTCACCTGGTTGAATCCGAAGGGTGTTGCGATCTATTCAAGCAATCCTGACATGATCGGCGTAGATTACAGTGACCGATCGTATTTTCGTGATGTCGCCAATGGACGTGAATGGATGATCAGTGAGCTTATAATTGCAAAGACTACCGGGGAACCGGTGTTTGGCATCTCGCGCGGCATTCGCGACGGGAAGGGGGCTCTGCTCGGCATTGTCTTTGCCGCTATCGCCCCCGAAAAATTAGAACCCCGGCTCGCCGTTGAAAGACACAAGGGAGGAGGCTATGCCATTGTCGATAACAAGGGCATGCTGGTCTATCGTTATCCTGCTATTAACGCTACATGGGAGGAGCGCAACTGGCTCAGGCTGTATCCCAGGCTTGAAAAAGTACTCAAGGGAGAAGAGGTCGCCGATAGGGCAGTATATGCGCCCTATGAGGGAAAGATGCGGTTGTCTGCTGCAACGCCTGTTTCCTCTATCGGCTGGGCCGTGACTGCCGCAACAAGAGAAGAAGAAGTAACCGGGCCCATTATCCGCTCTATTGCTAAAAGTGCCCTCCTGTTTCTGTCCGTTTCGCTTGCCGCATTCCTTGTCGCTCTGGCCCTTTCCCGCAAGATCACGAGCCCCGTTGAAGCGCTGAGCAGTCACGCGTTTGCTTTCGGGCAAGGGGAAGTGCCTGAGAAGGTCAAGATCAATCATATATCGGAATTCCAGGATCTGGCAGATGCCTTCAACACAATGGCCGGGAAGGTGCAGGCGCGTGAAATGGCGCTGCGCGAGAGCGAGGGACGTTTTAGGGCTTTTACAGAGACTTCTTCGCTCGCCGTCGGCGTAAGCTCACCCGATGGAAAATTCCTTTACGTCAATAAAGCCTACGAGAAGCTTTTCGGCTTCACACAGGAGGAATTGAATCACCTGAATGCCTCCGAACTCTGGCGTAACCCGGAGGATAGGCGCAAAATGATGGATGCCGTGGGGTCTAAAGGTTTTTTGATGGATCACGAGGTGGAGCTCAAGCGCAAGGACGGAACGCCCTTCTGGGCCATGCTGTCTGTAAACTCAGTCGATTACGGTGGCAGTCAGGCGACAATGGCGTCTGTCTACGACATCACCGAGCGCAAGAAAGCAGAGCAAGCCCTTGCGGAACGTACAGCGAAGCTGGAAGAGATCAACAAGGAACTGGAGAGTTACAGCTATTCAATCTCTCACGACCTGCGTGCCCCGTTGCGTGCCATCGACGGCTACGCACGCATGCTCCTGAAGAAACACGGGCATGAATTTGACGAAGACTCGATGCGCAAGTTCAATGTCATAAGATCGAGCTCCCAGATGATGGGCCAGCTCATCGAGGACATCCTGACGCTTTCCCGCCTGGGCAGGGCGAAGATGTCCATAGCGAATCTGGAGATGGAAGGGATTATAAAGGATGTATGGAAGGAGCTGCAAACCATCAACCCGGAAAGGAACATGACCCTGAATATCCAGGCCATGCCCTCCGCATACGGGGACAGGACCCTCATCAAACAGGTGTATGCCAACCTCCTTGCCAACGCCGTCAAATTTACGAAGTACAAAGATCCCGCGGAGATTGAAGCCGGGGGCTATACAGACGGGGATGATGATGTGTATTATGTCAAAGACAACGGCATAGGCTTTGACATGACATACTATGACAAACTCTTTGGCATCTTTCAGAGGCTGCACAACAACCCTGACTTCGAGGGCACGGGGGTCGGCCTCGCCATAATCCACCGCGTCATCCTCATGCACGGTGGAAAGGTATGGGCAGAAGGGAAAGTAGATGAGGGAGCGACATTCTATTTCACGCTGCCTTTATCACACAGATACACAGACACATAATAGACGGGGAATCAGTTCTCTGATTCAAAGAAAAGCGGCTTAAACATCTCTCCCCATAATCATTAATTCATAATCACAATATGCTCTATTGATGAGTAGGTGAGAGCAATATTTGGGGTCAGTACAAAAGAACCTCCTCTTTCCGGTGCCCATTTTTATCCCTATTGGAGAGCTAATTCCCCTTTGTTCTTCCTGTAAGTGACACTCCGCTTTTTCGTCTCAACATTCTACATTTCACACCGTAATAATCACAATAGATAAACAATAACGTTAGGGAATAATTCCACAAGAAGTGGTGAATACTTCCTCAAAAGTTGCATTTTGTTTCGCCTCTGCATCTGCAATGTATCATTATCACATGAAAATAATTTTTAACAAACATGGAATGGTTCTTGCTAAACCTAAGATCAAGACCAATGGGAAGAAGGTGTTAGAATGAAAACGCTGATGTCAATTTCCTCGACACACAAGACCGCTTATCCCACACTGACTTCCGCCGTCGAAGGGTATAAAACACCAACAAAAAGGGGACCAAGCATGAAAAAGTTTCTATTCGTCATTATTGATGACCGTATTCGCCGTGTCAGCACACGCTGCCGATGTCGGTGTCTCAATCAGTGCCGGCCAGCCTGGCTTCTATGGACGCATTGACATTGGTAACGCTCCTCAACCGCAACTCATTTACCCAGAACCCGTCGTGATTCGACCCGCGCCAGGTTCTGTCGTGGAGCCGATTTATCTGCACGTGCCTCCTGGTCATGAGAAGCACTGGAACAAGCACTGTAAGAAATATAATGCTTGCGGACGACCTGTCTATTTCGTACGCGACAAATGGTACAACGATGTCTATGTGCCGCATCATAAGGCGCACGGCAAGGGACATGACAAGAACCGTGACAAAAAACACGGAAAGGAACACGGAAAGAAAGACAAAAAAGGTGATCATGATCATGGCAAAGGACACGACAGAGACTGAACAGTTTCGATTATGATTAACTTAATTTTTAACCTGTGTGGCATCGAAGTCGGCTAAAGGAGAAGACAAAATGAAGAAGTTATTTTTTGGAACAATCTTTTTGGTATTGCTAAGTATCTTTCCTATCACGACACTGGCAGAGGTAAATGTGAGTGTCGGAATTGCCCTGCCGCCGCCTGTCGTATTCGCGGCGCCCCCGGCTGTGGTAGTATTACCTGATACCAATGGTGTTTACGTTGTTCCCCATATCGAGGTAGACCTGTTCTTCTGGAATGGCTGGTGGTGGCGTCCGTGGGAAGGTCGCTGGTATCGGTCACATTATCATGATCATGGTTGGGGTTATTACAATAGGGTTCCAAGTTTTTATTATGATGTAGACCCACATTGGAGAGGAAACTATCACAACCACAATTGGCATGGTCACAGCTGGAATTATCAACAGGTTCCTCATTCGCAACTTCAACGGAACTGGAAGAGCTGGCAGACTAACCGATATTGGGAAAAGAACAGAACTTGGGGTGTTCAGGGTTATTCACCGAAACCACAACAGCAGAGACAGGACTTAAGACAACAGAGGCAAGCACAATATCAACAGAGACCTGAGGTTCAGCAACATCAGCAATTTCAGCGGCAACAGAGACAAGAACAACAAAGACAATCCCGGATGCAGCAACAACATCAACCTCAGAGGCAACAGCCACAACAGGTTCAGCAACCTCATCAACAGAGACAAGAACAACAAAGACAACAATCACAGGTTCAACAACGGCAACAACATCAACCACAAGTCAAGCAGCAACATCAAGGTGGGAATAAAGAACATCAACAGTCTCAAGGACACGGAGGAATGGGTGAAGAACATAGAAAGTAGGGGGCAAGAAGTTAAACAGCTTTACCCTCTATAATATGTATTCAAACGATTATAAATTAAACTTGTCCCTTGACTTTTCAAAGAATTAGGAGCACAAAAAAGCATATTTACATAGGACATCGGCAAAAGGTTAACAACTAATCTGACCCCTTTTTATAAGGGCGGTGCCGTGAATAGATTATTGAAACCCCGTTTCTCAAAAGAGTGCGGGGTTTTTGTTTGATATAAAGAGGAAAAAGAAACCTAGACCTTTAGCATCGGGAGAACCGAACTACTCCGATAGAGACAAAAAATCATGCCGGTGCCCAAAAACTATCTTATACTTATCTGGCTTTGTATTTTCTTCTTAGTTTTTCCACTAGGCTGCGCACAAACAGCCAAGCAGATTCCCAAATGTGAACTCGGTTCAGTTGGTGTCGTGCATGGCAATTTTACACCGCAAGTCATACTCGATAAGCCTGCCAGGGGATGGCTTGCTGGTGCGGGGCGAGGTTTTGTAGATTGGTCAGGAAAGGCATTTGTAGCACCGTTTAGTGGCGGTGGCGGTCGTTGCAGCGGAGATGGATGTGGTATAGCTGCTCTTATAATTTTAGCACTCGCTGTAACTGCGGCAACGGTCGGAGGGATAGCTGGCGGTGTGGTAGGAGCAGTGAAAGCGGAACCGGCGAAAAAGGTTGATGAGGCTGAAAGTATCATTAATGAGGCTATTGCGAAACTAAAGATACAAGAAACATTTCGTGACCATTTTGTAAAGGAGGCTCAGAAAAAGACAAGAGGACATTTCACCGTTTTAGAGGGTTATGGTCCCACTTCAATTGACCAAAAGGCAACGTATGGGCATTTGGCTAACAGGGGTATAGATACGATTTTTCAGATTTCGGTCACACGCTTTGGCCTCACCGGCAAATGGGAATTAAATCCGCCACTCAAGTTAGAGATGGATGTACAGGTAAAAGTTATTCAAGTAAGAGACGAAAAGGAATTGTTTTCTAAGATATTTCATTATACCGGTGGGCAACAATTATTTTCCGAGTGGTGTGTTGACAATGCGCGGCCACTTCGTGATGAGTTTGACCAATGTTATAGCATCCTTTCAGATGAAATCATTACAGCATTGTTCTTTGGTTCCGATCTTGAATCCTCCTGAGGCGCTTGTATCCAGGCTTAACACTGAAAGGAAAAAAACCTCCTCTTTCCAGTGCCCATTTTCGTCCTTATTGGCGAGCTAATTCCCCTTTGTTTCTTCCTGTAATGTTTTTTTTGGAATTTTCATTTTGAATGCAACGTTTCAACCTATAATACTCAAAAGATCACAGAACTCTGACTTAAAATATGGTACATGATCTTAGAAAATAACAAAAGGAGCTTTCCATGAAAGATGTGGACTACATGAGCGTTACCGAGGATAGCATCAACAAGATCAAAGAGGGTGCTTTCTTAACCGTTAAATCCGGAAATGCACTTAACACCATGACCATCGGTTGGGCCACCTTCGGAGTTGTCTGGAGCAAACCGATCATGATGGTGGCAGTGCGGTCTAGTCGGCACACCTTTGGAATCATCGAGGCGGCCAAGGATTTTACCGTTACGGTCCCGGCGGGAGACATGCACAAAGAAACTGCCTATTGCGGCTCGAAATCCGGCCGGAACGTGGACAAGTTTAAGATGTGTAACCTGGAAACGACCGATAGCCGCCAGGTCGCTTCGCCGATCATTAAAACCCGAGGGCGTCATTACGAGTGTAGAATCATCTACAAGTCTGCCATGGACCCGGCCCATCTTGACAAGGATTATGATTCATCCCTTTATCCCAAAAAGGATTATCATACCCTTTATTTTGGTGAAATACTGGCTTGTTATGAAACCGACTGATATTCAGACGGTCTGAGTTGAGGCACGTCGGCATTCAGTTAACGCTGGTATATGCAGACGTAACGGATGAGACGATCAACGACCGGATCAAGGGTCTTTGGAATTAAAGTCTGATAATCAATCAACGTTCTCTTGACCAACATCCAGTGTTGGTCTGCAAGAAATCTATCATGGGGGATAGTATGAAAAGATTACTTGTATTTCTGCCATTCCAAAGCCAGTACTTGCTATTGCTGCGACATCTCAGGAGGCGGCGTGGCTGCCAAAGCTACCGCAACCATGAATCAGGAGGCAATCGCACATGAAAACCTTCACTCATGTCTTGCGCGTTGCGTGCGCGGTGATCTTCTTGACATTCATCTTGTTCCCCATCGGTTGCGGCAACGCCGGTGCGGACAAAACAAACCTTCCACCTACACCAAAGGGTTGGACGACGCACAAGGACGCGAACTTTTCCATGCTTCACCCCAGCGGCTGGCAAGTCCGCACCGACAAGAACTCTGGTCGTGTTGAGCTTCAAGGCAACGGCCGCGAACAGGTCATCATCTGGCCTGTGTTCGTCGCGGGGTCGTTGCAGGCGTCCTCCGCTACAGCCGTGCTCAGCCGGATGGCCAGCCGTTTCTGGCCGAGCGTCCGATGGGAACAAGCCCAAATGCTCGGCGATCATGCCGTGCGCTCTTATGGTCGTACCGGAACAGACGTTGCGGCATGCGCGATCACGTGGGTGACAAGCTCGAAAGGCAGCGCGGCGTTTGTCTATGCGATGACCGCGCCAGAGCCGCGTTTTCGCGAGTCGGAGGACACGTTCGCGCGAATCTTCAAGAGTTTCCGCGCCACGGGCCCGCCGGCCAAAGGACTGCCCAAAGGCAAGGCAGCGCCCAAGATTGATTACGTGCGCTGGCATGATCCCAAGGAAAACGCGTTCACACTGGAAGTGCCGCGCGGTTGGAACACCAGCGGCGGATTGTTCCGCGCGGCACCCACCGACACGCGGTTTGCCTGGAAGGTTGTCTCACCAGACGGATTGGTTCGGCTCACGGGCGGCGACGCCGCGTTGCCGTACTTCACGCTACCGTCGCAGATGCTTGCGCGGACGGGATTCCAGGAAGGCTCATGGTATTCGCCGGGCTATGGCGTGCGCCAGATGGTGATGCGGTACAAGCCGGGACGCCAATTTGTGAAGGAGTACGTCGCCGGCACGGTGACGCGCGGTTGCAGCCAACTGATGTTCACGGAAGAGCGTGACCGGCCCGATGCGGTCGCGGCGATCAATAAGCTCAATGCTTCTTACGGTCTGCCGATGAATCTCAATGCGGGCGAGGTGGCGTTCACGTGCCGTTGCAACGGTCAGCCAATGAAAGGCTACTACTTCGCGGGCACCTTGCTCATGCAAACCGTCTGGCACGTCGAGCATCTGATCGGTTTTCTTGCCGCAGAGGACAAAACAGAACTGGCGCAGGAAGTCCTCGCGCACATCATTCAGACGGGCCAGCCGAACCCGCAATGGGTTGCGATGCAGCAGAAAGTCACCGCCAACACCTCGAAGATCGTCAGTCGCACCAACGAGGAGATTTCCAAGATCCTCAGCGACTCATATTGGAAGCGCTCTAAGACAATGGACGAAATCAGCCGCCGCCGCTCCAACGCGACCCTGGGCGTTGAGGATGTGGTCGATCCGCAATACGGCAAACAATTCAAAGTCGAGAGTGGATCAAATTATTATTGGATTGACCATCGCGGCGCAATCGTCGGTACGGATACCTATACGAGTCCCGGCATCGACTTCCGCGACATGACCCGCCTGCCGTGACGAGCGCAAGCCCCTTTAAACCTGTACTTCCTGAAGTCCACAAACTGCCTCTTTTGCTTTTCATTGTAGATTTGAAATGGTAATCGTGGTAATCACAACACATATGTAAAGTTACAGATTAAAATTCATAAACCTTTTAACATTGCGTGAGGGTACCATGGGCTGATTACTGAAACCATTTATTCATTTAAGAGAACGCGGCAAACACATTGGAGCCATCATTATATAGATTCATTTAACCACATGAGAGAGGAGATAATTTGAAATGAGGTATTTTATTTGTGCATGCATCTTTTTGTTTTTACCTTTCGTGACACTGAATGCTTGTTCGAATATTTCTTATTCCACCGTCAACGATGCAAAAGATCCTCGCGTAGATCATCAAGTAGCGGAAGTCACTAAAGTCATTGAACATTTCCACTTCGTTTCTGTCGGTAAACCGGCTCCCGGTAACGCACCTGACCCTCTAAAGTATGGTATTTATCGAGGAGCAGTTCCAATCGTTGGACAAATCGGACATCCGGCACAGTGGACATATCAGCTACAGGAGAAATTGGATAAAGGCGTAAAACTTCTTCATGATGAGCTCCATATCAAAACTATTCTCAACCTCGAAACAAACGGTAGGATAATAGAAACCGAACGTAAAGCCGCTGATAAAAACGGGGTTACATTCATATCTATGAAACTTCCGGATTCAATTTTTAAACCCTCGGATGAGCGCGTGAATCAAATCATAGCGATTCTCAAAGACCCGGGTTACTACCCCCTTTACGTCCATGATCGTGACGGCGAGGATCGTACTGGTTTCGTGATAGGCTTATACAGACATCTCGTAGAAGGTATGCCCGGTGAGGATGCATACCAGGAGATGAAACGGCTCGGGTTCCATTCAATCGACAATACGAATTCTCAAATTGGACTCGACTGCTATTTCAGATCAGCTACCGGAATGTCTGCGCCAAGCAACTGTCAATTCGTGCTGACATCTGACCCGTATGAATTCGTCCAGTGAGCAGTCAACAGAAGTCGCTGAAAATGAAAATCGTGACAAGGTCTTTATACATATAAATTTGCCGGACAACAAAAACCAGGTGGTATGGGTTCTACGAAGGGAACCGGTACTATCACCGGAGGAACTGGGAAAGCCGCTGGAATACAGGGCAGTTTCGAAATGACTCGAACTGTAGTACGTTCATCTGTAGAAGGAATTGGACAAAATTATGTTAAATCAACGACTAAATATACACTGCCTTAAAGTGAATGCATAAATTGATGACCTTAAAGAAAGGCAGGATCAGAAATGGTCCTGCCTTCTTCATTGAACATTTCAAATCGTAATCATCGATATAGTTGAATCGCCTGTACTGAGGACTTGTGGGTGTTAGCGCAACAAAAATAAGACTTTCTTGAACGCGCACAAAGTTCTGGAAAAACAGATACGCTTGTCTTAAAATTAAATCATCAACAAGAAATATCGTATAAGAATCTCCCACAGGATACCGGGAGCCATACATCATGGCGGGACGAATAAGCGAAACCATATACGGCAGGCTGAGAAAAATTATTGAGAACTTAAGCCGCGCCGTCGCGAGCGGGTTCTCGTATTGCCGGCGTTTGTTGTCCGTGCTCATGATTCGCTTGCGCAATGCCGTTTCGCGCGCCGTAGTCCTCGCGAGCGATTGGCTAAGAGAATTATGGAGGAAGTTGAGCCGCGCCGCTTCGGGTGGATATCCCTATTACAGGCATTCATTGCCAGTACGCATTATGCACTGGTGCAACGTCGTTTTTCTTGCCACACTCCTGATGAGCGGCCTCAATATTTTCGACGCGCATCCTGCCCTCTACTGGGGCAAGCAGTCTTACAACGGTGCTCCCGCCGTACTGGAGCTGAGAAGCGTAGAAGATGACGAAGGCGACATCTCCGGCGGCGTCACCCGCATCCTAGGCCATGAATTCAACACAACCGGATTTCTCGGCGCCTCCATAAACTCGGAGGGAGAATTAACCGGACGCAGCTTCCCCTCCTGGCTTACAATACCCGACAATCGATGGCTGTCCATGGCACGGCGCTGGCACTTCTTCATCGCCTGGCTCTTCGTGGTAAACGGCGTCGCCTTTGTGACCTACGCAATTGTCAGCAGGCATTTGCTGCGGGATCTTATTCCCACGAAGCATGATTTGCGTTCGATAGGCAGAACGATTATCGATCATCTGCTCTTTCGGCATCCCAAAGGCGAGGCGGCCAAGAACTACAACGTGCTTCAGAAATGCGCCTATCTGGCGGTGATCTTTTTCCTTCTCCCTCTGATGATCCTGATGGGACTTGGTATGTCGCCGGCGATGGACGCATTATCCCCCGGCTGGGTCGATATCTTTTTCGGCCGGCAAGCCGTAAGGACGATCCATTTCATCGTCGCCGGGGCGCTGGTGCTGTTCGTGTTCATTCACGTGTTTATGGTAATCATCACCGGCTTCTGGAACAATCTTCGCTCGATGATTACGGGATATTACAGAGTCGAATCGGAGGCGGATCATGGGTAATGACGACAAGCTCACCCGGCGCAGTCTCATGACGCGCTTTCTTGCAGGCGCAGGCGTATTGGTGCTTAGCGGCTGCGAAAAACTTTCGGAAACCACCTGGTTCCCCAAGGTGTTGGGTTTAGGCGAAAAGGCTACGTATAAGGTTCAAAGGCTGATCCTGCCGCGCAAAGCGATGGCGCAGGAATTCACAGAGGCCGATCTGTCACCGCAATTCCGCAGCAACGGGACATCGATGCCGGATACTCCGATATACAAGAAGCTGGCGGCTAAAGGATTCAAGCACTATCGCCTCGAGGTAGGCGGCCTGGTTGAACGGCCCATGACTCTTTCGCTTGCCGACATTCGCAAGCTCCCCAGCCGCACCCAAATAACGCGCCATGATTGCGTTGAGGGGTGGAGCGCCATTGGCATGTGGAAGGGGGTGCGCCTTAGTGCGCTCCTCGAAGCAGCACATCTGAAGCCCAATGCCCGTTACGTCGTTTTCCACTGCGCGGACCCGATGGAAGAAGACGGCAGCTCCCCCTATTACGAGAGCATCGACATGGAAGACGCTTTCCACCCGCAGACGATACTAGCGTATGAACTGAATGGCAAGCCAGTACCAATCGCAAACGGCGCACCGCTGCGCCTACGATTGGAGCGGCAGCTTGGCTACAAAATGGCGAAGTATGTCATGCGCCTTGAAATCGTCGAAGATCTTTCCAGGGTAGCCGGGGGGAAAGGGGGTTACTGGGAAGACAATGGATACGAGTGGTATGCCGGCATCTAACGGAGATGCATCCTTTTAAATAATTATGAGAGAACTTTGTCCCTTGACTTTTCAAGGAATTAGGAGCACAAAAAGAAGCATATTTACATAGGCCATCGTCAAAAGGTTAACAACTAATCTGAACCCTTTTTGTAAGGGCGGTGCCGTAGAGATTATTGAAACCCCGTTTCTCAAAAGAGTGCGGGGTTTTGTGTTTGACGGGGAACATGGTGCCAGGAAATATTATGTTATATCCTTTCCTTCCTGTGGTCTCTCTTTCCAAAAGGAATTCAGATATTGACCGAAATTTTAATATCAAGTAGAGTTGCCTCATGTTTCGGAAAGTAAATATTTCAAGAGATTTTTCCCTGATCCTATTCGTGTTCCGCAAAAATATCTGGGGGGAAAATGCTCCAAAGGTCAAAACGCAGTAAATGCTCCTGCAACCCCTGTGAAAGAACCTAGGCGATCTTTGGGTAAACTAAGAAACTTCATTGTCAATATATGCCGAATCCGTTCAAGACAGCCTTTTTGGAACATTTAACGAACAAATATGGCAAGCTAAAAAAATTGCCTGGGAGTTTGTCTTTATATGAAATTGGTAATGGCGTAGCCCGAATCTATATAAGATACTCTAAAGTTCATAGTAGAAATCAATCTTTTTATGGATTAAGAAAAGATGATTTGAAGCAACTAGAAGGATTTAATTCTGTTATATGTTTTTTATGGAATACTCAAACGGAACCCGCTTTTATTCCTTATCCAGATTTTGAAGAAATTTTCAATTCTTTAACACCCGCTTCCGATGGTCAATATAAGGCACAAATTTATCATGATGGTGAAAATGAATTGTATATTGCTAACGCTGGTCGTTTCAATATAGAAGGTTTTATTGGCTGGCATAACTTAGACGATTTAATTGATAAAAATAAATTAGAAGATTTACCTCAATTCAGCCATTCTCAAATTCAAACTTTTATTGGATCGATCGGTTCCTTGAAAGGATATGATCTATGGATACCGTCAAATGATAGAAACAAACTTGATTGGGATTTAGCAGATAAGTTTCCTTGTAGGACTGAATTGCCGACGAGATATGAAAAAATCTATGACGTTATTAAAGAAATAGATGTAGTGTGGTTACAGAGAGGCTCAAGCGAATTGAAAGCCATGTTTGAAGTAGAACATTCCACACCCATTTATTCAGGGCTACTGAGATTTAATGACTTGTATTTGGCGGAACCAAATTTAAGACCAAAATTTAGCATCGTTTCTAATGACGTAAGGCGCTCGCTTTTTCTCTCACAAATTAATCGACCTACATTTAGAATGAGCGGACTATCTGACATCTGTAATTTCTTAGAGTATAAGGATGTTTATAGCTGGTTTAAGAGGATGAGAGGACATGCATAAAATAAGAAAAATATGGATTTTGACGCTTGTTAAAAGGGGATTCATTCAAGAACCTGAAGTCTTTTTTGAAGAGAACAAAGCTCAAAATCGAAGAAGAGCATTGATAGCCGACTTCAATCCAGATTACGACGAAATTGCTATTTTTGAAAAGGAGCTCGCTTCGGATAATACTCCTTTTTAGTCTACGGAATATGGGGTCAAATTGAACCTACCCCAGTTTGACGGACACTTCGAAAAGGAATATACAACGAAGTTGAAAGGAGTGTCCAATGAAAAGGCGGAAGGTATTTACGCGAGAGTTTAAGATTGAAGCTGTCCGACTTCTTGAGGAAGGTAAAAAGAACCCGGCGGACCTGGCCCGGGAGTTAGGAATCAGAAGGAATCAGCTTTACAAATGGAAAGAGAAAACAGATCAGCGTGGTGGAGCGGCCTTCCCCGGTTCTGGAAACCGATCTAAAAAAGGCTCCGCGGCAGAAGAAATAGCCCGGTTAAAACGCGAGTTGGAGCAAGTCAGGGAGGAGAACGAAATCTTAAAAAAAGCCGCAGCGTTCTTTGCGCGGGAACTGAAGTGAAGTATCGGTTCATCAGATCGCAGGGAACGCAGTTTAAAGTGGCGGTTATGTGTCGGGTGCTAGAGGTATCCAAGAGTGGTTACTATGATTGGCTGGATAGACCGGAGAGCATGCGAGCCAAGCGACACAGGTATTTGCTCACGAGAATAAGGCAGGCCCATATTGAAAGCAGGGAGCTGTATGGAGCACCCCGCGTTCATGCCGAGTTGGTGGATCAGGGAGAGCAGGTCGGAAAAAACACTATAGCCTACCTGATGCACAGAGAGCGCATCCAATCAAAAGTGCATAAGCGATTCGTTGTAACGACAGATTCACGACATACGAAAAGACCGGCTGAGAACGTTCTGCGTGGAGATTTTACAGCAGCCAGAGCCAATGAGAAATGGGTCTCGGATGTTACCTTTATCCCGACCAGGAAAGGATGGCTGTTTCTGGCGGTGATCATGGATCTTTACTCCCGGATGATTGTAGGCTGGTCCATGGGAGAGAAAAACAGTACAGGGCTCATAGAAGATGCCCTTAAAATGGCCGCCGCTCAAAGAAGGGATATCAAGGGCGTGCTTTTACATTCTGATCAGGGCGTACAATACGCTTCAGGATCCTATCAGCAGCAATTAAACAATTTAGGTATCGTGTGCAGTATGAGCAGGAAAGGTAACTGCTGGGACAATGCTCCCATGGAGAGCTTCTTACATTCTCTTAAGACCGAGTGTGTGGGTTTTGAAGATTATAAATCGCGCTCTGAAGCCAAGGCGAGCATTTTTAGTTATATAGAGTTGTTCTACAACCGGAAGCGCAGGCATTCTGCCATTGGCTATCAAAGCCCGATGGCATTCGAAAACGCAATGGCTGCCTCCTAACTGTGGTGTCCGTCTTTCTGGGGGAAGATCAAATCTTTATTCTTGACAATTGAGGGTGTTAGCAATTTTCATCACCATTCGAATTTGATTCTCGCTTAGAACAATCCATATCGCGGCTCGCGCGAGCAAACCCGCCCTTCCCTCCTTGTGGCTTATGAATTATACCAAAAGAGTTACCTAATTACTGAGCATTAAAAACCGTCCCCCTTAAATCATACACCTCACATTTTGTGATAAATATTTCATTGACGTACAAACGCAGCTTTCATATACTTCCTTTGCCAGAAAGCAGTTTCCTGACAAATCAAACCATATAAAATGAATCGCCCAAAGCTTATCGGAGCTGCCTTTGTTTGCGCACTCCTGATTGTCGTGAGCCCGTTTGTCTATCGGGAGTTCTTCGACCAGTCTCCCACTGCACAGGCCCGGCGGGTGGCAAAACTTATCCATAAGACGCTTCCCTACGATATCCGCGGGACTTGGCACGGCACCGTTGTCGAATCATGGCAGATGGTGGCGCCCGATGATGTGTTCCGGGCAGAGTATCATGTCACCCTGAAAATTGCCGACGACTGCCGCATTGAGCAGCTTTCATGGACGCATGAGTACAATCCCTATATTCGCTCTACATATACCTGGCTGCCGGCATCAGCGTCCGTACAGCATGAGGCCAGAGAGAACCTTGAACTGAACGCCCCCCTGCTTCTTTTTGATGAAACCACTCGCTCCGGAAACTTGCTCTCATCAGACATTTCGCGGCCTGACAAAGGTTATGCTTTCCGCCTCAACCGTTTGCCGCTGGGAGATTATCGCGATAGTTCGTATGGAGGCATCTTCAGGGCGGATGAGAATAAAAAAGGTTTCACCGCAATGATTTCGGCCGTCATCATCCCGCGTGGTACATTCGCACTTTCGACGGCATCGATAGAATCTGCCAGCCTGGCATTGAGAAGCTGGGGCTGCCTGTTGACGACTGATGACGGCAGCGAAGTCTATGTTACAGACTATATGGATGAACTGCAACGGCCAAACATAAAGCCACGCGCTTATCAGCCGATGTCCGTCCGCTGCAAACCGGCCATTCCGCTGTCTGACCTCGCAGAAGCGACCATACGCATCGATCAGGCTGACTTCACGGATGCAGGCAGACTGGCACTCCTTGAGCCGCGAGATCACCGGAGGATCACTTCTGTTGCGCTCTCGGTGCAGAAGGCACGGCTTGAATCGGATGGGTATATAAAAGAAGCCGAAGTGATCTTCCGTTCTGATGGGACCAAACTGGTACGCATCAAAAACAGACGGTTGCACAACGATGTGCCGCTTGAATTCCCGCTCGAAAAAAGACCTTAATCCTGTGCCTTTGGGTCAATGAAGATGAGACATTAGGCTATGAAGCATCTGCAGCGCTCCCTGAAAAACCGCCACCTCCAGATGATCGCCATCGAATTACTTTGAGGACACGCGCAAAAGGAAAAATGCCCAGAGCAGGGCGATGAAATATGATATGAGGATATCACTCGGCCAGTGAGCTCCCAAAACGATGCGGGCAAGCCCGCCGGTTATGAGAAGAGCACAGCATAGAAAAAGCAGGATTGACCACAGCACGCCGGACTTCTTCCGGGCGGCCTGAATTGCCAGATAGCCTAAGGTCGACCCGTAGGTTAAGGCAAACATGGATGGGAATGAATAACCGGATGGCGATCCGACTACGTGCACCAGCAGAGGCGATGGCCGGGGCCTGGCGACTATAGGACTGAGCAGTGTGCCCAGGAGCAGCATCCCCGCGAAGCTGAGGATGGAGAACAGGGCGACACGCCATCCGGCTACACCCCAGGAAATGAAAAAAGCGATTGCCAGGAGAATCAGATTCCAGGGGAAGGCCGCCGACTTTGTGATCAATAAAGCCCAATCCATGGATTTTGGCGCCAGGGATTGTATAAATCTCTCCGCCGCTACATCTCCGGGGAAGTATGCGTAGCGAGTAGCAGCGAGCGCTGCAAATATGGCAACAAACAGTAGAACTAGAAGTACGATATCCTTTATCCGCATTACAATTCCTCTCTTTGCAAACAGCGCGAGACAGATGCTCGAATTGAATCTGTCTATATTATATTAGAAACTGAAAGAGATATAAAGCATGAAGAATAAGATGGAGGTGTCCTCTTGTCCGTAGGCGTCATGGCGGCTATTCACCGGGTGCGCGTTTTGATCCGCTCGCGCTGGTCGAAAACCCGCTGTGACCATTCTTGATCTCCCGCCAGATACATCCCTGCCAATCGATTCCACTCCCTGGCCTGCTTTCGATTGCCTTTTCTCAGCCAGGCTTCAGCAAGGTAATAGTAGTTTTTCCCGTTGTATGCATAGACACTGACTGCCCGCTCCAGAACGCTGATTGCTTCGTCAATCTTATCCTTTTCGAGGAGCATTTGCCCCTGTTCCGTTAACTGAATAGACGCTAACTCGCGCGGTCCGGGCTTTGCCTCGGGCAAATCCCTTCTTTCTATTGTCTTTCCCGGACTAATTGCGGCACAAGCCGATAGGATAAGACACAAGAAGTACAATACCCCTCTTCGAATTAACCCATCGCTCATACCTTATTTCCTCCAAAGTTTCTTCCACCAGGTCTTCAACACTTCAACGGGATAGGCCTGGTGCTCCGGAACTTGACATGTCACGGCAGGTATATTTTCAGCCAGAAAGACCTCTTCTATTTGCGAAGGACATTTGGATTCGATAGCCAATTGCCCGCTTTGTGAACAGATGTTTCTCTTAACAACGCCGGACGGCATCATAAACCACTCACCTGATATATACTGCGGTATTGACTTGACAAGGTCGGCCCAGATGGGCAGTGCTGCGACGGCGCCTTCCACGGATATCGTATCCCCATTATCGAAACCCACCCACACGAGCGCCAGAATATCCGGCGTGTATCCGACAAACCAGGCATCACGGTAATCGTTCGTTGTCCCCGTCTTTCCCGCAACAGGAAATGTTATTCCCATGCTCTTGAGAGATTTCGCAGTCCCTTCTGTAACCACACTTCTCAACATATCGCTCATGACGTAAGCCTTTGCCGGAGAAATAACATTTTGAATGGTCATGTGCCTTTGCTCCAGCACATTCCCGTTTTCATCTACAAGCATCTTCAGGGAGAGCGGATAAGGTTCCATGCCGTCAGAGGCAAAAGTGCAGTAAGCCCTCGCCAGTTCGAGGGGGATGACTTCATAGGCGCCCAGCGCGAGAGAGGGCTGCGGATCTATGGGCGTTGAAAACTCAAATTCATTTGCCGTCTTCACGATCCGGTCCAGGCCGATCCTCGTAGCCAAATCAACAGTGGCCAGATTATCCGATCGCGCCAGGGCATCTCTCATCCTTACTCCCGTTTCGGAAACAGTCCCCTTGTTATGCGGCTTCCACGTCTTTCCGTCGACTTCATACTGTTTCGGTTTACTGGAAAGCAGCGTCGCCGGTGTAAATTGATCGAGGCCGGTCAGATAGACAAATGGCTTGAAGGCGCTGCCCGGCTGCCGGCGCGCCTGGGTGGCCCTGTTGAACTGGCTTGTACTATAATCACGGCCGCCGACCATGGCAAGAATATATCCCGTTTTCGGCTGCATCACGATGACGGCGCCCTGGAGTTTTCGTTCGCCGGTTGGCTTCAAGGCACGATGTGTCTTTTCCAGGCGGGCCAATCCCCTTTCAAGCGCTCCCTCTGCCGCTTCCTGAACCTGTGTATCCAGCGTTGTATAGAGGGCAAGACCCAGCGATGAAAGCGCTTTGGCAGAGTACAAAGCGGGAAGCTGCTTTGAAAGATAATCGACAAAATAGGGGGCCTTTTTACCGTACGCCGTAAAGCCGACCACCTTGACCGGCGCGCGGAGGGCGTCTTCCATCTGCACCCGGGAAATGTATCCGAGATTCTCCATGTCGCGGAGAACCTTGTTCCTTCGATCCCTGCACCTTGATTCATCAGCATAGGGAGAATACAGGCCCGGGCTGCTAATAAGGCCTGCGATGGACGCAGCCTCTGCCAGTGACAGGCTTTCAACGGGCTTTCCAAAATAGAAGAATGATGCCTCGCCGACACCGTTGATCGATACGGAACCTTTCTGGCCGAGATAAATTTCATTCAGATATATTTCAAGGATCTCTCTTTTCTTGTACATAATCTCCATGGTGAGAGCCATGAGCAATTCCTTGGTCTTCCTCGTAAACGTCCTTTCCGGGGTCAGGAAGTAACTCTTCGCCAATTGCTGGGTCAGCGTCGATCCCCCCTGTCGGATCGTCCCATGCCGTATATTGACGTACAGAGCCCGGATGATGGACTGGAGATTAAAGCCGCGATGTTCATAGAACTTACTGTCTTCTATTGCCAGCACGGCGTTAACGAGATATTCCGGAACACGGTCGATGGAAACAAGCTGCCTCTGTTGCCTTTCCGGGCCGAAGAACAGCATGATCTTTTCCGGCTCCAACTCAAGGAGAGGCAAATTTTCATTTTTATCCGTTCTGATAATACTTTCAATTGCATGATCCCGAAATGCGATCTTTACGGGAAAGCCTGGCCGTTCTTTGGCGGGCATTTGCAGGTCATGGAGATACAATTCCACAGCCGATTTCGTAATCCTCATTTCGCCGCTTGCTTCCGGCACGTGCGAAACATTACGGTACTCGAGACGATGCAGTTTATTTGAAAAGAGGGATCGATCGACCCGCTGCCCCGGAAAGAGCAGTGTAGTGTCGGAAAAAACTTTTGACGGGATACTCCATCTTCTTGCTGAGAAGCTCTTATCGATCAAATAGGAAAGGTAGAGACAATAGAGCAACAGGCCTGAAGCGACAAATATAAAAATAAGGCCCAGGAAAAGTATGATCCGCCTGGCTGTAACTTTCGAATGTGTTCCTCGTTTCTTTTTCATACTCTTATTTCAAGTAGAATCCTTCGCTCCTCTTTCCGAAACCGCAACCGGGCTTGTCAATTTCCATGCAACTTACGGTCCAGAATAGAACACACCCAATCGTCGATGGGCGGGTACTCTAACATACGTCATTACGAAACGCATTAGTGAAATCCGTGCGCCATCCGGCTCGCTAAGTTCTTGTAATAAATAGTCTACCAACGAAAACGACTGGTGTAGTTCTCATGTCACAGTGATCGAGAAGCCCTCATAACGGCGGAATCCTAACCTTATATATGGTACAAGTTCCGGGGGCATATCAGAAAAAAGATATGCGAATAACTCAACTTGTTGTACAGAACAGCTTGGGTGGGAGGTTCATTTATGCAAGCAAACATCTTTGGCAGCGGCATAGACAGGATGTCCTGATCTGGCATTCAGGATAATGGCCTTGATGTTTAAGATAAGAGATATATTTATTCAAAAGGACAAGCTTCTCGATGAATTTGGCATCCGCCGGGGTCAGAGCGTTGTTGATTATGGATGTGGGCCTGGATCATATATCAGGAAAGCATCTGAACTGGTGGGCGCTGAGGGCAGGGTCTATGCAATTGATATTCATGAACTGGCAATCGAATATGTCAATAAACGCATCTCAAAAGAAAACCTGCACAATGTAACCGCGCTCATAGCCTCGAAGGAAAGATGTCCATTAAACGATGGCAGCATCGACCTTATCTATGCCCTCGATGTGTTTCATATGGTTTCAAATCCCACCATATTCTTAAAAGAGCTTAACCGGATATCAAAGCCCGATGGGATGCTGTTCATAGACGACGGCCATCAGAAACGGAATATAGCCAGGACAAAGATCACTTCCTCGGGAGCCTGGGACATTACGGAAGAGAAGCAGCGATATATGAAATGCCGGCCTATTCAATCGGTAATCCCTTTTCCTATTAACAAGAAAGGCAGGGCCGCCTGGACCCTGCCTCTTTAATGAAAATCAAAAAAATCAGTCTATTTTTGAACCTTTTTTGCTCCTGCCAAGACCTACTGTACTTGTGGCGCGATCTTGATTTCCACCCTCCTATTTTTTTGACGTCCGGCCTCTGTGTTATTGCTTGCAACAGGTACGGTCTCTCCAAACCCGACAACTTCAATGCGGCTTGCGCTTATGCCGCGCTGAACCAATAAGTTCTTTACGGCAGTGGCGCGCCGGGTCGAAAGACCCATATTAAATTCGTTGGAACCGATACTGTCGGTATGCCCCTCCACCCTGATTAAAGTCTTAGGGTATTGATTCATAACGCCTGCGACACGGTTTATTTCGGAGTAAAGCCCCGGTCTCACGACTGCGGAATTGGTATCAAACGTAACGTCACCTTTAAAAGTCACCGCCAGGAGATTGCCTTCCCTTGAAACAGCAGCGGCTTCCGAGGAAGCCAAAGCGGCACGCATCTCTTTTTCCTGATTGTCCATCATCTTGCCGACTCCGGCGCCTCCAGCCCCCCCTATGGCCGCGCCGATCGCTGCACCAATAAGGGTGCCCTTGGTATCATGGCCGATAACCTGTCCGAGCACACCTCCAGCTACGGCGCCGCCCGCCGCCCCATAAACAGCGCCCTTTTCAGTCTTTGTTTGAGGAGCTGTGCAGCCTGTGAAACACAAAATGAAAAGCACGAAACAGAGAAAAACCAACATTATTTTTTTATTCATTTTAATTTTCCTTTCTTTGGTAAATATTATAAACGCGAATAGAGATCCGGAGAGGAAATTATTTAGCGCGGTCGATAATACTTCATGGCTTCGGGAATCAGGGCCTCAATCTGCTTTACCCGTGTCTCTGGAGCAGGGTGGGTTGACAGGAATTCAGGTGGCTTGCTCCCCCCCTTCTCGCTCATCCTCTGCCAGAAAGGAACAGCGGCTCTCGGATCATATCCCGCCCTCGCCATTAAAGACAGACCGATCCGGTCTGCCTCGGACTCATGGATACGGCTGTAGGGAAGCAGTATTCCCACATTTGTTCCCACTCCATAAGCGGCCATGAAGATATCGCTCGTGGGTCCCGGCTGTGTCGAGAGGGCAACAGACAGTCCGGCCGCTCCGAGCTGAGCCAGGAGCCCTTGACTCATCCTCTCATTTCCATGTTTGGCGATGGCATGGCCAACCTCGTGGCCCATGACAACCGCCAGCCCGGTCTCATCGCGGGTCACCGGAAGGATGCCTGTGTAAACCCCTACTTTACCGCCGGGCATGCACCAGGCATTGACCGTCTTGTCATCCTGGATCAAATTGAATTCCCATTGAAAATTTTTGATCTCCGACTCCATTCCGGCATCTCTCATAAATTCCTCGGAGGCCCGCGCTATTCTCGTACCCACTCTCCTCACCATCTGCACCTTTTCGGCGTCGTTTGAAAGCTTTGATTTTTTCAAGACGTCACTGTACTGCTGAAAGCTCATCGTCATCACTTCAGAGTCAGGAAGGATGTGCAAGCTGCTTCTGCCTGTCACGGGGACAGTGGCGCAGGACAGAATGATCAGCAGGAACCCGATGATTCCCACGCTGAGAAAAAAATTAGAAACTCTACCTTTCAACGCATATAGGGTTTTCATAAATACCTCTCACTTGTTTCTGCTCCACTATTCTATTATCTTATTACACACTTTTTTTTCAATGCATTTTTTTGCCCATGGTTGGTGTATGACTCACCATTTTTGTCCTCGCGGTTTGGGGCACTTTGGAGGTGAACTAAACAACCTCCTTTATATGACTTCCCTGGATAGCTGGCGAGCCGGGATGGAAAGATATTGCCCAATATGTTAATGACTGGTTGACGTCAAAGGGATGAATGCGTAGGATTATTTTTAGGAGAGAAATCTATGGCAGCATCGGCGCACAACATCATAAAGGAGAAGGTATGACGCACAATAATCTTTATCAGGAATTGTCAAATAAAGTTGGGGCAGGGCATTCAAGCATCGTTCCAAAGATATGGGAGATCGTCTGCTCAGGTGAAGAGGCCTTCTTACTCAACACACTTCCGGCGACTGCGGAAGATCTCGTTCAGCGCCTCGGTAAAGAGCGGGAAGAAATCGACGGCATGATCCGGGTTCTTTTCCACAAGGGACTTGTATTTGAGGCGACGAAAGAGGGAAAGACCATCTACCGCCTGCCCAGGCATATCATCCAATTCCACGACGCCTCTACCCTTTGGGAGGAGGCACCGCCTAATCTTCTCGACCTCTGGCGGCAATATATGGAAGAGGAATATCCTCAGGTCCCGGCTGCATTGAAGTCTATGAAGGCGCCACCTTTTTTCCGGGTCATTCCCATCAACGAAAATATCGAATCAAAAAGCAAAGTGCTGGCCTATGAGGACGCGGCTCAGATAGTCGACCGCGCATCTGTCATCGCCGTAACGAACTGTCCCTGCCGGATGATCATGCGCAAATGCGACAAACCGATCAATGTCTGTCTTCAGATTAACAGGGGCGCTGAATACGCAATCAAGCGTGGCACAGGTCGCAAGATTGGTGCAGAAGAGGCAAAGAATATTCTCCGCAAGGCCGAAGAAGCGGGTCTCGTCCATCTCACTGAAAACAAAGCGTCCCTCGGTACGGTCATCTGCAACTGCTGCTCGTGCTGCTGCATAGGCCTGCCCTATATGAAAGACCCTTCCACCAGCAGCATGCTGGTTCCCAGCCGTTATCAGGCAGTCATTGACGGCGAATCCTGTACGGGCTGCGGAATTTGTGTTGCTGATTGTCCTATGGACGCCATTAGTTTGAACACTTCAAATGTGGCAGAAGTAAACGTTGATTCATGCATCGGATGCGGCGTCTGCACGCATGTCTGCCCCGTGGATACCATCTTTCTTCGGGTTGTCAGGCAGGAAGATTTTATTCCCTCCTGAGGGATGTGCAGAATACGTGAACTTAAGAAAACTCTCTGGGACTTGAACTGATGAATTTCAGATTGCGAACGATGACTTTTGAGGACATCCCCGTCGCGATTCGATTGAAAGACGCGGCCGGTTGGAATCAAACGGCTGCTGATTGGGTTCGATTTATATCGGCCAGTCCTGAAGGGTGCTTTGTGATGGAATGTCATGGCAATGTGATAGGTACATCTGCGACAATAGCGTACGATGGCAGATTTTCATGGATTGGCATGCTAATCGTTGACGAACAGTATCGAGGTCAGGGTATTGGAACTGCTCTGCTCGAACGTGCAATATACTTCCTTGATTCGCAGAAGATTCCCGCCATAAAGCTCGATGCCACACCGCAGGGCAAACCCCTTTATGAAAAACTTGGTTTCATGAGCGAATACGACATCGAGCGTTGGATGCTAAGTCGCACTGCTAAAGAGAAAGCGGTGGAGAATGCGCCAGTATCGATAGAAGATGTGCTGCAAATGGACCGGGAAATATTCGGAGCTGATAGGAGCGGACTCCTCCGTTCTCTTGCTCAAGAGGCACCGCACCTCACTTTGGTAGATCAACAAGAAGAGGAAATTACCGGATACAGTTTCGGTCGGCTGGGTTCGCTTGCCGATCACATGGGGCCATGGGTTGCTCGCAATGCAGACGCGGCGGAAAGGCTGCTCAATTCTTTTTTACTGCGATCGTCGAGGGAACTTATATTTGTCGATTGTCTGCGGCTAAATCCCTGGGCAGTTCCTCTGGTCAAAGCTCGCGGCTTCGAATTCTCACGTCCTTTAACCAGGATGTTCCGTGGAACAAACGGGTATGCTGGCCAAGCAGGGTTGCTTTGCGCTTCCCTCGGCCCTGAGTTCGGATAGGATGCGAGGGCCTATGTCAATCGTGGGGACGCAAATAAGAAAGTGGGTTATAATGAACAAGCAATCAGCGGCTATAGAACTGCCGCAAGGTTAGGTTACAAGAAAGTACAAGACTACTTAAGGGCTAAGGGAATAGCTGGGAACAGATCCTTGCCATGCGTGTTATGACAAAACTCCCGTTGCAAGATACCCTATGATGAGACAAGAAAGTGTAAGTGCGTGGACCTTTATTGTGGCAAGGTTCGCGGGGGCCATTCTCATTTTATCCATGTAATTCTTATTCAGTATACGAAACGCATCATATGCAACCGGCAGTGTTAGAAGCCCGAGGAGGACACCGAAAGTGGTGACCCCGAAGGAAGCCGACAGGAATACTGTCGCGTAAGCGCAAACAAGTCCCGCAACATATAATATTACACCCTGCCTTTTCCCAAGACGCGCGACGAGATTCAACTTCCCTGCCTCGCGGTCCTCCTCATAATCGGGTATCTCATTTATGACAATCATGGACCACATGAGGAATCCGGGGACAAAGGAAATGACAAAGGGTTCCCAGGCAATCGTTTGCGTCTGCACATAGAATGCACCGAGACAGATGACGGGGCCGAAATTGATAAGCAGGCTTAATTCGCCGAAGCCACGGTAGCCGTACCTTATGGGCGGCATGGTATAAAAAACGGAGGAGAAAACGCCGATAGCGGCGAATATGAGCACAGGCCAGCCGACCAGAACGGTCAGGCAGATGGCTATGGCGATCCCGATGAGGTAACAGACAATCGCCGCCGCCAGGACATATTCGGCGGAAAGGAGCCCACCCGTCAGAACCCCGCTCCCACCTGTATAGGGATTCTTCTCTTCACCGTGCGAACGATCCACTGCGTGGAGATAATCAAAGACATCATCGATCATGTTGAGGCCGATGTGGTGTACCGTCACACCCACGATGACCATGACAAAATACAATAAATTGAATTTCCCCAATGCGGCCCACGCAATGGCGCTTCCCAGGAGGGCGGGGAAGATGCTGGTGGGCACGTAATGCAGGCGGAATGCCTGAATCCACGTGCCGAAGGTGCCAAGCGGCTTCCCGTCCTTACGCACCAATTTCATCTTAAGCGGCATTACAGGTGACCTCCAACTTTGAGAGCTGTTATTATTGTCAAATTAAATTTACTCTTTTTCAATACATATTTTATGAAAAGATCAGTTAAGGCATCATGCGGGGATAAATCAGCTATTTCCCGATTGCTGATTTTTCTATTTTTAATAAAAAATATTTGGTACATAATAACGAGTATTATATTTGCTGTTTAAAATGTTCAATTTTTTCCAGACTGCTTCGCGTTTTCAATGAATTAAGTTTCGCACATAGGATTCCGATATTTTGGTAATTCTCAAACCGGGCCAGCACCTAATTGGGAGGACAATCCAACCGGGAGGAAAACGACGATGGCTAAGAAAAGAACACCGGCTGCAAAAACCCTGACGAGACGCCCGGCATGGAAGGCTCTCGCGGAGCATTACAGAAAGATCGGCAATGTCCATCTGCGGTCGCTATTCGCTGATGATACCCGCCGCGGCAAGCGCCTCGCGGCCGAAGGCGCCGGCCTTTACCTCGACTACTCAAAGAACCGGATCACCGATAGGACGATAAAGCTCCTCGTAAATCTTGCCAACGAGTGTGGCCTCCGTAAGTGCATAGAGTCCATGTTCCAGGGCCGGAAGATCAACGTCACGGAGAACCGGGCAGTCCTTCACACCGCCTTAAGGGCGCCTAAGAGCGAGCAGATTGTGGTCGACGGCGTCGATGTCGTGCCACAGGTGCACGCGGTTCTTGACAAGATGGCTATCTTTTCAGAGCGGGTGAGAAGCTTCGAGTGGATGGGATACAGCGGTAGACCTGTCCATTGTATTGTCAACATCGGGATTGGAGGCTCCGATCTCGGGCCTGTCATGGCTTACGAGGCGCTGAAGCGTTACAGCAAAAGGGCATTGACCTTCCGTTTCGTCTCCAACGTGGATGGCACGGACTTCGAAGAGGCCACCCGCGATCTCAACCCCGAAGAGACGTTATTTATTATTTCTTCAAAGACTTTCACAACCCTGGAAACGATGGCTAATGCGCACACGGCGCGGGCATGGGCGCTGAAGGCCCTGCATAACGAAAGGGCTGTTGCCCGCCACTTCGTGGCTGTCTCGACCAATGCGGAGGAGGTGGCGAAGTTCGGCATCGACACGGCGAACATGTTCGGGTTCTGGGACTGGGTGGGTGGCCGCTATTCCATGGACTCGGCCATCGGACTTTCGACCATGATAGCCATCGGCCCGGAGAACTTCAGGGACATGCTCGCCGGCTTCCGCGCGATGGACGAGCACTTCCGCACAGCGCCATTCGAGGAGAACCTGCCGGTGCTCATGGCGCTCCTATCCATCTGGTACAATAATTTCTTCGGTGCGGAGACCATTGCCGTCCTGCCTTACGATCAGTACCTCAAGCGCTTTCCCGCCTACCTCCAGCAGTTGACTATGGAGAGCAACGGCAAGTGTGTGACTGTAGGAGGCGCCGCTATCAACTACCAGACGGGGCCCGTCTACTGGGGAGAGCCGGGCACGAACGGCCAGCATTCGTTCTATCAGCTTATCCATCAGGGGACTAAACTGATCCCGTGCGATTTCATCGGATTCTGCCGGCCGCTGAATCCGATCGGCCGTCATCACGAAGTGCTTATGGCGAACCTGTTTGCCCAGACGGAAGCGCTGGCATTCGGAAAGACCGAGGACGAGGTCAGAAAAGAGGGCACGCCGGAGGAACTGGCGTTGCATCGCGTCTTTCCCGGCAACCGCCCGACCAATACCATTCTCGCAGAAAGGCTTGATCCGGCGACCCTCGGCAAGCTGGTTGCGCTATACGAGCACAGCGTATTCGTCCAGGGCGCGATCTGGAATATTGATTCCTTCGATCAATGGGGCGTTGAGCTCGGCAAGGCCCTGGCACAGCGGATAATCCCTGAGCTGGAAAGCGTCAAGGACCCGCGACTCAAGCATGACTCTTCGACGAACACCCTCATCCGGCGCTACCGCAAGCTAAAAGGTGGGCGACCATGACGGCGAAAGCGAATCCAAGGGCGGGAAAGCCCGCAGAGCCTTCCATGCTCGTCAATGTGACCAAGCTCATTACGGCTTACTTCAAGGAGAAGCCCGACCCGTCTATTCCGGCGCAGCGGGTCGCCTTCGGCACATCTGGGCACCGCGGGTCCCCTTTTGAGAATTCCTTCAACGAGGCGCATATCCTCGCCGTTACACAGGCCATCTGCCTGTACCGCAAGCAGCACAAGATCAACGGCCCGCTATTTATAGGCATAGACACCCATGCGATCTCCGTGCCCGCTTTTCACACTGCTCTGGAGGTGCTTGCGGCAAACCGGGTGGACGTCATGATTGCCGATGGAAATGAATACACACCGACGCCGACCATCTCCCATGCGATTCTCACGTACAACCGCGGGCGCAAAAAAGGCCTTGCCGACGGCATCGTCATCACGCCTTCGCATAATCCGCCTGAAGACGGCGGCTTCAAATACAACCCCCCGGGAGGCGGGCCGGCGGAGCCCGCTGTCACAGGCTGGATAGAGACAAAGGCAAACGAATTTCTTGCAAACGGCCTCAAGGGTGTCAAACGAATTCCCTTTGAGAAAGCCTTTCGCGCTTCCACGACACACCGGCACGATTATATCCGGGCCTATGTTGACGATCTCGGGAATGTCATCGATATGGACACGATTCGCGGCGCCAAAATCAAGCTGGGGGTAGACCCTTTGGGCGGCGCCGGGGTCAATTACTGGAGGCCGATTGCGGAACGCTACGGCCTCGACCTTAATATCGTAAATGACGCAGTCGATCCGACTTTCCGCTTCATGACGCTTGATTGGGACGGCCGCATTCGCATGGACCCATCGTCTCATTACGCCATGCAGCGTTTGATCGGTTTGAAGGACCGCTTCGACATTGCCTTCGCATGTGATACGGATCATGACAGGCACGGGGTCGTCACGCGGAGCGCGGGATTGCTTCCGGCCAACCACTTTCTTTCGGTAATGGTTCACTACCTCTTTCAGCACCGGCCCGGATGGCGGGCGGATGCGGCAGTGGGGAAGACCCTGGTGAGCAGCGAGATGATCGATCGCGTCACCGCAAAGCTGGGGAGGCAGCTTTATGAGACGCCCGTCGGCTTCAAATGGTTCGTGGACGGGCTGCTTGCAGGTTCCCTCGGCTTCGGGTGCGAGGAAAGCGCGGGGGCGTCTTTCCTGCGGCATGACGGCACGGTGTGGGCAACGGACAAAGACGGGATCATTTCTGTCCTCCTTGCGGCGGAGATTACCGCCCGTATGGGACGCGACCCGGGCGAGCTCTACGGCGACCTCGCGCGTGAGTTCGGAGAACCATTTTACGACCGTGTCGATGCACCCGCGACACCGGAGCAAAAAAAGGCGCTTGGAAAACTCTCCGCCGATCAGGTGCCATTCACAGATCTGGCCGGCGAAAAAATCCGGGAGATAGTTACTCATGCGCCGGGCAATGGCGCCCCCATCGGCGGCGTAAAGGTGATTGCCGAAAGCGGCTGGTTCGCCGCGCGTCCGTCAGGAACAGAAGACATCTACAAGATATATGTTGAGAGCTTCCGCGGAAAGGAGCATTTAAGGCTCATCCTGGAGGAAGCACAGACCATAGTCAATGCCGCCTTGGCGGCTGCGACATCACGATAAACTTAACTGCCCCCAGAGGTCGACAGCCACTGTGGGAATGACAGATGTTACAAGAACCTTAACGATCATTACAGAAGAGAAAGGAGATTGGCCATGATACCAAGAACAATACGTTTAATTCTAATTTTCCTGTCTTTGTTTTTTCTCTCGGCCTGCGCGGCAAGTTACGCCAATATGGCCGTCGAGAAAGGATCGGTTGCACCGGGTTCTGCCGTGGCGAGAGAAGGCATGAGCCTTAAACTGCTGGGCAAGCCAATAGTCATAGGCGGCAAACTCCCGTCGGTAGAGCTGGTGGACGCTATGACCATGCAGCGCGTGAACCTCGCCAAAGATATGAAAGGCTCAATCCTCTTCGTGAGTGTCGTTCCCTCCTTAGACACAGCCGTCTGCGAGGCACAGACACACTACCTCTATGATAACGGAGACAAGCTCCCGCCCCAGGTCAAGAAGATTACCATCAGCCGCGATACCCCGTTTGCCCAGAAACGATTTGCGAATGAGGCAAAGATCAAGAACATCGAATTTCTTTCCGACTACAAGGAGGGCGCCTTTGGCCGCTCCACCGGTCTCCTGATGGATGGTTTAATGCTTCTGGCGCGTTCGGTCATCATCGTGGGTAAAGATGGAAGGGTGCGCTACATCCAGGTAGTTCCCGAGATCACCCACCTTCCGGACATGGAACGGGCAATTGAGGAGGCGCAGAAGCTGGTCAAATGAGAGAGGAGGCAATATGACGGACACAAGAGGCGCCGGTCAGGACCAGAAGCATATCTGGAAGATAGTGAAAATAGCACCTGAAAACCATGACACCTACTCGCTATATCTCGAAGGATCTGATGAGAAGGTTGCCAGGAGAAGGGCGGGCCAGTTCGTATCCCTCAGCATCATGACGTCCGGTGGATGGAGCGACCCGCATCCTTTTTCGATAGCTAACGCTCCGGAGGACCCCGTCCTCTGTCTGACTATCAAGAAGGCGGGCCACTTTACGTCCGCCATCCCGGATTTCAAGCCGGGAACTGAAGTAAGGTGCATGGGTCCCATAGGCCTCTTCTGCAAGGACATAGACGCCAAGCCGTTCATATTCATGATGGCCGGGGGAGTTGGTATAACGCCCTTCCTGAGTGTGCTTAGGCACTTCAGAAATATCAAAGCGAAAAATATTGCAACACTCTTCTGGGTGAACAGGAGCATGGAAGATGTCTTCGCTACGGATGAGATCCAGGCGATGACCAGGGACCTCACGCTGAGAGTGGTTTACTGCCTCACCCGTGTCGACGACGTGCAGGGCTACTACCGGCAGGAGTATCCCGGTGTCTTCTATGAGGAGGGGCGTTTGAGCGGCGAAATCTTGAAGAGGCACGGTGCCACAAAAGACGCATCCTTCTATCTCTGCGGCCCGCCTCCCATGATGGAGTCTGCGCTCGCCGAGGTCGGCAACCTTAACGTGGATCAAGGAGCGGTAGAAAAGGAGAATTTCGCCTGGCACGGAAAAGGATAAGCAAGGTTTTGCAGAGGCAATGAACTCGGAAAGATTGATATCCCGGCATCCTCTCAATAACGGCCTGACCATGGAGTTCTGGGACTACTCCCGGCCTATAGCCGGCGACCGCTGGTTTGTGCTCCTGGAGATACGGATCGCCATTCCGATTCGGCCCGACACCCTGCCGCCGGAGCTGCGAGTGCAAGCCGACAAGGTCAAAGAGGCGTTAGGGGACGAGATCGTCTTCTCCCACAAAGACGAGCGCAACTTTATTGCCGCAAATGAGGCCCCCAAAATCCTCAAGGACATGCAGGATAGGTTCTTGGACATGGCGCCCGGTTACTTCGGGCATCCTGATTTTGCCGCCAGATTCATCCGAGGAAAATTCGCGGAAAAGCAAGAACTACAGCGCTGGCAGCGTTTAGATACTCGACACGACGACCTTTCATGACCGATACCGGCTCCTTCCCCGCGTACTCCTTGCCACGGCGGGAGGCATAGTAAAACTTACCGAGGATGCTAATGTTGTTTTCTCAATTTCAACCTTCTATGCTACATTACGATCC
Organism: uncultured delta proteobacterium; assembly: GCA_963705275.1. Taxonomy (GTDB): domain Bacteria; phylum Desulfobacterota; class Syntrophia; order Syntrophales; family UBA2185; genus Fen-1135. The sequence continues at coordinate 1,483,950 of OY970063.1, read as the reverse complement.
ATAATCGTCATCGTTGAAAAATAAAAAAGGCGGGGCTCCTTTGACCCTGCCTTTCTGCTGAAAGTTAAAAAAGAGTTTACTCTTTAAACTTCCTCTTCGCTTGTACAACCCAAATTAAACCAAGACCAAACAGGAGGAACATGGTAGTTGGCTCTGGGCTCATGGCGTATGTTATGAAATTAAGGCATACGTGTTAAATGATCTGTGGCACCGATCAAAAAATGTCTTCGTAAATCTTATCTGGCTTTCGCGACCTTCTCTATCAGATTCCGGCTGTCAGTATAGGTCCAAATGATAGTTGTATGTGTAATCCCGAGCGACATCGAGTTCGTAATGCTTGATGTTGTAAAACAGCGCGAATTCGTAATTGTTAATGGCATAGTAGGATCTGCTCAAACCTAGGCAAGCCTCCGCGAAAAAAGGATCGGCTGCAATCGCTTTCCTAAATTGGCTAATCGCGTCTCTATGCATACCCTGCGAAGCGAGGCTTAGAGCACTCGTGTAATAGGCCGTTGCCTCATCGCTGCTCTGAGGATTGACACCGACATAGTACGATTGCGGCGTAGCACAGCCCATTGCAACAAGCAAAAAAACCAGAAATAAATATGAATGAACTTTTCTCATTGCCCATCTCCTTTCAATAGGGTTTCTTATTAACGCCTATCTCAAATTAAAAACTAGTCGTTGAGCGACACAATATCGATCAGTGTTTTGTACTATAAATTCCGATGCCTTCAGTGATATTATCGGCATACGAGAAGAATATCGACGTGATGTGCATCACGAAAAGAAATGATTTGCAATTGTGCCAGTAATTATTTGGCTCGGATTTATGTCTGCTACGGACTAGCTGGCAGAGGTGATTGAGACCTGAAGTCCATAACTGCCATGTTTAATTTTCATTGTAGATTTCAAATGTGAATCGTGATAGTCAAAACACACATCTAAATCAGAGATTAAGATACATGAACTCTTTGACGTTGCGTGAGGGCAATGTACTGATTACTGAAACCTCGTTTCTCGAACTGAGCACGGGGTTTTGTGTTTCCGTGGTTAGGTAGGTTTGTGAGCGCAAATGGGGAGGCGATATGCATGAAAAAAGTTTAAGGCACAGGTTGATGATCATTGTTTCCTGTATTTTCGTCTTGCCTTCTTTGGTCCTATTTTACATTTTTTATGAGCAAAATGTCACCCTATCTCCAACCCATTTCGTCCTCTTTTTTCTTATTATAGCGCTGGCTATTATTGGCATCATATTAGTCCGTTATGTCTTTGATGCTGTTTCCACCACTGCTGATTTCCTAAAAAAAGCAACGGAAGGCGGCGAAAAGTTATCTTTGAATCTTCGCCAGGAAGCAGTGGAATTGAATGTAATATCTTCTTCTTTAAACCGCATGATGGAGCGATTTGAGAAAAACGCAGAGTCACTGAATAAAACGAAAGAGGAATTGCACGAAAGTGAAGAGAAGTATCGTAACATTCTCGAGAATATCGAAGAAGGCTATTATGAATTGGACTTAGCGGGTAATTTTACCTTCTTCAATACCGCCGCGTCTCGGATTCTTGGTTATTCCGTGGAGGAATTGAAGGGAATGAATAATCGCCAGTATATGGACAAAGACAACTCTAAGAAGGTTTTTCTTGATTATAATGAAGTATACCGAACCGGCATCCCTAAGAAGCATTCAGAGGCAGAGATCATAAGGAAAGACGGTAAAAAGCTGTTTGTGGGAATATCTATTTCCCTCATAAGGGACTCACTTGAACAACCCATTGGCTTTCGTGGGATTATCCATGATATCAAGGAACGCAAGCGGTTGGAGGAAGAGATAATTGCCCTTTCAATTACCGATTACCTCACTGGTCTCCACAACAGAAGAGGATTCATGACCTTGGCCGAGCAGCAGCTAAAGATGCAGGAAAGAACAAAGAACTGGTTACTGCTGCTATTTGCCGATTTGGATCACATGAAATGGATCAATGATAATCTTGGCCATGAGAAAGGTGATAAAGCTCTCGTTGAAGTTGCGTCGATATTCAAGGAGGTCTTTCGAAAATCTGACATCATTGCTCGTATTGGAGGCGATGAGTTTGCGGTTCTTGAAATTGGAGCTTCACCGAAAGATTTTGATATACTTAAAAGTCGCCTGCAGAATCAGATTGATATTTATAATGCTATTGAAAACAGGGATTATAAGATTTCTGTTAGCGTTGGTATAGCTTGCAGTGATCCTGCAAATCCCTATTCCATCGATGAGTTGATGTCTCGGGCGGATGCATTAATGTATGAACAAAAACGGAGCAAGATATCGTAAATTTCTTTCACAGGTCGGACAGTACCTATACTACCGCCCTATATTGTTTCCAGTTTCTTGTCGATCACACGCTTGAATGCTTCGACGACTCGAGGATCAAACTGCTTGCCGGCATTGACCGCTATTTCTTCGCGGGCCTGCCAAGGCGGCATGCCCTTGCGGTACGGACGGTCGGTTGTCATGGCATCGAAGGAGTCGGCCACGGCGAGAATCCGGGCCCCTAACGGCAGTTCCCCCTTTTTCGAGATTCCTTGTCGCCCATTTTCATTGCTTGAGAAGTACTCATGGTGGGCCATGACGATGGGGACAACTTCCTTGAGGACCGATCCCACCGAAGAAATAATCCGTGCTCCCTGTTCTGAATGTTTGTCGATCTGTTCCCTCTCTTCACTTGTCAGATTGGCTGCCTTGCGCAGAATCTCTCCGCTCACCTCTACCTTTCCGATGTCGTGAAGTAGTCCTGCCACCCGGATATTTTCAACATCAGTACGATGCAGGCCCATGGCGATAGCGACGTCCATGGCAAGCTCTGAGACCCGGACCGAATGCCCTTGGGTGTACCGGTCCGTCGACTCCAGATATTTTGCGAGTATCTCTACGATTCCGATGTAAGCATCTTTCAGGTCTCGCAACCCGCGCTCCTTCATTTCATACAGGCTACCAACAATGACGCTTGCCAGAATAAGGAAACCGCCCCAGGAGGAAAGCCTGCAGATATCCTGCACCAACATGTTTGGGGTGAAAAATCTGAAGGGAAAGAGCAAGGCACAGGTGAGGACAAACAGAATTGACAGGGTAGCGGTGAGGAGTCCCATGCGACGTCCGAGAAAGTACGACGCCACGAGAACAGGAAGATAGTAGAAATTGAGGACAATCGAGGGGTCATCAAGAAAGTACGTCCCCAGGAAAGACGACAAGAGGATAACGAGGACGATTATTGCCTCGAAGTTCGCAAAAATATATTGTTTGAAGCGTTCCATGTGAATTCCGCTCCTCATATGTCCTTCATGGTCTCTACTTTATACTCTAATTATTCGACAAATCAAGAATTTACTTGAGAAAAAATTGCCATAACTGACCATGTCAATTTAATACCTTCCTATTCTCTGAACTAACAAAGGCAGGATAAAAATAATCCCGCCTTGAAGGGAGGAGGCTAGACAAGAATGCTTGGTGACCTTCACTCCTATATTATCATCATCGGGATATATTTATTGAAACTTTAATAACTTGTTTGCCAAATTATTTGTGAATAAACATTAGTGTAATAATTATATTAAAAGGACAAATAGCATTCGGCGTGAAAGGCACATCGAGGAAGATATCTAAGTCACCTGTTTTATTATAAATATTTGATTTGTATTGAAGTATGAGTGTCCTTCTGTGTAATCGAGTGTAAGCGTTTTATCCTCATTTTGAAAAAAAGGACACACAAAGGGACACACACTTTAATCGAAAAATGCAGAGATAAAAAATTTATTGAGTACTTCCTGTAATGTTGTTTTTCCATCAAAGCCGCTCCATACAACATTTCACCTGGAAATCCACAACGTATCTTGTTTTTTTTTCAGGTTTGAAATATATAATTCAATCAATTCGTGAAAAGAGGGTACAGTGATAAATTCTTTCCTGACAAAGATTGTCCTTTTATCTTTTCTGCTTACTTTTATCACCATAAATCCTTTACAAGCAGCAACGGAGCGACGTCTGGCTCTGGTTATCGGCAATGGCAAATATGCATCCTCACCACTCAGGAATCCTGTCAATGATGCAACCGATATGGCGGATACCTTGAGGAAGCTGGGGTTCAATGTCATCCTCAAGATAAATGCCTCCAAGAGAGAGATGGGCAAGGCAGTTGAGGATTTTGAAAAGCAACTGAAGGGGCAAGACGTTGGTCTGTTCTACTATGCAGGTCATGGCGTACAGGTTAACGGTGTGAACTATCTCATACCTGTGAGTGCTAAAATTAACGAAGAGACAGATATGGAGTACGAGGCCATAGACGCCGGGAGAGTGCTTGCCACCATGCACAATGCTAAAAGCATGGTAAACATCGTCATCCTTGATGCCTGCCGTGACAATCCTTATGTTCGCAGTTTTCGATCTGCGACCCGTGGTCTTGCCATTATTTCCAAAGCACCAATGGGAACCATTGTATCGTATTCTACCAGTCCCGGTGATGTTGCTCTTGATGGAAAAGGCCGTAACAGTCCCTATACATCCTCTCTCCTGCAGTACATGAGGCAACCTGGACTCAGTATTGAGCAGGTATTCAAGAATGTGAGGCAGAAACTAAACAGAGAGACGAGTGGCAAGCAAGTGCCTTGGGAGTTGTCATCACTTCAGGGTGATTTTTACTTCAGCACTGCAAAGGGTTCTGCAACAAGACCCTCTTCTGAAGAAACTTCCCAAGTGGCGATGCTGACAGCTACATCTGAAAGTATCACAGATTCCACGGTTCAGAACGACAAGTATTTTGCTCTCCTTGCACGAAACTCGTGGAACGATGCTCTTAATTACTTTCAGAAAGCTGTTGTTTCATCCCCTGATGATATGGAGGCCCGGGCTGGGCTGGCAATTGCTCTCGTTTTCAAAGGAGATGAGAGTACTGCAAAATACAATATTCATCGGATAAAAGAAGTTAACTATGAATCCCGCTGGACGAGGGTTGCTATTGGTCTTATTGAGGGAATGGGACAGGATTACGAGAGCGGCTATTACCAACTGAATAGGGCCATAGAGGAAGGTGCAGACAATGCGTTAGTCCGTCTCTGTCTTGTGATAATAAATGAAAAGAGAGGTAATTATGACCTGGCTGAGAAGGAGGTCAATAATTATGAAGTCCTAGTTCCAGCAGAGCAGAGGGGAGAGCGCTTTAAGGAACTGGCAGAGAAAGTTAACATAGGGAGATTGGTAGGAACTTATTGTTACAGAATTTCGGGAGATTCGGAGGGTGGATGTAGATATAGAATATCGTTTAAAATAATAGGTAATGATTTGGCAGGAAGTGTACCAAGCTCTAATATTCCGAAAGTGTGTACTCAATTAGTCACTATATCAAATCTGAAAATCAAAAATAATGAGCTTTTCTTTCGCTTGCGTTCACAATGTGCTGAATATTGGTCTGAATATGAAGTATTGGGCGATTTGAAAGGAGGTCCTCACAAAATACCTATGACTCAAAAATTCGTAAATGGAAATACCACTGACCATGGCTCTAAGAATGGTTTATTGACACGCATAACCGGGAATTAGATACTGAAACAGTTTATCTGTTTATGGGTCCGATCAGCCCTTTACGGAGCGCGTTGTGAATCTTCTCCTCTTCCATGAACGGTGACTGATAACTAACAATTTCGAGGAAGCCTTTGAGGATTTCTTCCCATAATCAGTAGCATCCAGACTTTCAAAAATCATTTAGTTGTAGGTGTAGTCATCAACTGTAGATTGTCAGCTTCCGGAGATCAGCGTCTGGCGTGAAAGGCGGATTTAGAAAATATCCAGGCCGGCTGTTTTATTGTAAGCTTTCGGTGTCACTAAAAATGGCGTATCCTTCTGCGTAGTTGTGTACGCTCGCACTCGCTTTAGCCTGATTTCAAGAAAAAGAACACACGCCGAGGGCACACTTATTCAACGGTAGCAAGTGTTTATCCTCCAAGACATCTATTCCTTATCCGCTCTATTTGAAGCTTAGAGAAAATAATACTTGACAGGTTGTAAGTTCCAATATACGTACGTACGTACGTTCATATTGGGGTGGAATTTGAAGACAGCGATTGAAAAGAACAGAATCAAAAATCGTCGAGAAGAAAGACAGCGACAGATCTGTCAAGGCGCCATGAAGATCTTCAGGAAAAAGGGATTCAACGCGACAACCATGCGGGAAATCGCGAAGGCGAGTCAGGTTAGCCTCGGCAATCTCTATAATTATATTAATCGGAAGGAGGATATCCTTTTTCTCATCCATAATGACGTGCTGGATACCATCTACAGAGAATTTGACGAAGTGTTGGAGTCGTATGAGGATCCTGTCGAACAGTTAGTTAACGTGGTGGGTAAAATATATGATCTGACTTGTCAATTCAAGGATGAGATGCTTTTCATCTACACCGAAACAAAATCGCTGAAAAAACCGCAGATGCGTAAAGTTTTGCAAAGAGAGTCTCAGTTCGTCGCTACAATTGAATCGCTCATTGAAAAGGTGGCCGAAAAGGGACAGTTGAAATATGAAGATCCGGATCTCATCGCGAACATAGTTGCCTTTACAATGGCCGTTTACCCGCTGAGGGGATGGAACATCTTGCCACGACGCAGCAAAGAGGAACTTCGTGCATCGCTGATCCAGTTTATTATGAGGGGTGCGGGAGTTCCTGCGAAAGAGATCGGGCGCTATATTCATTAGCAGGTTTCGAGATGCCGCTGAAACGGACGGTGAATGTGGAAGCAGTTGAAAAGCTTTTCAGATTGATACGAGAATTGATTGAGAACAAATTCTATGGAGAACTTGTGATTAAATTTGAGGCGGGGAAGATAACGATCTGTAAGAAGACGGAAAGCATAAAAATCTAAAAACAGAAAAAGAGGTATTAGGAGAACTAAGCCGACCGTTACTGCCAGGCATCAGAGGTCGGCTTTTTGTTTTCCCAAATCAATCTGTAAGGAGGCGCCATGGGGAAGAGAGTTGCTATTGTGGAAGTGGCTCAATTGCCGGGAGCGATGTCCGACGCAAATTTCCTGCAGCAGCTTTTTGAAGTATGCAGAGAAGTCATGGACAAAGCCGGTATGAGTCGAAAGGAGATCGGCACCATCGTCAGCGCATCGTCAGACGTGTTTCATGGGGGGATATCCTGTGCGAATGCTTATTACTGGGACTCTGGGGCGGGCTTTTTGAAGAGCGGGACGAGGCAGGACGGAGAATCTCTTCTGGCCTTTCAGTATGGCGTCATGCGCGTCATGACGGGTCATTACGACACGGCCTTGGTATTTGGAGTATGTAAGGGTTCGGAAAACCCCGCGACCGATGCGATTACCCATTATTTCGCGGATCCATTCTATCAACGCCAAGTAGGATTAAACGAGACTTTCGCCGCCGGTTTGCAAATGCGGGAATATCTGAATACCTATGGCGTCACGGAAGAACAGTGCGCCAAAGTGGTCGTCAAGAACCTAAAGAATGCTCTTGGAAATCCTTATGCACACGTGAGACGAAAGGTAACTTTGCAAGAGGTCATGAATTCAAAGCGCGTCATGGACCCGCTGAAAGAGATGGAATGTGCACCGCAGTCTGAGGGATTTGTGGCGCTTGTTCTCGCCTCGGAAGAAAGGGCGAAGAAGATCACTAACAAGCCCGTATGGTTCAAGGGTTTCGGTTCATCCATGGACACATATTACCTCGGTGACCGAGATCTTCTTGACGGGCAATTGAGGAACGCCGCAAAGAGGGCTTATGGCATGGCGGGCATCGCTAATCCATGGAAAGAAATTGATGTCGCAGAAATAACGGAACCCTATGCCTTTCAGGAACTCCTCTGGTATGAGGGGCTGGGATTCTGCGATCATGGAGAGGGCGGCAAGTTGATCGACAAGGGTCTTACGGAAAGAAACGGTGATCTGCCTGTGAATCCGTCGGGTGGGGTTTTGGCGATGAACCCTTACGTATGCAGGGGTCTTTACCGGCTTGCAGAAGTGGCGCTTCAGATAAAGGGCCAGGCCGGAGAGCGTCAAGTAGATAGGAAAGTAAAGACAGGCTTAGCCCACGGAACACACGGCTTTGCAGGGCAGTTTCATGCCGTGGCGATACTGGAAGGTTAGGAGGTGACCTATGGGAAGACCAGTTGCAATTATCGGATCAGGACAGACTAAACACGGCCGGCGCACGGAGATCACCTACCCGGACTTGGTGAGGGAGGCCGTGCAGGCTGCCCTTGAGAATACCAATATCGCTATGAAAGATATTGATGGGATCGTTTATGGATCCATGCCATCCATGATGGAGGGTGTGGCCATGACTCATTTTTACTTCGCGGATGCATTGCGCGCAGTCGGGATGCCCATGATGAAAACTGAGACCTGCGGAACGACGGGTATCTCCTTGGCACAGACGGGCTATTACTGGATAGCTTCGGGGATGGCAGATGTCGTGATGGTGGTAGGGTCCGAAAAGATGCACGAAGGTGACAGTCAGGCGACGATGTCGACTGTGATGGACCCTTATTACCTTCGCTACTTTCTCGCCGGAGCACCTGGGATATTTTCCATGCAGGCACAGGAATGGATGGCCAAGTACAACATTCCCGAAGAAAAAGTGCGAGATGCGGCCGCAAGAATTTCCGTGGATCACCACAAAGACGCATTTGACAATCCCTATGCCCATATAAAAGTGGATTTGTCCATGGACGACGTGAAGAACTCGCGGATCATCACCTATCCTATCCGGCTCTGGGACGTATGCCCTAATTCAGACGGAGCCTGTGCGATGATAATGGCCTCTGAAAAAAAGGCAAAACAAATGTGCAAGCGGCCCGCATGGATCAAGGGACTTGGCTTCTGCGGCGATGAATATTGGTATGGGGACAGCGACAAAATCTCCTGGAAATGTGCCATGGAGGCCGTAAAGCAGGCGTATGACATGGCGGGCATCAAAAACCCGAGAAAAGAGCTCGATGTGGCCGAGGTGTATAACCCGTTCACATTTGTTGAACTGCTGCATTACGAATGTTTTGGATTCTGTGGTCCCGGCGAAGCATGCGACTTGGCATTGAAAGGGGTTTTTTCGCGAAGCGGAGATCTCCCATGCGATCCATCGGGCGGCACGCTCTGCACAAATCCCATCGGCGCCACAGCGCTCATCAGGGTGGCCGAGGCCGCCATGCAGGTAAGCGGGAGTGCAGGCGCTCACCAAATTCCAGGGGCGAAGCTGGCCCTTGCCCACGGCCTAGGCGGCCTCAGCGAGTTCAACGGCATTATGATTATGGGTTCGGAACTGTAAAGGAGGTTTGCGATGACAAAGAACTATAGCACATTAAGACACGAAGTCTGGCTCCCATATAAATATTCCGTCGGCCCGGTTTTTCAGCGATTCTACGAAGGATTGAAGCAAGAGAAGCTCCTGGGCAATAAATGTCCCGTATGCAAGAAAGTCTATGTTCCCGCAAGGACGTTCTGTCCTGCGTGTTATGTGGACATGGGGGAATGGAAGGAGTTGGCGCAGGAGGGCGAAATTATCGCCTGGGTGATCGCTAATGAGGATTTTTTCGGAATGCCGGTGGATACGCCCTTTGTTGGTGCTCTCATTAGACTTGATGGGACAGACTGCAACTTTCTTCATATCGTGGGCGGTATAGACTTAAATGATGGAAAGGCAGTAAAGACAAAAATCAACCGGGGCATGAAAGTGAAGGCGGTATGGCGCAGCGAGAAGAGTGGGCACATGACGGACATTTTGTACTTCAAGCCATTATAGGGGTTATATAAAAAATCCAGAATAGAAATCACTGGGGGAAGGAGATTCGAAATGGTGACGATAGACAAGGACGGAAGGCCGGTCATCAAGACCGAAGCGAGGATTCCCTATGAGCTCGCACTCGGTCCGACATGGCACCGGTTTTTTGAGGGACTCAGGGAAGAAAAAATATTAGGGACTCGATGCTCTGAATGCCAGCGGGTTCTCGTGCCTGCGAGGGGATTCTGTCCACGCTGCTTCGTCGAAATGAAAGATTGGGTCGAGGTTTCTTCCGAAGGTGTACTCATCGGATGGTCTCTGACAGATTATGAATACTTCGGCATGCCGACAAAACCCCCTTTCATAAATAGCGTGATCAGGTTAGACGGCTCGGATTGCGGCTTCCTGCATCTCATCGGAGGCTTTGAGATAAAGGATCTGGATACGGTGAAACTAAAAGTTAAAAACGGCATGAAGGTGCGCGCAGTATGGCGGGAAGTTAAAACGGGAGGTATCTTAGATATCAAACATTTTGAGCCGGTGTCGCCTTAAACGGCTCGATGCTTACTGATTAATTTGTCGCTTCTAAGGAGTTGCAGATGTCAAGCGATCGGGGTCTCTACTTCGAGGATTTTAAAGAAAGCGAAGAGTTTAGAACGTCTGAAAGGACAATCACCGAAACCGATATTGTAGATTTTTGTGGATTCAGCGGGGATTTCAATCCACTGCATTTTGATGCCGCATACGCAGCTGCACGTCATTTTGGGGGAAGAATCGCCCATGGCACGTGCGGATTTTCCGTAGCACTTGGGCTCTTAACACAATTGAACCTCTTTGAGGGAACTATTCTGGCCTTTATCGGTATAGAGAAATGGCGATTCACAACGCCTATAATGATAGGGGATACGATTCACGTTATTGCCAAAGTGATAAAAACAAGAAGAACGCGCAAGCTGGATAGAGGACTTGTCACTTTCAGTGTGGATGTCAGGAATCAGAAAGATGTTTCCGTCATGAACGGTGAAATAATGACTATGATGCTAAGGAGAAAATAAAGTGAAGAGACCCGATCCTTATCGTCGGTCAGGTAACCAAAGACGCAAGAACAGATACACGAAAAATACAAAGACGAGCGCGAAATAGGGAATCGCGTTGTTCATTAGTCTTTACCAACTGCATTATCAGGTTTGATATAATAGATGAGAGGAGAGCAACATGAAGGAAAAAGCTATCATCACTGCCGCAATCACCGGAAGCATTCACACGCCCACCATGTCGCCTTATCTGCCCATCACGCCGAAACAGATCGCCGATGACGCCGTCGCCGCTTATGAAGCAGGGGCAGCTGTAGCCCATATCCATGTTCGTGATCCGCAGACGGGGCGTCCGACACCCGACGTGAATCTTATTAAGGAAGTGGTGACTTCGATCAAGAGCAGATGCAATATGATCATCTGTATCACCACGGGCGGCGGGCTTGGCATGACGGCGGAGCAGCGCCTGATACCTGTATCGACATTCAAACCGGAGCTTGCATCGTTTAATGCCGGCTCTCTCAACTTCGCTCTTTTTCATGCCCTCGACAAGTTCAAGGAATTCAAATTTGAGTGGGAGCCCCAGTACCTGGGTATGACAGAGGATTTCATATTTCCCAACACCTTCAAGTCCATGCGCGAGTTCACAAAGATCTTCAGCGAACACGGGACTAAGCCTGAATTCGAAGTTTATGATTCCGGTATGATAAACAATGTGGCATTTCTCATTGAGCGTGGCTACGTGAAAAAACCCGTTTACATTCAATATGTCATGGGCATCCTGGGCGGTATCACGGCGAGCCCGGAGAATCTCATGTTTCTGGTGGAATATACAAAACGTCTCATCGGCGATTTCGAGTTTTCGGTCTGCGTGGCCGGCCGGGCCCAGTTTCCCACCTGTACCCAGTCTCTATTGCTGGGTGGTAACTGTCGGGTCGGCCTGGAGGATAACCTTTACCTGGAAAAAGGTATGATGGCCAAGAGCAACGCTGAACAGGTAGCGAAGATTGTCCGGATCGCCCGTGAACTGGGCATCGACCCGGCGACGCCGGATGAAACGAGGGATATCCTCGGATTGAAGGGCTTGAATAAAGTCAATTTCTGATCGGGTTTTGAGGAAATCAAGAACTTGAACCCTGATAATACTGAAAGGAGTATGCATGATGAATTTTGGTTTTGATGAAGAGCATCAGATGTTTCAAGACATGGTCAGAAAATTCGTATCAAAAGAAATCCAGCCCATAGCAGAGGAATACGACAAGAGAGACGAATTTCCCATGCACTTGTGGTCCAAGATGGCTGAAGTAGGCTTACTCGGGCTCAAGCTGTCTGAGGAATATGGCGGAGTACCAGCCGATAATTTTCACCTTGTGATCGCCGCAGAAGAGATTGGACGGGTATCCAATGGAATTGCGGCAAGTTTGGAGGTGCATTCCTACATTGCTACACCCTATGTCGATAGGCTCGGCACAAAGGCGCAGAAGGACAAATATCTGGCTGCATCTATAAGGGGGGAAGAAATATGGGCCATAGCAATCACAGAACCGAATGCGGGATCCGATGTTGCCAGTATTTCAACTAAGGCCGTGGAAAAGGGAGACGAGTTAATCATCAACGGAAGCAAGATGTTCATTACGAACGGCACAATCTGCAGTCACGTCATCGTTGTATGTTCGACAGAAAGGGGCAGAAGCAAGACAGGAAAAAGCCTGGTCATCGTGGATAAAGATAGTCCCGGTTTTTCCGTCGGCAGAAAGTTGGAAAAACTTGGTTGGCGCTCTTCGGACACTGCAGAACTGGTATTTGAAGATTGCAGAGTGCCGAAAGAGAACTTGCTCGGGGAATACAATAAAGGTTTTTATCATATCATGCATGGGCTTGTTCAGGAAAGGCTTGTCATGGCTGCCATGAGCGTCGGCCTTGCACAGGCCTGCTTGGACGCCTGTATGAAGTACGCCATGGAAAGGGTTCAGTTTGGGAAACCGATCGGGAGCTTCCAGGCAACAGGATTTAAATTGGTGGACATGGCGACGGAAGTAAATTTGGCGCGCCTTCTGACGTATCAGGCGGCATGGCTGGATAATGTCGGCAGAGATGCTGTGACCGAAGTCAGCATGGCAAGAATTTTTGCATCTGAAGCAGCCACGAGAGCGGCAGTAAATGCCGTTCAGATATTCGGAGGCTATGGTTTCATGATGGAATATCCCGTACAGAGGTATCTGAGGGATACAAAGGTTCTCGAAATAGGCGGCGGGACAAATGAAATTCAGCGAGGCATCATTCTGCAAAGATTCGGATTCAAATAAGCTTGGTGAGGAGGTCGAGGGATGACGATTATCAGATATGAAAAACAAAATCGAATAGCCCTTATCACCCTGAACCGCCCCGAGGTTATGAATTGTCTGAACGTGGCGGCCATGAGTGAACTTGCAAGGATCTGGTCGGATTTCAGGGATGATGAGAGCCTCTGGGTAGCAATCATAACGGGTGCAGGGGATAAAGCCTTCTGTGCGGGAGCGGACCTAAAAGAACTCATCCCGGAGATAACATCTGGAAGATTTAAATTGACGCCCCATCTTCCCGCCTTCTTGAAGAATATCGATATCTATAAACCGATTATTGCCGCAATCAACGGCTTCTGTCTTGCAGGGGGAACCGAGATGATCCAGGGAACCGACATCAGAATAGCAGCTCAGCATGCGACATTCGGTCTGGCCGAAGCTAAATGGGCTCTCTTTCCCGCGGCGGGCTCCACTGTGCGGCTTCCAAGACAGATTCCCTATTGCAGGGCAATGGAAATCCTTCTCACAGGGGATCCCATATCCGCACAAGAAGCTCTTCAAATCGGACTCATAAATAAAGTTGTAAGCAAGGAAGAGCTGATGCCCACAGCAATGAGGTATGCTGAGAGGATATGTGAGAACGGCCCTCTGGCCATCAAGGCAATTAAAGAATCGGCACTTCGCTGTTATGAGATTCCAATAGAATACGCAAATATTTTGGATACCTATTATGCGCGGGAAATTTTCGAATCTGAGGACGCCAAGGAGGGGCCCAGGGCTTTCTTGGAAAAAAGAAAACCAATTTTCCGGGGGAAATGACCTGAGCCTATATGATGCATTGATTTTGCTTTAATAAATTAAGGGTAGTTCAGAAGAGAAAAAAGGAGGGCGATAGTTATGGCACGGCAAGGCAGAAAGTTGAACATTCTGAATTGGAGAGAGGAATACAAACAGAAACTCAAAACAGCGGAAGAGGCCGCAAAGGTGGTAAAGTCTGGGAATAGAATAAACGGAGGCATTGCTCTCTCGGAGGCGCCTGCATTCATGAAGGCTTTGGCCGCGAGGGCTCACGAATTGGAAAATGTTTGGATTGATTCGCTTACGACGCGGCCATACGATTATTTGAAGCCCGAATTCGAAGGCAAATTGATTCTCAGCAATTGGTATCCGGTCTTCGGTAAAGATGCCATTATGGAGAGACGGGCTTTTGGTAATCCTTTCCATTTTCATGACCTGGCGAAGTATTATAAGGAATGTATGACCATCGATGTTGTTGCGCTTATGGTATCCGAGCCCGATGAATGGGGCTATTGCAGTTTAGGCACGGGCATTGGTGACTGCCTCGCTGCTAAGGACGCCGCAAAATTAGTGGTCCTCGAAGTGAACAAGGAAAGCCCATACGCTTACGGAAATAATCTGATACATATCTCGGAAGCGGATGTCATTATTGAAAATACCTCGCCGTTGATGGTGATCCCGTGGCCGGCCGTAACTCCTGAGGACGAAGCCATCGGCAATTATATTGCAGAACTGGTAGAGAATGGGAGTTGCATCCAGTTGGGGTTGGGAGGTGTTTCAAACGCATGTGCACTGGGTTTGAAGGAGAAAAAAGACCTCGGAGTCCATACCGAGCAATTCATCGATAATTTCATTGAGCTCATTGAATGCGGCGCGATCACAAATGAGAAGAAAACGATCAATAAAGGAAAATGCATTGCGACGTTTCTGTTGGGAACGAAGAAAGGCTACGATTTCATAAACAGGAATCCTTTTATTGAAATGCACCCTGTCTCTTATACAAATAACCCGTTTATAGCCTCCCAGAACGATAAGCTGGTTTCCATCAACAACTGCATGGAAATGGATTTAACGGGACAGGCATGTTCCGAATCGATCGGGCCTTTGCCCTACAGCGGAACAGGAGGCCAGGTGGATTTCTGCAGGGCAGCTTGGGAATCGAATGGCGGCAAGTCATTTCTTGTATTTTACTCTACTGCAAAGCTCTTCAAACCGACGCACCTCAAGAGGGAAGTCGTGCTCCATGATCCATACGTGAAACACGGCGACACGGTTTCAAAGATCCAGCCTTGGCTGACCCCCGGCGCCGTGGTTACAACCCCACGTACCGATGTATCGTACGTGGTGACAGAATACGGTGTGGCTTATTTGCGAGGAAAGAGCACTTCGGCAAGAGCGAAGGAGATGATTAAGATAGCCCATCCGGAATTCAGGGATGAACTTGAATTTTATGCGAAGAAGGTTTATCGATGGTAAGGACCTTTTGAAAATGACTTCACCCAGATGGCGCTTAGCCGTTCATGATTTGCAAGGAAAACGGTTAAGCGCCAACGCATTCCGGGGACAAAAAATATGAGGCCTTTAGACGGAATTAGAGTGATGGAGATGGCCGGTCTGGCTCCTTCTCCATACTGTGGCATGATATTATCGGATTTCGGAGCGGAAGTAATCATCGTAGATCGGGTACGAAAAGGTGAACCCGAAATCAAAGAAGCATTCATGGATAAGAACCCCTTTGATCGAGGAAAAAAATCAATAAGGATCAATTTGAAATCGAAAGAGGGAATTGACGTCATCCGACAGATGATAAGCAGGGTTGATATCTTGATTGAGCCTTATCGGCCAGGAGTGATGGAAGGACTTGGATTAGGTCCTGACCAGGCTCTGTCCATAAACGAAAAGCTTATTTATGCCCGTATGACGGGTTGGGGGCAAAGCGGTCCCTTAGCAAAAATCGCCGGTCATGATATTAACTATATAGCGCTTTCCGGCGCATTATCATTATTTAGGACTGAAGGCAATAAACCAGTTCCTCCCGCAAATATACTTGGTGATTTTGCCGCCGGCGGTATGTTCTGTGCGGTGGGCATCTTGCTTGCCTTAATTGAGAGGACAAATTCGGGCAAAGGCCAGGTTGTCGATGTTGCGATGTTGGATGGTACGATTCATCTCGCTACTGTATTTTTTGGTCTTCTGGCCAACAAGCTGATGAGCCCGAAAATAGGAAGGAACTTGTTGGATGGAGGAGCCCACTTCTATCAAGTCTATGAAACGGCGGACGGCAAGTTCGTCGCCGTGGGGGCAATAGAGCGCAATTTTTATAATCAGTTACTTGCTGGCCTCGGTCTTGACGGATCATCGCTCCCCCGGCAGAATGATTTTAAAAAATGGCCTGAAATGAAGGAGCTTTTCAGCAAGATTTTTTTAGCAAGAACGCGTGATGAGTGGATGAAAATATTTGACAATACCGATGCCTGCGTCACTCCTGTTTTGGAATTGAGCGACGTAAAAACACATCCGCACGTCAAGGAAAGAGATATTTTAATAGATTTCGATGACGTCCTTCAACCTTCTCCGGGACCAAAGCTCAGCAGAACACCGGGAACATTAAGGAAGGCAAGCAGGCCGAGAGGTTCAGACACAAATGATGTCCTGATGTCGCTAGGGTATTCAAGCGACGTGATATCAGATATGAAGGAAACAGGCATCATAGAATAGTTCCGAGCGAGATGGCGGCTGAATCGTGGTGCATTAAGACCCGCTTGGTAATGGCGTGATTATTACTGGAAGAAAATGAAGGCGATGCTGGAGTAATCCGGCCGGCGTGAAAGGGAGATCTAAAGACTATCTAAGATACCTATTTTGAATTATAAAAAATTCAATCTGCCTTTTTCCATTAACTCAACAACTTCTCTGTGTCCTCTTCTTGCCAGGACTGAGTTAATATATTCTTTCATATAATAAAAATGGTTCACATCGCTGCTGCCATTCTTATCACACTTATAGACATGCGTAACATATTGCTGTGGGGGCGCGGAATCCTTGTCCATGCTATTGGACATTGGATCTGACTTATCTTGCCAGACGCGCTCTGTCGATACACAGAAATAGTCCCAAGGCCACCACCTTGCCACGATTGTACAATCAACCTGTGGAAGTTCCGGCCATAGAGTATCAAGGATCCAACGTGCCTTCATTATTATTTTCAAGACCTCTCAATTAGATAAGCAAATACATTTCTATAAAAAAGGCGCTCCATCACATGGTAAACCATACAGGAGCGCCTCTTCCTTTCCGATCATGAACTTATATGATTTTCACGTTTTCCGCTGCCGGGCCTTTTGCACCCTGCGTAACATCAAAGCTGACACGCTGGCCTTCATTCAGTGTCTTAAAACCTTCAGCCTGAATAGCACTGTGATGAACAAACACATCACCGCCGTCATCCTTTTCAATGAATCCGAAGCCCTTACGTTCATTAAACCATTTCACTTTACCTTCTGGCATTGCTTTCATCCTCCTTTCTTAAAATTTTTCAAGTCGGATTTCCACCATGACAGAAAGAAAAAGGCCACCAAGACTCAAAAAGCTTGGTGGCCATCTTTGCAATTCAAAATGTTATATCCAAACTTATATCTTTTAATTAGTTTATGATGCCCTCTTACGGAAGTCAAGGATTATTATTTAATTATTTCAATAACTTTTTCCACGATTTTAAGAGTGGCGTCCATCGGGGAAGCATGGCTCTAGGCTTCATATGGATTACACCGCCGGCAGGGGGCTTCTGGTAGAGATTAGCATCCGGTGTGAAAGCTCTAAGGATAGTCTTACCGACCCTTTACGGGGGCGCCATTGTTGTTGACAAAGTCCATAATCGCGCGTATTTTGATCGACACATGGAAAAAAATGGGCTTCAAATCCTCAAAAACTGTAAATAGAACATTAAGAAGCGGTCTGTTAGATTATAGAAAGGAGGGGTCATAGATGCGTTACGCACTTCGGTTTATAAGTGTAGCGTCCTTTGTGCTGCTTGCAACAGCGTGCGGATCTCTGAATTCAAGTTATAATCGCGCAATCCTCAAACTTGAATCCGCATGGCTGCAGGAGAACATCCGCATCCTCGAAACCGATGGACGTCGCCAGTTCAAGGCATCAAAGCAACAGGCGTTTGAGGCGGCACAGTTGACTGTTCGACGTATTGGCATGGCCGTCGAGGAACAGAATTATGATACCGGATTCCTGTTAGCAACCGCACCGGCGCCGACCCCGTTGACGATGGAGGAATGGGCGGAGGTCCAAAAACAAGATACAGAGAAATTTCAGAAAATCATTTCTGAGGACATCGGGTCTCTCAGTTACTTTGCCACATTGGATCCGTCAGGTAAAGACGTGGTGGGTAACGTTTTTATCACTGAGAAAGATGCTAAGGCGGAAGTCTCAATCGGACTTAGGCTTAGGAGCACAAGAACCACAGCCGACCGGCTCAGGCGATTGCAAGCGCCGCCGACTGCGGTGCGCATGGGGTTGCGCAAATTCTGGAACGCCTTCGAGATAGAACTTGGTTCTATCGTTGGAAGGGGAACACCTTCAAGTATCAAACCAGTTGCTTCCCGACCGGCCAAAAAGTCCGTAAGTCAGCCAAAAAGCGATGTGCAAAAAGCTGTTAAGGCTGGAGGAAACCCATATGCTATTGCCGTAATCATCGGCAACAAGGACTATGGGGATCGTGCCCCATCAGTCGATTTCGCGTATAATGACGCTGAGGCAATAAAACAGTTCTTTGTCGAAGTCCTCGGATTAAGTGAGAACAATGTCATCAACTTGCGGGATGTGACGCGGGCCGACATGGAGGCCGTGTTCGGCAATGATAGAACTCCCAAGGGTAAGCTTTGGCAATGGGTGCGACCTCACAAATCCGATGTGTTCGTCTTCTACTCCGGGCACGGCGTGCCGGGATTGAAGGACGGTCGTGAGTATCTCTGGCCAGTGGATGGGAATCTCAATGCACCCGAGATATCCGGATACCCCCTTGAACTGCTTTATAGAAATCTGGACCAGATAGAGGCACGATCCGTGACGGTGTTCATTGACGCCTGCTTTTCTGGAGAAAGTTCACGCGGCACCCTCATTCGGGGAGCATCCGGGGTACGTGTGATGCCAAAAAAAATAGCAGAGTCAACATTCACCGTTATATCGGCAACCAGCCAAGGACAGGTTGCGAGCTGGGATGACGAGAGCGGCCACGGCCTCTTCACGAAGTATCTTCTTGATGCGATGAAAGGTGCCGCAGATGAAAAGCCTTACGGGAACGGCGACGGCCGTGTCACATTGAACAAAATCAAGAATTACCTGGACAGCGAAATGACATATGCTGCGAGACGGCGTTACGGAAGAGAACAACAAGCAACGGTCTTCGGACAACCGGAGAACGTGCTTTTGATCCTGCGCAAGTAGTGCAATAGTCTAGTGTGCGTATTTTGATAACCGCCATGACGGCAGGGGACACGACAGAGACTGAACAGCTTCGATTACGACACCAGGCGTGAGAGTTCTTGCCTTTCCGTGGACTGCATTGATTGAGATCTAGTGCTCTTTAATGTTTCCTCAGATAGAAGCCAAGTTCCGGATCAATAGAACCTGGGATATCAACAAACCTACAGCCGACGTGATTTCCTCCGATTTCTGAGACGACGGCGTTTTTTCTGATAAGGGATCTCCTCGGGTTATCCAATGTGAATTCGAGCTTTATTTTTTCTCCTACTGCGAGGGGCTCTTTCCTAAACATTTCAAACCCGCATCCCGTCAGGGACAGATTTCTTACGATCATTTTTCCCCAATGACCCTCAAGAATGGTTCTGTAATATAATCCTTCAAGTTCTGTATCTTTTCTGAAGAATTTTCTGAATTCAAGCTGTACAGCGGAGGTATATCCACAAGTACAACTCATTTTTATCAAACCTGGGACGTCTCTATACTTGTCCATAGACCGCTTCCGTGAATCACCGCAGTGCGGACAGAGGAAGGGCACCATGCCGGCATCATCGACGTACAGTTTCTTGACTGTATTGTTTATCACTTTTTCTCCCGCATCCATTTTCATGCTACTCTCTTAATGAACTGGTCCCTCTTCTCAGTGCCTGCCAAAGTTCAGAAATTAAAAGGGGCCTTGGCAAACATAAGTCAGCCCTCAAATCCATATCTTGATTCTGGTTACGTGAATCTTTGATGTCGATTATGAAGACAGAAGAAGATTTTAACTGCATATGACTG
Source organism: uncultured delta proteobacterium (assembly GCA_963705275.1). Classification (GTDB taxonomy): domain Bacteria; phylum Desulfobacterota; class Syntrophia; order Syntrophales; family UBA2185; genus Fen-1135. The sequence goes on along the minus strand of OY970063.1, from coordinate 1,463,807 downwards.
TCATGATTAAGTTCTTTATATCCACCATTGGTGAGAACAACGTCATATTGGTCGTTCGCAAGCATGGCAATAATCTCAGCGCCGTCTTTCGCAAAGCCTGCTTTATAACCACGATTTAATATAGTCTTGAGCAGGAATTCCGGTATATCCGGCCTGTCATCGTGTATCAGGACCTTTGTCGAGAGCAACATATGCGTATCCTCCTGAATTTGGGTTACTGCGTTCTTATAGCTTAACGCCTGAGTCCAATGAGACTCCGCACAATGGGCAAAAGCGAATTCTTGATGAAACCGCAAGAGGCCTGCCCGGGTAGTTTACGGCACAACCAATGCGACCCCGGCACTGTGGGCAACTGAGGCCCAACTCCAGAAACGTGATAGCTCCCATGGAAACAGCAAATCCAATCAACGCCACGTAGGACATGACTGTATAAACGGGACTTATAAATAAACTTACGGTGAATAGAGCCATTCCTAAAAACATTGCGATTGCGGCTTTACGCTTTTGAGTGTTCAGTATCTCCCGTATCTTCATAGTCCTCATGTGATGTTGACCTCCCAAATCTTGTTTGCTTTTCGGCAGTAAGTGATTGCGAGGAATTTTGATTGTATTGTTTCCTGCCTGGAAATATATTTCAAGAGTGAAACATTTTTACGAGTAGAGGAATTTTACAGTGAAAAAATGTGGGATCACACCTGATCTTCTACTGTCAGAAGACAACACGTGTCATAATATAGCCTTATGCATGATCAACCCTTTGATTTATCTATACAACAGCGTCCTTTTTGCCTTGTTCTTCTAGAAGCAAAGCATCCGGTGATTTCGGAGGATATCGACCTTTCAAACGGGAATCCTTACTAGCTGAAGTCATTAATTGTGAGTTACAAAATCCTTACGGTCCTGGCATCCGCGATTATCTTTTTGTCTTGTTTCTATTTGGCACTTAACGTATACATTTGCAAAACATCAACGAAGACGTGGCGATGTAATCGAAGAAGAATTGATGATAGCAGTTGGGAAAACCGGCGCTATTCTCAACATTTCTAAATTCAATTTATTGAAAAAGGCTCAACCAATCCGGTACTGCGATAATACCGGGTCCATCCGTAATGACCCATAGAGATAAAGAAAGGTCATGTTGAACATGTCTCTGGATATCCGAACACTGTACATGGTTATGGGGGTCACCTGTTTTATCGTTGCGGCGGCATTTCTTTTCTTCCAGTCCCGCCAATTTCGGACGGAGGGAGTGCGGGAATGGAGTGCAGGCTATTTTCTTCAGGGCGTCTACTGGATATCTATCGGTCTTCGTGGTCTCATCCCGGACGTTCTCTCCATTATTGTCGCCAATACCTTCCTGACCGCAAACTATTCCCTGCTCTATGTGGCTGTGCGGGAGTTCCAGCACCGCTCTTACAGGCGGGATATTCTCTTCCTTCCGATAATCGTCACCTTCATCTTTATCTCTTTTTTCTCGGCCTATGTTGATAGCTTTTTTATTCGGACTATTTATATCTCCCTGTTATCCTCCTTACAGATGGGCTCTATCGCAGTGATCCTGTTCCGTGAGGGACCCTTTCAGCTCAATCGTTCCCAGTGGTTAACCGGGTTCTTCTTTGCCACTGGCGCCATACTCTGGTCTATCCGGTTCGTGGAGCGGTTTATTTATCAGACCCAGTTCTGGGGGCCGTCCATTGTCCTGACGGCGCTTCTCATCCTGGGGTTTGCGGTCGTGGTTCTCACCAGCTTTGGATTTATGCTCATGATACGGGAACGGGCCGGGGAAGCGCTGCGGGAGAGCGAGGAGAAGCATAGGCTCCTCATAGAGCATGCGCCTACAGCCATCTATGAGATCGACTTTATCGAGAATCGGTTCAAAACAGTGAATGACGGGGCATGCAGCATGCTAGGCTACACGGAAGCCGAGCTCCTTGCGATGAGCCCTATGGAGATCATCGCCAGAGAATACCAGGAGATATTCCTTGATAGGATTAGGAAGGCCCAAGCCGGAGAGACTCCCGCCAAGTACATCGAGTATAAAGGGGTGAGGAAGGGCGGTAGCGAGATGTGGGGCATTCTCTACAACAGGTTCAAATACAGCGAAGGAAAGATAGTTGGTGCTTTCGTCGTAGCACACGACATTACCGAGCGCAAGAAGGCGGAGCAAGCCCTCGCGGAACGCACGGCGAAGCTGGAAGAGATCAACAAGGAACTGGAGAGCTTCAGCTACTCAATCTCCCACGACCTGCGTGCACCTCTCCGCGCCATCGACGGTTATGCGCGCATGATCCTCAAAAAAGAAGGGGATAGATTTGACGAAGACACAACAAGAAAGTTTAATGACATAAGGTCAAACGCCCAGATGATGGGCCAGCTCATCGACGATATCCTTACTCTTTCCCGCCTGGGCAGGGCGAAGATGTCCATAGCCAATCTGGATATGGAAGACATTATAAAGGATGTATGGAAGGAGCTGCAAACCATTAACCCGGAAAGAAATATGGCCTTGACCATCAAAGCCATGCCCTCCGGATACGGAGACAGAACCCTCATCAAACAGGTATATGCCAATCTTTTTGGTAACGCCGTCAAATTTACGAAGTACAAGAATCCCGCGGAGATTGAGGCCGGGGGCTATGCAAAAGGGAATGAGAACATATATTATGTAAAAGACAACGGTATCGGCTTTGACATGGAATACTACGATAAACTTTTCGGCATCTTTCAGAGGCTGCACACCAACCCTGACTTTGAGGGCACGGGGGTCGGTCTTGCCACGATCCAGCGCGCAGTCCACAGACACGGCGGCCGCGTATGGGCGGAAGGAAAAGTAGATGGGGGAGCAACTTTCTATTTTTCATTGCCTTCATTGCACGCACAATGGACGGGAACACAGTCCTGATTGAAAAGAAAACGACTTCGACTTAAACATCTCTCTCCATAATCATCAATCCTACCCGCCATTATCAGCAATTATTTTGGTAGCCTGTAGTAAGGATTTTTGACGCTGCAAATCAGGTTATTGCCTATTGTAAATCGATATTCAGTTCTATATTCAGTAATTCAGCGTTTTTGCAGGTGCGCGGGCGGTATATGGACGAGTGCCTGCAGCCTTTTGGAAGATAATGTTTCTTAGAGCAGGAAATGGTGCCATTGTCGCAGCGAATCAAGAATACAGAAAGATAAGAATGTTGTCACGCGCACTTATCAGGCAGAAGTTTAGTAGTACAGGTATCCATCAATCATGGCTCAGGCTAAAGCAAGAATAGATAATCTACTAAAACCCGCGAATTCAGCTTTTGATGCCGGCAATTATCAAGAAGCATATAATTACTTCACAGAAATACTGGCATACGATTCAGAAAATTATGAAGCATCTTTAGGCAAAGGATTATCTGCCGGATGGCTTTCGACAATTGCGCACGACAGAATTGCTGAAGCTACGCAAGGGTTCTTAAAGGCTATCAGTTATTCTCCCGGAGATAAAAAAGAAGAAGTCATAAGGCGCGGGCTAGATTTAATTCTAAATTTGACAACGGTTTACTATAAACATTTAAAAGCGTATGTTGAGGATGCCCTTCTGCGAGTTAATGACCTCCCGACGAATTCACGGGCGAGGACTGATATTATTAATGAATTGGGTGATAAATACTACAGAAGGTTAAGAGACCTGGTAATGGAACTGAATGGACTATCTCCCTTATTGCCTGACAGTGAGAGAATAAAATTAAAAGAGATGATTGTTTTTCTATGCAAGGAAGGGATTAATTATAAGAAATTGAATCCGATGCAACATGAGATATCATTCCTGAAAAATTTAATTGAGATATGTGATTATGAGATCAAGAAATGCAATCTTTCTTCTTCTTGATATGCAAGAAATAGGGAGTTAACAAGAATGGCACGCAAGATTAATGATGATATGAGGGCAAGCCTGGCATTTATTGAGGCGCTACATCGAACAGAAGATATGGCCTTCTCCAGAGATGACATTATTATCTCTGAAAAGAAAAAGATGGGTGACCCTGTGGTATGTACAATTGAGGCTCGGAAGGGAAATGGAGATTCATCGCACGCCATGGGGAAGGCATTTATATATCCAGATCTGGTTATTGTCTGTGTAGAGAGTGTGTGGAAAAAATCAAGGGATCCGATTCATCCTCACCATTACGAATATCTAAATTTCTGACCTGCCTCAGAGTTGCAATTGGCATAGCTTAGCGCAGTTGCTGAGTGGGCAACAACGGCTCCGATGCAACTCCGCACATCCCTATAAGTCGCTGCACTCGCTCGATACATGATATTCATTATCCGCTTCATCTGGTAGCAATATTCATCACCATTCGAATTCTGCTTGATAATATTTGCGCATTGCGGTGTGAAAAGGATGTGAGCCGTTAATTGAATGATTTCTGCGGACGCGTCTTTCGCATCTGCCTTTCCGTGTCCGTTACCGGGGAAATTAACGCACCTCGCATGACCATTTCATGGTATAGGTATATGGCCATAGAAGGGCTGATGATAAAGTTCGCCTAGCCTTATTTACGGACAATACTCTGATCGTCCCGGAGGGTTTACACGTGGTCAATAAATTCTTTCGCGTGGCCGAGGCAGGGACGACCGTTGGGACGGAAGTCATTGCCGGCATGGTCACCTTTATGACCATGGCCTATATCATCTTCGTAAATCCCCATATCATTTCAGCCGCAGGCGTTCCCAAGGACGCCGCTATAATCGCCACGTGCCTGGCCGCAGGTATCGCAACCATGCTCATGGGCATCTTCACGAACTATCCATTTGCTCTTGCTCCCGGAATGAGTTTGAACGCCTTCCTTGCCTTCGGCGTCGTCCTCGGAATGAATATCCCGTGGCAAACTGCCATGGGCATCGTCTTTCTGGAAGGACTGATAATCCTGATCCTCGTTCTCACCAGGTTAAGAGAGATGGTAATGGATGCCATCTCCATCAACCTGAAACGCGCGATCGGCGTGGGGATAGGACTTTTCATCGCCTTTATCGGTCTTAAATCCGCGGGGATGGTTGTGCAAAGTCAGGCAACCATGGTGACCTTCGGCAGTTTCACAAGGCCCGTCGTCGTCGCATCCGCGGGACTGATCATCACGGCAATTCTCATGTCCAAAAAGGTGAGGGGCGCCATTCTGATCGGCATACTTTCCACTACGGCTGTTGCCATCTTCGCGGGCGTCGCCAAAATGCCCCAGAGCGTGATCGCTTTCCCCAAGGCCTCACAATTCATGACCATAGGAGCCGCCTTTGATCCCCGGTATCTCGCCCAGGTCTTTAGTCTGGGCATGATCGCCGTGATCTTTGCCTTCCTCCTGACAGACTTCTTCGACACCCTGGGGACAGTTGTCGCCGTGGGAGGTGAAGCGGGATTTCTGGATAAAGAGGGCAGGATTCCGCGAATAAGGAGTGTACTTGTTGTCGATTCCCTTGCGGCTATGATCGGAGGCGCCTTCGGATGCAGTTCCGTGACTACCTATGTGGAAAGCGCTGCAGGAGTGGGTGAGGGAGGACGGACGGGGCTCACGGCCGTAGTAACAGCGGCCTTTTTTTTTCTCGCCGTTTTCTTCTGGCCGGTAATAAGCATCGTTCCTCCTGCCGCCACAGCCCCGGCGCTTATCGTTGTGGGATTCCTGATGATGACGATCGTGAAGGATATTGAATGGAATGAATTTACCGAGGCCTTTCCCGCCTTTCTGACGATCCTGACAATCCCTTTAACGTACAGCATCTCCAAAGGGATCGGCTACGGATTTATCAGCTACGTCCTCGTGAAGGCCTTTTCCGGAAAGTTGCGGGACGTCCATCCCCTCATGTATCTTATCGCCCTGATGTTCGCGCTGGACTTTCTCTTCTCCAGCCTCCATTAAACCGGCCCGCTTATAACTTCAAGTGCCGCAGCATAATTAACGACACTGTTAGTTATCCGGTTCGGTCCGCGATTTCCCATGCACGGATGGCCTGATAGACCTCGCCGGGGGTTTTTGCCGACCGCAAGGTCTCCATGAGCTGCCTGTCCAGGGCGGCTTTGCTGACAAGTCCCAGTATCTGAATCTGTTCGTCAGGAACGTCCGCAGGCGAAAAAATCAAAAAAACAGATTCGATGGGCTTTTCCGTCGCCACGTCGGAGAGACCGCCGTGTGTCATGCCAATGGCCACGCACGATCGTTTAAGTCCCTCAATCCGCGCATGGGGAAAGGCCACGCCTTCGTTGAAGAATGTCGAGCCCTGTCTTTCTCTTTCCATGATTGCATTAAGGCCCTTCAATTTCTCTTCGTTTCCGTCTTCACAGGCGACCTCCGAAAGGCTTCTGAGAATATCATCTTTTGTGATGGGCGTTTCCCAGATGATGATCCTCTCCTGGGATATGAATTGAGTTAAACGTGTGCGAGCCTCCTCCGCTCCACGTATTGCGGGAACCTCTCCCTCCTGTGTCATCTCTTCCTCAACGGCTAGAGGAGCGGCTACATCGGGTTTCTGCGTGTCAAGGACAACGACAGTCACACCCCTGGCATCGTGGATCAGGCGTTCGGCGACACTGCGCTCGCCGAGCAATTGTTTCCAGAAAGGAATCTTCCTCGGGCTTCCGATCACAATGTGACCGACTCTGTATTCCCTGGCAAATTGTAGAATGGTCTTGACTATGTCTTCTCCCTTGAAGGTGAAGACAATGGCTCCAAGCTGCTTTGCGAGGGTGAGTGTGCCTGACAGAATGCGCTGCGTCTGCGCATCTATTGCCGTCGGCGCTTCCGACGGCGTCTGAACATAGACGGCATACCAGTTTCTATTGAGCCGCCCGGCCAGCCGCGATGCGTATCGGAGCAGTTTTTCGCTGTTCTGACCTTTTGAGCTTAGACAGACCATTACCTGATCGGGAGTGGCGGGAACCTCCTCTTCCAATTCATCACGGGATCGCTTGTCAATCTGTGAAGCCAGTTCACGCAGGGTGAGCTCCCGGAGCTGCTCAAGGTTCGATTTCCTGAAGAAATTTGTGAGCGCCGTCTCGATGCGTTCGAGAGGATATATTTTTCCCTCTTTGAGACGTTCACCGAGGTCCTCTGAGGTCAAATCGACATTCACGATCTGGTCCGCTTCCGCGAGAACGGCGTCAGGAAGTCGTTCATGGACCCTGACACCGGACGCCTTCTCAACTATATCGTAGAGGCTTTCCAGATGCTGGATGTTTAGGGTGCTGATAACGTGAATCCCCTTCGCGAGTATATCCTGGACGTCCTGGTACCTTTTTTCGTTCCGGCTGCCCGGCACGTTGGTGTGCGCCAGTTCATCGACGAGCACAATCTGGGGCTTCCGGGCCAGAACGGCATCAACGTCCATCTCCTCAACGATAATCCCTCGGTATTCCTGCCTCCGCCTGGGGATGATTTCCAGCCCTTCGAGGAGCTTGGCGACATCGATGCGGCCATGTGTCTCGACGAGTCCCACGACCACGTCGATCCCTTCATTTTTGAGCTGGTGCGCTTCCTGGAGCATCCGGTAGGTCTTGCCAACGCCGGCGGCATACCCGAGGTATATCTTCAGGTGGCCGCGCTGGGACCTGCGGATCATTCTCAAAAAGGCATCTGCGCGATTTTCAACAGGCATATTTTACTTGTCCCCATCGAGTTCCAGATTCAAGAGAAGTACATTCAACCGGGGTTCACCGAATATTCCTAAGGTCCGCCCTTCCATATGTGCCGCAATCTTGCTCCTCACGCTTTCCTCACCCATTCCTCGCGCACGGGCAACTCGCGGCGCCTGAATCACTGCGTTCTCTAGGCTGATATGCGGGTCAAGGCCGCTTGCTGATGCAGTAACCGCGTCTGCGGGCACTTTGGCTTCGGGAGGAAGGTTGTTCTCCGCACGGTAGTCGCGGACACGCTGCCCTATGTCTTCAATCAGCTTCTTTGAAAGAGGGCCGAGGTTGCTGCCGCCGGAGCTGGCTGCATCGTAACCTGCGCCTGCCGCCGATGGCCGGGGATGAAAGTATTTTGCGCCGGTAAATCTCTGCGCCAGAAGGCTCGATCCCACAATGCGGCCATTCTTGATGATGAGTGACCCGTTTGCCTCGTTATGGAAGATGGCCTGCGCCGCCACCCAGACCAGGGCCGGGTAAATACCGCATAAGATGATCGCCAGAAAAAGGGTGGCAACAAGCGAAATGCGGATTTCTTTGAACAGGTTCTTCATGGCTGCAAAACCTCCCTTCACGCGAGATGAAGGGCGTTAACAATGATATCTATTAATTTGATCCCCGGGAAAGGCGCTATGATGCCTCCCAAACCGTAGATGAGAATATTGCGCTTCAACAGCGCAGCGGCTCCGACAGGCCTGAATTTAACTCCCCTAAGCGCCAGAGGAACAAGGGCGACAATGATGAGCGCGTTGAAAATTACGGCGCTCAGGATGGCGCTCGCCGGAGATTGAAGCCGCATGATGTTCAAAGGGTCAATAACAGGAAACGAGGCGACAAGCATGGCCGGAATGATGGCAAAGTATTTGGCCACGTCATTGGCGATGCTGAAGGTAGTTAAGGCTCCCCGCGTGATGAGCATCTGCTTTCCGATTTCCACGACCTCAATCAGTTTTGTGGGGTTGGAATCAAGATCCACCATATTGCCCGCTTCCTTCGCCGCCTGCGTACCCGTGTTCATGGCAACCCCAACATCTGCCTGCGCGAGGGCCGGCGCGTCATTCGTCCCGTCGCCGGTCATGGCGACAAGGTGTCCTTTTGCCTGTTCCTTTCGGATCAGAGAGAGCTTATCTTCGGGACGCGCCTCGGCGATGAAGTCATCCACGCCTGCCTCCTTGGCAATGGCTGTCGCCGTAAGCCGGTTATCGCCGGTGATCATGACGGTCTTGATGCCCATTGCCCGGAATCTTTCAAACCGGTCCTTGAGTCCGCCTTTCACTATATCCTTTAGATGCACGACGCCCAGAACCCGTCCGCCGGAAGCTACGGCCAGAGGAGTTCCACCTGACTGGGAGATCCCACTGATGGCATTATCAACGTCAGCGGAGAAGCGCCCGCCAATAAGCGCCTGTATGACATCTGTTGCGCCCTTCCTGATTTGGCGGTCTTCCAGGTCGACGCCGCTCATGCGCGTTTGCGCCGTGAAGTTGATGAATTTAGCCTGGGGCATGTCCGAAATGGAACGGCCCCTGAGCCCATATTTTTTTGCCAGGACGACTATGCTTCTCCCCTCGGGTGTCTCATCGGCAAGTGAGGCCAACTGAGCCGCATCAGCCAGTTCCTCGACTGTGACGCCGGGGGCGGGGATGAATTCTGTGGCCTGACGGTCGCCAAGAGTGATTGTTCCTGTTTTGTCGAGAAGCAGCACGTCCACATCGCCCGCAGCCTCCACCGCACGGCCGCTCATAGCGAGGACGTTCCGCTGCACCATCCGGTCAATGCCCGCTATGCCGATAGCGCTCAAGAGTCCGCCGATGGTCGTGGGAATCAGGCAGACAAGCAGCGCGACCAGGACAGTGACAGAAAATGATATTCCCGAAAAGAGTCCGTAGAATTTCAGCGTCATAATGACAACGAGAAAGATAATTGTCAGGGCCGCAAGGAGGATCGTGAGGGCTATCTCGTTCGGCGTCTTCTGGCGTCTAGCTCCTTCAACGAGTCCGATCATGCGGTCCAAAAAGCTCTCGCCGGGGTTTGCCGTCACGCGGACTCTGATCCAATCCGACAAGACCTTTGTTCCGCCGGTAACAGCGCTTCGGTCACCGCCGGCCTCGCGGATTACGGGTGCCGACTCCCCTGTAATGGCCGATTCATCAACCGTGGCGACGCCCTCGGTTATTTCTCCGTCGGCAGGTATAATTTCACCTGCGGCAACCATGAATATTTCTCCCTTTCGCAATTGGTCGGCAGGGACCTTCTCGAGAGAGCCATCGGTCCGGATGCGATTGGCTATCGTTCGTGTCCGCGTCTTACGGAGGGCATTCGCCTGCGCCCTGCCTCTGCCTTCGGCCATGGCCTCTGCGAAATTGGCGAAGTATACGGTGAACCAGAGCCACAGGGCGATCTGTATGTTGAAACCGAGATTTTCACCCGCCGGCCGGAAAAAGAGCCCGGCACTTACGATGAACGCCCCCACTTCCGTGACGAACATGACCGGATTTTTGACCATGTAGACCGGATTCATTTTTTTTGCAGCGTGAACTATTGCCTGCGATAGAATCTCCCGATCAAATATAGAACGCGCTTTAACAGCCATCAGACTTGTCCCTCAATAGAGAATTTGTGATCCCGCCAATAAGAAATGTTCCAAAACGGGACCGAGAGCGAGTACAGGCAGGAACGTCAGGGCGCCGACGATGAGAACGGTGCCAAGTACAAGCAGGGCAAAAAGAACCCCGGACACGGGGAAAGTGCCGCCGCTTGCGGCAATCTGCTTCTTTTGCGCCAGACTGCCGGCTAAGGCCAGCACCGGGACGATCATGAAAAAGCGGCCCAGGAGCATGGCAATTCCGAGTGTCGTGTCATACCAGTATGTATTGGCGCTGAGTCCGGCGAAGGCGCTGCCGTTATTGCCCACGGCAGATGAGAATGCATAGAGTATTTCGCTGAGACCGTGGGGGCCGGTGTTATTAAGGCCGGCCATGCCCCACTCGCTCACCGCGGCCCAAGCGGCGAATCCCAGGATGGAAAAAACGGGCACCATCACGTATAATACACTAGCCTTCACGTCATAGGCTTCGATTTTCTTGCCGAGATACTCGGGAGTGCGCCCCACCATCAGTCCCGCTAGAAACACAGTCAGGATAACAAAAACAAGCATCCCGTAAAGACCGGCTCCCACACCGCCGAAGACGACCTCTCCCAGCTGGATATTGAAGAGCGGGATCAGGCCGCCCAGTGGCGTGAAGGAATCATGCATCGCGTTGACAGCTCCGCATGAGGCATCCGTTGTAACAGTGGCGAAGAGGGCAGAGCCGAATATGCCGAAACGTCCTTCTTTGCCCTCCATATTACCTCCGGCGGAATCAACCCCCAGGGCGTGCATTCTGGGGTTTCCCGCCCCCTCCGCCCACCAGCATGTCAGAACCCCTGCCAGGAAAAGCGCGAGCATCACCCCCCAAACAGTCCATCCGTGCCGCTGGTTCTTGACCATCCGGCCCAGATAATACGTGAGACCACTGGGAATAAGAAATATGGAAAGGATCTGCAGAAAGTTGGACAGAGGTGTCGGGTTCTCAAAGGGGTGGGAAGCGTTGGCATTGAAGAACCCCCCCCCGTTGGTTCCAAGCATCTTGACCGCTACCTGAGATGCGGCTGGTCCCTGCGGAATCGTTTGTGTTTCAATCTTCTGATCTTCCATGACTGCGTTTCCCGAGGCGTCAATAATTCCATGACCCGCAGCATCCGTCTTGACTACTTGAATGATAGAGACCTCCACAAGCTGCGCCGTATCGTAAGGCCTGAAATTCTGAATCATGCCCTGGGAAACGAGAAACAGGGCATAGACGATCGAGATCGGCAGGAGGAGATAGATGTTTACGCGGACGAGGTCGCTCCAGAAATTGCCGATCGTTTTTGCGGACTGCCGGGCGACGCCTCTTACGAGGACAGCGGCCACGGCTATTCCCACGGCTGCGGAGGTGAAGTTATGGAAGACGAGACCCACCATCTGTGAAAAGTACGAAAGGGTGGACTCGCCGCCGTAACTCTGCCAGTTTGTGTTGGTGGTGAAACTGGCAGCAGTATTGAAGGCCAGGTGCTCACTGACAGCTCCAAAGTTCTGGGGGTTCAGAGGCAGCAGATGCTGAAGCCGGAGAATGGCATAGGTTGCAAGGAGACTTACCAGACTGAAGGCAAGGAGAGAGATGGCATACTCCTGCCAGGACTGTTCTTTCTTCGGGTCAAGCCCGAAGAGACGATAAAGCAGCCTTTCCAGAGGACGAAGTACAGGGCTGAGGAAGGGTTTACCGTCAACGTCCAGAACCTGCACAAGATAGGTACCGATGGGCTTCGTCAGCATCACGAGGATTACGACGAATACTGCCAATTGGCTCCAGCCATAGATGTTCATAATAAGGTGACCAGTTCAAATGCTATGTATCGCCTTCCCGACGGAGAGGATATTTAAAAATTTTCCGGACGCAGGACAACAATGAAAAGATAGACGACCAGAAACATGCCGATTATAAAAACGATGACTTCCGCCATACCCTAAAGCCTTCCGCAGAGCCCGGCATAGAAAAGACAAGCCGCGAAGAAGACGACGGCTGTGATTATATAGACTAGATCAATCATTGCCCGGTGCTCGCGTTCGCCGCAATCTTATCGGCCCTTTTAAGCGTAAAAGAAAAAGTTGTTCCTTCACCCGTCTTGCTCTTTACGGTGACAGTCCCTCCGTGCGCCTCGATAATTTCCTTGACTATGGAAAGCCCCAGGCCGGTGCCCGTGTCGGCTTCCTGTCCCGGAACACGAAAGAATGGATCGAAGATCCTGGAGAGGTACTGCTCGGGTATTCCTTTGCCGGTATCTGAAACGGAAAACTCAACCTGTTCTTCACCAACCTGTGCAGCTACAGTCACGGTGTCGCCGGAGGCAGTGTACTTCAGGGCATTGGACAAGAGGTTCGCGAAGACATGCCCGATCCGCATCGTATCAGCCCAGACCTCCGGCAGGTCACCTGGCAGCAACGTGTGAATTTTCACACCGTATCCGAGGGCCGCTCCGCGGAAAGATTCAACAGTCTCCGAGACGATTTGATGGGGCGGTACCGCATGAAACTCCATAGCCATTTTGCCGGACACTATGCGGCTGATATCAAGCAGACTATTAAGGATCTTGTGAAGATGCTCGCTGTCTTCCCTGGCCGCAATCAAGAGTTCCTGCTGCTTGGGAGTGAGGGGCCCGATCTTATCATCGAGGAGGAGATGGATGGCCATGCGAATGGACGTAAGAGGCGTTTTCAACTGATGTGAGACTGTGGAAATGACGCCTTTCTTTAGTTCGTCTTGCTCCAGCTGATCGGTCACGTCCTTGAGGATAAGGATTATGCCGATAAGTTCTTTTCTATTATTCAGGATAGGGGCGGTCATAGGCCGGAAGAAATGCTCCTCAGCGTTTACGAAGTGCTGCACAACAGCCGTCGCTTCTTCTTTCTGAGAGGCGTGATCGCCTTTAAGTGCGTTCTTGTATAGGTCGGTTATCCATCTGAGAGGAATGCTTTCAATCCGAATGTTGCGCTTCAGCCCGAAGATATTCCCGGCAGTTTCCGTTGCCATCTCAACCTTTCCCTCCAGGTCGAGAATTGCCACGGCATCCGGAAGGTTATCGAATGTCTGCTGTGTCGAGTGCTGAATCCTGACAAGCTTCGCTTCATCGCTGCGGCGGACTTCCCGAAGACTTGCAGTCATTGCGTTGAATGCCTCTGAAAGTCGCCCTATTTCATCATGGGTATCGGTCTTAACTATGAGATCAAGATTGCCCTGTTTGATCTCTTCAGCGGACTGCGTCAAACGCTGAATCGGGCGGAGGATCCATTTGCCGATCAAAAATACGTAGGCGATCGCCAGAACAGCGCCGAGGATCAGGAGAAAATACATTTGCTCGCGGGCCTTGGTTGCCTTGTGGCGCGCCGATTGATTAGCATCATACATATTCTGCTGGTTCAGATTAAGGATCGCATCCGCCGTTCCCTTTATATCCCGAAACAGTGGAAACAGTTCATTGAAATAAATGTCCCGCCGCTTTTCGTATGTGGTGACTGGATCCTCCATGCCTTGAATCGTGGCCTTATATTTTGCAAAAAGTTCACTAAGGTGGGCCGCCTTCTCTCCTTCACCCGGGATAGTGATGTTATCTAATTCGATTGCCAGCGCCTTCTCAAACTCCGGAAGGTTTCCGTCGATGGCTTCCCTTCCCTCCTTTTCATACCCGGAAAGGATAAAAAGAGCCCCGCTGTCCATTCTTTCCAGGGATTCTTTCATGTTCTGACAGGCGAGCACGCTTCGATAATTTTCTCTGAGAATGATATCAATTGCATCGCCCAGTTCTGTGACTTTGTTGATGCTTTGAATGCCGGTCAAGGCGATGATCAGCAACAGGCCGCCGAATCCAAGAAATAACTTCTGTCTTAAACTAAACATAGTCTCTCTCCTCGTGTCTTTGCGTTAAAGCAACCTGTATGCCAAAGAGAAATGCAATAAAATCACCACTTATAAATCTGGGTAAGCCGCTTTGCCTTGCACTCGGCAAGAAGACAGTGTTAAACACTTTGCAAAACGCAATCCGTCAAGAAGGCGTAATTTCTGTGAAGCGCCTGTTCAGATTCCGTAGCGTTTCCGACGTCGCCAGAGTGTTGCCTGATCGACTCCGAGAATGTCGGCGGCTTCCTGCAACGATTTCGTGGATGCAAGGATGCGACGAATGTGCAATTCTTCCAGCTTATCAAGAGAAACAATATCTCCAGGCTTGGGACGGTCTTCGGCGGTAAGCAGCTTCTCCGGCAGATATTCGACTCCTACTGACTCCGACTTACAGAGTATTGACGCTCGTTCGACGACATTTCGGAGTTCACGCACATTCCCCGGCCAGGAATAACGACGGAGCGCCTGCAGCGCCTCGTCGCTGAAGCGCTGATGAGCGCAATAATGGCTTCTCCCAAAGAAGATGAGCAGACGTCGGGCCATGTCTGCAATATCATCACGCCGTTCCCGGAGGGGCGGGACCTCTATTTGCATAACATTCAGCCGATAGAAGAGGTCTTCGCGGAAGCGATTATTTCTGGCCGCTTCCTCGAGGTCCATGTTGGTTGCCGCGATCAGACGAACGTCCGCCTTCCTTGTCACGTGATCTCCGAGACGTTCGTATTCCCTTTCCTGGATGAACCTCAAAAGCTTCGGCTGAACAGACAGCGGTAGATCGCCTATCTCATCCAGGAACAGCGTCCCTCCCTCACAGAAGGCGATCCGGCCTAAATTGTCCCGCACGGCGCCCGTAAATGCCCCTTTCACGTGTCCGAAAAGCTCGCTTTCCAGAAGCTCTCTCGAAAGGGCGGGGCACGAGATCTCCGCGAAAGGCTTATTTGCCCGGTTGCTCCACTTGTGGATAGCTCGCGCCAAAACACTTTTTCCGGTCCCGATCTCTCCCGTGAGCAGAACAATAGCGTCAGCCGAGGCCACCTGCCTTGCCTGTTCGATAGCCCGCTGCATGATGGGGCTTGTCGTGCTGAGGTCCGCTTCGGGATTGCTGCGGTTCAGATCCGCCTGGAGGGCATCCACACGCTGCTCCAGCGAACGGACTTCTGCGACTTTGCCTACGCAGAGTTTTACCTGGGAAGGAGTAAAGGGTTTCGGAATATAATCGGAAGCGCCCCGCTTCATTGCATCTACCGCTGTATCGATCGATGCATAGGCTGTTATGACTATAACCTTCAGCCAGGGTGAACCAGAAAGGAGCGCCGGGATTAGGTCTAGACCGCTTTTTGTTCCGAGACGAAGGTCCACAAAAGCCACGTCAAAGGAGCGGCGCGCGTTTTCCGAAAGGGCATCCTCGTAATTACTGACTGCAACGACCTTGTGCCCTTCCGTCTCGAGGCAGACCGAGAGGGTCTTACGGATGTTCAGCTCGTCATCGACAACCAGAATGTTCAAAGGTGAGGCGGGCTCTTCCATTATTCACTAAGTGTCTTTTTGAATCTGGTAGGGAACAATTTGCCAGAGATAATCCATTCAACGCAGTTCAATAGAAAATAAATGGCAGGCATGCGGAAGAAAGATGGTGTGCCTGCGTATCGCATTGGATGACCTTACATCGGAAATGCCCATCCCTCAAGTGATTTTTTCTCATCCCTTACCTGATGTAAATTAAGACATTGGATTAGTGAGATTAAGTATTTCGCCGATGGTAAAAAAGGGCCGAAGCTGTAACGATGAACGCTGAATGGACGGCGATGCTTCAGTCAAAATGATTTGAAGTTTCGCGCTTTTATTTCTTGAGGAAGCAAGCTTTGGATCACCATGCCGTGCAAGCCGCTAATCTATGGCCTCTGGCCGTCTACGTGGCGGCAGTAGTTCTCCTGGCTGTTGCCATGATCGGGCTCTCTTATGTCCTAGGTGAAAGACATACGGGACGAGTCACCGGGGAGCCATACGAATCGGGTATTTTACCTACCGGAGCGGCATGGATACGTTTTGATGTGAAATACTACCTCGTCGCCATGTTCTTCGTCATCTTCGATCTTGAATCTATTTTCATTTTCGCCTGGGCCGTCACCGTGAAGGAGGCCGGCTGGGGAGGCTATCTGGCCATAGTCATATTCATCGTAATCCTTATGGCAGCCCTGTTCTACCTGTGGAGAATGGGAGCTCTTGACTGGGGGACCTTAAAAAAGGAAAGACGCAATTGGCGGTTAGAGGGAGCACCTGATGATTCTGTCCCGGATTGAAAGGAGCACGACCGGGTCCTTAAGAGCAAAAAAAGACGCAGGCGTGGATCTCATCGCCAAGAGCGTCGTTCTGGCGAAGCTCCAAGACTTTGTGGCCTGGGGGCGCAAGAATTCGATGTGGCCTTTCAATTTCGGTCTGTCATGCTGCTACGTGGAGATGGCTACGAGTGTCACGAGCCGGTTTGACATTGCCCGCTTCGGCGCGGAGATACTCCGGGGTTCCCCACGGGAAGCAGATGTGATGGTCATAGCAGGGACTCCTTTCATCAAGATGGCGCCCTTGATCATGCGGCTCTATGACCAGTTGATGGAGCCGCGCTGGGTGATCTCCCTGGGTTCGTGCGCCAACTCCGGCGGTATGTATGACATCTACAGTGTCATCCAGGGGGTGGATAAGATCCTTCCCGTGGATGTTTATGTTCCCGGATGTCCCCCCCGGCCCGAAGCATTTCTGGAAGGGCTTCTCCTCCTGCAAAAAGCCGTCGGCCATGAAAGGCGACCATTGAGCTGGGTCGCCGGGTCTCAGATTGTGGACAGAGGGGAAAGATCGTCTCTCCGGGACGAAAAGAGGGACTTGAGAAAAAGTCTTACCAACCTACCCTCGCCTGATAACGTTGACATTTGAGGATACGGATGGACGAAAGCCACTCCATACTCCAGGACATCCAGAGCCGGTTCGGTGAAGAGGATATTATCCCGCAGCCGACGAAGGACGGCATACCGACCATGTGGGCGCCACGTGAGCAAGCCCTCCCGATCCTCCGCTACCTGAAGACGGAGATCCCTTCGCCGTACCGAATGCTTTATGACCTTACTGCCATTGACGAGCGGATCCGGTCCAATCGCCAGGGCCAGCCAGAGGGTGAATTCGCAGTTGTCTACCATCTCCTCTCCTATGATAGAAATGAAGACATACGGATTAAGACCCCGCTTATGGAGAGCGACCTTTCTCTCCCCAGCGTAGTTGATCTCTGGCCGTCGGCCAACTGGTATGAATGTGAAGCATGGGACATGTTCGGTATCCGGTTCGACGGGCATCCCCACCTGCGGCGGATTCTCATGCCCCCCACCTGGCAGGGGCATCCGCTCCGCAAGGACCATCCGGCGAGGGCTACTGAGACAGGTCCTTTCGAGTTTTCCGCAGAGAAGGAGGAAACAGAAGATAAGGCCCTTCAATTCCGTCCCGAGGACTGGGGAATGTCCTGTCAAGTTCCGGACCGGGATTTCATGTTTCTCAACTTGGGGCCACAGCACCCCGGAACGCATGGGCCTTTTCGCATTGTCCTGGCGCTGGACGGGGAGCACATCTGCGATGCCGTGCCGGATATCGGCTATCATCACCGGGGGGCGGAGAAGATGGGTGAGCGGCAGTCTTGGCACACGTTCATTCCCTATACCGACCGCATCGACTATCTCAGCGGCGTCATGAACAACTTCCCTTACGTTCAGGCGGTGGAAACCCTTGCGGGGATCGATGTCCCTGACCGGGCAAAAATGATCCGCATCATGATGGCCGAACTATTCCGCATCATGAGCCATCTGGTCTGGTACGGGACGTTCGCCCTCGACGTAGGCGCCATGTCGCCGGTATTTTACACATTCAACGACCGGGAACGGGCATTTCGTATAGTAGAAGCTATCTGCGGAGGCCGGATGCACCCCATGTGGTTCCGCATAGGCGGTGTGGCCCAGGACCTCCCCCGAGGGTGGGATAGGATCATCCAGGAATTCCTGGACTATCTGCCAAAGAAACTTGACGAGTATGAGAGGATGATCATGGGGAACCGTATTTTCCAAATGCGCACGAAGGGAATCGGTGCCTGCACTCTGGAGGAGGCGATCGACTGGGGCATGACGGGCCCCAATCTCCGGGCCTGTGGCCTTCCCTGGGATTTCCGGAAGAAACGCCCGTACTCCGGATATGAACACCTGGAATTCGAAATCCCGACTGCATCCGATGGCGACTGCTTCAGCAGGGCCGTCGTCCGGGTTGCAGAGATGCGCCAGAGCCTGCGGATAATTAAACAGTGCCTGGTCAACATGCCCGCCGGACCTTACAAATCCGATCATCCTCTTGCGACACCGCCTCTGAAAGAAAAGGCTGTGCACCACATTGAAACGCTCATCGATCATTTTCTCTCTGTGAGCTGGGGCCCGGTGATACCCCCGGGCGAGGCGGCCTTCGGCATCGAAGCAGCCAAAGGGAATGCCACCTATTATCTGATAAGTGACGGCAGCACCATGTCGTATCGCACGCGCATCCGCACGCCTTCTTTCGCCCATATCCAGGCCGTCCCGTTGCTTTGCCGGGGGGTAATGATCCCCGACCTGATCGCCATCCTGGGGAGCCTTGACTATGTCCTGGCCGACGTGGACCGGTAGATATAGAAAGAAAAGATCATGCTGTCTGAAGAAGAGAAGAAAGAAATCTTGGCGGAGATCGGGCAACACGAGCACCGGGAGGCCGCATGCCTTGAGGCGCTGAAGGTGGTGCAGAAACATCAGGGGTGGGTATCGGACGAGGGGATACGGGATGTTGCCCCTCTCCTTGGCATGACCTCCGACGAGTTGGATGCGGTGGCCACTTTCTACCCCTTCATTTTCCGCAGGCCGGTGGGGAGGCATGTAATTTATCTCTGCGACACTGTGAGCTGCTGGATCATGGGCTACGAGACCATGCTGGATCATCTGACAAAGCGATTGGGAATAACTATGGGACAGACGACGCCGGATGACCGCTTTACGCTTCTTCCCGTTTCATGCATAGGCGCCTGCGACCACGCCCCGGCAATGATGATCGATCAGGAACTCCATGGAAATCTAACCCAGGAGAAGATCGACGTGATACTTGATCAATATAAATAGAGGAAAAAATGGAGCGCCCTCTTACCCAGGATATCAGACCGGATGGCCAACCGCTCGCTATCGATGAATACGAGCGCACGGGCGGATACCAGGCCCTCCGTAAAACGCTCCGGGACATGACCCCCGAAAAGGTGCAGGAAGAGGTGAAGGCCGCAAACCTCAGAGGGCGGGGGGGAGCGGGGTTTCCCACCGGGGCGAAGTGGAGCTTCGTCCCCATGGGCGCCGATGCACCGCGCCCGAAGTATATCATCTCTAACTCGGACGAGATGGAGCCGGGCAGCTTCAAGGATCGGCTTCTCATGGAAGGGAACCCGCACCAACTCATCGAGGGGCTCATCATCGGCGCCTACGCCATCCAGGCTGACTTCGCCTATATATTCCTCAGGTGGGAATACCTCCAGTCGGCGAGACGCCTGACCCATGCCATCAGGGAGGCTCACGAGCGCGGGTACCTCGGCCGGAACATCCTCGGCACGGGATACAGACTGGAGATGCGGCTCCACACGAGTGCCGGACGCTATATATGCGGCGAAGAGACGGCGCTCTTGAACGCCTTGGAGGGAAAAAGAGGGATCCCCCGGTCGAAGCCTCCATTTCCGCAGCTCTCCGGCTTGTGGGGAAAGCCGGCTGTAGTGAATAACGCCGAAACCCTCTGCAACATTCCGCATATCATCTCAAACGGGGCTGACTGGTACAAGGGGCTCAGCCGTTCGCAAGACGGGGGGACCAAGATTTACGGAGCAAGCGGTCAGGTCAGGAAACCGGGCGCTTGGGAGCTTCCCATGGGAACTACCATCAGGGAGATTTTGGAGGAACATGGAGGCGGAATGAAGGAAGGGTTTCGCCTGCGGGGGATCATGCCCGGCGGGGCCTCGACAGACTTTCTTCTCGAAGACAGCCTGGAACTGAAGATGGATTTTGAGACATGTCTGAAGTCCGGCAGTCGCCTGGGCACAGGGACCATGATCATCTTAGACGATAAGACATGTCCGGTAGGTCTGGTCCTTAACCTGATCAAGTTTTTTGCCCGCGAGTCCTGCGGGTGGTGCACCCCATGCCGGGAAGGGCTTCCCTGGCTGGCGCTGATACTGGACGCCATTGAGAAGGGAGAAGGAAGGCAGGAAGACCTCGATATACTGGAAGACCACTGCCGTCTCCTGGGGCCCGGGCATACCTTCTGCGCGTTGGCCCCCGGAGCCGTCGAGCCGCTCCAGAGTGCCCTGAAATATTTCCGGGAAGATTTCGAGAGGCACATCAAAGATAAGAAGTGTCCCTGGAGGTAGTATTGGCCATCATCTTCATCGATAATCAACGTTACGAAGTCGGCGACGGGCAGAATCTTCTGCAAGCCTGCCTGTCACTCGGCTTCGATATCCCCTATTTCTGCTGGCATCCGGCCATGCATTCTGTGGGTGCATGCCGGCAGTGCGCCGTCAAGGTATTCCGGGACGAAGCAGACAGGCATGGCAGGGTAGTGATGTCCTGCATGACACCCGCGGCCCAGGGAACACGTTTGTCCATTGATGATCCCGAAGCGAGAGAATTCCGCGCGAGCAACATAGAGTGGCTCATGACGAATCATCCGCATGACTGCCCGGTATGCGACGAGGGGGGTGAATGCCACCTCCAGGATATGACGGTCATGGCAGGGCATGTTTACCGCCGGTTTCGCTTCCGTAAGAGGACCTACATGAATCAGGATCTGGGGCCCTTCGTGAACCATGAAATGAACCGCTGCATCCAGTGCTACCGGTGCGTCCGCTTCTACCGGGATTACTCCGGGGGGCGCGACTTTAATGTCTTCGCTGCGCACAACTCCGTATATTTCGGCCGTCACGAGGACGGCGTACTCCAGAGTGAATTTACCGGCAACCTCGTGGAGGTCTGCCCTACCGGTGTTTTCACGGACAAGACCTTGAAGAAACATTACACGAGGAAGTGGGATCTGCAGACCGCTCCTTCCGTTTGCGTCCATTGCGGTGTGGGCTGCAACACCATCGCCGGTGAACGCTACGGCTCTTTGAGAAGGATCCAGAACCGCTATAACGGCGAGGTCAACGGCTACTTCCTGTGCGACCGGGGCCGCTATGGATATGAATTTGTCAACAGCCGGGATCGGATCCGTCAACCTATATACCGGGAGAAGAGCTCCGCCGGTGAAAAGAGAATCGAAGAGGCAACGAAAGAAAAATGCCTCCAGGCTGTCTCAGGACTCATACGAGGGGGATCAGGTATCGTTGGCATCGGGTCCCCCCGGGCCTCCTGTGAAGCCAATTTTACCCTCTTGAGGTTTGTGGGGCAGGAAAATTTCTCAAGCGGCCTCGGAATAGAAGATCACAGGCTCATCGCGACGATCCTGCAAATCATGGCGAAAAGCCCAGCCCGCGTGCCTTCGCTGAAAGACGTGGAAGGATGCGATGCCGTCTTCATCGTAGGCGAGGATATATCCAATACCGCTCCCAGACTCGCTTTGGCTTTGCATCGTTCCGTAAGGCAGAAGCCCTTGGCCATCGCACGGAAGCTCCACATCCCCTACTGGGACGATGCCGCTGCCCGGGAGGCCATCCAGGATGAGCGTGGACCCCTCTTCGTTATTACACCTGCAGCGACGCGTCTCGATGCCCTGGCCACTGCCGCATTCCGCGCCACGCCTGATGCCCTGGCCCACCTGACATTCGCGGTAGCCCATGCCTTACAGGAAGACGCTCCCGCCGTCTCCGGCCTTACAGAAGATATGCGATCCCGGGCGGAATTAATCGCCCAGGCCTTGCAGGATGCCGAACGTCCCCTGATCATTTCCGGAACCGCCTTGGGCGACGAGGACTTGATACAGGCCGCTGCCAACGTTGCATCCGCCCTTTGCGCCGCTGGAAAGAAGGCCTCACTCTACTATGTCACACCGGAATGCAACAGCCTGGGCCTCGGTCTTTTCGGGGGAATGCCCCTGGAAGAGATGGTGGATACCCTGGAAGAAAAATCAGCGGACACGCTCGTCATTGTGGAAAATGATCTTTATCGTCGCGCCGACCGGTCATTGGTGAACCGCCTTATGGCTGCGGCACGGAATATCATTTGTATAGACCATCTGGAAGGCGCCACAACAGCGAAGGCAGACATCGTCTTTCCGGCGGCCACCTTCGCTGAGGGGAGCGGCACCCTGGTTTCAAGCGAAGGGCGAGTCCAACGATTCTATCAGGCCTTCGATCCGGCCGGAGATGTGCAGGAAACCTGGCGCTGGCTCCAGGATATCATGGCTGTAGCGGGACACCCCCGTACACTCTCTTGGCAGAATCTGGATGATGTGACGGCAGCCATGGGTGAAGAGATATCTGCCTTGACAACCCTCGGAGATCGGTTTCCCGGCGCAGCATTCCGCGTGGCGGGACAGAAGGTCCCAAGACAAGCGCACCGCGCAAGCGGAAGGACAGCCATGTCGGCCCACCTCACAGTCCATGAGCCAAAGCCTCCTGACGATCCCGACTCCCCTCTGGCCTTCTCCATGGAAGGGTTTGCGGGAAACCCGCCGCCGGCTCTTATTGCGCGTTTCTGGGCGCCTGCTTGGAACTCTGTCCAATCCGTCAACAAATTCCAGAAAGAGGTTGGAGGGCCGCTTGCAGGCGGCGACCCGGGGGTGCGCCTCTTTGATATCAAAGATGGGGAAAAGCCCTCTTATTCTCAAGCGAACTTTTCCTCTGTGAAAGCACTTGGCGATGGGGAGGTACTGGTGGTGCCCATCCACCACGTCTTCGGTTCTGAGGAGTTGAGTGTGCGCGCTCCCGGTATCGCCGGGCTGTGCCCGGCTCCTTACGCGGCAGTGAATATGGATGACGCGCATGAGCGCAACCTCCAAGACGGCCAGGGGATCGGTATCTCTTTTCCCGGAATCGAGCTTCGCTTGCCCGTCCGGATTGACAAGTCCCTCCCGCCGGGAGTCGTGGGACTGCCCGCCGGCGTCCCGGGACTTTCGGGGATCAAGCTACCTGCATGCGGATATTTATTTTATGACGGCGGCAAGGGGGGAAAAAGGACGTGAACGGTATGAGGAGTCTCGGCATCATATTTGGCGTTCTTATAGGAGCTCTTGTCATTGCTGCTCTCAACATCTGGCTCGAAAGGCGGCTCCTCGCCCTGTGGCAGGATCGTTATGGTCCCAACCGTGTAGGCCCATTCGGACTCTTCCAGGTCTTGGCGGACATGATCAAGATACTGACCAAGGAGGACTGGATTCCCCCCTTTGCGGACAGACCCGTTTTCGTCATCACCCCGGGGATCATAGTGGTGACCGTGCTTTCCGCCTATGCCGTCATACCCTTTACTTCCAGTATAGAAGTCGCCGGCCTCGACATAGGGGTTCTTTTTTTCCTGGCCATGTCGTCCCTCGGCGTTTACAGCATTGCCCTGGCCGGCTGGTCGTCGGACAACAAATACGCGCTCATCGGGGGGCTCAGGGCCGTGGCCCAGATGCTCGGCTATGAGGTTTACATGGGACTTTCTGTCATGGGTGTTTGCATGATGGCCGGATCGTTTCATCTCAGGGAAATTGTAGAGGCGCAGAAGAATATATGGTTCTGTATCCCCCAGTGCCTTGGCCTCGTAATATTTTTCATCGCTGGGATCGCCGAGGGACGGAGGCTGCCCTTCGACCTTCCCGAAGCAGAGAGTGAACTGGTGGCGGGATTTCACACGGAGTATTCGGCGATGAAATTCGGCATGTTCTTTCTGGGCGAATATCTCGGCATCACGCTTGTTTCCGCAATGATCGTAACTCTCTTCTTCGGGGGCTGGCTGGGGCCATACCTGCCGCCTCTGGCGTGGTTTGTCATGAAGACTCTTTTCTTCATCGGATTTTTTATTCTGATTCGGGCTTCCCTTCCAAGACCCCGGTATGACCAGCTCATGGCCTGGGGCTGGAAATGGATGCTCCCTCTGGCACTGGTTAATGTCCTGGTGACGGGTGGGATTTTGCTGGCAGGGAGTTGATTGAACTCATGTGGACGCACTTAAGAAGTATCTGGCTCGTCTTTCTGCATGCCTTCCGCAAGCGGGAGACGGTCCTCTATCCGGAGGTAATGCCGGCCATCCCGCCCCGGTGGCGGGGAAGGATCATTCTCTCCCGTGACCCGGAAGGCGCCGAGCGGTGCGTCGCCTGCTACCTTTGTGCCGCGGCCTGTCCCGTTTCGTGCATTGCGCTTCAGGCCGCCGAGGATGAGCATGGCAGGCGCTATCCGGCTTTTTTCCGGATCAACTTCTCACGCTGCATCTTCTGCGGTTTTTGCGAGGAGGCCTGTCCCACGTATGCCATTCAGCTCACATCCGATTTTGAGATGGGGGAATACGCGAGACAGAACCTCGTATATGAAAAAGAAGACCTGCTTATCAGCGGACCGGGGAAATACCCGGACTATGACTATTATAAAGTCGCAGGAGTCGCGATCGGCGGCAAGAGAGAAGGGGAAGGCGAAGACGAAGTCCCGCCGGTGGATGTGAAAAGCCTGCTCCCGTGAGGAAGATAAATTTATGACATACGCCTTCTACATAGCGTCTATTATCGCCATCGCGGCGACGGTCCGCGTCGTAACGGGAACACATGCCATACACGCCCTCCTTTATCTGGTGGTTTCCTTCCTGGCTGTAGCCGTGATCTTTCTAACTCTGGGGGCGCCTTTTGCGGCCGCCCTGGAAGTGATTATCTATGCAGGCGCCATCATGGTTCTGTTTGTTTTTGTCATGATGATGCTGAACCCGGGTCCCCGGTCGGTCGGGAGAGAGCAGCACTGGCTCGCCCCGGCCGTATGGATCGGGCCCGCCATTCTCACGACCATCCTCCTCTTTGAACTTATCTGGGTCCTGACCAGAGGGGGGGAAGCTATCTCACCGATGGCGAATGTGAGCCCCAGGGAGACGGGCATGGCCCTCTTCGGCCCCTACATCCTGGGTGTGGAGATGGCGTCAGTACTGCTCCTGGCCGGTTTGGTCGGCGCCTATCACCTGGCCTACCATCTGGGCCGCCGGCGCGATGATCAGGAGGAAAGGGGGAATGTATCGTGAACGGAATCCCCATGGAACATGGACTCATCGTGGCGGCCGTTCTCTTCGCGCTCGGCATCACCGGCGTGCTGATAAGGAGGAATATACTTTTTATGCTCCTGTCGCTCGAGATTATGCTCAATGCCGCGGGTCTGGCCTTCATCGTAGCCGGATCGAGATGGCTCCAGCCCGACGGCCAGCTGATGTTCATATTTATCCTGGCCGTGGCGGCGGCTGAGGTATCAGTCGGACTGGCCCTGATTCTCTGGATGTATTCCTGGCACAAGACGCTTGACGTCGACTGCGTCAGCAAGATGAGAGGTTGAGATGCTTGAGTTTATCTGGTTGATTGTCGCTTTCCCGTTTGCAGGTTTCGTCATCCTGATACTCACGGGTTCCCATCTGTCGCGGCGCGGCGTGTCCGCCATTGGCGCCGGTTCCGTGGGGCTCGCGGCGATCACAGCCACTGTCACGGGGATTAATTTTATCGTCTCGCCTCCACCCGGAGATGCCTATGCGCAAACCCTCTGGACGTGGCTCGCAGTCGGCGGCTTTTCGCCGCTCGTCTCGCTTTACCTTGATGCCCTGTCCGTTGTCATGGTCCTCGTTATTGCCATCGTCGGATTTCTTATCCTCCTCTACTCTATGGAACACATGGCTCGGGAGGAAGGCATGAGGCGCTTCTTCGCCTATATGGATCTTTTCGTGGGCTCCATGCTGATCCTGGTCATGTCGGACAACCTGCTCCTCCTCTATCTGGGATGGGAAGGGGTGGGGCTGTGCAGCTATCTCCTCATCGGCTTCTGGTATGATGACCCTGCTAATATAGAGGCTGCGAATAAGGCCTTCATAGTTACCCGCATCGGCGACACGGCTTTCGCCGTCGGTCTCTTGCTCCTTTTCGTCCACCTCGATACATTGAACATACAGGGGATTCTCAGGGCAGCGCCCTGGCAGTGGACCGAGGGCTCCAACATAGCATTCTGGGCGGCCCTATTGCTTCTAGGGGGAGCAGTCGGCAAGTCTGCCCAGCTTCCACTCCAAACGTGGCTTCCCGATGCCATGGCTGGTCCTACACCGGTCTCCGCTCTCATTCACGCTGCCACCATGGTAACGGCCGGGGTCTATCTCATCGCAAGAATGCACGTCATCTTCCAATTGGCCCCTCTCGTCCAGGGATTCGTAGCCGTCATCGGAGCCGCCACCCTTCTTCTCGCCGCGGGAAGCGCGCTCACGCAGTGGGACATCAAGCGGGTCCTCGCTTACTCCACAATCAGCCAGATAGGATACATGTTCCTGGCCCTCGGGGTGGGCGCCTGGTCGGCAGCGATCTTCCATTTTATGACCCACGCCTTTTTCAAGGCCCTACTCTTTCTCGGAGCAGGCGTCGTCATTGCCGGCCTCGGCGGCGAACATGACATTTACAAAATGGGCGGGCTGCGAAGGGAGCTCCCTGCAACATTCTGGACATTTCTCGTTGGGGCAGCCTCGCTCGCTGCCCTCCCGCTCGTGACTTCCGGCTTTTACAGCAAGGACATGATCCTTTTCGCGGCCTGGACATCCGAGCGGGGGAGCTTCTGGCTCTGGGCAGCGGGGAGCATCGGCGCCTTTCTCACAGGGCTTTATGCCTTCCGCCTCGTTTTTCTGGTCTTCTTCGGGAAGGCTGTGACCGCTCTGGAAGACCGACCCGGTCCGGCGATCTCAATTCCCCTGGTTGTCTTAGCCGGCCTCTCGCTTATGAGCGGCTTTGTGCAGATGCCTGCGGTAATTGCACCCGTGACGACATTCTCAGATTTCATGTCCCGATCTCTCCCTGAGACGAGAATGCTCCCCGTATCCTTTACGGGCGATTTATGCCTCTTTATTGCGGCCACGCTCGTTTCCTCAGCCGGTATTCTTGCGGCCTGGTGGCTGTATATAGGCAGGCCAGGCCTCACAACCGCTTTCACAGGGAACCCTGCGGGGGCCCTGATTCATCGTCTCGCGTTTACCGGCTGGGGTTTTGATGTCCTCTATGATGCACTCTTTGTAATGCCCTTCGTGTGGGCCGCGCGCGTGAACCGGGGTGATTTCGTGGATATAATTTACCGTGGCGCGGCCTGGTTAAGTTCCAGCTTGTCCTTATCTCTGGCCCGAACGCAGTCGGGAATGGTCCGGCAGTATGCCCTGGGGGTGGCCCTCGGCGCTGTAATCGCCGTGGGACTGGTCCTGGTGTTATGACAAGATAAATTGGGCGGTGTAGAATGATTCTTATCTGGATAGTCTTCATCCCTCTGGCAGGGGGCCTTGCGGCCTGGATCGCCGTGAAGCGCGGCCCGTATGCCAGAAGAAAGAACCAACTGATCGCCAGATGTATATCTCTCACTGCACTCGCTGTTGATCTCGTACTCATCCTCTCCCTCTGGCTCTCATGGCCCCACGCAGTGAGCATTGCCGGCGGCCCATGGCTTGCCGAAATAAGCCGGCCATGGCTCCCGTCCCTGGG
This sequence comes from uncultured delta proteobacterium, assembly GCA_963705275.1. Taxonomy (GTDB): domain Bacteria; phylum Desulfobacterota; class Syntrophia; order Syntrophales; family UBA2185; genus Fen-1135. Next base: position 1,435,997 of record OY970063.1, on the reverse strand, counting down.
GATCAGCTTTCATCTGGCAATGGACGGCATCAGCCTGCTCCTCGTTCTTCTCACCCTGTTCTTGGGGATGGCTGCCGTCATTTCATCATGGACGGAGATCGAGGGACAGGTGGGATTTTTCCATTTCAACCTCATGGCAACACTCACGGGCATCATCGGCGTTTTTGTTGCCGTCGATCTCTTCCTCTTTTACTTCTTCTGGGAGCTCATGCTCGTTCCCATGTATTTTCTAATCGCCCTCTGGGGGCACGAGAGACGCATTTATGCCGCCGTGAAATTTTTCATCTTCACCCAGCTCTCGGGCCTCTTGATGCTGGCCTCCATACTGGGAGTATATTTCATCCACGGGAGGAAGACGGGAATTTATACGTTTGACTATTTCAAACTCATAGGGACTCCCCTGGAATCCGGGACGGCCCTTTTTCTGCTGCTGGGATTTCTGGCGGCCTTCCTTGTTAAGCTCCCGGCCGTCCCCTTCCATACCTGGCTCCCCGATGCGCACACCGAGGCCCCCACAGCAGGGAGTGTAATTCTCGCCGGCCTCCTCCTGAAGACAGGCGGGTACGGCCTCCTGCGGTTTGCCGTTCCCCTCTTCCCCGGCGCATCAATGGAAATAGCGCCTCTTGCCATGACACTAGGCATCATCGGCATCCTCTACGGGGCCGTTCTGGCATTTGCCCAGAGCGACCTCAAGCGTCTCGTTGCTTACACGAGTGTCAGCCACATGGGCTTTGTCCTTCTGGGCGTCTTCGTCTGGAATGAAAAGGCTCTACAGGGCGTTATAATCCAGATGCTCTGTCACGGCATCAGCACAGGGGCCCTCTTTATCCTGGCGGGTGCAATTCAAGAGCGGATTCATACGCGCGAGATGCTGCGCATGGGCGGTCTGTGGGCCGTAGCCCCCCGCATGGGCGGGGCTTGGCTCTTCTTTGCCGTGGCCTCCCTGGGCCTCCCGGGGATGGGAAATTTCATCGGCGAGTTCCTGATCCTTCTGGGCACGTATGAGGTGCGCCCCGTCATGGCGGCGTTCGCCGCGCTGGGGCTTGTCCTGTCAACGGTTTACGCTGTCTGGATGGTACAGAGGGCCTTCTTCGGCGCCAACCGGGAAGGCTGGCGGATTCCCGATCTGGAAGTGAAGGAGATGACCGTCATGGCGGTCATGATAGCCGTTATTCTCTGGCTCGGCCTCTATCCCCAGCCCTGCCTCGATACGGCCAGGGAAGGCCTTTCGAGCCTGCAGAAAATTACCGACGCAGCGCCGAAAGGTAGTTCAATCGAAATATCCGGGAGGAAGCGATGACATCACATGATTTTGCCGCTCTTTTGCCGCTCATGATCCTGGCTACGGCGCCGGTGGTTGTCATGCTCGTTATTGCCTTCCGGAGGAGCCACGCGCTCACATTTTTTCTGGCTCTCGCTGCTGTCATCCTGGCCATCCTTACGCTTTTATGGAAGACACGGCCTTCGTCGCATAAACTGACGCAGCTTCTCGTCATCGACGGGTACGCCCTTTTCTTTATCGGGCTTATTCTCGTAGCCGGCCTCTTTACCCTTCTTCTCAGTTACGGCTATCTGAATATTCACAAGGAGAGCAGGGAAGAATTCTACATCCTTTTTCTGTCGGCTTTACTGGGTTCCGCCATCCTGGTCTCTTCCGTGCACTTTGCCTCGTTTTTCCTGGGACTGGAGATCCTCAGTGTCTCCCTTTACGCACTTGCCGCATATATGCGGATGAATGAGCTCTGTATCGAGGCTGGAGTAAAATATCTCATCCTCGCCGCTTTTTCTTCCGCCTTCCTTGCTTTCGGGATGGCCCTCATCTACTCACACGTGGGAACCATGGAATTCTCCAGGATCGCCGTGAAGATGGCTGCCGGCGCAGAAATGGGACCGATCCTTCTTGCGGGGACGGGCTTCATCATTGTCGGGATAGGCTTCAAGCTCGCTGTGGTCCCATTCCATTTGTGGGTGGCAGATGTTTACGAAGGCGCTCCGGCGCCGGTGACGGCATTCATTGCTACCGTCTCCAAGGGCGCAGTCTTCGCTATCCTGCTCCGTTATTTCATGCAGGTTGACATGCCCCGCGGTAATCCGCTCTTCGTTTTCTTCGTATGCGTCGCTATAGCATCCATGTTTGCGGGGAACCTTCTGGCCCTTTTCCAGGATAACATAAAGCGTCTGCTGGCATATTCTTCCATAGCCCACATGGGCTACCTCCTCGTGGCCTTTCTGGCGAGCGGAGAACTCCGTGTGACAGCGGTTGTCTTTTACCTCCTGGCTTACTTTATTATGACTCTCGGTGCTTTTGGCGTCGTCACCATTCTGTCCGGGCAGGAGAGGGATGCGGATAGACTCGATGACTACAGGGGACTTTTTTTCCGCCGGCCCTGGCTTGCGGGCAGCTTCACAGTCATGCTCCTGTCCCTTGCCGGAATCCCCCTTACGGCCGGATTCGTCGGTAAGTTTTACGTGCTGGCAGCCGGCGTCAGCTCAGTTCTCTGGATGCCGGTCATCTGCCTGGTTGTTGCCAGCGTCATAGGCCTGTTTTATTACCTGCGCGTCATTGTTGTCCTATACACGCCCGTGCCGGAAGCGGCAGCAGCGGTCGGGTTTTCGATGCCGGCAGGCGTACTTGCATTGTCTGTGTTGATGGGTCTTTTGGTCTGGATTGGCGTCTATCCGGGTCCCGTCCTAGAGGCGATCGCAACGATAGGCGCTTCGCCGTGAACGAAGGACGGACTGCTGGTACGATGGACGTTATGATGCGAATGAGAGGATGAAAAAATGAAGACGAATCCCCTTTTGAAACTTGAGGGTTTAGGCCAGAGCATATGGCTTGACTCCATCAGCCGCCCCATGCTCACCTCCGGTAAACTTGAGAGGCTCATCGAAGAAGACGGCCTCTCAGGAGTCACTTCCAACCCGGCCATATTTGAGAAGGCCATCGCGGAGACCAACGATTATGACGAGGATATCCGGGCGCTCGCCAGGGAAGGAAAAGGCGTAGACGAGATATACCAGAACCTTGTCGTTAACGACATCAGGCTTGCGGCAGATCAACTCCGCGGCGTTCACGACCGCCTGGACGGCAGGGATGGTTTTGTCAGCCTCGAAGTCTCCCCGCGCCTTGCCCATGACACGAATGGAACGGTTGATGAAGCCTATAGGCTCTGGGCGGCAGTGGATAGACCGAATGTGTTCATCAAGGTGCCGGCAACGACGGAGGGGCTCCCAGCTATCCGGCAATTGATCAGTGACGGCATCAATGTAAATATCACGCTCCTCTTCGGCCTCCCGCGGTACCGTCAAGTGGCCGAGGCATACCTCGCGGGGCTGGAAGATAGGATTATCCGCGGCAATCCCATTGACCGCGTTGCATCCGTGGCGAGCTTCTTTCTCAGCCGGATCGACACGATGATAGACCCTATCCTGGAGAAGAAGGCAGAGGCGGGAGGAAGAATTGGGCTTACGGCTTCATCGCTTCTCGGGGAGGTGGCCATTGCTAGTGCCAAGGTGGCTTACAACACCTCCAAAGAAGTCTTCAGGTCCGCCAGTTTTTCGTACCTTGCACAGAGGGGCGGCAGAGTCCAACGCCTGCTGTGGGCCAGCACAAGCACCAAGAATCCGGGTTACAGCGATGTGAAGTACGTAGAGCCCCTCATCGGGCCGGAGACGGTCAACACGGTTCCCATGGAGACGCTTCTGGCTTACCAGGACCACGGCAAGCCTGCCGTCAGTCTGGGAAGGGGCTTGGTAAAAGCGGAACGAATCTTGAAATCTCTCCCTGATCTTGGGATCAATCTTGATCAGGTGACACAGTCTCTCGAGGATGAAGGCGTCGAGAAGTTCGTCAAACCGTTTGATATATTGATGGCCAGGCTGTCTGAGAAACGGACTGCCTTTCTGGAAGGAGTGGCGCGTAAGACGGCATAGCGGTGCAATCCATCGTATCTCAACCGGATAGTGCAAAGTGGGGAAAGAAAATGGGCAAACAGAAGTACGAAATAGGCCTGATCGGTCTCGGCGTTATGGGGCGCAACCTGCTTCTCAACATGGCCGATCACGGTTACGCGGTAGCCGGCTACGACAAAGACCATGACAAGGTCAACGTCCTCGCCGTTGAATCGGAAGGGAGGCATATCCGGGGTGCACGGGCTTTGGAAGAATATATGGCACTCTTGAAATCACCGCGGGCCATCATCATGCTAGTCCCTGCAGGACCCACTGTAGATGATGTCATCAGGGACATCCTCCCCTTTCTGGACGCGAAAGACGTCCTCATCGATTGCGGCAATTCCCATTTCACCGATACCAACTTAAGGCAGAAAACTCTGGCGAGAGCAGGGATCCAGCTTCTCGGTGTCGGCATCTCCGGCGGGGAGCACGGGGCACGCCACGGTCCGAGCATCATGCCCGGAGGCCAGCCGGAGGCCTATGAAAGGGTGCGGCCTCTGCTCGATGCAATCGCCGCCCGGGTACAAGGGGAACCCTGCGTCGCCTACCTGGGGGCGGGGTCTGCGGGACACTTCGTGAAGATGGTCCACAACGGCATCGAATACGGCCTCATGGAACTCATCGCCGAGACCTATGATCTGATGAAGCGCGGAATTGGCCTTACGGACGATGAGTTGGCCGGGGTATACGAGAGCTGGAATGAAGGGTCTTTTCATTCCTACCTGTTGGAGATCACCGGCCATATCTTCCGCCATGTAGATGAAAAGACGGGAAAGCGGCTCATTGACGTTATCCTCGATGAGGCCCGTCAGAAGGGAACGGGAAAATGGACGTCACAGACAGCCATGGACCTCCAGGTTCCCGTTCCCGTAATTGATGCCGCCGTCTCCACGCGAGACCTCTCCCGATACAGGGCGGAAAGGGAGACAGCAAGCCATATCTTAACAGGGACTTCTCTGCCTTTCCGTGGAAAGCGCGATCTCTTTATCAGCACCCTGGAAAAAGCACTTCAAGCCGCCTTCATCATCACCTATGCCCAGGGGATGTCCCTCCTCCGCAAGGCCTCCGAAGCATATGGCTACCATCTTAACCTTGCCGATGTTGCTCGAATCTGGCGGGGCGGCTGCATCATTCGTGCGGCTTTGCTGGAAGATATCCGCGCGAGCTATCAAAAAGACCCTGATCTCTCGAACCTGCTTGTGGATCCCCGCCTGGGACGGCAAGTCGCGGCATGTCAGCATGACCTGAGGGGAATGGTTTGCTCTGCCGCGAATCTCGGAATCCCGGTTTCAGGAATGATGGCGGCCTTGGCCTATTTTGACAGCTACAGAAGTGCATGGATGCCGACAAGCCTCATCCAGGCGCAGAGGGACTACTTCGGAGCCCACACTTATGAGAGGGTGGATGAGAAAGGTGTCTTTCATACGAAGTGGGAGGAGGACTGATTCATGGAAAAGTCAGCGAGTGGAAATCCTGTGGCCATCGTAATCTTCGGTGCCGGCGGAGACCTGACATGGCGTAAGCTTACCCCCGCGCTTTACAGTCTCTATAAAGATCAGTGGTTGCCCGAGCGATTCGCGATCACGGGGATGGATATGAAGACGATGAGCGATGAAGAATTCCGGCAGCATCTCCGGGGAGGCGTCGAGCAGTTCTCGCGTCAGGACAAACCCACTGATGAGGCGTGGCAAACCTTCGCCTCGTCTATCCATTACCAGGTAGCCGATTTTACGAGTCCCGAATGCTACGCGGCTCTGTCCCGGCGCTTAAACGACCTGAACCGGGAGTGGAACTCCGAGGCCACCAGGATCTATTACCTCGCCACACCTCCCCAGATGATCGAGGTCATCCCCAGGCAGCTGGGCATGGCCGGCTTGGCGCGGGATTACAGGGACGCCCGCATAGTAGTGGAAAAGCCTTTCGGTCGTGACCTAGCATCTGCCCGGATGCTGAACAAGGTACTGACGGCAGTCTTTGACGAATCTCAAATATTCCGGATCGATCATTACCTCGGGAAGGAGACAGTGCAGAACATCCTCGCTTTCCGCTTCGCCAATGCCTTATTTGAGCCTGTCTGGGATCGCCGGTACATTGATAATGTGCAGATAACAGTCGCAGAACAGGTGGGGATCGAGCATAGAGGGGCTTATTACGATCAGACGGGCGCACTCAGAGACATGATTCAAAACCATCTTGTTCAGATCCTCTGCATGATCGCCATGGAGCCGCCTGTGTCTTTCGAAGCCGATGAAATCCGGAACAAGCAGACAGACGTGCTCCGTGCGATACGCCCGATAAGCCGGGACCACGTTCACGAGCATGCGGCCAGGGGACAGTATGGCTCCGGATGGATCGAAGGGCAGCACGCACCTGCATACCGTGATGAGCCGGGGGTGAAGCCTGATTCAAGGGCAGAGACCTTCGCGGCAGTCAGGTTTTTTATCGACAACTGGCGATGGCAGGACGTGCCGTTTTATCTCCGCACCGGGAAGAGGTTCCCACGCCGCGTCTCGGAGGTGTCCATACAGTTCAGGCCTGTACCGCACCAGTCGTTTCCCACTACGGCAATCCAGGACTTCTTATCCAACCGGCTGATGATACGCATTCAACCGGACGAAGGGATCATACTCCGCTTTCAGGCGAAACGGCCCGGCCTGCAGATACACCTGAGCCCCGTGGACATGCATTTCTTCTACTGTGAAGCATTCAAGGCTAAACCGCCGGAGGCTTATGAAACACTGCTCGTTGACGTCATGCTAGGCGACGGGACGCTGTTCAAGCGGGCCGACCAGATTGAGGCAGCCTGGGCGCTTATGACCCCGATCCTCGAAGCATGGGAACTTTCCGCGCCGCCCGATTTTCCCAATTATCCGGCAGGAACGGGAGTCATCGAGCCGGCGGCGATTTTAATCGCTCGGGACGGCCGGAACTGGCTTACACCCTCGATCTACGAAACTGAGGAAAGAGGAGTTGCCGTACACTGCAAACCAGCACAAAACTCAGGCAATGAAAGGGAATAATATGAAGCCCCATTCAATAAACAGAGAAAGGCTTAAGATGAAACAAATTCTCATGCCGGCCGTGGCAGTAGTCTTTTGCTGTTGGTTCTGTCTCTGCATACCGGCACAAGCAGCAAAGGCCTCACCGGGCGAGGAGGCATTCGTGAAGAACTGCGCCGTCTGCCACAAGAATGGGGGGAATACCATCAATCCCGCCAAGCCCATTAATAAAAAAGCCCTGGAGGCAAAAGGCATGAGGAAGCCTGCGGATATCGTACGCCAGATGAGGAATCCCGGACCGGGAATGACGCGGTTTGATGAAAAGACAATTCAGGAGAAAGAGGCGAGGGCGATTGCTGAGTACATACTGAAGACGTTCAAGTAACAACGGGATATTTGTTAAGAGGATGACGAATGGAAGAGACCAACACATCCTTGGGAAACCGGATGGAGAGCACGCGCCGGAGATTTTTGCAATGGGGAACAGGTATCCTTACCTTCCTCTGCGGATTGGCTGTGGGCATACCGCTCGTCGGCTCTTTCGTGGGGCCCGCATTCCGAACCATGAAGACAAATTGGATCAAGGTTGCGGAAATCGGGACATTACCCGAAGGTCTGCCGACCAGCTTAAAGGCCGCCGATGTGCAGATGGATGCCTATGTGCAGGAATCAGTGATCCGCCACTTATGGGCGGTCAAGAACAGTGACACGGAGATAACTGTGTTCTCTCCCACCTGCCCTCATCTGGGCTGTCATTATAACTGGAATCCCGCAAGCGGCCATTTTGAATGTCCCTGCCACGGCAGCGTGTATGCGCCCGACGGCACTGTCCTGGGCGGGCCTGCTCCTCGCCGTCTCGACACGCTGCCTACGAAAATTGAAAAAGGCGAGCTTTATGTTGAGTGGAAGCAGTTCAAGAGCGGCACAGCGGAAAAGATTCCTGTATAGGAGACCCCCTATGTTTTCCCGTATCCTGAAGTGGATCGATGAGCGCTGGCCTCTTACCCCATTTATTAGACTGGCCTTGGAAGAGGATATGTCGGGAGGGGCCGGCTACGCCTATGTATTTGGCAGCTCTGCACTAATTATATTCCTTTTGCAGGTTGTGACAGGCATCTGGCAGCTCTTCTATTATGTGCCGACCCTTGCCGAAGGATATAAGAGTCTAAACTACCTGAGGACAGAAGTGCCCTTCGGCTGGCTGGTTCACGGACTTCATTACTGGGGCGCCAATGCCATGGTCGTACTGGTGATGCTCCACATGTCCCAGGTTTTCATCTGGGGGGCATATAAGCGGCCCCATGAATTGCAGTGGATAACGGGTGTCTTTTTGTTTCTTCTGACAATGGCCATGAGCCTGACAGGCGGGGCGCTCCCTTGGGACAAGCGCAGCTATTGGCTTGTGGAAGTGGCATCGAGCAGTGCGGGCACCGTTCCCATCATCGGTGACATGATCAAGCAGACGATGCTTGGAGGCGGTGTCATCGGCCAGCTGACACTCTCCCGTTTTTTCATTCTTCATGTAGCTATCCTATCTGGTGGTCTGATGACCCTGGCAGCCATACACCTCGTCGCTCTCAGAAAGGTCGGGAACGCCGGACCCTGGGATGAAAAGGAGCGCGAAGAAAAGGGACCATTCTGGCCCGACCAGGTTTTCAAGGATGGTCTTGCGGCAAGTCTCGTTATTCTCCTGCTGGTTGCTCTATCCGTTTATGCTCCGCCGCCTTTTTCCGGCATGGCGGACCCTCTGGATGCGTCCTACATTCCCAAACCGGAATGGAATTTCCTGTTCTTCTACGAGGCGCTGAAATTTTTCCCTGGGCCCCTGGAAGTCATCGCCACGATCGGGATACCTGTCGGCGGGACATTGCTCCTTCTTCTGATCCCCTTTGTCGACTGCAGCCCGGAGCGTCGTCCCGTCAAGCGGCCTCTGGCCATGGCGGGCTGGATCATCGTTGTTGCGGGCTTCATTGCCCTCACTCTCGCCGGGGCCTACAGTAAGACCGAAGGGATCGAAGCCGGGGGTACAGCGCCATCCAGGCCGGGTCCCGCGGCGCCAGCGGTTCTCTCGGAAGATGCAAAGGCGGGGATGGATCTCTATAAGTCTAACGGATGTGCAGCCTGTCACCGTGTTAATGGCACCGGCGGTAGCATCGGGCCCGATCTTTCCGGGGAGGGGATCAAAGGGCGCTCAAGCCTGTGGCTGGGAGATCAATTGCGCAACCCGAAGGCCCATAATCCCGCAAGCGCTATGCCTTCTTTTGCGGCCCTCGGTGACAAAGCGATCGACCGGTTGGTGGCATATCTGCAGAGCCTCAAGGAAAAGGTGGCCGCTGCGGCTTCAGCTCCCGCTGGGGCCGCAGCCGCGGCGACTTCCCCGGGTCCCCAGGGGGAGCCTGGTATGGCTGTTACCATAATCGGCAGCGCCGAGCACGGTGCCATCATCTTCGCGGGGACATGTTCGTCCTGCCATGGCTCTCAGGGGACGGGGGGAATCACGAATCCAGGTTCAAAGGACGGAACGATTCCGCCGCTCAACCCGATCGATCGTGATGAGTTCAGCCCGGACCCGAAGACATTTGCCGGAAAAATCGATCTCTATATGCAGCACGGCTCACGGCCGGAAGGACCGAATCCCCAGGTCAGCATGCTGCCTTTTGGGGACAGCAATGCCCTCACACAACAGCAAATTGCCGACCTCGAAGCCTACATCCTAAGCCTAAATGGCGTGGATCGGGCCAAGATCAACCACCCCGGGCTTTCCCCAGGCACGTTCTTCATCATCACTGCCTTTGCATTCGCGCTGGTGGGACTCAATCTCTGCGGCTGGTGGTGGTTCTGGGGTATAGGTAAACGCAAGAGAAAAGAGGCAGATAAATGAAAAAATTTATATTGGGCATATTTATTTGCGGTCTTCTATCCGCAAACGGCGTCTATGGACATGAAACTCTTGATACGGGTGATGCCAAAACAGGAGAGATAGGGATCGAGGAAAAGACGGGAAAGTTCATCCCCGCTGATCTCGTTTTCTACGATGAAGAAGGAAACAGAATAAAACTGGAAGCCCTCTTCGGAAAGCCTGCCATCCTGACCCTCGTTTATTACACATGTGAGCACGTCTGCCCGCTCATGCTGGGCGGCCTGTCCCAGGCACTTCCCCGGCTGGCCGTTGCGGCAGGCAAAGATTACAGGGTCATTACCGTGAGCATCGACGAGGCGGATACACCGAAGGTTGCCCGGGGGGTGAAGAAGAATTACACGCACGCCGTAGGGTCTTTAGGGACTGCCCGAGACAACAAATTTCCTGAGGAGGCCTGGAAATTCCTCACGGGCCCGAGGGAGAGCATCCATGATCTGACTGAGGCCGTAGGCTTCAAGTACCGGAAAGATGTTCACGGATTCAGCCACCCCGTCGTACTTGTATTCGTCGCCCCCAACGGCAAGATATCGGGGTATTTCTATGTGACCAAATTCCAGTACGGCCAGTCCTATCCGATTACCTTCTCTTCCTATGACTTGAACATGGGCATCACTGAGGCAGCCCAGGGGAAAGCCCTGACCGGATTCAGGAAGGCCCTTCTCTACTGCTTTTCCCACGAACCACCGGGGCAGAGCAAATTTTTCAATTTCATGGCAGTGGTCGGCCTCATCACCCTCGCCGCCATGGTGACATTTTTTGTATACCTACAAGTTACAACAAGAAGATACCGCAAAGGGAAGGAATATGACGCAGAGAAATGAAACGCCCGCTGCGGCCGGCTTTTACGAAAGGACAGGAAAGTACCGGTGGCTTATCGCAGAGTGGATGATGTCCACCGATCATAAGCGAATCGGCGTCATGTACCTGATGGCACTCCTCTCTTTCTTCTCTGTCGGCGTCGTACTGGGCTTCATCATCAGGCTGAGTCTGCTCTCGCCGGGGTGGCTCATGGGCCAGCAGACCTACAATGAATTTTTCACCCTCCATGGCGTCATCCAGATATTCCTCTTTATCATACCGGGAATCCCCGTCGCCTTCGGTAATATTTTTCTTCCCATCCTTATCGGGGCGCAGGACGTTGCCTTTCCGAAGATCAACCGCCTTTCCTGGTGGCTTTATGTGACAGGCGCCTTGCTTGTCCTGCTGTCCGTCTTCATAAAGGGGAGGCCGCCTGATACAGGCTGGACATTTTACGCCCCTTACAGCGTCCAGACGCCGGCCAACGTTTCGATAGCCGTCATGGGTGTCTTTGTCCTGGGGTTCTCATCAATTCTTACGGGTCTCAACTTCGTCACCACCATCCACCGGATGCGGGCGCCGGGGATGGGCTGGTTCCGCATGCCTGCATTTTCCTGGACGCTCTATGCCACGGGCTGGGTGCAGATGCTCGCCACGCCGGTCCTTGCCATAACCCTGCTTTTCATTTTTCTAGGCCGGTTCTTCGGCGTCGGTTTTTTTGACCCCACCAAGGGCGGTGACCCGATCCTGTATGAACACCTCTTCTGGATGTATTCGCACCCCGCCGTCTATATCATGGTCCTTCCGGCAATGGGCATCATCAGCGAGATAGTCCCCGTCTTTTCGAGAAGGGCGCTCTTCGGGTATGCGGCCATCTGCATGTCGGCCCTGGGTATCGCCGTGGTCGGCTACGCTGTATGGGGCCACCACATGTTCACCAGCGGTATGAGCGATACAGCCCGTGTTATCTTCTCCTTCGTATCCTTCCTGGTTGCGGTGCCCAGCGGGATCAAGATATTCAACTGGGTGTCCACCCTTTACAAAGGCTCCATCGCAGTCGACGCGCCGCTCCTTTTTGCCCTGTCCTTCATCTTTCTCTTTTCCATCGGCGGCCTCTCAGGCCTCATCATCGGGTCACTGGCGCCAAACCTCCATCTCCATGGCACCTATTTCATCGTCGGACATTTTCATTATGTCATGTTCGGCGGGGCCGGCTTCTCCATCATTGCAGGGCTTCATTACTGGTTTCCGAAGATCACCGGTCGGATGTACAGCGAGAAATTCGCTAAGATCGGCTGGCTGAATCTATTTTTCGGCTTCAACATTCTTTACTTCAGCATGTTCGTCCTAGGGTTCCAGGGAATGCCGAGAAGGTACTTCGATTACCCGTCGCAATATCACACGAACCATGTGCTCTCGACTATGGGGTCTTGGTTTCTGGCTATCGGTCTCATCATTATCTTTGCGAATTTGATCCGGTCGATCTTCAAAGGCAAGAAGGCTCCCGCAAACCCATGGGGAGGGAAGACGCTCGAGTGGACCATCCCGTCGCCTCCGCCACACGATAATTTCCAGGAGATGCCTGTCATAACGCGGGGACCCTACCCGTACGAAGAAGAGGCGAGGTGAGACAGTGAGCGCCCAAGCGGGTCATATCGATAAGATGGGGAAAAAGATGGGCATGTGGTTCTTCCTCTTTACGGAGATACTATTCTTTGGCGGCATGTTCCTCCTTTATTCCATATACCGCTATAAGTACTCTCAGGACTTTCATTCTGGCGCCGCTGAGGAGAGCATCGTCCTGGGGACGATCAATACCGTCATACTTCTTACCAGCAGCTTCACCATTGCCCTTTCGATTGCGGCCGTAAAAAAAGGAAGAAATATTCAATCGTCCCTGCTCCAGCTTGCGACGATCCTCATGGGGGTTGCATTCCTCGTCATCAAATATTTTGAGTGGACCGCCAAGATCAATCTGGGAATTTACCCGGATTCCCCGGCACTCTTGAAGCTCGCCAAAGGAGAGATCCTCTTTTTTGGGCTTTACTACGTCATGACCGGGCTCCACGGGCTCCACGTCCTGGTCGGGGTCGTCGTCATCTCCTTCATGGTCTACTTCACCCGGAGAGAAACGATCAACCGGGAAAACTACGCGCGACTGGAGAACACAGGCCTATACTGGCACTTTGTCGATATCGTGTGGATCTATCTCTATCCACTTTTCTACCTGATTACTTAAGGAGAAACCATGGAAGAAAAATACACAGAGGACCATGCAGTCTCAACCGGCACCTACACTGCCGTCTGGCTGGCCCTTCTCATTCTCCTTGCCGGCACTGTCGCCGTGGCAAAGCTCCGGCTGCTCGCCCAGTTCAGCGTCCTGGGGTCGCTGTTGATTGCTTCCGCGAAGGCTGGTCTCGTCCTCGCCTTCTTTATGCACCTTAAGTATGAGGGAAGATTTCTGAAAGTGATGCTTACCGTCACCGTTGCGGCATTGACGTTGCTTATCGGGCTGACCTTTGTTGATGTGTGGTTGCGCTGAGGTTGATTATGATTCTCGGACCTTCAAATACAGCGGGAAAAGTAGAAGACGCGTTTCTCTTCATCGTCATCTGCTGCGTGATTCTGCTTGTTATCGTAACGGTCTGTATGGTGATATTCCTCATCAAATATAACAAGGAAAGGCACCCCCATCCGGAGCATGTGAAAGAGAGTATGCTCCTGGAGGTCACATGGACGGTGATTCCCACTATCCTTGTCATCTTGATGTTTTACTTCGGCTGGGTGGACTTCGATTATATCCGCAACCCGCCCAAGGACGCCATGACCGTCAATGTCACGGCACGGCAGTGGTCCTGGCTCTTTGACTATGAAAACGGCCGGCAGAGCGACATGCTGCGTGTTCCTGTGGGAAAACCGGTAAGGCTCGTCATGACGTCCGCCGATGTCCTCCACTGTCTCTACATCCCCGCGTACCGCATAAAGGAGGATTGCGTTCCCGGCATGAAGACGCACCTCTGGTTCACCGCGAACGCAGCCGGGACGTATGACATCTTCTGCACCGAGTACTGCGGGGTAGGCCATTCCCACATGCGCTCGCAAGTTGTTGTGATGACGCCGGATGATTTTGAGAAGTGGGTGAATGCGGCGCCGCCCACATCAGTCGCTGATCTTGGGCCGATGATCCTGCAGGCAAAGGGGTGTCTCGGATGCCATACTCTGGACGGTACCTCGAAGATTGGTCCTACTTTTAAGGACCTCGTAGGCAGAAAAGAGACGGTAATCGCAGCGGGGCAGGAAAAGGATATTACCGTGGATTACACTTTTATCCGTGAACACATACTTAAACCCCGATCAATGCTTGTCAAGGGCTATCCCCCGGTGATGCCACAGGTCCCCATGACGGATGAGGAACTCAAGACAATAGTTTCTTATATGGAGACTCTCAAATGATTATTACCAGGTCGTTTCCAAGAAACACCCATCTGCATGAATCCCTTTTCCATCCCCCTTTGCAAGCCCGCTCCTACCTCTGCCTCTGCAAGGTTAAGATATCCTTCTTTGCCGCTCTTTCCGCGGCTACAGGACTTCTCCTGGGAGCGCATGAGCCCTGGATGGTAATGCCTGCCCTCATGACAGGTGTATTTCTCATGGCTTGCGGTGCATGCGCCCTCAATCACTGGCAGGAGCGTGCTACCGATGCGCTTATGCGAAGGACGGCCAGAAGGCCCATACCGTCCGGGAGAATCAAACCCGGACATGCGCTCTTCTTTGCCGTTGCTCTGATATGTGCAGGTGCTATAGTACTTTTCTTCACCGGCGCATTAGCAGCGCCCCTTCTTGGGCTTGCCGCTGTACTCTGGTACAACGGTTTTTACACGTGGTTCAAGATCCGCAATGCATTTGCCGCAATCCCAGGCGCCCTTGTCGGCGCCATCCCGCCGGCGATCGGCTGGATTGCAGGCGGCGGGAGCCTCTTGGACCCGCGGTTGGTGGTCCTCTCCTTTTTCTTCTTTATGTGGCAGGTCCCTCACTTTCTCATCCATCTCCTTGCCTTCGGAAGAGAGTACGAAGAGGCCGGCCTACCTTCCCTCACGGAGATCTTCTCCGGGGTTCAACTGGACAGGCTTACTTTCCAATGGATCATGGCGACAGCCGTCAGCTTGCAGCTCGTTATCTTCTCCGGCCTGCTCCGGTCGCCCATTATCCACATCTCCCTCATTGCCGTCTCCCTGTGGCTTGCCATCAACGGGACAAACTTGATAAGGGGTAGCGAACCGGAGTACACGAGCGTTTTCAAGCGGACTAATTACTTTATGCTTATGGTTATGATGCTCATATTTTTTGATAAACTGCCCGATTTCCTTCTCTAGCAAACTGTGTCATAATTCAAATAATGGACAGGAAGGAATAATGACGCAGCCTAGGAAAGGAAGGAGGAGTAAGATAAGTGGGAAGTAATACCGCAAAACTGAAAGAGCAGGCGGCGCGCCGGGCGGTCGAGTTTGTACAATCGGGCATGATCGTGGGCTTGGGTCATGGCAGCACAGCTTTTTTTGCCGTAAAACGAATTGCAGAGCTGGTTCGTTCGGGAAAGCTGCAAGACATACGCGGTGTACCCTGTTCCCGAAATGTGCACGACGACGCGCGGAGACTGGGGATTACCCTTACGACTCTGAACAGGCACCCTGTCATTGATCTTACCATCGATGGTGCGGATGAAGTGGACGGACATCTTAACCTCATAAAAGGCGGAGGCGGCGCTCTGTTGAGGGAAAAGATAGTTGCCCAGGCAAGCCTTTGTGAGATCATCATCGTGGATGAATCGAAGATGTCACCCGTCCTCGGCACGCGGTGCGCTGTACCCATCGAAGTTGCCCCCTTCGGATGGCAGTCACACATTTTTTTTCTGGAAAAACTTGGAGCAGACGTGAAGCCAAGAAGGTATAGCGATGAAAAACTTTTCAAGACCGACCAAGGCAATATTATTCTCGACGCCAATTTTGGTCCCATAGGGGACCCTTCTAAACTGGCCGCCGATTTAAAGGCGCGTGCAGGGGTTATCGAACACGGGCTCTTTATACGTGTCGCCACGGATGTCATCGTCGCCGGGAAAGGCGGCCTGCGCCATATCGAGCGCGACTGATTGGACAAAGCAGACATGGAGAGTTTATAGTACGATGAAGGACGACAAATGGATCGATCTTTCTCTTACCTTGAAATCCAATATGGTGCACTGGCCAACTGACCCTCCTTTTTCCATTGCACGTGTAAGAGAGATGGACAAAGGCGACGCCGTCAACTTCTCGAAGATAATCATGGGCGCTCATTCCGGCACCCATGTCGACGCCCCGGCGCATTTTATCAAAGGCGCAAAGGGCGTTGACCAGATATTGATCGATTCGCTCATCGGTCCTGCGAGGATCATCGAAATTGCAGATGTGGATACCATCAAAGAAAAGGCGCTTGCCGGACACGGAATTAAGAAAGGTGAGAGGATCCTTCTGAGGACACGAAACTCGATAAATAAAATACTACATAAAGATACCTTTAGCGAAGACTTTGTCTACATGGAGAAAGGTGCGGCGGAATTCCTCGTCGCTCGCGGCATCAAGACCCTTGGCATAGATTATCTTTCCGTCGGCGGATACAAAAAAGATGGCCCCGAGGTCCATAGGATGTTGCTGGGCGCGGGGATTCTCATCATTGAAGGGCTTGACCTCACCGAGGCCCTGCCCGGTCGTTACCACATGATATGTCTTCCCATCAAGATTCTGGATTCTGACGGCGCTCCGGCGCGGGTGATTGTAAAACCAGCTAAGGCATTTGGCAAAGATAAATGAGGCCTTTCCTTATAGAATTGAAAGGCTCTTTCTTAGTAGACAATTGGAATTATAGGTCCAGCTCCCGCTGTTGCAAGAGGAGATAGTCCTACTGATGATCGGTATTGATCGTCTAGGAGTTTGTAACCCAGGCTTAAAAACAATATGAAAGGAGGTGAATAAGGATGAGGACCCTGAAAAGTAACGAACTGAGCAAACGAGCCAAGCGTGAAGAAGAGAAGTTCTGGTTGTACATGAGGTCTGCGGAGTCTGGTAAGTTATGCTACAGTTGAAAGAAGTGAAAAGGCAAATAGTTGCCGGTCCGGCAACAAAGGCATTTGATTTTTTTATCCAGTGGCATCTTACCGAGCGTTGCAATCTCCGATGCCGGCATTGCTATCAGCAGCGGAGAAAACCTCGAGAAATGTCCATTGATGAGTTGAAGCAGCATATCGGCGGGGCCACGGAGATGTTGGAGGCCTGGGAGAAGGAGTACGATATATCTCTGTCCCCGTCGATTAATTTTACCGGTGGAGAGCCTTTTCTCTATAAAGGGCTGTGGGACGTGATCGCCCATGCCAGAGAGAGCGGCTACAAGGTAGCAATTCTGACCAACGGCTGCCTTATTACTGAAGAGGACGCCCGAGAGGCGTCTGCCATAGGCATCGCAGACATCCAGGTCAGTCTTGAAGGCCCTCCCGAAATACACGATAGCATTAGAGGTCCGGGAAGCTTTGCCGCTGCAACTAAAGGTGCCCGTCTTCTCATCGATAAGGGGAATTGCGTGAGCGCCAATATGACTCTCTCCCGCCTCAACATCAATACTATCGAAGAGACAGCAAAGATAGCGGAAGCAGCGGGCTTTTCTGGAATCGGTTTTTCCCGCTTGGTTCCCTGTGGAAGCGGGGGAAAGTTATTGGATAGCCTCCTTACCCCCCGGGAGATCAAGTTGG
Organism: uncultured delta proteobacterium; assembly: GCA_963705275.1. Lineage (GTDB taxonomy): Bacteria > Desulfobacterota > Syntrophia > Syntrophales > UBA2185 > Fen-1135. Next base: position 1,418,551 of record OY970063.1, on the reverse strand, counting down.
CGTATGAAAGAGCGCTTGCGTTAAACAGCCCTTCCTTCGAAGTCGCCTCCGGGGATCCTCTTGCCGGGGTCCTTTCGGGATTCAAGCCTTCGCCGGAGAGCGAACTGGCCCTTTCGGGCTGCAGCGCCGGCTTTTCAGGAGTGACCATTACCAGTGACGGGTCTGTCATGCCCTGCCGCCGCATCGGGCTCAAGATAGGGAACGTCTGCAAGACCTCCCTGCGGCATATCTGGTCCACTTCCAAAGTCCTCCGGCGCCTCAGGGAAAGACAAAGTTATGAAGGGAAATGCGGGAGATGCTCTCTCTGGCCATCCTGCCGTGGTTGCCGGGCGGTCGCATACGCCTATTCAAAATCGCAAGGTGCAACCGACCTCTTCGCTGATGACCCCCAATGCTGGCTGGCCGGTTCCGAAAATTTCCCCTCCACAGATAGTTGATACTTTCAGAAGGTCTTCATTATTAATATGTGGCGTTTGTCTATGGCTTCCACTTCTATGAACGGATGAAAGCAGGAGATTGAAGCCTTCAACTACAAGTCGTGACAGTCTTTCAATCGACGGGTTTACCGAATGCCCTCAAACATGCATTTGATCCTTTTCCACGGAAGGCGCGCGAAAGCCTTAACTGATAAGGATCTTCGGAGATGCTTGCTGCTGATCCTCGCGGAGCCTGCCTTGGCCGTATGATTGCTCTGGAAGCGCCGTGAATTCTCTATACGCAGAAACGTGGTGCGGGATACCTCCACAGGCGGTCATTCTGAGGGAGCAGATTGCTGGAAACAAGCAATGACGCACCTTCGGAGAGCACACATAACAGGGATTAACAAAGTTGTTGATAAGATTGTTAATGACCATGTTGATGAATCAAAAAAACCATCAATTATTGATGATTTTAAGCTCTTTGCATGATTATTAGGCAAAGGAATTCATGAATAATTTAAATAATATAAGAAACTCAGCCTCGACATTGATATTTCAGGGAAGATTATGTGAAGCATATCAACCCAATGCGAAAGGCATACCATTTCCGGCTTCCCGATCCGCATAAATTTTCCGAATAGAGAGAATCTCTCAAGTGCAGAGCGAAATTATTTTTGACAGGTATGCCCGGGTCAGGCAGGGACATAGACAGCCCCCTGAAATAGTTCTGAGTTTAGTAGAGAAGGTCATTTGGCCTATGTTGTCAAAGTAAGGGTGCCGGATATCAGCAATGATTTTCGTTGAGAGTAAAAACGGTGACGATCGCCGTGGCTGATAAACCCAAATCCGACTTCAAGAAACCTATTCGGCTGCCTCGGCAACAAGAGACTCTCTCACAAGGGAACGGTTCGCATGGCGGCTTTTTTACGATATTCCGTCCAGGCGCAAATAATGCGGGACAGACTGGTATCTGTTTATTCCGCCTGTCCCCTCATTGTTCTTGTACGAAAGCTGATGTAAACTTCTCAGCCGGGGGTGAAGGTAGGCCACCAGCAAGAATCCTATTTTCTTGCCTCTTCCTGGTTAATCTTCCTGAGGGTGGCAAGAATTTCTTCATAGTTTGGTGAACCGTCTTTCGAATACCGGATGACAGCCTTCTTATCTATGATTACCGTACGCCTGTTAAAGAGGAATTTATCGGCGCCAATCACTCCGTATTGATCGCCCAGATATCCGGAGATGTTCGAAAGCAGGGGGAAGATAAGTTTATACTTCTGTGCCCAATACTTGAGGGTTATCACGTCATCCCGGCTTACGCCCACGACCTGGGCGTTTAGAGAGGCATAGACAGAAAGAATCTTCTGGTGCCCCTGCATCTCGCCCGTTCAGACGGGTGTGAATGCGGCCGGGAAAAAGGTCATGATCAGGTAGAATTTTCCATAATAATCATCACCGTAATTAATCAACCGGTCATGAGTGGAGGCGAGATTGAAATTCCAGGTTTCTTTTCCTATCAGCTTTGAGGCCTCTATGCCGGCCGCAATAGAGTAGGCAGACATTAAAAGGAGAGAAAGGCCGACAAAGAAACAAATCCGTGCGTATCGTCTTTTATGCATATTATACTCCCTACCTTTCCGCATACACTCAAGTTTACTGAATGATCTTCGGCTCCCCCTTGATCGGGAAGTCTTCCTTGGCAAGTCCCTCCACTATCTTATCAATGCTGGTCTTTGTGTCGTCGAATTTTACAGTAACTTCGTGAGTGAATGGATTTGCATCGTACTTAAGAACACCCGGGATTTCCTTCAGGGCATCACCTACCCTGCTCGCTGTGACTTGTCACTCGCATCCGGGGACCACCATGCTGATTATTCTTTCGGCGGCAAGAAGGGGCTGCGAAGAAATGAGCAGGAAGATCACGCTCAAGATACCGACAGTAACGAAACGTCTGCTATGTTGCATGAAAGGTCTCCTCCGTATTTTTATTCCAGGTTGTTCAATGTTTCAGGGATGATTTCGGAGAGCGCCGGAAAGATATGCATATTGTCCGTTATTGTTTTTGCGTCTCCCCCGCTGGCCACGGCATTCACGACCTCCTGGATGAGAATGGCTGCTTCAGGCCCGATGATGTGAAAGCCGAGAATTTTTTCCGTCTTCTTTTCCACAATTGCCTTGGCGAAGCTTTCGCTTTCCATCATTGCATCCCCCATCACCACATCTGAGTAGTTTGCACGGCCGACAAGAATCTCGTGGTTCTTCGCCGCCTGCTCTTCCGTGAGGCCCAGAGAGGCGATCTGCGGGCGTGTAAAGACGGCATGGGGAACGAGGCTAAAATCGAACGGTATCTTCTTGCGGCTTGTGGCGTTGCGCCAGGCCACGCGCTGCATCATTTCGCCTGCGTGTGTGAACATCTGGCGTCCAATAGCGTCACCTATAGCCCAGATATTTTTCTTGCTTGTCAGCAGCGTATCGTCCACCTTGATATAATTGGCTTCATTCGTCTCCACCCCAGTCTTATGGACGTCCAGCAGATCCGCGTTGGATACACGCCCCGCGGCGACTAGTACCTTGGCGCCGCTGACTGCCTTGTCATAGCCGGTTTCAAGATTTTTCAGGATCACCGTATAGAGGCCTTTCTTCTCCCAGACTTCCACGGTTTCCCAGTTGGTCAGAATTTCCATGCGTTTTGAGAGCTCGTCCTTAAGATGGTCCGCTATCTCCGGTTCTTCATTGGCGAGGAGCCTGCTTTGTCTCTGGACCACAGTTACCTTGGTTCCCAGGGCCGCAAAGAAGTGGGCGTATTCGACTCCAATATAGCCGCCGCCGATGATGATAATGCTTTCCGGCTGTTCCCGGAGAGCAAGCAGATTTTCATTGGTCAGATAAGCGATCTTATTCAGGCCTTTGATGGGCGGTATGAGGGCTCGGGCTCCGGAGGCAATGAATATCTTCCGGCCTTTCATAGTTTCTTTCCCGACTTTCAGCGTGTGGGCATCGACAAACCGTGCTTCCTCATTGTAGAAATCCAATCCCTTGGATTTTGCGATCTCATTTTCCATCCACGTCCGGCTCTCGCCTATGGTTGCCTTCATACGATCCATGATGGCACGAAAATGTATCCGCTTAACTTTCGCTTCGATTCCCAGTTTTCTTGCCTCTTCTATGTCGGCGATCCTGTCCGCATGATAGATAAGTATCTTGGAGGGGACACAACCTACATTAACGCATGTCCCTCCCACATTTCCCTTGTCGATGAGGGCGACTTTCAGTTTGCTGGCCTGTGCCTTGAATGCGATGCTCAGTCCCGTTCCTGCGCCTATTACAATTACATCGTATTCTTTCATAGATTTCCCTCACGGTTGCTCATGTCAATAACCTCATTTTAAAGGAATAATTTTTTTATTCCATCACTGGATGCCTTATCTTGTGGGCCGAAATGCCGTAGTTGAGGGTCAGGGAATAGATGAGCAGGTGGGGCAGACGGTCTTGATATGCGGGCCTCTAGTCACCGTAGTCGCCATTTCCGACTTTTCCACGAAAGACCCAATGTTTGTAGGAGATGTAGGTGAGAATTACTGGAAGAAGGATTACCATGACGGCAAGCATGAAGATAAGGGTCTTGCTTGAAGAAACGGCGGCGCTCTTAATAGTAACCATGTTGGGTATGATGTAGGGGTAGAAGCCTACCGAGATGCCGATGAAGGCGCAGAATATAAAAGCTGCATTCCAGAAGAAGGGGGCAATATCCGACCGCCGGCGAATATTCCAGAGACACATTACAAAGCAGAAGGCGGCGATAACCGGAAACACTGCGACGTAAAAGAGACTCGGCATGGCCTGCCACTTCTGTGCCATGAAGGGATGCCGTGCAATCGTCCATGCGTAAATCACGATGGAGATTATCGCAGTGGCCGCTGCTGCAAGGAAGGAGTAGCGGATGCCCAGTTCCCGGACCTCGCCGGTTGTCTTCAGGACGAGATAGTTCGCCCCCAGCATTGTATAGCCGGAAAGAACCCCGAGCGCGAATACTGCGGAGTAAGGGTGGAACCAGCTCCACATGGTCCCGGTAAAGGTATGTCCCTCCATGGGCATTCCGTAGAAGATCCCTCCCAACGTAAAGCCCTGGGCGAGAGCCGTAACAAGGCTTCCGAGGCCGAAGGACAGGCTCCAGAGGCGGGGCATTGGTGACTGGTCACGCAATTCGAGCGCCATCCCCCGGAAGATCAGTCCGAAAAGCATTATGACGATAGGCACGTAGAAAGCGGAGAGGGCGACGCTGTAGAAGAGCGGAAACGCACCGAAGAGCATTCCACCCAGAAGGACGAGCCATGTCTGATTCGTCTGCCATACGCTCTGAAGACTCGCCATCATTGTGCCGCGCTTGCCTTCATCAGGCGTAGAAAGGGCAATCATTCCCACTCCCAGGTCATAACCATCGGCAATGGAGTAATAGAGCACAAAGAAACCGATGATCAAAAACCATATCTCTTCCACATGGGCGTTAAGCCATTCCATCTTTCATACCTTTCCGCCTGCTTCCGTGGCTGCGGTCTCTTCTGCCCGTGGCGTGTCGGGCCCCCTGAGCATTATGCGTCGGGCAAAAATGAAAAATATGATTGCGAGAAAGGCATAGACAAGGGCAAAGGCAACGAGAGACGCAGCCACCGTGCCGGCTGGTACAGCGGACACCGATTCTTTCGTCCTTAACATCCCGTGAATCACCCAGGGCTGTCGTCCCATCTCCCGTGTCACCCAGCCTGTCTCCATGGCGATGTAGGAAAGCGGCAATGCCGCAATCCAGGAGCGGAGGAGCCATTTCCGCGAAGAGAGACTCCGGACGTCGAGGCCCTCCTTTTTCCACACCACGACTGTCCACAGCATAAGAAGCAAGAGCGCCATGCCTATGCCCGCCATGATGCGGAAAGCGTAAAACGATACTGCAACAGGCGGTTGGTCCTCGCGCGGAAAATCTCGCAGGCCCTTGATCTGACCTGTGAGGCTGTGCGTTGTCAGGATACTGAGGACATTAGGGATCTCTATGGACCAGCGGTTATCCTGCATCTCCGGATCCGGCCAGGCGAGGATGATGAAAGGTGCCCCCTGCCCCCCAGAGTTGGTTTTCCAGTGGGCCTCGAAAGCGGCGAGCTTTGCCGGATCGTAATCATATGCCCCCCGCCCTGCACCGTCGCCAAGCCATATTTGCAGCGGCGTTATTACAATTGCTGCAACAACCGCCCACTTGAACGAGGCGGCGAAGAAATCGGCATGCCGGTTCTTATAGATGTACCACGCGCTCAGTCCGCCTACGACAAACACGGAAATCTCGAGAGCGGCCACCCACATGTGCGGAACGCTCCAGACCATATCCGGGTTGAAGATGGCCTCCATATGACTGGTGACGACGAACTTCCCGTTCTCAAAGAAGCCACCGGTGGGCGTCTGCATCCACGAATTGGCGACCATGATCCAGAAGGCAGAGAGCGATGCGCCGAAGGCTACCATCGACGTGGCAAAAAGATGTACAGGAGCTGAGACCCTGTTCCATCCGAAAATCATTATGCCGATAAAACTCGCTTCCAGCATAAACGCCATGGTGGCTTCGAAGCCGAGCATGTGACCGAAGAAATCGCCACCCGCACGGGAGAAGGCGCTCCAGTTGGTCCCGAACTGGAATTCCATGGGAATTCCCGTTGCCACACCAATGGCGACGTTGAGAAAGAAGAGGCGACTCCAGAAACGTGCATGCCGGTAATAATCCCGTTTGCCTGTCTGCATCCAACGGGTCTCGAGAAATACGAGAAAGAGGCTTATCCCGATAGTCGCCACGGGCCAGAGGATGTGGAACATGGCAGTGAGTGCGAATTGCATTCGTGAGAGCATGACGGTATCCGGGAAACCATCCATGGGACAAGTCCTCTTATAAATATTTCAGGTTTCTATTGACAACGCTGGCGTAAATTTCATTCTCACAAAAAGGGCTGAGGGCGATAATATCCCTTTCGTGCTTCGCGTCTGGTAGGAATCCGAGACCTCCATTATTCCCGCGGAGGCAGGAATCCAACATTCTCCTATTAGCATATTTCATCCATGCTAATTTGGCTATGACAAACTGCTGGTATTTTGTGATTTCCAGCAGATATCGAAAGCGGGGAAGTCAGATATTTGAAGAAAGCCAGGTTCTAAAGATGTATGTTTGTGGCCTGTCAATCGATGCACTTTTCAATATCAGTATGATTTTTTTTATTCCTTCGAAAAGAGACTTCTATCTTTGTGCTATTCTCGCACATTACGTGCTATTTATGCACGGACGGTAAGAAGTGAGCCGTTTCGAGATTTGCCGTTTTTTCAGAGTTCTTTCTGTGCAAAATTCGCACTATTTGTCTGTCACCTAGGATTGGAACTTATCTTCTTAGTATCCCATCAATGGCAATAACAACGTTCGAAAACTTCATAAGTACTTATATTAAAAGGAAAATGGTGTATAGCGTAAATTTCTTCTCCCATCAATTTCAAGCTTGGCATCTATCTTGCTGAACCATAGTTTAACGAGACCTCGGTAGGCAGGAAGATACCTTTGGGATTTTAATCTGATGAAACAATTCATGAAAGGCATTGCTCAGGGGTCTCGCTGGACTCATAGCGGTATATGAATAAAGCGGTTAATGGAAAAGGAGGAGAAACAGAGCTCACGGAGCTCGGATCAGGAAGACACGCTGTCACATTCAGAATTTGGGTTCGTATATGAGTTTTTCATATCCGAAGAAAAAAGCGGCAGTATAGAAAACATGGCAGCGAAAGAACAAACCCAGAGAAAAAAAGAAAGCGAATTGAAGTTCGACGACCCAAGCGTAGCATTTTTTCTTCCTGACTTTTTTACTGACGAGACTTAGCTCTGCATGTATTTTTTTGAGATCGATGGATGGTTTCCCTTCCCTCCTTTGCCATCCATCGACCCCCTTCCCAGAGATTCTGAGAGGGGGTCAGCATTCTTGATCCCTTTCAGTATATATAGCGAACGGGTGGATGGTTCCCTCTTCCCTCCTTTTACCATCCACCCTTTTTTTGTCTCCAGGGTTTGATTTCCGCTGTCCGTTATTTCGAATTCAAGGCCATAGTGGATCTCCGGACTGCATCCCTCCCACAATCTTCGTCTATACATTTCAGTCAGTCATAAATACCATCAGTTGCAGGTTGTTATGACAAATTCTTTGACATGCACGGTCATTTTCCTTATTCTTCCCCCGAAAAAATCAAATGCCGTATGAAGAACGTCAGGAATAGTTTTGTTAATCGTAAAAGAGAGAAGAGCTAGGAGATGTATCATCTATGAAATACTCTCAGGCGAGGCAAGGCCGCATGTTTGTTATCAGGCTCGAAGATGGAGACATAGTTCATGAAGTTATTGAAAATTTCGCCGTGCAACAGTCCATAGGCGCTGCCAGCATAATTGCACTCGGTTGCGCTGACGAAGGAAGCACACTTGTCGTCGGTCCCAGAGGGGGTAGAACACTGCCCATAGAGCCTATGACGCACATCTTGCAAAACGTCCATGAAGTGGCGGGTGTGGGAACGGTATTTCCCAACGATGAGGGCAAACCGGTCCTGCACATGCATATGGCCTGCGGCAGGAGGGCAGAAACAGCAACCGGCTGTGTTCGCCGGGGAGTCAAGGTATGGCATGTGATGGAAGTTATCCTCTTTGAAATTCTGGACAGCACCGGTGTCCGTCTGCTGGAGCTGGCATCGGGATTTGACCTCCTGAATCCGTAGCATTTCGAATTAAGATACGGCGCCTACGGAAGGCGCAAGGTGAACAAGATATTCATAACGCGTGAGAAAGAAACAACCTTCTCATGAAAGAGGAAAAAGGCATATTCTGGGGCTGGTACGTGGTCATGGGGGCGTTTCTGATCTCAAGCATCAGTTATGGCGCCCGTTACTCCTTTGGCGTTTTTGTAAAGCCCATGTCCGTTGATTACGGCTGGTCCCGGTCCGTCATATCCCTGGGTGCTTCAATCAACATGATGGTCTATTCCTTCTGTGCTATTTTTTTGGGTAGAATGCTCGACAAAGTGGCGCCAAGGTGGATCATCACAGCAGGGGCCATCGTTGCCTCATTGAGCTATATCCTGACAGGTCTTGCCAGAGCGCCCCTCCATTTCTATCTTGTCTATGGCGTTCTCTGCGGCGCCGGTACTGCATGCATGGGGTTGCTCGTTGTCAATTCTTCCGTGGCGAAGTGGTTCATAAGAAAAAGGGGCATAGCTATAGGAGTATCCACCATGGGTGTCAGTTTCGGGACTATCGCCCTGACCCCTCTGGCGGGCTATATCGTGAAGAATTACGACTGGCACTATGGATTTGTCTTTCTCGGAATCATATTCCTCCTCATGGGAGTCTCAGTCTCCCAGCTATTTATGGGACGCGCAGATCCTGAGAGCCATGGACTATTGCCTGACGGCGATAGAAAAACCGCTCAGGCGCTGGAAGCCGCTCATGTGGAGAGGCAGCCGGCGTATTTTTCCGTTAAAGTCATTTTTGGAAACTCTCACTTCTGGATCCTTGTGGCCAGCTTCTCCCTTGCGGTAATGACCCTTATGGCCGTCTTCGTCCATCAGGTCGCATACGCACTGGACAATAATATTGAGAATGTCGTTGCCGCTTCCTCCCTCGGTGCACTCGGCTTTGGCGGTTTCTGTGGCCAGTTCTTCTTCGGTTGGTTCAGTGGCAGGGTGAGGGATGTCAAGTATTCAGCCGTCTTGGGCATGATCATCATGGCGGCGGGGATGATCCTCTTGTTGAAGGCGACCACGGCCCAGCGTCTCTATTTCTATGCTCTCATCTACGGTTTCGGCTACGGGTCCCTGGGGCCCATGATGCCTATCCTCGTTGCAGATCGTTTCGGCACGCATGTACTGGGTTCCGTCTACGGCTGGCTAACCTTTTTCATGGGCATGTGCGGTGGATTCGGTCCTTTCATGGGAGGGCTGATATACGATTGGTCGGGATCGTATACATACGTCTGGCAGGCAAACATCGTAATCCTGATCGTTTGTGCCCTCCTCATGCTTGGGCTGACGCCCAGAGCTGTGGACACAAGAGGATAAGCCGTCTGGCAGAAAACGGTATCCTCTGCCCATCCCTTCCTGAAGAGCTTTTCATTCTTGCAAAGCAACGTCAAGCCAGCATGTTCAAAAAATCGCAGAATCATATTTTGAAATATGGTAAAGGTAGTCACAGATAAGAGTATAGCCAACTATGATTCCAATGGAGTGTTACATTTATGAATGGGAAAGAAAATCTCAAATATCTGCCGAACAGGACCGACAGTATGTGCTTTGGGTGCAGCCCTGTCAATCCGGCAGGACTTCGGCTGGAATTTTTCACTGACGGAGAATCAATTTTTTCATGGGTTAAAGTGCCGCCTCATCTCTGCGGATGGAAAAACCTAGTCCATGGTGGGATCATATCAACTATCCTGGATGAAGTCATGGGGCGGGCCGTTGTTCACAAAATGAGATGCCTCGGCATGACAAAGTCCATGACGGTTGACTTCCTGAAGCCCATCACGATTGATAATGAATTGAAGGCTGCAGGGAAGGTGCTCGAAGTTAAGAGTGATCGCGAATGCCTGGCAGAGGCAATGATCTTCAACGAAGCAGGGGGTCTCTGTGCGAAATCCATAGGAACCTTTGCATTATTCAAACCCGACCACAGCAAGAAATTGGGAATCAAAGACGAAGATGCGATGGAGTGGTTCAACTCGTATATGAAAGCATAACGACAAGTGACCTGACCCCTGAAATTGACGCAGCAGATATGTTCATTATTAGGCGTTAAGATTAATATATTATTTTTGTCGAAGGGCGTTCGCCATGAAACCGCTCATATCGTTGGTTCAATACACCGGCAGCCCTGATTCTCTCAGAGAGGCAGTCGAGCTTTGCCGTGGCCTCGAGAAACTGGAGAGAAACACCAGGGTACTGATTAAACCAAATCTCATCACATGGGATGACCAGTTCAAGATAGCGCCATTTGGCGTGTTCACGACGACGCGTCTCGTGGAGGATCTGGTCATCATGCTCAAGGATCACGGATGCGGAGAAATATCCATCGGTGAGGGATCGGTTCAAATTCACGAGGGTATTGGTACCATGGCGGCCTTCGCAGGTCTCGGATACACCTCACTGGTAAAGAAATACGGCATCAAGCTCGTTGATTTTAATGCCTCGCGATCCGTGAATTTCAAAGTCCAGGGGGGACCCACTCTCCATATTGCAAGAGAGGCCATGGAGTCCGATTTTCTCATCAACCTTCCTGTTCTGAAAACCCACGCTCAGACGAAAGTATCCCTAGGATTGAAAAACCTTAAAGGCTGCCTGAAAACCTCCTCCAAGAAAATCTGCCATCATGCAAGTCCCGGCCTAGAGTATTGTTTCACATTCATCGCTGATTGCGTAAAGCCGGCGCTTACCATCGTGGATGGTATCTATGCCTTAGAGCGAGGTCCTCTTCATTTCGGAAACGCATTCAGGAAAGGCATCATCATTGCGTCCCGCGATGTCCTTGGAGCAGACATCGCTGCGGCAAAGACCATAGGCTATGACCCGCAGGATATCGTTCACTTCGTCGAGTATGCCAAACGTCACGGCAAGTCCCTCGACCTCAAAGATTATGTAATCAGAGGTGAGGCCCCGGAAAATCATATCAAATCACTCAAATGGGATTGGGGATGGGCGAAAGACAACACCGGCCCTTCCATCTTTGAGAAATTCGGTGTGACAGGTGTTGCCTTGCCCAAGTACGATGAAACTCTCTGCTCCGGATGCACCCCGCTCGCTAATATGGTCAATATCCTTGTGCTGTCGGCATTTACGGGCCAGCCCCTTCCGAAGGTTGAGATCCTCAACGGCAAGAAAATGCAGGCGCGGCCGGGGTATGATAAGACCGTTCTCATAGGCAATTGCATCATCAAGGCAAACAAAGAAAATGCGCATATCAGAAAGTCAATCAAAGTGGAGGGTTGTCCACCGGACGCCAACGAACTTATTAACGCACTGAAGGAGGCGGAGCTTCACATTGACGAACTTGCCTATTGGGGCTATCTAAAACAGCAGGGCGAAAAATACGACGACCGGGAAGGGTATTCCTGGGATTTCTACAGATAATATGTGTGAAGCAACCCCCCCGAGAGGCAGTGGGGATCGGCTGGATCGTGTGAAGGAGTCAGGATTCCCCCAAGGACCCCGGCATAAATGAGCCGCGTGATGAAACCGGATGCAATAAGCTGCGATGTTTAACGAAAGACACCGTAACCAGCTTAAAATAATACTGAAGAGACTCTTCATTCGGGGCCGACAGAGTTAGGTTTGGGAATATATGAAATAGGTAAGGAGATGTAACCGTGGCAGAGAAGACGGACAAGAAGATGTCGCGCGAGCAGAAAAAGGAACTGGAGTACAAAGAGAACCGCGAGCACTGGCTTTCCGAAGAGGAGAAGATTTACGAACTCTGGGGAAGGGCCTATAACCCGGGAGGGCAGGCTCAGAATGATCGTCTGGCCAAGCAGGGAAAGAAACCCCCGCGGAAGCTGATCAGGCAGCTCATCGATCCGGGCACTGAGTTCTTCGAACTAAGCCGGGGTGCCGGCTTCGGGATCGATTACGAACTCGTGAAGGACGTCCCGTCCGCGGGTCTGGTCACGGGGATCGGCAAGATACACGGCAACTGGGTGATGATCCTGGCGAATGACAGCCGGGTGACCGCCGGGGCCTACTACCCGATAAGCTGCAAGAAGCACCTCAGGGCCCAGGAGATCGCCGAGAAGTGCGGGCTCAATTTCGTATACATTGCCGATTCTGCCGGCGCCTTTCTTCCCATGCAGGACAGGATCTTCCCCGGGAGAAATCAATTCGGCCATTTCTTCTACAACATGTGCAGGATGTCTGCCAAGGGGCTGAAGCAATATACATTGAGTACAGGAGGGAACACAGCGGGCGGCGCCTACATCGTCTATCTTGCCTGCGAATCAATCATGATCGAAGGGATGTCGTACTCTTTTCTCGGCGGTCCTCCCATGGTGGAATCTGCGATTGGGGAAAAGGTGAGCATGGAGGAGCTTGGCGGCGCGAGAGTCCATACCCATATCTCAGGCGGCGCCGATCATTTTGTGAAATCACAGGACGAGGGGATAGAGAAGCTTAGGGAACTGCTGGCCTTTGACCCGAAGCAGAGCATCCATGTTGAACGGCGAAAGCCACTCGAGCCGAAGGTTCCGGCCGACCACCTTTACCAGGTGCTGCCGAAGGAGACCTCCAGGGGGATCAATGTGCGCGAGGTGCTCGCCTGCATTGCTGACGACAGCTATTTCAGCGAGTACAAGCGTCACTACAACATAGGCCGCGGCGACAACATCGTCTGCGGAAAGATTTTTCTGAGAGGGATTCCTGTCGGAGTCATAGCGAGCAACAATAACGGCGTCATCTTTGTGGATTCAGCCCGAAAGGCCATCGAGTGGGTAATACGCTGTTGCACCATGAAGATCCCTATACTTTACATACAGAACTCCCCGGGCTATATGGTCGGCACCGCTGAGGAATACGCGGGCATCGGCAAATACGGGTCCGGGATGGTGAGAGCCTGTGCCTGTGCGGAGGTTCCCAGGGTTCAGTGGATCATCGGTCCCGACCACGGCGCTGCGAACTTCGGCATGAGCGGGAGAACCTTTGATCCCCTGTTTATCTTCGCCACCATGCGGGCGAGGACATCGGTAATGTCCGGAGCGACCGCCGGCTTCATCCTCACAAGCCTGGAGCGGGTCAACCGCAAGAAGCGAGGCGAAGAGATGGATGAGGAGGCAGCCGGGAAATTTCAGCAGATGATGATCGGCAAGTATAACCGGGAGGCACATCCTTTCTATATGGAGGCACGTCTCTTCAACGACGGGACGCTCCCGCTTAAGAACTGCCGCGACGCTTTGGCGCTGGCCTTCGAGGTTGCGCTCCTGCAGCCGATCAAGGAATCCAATTTCGGAAACTTCAAATTCTGATAAAAGCTGAAAATATCTGAGTTCATTGACTAATATTTGCGGGAGAAGATACTATGAGCGTTGAAGTATCGGCTCCAATGCCGGGAAGCGTATCCGAAGTCTCGGTATCTGTTATCGATCAATAATAGAAACGAAACGGAAAAAACTCCGATTCTATCTGGATGTGGTCCATATTCTAGGGGCGGGTTATAAATAACAGACTTAAATCAGGAGGAATGCAGATGATGGAGGCGATACGAGTACCGCCGGAAGAAGTCTATCTAAGAATAAAATCAGGGGAGGCCGTTCTGGTCTGCGCCTATTCTGACGACGAGGAATATAAGAGGATTAATCTCGAGGGATCCATATCGCTCAGCGAATTCTATTCCCGGCTTCCGCAATATTCAAAAGACCAGGAAATTATCTTCTATTGAGCCTGACCCAGGGAAAAAACGTCTGCCGGTCGGGCAGAACATTTCCTGAAAAAAGGATATAGAAATGCCAAGATTCTTCATGGCGGCGTGGTGGCCTGGAAGAATGCTGGATATCAGATCAGATAATTAAGATTGGCGGCGATTAATTAAGGCGGATCTCTCTTAATAACATATTTTGGTTCCGGATCATTTAGTCTGGATGACAGAAAGAAGATGTGAGGTTAAGACGCTCAAAACGAGACATTTGCTGCGAGCTGGAACTGTGTTTACAGGAGGAGTTATTCCCTGAAATGGCATGTCTTGCATTTGGTTATTTCAGCAATTAATCTTTAAATCAAAAGCTTCTTTAATCTCTTCGCTACAATTCTTTTATGGCCCTCATTCAGTGTCAGTCTTACGCAGCAAATTTTTCCATGAACATTGCACCTCAAAAAATTAGCGCAGATATTTAATTACCGTTCGCTTCCGTGGAGTTATATCAACATATTGGGCTATGGACATATGAGACGGCCGCCACAAAAAGACTTGACAGTGTTCCTTAACGCGCATATCATTAATACAAGTCAACATGGTTGGTGGAATTCAGATATAAGCCCCAGAAAGACAACCCACAAAGTAATGCAGGAGGTCGAAAATGGCAGTTAAAATTCTCATCAAGAGGAAGGTGGCTGCGGATAAGGCATCGCAATTGAAGGAAATGGTGATGCAGCTCAGGTCACTCAGCATGAAACAGCCAGGTTATGTGTCGGGGGAGTCTTTGAAAAATGTGGATAGACAGAATGAGTATCTTGTTATCAGCACATGGGATAGTCTTTCCGCTTGGAAGGCTTGGCAGTCCAGCAAGGAGAGGGCAAAGATTCAGGATCAGATTGACGCCCTACTCGGACAGAAAACAGAGTACGAAGTCTATGAGTACCGCCCATAATTGAATAGAGAAAAAGCGCGATTTATTACGGGTGAGACCTTTGGGAAGGGGAGAGTCAGCCTTTGTTCAAAGGTCTCAGTCGTTTATGTCAACCCATCTTCTTACCTACAGAGTCTCGCTATCAATGACCGCACTCGCATGGTTATCTAATGCGCATAGCCATCCACATAGATGCCTTAACTAATTAGAATGCTTCCGTAATACTAAACACAATGTCAATTTTATATTCATCGCCAGGTTTTTATGTGCAGCCCGATGTGACATTTGCGGAAAAAATTGCAGGATAGTCACAGAAAAAAGTTGACAGAAACGAATTTGGGTGATATGAACCGCACCGACCAATATCAACAGTAGTCCGCAACACTTTCATCAAACTCTTCATTAAAAGAAAGGCAGTAGATTTTTTCGCAGTGGTCAAAGATTTTCCCAGAGAAATTGGCTCCCGCATCAGCGTCTAAGTTTTCCGTGCAGGTCTTCTATTTCTCCGGTCTCCGACTACTCACCAAATATTTTTCAGAATTGACAGCAAGTTAATTTACTATCTATTAATAATGATTGGAGGTTCATAATGAAGATTCACGAATATCAGGCCAAGAGTCTCTTGCGCGCATACAAAGTCCCCGTACCTAACGGTGAAGTCGCAGATACACCTGAAAAAGCTCGAGATATCGCCAAATCCCTCAACAAGCAGTCCATTGTAAAGGCACAGATCCATGCCGGCGGAAGGGGTAAAGGCGGCGGTGTGAAAGTGGCTAAGACACCCGATGAAGCATATGAGGCAGCGAAGAAGATCCTCGGCATGCAGCTCATTACACACCAAACCGGTCCGGAAGGAATAAAGGTGCAGAAGGTACTGGTTGAAGAAACATCGAATGTCGCAAAAGAACTATATCTTGGTATGGTGGTTGATCGCGCCCGCGACAAGGAATGTATCGTTTTTATGGCTTCGGAAGCAGGCGGTATGGAAATCGAAGAGGTAGCCAAGGCGACTCCGGAAAAAATCATCAAGTGCGCCGTTCCTCCCGCAGTGGGATTCAGCCCCTTTGAGGCGAGAAAATTAGCCTATGGATTAGGGTTAGGTGATAAATCGCTGAGCGCTCAATTTGCAAACATCACCAAGGGGTTGTACGAACTATTTGTGGCCAAGGACGCGTCTCTCGTGGAGATTAATCCCCTTGTTCTTACAGCGGAGGGCAACCTCATTGCTGTGGATGCCAAGATAAATTTTGATGATGACGGACTCTTCCGCAATCCGGATATCAAACAGCTCAGAGACGAAAATGAAGAAGACCCCCTGGAAGTCATTGCGAAGAATGCAGGGGTTAATTATATCAAATTAGACGGCAATATAGCCTGTATGGTTAACGGCGCGGGCCTTGCCATGACGACGATGGATCTCATCAAGATGGCGGGTGGCGAACCGGCCAATTTCCTCGATGTCGGCGGCGGCGCCAGTCCTGACCAGATCGAAAAAGCGTTTCGTATTCTCACTGCCGACCCCAATGTAAAAGCAATTCTTGTGAACATCTTCGGAGGCATTCTCCGATGTGACCGTGTAGCCAATGGAATCATCCAGGCTGCCAAGAATATAGATATGAAACTGCCCATGGTGATAAGGCTCCAGGGGACGAACGTGGACGAAGGCAAGAAACTCCTTAAAGAATCGGGTTTGAAATTCACTGTGGCTGACGGTCTCTATGAAGCCGCTGAAAAGGTTGTTGCATTGCTTAAATAACAACAGACTAATTTTAAGGAAAGGGTGAGTTGAACATGGCAATACTTTTAGATAAAAATTCTCGTGTAGTGGTTCAGGGTATTACCGGTTCGGAAGGAACCTTTCACACCCGCGAATCGGTTAAATTTGGAACCAAGGTAGTGGCCGGGGTGACCCCGGGCAAGGGAGGCATGGACGTCGATGGAATCCCCGTATATAACAGGGTTGCCGATGCGGTAGAAAAACAGGGCGCCAATGTTGCCGCCTTGTACACTCCTGCGGCCTTCTCTGCGGATGCGATTATTGAATCAATCGAAGCGGGGATCGGACTCGTCGTGTGTATGACTGAAGGCATTCCCGTGACAGACATGATCAAGGTCAAACAGGTGCTAAAAACATCTAAAGCCCGGATGATCGGATGCAACTGCCCGGGAATTACTACTCCCGGTGTAGGGAAGATCGGCTTTATGCCAAGCTTCATCCACAAAGTAGGCAACGTAGGCGTAATCTCAAGAAGTGGGACCCTAACCTATGAAGCGATCTGGCAGCTTACCAATCTTGGAATAGGCCAGACCACCTCGATCGGTATCGGTGGAGATCCAATACCAGGCTCAGGTTTTGTTGACATGCTGGCGCTTTATGAAAAAGATCCGGATACAGTGGCCCTCGTTATGATAGGAGAAATCGGTGGAACAGCCGAGGAAGAGGCTGCTGAATTCATTAAATCCAATCTCACCAAGCCGGTTGTGTCGTTTATCGCTGGTAGAACCGCCCCTCCAGGGAGAAGGATGGGCCATGCCGGTGCGATTATATCTGGTGGAAAAGGAACGGCAGACGAAAAATTCAAGGCCCTGGAAGCGGCGGGTGTCATCGTTGAGAAGAACCCGGCTGAAATAGGAAAGAGGGTACAGGAAATTCTTGCCAAGAAGAAAGGCAAGAAAAAAAAGTAGTATGTAATAAGCCAGAGAGTTAATACGGGGCTGGATAAAGTTGTCGTTGCGACCTTCAAACAAAACAGACAAATAAACCGACAAGGGAGGTCATTAATATGAAAATAATTAAGGTAGACCATATCGGTGTTGCAGTAAACAGTATTGAATCGTCTCTAAAGTTCTTTGCCAATACATTGGGACTGAAACTGGAAGGGCAGGAGACTGTTGCCGAACAGAAGGTGACAACGGCCTTTCTGCCTGTGGGAGATACTGAAGTAGAGCTTCTGCAATCTACCGCGCCTGATGGACCCATCGCGGGTTTTATCGAAAAGAAAGGGGAGGGTGTCCAGCACGTTGCGTTCTTAGTCGACAACATTGAAGCAGCCTTGAAAGAATTGGAAGCCAAAGGCATCCGCCTGATTGACAAGGTGCCCCGTATGGGGGCCGGTGGAAAGAAAATAGCCTTCGTCCATCCAAAGGACACATACGGCGTTCTGGTTGAACTTTGTCAGAAAGTATAACACACTATATTTAAGAAAAGGGGAGAGAAGTAATGAGTGAAAAACCTCCAAAAATTCAGGAATTAGAAAGACGTGAAGCCATTGCCATGGCCCAGGGCGGGCCGAAGGCAATTGCAAAGCAGCATGAAGGTGGAAAGCTCACAGCGAGAGAGAGAATAGGTCTCCTGTTTGATCCTGGCACGTTTGTGGAGACGGACTTGTTTATGCGCCACCGGTGTACGGATTTCGGCATGGATAAAGTCGAGGTACCGGCAGAAGCCGTCATCACAGGATACGGGAAGGTCAATGGCAGAACAGTATTCGCCTTCTCCCAGGATTTCACTGCCCGCGCCGGCTCGCTGGGAGAGATGCATTCCAAGAAGATCTGCAAGGTCATGGATCTGGCAGTAAAGACAGGGGCTCCATGCGTAGGCTTTAATGACTCGGGCGGCGCCAGAATCCAAGAGGCAGTAGATTCACTTGCCGGTTACGGTCAGATTTTCTACCGCAACTCCTGCGCATCAGGGACGATTCCTCAGATTTCAGCCATCATGGGACCCACGGCAGGCGGAGCCGTCTACTCGCCAGCCATGACAGACTGGATCTTCATGACAAAGAATACAAGCTACATGTTTATTACTGGTCCTGAGGTTATTAAGTCAGTTACTGGCGAGATCATCGATTTTGAGGGTCTGGGTGGAGCGATGACACACAATACCAAGAGCGGTGTCGCCCATTTCGCCTGTGAGAGTGATGAAGATAATATCAATCAGATCAAAAGACTTCTCAGTTTCCTGCCTTCGAACAACATGGAAGATCCTCCTTATGTAGATACCGGTGACGACCCGAACCGGCTTGATTACAGCCTGGATAAACTCGTACCGGATTCTCCAAGACAGAATTATGACATGAAGATCCTGATCGGCGCACTCTGCGACAACGGCGATTTCATGGAACCCCATATGTATTTCGCCCGGAATATGCTCGTTGCATTCGGGCGTATGGGGGGCCATACTGTAGGTTTTATCGCCAACCAGCCCGCCTGGCTCGCCGGTTGTCTTGATGTGGATGCTTCAGATAAAGCGACAAAATTCATTCGTTTCTGCGATGCCTTCAATATCCCCATGATCACCATAGCGGACGTGCCGGGGTATCTGCCTGGAACAGACCAGGAATGGAGAGGCATTATCCGACACGGCGCTAAACTTTTGTGGTGCTATTCGGAAGCGACCGTTCCTAAGATCACGCTGGCAACAAGGAAAGACTATGGCGGATCATATCTGGCCATGTGCAGCCGCGACCTCGGTGCGGACATGGTCATCGCCTGGCCGACGGCGGAGATGGCGGTCATGGGAGCTGAAGGAGCATGCAATATTATTTTCCGGAATGAGATTAAGGCAGCCGCAGATCCGGTAGCCATGCGGGCGCAGAAGATCAAGGAATACGAGGATGCCTTCTGTAATCCTTATGCGGCAGCGGGCAGAGGCTATGTGGATGCGGTTATTCGGCCACATGAGACCCGGCGTTATATCATTCGGGCACTTGATATGTTGAGGTCAAAGAGAGAAACAAGACCACCGAAGAAACACGGCAACATTCCGATGTAGGAATTAGATTTTAGATCACTAAGAAGAGGAAATAAGCATGGAGTTAATAAATCCGAAAGCAATGGCAGCCGTATCAGCAGCAATAGGTGCCTATCTGCAGGAAGAAGCCGCAGCTCTGACAGTGTCAGCAGCAGAAGCCGCGCCTTCTGCAGCACCTTATGCCCCCATTAACATCTGGGCAATTGCCGGGCGGCAGGATGTGATGTTCACGCGCCGCATGTGGCAGATGCGGACATATTAAAGGCCTTCATCGAAAGATGACCGGTGTTGCTGAGTCTTTGTTCTAGATATTGAGGAAATCAATCATTTTAAAGCATAAACAATAATAAAGAATAATATATTGAAAGGGAGTTTACTTATGGCAGAGAAGAAAAAAGAAGCAAAAAGCGCTTTAGGAATTTGTGATACCACGTTCAGAGATGGCCATCAGTCGTCGCTGGCGACCAGAATGAGAACCAAAGATATGGAGCCGCTCGCGGAGAGGATGGACCAGGTGGGATGGTGGTCCATGGAGACCTGGGGAGGAGCAACTTTTGATGTGCCCACAAGGTTTCTCAATGAGGATCCATGGGATCGGATAAGGACACTGAAAAGATATCTCAAAAAGACACGACAGCAGATGCTCCTGCGCGGCCAGAATGTCGTCGGGTACAGGAACTATGCGGATGACGTGGTAAGAGAATTCGTTCTCTATGCGGCGGAGTGTGGAATGGACGTTTTCCGGGTCTTCGACGCCGTGAACGATACAAGAAACTTCGAAGCACCCTTCAGGGCAATCAAGGAGGCGGGAAAGCACATCCAGGGCTCCCTTTGCTACTCCCTGACCCAGAGGAAAATGGGAGGGGCAGTCTACACCCTCGATTACTACGTGGAGAAAGCAAAAATCATCGAAAAGATGGGAGCTGACTCCTTCTGTATCAAGGATATGGCGGGTATGATTTCTCCTTATGATGCCTATGAGCTTATATCGGCCTTGAAAAAGGCGCTTAAAATACCCGTACAGCTCCATACACACTACACGAGTGGACAGGGTTCCATGTCCTACCTGAAGGCCGCAGAAGCCGGCGTGGATGTTGTCGACTGCGCCCTAGCGCCCTTCGCGCTACGTTCTTCTCAGCCGGCCATTGAGCCCATCCTTGTGACCTTAGAAGGTACACCAAGGGATACGGGCCTGGATTTGACGTTGATATTCGAGATAGGTGAGGATCTGGAGAAGATTGCTCCCGTATACCGTGATTTTCTTGACACGACGAAACAGGCTATAATCGACGTCGGCGTGCTTATTCATCAGGTCCCCGGCGGTATGACCACCAATCTGGTGAATAACCTGAGAGAGGCAAATGCCCTCCACCGGATCGGCGAGGTTCACAAGGAACTTCCCCAGACCCGGAAAGAGCTAGGTTATCCTCCCTTGGTTACTCCGACAAGCCAGATCGTGGGAATCCAGGCAGTGATGAACGTGCTGATGGGCCGCTATAAGATGATTTCCAAGGAGGTAAAGGACTATTGCTTTGGTCTCTATGGTAAACCGCCTGCACCCATCGATCCAGAAGTTCAGAAGATGTGTCTCAAGGGGTACGAGCGGGGAGAGACGCCCATGACAAATCGTGCCGCAGATGCGTTAGAGCCGGAAATGGAGAAGGCAAGAGCAGCGACAAAAGATATCGCGAAGAACCCGGGTGATGTCCTCATTTACGCCCTCTATCCGCAGACGGGATTGAGATTCTTGAAATGGAAGTACGGTCTTGAGCCGATTCCCAAAGAGGTCATGCCGAAGTCAATAGAGGATGTGAAGAAAGAGGATGAACTGATCAAGAAGGCGAAGGCCGGGAAGCTCATGGAAAAGCCGACGAAGGTAGTTCCCGAAAAGGGAGCCGGCATTCGGAAATTCAACGTCTTTGTCGATGACAGTTATTATGCGGTGGAAGTAGAGGCGGAAGGAGGTGCAATGATTGCCGCTCCTGTGGTAACTCAGGTCGCAGCAGCACCGAAACCGGCAGCAGCGCCTGCGGCACCAAGACCGGTAGCAGCGACAGCGGCACCGAGACCGGCGGCGGCACCAGCCGCACCGAAACCGGCAGCAGCGCCGGCGGCAAAAGCAGGCGCAGGATCAGTAACAGCGCCCATGCCTGGTCTCATCGTTGACGTTACCTGCAAGTTAGGTGACAAGGTAAAGGCAGGACAGCCGGTCGTGATCCTAGAGGCCATGAAGATGCAGAATCCTCTCGCCGCTCCGGTTGACGGAGAGGTGAAGGCAATTCATGTAAAATCTGGCGACTCCGTAGCGGTTGGACAGGTTCTTGTTGACATCGGATAATATGGGAGGGAGTACAAATGCGTTCCATTCCTTTTAACACAGTTAAGAAGAAGGTGAAAGCGGCCATTATGGATGCGGCCTTTATTGCCGGAGATGACCTCATGGCTAGTTTCAGGCGCGCCCTGGCAGAAGAAGAATCCCCTCTGGGGAAAGAGATTCTGAACCAACTTATCGAAAACGCTGAAATCGCCCAGGACAAACGGATCCCTCTATGCCAGGACACGGGACTGGCGGTTTTCTTCGTTGAGATCGGTGATGAAGTTAAGATTAAAGGTGGGCTTCTCTTCGATGCCTTGAACGAGGCAACGAGAGAAGCTTATGGGGATGCATACCTCCGGAAATCGGCATGTAACCCCTTAACCCGGAAGAACACGGGAGATAATACCCCCGCGATTATTCATTGTGATATCGTCAAAGGAGATAAACTTAAAATAGTTTTCTGTGCCAAAGGGGGCGGAAGTGAAAATATGAGCAGGGTAACCATGCTCAGGCCCTCAGATGGCAGGAAGGGTATTGAAGATTTTGTCGTGCAAAGGGTATGGGAGGCTCAGGCTAATCCATGCCCGCCCATAATTGTCGGTGTCGGCGTCGGGGGGACATTCGAACGCGCAGCACTCATCGCCAAGAAGTCTCTTCTAGAGCCGATCGGGAAAAGGAATCCAGACCCAGAGCTGGCAGACATGGAAGAAAGCATGCTCAGGAAGATAAATGATTTGGGGATCGGCCCAGGAGGCTTAGGGGGAAGGATAACTGCCCTGGATGTCCACATAATCATGGAACCCTGTCACATTGCGAGCCTTCCGCTTGCGGTGAACATTAACTGCCATTCAAGCCGGCATGCAGAAATCGACTTTTAAAGGAGGGAGA
Source organism: uncultured delta proteobacterium (assembly GCA_963705275.1). Taxonomy (GTDB): domain Bacteria; phylum Desulfobacterota; class Syntrophia; order Syntrophales; family UBA2185; genus Fen-1135. The sequence goes on along the minus strand of OY970063.1, from coordinate 1,395,809 downwards.
GAATATTGAAGACACTTAAGCCGCCTCTTAAAAGAGAAGACGTAGAAGCCCTTGAAGCAGGAGACAAGGTTCTTATTACAGGGACGATCTATACAGGCAGGGACGCAGCCCATAAGAGGCTCGTTGACCTGCTGGACAGTAATAAGCCCCTCCCCTTCGACGTTAATGGATCAGTTATATTTTACGTGGGACCGACGCCATCGCCCCCCGGGCGTCCCATCGGGGCAGCGGGACCGACGACGAGCTACCGCATGGACGCATATGCCCCCAGGCTCATGGAGAAGGGACTAAGGGGCATGATCGGAAAAGGTCCACGGGATGCGAATGTGAAGGAGGCGATGAAGAAATATGGTTGTGTATATCTGGGGGCAACGGGAGGGGCGGGAGCCCTTATGGCCCGGGCAGTCAAGAAGGCGGAAGTCATTGCCTTTGATGATCTGGGGCCTGAAGCCATCCGTAAACTTGAGGTAGTGGATTTCCCTGTTATTGTCATTAATGATACGAAGGGGAATGACCTTTATATAGAGAATGTCAAGAAATATAAGAAGGGGTGATCTAGAGAAACACCCTTAATTTATTTTCCTAACTTAGACAATTGGATGGTAGAAATATGAAGACAAATGAAGTGGAAACAGTTACGCACGATGTCTTGATTTTTGGAACGGGATTAGCCGGGCTTCGGGCAGCAGTGGAGATCGCCCGGAAATCAAAAGACTCGATTAATATTGCCCTCGTATCGAAGGTGCAAATACAGCGTCCCCATTCAGTATGTGCGGAAGGGGGCACTGCGGCTGTCATGAGAGAGGAAGACGGAGACAGCTTAGAACTTCATGCTTGGGACACCGTCAAAGGCGCCGACTTCCTTGCCGATCAGGACGTAGTTGACCGCTTCGTGGAAACCAGCCCTAAAGAGATCCTGTTGCTGGATCATTGGGGGATGCCCTGGTCGAGGCGACCTGACGGGCGGGTAATGCAGCGTCCTTTTGGGGGACATACCTATCCGAGAGCCACCATGGCAGCGGATAAAACGGGTTTCTTTGAGGTGCAGACTCTCTATGACACCTTTATGCAGTACAAGAATTTTAATCGTTATGATGAATTCTTTGCTACCGCGATCCTTCATAAAGACGGTGTCTTTGCCGGGATTACCGGAATTGATTTGGCAACAGGCAAATTTATGGTCATCAGAGGGAAGGCGATGCTCATCGCCTCAGGCGGCTTGGGGACCCTTTACGGATTTACAACGTATTCGCAGACGGTAAGTGGCGATGGTCATGCGCTAGCTTACAGGGCCGGCTTGTGCATCGAGGACCCGGAATTCCTCCAGTTTCATCCCACGGGGCTTGTTCCCAGCGGTATTCTTATGACAGAGGCATGCCGGGGTGAAGGGGGGTACCTGAAGAACAATAAGGGCGAGCGTCTCATGGAAAAGTACGCCGCAAAATTCATGGAACTGGCGCCACGTGACATCGTTTCACGATCCATGATTACGGAGATTAAAGAGGGTCGGGGATTTGAAGGACCGGCGGGTCTGGACTATATCCAACTTGACCTGACGCACCTGGGAGCCCAGAAGATCAATTCGCGGCTCCCCTTAATCAGGGAAGTCTGTATAAAGTATCGTGGCATCGATCCGATCCTCGAGCCCATTCCAGTGCGACCTGTCGCCCACTACAGCATGGGCGGTATTGAGGCTGATATTAACGGTGCCACCAAGATGAAGGGAGTATGGGCTGCTGGCGAAGTGGCCTGCCACTCTATGCATGGCGCCAATCGCCTCGGTTGCAATTCCACCGCAGAATGCCTCGTATGGGGAGGAATTACAGGGGAGGAGATTGCTAAATATGTGAAGAACAATCCGCCCCTGTTGGATGTCCCCCAGGAGCAGATACGCCTGGAGTATAAACATATCTATGAAGATCTCCTTCAGAAGAAAGGTACGGAAAACCTGTATGATATTAAAAGAGAGCTGCGGGAAGCGATGGACAAGTATGTAGGGGTTTACCGCACGGGCGAGGAAATGACGGCAGGTTTGAAGAAGGTAAGGGAACTGAAAGAGCGTTATAAGAATATCTCCATTGCAGATAAGGGGGCTATCTATAACACGAACCTGATGAATTCAATGGAAGTGCAGAACCTTCTCGATCTTGCCGAAATGCTCGTTTATGCGGCACTGACTAGGGAAGAGTCTCGGGGAGGGCATGCACGCTATGATTTCCCGACTCGCGATGATGAGAAGTGGCTCAAGCATACGCTAGTCACTTACACGGAGCAGGGACCGAAACTTTCTTACAAGCCGGTGGCGATTACAAAGTGGAAACCGGTTGAACGTAAATATTAGGGGGAAGAAAGATGGCAAACAAACAATTCGACAACCATTTGGGAATAGTTGGGTGGCTCGGCGGTGGACGCTGGGGTGTAGAGAGATACCTTTACATATTACACCGTCTTACGGGGCTTGGTCTTCTTCTCTTCTTCATGATGCATATATTTGCCAGCTCTGTCAGGATCGCTGGTCCGGAGAGCTGGGGTGCTGCCATGGCGATTTTGAAGAATCCCGTTTTGAAGCTCGGTGAATTCTGCGTCTTTGTGCTTTTTGCATTCCATGCGCTGAATGGTATCCGGCTTGTTTTAATTGAGCTGGGCTTGGCCGTGGGTAAAGCCGAGGAGCCAGTATATCCTTATAAGTCATCTCTTAACAATCAGAAACCCTTGATGGTGATAGCAATGGTACTTGTAGCCATTCTCATTGTCGCCGGAGGGTTCAATACATTCTTTGGAAGTCATTAGGGAGGTAGTCATGAAGGAAACCGCTTACTGGACTTGGTTTTTAATTGCAGGAATCGTCATTCTTATCATTGCAGGATTGCATATGGTGATAATGCATCTGCCCATGTTTGGAGTCTTCAATCCTGAAGGTGGTGCCGTCACAGACTGGGGCAACGTAGCCTTCCGAAGTCAGAATCAGTTCCTTGCCTTTACCTATATCATCTTGCTGGGTGCAGTATTATACCATGGGTTTTATGGATTAAGGGTGATCGTGTCTGAACTTGGGCCCAAGAAATCCTTTCAGGATGGGCTCACTGTTGTATTGTGGATAGTCGGACTGATTCTTTTCGGTATTGGCACATATGCAGCCGTTGCGGCAAAAGCTTTGGAAACCGCTTTATAGGAAGGATGAGAAAATGGAAAAAGAAACTGATAAAAAATATAGTCTGGCCGTATATATCCGTCGCTTTGACCCTGAAAAAGATGCAGCTCCCCGACAGCAGCAGTATACACTGCAAGTCGAAAGAGGGATGACAGTCCTTGATGGTTTGCACATACTCAAACAGACGCAGGACTCTAGCCTCGGCTTCCGCTTTTCCTGCCGCATGGGCGTATGCGGGTCTTGCGCGATGATGATCAACGGGGTACCCGGACTGGCCTGTAACACACAGATTCTTGATGTGACGACGACGGCCTTGACGCTTGCGCCGTTGCCCAACTTCAACCTTATCAGGGACCTGGTGCCTGATCTTGTTCCCATGTTCGGCGTTTTCAAGGGCATACAACCGTATATCCAGAGAAGTGATGCGGAAGAGATGGAAAATCCTACCATGGAATACTTCCAGACGCACCATCAGCTGGAGGAATTCCTGCAATTCACCTACTGTATAAAGTGTGGTTGCTGCATGGCAGGATGTCCCACAATGGCGACCGACAAGGAGTATCCGGGGCCTGCGCCACTCACCCAGGTATACCGTTACAATACCGATTCGCGGGATGATGCAGGAGATGCCCGCAAGAATCTCGTTGCTGCCAGCCATGGCATCTTCAGCTGCCACTATGCCGGGGAATGTTCGAAGGTATGCCCCAAGGGCGTTGACCCTGCGCGGGCCATACAATTAATGAAAAAAAATCTGGTTCTTAGCTATTTTGGTCTGGCAAAACATAAGTGTGCGCACCTTCACAAGAAACCGGATAAGGCATCTTACAAGCCGCCAATTGAGGTACCCGCCCACACTGTAGGGAAATGACAGTATTTCATCGGGCAGCGATGCTAATAAATTCGTTTTATTATATTTGAAAAATAGGAGGATATCATTATGGGTCGTAAGAAGATTACAATCGTAGGAGCGGGTAATGTAGGCGCAACCGCCGCTCACTGGGCAGCCATAAAAGAATTGGGTGATATCGTATTGATGGATATTATCGAAGGCATGCCCCAGGGGAAGGCTCTCGACTTGATGGAAGCCGGTCCGATGGAAGGCTTTGATGCAAATGTCATCGGAACCAATGGCTATGAAGAGACCAAGAATTCCGACGTGGTCATCATCACCTCTGGAATAGCGAGAAAACCGGGGATGAGCAGGGAAGATCTGCTGAAGATCAACGCCAATATCGTGAGTTCCGTGACTGAGCAGATAGTGAAGAATTCGCCAAAGTGCATCATCATCGTGGTGAGCAATCCGCTCGACACGATGACCTATCTCACTTACAAGGTCAGTAAATTCCCCAAGAACAGAGTTATAGGGCAGGCGGGAGCTCTCGATTCCTCACGTTTCCAGAGCTTCTTAGGCATGGAATTAAAGATGTCTGTCGAGGATATCAAGGTCATGCTGCTTGGGGGTCACGGCGATGATATGGTTCCCATGCCCAGATTCTCAACGATTAATGGAATTCCTGTCACCGAACTCCTTCCCAAGGATAAGATCGACAAAATCGTTGACAGAACGCGAAAAGCCGGCGGGGAAATCGTCGCCCTCCTCAAAACCGGAAGCGCCTTCTACTCCCCCTCGCTGGGCGCTGTACTTATGGCTGAAGCCATCTTGAAGGACAAGAGGAGGATCATCCCGAGCTGCGTGTATCTGGAAGGTGAATACGGGCTGAAAGATATCTGCTTCGGCGTTCCGACCGTCCTCGGCGCCAATGGCATTGAGAAGATTATCGAGCTGAAACTCAATGATGAAGAGAAGGCAATGCTGAAGAAGTCAGCGGACAGTGTAGGAAAAACGATAGCAGAAATGAAGGCGATCACAGGTATCGCCTGAGTACAGGCTTACGTGCAGTTAAAACCCCCTCCCTGAAAATGTGAGGGGGTTTTATTTTTACTTCGGCATCTTGCCGGAGGCTGCATTGAGGGTATTGACGAGCAGCATGGCAATCGTCATGGGTCCCACACCGCCGGGTACAGGCGTGATGAAGGATGCTTTTTCAGACACCTCGGAAAATGCCACATCTCCCACCAGCCGACCGTCATCCATTCTGTTTATACCCACGTCGATTATCACAGCGCCATTACTGACCATATCGGCCCTTATCATTTCCGGCCTTCCTGCAGCCGCAATAAGAATCTCGGCTTGCCTTGTCAGAAGCGGCAATTGCTGCGTCTTAGTGTGGCAAACAGTAACAGTAGCATGTCTGTTGAGGAGCATGAGGGTAACTGGCTTTCCCACGATATTGCTTCTCCCAACGATGACGGCCCTCCTTCCTTCTATGGAGATTGAGCTGCGATCCAGAAGTTCGAGTATGCCCTTGGGTGTGCAGGCCATATGGTACGGATTTCCGGTAAAGAGCCTGCCTAGATTGTAAGGATGGAATCCGTCGACGTCTTTCCTGGGATCAATCGCCTCGATTATCGTTGTCGGGTTAATGTGACTTGGAAGTGGCAGCTGTACTAAGATGCCGTGGATTTTCTCATCATGGTTAAGCTTGCCGATGATAGCAAGGATATCCTTCTCACTTGTGTCCTGTGAAAGTTTAAATTCACGCGAGAAGAATGCCGCTCTCTTGCACGCGTTCTCCTTGTGTCTGATATAGATACTGGAGGCCGGGTCATTGCCGACAAGGAGGACAGCGAGTCCGGGAGTTACGCCTGCCTTTTCCTTCAGGTGCTGAGCTTGCGCCTTCACCTCATCGATTATTTCCTGGGCAATCTTCTTGCCATCAATAATCACAGCCATCGTTCAATAATCCTTCATGCAGCAACGAATACCGATAAGACAGCATTTTTATTTTATCTGATATTCTTTAATCTTGTTAATCAGCTTTTCAACCTCATCTGCGGGGAGTTTTCCTTTATAGATATATCGGCAGATTCTCTCCTTATCCAGGACAACAACGTTCGATACCTTGTTTTTCAGTCCCCAACTGTTCAGGATGATGTAGTTGTCATCGAGAAGAATAGTGGCGCCAGTCTCCTGCTGCTTGCTTTTTACTACCCGTGCAATTGCAAAATCAGGCAGTAGGCTAGCCTTCATATTGGCAATGCCTAATCCGATATAGCTCTTCTTCCGGTCCAACCCGGGATCGTTTTTGAGGGCATCATCAACGTGTTTATTCATGTCTTTTGAGCTAGGGTCTGAATAATTGAAGTACAAAACCCTGCCTTTTAATTCAGGCGAATTTAAAGTGTATTCCTTACCCAGTGAGTCCCTCAGTCTGAAATCGAGAGCCTTTTCCCCCACCTTCAAGTCCGCAGCGACTGCAAATGTGCTCCATAACAGCACCAGAAGAACACCCATTATAAGATTCTTCATGATCTCCTCCAAGTCATTCAGAAAATAAACAACCTTGAGGTCCGATTATAAGTTAAAAGGGTCTTCCCATCAAGGGGAAATGAGTCTCCATAACTATAGTTCTGCTTGAATAAAAGTACCGATATATGCTAAGAAGGCGAAAAATGGCCCGAGGTAATGCTTGCTATGAATCTGGGAAGAATGCTTGAGGAAAGCTCCCATCGTTATCCAAATAATGCTGCTATTCTCTATGACGGAAAATCCTTGACCTATGAGGCCCTCCACAGCGCAGTGAACTCCCTGGGAAATGAATTGAGAGGCCTGGGTATACAAAAAGGGGATAAGGTCGCCATCATGCTCCCCAACTGTCCGGAGTTCGTGATATCTTATTTCGCTGTCCAGAAACTGGGCGCTGTCGCCGTTACAGTAAATATTTTGTCAACGTCCTATGAGCTTCGCCATCTCATAGGAAACAGTGATGCGAAATGCCTGATCACCGAAACGCCACTGGCGAAAAGGTACGAAGAAATCAGAGAAGATATCCCGCTCTGCAATCATATCATTACTACCAGTGGCCTTGACACCGCTTCTCAATTCAGAGAGACAATCGAGAAAGGGCCGTTTACCCTCAAAATGCCCGATATTGCTGATGAGGATCCGGCCGTGATGATCTATACCGCCGGCCTCACTGGCAGGCCCCTTGGCGCGGTCCTGACCCACAGGAATCTTTGGACGCAGTCCAACCTTGTTACAGATCTATATCATACGACCGAGAAGGATCGCAGCCTCGCCATCATTCCCCTCTTCCATGCGTTCGGGGCCGTCGTTAATATGCTAGGAGCCATCCGGATAGGCGCAGGCATCGTATTGATGGATCGTTTCACGATGGAAGCCATTTTCGGCTCCATAGAAAAAGATAAGGTGACCTATATCGCAGCCGTCCCCAGGCTTTTTCTAGGTATGGTTATGTATCCCGATACCGACAAATATGATATCAGCTCTTTAGACTTCTGCATCACCGGGGGATCGACGATGCCCCCTGATTTCATCCCCATGTTTGAAGATAAGTTTAAGTGCATATTGAGGGAAGGCTACGGGCTTACAGAGGCCTCTCCCGTATGTTCCGTAGGCATGCGGGATAAGGCACACAAGCCGGGATCGATAGGAACCGTCATCCCCGGTGTCGAAGCGAAGGCCGTTGACGATCAGGGGAACGAGATCCCTCGCGGTGAAATCGGAGAACTTGTCATCAGGGGTGTCAATGTGATGAAAGGTTACTATAAGAATGAGGAGGCGACGGCGCAAGTCATCAGGGACGGATGGCTCTATACGAGTGATCTTGCCAAAATCGATGAGGATGGCTACATTTTTCTTACGGGACGAAAGAAACGTATGATTATAACCAGTGGATTCAATGTCTATCCCCGCGAGGTCGAGATGGTTCTGGAACTTCATCCTGCTGTCCAGGCATCAATGGTAGTGGCGAAGTCTGATTTCATGAGAGGAGAAATTGTCAAGGCCCTTATTGTAAAGAGGTCGGATATACCGGTAAGCGAAAAGGAACTTACGCGGCATTGCAGAAATTATCTGTCATCTTACAAGGTGCCGCGAGCAATAGAATTTGTTGAATCCATTGACATGCCAAGTGTTTCATAGGGATCAGCAAGAAATAATCTGACTTTTTGAAGAAAATAAAATTCAAGATACTTTAACGCAAGGAGGTTACTAGGTATGAGAGAAGTTGTTATAGTGAGTGGTGCGAGAACTGCTGTTGGTAGTTTTGGATGCGCCCTCAATGGAGTAAGGACTGTTGACCTGGGTTCGCTGGTTATCAAAGAGGCCGTCAAGAGAGCCGGATTGCGACCTGTCATCAGTGATTCTGTTAAATCCGCCCGTCCTGATGTCTTCGGCGAATTTGACATGACGGATATCAACAAGAAGTATTACGATTATGACCGTGCATTGAAACCTGTCTATTTCGACGAATGCATTATGGGAAATGTGCTCCAGGCGGCCCTCGGACAGAATCCGGCAAGGCAGGCGAGCATATATGCAGGCCTACCGGAAGAGACCAATGCGTTTACCATAAATAAGGTGTGTGCTTCCGGCATGAAGGCGATAACCCTCGCTTCACAAATTATCAGTTCGGGTGACGCGGATGCAATCGTTGCGGGCGGCATGGAAAATATGAGCAATGCACCGTTCGTCCTTCCGGATGCCCGTTGGGGATACCGCATGAGTATGCCGTTCGGCAAGATTACGGATGTAATGGTGTATGACGGTCTTTATGAGATATTCAACAGTTATCACATGGGATTTACGGCGGAAAATATCGCGGCAAAATATGGGATTACTAGGCGGGAGCAGGATGAAATTGCCTTGATTAGTCATCAAAGGGCAAGAGTTGCTATAGCCAACGGTACATATGCCGAGGAGATTGTCCCTGTTGTAATCCCTCAGAAAAAAGGCGATCCCACTATATTTAAGGTGGATGAACGCCCTATGGATACATCAATGGAGAAGATGGCCAAACTGGCGCCCGCTTTCAAGAGGGACGGAGGAACTGTCACAGCCGGGAACTCATCAGGCGTTAACGATGGTGCGGCTGCTGTAGTTGTAATGGGCGCGGATAAAGCGAAGGAGCTGGGCCTGAAACCGCTGGCGAAGATCAAAGGATTTGCCGCGGGTGGTGTTGACCCGGCTTACATGGGACTTGGTCCAATCCCGGCGACGCGGAAGGTTTTCAAGAAACTCGGATTGACCATGAAAGACATCGATCTGATTGAACTAAATGAAGCCTTTGCGGTCCAGGCCTTGGCCTGCATCAGAGAGCTGAAGATTGATATGGACAAGTGCAATATCAACGGCAGCGGTATTTCCATCGGCCATCCCATTGGTTGTACGGGTGCGAGGATCACTTATACCCTTGCCATGCAGATGAAGAAGAAAAATCTTAATCTTGGCCTGGCTACACTTTGTATAGGAGGCGGGCAGGGCATGGCGATAGTCCTCGAAAGGGCATAGAGCGCTTATGGATCCGGAATTCATTGACAGCCTTGTTGTAAAAAATAGCACGAAGATTATTTTTCTCATCATGGACGGGCTCGGTGGCCTGCCTATGGGACATGGGGATCAAACGGAGTTGGAGGCGGCGAGGACACCCAATATGGATGCCCTCGCAGAGAAATCCGTATGCGGGCTTTTGGATCCTGTTGGATATGGGATCACGCCAGGCAGCGGGCCGGCCCACTTCGCCCTCTTTGGTTACGATCCGATCAAGAACAATATCGGACGGGGGATATTGGAGGCAGCCGGAATCGACTTTCCCATGACCGAGCGGGATCTCCTCATAAGGATCAACTTTGCCACGATCGACAAGGATGGTGTTATCATCGATCGACGGGCCGGCCGGATCGACAACGAGACCAATAAGAGAATCTGCAAGAAACTGCAGGACAAAATCCGGAAAATATCGGATGTTGAGGTCATCTTTGAACCGGTCCGAGAACACCGTGCCCTTTTGGCCCTGAGAAGGGATCGTCTCCGGGAAGAGATTCAGGAGACGGACCCGCAGAAGACGGGGCTCCCGGCCCTGACGCCGAAAGCGCTCGTCCCGGAAGCGGAAGAGACATCTGATATTCTTCGGAATCTTGTAGGTAAGGCAAGGGAAGCGCTTTCTGACGAAGAGAAAGCGAATATGCTCCTCCTCCGCGGCTATTCCACGTATAGAAGGTTTCCGTACTTAAGCGAACGGTTTGGTCTCAATGCCTTGGCTATTGCCACCTATCCTATGTACCGTGGTATAGCGCGGCTTCTCGGCATGATCATTGGCCCTCAGCCCGATTCCATCAAAGGGGAAATCATGGCCCTCCGGGAAAACTACGGAAAGTATGACTTCTTCTTTGTTCACGTGAAGGCAACTGATTCGCGGGGCGAAGATGGCAATTTCGATGCCAAGGTGAAGGTAATCGAAGAGGTGGACTCCCTGGTCCCCATGGTCACGGATCTCAAGCCTGATGTCTTGGTTATCACCGGTGACCACTCTACACCGGCGGCTCTTGCCTCCCACAGTTGGCATCCTTTGCCGGTACTCCTGTATTCAGCAACCGCTCGGCCGGATCGGGTCAATCAATTTGGTGAGAGGAACTGCATCTCGGGCGGGTTGGGGAGAATGCCGATGGTCCATCTAATGGGGCTTGCGCTGGCCCATGCGGGGAGACTGGAGAAATTCGGCGCATAGAATAATACAACAGCGAAAGGGGTTCCGAGTTACCAAGGACCCCTTTCGCCCGTTCTCAACGGTATTATTTACTTTTTCGTTTTTCCAGTTCCTCTACTCTCAGCTGCTTGCGAAGGATCTTCCCCACATTCGTCTTGGGCAACTCTTTGCGAACCTCAATCTCTGTGGGACATTTGTAAGTTGCAAGCTTCGTCTTGCAGTATTCTATGAATTCTTCCTGGGTGGCTGTCTGGCCTTCCCTGAGGACTACGAACACCTTGACATTTTCCCCTCTCTTGGGATCGGGAATTCCGATAGAGCATGCCTCCTGTACCTTGGGGTGTTCGTAGAATACCTCATCAATGTCTCTTGGATAGACATTAAATCCGCCTGATATAATCATATCTTTCTTTCGATCCACGATATAAAAGTACCCATCCTGATCAATTGTGGCGATGTCTCCTGTATAACACCAGCCATTCCGAAGTGTATTTGCCGTCTCGTCGGGCATGCCTTTGTAGCCTTTCATTACCTGCGGCCCCTTTATGATCAGCTCTCCCGGTTCTCCCACCGGCATGTCTGTGACGCCATCATCAAGGCTGACAATACGGCATTCGGTATCTGAGATGGGCACACCAATGCTGCCGACCTTGCGTACACCGCCGAAAGGGTTGATGTGGGTCACCGGCGTAGTTTCCGTCAAGCCGAACCCCTCAACAATTACAGCCCCTGTCATTTTCTCGAAATTATGGATCACTTCGACGGGCAGGGGAGCGCTTCCGGAAAATGCCCCCTTTATGCAGCTCATGTCTGTTTTTTTCAGGGCAGGGTGATTGAGCATTCCTATATACATGGTCGGTACAAGCGCTACGAAGGTGGGCCTGAATTCTCTGATTGCCTCGAGCAGCGGCTCAGGCTGGGGCCGGGGGACCAACACCTGAGCCCAGCCGACGGAGACAGCAAAATTCATTGCCGCAGATAACCCGAAGACGTGGAAGTAAGGCAGCGCTCCTAGCATAATCTGCGTTCCCTTCTCAAATTGAGGAAACCAGGCCTCCAACTGCTGAACCTGTTTGCTCAGGTTGGCATGGGTGAGCATTACACCCTTGGATACCCCTGTCGTTCCGCCCGTGTACTGGTACATGGCCACATCTTCAAAACCCAGCCTGACGGCTGGCGGATTTTGGCGGTACTTGGCGATGCATTCTTTCCATTTAAACACGTCCGGCGCCTGTTTGACATCTGCGGCAAGTTTTTTCTTTTTCGCGACGAGCGGGAAAAGAAGGCTTTTGGGAAATGGCAGATAATCACCTATAGAAGTGTATACGATCTGCTTTACCTTTGTTTTGGGCCGGAGCTCGATCATCCGGTTCGCCAGCAGGTCAAGTGTAATCAGGGCTTTAGCGCCGGAGTCATTGAATTGATGCTCGAGCTCGCGGTCCGTATAGAGCGGGTTATTCATTACCGCAACAGCACCGATCTTCAATATGGAAAAATATGCCACGACACATGGTATTAGATTCGGCAGAAGAATCGCTACCGCATCGCCTTGTTTTATACCGAAATCGGCAAGGCATGTTGCAAATCTGTCTACCAGCTCTTTAAGTTGACGGTATGTGAGTTTGTATCCTTGAAAGACGATAGCTGTCTTGTCGGCGAACTCTTTCGCCGTCCTGTCTAAGATGTCCGGCATACATATCTCTTGGTAACTGATTGTTTCCGGTACTCCCTTTTCATAGAACTTCAGCCATGGTTTGTCCTGGTACCTGATCTTTTCAGCCATATGCATGCCCCCCTTTTCTTGCTTAGTGTTTACTTGTTAAGTCATGAATGAATTCGGAAGCGAGCGAATGCTCAACGGTACTATTCCTTAAGGATCAAACATTCTCCGGCGTTTACTGCAAAGATCCCAAGTATTGCATTGCGAGCGACACCGATTCTACATCAAATGCTGTTTAAATACAACTCCAATGACATGGTAATAAAAAAGCCCCATTCTTTACGCAATGGGGCTTTCCAAAAGAGCTATAGTCTCTCTTCAAATAAACTATTCGGTCGGTGCACACACATCTGCCGGCGGTTTCTCCTCTTCCAGGCCCATTGCCCGCCAGACGACTTCGGCAATGTCCAGGGAAGTCATTTTTTCTTCCTTTTCTCTTGTCTTGATACCATCGGTTAGCATGGTCAGGCAGAACGGGCATGCGACGGCAATATTAGTTGCATTCACGTCAATAGCCTGGTCGGTTCTCATATTATTGATCCTCTCACCGTCATGCTCTTCCATCCACATTCTCGCCCCGCCCGCGCCGCAACAGAAGCTCTTGTCAAGTTTACGATCCATTTCTGTAAACTTCATGCCGGGGATGGCGGCGAGAATCTTTCTTGGCTGATCATAGATGTTATTGTATCTGCCTAGGAAGCATGAGTCGTGATAAGTGAACAGACCGTCCATGGGTTTTTTCATGGTGATCTTTTCTGCTGCAATCAGATTAGCGATGATCTCAGTATGATGATATACTTCATAGTTGCCGCCGAAGTGGGGATAATCCTTCTTCAGCGTATTATACCCGTGAGGACACGTGCAGATGATTTTCTTGACGCCATAGCCATTCATGATCTCAATATTCGTTTGCATCAAAGTCTGAGAGAGATATTCATTCCCTCCCCTCATGGCTGAATCGCCGCAGCATCCCTCTTCAGTGCCGAGAATACTGAAACTGACCCCCGCTGTCTGGAGGATCTTCGCAAAGGCCACAGATACCTTCTTTCCCCTGTCATCGAAGGATCCGGAGCACCCGACATAGAATAGATACTCCACATTTGGATCTTCAGCCATGGTCTTGACGCCCAAATCCTTTGCCCAGTCGGACCTGAGATGGGAACCGATGCCCCAAGGATTCGAGTTGTTTTCCATATTTCTGTAGGTTAACTGGAGTTCGGGGGCAAAATCTGCTTCCGTCAGAACCTTGTACTGCCTCATGTTGACGATTTTGGGAACATGTTCAATGGACGATGAACAGTGCTCCATACAATACATGCAGTTTGTGCAGGCCCACAATTCATGAAGATCGATAACCTCTCCCACCATCGCCTTTTGCGGCGCCGGTATTTCCGGTGCCGTGCCTTCCCCAGCTTTGCCGGCGGCCTTTTTCGTCGCCACTACCAGTGGGGCCCGCTCAAGCCAGTAGGTTTTTAGATCCTGCACCACCTTCTTTGGCGAAAGGGCTTTTCCCGACAGATAAGCCGGGCAACCATCCTGGCATCGTCCGCAGCGGGTGCAGGCGTCGGAATCGAATATCTGCTTCCAGGTGAAATCCTCGAGTTGCCCTGCGCCGAAGGATTCCGCTGTTTCAAAATCGCGTATCGGTTCAATGTTGCCCACTGGTTTCAGAGACGCCATGAAGTGATTGGCAGGGGTGGTAATCATATGCACCAGCCGTGAATAGGGGATGTAGGCGATAAAGCCTAAAGCCATAAAGGTATGAGTCCACCACATCACCTTGTGAAGGATTCTCGCGGTATTGTCGTCAACGCCGGTGAAAGCCTTTGCCAAGGTATAGCCGGCGAACGACCAGACTTCCCATGGCGGATTGGTGACGTGGAGCCTCAATGCCTCGATCACAAATCCCGTAAGAATGATGCCGCCCAGAAGAAGAAGTACGATTGCATCATCAGGCGTGTTATCCGGCTTGTCTTTATAACCGAGACGATCGGGCTTGGTGACGTATCGTCTGTTCAGTGCCATAAATACCCCGGCGAGAACGAATAAACCCAATACCTCCATCAGGAAAGAAAATATAAGATAGAATTTTCCTATCAGGAAGGGGAAACCATACGGTTCACCCACATGAAATTCTGTCGCATCAAAGGCAGCGCCGAATATCAGTCCGATGAATCCGAAAAATATTAATCCATGCATAATTCCCGGATAGGCGTCCCTGAAGGTCTTAATCTGAAACAGGCCGTTTTTCAGAAGAAGTTTAACTCGCTCCGTCATCTGGTCTTTTCTGATTTCCGGTTTGCCGAGGGCGGTCCACATCTGCCACCTTCTGTAAATACCGTAGGCAAAAATGGCCATGGCGATAGCAGTAAAGGCAAAAAGGAGTCCCTCAAAATTCTCAGCATTCCAGAAAACCTCTCTTCCTTCGTTGCCGACTGAAAACTTTGACAGTTCCATAAGTCTCCTCGCTACAAAAAAATGGGGGTGGATTCAGCACCCCCAGGTTTGTTTCATTACGCCAGAAGTTTTTTGACTTCCTTAGTCAGTTCCGGGACAACCTTGAAAAGGTCGTCCACAATTCCATAATCAGCCCTTGCGAAAATGGGAGCATCCGGATCCTTATTGATTGCGACGATGTACTTGGAAGAGCCCATACCGGCAAGATGCTGAATCGCCCCGGAAATGCCGCAGGCAATGTAAAGATTAGGGGAGACGACCTTTCCGGTCTGCCCGACCTGGTCTTTCTGCGGTCTCCACCCGGCATCCACTGCTGCCCTCGATGCCCCTACTGTGGCTCCCAAAACGTCCGCCAGTTCTTCGATTATCACATAATTTTCCGGCCCTTTCATCCCGCGTCCTCCGGATACGATTATGTTTGCTTCTGTGAGATCGACCTTGCCGGATGTATCCTTCTGTATCTCAAGCACCTTTGTCTTCAGTTGACTTGCGTCCAGACCCGGGTCAAATTTGACGACTTCCGCCGTTTTAGGATTTTCGACTGCGGGAAATACGTTCGGCCGGAGCGACGCCATCTGGGGAAATGCGGATACAACGACTTCACCGTTGCATTTCCCGGCGTACATGGGTCTTATAGAAATCAATTTGCCATCGGCTATCTTTAAGTCAACGCAGTCCGTTGCCATTCCAGTTGCCAGCTTGCCCACGAGGCGAGAAGATAGATCCTTGCCCTGGGCGGAAGCGCCAAGAAGTAGAATAGAAGGATTCTGTTCCTTAACCAGCTTTGCAACAGCCGCCGCGTGTGCGTCTGTCGTGTAGGGTTCAAAAAGGGCGTTATCCGCCACATAGACTTTATCTGCACCATATTTTCCTAATTCACCGGCAATCGCTTCAATCCCGGAACCAAGCAGGACGGCGCCCACTTCTTCCCCGAGCTGATCGGCAAGTTTTCTGGCTGCACTGACAAGTTCAAAACTTATCTTGCGGTAAGCTCCATATCTCTGCTCCGCCACGATCCATACACCTTTCGCCATTTCACTTTCCTCCATATATTAGAGATCATTAAGAAAGCTCAGCACCAAGCTTTCTCAGATAACCTTCGCCTCTTCCCTGAGCAGTTTCGCCAGTTCTCTGGCCTTTTCCGCCGGTTCCTCACCGCAGATAATCTTTCCGGGAGGCCTGGCAGGAGGGGGTACGGTCTTAGCGACCTTTGCCTTTGGGGCGACAGTTATTCCCAACCCTGCAGCATCCTTAACATCGACAGGTTTCTTCTTTGCCTTCATTATTCCCGGAAGCGATGCATAGCGTGGCTCGTTCAGTCCTTTCTGCGCGGTGACGACACATGGCAGCGAACTTTCAATGAGAAGTTGAGCCCCTTCAATAGGTCTTATTACCTTTATGGAGGTACCTTCCACGTCGAGCTTCGTAACAAAGGTTACCTGGGGGATACCCAATAATTCTGCAAGGACGGAACCTACCTGACCGGCATCGTCATCAATGGCCCGCTGTCCGCAAAAGATAATGTCGTGTGGAATACCTTTGATTGCCGCGGCCAAAGCAGAGGCTATGCTATAGGCATCAGCACCTTCAAAGGCCGAATCGTTTATATGTATTCCCTTATCAGCTCCCATGGCAAGTGCTGTTCTGATAGTCTCCAATGCCCTCGCTGGACCGACAGAAACGATGGTAACATCTCCACCGAACTTTTCCTTCAGTTTCAGGGCTTCTTCCACGCCAAACTCGTCATACGGATTCATCACCCATTTGATGCCAGTTTCGTCGATGCCCGATCCATCAGGCTTGACCTTGATAAGGGTCTCTGTGTCCGGAACCTGCTTTACACATGCTACGATATTCACGTCGTCCTCCTTTCTTCTATAGCACCCTGTTTTTCACTATATCGTCAACGACAGAAGGGTCTGCCAGGGTAGTGGTATCTCCCAGATCACTGATCTCATTCGCAGCCACCTTCCTAAGTATTCTCCTCATGATCTTGCCGCTTCTCGTCTTCGGCAAACCATCGGCCCACTGGATTTTCTCCGGTGTGGCAGTCGGCCCGATGAGCTTCCTGACGTGTGCGACAAGTTCCTTCCTCAAGTCGTCAGATTTCTGCACACCCGTCTTGAGAGTTACATATGCGTAAATGGACTGTCCCTTGATGTCATGTGGATAGCCGACAACGGCGGCCTCGGCCACCTTTTCATGGGCAACGAGGGCGCTTTCAATTTCCGCCGTCCCCAGTCTGTGCCCGGAGACATTGATAACGTCGTCGATCCGGCCCATAAGCTGATAATAGCCGTCTTCGTCCCTGGTGGCTCCATCACCGGTGTAATAGAATCCGGGGCGCTGCACAAAGTAGGTCTCCTGGAACCTCATGGGGTCCCCATAGACCCTCCTCATGATCCCAGGCCAGGGCTTCTTGATACAGAGGGGCCCGCTGGCAACCGTTGCAGTGATCTCCGCGCCGGTCTCATCAATAATGGCTGGATATACCCCCATAAAGGGGACTGTAGCCTTGCCTGGTTTGAGATCAATGGCGCCGGGCAGAGGCGTAATGAGAATGCCTCCCGTCTCGGTCTGCCACCATGTATCTACAATAGGCACTTCATCACGTCCGATATTGTGGTGATACCAGTGCCATGCCTCGGGGTTAATCGGCTCGCCAACCGTGCCTAAGAGGCGCAGCGATGATATATTGGCCTTCTTTACCCAATCTGTCCCCTCCTTCGCAATGGCACGGATGGCCGTCGGAGCAGTGTAAAAAATCGTCACCTTATACTTTTCGCAGACCTTCCAGAAGCGGCTCACATCAGGATAATTTGGTACTCCCTCAAACATCACCGACGTGGCGCCGTTACAAAGAGGGCCGTACACAATGTAACTATGCCCGGTTACCCAGCCGATGTCGGCAGTGCACCAGAAAATGTCATTCTCATGGTAGTCGAAAATCATCTTATGTGTATAGGCCACGTACACCAGATACCCGCCTGTCGTGTGCATGACGCCCTTCGGCTTTCCCGTCGAACCTGACGTGTACAGGATAAAGAGGGGATCTTCTGCATCCATCCACTCCGGTTCGCACTTATCACTTGCCTTTGCCATCACTTCATGCCACCAGATATCTCTGCCTGCCTTCATTTCACACGCGATCTTGTCGCCTACCCTTTTAACCACGATAGATTTCTCGACGGAGGGACATGTCTTCAGCGCCTCGTCCGCACCGCCCTTCTGCGGAACTGCCTTGGCACCCCGCATGGTCCCGTCGCAGGTCACCAGTATCTTAGCTTCGCTATCCTGAATTCTGTCGCGTAAGGACTCGGCGCTGAAGCCGCCGAATACTATGTTGTGGATAGCGCCAATCCTGGAGCACGCCAGCATCCCGATGGAAAGCTCGGGGATCATGGGAAGAAAGAAGCATACCCGGTCACCTTTCTTCACTCCCAACGACTTCAGGACGTTGGCAAACTTACAGACTTCCGTATACAGCTCCTTGTAGGTGTAGGACTTGTCCTCCGTGGGCTCATTGCCTTCCCACTGGATGGCGATCTTGTTCCCACGAGTCTTAAGGTGCCTGTCCAAACAGTTGTACGAGACGTTCAGCTTGCCGCCCTCAAAGTACTTCACGTAAATGGGCCCCTTCTGCACATCAAAATTATAGTCTTCCACCTTGTCCCATTTCTTGAACCAATCCACATACTCAGTCGCGATCTCCGCCCAGAAAGCGTCAGGCTCTTTGATGGAACGCTTCCATAGTTTCTCGTACTCTGCCCTGCTCTTAATGTACGCTTGCTTGCGCGCCCAATCAGGAACGGGATAAACTTCCTTCAATTCAAGCTTTTCTGTATCTCCCATGTCTATGAATAACCTCCCTTTTCTATATCTTTCATGTTGGCATTAAAATTCAAATTTCTCGATACGATGTTCTGAACATTCTTATGTATAAACGGAATCCGCCTTTTTCTTTGTATTGCTAGACCTTACTCTAGGCGGAAATGATGGTGGTCAGGATTTAACCTTAGTTTCGAACCTTACACCATTTAATTGATAAATATCAATATTAAAAGATTCATAAATAATATTAAGATTATTTAAATATTAATAATGCGAGAAAATTGCGACCGTTTCTATCATGAACTGGATTCCTGGACAAGAAATGTTTCCGCGCTTGAAGAATGATGATTAGAAGATGAAATGGAACCATTTCTCACGATGAATAGCAGTCATTATGTGACTACTAGTCACACCTGCGAGATGTCGGCTACATCATTAATCGAGTGATGTCAAGAAATATTTTGTCAGTTGAAGAATGTTCAGCATCTATCCAGGAAGAATCGCAATCAACCAAACATTTTCGCCAATGGTTTGTAGCAATCAAGCGGTGGTCGTGAAAAATCATGAATCCTGCCGACAACGCCGGCTACCTTTATGCCCGAAGTCCTTTCAATGGCAGACTTGTTTTCCTTGATCATTTCAAGCGGCGTTTCGATTTCTCCGGCATCAATGAAGACAACCCCGAGAGGCTTGAGATCCCTTTCCTCCAAGGCTTCGATCGTAAGGAGGGTATGGTTAATTGTCCCTAATCCCGCCCTTGCGGCAATGACGGGAGTTCCATTTACTAAGCGGATAATGTCAACTATAAGTTTCTTTCCCGCTACAGGGACAAGCACGCCACCCGCACCTTCGAGAATTACGGGGGAGCGGGCCTTGGCCTTCTCGGATACGACCCTCTCTATCTTAGATAGATCTATTGACTGTCCCTCATCGCGTGCGGCATACAGGGGGGCCTTTGGATTATTGAAGCAGTAGATTACTGATTCAGCAGGTTCTTTACCCTTCAAAGGTCCGACATGCCGATAAATGAATCTTGCATCACTGTCGGCATCATTTGCATCCCTGCATCCCGTCTGTACAGGCTTGAGATAAAAAGGGCTGTATCCCCTTGCGAAAAAGAATTGCATCATCAGAAGAGCGAGCACAGTCTTTCCCACCCCTGTATCGGTTCCCACAACAAACAGATTTCCAATCTTCTTATTTAAGCTCTTCACCAGCTGCCCTTATACGCTCAATGAATGTCTTAATATCCTCCTCTTCATGAAGTGCCGTTACACCTATTCTCAGTATGGACCGATGCAGAGGAACTGTAGGATAGCGGGCTGGAAGGACAAATATATTTTTTTCGAGGAGCTTCCGGGCTGTATTCACAGCCTTGGTCTCATCACCGATTTCAATTGCCAGTATGTGGGCATCACCGGTCACCCGAAATCCCTCAAGACGTAAGCCTTCTTTGAGAAGCTGACTTGCATCTCTGAGATGTCTCCTCCTGTCTTCACTTCGCCCGATAATTTCCAGAATATCTATTGCCGTGGCCGCATGAGCCTCGGGGAGGGTCGTGGTATAAATGAGTGGGGAAGAAAAGTTAAAGAGGTATTCCTTGAATCCCTCAGGAAGAAGAACGAAGGCGCCGAAAAAACCGAAGGCCTTCCCAAAGGTTCCAACGGCAATATCCGCAACAGAACCCGCAATACCGCGCCCTCCTTGACCTATGGCGCCGAAGGCGTGGGCTTCGTCGACGATTGCCAGGAAACGGCAACGGTCCTTCAATTCTCCCAGGCCATTCAGATACAGAAGATCCCCGTCCATACTAAAGAGGGACTCCGTCAGAACGGCAACCTGCCGGTGACCGCACATTTTCAGTCTCTTTGCAAGGTGGGGCATGGAGTTATGGTTGTACCCGAGGAAATTCGCTCCGCTCATCGTCATTCCCTTTACAGAGCTTGCATGGATATGCTTGTCAAAAATTACCGTATCTCCCCTTTCAAGAATGGTGGAAAGAATGCCCAAGTTGGCCTGGTAACCGCTCGGGAAAAATATGGCATCTCCATAACCGAAA
Organism: uncultured delta proteobacterium; assembly: GCA_963705275.1. GTDB lineage: Bacteria > Desulfobacterota > Syntrophia > Syntrophales > UBA2185 > Fen-1135. Next base: position 1,375,023 of record OY970063.1, on the reverse strand, counting down.
TATGACGCATATTCTTTCTCCGCCTTGTTTATTATAGAGTAATTTCCTGACACCAGGCGCGATGAAGAAGATGACGTTCCATACCTCTCAAAATTTCGCGCGGCACTCCGTCGCAGTTCCTCGGACACGCCAAGCCCCAGGTAGTCATTGGAGGCGAAATTCAACACGCTCCGTCCCTCTATATTGAGGTATTTTCCGTCTCTCTCTTTCACTTCTGGCGGTTCGCGGTATAGCCCCGTCTGTCGCTGAAGCATCAGCCGGTTTTTAAATCTCTCTGCAAACATGAAAATACCTTCGAGTAGTGGTCATGCAATATTCCCTTTTTAAAATTATGATCGTAATCAACTGCGGCGTATAGAAGCTCCGCCACCGCGGTTGTTTCTTTGTCCCTTTCCGCTTTCACAAATGAGCGAAAGGATGAGTCCGTCCGGCCGAGCAGATTTCCGGATAGTACATATTCTCCCTTCATGGCGATCTTTAGAGGGATAGAGCAGCTCACGATTTTTATAAGAAAGACGTGCCTGGAAAACCCGCTTATATAACGGATATGGAATGCGCCAAGCTGGGCAAGGGACTCCAGAGGCAAATAGGCGGGCACACCGGTAAAGTGTCTTGTTCCAACGATACTGGAAGCGCTTACTTCCAGTATCCTGTCAAGCATTATGAAGCCTGCGAGTCCTGTATTGATGACAATATTTGCGTTCATAGTATGTGTTTCCATAAAATAACTTTCTATCATGACACGGAAACAATGGGATACTCAAACCTCTTCATGCCGTTTCACGATGATGGCGCCATTTTGTCCCCCGAACCCGAAATTTTCAATGAGGCACGTGCCAAATGAAAAAGTTCCCCCGTTTCGAACAAAATTGATTTTGCTGCAGCACGGGTCCTCCAGGTTTCTGATCTCGGGGATATAATTCTCCTGCATCAAGATTAGTGAGAGGGCAAGCTCCAGAGCCCCGCAGGCGGAGGCCGCGTGGCCTATCCAGGATTTGAGTGCAATGACCTGGGGATTGCAGCCACTGTAGATTTCATTTATGAGGTTGGCCTCTCCTTCATCGTTGAGGAGGGTTCCTGTTCCGTGTGTGGAAATCACGTCAATCTCTGAGGGAGATAGCTCCGCCTCCTGTAAAGCGGAAAGCACGGCCATCCTCCCCCATTTCCCTGTACCTTCCGGGGCCGTCATGCTGGACGCGTCCATGGAGCTTCCATAACCACAGATCTCGCCGTATATCCGCGCCCCACGTTCTTGCGCCTCTTCCAATTCCTCCAGTAGAAAAAATGCCCCTCCTTCCCCGGGGACAAAGCCGCACCGGCTGCAATCAAAGGGCCTGCTTGCGGCATCGGGTTTGCTATCACCCTTATAGAGGGCGCTTGCCTTCTTGTAGGCCAGAATCCCCCCCGGACTAAGGCGAGAATCACCGCCACCGGCAAGGGCGCGATCAAGATAGCCGTTCTTTATCTTGCGAAATGCCTCTCCGATTGCCTGCAAGGAGGCTGCACAGGCAGTGCATACCGTGAGGTTCTCGCCGTGTATATCTGAAAGCTTTGCGATAACGGATGCGGCGGTGTTGGGCAGAAATCTCAGGATCCACAAGGCCTGAAGGTCATCCCGGTCGATTTCTCCTCCTTTTATATCCGGGAATTCGCCGCCGATATTGAGATTCGGACCGGCGCCGACAAAGAGTCCTGCTTCCGCCAGATTGCTCTTTTTGCAGCCTGAATCCTTTATCGCTGTGATGGCGGAGGCAACGGCAAACTGAGAGCCGCGGTTTAGATAACGGCCATCCTTGAAGGGACCCGTATAGTCCCGGATGTTGAATTTTCTGATGGGCGAGATAACGACTTCGCCGTCAAAGTCAGGCCTTTCAAAATTTACGTTTCTCTCTTTGAAATTCTTTATAATCTCCCCGTACTCATGGCCCAGAGATGAAAGAATACCCATAGAGGTAATAACGACCCTTCGTTTCATTCAGATTTCCCTGTAAATCTCTGTGATATCTTTTCTCTTGATATAAGCCGGTTCTTCATCGGGATATCCTGTTGTAACAAAGCATTTGACCTCTATCCCTTTCAAACCGAGGATACCTTCGGGTTCCTGGATAAAGATCAGTGGGGCCGTGAGAATACAAGAACCGAGGCCAAGTTCCTCACCCTTCAGGAGATATCCCTTAAGCGCCAGACCTACGGCGATGTCAATGTCCCTGTGTTTCTTATGTCCTTGTTCCATTGCGCCCGCGCGGAACAGCTTTTCCGCAAGATTGAGAAATGTCATGGTAGTCCCGACAGCAAAAAGCACCGGGGCATCGAACATGAACTCTGAGAACCGGCGGTAAGCATTTACCCAGTTTCTCAATCTTTTTTGACTGGTCGAATTCTTAACAGTCTCCAATAAACACTCTTCACCTTCGTGCATGGCCTCAAGCAGACAGTCCTTCAACTCAGGAGAAAGGATGCGGATAAACCGCACGGGCTGGCTGTTTGTCGGAGAAGGCGCACTCATGGCTGAAAGTATCATGTTTCTTAGCCATTCTTCGGGAGGAAATTCAGGTTTGTACTTTCTGATGCTTCTTCTCCCATTGATCAGCTTATCCAAGGGCGTCATATCCAACGTGTTAAACCCCCTTTGACCGGTAAGTTACATAACTGATAAGGTCTCTAATTTTCAATTGAGGACCTTCTTTGATGTGCGCCATTATTTCCGCTATCCTGTCCTCGTCAAGAAAGGGATATCTTCCTGCAAGATAGTGGATGGCGTCTTTCCCCTGCTGCTTTGCTTCTCTAGAATAAAGCCTGAACCGTGTCAGGAATATCTCATCATCCTTCACTGCGATCTTAAACCTGCTGTTTATAGTTACGGCGAGTTCCAGAAGGTCAATTGACTCAGCGCCCAAATCCTGGATGAGAAGGGTCTCCGGCGTAATTTCCCTGTCTTCTAGGTCCAGGAGCCCCTCTAGTATTTTCTTTAATTCAGCTAAGACGTCCATGTGCCCTCTACTTTCGGATGTGCAACTCAAGACCTTTCTTCCATTTCGCTAGCGAAATTCGGCAGCCTTTCTTTTCCGGAAGTGAGGCCGCCGTCTATGGAAATCTCTGTTGCGTTGATGCCCGCGGCGCTGTCGGAAAGAAGAAAGAGTATGGTGTGGGCAATCTCTTCGCCTGTTATCGCCCTCTTTATGGGTGTCATCTCAATAATTTTCCGATCCTGCTTTTGCAGATAGATTCTGCCCCGCCCCGCCTCGATATAGCCGGGACGCAGACTCACCGTGGTCACACCGCGTTCTCCCAGCTCCAGTCCCATATTGCGATAGAGGGCCTCCGAAGCCAGCTTGGCGGCTGCATAAAATCCCTGGCCGGGATTGGGTCTTGCCGCGGCTGCAGAAGAAACATATACGAGGCGCCCCTTTCTTTTCTTCAGCATTACCCTTCCAACCCTTTTCAGAATCTCGGCTCGAAAAGAGATGTTCTCCAGGAAATAGCTGTAAACGCTCTCTTCGTCTGCTCCGGCGATAAGGCTCTCATAATTTCCCTGGGCAAAATCTACCAGGAAGTCGAGGTCATCACCTGTTTGAGTGAAGATGGAATCGAGCGAATCGCGATCGCCGAGATTCAGGTAGCAAGTCTCGTATCTCCCGTTGAAGGGCCGCAGAGCCTCTGTGATTCGGTTCAGACCCTTATCGTCTCTGTAAGTAAGCAGCGGAAAAAGGCCGGACTCTATCATGGAGTGAGCGAGAGCCAGAGCAAGCTCGCAGGTGCCTCCCAGAACGAGGGCACGATTTCCCGAAAAATGGAGTATCATCTTTTCAAGACTCCCCTAACTAGCTTCCTCTCCCCACTATAAATGAGGCAGTTCAGCTGCTTCTCATCAAATTCAATGCGAAATACGTAATGGCCGGGTGAGAGAAATTCTCTGAACCTGAAGTTCTCTATTGCAAGATAATCGGGCGAAAAGCCGGCATCCGCTGCAGCTTTCAAAAATGCGTGCACTATCAGGCTTCCGGGGACAACCGGGTAGCCGGGGAAATGATCCTGGTAAATACCGTCATCCGGATGAAAATAGAAGACGCCCTCCCAGGACCCCTTCTCCAGGCTTTTCTTGGATGCTTCTTTATCACCGGCCATTTCGAGGGCTCACTTTTCTTCCGTGACCATTCGAATTGAATCGTAAACAGTCTGACAGAGGAGATCTATTTCCTTTTTAGAAATGCTCAAAGGCGGCATCAGTACAATGACATCCCCTAAAGGGCGGATAATCACGCCCCTCTTTCTCGCCTCCATAATGACCCTATGCCCTGTTCTCTTCTCCGGGGGAAAGAGCTGCTTTGTCTTTTGATCGCAAACGAGTTCTATGCCCACCATGATGCCGCACTGGCGCACCTCTCCGACGTGCACCAGGGAGGCTAACGGTTTCAGCCTCTTTGCGAGGTGCGCTATTTTTTTCTGGAGCCGGTCAAGGGTGCGCTCCTCTTTGAAGACCTCAAGACTGGCGATGGCTACTGCGCATGCCAGGGGGTTTCCCGTAAAGGTGTGTCCATGAAAAAATGTTTTGAATTCCTCGAATTCCCCAAGAAATCCTTCATAGATCTCCTCCGTCACCAGGGTTGCCGCAAGCGGCAGGTACCCCCCTGCTATTCCCTTTGCCAGGGCCATAATGTCCGGCACAACCCCTTCGTGTTCACAGGCAAACATCTTTCCTGTCTTGCCGAATCCCACTGCCACTTCGTCTGCTATCATGAAGATTTTGTGACGCGTGCATAACTCTCTCACCCTTTTCAGGTATCCCGGCGGCTGCACCAGTATACCGCCGGCTCCCTGAACCAAGGGCTCTATCACAAGGGCGGCAATCTCTCGGCTGTGAGCCTTCATGATGCCCTCAACGTGCGTCAGACACTCGAGCCCGCAGGCGGGATGGGTCTTTCCGAAGGTGCAGCGGTAGCAGTAGGGCGCTTCCGCCTTGAAAGACGGAAAGAGCAGGTCTTTATACATGGAATGGAAGAGATCAATTCCTCCCACACTCACGGAGCCTATGGTATCTCCATGATAGGCATTAGACAGGCGAATAAATTTCTTCTTGTTGCGGTTTCCCGAGGGGCATTGCTGGTGGTACTGGAAGGCCATCTTAAGGGCTATTTCGTTGGCCGTGGAGCCATTATCGGAATAAAATACCTTCGTCAATCCCGACGGTGCAATTGAGATTAATTTCTTTGCCAGTCTGATTGCAGGTATGTTGGAAAGTCCAAGCAGGGTCGAATGGGCAATCTTGCCAAGCTGCCCTTTCATGGCGTCGTCAAGCTTCTTTTTCCTATGACCATGAACGTTCGTCCAGAGCGAAGAAACACCATCAATATAGCTGTTACCCTCCATATCTCTTAACAGACATCCATTCCCTTCCTCAATGATGAGCGGCGTTTCCTTTTCATAACCCCGCATCTGAGTAAAGGGATGCCAAACGTATCTTTTGTCATCAATTTCCAGTTTTTTCCTACCCTTGCTTGTCATACTATATAAACCTCGCTCGTTCAATTATGCCACAACACGCCCACCGTGTTACAGTCCCTTTGTCGAAATGAGAGCGGGGATCGAAAGGCGAGATGGGTTTTAAAGGACGTGGAATCTGCACCACTCTCTACTCACGACTCAATAGAGTTACGTCCCCGGAAATTATCCTCTCAATCGTTCCCTTGTGATTCTGGAGGATCAGAAACCCATCTTTGTCTACATCCAGAACCGTACCCACGCGTATGCTGTCCATGAGATCAACACTGATCCGCCGCCCGATTATGTCAGCAAAATGCTTCCATCGATTCAATATTGGATCAAACCCTTTTGCCGTGAATGCTTCGTAATATATTTCCAGCCACTCCAGGAACGCACGAAGGAGAGCAATTCTTGGGAATACCTTGCCCGTTTCCATGAAAACAGATGTTGCCGTCTGTCTGATATCGAGGTGGAGACCTTTGCGCGACGTATTCACATTTACACCGACGCCGATGACCACATAATCGATTCTATCCATATCCGTGCTTATTTCCGTGAGAATGCCGGCGACCTTTTTGCCGTTAATCAGTATATCGTTGGGCCATTTGATGTTGACCTTCAAGGACGTTAGGGAAAGCAACGCTTCAGCTACAGCCACAGACGCCATTAGGGTGAGTTTGGGCGCTTCATTTGGCGCAATAGGCGGCCTCAAGATAATGGAGGTATAGATTCCCTCGCTTTCAGGCGAAAACCACGTTCTTCCTTTTCGCCCTCTTCCCTGTGTCTGCTTCTCTGCGACAACCACCGTTCCCTCAGGAGCGCCGTCGCCAGCCAGAAATTTAGCCCTTACATTGGTGGAATCCGTTTCCCTGAAATAAATAATTTCTCCCTTACCGAAGACACTTGTGTTCAGCCCTTCCCGGATCTCATCTGCGAGAAGCAAATCTGACGTCTCCCGGAGGAGGTATCCCTTTTTTCGCGACGATTCGATCACATAGCCATCGTTTCTTAAACTGCCTATATGTTTCCAAACAGCCGACCGGGAAACCGCCATTTTATGGGCGAGGAGTTCGCCGGAGACCCAAGTCCCCTTACCCTCCTTTAAGTAGATGAGTAATTGCCGCTTCGTTAGCATGCGCGGCTCATAACATCCTCCCGAGTAATTGTCAACCCTAAATATAAATATGGTTGACTTATGTCTTGCCCTCTGATATGGACAATTGCTCTCTCATACAGCCAAGTACTGGGTTAATTCCCGCTAAATAGACAAATTGCAGGAAAGGAGAAGGACATGTTCAGCAAGCAACTCATCGATCTAACTGAGAAGATTATAAAGGAAGGCGGGTATGTCTTTTCCTACGAAGATGCCTGTGAACTTGCACAACTTCAGGAAAAGGATACGATGGACTTATTATTCTGCGCCCATAAAATCAAAAAAATGCGGAGGCAAGAAGAAACCATTCTGTGTTCCATCATCAATGCCAAATCGGGTTTCTGCTCCGAAGATTGCGCCTTCTGCGCCCAATCTGCTCACCATAGAACGGAGATCAAGACCTATCCCCTATTGGCTGAAGAAGAGATTGTGAAAAGCGCGATTGAATTGGAGAGGAGAGGAGCTACCAGGTATTCCATGGTCACAAGCGGATATATGCTGAAAGATGAGGAGCTGGATGTCATCTGCCATAGTGCCACCGCCATTTGCAAACAAACGGCCCTCACGGTCTGCGCCTCTCTGGGGATGCTCACCGAGTCTATGGCGCGCAGGCTCGCAGAAGGAGGGATTGCCGTTTATCATCACAATCTGGAAACGGCCCGGAGTTTTTTTGACGAAGTTTGCACCACGCATAACTATGACGAGGATATTGAGACTGTCAAGCTTGCCAAGGCCGCAGGGATGAAGGTCTGTTCGGGAGGTATCCTGGGACTTGGTGAGACCTGGGAGCAGCGCGTGGAACTGGCCTTTACTCTGAAGGAACTCGATGTTGACGGGATACCGATAAATTTTCTTAATCCCATTGCCGGTACCAAGATGGAAGATAGACCCCTGCTCAAGCCCCTGGAGGCGCTGAAGTGCATCGCCATATTCAGATTTATTAATCCCGACAAGAATATTCTTATCTGCGGCGGGAGAGAAGTGACTCTCAGGGATTACCAATCCTGGGTTATGCTTGCCGGTGCAAATGGCCTGATGATCGGCAATTATCTGACAACGCAGGGGCGCAACATCAAGATGGATATAGATATGGTAAAAGATCATCAAGCCCTGTTGTAAAAAATCCCGTAGTCCCATCCGGGTGTGTATTTTTTGCCACATATTTGAGGCATGTCTTGCAATTTCGAAACATTTCCCATGTGTCACTTCAACTGAAGGGATAAACATTGTAAGTATTTGATAAAAAATGAGATTATCAAATTACCCACGGCTTGGAATGGTGACCTCGGTATTATTGCCGCGTACATTGAGATTGATTGTTTACTTTCGCCGCTCTTACAGGCATCTTGACGCATTTCTTTGACGGCAGCAATGATCTGGCACTTACTCCTTTATTTACACTATGTTATGGCTGCCATTTCATCTCTCTTCTTCCTGACTTGCCACTGTGGTACGCTTATTGCTGGCTAGATATAAAAATGCAGGTGCTTGTACAAGCCCCTTAATTGCAAAATAGCGGCAAAAGTGCTTGACAACGAATATTGACGGTGTTACTTGTTTTCACCGTAAATCTCAATGAAAGGAGGTGGAGAAGGGATCTAAGCGGCCGAGAGGCAATTCTTAAGGCCAAAGTTTTCAAAGTGGTTCTAATGAGAATGATCTTTCAGGAACATGCCCGGAAAGATCAATTTTTGAAAAATCAAACAGGAGGAAACAATGAAGAAGCTTTGGATAGTTTTACTATCAGTTGCCCTGATCATGGCCTTTGCTATGCCCGTATGTGCGGCGGACGTGAAGTTCAGCGGCACCTATGTCGCCCAGGGTTACTATGACAACAACCGCACGCTGTTGAAAGATGGCGGCGCATCCGTGGCCAATATCTGGCAGAGGCTCAGGGTTCAGACGGATTTCCAGGTACAGGAAGGCCTGAAGCTGACGACCAGGTTCGATGCCATGGAAAAGATCTGGGGTGCACAGAGGGCGCCTATTGGGGTTTCCCTGAATAGCACAACGGGAGTTTATTCCGTTACCGGTCCCACCTCAGGTGACAGCTCCGGGAACAACCTGGAAGCGGAAAACATCAAGTTCGAGCACATATATGTGTCTGCTAATCTGTGGGGCGGCCTCTTGAGGGTCGGCTACCAGCAGCAGTCAGTGTTCGGCACCTCATTTGCAGATAGCGGCGATTCTACCTATGGCCCAAGGATTAGATACGATTACGTTATCGGTCCGTGGACGCTTATTGCCCTCTTGGACAAGATCGAAGGCACCCAGTACTATAGCGCTTCTGGCCCTGCAGGTAACGTGGGGGTCGCAAGCTATCAGGTAGATGCAACTGCGGAAAAGTATGTCGGCGCCTTTGTTTATAACTGGGCGAAGGGGAATACGGGTTTACTCGTATATTACTATCTCCTCAGCAATGCCTCCGGTCCGGCAGTTGCTGCTAATGCTGAAACGGGCTACAAGGGCCAGTTCTGGGTATTTGACCCTTACGTGAAGGCCCAGCTCGGTCCTGTCTATGTCGAAGCGGAAGTTGCTTACTGGACAGGCAAGGCGAGAAAGTATGAAGGTTCCAATGCAGCGAACACGGACATAACACGTGATGGACTCGCTGCCTATGTCTCGGGTACCTATGATTTCGCGCCTATGTACGCAGGTCTTACGCTTGTCTATGTGGCGGGTGACGACAAAGGCACGTTGGATAAGGATGAACAGGGTCCTCCAGGGGGCACCGACTTCAACCCCTGCTTGATGCTTTTCAACTATGACTTGGGCAGGTGGAATGGTGGCTTAGGTAGCTCGGCTAACGGCGTGAGTGGAGCCTATGGGTATGCAGGGACCAATAGCCAAATGAGCAACGTGCAGTTGGCCCAGCTCTTCTTCGGCATAAAGCCAGTACCGAAACTGGATGTAAAGGCGAGCTATACAATTGCCCAGGCGGACAAGGATGCCACATCAAGTGGTTGGCAGTCCAAGAACTACGGTAGCGAGCTTGATGTTACGGCAACCTACAAGATCTATGACAACCTCTCCTACATGATCGGCTTTGCCTATCTGTGGGCGGGTGACTACTGGAAGGGCACCAATGCAGGAGCCTCAATCGATAACGACTATCTCGTAACTCATAAACTGACCCTCACCTTCTAATTCTGTCGTTATTAGTTGCATCTTAAAACCCCGGGGGGATACCCCTCCGGGGTTTTTTGTGTCTCAAATTTCCTTGACCCGTAACCTGTGAGTGTGTTAATTTTCTGACAAATGAGCAAGTAGGAATTCCATATGCCTATCTATGAATTTGAATGCGCTGCCTGCGAGCATATCTTTGAATGCTTCATGAAGGTCGGTGAAGATCAGGCGGGTGTGACATGTCCCGAATGCGGGTCACCGAATACCAAGAAGTTGATAGGGCGCGCCAGCTTCCACAGCAGGGAGAGATTTGAGGAACGTCTGGCCAGAAGGATGGCCGCGCGTCAGGCCGAAAGCAAGGGGGCGGGCAATCAATAAGGTCTATGGCAACCTGACCGGTCTCGGGGCAGAACAGATAAGAAGAATCGGTCAGCTCTATCGGAGGAAGATACCTCCGGAGCGTATCATTACCCACGAACTTGCGAGACAACTCACATCTCTTTCGCGGGAAATCAACCGTCAGATAGGCATCCTGATCAGCCGCAGAGGCGAGATCGCCTATGTGATCGCCGGCTCTCCCAAAGATATCATGATCCCCGGCCTCGATGGCTTCCGATCTTCTTCCACTCGCTTCAAGGGCCTCCGCCTAATCCACACCCATTTGAATGGTGAGGGGCTAACCACTGATGACCTCACCGACCTGGCCCTGCTCCGCCTCGATCTCATCTCAGCGGTTGAGACCGGGGAAGATGGGCTTCCCGGTTACGCCCACACGGCCCACCTGATCCCGGAAAACCCCGATGGCAGGTACTGGCTTATCATGGAGAAGGACCGTCCTTCGGAGATGAATATCAATTTCCTGGCCTTTATCCAGGCCCTGGAGGGCGAATTCGCAAGAAAACAGAAGACGAGGAAGGTAGATTCTACGGACCGTGCCATACTGATACGTGTAGAAACGGCCCCGCTTGCCGACAGTCGAAACTCCTTGGACGAACTGAAGGAGCTTGCCCGGTCCTGCGGGGTTGAGGTCTTCGACAGCATTATTCAGTACAGAGAGCAGATAGATCCCCGATTCATCCTTGGCCGGGGAAGGATGTCGGAGCTCGTCATCAGGGCAATGCAGATAGGGGCTAATCTCCTCATCTTTGACCATGAATTGCAACCGGCACAGCTAAGATCCATCACGGATTTTACAGAGATGAAGGTCGTGGACCGCACCCAGATTATTCTCGATATCTTCGCCAGACGCGCCCACAGCAGAGAAGGCAAGCTCCAGGTAGAACTTGCCCAGTTGAAATATCTCCTCCCCAGGCTGGTGACAAAAAATACTGCCATGTCGAGGCTCACGGGAGGCATTGGGGGGACGGGGCCGGGTGAAACAAAGCTTGAGATAAACCGGCGCCGTGTGAGGGATCGAATCCACCGCCTCGAACGTGAGATGCAACAGATCGAGAGGGCAAGAAAGCAGCGCCGCATCAAACGGGGGAAAATGGGTCTTCCCATAATCTCTATCGTAGGCTACACAAATGCCGGGAAATCGACGCTCTTGAATACACTCACAGAAAGCAGGGTCTTCACGGAGGACCGTCTGTTTGCGACCCTCGACCCGAAAAGTTCGAGACTCCGCTTTCCACGTGATACTGAGGCCATTATTACCGATACGGTGGGTTTTATCCGGGACCTTCCCCGGGATCTCTTCGCTGCCTTCCGAGCGACCCTTGATGAACTGCATGACGCCGATGTTCTTCTGCATGTAATTGACATAAGCAACCCGAATTTTGAAAGTCATATAGCGGCAGTTGAGAAAATTCTGGAGGAACTTGCAATCGTCGGAAAGCCGACCATCCGTGTTTTCAACAAGGAGGACCGTTTCCTCGACAAGGGAATTCTGCAAAACCTCTGTCGACGATTTAGCTCTATAGCCATATCGGCTCTTAAACCCGAAACCCTTTCACCTCTTGTTGAGAGGATAGAAGCAGTGGTCAATCAGACCCGCCTGAGGATGAATCCTGTCGAATCAAGGTCGATGCCCCTGTAATGAATGAGTCAGATTACAGCCACCGCACATTCTTGATATGCCTCTTCTTGGCGATAACTATCATTTCCATTTACTGGCAGGTGAACAGTCACGATTTTGTCAATTTTGATGACAACAGATACATAACGGAAAACCGTCATGTACAGACCGGTCTGACGTCTGGGAACGCTGCCTGGGCTTTTACAACCTTCTATGTGAGCAACTGGCATCCCCTGACCTGGCTTTCCCACATGCTGGACTGTCAGTTGTTCGGATTGAAGCCAGGTTTGCATCATTTAGTAAATCTCCTATTCCACGTAGCAAACACCTTATTGCTCTTTTTCATTCTTCACCGAATGACTAAGGGTCTCTGGCAGAGCGCCTTTGTGGCAGGGCTTTTTGCGCTGCATCCGCTTCATGTGGAGTCTGTCGCCTGGGTGGCTGAACGGAAGGACGTCCTCTCCACCTTTTTCTGGATGCTCACCATGGGGGCGTATGTCTACTATGTGGAACATCCCGGATATAAGAGGTATCTCTTTGTACTCGCATTCTTCCTGCTAGGTCTCATGTCAAAGCCGATGCTGGTCACCTTACCTTTTGTCCTGCTCCTTCTTGATTACTGGCCCCTCCGTCGTTTACAGATGGAAAGACCATTAGCAGTTGATAGTGTGAAATCTGAAAGGCTCGTGAAACCACACGGCAAGAAGAAGGAACGCGGAAGGACCGCAATAAAAGAAGAGCATGCAAATAAGACTGACAATAGGACCCGGCAACAGCCTGCCATCGGCCAGATTATCCTGGAAAAGGTTCCCTTCTTTGTCTTTTCTCTGGCATCGAGTGTAGTTACATACATGGCCCAGCTGAAGGGCGGGGCCGTGGGTTCTCCGCAAAGCTTCCCCTTGTCATCTCGCGTCGCAAATGCACTTGTTTCTTACTGTGGTTATATTGGGAAGATGGTCTGGCCTGCTGATCTTGCCGTTCTTTATCCATACCCCGGCACGACTCCGGTCTGGCGGGTCATTGGGGCGGGTCTCTTTCTTGGCCTGACAACCTTTTTGATTATCCGGAACGTAAAGCGTTACCCGTATCTCATGACGGGGTGGCTCTGGTATCTGGGGACACTGGTTCCCGTCATCGGTCTTGTCCAGGTGGGGGTGCAGGCGATGGCGGACCGTTATACCTATGTACCCCTTATCGGTATTTCTATCATGGCTGCCTGGGGTGTACCTGAGCTTTTAAAAAATTGGAGACATCGGAATGCCGCTTTTGCAACGGTTACTGCCATCATACTTTGCCTCTTTTCATTCGTAACATGGAAGCAGGTGGGTTACTGGCAAAACAGCAATACCCTGTTTAAGCATGCCTTGGAGAAGACATCCAATAATCCTATAATGTTAAACAATATGGGAACTGTTTTGGAGGCTGAAGGCAGGCTTGATGAGGCCATGGCCCATTATGCCGAGGCAGTGCGGATTGATCCTAATCTGCCAGACTCCTATAACAATATGGGTCTTGCCTTGACTAAGCAGGGAAGAGCCGATGAAGCCATAACAAATTTCCTCAAGGCTCTTAGAATCAACTCCAATCATGCGGCAGCCCACTACAACCTGGGGACTGTCTTGGCCTCACAGGGGAAACTGGATGAAGCCATTTATCACTTTCGAGAATCCATCCGCATCAAGCCGGAGCGTGACAACGCTCAGTACAATTTAGGGTTAGCTTCGATGCAGAAAGGCAATATTGACGAAGCAATGTCCTATTTCCATCAGGCAAACCGCATTGATCCTTTCGATCCCGAAACAATCCTTAACATGGGTGTCATAAGGGCTATGCGTGGCAACCTTGATAACGCAATGGATTGTTTTGTCAAAGCCTTGGAGATAAAACCTGACTATGCCGAAGCACATACAAATTTAGGGTTAGCATTAATGCAAAAAGGAAATCTTGATGAGGCTGTTACACATCTTAGGGAGGCCATTCGCCTTATGCCCTCTAACCCGGAAAATTATTTCGCCATGGGAAAGACCTTGGCTAAGAAGGGAAATCTTGATGAAGCGTTAGTTGATTATTCCAGGGCGCTGCAGATTAAACCAAGATATGCGGAAGCCCATAACAATATGGGTATTATACTCGCCCGCAAAGGCAAGCTGGATGAAGCTATTTCCCATTTTCGTCAAGCGTTACAGATACGGCCGGACTATAAAGAGGCGCATAACAATCTTCAAGTTGCTCTTGCCCAACGGGGAAAGACACGATAGGCGTGGTCCAGACTATGCCTGGACAAGATATATTGTAATTTGCGCCCGCTGTCTTCATTGCGAGGCGGCGCATTGGATGTAAAATTTGACGCGCTCAAGTATATTATTTGTTTATGCTCGCTACCGTTGAAAATATCCACCGGGAGGCAGTGTGGGGAAGAGACAGGCACTGAAAATTTCTAAGAAGAAGCAGAAAGACATGGCGGGTGGGGAAAAGAAAGAAGAAAAATCCCGACACGTCCCATGGGGCTTTATATCTATAATACTTATATGCCTTGTGGGTATGATCGCTTATTCCAACTCCTTTAATTGCTCCTTTCATTTTGATGATCATCTGAACATTGAAGAGAATATCACAATAAGGAATCTTTCCAATGTTAAGGCATGGTGGGGGTTTGTCCCCAGCCGTCCCATAGGGTATCTATCATTCGCCTTAGATTATCATTTTCATAGACTTGATGTTTGGGGATACCACCTCGTTAATCTGGCGATACATGTTATCAATGCCGTATTGGTATGGTGGCTGGTGCTGCTGACGATGTCGACACCTGTAATGAGAAGTCAGCCTATGAGCCGGCACAAAATGTCAATGGCCCTTTTTGCTGCTTTGCTTTTCGTATCGCATCCCCTGGCGACCCAGTCGGTGACATATATAGTGCAGCGGTTGGCTTCATTGGCCACGCTGTTTTATCTGTTGTCGCTGGCGCTGTATGTAAAGGGGAGACTTGGGGAGGGTAATAAAGATAAGCGGGTCTTATTTTTCTACGCAGGTTCCATACTGTGTGCGATACTGGGGATGCTGACCAAGGAGATCGTTTTTACACTGCCATTTGCCCTTGTCCTCTATGAATTCAGTTTTATAAAGACCGATGCATGGAAGATCGATATAAAAGACAGAGGCATTCAGATTCCCATCATTATCCTCGGGATTTTTGTTGTCCTCTTTTTCCTTAATTTCTCCTTCAGGATCTTTAATACCATACCCCCTCTTCCTGACCAGGGTTATGATTATCCCATAACGACATGGGAATATCTCCTCACCCAGTTTAGTGTCATACTCACATATATCAGGCTATTCATAGTGCCTATAAATCAGAATATGGATTATGATTATCCGGTCTCCCACAGTCTTTTTGAATGGCATACGATCTTTGGCCTGCTATCTCTGGCAGGGATTCTTGTTCTCGGGATAATCCTTTTTCGCAGGTATCGGCTGATTGCATTTGGCATATTCTGGTTTTTCTTAACCCTGTCCGTGGAATCAAGCATTATCCCGATTTCCCAGAATGTTATATTTGAACACCGGACGTACCTGCCCAGTTTTGGGTTCTTCCTCGTCTTGATGGGTATAGCCTATTATTTCTTATGGGACAGATACAGGCAGGTAGGTTGGGCAGTCCTGGTCCTAATGGTTTTTACAAGTACAGTATTGACCTATGAGCGCAACAAGGTCTGGAGAAGTGATTATACTCTGTGGGGTGACTGTATAAAGAAATCTCCGAATAAAGCAAGGCTGTTGAGTAACTATGGGAGTGCGTTGCTCGATATGGGGAATGTATCCGAGGCATTGACGTATTACAACAGGGCAATTGAGCTGAATCCCAGCTTTTATACGGCTTATTACAACCGGGGGAACGCGAAGCTCAATCTGGGGGACTACGGGGGAGCAGTTGCCGACTATCAGGAGGCCTTAAGGATCAATCCGTACTACTCGGATGCGAATTATAACTCGGGTATCGCCTTGGCTCGTCAGGGCAAACTGGCAGAAGCAATCGCCCGCCTCAAGGAGGCCATCAGACTTAAGCCTGATTCTGCAGATTATCATTACAATTTGGGTAATCTACTTGCTCGCCGGGGTGAGACGGGGGAGGCTATTATTCAGTTCCGTGAGGCCATCAGACTCAAGCCTGATTCTGCAGATGCTGAAAACAACCTGGGCAATGCCCTGGAGGAGGAGGGCCGGCTTGATGACGCCATCGGCCATTATGCCGAGGCAGTGCGTATTGATCCCAAGCTAACCGACTCCTATAACAACATGGGCCTTGCCTTAACGAAGCAGGGTAGGCTTGACGAGGCCATACTCATTTTCTTCAAGGCTCTCAAAATCAACCCCGCCAATGCGGCTGTCCATTACAGCTTGGGTACCGTCCTGGCCACGCAGGGAAAACTTGATGAGGCTATTTCCCATTTTCGTGAATGTATCCGCATCAGGCCGGACTATGCCAAGGCCTATAACAATTTGGGAAATATTTTGCTTCTCCGCGGTAAAATTGATGAAGCGATTGACAATTTCCGTCAGGCTGTCCGTCTCAAGCCAGACTACGTAATGGCGCAGAAGAACCTCAACAAGGCCCTTGTTCAGGAGAGAAAGAACCGACAAGGCCCCTCTCCTAAATTTTAGGACGTGTCGTGCTTCAAATTGACACAACCATTTCAGTTCATGTGCGGCGATGGGAAGTTTGATATAGTAACCGGGAGGCAGTGTGGGGAAGAGACAGGCACTGAAAGTTTCTAAGAAGAAGCAAAAAGACATCACGGGTGGGGGAAAAGAAGAAAGGAAAACCCGACAAATCCCGTGGAGCCTAGTTTCCATAATACTTATATGCCTGGTGGGCATAATAGCATATTCCAACTCCTTTAATTACTCCTTTCATTTTGACGATGTCCCGACTATTGAGGATAACATCGCCATAAGAAATCTTTCCGATGTGAAAGCCTGGTGGGGATTTTACCCCAGCCGTCCCATAGGGTATCTATCATTCGCCTTAGATTATCATTTTCATAGACTTGATGTTTGGGGATACCACCTCGTCAATCTGGCGATACATGTTGTCAATGCGGTATTGGTATGGTGGCTGGTGCTGCTGACGATGTCGACACCTGTAATGAGAGCTCAGCCGATAAGCAGGCATAAAGAGGTAATGGCCCTATTTACCGCCTTGTTGTTTGTATCCCATCCCCTGGCGACCCAGTCGGTGACGTATATAGTGCAACGATTGGCGTCATTGGCCACGCTGTTTTATCTGTTATCGCTGGCTTTGTATGTAAAGGGGAGACTTGGGGAGGGTAATAAGGATAAGCGGGTCTTATTTTTCTACGCAGGTTCCATACTGTGCGCAGTACTGGGGATGCTGACCAAGGAAATCGTCTTTACACTGCCCGCCGCCCTTATTTTGTATGAGTTCAGCTTTATAAAGACCGATGCATGGAAGATCGATATAAAAGACAGAGGCATTCAGATTCCCATCATTATCCTCGGGATTTTTGTTGTCCTCTTTTTCCTTAATTTCTCCTTCAGGATCTTTAATACCATACCCCCTCTTCCTGACCAGGGTTATGATTATCCCATAACGACATGGGAATATCTCCTCACCCAGTTTAGTGTCATACTCACATATATCAGGCTATTCATAGTGCCTATAAATCAGAATATGGATTATGATTATCCGGTCTCCCACAGTCTTTTTGAATGGCATACGATCTTTGGCCTGCTATCTCTGGCAGGGATTCTTGTTCTCGGGATAATCCTTTTTCGCAGGTATCGGCTGATTGCATTTGGCATATTCTGGTTTTTCTTAACCCTGTCCGTGGAATCAAGCATTATCCCGATTTCCCAGAATGTTATATTTGAACACCGGACGTACCTGCCCAGTTTTGGGTTCTTCCTCGTCTTGATGGGTATAGCCTATTATTTCTTATGGGACAGATACAGGCAGGTAGGTTGGGCAGTCCTGGTCCTAATGGTTTTTACAAGTACAGTATTGACCTATGAGCGCAACAAGGTCTGGAGAAGTGATTATACCCTCTGGGGTGACTGTATAAAGAAATCTCCGAATAAAGCAAGGCCGTTCTGTAATTATGGGAAGGCACTGGCGGATGCGGGAGATGCATCCGAGGCATTGACGTATTACAACAGGGCAATTGAGCTGAATCCCAGCTTTTATGCGGCCTATTACAACCGGGGGAACGCGAAGCTCAATCTGGGGGACTACGGGGGAGCAGTTGCCGACTATCAGGAGGCCTTAAGGATCAATCCGTACTACTCGGATGCGAATTATAACTCGGGCATCGCCTTGGTTCGTCAGGGTAAACTGGCAGAAGCAATCGCCCGCCTCAAGGAGGCTATCAGACTCAAGCCTGATTCTGCCACCTATCATAATTACATAGGTTACGTCCTCGCTCTCCAGGGTAAAGAAGAGGAAGCAATTATCGACTTTCGTGAGGCCATCAGACTCAAGCCTGACTTTGCAGAGGCTCATAACAATCTTGGGAATGCCTTGCTTCATCAAGAAAGGTTTAAAGAGGCGATTGAATGTTTCCGTGCGGCTTTGAGAATTAACCCCAACTTCAAACTGGCTGAGGATAATCTGAAAAATGCCCTTGCGATGCATAACAAATGACAAGTAAGATAAATGGAAAATATTTAGTACTGGTAATCTGTATTGCCCTGTCAATAACAACCACTGCGGTCTTCTGGCAAGTCAGAAACCACGAGTTCATATCCTTTGATGATAACGATTATGTAACAGAAAACCGTTATGTGCAGGCCGGGATTACTCTTAAAGGCGTAATCTGGGCCATTTCCGAACCACATGCCCATAATTGGCACCCGCTGACGTGGCTCTCACACATGTCGGACTGTCAGTTGTTCGGACTGAAACCGGGACGGCATCATCTGGTCAACCTCTTCTTTCATGTCGCCAATTCTCTCTTACTCTTTCTCATTTTACATCGCATGACGAGGGGTCTCTGGCAGAGCGCCTTTGTGGCAGGGCTTTTTGCGCTGCATCCGCTTCATGTGGAGTCTGTCGCCTGGGTGGCTGAACGGAAGGACGTCCTCTCCACCTTTTTCTGGATGCTCACCATGGGGGCGTATGTCTACTATGTGGAACGTCCCGGATATAAGAGGTATCTCTTTGTACTCGCATTCTTCCTGCTGGGTCTCATGTCAAAGCCGATGCTGGTCACCTTGCCCTTTGTCCTTCTCCTTCTGGATTACTGGCCCCTCAAGCGGCTCAACTTGGCGAAGTCAGGCGCCCGCATCGCTGCCGCAACATCACAACCGGCGAGGCGCGCGAAAAAAAAACAGAAATCGCAGCAACCCGGAAAAGATACAGCACAGAATAAAGGTAGTGTAAAATCCCGTGCCCTGTGGCTAGGGATACGACCGTTGCTGAAAGAAAAGGCGCCATTCTTTGTTGTCGCCACACTCTTCTGTTTTATAACCTTCTATGCCCAGCATCGAGTAGTGAAACCCATGGAGCTCTATCCCTTGGGCGGTCGCATTGCCAATGCACTGACTTCTTATGTCAGCTATATCGGGAAGATGCTATGGCCCGCGAAACTCTCCATCTTTTATCCCTATGGGGGCGAGGCACTGCTCTCATGGCAGGCGGTATCGGCGATGTTGGCACTAATGATTGCAACCTACCTGACTATTCGAACAGCCCTGCGTTTCCCCTACCTTATAGTCGGCTGGCTTTGGTATCTGGGAACGCTTGTACCGGTCATTGGATTGGTGCAGGTGGGATTACAGTCCATGGCCGATCGCTATACCTATGTGCCCCTCATCGGCGTTTTCATCATGATTGCCTGGGGAGTTCCGGAACTTCTCAATCGCTGGCGTTATAGAAGAATTGCCCTTGCTTCTGCCGCCCTGGGGATTCTTCTCGCTTGCGTAATTATGACGTATGCCCAGACAGGTTATTGGCGCAACAACATCGTACTTTATGAACGTGCCATAAAGGTTACGTCGGAAAATGCCTGGGCGCAAAACAACCTGGGTTACGCCTTGGCCCTACAAGGTAAAAGAGACGAAGCCATTGCCCGCTTTCAGAAGGCTATCAGCATCAACAACCCAGCTGATGCACACTATAATTTGGGGACAGTGCTGGCATCCGAAGGGAAACTCGATGACGCCATTAATCAGTTTCGCGAAAGCATCCGCATCAGTCCGGGGTATGCAAAGGCTCATAACAATCTGGGAAGCGCCTTGCTTTATCAAGGAAGGCTTGACGAGGCCATCGCCAGTTATCGGGAGGCATTGCGTCTCAACCCGGATTACGCAATGGCGCAGGAAAATCTCAAAAACGCTCAGGCTGTGCAGAAGAAATTCAGGTGAGTATCTGGTATGATTTGTCTATTGACATATGCTATCGTTTATTCTATACATTCAGAAAATTTGGATGGGATTTCCTGAAAATGACCTATGTATCAATAAGAAGAGAGACCTTTGTCTTGTGTGTTATTCGCTTGCTCCTCCTCCCTCTTCTGTTGACGCGGCTATCCGCGTCGCCCGTCGTTTTTAGGACAGGATAAGAGTACGTAGATATCATCCTAAAAGGCCATGGGCAAAAAATCCATGGCCTTTTTATTTTAATTAGATTTGCAAGGACAGGCGGTATGCATGAAGTAATATGGCACGGAAGAGGCGGCCAGGGTGTTGTGATAGCTGCACAGATTCTGGCAGAGGCAGCGTATATTCAAGGATTCAAAGGGGTTACCTCCGCACCGACCTTCGGCCCGGAAAGAAGAGGCGCCCCGTTGACAGCATCAACCAGGATCTCGTCAGAACCAATCCGGATGGTGTCGCAGATTGAGCGTGCGGATATATCTATTGTTCTTGATCCATCTCTCCTTTCTGCAGTAAATATTCTGGCGACGCTCAAAGATGGGGGGCTTATCATCGTCAATACCCCCTTGAAACCAGATGAGCTAAATTTTGATACGAAGATCAGCGTAGCCACGGTTGATGCGGGAAATATTGCACTTAAACACCATCTCATCAGAGAGGGGAAACCCATTATCAACACCACGATGCTGGGGGCATTTGCCAGGGCATCAAACCTTGTGTCTCTTGAGGCGATGGAAAGAGGACTGAAGGGTAAATTATCCGGCGCCGTTTCTTCTGCCAATTTTGCCGCCTTACGTGATGCATTTGAACAGACTTTAATAATAGCCGCCAATAGAGGACAAAAACTGTGAAGAAGAAAGACAGGAATATTTCCGCCATGGCCACACCTGCCATTGGAGAAGCGGGGAAAACGGGCGACTGGCGGGATATGAGGCCAGTTTGTGATCATTCAAAGTGCATCCCCTCCATTAAGAAAAAGGCTGCCTGTTTTCTCTGCTGGCTCTACTGTCCGGAAGGAGTAATCAAAGCGACGATCCCCCTGGAAATCGACCTGGAATACTGCAAGGGTTGCGGCATTTGCGCTGAAGAGTGTCCCGGAAAAGCGATTACTATGGTGAGCGAGGGGGAGAAAAATGGCTGAAGTACAAATCATGACGGGCAACCAGGCTGCGGCTCTCGGGGCAAAGCTCAGCCATGTTCAGGTCGTGGCGGCCTATCCCATTACGCCGCAGACCTCTGTAACGGAGATGCTTTCCCAGTTGATTGAGGGCGGTGAACTTAAGGCAGAATATATCCGCGTTGAATCCGAGCATTCCGCGCTTGCGGTTTGCATATCGGCATCCACCGTGGGGGCGCGCGTCTTCACTTCTACCAGTTCCCAGGGACTGCTTTATATGCATGAGCAGATACATTGGGCAGCCGGCGCGAGACTGCCTATTGTGATGTGCTGCATCAACAGGGGAGTGGGAGCGCCGTGGACGATTTTCAATGACCAGCAGGATTCCATAGCACAGCGTGATACAGGCTGGATACAGATCTACTGCCGCGACAACCAGGAGATCATTGACTCCATCATTCAGGCGTACCGGATTGCCGAGTCCGTCTATGTGCCTGTCATGATCTGCTACGATGGTTTCGTCATGTCTCATACAATGATGCCCGTAGAGATCCCCGACGCTGAGGCAGTCTCCGATTTCCTGCCCCCTTATAAGCCCCATACAATCCTGTCGCCGGAAGCTCCCATGAATATCAATCCTGTTCTCTTTCCTTGGCGAAGGGCTAATTCAGAGGGTGTGCTGTGTGATGGATATATGGAAATGCGCTATAAACTTCAGAAGGCCCTCAATGAATCTCGTGATGTTATTATTTCTACGAGTCGCCAATTTGCCGGGGCTTTTGGGAGAGATCACGGCGGCATGCTATGGCAATATAAGACAGATGACGCCGAGATGATACTTGCAGGGATGGGTTCTGTAGCCAGCGAAGCCACCGCGGCAGCGGATATGCTGAGGGCGGCGGGTATGAAAGCCGGAGTTGTCGGAATAAGGGTCTTTAGGCCCTTCCCGAAAGAAGACGTCCGCGCGGCTTTCAGTAAGGCAAAGGCTATCTGCGTATTCGAAAAGGGGATCAGCTACGGATATGAAGGAGCTTTGTGTTCCGAAATAAAGGCTGCCTTTTACGGGACGGATATCCGGTTGCCCATCCACAACTACATCTGCGGCCTCGGGGGCCGTGATGTCAAAGCGAGGGAACTCGCCGAGGCAGTAGGATCGTCACGGGACGCAATCGCCGCAGGGGATACGGAACCTGTGCCGAAATGGCTAAACTGTTTTACGGAGTGAGAATATGCCAGAGAACCTGTTTAAGGTTAATATTGAAGAGTATATGCTCCCTGGTCAGAGGGCCTGTCAGGGTTGCGGCCTGTCCCTGGCGTACCGCTATGTTCTGAAAGCATTGCGTGAAAATACGATTATGACATTTCCGGCCTGTTGCCTGACCGTTCTCCATGGCCTGTATCCGACGACATCCGTGACTATTCCTGCCCTCAATTGTACATTCGCCAGTACGGCGGCCTCTGCGTCGGGTCTTGTCGCTGGCCTGAATGCCCTCAATCGTACGGACATTACAGTCGTAGCCATTGCCGGAGACGGCGGTACTTTCGACATGGGAATCCAGGCTCTGAGCGGTGCAGCCGAAAGGGGCACGGACTTCATATATGTCTGTTATGACAACGAGGGGTACATGAATACCGGTACACAGCGCTCCAGTGCCACACCCATAGGCGCATTGACCTCTACCACACCGGTCTTAACCAAGCAGCAGCCCAAAAAGGATATGCTGCGAATTATGGAAGCCCACGACCTGCCTTATCTCGCTACCACTTCATCGGCATATCCGATCGACCTGTACGATAAATTTGTCAAGGCTAAGCGCATTAAAGGAGCGCGGTATATGCAGATCGCCGTTCCTTGCCCTCCGGGGTGGGGTTACGCACCTAAGGACACGGTACGCGTCGGGAGGCTTGCGGTAGAGACGGGGATCGTCGTCCTCTTCGAGGTTGAAGATGGCAAATTTCGCTTTACCGGAAGAAGCAAGACACTGGCGGAAAAAGGAAACAAGCTGCCTGTAATCAATTATGTCGAGAGACAGGGGCGCTTCCGAAAAATGAGCATCGAGCAACTGAGGCAGCTCCAGCGGTGGGTTGACACGAGATGGAACGAATACCTGAAGCGGGCCGAGGGCTGATACTGTCTTGATCAAAGGGCGGGATCTGTTTTGCAAGCTTGACGATTTATCAGTATCACATGATGAATGCATGGATAGACAATTTATCTTTCAATATGTGACCTGACCATCTCGGCATATCTATCTGCAGCCCCCATATTGGCAACCACAATTTTTCGCCCCTCCTCTCCCTTCCTCGCAAGCGCATCAGGATCAGACATGAGCTTGAGGATGCCGTTAAGTAATTCTTCGCCGCCTTTCACCGTTATCCCCGCCCCGCTCTTTTCCAAAAGTTCCTTTTCGTCCTTGAAGTCATCCATGGAGGGTCCATAAAAAATGACCTTGCCCCATGCTGCAGGTTCGAGGATGTTTTGCCCGCCCTTCGGGACAAGGGAACCACCGCAGAAGACCACAGAAGCGAGAGAGTATACTTTGAAGAGTTCACCTATGACATCGATAACGATAATCCGCTCGCCGATTCGACGTCTGCCACCGTTGATCTCAGTCATCGTCAGGCAATCGTGAAAGCCTGCCTCCTTGACCAAGGACAAAACTGCATGACCTCTTTCCGGATGTCGAGGGACGATAATCAATTTTAAATCATGGTAACTCTCAAGGAGGCGTTTGTAAACATAGAGGACTATTTTCTCCTCGCTGTCATGGGTGCTTCCCGCCACGAAGACCCTGTCCATTTTTGTGAGGTTCATCCTTCTTTCCATCTCTTCCCGGACAGGAGGGGATGCCTTCGCAGCGAAGCTGTCGTACTTTGCGTTACCCATGACATGAACCTTGGATGGCGCCATACCAATCGCTTTCATACGCTCGCCATCAATTTCCGAAATCACACCCATTTCGTCTATCAAATTTACAATGCCTTTCCAGAAGAACCTTGTCATGGCATACCTTTGATAGGAGTGTTGAGAGATGCGACCGTTGACCATAATTACCTTCGCTCCCTGTTCTTTACACTCCCTGATAAAATTGGGCCACAGTTCCGTCTCTGTAAGGATAAAGATATCAGGCCTCACTTTCGTGATAACCTTTCTTACGACAAACGGGATATCAAGAGGGTAGTATATAAAGGACGTAGCTCCGGTGACAATCCTTCTCGCTATGTCCTGGCCCGTTTCAGTGCTGGTGGATAGTACAATGCAGGCCTCAGGGAAGTGCGTTCTCAAGGAAGCAACGATCGGCTCGGCAGCAGTAACCTCGCCGACGGATACAGCATGTATCCATATCCTGGGGCTGCCCTTCATCTCTGCGAAGATTGAGGGCCTGATAATCCCGAACTTCGATCCCATGCTTTGCCTGTATTTTCCCGTCAGTGTCATCTTGATCGCATAGTAGGGGAGAGCAAACAAGGCAGCCATAAATAATAGAATGTTATAAAGAAAGTACATTGATTGCAATTATGTGATTGGATTTTGCCGGAAGCATGGGCTCTTAGAATTATTTTGTCAAGGGCCTTTTCTCCCTTTCAGTAATTATTGACAGGTATGCATCGATGGTGTATTGACATTTCGTCAGTACAATTCTTTCAAAAAAATGACGCAAGACACATTTTTTCATAAGTTTCAGAAGAGCGAAAAAGAAGGCATTTGATGAAGAAGATTGCCCCTTCCATCCTCTCCGCTGACTTCAGCCGGCTCGGTGAAGAAATCATGGCTGTGGAAAGAGCCGGCGCCGACTGGATACACATAGATGTAATGGACGGTCATTTCGTTCCTAATATCACTATCGGGCCAGGTCCGGTAAAATGGCTCCGAAAGATCACAAGACTTCCTTTCGACGTGCATCTCATGATTTCAAATCCGGAAAGTTATATAGACTCCTTTGCCGAAGCAGGGAGTGATGTCATAACAATTCATGCCGAGACAGCCTGGCATCTCCACAGGACCATTGCCCAGATAAAGGAAAGGGGCATCAAGGCGGGCGTGTCTCTTAATCCTGCCACGCCACTCTTACAAGTTGAGCCGATTCTGAAAGATATTGATCTTCTCCTTGTCATGTCAGTTGATCCCGGATTCGGGGGACAGAAATTCATAGAGCATGTCCTGCCGAAGATAGCGCAAGCAAGGGAGATGGTGAATGCCGTTGCGCCAGATGTCGCCATCGAAGTTGATGGTGGCGTAACTCTCGATAATATTCGACTGGTAGCTGAAGCCGGCGCAGACGTCATAGTATCGGGCGCAGCCATCTTCGGGAGCGACGACTATGCTCATACCGTCAGGGCCATGAAAGCCCTCATAGGCGGTTGATCTCCACTTAGAATTGGAAATGCCCCCATCCCCATTCTTGTTAAGACGGGGACGGGAGCATTTTTTTTGTATGACTACCGTGCCTGCAGAGTTCTGCCGATGGTCATGATTTCAGCTTCTTTAGTTCCTTCGTAAAGTTCGAGAATTTTGGCGTCACGGTACCATTTCTGGACGTTGTACTCGTCAACGTAACCGTATCCACCGTGCAGTTCCACGGCGTAATTCGCGCAGAAGACCGCCGTCTGACCTCCGCAGTACTTCGCCATCGCAGCCAGCGTATAGTCCGGCCTGCCCTCATCAAGAAGCCATGCCGATTTATAAATAAGACCCCGGAGAGCCTCTATTTTGATTGCCATTTCCGTCAGTTTCATCTGGGTCAGCTGGAACGAACCCAATGGGGCTCCAAATGCTGTTCTTTCCTTGACGTACTTGATGCTTGTCTCCAGACAGGCTTCGGAAAGGCCGAGGGCCTGGGCGGCGACCAATACCCTTGTTGTATCAAAAAAATGCATCAACTGCCGGAAGCCGTTGCCTTCCTTGCCAACCAGGTTAGTCCGAGGAACCCGCACATCCTCAAAAGCGATTTCTGCCGTATCACTGGAGCGGATACCCATTTTCCCATGAATCTTGTTTCTCGTTATCCCCGGCGTATCGGCTCTAACTATGATAAGGCTGAAGCTGTTGTGCTTTTTTTCCTCCGGGTTGGTAATGCACTGGGCTACCATGAAGTCGCAGACAGTGCCATTGGTTATGAACATTTTATTGCCGCTGATGACATAGTCGTTTCCGTCTTTAGCAGCCTTAGTTTTGTATCCCGCCACATCTGTGCCGGCATTGGGCTCCGTAAATGCCCCGGCACTGACCCACTCCCCTCTGCATACCGGCGGGAGGTATGTCTTTTTCTGCTCTTCCGACCCGAAGTGTAGTATGGATTCGCAGCCGAATGTGGCGGCAACGACATTCAAGCCCACTCCCATGTCCACTTTGGACAGCTCTTCTGTGATGATGGCATTGCCCAAAAAACCCGCCCCTGCACCGCCATATTCTTCGGGAATCCATGCCCCGATGAGACCATTTTCAGCGGCCTTTCTGCGAATGTCCGGGGTGTATTTTTCTCCCTCGTCACATTCATGGGATATACCGGTAAACTCAGCCTGGGCAAATTTGTATGACATTTCCTTCAACATCTTCAATTCATCGTCTAATTCAAAATCCATTTTTCGTCCTCCTAATCATATAATTTTCTTAGTCGAATTCTATTAATCTTAGCCACACTGGTTGGGAGTTCTAGCAACAATGAGGAAGTCGACGGACATGCTTTGAATCTTAAACTTTATGCAAGGCCAGCTGTTGCCACCCATTTCTTGCATCATTGTGGAATCATGGGCGTAGAAAATTTTGTGCGAATACCGAAGGTTCATGGATATCTTAATTTTTTTCGTTATGTGGCAACGTGTCCTGTTGCCACTCGCTTGCAGAAGTATTAAGGTAGGAATTGACCTGCAAAGAACTTTCTATTATAAAGACAAGCGGAAAATAGCAGAATTGCGGTGTCGAGGTCAAGAAAAAAACCGGAGCGTCCGGATAATAAATAATTTGGCATCAGATGCCTAACCTGAGGAGCGGCAGAAGAGTCACCCTTCCTCTCTTAGGTCAATAAGCGATGAAATTAAGCGGGCATTTGCCATCATGCATATCATCATTGACGGGTATAATCTGATAAGACAATCAGATGCCTTGAGACGGTATGAGAGATTCAGCCTGGAGGAAGGCCGAAAGGCTCTGATACGCAGCATATCTCCTTATAAAGAACAGAGAGGATACAAGATGACCATTGTCTTCGACGGCTGGCAGGGCGGGCCTGTCGAGGAAGAGAGGGATCGACTCTCAGGCATTGACATCATCTATTCCCGGAAGGGCGAAAAAGCGGACGAAGTCATCAAAAGGATGGTTCAAGAAAGGGGGGAAGAAATTGTTGTTGTAACTTCGGACAGGGACATCGCCGATTTTGTCAGTCGCCGTGGGGAAACAGCTATATCATCACTGGATTTTGACGAACTGATGAGGAGGGCAAAAACCCCTATGACGGACCATGCCCGGCAGACGGAAGTAAGATCAGATAAAGAAGAAGATGATGCAATAAAGAGAGGAGTAAAAAAGAAAGGACCATCAAGGAGACTTTCCCGGAGGGAAAAATCAGCCATGATAAAGATCAAGAAGTTATAGGGGCTTTTGGCGGGATTGAATTTTTTACGGATCTAAAATAAGAACTCCAGCCGGTCAGGATTTCTCCCTCAATTCCCGGCTGTACAAACGCTGAGAATAAATCTCTCCAGCACGAACTTCGGTTCTTTCGTCGTGGTCTTGAAGGCAATGTCTATATCGACGAGGTCTTCCAAGAATTCCACTAGGTGCACGTATGAGAATCGATAGGAGTTCTTTACGGCATTGTAAATGACATACGGATGCTGACTGTCCAGACCGCCCTTTCCCCCTTTATCGCTCTGCCATTCTAAAATGACCGGATAAATGGATCTCTGAAACTTTTCGTAGTCCATATTCTGCTCAAAAGATTCAAGCATACCCGATTTGATAAATACCTTGGCATGAAGGAGAAATCTGATTTCCCTCGCTATCATCGACAGGATCAAAACGTGGTTTATACCCTGATCAAGAAGATCTTTCAGATTTGACAAAGCCACATCCATCTTCCCTGCAACTATAGCGCCTGTTAAATCAAAGACCATAGCTTCTCTTGTTTTTCCTATAACCTCTTCGACGTCCGACTCTTCGATCGATATCTTGTCGCCTGTATAGGCGATTAACGTTTCCAAGGCTTTCATGGAATCGGCAAGGTTAAAGCCGGTTTTTCCGCCGATAGCAATCCATGCACCCGGCGTCAGTCTTTTCCCGCTTTGAGCTAAGAGATCTCTTGCCGTCTCCATTAAGGCATTTTTCTGTCTCGCCTCACCCTTTAGCCGAGAAAAATTGAGAACAATTCCGGTTTCTGATATTGTCTTGAAAAGCCTTTTTCTCTTGTCCACCGTCTCTGCGGTTATGATCAGGTGGATGCCTTCCGGGATGCCTTTTCTCAAAGTATCTTCAAGATGTTCCACGACCCCCCTCTGCTCGCCCACATCCATTCCACGGCTTATGCAGGTCTCGATCATTTCGGGAAGCCAGGATTCCCGATCTTGTCCAATGTCGCCTTCAATGGTTTTTCGCCAGTTGTCGCTGGTTATTCTTTTCCAACCACCGTCTCTGAGATCATCTATGGTCCAGCCTGTGATCTTCAATAATTGCAAAAAGTATCTGACGGCTGTGTCGGGGTCACTTTCAGAATGTTGCCGAATTTTTTGTACTATTTCCGGCAGAACCGTTCTTGTTTGAAAGAGGCGGGTGTTTGTCAGAACGACAACTTTTCTTCCTGGAATGAGGGGAGGTGTCAGGATGGTTTCGCAAAGGACATCTATATCTTCATTTTCTCCATCCATGAAGAATAGATTCATGCCTCTGTCGCTTGCAGGGACGATAGCAGCTATGATCTTATTGAGGGCATCTTTGATAAGATATTCTTCTTCACCATGGAGGAGATAACAGGGAGAAGGGCTCGACTTCCCCTTCTTGAGTTCCATTAGTATCTTTTCAAAATCCATTATGTCTGCTGACTGTAGTGTCTTCTCTTTTCTTCTAATTATGACGGCTGGTTTCATCGTCTGTCATTCCGCGTGCGAGCAAAGAATCATAAAACGCTTTATTCCGAGATGCCTTGCTTCGCTCGACACGACAATCCGGCACCATTTTCATCGAAAACTTGATATCAGGTATCAGAAGAGATCTTACAGAGTTCTTAGAGAATGACAAATTTCTTTATATGTTTCACTACTTCATCGGGGTCATCAATGATGTGGATGATTTCGAGATCACACGGCTCAATCTTGTCATTTACGAGCATGGTACTCTTCATCCAGCCCATCAGTCCCTGCCAGTATTCGCTGCCCATCAATATGACGGGGAAGCCCTTTATCCTTTTCGTCTGAATAAGTGTCAGCGCCTCGAAGAACTCATCCATTGTTCCGAAGCCTCCCGGAAGGATAACATAGGCCACAGCATATTTTACAAACATTACTTTACGGATGAAAAAATATTTGTACTCGATAATGGTATTGGCGTACGGATTTGGTTTCTGTTCATAGGGAAGACGAATATTCATACCTATCGACTGGCCGCCTGCTGTTGCCGCTCCCTTATTGGCCGCCTCCATGATGCCGGGACCGCCTCCAGTAATTACACTGAAACCGTTTTCGGCAAGCCTTCTGGCAAGATACTCCGCCTTCTTGTAGTATGGATCGTCAGGCCCCACCCTCGCGGACCCGAAAATGGTGACGCCGTTTTTCACCTGGGACAGAGTCTCAATGGCTTCCACAAATTCAGCCATGATACGGAATATCCGCCATGATTCCTCTATCGACAGGGCATCGACCAAATATTGTTTTTCATCCATTATGTTCACTCCGGGGCTAGAGCATCCGGCAGGGGAACCCAGCCTAGGTGATCACGGTTGTTACTGTTGAACAAAATTCTCAGTAACTTCTGCGGCGTTGAACCTTGGCGTAACGCCTGCGAGCTTCGATAGCTTTGCGTTTCCTTTTAACGGAAGGCTTCTCATAGGCTCTCCGCAGCTTTAGTTCCTTGAACAATCCGCTTTTTGAGAGCTTGTTCTTGAGGATCTTCAATGCCTTTTCGATGTCATTGTCGTATACTTTTACTTCCAAAACAACCCTTCCTTTCTCTTCATTAATGGCGAAATATAAATTCCCCAAACGTGGGGCCAAAAGGGGACAAAAAAAGGGCAGTACGGCACTAGACGATTTACGCCTCTGCCGTAAACTACCCTCTGTTACCTTATGTTAGACCACACTCCTTACTTTTGAAGGATATTCTTTAACACCTTTAAGAATTCTTCATTTTCTTCGCGGCTACCCACCGTTACTCTCATACAATTCTTCAAGACGCCAGGAGAGTTAAGATTCTTAATAAGAATTCCCTCCTGGGCTAAGACGGAGTATATGTTATCCGTATCGAAATCGCAACTAAAAAAAATAAAATTTGCATCTGAAGGAAAGGGATGGACACCGGCAATCTTTCCAAGAGAGCGCAGGAGTTCTTCCCGACTCGCAATTATCTCACTTGTTTGGCCTAAAAAGGTGTCAATGTGGTCCAAATAGAACCCGGCAGCAACTTGGGAAAGGCCATTGATATTGTATGGCAGCCTCACCTTATCGAGTTCATGGACGAGAGACGGTGAGCCGATTAAGAAGCCTACCCTCATGGCGGCAAGTCCCACTTTAGAGAGGGTCTTTAAGATAACGAGGTTGTCGTATTTTTTCAACAAAGGCAAACAGGTTTTTCCAGCGAAGCTCCCGTATGCCTCATCAACGACCACAATTCCTGTTGAAGCCTCAACAATAGCTGCGACGCTCTTTTCGCTGAAGCAGTTTGACGTAGGACTATTCGGGTAACTCAAGAAAGTCAGGACCGTCGCATTCGTGGCAATCCGGCTGAGCATTGCATCCAAGTCTAAATCAAAGGAGGCATTTAGGGGCACTTCCGCTACTGCATGACCGGTATTTGATGCAATAATTCTGTACATGACAAAGGTCGGCGTCGGAACCATGACGACTGATGATGAATTTGCCAGGGCGGTGCAGAGGATCTGAATAAGTTCGTCAGACCCGTTACCGATCATTACCATATCATCAGCGACCCCATAGTGTTTAGCAAAGCGTTTTCTGATCAGCGGCGCACCCGCCTCCGGGTATCTATTCAGGGAAACATTTTTCATCTTTTTGAACAGTTCCCTTTTCAGGAGGGAGGGGAGCAAAAAGGGACTTTCATTCGCATCCATTCTGGTTCGATAGGGCGTTATGTCGGCCCGGTAACCTTCCTGCTCGCGCACTTCCTTTTTAATCAAAGTCTTTAGATCCATCTGATGCAGCCTTGCCTTCCAAATTCCATTTATCACTTATATATTTATCATTCATCAGTCGTGACTTCAAGGACTCCTCTGCAGGGGTCAGACATCCTTCCACGAACGCTATATCCAGTTTCTTCTCAAAACCCTTCTTTATGACATGGCAGATATCTTCCACGGATACGGACACGCCAATTTGCTCATGGATTGACGTCACGGACCCGCGCAAATTTTTGGCGTGCCACGTCTCGTCGCCATGCTGCGGCAGCAAGAGCGCGCATGTCTTGAGCGGGTCAAAATCCATCAAGATTGAGCCATGCTGAAGGAAGACGCCCTTCGACCGCAGTTGAGCGCTGCCGCATATCTTCTTTTTTTTTACCAGAAGCTCATATCGGGACGGCGTCGAGAAACAGGCAGCTTTCAGGGAATCGTCCCGATACAACCTCCCATCACCTTCCATCTCGGCTTCTATGCCAAGTTCCGATAGCCCCAAGGCGATACAGCTACTGATGACCTTGTAGGTCCCTAAAATATCCGGCGGGAAGAGGGGAGTGCGCTCATTGGCTATTACCGCATAGGTCAGATCATCTTCATGAAGGACAGCCTTCCCACCCGTCGGGCGCCGGACTATATCTACGGAAAAGCGTCTGCACGCTTCGACATTGACCTCTTTACCAGTTGCCTGAAAATATCCTAGAGACACTGATGGAGGGGACCAACTGTAAAATCTGAGGGTAGGCGGTGTATCGGTCCGTTGATTTTCTCTAAATATGGCCTCGTCAATGGCCATGTTTTCAAAGGCATTAAACCTCTTGAATGAAATGAATCTCCATATCATGAAACAGGGTTAGTCACTCTCAGCTTCTTTAAGTACAAAGTCATGGTATTCCCTCGAGTCCAGAAGATCATCGAGCTCCTCCGAATCCGACATTTCCAGCGTAATCATCCATCCTGTGTCATGAGGGTCACTGTTTACAATGCCGATGTCGTCCAGTATATCTTCGTTGACATTTACCACCTCACCGCTTACGGGTGAAATAAGCTCGAAGACTCCTTTCGCAGATTCTATAGTGCCGAATGGCTCATCCCTCTCCACGTAAGAATCAACCTCCGGCAGCTCTATAGCCAGAATTTCCCCTAATTTCTCCTGGGCGTAATCCGTGATACCGATAGTAGCCAATTCACCCTCAACCCTAACCCACGCGTGTTCCCTATTGTAAAGAAGATCATCTGGAAATACCTTCATATCACGACATCCCAATACATGAATTTCCCGTATTCCTTTTTTAGAATCAGTGGAGCACCGTGAAGTCCTTCGATACTTTTGTCAAGACCTCACACCCTTCCTCTTTAACCAATATCATATCTTCAATGCGGACGCCCCAGAGGCCAGGGATATAGACACCAGGTTCTATGGTCAATACCATTCCCGCCCCGAGGACCATTTCCGAATTGCTTGCTATCCGCGGCGCTTCGTGAACATCAAGTCCGACACCGTGACCTGTGCCATGCGTGAAATACTTGCCCAGCTTGCCAGTCTCGATGCACTCTCTGGCAATACGATCGATCTCTGCACAAGGGATGCCGGCTTTTACAGCCTTCAATGCGCGATCGTGGGCGGTCTTTACCAGGGAGTATGCCTCTTCCTGTTTCTTATCGTTATAGCCGACGACAAATGTGCAGGTTTCATCAGAATGATAACCACCATAAACAGCGCCGCAATCTATAATAACCATATCGCCATATTCAATCACCCGCGATCCCGGCTGCGCGTGGGGTTGCGCTGAGTTCGTTCCCGACGCCACTATTGTAGGGAAGGAAACTTGCTCTGCACCACGTCTCCTTAGCAGAAAATCCAACTCAATAGCAATATCCTTCTCTGTCACACCCGGCTTGATTAGATCGCGGACAGCGGCAAGGGCCTCACATGATATCTCCGCAGCTTTTTTAATTAATGCTATTTCTTCTTCGTCTTTGACGGCTCTGAGGGCACCGACTTGGTCAGTCATCGGGTTTAACTTCAACCCGCGTAGTTTTTCTGTCAGATTCAAATAGGTGTTGACATTCATCGCCTGCGATTCAAACACTACGGATACGAAACTACCGTCT
The DNA here is from genome assembly GCA_963705275.1 of uncultured delta proteobacterium. GTDB lineage: Bacteria > Desulfobacterota > Syntrophia > Syntrophales > UBA2185 > Fen-1135. Next base: position 1,341,289 of record OY970063.1, on the reverse strand, counting down.
GAAAGGATCGCCGCGATTCCATCTATCTTTTCTTTGTATTCGAAGACACGGGGCCCGCGAACTTCCTTCCTTGCCTGGTTAGTATAACGGCCGTCAACAAGGAGAATCTCTTGATTATTTCCTATTACGAGCGCTCCGTCGCTGCCTGTGAAACCGGTAAGATAGCGCACATTTTTCATATCAAAAAAAAGCAGGGCGTCTGCACCAACTTCATGAAGCATAGCCCTTACTCTTGCCATCCTCTCAGGAGGTGCCGGAGAGTCACGATGCATGGCTTCTTGACCTGTAGATATTCTCAAGCCATTTTGTAAGCTCCCTAATTACGACCTCATTTTGTTCCATAAGTAAAGACGTCTTTTCTCTGATGCCGTCATGTTTCATTGCCATGACATCATTTAACCTATCCGCCGCCATCCTATTTTCCGGTTCTCTTTTGAGAATCTCGCCCAGCACATCGAGAGCCATATCAAGGTGACCCTGTCTGATGTAAAGCTCAGCGAGAGTTGTGGTATAGAAATCGGGCGCAACGCGGTCAGCATTATTGTACGCATCCGCATCGATTTCGGCGGATGCGTCGTCCATGGTGGCTGCGAGAGCATTGACTTTCTTATACACTTCTTTTGCACTCAATACGGCAGGATTCAGAGATATAAATTTCCTATAAAACTTCATTGCCTCCTTTGTGAGTCCTGCATCGAGGCAAAGGTCGCCCACACGATGATAGATGCGGGATAATTCAAGGACCTTGGCTTCCAGGTCATCGAGGAGTTCACCGACTTTTTCGAGATTCCCCATCCTAAGCAATGCGTGGCAACGGATAATACTCGCATCAGCATCGATAGGATAACGCTTAAGCCATGATTCGGCTATATGCGATGCCTCTTCATACAAATTCTTGTTTATATAGGCTTCCGCTATGGAAAGAAATTCCTCTCTTTCTTTGTTGGTAATATCGTCCATATGGTCATGTATCTTGAATATTAGCGAATTTTACTGCAGTAGCCCGGACAGGTGTGAGCTGTAACACAGCACCCATAGTGTGTCAAGCAGGAAATCCAAGCTGTTGTAATGGGGAAAAATCAGTAATTATAGGCTAATCTTCAGATGAGTTTCACAACTATAATTGGTCAAAATCACCGATTTTTATCAATATTTAAGAAAAAGTTTTCCCCCTTCATTTTATGAGGCGAATCTAATTTATGATAATCACAGGCGTTACAGCATATCCATGTATGAGAACATAAATGGCATAGTGATTGCATCGCTATATACATTCTTCTAAATTTGCATATGGAAAAAGATTAAAAATTTCCCTTTTTTTTTATTGCAGATGTGGTATAAAGAAATCGAGCATATAAGAATTGCTTGAAGAGATTATAGAATCTTTGAAATCATGAAAGAGTCCTGAAAAAGGCAAACTGTCCGAAAGGACGGGACGTAAAGCCACTGGCCTAAATCCTCTTTTAAAGAGGATATGGCGGCAGGGTTGCCGGACGATTGAAATGACCTTCTGTTTTGGAGTAGCCTGCGGCCCTTCTTTTGAGGTGCCACTCTGCACCGTCTGAGCCCTGCCACATTATTATACCTCGCCCATTCAGCGTTTGCCGGGAATGGATTTCTTGATTTCCCTCAGAAAATATGAGACAAGAAAGCGTCAAAAAAACAGCAAGAAAGGTTGCGCATTGAAAAGAAAAAGCTTATTTCCTGCTTTTTTATGTCTCTCATGTGCATTGCTTTTTACCTCTGTTACTGCGGGATATAACATCGCGTGGGGAGCAGAAGCGGGCCAGGCAAGGAAAGATTGCGTCTCCTTGGGCGGGGGAGAGATGAAGGAGATATTAAAGAAGCTCAACGTGCCCGACGCGAATGTAATAGGCATCGCAGAAAGTCCTATAAATAGCGTTTGTGAAGTAGTTATCGATATCGTGGGGCAGACGAAGATATTTTATCTTGACGTCAATAAGAACTACCTCATTCTTGGTTCTTTGGTGGAAGTGTCTACCATGACCAACAAGACCATGGAGGCTATTCACAGGATCCAGGACAAGAAGAGGATTGACATAGCGAAGATCCCGCTGACTGATGCCATTGTTCTGGGGGAGAAGAGTGCTGCGAAAAAAATAGTTGTATTTACAGATCCTGATTGCCCCTTCTGCGGACAGCTCCACCAGACGATGAAACAAATCGTAGCCAAAAGGAAGGACATAGCCTTCTATATCAAGTTTTTGCCCTTAGAGTTTCATAAGGACGCCTACTGGAAGGCAAAAAGCATCGTCTGCAATAAATCCCTGAAAATGCTGGAAGAGAACTTCGAAAAGAAGGAGATACCGAAGACGGAGTGCGCTACCGCCGAGATAGAAAATTCTGTAAAGCTTGCCAATTCACTCGGCATAGGAGGAACGCCCTCAATGATACTACCGGATGGCAGGCTCAAAGTAGGAGCTTTACCCGAGGCGGAACTGTTAGACCTCATTGACGGGAAGAAATAGTATGAAATGTCGCAAAGGATTCACACTTGTGGAGATGATGATCGTCATCTTCCTGCTGGCAGTCATTTCAGCGATCGGTGGATTGCAGCTGCACAATTATACACTAAACAGAAATCTCAGGACTGCCGCGAGAGATATCGCATCTGACTTTACCATCTTCAAGGAAAGGGCTGTTTCCGAGAATATTACATATCAAATCGCTTTTGATACTACATTGCCCGGCAGCTATACTATTCAGTCAGTTGTTAACGCAGTTGTCACCGACCTGACGACCAAGAGGCCCTCATCGTTCGGGTCAGGTATTAGAATCGTCAGTGCCGCATTCGGCCCGGGCGCGTTGCAGACGGTTATCTTTAGTCCCAGAGGCACCGTATCACCCTTGGGCAATGCAGTTCTCGACGGAGTTGTTCTGCAGAACAGCAGGAACTCTCAGGCTACCATTACAGTCAATTTGACAGGAAGAACGTATGTCACGTTTAATATCATCTAACCGGGGTATCGGCCTGATCGAGGTGGTTATCGCTATATTTCTAGTCGCAGTCGGCGTCATGGCCATCTTGTCGATGCAGCCGACGGCATGGAGAACCATAGGAAAGTCAGACTACATGGGCAGGGGCGCCGGCATACTGCATAGAGAGCTTGAACTCCGGGAGGCGTGGATCGCGAACCCCTGCAATGTAGTTCCACTGGGTAACAGGCCGGTGCAAAACATCATCGTAAGCGGCCTGGGGGCAGAGGTTCGTGGGGACGCCACCTATACGGTGAACACAAACATCACCGCTGTTGGCGGTACCACAAATGAATGGACTGTTAGAATTACGGTTACGTGGCCGGATCAGGTATCGCACAATTACAGAAATATTGTGGAGAGCGCCGATGTTGCGCGGCAGGATGGTTTCAGATTTCCGGCAGGGTGCGTAGATAATTCAAATGCTGTGCCAGCGGGTTTCTAATGGGTAAAACTGTATGAATGACGTGAGAGGATTTACACTTGTCGAGATCGTGATAGCCATTGCTGTCTCGCTCATTATGATCTTTGCTATCGGCATGGCCATCGAGTCGGCATCGAGGTCATCCGGGGGCATAGAGAGAAAGGTTACGGCTCAGCAGGATGTAAGAGGCGCCCTTGAGATTATGGCCCTGGAGATTAAGATGGCCTCTTATAATCCATCGTTTTCGACGACCATCTGGCGGGGTGACGGGAATCCCGGAGGGGCCAACTTTTGCACGACACAGTCCGCAAATCAAACATTCAGGGGAATACAGGAGGCCCAGCGAAATTCGATCACCGTGGAAATGGACGTCTCTGGCGGTTTGGACGCGAACGGCAATCCTGATGGCAACGGCCTTCTCATCGGCACCGCTGCAGAAAGCAACGAGATCATCAGGTATAACTTTGTGCAGACAGGCAATGACAGGTATATTACAAGAGAGACAAACTGCGGCGGAGCCCAACCCTTTCTTGGGGATATCATAGGGAGCGGCCGTCCCCGCACGGTAAGAATTATCAATGCTGATGCCGATGTCAACGTTCCGGTCTTCCGTTACTTTGACGGGCAGGGGGTCGAGCTCCTTTTTGCAGCAGGCGCAGGAAGGGTGTGTATGCCGGGATGTTCCACAGATATAAGAATGGTAGAGATTACTCTGGCAATTGAAACGGAACAAATCGATACGAGCACTAAACTCACGCGGAGGATGATCTATAAGACCCGTGAGACCCTGAGAAACAATTGATCCTGGAGCAAACATGGATAAGAATATACTAAGAGCGCTCTCCAAGAAGAATTCCGAGGCTGGATTCGCCCTCATCGCGGCAATCATGGCCTGCCTGATCCTTCTCGCCCTGGGAATGCTGGTTATTTCCCTATCGACGCAGGACATCAGGGTGAGCATGAAAATTGTCGGAGAAAAGAGGGCTCTTGCTGCCGCCGATACAGGCATCAACAGCCTGTCACAGACATTCGATCCCCAGAACCCCATCCTTGTCCCTCAGACTACCAACAGGGCCGATGGTGTGTCGAGTTATAGGATTAATTATCCTTCCACACGCCCTACTGTTGGCCCCATAATGCTGCCGCTGACAGGCTACTCCATCGGTGGTGGGCAGAGCTGGGGGCAGAGCAGATACAATATGGATGTGGTCGGACAAAATGCAGAATATAATACACAGGTGACTATCGGCGTGGGGGTCGGCTATGGTCCCGTGGAAATGTCAACCATGTCGAGGTAAGGAGGTCTTATGGAATCCAGAAAGATTTATATATTTCTTATATGCATTACTGCTCTATGCAACTTATTTTTCACAGGGGTTTCATCAGCCCAGGCGCCACCGCCAGGCGAGGAAGAACTGTTTAGCACAACCATGGCACCCGATGCCATGATACTTCTCGATCTGTCAGGCAGCATGGACGATAACCCGGCGGGTACCAGCAATAGGTACGGAAATTCATCATGTTCGGGAACTTTCTATAGCTCCTCCGGTTCGGGTCATACGACTGATTGCCGAAAGGTCGAGATAGCCAAGAGGGCCGCTTTTGGTATCCTCGATGATAACAATGACGGTAAGATTAATAGCGCAGACGCATCGAGCCTCAACGTCAGGATAGGGTTCATGAGGTTCAAGGACGGTGACGATACGGCCGGGAATTGGAGCAGCGGAAACGTAAAAGTCATGTGTCCTATCGGGTCACAGTACAGCAGGATATACTGTGGCAGTTCCACTCAGTGCAACTCGACAGTTAGCAGCTGCGGGAGCGGCACCTGTTCAGGTTCCGGCAGCGAATGTATTGTCGGTTACAGCGCCAATGGGGGAACACCACTGGCATCGGGGCTGAACGAGGCTAAACTGTATCTCGATGCTAATAAAGCGGGAGACGCCGCGAAGGACTGCCGCAAGAAGTTCCTTATTGTCATTTCAGACGGATCGGACACGTATGCATGCGGAGGCGATGGGATGGAATGTAAAAATTCCGGAGACTCAGCCAATTATTCGAGGAGATTTAAAGGGAGAAGAAATGTCGTGGCCCAAACGAAGGCGTTAGCCGATGCAGGATATAAGGTCTTTGTCATCGGATTCGGATCAGCTATGCCCACCTATCTCCAGAATACCCTTAACTGGATGGCATATTACGGAGGAACGGATAATCCTAACGTAGTGAACACGGGCAGCACGACAGGCTACAATATAGTCACAGGCTGCGATCTAACAGCGACACCCCCCGTAACGGCACCGTGCTGCGATGTGGACAGTAACCCGACTGCGTGCTATCCTCCCGGCGTTTCGAGTTGTGCTCCCGCTGAGCCTGTTACAACCACGTTCAAGAATACTATGTTGTCGGGAACGTGCGAAGGTACAACTTATACGCAGTTTTATGCGCCATCTCTAGACCCGGGGAACACCTCGCTTTCCGGTTACGCCTTTCTTGCTGCTGACGCGGATGCGTTGGCGAGCGCCCTGAAAACGGCATTTAACACCATCCGAGCGGCGACCTACTCCTTCACGCAGGCCTCCGTTCAGTCATCCAGAACCACTGACGAGAATTTTCTCTACGAAGCCTCCTTCGAGCCCGTGGCGGGTGATCCATTCTGGCATGGTCACCTGGAAAAGTACCAGATCAACACTGATGGATCAATAGGTTCAAATCTGGGGGATGCCGGGGCCATTCTCCAAGCGGCAAGTGAATCCAGTCGGACAATCAAGACATGTATTGCCGGTTCGATGACCAGCTTCACGACAAGTATTACAAGAGGATATTTTGATGTGACCACAGATTCAGAACGAGATAACATCGTGGGATACATCCGGGGAGATTCCTCCTATAACCCGGACAGCACGACTGCGGGTGTCTATAAGCTGGGCGATGTATTCCGGTCAACACCGATCACTGTAGGAACGCCGTCGGTCTTCTTCGACGACATGCGTGATCAAAACAACGCCTTTGCAACACACCGGACAAACCATATCCGCACTTCTGCTATCGGGAGCCGAGTAATCGTTGTCGGGGCTAACGACGGTCAGCTACACGCCTTTAAAACCAGCAATCTTTCAGAGGCGTGGAGCTTCATCCCGCCGAGCCATCTGCCAAAGCTGAAATACATTTCCCATCAAACTAATCCCACAGCACTTAGCCACCAGTATTTTGTTGACGGGGCCGTGACGGTAGCTGACGTGTGGCTGGGACCGTCAGGTCAAGACGGAACAAGTAAGAATGCATCGGACTGGAAGACGATACTGATCTTCGGAGAAGGGAGGGGCGGCACCCCCATGACATGGAGTTCATCTCAATACTGTGATTCCGGATTTAGTTCCCTCTACAGCACCAGTTATCCGTATTATTGCGGCTATTATGCCTTAGGCCTCAATAATTCCCTCAGCCCGACTTTTATGTGGCACCTTGGCGGTACCAACGCGATAAACCCAGCACATGCCCCCTATCTGTCTGATGAAAGTTGGAGCAAAGTGATGACAGGCAGGGTAATGATCAACAACGAGGAGAAATGGGTGGGGTTTGTCGGCGCCGGCTACAGTGGATCGGACTGCTCCGGCGGAGGCGGTTGTGGCGCAGGATGTGACTGCAGGGGGAAGGGCTTTTTTGTCATAGACTTGAGTAATGGGCAAATACTCTGGAGTTATACATATGCCGATAACACAGCGAAAATGATATACGGCATACCGGCTGCTCCTGCCATTGTGGATACAGATAATGATGGCTTCATCGATACTGTCTATGTTGGAGATATGGGTGGAAACGTCTGGCGGCTCAAGTTCTGCACGGCGATTATGTCTGCTTTGCCCGGAGGGTGTTCCGCTTCCGACTGGAGCGGGGGCCTCTTGTTCGACAGTTCCACAGTAGATCCGGCCTGGCGCCCTATCTATACGATCCCTTCTGTTGCCAGGGACGGGGCGGGGAATCTCTGGGTCTTGTGGGGTACGGGGAATAAAGCGGATCCCGCCAGCACAGCCGGGCGGGGGAGATTGTTTGCATTGAAAGACAATAACCGCACCACAACCTGGTTTATCAGCAATATGGATGATATCTCATCAGCTGGTTCGACGTATGATCAAACTACTTCCCTCAACAAGGGGTTTTACATCAGCTTGTCTGGGACGGGGGAGAAGGTATTGGCGGATTCCGCCCTATTTGGCGGCGTGGTGTATTTCACGTCTTACTCGCCTATAAGCAGTAGCCCCTGCGCACAGAGCGGGAATGCATACCTTTATGCGATTAACTTTCCGTTCGGTTCCGGCGCATTTTCAGGTGGGTCAAGAAGTATGTCAATAGGGGTCGGAATAGCCTCTGCCCCCGTTATTTCAGTAAAGCCCCCCGGGTCAGGGTCGAATGTCGCTGATCTCTATGTTACAACAAGCACTGGTGGAGCTGGGGGGAGTAACACGCAGCGGGTGAACTTCAATCCTCCGGGGCTCTCCAACAGGGTCAACATCTTAAACTGGAGGGACCGGAGAATACAGTAAGAGCCTCAAAAAATGCGGGTCATGTAATCGCGAAGAGCTTTACCCCGCGCTTCGCGACAAGATTATAAGCATCAATGTCAGTCCCCCTCCCTTACGGGCGCAAATTGCGCGATAAGGGCAGGGGGATTTTTTTGTGAGGGGGATATTTTTTAAGAAGTGCTCGGCATCGAGTACGGGACGGTCAAAGGGATAGCGCGAAAACTTTGGAGTGTCCTTGGATTGATGGGAAAATCAACGAAGTTAATCTGTGTCGGGCCTTGTCAGACTAGCGGGAAGACGTCATGGAATCGAGGCTCTTCTTGGCTTCTATCCCCAATCCCGAATCCGGTGTTATATCGATGATGGTCTTAAACTCTGCTCTTGCCTTTGCCGGTTCACGCAGTTTGATGTAGCACTGCCCTAACCAGTAGTGGGATTCCAATAAAGAAGGGGCAGTCTTGAGGGATGCCTTAAAATAACTAACCGCCTTTTCCAAATTTCCCTGGGCATAATAGGTTCTGCCGATGTAAAGGTCTATCACAGGGGCGGGGATTGTATGCGGCTGCTTGTTCTTCGCCTCTTCGTACATCTTCAGGGCCTTGTCATAATCCCCCTTCCCGTCATAGGCCGTTCCCATATTGAACACTGCCTTGTCAGGGGTTTCGTAAAGCACATTGGCAAGGGCATTTCTAAATTCATCAATGGCCATGTCCCATTGTTTTTTATCGCGATAGATCACGCCCAGAAAATTGTGAGCCTCCGAATAGTCGGGCTTCAGGGACAGGGCCTTCTTAAATTCAGCGATGGCGTTGTCATTGAGCCCTTTGTCGAGGTACGAAATACCCATATAATAATGGACCTTGGGATCTTGGGGCGAGAGCTTCTCCGCCTCCAAAAATTCCTTTAAGGCATCATTAGATCGTCCCGATCCCAGAAAGGCAGCCCCGACATTGATGTGGGAATCTGCCTGTTCCTGATTCCATGGGCTTGTTCCACATGCCGAGATGGCAAGAGCGCATGTCATAAGAACACTGCGTATTATTATATTTAACCGGTTCATGCTCTTTCGCATCTCTTAGTTGTGAAGAGAGTGGTGTGGGAAGAAGAAGATCGCGACGCGTTTTATTACAAAGAAGTGAGAATATCCTAGCTCTTAGGTTTTTCGGGCCTCTTCGGCATTTCGACTTTGTCGATGACTACATCTTCTTTTGCTATTATCCTCGGGGTGATAAATACCATGAGCTGTCTTCGGTTCTTTGTTACGCCTTCAGTTTTGAATAACCAGCCCAAGACAGGTATCTTCATAAACCAGGGAACGCCGGACTCGTTTCTTTGATCCGATGTCTTAAGGATCCCCCCGATGACTACCGTATCTCCGTCCCGTACGACGATCTTAGACTCAACCTCGCTCTTGTTAATGGGCGGGTTTCCGCCGAGCAGTGCAGCCGTGGCATAGTCTGCAGCGTCATTTGTCGCTTTAATCTCCATGGAAATGGTGCCATCGGGCGTAATCTTAGGTTTGACGTCCAGTTTCAGGACGGCCTCCTTAAAGGTAATACTCCTGTTTCCGTCTTTGTCTATTGTAATGTAGGGAATTTCCTGTCCCTGTTTTATCGTAGCTTTAACATTATCCATGGTGGTAATTTTTGGCGATGAAATGATCTTACCTGTATTGTTCGTCTCGAGGGCCTGAAGCTGGGCTTCGAGAACGAGATTGGCTCCCCCCATGATGAGACCGAATGTCGGTCCAAATGTCGTGCCTGGCATATTAACGGCAGCTGACTGAAGTAAAGTTCCATCCGCATTCCGAATTGGAATGCCATCTGGATATCCCCACGTTTGAAGACGATTCCCAATAACGTTTGTGCCGGGATTTGTGCCTGCCGTCAAGGCATAGGGATAGCTTCCCAAATTACCATAATATGAGCCGCCCCACTGCACTCCGATGTTTTTGATGAAATCATCCTGGGCCTCCACAATTTTTGCTTCTATAGAAATCTGTCGCAGTTTTCCTTTCTCTTCCATGCGATCCTGTTCCGCTTTCTTCGCAATAACCTCCGCTTTGAGACGATCTTCCTCGCCCGCCCTCCGGTCAGCCTCGTCTTTCTTCATTTTCTCGACGGTCATGACACTGATAACATCACCCATCTGTTTCTTGACAAGACCCTGGACGTCTAAAATGGTATCAAGAGCCTGAGTCCAGGGGACCTTCTTCATGTACACGGTCATATTCCCTTTGACGTCATCTCCGGATACAATTGTGACCCCTCCGACTTCAGAAAGCAATCTGAGGACAGTCTTAATACTTGCATCCTGAAAATCGAGCGATATCGTCGGACCGCCATAGGGAGGCTTAACCTGCCTTTGGGCCATATCTTCTTTAGTAACTTCCGCAGCTTTCTGCACGGCTGCAGGCGACTTAACAGCTAAGCCTCTTACATCGAAGTCAATCAGGACATTTTGCCCCTCCTGATTCACCTTGTAAGGGACGCGTTCTCTTAAAGCTATAGTGATTAGTGCCCATTGCTCGCCATCAACTGTCTTTTGGGAAGGCACGACACTTACTATATTGGAAAGCTTTCCTTCACCCAGGGTGCGTTTGAGCTCCTCAGGTACAAACACCTTTGTCATCTTTACCAACAGGTCATTGCCGCCTATGGCTTCAACAGCGACACTTGATTGTTTGGATAAAACAATGGTGAGGCGCTCTTTGCCGTTTATTCTGTCCAATATTATATTCTCCAGGTAGCCGAAATCTGCGCCCTGTGCCTTGGCTGCAGGAGCCGCCTGAGGTGCTTTCTCTTCCGGCGGAACGCTCCCGGCATATTCCGTATTGCCAAGGAATATTGCAGAAACAATCAAAATTACAATCCAAGGTATGTTCTTTTTCATGGTTACTCCTCGCCTTCGTCCTTGCGAAGTTTGATTGTCAGTCTATTTGCCTTCATCTTCTTGTTCTCTGCTTTGATTTTTTCTTCAACAATGATGCGGTCTGGACGTATCTCCACTACCCGGCCGCCGTTTTGGCCGATGTAAGTTCCCAGAAAAATCGGGTAGGCTCTGCCTTTCACATCCTGGACGATAGCTATTCTGCGATGATCATCAACGGAGATGCCGACGAGCCTGAAATAATGAATGGCCTCCCTTTGGAGAGGCGATATGGGCAGGGTTCTTGATTCAGCCTTTTTTTTCGGGCTCAGGTCCTTTTCAATGAAAGGCTTAAAGGGGTCGGGCTTTCCAATGGGATTATATTTGTATGCTCCGGCCGTTTTAACATCGGGAGTCTTCGTTTCAGCCGCGGCGGCACCCTGCGCTTTTGTTTCAGGTGATTGCGGAATTGCGGCTATAGCCATAGATGCTGAAAGCCACAGAACGGCAATTGAAACCAAAAAAATTCGCATTATATAAAACGGGAGTCTATTTCTTTTCATCAACTTTCTTCTCATCCATTTTTTCGAGGAACATGTAAGTCTTTATTACGCAACTCGTGGCAATAAGACGTCCCCGTTTTACGTCCTTCCCTTCCTGCATGGTTATATCTTCAATGTTGACGATCCTGGGAAGCCGTGCGACCTTCTCAAAAAAAACCACCGTGCTGTGAAAGCTTCCAGTGACCGTTACTCTTACTGGTATATCCTCGTAAAACTGCTCTTCCTGAGGGTTCGGCGCTTCGGCACGTTTCTTGTCACCTGGCTTTTGTGCTGCAGTTTTTGCAGCCGACGGCCTTGCTCCAAGATCTCCTGCTTCCCGAGGTTTCCTTTCCGCTTGTTTCGGTTCGAACAGGATAAAATCTATGCCGGAATCCTTCCCGGCCTCGGCAACAGCATATAAGAGTCCCGGTATCTCACGCTGGTCAGGCAACTTCGTCAGAGCAATCTTGAAGGCTTCCCTCAGGGCATTAACTTCTTTCTCATATTTGCCCTTTTGGGCTGCCAGGAGTCCTCGCTCCTGGACTTGCTCCTGGAGCTCGGAAAGCTTCGTTTCCAGAGACCCTTTCTGGTCCATTGATGATTGCATAAAAAGAGAATAGTATGCACCAGCCAAAAGCAAGTAAATAATGCCAAGTGCCATTGCCTTGCGCTTTGGGGACCATTTCTTTATGTCATCTAAAGTGATAGCCATCTTATCATGGAACCTTTTTCTTCACACAAGATATGACGAATTGTTGCAATTTCATGCCTGCGACCTCTTTTTCTCTGGTTGATAACAGATCTACAGTCTTGACAAAGTTGGCTCCTGCAAGATTCTTCATGAAGAGCGCAACGGCGATATTGCTTCTCGCCATCCCCTCCATGGTAATATCTGAACCTTTCTCTGTGATTTTTTCGAGCCAGACATCTTTGACAGGAACAACCAGCGTAAGTTCGTCAAGCATCATAACAGGTGCCAAACGGTTTTCTTCGAGGTTATTGATTATGGCGAGTTTTCTCTCCAAAATCGCCTTGCTCAATTTATACCCTTCTATATCGCCTATAATCTTTGTCAGACGAGCGAGTTCCTCCTCCTGAAGTTTTACGTTTTTCTCAAGGTCACTTATGCTCATACTGAGATAAAGCTGGAGGGAACCGATGACGAGCAGAAAGACGACGAAGGTAATGACAATGATAACAATCTGACGAGTCAGATCTTCCTTCTTTTCTCTTTCCCGGTAGGGAAGAAGATTAATTCTGATCATTTGTCACCAACTTTTCTCAGCGCCAGCCCGACTCCGACGGCAGCGATGGGTGCAATCTCCTCAATCGCAGTCTCACTCAGCGCCTTTTTATCGTAGCCTATTTTTTTAAAAGGATTGGCTATTTCCGCTTCCACGCCAAGCCTCTGCGTCAGGTCACTCGCTATGCCTGGAATTCTTGCGCTTCCGCCACAGAGGAGAATGCGTTTCAAATATTCCCCTCCATAGGTTGACCTGAAATAATCGACGGACCTCTCAATTTCCGAACAGATCGGTTCGGCATAATAAAGGAGACCTTCCCGCAATTCCTTTTCCGCAGCTTCGTTACCGTCGGGCCCTTCGATCTTAATTCTCTCAGCCTCTTCAAAGGCGACTCCCATCTTTTGCATGAGGGCTTCAGTTATGGAATTCCCTGCCAGCATAAAATCTCTCGTAAAGACCGAGGTGCCGCCCCTGAGTACATTTATATTCGTGATACTCGCTCCGATATTGACAAGTGCGACCATTTCATTGTCTTCAAACTCGTAATTCTCCTCATACATAGTCTCAAGTGCGAAGGAATCTACGTCCATGATAACCGGCAAGTACCCTGCCTGCCGAATGACGTCTGCATAGGAGTTTACAATTTCATTCTTTGCTGCAACAATAATAACGTCCATCTGATTAGGGTTGAATTCATTTTCACCAAGAACTTGAAAATCGTAGCTTACCGCCTCCATGCTATCAAAAGGTAAATATTTACCTGCTTCATCTTTTATCAGGTAACTCAATTCTGCTTCATCCATTGTGGGAAAGTTTACTTTCTTGATGATGACGGAGTGTCCTGAAAGTGAGGTGACTATGGATTTCCTTTTGCAGCCGGACTGCTTGAATAGTTGTTTTATTTTTTGGGCCAGCTCTTGATGTTCAACAGGCACACCATCGACTATTACGCCCCCTGCCAGAGGTATCTGTGAAAATCGAGAAAGGATGAATCCCTTAGGTGTTTCCACTATTTCAACAAGTTTTATAGCGCTTGATCCTATGTCAAGTCCGACCAGGCTCTTGCCGGCTGGAAACAGGTTCACAATGGCATTCTTGCCGTCTGCTAACAAATTTTTGAGGTCAAACATAGAATCACCGCGCCTGGTTCTTTTCTCTCATGTGGGTTCATTTCATATATCGATATATGAGGTCTCCCTTTCTGACCATGCCGAGTTCGTTTCGCGCAAGCATTTCCAGATATTGAAGGTCGCCCCTCAGTAATATCACTTTTTTACTCAATTCGTTGTTTTCAAGGGATATATCCTGATTCCCCTTCTTGAGAGCCATCAATCGTTCCTTCATGGCGTAGTTATCAACGAGTCCGCGTTTGCCAAAGATGATGAGCATACTCATCACACAAATAAATACAACAAGATATCTTCCGACTTTCATCTAACATCCTGACGATTGCTGTTCCGTGATAGCCATCACAGAAAATGCTAACGAGCCCTAGACTATCATTACCGTCCCTTCTAAATGCTCGCTACCAACAAGCCGCCGCAATATTACGCGAAAATATATTAAGTCTCCTTAATCCGATAAAAAAACATCTTCGTATTTTTTTTGTAACGCCTTCGCGACCTTCAGTTCCGAGTACTTTCTTGTGGGCAATCCTTTTTCCATCTTCGTTACGGTCTGAGGAGCTAAGCCCGCCTTTCTCGCAAGCTCGGCAATGCTTAGCGGGATCGATTCTCGGTATTGCTTAACTCTATTTTTTTTCAGTTTCAGTTTCATTTTCGTATGTGAAGAATGACTTTGATACCTTATTACGCTACTGGATAAATAATGTCAAGTGATTAATATCACTTTTATGCGATATTTCTTAACATTAATCAACATTAATTAAGAATGGAGGCATCGCAAAAGGTTCCACAGCGACGTTCCGGGATGCTGTTGTGAATAGCAATACAAACGATATTATACTTTATGATTAGGTGTGAGGGCTGGTTTTATGCGCCTTCTCGGCATATCACAAGACGGTCATTATATCATGACAGAAGGGAGGTTCTGCTGGGGTTCCCCGAGAAGAAAGTCCCCGCGTTCAATCCAGTTCTTCAGGATGTGTGCAATCTCCCTTGCCTTGTAATAACTCGACAGGGAAGCAGTGATGACCTTCTTGCCATTTACTACGATCTCGCCGGAGCGGAGTTCTTTATAGCTTACCTCTCCGAGGCTCTTGAGAGCACCACCCTTCGGATAATCCATGCTATAGTCATAGATCTGTGTATATATATTTTCATCTTTAACTGCCGTGTACCGCGCCATCTCTTCATTCAAAATAGGTATGGGAATGCCTATGCCAACATACAGGGAGACACCATATCCTAACATGCTGGCGCCAACCAGCCAGCCAGAGGTCATTTCTTTAAGGTTCCCTATTGCTGAAATTGTTCCGGCGCCTTCTTTAGGGACGCCGTGTTTGCCTCTCTTGACATTCGGGTTATGCTGGGTCCCCTGCCAGGCCACATAACCCTGGGCTCCTCCCAGAAAAATTCTTGTCCCGATACCGATGGTCATGTAGTGCGGATCGTTAAAAAGAGGGCTTAATTGGCCCGCTGTAGCGTAATTGGCATTGGCCATGCGGGGCCTCAATATCCCCATATAAGTATAAATTGTCTTGTCAGACATGTTAACGGCACAATTATAATTTTGATAAGCATTACGCGGGTTGAACAGAATTGCATCCCGCAGATCGTTAATCGTGATATTTTTTTCATATTTCCGGGCGGGATAGCAGTCCGTCCCATACCCTTCGGCACGCAATCTGATCACGTTGCCTGCCACCAGGTCTTCAATCACGTGCCCGCCTCCATACTTAAATTCCCCCGGATAGACGCTGTTTAAGGGATCCCCTTCAGCGATCTCGGTTGCTCCTATATAGCAATCCACCGCCGCGATGCCACCGTATGCATACACGTCATTCAGCCATACTTTCGTGGTCTTTATCCTTGGGGCTGTATGGCCGAAGTTCAGAAAAACTCCAGATGAGCACATGGGAGCGAATGTTCCCGTCGTGACAACATCTATTCTCCGGGCGCCTTCAACATGACCATGACTCTCAACAATATCGATCATCTCTTCAGCTGTTACAACAACGGCCTTTCCCTTCTTGATCTTCTCGTTGATCTCTTTGTATGTCTTATTTACTCTGAATTTCTTCATGACGCGCTCACCTTTATTTACTAGTATGACCGAACCCCCCATCCCCTCTGGCGGTTGCAGCAAGCTCCCCACATTCTATCCATGAAACTTTACAGACCCTGTGCACTACCATCTGTGCAATACGATCACCACGCCTGATGACAAAGGGCTCTTCCCCGTGGTTAATCAGTATAATGCCAATCTCACCGCGGTAATCCGCATCAATGGTTCCCGGAGAATTAACCAGCGTCACACCATTTCTTACGGCAAGGCCGCTTCGAGGTCTTATCTCCGCCTCATAACCCTCAGGAAGTGCAATCGCCACGCCTGTAGGAATTATCTTCCTTTGTCCCGGAAATATGGTCTCATCTGTCTCGACAGCTGCGTAGATGTCCATGCCTGCTGAATGCTCCGTCATGTATCGAGGAAACGATATGTCCAAATAGCCAGGCAGCTTCTGAATATGCACTCCAATTTCTTCTATCATTGCAACTTAAGATTTCATCCTTGTGTGACTTATAAAGCATCTATCCTTCATACGAATCAAGAGAGATGTCCTTTTCCGGAATCCTCCCCATAACAGCCAGGGATATTGCGCCTGCCTTAAACATCTCAAAAGCAAGATTCCTGATGTTCTCTGCGGTAACGGCGTCTATAAATGCAATAACATCGTCCTGGGGGATATGCCGTCCGAAAGAAATCTCATTTTTTGCTAACCTTATCATACGGCTATCAGTGCTTTCCATAGAGAGGAGGAAATTCCCTTTTATCAATTCCTTCACCTGCGCCATCTCCTTCTCCGTTAAGAGCTCATGGCGCAACCGCTTTAGTTCTTCAAGAATGAGATTGATGACAACCGGAACTCTTTCCTCGCCGGTTCCTGCGTATATGCCCAAGATGCCCGTATCCATATATGGTGAAACAAAGGAATGGATTGCGTACGCGAGACCTCTCTTTTCCCTGACTTCCTGAAATAGCCTGGAACTCATGCTTCCCCCCAAAATGGCGTTCAATAGAAAGCCGGAATATCTTTCGGGGCTGACGGCAGAAGGGGCGAGGGTGCCCATGATCATATGCGCCTGTTCCAGGTCTTTCTTAAGGACGGCGACCCTTGATGACACTGCCGGTTTGTTTGTCTGAAGTTTGATTGTTTTTGCCGGAATGGATCCGAATGTCTTATCTACGAGATTAACGAATTCATCATGTTTCAGATTACCCGCAGCAGCCAGCACCAGATTATCACCCCCATAGCGAGCATTGAAGAAAGACAGAAGAGTCTCTCTGTTTAGGGAGGCTACCAAGTCCCTGGTCCCCAGGACAGGAAAACCCAGGGGGTGGCCATTCCAGAATACGCCCTCAAAGTAATCATGAATATAATCATCGGGTGAATCCTCGGTCATATTGATTTCCTGAAGGACTACTGATTGTTCCTTCATGATCTCTTTTTCATCAAAGCATGAGTTAACAAAGATATCAGCAAGGAGGTCCACTGCCATGGGGAGGTGGTAGTCCGGTATTTTTATGTAAAACGAGGTCAGTTCCTTGCCGGTGAAGGCATTCATCATGCCGCCTACCGAATCAATGGCCGAGGCGATTTCAAAAGCGGACCTGTTCTTGGTCCCCTTGAAAAGCATATGTTCGATAAAATGCGCTGCCCCATTTGTGGCCTGGTCTTCATAGCGTGAACCACACTTAACCCAGATCCCTATGGATATTGATCTGACATGATCTATGTGTTCCGAAATAACCCTAATACCATTGGAAAGGACAGTCTTATTGTGCATTGGCACCTAGTGCATCTTTTCTGCTAAGGCGAATTTTCCCCTGTTTGTCAATCTCTAGAACCTTTACCATCACTTCCTCTCCTTCATGAAGGACGTCGGTAACGCTCTTTACGCGTTCCTTTGATAGCTGCGATATGTGCACCAATCCTTCCGTCCCCGGCAAGATCTCGACAAAGGCGCCAAAATCAACGATCTTCTTGACGATGCCGCGATAGATTTTTCCCACCTCGGCATCTTCGGTCAACCACTTGACCATAGCGACAGCCCTTGACGCAGCTTCAGCATCATTAGACGCGATGGTCACTGTGCCGTCATCTTCCACGTCAATGGTAACACCCGTTTCGTTTATGATTTGCCTGATATTCTTTCCGCCGCTGCCGATCACGTCCCTTACCTTCTCGGGTCTGACCTTGAGCGTAGTAATCCGCGGGGCATACTTTGAGATATCATCCCTCGGCTGTGCAATTGTTTCCCTGAGCTTCTCTATGATAAAGAGCCGACCCTCTCTTGCCTGATGCAGGGCCATTCTCAATATATCCTCATTCAAACCGCCGATCTTGATATCCATCTGCAAGGCCGTGATGCCTTTCTTCGTCCCGCAGACCTTGAGATCCATGTCACCTGCGTGGTCTTCATCTCCGATAATGTCAGAAAGAACGACTACATTGCTGCCATCCTTCAACAGTCCCATGGCAATACCGGCCACGATATCTCTGACTGGCACGCCGGCGTCCATGAGGGACAGGAGACTGCCGCATACGGTTGCCATAGACGATGAACCATTGGAAGATAGTATCTCAGAGACAATCCTTATAGTATAGGGGAACACCTCCTCGGAGGGTAGAATAGGGAGCAAGGCTTTTCTTGCCAGGGCGCCGTGTCCGATTTCTCTTCTTCCCGGGCTCCTTAAAGGTCGTGCTTCTCCCACGCAATAAGGCGGAAAATTATAGTGCAGGATGAAAGTTCTCATCTCCTCCCCGCCTATATAATCCAGCCGCTGTTCATCCGAAGATGTACCAAGCGTGAGTGCGGCGAGGGCCTGGGTTTCGCCCCTGGTAAAAAGGGCCGACCCGTGGGCTCTCGGGAGAATCCCGACCTCGGCACTGATCGGCCTGATCTCGGCAGATGTTCTGCCGTCGGACCGTTTCTTGTCATGCAGTATCATATCCCTGACGACTTGCCTCTCCAGGTCCGATAGAATGTTTTTGACCTGGGGACCAAGGCTGTCGTTCTCGGCGCAAACTTCTTTGACGACCTTTTCCGTTATCCAATTAAGCTTATGGTGCCTGTCTTGTTTTCCCGCTATGGTGTAGGCTTCCTTCATGCTGTCCTTGGCTTTTTCGGTTACCTTTGCCACAAGGAGTTCATCGACGGCAATTGCCTCTGCAACCCGTTTCTCTTTTCCTATCGTCTGGCGAATATGATCCTGAAATTCAATTAACGGCCGAAGTGACTCCAGGCCGAAATTGATGGCATCAACAATTGTATCCTCGTCTATTTCAAGCGCCTCACCTTCAAGCATAACCAGATTTGTGTCAAATTCTGTGCTTCCTGCCCGGGGTGAAACTTTTCTTCCCACTATGAAGAGATTGAAATCGCTTTTCTCCAGGACTTCTGCCGATGGGTTCACTACAAATTTGCCTTCAACCCTGCCGACGCGGACACTGGCAATTGGCCCATTGAAGGGAATATCAGAAATCGCCAGGGCGGCAGAGGCGCCGAGCAAAGCTGCCACAACAGAATCATTTTCATTATCCACGGAGAGGACAGTTGCCACGACTTGAGTTTCGAAATAATAACCTTTTGGAAAAAGAGGTCTAATGGATCTGTCAATAATCCTCGACGTCAGTATCTCTCTTTCATTGGGTCGACCTTCACGTTTAAAAAACCCTCCGGGAATTTTTCCTGCCGCAAAAGTCATTTCCTGATAATCGACCGTAAGAGGAAGGAAATCTACGCCTTCTCTCTTATTCTTAAGCGATACAGCGGTCACAATGACTACAGTGTCACCGTAGGTTACCAGGACCGATCCATCGGCCTGAGTAGCCATGTAATTTGCTTTAATGGAAATGCTTCTTCCTGCAAAATCTTTACTAAATATTTTGTTCATATAATTATTTCCTCACCATGAAAGTTATTGCCAAATACGTGTTCCTTAAAGTAGGACCAAAGGATAAAAGTCCGAACGACTCCGCCATGGATGTTAAGGGCGCCTAAAGTCTGCTAAGTTTCCAGAAGTTGATACGTAATTATTTTCTCAGTCCCAGACGCTGAATAACGCTCCTGTACCTTTCCACATCCTTTTTTCTAAGATAATCCAGAAGGCGCCTTCTCTTGCCCACGAGTTTTAAAAGACCTCTGCGCGAATGATGATCCTTTTTGTGGGACTTAAAATGTTCCGTTAAGTATTCTATTCTGGCGCTGAGAAGAGCAATCTGGACTTCAGGAGACCCTGTGTCTACCTGATGTAATCGGAAATTGTTAATGACGTCCTTTCTTTTTTCAGAATCTAACACCGCCTCATATCCTCCCTAAAATTAGTCGTATCCAATAATTTATTAATATCAATTCTCACGGCAGCAGAAAATCCCCCCGTCTTTTGGGGGTTTGTTTCTGATAGATTTAATGCCTGCCATAAGTTTGTTTGTCAGTATTAAAAATTCTTACGATTTTTGCTGCCTGCCATTTTCCATCCGTCGAATCAATCCGGTCGGATGCACAAAGCATTTTCGCGATGGAAACAAGATTACTGTCCTTATCAATAAATTTTACCATATCTCCAGCTGCAAGGGAAGGAATATGATAGATTCTCAGCGTTTCCGCAACTGGCTGATAACCTTCTCTCAATTTCCTGGCAAATGCGCGATCGACATAAATCGCCGGAATATGAGGAATGGCATCGATCAAGGGAATAATATGGCCCAGAGGTCTCATTCCGGCTATACTATCAAGCGAATCAAGGGATATGGCGGAATCCTCAAAGAATCTGCCGCTTCTTGTTCTACGCAAACTTGCCAGACATGCCCCGCAACCCAGCATTTCGCCAATATCGGAACAGAGTGACCTTACATAGGTTCCCTTTGAACAGGAGACTCTGAAGGTTACGTAGGGCAGTTTCACTTCATCAATCCTGATGTCGTAAATTTCTATGATCCTCCGAGGAGGCTCAATGGCAATACCCTGCCGTGCCCATTTATATAGGGACTTGCCTCGATATTTTATAGCTGAATAACGGGGAGGCACCTGTTCCATCTCTCCCACAAAGCGATAAAAAATATCTTCTATGTCCTCATGCATGACATGCGGCTCGTCACGGGCAATGATGTTACCTTCTGTATCCTGGGTATCTGTCTTTACACCCAATAACATGGTTGCCTCATAGTCCTTCGTGTCCGTAGATAAGAACTGTACTAATTTTGTAGCCTCCTCCAGACAAACGGGCAGCACGCCTGTTGCCATCGGATCCAAGGTGCCTGCATGCCCGGCCTTCTTCACCGAAAGAGCTTTTTTAACATCCTCGACCACGTCATGAGACGTCTTTCCCGAAGGTTTGTCGATAACAACAATGCCATTCATGATGAGCTCGCAATAAAATGAAGCCACTTACTCATGCAGAGATCGGGCTTTCCGCCATGGCCGTTCTTCATCAAGTCATTATTCATGGATTTGATGAGAGGTCGGCGATGGCACCCAAGACTCGCTGCAAGACAGTATTGAAATCTCCATCTATTTGGCAGGCCGCGGCGTTTATGTGCCCACCTCCGCCGAATGTCCTGGCAACACGCTCCACATTCACTTTCCCTTTTGATCGAAGGCTTAGCTTAAATTGGTACTCCGACAATTCAGTAAATAGAATGGATACCTCTACTCCCTGAATGGAACGGGGGATATCTACAAAGCCCTCGGTATGCTCCACCAGCGCCCCCACATCGTTGATGTCCCTCCTGTAGACGACTATGTAGCCGACCTTTTTATCCCAGTCAAAAGCAAGGGTTTCGAGGGCCTTCGTCAAGAGTCTAATTTTCGAAAGAGGGTTGCTCTCATATACATTCTCTGAAATCCACTGAGGATCGGCGCCCCTTCCCACAAGGTTTCCCGCCGCTATCAGGGTGTCCTTTTTTGTATTTCCGTAGCAGAATCCTCCTGTATCGGTAATAATGGCTGCATACAGATTTATTGCCATGTCCTTTGTAATGTCAACATCCATCTTCAGCATAAGCCCGTAAAGCAGCTCCGCCGTTGAACTCGCATTGTGGTCAACGAGAGCTATGTTGCCAAAATTTCTGTTTGAGACATGATGGTCAATGTTTATGATACGCTGCATGCTACCGATGCGGGAAGCCTCGTCTCCGATCCTGTCAAATTCGCTGCAATCGAGGATGAATACGACATCACACTTTTCGAGCGGCGGCAGCTTATGGACGATCTTGGCGCTCCCGGGCAGAAAACGATAATTGCCCGGTGTTTCATCCTGATTGTATACTACAACCTCCTTGCCCATATTGAAAAGCATCTGATATAGGGCCAGCTCCGATCCAAGTGCATCACCATCAAGTCTGACATGGGAGGCAATAAGAAAAGAATTGTGCTTTTTTATCATGTCAATGATTCTATTCAACATCCGATTCCTCTGTTGTTCGTATTTCTGCAAGTAGTTTATCTATTCGGCTTCCGTATGCGAACGATTCATCGCACACAAAAATAATGTCCGGCACGTAACGCAGTTTCAGCCTTTTCCCCAGTTCCTTCTTCAAGAAACCGGTTGCTCTTTCCAGGGCAATTTTGGTTTGAGGATCGCAGGTATCCTTGCCCATCTCGACAAAAAATATTTTGGCGAAGCGCAGATCATCTGTCAGGCGCACCCCGGTAATGGTAACTAATTTTATGCGCGGATCTCTAATTTCTCTTAAGAGGATATCGGAAATATCTGCCATAATGAGATCCGCCACGCGGGTTGCCCTCTTAAAACTCATTATACTTATCCTCGTTGTATTCGAAGTGGTCCATCGAATCGGGGAGATTGGTTATCTCAATTTTTGAATTCAACACCTCAGCCAGGCGAAGATTGTCGACAAATTTCAGAATGTGGTCAATTTTTCCATTTATATAACGCCTGTCATTTCCTACAAGGCTGAACCCGATCTGTGCCCTTTTCCAGTGATCATTCTGGCCGATTTCTGCAATAGAAATATTGAATTCGTTTTGGGTCCGTTTCAATATCCTGTTCAGGACACCTCTCTTTTCCTTCAGAGACCTGCTTTCAGCGATCAACAAATTTATAATGCCGGATCCTATAACCATATATTAAGCGAATTCCGAAGCGAAATTCCAAACAAAATGCGATAGCTCAATATCTAAATTATCAAGGGTTGGATGCCGTCTTAGAGTTTTCTTTCTATCTGCTCATTGATATAAGCCTCGATGACATCACCCACTCTGATGTCGTTGAAGCCCTCTATTCCGATACCACATTCAAACCCTTCCATCACTTCTTTGGCGTCGTCCTTAAACCTCCTGAGAGAGAGGATCTTGCCATTATAAATCTGCACTCCATCTCGCACTAATTTAAGATTTGCCGTTCTTGTTATTTTGCCATCAGTCACATAGCTTCCTGCAATGGTCCCAATCTTTGGCACTTTGAACAATTCTCTGACTTCCGCTCGCCCAATTACTGTCTCCTTATAAACAGGTTCGAGGAGGCCTTCCATGGCAGCCTTCATATCCGCTATAATGTCGTAAATGACTTCATACAGCTTGATTTCCACACCTTCTTGTTCGGCGATATCCGTAACTCTGCTATCCGGTCTGACGTTAAACCCGATTATCACGGCGTTTGATGCTGATGCGAGCATGACATCTGTCTCGGTTATAGCGCCTGTCGAACTGTGAATAATCTTCAGCTTGATATCGGGTGTGCTAAGCTTATTCAAGGCATCCGCCAAAGCCTCTATGGAGCCCTGGACGTCTCCCTTTATTATGACGTTGAGTTCTTTAACCCCTTCTTTAATTTTTTGGTATAATTGCTCAAGGGTGATCTTTGACGATTTGGAAAGTTCCCGTTCCCGTTCTTTTCTTATCCAATATTCTCCGATGTTGCGTGCCTTCTTCTCATCCTCCACACAGATAAATTCCGCACCCACCTGCGGGACCCTTGAAAATCCGATTACTTCAACCGGCATTGATGGTCCGGCCTCTTCCACTCTCCCACCCTGGTCGTTAATCAGGGCTCTAACCTTGCCAAATTCCGTTTTGGAGACAAATGCATCCCCCTCTTTCAAGGTACCTTCCTGAATCAACACGGTCGCCACTGGTCCACGTCCCCGGTCAAGTTTCGCTTCGATGATAACGCCCCGGGCTGGTTGCTTGGCATCGGCACGCAGGTCCATGACGTCCGCCTGAAGAAGAATCATTTCCAGGAGATCTTCTATGCCCTGTTTCTTCTTGGCTGATACCTCGCAATATATGGTGTCGCCACCCCATTCTTCCGACACGAGGTTGTAATCGGAGAGGACCTGCTTAATCTTGCCCTGGTCTGCTCCTGGTTTGTCTATCTTGTTAATGGCAACGATTATGGGAACCCCTGCGACGCGCGCATGATTGATGGCCTCAATAGTTTGATCCTTTACGCCGTCATCGGCTGCGACTACCAGAACAACAATGTCTGTTACATGAGCCCCTCTTGCCCTCATGGCCGTGAAGGCTTCATGACCGGGTGTGTCGAGAAAGACGATATCCCTGTCTTTAATATGGACATGATATGCCCCTATAGCCTGAGTAATGCCACCTACTTCACCGGCTATTACATTGGTCTGTCTTATGGCATCCAGAAGCGAGGTTTTCCCATGGTCAACATGGCCCATTATTGTGACGACAGGCGCCCTTGTTGTCAGATTCTCGGAAGGAGGCTCAACCTTCTGCAGCGATTCATCGTACTCCGTACCGACCGGTTCCACCTGATATCCAAGTTCGCCTGCAATGAGAGTCGCAACATCACGCTCTATAGCCTGGTTGATAGTAACCATCAAGCCAAGTCCGATAAGCTTACTGATAACCTCGCCAGCCTTGACACCCATTTTCTTGGCAAGCTCACCGACGGTTATTACCTCACCCACCTTTATTCTTCTCTTTATCGCCTTCGGGGTAGTAATGGCAGTCTTTTTCATCTTGGCAGCGACTTGCCTTTTGCCATCCTTCCATTTAGCTACCCTTTCTTCTCTGTCTGAGTCCTCACGCCTGTCTTTCTTGTCTACGAGTTTCTTAATGAAAGCCTTTTTCCTTGCCGACGGCAGTTCTTCCATTACAACTTCAACAGGCTTTTTACCTTTTGTCTTGGCCTTTTCTGGCTCCCACTTGGCCGGTTTTTCCACTGCCTTGGCAGGGATGATTTCTTTGACGATTCTTAGCGCCGGCTTTTGGGGAGGTGCTTTCTTTATTTCGGGAGCGACCTCTTTGGGCGCTTGAGCGGATATTGCCTCTTTCTTATCTTCCTTTTGCGGCGCCTCCTTTGCCTCCGTGGCCGCTGGGGGAACTGCTGATGGGGGTGCAGGTTTTTTTTCAACCAACTCAATCTTTTTCTTAGGCTTCTTCGAAACTTCTTCGACTGCTTCAGCAGGTTTTGTCTGGCTTTCCACCTTCAAGTCTTTGAGTTGGGGTTCTTCTGGTTTGGCAACTTTCGGCGGGATTGCTTCCTCAGGAACATCTTTCTTTGGCGCCTTTTCGGCGGGGGCTGCTGCCTTTGTCTCTACTTCCTTAGGGCTTACCTTCTCTTTCTTGGCCTCCTTCGAGACTGCTGATTCAACCTTTTTTTCTTCAGGCTTTGCCGGAATTTCTTCTGCCACCGGCTCTGCTTTAACTTCTTCCGCAACGGGACGCACCGCCCGTCTTCTTATGATTGTCGACTTTATTCTCTGCTCAACCATTTCATGCGGTTCACCTGACTGTAGGTCTTTCTGTATCTTCTCCACATCTGCGTCTTCGAGAGTACTCGAATGAGACTTCACGACAATGCCGAATTTTTCCAAACGAGATATCAACTCTTTGCTATCGATACCCAATTCCTTGGCTAACTCGTAGACTCTTCTCTTAGTCATTCTTGAAACCCTCACATATTATGGTTGCAGCGCTATACTCTTTCATAATGTTCGTCTTTGAGAGATTTCTCCTGAGTTCCTGGTTCCGCTCAGGCGCTCTTTTGTTCTGCCGTCTCTACCTCGATAATCTTAACTGCCGCTTCGATCCACTGTGTCGCGCTCTTTTCTCCCACCCCCTGAATCGCTGACAGCATCTCAGGTTCCGCTGTCGCGATCATGGCAACGCTCTTGAAGCCCTCGTTGTAGAGTTTCTCCGCCATAGTGTCACCAATGCCGGGAATCCTGATAAGAGATTTGAATCCTTCCGCCTCCTGTGAAGCCGCCATGGATTCACTCTTAACGTCTATCTTCCACCCCGTCAATTTGACCGCCAGCCTCACATTCTGTCCGTTCTTTCCGATTGCTAAAGAGAGCTGATCATCGGGAACTATTACGTCCATGGAACGACTGTCCTCATCCATAAGCACGCGGTTGACCTTGGCCGGTGAGAGGGCACTGCAGACATAGCTGGCGTTATCGACGGAATAGGGAACAATATCTATCTTTTCCCCCTTTAATTCCTGAACAACGCTTTGCACGCGGGAACCTCTCATGCCTACGCATGCACCCACGGGATCGATATCTTTATCTTTTGTTCTCACGGAGATCTTGGCCCGTTTTCCCGGTTCTCTTGCCACATTTACAATTTCGATTAGACCTTCGGATATCTCGGGCACTTCCACTTCGAAAAGGGCCCTGAGGAAACCGGGATGGGTCCTGGATAGGATGATCTGCGGTCCTTTGGTTATCTTTTTTACATCGCACACGTATGCCCGTATCCGCTCACCCCGTTTGTATGATTCTCTGTAAATCTGTTCCGCCGCGGGTACTACACCTTCCGCCCGCCCGAGGTTAACGATGATATTTCCACCGTCGAATCTTTGAACAAAGCCGCTGACCAGTTCGCCTTTCTTATCTTTGTATTCATCATAGATGTTATCCCGTTCAGCGTCCTTGACCTTTTGAATGATTATCTGTTTAGCCGTCTGAACGGCAATCCTGCCAAAGGTGTTCGTTTCTATCTTTATCCCGAGACTGTCTCCCCTTTCCGCTCCTTCATCCAAGGTTCGGCGTGCCTCGGCCACCGAAATCTGAACATCGGGCTGCAGGACCTTATCTACGACGGTTTTGAATTGAAAAACTTCAACTTCCCCCACTTCCTCGTTGTAGTGGGCCTCGAGATCTACGTGGAGTCCCAATTTTTTCCGCGCAGCGGTTAGCATTGCCGTTTCAAGTGCCTCTATAATGACACTTTTGTCTATACCTCTATCCTTACCCATCTGCTCTATCAGACGTTTAAGTTCTGGTAACATTGATAGTCCTCCATATTTACATCAAAATTCATAAACAAGATGTGCCTTAACCACCATATCCCGTGGTATGTGATAAATCTTTCCCGAAACATCGACGATTAGAGTCTTTGCCTCATTTTCATCCAGATAATCATTCAGTTTCCCATGAAAATTTTTCACGCCGTCAAGTTTTTCGGCTGTCTTGACGCGGACGGTAGATCCGCGGTATTTAATGAAATCCTTGTCCCTGGTAAGAGGCCGATCCAGGCCCGGAGAAGAAACCTCCAATGTGTAGGAGCCGGGAAGTACGTCATAAACATCGAGGATGTCACCCGCTTGTTTGCTGATTTCAGAACAGTCGGCAATGGTGACCCCCCCCTCCTTATCTATGTATATCCGCACCAGCCACCGATATTTCATTTTCAGGCATTCGAGATCGATGATTTCCATGCCCTCGGATTCGATCACAGGCTCAATGAGCTGCATGATTTTTTCCCGGTATGTAATGGATTTATCGGCCATCTATTTCCATCTCAAGTATTTAAGAAAAAAAAAGTGGGCATCAGCCCACTCATCAGTAACGTACTCGATGATTTTCGTGGCATTTCTAACATATAAAAAAACCCATTGCAAGAAAAAAATAGGATTTATATCAGGGGGCGAATTCAAGAAATGGAGCGGCCGATGCCAGCCGGATGCGGGGATATAATCATTATTACGATCCTGACTAAAAAAGATGGAAATTCCTATGCATACCCCTTATACTTAAAGCATTTAAAAGGCATTACTCAATTTATAAATGTCGATGGACTTTCTTCCGCGAAGAGATGCAGCGGACGGGGTCTCAAGAGAAAGGAGACAACAGATGGCATCGGGCAGCTTCATGGAGAAGATATTAGAAGGCGTCTTTGATAAAACGATCTTTGATTCCTACCGCATGCCGGTCGATTCAGACAAGATTCAGTCCCTGCTGCAATCCTACCGGGAGATGTTTAAAGACCATTCCCCTCAGAAGATTGAAGAGGAAGGCCGCGTTCCTGAGGAGATGCTGCAAGAGATGAGAAAGAAGGGTTTCTTCGGGATCAGCCTTGATGAAACTTACGGCGGTTTGGGCGTCGGCCTTGTCGACTGCATCCGCTTCGTAGAAGAAATCTCTGCCCTCGACTTGGCCTCCGCAGTTGTTTTTCTTGCCCACCTGTTCATCGGCATCAAGGGCATTGAACTATACGGAACGGAGAAGCAGAAGCGCCAATATCTCCCCCTTGCCGCATCAGGGAAAATGATCTTTTCCTATGCACTCACGGAACCGAATTTCGGCTCGGATGCAAGACATATTGAGACGAAGGCTGAACTCTCCGAGGATGGGAAATATTACATCCTGAATGGCACGAAAACCTACATCACCAACGCAAACTACGCGCAAGGCCTCACCGCCTTTGCCCAGATGGACCCGGCACATCCCGGTTTCATGGGCGCTTTTATCTTAGAGACGGCATGGGAAGGCGTGAAGATCGGGAAGGATATGCCCAAGATGGGCATAAAGGCCAGTTCTACGGCCACCATTCAATTTCAGAATGTTCACGTCCCGGTGGAAAACATGCTGGGCAAGCCGGGAGAAGGTTACAAGATTGCCCTGGCCATCCTCAACTACGGGAGACTGGCCTTAGGTGCCGCCGCCGCCGGCCTTATAGACATATCCTTGAAGGACATGCTCAAGCGCGCTGGCGCCAGGATGCAGTTCGGCGTCCCCATCCGTAATTTTCCTCTAGTGCAGGAGAAAATAATAAATGCTCGAACCCACGGATTCGTCACATCCTGCATAAATTATTTTACCGCAAATCTTCTCGAATCCCAACCGACCGAAGACCCGGTGATCGAGACATCGCACTGCAAGCTTTACGGTTCCACGCGGGCCTGGGACGTCCTCTACGATGCCATGCAGGTGGCAGGGGGCGCCGGTTATCTTATGACCCAGCCCTACGAAAAACGGATGCGCGATTTCAGGGTTGTTCCTATATTCGAGGGAACGACAGAAATCCATTCCGTCTATCCCACGCTCTTCCTTCTTGGACGTCTGAAGAAAGAGCTCCGCTTACACAAGGGTTTCTCCCGCTGGTCTTTCATCTTAAAGAACTTTTTTTCCAGTTTTGCGGCGATGCCCTGGCGCATAAATGGCGGCGGCGAAATCGTGCAGGAGGCTGTGAGAATGGTCAAGGCCAATGCACGGATGCTCAGGCGTATGCTGCTCCTGGGGGTCATCTTCCATGGAGAAAAGGTGGTTGAGAGGGAATTTTTCCTGAGGCGGGTGACAACGTTGAGTCTCTATGCATTCGGCGTTCTCTCCGTGTTGGCGAAGATTTCAGGGGATATGAAGTCGGGCGCCCCCAAGGGCGACGACCTCAATCTCCTGAGATACTTCCTGGAAGAAGCGAAAGAAGCGAGATGCAAGAGCAGAAGGATATTCGACACGGTAAAGGAGAAACTGGGCGCTGCCGTTTTCCGTGACCTCGAAACAATTTCATGACTATGCAAAGTTGACCCCCGCTAAAGAATATCGACACTAAAGTGGCCACGCATATTGAGGCGTGAAATTTTTCTGAATATTTGCAAGGATAAGCTGGAGCGGGCGATGGGAGTCGAACCCGTTGCGATGTAGACTGGGAGCGGGTTTGCGGGGTGTCTGACTCTGTTCTGACTCTAAAATCTAATTGGAGGTCGGAAAAATTGTCTCAGCAGACTGCAATCGTAATCTTATAGTGGTTTATGATGCTGACCTTTTTTATTCTTTGGTTTAAGGATAAAGCACATGCCTTCTTCATTGAACATTTTGACATTTCACAGTAGATTTCAAATAAGAGTCATGGTATTAGAGAAGTCATAATATTACTCCCTTCCATTAAAGTGACCTATCAAGCTCCAAAGGAGACAATGGCCCTGTGACGGGAATGGTTCTTATGTTAGATATTTGAGGGTAATGTGACGATAGAAGGAAGAGAATGGATACCTGTGAAATTAACGAAAAGCATATGAACGAGTGGGTGAAGGATAAGCATCCCCTGAGGAATATTGGGGGTCAGATCTTTATTCTTGACAAGAAATAGGTTGGACAGATTGGCATCTGCAGAACCAGCCAGTACTCTTCAATAATGGTGAGGGCGGGAATGGAAATGGAGCGGGCGATGGGAGTCGAACCCACGACGTCCAGCTTGGGAAGCTGACATTCTACCGCTGAATTACGCCCGCTCAGAAGATAACAAAAGACAGTAAAAGAAAACGAATACAAATCAGAACGACGCTGGTCATCTTAGCCAGCGGAGATTTTTTGTCAAGGCTTTTTTGGCCGCGTCCTTACGGTAACTGACCTTCCGTGCGCCTCAAGCCCCTCCATATCGGCAAACCTCGCCGCCCGCCTTCCGTATTTCTGCAGGGACTCCTTCGAGAAGGAAAGAACACTGCTTCGCTTCACAAAGTCGTACACGCCAAGGGGAGATGAAAATCTTGCCGTTCCCCCTGTGGGAAGGATGTGATTAGGCCCGGCGATATAATCTCCAAGGGACTCCGGCGTATTTTGCCCGAGGAAGATGGCGCCGGCATGTTTAATTTTAGCCACTATTTTCTTCGGATTCCTGACCATCAATTCCAGATGCTCCGGGGCGAACCGATTGGCGATTCTTATCGCCTCATGAATATCTTTGGTTACAATAATGGCGCCGAAGTCTGCGAGAGCGCGCGAGGCAATGGTCTTCCTTTTTAGGCCATTTAATTGAAGAGCAACTTCAGCAGCTACCTTTCTCGCCAAGGCGCGATTAGGGGCGAGAAGAATGGCGCTTGCCATTTGATCATGCTCCGCTTGGGCAAGGAGATCAGCAGCGACGTAAGAAGCATCTGCCGATGCATCAGCTATGATAAGAATCTCGCTGGGGCCGGCAGCCATGTCAATGCCGCACCAGCACCACTGGTAAACCATCATCTTGGCGGCCGTTACATAGGCATTGCCGGGGCCTACGATCTTATCCACCCTTGGAATTAATTCCGTGCCGTTTGCAAGAGCTGCTATGGCCTGCGCGCCTCCTATTTTGAATATACGTGTGACACCGCCGAGCTTCGCGGCGGCAATTATCAAGGGATTCACTTTTCCGTCTTTTGCGGGCGTAACCAGGATGATTTCAGGAACACCTGCGATCTTTGCCGGAACAGCCGCCATGATTACGGTGGAAGGGTAGGAGGCAAGCCCTCCGGGTGCGTAGATACCGACGCGCTCCAAAGGCGATATGCGCTGTCCCAGTTCAACGCCCGCTTCATCAGAAACAGACCAGCTTTTAATTATCTGTCTGCGGTGGAATCTTTCCACCCTCTTCGCTGAAAGCTTGAGGATGGCAAGATCTTCTGCTTTGACCGCAGCTATGGCCTTTTTCATTTCAGCAGAAGTTACTTCTATGGTATCCGCAGTGGGAGTCCACTTATCGAACTTCTTCGTATACTGGAAAAGGGCCTTGTCCTTTCTCTTGCGGACGTCTTCCACAATTATCTTTACCTGTTTCCAGATGTCCTCATTAAACCAGCCGCGATTCTTAATCCTCTGAAATATATTTTCGAAGCCGGCTTGGTCGGTGCGGATAATTCTCATATTAGCCTGAGACCCTTTTTATATTTGCGCCAATAGCGGAAAACTTCTTTTCGATTTCCTGATATCCTCTGTCTATATGATAAACCCTGGATAGTTCCGTGTTCCCTTCCGCAGCTAATCCTGCCAGGATCAGCGAAGCGGAGGCACGGAGGTCCGTGGCCATTACAGGGGCCCCCTTCAGCTTTGGGATTCCCTTTACCATGGCGCTGTTTCCATGAATCAGGATATTGGCTCCCATCCGCATCAATTCACTCACATGCATGAATCTGTTTTCGAAAACTGTTTCCGTGATGACGGAGAGTCCGTTGGCCACAGACATCAAGGCCATCATCTGGGCCTGCAGATCCGTGGGAAATCCCGGGTAGGGGAGAGTTTTTATATCGACGCTTTTTATCTTTTTCTTAGCTGCGGCTCTAATGCCCCCATCGAAGGGGGTGATTTCCATTCCGGCATCTCTCAGTTTCTGGGTCAGCGCTTCGACATGAACAGGCTCACACCCCATTATTCTGACATCTCCGCCCGTCATGCCCACGGCAATCATGAAAGTGCCTGCCTCGATCCTGTCGGGAATGACGCTGGCTTCAACGGGGTGCATTTGCTCGACACCGTCTATCCTGATTATATCTGTGCCGGCTCCGGTGATCTTCGCTCCCATGTCGTTTAAGACATCTGCCAAATTGACGACCTCGGGCTCCCTGGCAGCATTTTTCAGAAGAGTAGTTCCGTCGGCCAGGCAGGCAGCCATCATGATATTCTCTGTTCCTGTGACTGTAGGAATGTCAAAGTAAATGGTGGTACCCTTCAATCTCCGCGCCTTCGCTTCCACGTAGCCATCCTTTAGTTCCACTTCCGCACCTAGATCCTGGAGGGCTTTTATATGAAGATTGACCGGCCTGGCTCCTATGGCGCAACCCCCCGGAAGAGAAACCCTTGCCACACCCATTCTTGCTACAAGGGGTCCGAGAACGAGGACTGATGCCCTCATGGTTTTGACAAGGTCATATGGGGCCTCACAGTTACTGATATTTTCTGTGTTGATCCTTACAGTCCCTTCTCCTTCAATTTTGGCCCCTAGATTTCTCAGGAGCTTCTTGATCGTCTTGATGTCAACGAGATTGGGGACGTTCTGAAATGTGCTCCAGCCCGGCGCCAGAAGCGCTGAAACCATGATGGGAAGAGAGGCATTCTTGGCCCCGCTGATGTGTACATCACCGCGGAGCTTCTCGCCGCCAACTATAATAATCTTATCCACCGGTCAATACTCTCCTTGCAACAGAAACTCGTTCGATTCCGGCATAATCGGCCCTGAAAGCGATATTGTCATAAAGGTTGGATGCATTCAACATATATTCAACACGGTCCCTTTGTCCAGCCCCTATTTCCAGGAAAATCCAGCCCCCCGGCTTTAGATAGATGCTCCCCGCCTTGATGATCTCCCTGTGAAATGAAGTTCCATCGGCGCCGGAAAGAAGCGCCAATTCAGGCTCAAAATCTCGAACCCCTGTTGGCAGTCGGTCATATTCCTCTTTTGATATGTAAGGTGGATTGGAAACTATAATATCAAATTTTCCTGACACAGGCTCAAATAAATTTCCCGACAGAAAAGAAATTTGATTTGCGATATTATTAATTTGCGCATTCCTCGAAGCCATATTGATTGCATCCTGCGAAATGTCTGTAGCCACGATTTGCGCGTTGTCTAGTTCATGTGCCAGCGATACGCTGATTGCCCCGCTTCCGGTGCCGATTTCCAGGATCCTTAAATTTCTTGCTTTCAGGCCTGAACAAACCTTCAAAACTTCTTCAACAAGAATTTCTGTTTCCGGCCGGGGTATGAGGACATGGCTATTGACTTCGAATGGTAGCGACCAGAACTCCTTGCTCCCCACTATATAAGCAACAGGCTCGCCACACCTTCGCCGTTCAATTAATCGCCTAAATTCCTGATAATCTTTTTCTGCCAGCAATCGTTCACGATCGATATGAAAGCGCGTGCGATCCTCCTTCAAGCAGGCGGATAGAAGCACCTCTGCGTCGAGTCTGGGACTCGCACAACCGCAACCCTTAAGAACATGTATCGCTTCGGTGAGGGCATTCAAAATATTCATATCGCTGATTATGTTAAGGCCGTCCACGAACAATATAAGGCAGGATTAACTAATAGATTCCTGGAGCGCCTTTGACTGAAAATGTGTCGCCAGGGCATCAAGGATCGGCTGAATGTTGCCGTTGAGAAGTGACTCCAGGTTGTAAAGTGTCAGGCCGATTCGGTGATCCGTAACCCTCCCCTGGGGGAAATTATAGGTCCTGATACGTTCGCTCCGATCGCCGCTTCCCACCTGGGTTTTTCTTGATTCGGAAATTTCGGCATTCTGCTTCTGAACCATACTGTCCAGAAGCCTCGCCCTGAGCACCTTCAAGGCCTTAGCCTTATTCTTGTGCTGGGATTTTTCATCCTGGCAGGTTACAACAAGCCCTGTAGGCAAATGGGTGATCCTGACGGCGGAATCTGTCGTATTGACACTTTGCCCCCCGTGGCCGCTGGATCGATAGACGTCAATCCTCAAATCATTAGGATCAATATTAACCTCCACGTCTTCTGCCTCGGGCAGAATGGCAACGGTAACCGCAGAGGTGTGAATCCGTCCCTGGGATTCAGTAACGGGAACCCGCTGCACTCGATGTACGCCGCTTTCGTATTTCAAGACGCTGTATGCACCCGTGCCTTCTATAAGGGCGATGATTTCCTTGAATCCACCCATGCCGCCCGCCGGATTGCTGCTTATGACGTCCACCTTCCACCTGTGCATCTCTGCATACTGGGCGTACATGCGGAAAAGATCTCCCACGAAGAGCCCCGCCTCATCACCGCCGGTGCCGGCCCGGATTTCGAGAAGAACGTTCTTGTCATCGTTCGGGTCTTTGGGAAGGAGGAGAAGTCTCAGTTTATTCTCCAGGACCTCCAATGTCTCCTTTAGCTGCGGCAGTTCGTCCTTGACTATTTCTTTTAACTCATCGTCATTTCCACGAAGGAGAGCCTGGTCTTCTTCGATGCGGTTCTTCGTTTTTTCATATTCTTTGTATGCTTCCACAAGGTCTTGAAGATCGGAATGCTCCTTGGCGTATTTCTGGTAGACGCTTTGTTTGCTGACCACATCGGGACTACTCAACAATCCTTCCAGGTCCTTATATCTCGTTTCAATATCTTTTAGTCTTTTGAACATAATCTTATCTCACATCATATTACGCGATGGAATAATCGGATCAGATTTTTACGATCAAAGCTAATACAATGAACTATACGGGAGTTGCCCTATCATAAGATAGGCAGGCAACGGTGGGTTGACCACCGAAAAGGTCCCATCGGGGGGAAAGGCAGTTACGCGGAATACATTCCTCTGCAAGTTTTATCCTTAATAAACAATTGTTCAGATTCAGGCGGTCTTACCGCTCTTCTTTTTTTCTTCTCTAGCGGCATACTTCTTTTTGAATCGCTCCACTCGACCCGCCGTATCCATAATTTTTTGTTTGCCTGTTATAAATGGATGGCACTGAGAACATATCTCAACCTTTATATCCTTCCTGGTGGACATTGTCTCAATCACATTTCCGCACGCACAGGTGATTGTCGTCTTCGCATATCCCGGGTGAATACCTTCCTTCATCGTTTGTTATTATCCTCCTCTGCAGCATGTTGACGGGCGCCAGTTCACGCCTCGCAAATTTAATAATTATTACTGATTCATGGAATTTAAGAAGGCCTGGTTCGTTTCCGTCTTGCGTATCTTGTCGACGATAAATTCCATAGCCTCTACGGGGTTCATCTCCTGCAGAAGTCTCCTTAAAATCCATATCTTGTTAAGGTTATTCTTGGGTATCAGGAGTTCTTCTTTTCTTGTGCCGGAGCGGATGAGATCAAAAGCGGGGAATACCCGTCTGTCTGCAATCCTGCGGTCCAGGTGAAGCTCCATATTGCCGGTGCCCTTAAATTCTTCGAAGATAACTTCATCCATTCGGCTTCCCGTGTCGATGAGGGCCGTGGAAATGATCGTCAGGCTGCCGCCATTTTCTATATTTCGGGCGGCGCCGAAGAATCGTTTCGGTTTATGTAGTGCGTTAGAATCAACACCGCCGGATAAAACCTTGCCGCTTGGCGGGACCACTGTGTTATAAGCTCTGGCGAGCCTCGTGATGCTATCAAGGAGAATCACCACATCCATTTTATGTTCAACGAGACGCTTTGCTTTTTCAATCACCATTTCCGCCACCTGAACATGCCGTGTGGCCGGTTCGTCAAATGTTGATGATATTACCTCCCCCTTTACGCTCCGCTGCATGTCGGTCACCTCTTCCGGTCGCTCATCAATCAATAGGACCATTAAGATGACTTCTTCGTGGTTGGTTGATATGCTGTGGGCGATATCTTTGAGAAGCACGGTCTTCCCCGCTCTTGGCGGCGACACAATGAGCGCCCTCTGACCCTTTCCAATAGGTGTGAAAAGATCCATGATCCTCGTCGAAAAATTCTCCGGATCGGCTTCAAGGTTCACCTTCTGCTCCGGGTAGAGCGGCGTGAGGTTGTCAAAGAGTATCTTGTCCCTGGCAGCTTCCGGACTTTCAAAATTAACCGTATCCACCTTGAGGAGGGCGAAATATTTTTCACCATCCTTCGGCGGTCTTACCTCACCTGATACTGTATCACCGGTCCTGAGGCTGAATCTCCGGATTTGTGACGGCGAGATGTAGATGTCATCAGGGCTCGGGAGATAATTATAATCAACGGCCCTGAGGAAGCCAAAACTGTCAGGAAGTATCTCCAGAACCCCAGACCCCGTTATGCTCTCGTTCTTCTCGGCTTGAGTTTGCAATATCGCGAAGATCAGATCCTGTCTTCTCATACCGCTCGCGCCGGCGACGCTCAAATCCTTTGCCATGCTTGTAAGTTCACTGATCGGCAATCTTTTAATTTCTTCGATATTCATAGTTAATTCTCTTGTTCGCACCTCTCTGTTTTAGTTTTGACAAATAACCACCAAAGCTCCCGACTCCCAGTTCAAGCCACAGTTATTAAGTACAATTATGGCAGAATTAACATACAACGAAGTATATAAAGAATTACTTGGATTAGTATTGAGTTGTTAAATTGGGTTCTTGAGACAATCCAAAAGGAAGGACTTTATTTAAGCCTTTCTATGATTTTTTTATAATTTATATCAACCGTCCCTCCATGTCAAGCACTTTTTAAATACGATGTTTCCCGAACACCAAAGCGAAAAGACCTTTGAACTTTTACAAATTAACCGCGACGAGAGCCGGAATTACTTCGTCGGTTCGAGTCTTTCACTTGAGGCAATGCGAAGGAGCTTCCGATTATTAAATCCAATTTCTTATGGAGGTGTGAGCATAATAAAGTTGAGCTGTCTTCCCGTGGTCCCTCCCTCGCCTCTATGGGAGTAGAACATATCCCTGCTGCAGGAAGTACAGCAGTGCGCGGTGTATATATTTCTATCAAGGATACCCATGCCCATGATCTGTATCTTATTGGCAAGAGAAAGATCAAGCATCCATCTCTTCTCTTCCGGGGCGGGGGTAAGAAAAGACTCCCGACCTTTATGTCCTCTCATGGCATTAAATACCGGCTCATCCACTTGATAGCAGCAGGGGCCGATAGCAGGTCCGATAGCAGCGATAATGTCTTCTGCACGGCAGGCGAATTTCGCGATGAGGGCCTCTACGACTTTTGCGGCAATCGAGAGCGCGGTTCCCCGCCAACCTGCATGGGCGACTGCAATGATTCGCTTGACCTTGTCCACAAAGAAGATTGGCACACAATCAGCTGTTTTAATGCCAATGGCAACTCCCGGCTGATCCGTTATGATAGCATCAAATTGAGGAGGCTCAGGAACAAGGAGATCAGCGAGAGGACGATCGATAGTGAGAATCTCCTCCCCATGAACTTGATTGACCACGAGAAACCGCGCCACATCAATTTTAAAAGCATCGGCGAGATTTCTCCAGTTAGCCCGGATATGCTCCTTGCTATCCCCCTCTGTCGAACTGAAATTGAGGCTGACAAAATTGCCACGACTTAGGCCGCCGTGCCGGGTGCAAAAAGCATGGGTCAGGAAATCGCAGCCCGTAAGTGCGGTGGCCTCCAGATATTCTACAGGGCCTTTTTTTGAAAACCTGAACATTAGCTTATTAATTGCAAGAGTGATGTTTCCGGCAAAGATGAAATATTTGCAGCGCCCCTTTATCCATGTACGAGGCGGCGTTTGCGGGATGCGTTTCCGGCGAGCACTCGACCTTGCAGGCTTCGTCGAACGCCAGGCCGTTTTCCACTATCTATCAATTCTAACGGGATTTAAATCTGAACCCTTTTTCACTGAAGAGTCTCGTGCAGGCATCAACCACTTCCGGATCGTAGAGAACACCGCTGTATTGAGAGATTTCTTTCAAAGCCTTATCTATTTTCGATGCAGGCCTGTAAGGACGATGCCTGCATATTGCTTCAACAACATCGGCCACTCCCAGGATTCTCGCCTCTAGAAGGATATCTTCTCCCTTGATGCCTTGTGGATAGCCGGTACCATTCATCCGTTCATGATGCTGATAGACAATGAGGGCAACAGGCCTGTAGAAGTCTATGTCTTTCAACATTTGATATCCTATTTCAGGGTGAGTTTTTACAAAACTATATTCGATGTCATTGAGTTTACGGGGCTGTCCAAGAATTTCCGACGGTATGGATATCTTTCCCAAATCATGGATTATGCCGGCCATACCGATGCCGTCAATGATCTCCTCCGATAAATTCATTTCCGCTGCAATAGAGCGGGCAAGGTCCGCCACCCTCTCTTGATGTCCAGCCATAAATGGGTCCCTTGTCTCGACGACCATGACTATGACATCGATGATAAACCCTGTTGCTCTTTTCAACTTTTCCAGACTTTGTGAGAGGGCCTCCTTTGCCTGCGTTCGCTCTGCGTCTGATTCTTCCAGTTCTGCAACACGGGCGCGCAGGTCATTGATCTCTTTTATCAGTTGTTCTCTCGTTTTTTCTTGATCGTTCATGTCTACACTTCTTCGGTGAGGATTATATGTTGATATCTTAAATACAATAAGTCAATAGCCGTTCCTGCATCGGAGTTCATGCGTTCTTATTTTAACGGTTTTATATAATTGGTCCTGTCCTCCAGAAAGTCCTTGTAGATTTTGTAGTGCTCTGTTTCTTCGTAAAATATTTGTCTTATCGGACTGTAGTCAAAACTGTATATCAAAGCACGGGGACATGCAAGCAGTATCGGCGAATGGGTTGCAATAATGAATTGAGCATGATCCTTCATGCTTGTCTCCGTCAAGAATTCGAGCAGTGCAAGCTGGGTGCGTGGAGAGAGCGCTGTTTCCGGTTCGTCCAATAGATAGAGACCCTTGATTTGATAACGTGCTTTGAAAAACGACATGAGAGATTCGCCATGAGACTGAGTGACCAGGGATCGACCGCCGAAATACCTGAGTTGTCCTGGATCTGCCGCCGCCCACTCGTCCAGGATTTCTGTAAAGTGATGAAAGATATCGGAACCGAAAAATGAGCCTGGCACCCTGCCGTTTGACCAATCAATTGCCAGGTAATCGCAGAATTTGTTTTCATACGGATTATGGTTATAGCGGGTTCTTTCCGTCTCCCGCCAAATGTGAATGCCGCATGAACGGGACAGAGCCTGCAATAAGGTTGACTTGCCTGATCCGTTTTCACCTACAAAAAAAGTTACGGGAGCGTTGAATGTTATGCGCTTCGTTTCCTGAAAGACGGGCAAATTAAAGGGATAGAAGTCCTCATTAGGATATTTTGACTGATCGATGGTAATACTCTTCAGATGCATGGATTATACCTGCACATATCTCCTGAGAAAATCCGCTAATCGGGCCATGTCTTCCGGCAGGGGAGATGTAAATACCATATCCTGCAAAGTAACAGGATGAACAAATCCGATCCTTGCCGCATGGAGGGCCTGCCGTTTCATTGCTTTCAGTTTTGATCTCACGAAGGTGTCGTGAATATTGTTGGCCCTTTTGGGGTTGCCATACATGCTGTCGCCCACGATAGGATAACCCAAGGCGGAGAGGTGAACCCTGATCTGGTGTGTTCTCCCCGTTACGATGTCCACGTCTAACATGGTTGCCATGCCGAACCGCTCATGCACCCGCCAGCGCGTAATCGCCTCTTTGCTCCGCCGGCTTTTCGTAGACATCTTCTTTCGATCAACCGGATGCCTCCCCAAAGGCACATCTATTACGCCCTCATCTTCCTTTGGATTGCCATAGACGAGGGTTGTGTATGTCTTTCTAACCTCATGCCGCTTGAACTGGCCGGCCAGCCCCTGGTGTGCCTCATCCGATTTGGCCACTACCATGAGTCCCGAAGTTCCTTTATCCAGACGATGGACAATTCCGGGACGCAGGACACCGCCGATTCCGGAAAGGTTCTGACAATGGTGAAGGATGGCATTCACCATTGTATCCTCTGCATGTCCCGCTGCCGGATGGACAACCATTCCAGCCGGTTTGTCAACTACCAGGATATGCTGATCTTCATAGACGATGGTCAGAGGGATGTCTTGCGGTAAAGCATGGCAGGCGACTGGTTCCCGTTTGTCGATCTCTACAATATCTCCGGACCTTAACCGGTAATTGACCTTGGTATGGACGCCGTTCACCCGCACCAGTCTGTCATCTACAGACTTCTTGATCTGAGAGCGTGATAAACCCAAATCCTTAAGGGTAAGATAGATATCAAGCCTTAACCCCGCTTCATGAGAAGCAACGATGAATTCATCGGCTCTTCGTCCCTGGGAACCCGTCAGCATATCTCTCATGGTGAGATGATCTTTTTTAACCCGTCCCTAATATAAGGGAATTCACCCTCCTCTATGGTTCTCATGTCGAAGAGAACCTCGTCTTCTGCAATGCGTGCTATTATCGGAACGTCGAGACGCCTGAGGCGTTCCTCAATGCTGCTTGGCGACATGCGCGCTGATACGATACTGAGGAGCATTGTCGGAATCTCTTGCCCGGGAAGGGAACCTCCTCCTGACATGGAAAATCCTTTTTTCATAGAGATAGCCAGCCCTTCAAGATGCTCTTTTCTCAAAATAGACAGAAGTTTCCTTGCCCGCTTCGCGACATCCGCGAGCTTTTCTGTCAATGCCATGAGGACCCTGAGCCGCTTTACGGCCATTTCCGGTTGCAGATATTGCATCAATGTCGCCTCTAAGGCAGCCAGAGTCAACTTGTCGATACGAAGGGCCCTATTGAGCGGATTCTTCTTGATTATCTGGAGAATTTCCTTCTCTCCGAGGATGACGCCTGCCTGAGGGCCGCCTAACAGTTTATCGCCGCTGAAGGTCACGACGCTCACGCCCGTTGCCAGGACATCACGGACCGTAGTTTCTCTCTCCAGACCATAGCGATCCAGCTCTGCAAGACAACCGCTGCCCAGGTCGTACATCACAGGTATGCCATAGTTCTTACCCAGGGCAACAAGGGATGCGAGATCCGTATCTTCCGTAAAGCCGATAATTCTAAAATTGCTCGTGTGAACCTTCAGGATGAGCGCTGTATCCGGGCCAATGGCCTTCTCATAATCCTTGAGGCGGGTTCGGTTGGTCGTTCCCACTTCAGAGAGATATGCCCCGCTTTTTTCCATGACTTCCGGTATGCGGAATTCACCTCCAATTTCAACAAGCTCTCCCCTGGACACAATAACCTGCTTCCCCTCCGCAAGGGTGTTAAGCCCA
The DNA here is from genome assembly GCA_963705275.1 of uncultured delta proteobacterium. GTDB lineage: Bacteria > Desulfobacterota > Syntrophia > Syntrophales > UBA2185 > Fen-1135. The sequence goes on along the minus strand of OY970063.1, from coordinate 1,299,882 downwards.
AGCAGAACGGCGGCGGCATTGTTATTGACGACCAGCGCATCTTCCGCACCGGATAACTCGCAGAGAATCCTTTGCACGTGGTCATAACGGAGTCCTCTTTCCCCTTTGCCAAGATCATATTCCAGATTCGAGTATCCCCCCGCTATCTCCATGAGCCGCTGCACGGCGTCCGCGCATAGGGGCGCTCTGCCCAGGTTTGTGTGCAAAATTACGCCTGTCGCATTTACCACTTTGCGAAGTCTGTACTGATGAAGCCCACCTATGATTCGCATGACTTTATCGACGACCTCTCCCGCCGTGGGCAGGCGTTTTTCTTTCACATCCATCTGTTTGTCCAGGATCTCCTGCCTCAGCTCTTCCACAACCGATCGGCAGATGGACTTGACTATATATTTAGGGGTTCCGGCAAATGCCCCTTCTTTTTCCAGAGAGAGCATTACCTCGTCAATCTTGGGGAGGCCTCTCAATAATGTCATCCTGTGGTCATCGAGCTTTTGTTTTGTCATATGTCACCGCGCGGTTCAAAAAATATGACGTCTCGTATCTATAATACTATTCAGATCGGCAAAAATCACGAAAGTTATTGACTGCGATAAAAAACTCCCTCATCATAATCACCCACAGATAACATCCTCGCTTTGTCAAGTGAAGATGAGATGAGCGATACTGTAAGGCACCCGCAAGGATAAAAGCAAGAATATTAAACCAGAGAGCCTGATAAAAAATTCCCCCATACTTCGCTCGTGCTGCCCCGATGTCCATATTCATGCCGAAGAGTTTCATGAGGAAATCATAGCGCAACCGATCTTTGAGCTGGAAGGATCGGGAGGCCATGATAGGTATTTCACCGCGGTTGACCTGCGAGATGTATTCCGCAATATTGAAGGTATTGGCATAGCATATACCCTTCAAATAACCGATAGACCCGCTGCCTATACCTGCGTATTCATCGTAATCCACAATATACTCGTCAATCATGGCGGCATTTTTCGAAAAGCACCAAGCAGATGAGTGCCGGTATGCCGGCGTCAGCCGTTCTGTAATCCGGTGGTAGAATTGCTCCTCTTTTGCGTAATTTACATGCCCGAACTTTTCACCTACCGCCTGACGAGTGGAATCTGAAACCATGAGAGGGTAGTATGTGATCTGGTCTAATCCTATATCCGCGAGGATTTCGAGATCCCTCTCCAACATGGTCATGGTCTGGGAAGGGAAATTGAAAATCATGTCTGCGTTAAGGGTATCAAAATGACCCAGGGTGTGCAATAGCCTCTCAGTTATGACCTCGCAACTCCCGTACTTGTCATATCGATCCATCTTCCGAAGCAGTTGGTCGTTAAAGGTTTGGACTCCAACGGAAAGCCGGTTTATGCCGGCGCGCTTAAGAGCGGAGATGGTTTCATCTGTCAGATGATTCGGGTTTGTCTCCACGGATATCTGCCGAATGGAAAAACATTCCCGTGCCAGGTTTAATGTCTCTTCGAGTTCTCCAACGAGGATCGTGGGCGTTCCTCCCCCCACGTAGATTCCGCTGAAATCAAACCCCTTGCCCTTATAGAGCATGATCTCCTTCCTCAAGGCTTTGAAGTAATCATGACAGAGGGCGCTGTTAAAGACGACGCGGTGAAAAGAACAGTAGGGACATAGTTTTTCGCAGAAGGGAATGTGTATGTACAGGAGAGGAAGTTTATTCGAGTTGCCCGAATTTGTGATCGGCGGCCCTCCGTTTTCAAATTTCATCAATCTGGCAAATTCCTGCCGAGCCCTGTTTGTTACGATTGCGTTTATCAAGATTGCACTCTTGCTTCTGCTGTTATTTTAGGTGGTTTCCAAGTTTCAATAGTCAAGGAAAATTAGCAGACATCCGTGAAATTATCAAGGGTATTTGAAACCGCAAGAAACTTGAAATAATGGGTGCGCGATGCTATATAAACAACTAGAACGTGTTACGGAGGAGGCGATGTCTGAAGTAAGAGTCCTCACACTGTGGAAGGACGAAAGGATTAATGAAGAGGAAGCCCTTCTCTTGAGGAGGCTGTGTGAGGATATACAGGTTCCCTTCGATGAAGAAAGAAAAAAGGAGATCAGCGCTCTCGTCGACGCCTTCCTGTCCATGGATGAAGCTGCAGGTTTGGCCGCTCCGCAGATCGGTATAAGTAAGAAAATAATTATCTTCAGAAATAAAGGATTCAATGAAAAGGGCTGGTCAAAGAGTGAGAGCGATTACGAGCTCTTGATCAACCCCCGTATTACTCAAGCCCGGGGCGAAATGCTGACGATGACTGAGGGCTGTCTCTCATGCCCCGAAATCCAGGTTGAAGTGAGCAGATATCCCGAAATTAAAGTCAGGGCGTTTGATGTGACCGGGCGCAGAATAAACAAACGCTACACGGATTATGTTGCCCGTGTCGCACAACATGAAATTGACCATCTTGAAGGTAAGTTGATCATCGATTGCGAAGGCGCACTATACGTTCCGAAGCAGAGGCAAGAGTTCTTTGAAAGGACTTTTGAAAAGATGAAAGCGGTTACCGGTAACGGTATTTCCGGAAATATCTGACATTCTCTTTTATTTTTCGTGTTCCAGAACTTATCTTCTTTTCCACACACTAAACGAGCAGGACAATATTTTTTATGCCTTGAAATATAGCTTCGCCTATGCTACTTATTCTGCCACTGGGCGAACCGGGCAGCATATAGGAAAAGCTACCCCCTCCTCTGTTTACAGTATCCTATTGAATCGAAATGGACAATCTGCAAAATTTGCAAGAATCTCGTTGCAAGATCTACGGATTTCAAGAAAACAAGTATTTTTCTTCGTAATTTTTATTCTCGTAATCTGGTCCCTCATTTACTGCAAGTACTGGTTTTAAATCATAAACAGGCTCTTTCATCGAACCAGCTTGACGGACATGATTTGCACGATGCAAAGCTGTCCACATACCGGAGGAGAACCGTCAATGAAGAAAACCCCACTCCACGATCGTCACGTCGCACTTGGTGCAAAAATAATTGATTTCGGCGGCTGGGCCATGCCCGTTCAATACAGCAATGTGATTGAAGAGCACCATGCGACCAGGATGAAAGCGGGGCTATTTGACATCTGTCACATGGGAGAGATAGAGGTCAAGGGACCTCAGGCTTTTGAGCTTTTACAATGGGTGCTGAGCAGAAATATAGAAGGACAGTCCATAGGACAGATCAAGCTCTCCGTCATGACTAATGAAAAGGGCGGCATCATAGATGATGTAACGGTCTATCGCCTCGGAGAGGAGCGCTATCTGGTTGTCACGAACGCCGGGACGAAGGATAAGGATTACTCATGGATAGAGACGCAGAGAAATGTAAGGGGACTGTCCGATGTGGAAATTGTTGATAATAGTGATCGAACAGGCAAGATAGATCTGCAGGGCCCCCTGTCACGGGAGATTCTTCAGAGCCTTATGTCAGATGATTTGGCCCCTTTGACTTACTACCATGCCAAAGATACGAGGGTTATCGATATACCTGCTCTTGTGTCGCGCAGCGGGTATACAGGAGAGGACGGATTTGAGATCTATACGGATAGCCGCAGGATCGGAGAAATCTGGGATAAACTTCTGGAGGTCGGGGCGGGCTTGGGCCTTAAACCTGTTGGATTAGGCGCGCGGGATACCCTGCGTCTGGAGGCGGGGATGATGTTATATGGAAATGACATGGACGAAACGATTACCCCACTGGAGGTCGTCTACGGATGGGTGACGAATCTGGAGAAAAACTTTGTCGGAAGTTCGGCCCTGAAAAAGCAGAAAGAAGAGGGCTTAGCGAGAAAACTGGTTGGCTTCGAGATGGAAGAAAGAGGAATAGCGAGACACGGGTACAAGGTCTTTAAGGATGCAACTGAAGTGGGCATAGTTACATCGGGGACATATACCCCTACCTTGCGGAAGGCCGTGGGGCTGGCTTTTGTTCCGGTACCCTACAGCAGGCCTGGTACGGATATTCTCATCCAGATCCGTGACCACCATGCCAGGGCGCGGATTGTGGAACTGCCCTTTTACAGAAGGCGGAAATGATATTCTCGGGACATACGGCAAACTGGGCTCGAGAGGTGGGGAAATAGACTGAAGGGGGAAAGCAATGTCAAAGCAAAATCCAGCAGACAGAAGGTATTCAAAAGAACACGAATGGGCAATGGATAACGGGGACGGAACGATTAAGATGGGCATTACCGATCACGCTCAGGAGTTGCTTACCGATGTTGTCTTTGTGGAGCTCCCGGCCATAGGGAAGAAAGTCAAGCAAATGGAACCGATGGCGGTTGTAGAATCCGTAAAGTCAGTTTCTGATGTCTTCTCGCCCGTGAGCGGGGAAGTCATAGAAGTTAATAAAGAGCTGGAGGAGCACCCGGAGCTTGTAAATCAGGATGCGTTTGGAAAAGGCTGGATGGCTAAACTTAAGATGGATGATCCCGCCGAATTGAATAACCTCATGGATGCAGCCCGCTACACGGAGATGATCAAAGAGGAGAAGCACTAATTTTTCATTCTATTGCGGCCTAGACGCAGCAATTCTATTTCAGGATTGTTTCATATAGACCATGCGATGTCAAACTGTTCGAAGCAGACCAGAGAAAGGATCGCGATATGGATTACGTTCCACACACCCCGGAAGATCAAAGACAGATGACGGAGATTATCGGCATCAAAACGGTGGATGAGCTATTTGCCGATATTCCCGAAAGATATAAATTAAGAGGCCTCCTTGATCTGCCGCTCGCCCTTTCCGAACAGGAGGTCGCAGCACTGATGAAAGGCATTAGTTCCCGAAATGCCGTTTCCCCGATTACCCTGATGGGGGCAGGGGTTTACAATCACTATATCCCTGCCGTTGTGGGACATGTAATTTCTCGCTCCGAGTTCTACACAGCTTATACCCCTTACCAGGCGGAAATCAGCCAGGGAATCCTTCAGGCCATCTATGAATACCAGACCATGATAGCGAAGGTCACTGGGATGCAGGTTGCCAATGCTTCCATGTATGACGGCGCTTCAGCAATGGCCGAGGCTGCGGTGCTGGCTGCCAAGACCTTGAACAGGGAGAAAATCGTCATTGTCCGTTCCGTCCATCCTGAGTACCGGCAGGTAGTCGGCACATATGCCTGGGCAAATGGCTACGAGGTCGTTGAAGTTCCTTATGGTAAATCCGGCCAGCTTGACGGGGATGCCATGTCGCAGGCTGTGGATGACAGAACGGCAGCGGTCCTGGTTCAGAGCCCCAACTTTTTTGGAGTCATCGAGGATGTTTCGTCCATCGAGTCCACAGTGCATGCAAGGGGCGCACTTCTCGTCGCAGGATTTACGGAAGCGACGTCGCTGGGTATTCTTAAGCCCGCAGGTGAAATGGGAGCAGACTTCGTAGTGGGAGAAGGGCAGAGCTTCGGGAACCCCATGAACTATGGAGGTCCATATCTCGGGATTTTTGCGAGCACGGGAAAATTCTTAAGAAAGATCCCCGGCCGACTCGCCGGAGCCACAGTGGACAAAGAAGGCAAAAGGGGATTTGTCCTGACGCTGCAAACAAGGGAGCAGCATATAAGACGGGAACGGGCCACATCAAATATCTGTTCCAATGAAGCCCTCTGCGCCCTGGCTGCTGCCGTCTATCTCGTCAGTCTCGGAAAAAACCTCAAAAAACTGGCGGAGCTCAACGTCCGGAAAGCTCATTATCTGAAACGTAAGCTCTCGGAACTCGCGGGATGGGAGGTGGTCTTCCCCGCCCCTGTTTACAATGAATTCGTCATTCAATGTCCTGATCCGAAGAAGGTCAACCAGAAGCTTGAAGCTGCAGGTATCATAGGCGGATATGACCTCGGAAAGGATTATCCTGAGCTTGGAAACTCCCTTCTTTTCTGTGCCACAGAAATGCTTACGAGAGAAGATATGGACAGGGTGCTATCGATTGTTGCAGAATAACATGTAAGCCGGAGGTAATTCATGGAACTCATATTTGAAAAGAGCAGGCCGGGAAGGACAGCCACAGGAATTCCGAAATTGGATGTGCCTGGGGTAGTCGTTGCAGATATTATTAACGAGAGTCTGCTCAGGGATGATGTGGATCTGCCTGAGGTGGCGGAGGTGGATCTCATCCGCCATTATACACAGCTATCGAAACGGAATTTCGGTGTCGATGTGGGCTTCTATCCTCTCGGCTCTTGCACCATGAAGTACAATCCCAAGATCAATGAGGAGGTATCTCGTCTGCCGGGATTTACAAACCTCCATCCTCATGCTCCCGTTAAATTTTCCCAGGGATCGTTACAGATCATGTACGAACTCAGGCAGTATTTGAGCGAGATATTCGGTATGGCCGATTTTGCCCTCCAGCCCGCCGCAGGGGCGCATGGCGAACTCACCGGCGTCATGGTCATTAAGAAATATTTTGAGAAGAAGGGACAGAAGCGCTCAAAGATTCTGATCCCCGATACCGCGCACGGAACAAACCCTGCGTCCGGGGCATTGTGCGGCTACCATGTCGTCACCGTGCGGTCAAATGCCGAAGGTGGTGTTGATATCGGCCATCTTCGGGAACTGATGACGAAGGACGTGGCGGGACTGATGATTACGAACCCCAACACCCTCGGTCTTTTTGAGAGAAATATTGAACAGGTTTCTGACATTGTTCACAGAAGAGGAGGGATATTGTACTGCGACGGCGCCAATGCTAACGCCTTTATGGGAGTTACAAAACCGGGCGACGTGGGCATCGATGTCATTCAGCTCAATCTCCACAAGACGTTCTCGACGCCCCATGGCTGTGGTGGTCCCGGAAGCGGTCCCGTGGGAGTTAGAAAAGATCTGGTTCGGTATCTTCCCGTGCCTCGTGTCGTAAAAAAAGGGAAAAGATTCGACTGGAAGTATAACTTTCCGGACAGTATCGGTCGGGTTAGGGCATTCTATGGAAATTTTAATGTGATGGTGAAGGCCTACGCATATATCAGATCTCTCGGGCCTGACGGCTTGAAGAAGGCAAGTGAAACCGCCGTGCTCAATGCCAATTACGTGAAGGAGCGCTTAAGGCCCTATTACGATCTTCCCTATGACCGGATATGCATGCACGAGTGTGTCTTCTCGGGAAAGAGGCAGGTCAAGGAGAGCGGCGTCCACACCTCGGATATTGCCAAGCGTCTACTCGATTACGGCTATCACCCGCCGACGATATACTTCCCCCTGATCGTACCGGAGGCCATTATGATCGAGCCCAACGAGACGGAAAGCAAGGAGACCCTTGATGCCTTCTGCGATACGATGATTGTCATTGCCAGGGAGGCGAAGGAGAATCCAGATCTGGTAAAGTCAGCGCCGCTCACCACTGCCGTAAGGCGCCTGGATGATGTCAAGGCGGCAAGGGAACCTGACGTATGCTGGGGATAAGCAGAGGCAAGAATCAGGCATAGACATACGTAAGCGAGGGATGTGGAGGAATATGGAAAGAGACAAACTCATAAGAAAACTTAAAACGGTCAAAAATCCGAGAGAAAGAGACAAGATCATCTGGGCTCTTGCCGGTAAGGAAAAGGATGCCTTTGAAGAAAAGCCGGCGCCGGCACAGCCGGGCAAAGTTGATCAGGCTCCTGTCGGTGGGCAGGCGCTGGGACTACCTAAACTTCCCGTAGATGCGCGCAAACTGGTCAACTACATCGCACCTGCCCTTTTCCTTTTCTTCGGCCTTATAAATCTGGCGCAGGCAGTGGGGCATTTTATCGAAACTGGTCGGATTGAAGCTGCCTTGCCGCAGCTGATCATGGGAGTTATGTTCCTCGTTTTCGGTCTTTTCAGTTTCGCCAAAGCGAAGAAAAGGGTTCAGGGTGTGAATGCAGATAAAAAGGAAGCCTGAATGGTTAAAGGTGAGACTCCCTGCCTCGCATGAGTTCCGGCATGTGAAAGGGATTCTGTCGCAATTCAATCTCCATTCCATCTGTCAGGAGGCACATTGCCCCAATGTCACTGAATGCTTTCATTCCGGGACGGCCACTTTCTTAATCCTTGGGAATATCTGTACGAGAAACTGCCTGTACTGCAATGTCCGGCACGGGACGCCGGATGGATTGGACGAGATGGAACCGGAACGGCTCACCCAGGCCGTCAAAGAACTGGGACTCCGGTATATAGTTATTACATCAGTCACTAGGGATGACCTCTCCGATGGAGGGGCAGGGATGTTCGCCCGTTGCGTGGAAAGGCTGTATCAGGAAGTGCCGGGATGCCGGGTGGAAGTTCTTATTCCGGACCTCTCCGGTAATTGGGATGCCCTGGAATACATAGTCAAGAGCAAACCTCATGTGATTAACCACAATATGGAAGTTGTCCCCGCTTTTTTCAGCCGCATAAGACCGCAGGGAAATTATCATCTGTCCCTCGAATTGCTTCACCGGATAAGCCAATTAAGCGAGAAGGAAATTATCGTCAAGTCGGGATTCATGGTTGGCTTCGGAGAGAGCGGGAGTGACATTATGGTATTGCTCCATGACCTGGCTCGAGTTCACTGTGAAATGGTGACCATTGGCCAGTATCAGCGGCCTACACGCGATCACTGGCCCGTCATGAAATATTACCACCCGGATGAGTTCGAGGCAATGAGAGGGATGGCGTATGAGCTGGGGATTAAACACGTTGAATCAGGCCCTCTGGTGCGCAGTTCCTACCATGCGGCAGGAATCTCTCAGACCGAGTCAGGGAAGGCATTATAGTGTCTGATACGTACGATCTTATCATCATCGGAGCCGGTCCCGGAGGCCATGCGGCGGCCGAACACGCGGCCAGATGGGGAGCACGGGTTGCCGTCGTCGAGAAAAATCAGTGGGGCGGCACATGCACACATCGCGGCTGCATTCCCACAAAGGCGCTTTTGGCTTGCAGCAGGCAATACATGAACCTCAAGAGATTGAAGCGCCTCGGTATTTCTACGGGTGAGGCGAGGGTGGATCTCGCTGCGATCAAACGCCATCAGCGGCAGATGGTCATCCTTTCCGCCAAAGGTGTGGAGCAGTCTCTTGATGACGCAGGTGTGGATATGAAGGCCGGAGAGGGGCACGTTATTTCTTCCCGGGAAGTAGAGTGGATTTCCATTGCGGGCCAAAGGCATCACCTGACTGCTGATAACATCATTATTGCCTGGGGTTCGGAACCGCTCCTGCCGCGTGGTTTCCAGACATCCAGTAAGATTTTAACATCCGACGGGTTCCTCGCTCTTGAGACCCTGCCGGAAACTATCATCATTGTCGGCGGCAGCTTCATCGGGATTGAAATTGCCACATTCCTGGCTGAGCTCGGCGTTAGGGTTACCATCGTTGAACTCTTGGATGGACTACTGCCATGTGAGGATAGAGAGGCCGACGATTTAATAAGGCATGACCTTATCCGCCTGGGTGTTGCGATTTACACGTCAACACGTATGGAGGCTCTAGAGGAGACTTCAAAAGGGGTATCGTTGAAAGCTCTGCAAAATGGAAAACAAATTGAACTCTCCGCCGATTGTGTCCTTATGTGTACAGGAAGAAAACCTCTCTTGCACACAGACGAATTGAATCGATGCGGTATCCTGTATGATCAGAAGGGGATCTCTGTCGATGACCGCCAGATGACCAACGTGCGGAGCATCTATGCCGTCGGTGATGTAACGGGTGGGATCATGCTTGCGCACAGGGCCATACAGCAGGGAAGATCAGTTGCGAGCTACCTCTATGGCGATCGTTCAGTCACATACAGGGAGGACGCAGTTCCTTCCGTCGTGTATACTCACCCGAATGTGGCCCGTGTTGGTCTTACGGAAAAGCGGGCACTCGAGTTGGGTCTAAATATAGAGACAAGGAGGGTCGAATATGGGGCCAATATCATGGCCAGGACGGAACTCAAAGGGAGTGGTTTCCTAAAGGCGGTATTTTCCGGGGATAGCCTGATCGGTGTAACGATCGTGGGCGAAGATGCCGGTGAGCTGATCGCTTCGATGAGCCTGGCTCTTGCAAATCGCATGGGGAAGAGGGAATTGAAAAACTGGATCATTCCCCACCCGAGTCTCAGTGAAATATTGCATGTGCTTTAGTTCTTGTATTTTTACTTAGGTGTTGAGGTATTGCATAAATAAAATGGGAATGATCAGACAGACAGGAAAGGACGCCGGTATGAAATGGTGCATATTTGTCAATAGAAGGTGTTACGGCGAAGATTGCATGGGCTGGATAAGAGAAAATTGTTTCGTCTACCTGTTGTTGCCTGTTGCCGAGAGCGATGCGCATATGCAAACTGAATTAGATTGGTCGAAATATGAATCGTCAAAAACAACTGAAGATAATTTGTCCAAAAACATTAACCATCAATTAACCTTTTTCGATGAACTTGAAATGTTGATTACTCAAAGAAACTTCGTATATAAGAAAGAATCGTAGAGCGGCGATTTCCGGTTATGAAAATATCTGATGATTGATCTTTCCCCGTTTCTCCCCTGAACACATCGTGTAGAATCCCGAAGAAATGGAGGGCTTCATTGCCGTAACCGCATTGCGAAATATGATGGTTTTTAGTCTTATTTCCTGCTACATATATGTCCAGCAATCATCTGACGGCAGGAAAGTGAGAATATTTTACAGACTGTTGACTGCCGCGAAAAACAAGTGAATCGGAAAGGGAGGAGAGAATATGGGATCAAGCAACAAGGGGGCGCAAGGAAGACAAAAGGCGCATTTCGGTCGCAGGCTGGAGGAACGCCTGTCTTCCCTCGCTAAAAAAGGGGTAGAATCTCCTGGGATCGAAAAAGATGCGCTCGTTAAGAAGCTGCGCGCAAATATTAGGGCCATAAATGACAGACTGAAAGTTATCGCCAATATCGAGAAGAGGACCGAAGAACTGGCAAAGATAAAGGCGGAAAAGGCGGCGCTGCTGTCCCTGCCGAAAGATCAGGCAGCAAGTAAAACGAAGCCGTCAAAGGAAGCCCCCGAAGAGGGGAAGGAGAAGAAGAAAAAGAAGGAGAAGGAAAAAGGAAAGGACCAGGAAAAGAAACCAGAGCCGGAAAAGGATCAGAAGCCTGACGAAGAGATGAAGCAGGAGAAGAAGCAGGAAAAAAAACAGGAGAAGAAAAAGGGAAAAAAGCAAGAGCAAGAAAAGGAGGAATGATATTTACCTGCCCTCTCGCAATGTCGAACCCCGGTCAGGAATGGCAACTCTAAAGGTTCATATGACAATGGATTTAGGGCTCTCTGGAGTTAATATAAGCCGCGGTACTTTCACCGGCAAGGTAGCCCGTTGAAAAGGCCGCCTGGAGATTGTAGCCTCCTGTATCGGCGTCAATGTCTATTACTTCTCCGCAAAGGTATAGACCCATTATCTTGCGCGATGCCATCGTCCGTGGATCAATTTCTTTCAGGGATATGCCTCCTGCCGTCACGATGGCAGATGACATGGGGAGAGAACCCTTGATATTAAAGCGCAGAGATTTCAGATGATCGACGAGTCTCTCACGTTCATCGGCGCTGATCTGCCATCCGCACTTATCCGGCGTGACACCTGTCATCAATACTATGGGATCCACCATCTTGGCAGGCACAAGACCTTTTACGATACTGCTGTACTTTTTTTTGCTGAAGCGGTCGAAATCACGCTGAAGGCGCTTGCTGAGCTGTTTCGTATCAAGGGCCGCCTTGAGATCTATGGAGACACTAACCGGCCCCCGTTTCAGGGCATCAACGATGGACAGGCTCATAAGCAGTGTAACCGGTCCCCCGATGCCGAAATGGGTAATCAGCATCTCACCCATACGGCTTTCGATGATCGGCGGGCGTGGGCGTCTGCTTTCTATGCCGCGGCCCATGTCACTTTTTGGCACAAGCGAAGGATCAATTTTATCCGCACGGCACTGGAATGCCGTGAGACGAACATTTCTCAGGCTCACACCCTGCATGGACTTAGCGTGAGGAATCTCCTCGACAACAAGGGGCACTAATGCGGGACGGAGTTTAATTATGGTGTGGCCGAGGGCAGCAGCCATCGTATAGCCATCACCGCTAGAACCGGTTGCAGGATATGTCGAACCGCCTGCAGCCAGAATCACGGCGCTCGCCCGGCGTTTACCGTCTGCCAGCACCACACCCGTTACCCGTTTATTGCGGGTTTCGATACCTGTGACCCTGCTGTGCCTGCATATCTCCACACCGTGATCAATGAGATATTTCTGGAACGCGCTGACAACATCTTCGGCCCTGTCAGAAACTGGAAAGACCCTCCCGCCTCTCTCTGTCTTTGTTTCCACACCGTAGCGGCTTAAGAAAGAGACCAGATCTTCACGAAAGAAGTGATTAAATGCCCCGTATAGAAAACGTCCGTTTGACCCATACATAGAGATGAAGTGATCCAACTCCCTGGCATTTGTCAGGTTACAGCGCGTCTTGCCGCTCACGAGGATTTTCTGTCCGAGTTTCCCCGTTCTTTCCAGGAGGGTGACATGAGCGCCCATTTCCGCAGCTCTCCCTGCGGCCATCATGCCGCTTGCTCCGCCGCCAATAACTATTATACTTTCTTCATGACGCATAAATTGTTGCAGTTCCAATGACCGCTCTTTTTCGTCTTATCACGTTGCGCCTGTCCTGATGCCACGCTATTTTGGAGATCGGGTATACGGGATTATTTTTTGTTAGCGGTAACATGAAAAGAAATAGAGGGTCAAGGCAATTCCTCTAAGTTGAGCAGCATGGTGCTTGAGTTAAAAAATGCCTTGTGTTATTAAGCGCAAGCGTGTGCATTCTTGGATGTAAGCATTCCGGCTGGGAGCGATTGGCGAGACTTTTTGCGAGCTGATTCCATAAGGGCAATCGGCAAAATAGAGGAGCGTAATTTGGCGAACAATTTGTCTTTCCTGTGGGCGATGACAACAAAAATTATTCTCCGCGTCCGGCCTGATGTCCATCGTCACCTGAGAGAATGGAAACAAAAGGCTCTTGAGATTCCTGATCCGGAGCTCCGTAAACAGGCCCTCATGAGCATTGATACAAAGACTTTCCATTGCGAAGGCGGGTCAATCTACGCCCTATTAGCGGGGGATCGCTACCATGAGGCAGTGCGATTCATCGTCGCTTATCAGACCATCAGTGATTATCTCGATAACCTCTGTGATCGCAGCACGTCACTGGACCCGGATGATTTTCGCGCACTTCATGAGTCAATGTATCATGCCCTGACGCCTGGCGCATCCGGTGACCATTATTACCGTCTGCGAAATGAACAGGATGATGGAGGTTACCTGCCGTCTCTTGTTGCGACCTGTCAGGAAATTCTCAAAAAGCTGCCGACATATCATCTGATCGCACCGGCCCTTCATGAACTTGCCGGCTATTATTGTGAACTGCAAGTCCACAAGCACGTGAGGATCGAGGAGCGTGTGCCACGTCTGGCCGCATGGTTTGATACGCAGAAGGATCACTTGCCTGAGATGAACTGGTATGAATTTGCGGCCTGCGCAGGCTCCACTCTTGGTATTTTCTGCCTTGTTGCCCATGCTTTCCGTGAAGATTGTTCTGCGGAACTGGTTGAGCACATCAAAGATGCATATTTCCCGTGGGTACAAGGATTACATATCCTGCTTGATTATCTGATCGACCAGGAGGAGGATCGCGTCGGCGGGGATTTGAACTTCTGTTCATACTATCCTGGCAGCAGCGAGATGACGGCAAGGCTGGGGCATTTTTATAGGCAGGCAGACCGGAGCATCTCCCGCCTGCCCAATTCACGCTTCCATCACATGATTAATCGCGGTTTACTCGGCATGTATCTCGCCGACAAGAAAGTGGATCGGCAGAAAGAAGTGAGAAAAGTTGCAAAGAAAATGATCCGTCAGGGCGGCCTGGTTACCATTTTTTTCTTTTTGCACTGCTGGATATATAGACGCATAAGAAGGTAGTGAAATGATCGCAGAAAGAAGTCTTATAGAGGATCTCAAGCGTTTTTGTGCTGACAGCAATATCTGAGATAGAAGGTTGCACTTTTGGCTTCCACGAAAATTGTCTTCATTGTAAATCCTCAAGCGGGTAATGGCTCGACAGAAAGGCAGTGGCCCCGAATTCAGTCTATGGCGCGTGATCGCCTTGGTTATTTTACCTCATATCTGACGGCAAGACCGGGAGATGCAGCGACGATTGCCAGGATGAAGCTTGTTGAAGGAGCCGAAGTGATCGTTTGTGTGGGCGGCGACGGCACCCTTAATGAGGTGGTGAATGGCTTCATGGATGAAAGCGGACCGATTCGGGATGATGCTTTGCTGGGGTTTGTGCCAACTGGAACGGGATGTGATTTTATTAAGACTGTGCCAATTCCCGCAGGGATCGAACAATCTCTAGAAACGATTAAAAAAGGGTACGTGAAGGTCATTGACCTGGGGCGACTTCAGCACTACAATGATCACGGACGTCCAGTTATCCGCTATTTTCATAATATCGCCAGTTTTGGCCTCGGCGGCGAAATTGATGAACGCGTCAATAAAAACAGCAAGGCGTTTGGCCCCTTTATTTCCTTTATCTGGGCGACATTGGCTTCAGTTCTGCTTTATGGCAAGAAGAATATGCATATTCAGATTGATAACTCGTATGACAGAAAACTCATTGCCTGGAACATAGCTGTGGCAAACGGTCGATATCACGGTGGGGGCATGCTGGTGGCTCCGGATGCCATCATTGATGACGGCCTGTTCCATATAACGGTGATTGGGAATTTGAGCCTCGGCGAGGTCTTCAGGCATTTCCCTAAACTATATAATGGCAGAATCAAAGACATCAAGGATGTATCGATCCTGACCGGGAAAACGATCAGTGCATTCTCTGATGAGCGTGTCCTTCTGGACTGCGACGGGGAACAGCCGGGCCGTCTGCCGATAGTTGCCAACATCATTCCCGCCGCTTTGAGAATGATTACGAATAAATCGTAGATCGGCTTCTCTTTGCTTATCATTACGCAATTGATGAAAAATTACTCAACAACTGGGGTTTAATTCTCCATTCTCTTGATGATATGCCTCCCGTCCTGCTTCGGGGCATTAATCTAATCTGCCGTGATTGTATATAGTTAGTTTAATATCTCAAAATAGACCTTCATGTGGTATATAGATTGCACGAAAAAATTTATTTGATATAAGAATCCGTTAATGAATGCGGGAAATTGCGTTTTAAGGAATATTAAGAAGGGGGCTGCCTGGAATGAAACATCTGATGGTATTAGCGGCAGGTATTGTTTTCATTTTCAGCGCTTCCGTCTTCGCCATTGACGGAACATCGCAATCCCCTGCCAAGGCCGATCCATCTAAGGCAGTTACTGTAAAACCACCTAAAGAAACGAAAGTGAGCATTACAGGAGTCGTTAAGGATATCTCAGATACGGCGATATCAGTTGAACGCACCGTCAGAGGAAAAACGGAGATAATGGAATTTAAGTTGGATAAAGCCGTTGAAAGAATCAATATTGGCGATAAAGTGAAAGTTAACTACCTGAAGAAGGACGGCAAGAATATAGCTACCAGAGTTACTCCCGTTGTAGTAAAAAAAATAATAAGAAAGGCTTCTCCCATCAGGGAAACGAGGCCGTCGCCCGCTGAAACTCCTCCCCAGAAATAAGATCCATTGCACAATTGTATGCTGCCTACAACTTAAAAGGCATGGAGATATGATCTCTGTGCCGTTTTTGCGTTTGACGGAACAATTGAGTTTTCCATTTTTTTCTGGTATGAGGGTCAAGGTTTCGTAATCAATATCGCATGGTGCTCATTTTGACTACACTAAAGGGTCTTATCGAGAGGTCGATATACAGGGTGTCCAATATGACTGTCCGGACGCGCCTGATTGTCTTGACCGTTCTGGGCCTTGCTGTGACCATGACTATATGGGGCTGGATCCAATTAAGGGTGCTGAATGTTATCCTCATTGAACAGCAGGTAAAACGGCTTTACGATCTTGCAGAAACGGTAAGCACGTACTACCAGCATTTTCCTACCGGTAAAGGTTTATCTGCACTTGATGATGCGTTGGAAGACCACATAAAATCAGATGACAGACTGGCGCGCATTGATCTTTTCTCCATCGTAAATGGCGAAGTGGAATATATTGTGGGTGCCGGGCGAGTTCCCTATGAATGGCCTGAAAATATCATAGGGGCGGCCATGGAAAAATCAAAAACGCAGCGTGTCGAACTGAGCACTGATGGCGGGCCCGCCCTGGGGCTGTTGTATCCATTTTTATCGGAGAGAGACACGCAGGTTTTTGTCGGCGTTATTGTTTTTTCTCAAACGAGATTTGAAATCTTAGCCCGTGCGAAACGGCTCCTGCTCTTCAGCACGATTGGCCTCTTGTTTGCCATCCTGTTTGTGCTGGCCTTAAGTTACAGATGGCTAATCGGCAGGCCTCTGGGTGTTATCATTGACACTATTGATGACTTCCGGGCAGGCAAATACGTCAAAAGGATTCCCATAGCCAGACTGGATGAATGGGGCCACCTGGCAGATCATTTTAATGTAATGGCCGAGGAGATCGAAAGGGTGCTGGCGCGGAATCAAGAGCTGCAAAGGCACCTGGAGGAGAGGGTCCAGGAAGCGACACACAATGTGGTTCAACTTCAGCAGCAGGTGAACCAGCTACAACAGCTAACTGCCCTGGGTCATTTGACGGCGACCCTGGCTCATGACCTGGGCACGCCCCTGCACTCGATTGCTGGTCTGGCGAAGCTGCTCCTGGAGCATGATGCATGGCCGCCGGATGTGGGCAGAAAGCTGGAACTCATAGTTCAGCAGACGCAAAGGCTCAATACGGTCATTCAAAATGTGCGTCACGCCACGCGTCTTCCGGAGCCTCATTTTGAGGCCGTAAGCGTACCTGAACTCTTGAACGAGACGCTCCCCCTCGTCGAACCGCTTATGCAGAAATCGGGCATTCAACTCATTGTGGATGTGGATGAAAAAATCCCCGGTCTCTTCGTCGACAGATATCGTGTTCAGACAGCCCTGTTTAATCTCATCCAGAATGCCCTGGAGGCCATGTCGGGAGGAGGGATAATTTCCGTTACCGCTAAAGCTGTACCGCAAAGTAGTGCCGTCGCTATTACCGTCCAGGATAACGGTCCAGGCATTCCGCCTGAGTTATTGGCAAGGGTGTGTGAGCCTTTTTTCAGTACCCATACGGATGAAGGTCTGCGTGGCTTGGGCTTGGCTATTGTGCAGGATATCGTCAAGATCCATGGCGGCAGGATCGAGATGAAGAGCAGTCCCGACGAGGGCACTCAAATTGTTTTGTATTTTCCGATTGTCGAGAATGTGGCGTCGTCCTTAGACCTTCCTCATGATGCGCCATCTTTCAATAAGCCATAGCGCTGAATCTTTGTCCTCAGCGTCTTTCGATCAATCCCCAAGAGTTGAGCCGCCTGGCTCTGGTTCCATGACGTGGTTTGCAGCGCCTGGATGATCTGCTTTCGTTCTGCTTCTTCCAGAGGCGGCAAAAGAGGAAGAGTCTCATCCCGTTTTAGACGGAATCTTTCAGGAAGGTGTTCGGGGAGGATTACCATAAAGGGCGACAGGAGCAGCGTCTGCTCAAGAACATTTTGCAGCTCACGGACATTGCCTGGCCATCCATAGGCTATAAGAAGTTCCATAGCCTCATCGGAAATGCGGACGGTAGGGTATCCAATCTTTTTCAGCAGGGATTCGATTAACTGCGGCAGATCCTCCTTGTGTTCCCGTAAAGGCGGCATATGCAGACGCACGACGAATCGATATAAGAGATCCGATCTGAATGTTCCTTTTCTTAACTCATCATCGATATCCCGGTTTGTTGCAGCCACCACCCGGACACTGAAGTGCAGTACTTCGTGAGCACCCAGCCGCCGGACCTCTCCGCTCTGCATGAAGCGCAAGAGTTTTCCCTGGAGAGAGGGCGACATTTCCGTAATTTCATCAAGAAAGATTGTCCCGCTATGAGCGGAAGCAAGCAGCCCTTCGTGTTTGTGGTCAGCTCCAGTGTACGCCCCCTTTTCATAGCCGAACAATTCTGAATCCAGAAGAGTATCAGGGATAGCGCCGCAATGAACGACGACAAAGGGTTTCTCTCGCCGTGAACTCAATTGATGGAGAGCTCTTGTTGCAAGTTCTTTTCCTGTGCCGCTTTCGCCTTCGATTAGTACACTTGCATCTGCATCTGCTATGCGAACGATCTGCTTATAAAATTCGACCATGGTAGCTGAAGAACCGATGAATTGCGGTTCTCCCGATATTTTAGGCTGTCCTTGCATTCGCCTCTGTCGCAGTTCTCGAACTTCGAGAACTTTTTGCACCATGGCACGAATGTCTTCAGGGGAAAATGGCTTGCTGATATAATCCCACGCACCCAGTCTGAGCGCCTCCATGGTGGTTTCCAGTGATCCGTAAGCGGTCATCAGGATAACGGGCAAGTCCGGCCATTTCTCACGCACATGACGAAGAAACTGAAGCCCATCGATTTCAGGCATTCTGATATCTGACATGAGGAGATCGTAGTGGGACAGCTCCTTTTTCAGGGCCTCTTTCCCGGATGTAAAAGTGTCCACCCTGTGGCCTTCACGCGACAGAGCCTCCTGTAAGAATTCACAGGCAACAGCATCATCGTCTATTACCAGAATACGGGCGTGTTTCATTGTTGCTTCAGACCCTTTTGCGCAATGTAATTTGCCAGATCTGCCACGCGGCAGGAATATCCCCATTCATTGTCGTACCAGGCAACGACTTTAGCCATGTTGCCCTGAAGAACCTGCGTAAACTCCATATCTACTATCGAGGAATGCGGATTTCCCTTGAAGTCCATGGATACTAAACCCGATTTTTCACATGCCATGATACCTCTGAACTGCTTACTGCTTGCGGCTTCGAGGGATTTTTTTAGCTCTTCCGTTGTTGTCTTGCTCTCAAGTTCCGCAACGAAATCGACGATCGAAACAGTGGGCGTGGGCACGCGAAGTGAATAACCGTCAAAGAGACCGGCGAGATCGGGAATCACCAGAGACAGCGCCCTTGCTGCGCCGGTCGTGGTCGGTATGATATTTTGCCCCGCCGCGCGAGCCCGCCGCAGATCTCTATGAGCAAGATCCAGGATGCGCTGGTCATTGGTGTATGAGTGAACGGTCGTCATCATACCTTTCTTGATGCCGAAGGTCTTGTGAACGACAAACACAGGCGGTGCCAGGCAGTTAGTCGTACATGAGGCATTAGATATTATGTGATGTTTTCCGGGTCTGTACTCTTTGTGGTTAACGCCCATGACCACCGTAATGTCTTCTTCCTTTGCCGGGGCGGTGATGATGACCTTCTTTGCCCCCGCGTCGATATGGGCCGACGCTTTGGGACCGGTCAGAAACAGGCCCGTGCTCTCAATGACTATATCGACGCCTTCATCATCCCACGGAATAGATGATGGGTCGCGAAATGCAAGATTCTTGATTACATGCCCATCGATAACAAAGCTGTCCTTTTTGACCTTTACTTCACCAGGATAGCGTCCGTAATTTGTATCATATTTGAAAAGGTGGGCATTGGTCTCCACGTCGAAGAGATCGTTGATTGCAGCAACGGAGAGGGCCTGGGGATGCCTTTCCATCACGGCTTTCAGCACCTGGCGGCCTATTCGTCCAAATCCATTTATGCCAAGGCGAATCATACGGTTCTCCTCTTAATTGTCGTCAATACGATACTTGTGCGCAGCCATCAGATCACATTGTATCTGCAATGTTTTGTGATTTCTGGCATTATCCAGAGCGATGGCGCTCAGATTGGCGACTGCCTCCAAATACTTAATTTCCTGATCATCAAATTTATGGATGCTTTGCGAGTATACTCTAAGGACACCGGTTGCCTTCTTTTGGACCAACAGAGGAACAGCAAATACCGATTTAATGCCTTCTGCTTTTGCCTTTGCCCTGTACTGGAAATCCTTGTCGGTCTGAACATTCTTCAACCACACAGCCTCACCGGCAAGGACTTTCTGATCCAGCCCGCTTTCCTTTATGATGATGGGCCCTTTATGAAGGTAATCTTTGGAGAGCCCGTGGGCGGCACCAAGGACAAGCTGCTTCTTCCGTGAATCCAGGAGTCTGATGCTGCACGCCTTAACGTGCATAACACGTGTTACGCACTGGACAATCTCATCCAGAACAGTGGGTGGGTCCAAAGAGCCATTGATAACCTTGGCCACTTCGTATAAGGCAGAGAAGTAGTCCTTCTCCTTATTTTTCATATCCCCACCTCCCTAAAATACAGAAGCAACTCCTGTCGACTTTCTCCAGTGAAAATAATTCCATAGCGAATTGATTGAGTGAATCTAACCTTATTGAATGGAATTCGTCAAATGAAATCAACGGACCGATGTTAAACTGCCCGTCTGCTTTCTCTAAAAAAAGACTTGTGAACTGAGGCGGTGATGGTGTCACGAGCGGCTTTTCAGCGATACGGCGGTCTTTCCCTTTCCGGCGACCATACGGAAACCCTGTTCCAAGAGTCTTGTAGTATCCCGAGCCCTGATTCTGGGATTTTTCTCACCCATTACGACAGCAATGAGTCTTGTATCTCCCCTCTTTGCCGTAGCAACCAGGTGAAATCCGGCAGCCCGGACAAAACCGGTTTTCAATCCATCCACATCCTCACACTGCTTCAACAGGGTGTTGCTGTTGCGTTGGGTAATGTTGGCGAATGTATATTCCTGCATGGAATGGATCTGCAAAGCCTCCGGGAAATCGCTTATGTAAGCGCGGGATAGCTTGAGAATGTCCCGGGCAGTAGTGACCTGCCCCCTCGCCGGAAGACCATTCGGATTCACAAAATGACTGCGCTTCATGCCCAGGGCCTTTGCCTTGGCATTCATCATGCTGACAAAACCATCTATGCTTCCGCCAAGATGTTCAGCCACGGCAATGCTGGCGTCATTTGCAGAGACAACGGCCATGCCCTTTATCAGTTCGTCAAGAACAACTTCCGTTTCATCTACGAGGTACATGCTCGATCCCCCTGTAATCTGTGCATTCATGCTTATTTTCACCGTGTCCGTGGGATAAATTTTTCCCTGCGTGATTGCCTCGTGTACAAGATACAGAGAAAGAATCTTAGTCAGTGAAGCGGGTTGCATGGGCATGTCCGGATTTTTTGTATAGAGGACCTTGCCGTTGCCGTCGTTAATCAGAATAGCAGACTTCGCTTTCAGTCTGATACGGGGCGCAGCTGAGAGTTCGCCCACAGACAAGGAAGAGGCCGCGATAACAAGCAAACACAGGTACGTAACGAATTTCCTTATATTCATTGAATGCAGTCCCAAAAATATTTAATCAAGGATAAACTTCCGCAAAAGCGTTCTCTGCGAGAGATGTCCTTCAAACTTGTTTTTCAAATTAACATATTAATTCAAGAAAATCCATCGAAGATAGATTTCGGAAGAGCATGCGCTTAGCGGGTCTTTCAAAGTTTGGATAGTATCTGCCGGTGTGGGCAATTACGAATTCAATTGCGGGGGGATTGATCATCTGTGGAGCCATGCAACAGCAGGATATGGTCCACTGCCTTCTCCACGAGTGCTACGGTATCGGCAGAAAGGTTGCGATGGAAATCAAAATCATAGCCGCGGATAGAAACTATATGCCCCGCGGGCTCCCGATGGTGGAGTGATTTGAGAAGCGCAAGAAGCATTGCCGGTGTAAGATGGTGAGTAAAGGTGGCAGGAGTAAACTCCGGAAATACTGGGGCGCAATAGAGACTGTCTACATTCTCGTACACGTGCGCATCTACAAAGATGATCTTATCGTAAGGGATCATCACATCCATTAGCTCTGGTGCAAGTTGCACCAGAAATATGGAATCTATCTGTGCGCCCAAGCCCTCTAACCCGGTCTCATCTTCATGCAGCATCCCTTGACCCAGGCGCCGCCTGAGGCCACTGATCACATGATACGCAACGCCGTCATCGGCGCGGTCTATATTGCCAAAACCAATAACCAGAGTACGAGGCATCAGGTTCCAAACAAGCCAAAAAAGTTAAAGCGGGTAAACTACATGCGTTTACCCGCTTGCGTTAAATTCATAGAGATCGAATTATTATACTACCGGGCCATGCGGTCCAAGACTGTGCCGTCCGCCGCTATCAGAGTGATCTCCAACGGCATTTTCCCAAATGCATGGGTCGCACACGACAGGCAGGGATCGTAGCAGCGTATAGCCGCTTCCACCCGGTTCAACATCCCCTCTGTGAGCTTATTGCCATCTACGAAAGCCCTTGCTACTAACCCCGATGCTGTGTGCATAGCCCAGTTGTTGTTACCTGTGGCTACAATAAGGTTCACTCGCGTCAATTTGCCGTTCTCATCTGTACTGTAATCATGGAAGAGGGTCCCTCGCGGGGCTTCGATGACACCAACTCCCTGGCCGGGGATCTGGGCTCCAGACGGATAGGCACAGATATCATTGGACATGATATCCGGGTCATCGAGCAGCTGAGCCAGACGCTCCAGCGCGTATACAAGTTCGATCAATCTTGCGTAATGATAATACAGAGAGCCTTCAACAGGCTTGCCGCCGTTTATCTGCTTGAAGAGTTTAAGCTCTTCGTTGGCCAGAGGCGTTCCTATTTTATCCACAACATTCATTCTTCCCAGCGGTCCTACTCGATAGGTTCCACCCGGCCAGCCTAACTTGCGGTAGAAGGGGAACTTGAGGAATGACCAAGACTCCACATGCTCTCCTACATGCGACAGGTAATTAGCCGGCTCGAACTGCGCTACAAAGTTGCCCTGAGCATCCTTTACCCGGATCTCACCGTCGTAAAGTTGCAAGCCGCCTTCCATATCCACGAGACCCATGTAGTTGGAAGGGAAGGACGCGAAGGCGTCAACCAGCGGTTTGTTGGCCCCGATCCAGCCCTTGCCGATACTGACGGCCACCTTGGCGATTCCTACCATCGTGTCGAATTCAGCGAGCATTGCATCGCGATCTTTGGAGGATAGTGCGGCATTAACCCCGCCGGGGACGGCAAAAGTCGGATGGATACGTTTCCCACCCAATCTCTCAATGACCTGCTGTCCGTAACGGCGCAGGTTCACTGCCTTCAATGCCAGTTCGGGATCCGCCTGGATAATCCCGACAACATTCCGTATAGCCGGATCAGCGTCGAAACCCAAGACCAAATCCGGCGCCGCCAGGTGGAAAAAGTGCATGCCATGCGACTGTATATATTGGCCCATATGCATCAATTCGCGCAGCAGCTTGGCGGGCCGCGGCAATTCCACGCGGGCAACGCCGTCGCAGGCCTTTGCTGCAGCCAGGTGGTGGCTTACCGGGCAGATACCGCAAATGCGCTGGGTAATCGCCGGCATCTCAAAATATGGGCGACCTTCGGTGAATTTCTCCAAACCGCGGAATTCATCCACGTGGAAGAAGGTCTGGTCCACCTCGCCCTTTTCATTCAGATGGACAGTGACCCGCCCATGACCTTCGATACGTGTTATAGGTTCAATAGTTATCTTTCGAGCACCCATAGCTATTCTCCTCTAATCATATTTGAATAATGGGGGTGGGAAACTCACTGGCACGTGCCCGGCGAGCAGTTCCGATAATGCATGGAAGATAGCATCAGCGCTCGGAGGACAGCCAGGTATAAAGAGATCGACCTTCACCACCTTATCAACGCCTGTAACCATTTCAAGCGGCTTCCCAAGCTCCGGGGAGTCAGGGATGAGTCCGTCCACGACGCTTTCCGTATCCAGATATGCGCGTTTCAAGGCCTCGTCCGTGCCGCACAAATTGCGCATAGCGGGGACATTTCCAAATGTAGCACAATCCCCGAGGGCTATCAGAATCTGGCAGCGTTCGCGCATGACCTTCGCTACTTCAATATTGTGTGTATTGCAGATGGCCCCTTCAAGAATACCAACAGTCACACCTTCTTTCGGTGGATGTTTAAGGTCCGTCACCGGGACTGGATGTAATTTCCACCGCTTCCAACAGCTTCACAATGCGTTCATCAATGTCCAATATCGACATGTGACATCCTGCGCAGCCAGCCAGCCAGTCAGTGGCGATCTTAACTTTTGCCATCGTCGATTCTCCTTTCACTTGAGTTCCTGGGTTGCCCGAGCCGAAATCTCATCCAACGAAGTGCCAAGCTTCTTTCCCAGTTTGTTTGCCAGCAAAGAGAGAACCTCCCAGTCTGGCTTGGCTTCTCCCTTAGGTTCTACTGCTTTGTTGACTTTCAGCACGCGGCCCTCGGTATTTGTCAGGCTTCCTGACCTTCTCAGACCATATGGCCATGGGCAGCACCACGTCGGCCCGCTCGGTCAGAGGAGATACGAAGCTGGCCTGCGCGACGACAAATGCTTTCTTGTCAACATTCTTTGATACATACTCATCGTCCATCTTTTGCTCGCCGAGCAACGTGATAGAGCACTTTGACGCCAGACGGCTTGAACCCGTTATTCAGACCTAAAGGCCGCCGCCGCCCGCGTATTGACGCCATTTTCTATGGCGACGAAAGATGCCTTACCCTGGAGCTTTTTCAAGGCTGTAGCAGCCTTGTCCGTGACGCCCGCGCCGTACAGCACGACCGGATGTGCGGCACGCTCTGCTATTTCGACGGCCTTGCTTATCTCGGCCATCTCCAGATTCATGTATGAAAATGGCGCCAGTCCATTATCCTTACCGTCCACCACGATGAGCCGTGCTCCCTTGTCTACGGAACGCTTGACAAAGAAGGAGGAAACCGGCTGATCCTTCAATGGATCACAACCGACCACCAGAATTACGTCGCTTATAGTGATGTCCGCAAGCGAACCTTGTCGCCTTATCGGCCAGTTTCGGTGCAACGTCATTGAGTATGCCGACATTGGTTGCTTTCAGTTCCTGGCGGAATAAGCTTGGCAAGTAGATAAAGCGCCTCATTGGTAGAGTAAGCTCGAAGTCAGCACCCCTATATCCTTGGCATTGGCCTTGCCGACATGTTCAGCGACAGCTTGCAGTGCTTCATCCCAGCTCACCGGCTCGAGCTTGCCCCTCAGACGGAGCATGGGGCTGGTTATGCGCTTACGCGACATCGTAAAGAGGATCAAAGCGGCCGTATTCGCAGAGCCTGCCGCCGCTTACTTCTGCATCCCAGTCGCTCTTAATCTGCAGAACATTGCCGCTGCGGCTGACTTGATTTCCATGCCGCATCCAATACTGCACTGGCTGCAAGTACTTTTTGTATGTTCCGCCTGGACGCCACGGGCCATGAAGGCGCTTCGCTTATCGGATATGGCGCCGGTCGGACATAACTGCAGGCAGGTGCCACAGGAGATACACGTAGACTCACCCCAGGGCATATTTGCGTCGCAGTGGATCATGGATTGATTACCGCGATTTCGCAGACCGAGGGTATGGTTGGCCACGACGTCACTGCATCCGCGCTCACACCTCCCGCACAGGATACAGCGGTTATGTTCCATGAACAGGAACTTGTGTGTGGCATCTATGGGGAAGGGCTTTGTGAAGGTTGGGTAAGCCCAATGATTAAGACCATAGCGGTACCCCATATTCTGTAATTCGCAGTTTCCGGATGCCTCACAGATCGGGCAGATATGGTTTCTTTCCGAAAATAGCAGATCGAGGACTAATTTTCGCGCTTGAACTACCTGTGGTGATTCTGTTTGTATTTCCATTCCCTCAGAAATAGGGAAAGTACATGCCGTGATCAATGTGCGCTGTCCTTTAACCTCGACAACGCATATTCGGCAAGCACCGACTGGAATCAATGCAGGATGGTCACAGAGCGTCGGGATGTCAATGCCTGCCTGTTTTGCAGCCTTGAGAATGGTACTGCCGGCTGGTGCACTGACTTTCTGGCCATTTATGTTAATATTGACCATCGTCATCGTTTGCCGCGCCTCCTTTCTAGATAAATTTATTTTTATTTTGACTTTGGCATCTATCAGTAACGTAACTGATACGGTCCCTCGTCATGACAAGTCCTTGATATTGCTGATATTGCCGTTCGACTATCAGATAAAGGGGACTATACTTGGGACTATGCCTATTGCGGAATATGTCTGCTTAGGCATATGTTACGCCCGACTATCAGAAAGAGGGTTTTGTGTCAAGGAAAAAATTGACAGAAAATCGTTATGCACGGGGATGTGGATTCGTTTGACCATCATTACGAAAGAGGGAAAAGTGAACGATCCTCAAGTGTAATCTGGCAGAATGAGGGTTGCTGCGGCACAAGGCGTTTGTATGGACAGATATTGGTCAATGTTAAAATGTATTAGCCGTATTTTACGTGCAGTTGCAACAAATAGAGACTAATCAGAAGCTGACGCGATCAAGACAACCATCCGAAAAAAGACTAAAAACCATCGAAGCTGCGGTTCTTAACGAAGAGCCGCAGTGTGAAAACAATGAAGGAAATAGTTGCCAGTGCCCCTGGCAGCCGCAATGAACCCTTCAAAGTGCACGTCATTCAAAAAAAAGACGGCCTTTGTCAGGCCGCCTTATTGAAAGATAACTGCCGATTTCTCTATTTAACGAGCAGAACCGGACATTTGGCTCCCCTCATGACCTTATCTGCAACGCTGCCGAGATGATGGATCAGTCCTTTCTTCCCGCGGGACGCGATCACAATCAGGTCGATACGCTTCTTCTGCTGCTCTTTCAGTATCGTTTCATACGTATCTCCCATCTTTATATCAACGGCAACCTGGATGCCTTTGGGAAGAGCCTTCACCATCTTTCGCAGTTTTTCCTGGGCAAACTTAAGGCTTTGCTTCTCGACCTGCTTTACGACAGAGACGTCGAGGCAATAATCTACCGCGCACTGCATTATCTCGTCCACGACATGCAGGACATAAATCTTGGACTTGTGTTGTGATGCAATATCCACAGCCCTCTTTAGTGCCTTGTCGGAAGAACTGGAAAAATCGGTTGGAACAAGAATGTTCTTAGGTGCAAACATATTTAAACCCTCCATTCGTTTATACTAAAAATTAAACCAGTTTAAAAAGGCTTTGTCAATGTAACTTTCGCAAAATAAATTCTTATATGTATCTCAAAAAATTGGATCAACCGCCAGCCGTCTGCGGGAAAGCCGTGTTCGAGTAAAGATACTCCATCTTTTCCTTGTGTTTCAACTCTTCGCCCGCCATTTTAGTCAAAAGATCTTTCACATCACCGGCGGGATAGGTTTCCGCCAGGCTCTTATAAAAATTGTGCGAGTTGAGCTCCCTGTTGGCGGCGATGAGGTAGACCTCAGCGCTCTTTATGTTCTTCTTTATGTCCGGCTTCTCCATATGCTCAATTATCTTGTAAGCAATCGGCGCTTCCAGATTCAAGACTTGCGAGCAGAAGCGGCCTTCCTGGCAGGTCATCAGAAAGTCTCTGTGCTTTGCTTCCTCCTGGGCGATATACTTCAGGGTGCTTTTCGCCTCCTTATCTTCTACCAGGTTGTAGAGGTCCATATAGAAAGCATACGCCTCTTTTTCCTTGTCGATGGCCATGTTGATCACTGAGCTAAGCGTATTTTGCATCTTCTCCATTCCTCCCCTTTCACTTTCTTGATAGATTTTCTCAAATTGTCCTTCGCCCTTGCAGGAGAAAGGGCGGATTCTCCTCGCTTACTGTTGTACGAGAGAAAATCCGCCTCTGATTTCAGGAGATAATTTGTTATGCCTTTGCCGCTTTCGGCGCCGGTCTCTTGTAGCTCAATGCAATAAGGAAACCTGCCGCGAGAAGTCCTGCGGCAACATACACAGCGATTCCTTTAATTTGAGCGAATACCAGTGGCCCGACAATACCCGCGGCACCCCAAGCGGTCAGCATGATACCATAGACCTTGCCGATGTACCCGGGTCCGAACGAGTCCGCGGCAAATGCCGGCATAGTAGCAAAGCCGCCCCCGTAACAGGCCAAAAGATAGCAGGCGACGACGGTGAAGATCAACTGATTGTCTATCTGAGGCAGCAGGACATAAAGAACGGCCTGGCTGATAAACATGATGATAAACACGTTCTTTCTGCCAATAGCATCGGATGTCCATGCCCATAAGAGACGTCCCAGACCATTAAAGATGGACGCGTAGGCAAGGATCGATCCTCCTGCCAGGGCGAGCGCCGCTCCCGCGATCAAAGGATCGGTTTTCTTTATGACGTCCTGGGCCATCGGGGAGAGCTGTGAGATCAGTCCGAGTCCGGCGGAAACGTTCAGGAAGAGCATTGTCCAGAGCATCCACCACTGGGGAGTCTTCACGGCTTCATCAAAGGTAAACGACTGCGCTGCCGTGACGCCTGTCGTCTTAGGAGTAAAGCCTGCCGGGAGCCAACCCTTGGGTGGATTCTTGTAGAGCTGAGCAGATGCGGTGACTAAAACCAGAAATATCGCGCCCCAGATGTAAAAGGTGTTTGCTACACCCATGGAAATGACCATAGGAGGGGCGATCTTGCCCATAAAGAATGCACCGCCGCCGAATCCCATCACCGCGAGTCCCGTCACCAAACCCCTCTTATCCGGGAACCAGCGTATCAGTGTGGCAATCGGGGTGATATAGCCGAAACCGTTGCCCAGACCGGCGATGAAACCGAAACCAAGATACAGAAGCCAGATGCTTCCGATCTGATCGGCCAAGCCGGAAAGGAGTGTTCCAACACCGAACAGGATACCGCCTATGGTGGCAACGTACTTGGGACCTTTCTTATCCACCAGCGTTCCGCCGAACGCGGCGGCGATACCGATCATCCCGATACAGATCATGAACGTCACCTGCGTTGCCGTCTCACCCCAGCCATGTGCGGTCATCAGGGGTTTCTTAAAGACAGACCAGGCATACACCGTACCCAGACATAGTTGCATTACGATCGCCGCAATTGCTATCAACCATCTCTTGCTTTCTAAATTTTCGTTACTCATAATACCTTGATCCTCCATAATGAAATATTTTGATCTTTCTGCAACATAAAGTAAAGTCCCCTGCGGAGCAATAATAAATTTTGTTTTTCTTCCTACGCCGCCTCCACCTTAACGGCACAAACCTTATATTCAGGAATTTTACAGATCGGATCAAGGGCAGGGTTTGTCAGTAAGTTAACGGCTGCTTCCTTGAAATGGAAGTTCATAAAGATCGTCCCCTTTGGCACACGCTCCGTAACCTTGGCCTTCGCCTGGACAACACCGCGGCGGGAAGTGACCTTTGCAAACTGACCTTCGTTAATTCCCAGGTCTTTCGCATCATTCGGGTGAATTTCCACCAGGGATTCAGGGCACCTTTCCGTGATACCCTTGGACAGGCGAGACATCGTCCCCGTGTGATACTGATAAAGGACGCGACCGGTGGTCATTACAAACGGATACGCCGCGTCAGGAACTTCCGCAGGAGGAATATAATCGATGGCGTGGAACAATCCCAGCCCTCTTGTGAATCTGTCCTTGTGGAGGTATTTGGTCCCCGGATGATCAGCATTTGGGCACGGCCACTGGATACCTTCCTTTTCGAGCCTGCCGTAAGTTATTCCCGCATAACTCGGCGTCAGTTGATTTATCTCCTTCATGATATCTTCAGGAGCCGCATATTTCATAGGATAGCCCATGTGGGTAGACAGTTCGCTGATGATTTCCCAATCCGCCTTTGCCTGGCCGGGAGCATCAAGGGCCTTTCTGACGCGCTGCACCCTTCTTTCCGTGTTGGAGAATGTCCCTTCTTTTTCTGCAAAACATGCTGCCGGCAGTACAACGTGGGCAAGTTCAGCCGTTTCAGAGAGAAGAATATCCTGCACGACAAGAAGATCCAGATGGTTCAACGCCTCCTTTGCGTG
The DNA here is from genome assembly GCA_963705275.1 of uncultured delta proteobacterium. Lineage (GTDB taxonomy): Bacteria > Desulfobacterota > Syntrophia > Syntrophales > UBA2185 > Fen-1135. The sequence continues at coordinate 1,270,054 of OY970063.1, read as the reverse complement.
AGTCAGGTCAGGATCTGAAAGCATGGGATTTTCACCGACGACGAACAGCGCCTTTACCTTGCCTTCGTGTGCAGCATTCAGCGTCTCCACGATGGTCAAGCCCGGTTTGGGAGGTAAGGCTACGCCCCAGGCCTTTTCGAATTTTGCTCTGGCCTCGTCATTGGCTACCGGTTGATAGCCGGTGAAAACAACGGGGAGGGCGCCCATATCACAGGCACCCTGGACATTATTCTGACCTCTCAGGGGGTCCACGCCGCCTCCCTCAATGCCTATATAGCCGCAGAGCATGGCCAGATTCGCGCAGGATTTGACATTGTCCGTACCTGTTATGTGCTGGGTGATACCCATTGTGTAGAGAATCGCCGCCTTCCCGGCTTCTGCATAGATGCGGGCGGCCTTTCTGATGTCTTCCGCAGGAACGCCGGTAATCTTTTCGGAATACTCGGGCGTGTATTTCGCCACAACCTTTTTCATTGCCTCGAATCCCTCGGTGCGCCCTTCCACGTATTCCTTCGCATAGAGGCCTTCAGAGACGATGACATTCATCATGCCGTTCAGAAGGGCCACATCACTGCCCGGTTTCTGACGCAGCCAGATGGCTGCGTATTTCACCAGATCGATCTCCCTTGGATCGGCAACGATCAATTTCATGCCGCGGAAGCGAACGGCCCTCTTTATCTTGGAGCTGATAACGGGATGATTTTCCGTTGTGTTGGTCCCTATGGCAAGGATGGCATTGGTATATTCGATTTCATCGATGGAATTTGTCATTGCACCGCTTCCGAAGGCAGCGGCCAGACCGGCCACTGTGGAAGAGTGTCAAAGACGGGCGCAGTGATCGACATTGTTGGTTCCGACCACCGCTCTCATGAATTTCTGGAAGAGATAATTTTCCTCGTTCGTCACCCTGGCGGAGGAAAAACCCGCGATACTGTCCGGGCCATGCTTCTTCTTGATCGCCGTGAGCTTCTTCGCGATGAAGTCGTAGGCCTCATCCCAGCTTGCCTCTTTCAGTTCGCCGTTTTTCCTGATAAGCGGCGTCTTCAGACGGTCCGGGTGCTGGACGAAATCCAGTCCGAAACGACCCTTAACACAAAGCCTGCCCTCATTGGGCTGGCCGTACTCGCGATTGCCCGTGACCTTGACCAGTTTCCCATTGTGGATGTTCAGATCGAGCTGGCAACCGACACCGCAATACGTACACGTTGTCTTTACCTTTTTCATTTCCCATGGGCGGCCCTGGAATTTAGCCTGCTTGAAAGTTATGGCGCCGACCGGGCAGGAATCGACACATTCGCCGCAGAAGACACAAACCGAGTCAATATAATCCGCATCAAAGGCCGGGCCGACCTTGGTCCGAAATCCGCGTCCTGCGAAGTCGAGGACTTCGTTAACCTGAATCTCATTACATGCCCTGATGCACCGCCCGCAGAGAACGCATTTATTGAGGTCTCTCTGGATCATGCTATTGGTTTTCTCAATCCCATAGCCGGGAGCTTCGATATTGAACCGCGGTTTCTCTATCTGCAGCCAGTATATAAGGCTTTGAAGTTCACACGCCCCGTTCGCTTCACAGGTTAGGCAGTTATGGTCGCCCGAAGCCCAGAGAAGCTCCACAACCAGCCGCTGGGCGGCTCTTACGGCCGGCGTATCTGTTTTAACAACCATACCGGCGTTTATCGGCATGCAGCAGGAGGCGACAAGGGCTCTGGCACCCGCGACCTCAACCACGCATACCCTGCAAGCGCCGACGTTAGTGGTGTCCGCGTACTGGCAGAGCGTCGGTATATAGATACCGTTATCACGGGCAACCTCCAGGATTGTCTGTCCCGGGGTGGCTTGGACCTCCTTTCCGTCAATAGTGAGTGAAATCTTCTTTACTTCCATCATGTACTCCTTTCATACGGACTTATAGTTAATTGTCTATGATCTGATCCTGTTCTCAAATAGGATTGCGGAAACAATGGTAAATCGTAAAATCATTAGACCTAACTGTTTGACTTCAGAGTCTTTTCGCTGCTCCTGCAGGCGGCAAGTGGATGTGGACGAAAAACTGCTAACGTGGCTCGGGGAGCTGCTGAGCGTGTATCACAAAAAAAATTCGGCATATTTCGGACGGGCATGAGTTGATACTTAGTTGTCACATGTCGGGTTTCGAGTGCGGAATATAAGGCCTTATCCGAAATATAACGAAAGTGTTTCCCCATACACTCATTTCTTCTCTATGTCAAGTAATTATAGCGAAGAAAGTTAGCAAAATCAGCAACATATGTCAAAATTGATATATGTAAATTTCAGCATCAATATGCCCTTTTCGATCTATCTGTTTCTCCTCGCGGGAACGGGGGATTGATACGGCTGTTGAGGCAACTCCTGATATTTGATGAGAATCTGCTTCACGCCGCTTCGATTGCGGACGGACGTCTTGTCCAATGTCAATGCAATTCCCTCGTAAAGAAGTTTGGGCGGGATTCTTCTTGCAGATCTCGGCAATTTTCCAGGGTCATCCGGATAAGGATCGAAAGGCTTCGCGCAGACGCAAATGGATATTTCGGAGCCATTATCGGGTCACGCATCTTCCCCCGGTAAGGGTACACATGCAACAGACAAACATCCCGATCTCAGACGGCAATTTGTAAATGACGACAGGTCTTAACTGAACAGGCCTGTTTTTTCGAAGGCTGCTATCTCTTCTTCTCCATAGCCTAGCTCAAGAAGAACTTCTTTTGTATGCTTACCGGGCGGTGTGCCCGCATTTCCGTATTCCGGGATCGCCTCGGAGAATTTGATGGGGTTCCCAAGTTGCTTCACCTTCTTTCCGTCGGGAAGACCGACTTCGACCACCATGCCCCGTTCTATTGCATAAGGATCGTACAGGGCCTCCGTAAGCGTGAGCACCGGTTCACAACAGGCGTCAACTTTCTTGAACAATTCCGTCCACTCATCCCTTGTCTTGGTTTTGAATATTTTCCGGACCAGCTTCTTGATGTTTACGCCGTCCTTAGGTTGGACCCCCCCGGGGATCAGTTCCGGCATATTGATCGTTTCACAAAACGCACCGAAGAATTGAGGCTCGAGACCCCCAAAACTCATGTACTGCCCATCTTTGGTCTCATAGAAGTCATAAAGGGAACCGCCGTTTAGGAGTGTGTTTTCGCGTTCGAGATCCTTGCCATCGACCAGGAAACCCGCTCCGAACATGGCATTGAAGGCGATCATTCCGTCCGTCATGGAGATGTCGATGTGCTGGCCTTTTCCCGTCCTATCGCGGTGAACAACTGCAGCAAGGATTCCAATCACTGCGTTGTTTGAACCGGATGCGATATCGGCGATCTGCATACCAGTCAGGCTTGGTCCTTCATCTTTCTTTCCTGAATAGGACATGATGCCTGACCTAGCCAGATAGTTGATATCGTGACCGGCTCTGTCACGAAGAGGTCCTGTCTGGCCGTATCCGGTCAGCGAACAGTAGATGACGGAGGGGTTCACTTTCTTCATGCTGTCGTAGTCCAGAGAAAACTTTGCCATGACTCCCGGGCGGAACTGCTCAATAACTATGTCGTAATCGGCAAGCAATCGGTGAACGATCTTTATGGCCCGGCTGTCCTTCAGATTGAGTGTCATGCAGCGCTTTCCCCTTGCCAGGTAGGCGAAGGCAGCGGACATTTTGGTACCGGGAACGAAAGGCGGTATGTAGGCAACCACATCAGGCCGTGACCCGGAAACAACCTTTAAGACATCTGCCCCCATATCTGCCAGAGCCATCGTCGCGTAAGGACCGGGGAGAAGGGTTGTAAAATCGAGAATTTTCAAATTTGAAAGGGGACCAGGCATTTTTTCACCTCACAGGATTTAGTTTTCGAGTTCCAGCCCATCAGCCAGTCGGGCCTAGACATTCTACTATATGTCAGCGTTCACATTCTCCGGCAACCACCATATATGAGGCTCTTTCCCGCAGGAATGCCTCCAGGCATTGGATCAATCTCTAACCTCAGGCCATCCAGTTACATGCGGACCGGGCCGAGGAATTGCAGGCTCGTTTCGCGCATCACCGGCAGTCATGAGCCACCCGCTGGATGATCCGATCATCAGCAGGTAATTATTAATCTCAAAATTTAAACAGCCTCGTAATGAGCTGTGACTTCATAATGTCGCCGCTGATCTTGAGCTTGCCTGATGTGAAGGCCTGCATAGCCGGCAAATTTCCATTTATCATATCGACGAAATCTGCCGCATCCATCTTTATGGTGGTGGTTGGATTTGGATGTACACCGGGTTCCACCTTACAGGTCCCTCCTTTAACCTCAGCGTACCAGTCGCCTCCTCCTTCACCCGATATGTTAAACTGGAATGTTGCATCTACACCTTTCGCTGCATCGGCGTTGAAGATACTGGGCATTTTTTCAAAAATAGCTTTTACCATGGAAAGTTCTCCTATCTCGGCACCCACAGCCGGCCTGTCCCCCTTCATTCGGGAGGTTGGGGGATTATCCCCCGTTAATTGATTTGAACGCTCGTTGACCCGCGCCCCCTCTTCTGCGGGCGGGATTTCACCATATTCAAAGACGCCCCTCTCGATTACAACATCTCCGGTGCTGGCATTTATCGTCCGCCATACCGCCATGCCCACTTTGGTTCTCCAGACCAATGTTTTGATGGGCTCACCTGGATAGAGGGCCTGCAAAAAACGGCAGGCAAGACGTCGGACCTTCCCCGGATTGCCCGGCGTGAGGCTTGTCATCAGGGCACGACAGGCGAACCCGTACGTGCAGAGTCCATGCATAATCGGCCTTTCGAAACCGACCATCTTTGCGAATTCGGCATCCACGTGAAGCCCGAATGTGTCACCGGAGAGTCTGTATAGGAGGGGCTGATCCGGGGATGGAGTTGCCTCTACGATGAAGTCCGGCTCTCTATTCGGGATGTCTAGGGTCTCATGCGGTGCATTCTTTCCCCCAAAACCGCCATCCAGTCGCCCAAACAGTGTAATGACGCTGGTAAACAGTCTTATCCCCGTAGAATGAGAAGTCTCGCTTTGGGCCACGACCAAAGCCCCTTTTGTCCCTTTGTCATAGTAGTTGGTGATCATCCCTTCCGTTGTCAAGGTTCCTGAAGGCGGGATAGGGTTGTGAAAAATAATATCTTGCCCGACGTGGAGGACTCCGGCGATATTTATGTTAGAGGCAGCCGCCACCTCCCGGAAGAAATCGAATATCATGGCGATAGAAAAAGTGGGAATGACCTTGAGCCTTTTTTCATACGTGTAGTCAAGCTCGTGGAATCCCGCTCCAATACCCAAGGCATATAGAATTACATCTTTCCATGTATAATCTTTTGTCAGAGGACCTATCTTTTTACCGATTGCATCCACATTGAGTGGCATCTCTGGCGCTCCCTAAAATCTTTTCCTGTTGCAGGATTCTCTCATTTCCTCGTTTGTCCCAGCGGGATCAGGTACAGCGGTTCATGATCCGAAGGAAGGCTCAATGCCTTCCGTACATCTTCGTCGTAGAAAGCGCCGACGGGCACGGCTCCAATTCCCTCAGACACTGCCTGAAGAAGGATATTCTGCGCCGCATGCCCGGCCTCAACCTTTACATAGCGCTCGGCCCGCCGTCCATATTTTTGTTCTATTCTCTCATAAACGGCGGCAATCACTACAACGGCGGACGACTCCCTTATGCATTGCTGGCCTAGGGCGGCTCTTGCCAGATCCTCAATAAGATTACTATCGGAAACACGCATTAACTGATGGTTCTCGGGTATGTAGTGAAAGAAGCCATCTCGTAAAGCCAGATACAATTCCAGGGGATACAGCGCCCCGGCAGAAGGAGCAGTCCTTCCCCACCCATTGCGGGTGATTCCCTGTGCAGCCCATAAAATCTGAGAAATTTGAGAAAGCGTAAGAGGTACGGATGTGAAATGGCGCACTGACGCACGCTTTGCCAGCGCTGCTTCCACTGACATTCTTCCATCAGATGCAGGTTCTGGAAGCTGCATGACCTTATCCCTTTTGTTGCCAAGCGACTTCATTTTCTTGCCCTTTCGCATCACTTGCGGCAAGAGATTCATCTGAAAAAACAGGCCTTCCGCGTAAAGAGAATTGCTGTTACGGGCTGACTATGCAGTCTTTTGCTAGGGACAGACGTTTCTTATAGAATGGTCGGAATATAACTAAAAGTTACGACGAGGGTTTAACGATCATTTCCGGAGTAAACAATTGATAGTTATTCCGACCCGATCCTTTAGCGCGATACATTGCAATATCCGCGTGTTTGATCAGGGTCTCGACGTCATCGGAAACGTCCGGGTAAATCGCAATTCCGATGCTTGTCGTAATGTGAAGTCTATGCTCATCAACTATAAGTGAAGTCTGGAAGGAATCGACGATCTTCTGCGCTATCGTCGTGGTAACTCCCACATTATTGATTTCCGGCAATAAAATCAGAAACTCATCACCACCCATGCGGGCTACGGTGTCACCTTTTCGCAAGAGTTCCGTAAGACGAGAGCCCACGGCCTGTAACAGCCGATCTCCTATATGATGGCCCAGTGTATCATTGATGTCCTTGAAGTAATCAAGGTCGAGGATCATCACGGCCAGGTGTTGCCTGTTGCGTTTGGCCCCGGTTATTGCCATGGCAAGACGATCTGTGAACAAAAGACGGTTCGGTAAACCTGTAAGAGGGTCATGATAAGCTAATCGCCTGATTGTCTCTTCTGACTTCTTGCGTTCAGTTATGTCGCGAACGAGATTCCGGAACCCTGCTCCATGACCTGTTGCGTCCAGGATCAGCGATACGGAGAGCTCAACCACCCTCATCGTTCCATCTTTCCTCATTACCTCTATCTCAATGCCTCTGGACGGGTTTCCCGTTCTGTAAACTTCGTCGCAGACCTGCAGCAGCCGTTGGGCCGTTTCCTCATCAGTGAGATTGCGGTAATTCATTCTCACAAATTCATCACGGGAATATCCCAGAATTTTTAAAAGGGCATCATTAAAAAAAACGATATTGCCGGAAAAATCAAGCTCGTGATAGCCGTCTTCAATGTTTTCAATAATCGTCCTATATTTTTGCTCACTTTCCCTGATTGCCTCTTCAGCCAGCTTGTGCTCGGTTATATCCGTGGAAATGATGGCGACGCATGTTATCTCTCCATTGGGGCCGCGATCTTTTACGGGGCTTAATGTACGGAGGAAATATCTCTTGTCCCTCTCACTTCTGTGCTCGTGCTGGATGGACTTGCCAGTTGAAAATACCCTGTTAACCTCTTCTTCAAATACTTTATCCTGCTGCGGAGAGTGAAATTCGCTGTAACGTTTGCCTACGATCTGTTCAGCCGGCAACCCGAGCCTGGACAAATGCTGATTGTTCATGAATAGATATCGGCATTCCTTGTCCACCATATATATGGAATCACTCGTAGACTCTACTACCGAGCGGTAAACTTCCTCCAGTCGCCTATGGTCGGAGGTTACCTTTTCGAGTTCCTTGAGCTTAAGCATCAACTCGTCGTAAGAGAGTTTATTTTTCATGAAGGTTTCCTTCTATCGCGCCTTCTTCAATTTTTCTGGATTGATCATTATTCGTTTCGACGATATGGGCTCAAATAGCAGATAAGATATTATCATGTGTTATAGAAGGCTGATTAACTGCCTGACGCTCTCTCGTTTTCTTAATGGAAAGTAAATATAGGATAAAGATATTGATATGTCAATGATAAAAGGAAGCCATCGAGAATTTCATAAAAGCTCAGACAGGCACGAATTGCACAGACCCGATAATCCGTCCTTTGGCATGGCAGGGATGGAGGAAAATATTACGTCTTATTCTTTTTGTCGGTAAATTCCTTTCTGATTGTGACAGGATCTGCGGAAGGGAGATTCTCTGCTTGGATTCCCACCTCGTCTATCACTGAATTGACAGCGACTGTTAAAAATCCGACGGCCTGAGGCACTGTGCAGTTCTTCGTTGATTCCAGCGCCAAAGACGTTTTGTGCTGCTGGTAAAGGGCATAGTAAGTGAGTGATCTTCTCTGTTCTTTGTGAATGGACTTATTGCTCGCCGTGTTGGTGTTGTTGACCTGAAAATGATATTTATTATCTTTTATTTTAGAATTTGAACGGGATGCTATTTTATTGGCAAAGCTCGCCAGCTCAAGCTTGTCTCCATTAGGCAGATCGAAGATGGGAGCGTCAATAACATTGCACTGTCCCCATCTGGAAGGATTCCGCTTGTGTGATATCCACCTGGGGGAGTAGAAACCCTCACCTTGATGGAGATTAAGGACATAGTCGGCGCGTTTAATAAGAGATTTGGCGAGGTTCACAACTTTCGTGTCAGGAGTGGAATGGGGGTCTTCAGGCTGGTGAAAAAGGCGATTCATGTCGCCGCTCAGACCCTGCCGCTGTCCCTTTACTATGGCGGGCAAATTCAGACGCGGCACCACAATCAATGTCCCCTTCTTTACTGTGATGTCGGCATATCTTTCTGCCGTCAGATAACCGCCCGATTCATCACCGTGGATTCCGGCGATGATAAGCAGTGTAGGGCCTTTTTCTTCTCCGGAAATAACATATACGGACACCTCCTGATTTGTGCCGCCAAAAAACTTTTGCAACTGAAAAGATGATTCTCGCGGTTTGGATGAAATATTCTGCTTAATTGTAAGAGAATTGGTTGCAATAAAAAGACAGACAATCGTGATGCATGCTAATATGAAGATTCGCCTATGATCTGCCATCCGGCTTGCCCTTTTTTCAGGTAGAATATTTTCTTGCTGTCAATCTTGAAATTGTTGGAATTGTATCTTTGTTGAAATCTGGCCACGGCAACATTACCGCCATATTCAGGCGGCATAAGGATTGCGAGATTTTCAACTTTCACCTGAATGAATTTCTTGCTCTTATTTACCTTTTCCTTATGACGCTTAAAGGCATTGAAACTCATCCCCTCGCTGTTAACAAATGCCGGGGAGTAAAAGCTCAAATATTCTTTTGTATTGATGGACTCCCATGAGAGTCTCCATGAATTTATGAAGTTCCTCAGTTCACCTGCTAATTCCTTCTGACGTTCGAGACTTGTAAACTGGAGCTTGTTCACAATTGCAATAGGAGTACCATTTGACTTCAGGTAACCGCTCATTTCTCTTAAAGCGTCATTGCTCACAACAATACAGCCTTTTGTATCCGGTATATCCGCTCCTACCTCTTTGCCTGCGCTATGGCCGTGTAACCATATGCCTCCACCATCTTTTCTTTCTTTTTGATCCAGGAAATTAGGATAATTTAAGACGAAGGCTCCGTACCCATAGTTTTCCGCGAGTGTCTTGCCCGGGGTAAATCTCAAGAAGAAGTAAACCCCTTCAGGCGTCGCGAAGTCACCCTCCCTCGTCTTGCCATGGTTATTTGCCCCAATGACACATGGATACCATTTTATGAGGGAAAATCTGTCGTCTGAAAATCGGAAGATATAAAGAATCTTTGTATCTTTTTCACAAATGAGGAGGTATTCGCCTGCATCGGCAAAGACAAATGAATAGGGCGCATCCTGCGGAGAGGCGGGTGCACTTGCGACACTCGTAGCAGCAGCTTTGGCCTGGGTAGGCTGCGCGGGCTTCTGTTCTTCTGTCAGCGCTGCCTCTTTTTCAGCAGGCACGGGCGCAGCCGGCAGCATAGCCACGACCTGTTTTTGTGCTTCCGTCAGATAACGGAAGGCCTTTTGCATATCTTTCTGCTTCAATGATTCATGGATTTGATTGAAGTCCTTGCTCGTCTTGTCGACAAGTCCGGAGAGATTCTTATTGTTATTTCTTTCTTTGATAAAGAGATATAATAAAAGGAAGTTTGAAAGAAGCAATAGTACGATTGCAGCAATACCGATTCTTAAATAAAAATGTGCCGATGAATGTCTGCTAATGCTTAAGTTCCTCATACATGAATTGGTTAAAAAGTATATTTTTCTTTACATCTGACGTGGGAATCTACAGCATCAGATTTTTGTTCTTCAAAGCTTCTTTCATGGCCGAACCTTTTACTTAAATTCTTGTCATTGTCAAGAAATGAATGCACCATGAAAAACAATGGAATGAAAAAACGGTCAAATCTATGGCTAAAGGAATACTAAAAAAATCCCAGGCTCAACGTCGCCTGCAGGGCATTTGACAAATCCGTGCATAAGTTGCTTCTGTTGCATTAAAGTTTGCCCCTATGGCGCTATTCATGCGAGAGAAACTTTTCCCGGTGGAATTATAAGGAAAGCAGTCGTGAGATATGTTTGACGGCATTCATCAGAGAGGAACTTGTTGGCTGCCCAGGCAAGGAAATCTTCAACACTTTGGCAAATTAAACCAGGATACAATTGAGACAAGATATGGTTGGAGACGGACGTTTAGGCCACTTCAGGCTAATGCCCGCTTCACGCGCTCCATTGCCTCTTCGAGCTTAGCGTCCGGCACGGTGAGGGATATCCTGATATACCCTTCACCATACTGGCCATATGCCGTACCGGCAGCAACGACAATGGCTGCCTTGTCAAACAACAGGTTCGTAAATTCGAGCGATTTCATGCCTCGGGGCACGGGCACCCATAAATAGAACGTCCCCTTGGGAGCATCAAAGACTATCCCGATGCTCCTGAGTGTTTCGAGCACGATTTCCCGCCGCCGTCCGTAGATATTGAGCATGCGGTCTATGTTCTTTGCTTCGTATTTCAGGGCATAGAGCCCCGCGTACTGGATAGGATTAAAGATGCCGGAATCGGTATTCTCTTTGACCTTGCTCATGGCGGAAATGATATCGACGTTGCCGACCGCCATTCCGATCCGCCAGCCAGTCATGTTAAAGAGCTTGGAAAGGGAATTCAACTCAACCCCTACGTCCCTGGCCCCTCTGGCCATGAGAAAACTGAGGCGCTCCTGTCCATCAAAGAGGATTTCACCGTAGGGATTGTCGTAACAGACGGCTATGTCAAACTGCCTGGCAAATTCCACCAGGTGATTGAAGAACTCCCTTGTCGCGCAGGCGCCGGTGGGATTATTGGGATAGTTGAGAAATATTCCCCGCGCCCTTTTTGCCACATCCGTAGGGATGTCTTCCAAGACAGGGAGATATCTGTTTTCTGCCAGAATCGGCACATTATAAGGATCGCCGCCGGCCATCAGGATGCTCGCCCGGTAGGCAGGGTATCCGGGATCCGTCATCAACACGGTATCGCCTGGATTTATGCAGCCCAGAACGAAGTGATGGCAGCCTTCTTTTGATCCGATGAGGCCGAGGATTTCACTTCCCGGATCGAGAGTAACCCCATATCTCGTATCGTACCACCGGGCAATCTCCTGCCGGAAAGCCAGCATGCCTCTCTCTTCATCCGTTGGGTATCGGTGATTTTCCGGGTCTCGCGCCTTCTTGCAAAGCTCATCTATGATAGTGTCCGGTGTAGGCTCCACGGGATCTCCGATAGCCAGACTTATGACGTCAATGCCCTCGGCCTTCGCCTTGTTAATCTTTTTTCTCAGTTCCACAAAAAGATAAGGCGGAATCTTTTTCAATCGGTCGGCAATCTGCAAAGCGAAACACCTCCGGTTCTTTCTATCTAAGCTTCTGAGCGCATGTAAGCCTCGTCCCAGATGCGCCCTTCATAAACTACATTAGCTTTTCCTTCAAGGTAAATATCTTCAAATCCATGCCCCGTTTTACGGAAATATATTTTCAATGTCTCTCCGCTTTTCACGTTCACATCAACAGGCGATTCGACCAGTCCCTGCGAAAACGACATTAGGGCAGATGCGACCGCACCGGTTCCGCAGGCGAGGGTTTCGTCTTCCACGCCTCTCTCATACGTCCTGATCCTGATGGTGTGTCTGTCTATTACTTCCATGAAGTTCGCGTTCGTGCCTTCCGGCTGGAATGCCTTGTGATAGCGAATCTTCCGGCCCATGTTAAGTACATCGTATCTGTCCAGCCCATGAACGAAAAGAACGACGTGCGGGACGCCTGTATTGACGAAGTTGACCTCAACCGGTTTCCCTTCGATCGTAACCGAAATGTTGGCCTTCATGCTGTGCGGCTCCGTCAATTTCACTTTTACCGTATCTCCAATGACCTCGGCGTCTATAATGCCTGCCCCAGTCTCGAAGGACATTTTTTCTTTTGCGATTCCTCTGATGTAAGCGAATCTGGCGGCGCATCTGGCTCCGTTTCCGCACATATCCACTTCGCTTCCATCGGCGTTGAAAAACCGCCACCGGAAATCAGCGCGCTGGGAATTTTCGATAATGATCAATCCATCCGCGCCCACCGACACCTTCCGTTCGCATACCTTTCTTACGAATTTTGTGATGTTTCCGACAGTGAGGGACCGATCCCTGTTGTCAATCAGGACGAAATCATTTCCACTGCCGCTCATCTTGAAAAAATCTATCATTGGGACTAACCTCGCAAGGATAAGGACACATTCCTCTATTTTCTTCGATACACGTTTCTGATCTCTTTAATCTGGTCGTCTGTCAGGATATCGGGTTCTCCTATCTGCAGGGCCAGAAAGAAAACCTTAGCAGCCATTTCTATTCGACAGGCCATCGAATATGCATGGGAGAGGCTTGCGCCTGTGACGAGGACGCCGTGGTTCTTGAGCAGGGTTCCCATCACATACGGCGGCCCCTTCATTGCCTTAATCGCAGCCCGGCCCTGTGCCTCCGTACCCGGACATGCATAATCGGCAACCGGTATGGGCCCGCGCACAGCCAGTCCTTCGGTGCTGATGACAGGAATACTTCTCCCCACTGTCGCGAAGGCGAGCGCGAATGGTGAGTGCGTATGCGCGATGGCCTTCACTTCGTCTATATTCTTATATACGGTTGTATGCATGGGCGTTTCTGAAGACGGTTTATGTTTGCCCTCAACCCGGCCGCCATTGAGGTCAATGATAACCAGATCTTCTTCCGACATATCATCGTAGGATATCCCCGTCGGTGTAATGACAAGGTGTTCGTCAGAAACACGGACGCTGACATTGCCCGAATTCAACTGAACAAGGCCTTTTTGATAGAGCCTTAAGGCGCATTTAAGTAATGCCTTTCGCGCTTCCTCGTGTAACATGCAAACATCTCCTGGATCGTATCTATGAAAAATATGCCTTCAAGCCGGAGGGGGGGAAAACACCCTTCGGTGTAACCACAGCGCGTATCAGTCGGGGGGGCGTGATATCAAAGGCAGGATAATAGCCTTTCACGCCTGATTTAGCCGTGCGTATTCCCATGGCGTGCAACGTCTCTTCGGGATTTCTCTCCTCAACCTCCACGTTCGAGATGTCAGGATTCACCGCAGAAGGTGTCCCCAGGGCATAAAAGGGCACGTCGCAATAGTGGGCCGCCAGGGCTATCTGAAATGTGCCTATCTTATTCACAACGTATCCATCAAGCGTAATTACATCTGCGGCTGATATGAATACCTGCGCCATCCCTTTTGACAGGATATATGCAGGCATATTATCGGTAATGACCGTCACCGGCACGCCCATGTCGCAGGCCACGCTGGCTGTCAATCTGGCACCCTGGAGATACGGCCTGGTCTCCGGACAGATCAAAGATACCTTCTTGCCCTTCTCCTGCGAGACCAACAGTATAAACCCGATGAGGGTTTCTGCGTAACACTGGGTAAGTATGCTTGCCTCATCCGGCATCAGATCGACGGCATATGTTGCAATCTGACGTGAATTGCGATAGCGGTTTTCCAGATTTTTCTTCACATATGAATACGCGGCAGATTCTGCATCTTCCCCCCTGCCAATTGCGTCCTCTGCTTTTTTGAGAATTCGCATGATGTGGGTCTTCATATTTGCAGATGTGGTTGGCCGTGCGTAAATCAGCGCGTCTGCCGCGCGCTTCAGCTCTTCCTTCGCCCTTTCGAATGAGAGATCACGCACCCCTCTTGCCGCACTTACCATTCCGTAAGCGGCCGCAAGCCAGGGCCCTCCGCTCTGCGTTACCATACCGGCGATCGCCTCGGCAACCGCCCGATAATCCCCGCAGCGGACGAACTCCTCCTTAGCAGGATAATTTCGCCTGTCCAAGATCCACACCTCGCCATCCCTGTAATCCGCAACATTTTCATAGCGAAGCAGGAATGGCAGTCCTTCATCAGCCCTTGCCACAAGACCTCCAGCTACTAAAAAATATTGGCGTCATTATTAGTGACACATGGCCCTTGTGTCAAACAAAAAAGAGATCCGGTTATTTACGACCCCGAGGATTACATTTTTGTCTAACTCAGATTTGTACAATACATAATTGTTCATTTATTTCCTGTCTGCCGCCACCTTAATCGCATATTAGTCAATATAATCAATAGCATTTCTGCGTGGCACCGTAATTGCTGTTGTATATGTTGAAATAGATTCTTGACAACGAGGAGGTACCTATTATGAATTCGGGCGATACAGCATGGGTATTGGCATCGACAGCGCTGGTTCTGCTTATGACTGTGCCTGCACTGGCCTTTTTCTATGGCGGTCTGGTGCGGAGGAAAAACGTTCTTTCCCTCTTGATGCAGTGCTTCATCATCTTATGCGTCATCAGCTTGCAGTGGATCTTATATGGATACTCTCTAACATTCGGTCCGGATACCGGTTCAGGTATCATCGGTGGTTTTGACTGGGTGGGACTGAGGGGCGTAGGGGGGCAGCCCAATGCTGATTATGCTGCGACAATCCCCCATAGCGTTTTCATGATCTTTCAGTGCATGTTCGCCGTTATCACACCTGCTTTGATTGTCGGCGCCTTTGCGGAACGGATCAAATTTTCCGCCTTTCTTCTTTTCACAATTCTCTGGGCGACCTTTGTCTACGATCCTTTAGGCCACTGGGTATGGGGAATGGGCGGTTGGCTGAAGAATTTGGGCGCACTCGATTTTGCGGGAGGTATCGTCGTCCATACCAGTTCCGGAGTATCGGCGCTTGTAATGGCAATATTGATCGGTAAGAGAATTGGCTATCAGCAGCAGCCCTTCCGGCCGCACAATCTTCCCTTCACAGTTATGGGGGCAGCCCTACTGTGGTTCGGCTGGTTCGGATTCAATGCGGGGAGCGCCCTGGCGGCAAACGAGCTGGCGGCAAATGCATTTATCACAACCAATACGGCAACAGCAGCGGCGGGATTGACCTGGGCGCTTATCGAATGGCAGCAGCATGGCGCCCCGACTGTCCTGGGGGCGGCAACAGGCGCGGTTGCAGGACTCGTCGCTATTACGCCGGCCTGCGGATTTGTGAATCCCATGAACGCGATATTCATCGGTATTCTTGTCAGTGTTTTCTGCTACATCGCGATTGCCAAGGTAAAGGCGCTATTCAAGTATGATGATGCCCTCGATGTTTTTGGCGTCCATGGTGTTGGCGGGATATGGGGGACAATCGCAACAGGTCTCTTTGCCGAGAAGGCAGTGAACGAAGCCGGCGGAAATGGCCTGTTCTTCGGTGATCTTCATCAGTTCTTGGTTCAGCTGTTGCTTATTCTTGTGGCCCCAGTTTTTGCGGCTGTCATGACCTGGATAATCTTTAAATTTGTGGATGCATTAGTAGGCATCAGGGTAGAAAAGAAGGATGAGATCATCGGCCTTGATCTCACCCAGCAGAGTGAAGCCGCCTACACGGTTGTAGAATAAGGAGGTCAACGGATATGAAATATATAGTCGCCATAATACAGCCGCACAAGCTGGACGAAGTAATGAAAACTCTGGAGGACGTGGAGGTAAATTTAGTAACTGTATCGAACGTGCTTGGACGTGGGAGGCAGAAGGGTTTGACGGAGGTCTACCGGGGAGCGAAGGAGGTTGGGAGCCTGTTGAAGAAGATAAAGCTGGAGATAGCTTGCAACGAGGATTTCGTGGAGCCGACGATACAGGCGATCATCAAGGGCGCCCGGACAGGCGAGATCGGAGACGGGAAGATATTCGTGCTTGACCTCTACGAGGTTATCCGTATCCGGACAGGCGAACGCGGCGGCAAGGCCATAGGATAAGCAATGGGATGGAAAGATCATTTGTATTCCCCCTCGCGAGACTGCATCACAATCGCACTGCGAGTGAGTGAAACGGCCTAATCATAGGAACCTAACACACCCCTTTTGGGCTGTTCACGATAACAGACAGCGACAATTCAGTCTCAAATGCGAGGGGGTTTCATACATATTAACGCATATCCGTAACCAGTATCTTCGGCTCCATCATGTCCAAGATGGCATATTTAAGGCCTTCCCTTCCCAGACCTGAATCCTTTATGCCTCCATAGGGCATGTGATCTACACGGAATGTGGGAACGTCATTGACAATGACGCCTCCGACTTCCACGTTTGTGAATGCGTAATTTATTTCATTCATATTATGAGTAAAGATTCCAGCCTGTAATCCGAAGTTCGTATCATTTATCATATGGACTGCCTCTTGAATGGTTGTATAAGGCTCTATGGTAACCACTGGCCCGAAAACCTCGAGACAGTTTACCTTCATTGATTTTTTTGTGTTTGTGAGCACTGTTGGATCACAAAATGCGCCATCTCTGTTCCCGCCGCAGACAATCTTTGCACCGCCGCTTGTTGCCTCCCTCACCCAGCCTTCGACTCGTTTAGCATTCGGTTCATCGATCATGACAGAAATCTGTGTTTCTGGATTGAGAGGGTCGCCGAATCTCAAGCTCCGTGCGCTCACGACGAATTTTTCCAGAAATTCATCAAAAATTTTTCTTTCCACAAAGATCCTCTGGGCATGTATGCAGATCTGGCCTGAGTAGGCAAAACCGCCGAAAATGCACCTTTTCACGGCAAAGTCGATATCGGCACTTCCGCATACAATGACGCCGGCATTCCCGCCAAGTTCGAGGACCACTTTTTTCTTGCCTGCATCCTTCTTCATTCTCCATCCCACTTCCGGTGAACCCGTGAATGTGAGAAGCTTAAACCTTTCATCTGTCACAAGCTTCATTCCCGTCGTTCGATCCATCGGAATAATGGACAGCGCCCCTTTCGGTAAGGGAGTCTCGTCGATGATTTTTGCGAGTTCCAGTGTGGAAAGCGGTGTTGCCGATGCCGGTTTAACTATGATGGGGCAACCTGCTGCTATGGCCGGTGCGATCTTATGGGCGGCCAGATTCATCGGGAAGTTAAAAGGAGAAATACCTGCCACGAGACCTACGGGAAAATATTTTATGAGCCCTTCCTTGTCTTTGCCGCCGGGAGTCCAGTCAAGGCTTAAATATTCTTTGGGAAGCCTCTTGGACTCTTCCGCCGCAATGAGAAAAGTCTGGCTGGAGCGGTCAATTTCGGCGCCTGCATATATCAGAGGTTTTCCCGACTCCTGTGCTAATACCCTTGATAAACGGTCTTTCCTCTGGATTAGGGCAGTGGCAATGTACCTGAGAATCTCAAATCGCTCGAAAGAGCTTAGTCCCTTCATAACATTTTCCGTCGACTGAGCTTTTGAGATGGCTTCTTCCAGATCGGTTTCGCGGCCCAAATATGTCGCAGCAAAAACCTCATTGTTATATGGGTTTGTGACTTTCAGAATTTTGTCGGTTTTTTGAAATGATCCGCCAATGCAAATGTCATATGTATCCATCATAACCTTCCTTCCATTACTACACTTTTATTCCTTGAGAGTTTTAATCAAAGTGATCCGCCGCGCTCAAGATTTTCATAGCAAGCATTATCAATGATTATATCAGGAAATGATGAAAAATACATCTCCTGACAAAGAAGGGCATACGGTGTTATGTCGGGATTTCCTTCGTAAGGCGTATTCTGTCAGAGGTTTTGCTGGTCACTTAGTCATTTCCGGATTTTACGGCACTGTATTGAAGCGCACATGCGCTATTGACATATACATGCATTTCTCATATACAAATTCTTTTGTTTGTCAAATCCGTTAAGGCATGAAACTGGAGAGAGGAATGGCCGCATGAAATACTGGAGAAAACCCCTGGATCTGGAGAGTATCAAGGCGAGCAGGGGCAAGGTGATCATTGTTGAGGATCGCTGCAAGGGATGCGAATTCTGCGTTGCATACTGTCCTCGCGATGTGCTTGTCATGTCGCAGACCTTCAGTGTAAGAGGATATCACACACCTGTCGTGATGGACGAGTCAAAATGCGTCAACTGCCATTTTTGTGAGGCCCTGTGCCCGGAATTTGCAATATACTCGATAGAAGAAGCGGAAGCGACGAAGGGAGAGACTGCAAGGTCTCGAAGGAAGAACAAGTAAAAAAAGAACCTGCTGCATGTCATTATAAAGAAGTGTCTGTTATGTGAGGAGACGTGTATGGCTGACAAGGCCGTATTGACGGGAACATATTTTATGAACGGTGACTATGCCTGCTGCGAAGGCGCTTTGGCTGCGGGCTGTCGATTTTTCGCTGGCTATCCGATTACCCCGGCGACGGAGATTACAGAGCGCATGTCCCGGAGGCTGCCGGAACTCGGCGGCATATTTATACAAATGGAAGACGAGATCGCATCCATGGCGGCTGTCCTGGGCGCCAGCTGGGGAGGCGTGAAGGCGATGACCAGCACGTCGGGTCCGGGCTTTTCCCTGATGATGGAAAATATCGGTCTAGGCATCTGTACGGAGACACCCTGTGTGATCTGTAATGTGCAGAGAGCAGGGCCTTCTACGGGACTCCCGACCCTCGTGGGCCAGGGTGACATGATGCAGGCCCGCTGGGGGTCACATGGCCATTACGAGGTCATTGCGCTTGCCCCATCCAGTCCTCAGGAGATGTTTGACCTGACCATCCGCGCATTCAACCTCAGCGAGCAGTACCGTATACCCGTCATGATCATGGCCGATGAGGTAGTCGGCCACATGAACGAGCGGGTAGTCATTCCACGGAAAGACGAAATAAAGCTTGTCGGGCGGCGGAAACCCAAGGTATCACCACGCGATTATCTGCCCTATCACCCTGATCCGGACGGGGTCGCCCCTATGGCCAACTGCGGGGACGGCTACAGGATCCACATCACCGGCTTGACGCATGATGAGCGCGGTTATCCGGGGATGGACGAGGCTACTCAGGCGCAGATGGTCAACCGACTGATCCGGAAAATTGCCGGCAACAGGGACAAGATCATCCGGACGGAAAACATTTGCCTCGATGATGCTGATGTCGTTGTAGTTGCTTACGGAATCAGTGCGCGTTCAGCCAGACAGGCCGTGCGTGACGCGCGGAGCGGCGGCATACGCGCGGGACTTATCAAACTGGAAACCGTATGGCCCTTTCCTGAGACACTTATCAGGGATGTGGCCGCACAGGTGCGTGCCCTCGTTATGCCGGAAATTAACGCAGGCCAGATGGTGCTTGAATTGCAGCGGTGTGCCGGAGGCGCGTGCCCCGTTCATCTGGTGTCCCACCTGGGCGGTTCCATAATCCATCCTTCGACCATCTTAAGCGCCATTAAAGACGCCATAAAGGGGAGGAAATGAAAACGAAAAAGGCAAAAAAGAATGTGCCCGTGCATCCCATGGAAGATTTGATCCGGAGTGAGCGACTCCCCCATATATGGTGTGCCGGGTGCGGCATCGGCACCGTTTTCGGATCCGTAATGGCAGCGATCCAGAAATCAGGCTACGATCTCGACAAGACTGCCATAGTTTCCGGAATCGGATGCACGGCGCGGATGGCCGGATATATACGGCTGGATTCTTTTCATACAACGCATGGGCGGGCGCTGCCATTTGCCACAGGCCTGAAGCTGGCGAATCCGAAGCTGAAGGTGCTCGTCGTTTCCGGTGACGGCGACCTGCTTGCTATCGGCGGCAACCATTTCATCCATGCGGCCCGGCGGAACATTGACATCACCGTTATCTGCGTGAACAACTTAAACTATGGGATGACGGGCGGGCAGCTCGCTCCGAGTACGCCTTTCGGGGCTAAGACCACTACCAGCGTCTCAGGCTGTCCGGAGGAACCGTTCAATTTCTGTTATCTGGCCTCTGCATGCGGGGCAATTTACGTCGCACGCTGGACATCATTGCATATCCGCAGACTCACGAACTCAATCACAGAAGCAATGCAGAAGCGTGGTTTCGGATTCGTCGAGATATTGACTCCCTGCCCCACTTCCTTCGGCCGCCGCAACAAGATAGGGACTGCCCTGGAGACTCTGAAATTCTATCATGAGCGCTCCGTCATTCGCAACGATATCGACCCGAAAGAGGCTCCAATAGACTTCGGCAGCAATATTGTGGTCGGGAAGTTTGTGGACACGGAAAGGCCGACATTTTTGGACAACTATCAGTTGAGCTGCAAGAAACAGATCGGCGACTGGCCCGACTTTGAAGGCACGATGGTGCAGGACAATCAGGCAGTGTGACAAGACATATATCATGAATAAAGAAATGCACATTCTTATAACAGGCTTCGGCGGACAGGGGGTCATCATGGCCGGCGATGTCCTCGGCACGGCTGCTACCATTTACGATGGGAAATTTGCCACGATGACGCAGGCCTATGGACCGGAGGCCAGGGGCGGCGCCTGCTCGGCCCAAATCATTATCAGCGATGAGGAAGTCCTTTTCCCTTACGTGAAAGAGCCGCACGTCCTCATCTGCCTGAGCCAGGAAGGCTATACCAAGAATATCGGCAGCCTGCGTAACGGCGGCATGCTGATTCTGGATTCGGATCTCGTGCGGGCAAAGGATATTTCTCCGGATGTGACCGCATACACGATACCGGCGACTCGCTTAGCCGAAGAATTGGGCAATAAAATGATGGCAAACATCGTCATGCTCGGATTTCTTGCTGCCATAAGTGATGTGATCAGCGCGGAGGCCTTGCGCAAAGCCGTGCTGACCTCTGTACCGGCGCCGACGAGGGAAATCAATGCACGCGCCTTCGAGCGCGGCAGGGACTACGGCAAAGCCGCCCTAAAGAGCCGCGCAAAGCAGGGCAGGTTGGCAAGGGATTAGCGATGCACAATAGTTCCTCATCGAGCAACTTGAAAAAAGCCATACTTCTGGTTGGCTCCGGTTACGGAGCCCTAAAGGTGGCGCAGGACCTGTCGCAATCCGGCCTGCCCTTGGTCTGGGTCACGAAGGCCATTCACTTCTTGGAACACCCCGGAGGAGTCGCGCCCTTTACAGATTACCCTGAGGATCTCGATTTCCAGTTCCGCCCGCTGTACCTGCAGGTAACGCGTCATCCGCTGGTTACCGCCTTAACGCACGCGCGCATCGAAGCTATCAAGCGGGGTCCCGATGGTTATCGGGCAGTAATCACTCAAGACCCCGTATACGTGGACTATGACCTGTGCACGGGATGCGGGCGCTGCATGGAGATTTGTCCCCTTCAGAATTCGACTCATCCCCCCCTGCGCCGGACGCCCGCCTACTGCCCTTCGCGGGCGCTTGATTTGGATAAGCGCAAACCTGCTCCCTGCAAAACAAGCTGTCCTCTCGGCGTAAATGTTCAGGCCTATATGGCGCTTACCGCGGCCTCACGATTTGACGAAGCCCTTGATGTCATAAGGCAGGACAATCCCCTGCCGGGGATATGCGGACGCGTCTGTCACCATCCCTGCGAGGAAGCCTGTCGCCGCAGTTCAGTGGATCAGGCGGTGGCGATCTGCAGTGTCAAGCGTTTTCTTGCCGACCGTGAAATGGCGGAGCGCAAGCCGCGGCTGCCGGGCGCCCAAAAGCCGGGAAGGCCGGAAAGAGTGGCCATAGTCGGCGGCGGTCCCGCCGGCCTCACGGCCGCCTATTTCCTCAACCGGGAAGGTTTCAGCGTCACCATATTTGAGGCCCATCATGAAGCGGGCGGGATACTGCGGATAGGAATCAATGCCTTCAGGCTTCCCCGCGCCGTCCTGGACGCCGAGATACAGGCCATCGCAGATGCCGGCGTAGAGATGCGTACGGGCGCACCGGTCCGCTCCATCAGAGATCTGACCGATCAGGGTTTCCAGGCTGTCCTTCTGTGTACCGGGGCGCACCGGGATCTTCGCCTCAATATTCCCGGTGAAGAGGCGAAGGATGTATATGGCGCCCTGGAGATGCTGAAGAAACTTAACACCGGTGGCAAGCTGAATTTTCGGGGTAACGTAGTCGTCATCGGCGGCGGCAATTCCGCCCTTGATGCGGCCCGGTCCGCCATCCGGCTGGGAGCCAAGTCCGTCACTATCTGCTACCGCCGTAAGCGCGGCGATATGCCGGCACACGGATCGGAGATACGGAGAGCGCAAGAGGAGGGTGTAAAGATTGAATACCTCGTGGCGCCCGTCCGGATCGTTCTCCGGAGAGGAAGAGTGACGGGCCTTGATATGATCCGCATGAAGCAGGGTGCCGTCGATGAAAGCGGACGAAGGAAACCGGAACCGGTCAAAGGTTCAGAGTTTTTCCGGCCGGCAGATACAGTAATTATCGGCATCGGCCAACAGCCATCCCTGGCGGAAACGGGGCTAGGAAAAGAGCTGATTACGGGCCGGTCCGGGACGATTAGCGTGGATGCGCGGCTTTCGGCCTCGCAGGCAGGCGTTTTTGCCGCCGGGGATGCGGTGACAGGACCCGATACAGTGGTAGGCTCCATGTCTCAGGGACGCCGGGCGGCAGCCCGGGCCGTGGAATATCTTACGGGGACATCTCCCTCGTGGGGAGCGCTCCCTGATGAATCCCGCGGCGCCGGCGAACATGTGGAAATTTCCGAGGACACTCCCCGAAGGTCTCGACAGGAAATGGCGCGCAGGCAGGCCAAACTGAGGCGTCGGGATTTTAAAGAAGTGGAACTCGGACTGACAGAGGAGCAGACGGTGGCTGAAGCCGTGCGATGTCTTCACTGCAGCTCCTGCTGTGAGTGCCGCCTGTGTGAAAGCGTCTGCAAAGACATTGGGGCCATCAACCATTTCAAGGACAGAGAGCTGTTGACAGTTTCCAGCCCCGCAGTCATCGTGGCCGGCGATGAAGAGATTGCTCACCTGGGACTGGTCGATGATGAACGCGTATACCGCGTGGGAGACTTCCGGAGCTCTACGGATCTCGTTAACGTATTGATTGCCGGCAGCGCCTCGGCAGGGCAGGCCATGGCGGAGTGCTCGTCCCTCCGGACCAATGGGGTACCGTGCCAGCCCGTAGCAATCGCTTCTGAAGAGGAAGTGCGGTTTGGCGTATTCACGTGCACATGCAACGAAACCCTGGCAACCCCTGCCGCGCTTGAGCGTATCCGGGACATGGCTGCAAGGATGCCCGGCGTGATGCATAGTGAGTTGGTCTTTTCGGCCTGCCATCCCCGGGGCGCCGATCAGATTGCCGCCGCCGTGCGGGAACACAGGCTGGGGAGAGTTATTCTGGCCTCCTGTGTATGCTGTCCTCTGGAGTTTCAGTGCATTTCCTGCAACGACCAGAGAAACCGCGCCCGCATCCTTCTGTTTGAAAGGCACGGCCTTGACCGCTGCCGATTTGAGACAATTAACATCAGGGACCATCTGGGTTCTCTGAATTTACCGGAAGACGTGCTCATTGAGAGAATGCGTGATTTCCTGAGGGAGGCCTTCATTCGCGCCCGGGTCATGGGGCCGCTCCGCCAGAGCGCAACGAAGATCGGGAACAGGATACTGATTCTGGGCGGTTCGGAAGTGGGCCTGAGCTCTGCCCTCAATCTGAATATGCAGGGATTCAAGGTGCGCCTGGTTCATCGCTGCAGTCTCCCGGATCACCCCGAAGTGCCCAAGGATATCAGGGAAAGGCCCGTGAACCGTGTCCCAGGGACTTCTATCATGCACGTAGAGGAAGCCCTTATTGAAGGAATCAAGGGGCACCTGGGCGACTTTACGGTAGCCGTGCGTGAAAAAGGCGTTCGCAAGAATTTCCATGCAGACATAGTCTGTCTTGCCGACTTGAACGTCCTTCCCCTTGCAATTCCCGTGGGGATGTTCGGCCTCAAGAAATTTTATCGCTACAACTTTAAATTTTTTCACAGTCCCCAGATCGGAGTCTACCGGGTAATGCCCAGGACACTCAAGAGAGTTACGGCCTTCCAGGCAGGAGCTGCCCTGGCCGCGCACGTGGCGACTACGGCGGCAGAGGCCTTTTTGAAAGACCATGAGCTCAGCCCCAAGGTAGACAGGAAGCGATGCCGCGGCTGCGGGCGCTGCGTCGAGATCTGTCCTTTTGACGCCGTAAGACTCGTCGCCAATGAGCGCGGCTTCTACACGGCGGAGGTATTGCGCTACAACTGTGTCGGGTGCGGCGGCTGTGTGGGCCGCTGTCCCGTGACTGCCATGGACATGCCTTACTTTACCAATCGTCTCCTGGAAGAGATCGTGGCGGGCGCACTGGTCAGGGAGTTGTGAAATGGAGCCGGTCCGTATCCTGGGAATATGCTGCAACTGGAGTCCTTTCGCCTGCTACAACGCAGCGGGGATGACGGGGATGAGCATGCCTGCGAACTTCCACCTGATAAGGGTGATGTGCATCGGCCGCATCAATCAGGCGCTGATCTTGAGAGCCTTTGAGTTTGGCGCGGACGGCGTGATACTTTTGGAATGCACAGACGAGGATTGCCGTTACGGCCCGGGACCTGAGGTGGGCCATGAAAATGTGCACCGTGTCCGCAGGATCCTTCACCTGCTGGGAATCCGCCAGGAGCGGCTGGTGGAGCGCACATTCGGCGCCCATGAAAAAGAAGAGCTGGTTCGGATTTTATGGAATTTCAGAGAAGAGATGGGTGCATTGGGCCCTCTGATGTCAAAGGGCGGCCGTAAACTTGAGGAGTTGAAGAGTTGAACGACCAGAAGATAGATCAGATGATCGTGGATATGTCTCTGTATCAGTGCCTGGAGTGCGGCAAGTGTGCGGCTTCATGCCCGCGAAGGTTGTCCGGCAAAGAGTACTCTCCCCGATTATTGGCGCATAAGGTGATTTCCGAGCGCGAGGACGAGGCCTACATCGAAAATTCGGTCTGGGAATGCCTGACCTGCGGCGTATGCCGCGAACGCTGCCCTTCGGGCGTGGATTTTAATCGGTTCATCCTGGAAATGCGCACCATGCTGGCTGAGACAAAAGGCTTGAAGGGCTATCGCGCCCACGACGGCGCTATCCATTCCTGGATGAGGATGATGACTGCCCCGCACCTCAAACAGAACCGTCTCGACTGGCTGGATACTGGCATTAAAGTGGCTTCCTCAGGAGACGTGGCATTTTTTACCGGATGCGCGCCATATTTCAATGTATTCTTCGCCGGCATCGATGTGGATACGATCTCTATAGCAAGAGACAGCATACGGCTGCTGAACTTCCTGGACATCAAGCCTGTTTTGCTGCCGAACGAGAGGTGCTGCGGACATGACCTCCTCTGGTCGGGGGATATTGAAAATTTTGAAGCGCTCTGCCGGCTGAACTATACATCCTTCAAGGACGCCGGGGTGAAGGAGATCATAGTCTCCTGCCCTGAATGCTTCCAGGTCTTAAGTGAACATATGCCGCGTATCGTCCCCGGCTTCGACATTAAAGTGACTCTGCTCTTGGACCTCCTCCAGCGGGAGATGCAGCTCGGCAGCACGGCCTTTCGACCGCTCAAGCGGAAAGTTACATTCCAGGATCCATGCAGGCTCGGGCGCATGCTGAACCGCTATGCCGGACCGAGGGAGTTGCTCGCCCTCATTCCCGAAATGGAGCTCCAGGAAATGGAACACTCGGGCAGGGGCGCCTTGTGCTGCGGTAATTGCGGCTTCATCAATTGTGATGCCTCTTCAAAGCAGATTCAGGTGCAGAGGCTCCAGGAGGCGCGGGCAACCGGCGCGGACATGCTCGTTACGGCGTGTCCCAAATGCATGATTCATCTCACCTGCACAATACGGGATCCGTTGATGCAGGGGAAGAAGATACAAATGGAAATACGGGATCTGGTGTCCGTTCTTGCCGACCAGATCGAGTAATATAGAGGTTTGCATAAAGAGGATGATGAATGGAAGATTCAATACAGGATAACGCAATCAGAATAGGCGTCTATGTCTGCCAGTGCGGATCGAATATCGCGGGCGTTGTTGATTGCGACGCAGTAGCTGAGTATGCGGGAAAGCTCCCGGACGTCGTGATCTGCCGGAACCAGGGCTACACCTGCTCCGAGCCAGGTCAGAATCAGATCAAGAATGATATACAGGAATTCGCGCTCAACCGCGTAGTGGTGGCCTCATGCTCGCCGCGGCTTCATGAGGCTACGTTCCGGCAGTGTGTCAGTGAGGCGGGACTGAATCCTTATCTTATGGAGATGGCGAACATCCGTGAGCAATGCTCATGGGTGCACAGCCATGATGCCAGGCAGGCCACTATCAAGGCGAGGGATCTGGTGCGCTCCGCCGTATCAAGGGTCCGCCTGCTTGCCGCGCAAACGGAAATGGATGTCCCTGTCGCACCCTCCACGCTGGTTATAGGCGGCGGTGTTGCGGGCATCCAGGCAGCGCTTGATCTGGCGGACTCGGGCTACAAGGTGATACTCGTGGAGAAGCAGCCCTCCATCGGCGGCATCATGGCGAGGCTTGACAAGACCTTTCCCACCATGGACTGCTCCATCTGAATACTCGGGCCGAAGATGACGGATGCCGGTCGGCATCCCAACATTACGCTCTTAACGATGAGTGAAGTAAAAGGGATCACGGGGTTCGTGGGCAACTTTCATGTGCGCATCCTTAAGAGGGCGAGGTATGTCAGGGAGAAGGAGTGCACGGCCTGCGGGGACTGCGTCGAAGTCTGCCCGGTCATCATTCCCGATGAGTTCAACATGGGCCTGAGCTCCCGCCGCGCCATCTACTCACCGTTTCCACAGGCGGTGCCTTCCGCATATGCAGTTGATATCACGCGTTGCCTGGGCCACAATCCCATCATCTGCGGGAAGTGCATCGAGAAGTGCAAGAAACGCTGTATCGACTTCGATATGAACGATGAGGAAATGGAGTTCGACGTCGGTACAATCATCGTGGCCACAGGGATGGAGGCCTATGATCCGACTATCCTCGACGAGTATGGCTACACCCGTTATGAGAATGTATTGACGAGCATGGAGCTGGAGCGCCTCATCAATGCCGGCGGGCCCACCGGCGGCAAGGTCATCCGCCTGACAGACGGTACGGCACCTAAGTCCGTCGCCTTTATACAATGCGTGGGATCCCGATCCCAGCGGCGGGGCCGGCCCTACTGCTCAAATATCTGCTGCATGAACACCGTGAAGAGCACGATCATGCTCAAGGAACACTATCCGGACATGGAAGTGAAGGTTTTCTATATCGACATCCGGGCCTTCGGCAAGGGATTCGAGGATCTCTTCCGTCGCAGCAAGGGCATGGGCGTCCGTTACATCCGGGGCCTTCCCGGTGACATAAAGGAGGACATTCGAACGCGTGATCTTATACTGACAGTGGAAAACACGGCGACAAATGAGTTGGAGAGCCACCGCACGGAAATGGTCGTCCTTGCCGTAGGCCTCGAACCGACCGGCGGACATGAAGGTTATCCAGGAGATGCTGGCCCTTCAGACAACATCGGACGGCTTCTACATGGAAGCCCACCCGAAGCTTCAGCCCGTAGATGCGGCGACACGGGGGATATTCTTTGCCGGCTGCGCCGAAGGTCCCAAGGACATAAAGGATTCCGTCACCCAGGCCTCTGCAGCCACTGCCCGGGCCATGCGCCTCATGAATCCAGGTTCGCTCACTGTGGAGGCGATCACAGCGGCAGTCGATCCCGATCTATGCAACTCCTGCGGCCTGTGTGCAAAGGTGTGCCCGTACAATGCCATCAGCGTGGACACAAAGGCAAAGACGGCGGCGGAAGTCACCGAAGCGGCCTGTTCGGGGTGCGGCACATGCGCTGCCGAATGCCCCACCATGGCCATTACGATGAATCATTTTACGGACGCGCAGATCGAGGCCCAGATTGACGCCGTCCTCGAAGTAAATGCCGCCGAGAGAATACCTGTCTTCGCGTGCAACTGGTGCTCCTATGCGGGCGCCGATTTTGCCGGTGTCTCGCGGCTCCACTATCCGCCCAACACCCGCCTGATCCGAACCATGTGCTCCGGAAGGGTGCACGAGAAGTTCATCTGGCGCGCATTTGCCAAAGGGGCTCCCGTGGTACTGGTATCGGGCTGTCACATCGGCGACTGCCACTATATGAACGCGAACCAATGGACGGAGCGGCGCATCAAACGCATCTGGAAGAAGATGGAAAAGATGGGACTCCGTACCGAAAGGCTGAACCTGGAGTGGATAAGCGCGGCGGAAGGCCTTCGCTTTCAAGAGGTCATGGAGAAGATGGAAAAGATCAGGAAGGGCGTCACTTCCAAGGAAATCGCCGAAACGATGCGCATCGTAAAGGAGCAAGAGACCCGTGCGAAAGGCAAGGCGTCGGCCGCTGCAAAAGGCCATTAATTGATTTTATAATGGTGATCAAATGAAAAGATTATATCTTTCGACTACTGACAAAAAAATAGGCGGCGTCTGCGCGGGCATAGGGGAGTATTTTGACCGGGACCCCACTTTGATAAGGATCATCTTTGTTCTGCTTATCCTCTTATCATTTGGGTTTGCCATCCCCGCCTACTTTGCCATGTGGCTCATAATTCCGAAGAGGCCGGATGCATCGCAGGATCCCGGTTAGGACAAGAAGGATATAATAGCAATGAATTGAATGATCTGTTCCTGGCGATTAAGAAAATGAGCCCCGGAGGCCCTTCCGGGGTTTTTCTGTTTTTGCACGAGTTGATATGACAGCCGCATTTATGCGATAAAGAACCATCATGTTAGAGCAAGATATCGTTATAGAGAAGGAAGATCAGGCAGGGGAGTGGTCTTACCGCTGGCTCATAGGCTTCGTTAATTTCTTTCTCAGCTTTGCCACGATGAGCTCATTTATCTTCGTGCCCCTCCTGGGCGCGGAGTTAGGAGCGTCCGACTTTGAAGTCGGCCTTGTGGGCGCAGCATATGGGATCGCGTTTTTGTTTTCTTCTCTCATCTCCGGCTGGAAGTCCGACCACCTGGGGAGGCTCCTGTTTGTGCGGTGGGGGCTTCTGATGAGCAGCGTGGCCTTTGCCGCCCAGCTCCTCGCGCACAGCGTCCCTGCATTGATTATCGCCCGGGCAGCAGTTGGCTTTGCCCTCGGCATTGCCGTTGCCGCGACAATCACGTACGCCTTTGAATGCGGCACGAACATGGGGAAATACAGCTCCTACGGCTCCCTGGGATGGATCTTCGGCGCCGCCGCCTCGGCAATGGTGGGCAACATTGAGATCCTTTTCTGGCTCAGCTTTCTTTTTTGTCTCATTGCCTTTTTTATCTCCCTCGCCTTCAAGAAAATGCCTTCGCATAAATTCTCCAAGCCCCCCAATCTGTGGCTCGTGATGCGCCGCGACTACAGGGTCTATCTGGCCGTATTTCTCCGCCATCTGGGGGCGAGCGCCGTCTGGGTCATTTTCCCTTTGTATCTCGTTTCCATAGGCCTCGATCATTTTTGGATCGGCCTTCTATGGGGCGTTAATTTTGTCGTACAGTTTCTTGTCATGCGCCAGCTCGAGAGGTTTTCCGAATTCAAGACCTTTTTCTGGGGTCAGGTGCTTTCGGTTATCGTGTTCCTGGCGTATGCTTTCTTCACAAACCGCTTTTCCCTGCTCATATTGCAGGTGGTCCTCGGTGTCGCTTGGTCATGTCTCTATGTCGGCGCCCTGCTCATCGTGTTGCGCGCCGGGAAGGAAAAGGGCACTGCCGGGGGCATTTTCCAATCCACCCTTAATTTGTGCAATGCTGTAGGGCCGCTGCTCGGCGGTCTTATTGCCCAGGGATGGGGATACAGAGGTGTTATGCTCTTCGCCGCCGCCCTGTGTGTGGGCGGCATGTTCGTAACCGTGCCGGCGCGCCCGCCCGCATCCCGCATTTAGTGTCCTCGCGAATGGAGATCAATTATGCCACACAGCAAACACGTAATAGAGATCATAAAGGAACGTTTCTCCTGCCGGACATATATCGATAAGCCCATCGCGGAAGAAGACCGGGAGCGTCTGTCTGGTTACCTTTCTGCGAACGGAGCAGGACCATTCGGCGCGGCGGTGCGCCTTAAACTTATAGCCGCGACGGATCAGGACCGAAAGGCCCTGAAGGGGCTGGGCACATACGGCTTTATAAAGGGCGCCACAGGATTTATCATGGGCGCCGTGGGACAATCCCGGAATAACCTGGAAGACTTCGGCTACATGATGGAAAGAGCAATTCTCTTCGCGACGGACATGGGGCTCGGCACATGCTGGCTGGGAGGCAGTTTCACCAGGAGCAGCTTTGCCAAAAAAATTTCTGCGACAGTTGAAGAACTTGTGCCTGCAGTAGCCTCCGTGGGATATATTCTGCAGAAGGAGCAATCGGAGGTCACAATCCGCCAGGTTGTGGGAGGGCACAACCGTAAGCCCTGGGAGGACCTATTCTTCCGGGAGAAATTTGGCATGCCTCTTTCCCCTGATGAAGCCGGTCCCTATGCAGCGCCGCTGGAGATGGTGCGGATAGCGCCGTCCGCTACAAATAAGCAGCCCTGGAGGATTATCAAAGACGGTGCTTCCTGGCACTTCTACATGCAGCGTACCAGGGGGTACGGCAAAACGCTCACTTTCAAAATCTTAAACATAGCGGATCTGCAGCGGGTCGATATGGGAATCGCCATGTGCCACTTCGAGATGACCGCGGGCGAACTCGGCCTGAAGGGCAGGTGGGCTATACAGGAGCCTAAGATCGAAAAGCTGACCGGCCTTTGCGAATACACCGCAAGCTGGATTTCTGAGGTTACTCCGCCATGACGGCAGCCATTAACCATAAAAACACGAATAATATTTTGTATTTATAGGTCATTCTGCCATTGCTCATTTTTCAATATCGTTTTCCTATGTTTTTCTAGCATTTTCCCTTGCATTCTCAAGAATAAAAAGTAACATCTAATTTATCATCTGAGATTCCACAACTTTCTCGTCTTCAATTTCGAAACCACGTGATACAGCTCTCCCTCCTCTGCGAAATGCACCTACGTGGGAATCCCGCTGCCCATCTCGTGTAACGGGCAAAGCACATCACAAGCATCCTCTCCAGCGGCTACGGCGCGGCATAGAACAACGCAACATAAAACACATCAAGTTCTTACAATCGGAGAAAGTCAAAAAGGGCGGGAGATTGCTTAATTCCAAGAGCAATAAGAGATGAACTGAGAGGAGGCGGGAGATGACACGAAGAAAAAGGTTACAGTTGGCGGCAGCCGTTATATTCGGTCTACTGCCTAATCTTTCGTATTTGATTTCAAATGTATCCGCTGAACCTCTTGCTATAGGGTATACATCGCGGCAAATGAGTACCAGTGGAAGTGACAGCAGTCAGACCTTAACGGCCTCCGGCGGAAGCGGGTCCTACACCTGGTCGATCCCCGGCGGAAGCGGCGCCTTATCTAATTCGAACGGCAATTCCACTGTCTATACGGCTCCCAGTTCAAATGCAAATCGTGTGAACGATCCGACTGTTCGTCTAACCGATTCTGCCGGGCAATACGTGGACTTGCCAATGGCAGTCAACGGTTATCCATATCGAGTAGCGGCGCTAAGAATATCGGCGGATTCCTGGTGCAATGATACATCCAATGTCACCTCGGAATGCGGCATGACTACTTATTACTATGATTGTCATGGAGAACTGATACCTCCTGAAATTCTTGGTCGCGGCATTCCCAATCCATGTTACTCGGTTCACGGAACAGTCGGAAAGT
Source organism: uncultured delta proteobacterium (assembly GCA_963705275.1). GTDB lineage: Bacteria > Desulfobacterota > Syntrophia > Syntrophales > UBA2185 > Fen-1135. The sequence goes on along the minus strand of OY970063.1, from coordinate 1,238,304 downwards.
GCGACACCGGCAATTGCGTTAACAGCAGCCTTCTCTGCGATAGTTGCAGCACTATCTGTGCTTCGATTGGTTGGAAGATGATCCTATCGCCTGAGGACCTGACACTTCCATTTCCATCCCTGAGAAATGGCGGGTGTAGTCCATGGAACGCACCGCCACAGACAGGGCCTGGTGATACCGGCGCAGGCTGTTCCGGCTCTTACGCTAATACCAACGTCAATGCGGGTTCCGCAGCCAATATCAAGAGCGGTAACCTCTACGACTCCTTTGATGTGGGCGGTCTCACGCTCAGCTATAACAGCATGGGCGGCACAGACACGGCCCCCGTAGCCCCGAAGTGGACCCACAATTACAACGTGACACTGACGGTCAACTATGCCGACAACGCCACCTTGGTCCTCAAAGCTGCGGATGGGAACGTCATCTATTTTCGGCTTTCTGCCGGAGTCTATTATCCAGAACCCAGAAGCGGGGACACCTCGCAGATCGTAAAGAACTCAAACGGCACATATACCCGCACTATGAAAAATGGTACAGTTTATCAGTTCAATACAGACGGCTATCTCACCTCCATCACCGACAGAAACGGCAGCACTACCACGTTGACATACATCAGCGGCTACCTCGCGAGTATCACCGACCAGAATGGAAGGACTTCAACCATCACCACGACAAGCGGCAGGATTGCCACGATCACAGCCCCAGGCGGAGGGACTTACACTCTGACAAATTCGGGCTACCCTAATTATCTCCTTACTCAGATCGCCGATCCGGTGGGTCATACATGGGCATTTACTTATACAAGTATCCCGGTTTTCGGGCTGCTTAATGCAAAGACCGACCCTGCGAATAAGACCACGCAATACACTTACGATGCGAAGGGGCGTCTTCTGACATCCGTCGATCCTGAAACTAAGACAAGATCAATGAGCTACACCCAGGCGGGAACGACGACCTTCACGGAAAAGGACGGCGGTGTCTGGACGTACACATACGATCCTACATACGCAGTAAAGACGTCGAAGGCAGATCCTTTGGGCAACACTACCAGATACGCCTACGATCTGAAGCGGAACCTGATTTCCACAGCCGACCCGAACGGGGGTGTCACTACCTACACCTACGACAGTAACAGCAACCTTACATCCGTAACCGATCCCCTGGGACACACGGACCAGCTATACCTATAACAGCATGAACCTCGTGGCTACCATGACCGACCCCAGAGGTGCTGTTACTACATATGCATACGATACTCATGGCAACCTCCTGACAGTAACAGCTCCGCTAGGAGCAATAACAACGTATCAATATGACACGAGAGGGAACGTCACGACAATCACCGACGCCTACAGTCACACTACTGTCCTTACTTACGACTCCTCTAACAATCTCACGAGCATAACTGACCCTCTCAACAGGCAGACATGGTTCACATACGATACCGCGGGAAACCGCCTCAGTATGACCGACCCGCTGGGCAATGTAACCAGCTACGTCTACAACGCCCTGAATCAGATGACGCAGGTGACCGATCCCAAAGGCAACATCACCCACTTCACCTATAATTACAAAGGCGACGTCTTAACTACAACAGATGCCAACGGAAAACCGACCACATATGCCTACAACTACCGTGGGCAGGTTACGCAGATCACCGACGCCCTGAACAACATCACAGGAATGAGTTACGGACCTTCAGGCTGTGGGAGCAGTTGCGGCGGCGCGGACAAGATGACGGCCCTCACGGACGCCCTTGACCACAGCAATCAGTCTTACATACGACCTCGCCGGGCGTCTCACCACGGAGACCGACCCCTTGGGCAAAGTGATAAACCACACCTATGATGCCAAAGGTAACCTCATAACGAAGACGAAGCCGGATGGAAAGACCATCACCTACACATACGATGCCAACAGACCGTCTCATCCAGAAGCAATACTCCGATGGCAGCATCACCCAGTATCAGTATGATGCAAACGGCAACATGACCTATGCGGGAAATCAGACATCGCCTATAACTTTGTCTACGATGCGCGAACAGGATGACTGGCATCACCGATTCCAACGGCCGTACGATCCAGTACCAGTATGACGCCCTGGGAAACAAAGTTAAGATGATTACCCCGGAAGGCAAGACGATAAGCTATGCCTACGACGCTGCCAGCAGACTGACTTCCCTCACTACAGACGAAAGCGTGTTTGGCCTGACCTATGATGCGGTCGGCAGACGGCGCGATCTCAAGTATCCAAACAGGACGACGGCGGCTTACACATACGACCCTGACGGCAACCTCACCAGTATCAGGCACACAGGGCCAAGCGGGGGAGTTTTAGCAGAAGCGATCTACACATATGACAATAACAATAATCGTTTGACCAGGACCGACACCAAAAGGACTGCGACTTACAGTTATGACCCCATCTACCGCCTGATAAGAAGTTCCCTCAGCGTCAATAATAAACCGTCAAAAATTCTGCCGGGAGAAGTTTATGTCTATGACAGCGTCGGGAATCGCCTGCATGGCCCGGAACAGACAGATGATATGAGCTATAATGAAGCAAATGAGCTCCTTAATCTCAACTCGGTCACCTACATTTATGATGACAACGGGAACAGGGTGCAGAAGGTCGATGGTAACACCGCAACTGCTTATACCTATGACGATGAAAATCGTCTCATCAGAGTGGAGACATCAGGAACAACTAACCAAATAATCAGCTATTCTTATGACCCCTTCGGCAGGCGCATTGCGAAGAACGTAAGCGGTACGATCACTGCGTACGTGTATGATAAAGATGCCATCATCATGGAGTACTTGAAACACAAGCACAGGGACGAGGTAACGGCGCGATATACACATGGACTGGGGATAGACGAACCATTATCGGTGGAGAAAAATCAAAAAGCGTTTTACTACTACCATGCGGATGGATTGGGATCGATTGTCGGATTGACGGATGTCGGAGGGAGCATGATTAAAAAATATGCATACGACGCCTTCGGCAATGTGAAACCGCAGCGCGCCGGGATCGGACGGCCGTATACGTATACAGCCAGAGAATACGATCCCGAGACAGGCCTTTACTTCTATCGCGCAAGGTATTATGATCCCAAAGTTGGCAGGTTCCTAAGCAGGGATCCGATGCTGCATCCCGCTCCTGGGGATTTCAAAAAATGTGGCGAGAATAATCTCCAACTACAAAATAGTGCCCCTTCATTTGACGACCTTCAAAAGGAACCACAAAACTTAAATCCTTATGCCTATACGCGAAACAATCCTATCAATTTTAGTGATTCGTTGGGCTTGGCGTGCGGATCTGGCTTGACTGAACGTCTGGTTCCAGATAAACCGTGGGGTTATAATTTTACTCGTGCATGCGAAATTCATGACTTATGTTATGATACATGCGGAATGCCAAAAGAACGTTGTGATAGTTTGTTTTGGATGTATATGCTGTCCATATGTGTGAGTCAAAGTAATAATGGGAAGATGTATAATTGTTCTTATTACGGTACATTATTTTACTTGGCAGTTTTATCCCTCGGTGAACCTGCTTACAAGGATGCACAAAGCAAATGTCAATGTAAAGTAAAATAGGAAGAGTAATAAAGAAATCTTGGGTGAAGGTGACATGAGTGAAGGAACGATTGGAATAATTGCATTAGTATCTGTAAACATAGTGATGTCTCTAATATTTCATATGTCTTATAAGAAATATGTCAATGCATCATTCATAAGTGGGATATTATCTATTACAATATTTCTAATTATTGCCCACATGATAAGTGGGCCAGAGAAATTTATTGTGATAGCTTTCTTTGTAGGCGGTATATTGTCTATACTAATATCATTTCTTGTTGGTGGAATTATTTACGCAATAAAGAAATATATAGCACAGAAACAGAAATAGAAAGAAAATGAAAGAAATGAAAGAAAATGGGGTCAAATCTTTACTCTTGACATTTCACCTTGCATATAAATTAACTTTGCATGGAAAGACCTCTAAGAATCCAATTTTCTGGCGCATATTGCCACGTAGCCTGTCGAGGGAATGAGCGGAATCGGGAAACTTGTTGGTGGAATTGATAATGGTGCCGGCAGTCAAGCCAGGAAGAGATTTCAGCAAAAAGCTTGCGGTTGACTCGGAACTGAAGGAGAAAACTGCTCAATTCAAGAGAAATTATATCAAATGTCAAGAGTAAAGATTTGACCTCGATGCTTCACATTCATCAACTCGCAACCCCATATTTTTGGGGTCACTATTCCATTGACACATAAACTCACTTACCCTATATTTCTCTCGTAAAAAAACAATACTTTATCAATCCCGAAAAGGAGGAGAGTATGGAAAAGTCCGGTTTTACATTCGCCGCCCTTGTTTTTTTCGCGGCAGCCATCGTTCTGACGTCCAGTCTTGCGAACGCCCAGGGCGTGGGCCCCTCGGATGCCAGGACGAAGGAAGCCTTCAAGAGCATCGTGTCGTCCGCCGACACCGACAAGGACGGCAAGCTTAGTTTGCAGGAGTGCTATGCCGTCTGGAAGGACAAGAAGCTGGCCGAAAAGAATTGCAAATACTGGGATGCCAACGGCGACGGGTACATCACCGAGGATGAATACGTCAAGCAGTCAAAGAAGCTGATGAAATAACGCCTAGTCAGAGCTTTCCGAAATCTTCCGGCGACACGAATTTAAACATCTTGGGCGGTAATTGGGGTCAAATTGAACCTACCCCAGTTTGACGGACACTTCGAAAAGGAATATACAACGAAGTTGAAAGGAGTGTCCAATGAAAAGGCGGAAGGTATTTACGCGAGAGTTTAAGATTGAAGCTGTCCGACTTCTTGAGGAAGGTAAAAAGAACCCGGCGGACCTGGCCCGGGAGTTAGGAATCAGAAGGAATCAGCTTTACAAATGGAAAGAGAAAACAGATCAGCGTGGTGGAGCGGCCTTCCCCGGTTCTGGAAACCGATCTAAAAAAGGCTCCGCGGCAGAAGAAATAGCCCGGTTAAAACGCGAGTTGGAGCAAGTCAGGGAGGAGAACGAAATCTTAAAAAAAGCCGCAGCGTTCTTTGCGCGGGAACTGAAGTGAAGTATCGGTTCATCAGATCGCAGGGAACGCAGTTTAAAGTGGCGGTTATGTGTCGGGTGCTAGAGGTATCCAAGAGTGGTTACTATGATTGGCTGGATAGACCGGAGAGCATGCGAGCCAAGCGACACAGGTATTTGCTCACGAGAATAAGGCAGGCCCATATTGAAAGCAGGGAGCTGTATGGAGCACCCCGCGTTCATGCCGAGTTGGTGGATCAGGGAGAGCAGGTCGGAAAAAACACTATAGCCTACCTGATGCACAGAGAGCGCATCCAATCAAAAGTGCATAAGCGATTCGTTGTAACGACAGATTCACGACATACGAAAAGACCGGCTGAGAACGTTCTGCGTGGAGATTTTACAGCAGCCAGAGCCAATGAGAAATGGGTCTCGGATGTTACCTTTATCCCGACCAGGAAAGGATGGCTGTTTCTGGCGGTGATCATGGATCTTTACTCCCGGATGATTGTAGGCTGGTCCATGGGAGAGAAAAACAGTACAGGGCTCATAGAAGATGCCCTTAAAATGGCCGCCGCTCAAAGAAGGGATATCAAGGGCGTGCTTTTACATTCTGATCAGGGCGTACAATACGCTTCAGGATCCTATCAGCAGCAATTAAACAATTTAGGTATCGTGTGCAGTATGAGCAGGAAAGGTAACTGCTGGGACAATGCTCCCATGGAGAGCTTCTTACATTCTCTTAAGACCGAGTGTGTGGGTTTTGAAGATTATAAATCGCGCTCTGAAGCCAAGGCGAGCATTTTTAGTTATATAGAGTTGTTCTACAACCGGAAGCGCAGGCATTCTGCCATTGGCTATCAAAGCCCGATGGCATTCGAAAACGCAATGGCTGCCTCCTAACTGTGGTGTCCGTCTTTCTGGGGGAAGATCAAATCTTTACTCTTGACATTTCACCTTGCATATAAATTAACTTTGCATGGGAAGACCTCTAAGAATCCAATTTTCTGGCGCATATTGCCACGTAACCTGTCGAGGGAATGAGCGGAATCGGGAAACTGGTTGGTGGAATTGATTATAGTGCCGTCAGTCAGGCCCGAAAGAGATTTCAGCAGAAGCTCGCGGTTGACTCGGAACTGAAGGAGAAGTATTGCTCAATTCAAGAAAAATTATACCAAATGTCAAGAGTAAAGATTTGACCCCATTGCTCTCCGATGATTTAACCCCATCGCTCTTTTGCCCTTTCTCTTTCTGTTATTTATATGTTACAATAGATAATATTCGAGGAGGGCACAGATGATCCAAAATAAGATCGTAGTTCACTATCAAGACGGGCGCATTAATAAGGGTGTGACCAGTGACTTTTTCCCCAACAAGGGTGTATTCCATCTTTTACCCGTGAATGCCCCGCCGGAAAGCAAGCCTATTTTAGTGTCCCTACAGGAGCTTAAAGCAGTTTTCTTTGTCAAGACGTTCGAAGGGAATCCGGAGTATAAAGATAAAAAAGAGTGGGAACCCGATCAAGCTGTCGTTGGGCGCAAGATACGGGTAGTTTTCAGAGATGAGGAGGTTCTAGTAGGTACAACCCATGGATACCAGCCCGGCCGCCCTGGCTTCTTCATACATCCAGCGGATCCTCAATCCAACAACGACCGCTGTTTCGTAATCTCGTCAGCGACCAAAGAGGTGTCGTTCATTTGAACATCTTCTATCGGTGGTTTTTCTAACTTCTTTTACGGATACAAATTTCTTCTTTGCATTTCCATACGGACATCGATCCTGCGCTTTCTCAAGTCATCAGCCGTATATCCCCCCGCACCGGTTGCAGCACCGATGCCAAGCGCTGACCCACGACCAAATGTGCCCAATCCGAAACCGATTTCCGGTCCCTGCGGTTTTTCCTGCTTTTCGATTTCGTCGTTAAGGCGATAGAAATAGCGAAGGAGTTCCTGATTATTCATTTTAGTATAATCCTCCGCAAGCAGCTCTTTCGTTGTCTCCGCGCAGCCTAAAACAAAAAGCACAGCCGCCATGGCAAGAATCAACACAGCAATCTTCCGTTTCATATTCATTTTGCATCCTCCCCTTTACTTGACCCTGTACATCTCCTGATAAAGCTGGAGTTCGATGGCGTTGAAAAAAGTGTCGTACTGTCTTGCCCCGAGGAGCCTCCGCATTTCCCAGCCGTTTGCGATTTTCTTCTCAGTGATGACGGAAAGCACAACCTCACATTCTTTCCAGTCGATCTTTTTTACACGTGCTATACACTTGGTTCTCCAGTCATCCTGAATCTGGTAATCCGATTCCACCTGGTTCTTCTCCTGATTTATCACGGCAGGTACGTATCCCTTGCTTTTGAATACCTCTGCGATGGCCTGAAGGAGCTTCTTTTCGTCGGCCTCATAGACGTGCCTGAATTCATCCGGCTTGGAAATGACTTCTCCCTCTTCTCTACAGGAGGTCAGAAGAAAACTGAGGGAGAAAATGAGAGGCAGAAGAATGATAAATAAAGATTGGCGCTTATTCATGGCATAAGATGCTTGACGTTATGGCTGGGACACTTCAGCCAATTAACACTGCAATAGTCCCGATATTCTTTTTTACACCTGAGACCTTTGAAAATCAGCTCCCGCCGTCACTGCGATGGTAAGCCCCGGACCTAACCCGAATAGATGGTAGGGAAGGGGCAATAACGTTGGAATCTTATGATTAACCAACTGCCGACAATATTTCTCCATCTTGCCGAAATGACAGGATGGGAAATTTTCAAAGTTCTTAAAGCGGTGTGGAAATGTTACTAATAGCGCGGTCTGCTGCCACCGGGGCGTCTTCCGCCGCCACCGCCGCCACCACCGCGGCGATCGTCGGTGCGGGGGCGAGCTTCGTTCACATTCAGCTTCCGTCCCTTTACTTCCCTGCCGTTGAGTCCGCTGATGGCCGCCTGGGCTTCCTCTGTCGACGGCATCTCTACAAATCCGAATCCCTTGGAATGGCCGCTGGACTGGTCCTTAATGATGGACGCAGACTCTACCTTCCCGAATTCTCCAAAAGCTGTACGTAAATCTTCTTCCGTAACGGTGTAAGCCAAATTCCCTACATAGATATTCATAACATCTCCTTCATATAATTTGGTGCATTATATCTGTTTATTTCTTTTTTGTATATTTAATTTCTTACTTTTCTGATCAACGGATACCGCCTTGCCTTCGCGCTTTAAACCGGGAAGAATTAAAGACAGGGGCCTTCCTGGAAATAGTCCGCGACCCGTTCCGCAGGCCTGAGGCATGCTGCATCACCGGCGAGGAGGAAGCAACGACCTGCCGCACCAGGGGCTGCCGCGGGGCAGTTGTTGAGCCTCGCTGTTTCGGAGACCGCCGCGCGTTTTCTCCCGAGCCGTTTCCACCCGGAGTCATCACTGTATAGTCGAAGTCCCCCAATGTCCGTCTTTCGATCTTTTCGCCTAAAGCCCTCTCAATGTCCCACACGAAAGCCCTGTCCTTCAATGTTACGAAAGTAAAGGCGTCTCCGGTCTTTGCGGCACGTCCCGTTCGGCCGATGCGGTGCGTGTAAGCATCGACGGTGTCGGGCATGTCGAAATTGATCACGTGCGATATCCGGGAAACATCTATCCCGCGGGCGGCGATGTCAGTCGCCACCAGGATCTGGTACTTGCCGTCACGGAAACCGTTCAGTGCCTCCTGTCGCTTGTTCTGCGGCAGGTCTCCCTGCAGGGACGCGGCGACAAAACCGGCTTTTTTCATCTGCCTTGCCAGGCGTGTCGCGCGGTCCTTTGTGCGGGTGAAGATGAGCACCGACTCCGTGTCCGTATGGTCCAGTATCCGCATTAAAAGGGATGCTTTGAGGTGCGGCTCGACCGGTATAAATTGCGTGGGAAACCGTGGATACCGGGGCATTGTCGCCGACCTGGACGGTAACAGGGTTGCGCAGGACTTCCCGTGCAAGCGCCCTGATGTCATCGGGCATGGTGGCGGAGAACAGCATCGTCTGACGCTGGGACGGCAGCCGCTTCAGGATCTCCCTGACATCCGGCAGGAAGCCCATGTCGAACATGCGGTCGGCCTCATCCAGCACAAGCACTTTCAAGCGTGACAGATCAATGACGCCCTGGTTCATGAGATCGAGCAGCCGTCCCGGGCAGGCCACGACGATTTCAACCCCGTCACGGAGTTTCTTGATCTGGATGTGTTTTTCCACGCCCCCGTAAACTGTGACGCTCTTCAATTTTGTATACCGGCCCAGTTGCCGGATGTGATCGTGTGTTTGTTCCGCCAGCTCGCGTGTGGGGGCGATGATAAGACACTGGACGCGCTTCCGGTTGCCGTCCATCAATCGCTGCAGGATGGGAAGCACAAACGCGGCGGTCTTGCCCGTGCCGGTCTGGGCCATTCCCATGACGTCACGGTTTTGTAATACTGATGGTATGCACTGGGTTTGAATTGGTGTCGGAACCGCATAGCCCATGGCCTCGATACCGGCCTCGATATGCGGGTGTAGATTAAAAGATTTGAAATTCATTAATGTCCTTTTTTATTTGTAGGCGAGGCATAACCTAAGTCCGCCTTCAGCGGACAATTGTTATTCAGCTGCCTGAGGTCTCTCCAGACGGGTCTGATGATGGATGATCTGATGTCAGCGGCTCGTCATGCTCTGTTAGCGTTTCCCTCTTGCTCTGTCGTCTTGCCATTTTTTCTTTTGCTTTTCGCATGCGCTCAAGTTCTTTTTGCCTCTTTATGAACTTGTTTTGACTCTGCCTTGCCATATTCTTCCTGCCTTCGTACGACGTTGTCTATGCCGCTCATGAGGGAATTACTCACAGCCCCAAAAAAACCCCACGACGCTTTTATAAGCTCTGGGGTTAAGGGATTTAGACAAAACCGGCTTTAAAAGTTGACTTAATATATGCCTTCTTGTTGATTATGTCAAGCATCAGTATTACGGGTGTTTTTCGCCAATTATTGGAGGGCGGTGCGGGTCGACCTTGATTTGCCTCGAAATCTGACCGTCCTATCATCTTCCCGGGAGCCGCCGGGCGGCCAATTGCAATTGACACCCGCTGTCTTTCCTTTTATACTCCGCGAGCTGGAGAACAAAATTTGATTACATTCGAGGGCAGGCCCAAGAGAGAAACCGTGCAATAATCATTGCATTGCCTCCCGGACCCGCATCAAATGCATACTCTATGAAACCTGAAATCAGCCATCCTGGATCACCGGGCTCATCGGGGAGAAGCAGCCTGAGGGTCTATCTCCTTCTTATCATCCTGATCGTCGTTGCCATAATATACTATCGCATGCCCCGCCCGTGCCAGGAGCCGCTGACCTACCGCATAGGTACAATAGATCCGAGGTTCGGGTTGAGTCGGCAGGAGTTTTCATATTCGGCGGGAAAGTCTGCGTCAATCTGGGGAAAGCCATATGCCCGCGCGCTTTTCCGGGAGGAGCATGACGGCAAGATAGAGATCAATCTCGTCTATGACTACAGGCAGGAAGCCGCGGACAAACTGAAAAAACTCCACTACGCAATCGGTACCACTAAAGGCACATATGACGATATGAAGGTTCGTTTTCAAAACCTGAAGGCGGAATTCGAAAGAAAAAATTCAGCCCTGGCGAGTGACTCCAGCCTCTACAACAGACGTCTTGCCGCCTACCATGCCGAGATTGAAGCCGGGCGTCAGCGAAGCACGGTAACGGAGGCTGTCTACAGGCGGCTGACGGCAGAGAAGGGCGAATTGAACAGCATGCGTGAAAGCCTGCAGAAGAGTCAGGAAGAATTGAAGGCGATTGCGGATATCCTCAACAACATGACCATTGTCATAAATGATATTGCCGTCAACTATAACCTTGAGATCGTCAAATCCCAGGATACTGGCAAGAGGCTGGGCAGTGAGTTCTGCGGGGGAGACTATGTCAGCAAGGACGGCAAGCAGACAATTACGATCTACCAGTTTGATGATGAGAACAGACTGGTGCGCGTGCTGGCCCACGAATTCGGCCACGCATTGGGATTGAAGCACAACGATAATCCCAGGGCCATAATGTACAGGTTGATGCAATCGGATTCCCTCGACCTTGCTCAGGATGACATTGCCGCGCTCAAAGAGCGGTGCAGCGATTAGGCTAATGAATAAGCGGGAGATAAACTATGGCAGTCCATGAAAAGATCGGGGCGATGATGGAGGAAATGACACAGTGGCGTCATGCCCTCCATGCCTGCCCGGAAACGGCCTTCACGGAAAAGGAGACGTCCGACTACGTTGCCGATAAATTGCTTTCCTTCGGCCTCGATATTCACCGGGGTCTTGCCGGCACGGGCATCGTGGCAACCATCCGGAGGGGGGCGGGAAGTCCTCCGGCGATAGGTCTCCGCTCCGACATTGACGCTCTTGACATTACGGAAGCGACCGGTCTTCCTTACGCCTCCCGCAACGAGGGGAAGATGCACGCCTGCGGCCATGACGGCCACATGAGCATGCTTCTCGGGGCGGCGAAGTATCTCGCCGGGAGTGATACGTTTCGCGGTACGGTCCACTTCATCTTTCAGCCTGCCGAAGAAAACGAAGGAGGAGGGGGAAGGATGGTCCGGGAGGGACTCTTCGACCGGTTTCCGGTCCGATCGGTCTTCGGCCTGCACAACTTTCCCGTCTTGCCGGAAGGGATGTTTGCCATATGCAAAGGCCCCATGATGGCGGCCTACGACGTCTTCGATATAGAAATAAGAGGCAAGGGCGGCCATGCAGCCACTCCCCAGAATGTGAAGGACCCCATCCTCGCGGGAGCCTACCTGGTGAACCTTTTCCAGAGCATTGTAAGCCGCGATGTCAATCCGGCACAGGCGGCTGTTATCAGTGTTACGGAGATTCACGGCGGCACCTCCTACAACATAATCCCCGACGCGGTCAGGCTCCGGGGGACAACGCGTCATTTCCTCCCCGAGGTGCAGGAGATGGTGGAAGCGCGCATGCGGGAGATATGCGCCGGCGTGTCAGCCTCTTTTGGCATTGCCGTTGACATGACCTATGAGAGACGCTATCCCCCGCTCGTCAATACAGATCGGGAGACTGACGAGGCCATCCGGGCGGCGACCATGGTCGCAGGAGAAGGCCGGGTTTTTACAGGCATCACACCGGTCATGACCTCGGAGGATTTTGCCTTCCTCCTCAAGGAGAAGCCCGGGGCATACATGGGGATCGGCATTGGAAATCCAAAGGAAACGGGCAGGCTGCACCAGGCCCTGTATGATTTTAACGACCGGATATTGCCCATAGGCGCGAGCTACTGGGCGACACTCGTGGAGACGCTGCTGCCGAAGTGAGATTGTTGATACTGCAGACCTGAAGGTCTGCACTACGTCACGTCGATAAGATGTAGTGCAGGACTTTAGTCCCGCGAAACGGCAGACCTGAAGGTCTGCACTACTTTATAGTATTTATGCATAAACTAAAACCTATCCATCGTGATCTGATAATCTCCTTTTTTCTGGTCCTGATTACCATTGCCGTATTCTGGCAGGTGAGCACCTTTGACTTCGTCCGTTACGATGATGACAAGTATGTCACCGAGAATCGTCACGTGCAGGCGGGGCTCACAATGGGCGGCGTTGCCTGGGCATTCTTCTCCGTCTATGCCAACAACTGGCATCCTCTGACGTGGCTCTCGCACATGCTGGACTACCAGCTCTTCGGGGCAAATCCGGCCGGCCACCATATTACAAATTTATTCTTCCATCTTATAAATACACTTCTGCTCTTCTTTGTCCTGAAGCGGATGACGGGCTCTCCCTGGCGGAGCGCCTTCGTGGCTGCGCTGTTTGCCGTCCATCCCCTCCATATTGAATCTGTGGCCTGGGTTGCGGAACGTAAGGATGTGTTAAGCACATTGTTCTTCATGTTGACAGTCTGGGCGTATGTCCGGTATGTGGAGCGTCCGGAGATTTATCGTTATCTCGCGATTGCTCTATTTCTTGCCCTGGGGCTCATGTCTAAACCGATGCTGGTGACCCTGCCTTTTGTTTTGCTTCTGCTGGATTTCTGGCCCCTCGGCCGTTTGCAAAGAGATGGTTCAGCATTCCATACGGATGGGGGCGACCCGAAAGCTGTCGGAGATGGAAATAAAAATAGGTCGGCTGTGGGACTCATCATTGAAAAGACTCCGCTCTTCATCCTCTCTGCCGCATCAGTTTGCGCTACCCTCTATGCACAGTGGTCAGGCATTGCCCCGCTCGAGTCCCTGCCGTTTTCTACCCGCATCAACAATGCCCTTGTCTCCTATATTTCTTACATGGGTAAAATGGTCTGGCCGCGCGATCTGGCTGTCTTCTATCCCTATCCGGAGAGCATTCCCCTATGGCAGGTCGGCGGCGCTGTTTTGCTGCTGATTATGATTACCGCAGCTGCCGTGCGTTTGAGGAAGCGCTATCCCTATGCGATAGTCGGGTGGCTATGGTACCTTGGAACACTCGTGCCCGTCATCGGGTTTGTGCAGGTCGGAGACCAGTCCATGGCGGATCGGTATACATACCTGCCCATGATAGGCCTGTTTATGGCAATCGCCTGGATAGTGCCGGATCTGCTTGCCGGATGGCGCTTCCGCGGGATTGCTTTAACGATGCTCGCGACATGCATAATTGCGGCCCTGATGACAGCATCGCTTTTTCAGATCCGCTACTGGCAGAACAGTCTCACCCTCTTTGCGCGCGCCTTAAATGTCACGACAAATAATCATGTCATGCTCACCAACATGGGCGCAACCCTCGCGGAGCAGGGTAAATTTGAGGAAGCCATCTCTCATTATCAAGAGGCTTTGAGAATCAGGCCGAATGATTTTGCGGCCCTTTACAATCTGGCCAATGCCCTGGCGAGGCAGGGGAAACTGGAAGATGCTGTCTCTATTTATGCGAAGATCCTGCAGACACAGCCTGGTGCTGCGGCAGCCCACAACAACATGGGTATAGCATTATCTCAATTGGGGAGAACCGATGAGGCCATTGTTCATTTCCGCGAAGCGCTCCGGATAAAACCCGATTTTCAGGATGCAGGAGCGAACCTGGAAAAGACGCTCATGGGGCAGACAAAAGCGAAAAAACCCGTTCCTGAAAAAGTGGCAATTCAACCGGCTGACCCGAGCAGCGCCGAAGGTCAGCTGCGCACGGGACTGTCCCTCTTTCAGGAGGGCAGGGCTGATGAAGCCATCCCCAGGTTCGAAGAGGCGCTCAGGCTCAACCCAAACCTTGCAGCGGCGCATATCTCTCTCGGTCTGATCATGGCGCAGAAGCAGAACCTTGACAAGGCTATCGAACATTTTCGCGAGGCGCTTAAGATCAAGCCGGATATTGCGGAAGCCCACAACAGCCTGGGCGTGGCTTTAACGTATAAGGGGGCTTTGGATGAGGCCATGCAACATTTTGAGACGGCCCTGAAGATTAATCCAAGATTCGCGAAAGCGCATAACAGCCTTGCCGTTGTGCTGGCGCAGAAAGGCAGGACGGACGAAGCCATCAGCCATTTAAGGAAGGCCCTGCAGATACAGCCTGATTATGAAGAGGCGAAAAGAAACCTGAACACCCTGCTCAATATGCAGGGCAAGTAATACAGCAGACCTTTAGTCCTGCGAATACGGCGCACCTGAAGGTACGCCACTACGTTAGCCAGGAGAAACTGAGGTAATTGAGAAGCGCGGTTCAGTATGTGTAGGTGATGGCGCCGCCGGCAGAGAATCTTTCGGCGTATTGTCCTTCGACGTTCAGGCGGAATCCCTTGGCGAGAGGCATGTCGATTCCCGCAAACCCTCCTGCATTAGTCTTATTCTTGATCGTAGTTTCCGCTGTTGAAAATTGAAGACCCGGCACGTTCGTGGACAAAGTTGCCTGTGCTTCCGAATAATAGACGTACGGTCCCGCATAGAGCCTTATGCCGCAGGGAACGGTCGCCTGAAAGCCGATGCCGAAATTCGCATCCCATAGATCATCCACCCTGAGGAACGCCCTGTAAGGGATGCCGGCGCTGGTTCCCGAAACCTCATCCGTGAAGCTTCTGAAGAAATACGTGCCCTGAACAAATGCCCCCATTCCGAAAGTCTTATTAAAAGGAAAGAATATCTTTGCCCCCAGGGTTCCGGAAAATTTCCAGTTCTCTTGAAAATCATTGTTGGTCGTCGTAGTAGGAGCGTTTGAAGAGCTGAAGGCATCCTGGATCTTCAGATCCGATATTCCCAACCGTGCATATATATCCCAGCGATCATGCGCGCCGTATCCCGCCTCTGAATAAACCTGGTTCTGCCTGGTAAGGAATTCCGCGCCGTTCTTATAAGTATCCTCATGATACCAGTAGCCGATGGCCGTGTGTAATCCACCCGCCTCTCTTGCGATGGGCTGGGGTGGGCCAAAAGGTCCGCTGGCCGTGGCCATTCCCTGCATGGCGAAGGTTATGAATATCGCTGCCGCGATTATTCTCAAAGCTTTCGTATGAATTCCCGCCTTGGATTGTTTTTTGTTCTTTCCGCCCTGGCCCGTCATCTGTCCATCCTCATTGGAGCAGGCTCCTCCATCTGCGTACCTTTCTTGATTCTCAGTTTTTTCCATCGATACTGGACGTAGGCGTCGCGGAGCGACAGATACGGGTCGATGGATGCATCTTTGAGAGCCTCATAGTCGCCGATCCTGAGAGACGTCCTGTTCACCTCCTCGTATGTCCTCACTATGGGCCATACGTACCAGGGAGATATCTCACCCATATAGGAGGGTGGGTAGAGGAAATATTCACCGACTATGTCAATCGAATCCCGCGCGCTGGAGGGACCTGCGAGGGGCCAGACAATGTAAAAACCCTGTCCCACTCCCCATACTCCCAGCGTCTGACCCAGGTCCACTTCCTGTTTCTGGAGGTTCAAGTCCTTGCCGGACGCGGGGTCCATCAGCCCGCCGATGCCCCAGACGGTGTTTACAGTGAAGCGCCCGAATTCCGTGGCCGCGCAGCTCGCGTCCGCCTGCAGCAGGCAGCTCACAAAACGGATCGGGAATCCCAGGTTGGAGAAGAAATTCTTGACGCTCACCCTGGCTCCTTCGGGGACGACTGCCTTGTATCCCTGCGCCACAGGCTTTAGGAGCCAAAAGTACACCTTATCGTTGAATTCGAACATGGCCCGATTGAAAGGCTCGATGGGATCTGCAATTGCCGGGGCCTGTTCCTCCTTGGCCTCTTCCGTGTAATCCATGCTGGTATCGTCATTGGCAACTCCCTTTTCAGGATTTGCCGGCTTCCCCGGGGACTTGACCTTTGTCCCCGGCGGCTTCTGTGGAACCTCATCCGAGGTGGAGGTGACGAGAATAGGCTGCGGCTGCGACACAGGCGGTGATGCAGGTGAGGATGCGACTTGAGGTGCGTGAGCACAACCCACGGCGATAAAGGCAAACAGCAATACCGCAAACGAAAAAGATTTCATGAGACGGGACCACTCTTCAAAGATTTATTGTTGCTTCCGAAACCCTATTGCGCCTTCACCTTTTTTCTCAGGATCTCAAGAAGCTGTTCGGGCGTATTTTTTGCCAGTATGTCATTAAACTGGGTGCGGTAATTCTGCACCAGGCTTACGTTCTCTATAACAACGTCATACACCTTCCAGGCGCCGTCCTTCAGGATGACTCTGTAGGTGATGGGAATTTCCTTCGACGCGGTGATGACTCTCGTCCTGACCTCTGCCATGCTGCCGGAGACCATTGATTCCTTGAGAAACTCGATCTTCTCGTTGGTGTAAGCAAGGATCCTGTCGGCATAAGCTTTTTCCAGGACCTGTTCGAACAGCTTGACAAACTCCTGGCGCTGAGCGGCATTCAGCTTGTTCCAATTCATTCCCAGGGACCGCCTGGAAAGCTCTACTTCGTCGAACATATTTACATAAATGACGCGGAGCTTGTCCTTCTTTTTTTCCTTGGCCGATGGGGCTTTGAGCTTTGGATCGCGCAATATGTCGAGGACCTGGTCGGCATTTATCTTAACCGCTTCAAGCGGTCCGCCGGCATACACGGCAGAAGTCATGAGCAAGATCATCAGTATGCTTAATCCAACGAACAGTCGCTTCATGGTTTTACCTCAGGATTTTTTTTGGCGTCATCCGTTTTCTTCACTTCACCGAAGGCATACTTGCCGATAAGCTCTGCAATGTCAATTGCCGGCTGCGTCTCCGTAATGGTACCGCCGGCTTCGAGGGGTGTCCCTGCGCCGCCGGGATCGATGCTGACGTACTTGTCGCCGATCAGCCCTTCCGTTTTAATAGAAGCGATGGCATCGTCGTAAACCTTGACGTCCTTTTTTATTCTCATTTCCACAATTGCCTTTTGATCGGCCTGATCCATGGAAAGCCGCTCCACCCGTCCTATCTCGAGACCCAGCATATTTACGGGATTGCCGACTCTCAGTCCGGATATGGACGTAAATCGCGCGAAAACAGAGTAGGAGTTGTCGCCAAGCAAAGATACGTGGCCGAGTTTGACGCTCATATATGCTATACAGAGCAGTCCGAAAACTACAAATATGCCGACAGTTGTCTCCATTAGATATTTTTTCATTTGCTCACTCCCCGGCGGCGCACTGCAGCCGTCCAATTTCTTTCTGCTGGCTTTCAGCAGATGCTATAACGGTTTCAATTTCTGCAATGGGCTGTCCCTCGGCAAGTCCGGCGACGATGGTGAAGTCAACGCAAGTCCCCGGGGCTGCCTGCTCGCTGGCCGCCGCCCAAATTTCACGAATTCCGTGCTCCTGAAAATCTTTGATAAAATCCTCCATCATATCCTCAGCCTCGTCCTGTTCCGAGTAGGGGAGGACCGTAACGAATTCATTGATGCTGCGGCGGGTGGAAAAGCCGCCTATGGCGCCGAAGTGCTTATCGATATACACCCCCATGGACTGTATGGCCGCCTGCGCCGATTCGTGGCCCAGGCCTGCAATGATGGCATCCAGCGAATCCAGCTTAAAAACCGCGACACAGTATGTCTCCCTGAGGGATCTCCGTTTCATCTGACCCTGATACAGAAGCTTGAACTGACGCTTGGAATGCAGACCCGTCAATTCCTTTTGCAGGCCTTCCAGGCTGCGGATAACCTCGTCTTTGAAGGGATGGTCGAAGTTCTCAAGCTCCTCCGGAGTGCCCTGAAAAACGATATTGCGGCCGTAGAGGGCAAGGATGCGGTTTGAGATGAAGTACACATCCGGGATCTCATGGCTTACCACGACCGCCGTAAATCCGAATTTTCTCTGGTACTGGGCAATCATGCCAAGTATGGCATTTTTCCGCACAGGGTCCTGGCCGGAGGTGGGCTCGTCGAAGAGGACGATAGTGGGATCGATAACCAGAGCCCGCGCCAGGGCCGCCCGCTTTTGCATGCCCCCTGAAAGTTCCGAGGGGAACTTCTTTGCCGAGTCGGTTAGTTCCGTCTGCTCTATTCTTGCCATAACCTTGCTGTCGATTTCAGCCTTTGTCAGGGTTGTCGTTTCCCAAAGCGGCAGGGCGATATTTTCATAGACCGTCATGGAGTCGAACAGGGCGTTGTCCTGAAACATGTAGCTCATCTGGGCGAGTGAGGCATCCATCTCGTCTTTGCTCATACCGTTGAGCGGTTTGCCCCGGAAGAGGATGGTCCCTTCATCGGGTTTCAGGAGCCCTATGATATGCTTGAGTAGAACCGTCTTGCCTCCGCCGGAGAGTCCGATTATGGTCGTGACATCTCCCTCGTAGATTTTCAGATTGACATCTTCGAGCACAGTCCGCCTTCCGAAGCGCTTCGTGACATTCTTGAATTCAATAAGGGGAGTATCCATGGGCCTCTCTATATCAGTAAGGATGTGACTATATAATCCGCTACAAGAACGAGCACGGAGGAAAGCACGACGGCCGAGGTGGTGGAAAGGCCGACGGCCTTGGCCCCGTGGCTGTCCTGGCGCATGTGTGCGAAATAGCCCTGATAACAGCAGACGGTGACGACGATAACGGCGAAAACAACCGCCTTGACAAAACCGTCTGTAAGGTCTTTCATGTCCAGGCTGGACTGGACGCGATGCAAGTAAGTGCCGGCGTTAGCGCCCAGGAGCAGCACTGCCGAGACGTAGCCCCCGATGATGCCGATGAGGTCAAACAGGGCCGTAAGCAAGGGAAAGCTGATGATCGCGGCGACGATTCTCGGGCTGATGAGATACCTCATCGAATCAATACGCATGGTGTCCAGTGCGTCGATCTGCTCGGAGATGCGCTGGACGCCGATCTCCGCGGTGATGGCGGAACCGGCTCTCGCTGTAATCATGATGGCCGTGAGGACGGGCCCCAGTTCCCTTACCAGAGACAGGGCCACCATCGTGCCGATCGCCCCCTGTGCGCCCAATTTAACGAGGGCATGGTAAGACTGGAGACCCAGGACCATGCCTGTGAAGAAGCCGACGAGGAGAATAATCGTCGTAGAACTCGCTCCGATGAAATAGAGCTGCTGGACTATCTTGGATAGCTGCTTGTGCCAGAAAGTCTTGACCAGAGCGAGAAAAAGAAAAATTGCGGAGGCCCCGGAATTGTTAACCCAGCTGATCACTGTCCTGCCGATGGCGGTAAATGGCGACAGCAGCAGCTTGGCAACACGCCAGGTCTTTACCAGGGCTGGAACTAGAATAGTTGCGGAGGGACTGGGACTGTCAATCTTGCTTTCCGCACTTTTCTGATCCTTTGAACTGAGTGCCATCGATAGTTCCCGTTATTTTTATTCGTATGATTCCGCAACTGGAGACGGCCTGCGTTTCCATTCCGCTCCCTTTCCGATGATGCTGACTTAAGTCCTTAGAAAGCGGGGTATTTTTCAAAAAAGGCATGAATAATTCTTACTACCTTTAATTACTATCAATATTCCCACTTTAAGGCAATGAAAATATCACCGATTTTTCAAGAAGCCTTTCCGCCATCTCCGCCTTTGTTGTCATTTCGACCGGAGGGAGAAATCTTTTCCTTGATCTCAGAGGAGGGAATTAAGATTCCTCACATTCGTTCGGAATGACAAATAGGAATGTCATTCTCTTTTCTGTCATTTCGACTTCCACCTGTCATTTCGACCGGAGGGAGAAATCTTTTCCTTGATCTCCGAGGAGGAAATTAAGATTCCTCACGTTCGTTCGGAATGACAAATAGGAATGTCATTCTCTTTTCTGTCATTTCGACTTCCACCTGTCATTTCGACCGGAGGGAGAAATCTTTTCCTTGATCTCAGAGGAGGGAATTAAGATTCCTCACATTCGTTCGGAAGGACAAATGGGTATCAATATTTCCCCCTTTTGCAAAGGGGGATACAGGGGGATTTTGCATGGTGGGATAAATTCCTGCGGCCTCCTTTGGCACAATTAACTTGACATCAAGACACGTTCTTATTAAATTGCGCCGTTCTCGCACATAAAGAAGTGGGAAGCAATTCATGTTCGACACCATCAAAAAATATATCATCGCTGCCCGTCCGTGGTCATTCACGATGTCCCTCATTTCCGTTTCCGTGGGGACGCTTCTGGCCGCGGAAGAGGGGAACGTCTCCTGGCTATGGTTTATGGTGACCGCAATCGGCATCACCCTTTTCCACGCCGCGGCCAATTTGATCAACGATTATTTCGACACCCTCTACGACATCGACCAGCAGGATTCTCCGACGGCGAAATATCGCCCCCAGCCGATCATCTCGGGCATGCTCACGCCCCGCCAGACAATAGCTGAAGCCTCTGTCTTGTTGGTCTTGACGGTCGCCATCGGCATGACGGCCGCCGTGATCCGCTCGTGGCATATCCTCTGGATCGGCCTTATCGGCCTTTTCACGAGCATCTACTATACGGCCGGTCCGGTGAAGTTCAAGTATCGCGCCCTCGGCGAGTTTGCCGTATTTATGATGTGGGGCCCTCTCATGATCGAAGGCGCCTACGCGGTGCAACGCCAGGCCCTTTCCATGAAGGCCTTGTATATATCGGTCCCATTCGGAGTCCTTGTCGCCCTCGTTCTCTTCGCCAATAACATGAGAGACATCGCCTACGATTCGCGCCACAACGTCAAGACCGTGAGCATCATGCTGGGAAGCCGCAACAGCTACATACTCTTTGCGGGACTGATCGCGCTTGCCTACGCGTACGTCCTGGGCATGATCCTTATAGGCATCATGAGCCTGTGGGGATTGCTCATATTCCTCTCTATCCCCCATGCGATAAGTCTTTTGAGAACCTTCAAAGAGAAGGTCCCCGATATGGCCGACGCCTTGACGGCCCAGTTTGACACCGTCTTCGGGATTCTCCTTATGATGGCCATCTTCTGCGAAGCACGGGTTATCCTGTAATTGCCGCCCTTGCCGATCACTCCTCTTCTCTATCTCTCACAGCATGGATTGCATAAAAAAAGCCGCCCCACTGGAATGTGAGGCGGCCCCTAAAGCGTGTCTACAGATGCAGATCCGCTTCTAAGCTGCTTCGGAGGGTACTGCAGTCTACAGCAGGTCCTTCCACATCTCTTTGTAGACGCCGCTGCAGATGATCAAGTCGTCTACCTTTTCGAAGTACACGTGTTTCCCCAGGTCCTCTTTGGTGACCGGGTTGTACCACTTGTAATCTACAAAGCCGTTGCCCTTCTTTTCTGCGACTTCGACGATCTCCCGGATAAAGCTCCTGCCGTCGGAATCTTTCACGTCAATGAAGTCCTGCCCTATGTATTTTTCATTGACACCGTGCGCGAGCATCGTCCCTTTGGGGTTCAACACAAAAACATACTGCTCGCCTTCGATAAATGGTCCTTTGGGATTGGTGAACTCTGCCAAAGAAATCGCCTTCCCCGCTTTCTTGTAGAACGCAATTGCCTTCTGCACAAACGCTTTCGCTTCTTTTCCTGGTGCTCCGTACATATTCTTTACCTCCTTAATCTGGTGATTACTAAAGTTTAATTTTGCAAGCCAATGTCGATCTTGCCTATCGCCGCTTTCAGACTCTCGGCTTCTCTTAGGACTGGAACCCATTTCTGCAAGTGTCCTTCTCAGATCCACCCAGACGGAATGAGAAATCAGGCCGTACTCTCTGAGGACGTGAGCGAGACATAAGCCCATGGCGCTGCCCTGCGGCTCCGCGCCTTCTGTATCCCAATAGAGGTGAACACTCACGTCGTTGTTAACTACCGCACTGTGATAGAGCTTTACTTCCTTCATGTCGCCGTTGTCGCCGAGGTCCTTTATGAGTCTCATGATATTATCTTCCACTGCCTCCGGGTTCTTGTCGGCAATGCGAATCTTTATTTCCTCCATCCACTGCATTTGTTTTACCTCCGTCTGTCTGTCTTCTACATGAGCATAGATCATGCCATAAAATAATCGTCGTGATATTGGATAGTTACAAAATGCGGACATTCTAATTTGCGAATAATCGCAATAACTCTTGCTTTATTTCACAATACCGTGCTAATGTGCGAAATACAACAATGATGCCCCCCCTTTGTAAAAGGGGGATTTTATTTTGTCCTCTTTGACAAAGGGGGCCACAGGGGGATTTTGGGTGGGAGGAATATTCCTCCATTGTCATTCCCGCTCCTCCACTGTCATTCTCGCGAAAGCGGGAATCCAAGCCCGTCTGCATGACGACAGGGAATAGGAATGACAACGAGCGGTCGCAGATTGCGGCCACCTTTAAGATGGGGGCATGTCATGAGAAATCGCAAGACATTAATTCCTGAAGGACGGATAGAACAGCGAATCATGCTGATCAGGCGACAGAGAGTCATGTTGGATGAAGACCTTGCAGTGCTCTATGGTGTTGAAACGAAAGTATTAGTTCAAGCAGTTAAACGGCATATTGATCGTTTCCCACCTGATTTTATGTTTCGATTAAGCAAAGGAGAATTTGCATCTTTGAGGTCACAGATTGTGACCTCAAACGGGAGGGGCGGTCGCCGATATCCACCCTATGCTTTCACGGAGCATGGCGCTATCATGCTTGCCAGCGTTCTTAACAGTCCAAGGGCTATTGAAATTAGCGTTTATGTCGTGAGAGCTTTCGTCAGGATTCGGGAATATTTGTCAACGCATAAAGAACTAGCGCAAGAACTTGCGAAGTTGGAACGTAAAATCTCTACACATGACGAAGCCATTCAATCTCTCATAAAAACTATTCGCCGGTTGATGACGCCTCCGAAAGTAAAGCGGCGTCAAATAGGCTTTCGGCCAGAAAAGGAATAGCCATCAGGACGTGGCAATATAGAGTGAGGCGCCCATGCCCATAGACCAAAACGAATTTTTCCGTCAAATGACAGTGCTCATCTGCAGCAGCCTCGATCTGGAAACCGCTCTCCAGCGCTCGCTCCATTATCTCGTGCAATACATGCCCGTGGACAGCATCTTCCTGCACCTCTATGAGAAGAGCCTCGGCGCGATTCGTACGGTCACCGAAGTTACTGCCACGGAGACGAAGACCATGGACAAGATAACGTCCCTGACCCGGGAAGGCAGGGACAGTTTTGAGAAACCCGGTGTTCCGAATGTCAGGATCGTCAACCGGCCGGAAACGGATCCCGTCATCAAGAAACTTGCCGAATCCTTCAACATGCCGGACTCGTCGGCCCTGGTACTGCGCACCGTAATCGAAGGGGCGAGAATAGGCTCCCTCACTCTCACGGCGGACGGCAGGGACAAATACACGGAGGAACACGCCGGGCTGTTGTCCCTGCTCAATGAGCCCGTCGGCATTGCCCTTTCCAATGCCCTCACGCACCAGCAGCTCCTCCGCCTTAAAGACATGCTGACGGACGACAACCGTTATCTCAATCAGGAATTGCTCCGTATGTCAGGCGATGAGATCATCGGCACGGACTTTGGCCTGAAGGACGTCATGGAGATGGTGAGGAAAGTCTCGCCCCTGGAAAGTCCCGTCCTGCTCCTGGGAGAAACGGGAGTGGGGAAGGGTGTCATAGCGAGCGCCATCCACTATCTTTCCCCCCGGAGGAAAGGCCCTTTCATCACCGTGAACAGCGGCGCCATTCCGGAAACGCTCATCGACAGTGAGCTCTTCGGCCACGAGAGGGGGGCCTTCACGGGCGCCATCGAGCAGAAGCGCGGGCGCTTCGAGCGCGCGAATCACGGAACAGTTTTCCTTGACGAGATCGGAGAGCTTCCGGCGCACGCCCAGATCAGGATGCTCCGCGTCCTTCAGGAGAAAGAGATCGAGCGCGTGGGAGGGACAAAGGCCATTCCCGTGGACATAAGAATCATCGCCGCCACCCACAGAAACCTCCAGGACATGGTCAGGGAAAAACAGTTCCGCGAGGACCTGTGGTTTCGTATAAATGTATTTCCCATCAGGGTGCCGCCGCTCCGGGAAAGAAAAGGGGATATTCCATCGCTCGTCTATTATTTTATCAACAAGAAGATGAAACAACTGAAGCTAAGCGCCTCACCGGAACTCTCACCCGGAGCGATTGACCGCCTGATGACGTACCACTGGCCGGGGAACGTCCGGGAGCTGGAAAACGTTGTGGAGCGCGAGCTGATCCTGAACAAGGGAGAGCCTCTGACCTTTAGGCTTCTCGCCGGAGGAGATGAGAACTGTCCACCTGAAATGCTTACCGGCCTTGCGGTTGAGCCGGCCAATCTCGACAAAGCCACCGCCCTTCATATACAGCGGGCCCTGCAAAAGGCAAACGGCACCGTGCACGGGCCTGGCGGAGCGGCCGCCATCCTGGGAATAAACCCGAGCACACTAAGAAGCAAAATGAAAAAGCTGGGAATTCCCTATGGAAGGAAACGCGGCTGATTCTGCCGGAAGCTGTCCGCCTGCAGAAAACATCTAAGAGAATACGCAGGAAATTACATCTGGGAATTAACGATTATAATTTGAAATGTTGGATAAGGAAGGCGGGGCCTTTGAAACTTCATTGATGATTCATTTTAAAAAAAGGGTGGATGGTAAAAGGAGGGAAGAAGGAACCATCCACCCGCTCGCTATGTAGACTGAAAGGGATCAAGAATGCTGACCCCCTCTCAGAATCTCTGGGAAGGGGGTCGATGGATGGCAAAGGAGGGAAGGGACACCATCCATCGATCTGAAAAAATACATGTATGGCTAAGTCTCATCAGTAAAAAAGTCAGGAAGAAAGAATGCTACGCTTGGGTCGTCGAACTTCAATTCGCTTTCTTTTTTTCTCTGGGTTTGTTCTTTCGCTGCCATTTTTTCTATACTGCCGCTTTCTTCTACCGATATGAAAAAATTGTATACAAACCCAAATTCTGGATGTGACACCGTCTCTCGCTGATGACTTTTCCCCGAGTTATGCTCTTTATCCTCCTTTAGCATTTTTCTTCTTCTATAAAAGTATTATAAACGCGGAGAAACCCCTGAGACTTACCTTTCATTAATCTTATAGATTACTCCTAAAGGTTTCTTCCAGCCTACAGAGGTTTCCTCACTTCTGGTTAACTGTTGTGCAAGACGAATGCCAGTCTGAGGCTGACAGTCTGTAAATGCTTCGTCGGAAAGCTGTAATAATAATATTAGCTATAATTGCAACGAATTACGAATATTTTTAATGGTAATTCCATTGATCAGTATTGCAGCAGACTACTGGATCAGTTCCATCCGCAATTATAAAATCGTGCGATTGTCACACGATCAGAAGCCTCAAATACGACATAGATAAAGTAGGATCATAGGTTCCAGCATGTGTGCACATTTAGCACAAACTGTGCGCCATATGCACAGATTTTATCTATCAATCGTAGGCAGGGAAAAGCATGGAGGAAAAGCATGGGGTTCAAATCTTTACGGCTGAAAAGCATAGGGGTCAAATCTTTACTCTTGACATTTGATATAATATTGGAAAAGCATGGGGACCGCAAGCTTCTTGCTGAAATCCATTCCTGGCTTGACTGCAGGCACCATTATCAATTACAGGAACAAGTTCCCCGATTCCGCTCATTCCCTCGACAGGCTATGTGGCAATATGCGCCAGAAAATTGGATTCTTAGAGGTCTTCCCATGCAAAGTTAATTTATATGCAAGATGAAATGTCAAGAGTAAAGATTTGACCCCGATTACTTCCGATTACTTCCCAATGATTTTTTGTTTTGATCTTTGCTCCACCTTGACCTTAATTAGCTGTCTCTGTTACTTTCTGCTGGCGGCCAACTCCTTGTAACTTTTCAGAAGCCGGGTAGCTATTACACCTGCAAGCCGCTTCATGATAATCAGGCTCTCAGCGGGATGCCTCTGGAATACCCGCATCAGTCGCTCCGCATCAATTTTTAGTACCTTGCTTTCCTTCACACATTCCGCCGTGGCCGTGTACCGATTAGGTTCAACAAGCGAAGACCAGCCAAATACCGACCCCGCCTTAATCACGGGGAAGGAGAAATCCTTTTGCGCCTGAATGATCAGATTGATCTCTCCTTCTTCAAGGGTATACAGAAAATCCGCAACATCCCCTTCTCGAAATAAGACATATCCCGCCGGGTAACTCTCCTGAGTGACGAGTTCGGATATTTCACCGATCACGTGTGAAGGGATTCCCTGGAAGAGTTCCACCTCCTGGATAAACATATCGGTCACCTCCTCTATGATCTATCCTTCTTACTCAATCTTCGCTCAAAACAGAGAGTCCTCGCTCACCAATCAGAATAATCTCCGTATGCATCAGACGGGTGGCTACTACTTTCGCCGTGGCATGCATGAATGCATATCCTAGATTAATGTCTTTATTTAGTAGCTCCCTGAGTTTAGCTCCATCAAAGGCAATCGCTTTCGAATCATCAATACATCGGGCTCCTAAGGTGTACACGTAAGGTTCAATGACAGCCGACCATCCCATTGCATCTCCCTTTGCAACGATATCAACGGTGACCTGCATAGGTGGTCTGGCAGTACCCATGTAAGTATCCATGCCCAGAACCACCTTTCCCCCTTCCAACAGGTAAAGGGCTTTTGCCGGATCTCCTTTTTTCCATAACTGAAAACCGGCCTTATAAGACTCTTCAGTAGCTATATCCGCCAGCTTCTTGACCTGTTCCTCACTGAACCCTTTGAAAAAAACGAATTGTCTTAACAGATCTACGGTGACCATAAATCTTGATCTCCTTTCTGAAAAGCTGAGTTCTTCCCGTTAATCGCCAGCACGAAACTTGAAGGAGATATTGAGTCTTACCCTGAAGGATGTTATTTTACCATCCTCAACGGTAACATCCTGTTTAACAACTTCTGCAATTCTTAAATCTTCAAGAGACGTTGAAGCTGTTATCAAGGCGCTTCGGGCGGCATCTTCCCAGGACTTTGGGCTTGTTCCCACAATTTCAATAATTTTGTACACTGCCATAGCAATCTCTCCTTTCTCTGACTTACTTAGTTGATTAAGATCTACCTCAGACACTTTTTATCCCATTAATCAAACGCCGAAGATTTAGCCATCCCGCCATTACGGACCACTCATGAGATCCTTCTTCTTCAGTAACTGCTGGACTTTGAGGACCCGCATCAGGAGCACCGGCACCGTTGCGTGCGATACGACCTTTTCCGCTACGCTTCCGAGCACCCAGGCGACCTCGCCGCGGCCGTGAGTGGCCATGGCGATAAGATCGCACCGTGCCTCGTCGGCATAACGGATAATTTCCGTGGCCGGGGCACCCTCCCGATACACCCAGCTCACCTTCAAGCCCTTCGCCTTCAATGTCTTTGTGGTCTCTGTGAGATATTCCTCCGCAGTGCTTTTGCGCCATCTCAATATCGGATCAATAACTGCGGCGCCCGCTTCCGCCAGGATGGATGGGTTCGGGACATTACTCACCGTCAGCAAGGTGATCTCGGACTTCTGGCTTTTTGCGAGATCCTCTACCTCGGGCAAAATGGTCGCTGCCAAAGCTGAACCGTCCAATGGAACCAGGATTTTCTCGAACATAAATATCCCTCCTTTCTCTCAGTTGGTTCTTCTCCGCAAGAAACACTGCCTATTTTTCAATTACGAGCCCCTTTCGACAGCTTCCGCGCTTAGGCTATTGATTTGATTTGAACCAATCAACTGAGAAGCTTGACTCTATAGCAAATCACTTGCTTGCAAATTCAATATAATTGATAAGAACTCGATTTAGGTATTGTGATTATATGGGGAATGTGCCCCCAAAGGGACATTGCTATCCCATTGGAGGCTTCATATTGGTACCTTTCGGAAAGTCGTTCTCATACTACACTCCAAAAGGTTAGATGTTGGGTCGTGAGATTAATTAGGGCCAGGTAGGAAATACTATGGATGAATTATACTCTCATCTGCATGGACAGTCAAAGGGAAAATTTATTCCCTAAATTGCACCACCTAACTGATTTTCGATTGAAATGGTCCATTCTGATGAGAATTGCCAAAAACGAGACTACAGAAAGCTATATTCAGAAAAACTTTTAACATAAACGTTTGCAAAATATTTTGTCGCGTAGTGGTAAGGAATCTAACTGAAAGAGGACAATAGACAATTTAAAAAAGTGTTTTAAAATACAATATATGGTATATTAAGAAACAAACAATACAATATTCAGTATTTTCAGTAGCCAAGCTATTCAGATTTATTTTGATTGACAGTGAACCAGTAGAGCTTAACTTGATAACACATGCCATTACCCAGAAACCACCACCATCATGCTTTTTCTTGGTCTTGGTTTAATCTGGGTTGCAGGAGCGGGGAGGAAGTTTAAAGAGTAAACTAATTTTTAACTTCCAGCAGAAAGGCAGGGCAAGGGGACCCTGCCTTTTTTCTTAACGGGATTATTCATTAACGGTTGTAATCTTCTATCTATTGCTGAAATCCAATTTCAACACTTATAGGAAGGAACAAACACTGAAGGGATTAGTTCTTAGGAAGGTATGAAACCAACAGCCTGACGATGCTCTTTGCCAATGGTGATGCCCGTAATGCCCATCTTCCTTGTTTATATCCATTTCGAAGCTTCTCATAGGCTTGCTTGAGATGGCTCCGATCACGGGTCTTTTTATAACCGTAAACTCCCCGCAAATAGGTTGCTTCCGGCGCCGTGTAACTTTCAGGATGCCCGGAGATAACAACATCCAGTTTTTGGATGGCCTGATCAAATTGATCGAGGTCAAAATATGTTTTCGCAATGCCAAATAGCAATAAAGGGATCATCTCTTCGGCAGGTATAAAGCCAACAGCCCGATAATGCTCCTTACCGTTGGTGTCGAGCAATATAAAAGTAGGGGCTCCCTGTACATTGAAATCGGTGGATAGAGGTATTGCGTCAGAGAGTACACGTAAGGAAATGAAATTTTGTGTAATGAACTCTGTTACATTTTTATCTGGATACGTAGCCGCATCCATCTTTTCACAGTAGATTCAATCGGGACTGAAGAAATAGATCAATATCAGTTTTTTCTCTTTCTGCGCCCTTGATAATGCTATATTTATATCAGTTTCCCAATTTATCGTGCTTTCCATAATGCACCACTCTCTGTTTAATATAACGAGCTGCCTTCTTAGCTTGTACCATATTTCGAGGCAGGGTTCTGCGATTTTTTTGGCGATTTCCGGGTGAAGTGTAGTAAGGGTTAAGAATACCGGGCGATTGGAAATCCGGCGACCGTTGGAGGAAAATGGACAAGAAAGACAGGACAAAGGAGATGCCTGAAAAAAAACGTGTGCTGAAGCGTGCCGCACGTCCGGCGATTGAACGGAAAATATCGATGAACTGCTTTGCAGCAGTACCGCGAGGAGCCGAAGAGATCGCCGCAGCCGAGTTACAGGCTCTGGATATTCAGGGGGCAAGCGCAGGACGGGGTGGTGTGTCATTTGTCACCGATCAGGCCGGTCTGTATCGTGCCAATCTCTGGTTGCGCACCGCCAGCCGGATATTGGTAAATATAGCCACGTTTCCCTGTGCATCGCCTGAGGAGCTATACGCCGGTGTGTACGGCATTATCTGGCATGATTTAATAACACCTTCCATGACGCTTGCAGTGGACTGTACGTTACGGGACTCGGCTATCACCCATTCCGGATTTGCCGCTCTCAAGACCAAGGATGCTGTTGTTGATCGTATTCGCAAGCATTGTGGCACTCGTCCCAGCGTGAACACATCGTCACCGGATGTTCGTATAAATATTCATATGGCAAAAAATGTCTGTACGGTATCTTTGGACAGTTCCGGTGATGCGCTTGATCGTCGCGGCTATCGTCTTGAGCGCACTGAGGCGCCCCTGCGGGAGACCCTGGCATCTGCCGTTATTGCTCTGACCGGCTGGGACGGCGCAATGCCCCTGGCTGATCCCATGTGTGGATCGGGCACCATTCCCATTGAAGCGGGGTTTTTTGCAGGACGGGTGGCTCCGGGGCGCCATCGGTCATTTGGTTTCCAGCGCTGGCTGGATTTTGACGCCGGATTATGGCATCTGATTTTGGCTGATGCTGAAAAGGGTATTCAGAAGCTGCCTGTCGGACTGATTACGGGATATGACCAGGATAGTCGTGCGCTTGCACTGGCGCGTCGCAATGCTGATGCAGCAGGTTTTAAAGGGCAGATACAATTTTTTCATTCGGCCTTCGATGAATTTAAGCCGGAAGGCGATAAGGGAGTGGTGATAATTAACCCCCCTTACGGCAAGAGGTTGGGTGATGTTGAGAAGCTCAAGGATCTTTATCGTCAGATTGGTGATGTAATGAAGCAGCGTTGCCGGGGATGGACGGGCTTTGTATTGACCGGGAATGTGGAACTGGCCAAATACATCGGCCTCAAGGCATCACGTCGGTTCGTGTTATTCAATGGGCCGATTGAATGCCGTCTCCTCAGGTATGAGCTGTATTAATAGAGCG
Source organism: uncultured delta proteobacterium (assembly GCA_963705275.1). Classification (GTDB taxonomy): domain Bacteria; phylum Desulfobacterota; class Syntrophia; order Syntrophales; family UBA2185; genus Fen-1135. The sequence continues at coordinate 1,207,407 of OY970063.1, read as the reverse complement.
AATGGCGCCGGGGGCTTTTCTTGGAAGACCCAGTGCAGACCTTCAGGTCTGCCGTATCTCCGCACCGTGATCTCTATCAAGGCTTTCTTTTTGGCTGCCTATCAAGCTGGTGTTTTGCCTTTTGTTTGTCTTTTTCGGCGTGCTGTTTCTGAGCTTTTTCCTTGTCTTTCTTGCCGCCTTTGTCTCCCATTATGTCTCTCCTCTTCCTGGTTTGAAAAAACAATCATATGTGCTTAGTCTATTCTATATTGGCGCTAACAACAGATGCCATCTGCATCATATCGATAGTCTGACCTTCTTTCAGGTTTGTAAGATCAATTGATTTGCCGGTCTTGCTGGTAGTCTTGGTGTTGTTAAATATTTTAATTAATTTAGCATCAGCCACAATATTCTTGCCGGCATTTTCTGGTTTGCCATTGACTGTTTTGGTTTGTAGTTTATTTGCCTTGATGTAATCCCACAACTTTTTAGTTATTTCAGTACGAGGAAGTGAGCTTGCACCCAGGAGTGCCGCCAATTCTGGTTTCAACTTTACCGGTTTATTCAATCCTTTTTCTTCCGCCATGTTCATGCCTCCATTCATTAAATTGTCTTAGTATTTTCTTGATCAGATATTTCCCGAAGTATAGGAGCTTTCGGATCTGAGTCCGCGTTTGGAGTGTTTGCGCTCATATCAGCCTTTTGCTGCTTGGCCATTATGCGCTTTGAAGCCTTATCCATTTGTTTCTGCTGTCTTGCTTTTTCTTTCGCCCGTTTGCCAAAGTCGTACATGGACTTTCCCATTTTTCAGCTCCTGTTCTTATCTTTTCTTGAACGTGAAGACTATGCTGAAAGTACAGAGGCGCTACAAAATATAATATCTTAATGGAGCGCCTCCTTCTTTACCCAATGTTTAATTAACTGAGTTTCACGTTTTCTGCTGCGGGGCCTTTTTTGCCCTGGACAACATCAAAGCTTACAGACTGGCCTTCAGTTAAAGTCTTGAAACCAGCGGCTTGAATGGCGCTGTAATGGACGAAAACATCCCCACCATCATTCTTCTCGATAAATCCAAAACCTTTACTCTCGTTAAACCATTTTACTTTACCTTCTGACATAATTAGTATCCTCCTTTCTTAGAATTTATCAAAAGTCGAATTACCAATATGACAGAAATAAAAAAGCCACCGAGACTCTTAAAGAGCATGGTGGCCGCCTTTGCACTTCAAATTGTTATAACTCAACTTTGGCTGTACCATACTGACTAAAGACCATTGTAGGGTACATAATTTAGAACAAGTATATTCTACTATTTACCTAAAGTCAAGACATACTTATTTTATCTTAGTGCAGACCTTCAGGTATGCTGTATCGCCGCAGTATGTAGTGCGTACCTTTAGGTGCGCTATATTAGCAGGACTAAAGTCCTGCACTACGTATGCTTGTCCTTCCCGCCCCTCCCTTGTCATTCCCGCGAAAGCGGGAATCCAGATTCGTGTCATTCCGACCCCTTCTTGTCATTTCGAAGGAGCGCAGCGACTGAGAAATCCTTGTCCTGAGCGAAGAGAGATATCTTCGCTTCCCATGCATTCCCCGCTGTCATCCCCGACTTGATCAGTTCAGTTACTTCATAATCGCCTTCAAAAACTCTTCTATTTTGCTGACAAACCTTTCGGCAAATGCGATTGATTGCGTCGCCTCATCTTCAGAAACGATCCCCGCGGTCTCATACACGGCTCGGTGTCGCTTGCTGCGCATTTTGTCAAAAAAGCGAACATCATCCTCAAACTTCTCACCTAAGGCAAGCTCCGCAAATAGGATCGCAGTCTTGTGTTGTCCCTCGCCAACAGGCCTGAATCCTTCAGCATACATCAGTGCGCGAACAGCCTGGAGAATTGCGTTATAAGCTATGCTGTAAGTCCAGTCTTTGTCCATCCCTATCATAGCCTTTGCCGAGTGCAGATCCCTGACCGCAAGTTGTATTTGTTTCTTGATTTCAAAGTCAGTGGCTTTGAAAGGCTTTATCAGATTCTTAGCCAGCAATTTCTCGTAGCCCATTATTATCTCCTATGAGCATAATTTTTGGTTCATGCATCACCCGGGCAATAAACGAATCTTTCTCTCTCAATCTTTTCCTGAATTCCTTAACACTGTACACGGATGGATTTATTTCCCTTCCGAGGGTTCTTTCAGGTTCCTTAGTGAGTTTCAAAAGAGTTTCCAGCGTCATGCTCCCGATAAGCATCAAGTCGATATCGCTCTTGGCTGTCTCTGTGCCAGAGGCGATCGACCCGTAGATAAAAGCATAATCAACACTCTTCGCCTGGGAGAGCGCCTCTTTCAGCCTGCCAACGACGCCTCTGGTTTTTTGAATAATTGATCTGAGTTCATTGTAGAGGAGATATCGCTTGTTCAGCGAATAATACTTTAGGTTTCCCTGTTTACGGCTGAGAAGCAAGCCGATCTTCTCAAGGTTGCGCAGTTCACGACTGATGTTGCCGCGATCCTCCCCGGTATGCTTGACAATTTCACCCAAGTAAAAGGCGTCTTCGGGCCGTGAAAAGAATAACGCGAGAATTTCTACTCTCAATCTTGATGTAAATAATTTTGTAAGCATGTGATTCCTCCGATGTTGTAACTTATACAACAATCGTTGTAATTATTACAACAATTATTTTTCGCCAGGAAGGTTAGCTGTCATTTCGGCCCCCTTCTTGTCATTTCGAAGGAGCGCAGCGACTGAGAAATCCTTGTCCCGAGCGAAGAGAGGGATCTTAATGCTATGACAATATTCCTCCCTCTACCGCGGAATGACATAACATGAAAAGGTCGTTGTGTGCGGACTTGCTTTTTCAGATATCGTGCTTACATTTGGGTAACGGATTGAACCGGGGAGTTTCAGATCAAGGTGATATTAGTTAAGGAAAAGATGGAAAATGAAGGGATTACGGTTAGTTAATAAATCGCTCAAACCGGCGTTAAATTGGGTGGGCAGGCTTAATGGTAAGCGAAAAAAGTCCAAAGCCTCGGCAGACCATTTTCATATCCGTCTGGCCGACAGCAGCCTGAATTTAAGCGTAATGAGCTTTAATATCAGGCGCGGGACCGCCCGGGACGGCAAGAATCACTGGATTTTCAGACGCAACCTCGTTTCTGAAGTCCTGAAGCAATACCGTCCTGACGTCCTGGGTCTTCAGGAAGCGCTGGACTTTCAAATTGCCGAGATATGCGCCATGCTTCCCGGATATGAAATAGTCAATGTTGCAAGTTCAGGCGACACTAAAGTATTGCACAATGCCATTCTTTACAATGCGGCGCGTTTTGCCGCGCATGAAGAGGGAACATTCTGGTATTCGAATACACCGGATGTTCCTCGGTCAAGGGGCTGGGGAAACATCATACCGCGAAACTGCACGTGGGCGCGACTGGTTGAAAAAAGTTCCGGGAAGGCTCTTTACTTCTATAATACCCATCTGGATCATATATCGCACCGCTCACGGAAAAAAAGCGTCATCCTCTTGAGCCGGCGTATTGCTGCGCGGTCTTTTCCCGATACTTTTATTGTGACAGGTGATTTTAACGCCCGCGAAAGGAGCCTCCCCATTCAATATCTAAAGAGTAAGATTCTGTTGAATGTCAAACCGGAAGGAAGAATATTAAACCCCACCCCTCTGGTGGATACTTTCCGGGTACGCTATCCCAGACAGCCTAATGTCGTTACCTTCCACGGATACCGACGGCTTCTTTTCCGTTTCAAGCTTGATTATATTTTTGTCCCGTCTTCTATTCGAGTTCATGATGCGCAGATAATTAAACTGCACAGGAAAAAATGCTATCCATCCGACCATTTCCCTCTTTTCGCCAATATTACTCTACCGGCAAGCGCCGCTTTGGCGAATCCGGAGCAATCAGCGAAGCAGGAGATGAGGGCGGTGATTTCACCGCACTAAGGAGCGCTTGCCCCCGTTCCATCTTCACATTTCCCGTTTTTTTTGATTATTATGTCGGCGCGGTCAGGACTAATACAGGATTCTTCGCAGCAAATGGCTAAGTAAATTCAAGAACCATTCCCTGACGCGACTAATGAATGGCCGTTTCTTCCACACCTCTAAAAGGATCTGATGGGACTCTCTGAGATCCTCCTCAAACATTGCTTTCATTTTGGTCGAGAAGTCGCGGCTGAGAATTACCGCGTTGACCTCGTCATTATCGAGGATACTCCATAAATCCATATTGGTCGATCCAACCGTGGACCAGACACCGTCGATGACAGCCGTTTTAGCGTGCAACACGGAATCAGCGCGGCGTTCATACAACTTCACTCCGGATTTCAAAAGATGTGTATAATAATATCTTCCGGCATAGTAAAGCAGCACAGAATCGCTGGCTCCGGGAAGGATGATCTTTACATCCACGCCACGTAGAGCAGCCTTGGAAAGGGCTCTTATCGTCTGCCTATCCGGCAGAAAATAGGGAGTGGTGAGATTAATGAAATCTTCCGCATAGGCGAATGCAGATACATACACCATATAAGTGATGCGGTGCGCCCGGCCGGGAGTACTCCCTACCACACGAACGAAATCGTTTCCCGCTTGCTTTAATGGCGGGAAATAGTTCCTGTCTGATTCGGGCCCCTTCTGCTTTTCCCATGTCTCCAGGAAAAGCTTTTCGAACTCTGCCACGGCAGGGCCCTCGATTTGAACATCGGTGTCACGCCAGGAATGAAGGGCAGAATCTGCTTTCTTTTCCCCGGATCGAAGTCCCGATATGCTTGAGGAATAAACATTACTGATGTTGATGCCCCCTGTAAATGCAACCTTCCCGTCGACCGTCAAAAGCTTCCGATGATCCCGATGGGTCAAGAGCCATTTCTTTCGACGTATTTTAGAAGGATTTATCGGATTAAATTCAAGTATCCGGATCCCGGCGTCACTCAAACGCTGAAAGAAAGAAGAGGGTGTACTTATACATCCGATACTATCGTAGAGGAGATTGACCTGAACGCCCTCCGCCTGTTTCTGCAACAGCAAATCCGCAAAACGCCGGCCGACCTCGTCATCTTCAAAAGTGTAGGTTTCAAAGTTGATAGTGTCCTTGGCGCCTCGGATTGCTTTCATCATGGCATCGTAGGTGGCCGGGCCATCGATCAGCAGAGTCACCTCGTTACCGGCAACCAAAGGGCCCCCACTGATCGTTTCAATAAGGAGAGCATATCGCTGCAGAATATCCGCTGGTTCAACTTGCCCCTTCAGCCGTTCCCTAATGGCTTTGCTTATCTTGGAGGATAGCTGTCCTTTGCGGTCTATGATCTTTGGGACGGTACGCGCCCTTAATTCTCTTACTATGCCCATTACTTAATCTGACCCCCGGGTGACATATCGTATAGCAACCAACCAACCCCAGCAAGCATTCTTTCCATTTGTCATTTCGAAGGAGCGCAGCGACTGAGAAATCTTTCTTTTGATTTTGCACTTTGCCTTTTCCACTTTCCTTTATCCCGTCATTCCCGCCTCTCCCTCTGTCATTCCGGCGAAAGCCGGAATCCAGCGATGTGTCATTTCGACCGAAGGGAGAAATCCTTTCTCTTTCTCACCCCCTTTATGAAAGGGGGCCGGGGGGATTTTTTTGGAAGACGTAGTACAGCCCTTCAGGTCTGCCATATCACCATTCAAATGTAGTGCGTACCTTTAGGTGCGCTGTACTAGCAGGACTAAAGTCCTGCACTACTTATGCTTGTCTTTCCCGCTCCCCTCACTCGTCATTCCGGCGAAAGCCGGAATCCAGTCTTTCGCCGTAGTGCAGACCTTCAGGTCTGCTGTATTGCCGCAGTATTGCGGTCTAATTGTCTTGACATTCAAGAGCGTCTTTCCATATACTTCGAACCGCCAGAAGGGATTTCTCATCGTACGCAACGTGAGAGTAGCCCATTTGACCCACTGGGCTGTCTCATATCTATGATTAAACGTGAAACGGACAGATTCTGCCCTGGATTTTCAAAGAAGTGCAGAAGCTGTGCCAGAAATAATCACCTTTGACACTTGAAGGGGTAAATCACATGCAGGCAATTATGAGAAAGAGTATTGCAGTCTTAATGTTTTTCTCTCTCCTTCTTTCAGGCTGTATTTATATGGACGTCCAAAGACCACTTGGCACAGAGTTTAATAAAACAGAGCTGGGCACAAAAACCGGCCAGGCAAGCTGCCACTCAGTTCTCTGGCTCTTTGCGTGGGGTGACGCCGGGACGAAAGCTGCTGCGGAGAATGGTGGCATCAAGATCATACACCACGCCGACACGAAGGTGTTCTCTGTTCTTTTTGGTCTTTACAGCAGGGTGACGACTGTGGCTTATGGCGATTAGACTGTTGGCTTTATGTGTCCTGTGCATACCCGTCTTGACTGGGTGCGGGACATTCGGAATCATTTACTCGGGTACCGTTGTTCCCTACTCGGAGGAGTTCAAGGAGACACCTGTGGGGACCAAACGTTGTGTCATCGAGGATTACCAACTGTCGGAACCGCTAACTAGAGTTACCCTCGCGGCGGAGTGGTCGACAAACTATATCTTGGCCGAGGCAAAGAAAGCCGGAATCAAAGATATTTACTACATCGACATAAATACAGTCAGCATCCTATTAGGCATTTACAAGAACAAGACTCTTATTATTTACGGTGACTGACTATGCTCATCCCTCCGGGCACGAGTGGCTCAATTACCAAAAGCAGAAAAGCCCAAAGCGATTAAGTTGGCAAAATCGGCTTCGAGCTTCTCCCGTAATAACCTCTCTCTATAAAGAGGAAGGAAACTACACCTCTAACCAGCTAAAAAATTGGGTGGGTCGCCGGTTATTACTTAAGTTCTTTAACTGCTCCGGGGAAACAGCATTCCCAGCTTGGCTGGCCATCTTCTTCATTACGAAGCTTCATGGTCCAAGCGCCCTTGCTGATTTCTGTTGCTATGATGGCGGAACCAATCTTCTTCCCTCTTACCATAACGCTGTCACCAGGCGAAAATTTAATTTTCTGATTTTCAATGAACCACTTGGGCCCCATATAAACGGTATAAGCATTGCCCTGCTCGTTCTTGAATTTCATCTGGAGACCACCTTTTACTCCGGCCATCTTCTCTATTGCGACTACCTTGCCGGATTCAACCACAATAGCCTCTCTTCCTGTAAAGCCTGAATCGATAGTAACCGATGGGGGAAGCCCGAAACTCCATGCACCCGTTTTTACGGTGGACCCTGCAGCCTGTGATTTCTGAGCAAATGCCGCTGGCACAAACAACATACTAATTGCAACAACCAACACAATCCCTATTGTCAATTTTCGCATACGTTCTCCTTCCTCTTAAGTTAGTTAAAATTGAATTATTTGGACCCACCCTTTTTTTCGCCTGCTGATTTTAGTTACCCACTGTTACCCGGCTGTCAAGAAATGGTTTGCTTGAGGTTCGTGATAACATGGTATCTTGAAACGTATATTAAGATAATGCATAAATCACGTATTTCATTACCATTTTAATATATGTATGGTAGGAGCTATTGTCAATAGCAGTGGATGAGATTGTCAGAAGCAAGTGAAGTGTCCGGAGGTGTAGCACGTAATCTGTCCGAGACAGCTTTCATGAGATGAACGATCCATTCCTGATTATCGTTACTCCAGCACAATGATCAAAAATCCAATAAGCATTAGAGTCGTGCCTACCAGTCTTTCTCTGAAACCGGTTTCCTTAAAGAGAAAATGACCGTAGATCACACCGACCAGGAGACTCAACCGGCAGACAGCCACCGTGTAGGCCACATTAGCCAGACTCATGGCGATGGTATAGAAGATCACAGTTATGGCTGCGAATAATCCGGGTAGAACGGAGATTTTCAAAGACTCTTTGCAGATGCGGCCCTGTGAATGGATTTTGCCGACCTTGAAAATGACCGGGCTCAGCACAATGAAAAATGCCAGATTGTATGTAACCCCGAAAAAAAGTGCAGATGAATGGTTAAGGGCATGTTTACCAAAAGTGTTGGTGAATCCCCAAAGGATAGCCACGACGATCATAAAGACGGAGCCTTTTTCTTTCCCGATAGCCTTAAACGGTTCCAGGAATCCTTTGCCGATTTCCTTCAGATTCAGAGTATAACTTCCGAGAGCAATCATCAGTATGCCGATGCCGCCCCGGAAAGACACCAATTCTCCCAGCATGACGTAAGGTATAATGATCAGACATACAGGTGTTAAAGACAGAAACGGCACCGTAAGGCTGAGGGGGGATATTTTAATTGCCTTCATGTAAAGGATATATGCAATTACTTCAAAAGGCAGTGCGGAAAAGAACGCTTTATAAAAATCTCCATCCAGCGCCGGGATGGGAATAAAGAAGAGGCATGGCGATAGAAGCAGGACAACAACCAGTTGGCGCAGCCATGCGATTGTGTATTCATCATGAAGCTGTAAAGCCTTCTTTGTAAGGGCATCACTGGTTCCGCCGGTGAGGGCGGCAATCAGCGCCAGCAGTATCCATGCATTTTCCATGTTCAATCATTTATCTGAATCCGGTAGCGAGCGCAACCACTTCGCTCTCGCCCCCTTTATAAAAGGGGGACGGGGGGATTTTTTTTGGAAGACGTAGTGCAGACCTTCAGGTCTGCCGTGTCACCTATTTCTCTGTCATTCTGCGATCCGTCTTACTGTCCTTCTTCCGCAGGCACTCAAAGTGGTGCACCCTATCGCTTGTCATTCCCGCCTCTCCCCTGTCATTCCCGCGAAAGCGGGAATCCAGTGATTTGTCATCTCGGTGAACCGAAGCCCTGAACATGGTGAAGGGGAACGTAAGGAATCTCTTTCTGTCCCTCACGCCATTTCACTGCTTGACATTAATAAACAAAAAGTCTACTAGCTTCCATTCAGACAACCCATACTAGACTTCGCCCGTTAATCGCCAAAAGAATCGCAGAACTCTAACTCATTATGAAAAATCCAAATGCAAAAAAATGGATGGCGAATCTTGGTATATTTCTTCTGCTCACCCTGTCCATATGTCTTGTATCCTGTCTGAACATGATCATGGAAAAACCCTCCTTCATCATCCGTGAAATCATTCTCAGCCCCAGCTCCTTCACGGAGGCGAACCTTCTCGTCGGTCTCGACGTTCAAAATCCGAACCGTTTTGACCTTACGCTTACGTCTTTCGAATACGTTCTTTTCCTTGATAACGAAGAAATCGGAACCGGCCGCCTGGAAAAGGAGATTCTCGTCCCTTCGTCATCAACGACGCAGGTGCAGGTATCTGTCGTTGCAAAGTTTAAGGATCTGGGCGGTTCTTTGAAGACAATTATTACCGGCCATGGTCTGCCCTACGAGATAAAAGGAAAGGCCTCTGTTAAAACGGCCTTTGGCAGCCGCGACTTCCCTTTCTCTAAAGACGGGCGTGTCAATCTGAAATTCTCATAATGGTTTTTGCATGACGCAGACGCCGAGAAAGAAGAAATCTATACCATGAAAAAATATTATAGTATCCGATGTCTGCTCTTCGCCATCCTGCTGATGCTCCTTTTGCCGGCCTTTGCGCAGGCAGAGAACCTCACCTGCACGGATCTGCCAGGCGTCATGGAGGACTTCCTCTCCAATCACTATGCCATGAAGAACTTAGACGACAGGATCAAGACGCACACTGTCGATCAAATGGTCAAACGCCTCGATATCACCAAGACCCTCCTGTATGAATCGGACGTCGTGAATATCCGGCAGGCCCTCATGGGCATGTTCGGTACGATGCAGGAGAGCAACTGCGCCGCTCTGCAGAGAGTCTACAGCCTCGTCTTGGCGCGGGCGAGAGAAAATGAGCAGTTTGTGAAGAAGTTTCTTGGGCCGGGCTACAAACTCGACGAGACGGTTAAACTCAACACCGATCTGGATAAGCGCCCATACCCCAAGACAAAGGCAGAAAAGGACAAGCTCCTCAGAAAATTCGTTCATTTCCAGATCGCCAATGCCATGCTGGCGGGACACAGCCTGGATGAGGCTAAAAGGGAGCAGATCCACCGCTACGAGCTGCAGACCCTGCGCTTGAGCGAGCGCAAGACGGACCGGTTGGTCACCTCCTTCGCCCAAGCATTCGCCTTGGCCCTGGACCCCCACAGTGCGTACCTGTCCCCGGAAAACATGGAGGACTTCCGCATTCAGATGCAACTCTCCCTCGAGGGAATAGGCGCCTCTCTCAGTAATGAAAACGGATTCACCATCATCGAGGAGCTGATCCCCGGTGGCGGCGCTGAGCGCACGGGTCTTTTGAAACCTAAAGACAAGATCATCGCTGTGGCCCAGGAAGGAGAAAAACCCGTCAACGTGATCGACATGGATCTGCGGGACGTGATTAAAATGATTCGGGGGAAGAAAGGCACCAAGGTCACCCTGACGATCCTGCGGCAGGCCGCGAAGACGGATCGCTTCGTCGTTACCATCGTGCGCGATCGAATAGATATCAAAGAGCAAGAAGCGAAGCTCGCCTATGAGACGCGACGCGTAGGGCCAAGGGAATATGTCTTCGGCATCATAGATCTGCCCTCGTTTTACGGCGGGGAAACAAGTGACAAGTCCTCCTACGAAGACGTGAAAGGTCTTCTGGAGAAGGCTAAAGGAAGAAACGTGGACGGGATGATCCTGAACCTTTCGCGCAATGGCGGAGGCCTTCTCACAGATGCCGTCCGCATCGCGGGACTTTTCCTCGACAAGGGCGGCGTCGTGGCGACGAAAGACGGAGAAAATAACATCAGCATTCTTGCCAACGGCATCTCCTCGCGGCAGGACTGGGGGGGCAAGATATCCATCCGCTCCTTCCCCAGGGAGGACCGGGCCGCAATCTACACGGGACCCCTCGTCGTGCTTACGAGCCGCGTGAGCGCATCGGCAAGTGAAATTGTCGCCGGGGCGTTGAAGGACTATCATCGGGCCGTCATCGTAGGCGCGGACCACACCTTCGGCAAGGGCTCCGTCCAGATGCTGACCCAACTCCCACGTGGATTCGGCGGGATGACGGTCACCATAGCGCTATACTTTCTCCCCGGCGGCACATCAACCCAGAAAACAGGCGTCGCCGCGGACATCGTCCTGCCCGGATTGTTCAGTTATGAAGAAATCGGCGAGTCGGCTCTCGATTATCCCCTTCCAACCCAAACGATCGCCCCCTTTGTCTATTTACCGGACGGATCTCCGGGCTCGTATCCCCCGTGGCGTCCGGTCGACTCATCACTCATTGCAATCCTCGCTGCGAAGTCTGCGGCAAGAATCGCCAAAGATGAGAACTTCGCCGAGATTATCAAGACCAGCAAAGAGATCGCTGAGCGTAAGCACATTGTCCGGATTTCCGATTTGCGAAAAGAGAACGAAAAGGAGAACGTCAGGAACGAGACCATGGCAAAACGCCGGCAAAAGGCCAAGGATCAAGAAAAACCTTACGTGGCGGAGGGAGTCAATATCCTGCTCGACATGATCACGGCACGACCGGCTGCTGCAACTGCAGCATCTCTTCACTGACGGCTGGTCACAAAACATCTGACGGATTAGCGCGCTTCGCTATAGAATCCACTCTCCACACAAATTTGACAATGACCGAGAAAATACAGTTCTCCCTATTTTTATCCTCTTTTGTTTTTCAAATGTCTTGTCAAAAAGCTATCCAGTTGGTTGACAAAAGCCTGGCAGTCCTTTTTACTGAACGTCGATGGACCGCCCGTCATCATGCCGTTGTCTCTTAGCTCATTCATCAGGTCACGCATTGCCAGCCTGTCCTTGATGTTGCCCTCCGTATAGAGCTTACCCCTGGGGTTGAGCGCAAAGGCACCCTTGGCAACCACCCGGTCTGCAAGTGGGATGTCGGCAGTAATCACCAAGTCCCCCGGCTGTGCCAGTTCAGCGATGCGATCATCGGCAAGATCAGGTCCTTCAGGGACGATGATGCTTGAAATAATGTCTGACGGCTCATATCTCACCCTGTTTATTGGCCACAAAAACCAAGGGCACATGCAAGCGCACAGCGGCCCTGATCAGCAGGTCTTTGGCCGCAGTCGGAAATCCGTCCGCATCGACATATATCCGCATTTTCAGGCACCCAAAATTTCTTTGACCCTGCCTACAATGCCGCTTTGCAGGCGCACCTTGATGCCCTGGGGGTGACTGGCTGAGTTTGTGAGAATATCCTTGACGATGCCTTCAGACAGTTTGCCGCTGAGCTGATCCTGCTTCCGGACGACCTTCACATGCACGCCAGGTTTAATGTCCGATCGGTTATTTCCATTCATGCGTATGCCCTTTGACACATAATTATTTACAAAACAATCGGCCTTCTTTTTGTCGTCATTGTGAGGGCGTGGCCCGTGGCAATCTCATGTACAAAAAAAAGTGCGTGTCATTTCGAAGGAGAGCAGCGACTGAGAAATCCTTGTCCCGAACGAAGAGAGGGATCTTGGTTTCGCCCCCTTTGACAAAGGGGGCCACGGGGATTTTATTGGAAAACGTAGTGCACACCTTCAGGTCTGCTTCTTACTCGTCATTGCGACGCGCCCCGCGCCGCGGCAATCCCTATTCCCTATCCCCTGATCCCTATTTCCTGACCTCTGTTTTTTTGCATTTTGCATTTTTCCTTATGTTTTATTCCTGTCCATCCCTTCCGGCTCCGAAAAACGGATCATCTTTTTCTTGGTAGGATCTCGATCCAATAGTCATCCGGATCGTTGATAAAGTAGATTCCCATGGCCTTGTTTTCGTAACAGATGCAGCCCATCTTTTCATGGAGGGCATGGGCGCCCGCAAAATCATCAACCGTGAAAGCCAGGTGAAATTCATTGTCGCCCAGATTGTAAGGCTCCTGTCTGTCTTTGAGCCAGGTCAACTCGAGCTGGTGCGGCGTCCGACCGTCGCCGAGAAAGACGAGGATGAAACTCCCATCCGGTGCTTCTTTCCTTCTTGCTTCCGTCAGTTGCAGCGCCTCCCGGTAGAAGGAGAGGCTTTTCTCCAAATTGAGTACGTTGAAATTATTGTGTGCGAAAGTGAATTGCATAAACTTGCTTCCTTTCTTGGGTCACCCCGCTGAGGGCGGCTATCAACGCCATCAGTATCCATGCATTTTCCATGTTGCATCATTTATCTGAATCCGGCAGCGAGCGCAACCCCTTAGCTTGCGGCGGGGCAAGCGAACGAATGGGGAACATTATTTCTCCTTTGAGGGCATGTACGGTGAAGAAATGAACGTCCGATAAATTCTAAACGACAGACATGTAAGGTTAACATATGAATCTACATATCCTCAAACAATTATTCTTCTTTTCTTGCATTCCTTTCATTCGTTTGATAGCGTTACGTAATACGTGGAAGATGGGAGAATGGTAAAAGTTTAAGCACACCAATCCTAAGAACAGATACGGCAAGCATGGGCGTTTATGACGGACGAGAAGCAAACGCGTCAACGGATAATTGATAAGAAGCTGCTATCCGCCGGGTGGAATGTTACGAATCCCATACAAGTCATTCAAGAATTCGACATCGAGGTTGGATTGCCGGAAGGCATAAGCGAACCTTTAAACCCTTATCAGGGCCACCAATTCAGTGATTATGTTTTACTCGGCAAAGATGGAAAGCCCTTAGCTGTTGTTGAAGCCAAAAAAACCTCGGTTGACGCAGCCATAGGCCGGGAACAGGCAAAACAATACTGTTACAATATTCAGAAAAAAAATGGCGTAACACTTCCCTTCTGTTTTTATACCAACGGCCATGATATCTTTTTCTGGGATTTGGATAATTATCCGCCAAGAAAGGTCTATGGTTTCCCAACCCGTGACGATCTTGAACGCTATCAATATATACGCAAATCAAGAAAAGCCTTAGCCGGTGAATTCATCAATGCCAAAATTGCCGGTCGTGATTATCAAATCCGTGCTATCCGCTCGGTAATGGAAGCCATTGAAAAAAGAAAGCGCAAGTTTCTGCTGGTAATGGCAACGGGCACAGGCAAAACGAGAACCTGTATTGCTTTGGTAGATGCCCTGATGCGTGCCGGCTGGGCTGAAAAGACTCTGTTTTTGGTTGACCGGATTGCCTTGCGGGACCAGGCACTGGAGGCATTCAAGGAACATCTGCCCAATGAACCCCGCTGGCCTAAAGTCGGCGAAAAGGCTATTGCAAAGGACAGAAGAATTTATGTGTCTACCTATCCCACCATGCTTAATATCATTCGTGATGAAGAAGCACGGCTTTCTCCCCATTTCTTTGATCTTAGTCGTTGTGGATGAAAGTCATCGGTCTATTTACAATACCTATCAGGAAGTGCTGGATTACTTCAGCACCATTACCCTTGGATTGACGGCGACGCCGACAGATGTGATTGACCACAACACGTTCAAGCTCTTTGAATGCGAAGACGGTGTGCCTACCTTCGCCTATTCCTATGAAGAAGCCATCAATCATATTCCTCCGTATCTGTGTGATTTTCAGGTGATGAAGATCAAGACCAAGTTTCAGGAAGAAGGCATAAACAAACGCACCATTTCACTTGAAGACCAGAAGAAACTCATCCTTGAAGGCAAAGAGATTGAGGAAATAAATTACGAAGGCACGGAGATTGAAAAAACAGTTATCAATCGCGGGACCAATGCGCTCATTGTCCGGGAGTTTATGGAAGAGTGCATCAAGGACCACAACGGCGTACTTCCCGGGAAAATCAATCTTCTTCTGTATCAGTATGGCGCATGCGAGAAGGATGGAAGAGATTTTTGATGCGCTTTATCCGGAATACAAGGGTGAACTGGCAAAAGTCATTGTGTCCGACGACCCTCGCGTTTATGGCAAAGGAGGCTTGCTCGATCAGTTTACGAATAACGATATGCCTCGTGTCGCTATCAGCGTGGACATGCTTGACACAGGAATAGATATAAGAGAGCTCACCAACCTTGTTTTTGCAAAGCCGGTATATTCCTACACCAAATTCTGGCAGATGATCGGCAGGGGAACGCGTCTGCTGGAAGACCAGAAAGATAAAGCCCTGGTGCAAGAAGAAAGATGTTTTTCTTATCCTGGATTGCTGGGACAACTTTGAATATTTTAAGCTGAATCCTAAAGGAAAAGAACTCAAACCGCAGATTCCTCTGCCGGTCAGATTGTTCGGCTTTCGTTTAGACAAAATCGAAAAGGCTCAAGGACAGAATAAGACCGAAATTGCTGCCAAAGAGATCAATAAGCTGAGAATGCAGATTGCCGGATTGCCGCAAAATTCTAGTAGTGATTATGGATGCAAAATTTGAATCTGCAGCGATTGGAAGATGAAAACTTCTGGATGCAGCTTTCTGCAGATAAGATTGAATTCCTCCGTTCCATAGTAAAGCCATTGCTTCGTACAATCTCGACCGCTGATTTCAAGGCCATGCGTTTTGAAAAAGATATTGTCGAGGTCTTCTTTGGCCCATCTGTCCGGTGAAAAAGAAAAATTTGAGACCCTGAAAGATAGCATCATTGAAGAGATTTCCGAACTGCCTCTGTCGGTGAATATCGTAGCCAGAGAAGAAGAACTTATCAGGCAGAGCCAAACCAATCACTATTGGGCAACCATCAATGAAGAGAAGTTCGATGAGCTTGATCGAAAAGCTCAGCCCGTTGATGAAATTCCGTGAATCTCTGGTCATCCCTCTCGGCCCTGCGAAGTTCAACCTGAAAGACCTTATCCATACCAAAGAGTTTGTTGAATTCGGCCCGCAGCATGAGGCGATAAGCATAGCCAAATATCGGGAACTGGTTGAAGAAAAAGTGCAGGAACTCGTCATGCACAATCCAACATTGCAGAAGATTAAATCAGGGCAGCAGATTACAGAAGCCGAGGCTGAGCAATTAGCCGAACAATTACATGACGAGCAGCCGCACATTACCGTAGATTTGCTGCGCAGAGTCTACAATAACAGCAGGGCGCAGTTCGTCACAGTTTATCAAACACATCCTGGGCATAGAAGTGCTCGAAAGTTTTCCCGAGACAGTATCAAAGGCATTTGACCAGTTTCATAGCCTCTCACAGCTATCTTATCAAGCAGACAGTTGCAGTTTCTTGATCTGCTGAGAAATTTCATCCTGGAAAAAGGAGATTTGCAGAAGAAGGATCTGATACAATCACCCTTTACCATGCTGCATCCGGAAGGCATCCGGGGCATTTTCAAGCCAAAAGAAATAGAAGAAATATTCAATCTGTTATAACTGTGCATAAAGTATGATAAAGGCGGCATAACATGCTACAAAACAACGCACAACTAAAAAGCCTGATCGATAAACTCTGGAACAACTTCTGGAGCGGCGGCATAGCCAATCCCTTAACCGCTATTGAACAGATCACCTACCTGATCTTCATGAAACGGCTCGACGATCTGGAAGCCAAGCGGGAACGGGATGCAGAATTTACCGGCGAAAAATATACCTCACGGTTCAGCGGGAAGTATAAAGTGCCGGGCAGTGAGGAAGAAGATAGATAAAAGAGAACTTCGCTGGAGCCATTTTAAGAGAAAGCCGGCTGAAGAGATGCTGCTGCATGTGCAAACGAAGGTATTCCCTTTTCTGAAAGAATTGAACGGAAGCACTTCGCCTTTCACAAAATCACATGGCCAATGCCGTATTCATTATGCCCAAGCCGTCCCTGCTGGTGGAGGCGATCAACATTATCGAACAGCATATTTGAGGAAATAGCAAAAGATGCCGAGCAAGGCGGGCAGGCATTTCAGGACATACAGGGCGATGTGTACGAAATGCTGTTGAGCGAAATTGCCACGGCAGGAAAAAATGGCCAGTTCCGCACGCCGCGACATATCATTAAGCTTATGTCCGAACTGGTGGCCCCGCAACTGGGGCAGATGTATCGGCGACCCGGCCTGCGGCACCGGCGGATTTTTGCTGGGAGCCTATCAATATATGCTCACTGATCATGGTGCGTAAAAAAGACCCTGGCAAGCTTGATGACGCGATGAAGACGGGTTTGAACGGGGCACAATGAGTGCTGTGCTTACCGAGGATGTGAAGAAGATTATAGAACAAAGCCTGTTTGGATTTGATTTTGATACAACCATGGTGCGGCTGGGCCTCATGAACCTCATGATGCACGGCATAGACGAACCCGAATATTGATTACAAGGATACCCTGAGCAAAAGCTTCAATGAAGAGAGCCGGTACAACATCATCATGGCAAACCCACCCTTTACCGGCAACATTGACAAAGGCGATATTAACGAAGGGCTGAAACTGCCGACCACCAAGACCGAGCTTCTTTTCGTAGAGACGAATCTTCAACATGCTGAAGATGGGCGGCACCGCGGCTATCATCGTGCCCCAGGGCGTGTTGTTCGGAGGCGGTAAGGCCTTTGTACAGGCGCGAAAAAAGCTGATAGAAGAGGCGGAGCTGAAGGCCGTCATTACCATGCCGAGCGGTGTGTTCAAGCCCTATGCCGGGGTGAGTACCGGCAATCCTCATCTTTACCAAGGTGGCGAGACGCGCGAGACATGGTTTTATGACATGCAGAGCGACGGCTACAGCCTTGATGACAAGCGTACCAAGCTGGAGGGCTATGGCGACTTGCAGGATATCGTCGCCAAGTACCACACTCGCAATTCCGAAACACACACTGACCGCACGCAGAAATGGTTTGTCGTGGCCCGCGCCGAGATCGAGGCTGGAGACTATGACCTCAGCTTAAGCCGCTACAAGAAAGATGTATTTGAAGAGGTGGAGCATGAAGCACCGGCGGTGATTTTGGACAAATTGCTCAAGGCCGAAGTGGGTGGTGCCAGTGACGATGATTTGGCAAATGTGCAGAGCGGCATTGTGAGGGAACTGATGGTGTTGCGGGAGATGATTGGATGAAACACGAACCCTTGCTTAAGTATGCCCCATTTTCAGGAACGCGGCTGCAACCATTTGAAGGCACAAAACGCTACCTGAGCACTGGAGATCTGCAAGATGAGTCAATCTCATTTGTTAATGTCACCTACCAGGATAGGCCATCGCGTGCTGACATAGCCGTTGAACAGGGCGATGTTCTCTTTGCCCGGATGAAGGGAACAAAAAAAGTTCTTGAGATAGATAAAGCACTTGAAGATATTGTTGTCTCGACAGGTTTTGCCGTACTCCGGCCCATCAAGCAATGTAGTGCAACATATCTATCCATCTATTTGAAGTCTGGCGACTTCGAACGCCAGAAAGAAAAGTATTGTTCAGGCGCTATACAACCAGCCATTACAAATGCTGGCATCAAGAATATTACAATACCTTTCCCTCCGTTCGATGACCAAATCCGCATAGCCCATCTGATCAGCAAAGTGGAAGGGTTGATTGCCCAGCGCAAGAAAAGCCTTCGCCTGCTTGACGACCTACTTAAAAGCACTTTTTTTGAGATGTTCGGCGATCCAGCATTTAATCCAAAGAACTTTACAGTCATGGATCTAAAACAGTTTTATATTGATCCCAAAAATGGAACGAAATGTGGTCCTTTCGGCAGTGCTCTAAAAAAAGAAGAATACTCCTCATCCGGAATACCTGTTTGGACAATGGACAATATTACTACCGATGGGGAATTTGTTGAGAAAGGTTGTCTTTGGATTAATGAAAACAAATATAAGGAATTAGAAGCTTATCATTCACAAAATGGCGATGTGATAATATCTCGTGCCGGCACAGTTGGGAAAATGTGCGTTGTTAACAG
Source organism: uncultured delta proteobacterium (assembly GCA_963705275.1). GTDB lineage: Bacteria > Desulfobacterota > Syntrophia > Syntrophales > UBA2185 > Fen-1135. The sequence continues at coordinate 1,188,714 of OY970063.1, read as the reverse complement.
CGAATACAGGAGATCAATAATTAGTACTAATCTGATTAGGGTCCGTTTTGGGAAAGATCTTTTGCCTGAACATTTTGTATCGCTAATGAATTATTGCAAAGGCAGGATTGGGAGGTTAAAAACTGGTGCTGACGGGACTTTTACCCATATGAACACAGGAATATTAGATGGGTTAAGAATTCCTTATCCTTCATTACCATTGCAAAACCAATTCTTACAAATAATTAAAAAGGCTGAAGCCCTAAAAACCCACTATCGGGACAGTCTTAAGGAATTAGAAAACCTCTATGGTTCGCTCAGCCAGCGGGCATTTAAGGGTGAGTTGGATCTGAGTAAGGTTGGGATTGAAACACGACAAGCCCCTCCGCCTCCTGTTGAAGAGGAAATGACAGCACAACCTTACCTGCTATCGCCCGAAGCTGTCCAGCAACTGCGCGCGGAGCGGAAAGAGACGCGCAGAACCCCTTTTAATCTTGACTATGTAAAGCAGGCCATGGCGGCACAGAAATTAAAAGGCAATCTCACCTATCTGGACTTGAAAAAAGCTCTTGAGCAGTTATCTTATGACCTGAAACCACAAACAAAGGACATCCAGCAACTCATCTTGAATCTCCTGGAATCGGAACCGCCATTTTTGAAACAAGTCTTTGACTTCTCCTCTCCCGATTCGAGTGAAAAACAGATCCTGTTCCGGCTGATCGATGAAAATAAAAAGAGTTAAAATATTATCGCCCTTCAGAGGCTTGCCGGAGGGCTATGAGGTATGCTTCGAAACTTCCGCACGCTCCGATATGTTGGAGCCTGTCTGTTTTGTCGGGTTAAATGGTTCCGGAAAATCGAATGTGTTAGAAGCGATTGCTGAAATTTTCTACTATCTCGAAACCTATCACAAGGCGGACAGAAAATCGCTTCCATCCTATAAGACCGATTTTGGATTTGAGATTGAGTATTACCTGCCGAAATTTGCTTTTGATCTGGGTAGAATTCCCTGGGACGAATTGACGTTATCATGGAATGAATTAGAAAATCCGCCATTATTCAAAATAGTAAAGCAAAAGTATCAATATCCGGTGATAGCTGCATTCGTTGGATATGGAGAGGTGATCTTCAAAAATAAAGACAATAACCGAAATTCCAGCGTGCTTCCCACCAGGATCATCGCATACTCATCAGGAATGAATGAACTCATTAGCAACCCATTTATCAAGATTGATCTCCAGTACTTTGACGATTTTAAGAAAGAAATGGGGACATCGCCGGAGGGGTCACTGGCGATGAACCGGATGTTCTTCATGGACTACGAATCGAATAAACTCATCACTATCGCCAATTTTCTCTTTGACGAGGAAGGTTTCGATAAAGAGCGGTTTTCCTCAGAGAGTATAAAAGCGACGGATTTTGGCGCTTTGAATTTGAAGTTGCTCAAGGATGAGGTGAAGATATCTGATCTCAAGTCTTTCTCCATCAGTATCCGGTTGCGGGGTCATCGTAACGATCCCATTCAATTACCCCCCGAACTTTATCTTGCTGTCGATGCGCTGAAGCAATGCTCGTCCTTCTGCGAAGAATCCGGCCAAAGCGGCAGCAAAGGGGATAATAAAGACTGCGAGCTGTTCTTCTGGGTCAATAAGGCAACGAAGCGGGCATTTCAACATTACTTTAAAAACCCTTTCAACTTATACCGGCAACTCTACTTTCTGCGGTTGCTGAATGGCTACCTTTTAACTGCTGAATTACGAAACAGGATTAAGAAGGCGGGCCTTGTAACCAACATATCCGAGCTACTTCCAAAATACGAGGAAAAACGGCTCGTATTCTCAGTAAATGAGATTGTCTTTTTGAAAATGAACTCAAAAGAGAATATTTACTACAAACAACTCTCAGACGGCGAGCACCAATTACTGCAGGTCCTAGGCACGATACTTCTTATGGATGCCCCCGGGACGCTATTTATCTTAGACGAGCCCGAGACGCATTTCAATCCGGAATGGCGTTCAAGATTTGTAAGTCTTCTCAATAACATCATCACCAAAAAGAATCGGGAACAAGATATTATTCTCACTACCCACTCTCCCTTTATCGTTTCTGACTGCCAAAGGAACCGGGTTTTCATCTTTTCTAGGGATAAAATGGGAAATGTGATGCCTCCCGTTCAGCCGGCGATCAATACCTTCGGCACATCGACGAGTATTTTGACGGAAGAGATATTTGGAAAGAAAGAGACGATATCCGAGCTGTCAAACAGTGAAATAGAAAGAATAAAAGGATTGCCATTAAATACGCTGGAAGCAGTTCAAGGAGCAAAAAATCAGGCAAGAAAATTGGGTGAATCGGTCGAGAAGGTTCTTCTCTTCAGAGGCCTGATAATACGGGAAGATGAGTTGAAAAAGGATGCTTAGACCGTACAAATATCTGCAATCCGACCATTCAAAGCTCCATGAGTTTATCGTGGCCTTTTTCAACCGTATTGAAAATGAGACGGGCGCTTTCGATATGGCCTTCTTTAATCCAGATTTTCAGTCGATTGTCAACAGACATCCAACAATTATTAAACGACGTTGTCGTGACATACTTGCGGTTCTTAAGACATGGCCTGCAACGGACAGGTCTTCTTTTTGTGAGGCAATCAGGACGAGCAATGACATCAAGGCTATCTGCGAAGGTACGGTACGTCCATTGAAAACCGATCAGATTCCGGCGGCCATTAGAGACTTGGTTAAAAAGCTGTTTATCGATCTCTATGAGCAGGTTCTGGATGGGAATGCCTTCACTTCCAAATACAAGACGCTAAGAGACCATTTCATCGAGTTCCATAAACTCAATTCAGAATGCACGGTGTGCCCAATTTGTGGAATACACGAGTTGAAAACACAGTTCGATATGGGCAGAGATCAGTATGATCATTATCTTCCAAAGTCACTATACCCATTATCCTCAGTGAATTTCGAAAATCTCGTTCCTCTTTGCACCGAATGTAATTCTCCTAGCTGCAAGGGTGCCAATGATCCCATAGCGGCCACTGTAAGAAGGCTATTCTACCCATACGATGAAAACCATAAAGGTATAGATATCAGCTTTCAGATAGTCGCGGACAACATAAGAATCGATGACATTGAATGGGCAGTCGATTTCACCAGTCCCGATGGACGGCATGAAGAGATACAGGCATGGAGAACCATCTACAAGATTGACGACAGGTACAAAGGATTCGTGAAGGGCCGTATTAAACAATGGTACAAAGCATACTGGGAATACACACACCAAGGCAATATTTTAATGACGGTATTAAAACGACAAGACTATATGCGGTTTTTGCAAGCTGACAAGGACAATCATCTTAACTATCTTCGGAAACCGGCATTAGAGGCATACTTAGACGGTTCAGTGCTTGCTCAAGCGGAAAGAGAGGCAAGACAGTATTCGTAGGAATAATTCACGGTTCCAATTAATATGGGAGTTAGTTATTATCCATATATCTGCTCATCAAGAATTTTGAATGGTGACACAGCAGACCTGAAGGTCTGCACTACGCAGATACACTGGATTCCCGCCTGCGCGGGATGACAAACGGGAGGCGAGAATTACATTGCGTGCTCGAGAATCGCCACAGCATAATTTCATTATGATATTTCGCGAAGGCATCCCGGGGCAGAAAGAACCCACGGATTTTGAGATCGGGTTTAATGTGCGCTCTGACTATCAAATCCGATTCAACAGGATGGATGATTTGAAAGCAAAGCTAAAAGAAATACTTTTGAAGCATCACAGCTTGGTATAAGGACATGAATAACCCATTACAAGGAGATAAGCTGTACCAAGAAAGAGCCCGTGAAGCCTTGCCAGTACTGGTGCGTCAGGTGAAAGCAGAACAGCCAATATATTATTCCGATCTGGCTGACGAGCTCGATATGCCTAATCCTCGTAATCTCGACTACGTCTTAGGATTCATTGGGGTAGCTCTTCAAAGACTGAGTAAGGAGTGGCATACAGAAATACCGCCTATTCAATCTCTCGTTGTAAGCAAGTCCACGGGCATTCCCGGTAAAGGCTTTTGGGGATTTGCGGGACCCAAATCCTTTGCTAACACCAGCCTCAAGCAAAAGAGATTACTCGTTCAACAGATGCTCCAAAAGATATATCAATTTGATGAATGGGATGATGTGTTGAGAGAGTTCGAGCTTAAGCCTGTCAAGAACCAATGGTTACCAAGTACGAAGGGATCACAGCAAGCTGGCTATGGTGGCGGGGGTGAAAGCGAAGAGCATAAAAGATTAAAAGAATATGTTTCGAAGCACCCTCAGATGCTTGATCTGCCCAGATCTACAGGGAAAGGGCAAATCGAATATGAGTTCCCGTCTGCCGATGCTGTGGATGTCTTGTTTATTCATGGGCAAAAATGGATTGGTGTTGAAGTAAAAGCAAAGTATTCACCTAGCGCGGACATCATCCGAGGACTTTACCAGTGTATAAAATACCGCGCCTTGATTGAGGCGCAACAAATGGTTGAGCAGAAGAGCCCCAGTGCAGAGACGGTTCTTGTAATAGAGGGTAAATTCCCTAAGGAGCTAATAGGCCTGAAAAACACTTTCGGCATAGAAGTCATTGATGGTATCGTTGTGAGCTAAGGGAAGGAAGGACAATGGGAGATATAAAGCTTTTTAAGCTGGATGGTACGAACATCAAAGAGCTTGCGGGGCAGTCTGCAGAAATTGAGAAATCCCTCCAGACTCTTGTTGAGCAGCACCTTGAATCATTTCTCGGTGTTCGATGTCTCGCTTCTGAATATTTTACTGGCAAAACCCACGGCGGCCGTATCGATACGCTTGGGATAGATGAAAATGGCTGCCCTGTAATCATTGAATATAAAAGAGCTATGAATGAGAATGTCATTAATCAAGGCCTTTTCTACCTCGACTGGCTAATGGACCATAAAGGTGAGTTTAAGCTTCTTGTCATGGATAAGGTCAGCAAGGTAGCCGCAGATTCTGTCGAATGGTCAAGCCCGCGGCTCATATGCATCGCCGGTGACTTTACAAAATATGACATCCACTCCGTCCAACAGATGAACCGGAATATTGAATTGATTAGGTATAGGCATTATGGAAACGATTTGCTTCTTCTCGAGTTGGTTAATGCTATATCGGTTGAGAAGAATGGCCCTGAAGCCCCGAAAAAAGTAAAGGGAAAAAGCCAATACAAAACTACCACTGAATTATTGGCACAGGCAAATTCGCACCTGAAAGATCGTTTTGAAATGCTCAAGGCGTTTCTCATGGCCTTGGGCGACGATGTACAACTGAAAACGCTGTTGTTCTATTTTGCTTTCAAGCGCATAAAAAACTTCGCCTGTGTTGAAGTGCATCCGCAGGCCGGTAAGCTGCTTGTCTTTGTAAAAGTGAATCCCGATACGGTCGACCTTACAAGCAATAAAGGGTTATTGCGTGATGTAAGGAAAATTGGTCACTTCGGCACTGGTGATTTGGAAATAACTATTGCCTCAAGCGATGATTTCGAAAAAGCGAAACCTTTACTCGTAAAGAGTTATGAGGCGAGTTGAACAAATTTCAAGTATGGTCTCTATTTCTTCGATAAGGGCTGGGGATGCCCTGTCCAGCTTTCGTTTACTTTCCCGATTGATTGAATCTCCCGTGGAATGAAGACAGTGCTTCTGAGATATTGCTACCAGGAATGTTCTCATAAAGTTCTTCGTAGGTAATCCAGTTCAACGAAAGGCAGTCCACTCGCTCTTCGACCTGTGGGGCGCATAAGCCCTTGGCTTTATCTTCGCGCAAAGAGCGCGTCCCCAAATCGAGCAGCATTTTCTTCTTATCGCTTTTATATTCCTCATATTTGTATTGATAAAGTCTGGATTTCACTGGAGCATCACGGAATATTCTAGGAGTGACTAGGGATACATATACGTGCGCTGGAAAATGACCATTGCTCTGAAATGCAAGCGCATTTTCGACAACACGGATTAACTGATTGCGATGCTTATCGTAAGTTACATCCTTTGATATATCGGAGTACCACTTGCATTCACAAAAGCAGCTGAATCCATTGTCTTGTTCATCGTATCGAATGCCACTTGCTGTGGTCTCTCTTCTGGCGATGTTTCCGATTGCCAAATCCAAGTGCGTATTACCCTCGTTCTCACGAGGCGGGATAGGGAGGGCCTCAAACCAAATTGACTTTGGGAAAGATGTAGATTGACTCTGCCGGCAAAGCAACACACTTAATTTATCAACTGCGCTCGCTCCCACTACCGCATAGCCACAACAGGCGAGAAATGTCCAAATCTGCTCGTCATAGTAGTCGCCTTGGTCTTTTTCGCATTGCCGTTCGACACGTCCAATCAAGTTATCCCATTTTGCGCGTCCTATCTTGAGGGTCTTCTCAATTTGAACTTTATTTTGCTCTAGGAGTTTAGCAAGCATGCTATTATCAGATCCTTTCCTGAAACTTTATCGACGCATTCGTCCAGGGTTTCAACGGAGGGACTGGATTCCCGCCTGCGCGGGAATGGCAAGAAGGGGAGGGGATGACAAGAGAGGGTCGGGAATGACAAATCTAAATCTCATCACCATCAAATTCCCTATGACATCTCTCACATCTTTTCGAATCATTATGCTCCTTGTTTCCAATTCTTCAAACCCTTTGTCGTTACCTTTTTGAATTTCTTGTAACGCTGTTGCCTATTTAGTCTGTTTGCTTTTGTATCTTTTCTGTATATATGTCTGAACAAACCTTCCAATTCATGAATTTCGTCGTTGTTGATGTTGTCATGTACCTCGAAAATTGATAAGTGTGTCCACGCGACACCTTTCTTACGGTGATGCGCTCTCATCCTGCTGGACATTCCTGCTTTTTCTCCTGCGGAAAGGCCGATATAAACAACGTCAAAAGTACCTTTTTTTGTTTCTTTCAGGAGAGCATAAATGCCCCTAGTATTGGCAGGAATATGGTGAATTTCTGTTTTCGATACGAATTCAGCCATGCGCTTTATGAATCTACATTCTGACCGTGGCATTTCATGTCCTCCCAAATATCGCCTCTAATTTTGCAAGCTAATTTATTTCATTGTATTTTATTAAATATTGTTAATAAAAACACAAAACCCCGCTCTCTTGTGAGACACGGGGTTTCAGTAATCAGTCCATATTAACCTCATCACGGGTTAAAGACTTTATGAATTTTGACTTACACGGCTAAATACGCGATTTTGATTAGCACGATTTAGATTTGAATGCCACTATAAAACAGTGGGGCTGGGAAAGGACAAATTGAAATCCCCCGTGGCCCCCTTTATAAAAGGGGGCGAATAAGGACAAGCGGAAAGAGGGGAATGATCCAATGGGCATGAGAGCTTAATAACCAATGCGCCGACGTGGTTTGTCAGGAGGCGTCATTAACTCGCGAATTGCATCGAAGACAACCTTGAATTGATCGTCGTACTTCTTCTCAAGGGCGTCGAGACGTTTGGCAAGGTCCTTGCGCGAAGCTATCATCTCGCGCAGCTTTACAAAGGTACGCATTATTGCAATGTTCACCTGCAAAGCCCTTTCACTATTCAGCACACTGGACAGCATCGCTACTCCCTGTTCTGTAAAAGCATAGGGCAGATAGCGTCGGCCACCCCAACGACTTGAGGTGCCAAATTGGAACCTCAAGTTCGCAAATTCATCTCTTTCGAGTTGAATCATAAAATCCGAAGGGAACCTATTGATATTCCTTTTAACTGCTCTTATTAGCGTCTTCGTTTCCACACCATAGAGCTCCGCGAGATCGGCATCTAACATTACTTTTTCGCCCCTGATAAGCAGAATCTTCTTTTCGATAATCTCAACTGGAACAAGTTTTTTCATTTGTCCTCCAATCTTGAGGTACCAATTGGGCACCTCAAAATTTTAATTTGGACCTGCTCCAAAAAATATTTTCTAACTTGCTGCAAAACTATAATTGAATGTCGGATCAGTCAAGGGATTTCTGAGAATGGGAAGGAGGGTTCGAGGGGTCAAGGGGGGATAAGGCAAAATGAAAAATGCAAAGTGCAAAATGACAAAGGTGCAGAGATTGCGGCCGGGCTGCGCCCTCGCAATGAGATGACAAGAAAGCAGATCCCTTCTTCGTTCGGGACAAGGATTTCTCCACTACGGCAGATACAATCTGGATTCCGGATCACGTCCGGAATGACGAGGAGGGCGGGAATGACAAGGGAGGGGCGGGAATGACAAGGGGGGCGGGAATGACAGGAAGGGGGCGGGAATGACGGTGGTGTTATTGGAAGTAATTTGCAAGATATAGATAAATGCCGTAATATGACCGTCGCCTGGCAAAATGAGCTTCATATGATGCAGAAATCAAAACCGTAGTCGATACGCGCTATCAAACATGCAACTTCCATTTCGTGTAAACGATCTCATGCTTCTCGTCGTGGTCCTTTCCTCCATGGCGGTAGGGATCATCTTCCCCGAATTCAGTTCTCTTTTCCAGACCCTGCCCATTTACTGTCTGATGGTCCTTTTTGCTCTCAGTTACCTTTCCATCGAACTGGATGCCGTATGGAGGACGCTGAAAGACCGTGGCAAGACCATTTTGACTTTTACCGTTGTGAAAAGCCTGATTCTGCCTGTTGTCGTTTTTTATATATTTAAGATTTTTGCCCCGACTTATGCCCTGTCCGCATTGCTTTTGATAGGCGTGTCCACGGGGGTTGTGGCCCCTTTCATATCCAATCTGGTAAAAGGGAATAGCCCTCTTGTCCTGGTGGTCGTCGTGATCACATCGGCCTTGGTACCCATCACTTTACCGGCTCTCATCCATGTTGTTACAGCGAGGTATGCGGAGCTTTCGCTGATCGCCATGGTCCGCATGCTTATGCTCGTGATCTTCGTCCCGATTTTAGTCGTTGAAGGCCTGAGGCGCCTTACACCGGGTCTATTGAAGCACTTGATGAAAAGGCAGTTTCCACTGTCTCTCCTGCTTTTTGCCATAATAAATTTGGGGATTTTCTGCCGATATTCAGCTCTTTTCAAAAAAGATCCCAGCATCATTATCATGGCATCCGCAGTAGCCGTGGCGCTGTCGGTGATCTGCTGCACCGTCGGGATTCTCTTCTTCTGGAAAAGTTCTGTGGAGAATCAACTGGCCGGTGCAGTCATGTTAGGCAATATGAATAATGTTTTGGTGATTGTCTTTTCCTCTGAGTTTTTCGGCCCTGTCGAACCCATAGTGGCTGCCATGTATATCATCCCCTTCTTTGGTCTCGTTATGCCCCTCAGATATTATTCACATTGGCGCACCAGAGCAGCTAATGGAACCATGAGAAATCAAGACAACGATCCTTTTGATAAATGAACAGGTGAAACAAAATAGAAGCGGGGGGACAGGCGCCGACGCGTCGGCAAGGACAAGAGGAATAGCCGCATTTATTGCCCTGCTTCCAAGTCTTCAAGCAGTGCTCGCAAAAGGCGCTTTAGAACAGGAATATCGCGTTCGACAACTTGCCAAACAATTTCTGGACGCGTCGGCAAGGACAAGGGGGTAGGACTCGACCATCCTTTTGCAATACCATGTGTAGGGGCGCGGTTAATCCTATGCAATACGGACCTGTAATCGTTTTCCCAGTGCTTTCGCCACCCGATCCAATGTTGACAGCTTTATATCTTCTGCATGGTTCTCAATTCTTGAGATGGCCGTTTTCTTGGTCTTCAAACGGTTTGCCAGATCCTCCTGGGTCAAACCAGCAGATTCGCGCGCTTGACGAAGAACGATCCCGATCTTGAACTGCTCATAACCTTCGTCAAAACCACTGGCGAATTCTTTATCTTTCTTTTTCCTATCAGCTATATATTTCTTCAAGTCACTCACTTCTTTTCCCTCCTGCTCATGGCAGCAAGTTAACATGCATGTTAACATTTATCAAGCTTCTTAGCGGCCGGCTGTACTACTGCGTCGCGATTCCCCCTTTCATAAAGGGGGCCGGAGGAAATGGCAATGGTGTTGGATTACCCCGTATCAAGTTCGGGGCAGGATTTCGAGGGGGAATGAAAGAAATGAAACTGGATTCCGGATCAAGTCCGGAATGACAGGGGGAGAGGCGGCTTCCAGCATATCACGAAGACGTTCCTTGGAATCCCTCATATCTCTATGGCCTCCTTCAAAACCCTTTCGCGAATGCGCGGTTTGAGACCACGTTCCGTAACTACATCCACGTTACGCCCCAGTGTCGCCTGTAAATCCATGAGCAGTCCGCCCAAATCCAATAAGCTTCGCCCTGCTTCCATATCCACAAGAAAGTCAATGTCGCTTAGCTCGTCAGCGTCACCTCTGGCCGCCGAACCGAACACGCGCACATTGCAACCGCCATATCGCGCAGCGATAAGCAAGATCTCTTCACGTTTTTGTCTTATCAATTCATCAGTTTTCATAATGCTCTCATTGGCTAAGAAGCTTTTGCTATTTTGCACCAAGATAAACAAAAAGTATATCTCTCTGCGGAATCAGTCAAGGGATTTTTGGAAGAATTAGATTCTCGCTGGAGCCTGCCTTCGAATGTCGTTATCGGAGGCGAGAGTGACAAGTGAAAATCCCCCATGGCCCCCTTTGTTAAAGGGGGGCGGGAAAGAATGCAGGGAAGCGAAGATCCCTCTCTTCGTTCGGGACAAGGATTTCTCACGTTCCCCTTCACCATGTTCAGGGCTTCGGTTCACCGAAATGACAGATCACTGGATTCCGGATCAAGTCCGGAATGACAGGGGGGCGGAATGACAAGAGGGGCACTCTTCTTCGGTTCCGCAACCCAATAAGTTGCTCAGCTAACTGCAACAGTTTTCCACTGAATCGATGGTTTTCGCTTTGCCTTTGCGCAATCACTTAAATACAAATTAATTAACGTCTGATAAGGCATTCCTGCATCCTGAGCAATTCCCTTGAAGTACTCAATCGTGCCTTTATCGAGACGTATCGTAACCTGTTGCTTAAGTCGTTTTGCATAAGGATTCTTTTTAGCTTTTGAAAAATCGTATTCTTTTCTCATTTTGATTGCCTTTCTTGATACTGTTTTCTTTCTGACGGAGTTGCCTTGCGGGCGGAAATGATCCTCATCACATCGCCCTCTTCCGAATAACACACAATAAGAACGCGCAACTTTGAGCTGAAGCCGAGGAGAATAAATCGGTCCTCTTCTTGGGAGTGATCCGGATCAGCGATCAATAGCGCATTTTCATCCAGGAAAACCGTTTGGGCTTCAGTAAAAGAAATGCCATGCTTCTTCTGATTCGATTGAGCTTTCTTGGGGTCCCAAGCGAAGGATATATTGTTATCAGCCATAATTACTTTATAATTACAAAATACCGCTCTGTCAATGATTAAATGGCGGGAATCTAGGATTAAAGAAACTGGATTCTACCCCGTATTAAGTACGGGGCAGGCTTCTCAAGAGACTGTGTTGTAATATGAGAATACGCCAACACTACCGTCATACCGGCGAAAGCCGGTATCCAGAACTTACTAAAAATACTGGATTCCGTGTCGCGCTTTGCTTGCACGGAATGACAAAAATGGCATTACGACACAGTCTCCAAGTGCAGAATGACGAGGGGAGGGGGCGAGAAAGGGTAGGGGTGTAATCACAGAGATCCCATGGCGATGAGATCTTTTACATGAATGTGCCTTGATTCGTCTATGGAAAGACCTTCGCGAATCAGTTCCAGAACTAGCGGTTTCTCTTCAGGGAACTTATAGCCTTCATAACCCTGATGGAATAGAAGGCCGCCACGTCTATTTATCCAGGAATTCATCTGGTGGTCAAAGCAGACACGCGAGGTAACATCCAGCCCTTCGATCATCACCTGCAACTCTTCAAGACGCTCATGCGGTGAAGAGAGGTGCAGCCTGCCCTGCTCATAATCCTCAAAAAGCGGCGTTCCGCATCTGGGGACAAAGGGACGGGACCTGATGTAGTTTGGATTGATGGTTGTAAGGACACGTGCAGTGTTCTCCGCATGCTGCCGCCAGCGTTCAGTGCCGCCCAGACCGGGCATCCAGTATTCGGAAAGTTGAAAGCCCGCAGCCATAGCCTTTTTGCCGCCGGCAATCTGTTCGGCGCTGGTCACACCTTTACGGACAATACCCAACAATTCGTCATCTCCTGTTTCCAGACCGACATGAAGACGATCGAGTCCCGCTTCCCGGACAGCCTTTAACTCTTCCGGCTTCCTCTGAGCCAGTGTCTTGGAACGGGCGTAGGACGTCACCCTGGTAAGCGTTTTTAGCGTTCCGCGCAGATGCTTGAGCACTTCTATTAACTCATGAGGTCGCATGATCATGCTATCGGCATCCTGCAGAAAGGCCGTCCTGCCTCCTGAATGGAGCCAGTTGAAAACGGTGATGAAGCAATGGTTGTTGTGAAGATAAGGATCGGCCCGCAAAATAGCCATTCCCACCTCTTCGGTGATTCGGCCGCCGTGCCCCATTGTCACGGAGACGGCTGCAAGTTCATCGCTGATGGCCTTTACGGTATCGATATCGGCTTTGATGTCTTCTACGCTGCGATACACAAAGGGGTGCCCCTTGTACATTTCGCAAAAGGCGCATTTATTCCACGGGCAATTCTCCGTAATCCTGAGGAGGAGTGATGAGCTCCCGCCCTCGCTCGGTGGACGGTAAACACCCACAGCAAAGGATAATTTTGCAAGTTTTTCTGCGCTCTCCCGATATGTATTGTTTCCTGTTGAAAATGCCATAAATTCCCTCTTATCGAACTAATATAATGCTCATTTCGTCTTTGGCAATGTTATGGGTAAAATTTCAGGGACGAACTTGCAGCATTATATCTCAGGAAACATCCTGATTTGGAAGAATTTATGCAATCAGATACTACTGCTCTGATATTGGTGGAGGCAACCCGATGCATCCATGTCGGCAAATTTCAGACAATCTCCGCTTGGGATTGCAGGTAGGTAGAGCACACATTTCACTGAAGATGAACGTTGCCAAAACAGAAGTGCTGCTGATATTTAGGACTTAGCGTTTTTACTTTACGGGACTAATTACCGAGTCGTTGAACAGTGATCTTAATTTTTCCAGCCTTTTTCTATTCACCCCAAAATCAGAATATCCGATCCGAGAAGCAGAACGCATGTGTATTATCTTTGCTTCAGTATCAAAATAAAACTCCACGTCATCCACGAAGCGGAAAAAAGCTGAGGTGAATTCCGCATGGATATAATGGTCCTCCATCGTAATAATCCGGCTTCGTTTCATTCCCCGAATCACACCAGTTAGCCGTTCCATGGCCATTTGCTCGGTTCCTTCATACCTGACAGGCTCAATGAAGTGTCTTTTATCTGAGCTTTGTGAAGAAACGCAATTGGGTGAATCCGGGCACGGCGCAAGCTTGCCGTCAGTAATCCCGAGATTAGGAGGCTGGCATGCAGAGCAACCAAGTATCATCATTGCGGATAAAACTACTGAGAATCCATTCATGCCTTTATCTTGTTATCGGTAATTTCGATATTTGCTCAGATTGTCTTCAGCACCTCAGTCTCCGTATACAACTCTAAGCGGGTCGATGTATTCGGGGTCCTCCTTGTCCATGATTTCGATGATGTGCTTGTGCATACGCCGTTTCATTTCACCAAAGACCCCGCGTTTCTTATTGAAGGTGCGGGCAAAGGCCATGGCCTCCGCTATCACGGCCTCTTCGTTGGGGCAGGCCTTCATTATCACGTGGTGCGCTTCCATTTCGGCGGCGCCGTAGCGCTTTCCCGTGTACATCATTTCCTCGAATTTATATTCGGGAACGGCCTTCCGGCAAAATGCCATCATGCCGGGTATGAAGGGGATGCCCACGTCGACCTCGGAAAAGAAGAAGAATCCCTTGTCGGCCTTCATGAAGCGGAAGTCACAGGCCAGGGACAAGATGGCCCCGCCTGCTACGGCATGTCCGTTGATGGCGCAGATGACGGGCACGGGAAAGAGGAGTATCCTTTTGAAAATATCGTTCAGGCCATACAGGAAACCGCGGATCGCCGGAAGGTCCTGTTCGGCCATGCGGCCCTGCATCCAGATGAGGTCTATTCCCTGGGACCAGCTCTTCGCATCAGTGGAAACAATCACGACCGCATTTTACAGCCATGTCTTTTTCGATTTCATCAAAGACCTGGAGAAATTCCTTGATGAAGACGGGGTCAAACCTGTTTTCTCCGTTTACCATTTTAACAACAGCAACGGTATCATCCCTTTTCCACTCTACGACAGCCATACCGGCACCTCCATGGATTATCTTTTGAATTAATGTAGTGCAGGACTTTAGTCCTGCTAATACAGCGCACCTGAAGGTACGCACCATGTAGAAACACTGGATTCCCGATCGAGTCGGGAATGACAGACTGAGAGCAGACCTGAAGGTCTGCACTACGTAAATTCAATGCTACGCTACTTTAATAAATGTAGTGCAGGACTTTAGTCCTGCTAATGCAGCGCACCTGAAGGTACGCACTGGATTCCCGCTTTCACGAGAATGACAAAGGGAGCGTCAGCCGATCTTTACCGCAAGTTGCTGCTGGATCGTTTTCGCTTCGGCAACGAACCGCTCAAAGAGCTCCGCTATCGTGGGCTCATCGTGAATGAGTCCCGTTACCTGTCCGGCCGGAAGCACCCCTTCCTTTGTATCGCCCTCTTCTGTGGCGACACGGATTGCCTTAAAGGCATTGGCCATGAAGGCCATCTGCTTGGCGTTCTTCCATCCTGAAGCCATGACACCGAGACAGAGCTTCCAGTACGGGGCATGGATCTGCCGGGCAATCTCGCGGGAATTGAAGAAAGCCGCCGGAAGATCAAGCCCCCGCGCGATGGCGCGAGATGCCGCATCGGTTTTCAGGACCCGGCAGAGGAGACCGTCAAAACGATTGGAGAAGAGGGTGTCCGTGGCCTCCTTTTCGACGGAGAGTTTCTTGTAGTATTCATGAAGCGGACTTTCTTTCGTCGTCATCAGCCGGGTTCCCATGGCAACGCCGTCCGCGCCCAATGCCAGGGCCGCCGCTAAACCCCGGCCGTCACCGATGCCGCCGGCAGCGATCACAGGAATCTTTAACGCATCGACGAGCGTGGGGATCAAAATGAATGTGGTCAGGGCTTCTCCATGAGCCGCCGCTTCATGACCGGTGGCAATGACGGCATCACAGCCATAGTCCTGCGCCCTCTTTGCATGATAGACACTGACGACGGTGGCGACGACCTTGCCTCCGTATTCGTGGGCCTTCTTGACAAGCCAGTCGCCCTTGCCCAGGGAAAAGTTGATGACGGGCACCTTTTCCTCCAATAAGACCTTTGCATTGTCCACGGCCCCGGGAAACAGGAGCGCAAGATTGGCGCCAAAGGGTTTATCGGTCAATGACCTGATTTCCTGGACGGCCTTCCTTGTCTCGTCGGCGCTGAGGGGGCCCGTGGCCAGAATCCCCAGACCTCCCGCGTTGGATACGGCCGCCACCATCTTCGGCACACTGATCCAGCTCATGCCGGAGAGGAGTATGGGGTATTTTATCCCAAAAAGTTCGGTAATCCGCGTTTTCATAAGAAGCATCCTGTTTTGATTTTTTAGCGGGTAATCCTACGATTTTCCGTGAGTTAAGTCAAACATTGACTGCGGGAAAAATGAGATAAAAAGGATGGTGTTTGACAGTCTTGTCATTTCGAAGGAAAGCAGTGACTGCGAAATCCTTGTCCCGAGCCCTTCGTGTTTACTCAGGGTAAATCCGGGAGGGATCTTAGATTCCTCACATTCCTCTTCACCATGTTCAGGGCTTCGGGTCACCAGAATGACACACCTTTTTCTTGTCATTTTGAAGGAGCGCAGCGACTGAAAAATCTTAAAAATTGCTTTATGCTCTTACATGTGCAATTTTCGATATGGGTCTTATTGCCTGCCAATCAGTCGTTTCATTCGCCGCATGCCAGAGATCATAATTTCTCTGAAGGTTCAACCATAATTCAGGCGTGGTATCAAACGCTCTGGATAACCGCAAGGCAGCATCCGTTGTCACGGCACCTCGTTCATTCAATATTTTAGATACTGTTTTTCTCGACAGCCTCAGCTCCTTCGCGAGATCAGTAACGCTAATTCCTGACGGTTCCAGGTAATGAAGCTTAAGAATTGATCCTGGATGAGAAGGCGGTCTTCTTCGTGTTCTCATAAATAATCCTCTTCAATGATAGTCCTCGATGTCTAAATTAAATGCATCTCCATCCTTAAATTCAAACGTCAATCGCCAGTTGCCGGAGACCTTTATCGCCCAACGCCTCTTCTTTTTGGGGAGCAGCAGATGGAGGCCGGAGCCGGGGTAGTTCATATCCTTGATTTCACTTACCGCATCAAGCCTATCCAACATCGCCTCTAATTTGGAAGCATGCTTGGCCTGTATGCCTTACGTACTCCATCGTAGAAAAAATCTTCCAGACCTTTATGGATAAAAGATTTTATCATTGACTATGCTGTAACCAACGGGGTTACACTTGTCAAGAGAAATATTAACCGTTGGAGAAGGGGAAAATTTTAACTTCTTGAGGTGGTCGTAATTTGCGACCACCTCCTGCATAATAATGCAGTGCAGGACTTCAGTCCTGCGAATAACGCACGTAAACTTGAAGTCACAATTTGTGACTTCAAGTTGGGAAGATCTCCGCCGAGCAATGCCCTGCGCCTTCTTCAAGTCGGGAATGACTCACTGGGAGCAGACCTGAAGGTCTGCACTACGTTCGTCAAGAAAATCTCCCGCTAACCCATCTCCTATAAGGCGTAATGTTCCTTCACCAATTTTGCCAAATTTATTTTCTTCAGCCAGGGCATGGGAACCTGCATGAGTCACTGTAACAACCCCCGGCAGACGTCCGATCTCCACTGCACCCGAAAGAGTCACTCGATTCAGGACCTCTTCTGTCGATATCTTGAAAAGTTCCGCCAGACGTGCAACACCATTGTCGGTGGCTTCATTCAGGTTTGCCCCGGAGCCGACCATCTGGATAGCGGCCGAGTCCTCTACTGTGGCCTGGCCGAACTTCTTTCCCAGATTCTTTGCCGCCTTTTTCTCGGACGCAGTGAAAGGGCGGGCCAGATGGGGCAGATCCTTGACGGGAGGCAGCAGGATCGGGCCCCCGATTTTCAGGCCTTTGAGAACGTTTACCTGCAGCGTGACTTCTGCGGAGACATCCGTGGTGTGTCCCGCTATCTCTCCATCACCCTGCATCGCATGGGCATCGCCCACATAAACCCCGCCCCCGGGCACCTTCACCGGGCAAATCAGGATGGCTCCCGCACGCACCGAATCTATGTCCAGGTGACCATCTGTGCGGTTCTCCAGCTGCTCCTTCGTGATTCCATACTTATGAGGTGCGCCTAACAAGAACTGTCCGAAATCGCCGGCGTTGTGAGAATCAGGCATATCGATGGACGGGGTTGTACCGATATTCCCGATGAACGGCCGCAGCCGCGTCATTAAACCGGAGACGTCGGCCGGACACAGAGAAACGACAGGATTCTGGCAGGACTCCCTGGGTAAAGCCATCAGCTTGGCGGCATTCTTGGCAAGTTTCCTGGCCGCTGCGGGACCTACGGTAAGCGCCATTTTGCGAGCATCGTCGAAGACAATCGTATATCCATTGGTTAGGCGGAAGGGACTGACCTCGGCTCCGCATGCGGCGCAGCGAATAGCTTCCGCCCCGGTGCCTTCAACTCGCGTCTCAGGACTTTTAATTCCGCAGCCGGGACAATGTCGGGCCACAAAGGGATCACCGGTGAATCGTCCCTCAACGAAGCTCATGGTACCGGATGCCGTGACTGTTGATGTCACGCGGACTTTCTTGATGCGGATAGCAATGGCGTCTCCCGGTGCGGCGCCAATTACAGCCACGGGCTTGGTCACTTCATGTCCCCCTTGAAAGGATGGGGTGATCATCGGCCCCCAGCAGCCGGGGGCTGTTTCAGCTATGATGGTTCCGCCATCGGCCACCGGTCCAATCATAGGCAGGCTCGGTCCCACCAGACCGTCGGTAAATGTATTAACGTAAATGATTTTCTGCGCTTTCATAAGACCCCTCCTTTTTACAGTCATTTAATTTCTCAATTCATACTTACAGCGAAACTGATTCTCTCACTGCCAAGACATCAAAAAACACAAAACCCCGCTTTCTTTGTCAGAAACGGGGTTTCAATAATCAGTCCATAAGCCCCTCATGCAGGGTTAATGGTAGAGAAATATATTTGATACTGCTTTCTATGTATTTCTGCCTATCACGATTTACATTTGAATTCCACTATAAAACAGTGGGGTCGGATTCCCCCGTATCAAGTACGGGGCAGGCTTATCAAGTGCGGAATGACACACTTTTCTTTCTTGTCATTTCGAAGGAGCACAGTGACTGAGAAATCTTGGATTCCTCACATTCGTGTGGAGTGACAAGGGGAGGGGGTGGGAATGACACAATGGAGAGGGGCAATAAAAGAGAGAAAGTCTGAAATCATTTTGTCCGATAACTGGATCGATTCTCAGCGACACCCATGCGGCTTTGTTGTTTCCCACGCAATAGTTCAATATGGACCGTGGCGCCCAGGACTTCGGCAACCCGTCGCAGCATGCTTAAAGAATGACCCTCATAGGACGGCGATTCTAAACGGCTGATCTGCTGCTGCGTCGTGCCAACCCGTTGCGCCAGTTCCCTCTGAGACAGCCCGCTTTCTTTTCGCAACGCGGCCAGTTTCACGGCTACATCCCATGCCTCCCCGGCTTTTTTGAACCGAGCGGCAAAATCCTTGTCTTTCAATTGTTCTTCAAGATACTTATCGAAATTCGTTTCTCTTCTCATTACTGTACCTTGCTAGCCAATCATTTCTTCTATCCATGGCGGTTTTACGGTCCCTGGCAGGTATTTCTCTCCCTTTATGACGGACCCCATGAACAGCGATAATGCGACGTCCCTTCATAAAAAAGTAAAGGACTCTTGTATTCAACTTGCCAACGTGCCTCAATTCAAAAAGCTCGTCACCTATGGGCTTTGAAAGCGGCGGTCTATGGTATTTGCGGTTTTGCAGCTTTGCGAGCCCCGCCACGACAGAGGCGAAGTCGTCCGGGTCCGTCTCCTTTAGGTCATTGAGAAAGTCACGAACCGGGCATCGGCCTGAAGCTGTTTCGTAAAACTCTATATCAAATTGCATCACGTGTCAACACCAATATTAGTGTAGTAGCTCATTACGAGCAGCACGCTCACCTAAAATCCCTTGTGGCTCCCTTTGTCAAAGGGGCGGGAAGGCAAGGCGTAACACTGCCTATTCCTTGTGGCGTGAAAGCTGTCTCGCCCAAAGCGTCAGCCAGACGACGACAAACAGCATCATTCCGACGCAGAGCTTAAATGCCACCATCGCCCACAGCCAGACAGTACGAATTTCCGGCCATGTGGCGCCCGGACCCCAAATGCAAAGTACGCCTGCCGGCTGCCTGGCCATGATCAGCAGATAAGCAAACCACTGGATCAGCAGGATACAATAGAAGATTAGTAACGTCCACCAGCCGGCCACTGCCGCCGTTCGCACTTTTTTAACAAACTGTTCATCCATGATGACCTCCCATTCTCCGCTCAATAGACTATTCTATGTGTGATTTGGCTGTTCTGAGAGCGAAATCTTTATCCTTTGTAAACAACCCCCATTTCATTTCAGATGAATGAAGGCCGGCTTTCTTATCTTGGCCTCTACTATAATACCACTCGCCAAAGCGCTCAACAGTGGAAAACGGATGACTGCCTGTACATTGGACTCCGTGGGGATTAATCTCCTTGAAAAAAATTGTTTCATCGGGGACTTCATCGTAAGACATATCCTCAGGCAATGAGATTTGAGATACATCAATACCGTCCGCTTTCTTTTTATCCAGCCATTCTGAGATCTTCATTGATTCTTTCCTCTCTAATCATTTTCTGCCGCTACTTTGGCTCTCCTGTGTAATATTGATAATATAGGATTGGCAATCATCCACAATCAGGGATACTCTGATTTATGGCTGCGAAAAGACCTAATGACGGACTGTAAGAATACTGATTGTGAAATGAATGACCGACTCCCTCTCTGTGTACTTTTTACACACCTGGATACTAATTACTGTATACATTCTATCCATTTTCTAATGAAAATTATCCAACCAAAAAATGTCCAATTGCTATATATTATTTGATATCTTGCACTTATGTTTTTGTCCTTTTTTAGGCCTATTTTTTGCTTAATATTTATTGAAATGCCCCGAGATGGGGAGTAAAAAGTTTAGAAACATTTTTTGAGACAAACAAGGAGGAAAAATATGAAGAAAGCTGCCTGCGCAGTTCTTATATTCATGATGATCATCTTTCTCGTAAACCCATTGCCCAGTGAGGCAAGAGGCGGCCATTGGGGTTGGTGGTGGGCGCCCTGGGCGGTGATAGGAGGTGCAGCAGTTCTGGCGCCTTATTATGCACCGTATTACTACTCACCCTACTATTATCCACCATATTATTATTCACCCTATTATGCGCCTGCACCGGTGGTGATCCGGGAGCAGCCTCAGGTTTATGCTCAACCTGCGCCATCGGCAGCGCCGCCATCGAATGGAAGGCTCTTTGTCTATGCCCGGCAGGGCCAGAGCGAAGAGCTGCAGGCGAAGGATCGCTATGAATGCCATAGCTGGGCTGTAGGCCAGACACGTTACGACCCGACCCAGCCTTCTAACGGCATGCCGCAAGCCCAGTCGTACCAGATGCGTGCAAACTATCAACGGGCGATGGGCGCCTGTCTTGACGCGCCGCGGGTACAGCACGAAGTAGCCATTGTCATGCTGCCCGGGAAGGGCTCTTTCGATTGCGGCACTAAATATCATTCGAATGAGCAGACGTATTCCAGTATGCTGCCGTCCACGACTATTTCAAACCAGGATCCGCCGGACACCTGAAAAGATTCACCTGCCGAATAGGTATGCCATTGCTTTTCGCCGGCTCGTCGCACCAGACAGCTGCCGGCAGTAATCTCCATCTTCTCGGGGGCCTCGGTATTGAATTTGAAAGAACCCTGATGAATCAGGCCCACTGTCTTTTTCCTGCCGTCTTTGAACAAGACAGTATGGCTTGCCACCTTGCCTTCAAAGAATATGTTCGCCTTGCAGATTACAGTTACGTCGTCAAATCGTTCCGGTATCTTTTCCGCCATATGACGTCCTCCTTTGATTTTCTCTTATTCTATTTGCTGTTTTCGTTATCTGAACATGATTCCCGATCAAGTCGGGAATGACAGGAATTACTGAATTCCCGCTGGAGCCTGCCCTCGAATGTTCTCATTGGGGGCTGGAATGACAAATTGAGGAAGAGTGGTGCCCCCGGCGTGACTCGAACACGCGGCACACGGGTTAGGAATGCGAAAGTGGATTTTTAAGGCACCGCCGGGAATTGCAGGAATAGCCTGTGATTCCCGTGTTTTAATTTGTTTAGATAGTAGCTTCTATTTTCATTATTATTGACTCTTGTCAAATAGTTTTTAATGGTGATGGTTACAAATAGCGTTACATTCCGATAGATAAATTGCAAGCAAAAGCATATGAAAATATGAATGCCTGATTCATTGATAACTTCCTGTTATCAATGACCCAATGGATTTCTCAATCATACAACACTTCAAACGGTAATCTGTTGTTGATGTTCCATCGACACACGAGACCGTTCTTCATATACTCTTGCCGCAAGAAGTAATATCTTAAGGCTGAATATCATCCCTTGTTATCAGTTTTTACCTACCATTCCCCTACTTAACAATCGCTATCTTTTTACATCATCAAATGAGGTAGTGTGATTAGAAAATAGTCAAGGAGGATTCGATATGGGACGAAGAATATTTGTTCAAGTTCAGGCAATTGTTCTAGTTGCAGGTCTATTGTTCTCGCTTACAGCTATTGCGGCAGATAGACAGGCTTCCGAAGTGATGAATAAAATCGAGCCATTGCCGCGAGATCTGGAAATTCAGCTGGCGCTGAGCGCGCTGCCGCCCCACCTCAGAGACAATGCAACCGTATATGTCTTAAACCCCGATAAGGGCTTCGAAGTTGCCCGCAAGGGCACTAATGGATTCCACGCCTTTGTTGCTCGAACCGGCGATGACACGTTCAGAGGCTCCTGGGCCTTTACGAAATATAGAGATGATATTCTCTACCCTGTTTCCTTTGATAACGCGGGAGTCAAGGCACAGATGCGAGTCTTCTTTGACGCGGCAGAGATGCAGGCCAAGGGGACTCCTCCCGGCGAACTAAAGAGAATCATCAAAGACCGTTACAAAACAGGATACTATAAAGCGCCGAAACGAGCCGGCGTTTCATACATGCTGTCTCCAATACTGAGAACGTACTTGAACAATGATGAAGACGACAGTGTCGGCACCCTTAACGTGCCACACGTCATGTACTACGCCCCCAATATAACCACTGAAGATATAGGCGGCGGGAAACTCGGTGGCATGTATCCTTTTGTTATAATGCCCGGCCCCCATGGATACATCATCCAGTTCCTCGGCCTGACGGAAAGAGCGGCTATTAATAAAGAGTATGAAGAGATGCTTGCGCGGCTTTGCAAAATCAAAGACGTGTGGTGTTTGCCAAAAGGGAATGTTGGTCAAATTTATTGATGGGAACTAGTGAAGACCCGCTCTCGCTTGTTCGCGCTTACCACAGCGGCTGGATTCGCCAAAGGGCATTAATAAGCTATTGCGTCCTTAATTCTTAGCCGTACTATGAAAGGAGGAAATCATGCCAGATATTATTCACAGAGTCGGAATTAGATCCGCACCACAAAAGGTTTTTAAGGCCCTTTCCACTATTGATGGAATTTCTCATTGGTGGATTGTGGGTACTAAGGGAAACGCCAAGCAAGGCGGAATTATTCACTTCGGGTTCGCCGACATGAGAGTTGTAGAGTTGAAGCCTAACAAACTAGTGAAATGGAAATGCGTGGATGGGCCGAAGGAGTGGCTCGGTACAGACTTAATCTTTCAATTGAAACCTAAGAAGGATCAGACTTTCGTCCTATTCACGCACGCCAACTGGAAAAAGCCCGATGAATTTATGCGCCATTGCAGCACCAAGTGGGCTACATTCCTTTTAAGTCTAAAAGATTGGTTGGAGAGGGAAGAAGGCCGTCCTGCCCCTTATGATGTCAAAATCAGTGTTGGTGACTAGACATTTTTAGATTGAGAAATAGCAATCTTGCCATCGATGGCTTACATCTACCGCCGATGGCAAGCTACGTTCAACTTCTGTTGTACCGCTCCCCTCCAGCAACGTTGTTTTAATGATTAGACAACTAAATGCAATTTTCAAATGGATATCTTAAATTTTACTCTTACGTAAACTTCGGGCGTTACAAGAGCAGAAAAGCCCAAAGCGATTAAGTTGGCAAAATCGGCTTCGGGCTTCCCTGAGAATAACCTCTCTCCATAAGGAGATGAACACGGAGGGAGGAAGCGATAGTTAAATTATATTACATTTGAAGAGTCCGTCAATGGTTTTGTGCAAAGGATCAAGAACAAGAAACTGCACCATTAGATCGGGTTTGAAAAATACCTTTCCATAGCTTATTATTCGGCTTGGTCACTTCCTGTTATCAATAAGAAACGTATGTCAAAAGCAAATCTACACAGTGCGTAGATGTTCGAAACCAGCTGAAAAAATTGGGTGGGTCGCCGGTTATTATTTCAATTTAACTACGCCGGGGTAACAGCATTCCCAGCTTGGCTGGCCATCTTCTTGATTACGCAGTTTCATGGTCCAATCGCCCTTGCTGATTTCTGTTGCTATGATATAGGAACCAAATTTCTTCCCCTTGACCATAACGCTGTCACCGGCCTTAAATTTAATCTTCTGATTTTCAATAAACCACTTGGGCCCCATAAAGACAGTATAAGCATTACCCTGGTCTGTCTTAAATTTCATCTGCAGACCGTCCTTTACTCCCTTCATCGGCTCAACCTTCATTACCTTGCCGGGTTCAACAACAATAGCCTCTTGCCCGGTAAAGTTTGTTTCGGCTGTAACAGTTGCGGGAACACCAAAAGTCCATGCCCCCTTTGATACGGTAGCCCCAGTAGCCTGTGATTTCTGAGCAAATGACACCTGGACAAACAACATACTAATTGCAACAACTACTACAATCCCTATTGCCAATTTTCGCATAGTTTCCTCCTTAGAAGTTACTTAAATAAATTGTGTGGACCCACCCTCTTTTTTGAGCCTACTAATTTTAGTTATACAACGCCTAACCTGTTTTCAAGAAATGGTTTACTGATGTTCGTGATGAAAAATATCCTGAAAAATACGTACAGATTACTTATTTTCTACAGGCTTGTCGGCCTTCTTGACGGGTTTTTCAATGGCGCGCTTATTGTCAACAGATTTGACCCCCTCGCCTTGAGATGCTTTGCATTCGTTAATCCCTATCGTGTCCGCGTTTTACTCCCCTGCCTCTTTCATCTCCCCAGTCTCTTTCTCCACTCCTGCCTTTATACCTGACTTCTCTTGGGTAACGATCCCTCGGAAGATCTATCCATGGTCCGCTCCTTGACTGTGAGTAGTACCATCGGTCACTATTGTAGTAATAGTGATAACCGCCGTGGACGTAGTATGGGTCTACCAACTCCACAGTCAGTGGAAGGGGCGGCGCGATGGCGACACTGCTACCATGAGGTCCCACGGTCGCAACGCATGATACACTCATAAGAGCTGCAAAAATTAAGGCAAGAAATAGCGTCTTCATATTATACCCCATTTTTCAATATTCTTTATTTTGACTGTTGCATGAACTATACCAGAGCAAAAAATGTTATTACTCTCTAGGATAATAATAAGTTACGAAGGGACCAGTAGGGAATATTCTTCCTCCACTGAGATACTTTTCCTCTCTCATTGAGTAATAATGCCCCACTCTGAGAAATGAATCAATTCTGGAAAAACTCATTCTTTATAATGCGGCAAATATGTGCACTCTGCTTCCTGCAATGTTGATTCCTAATTTAGCCTTTGGATACAAGATTTCATTTGGTATTAATCAAGACCTCAAGGCCTTACTTGAATGTGTAGTTAAATCTCTTGTGAGCGGTCAGGATAATGTGGAGATATTCCCCAAGGGAAGGGGAATACTTGCTCAGCTGAGAAGCTTCGTTAGATGAGGTATTCTAAAAACTAAGTGTTTTCAAGGTAATTTCTTTTTGTTTCTTGTGGAATGAATCTTGCTCAATAGAAAATAAACAATATGTAGTCCAACCATAAAATGAAATGGAGGTATCGGTATGAAAAAGCGTTCTGTCTCAATCATAATGTGTGCGGCAATAGTTGCTTTGTCTTTCTTTCTTGTCACATCGGCTCCCATTAAGGCACAGCCAACGATGGCGGGCGAAAAAGCAGCCCATCCCCGGATTGTCAAAGCCATTAATTCAATTGAGGATGCCATAACGTACCTGAGAGCGGCGCCTCACGATTTTGGCGGTCACAGAGCAGCAGCCATCGCAGATTGTGAGAAAGCCGTCAAACAGCTCAGAGAAGCTCTAAGATACAGAGAAATGCAAGACAGAAAGAAAATGAAATAGCAATAGAAGCAGAAAGACCTCATCTTCTAAGAAAGGCGGAATGAAATCCGCCTTTCTTAGTTACGTATGGCTTCCTGTAGTCGTGATTTTCTGATTCAGCAGACACATACAACACTTCATATGGAAATCGACATCGTCTCCGTTATTATTGTATTGACACAAAAGAGCGCCTTTCCTATACTCGCTTCCCGGGAAAGAAAGTTCTTATCAACAGAACTTAAAAATGTTCTAACCGCTGCCTGACCGAATCAAAGATCGTATCCTGAGTTCAACCTCCGGGATGGGGATATATATAAAAGGAAAATTTTTATGACGCGGGGCGATGTCTTTATACAAGTATTCTCGGAATTATGCGGTGAACCCCAAAAACTCATAGCTGAAATGTTGTGCGTTATAAAAGACTCAATGCCCGCCGAAACGCATACATTCGATGAAGAAATCTCAGACGCTGAAGCCGGACGATTGTTTGATGAATTGATGCAAGAGAAAGAAGCCATGCTTAGTTGGTTCCTTGAAGGGTATCGTAGATTTCTTTTGCGCACTCGAACGCGGCAGGGTGATGCTTGAGTAAACATGTCAATTCCCCGGCCATTTCCAGGCAAACCGGCAATAGGGTAGCAAAAAAAATGGGTTACAGACTTTACTCTGTAACCCATTGATTTATCTGGTGCCCCCGGCGTGACTCGAACACGCGGCACACGGATTAGGAATCCGTTGCTCTATCCGCCTGAGCTACGAGGGCACAGTTTGGCTTTCGGATGAAGGCCTTTAGCATGATTCAGGGAAAAGTGTCAATCGTTGTGTTGTTGAAAGCCCTGTTATAACGGTTACTCATACCCGCCAATCGGCTTACTATTTTCTATCATTGCTTTTGATGCCGGATTCCTCCATCTTTTTCCCACGGGCGGCGCCTTTCGAGCCATTGAGCTCCGCCTGCCATATCAAAGGAGGAAGGCATGGAATGCAAGGATGTTGATAAGTTGAAACCGGTGGATGAACTTCTGGACGATCAGATAAAGGAGTTCGAAAGCGGGCAGGAGAGGAAGTGCGACAAGGACCTTGACACGATGATCTGGAAGCTCGGCGATTACGAGAATGAAGAGCCGCGGCAGGCAGCCGACGAGTTTGCGGAAGTACCGCCAATCGAAGAAGATCTCGTGGAGAAGAGAAACATCCACGGCACCGGCCGCAAGCCTTCTTTCATGTCCGAAGAGAATGTTACCATGGCCCACTCGATCAGCCCCGAGTCCGGAGGAAGAAAGGGCAAAGCCGGGAGATAACGGCTACAGATGGGTTTCGATGATGCATTCGGCGCAGAAATTCGATAACTGAAGGTATTCGGCGGAGATGCCTTCGAGGGCTTCTTCGGGGATGAGGCCGACCAGCTCCGACTCCAGGATGGCAACGCCGCACGCGGCGGCCTTTTCCTTTACGGCGTCAAAAACTTTCCTGGGTGGCGTCACTTTATAGTTGGTGAGGTTCGTCGACACCTGGACGATATTCCTGCTCACAAGGGGAACGCCGATGGCCTTCACATATGGGAGCCCGCCGCTCGACTGTCTGATGGAGCAGGCGATGTCCTTTGCCACCTGAAGATTATCGGTGGCGAGATCGATGTTGTAGGCGATGAGCGGCTCCCGCGCCCCGCAGGCGACTGCGCCGCTCCGCGGATCGAAGCGGGCCGGGCCGGCATCCGGCATCCACAGAGGATCGTCGAACCGGGTTTTCAATGCCTCGTATTCTCCTCTTCTCACGTCGGCTAATTCTCTTCTTTTCGGATCAAGTGCGGCCTCACCATAGAAATATACTGGGATCTTGCGCTTCTTTCCTAACGCACGGCCAAACCGGTGCGCCAGGTCTACGGCGTCTTTCATTGTCGCGCCTTTCAAAGGGACGAATGGCACCACATCAACAGCGCCGATCCGGGGGTGCACGCCTTTGTGTCTCTCCATGTCGATTAGATCAAGGGCCTTCTCGCAGGCTGCGGCGGCCCCTTCCAATACGTGCTTCGGTGCTCCGATGAATGTGAAGACAGTCCGGTTGTGGTCGCAATCGACGCATACGTTAAGGAGCTTGACGCCCCCGACTGCCGAGAGCGCAGCCGCGATGCTGTCTATCTTTTTCCTGTCACAGCCTTCACTGATATTGGGGACGCATTCGATAATTTTCATGAGACTCATACCTGATATATTTTCATCTCCGGCAGTTCGATGCACGTCAGTTTGCCGCCGTAGACGGCGCCCGTATCGATGTCGACCTTATTTTTGTCGATGAGAGGCTTATTCAGGGAGATGGGCGTATGCCCGTAAATGACGGTCTTGCCGAAGTCATATGGAGAGTTTATAAACTCGAACCGTATCCACAGAAGGTCCTCGCGGTCCTGCTGCCGGAGGGGGATGCCGGGTCTCAGACCGGCGTGCACGAATATATAATCTTCCGTCTCATAGCATGTCCGGAGGCTGGCGAAGAATTCCCTGTGGCTTTCCGGCAGGATCAATTCCTCCGTGCCTTCCCGTGAAAAGCCATACGACGCTAATGTGCGCATGCCTCCGTTGGACATATATAGGTCTTCGTCTCTGCGGTCGAGGCAGTAGTTGAGAAACATATCTTCGTGATTGCCCAGGAGGCAGACGACATTCCTGATGTTTTTCCTGATATCGAGGATAGCGTCGATGACCCCTTTCGGATCGGGGCCGCGGTCGATATAATCGCCGACAAAGACGAGAGTATCTTTCCCGGCATCGATATCAAGCTGCCCCATCAGCCTGTCAAGGTGGGAGATGCAGCCGTGTACGTCTCCTATGGCGAATATTTTTCCCATATAGAAACTTTCTTAGTCTAAGTCTTTCAGTGAAGCGCACTACGCAGACCTAAAGAGTCTGGATTCCGCATCAGCGCCCTAAATGCCATAAGTATGAATTCGTAGTGCAGGACTTTAGTCCTGCGAATATGGTTTACGGGGCGTCCTGTTCGAAGAGGGCGTTCACGAATTCCGCGCCGTTGAAGCTTTTCAGGTCGTCGAGCCTCTCTCCGATACCGATATACCGGATGGGGATGTTAAGCTCCCTGGCAATCCCTATGATCACGCCGCCCTTTGCCGTTCCATCCAGTTTGGTTAATATAATGCCCGTCACGCCGATTTCATCGTTGAACATCTTTGCCTGGACGACGGCATTCTGGCCCGTCGTAGCATCAAGGACAAGGAGGATCTCATGCGGGGCGCCGGGCAGCTCCCTTTCTATAATCCGCTTCATCTTCTTGAGCTCTTCCATCAGATTGACCTTGGTGTGAAGCCTGCCTGCCGTGTCGATGATAAGGACATCGGCTTTTCGGGCCCTGGCCGCGACAATGGCATCAAAGACAACAGCGGAAGGATCGGCGCCGGTCTTCTGCTTGATAAGCGGCGCATTCACCCTCCGGCTCCAGATCTCAAGCTGCTCGATTGCGGCGGCCCTGAAGGTGTCGGCAGCGACAAGCATCACGGACGTCCCGTCCTGCTTCAGAGTGTTTGCCAGCTTTCCGATTGTCGTGGTCTTGCCTGTGCCGTTGACGCCCACCACCATGATTGTAAAAAGTTCATTCTTCGGAATGCGAAGGGGCGCCTCATTTTTTTTCAGGGTATCTGCGATCGTATCGCGCAGTACTTTTCTCAAGACTTCTGCGTCTCCGAGCTCGGTTCTCCTGGCCTGCTCCTTCATTTTTTCGATGAGTTCATATGTAAAAGAAGGGCCCACATCGGCCATGATCAGGGTTTCTTCGAGCTCTTCAAAGAGCTTCTGGTCGATGACCCTTTCTCCCATAAAGATTTCATCGATATTCTTAACGAAGGCGTTTCTTGTCCGGGCAAGCCCTGCCTTCAGCCTCTCGAAAAAACCTTTGCTTTCGGTATCGCTTCCCATTTATCCATCCGTTTCTGAAATTCTGATTTCCCCCCTTGTTCAAGGAGGCGAGAAGAAAGGACACAGCCAATTTATAACAATTTTTATCCGGAGATGTAAAGGATGGAATGCCGGACGCGGGGTTTAGTTTAAGGCCACGGAGACCATGGCGGATATACCCTGCTTCTGCATGGTGACGCGGTCTTTGCTATGAGCCGTCAGTGGCAAGTTTGATGTATTCTTTCATCTTTCTCATAAACTTCTTTGAATCTTTCACGATAGTCTCTGCTGTTTTCTTATCTACCATGGCTCTTGCCGTATAATCACTCTCTTCACGTTTTTTTCTTACGTAGTCGAATATCTTCCCATATTCTATTTCGAAAATTTTTGTCTTGATGAAATGCTGGTTGAATGCTGCTTCGATTCCCGCATGCTTTGAACGCTCAAGCCTTTTGGTGAGGAGCACGGCAGTTGTGATGCTGAAGAGCGCATAATAAGATCTATTAACTGCCGCCCGGTATCGTTTAAGCGACAACAGCTCTTCGGCTGTGTCCATGTCCTCTTCCGCCTTTTCTAAGCGGACTTTAACAAGCTCTCTCGTTTTCTCTTCCAAATCTCTATTCCATCCCTGCGGATGTTCTTGTAAAAGGGGTCTTTATTAATTCTGTACCATTCATACGTGCTCTCATCCATCACAATCGGCGAGAAAACCAGGTTATTCTTCAATGCAACTTCATAGGCAGACATGCCTATCGCATCTTTCAGTTTCGCGTATCCGTCCGAGATGACGACAAGAATATCGACGTCGGAATCAGCGTCGATTTCTCCGCGCGCCGCAGACCCGAACAATACAGCCTTCAAGATGACCGGTCCATACTGCTTCCTCAGCAGCTTCGTGTATTCCCCTATTGCCTTATTCAGTTTCCTGCTCATAATGACCGCCGCTCCAGACCAGAGATTATAGACATCAGGGCTATTTGTCAAGGAAGATTGCCGACATGGGAGCGCACGGCAAGAACCGGCAATGTCTGCACAGCGGAGATGTAAAGGATGGAATGCCGGACGCGGGGTTTAGTTTAAGGCCACGGAGACCATGGCGGATATGCCCTGCTTCTGCATGGTGACGCCGAACAGATATTCCGCAACCTCCATGGTCTTCTTGTTGTGGGTGACCATGATAATCTGGGAATTTGACGAGATGT
The DNA here is from genome assembly GCA_963705275.1 of uncultured delta proteobacterium. Taxonomy (GTDB): domain Bacteria; phylum Desulfobacterota; class Syntrophia; order Syntrophales; family UBA2185; genus Fen-1135. The sequence goes on along the minus strand of OY970063.1, from coordinate 1,157,998 downwards.
CTTTAACGAGGTTGTTAAACAGGTTTATATTCGCATCGTCAAGGGCGGCGTCCACTTCATCTAAAACCAGGAAGGGAACAGGCCGGTACATGAGGATGGCGAAAATCAGGGCTATGGCGGCGAGCGACTTTTCCCCGCCGGAGAGCAGGCTGACACTCTGCGCGCGTTTTCCGGGAATGATGATATCGATGTCCACACCCGTCTCCAGTATGTCTTCGGCATCCGTCAGCCGCAGTTCACCTTTGCCGCCCGGGAAGATCCTCGCAAACACTTCTTTGAAACACTCGTTTACCGCTTCAAAGGTCTCTGCGAAACGTTTTCGGGATTCGACATTTATTTTCGTAATGGTCGCCTGGAGTGAATTGAGGGATGCGTTGAGATCACCAACCTGGGTTGTAAGAAATTCGTAGCGCCCCTTCAGCTCTTCAAACTCGCTGAGCGCCAGCAGATTAACTTCGCCGAAGTTTTCCACAAACTGCCTGTCTTTACTCAGCTTGGCGGTAAGTTCCTCAAGAACCGTCTCATCGAGGCGCTGAAACTCGGGGACGAGAGTTTCGAGATCGACGTAGTATTTCTCCTGAATGCCCTGGCGCAGGCCGTCTGCCTGGTATGTCAGCTCGCGGTACGCTATTTCGAGTTCATTAGTTTCCTTTACGACCTGGTCGTGGGCTTTCTTGACTTCCCTGAGGTCTGCTTCCCGGTTCCTCAAGTGGGTTTCCCGTTCCTGCTGTGATAGCCTCATTTCCGAGAGGGCGCCTTCGACGCTCTCATGATCCGTGTACAGGCCTCCGAGGAGATCCTGTTCGAGCGCTATCTGATTCGTAACGTCCTCAGTCTCGCGGTCACTCTGCCCGATCTCCGTGATCCTGACGTCGATTTCACGGGCCGTGTCCGCCCTGTCGGCCTCCAGCCTCTCGATGGTTTTGAGATCGGCGTTTCTCTTTTCTTCGAGGGACGCCAGTTGAATCTTTTCTCCGGTGAGGTATTCCTCCCGCTCTTCCATGTTTGTCTTCAGCGTATCCAGCCTTTCCTGGAGGTCGGACATGGCGGTGTTGATTGCACCCTCCTGGGCCTCGGATGAAACGATGAGCTTCTCTGTGGCGGCGTATTCTTCCAGCGCGGCCGCCTCTTCCGCCTGATGATTGTCACAATTGAAATCGAGCACCTTTATTCTCTGCTCGATCCCTCTTATCTCGGCCTCAAATCTCTCGACGTCTTTCTGCCTGCCGTTGACCTGGAGCTCAAGGTCTCGTATTTCCGATTTCAGCCCAAGCAGTTCTTCTTCCCATTGCAGGATGAGAGATGCGGCCTCCTTTTTCTTTTCAGCGTCCTCTACAAGAGATACATTTAACTCGTCCACCTCTTGTTCCAGTTCCGCGATCTCCCGCTTGGTCTTAAGCAGGCTCTTGTCGCCGTTCGTCTTGCTTCCCCCCGTCAGAACTCCCTGCGGGTTTATGATGTCCCCTTCCGATGTGACGAAGGTGCCTCTGAAACCGTTTCGCTCCCAGAGGGAAACGCCGTTACTGAGGTTCGGTATCAGGAGGACATCGCCCAGCAGATAATCGGCAATCTTCTCGAAGCCCTGATGAACATTGACTACGTCGAGGAGCCTCACCGCATCCTTGAGGTACTCCGCCACGGAGCCGAAATCTTGATTTCTTACTTCGAGGGGGACGAAGGTTCCCCTCCCTGAAGACGAGCTTTTCAGGTAGTCGATGGCCAACATGCCGTCTCTCTGACTTCTGACCACCATGTACTGGAGCTTTTCTCCCAGGACAGACTCGACCGCTGTTTCGTATTCACGGGGCACATCCAGAACGTCCGCGACAAGCCCCAGGCAGGTCTCGCCGGGCAGCATTTCGGGGCTGGCCACCTTTTTCGCCTGCATTATCGACTTCGTACCGTCAGAGCACCAGGCGTAGCTCTCCTGAAGCTCTCTCAGCGAGGAGAGGCGCGACGATTTCATTCCCGCTTCATCCTTCATTTCCGAGATATGGTCGTCGATCTGCTGCAGATCATTTTTCGCCCGTTCAAGTTCATCGGAGGTCATGCCGGCGCTTTCCGTGAGATGCTCCAGCGCCTCCTCATCCTGCCGTAAGGCCGCAATCAGGGAATCTAGATTCCCTCGGGCCTCCGCAAGCCTTTCCCTGTTTTCATTTGCCTCTCTGACATCCCTCTCTTTTCTCTTTCTGATATCCTCGATGCCCTTCCCAAGACCGGCGAGGTTATTCTTCGCTTTCGCCTTCTCCGTCGCTATTTCAAAAAACTCGATTTTCTTCTCCTCAAGCTCCGCCTGAAGAGATTTTGCCTCCGTCTTGAGTCCTTCAAGGTTAGCCTGGTTTTGGAGGACATTGTTTCTTACGTTCTCGATCTCCACTCCGGATTTTTCCGCCATCGCGGTGAGGGTTTCTACTTCGTCGGCCAGGCTCTGCACTCTCGCGCGGAGCAGCTCCAGTTCGGCTGCGTTTTTCTGCTTCTGCGAGGCGATGTCTTTTATCTTGCCCTTGAAATGTTCGATCCGCTGTTCCTTTATATTGATCGAATTTCTGAGGTCGTAGAGTCTTTCCTGGTGTTCTGAAAGGGAGGCCTCGTTTTGCAGGACTTCCGCCTTCAAGCCTTCGATTGAGGCTTCGAGCTCTTTCAGCTTGGTCGTTAACGCCAGATCCCTCTCGTTCAGGGAGTCGCGCGTTTTTCCCAGAATTCCCTTCTGTCCGGATAACTCCGTGTATGTGTGGAGGGCAAGGATCAGTTCCGCCTCTTTCACTTCCTTCTTCAGGGCCTTGTATTGCTCTGCCCTTTTGGCCTGTCGCGAAACCGCATTGAGCTGAGACTTCACTTCCCTGATGATATCGTTTAAGCGGAGGATGTTCTGCTTCGTTGCCTCCATCTTCCGCATGGCCGATTCTTTTCTGACCTTATATTTCGATATGCCCGCGGCGTCTTCGATGAACTGTCTTCTATCTTCGGGTTTTGCTTCAACGAGACTGGCAACGCTGTTCTGCTCCACGAGGGAATAAGTCCTCACGCCGAGCCCTGTGCCCATGAGGAAATCTCTAACATCGATGAGCCGGCACGGCACCTTGTTGAGGGTGTATTCGCTTTCGCCGTCCCTGAAAAGCCGCCGCGAAATCATGACCTCACTGCATTCCGCATAATCTCCGGGGAATTGACGCCCGTTGCTGTCCAGGATCATGGACACTTCGGCCATGCCAATGGGGGCCGCGTTTTCCGCGCCGTGGAAAATGACGTCATCCATCTTTTTCCCGCGCAGTGTCTTGATCCTCTGTTCACCCATTGCCCAGCGGATGGCATCTACGATATTGCTCTTGCCGCACCCGTTAGGGCCGACGACCGCTGAGATCCCTTTCGAAAAATCGAGGACGATCTTATCCCGGAAGGATTTAAAGCCGGCTATCTCAAGTCTCTTAAGCCTCATATTATTCTTTCCAGTTAAAGATACAGCGAGAACGCTCCTGCCCGTTTACTCAATGGCGTTAATGCAGCCAATTCACATTGAATTTAGGGAATACTAGCAGAAGAAACAGCCCTTGTAAAGCAAAAATACAACTAAATGTATCTAAAATTCTTATTGCCACAATATATAGTATTGACACTTCTAAGTCTCGAAATGATGCTTTTTTGCCGGGGGCGGATATGGTATAAGATAGGTGAAGGTTGTGCCGATTGGTATTTTTCTAATTATAACAATGTGTTAGCTATATAAAGGCCTGAGAATCGCGGAACGCTGTCATTACGGGGACAAAAGTATGCGTGGCAGAGTCATTCTCTTGTCATTCTGAACGAACGTGAGGAATATTTTGTATCCCCCTGCTGTCTGAAAAAAAGGAGCGGTGTTATGGATGAGGAAAAATGGGAAGTGGCCTGTACGGCGTCGGGCATGACCAATGCCAATATAGTCTTGGGAAGGCTCGAGACGGAAGGCATTCCTGCTAAATTGAAATACGAAGCAGTAGGAGCCATCTACGCGATTACGATCGATGGTCTCGGTAAAGTGGATATCCTGGTTCCCGCAAGCTATCTCCCGAAGGTCAGGGAGATCCTGGCGCAAACTTACGACGACGGGGATATGGAGTGGGAGAAGCGATAAGGACAGGAGGCAGCTTCATCCTTCCCTGCTCGCGCCTGCGATACGTCAACCGCCTATGGAAGACATGTCTTTCATGCATTTCTTTATATGATGTTCTTCATCACAGGCAAGGGCGTGTTGAATGGGTTTCTTTGCAATGGCCTTCTTGATGAGCTCCGCCAGCTCCGCATCGCTGCAGCCGCTGCGCAGCGGGTCCCTCAGGTTGACATCTTCGTCTGAGAGCAGGCACGCGCGGAGGTGGCCGTTCGCAGTGAGCCTCAAGCGGTTGCAAGAATCACAGAATTGCTGGCTCAAAGGGCTTATAAAACCGATCTCTCCGGCGCCGCCCGCGATCCTGTAGATCTCTGCGGGGCCGTCCATCTTGGTCCTCATGCCGTTGGCGCGTTCGAGAAGGTATTGCCTGCCGATTATCTCCCTGACGATTTTATTGGAAAGATAGCGGCTGCCGGGATCGAGGGCAGGGTGGCCCACATCCATGAGCTCGATGAACCGGACTTGGTAAGGTTTGCGGAGGCTGAGTTCGGCAAAGTCCATTATCTCATCTTCGTTGAACCCCTTTATTGCCACGATATTGATTTTGATAGGCGAGAAACCGATCCTCTGAACCGCATCGATTCCTGCCAGCACGACGCTGAGGTTTCCGCCCCTGGTAATCTGGGCGTATTTTTCGGTATTGAGGGAATCAAGACTGATGTTGATTCTTTTCACGCCCGCGGCAAAAAGTTTCTCAGCGAAGGCCGCCAGGAGCATCCCGTTTGTTGTGAGGCTGATGTCATCGAGGCCTTCCGTTGATGAAAGCGAGGCGATGAAATCGCAGACGCCGCGCCTGACCAGAGGCTCTCCCCCGGTGATCCTGACCTTGCTGATGCCTATGCCCGCGGCTATGCGGACTATTCGCAATATTTCCTCGTACCTCAGGATATCGTCATGTCCTATGAGGGATATGCCTTCCTTGGGCATGCAATAGCTGCAGCGGAGGTTGCATCTGTCCGTGACGGAAACTCTGAGATAATTAATCTCTCTGTTATAGCTATCAATCATGCGGTATGTTATTCGCCTGTATATTTCAATTGGTTATTTGAAAGAATTTTCTTTTTAGCATACTTATAAGCACATAGCAAGACCCCCGGCGACCCCGCTCCGGCATGGTAAATCTTCCTTGACACCGGTCTATTTCTCTATTAGAAGACAACTTCTGTTTTTATGGTTAATGATCGTGGCGCGTATATGCAGGCGCACAGGCTCAGGGAGAATATATGGCAAAAATACCTATTACAAAAGCCGGATATGAAAAATTGAAGAAGGAGCTGGAATATATAAAGACAGTCTCACTGCCCGAAAATATCCGGGACATCGAAGTTGCAAGGGCCCACGGCGATATAACGGAGAATGCGGAATTTGCCGCGGCCAAGGAAAGGCAGTCTTTTCTGCAGGGCAGGATTGCAGAGCTCGAAAATAATCTTTCCTCGTCGTACGTTGTAAGCCTCGATGGCTTGACGGCAGACAAGATCGTTTTTGGATCGATTGTCACTCTGGAGGATGCGAATACGGGGAGCCGCATAACTTATCAGCTCGTAGGTCCCTTCGAGTCTGATCTCAAAGAGAATAAGATTTCCGTGACCTCACCTATAGGAAAGGCGCTGATCGGGAAAAGCGCCGGTGATGAAGTCAGCGTCAAGACGCCGGGCGGCACACGGGAATTTGAGGTAGCGGATATCTGCGTTGTGGCGAAGAAATAGCAGCGACGGGTAAATGTGAAACAAAAAAGCCAGGAGTTAAAATCTCAACACCTGGCTTTTTAATTATATTTATTTGCGCATCAGGCGTGCTTATCGGCTACGCCGATCCTTGTAATGGCTCTGGTCAGGGCTGCCCTGCTCATTTCGTATTCCGCATCTTCCTTGGATAGCTTGGACATTTTTGCTTCAGCAGTTTCTCTTGCCTTTTTTGCGCGTTCTTTGTCGATCAAGTCCGCCCTTTCCGCAGTTTCCACGAGGACAGTGACTTTGCCGGACGTGACTTCAGTATAGCCTGTATTGACGGCGTAGTATGTCTTCTTGCCGTCCTTCATAAAATTCAACTCACCGACATCAATCGAACTCAGAAGCGCCGCGTGGCCCCGGAGCACACCGAACTCACCCTCAGAACCCGGTATCGTAACTTCTTCTATCTTGCCGCTGAAGGCCATTTTTTCGGGAGTAACAATTTCCAATGTCAATTCGTCAGCCATGTAGAATCCTCCAGCCTCATTACTCAGCCATCTTCTTCGCCGCCTCGACGACCTCGTCTATACCGCCAACCATGTAGAACGCCTGCTCGGGCAGTTCGTCATGTTTTCCTTCCAGGATCTCTTTGAACCCTCTCACCGTTTCGGCAACGGAGACGAATTTGCCTTCCCTGCCGGTGAACTGAGCGGCTACGAAGAACGGCTGGGACAGGAATCTCTGAATCTTCCTCGCCCTGCTCACGGTCACTTTGTCTTCTTCGGAAAGTTCGTCCATGCCCAGGATGGCGATGATGTCCTGCAGGTCCTTATATTTCTGCAAGGTCACCTGAACCTGCCGGGCAACCTGATAGTGCTCAACGCCTAAGACATTCGGATCAAGAATACGGGATGATGAATCGAGGGGATCCACGGCGGGATAAATCCCGAGTTCCGTGAGCGGTCTCGACAAAACGACCGTGCCGTCAAGATGTGCAAAGGTCGTTGCCGGCGCCGGGTCTGTAAGGTCGTCCGCGGGTACGTATACGCATTGGACGGCCGTTATTGAACCCTTTGTCGTAGAAGTAATGCGCTCCTGCAGCGCTCCCAGGTCTGTAGCCAGTGTCGGCTGATAACCGACCGCTGAAGGCATGCGGCCGAGAAGGGCCGAGACCTCTGAACCAGCCTGCGTGAACCGGAATATGTTATCGACAAAGAGAAGCACGTCCTGACCTTCAATGTCTCTGAAATATTCTGCCGCAGTCAGTGCGGTGAGGGCCACCCTCGCCCTCGCTCCCGGAGGTTCCGTCATCTGGCCGTAGATCAAGGCGGCCTGCTTGATGACGCCTGACTGTTTCATTTCGAGGTAGAGGTCGTTGCCTTCACGCGTCCTTTCGCCAACGCCTGCAAACACGGAAATACCGCCGTGGTGCATGGCGATATTGTTGATCATCTCCATCATGACGACGGTTTTGCCGACGCCTGCGCCGCCAAACATCCCCATCTTTCCGCCTCTGGGGAAGGGAACGAGAAGGTCGATGACCTTGACGCCGGTTTCCAGAACGTGGACCGATGTGTCCTGTTCAATAAATGCGGGGGCCTCCCTGTGGATCGGGGAGTGGGTCTTTGCGACCACCGGTCCCAGACCGTCGACGGGCCTGCCTACGACATTCAGAATCCTGCCCAGACATTCGGGACCAACCGGGGCCAGTATAGGTGTGCCCACATCCTTCGCCTTCATACCCCTGACCAGGCCGTCCGTGATGTCCATGGCGATGCATCTGACTACGTTGTCACCCAGATGCTGGGCAACCTCAATAACGAGATTGTCTTCCTTGTCGTCAATCGTGGGGTTGGTGATAGTGATTGCGTTTAGGATCTCTGGAAGATTTCCTTCATCAAACGCCACATCGACTACCGGTCCTATTACCTGCACAATCGTTCCTATATTCATACCTGTCTCCTTAATCTATAATGACTAATTTATCAGCTCTTCGACAGGGCTTCCGTACCGCCGACAATATCCATCAGCTCGGCCGTAATGGTTGCCTGTCTCGCTTTGTTCATCTTTAACGTAAGGCTCTGGATCATCTCCTCACAATTCTTTGTGGCGTTGTCCATGGAGACCATGCGTGCGCCGTTCTCGCCGGCGGATGTCTCCAGAAGGGCCCGGAAGATCAGAACATGAACGTACATGGGAAGCAGCTTTCCCAGCAGGATTTCATCCGATGGTTCATAAATGTAATCGATTCTTGCCGTGGGCTCTACATCCTCGTCCTTTCCAATGGGTGGTAAGGGGAATAGCCTCACGACAGCGGGCCTCTGTACGGCGATATTCCTGAATTCGTTGTACACGACATACAGTTCGTCATACTCCGCCTGCATGAAGGGGGGAATGATTTCATCGGAAATTCTTACGGCGAGAGTTATATCGAATTTGCCAAAGACGTCAGACCAATCTTTAGCCAGCTTCACTTTCTTCCTGAAATAATCTCTCCCTTTTCTTCCGACGGCAATCAATTGCACCTCTTTGCCTTCGCTGAGCTTCTCCCGGACGAATCTCTCAGTGGCCTTGATCAAATTGGTATTGAAACCCCCGCACAAGCCTCTGTCTGAGGTCATGATGACGACCCTTATTCTCTTCGGGTCCCTGACAGCCAGCAGGGGGTGGGTTTCAGGGTCTACACGAAGTGCCAGGCTGGTGAGCACGTCCATGAATCTCAGTGCATAAGGACGAAAATTCTCCATCCTCTGCTGGGCAGCTTTCAGTTTCGAGGCAGCCACCATATTCATCGCCCTGGTGATCTGCTTCGTTTTCGAAACCGCGACAATCTTTCTTCTGATATCCTTTAATGAAGCCATTAACGCTCCCTTTTCTCTTTACGTGCTTATTTCTTGAGATGTCTCCCGATCCTTTACGCCGTGACAAAAACAGTTTCAAACTCCGTCAATACGTCTTTCATCTTTTTTTCGAGGTCTGCGCTGATCTCCCTTTTTTCTTCAATCTCCCGGTTGACTTCGGGATACTTGCTGGAAATGAAACTCAGGAGCTGCGGCTCGTATTCTTTCAGTTTATCCACGGGGTACTTGTCCAGAAAGCCCCTGGTGCCCGCAAACAGGATGGCGACCTGCTGCGCCAGAGTCCTGGGTTCGAACTGGGGCTGCTTTAATATTTCCACCAGACGCACGCCTCTTTCCAGCTGCGCCTGCGTTCCCTTATCGAGATCGCTTCCGAACTGGGCAAACGCCGCAAGTTCACGATACTGGGCGAGCTCAAGTTTCAGCCTCCCCGCAACCTGTTTCATGGCCTTGACCTGGGCCGCGCCGCCGACTCGTGAAACCGAGAGTCCGACGTTAATTGCCGGTCGGATGCCGGAGAAGAAGAGACTCGGTTCGAGATACACCTGACCGTCCGTGATGGAAATAACGTTTGTCGGAATGTACGCGGAGACGTCGCCTGCCTGTGTTTCAATGATGGGAAGGGCTGTGAGGGATCCGCCTCCGAGGTCCTCACTCACGCGGGCAGCGCGTTCCAGCAAGCGGGAGTGGTTATAGAAAATGTCTCCCGGGAAGGCCTCACGTCCGGGGGGTCTTCTCAGAAGCAGTGATATCTGGCGGTAAGCGACGGCCTGTTTGGAGAGGTCATCGTAGATGATCAGGGCATCCTGCTTCCTGTCCCGGAAATATTCGCCGATGCTGCATCCTGAATAGGCCGCGATGTATTGGAGGGTCGCCGGGTCGCTGGCGCATGCCGCGATCACGCATGTATAGGCCATAGCGCCGTTCTTGCGCAGGTTTTCCACCACCTGAGCCACCGTTGATTTCTTCTGGCCGATGGCGACATAGATGCACTTGACGCCCGTATCCTTCTGTCTGATGATGGAGTCCACGCAAATTGCGGTTTTTCCGATCTGCCTGTCGCCGATGATAAGCTCTCTCTGACCCCTTCCGATGGGTGTCATGGCGTCGATGGCTTTGATGCCCGTATACATGGGCGTGTTGACGGGCTGGCGTTGAACGACGCCGGGGGCGATCATCTCTATCCTTCGGAACTCAGTGGACTCAATGGGGCCTTTGCCGTCAATCGGAGCACCGGTTCCATCGATGACGCGTCCCAGTACCGCCTCTCCCACGGGAACCTGGGCGATCCTGCCCGTTCTCTTTACAACATCCCCTTCTTTAATATGGGTGACTTCACCCAGGACGGCGACACCGACGTTGTCGGTTTCCAGGTTGAGAACCATGCCGAGTATCCCTCCCGGGAACTCCAGCAATTCCATGGCCATCGCATTTTCCACGCCGTAAACCCTGGCAATACCGTCTCCCACAGACAGGACCGTTCCAACTTCGCTCACGTCGAGCTTCTTTTCATAGTCTCTGATCTGTTTGGAGATGATGTCGCTTATTTCTTCTGCCCTGATTTTCTCCATGCTCTATATTTCCTCCCCTAAGAGATTCCTGATATTGTGCAGTTGAGTCCTAACGCTTCCATCATACATCGTATCCCCTACGCCTACGACAATGCCACCGAGCAATGATGTGTCTTCAGAAACGGCCATTTCCACTTTTCTGCCCGTTATTTCCTCCATACGTTTCTGCAGCATTTTGGCAACTTCAGGAGATAAAGGAAAGGCGGTCTTGACATCAACCCTGATCTTCCTCAAGGCATCGTCCATAAATTTCCGGTAGCAGCTTTCTATATCGGGAAGAATGCCTATTCTTCGCTTGTCCACGAGGAGCTTCAAGAAATTCGCCGTTATATTCGATATATCGATCTTAGCGAGAAGCGAATCCACAACGGCTCTTTTCTCCGCCTGATCAAATACGGGGTTCAACAATAATTCCTGCAGATCCTTATTTTCTTTGACAATGGAAGAAAAGAGCGTCAATTCGTTGTAGTACTTTTCGTAAAGCCCATCTTCCCTGGCAATGTCAAAAAAAGCCCGTGCATAACGCTTTGCGATATTACTGCTGCTCAATGTTTTTTCACCACCTTATCTAGGTATTCTTTCACCATGTTCTCGTGAAGATCCGGGGTTATATTCTTCTTCAGAAGCTCTTCGGCCATTGCCACGGAGAGCGCCGCCGCTTCCGCCCGGAGCTGATTTCTGGCGGCCTTAAGCTCCTGTCCCATTCTTGTCTGCGTATCTTCTATCATCTTCGCGGCTGCCTTTTTGGCATCTTCAATTATCTTTTCCTTTTCCGTCAGCCCCTGGGCCTTTATCATCTCGAAGATGTTCTTTATTTCCTCAGTGGCTTTATCGAGCCTCAAGGAGTATTCCTTAAATTTCTTCTCCGTATCTTCTTTTTCAGCTAATTTCTCTTCGATGGTGCACTTGATATTGTGGCGCCTGTCGACGAAGAACTCTTTAATTTTTTTTGCGGCCACCCAGTAAAGAAACCAAACCAGAATGCCAAAGTTAAATATCCTCCAGGCGAAATCAATCCAGAGCTTCACATTGTCTTCGTGGCCTCCGCCTTCCGAGGCGTACGAAAGGGAACAGGTAAAAACAAAGGGCAGGATAGTTAGAAGTAAATAGCGTAGATAAGATCCACTAAATAGTCCCTCCGAAAGCCTTTTCATCATCGGAGACTCCTTCCCAACAATTTCTCGGCAATCTCGACGGATATATTCCTGGACTGACCGGACAAAATGTTCCTGGCTGCGGTGACTTCCTTGTTCATCTCACCATGAAACTGTTCCATCATGCCTGGGATCTGGCCTCTTGCGGCGTCGATGAGGTCTTTTGCCTGCTCGGCCCCTTCCTTGATAATCTCGACCTTCTTCTCCAATGCATCAGTTTTTGCCTGACGAAGCTTCTCCTCATAGGCAGCCACTCTTTCCTCGACGGATTGATTAAGGCGCTTTATCTCTTCTTCAGTGTCCTGTACCTGTTTCTTTCTTCTGTCGATTATCCCTAAGATCGGCTTATAGAGGAGACGATTAAGGATGACGATCAAGAGAAGGAAGTTAACCATCTGGATTAACATTGTATAATCGATGCTGATCACTATTTTGCCTCACACTAGAATTGCTTTGAAGTTCAGAAAACCCGTGAAGGGACAGACTCCCGCCACTTGGCCTATTCCGGCTTAGCCTTTTTTTGATCCAAAAAAGCTTATGATGGTTCTTTTTTTGAGGAATGTTTCCTGAAATAAAGCGATATGGACTGCGTACACGAGTAACCTCAAGAACCCGAAAGATGCGTCTAAAAATCGCGGTCTTCTAATCACAACCGTGAGTTAATGTCAAGTACTTTTTGGGCGAATGTGGTTTCGTCGGGCTCGGGTATCAGTCTTCTGCATTTAATGCTTTGGATTTGCTGTTGACTTTTATTTTTCTGACTTGCTGCTCTCCATTCTCGAAGTCCCTTCGAAAATGGCGCCTTCCGTTATTATGAAGCGCGGTGCTTTTACATTCCCCAGGACCCTTCCCGGCGGATAGATTTCTATCCGTTCTTTGCAGTCGATCTGTCCGTGTACATCTCCACTGATTATGACGCTTGCGACCTTTATGTCTGCTTCTATGTGTGCGCCATCACCCACGATTAAAGTTCCTTCACCAAATATCTCACCGTTGAAGTCACCATCTATGCGGACGGCTCCACTGAATATCAGCTTTCCCGTAAATTCCGCTCCTTTCCCAAGAAAGGCCTTGATTTCATCATCTTTTTTCCTCTTGCTAAACATCACCCTGCCCCAGTCTTTGGCACCTTGCTGTCTTGATGACTCAAACGGAATCAACGCAAATAGCAAATACCTTTAGATGTTCACCGTATATTATGGATAGAGGATATACCTTCGCATGCTGACATTCAACAATAATCCCATGGATGCCATGAGGACAACCATTGACGAGCCTCCGTAACTCAAAAAAGGCAGCGGGATGCCGACAACGGGAAGCATACCCAGCACCATCCCGACATTTATGAATACCTCCCAGAAGACAAGCATCGTTATGCCGAATGACATCAACATTCCCAGGAGATCCCGCGAATGTAAAGCAATCTTCAGACACCACAGTATGAGCGTCAGAAACATGGCGACAAGGATAACTCCTCCGATAAAGCCCCACTCCTCAGCAAAAACGGAGAACACGAAATCCGTTTGCTGTACCGGCAAGAATTTCAGCTGCGTCTGCGTTCCCTTCATATAGCCTTTACCAAAGATGCCTCCCGAACCGACGGCAATTATGGATTGAAGAATATGATAACCCGCGCCTAAGGGATCATTCTCCGGATTGAAAAATGTCATGATCCTTTCCTTCTGGTAGTCCCGCAAGAATAGCCACGACAGCGGAATCAGTATTATCCCTCCGGTGCAGGCCAAAAAGAGCGATTTCCACTCTATACCGATGAAAAAAGTCATCGATAGTATGATGAACATGAGGATCACCGCGGTGCCGAGATCAGGCTGCTTCAAGATGAAAAGAAACGGTATCACCACGATAAGAAACGGTATATAGAGCTCTCTTAACTTGTAGCTTCTTTCTATGATGTGGTCATCGAAATACTTTGCCAGGGCAATAATAATGGATAACTTCACCAGCTCTGAAGGCTGGAAGAAAAAGCCTCCTAAAACGATCCAGCGCTGAGAACCATGCGTGGCATATCCGTATAATGCAACGAGGACCAGGAGGAAGACGGAGACGGCATAGATTACATAGGCAAATCGACAGATGAATCTGTAATCAAAACATACGATGACGCCCATTAGTACAAGACCTATGGCAATCCACTGAGCCTGTTTTAGATAAAGGGTCTCCTGCCTGAAATTATCCAGGCTGTAGCCGGCGCTATAAATATTCAAGAGACCGACCAGGCTGATTGCCAGTACGAGGACAAGCAGTGTCCAATCAAAATTGAAAAGTAACCGGCGATCGATTTTCATCTGTTATCACCTGCCTGCGATTTCCGGCTGATGGTCAGAGGGGGCTGGCTCTTCTTATCTACGTAATTCTTGCGCTCAAAGTAGGCGTCGATAATCTTTCTTGCTATGGGGGCCGCTGCGGAGCCTCCATGGCCGGCATGCTCCATGATGACGGCGATAGCTATTTCCGGATTCTCGCGCGGTGCATAGCAGACAAAAAGGGCGTGATCCCCGTGTTTTGCAGAAACAAATGTCCGTCTGCGGCCGTCTTCATTATTCGGCATGCTTACAACCTGAGCGGTGCCCGTTTTTCCGGAGACGTCCTCTTCCTTTCTCTTCAGCGCGTGGCCCGTCCCCCCGCCTTCATTTACCACGCCCCATAATCCGTACTTCAAAATTTCAATATTCTTCTCACTCAAACCGATCTTGCCTTTTTGCTGAGGTTCAAACGCCTTTAGGATGCGGCCATCGGCTGTTTCAATGCGCTTGACAAGACGGGGCTGGTAGATAGTTCCTCCATTGGCTAGAGAAGCGTAAGCGTTTACCAATTGGATTGGCGTCAAAAGATTAAAACCTTGCCCGATGGCGATCGATATGGTTTCGCCCAACTGCCATGCTTCTTTGAACCTCTGCTGCTTCCACTGTCTGGTCGGGACAAGTCCGCTCTTTTCTCGGGGAAGATCAATTCCTGTCGGCTGCCCCAGCCCGAATCGACGGGCATACTCGGCTAACTTGTCAACACCGACCAGCTTGCCTACATTGTAGAAATATACGTCGCAGGATTCGACGATCGCGCGATGCAGATTAACCCTGCCGTGCCCATGTTTCTGCCAGCACTTGTATGCTCTGTTACCGAACTGGAACGATCCGTTGCAGTTGAATGCCGTATCCGGTGTGATCAACCCCTCTTCCAGGGCTGCGGCTGCCACGATTAGCTTGTACGTGGAACCGGGGGGATACTGACCGGCGATGGCCCTGTTCCCCATGGGGTGTGACGAATCATTCGCCAGATCATTCCAATCTTCCGCAGAAATGCCCACGTTGAAAAGACCCGGATCAAAAGCCGGCGAGCTTGCGAGCGCAAGGACAGCGCCGTCACGGGGATCTATGGCAACAACCGACCCGGCTCTATCTTGCATGGCCTCCCATGCTACCTTTTGCAGATTGGCATCGATGGCAAGAACGACATTATATCCGGAGACGGGTTCAATTTTGCCGACTACTTTAATCTCTTTACCCAACACATTTACCTCGACCTGCTCAGCGCCGCTCTTGCCCTTAAGGTACTGATCTAACTGTTTCTCCAGGCCGTCTTTGCCTGTAATATCACCGATGGTGAAGTCGCCGGACATGTCCTTTTTCAAATCCTCCCGGCTTACCTCACCGGTATAACCGATTATATGGGCTATCATTTTTCCATTTAAGTATTGTCTGACAGGCACCACTTCAATGGTTATTCCCGGCAAATCGGATGCATGGGTTTCAACGATGGCAAGTTTTTCCATGCCGATATTTTTTTCAAGTTTAACCGGTGGAAACCAGCCTCTCTTGCCCACGGAAGGCAGGTCTGCCGAAAACGGGAGGGACCTGTCAGCGAATAATTGTTTTAATCTGTATGCTGACTCATTGATATTCCGGTTGCGGTTGGGCACGAAGATAATGTCAAAGGATGGCTGATTATCCACCAGTACTTGACCGTTTGTATCCAGGACCACTCCCCTCAGCGGCTTGATTTTTCGCAGGCGTACGCTATTGTTTTCCGACCTCTGCGTCAGTTCATCTCCTCTGATAACCTGAAGATGCCACATCCTCATGATCAGAATGAATAACATGATAGAAACAATAACAAATGCTATCTTAAACTTTTCTCTAAATTCGCCGGGTTCATGTCCGTTTATCCGGCTGTGGTTCTCTGCCATCTAGTGACGCCTCTGTCCAATGGAAGACCCTAAACAAAATGGGGCTAAGGGTGCTGACGATTAATACCTGGGGTAAATAACCTATAATTGCGTAGGTGGAAATGCCCCCCCCAAACAACAATGGGTGAAACAGAATGATCATCATTCCTTCAAATAGGGCACATACGAAGGTAAAGCTCATAATCAAGAATGGCTTTCCGGGCGAGACTCTAAGAGAGGCGAGTTTTGAAATCAAAAATATGAGAACATATATGAGCGTATAAAGTCCGGAAAGCGAGCATGTTAAACAGTCATGTATGAAGCCAAGAATAAAGCTGAGAATTCCTCCTCTCAGCACATCGAATCGAAATCCTGAATAAATAACCACTATCAGAGACAGTTCCACAGCTATTTTCCCGGAGAAGACAACATCCTCAATTATCATCTGGGAAACTATGAGCGCCAATGAAAAAAAAGGCAATGATATATAGTAGGCCACTTTCTATTACCTATGCGTATCCGCAGAGAGTCAAGACACGGAGACACCCTCATTGATTCAGTCTACGACTTTTTCCTGTCCTATCGGTTTTGTCCAGCACAATTACCATCACTTCTTCAAGCTTCGAAAAATCAACGAAGGGAGCGACGTCAATCTTCTGAAATAATCCAGTATCCGTCTTCTCCACGTTCTTCACGACGCCAAGCAGCAACCCTTTGGGAAAAAGACCGGAGAGGCCGGAAGTGACAACTATATTTCCAACACTTACAGTTTCCGTTTTCGGGATGTATTTCAGAGAACATCCGAGGGAAGCTGCACCCTGAAGAATCCCCTGTATCCTGTTTTCTTGAATAAGCGCATCGGTATTGCTGTTTTCATCTATGAGAAGCAGAACTCTCGAGACGTGGGCGGACGTCTCAACAATCCTGCCTACAACCCCCTGATCAGCTATGACCGGCAGATCCAGCCTCAAGCCATGTGACATCCCCTTGTTAATCAAGATTGTCTTCATTATTGATGTCTGGTCTCTCCCTATGACCATCGCCGCTGTTGTATTATGGTTGGAACTCTCTTTAAGGGCCAGAAGTTTTTGCAGGCGTATCCCTTCGAGGTATCCTTCCCTGTATCGATTTATTTCCTGTAACAACAATGCCTTATCTCTTTTCAGGCGTCCGTTTTCATCTTCCAGTCCCACAAGAAATATGTACCGTTTCCAAACGCCTGCGACGTCTTTAAAGGAAGCAGTAATCGTATTGGCCAATGGGGCTGCAGTTTCCAGGACCAGCTGCCTCACGAAACCAACGTGAGTCGGCTGTTTCACGCTGTAAGATAGTATGACGAGAGAGATAATTACCAGGAGGCAAGCTATTATGATCGGTTGATATTTCTTAGGAAGCAACATATCTCTACTGTAAAAAAATTGGCGGAAACGGCGACCGGGAGACTGTTCCCCAATTCCGCCCTGTAATGATGGCAGCTTTTGGTTCGGGATGCATGAGAGATTTCATCTGGACACAAAATGACAACCTGTCCTTGGTCCCAATTGAATATCAGATATTCCGAAAGGAGTAGAACTATACCTGAAATGTAACCTCTTTTAGTACATCTAAATGATCCAAGGCCATGCCGGCGCCCCTGGCGACCACCGACAGAGGGTCATCGGCGACGGTTATGGGCAGTCCCGTTTCTTCCTTTATGAGGAGATCGAGATTTGTCAAAAGGGCTCCTCCACCGGTCAGAACAATGCCCCGATCAACAATATCTCCGGCCAATTCCGGAGGGGCATTGTCCAGGGCGTCCTTTATTGCGTCTATAATGATACTTACAGGCTCCATAATGGCTTCCCGCACTTCTTCAGAATTGATCTCAACTATTTTTGGAATGCCCGATATTAGATTCCTCCCTTTGACATCAAGCTTCCGCAATTCCCCATCCGGATAAGCGCACCCGATGGTTATTTTTATGATCTCCGCCGATCGTTCTCCTATGAGGAGGTTAAATTTTCTCTTCATATACTGCACTATTTCTTCATCCATCCTGTCACCTGCGACCCTGACAGATTTTGCGTAGACAATACCCGCCAGCGATATTACGGCAACCTCTGTGGTTCCACCGCCGATATCCACAACCATGGAGCTCGTTGGCTCCATTATGGGCAATCCTGCTCCGATGGCTGCAGCCATTGGCTCCTCAATGAAATACATCTCTCTGGCGCCTGCCGATTCTACGGTTTCTCTGACAGCGCGTCTTTCCACCTGCGTAATGCCGGATGGTATGGAGACGATGATCCGCGGGCGGACCAATGCCCTTCGATTGTGAACGCGATGAATGAAATGCTTCAGCATGGCTTCCGTAATGTCAAAATCAGCAATGACACCTTCCCTCATGGGTCTGATAGCCACGATGTTGCCGGGGGTTCGACCCAACATCTTCTTTGCTTCCAGGCCGACAGCGAGGACCTTTTTCGTACCCCGTGAATCCCTCGAAACGGCGACCACCGAAGGCTCATTTAATACAATTCCTCTGCCTTTCATATAGACCAGTGTGTTGGCCGTCCCGAGGTCTATGGCAAGGTCATTGGAAAATTTTCCTAAAATATAATCAAACAGCAAGATCCTTCCTCCTTCTTTGTTGTATCGGTAATATTATGTGCAACCCTATCACGAAAGCATCTCTTATACAGTAAATTGCTTTCCGAATCAACGACTTTTTAAAAATGTATTGCATTTTGCGGACGGCTGTAATACAAATTTGCGCCTAAAATCACAAACAAGGAAATACACCATGCTCAATCTCATGCGAAAACATGCCAAGAACTGGCTCGTGAAAATTTTACTGGGAATGGTTATTGTTGTCTTTATCTTTTATTTCGGCTCAACACGCTGGAGAGAAAAGGCGGAAGCCATCGCCGTTATCGATGGCAGGGTCGTCCCTTACGTAGAATTTCACAAGAAATACCAGAATCTTGTTGACACCTACCGGCAGCAATACAAAGGCGCACTATCTGATGAGATCTTGAAAAGCCTCAATCTCAAGCAGCAGGCATATGACAGCATCATTAACCAGGCCGTTGTCCTTCAAAAGGCGAAGGACCTGGGCATAGAGGTGTCGGAAGAAGAAGTCAAGGGATCTATCCTCGCCACTCCCGCTTTTCAAAGGGACGGCGTTTTTGACGAGAGGATCTATAATCAGGTGCTGCGTCAAAACAGGATGACCGCTGCTGATTTTGAAGATAGCCAACGGATGCTGATAACAACGGTAAAATTGGAAGACCTCATCCACAGTGCGGTCAAGGTTTCAGATAAAGAAGCCTTTGATCTTTACCGGATTCAGAACGAAAAAATTAACGTGCAATATCTCAGCCTTTCGGCAAAGAACTACGGGCAGAAGATCAGCCCCCGCCGTTCCGATCTGGAGACGTACCTTAAGGAACACGAGAATGCCTTCAGCATTCCGGATGAAATTCAGATCAAATATATTTCATTTCCAGGCCGCAATTTTACATCTTCTGTAAAGGTGCCCGATGCGGAAGCGACCGACTACTATAACCGTAACAAGGATAAATTCATGAAAAAGGGAGGCGCAGTCGCTTCGTTCGCAGAAGCCAAGAGCAGAATCGTTGATGAATTGAAGCAGGTCCATGCCATGCGCATAGCCGCCCTGGAAGCCAAAAAGGCCCACGATGAGATTTACCAGAAAGAAAACTTCGACGAATATGCAGGAAAGAATGGATTGAAGATCAACACTACAAATTTTTTCAGCGCCAAGAATCCCCCCCAGGAGCTCAGGCAGGCCGGCGACTTTGCGAGAGTCGTATACGGCCTTCAAAAGGATGAGATAAGCCCTGCCGTTTCGGATGATAAGGCATATTACGTTATCAAGCTCATTGCCAAAAAACCGGCCCACATCCCGGCTCTAAGTGAAATTGAAAAGGAGGTCGAGCGGCAATTCGCCGAAGTAGAGTCTGCACGCTTATGCAAGAAGGACGCGCTGGAAATCCTCGACCGCCTTAATAAGGGGGAGGAGCTTACAAAGATCTCCCAGGAAAAAGGTTTGAAGATTGAAGAGACGGGGCTATTTCTGCCTGCTTCCGCGGTGCCGAAACTCGGCTTCTCACGGGACATGAGCAATGCCCTCTTTCAGCTCTCTGAAAAGCACCCTTATCCGGATACTGTCTATGACATCAAGGGAAACGTTATAATAGTGAAGTTTAAGGAACGAGGGAAGCTTGATCTTAAAGACTTCGAAGCGAAGAAGGCAGCCATTGAGAATCTGCTCCTCAGGATGAAGAAGAACGAAGCTACCGTCTCATGGATAATGAAAAACAAGGAAGTCATGATCAAAGAGGGGCGCTTGAAATTTACAAAAGATATCAAAGATATTTAGACCTGCCGGGAAATTCACTCAAAATGGGGGCGTGTTAAGAGGTTATGGTCTGAGGCCGCCGAAAAAGCAAGAGCGCCTTCCTGCAAACCAAATCCCTGAACCATGCCGAGTCCGATATTCCCTGTGCCGTGGCGTCGTTCGACAACGGCAATCTTGATCAAATCCTCCTCTGTATCCGATACTACTGCACCGGCATATACTCCATGTAGTAGCGGTAAAATGCCGCGATGACCAGTGCATGAGAGATTACCCCCCCTCGGATCAGGCGGGGGATTTCTGAAAGTGGTTGAAGGACCACCTCGATATCTTCCCGTTCATCCTGAATGAGTTGCCCCACAGGAAGGACATTTGTGGCAAGGAAAGTATGGCAGAGATTGTTCTGAATGGCAGGGTTTGGATGCACGGCTCCAAGAGGAATCAGTGTCTCTTCCCGGTAGCCGGTCTCTTCCCTCAATTCGCGCCGCGCCGCTTCCGCCGGTGAGTCTGATGGTTCCATGAGTCCGCCGGGGATTTCCAGAGTCATGTCCCGGATGCCGAAGCGGTATTGTCGGATCAACACAACCTCCTTTGTCGGCGTCAGGGGGATGATATTTACCCAGGATGGGGACTCCAGAACATAGAAATCGTGCGTTTCGCTTGTACGCGGAGACCGGGCGCGATCGCGTCGCAGGTTGAAGACCCGGTAGGATTTGTCAACATGACTTGAGATAATTGTCCAGGGTTTGAGACGCATAAGAAACCTCGAAAAGCTTGATTTGGATTACAGGGAATATCGTCGGACTTGTTACATCTTTCCAAATAATAGATCGTTCCATCCGGTGCAGGGATTTTGCCTTCGGTCTATCTGACGCGGGCCCCGCGAAAGCGGTCTAAAAGAATACGAGATTGTTATCGGATCGGGGCTGTATAACACGACACAGGGCAAAAATGAAGGAAAACAATTGCAGAGGGCCCGGCACAGATTGTCTTTACAAACTATATTTTTCAATGCTAACCTGAAAAACAATATAACTTTCATTACCCACGACCCCAAGGAGACGGAGATGAGCTTCATAAAAGTGAGATTTACTGATGACGTGGTAGATATCAGTTCGGAATTAAGAAAAAGCATCGATGAGGTGTTCTCGCTGATCAATTCAACTTTTACGGTTTTTCAAAATGTCTGGCGGCCCCAGGTGGATATATATGAATCTCCTGATGAGATTATGATAGTTGCGGATATTGCCGGTGTGATGACTGAGGATCTATATGTAGAAGTTCATCGCAGGGTACTGAGAATCTATGGTAAGAGGGCGACGCCGGCCAGGGGAAATACAAGGTATCACCTTGCAGAAATATCGTACGGTTACTTTGAAAGAAACCTTTCACTGCCTCTGCCCATTGATACCGAGTCGATCACAGCGACTTACGCAGACGGGCTTCTTCAAATACGCATGAAGAAGCTGCCTCTGAATAGAGTTCGCAAAATACCCATTCAGGAAGACTAATAAGGCCAGAAATAATTCGTGTTGCACGGTTCAATAAGGAATTCGTTTTGGAGGTTCCCATGGCAGAAGAAAAATCAACCGAAGAACTGAAAGTTCTCAAGATACCGGATATTTTATCTATCATGCCGTTATTTAATGTTGTCGTGTTTCCGAATATGGTGTTTCCGCTGGAGGTCTTCGGCGAGCAGACTATCGCGCTTGTCGATGAGGCGATGGCTACAGACCGCATCGTGGGCCTGGTCATGTCCAAGAAATCACCTGCGGAGATCAAGAACCAGGCCGAGGATCTTTACGGCATAGGGACAAACGTTGTGATCGTTAAGATGGCAAAAACGGGTGAGAACGGGGCGACCCTTCTCGTGCAAGGCGTGAGCAGATTCAAGATCATTGAATTTGTCGATGGCAAGCCTTACATGCGGGCACGCGTGGAAGTCGTTGAAGATGAGGTAGAAAAGGATATCGAGATAGAGGCGCTCATGGCAAATCTTAACGGGCTGTTTGACAGGATGGTCAAATTATCGCCTGTTCTGCCTCAGGAGTTTGGCGCCATGGCCAAGGCAATCACTTCTCCAAGCGTGCTTGCTGACGTGATTGCCTCGATCATAAATTCCGTGCCCGCCGAGAAACAGAAGATTCTGGAAATACTCGATGTGAAAGAGCGCCTCAAGGAAGTTACGAGGCTAATAAGCCACCAGCTGGAAGTTCTGGAACTGGGCAATAAAATACAGTCTCAAGTGAAGGATGACATTGACAAGAGCCAGCGCGAATACTACCTCCGTCAGCAGCTCAAGGCGATAAAGCAGGAACTGGGTGAGACGGATGAAACAAATGTTGAAATCGCGGAATACCGGGCCAAGATAGAGAAAAAGAATCTTCCCGCGGAAGCAAAGAAAGAAGCAGAGCGGGAGCTTGAGAGACTCTCCCGCATGCACCCCTCTTCAGCGGAATATACAGTGGCATCAACCTATCTGGACTGGATAACCGCCCTTCCGTGGAATGAAAGCACGGAGGACAACCTTGACATCAAGAAGGCCGGGAAGATTCTGGATGACGATCACTTCGGCCTGGATAAGGCCAAGAAGCGTATCATAGAATATCTTGCCGTGCGTAAGCTCAAGCCTGATTCCAAAGGGCCTATCCTGTGTTTTGTGGGTCCTCCCGGCACAGGCAAGACGTCACTTGCCCTTTCCATAGCCCACGCCCTCGGCCGCAAATTTATCCGCATAGCCCTGGGGGGTGTGCGCGACGAAGCGGAAATCCGCGGCCACCGCAGGACATATGTAGGAGCCTTGCCCGGCCGGATCATCCAGGGTATCAGGCGGGCCGAATCAAATAACCCCGTATTTGTGCTCGACGAGATAGACAAGGTTGGCAGTGATTTTCGGGGAGATCCCTCGTCGGCCCTGCTCGAAGTGCTCGATCCGGAGCAGAATTATTCCTTCATGGATCACTACCTGGATGTGCCCTTTGATCTTTCTCACGTCATATTCATAACCACTGCGAACATACTCGATACGATCCCTCCTCCCCTGCGTGACAGGATGGAGGTTATCGAACTTCCCGGATATACGCTGGACGAGAAAGTAAAGATTGCCGAGCGCTATCTTATCCCGAGGCAGACAACGGCCAATGGTATTTCCCAGCAGCAGATCAGTTTTACAAAGAGTGCCATAACGCTCATCATAACAGGCTACACGCGAGAGGCCGGACTGAGGAATCTTGAGAGGGAGATCGGTACCATATGCCGCGGAATAGCAAGCATGGTGGCCGGAGGGGAACTAAAAAAGGCATCCATCACCGTCAAGGATTTGCATAAGTATCTGGGACCCATACGCATCATGTCTGAAGTCAGCGCGAGGACATCCAAACCCGGCGTGGCGACAGGCCTGGCCTGGACGCCCACGGGCGGCGACATTCTTTTTATCGAAGCAACGGCCATGAAGGGGAAGAAGGGCCTTACGTTGACCGGTCAGCTGGGAGACGTCATGAAGGAGTCCGCCACGGCCGCCTTGAGTTTCATTCGCGCCAATGCAGGCGATCTCGGCATATCAGTGGATTTTTTTGAAGAGAATGATATTCATATTCATGTGCCTGCCGGAGCAATTCCAAAGGATGGACCGTCGGCAGGCGTTACCATGCTTACTGCTCTGGCCTCGCTCTTGACGGGGAAGAGGGTTAAGAAAGACCTTGCCATGACCGGGGAAATCACCTTGCGGGGACTGGTGCTTCCCGTCGGCGGCATTAAAGAAAAGGTATTAGCTGCCCACCGTGCCGGCATCAAGACTATAATCCTGCCCAAATGGAATAAAAAGGATATGGTGGACATTCCCCAGAAGGTGCAGAGGGACATGCAATTCCACTTCGCAGATGATATGCTTGAGGTCTTGAAGATTGCCCTTGAGAAATGACGTCAGTTTTCCGATGATTCTGTCAATTCATTGTTGCTTTTCTATCAGATACAGATGGGATATCCCACCAAAGATGGGTCTCGACCGGACAATCCGGAAACCTTGCCCTTTCATCATGTCCTCCAATGCGCCAGGTACGGGAAACCCCGTCACTGAGTCCCTCAGGTACCGGTAGGTATCATAGTCACCGGAGATGAGACCGCCGATCATTGGCACCACATATGTCAAGTAAACCCCATATATCCATCTGAATAGCAAACTCTCCGGCAGGGAAAACTCAAGCAGGGAGAAACGGCCCCCCATGCTCAATACCCGGTGTATCTCGGCAAAGAAAGCCTCCAGATTATTCATGTTCCTGATACCGAAAGCCACCATGGCCGAGGTAAAGGTCTCATTGCGGAAGGGCATAGAAAGGGCATCACCCTGCACCACGGAGTACCGGGCACGAAGGCCGTGCTCCTTGGCCTTCCCAAGGGCGCGTAAGAGCATCTCCCTTGAGAGGTCAATGCCTATTACGTTTCCGCCGCCGTGCGCGGCAGGTATGGCCATGTCACCGGTACCGGTCGCTATATCGAGGACTGCATCGCCGGCACGTATCTCCAGGAGGTTTATCGCAGCCCTTCTCCAGGCTTTATCCAGGGAAAAAGACAGAATCATGTTGAGCAGGTCATAGGTGGGCGCTATCCTGTCGAACCTTTTCCTTATGACTGACGGCCTCTTATCTATCTGTTTTCTCCGATCCGGAGGATCAATGTTTTCGCCCTTCCTTATCATCGCAGCCCTATCCCCACCTACCCCATCCTATACAAATTTAATTTACAAAGATGCAATAGAAAAATGTCTGCAGCATCGAGCTGGAAACCCGGCTGCCGGCAGGCTGATGCTCTGACTTTGGTGAGAATAGTAAGCTGCAAACAACAATCACGAGCCGGCATGGATTGGAAAGCATCCCAGGCCGATCAGAGGCACCCGCCATGCCTGTTTATTATGGTAGTATTGGACTACTACTATACATCCATTAAACCACTATTGAAATGCGGCATTTATGCATTAATATAGCCACCATGATATCATTTTTATCATGAACCTCAAGTAAACCATTTTTGCAACAGGGTGACGTTGGGTAAGTAAAATCAGTAAGCTTAAAAAAAGAGGGTGGGTCCAAACAATTAATCTATTTTTTTAATCTATCTTAAGGAGGAAGGTATGCGAAAGTTGGCTATAGGGATTGTCGTGGTTGTTGCAATTAGTATGTTGTTTGTGCCGGTAGCGTTTGCTCAGAAATCACAGGCTGCAGGGTCCACCGTAAAAACGGGGGCGTGGAGTTTCGGACTTCCCGCATCGATTACCGTCGATTCAGGCTTTACAGGAAGAGAGGCCATTGTGGTTGAATCCGGCAAGGTTGTAAAGCTTGAGAAGACGCCCGGAGTGAAAGACGCTCTGCAGATGAAATTCAAGAATGATCAGGGTAATGCTTATACTGTTTACATGGGTCCCAAGTGGTTCATTGATAATCAGAAAATTAAGTTTTCGCCTGGTGACAGCGTTATGGTCAGGGGGAAGAAGACTGGTTCCGCCATCATAGCAACAGAAATCAGCAAGGGCGATTGGACCATGAAACTTCGTAATGAAGAAGATGGCCAGCCGACCTGGGAATGCTGTTTTCCCGGGACAGTTAAAATGCAGTAAAAACCAGCGACCCACCCAATTTTTTAAGCTGGTTTTGAACATTTGCCCATTGCGAAGCGCGGGTCTTCGCTGCTAAGAGGTTCTTCGCTTCCCTCTGCATAGAATGCATGATGAACGATGCGGTTTCAGTGATTGGACTGGAATCCGCAAGACATAATCTGTAATTTACTCCATAAGGATCTTTCAAGTAATTTACGGCGACATCAGAATGGGCCTTCCCGCTCCAAGGAAGGCCTTTTAGTAATTGTAAGACATAAGAGTAGTGACACATTTCGTGGGGAAAGGATACGATTATGATGACGTGGCGTTGGCTATGTAAGGGACTGTTTCTTTTTCTCTCCATTATCTTCTTGAATCATCTGACCGGACCGGCTGTTTGCTCTGCAGCGGACGATATACCCAGGATCACTGTTCAGGAACTGAAAGCGAAGATCGACAATGGGGGAGGCCTGGTGATTGTCGATGTCCGAACAGGGAAGGATTATGAGGGCAGCAGGATCAAGATAAAGGGGGCAGTGAGAATTCCGATAGTTCAACTGGAAGAAAGGTACAGGGAACTCCCCGTGGATAAGGAAATCATCACTTACTGTACCTGACACAATGAAGCTACCAGTGCCCGTGCGGCACAGTTATTACTGGACAGGGGTTTCAAGAAGGTGAGCGCCCTGAAAGGCGGGTTTCATGCCTGGACGGATGCAGGCTATCCCGTAGAGCCGAAGTGACAGTAACACCCATCCCCGCGTTTCCATCCGCCGGAGGTTATGAGAGACG
The DNA here is from genome assembly GCA_963705275.1 of uncultured delta proteobacterium. Lineage (GTDB taxonomy): Bacteria > Desulfobacterota > Syntrophia > Syntrophales > UBA2185 > Fen-1135. Next base: position 1,131,682 of record OY970063.1, on the reverse strand, counting down.
ACGGTCAAACCTCCCTTTCTCATTTCCTCGTTACGGCCGTGATTCCAGAGGAGACGACCCCACCGGTCAGGGATGACGCGCATGCAGGTTACAGGCTGCAAGACGAGATACGTAGCCGGCTACTTCGTATTCATTTCGAATTGCTTCGCCAGCAGGTCATCAAAGGAGCGGCAGTTCCAGCAAATTATCCGGCCTTTCCGGTCGATCAAAGCCTTGACGGGCACACCACCGACGCCATAACTTCGGTAGACCGTCCCATCTTCATCCAGGAGGACGGGATAGGGCAGGTTGTGCTTCCGTGAAAAGGCTGCTACCTTGTCCTTCGATTCCATGACATCGATGACCAGGAGAACTAATCCTCTCGCATTATATGAGGAATAGATCTCTTTGAGCTGTGGAATAGCGCCGCGACATTCGGGGCACCACGTAGCCATGAAATACAGTACTATTGTCCTTCCCTTATAGTCACTCAGTCTTACACTCCGCCCGTCTAAATCTTTCAAGGTAAAATCGGAGGCACGGTCATCCTGTCCGTGTACGACATTCAGGAAGGGAAAGAAGGTGAGAATACTGCAAATCAAGATGAAACTGGAGATCCATCGAAGAGATATTTTCATAATCAGCCTTTATTTCTAAGATTTTATTCTTTGATACTAAGAAAAAATATAGAAGGAAAGCGGCTGCCTGTCAAGAACAAATGGGGACGAGAGGCATGCCTGACATGCGGCTGTAGTCGCTCTTCTTGAAAGTTTCTTGGCATCGTCATCACAGCGTAAGTACGAACCTCCTGTGCAGCCTGTTCGTCTTTAGCTGGACTCTCATTTGAAGACCCTTGCATGGCATGGCTCATATCCCCGATCCAAATGTTATTGACATCACCCGAGAGGCACTGGAGCGTAATTCTCGGCGCCACTTCTGAAGTCATTATTTTTTTGACACATTTGACTAATTCTACTATATTTAGCGGTCGGGGATGATCTTATTAAGTAGTGAAGTATGCGGATGATGTCGTCAGTTTTCATTTTTTGACATTCCCTTACTACCGAAATTACAGGATTACTCCTTTTCTTATAAAGATGCAGCGATAAGAGGCGGGAAAGAATGTTGCAACGTTTAGCCAAGGGATCATCCGGAAAAGAGCAGTATAAAATTGTCTGGAAGGACGATCCATATAGTGGCCAGGGGACATATACTTGGCCGGACGGAAGCCAATATACGGGAGAATGGACGGATGGATTACCGCATGGAATAGGAACGTATTTGTGGTCCGATGGCAGCAGATATAAAGGCGAATGGCAGGAGGGACTGCCGCATGGAAACGGAGAATATACATATTCCGACAGGACAAAATATGAAGGCAAGTGGAAGGGCGGCAGCGAAAGCGACGGGAAAGCCCGACTGACGATAGAGCTGCAGGCAAGAGTGGAAGCGGAAGGGATAGCCAAGGCGGAGGCAGAGGCGGAAGCAGAGGCAGAGGTACGAGTTCAAGCAGAAGCCCTGTTGACAGAGGATTTAAAGGCCAGAGAGGAGGCGGTAGCAGGGCTCAGAGAAGAAGCCGAGGCCGCAAGGAAGGCAGCGGCGGAGGCGAAGGAAAGGGCGGACGCAGAAGCTAAGGCGCGAGTTCACGTGGAAGCCCGCTTGGCGGCGGAGATCCGGGCAAGGGAAGAAGCCGAAGCGAAGTTGAAAGAGGAAGTCGGGGCAGGAAAGAAGGCAACTGAGGAGGCAAGGGCAAGAGCGGAGGCAGAGGCAAGGGCTGAGAAGGAAGCTAAGGCGCGAGCCCACGTAGAGGCACGGTTGGAAGCCGAATTAAAGGCGAGAGAAGAGGCGGAAGCAAAGTTCCGAGAAGAAGCGAGTGCAGGGAAAAAGGCTGCAGAGGAAGCAATAGCAAGAGCGGAGGCGGAAGCGAGAGCACGACTGGAAGTGGAAGCCCGGCTGGCGCAAGAGACAAAGGCGAGAGAAGCAGCCGAGGAAAAGTTCAGAGGAGTAGCGGAGGCAGAGAAGAAGGCGGCCGAGGAGGCGAGAGTGAGAGCGGAAGCGGAGGCACAGGCGCGTGCGCACGTGGAAGCCCGGTTGGCTGCCGAGTTAAGGATGAGGGGAACAGCCGAAAGGTTAGCCAGAGAGGAAGCGGAGGCCGGAAAGAAGGCGGCTGAGGAAGCGCAGGCAAGGGCCGAGGCAGAGGCAAAGGCGCGGACCCACGTGGAAGAAAAGCTGGCGGCGGAACTCCGCGCGAGAGAGGAAGCCGAAGAGAAGTTCAGAGGAGTAGCGGAGGCAGAGAAGAAGGCGGCCGAAGAGGCGAGAGCGAGGACGTACGAGGAGGCGAAAGCGCGAGCCCACGTAGAAGCTCGCCTGGCTGCCGAGGTGAAGGCGAGAGAAGCCGCTGAAAAGTTGGCAAGGGAGGAAGCCGAGGCCGGGAAGAGGGCAGCGGAGAATGCGAGAGTGAGGGCAGAAGCGGAAGCAATGGCTCGTGCGCACGTGGAAGCCCGATTGGCTGCCGAGCTAAGGGCGAGGGAAGTAGCGGAAGCGCGGTTTACAGAGGTGGCCGGGGCCGGAAGGAAGGCAGAAGAGGAAGCAACAGCCAGGGCGGAAGCGGAGGCGAAAGCGAGGGCTGAACTGGAAGACCGCTTGGCTGCAGAATTGAAGGCGAGGGAAGAAGCAGAAGCGCAGTTCAGAGAGATAGCCGAGGCGGGGAAGAAGGCAGCGAATGAGGCAAGGGTAAGGGCGGAAGCAGAGGCAAAGACGCGGGCTGATGTAGAAAGCCGCTTGGAGGCCGAACTGAGAGCGAGAGAAGAGGCGGAAGCGCGGTTCACAGAGGAAGCAGAGGCAGCGAAGAGGGCGGAAGGGGAAGCAAAAGCGAGGGCGGCGGCGGAGGCGAAGGCGCGGGCCCGGGTAGAAGAGCGTCTCGCTGCTGAGTTGAAAGCAAGAGAAGAAGCCGAAGCAAGGTTTGCAGAAGCAGCCGGCGCCGGTAAGAAAGCGGAAGAAGAAGCGAAAGCGAAGGTGGAAGCGGAGACAAAAGCACGGGCCCATGTGGAAGCCCAGCTGGCTGCTGAGCTCCGGGCGAGGGAAGAAGCGGAAGCACGGTTCAGGGAAGAAGCAGAGGCAGCAAAGAAGGCTGAGGCGGAAGCAAAGAAGAAGGCAGAAGAAGAGGCAAAGGCAAGGGCGGAAGTGGAGGACCGGCTGGCAGCCGAGATGAGGAAGAGAGAGGAAACTGAAAAGAGAGCCATGGAGGAAGCCGGGGCCGGGAAGAAGGCAGAAGAAGAAGCGAAAACGAAAGCGGAAGAAGAGGCGAGGGCGCGATTCCTTGTAGAAGTGCGGTTAGCAGAAGTGGGAAAGGCAAGGGAAGAGGCTGAAAGGAGGGCGAAAGAAGAGGCAGAGGCAAGGAAGAAAGCGGAAGCAGAAGCGAAAGCACGGGCGGAAGCAGAGGCAAAGGCACGAGCTGAAGTAGAGGCGCGTCTGGCGGCGGAGGCGAGGGCAAGGGAAGAGACTGAAAGAAGAACTAAGGCAGAAGCAGAAGCGAAAGAGAGAGCGGAAGCAGAAGCAACGGCGCGGGCTGAAATAGAGGCACGCTTAGCAGAAGAGGCAAAGGCTAGGGAAGAGGCAGAGGTCAGACTGAAGGCAGAATCGGAAGCCAGAGCTAAAGCAGAAGCAGAAGCAGAAGCAAGAGCGCGAGCTGAAATAGAAAGACGCTTGGCAGAAGAAGCAAAGGCAAGGGAAGAGGCTGAAAGGAGAGCTCAGGCAGAAACAGAGGCTAGAAAGAAGCTGGAGGAGGCAACCATACAAAAGGCAGAGGCAGAAACTAAAGCCAAAGCTGACGAGGAAGAAGAGGCGAAGGCAAGACACAAAGCAGACGAGGAAGCCGAAACTCCCGAAAAGAAGTCTGCCATCTCTCATGGACAGTGGTCGATAACATATCCTGATGGCCGAAGCTATGTGGGTGAACTAAAGGATGATCTTCCTCATGGGCAGGGGACCATGATCTTTCCTGGCGGTGAGAAGTATATGGGCGAGTGGAAAGGGGGAGAAAGGAATGGGCAGGGCATTTTCACCCTCGCGGATGGTTCCGTCTATACAGGCTATTGGAAGAAGGACGTGAGAGAAGGCTCAGGAATATTGACTATGGCGGGTGGACGAAAATACACAGGAGCATGGATGGATGATCAGTTCCACGGTGAAGGAATCGATATCTCCCCGGACGGGAAAAAATATGAAGGTCAATTCAAAATGGGAAAATATGAAGGGAACGGTTCTTTGATCCTTGCAGATGGTACAAAATATGTGGGTGAATTTAAGAACGGGTCGTCAAATGGGAAAGGGGTCTTGACATATCCAAACGGAGACCGATATTCGGGCGAGTTCAAGAACAACAAATATCATGGACGAGGTATACTGTCCCTGAGTGATGGAAGAAAATATGAAGGCGAACTGGCAAATGGCATGCCTCACGGTTTGGGGACCATGACGTTTCCGGGCGGCAGAAAGTATGCGGGTCGGTTTGAGAACGGCAAATTCATCGCATAGGAAGATTACGCATGTATGACAGAGGAGCAGGGCATTGAAAAAGCTGGTCAAAGAAATCCTGGAAAGCGGACAAGTTGACTTTGCATTGAAGGATGATGCCCATGACGGCAATGGAATTTACGGCCATCCGGACGGGAGCAATTATAACGGCCTGTTTAAGGGAGGTGTCTTTCACGGAACCGGGATCTTCAAGTGGCCGGACGAAAGCAAGTATGAGGGCGATTGGGAGAAGGGCCTTCCGAATGGACAGGGAGTCTTGACACTCGCCGATGGCAGCCGTTATCAAGGTACATGGAAGGACGGGAATATCAGCGGGATAGGGACATTGACCCTGCCTGATGGGAGCAAATATACGGGACAATGGAAAGACGGCAGCAAAAACGGGAGGGGGGTGTTAATACTCCCGGACGGTAAGAAGTACGATTGCGAATGGGAAAATGATATGTTCCACGGGCAGGGGATTTTGACATTCCCGGACGGTTCAACTTATGAAGGGAAATGGAAAGAAGACAAGTTTTTCGGCGGCGGGGTCTTAACCCTCCCTGACGGTTCGAAGCATGACGGCGAATGGTCAGGCAATAAATTTAAATTCCTCTTAAAAAAAGAAAAAAGACAAATCAAGGGCGGGCGCTAGATTTTTCGCCCAGGAGATTAATGCCTGATCGTAGTGGCAGAAGGGACGTCACTCTCTTGACAGGCAGATCCTTTACCCATATATTATAAACAGGACTAAATTCATATTTCTTAAGACGAAGGTGAATGATGGCGGAACAGAGGACGACCGAATACCTGCGGACTTTTTTTGATGTAAATCAAACCATTTTTTCCTCTCTGTCTCTTAAGGAAATTCTAAAAATTTTGGTTAAGAAAACGGTCAGCGCCCTCGGGGCCAAGGCCGGAAGTCTAAGGCTTATTGACGATCAGACCAAACGTCTGGAGCTCGCTGCCTCGCATAAGCTCAGCAAGAAGTATCTTAACAAAGGCCCCTTGAGTTCGGACGAAAGCATTCCGGAAGTAATGGAGGGGAAGGTTGTCCTTGTCAAGGACGCCCACAACGATTCGAGGATACAGTACAGGGATGAGAAGATAAGAGAGGGCATCAACACGATCCTTTCAGTCCCGATGATAGCGAAAGACAAGGTCATAGGCGTTCTCAGACTATATTCGGAGGAGCCGCGTGACTTCAGCGACGAAGAGATCGAATTCGTCTCGGCACTGGCAGAGATGGGGGGACTCGCCATCGCCAATGCAAAAATCTACCAGGATGAGGGCGTCAGACTTTCTTCCCTTCTCAGACAAGTCGGTATCGACCTGCCGGAGGAGCGCAAGAGACCGAAGCAACGATTAAGACCTTTTACCGTTGAACAGGTCGATCCTTCCAAGAGCCTCGAGTATTTCCGGGCGCTTCATGATATTGCCAGAACTATCCTATCCACTCTGGACTCACGGCGCGTGATAGACCTGTTGCTCGGAAAAGTGCTTACGGTAATGAACGTGAAGGCATGCTCGCTGCGCCTGGTCAATGAAACAACGCGGGAGCTTGACATGATGGCATCGAAGGGCCTGAGTGAAACCTATCTAAAGAAGGGCCCCGTCCATTTGGAAAAGAGCATCCGTGAGACGCTGAAGGGCGTTTCTGTGCTGATCCTCGATGCGACAGCGGACCCGCGGATCGAGTATCCTCATGAAAATGCCCGCGAAGGAATTGCCTCAATACTTTCCCTTCCTATCATAGCCGGGAAGCGTGTCATCGGGATCCTGAGGCTCTATTCACAAGAGACAAGGGAGTATAGCAGGGAGGACGTGGCCTTCCTGACAGCCGTGGCAGAGCTTGCCGGACTTGCCATCATAAATGCCAGGCTGTATGAAAAAACCAAGTACGACCTTTCCTTCTGGAAGACGACGCTGGAATATCTCGATGCAAAGAACACCCAACATAAGTGATCTGTGCATGTCGAACGAGGATTCTCCGCAATGAAATACATCGATGAGTACAGAGACCGATCGCTCGTAAAGGGCCTTATAGCCGCGATAGCAAAACGCGCAGAGAAGATAGAAAAAGAAATTACTCTTATGGAGATCTGCGGCACTCACACCCATGTGATTGGCCGCTTCGGAATCAAAAAGCTTCTGCCGGAACACATAAGGCTTGTTTCAGGGCCAGGATGCCCCGTCTGCGTCACCTCTATCCACGATGTCGATAAAGCCCTTCACCTTGCCGGAATGAAGAAAACGATCTTTGCCACCTTCGGTGATATGCTCAGAGTACCAGGGACAGGACGCGCGAGCCTGCAGAAATCCCGGGCGGCCGGAGCTGATGTCCGGGTGATTGCGTCTACCACGGATTGCATTGATATTGCCGAGAAAAACACTGCGAAGGAAGTGGTTATGATGGGTATCGGTTTTGAAACAACGACTCCCATGGTAGCCTCTGTCGTGGAACTCTGTCGAAAGAAGGGGATTAAAAACTTTTCCGTCTTCCCCGTGCACAAAGTGGTGCCGCCGGCCCTCAAAGCCCTCATCGAAGACCCGTCCCTTAATATTGACGGCTTCATCTGTCCCGGGCATGTAAGTACGATCATAGGTCTGAGTCCATATAATGTAATAGCAGAAGCTGGAAAGGCCGCCGTCATTACGGGTTTTGAACCCGTCGATGTTCTGGAAGGAATACTGATGATCTTAGGTCAGATTGCGGAAGGGAAAAGAGAGGTCGCCATACAGTACGCGAGGGGCGTCAAACCCCAGGGAAACCCCCGAGCACGGGATATCATAAACAGGGTCTTCCGCGCAGGAGATGCAGATTGGCGGGGGCTTGGCAGAATACCGGCAAGCGGCCTTTTCCTGCGGGATGAGTTTAAAGCCTTCGACGCGCTTGAAAAATTCGACGTTCCCCCGATTCACTCTGTAGAGATCAAGGGCTGCAGTTGCGGGGATGTCCTCAAAGGAGTCATGGTTCCCGCTAAGTGTTCCTTATTCAGAAAAACGTGCACCCCGACCAACCCCATAGGTCCCTGCATGGTGTCATCAGAGGGCACCTGCGCAGCCTATTACAAGTATCATCTCGATTCATAAATGATGTATCTTTCTTTTTGGAGGGGGAAAATAGTCTGAGTCTTCAAATGATAATGACGGGAGCAAACAAAATTCAGTGATCAAGAGAGTACGCTGCCTATTTTCCGGCGTTGTTCAGGGTGTGGGATTTCGCCCCTTTATCTATCGCATAGCAACAAAACATTCACTGTCAGGTTTCGTCCAGAATCGTCCGGATGGGGTTGTTGTCGAGGTGGAAGGCCCTGCGGACGCCATCAACTCCTTCATGTCGAGCGTGAACAAAGAACTTCCTCCTCTTGCCGATATTTCGGAAATTTCCTCAGAAGATATAGAAGTTAATAACGATGATGGGTTCCGGATCATCGAGAGCGATGCGAGGGGCCCCGGTAAAGTTCATATTACGCCCGACATCGCAACCTGCGGCGACTGTCTGAAGGAGCTTTTCGAGCCTGCAGATCGACGATTCCGCTACCCCTTCATCAATTGCACAAACTGCGGCCCTAGGCTGACGATCATCAAGGATATCCCCTACGACCGGATCAACACGTCCATGTCCTGTTTCCCCATGTGTGCCCTCTGCCAAAAGGAGTATGAAAACCCGGCAGACCGCCGTTTTCACGCCGAACCCAACGCGTGCCCCGTCTGCGGGCCGCAACTTATTCTTCTCGATGGGAAGGGGAACATCCTGCCTCACGAAGACCCCCTCCAGAGAACCATCGGATTGCTTCTCTCCGGATATATAGTCGCCGTAAAAGGGCTTGGAGGTTTTCATCTTGCCGTAGACGCTGCCAATGACGAAGCCATAAAAAGGCTGAGGTCAAGGAAGTTCAGGGAGGAAAAACCGCTCGCCATAATGGTGAGAGATGTGGAGACGGCCTTGCGGATTTCCAGGATCGGTAAGGAGGAAGAGCTGATTCTCCTGTCTCCCCAGAGGCCCATAGTCCTTGCCCGGAAGAGAGGGTGCGCTATAATTTCCCCCACCGTCGCCCCGGGGGTGTCTGATTTTGGAATAATGCTCCCTTACACGCCGCTCCATCACATGCTTTTGGAAAAACACTTTCATGCCCTCGTTATGACCAGCGCGAACCAGGTGGATGAGCCCATCTGTATCGAAAACAGGGAGGCGATAAAGCGTCTGGATGGCATAGCCGATTACTTCCTCGTACATAATAGAGACATCCTTGTGCGGTGCGATGATTCCATTGCTACTGTGTCTTCCGGTGAAAGAAGGATCATCCGCCGGTCCAGAGGTTTTGCACCGATACCAATCACTCTTGCTAAGTCATATCCTCCTGTCCTTGCCCTGGGTCCGCAGATGAAGACGACCCTCTGCATCTTGAAAGGAAACCTTGCTTTCCTGAGTCCCCACATAGGAGACATGGAGACCCCGGAGGCGAGGGATTTTTACGGGGAGAGTCTCTCTCTGATGCAGAGGATCGCCGAATGCCGCCCCGAGATTGTCGCCTGCGATCTCCACCCCGCCTACTACACGACGAAGTTTGCAGGGGGGCTTCCGGCTTCCCGTGTCATACGGGTCCAGCACCATCATGCCCACATCGTAAGTTCCATGGCGGAAAATGGCATTGAAGGAGAGGTCATCGGCATCGCCATGGACGGCACGGGATACGGCACGGACGGCTCAGTATGGGGAGGCGAATTCCTCCTTGCATCTGAGTCCGCCTTCACACGCATCGGCCATTTGGCCACTTACCTCCTGCCGGGCGGCGAGAAGGCCATCAGGGAACCATGGCGGATTGCCGTGAGTCTACTTAAACAGACCTACGGAGATGACTGGCCGGATGTCGCAAAAAGCCTGGATATAGTTCCAGAGAAATCCTACTATCAAACCATGGACAGGATAATGACGCACAGATTCAATTCACCCCTGACTTCAAGCCTGGGAAGGCTCTTCGACGGTGTCGCCGCTATCCTTGGTCTTCGCCGGAATGTAACCTTCGAAGGACAGGCGGCGATGGAATTGGAAGCCATGGCGAGGTATGGGAGCGGTAGGGTCATGCGATTCGCCATCGAAGAGGTCGAAGGTGTCATGCACCTTGATTTCTCGCCCATGATCCGTGCAATCACCAAGAGGTTGCAGGCAGGGAAGGACAGCGGTGAGCTCGCCTTTTCCTTTCATCTCACCCTGCAGGTCGCCTTCAGCCAAATGGCCCGGACTATACGGAGTAAGACGGGGCTGAACCGGGTCGTCCTGAGCGGGGGGTGCTTCCAGAACCGCATCCTGACCGAAGGAACAATAAAGGAACTCAAAAAGGAGGGCTTTGATGTTTTCTTCCACAGGGCGATACCTACGAACGACGGCTGCATCTCTCTCGGACAGGCTGTATGCGCGGGGGCGCAAGCCGTGCGGTGATGGATTGAATTCGATCTCTGAAAATCAAGGTTTCAGAAAACTATTAGTGAGTCTCGAAAACTTAAGAACACAGAGTGGAAGCGGTTCTGAGAGTTTAGAACGCACTCTTTGGTATGAAAAAGGTCGGGACCGGTCACGAAAGTGAGAAAAGATCGCTACGCGTATTGAAAAGATTCTGATAACGCTGCCGCTCTTGCAGGGCGTTTCCTGAAGATAGGGTGACGCCTGGCGGCAAGGTTGATGATATGGCTGATCATCTCCCCGTGCGAGTAGCCCGCAAATTCAGCGGCGCACGCCATGCTGGCTTCGGCGCTGATATCGGAATTGGGATTAACATCGAGTATGTAAAAAATACCATCCCGGAGCCTGATGTCAAGCCGGGCATAGTCGCGGCAGCCGATGGTCTTATAGGCCAGAATGCTGGTCTTCTTCAGCCGTTGATACTCTATGTCGTTGAGGGGCGCCGGCAATTGCAGGCCGATCTTCACATAGTGGGATGAGCCCGGCATGAATTTGGAATCGTAAGTGCAGAGACGATCGCGCACATCTTCGAAGAGGGCAAAGTCCATTTCGGCAGGGGGCAGCATCCGGATGTTGCCGTTTCCCCAGATGGTTACATGGAATTCCCGCCCGTCAATGAAGTCTTCAACAAGAGCAGGTTGACGAAATTTATCAAGTATATAAGAAATCCGATCGCACAGTTTACGAGGTGAAGTGACGACGGCATCCGTAGTAACCCCGTAACTGCAGTGTTCTCTGGATGGCTTTACAATCGCCGGAAAACAGTTCCAATCATCGACATCGGCGGAATTGTAAATACGCCAGCGTGGCGTCGGCGCACCGGCTCTTTCCAACAGGCGCTTAACCTTTTCCTTATGCCAACAGAGACGCAGCACCTCTGGTGTAGAGCCTGTGTATGTGAAATCTAACTCCTCGAGCGTCTCCGCAGCGAGCGCTTCACTATGCGGCACACCGGGAATCTCCTCGCACCAGTTGAATACGATATGCCGGTCGGGGTCATAGGAGCTGAGGCATGAACTGAGATCGGCGTTGAAGACAGGCACGTTGGTGACAGGATGTCCCTGCTCTTCTAAGACCAACTCAAGATTTGCAACTTCCTGAAGTGTGAGATCTATGTCGGCGGGATCCCATGCTCGATCGATATTGTGAAGCAACAGGACCGGTAGATCGGTGCGACCTCTCGCTAAAGGCATATTGCACTACCTCCTTCTTCGCAGGTTCACGTGGAGCAGATGACGATGCTTCATATTTTTAGAAGTCGGACCAAGCACCCACTCAAATCGGGATACGGCCCTTGCTCCCGGAAATCGACAGTGCAATTGTTCCATGCCCCAGCAGACCCATGGACGCGAGAAAGCAGTGGTACGGTGTCTCGCAATATCATCTGTAGGGCTGCTTTTTTATTTTCGCCTCGTTTCTATGTTGTATGTTGCCTTCTTCATAAAAAATTTTTCCGAATTTTTCAAGGATTTTTTTATAAATTTGCAAATTTTTTTTACAGACGCGAAGTCCGGAAGAAAAAAAACAAGGAAAGCTATGATAGAAGGTGAAATAGATTCTGCGCAAGAAGGATCAAGAGGCTCTGAAGCGGCGGCCGGAATAGGTTACGAAGAAGGCCGGGAGCAGGCCTTCTTCGCCGTGTTCCAGGCAGGCTCCGCGCGGGATTGATAACTTCATCATTGAAGTTTACACCGGCGTTACTTCTTTGTGATTTTTAAAAAGCGCTCCAGTTTATCTTTTTCTTTCAGCACCGTCATTCCCAAGTCCTGAGACGTCGCAGGCATGTCCGGTTGTTCGCTTCGCCTCAACAACGTCATGGCAGCAGCCGGGCAGGCCGTTACACAGAGCCCGCAGCCGATGCATTTTTCGTAGTCGACTGCTGCGCAATCGTTTTTCATTTCAATGGCAGACATAGGACACCTCTCGTCTGCACATAACTGACAGCCCGTACATGCCTCGCTGTCAACCTGAGGCTGGAATCCGCTTTTCGCAAAACCATGGGGTAATTTAAGTCTGGTGAGGCTTGTCAGGATTATGCAGCAGCAGGGGCAGCAGTTGCAGATAAAGCTAGCCCTGTCGGCGCTGTTGCTGCTTGTATGCACCAGGCCTGCTTCTTCCGCTCTGTCCAGGACGCTGTGTGCTTCCTCCCTCTCTATTGCACGGGCGTACCGTCGATCTACCAGAAACCGGGCAGGCGCATCAAAAAACAGGCATACATCTCTCGGAGATTGGCATGCGCCGACGCTGACGCGGCAGGCACAGCTTCCGAGCGCTATATAGTCTGCCTTCTCGATTAGCTTCGCAACTTCCTCGTAGGGGTGGATATGGACGGTTGCATCCATGGCTTGCCGGACAGGCACGACCCGCGCCATGGGGGTCGGGTTCCCGGCGAAGGAAGCCCCAAGCCCTTCTTTGCGGTATTTCGTCCACAGCTTTCCCAATCTTTCGTGGATCGGCGAGCTGGCGCCCCGCATCAGCGGGAATTCAAACAGCCCCGGCACTGTTGGCAGCAGGCCATATGACAGCGTGCCATCTTTCTCGCGAGAAAAAATGACCGCCTTATCTGCCATAGACTCGAGGAGGTATTCCGCTTCATCCGGTGGAATGCCGCAAGCGGACGCGATCTCATGAGCGGGCTTTGGCGAAAAGCTCATGTGTGTGGCAAGCTCCGCCTCCTCGTCCGTAAAAAGAATACGGAGTATTTCAGCAAACGCCTTTGATTTGGGCGCACCGGAAGGGTGGGCATCAAGAATTTCGCGCAGCCTCTCGTAGACATCCATCGACAATTCCTTGCTTCAGTAAGATGTGGGCTTGGAAAGGGGACTAAGATGCCGCCTGTCAATCGTTCCCCTGTTCATAGAGATCCGGGTCTTCGCAAAATCGCGCATTGGCTATAGATGTGTGCAACAGGCGTCGGCATCAAGGAGCAAGGGCATTCCGATAAGTCTGCACTTCTCTTTTCAGCCAATGGGTCCATTCTTCTATGCCCTGTCCCGTCTTGCAGGAAACGTCGATGATCTTAATTCCGGGGTTCAGTTTGACGACCCTCTCCTTAGCGGCATCCATGTCAAAATCGGCAATACCGAGATAATCTATTTTATTGATTATGAGGACGTCGCATATGCTAAACATCATGGGATACTTGAGAGGCTTATCATCGCCCTCCGGAACACTGAGGATCATCGCCTGCTTGTGGGCACCCGTATCGAATTCAGCGGGACAGACGAGATTTCCGATGTTCTCGATGATGAGAAGGTCAAGACCAGTGAGGTCTATTTCGTTGATGGCCAATTTGATCATTGAGGCATCCAGATGACAGAACCCACCGGTCTTAAGCTGAACTGCCGGGATTCCCTCCTTGACGACCTTCTCCGCATCGACCACGGAATCGATGTCACCCTCGATCACGGCGATTCTCATGACCCCTTTCAACTTTCGGATCGTGTTTATTATAAGACTCGTCTTTCCGCCTCCCGGCGAGGCCATAAGATTCAGCATGAAAACTTTATGCCTTCTGAGCGTATCCCTTATCTCGTCGGCAAGGTCTTTGTTATCAGACAGGATGTCTTCTTTGATTTCAATCAGGCGTATGTCTGCCATTGTTTCACTCCTTATTACGAGATCGTTATATCCTTAATATAAAATTCACGGCCCGAGACCAGCGTGACCTTAGCCCCGTGACATTCGGGGCATGTAAAATCTTTTGTATGGCTCAAAGAAACCTGGAAGGTGATCTTGCATTCAGTGCACTCAAATATTATGGGCGCTCTTTCAATTTCCAATACAGCCCCTTCCGCAATGGTGCCTTTACTGAGATAATCAAAGTATTGCTGAATGCACTCGCCAACAAGTTCGCTGAGCTCGCCTATCTTAAGTCCGATGGTGAGGACCTTCTCTGCTCCGTTGGTCTGGGCGTGCTTCAGGACGATATTGAGGATGCTCTCCGTTACAGATAATTCGTGCATTTCCTTGGCTCTAATTCGAGAATGGCCCGCCTCCTTTTCCGAAAAGTTTAGTACATGAATGGAGCAAATATCAATTAAAAAAGTGACGGCACAAAAATATCCGGGCATCCGCTCAGACATCCCTTCTTTATTATTGACACAGCAAACCCTTTACTATACTAATCGAACAGATATCTTGCGCATAGCAATCATGGTGTTTTAGATAAAGAAAATGGAACTGATTATCAATTTCGCAGATTTTTTCGTTCACCTTGACCGGCATCTCGCTTCCATCATTCAGTTCTTTGGCGGTTGGACCTATTTCATTTTCTTTCTTGTCATATTCTGTGAAACAGGCCTTGTAGTTACACCCTTCCTGCCGGGAGATTCTCTTCTGTTTGGACTTGGCACCTTTGCCGCCATGGGAGTGCTCCAGATCGAATGGCTGCTGGTCCTGCTTGCAATCGCCGCTGTAGCGGGGAATACGGTGAACTATGCCATAGGAAAATTCGTTGGTCCAAAAGTTTTTCACAAGGACAACGCTCGTTTTCTGAACAAGGAATATCTTGACCGCACCCATGATTTTTATGAAAAGCACGGAGGGAAAACGATAGTCATCGCGAGATTCATCCCGATTATCCGGACGTTTGCACCTTTTGTGGCAGGGGTCGGGAAAATGTCATACCTGCGTTTCGTAATTTATAACATTGCGGGCAGTGTTGCCTGGGTTGCTATTTTTATCCTTGGCGGCTATTATTTCGGCAATCTTCCTGCTGTCCGGCGTAACTTCACTTTTGTCATCTTTGGTATCATTGTGGTTTCCGTACTCCCTGTGGTCATCGAATATTTTCGCAGTCGCGGCCGATTATCGCATAGAAACGGTATAGAGACATAGCGTTAGCAGAGAGATATTAATATCCGTGCAGCTTAAAGGAAAACTATGAAAAAGAAGATGGCACTTTTTCTGATTCTCGGGCTCATCTTCTGTTCGGTGACGACAGTCAGGGCGGAGAGTCAGAGTGTCGTGAAAATCGGCAGTGATCTCACGATTGAGGACGGCACGAAGGTCCACAACGTCGTGGCCATAGGCGGGCAGATTACCGTGGAGGGCACCGTTGAAAACCACGTGATAGCCATCGGAGGGTCTGTGGTGCTTGCGAATACAGCCGTCGTGGGCGGTAATGTCTTTTGCCTGGGAGGGATCATTGTCAGGGGGAAAGGCGCAGAAGTCCGTGGCAGCGTTACGGAGATCAATTCCAATGATATCTCTCAAGCCGTGACAAACGCCCTCAGTGAAGAGTGGGAAGGGTGGTCATGGATCTTTGCCGTTATCTCCATGTCCATTTTCCTCGGCCTCCTGATCATTACCGTCGTGACGGTGCTTCTGATTCCGAAGCCGGTGCGTCTGGTCTCGGCAGCAATCAAGGAGAAGCCTTTCAAAGTTACTGTGTGGGGCCTTGGCGGGCTGGTGTTGATTGTCCCACTGGCCGTACTTCTGGCAATTTCGGTTGTCGGCATCGTCCTGATTCCCCTGGAAATGACCGTCGTTCTCACCGCTGTACTCATCGGTTTTATTTCAGTGTCACAGCTTGTCGGAAGAAGATTGTTCGCCGTCCTCAAGAGGAATGATCAAAGTATGATGCGTGAGACCATATGGGGACTTGTCATCCTGTGGTTAATCGGATGGATACCGTATGTGGGCTGGATGGTCAAGGTGTGCGCCATCGTCCTTGGCCTGGGAGGAGTTCTCTTGACCCGGTTTGGAACCAATCAGCATTTGTAAGATCACAGATTTATCATTATTGCAAAATCATCCCACTTATTGTAAAAATCCCGTGTGACGGCAGCTCCCTTTGAAGGGCTGTCCACTCAAGATGATAGAGGAGGACCTGTTTGGGAAAGCTTTTCGGTACGGACGGCATACGGGGCATCGCCAATGAATATCCGATGACAGCCGAAATGGCCTTGAACATCGGCCGCGCTACGGCACATCTGTTCAAAAAAAAGGGTCATGTGGCGAAGGTCATTGTCGGAAAAGATACCCGCATCTCCGGGTATATGTTTGAGAGCGCCCTCGTATCGGGGATCTGCTCCATGGGGGTAAATGCCATCATGATCGGCGTCATGCCGACGCCGGGCATTGCCTTTCTCACAAGCAGCATGAGGGCTGACGCCGGTATCGTCATATCCGCATCTCACAATCCCCTTCAAGATAACGGCATCAAGATATTTTCTTCCGAAGGATTCAAACTTCCCGACGAGAAGGAGCTTGCCATAGAGGACTTTATTTTCGCAAGCGACAAGGATAGGGAGCGCCCTGCGCCGGGAGATCTTGGCAAGGTATATCGATTGGATGACGCGAGGGGAAGGTACACAGTTTTCTTGAAACATACTTTTCCCAAGGAATACACCCTGGAGGGAACGAGGATCGTCCTCGATTGCGCAAATGGGGCGACCTATAGAATAGCGCCGGACACTTTTTTTGAACTGGGGGCTCAAGTGACAACCCTGTTTGATCATCCTGACGGGGTCAACATAAACGTCAAGTGCGGGTCCCAGCACCCGGAGAAGCTCGCCCACGAAGTCGTGAAGAGAAAGGCAGATGTCGGATTTGCTTTCGATGGCGACGGCGACCGTCTCATAGCCGTTGATGAAAAGGGCGCGGTGCTGACGGGTGATCAGATCCTTGCCATCTGTGCGAGGATGATGAAGAAGGAAGGGACTCTCACCAATAATTTGGTCGTGCGCACTGTAATGAGCAACATCGGCCTGGGACTTGCCCTCGAAGCCATGGGCATTAATTCCGTAATTACCAACGTGGGAGACAGGAACGTTCTGGAAGAGATGCGTGCCAGAGGTGCGGCAATAGGCGGCGAGGACTCGGGTCATTTGATCTTTCTTCCACACCATACAACGGGAGACGGCATCATAACAGCATTACAAGTGCTGACTGCAGTGAAGAGAGAAGGGAAACCTCTTTCTGAACTCGCAAAGATCATGACTGTATTTCCGCAGGTGCTGATCAACATAGACGTCAAGGCAAGGCCTGACTTGTCAACAGTGCCGGAGATAGCAAGAGCGATCAAAGGCGCAGAAGATGCCCTGGGAAACAGGGGCCGCGTGCTGGTACGTTATTCGGGGACACAGAGTATGTGCCGCGTCATGGTTGAGGGCCCTACCAAAGAGGAAACAGTAAAACACTGCGAGAAAATTGCTGAGGTAGTCAGAAAAAAGCTCGCCTGAAAGAGAACATCAAACCCGGGAAGGTATAAACAGCCTCTTTACTCGCACAGAGGCTCAGGCAAAACAATATCAATGACCGGCAATTATCCCACGTAATATGTCGGAAACGGCTTCCTTGTGTTCAGCCATCACGATCTTGATCTGCCGGTCTTTGCCGGTGATTAAATTACCGAGGGCAATGCCGTCGATATCCAGGAAACACCCCAGCAGTCTGGGGGCGTGCGCCTGCAGGAGTTGTTCAATATGCCGGTAAAGACGCTCGGCCCCATCGTTTGAGAATAAAAGCAGCCTTGAAACCCGATCCCCATAGGGGGCGCCCTGGCGCTCCCGGACATTCGAAATTCCTTTTCTTTCGTTTTCCAGCTTATCAAAGATTGCTTCGAATCCGCATCGCATCTGCCCTTTGAGTCTGGCCTTCTGGAGCGCTTTTTTCAGTGGGTCACTGATCATGATCATTGAAACATCAAGGCTACCACCGGGCCAGAGCTTTACAGTGCGGGCCATCAGCGCCTGACGGATGGTATCGGTATTGCCATCGGCTTCCAACTCTCGGGGAAACCGGATATCTGACAGGTTCATATCATGTATATCTCAGGAGGATTCAGTGTTTGGTAAAAAATATCATTCCTGAAAAATCTTTTGCATTGTCTCATACAGGTAATCACGATAAGTCCTGCGCCGCTTCATTTCATCGCGGTAGCCGCCTTCAAGAGCCTTCTTGTTTTCCTTGAGCTCCACGAACTCTTCGTCTTCCTCCCTTATCGCCTTCATCTTTTCCTTGAGGGTATCTATCCTGTCTTTAATATTCTCCTCTTTATGTTTTATCTGCGAAGCGAGCTCGGAGATTTGTTCATCCTCCCTCTTGACATTCTTCATGGCCTTAAGATCATTCTCTTCCTGGATGAAGCGTTTGACGATCTCATCCTTGCTCATTTTATTTACTTCTTGAATAAACTCATACGGAACTGCCGCCTGTTTCTTCCTATTTCTTTTTGCCATACGTTCTCCCTGAATTTCTTGTCCGCTCTCTCTTATACCACGGGTAATGTCTTTCGGGCTTTTTCTCGACTGCGTGCATATCATACTTGTTGAGAAAATGCCGACAAATTATCATCGCACATCATTTCTTCGACGATCCTTTTAACTTGTAAGGGAAAAATGAGCAAACGTTGTCTTTCGCTGTCAAGGCAAGCCGAATTATGGCGCAATGAAGGGAATTATTGACTAAATGGGATTGATCAGTAATGGATGGTCAATTCGACTACGACCTTCCTTCCGGCTTTGCCTTGCGGAAGGCCGGGCATCACTCTACTAAACACCGAGGTAGGCTGTCCGGACGTGTTCGTTGTTGAGCAACTCTGCACCTGTCCCCTCAAGGGCTATCTTTCCGTTTTCCAGGACGTAGGCGCGGTCGGCGATGGCCAGTGTCTGTTTTACGTTCTGTTCTACGATCAGTACTGTTGTTCCTTCTTCCTTTATTCTCTTTATGACGTTAAATATGTCCTTCACAAGGATGGGAGAAAGACCGAGGGACGGTTCATCAAACATCTGCAGTTTCGGCTTTGCCATGAGGCCCCTGCCGATAGCAAGCATCTGCTGCTCACCTCCGCTTAATGTCCCTGCAAGCTGCCTCCTTCTCTCAAGGAGTCTTGGAAACAGTTCGAACACCAGTTGTTTGGTTATTTCACGCTCCTTTTTTGCCTCCCCTTTTAAAGAACCCATATCGAGATTTTCCTCGACGGACATTTCCACAAAGAGCCTTCTTGCCTCGGGCACATGGACCAGCCCTATTTCAATCAGCTTGTAAGGTTCCACTTTATGTATTGGTATATCATTGAAATGAATCTCGCCTTTCTTGGGTCTCAAGATGCCGGATATGGTTTTCAGTGTAGTCGATTTTCCTGCCCCGTTTGCCCCGATGAGGGCTACAATCTCGCCCTGCTTTACATTAAAGGAAATGTCCCAGATCACCTGGACGTCGCCATAAAAAACATCAATGTTCTTGATCTCAAGCATTGTGTTCCTCTCCCAGGTAGGCTTCAATGACAACGGGATTGTGGCCAATTTCTGAAGGCGTCCCTTCCGCTATTTTTTGACCGTAGTTAAGTACGACAATTCTATCGGAGACAGCCATGATCACTTTCATATGATGTTCGATAATGAGGATGGTTATTCCCCTTTCCGTCCTTATCTTTTTCACGATCTCGATCTGTTCGTTGATCTCTGTCGGGTTGAGTCCTGCAAAGGCCTCGTCGAGCAGGATAATCTCAGGTTGTGTGGCAAGGGCGCGGGCGATCTCGAGCCTTTTTCTTTTGCCGAGGGGGAGTCCCTTGGAGAGGACATTTGTATCGTCGGAAAGGCCCGTAAACTGCAGCAATTCGAGGGACACCTCCACTGCCTCTGCCTTGCTCTTGGTCCTTATGAAAGCCGAAGCCACAACATTATCGAGGGTGGACATCCTCTGCAGCGGTCTTACCACCTGGAATGTTCTTGCCACACCCAGCTTGCAAAGTATATGAGGTCTCAGGTTTGTAACCCTTTTCCCATTCAAGAATACATCACCTTTAGTCGGGTGGTAGAATCCGTTGATGACATTAAACAGGGTTGTTTTTCCCGCGCCGTTTGGGCCGATGAGACCAAGTATCTCACCTTTGTTCAGTACAAAGGAAACGTCTGCGACGGCGGCAAGTCCGCCAAATCGCATGGTAACATCTTTCACCTCGATGAGACTCATGATGACGCCTCCTTCTTGCTCTTGAAGGGCCTGATCAATTTACGGAAATCACCGACAATGCCATTTGGCACAAACAGGATAATCAGTATGAGAATGACGCCAAAGATAGTCATGTGTGCGGCCCCTATATACGGGAGAGAGCGTATTTCTTCAGCAAGAAAAACCATGATGACCGCGCCTACAACGGGGCCCCAGTAGGTGGCAGCACCGCCAACCATAACGACCATCACCGTTGTTATGGAAATGTCATAGAGAGGGAATACGACACCGGGATCGATATATCCCATGTAGTTCATGAAAAAAGCGCCTGCGATTCCGGTGAGGACACCGCTTAAGCAAAGGGAGATTGTTTTATAAAAGGTTGTGTCTATTCCAAGGGATTCTGCGGCATCCTGGTCCTCCCTGATTGCTACGAAATAATATCCAAGTTTGGATTCCATGACTGCCTTAATCAGGATAAATGTTCCCGCGGCAATGAAGAGTATGATGTAGAAGTACCAGGTCTTGTCAATCCATGTCCTTTCCCTTATCATTATTCCCATGTTACCCTGGGTGAAATCGACAAGATTTTCTGTGGTCACCCTGCATATTTCACCGAGGGCGAGGGTGGCAAGTGCAAAGTAGGCGCCCCTGAGCCGCAGACAGATATATCCGACAACCAGGGAGAGCGCCGTGAGTACGACGACGCATGCCGGTATGCCCCACCAGGCAGATATTTCTAAATGGTAATAGAGAATCCCCGCTGTGTATGCGCCAAAGCCGAAGAAGGCTGCATGTCCGAAGGAAACCTGGCCTGTATATCCACCGAGTATGTTCCATGCCATGCCGATTACGGACCACATGAGGACGAGGATTAGTATGTGCATGACATATGAGCTGAGATCCATGAGCGGGACGACGCAAAGGCCGGCAAAGATGATGAGAGGCAGGTATTTTTTCATTTTCCTAACCTCCTCTTCCTGATGATCGATGCTATCCCTCCGGGCAGAAATACGAGGGCTGCCACGAAAATTGCGAATCTCCCCGCAGGCGCCCATCCCATCCCGATATAGGTGGCCGTCATAGACTCAAAAATACCGAGGATCAATCCCCCAATTACAGCACCGTTTGTTGAACCCATGCCGCCGATGACTGTGATAACGAATCCGACATTCGTGAATTGTCTGCCCAGCGCCGGGTAGAGATAATAGATGGGGATGAAGAGACAGCCGGCAGCCGCAACAAGGACCAATCCGATACCGAAGGTTACCATCCTGACCCGGTTTACATTGACGCCCAACAGGAGCGCCGCATCGACGTCCTGTGCTGTGGCTCTGATAGACTTCCCTGTATCCGTCTTGGTGAGGAATATCCATAAGGCTATTGTGATAATAACCGCAACGACAAACGACAATGTCCACGGCATGGAAAGGGACAACTCTATAGGAGAAGCCGGCCAATAATCGGTCAGATACCAGGCATCTGAGGCATAGCTAACCGGTGTTGACCGATAGTCTCCCGTGAAGAACACCGTTGCCAGGTTGGAAAATACCATGGCCAGACCCACGGTGAGTATCACGAGGTTATGGGGCAGTATGGATTCCACCTTCATGACAGGGGTTAGCAGGTACTTTTGAATTACAAGGCCGAACAAGAAGAGCGCGGGGGCAGCAATAAACACAGAGACATAGGGGTCTATTTCAAACAGCGTAAAAAGCCAGTAGGCGATATACATGGCTATCATCATGAAATCACCGTGGGCAAGATTGATGACCCTCATGACGCCCATAATAAGCGCCATGCCAAGGCCAATCAGCGCATAAAGCCCCCCTAACATGAACCCCGCTATCAGGGTTTGCAAAAAGAGTTCAAGCTGCTCCATTCATCTACCTTCTGCTATCTTCGCTCTCTCCATTTCGGGATAGGGTATACGTATTTGGCGCTTGCATATTTCTGCGGCCAGATGGTCTCGTGTTTTCCCTTGATGACCTGCATCACGAGGGTGTCCATGAAGTTCTGGTTCGTATATCCTTCTTTATCCTGAAATTTTACAGGGCCAAAGGCCGTCATCATGTTTGTCGCTCTCAAGGCCGCGCGGATATCATCCGGCTTCCAGGATTTTGCCCGGGTAAGGGCATCCTTTATAACGTAAAGGGCTGAATACGCCTCTGCACCATGATAGGAGGGGTAATCCCTGTAGAGTTTCTTATACTTTTCTGCAAACTCCTTTGCCCCCGGATACGCTATTTGGGGACTCCAGAGGGTGGCTGTCATGACAAGCTCTGAAGCCTCTTTCGCATTCTGTATAAATTCCGGGATGGCGAATCCGGCAGCGCCGCCCGCATAAAGTTTTGAGTCGATCCGCAACTCTTTTATCTGTCTCATGAGGAGCGCCGCATCCATAACATATGAAACCATGTAGATGACATCAGGCTTTGCCGCCTTGACTTTCGATAAAATCGGTCTGAAATCCACCGCGCCTTTTTCATACTGTTCCTTTACGAGAACCTGCATGCCGGCTTTCTTCGCCTGGTGCACCATATCCTCGGCGCCGGAGGTTCCAAAGTCTGAGCTCTCATAAAGAATCGCGATCGTCTTTGGTTTCACGACTGTATTAAGGAACGACATAAGTCCTGTTGCATAATATGCGTTCGTGGGGTTCAGGCGGAACACGTATTTGTAGCGCTGCTGAGTAATATCATCCGTAGCGCCGGTAACGACCAAATAAGGAACTTTTCTCTCCTCTGCAACAGCTGCAATTGCTTTCGAGCAGGAAGAACTATACTCACCGAAGACTACAGGCTGTTTTCTCACATCGACGAGTCTCTCAACTATAGATCGCGCCACTTCCGGTTTGCCCTGGGAGTCCTCAAATTCCAGGACTATCTTTTTTCCTTTAATGCCTCCCTTGGCGTTTATTTCCTCCTTGGCAATCTCATAGGACTTCTTTTCTATTTCTCCGAATTTCGCGTTAGTGCCCGTAAGGGGCAGAGGAATACCCAGTTTGAGCACCTCCTGGGCATACGCACTTACCGAAAAAAGACTGACGATAAAGATTAGTGTGACGAAGAAAGACAGGCGTTTCATTTTATCCTCCTTATTTAAAGACGGGATATAGCACACGATAAACTGCGCTATAGCGGGTTTGAATATGCTGTTTCTTAAAAGAATTTGGTCCACAAGTCAAACAAAAATATTTTACAGGAATCTTTGCCTGTTAAATGCAGGAAATCACGGCGGAGATTAATTCACAGTGTCCGTGAATTGCTAAGATGGGCTGGCGTCATTTTTTTGCGATGGGAAAAGTCAAAGTCGCTCCGAGCCATCCTATCACCGATACAAGCGGCACGAATGACAGGATGAGTATCAAGTAAATGATCCTTGCAATTCCCTGGGTTTCCAGTATGCCGGGCTCGAATATTCGTAAGAGGAGGGAGCCTGTTGCCGCAATGAGAAGAATGGCAGACAGTATCATCTTTAACGTTACGGCTCTCATCGGTTGCGCCAGATAGTTCAGCCACCAGGTAAACAATCCCGTCACAATGGCAACCGGCATGGATAACAGCCCGGCGATCAGGCAATGCAAAGCCGTGCTCGTAAAGGAATTTACGCCATAAGAGAGATACAGGATGTTAAAAAGAACAACGGATAAGAAGAAGACGATGGGGAAATGAACCGTCATGGGATGAGGGTGTCTTTCGAGGAAGGGAAAACGACTGATAAGGGACGATAGGACCATCGGCATAGGCCTTATGGGTTCCGTCTTCTCCCTTAGAATCCCTACCTGCGGGTATCTTTCAAAGACCTCCTCACCATGAGGTGCCGCCTCAATATCTACGCTGAGCTCGCGGGCTGCGTTATGGCGTTTCATGTGGAGGCCGCCTGCCCACAGTTTGCTCCCGCTTACATCGAACACCTTTCCCTGGTATGCTATATAGACAGGCTTTCCGTCGTGTCCGTCGAATTGCGCGAGAGTGTCCGAATCAAATTCCTTCATCGATAGCATTCCTGATGTTCAGTAAAATAAAAGGTGCTGCAGATCGCCGTAACATTAAAAAAGGGTTAACCGATTCAAGCTAACCCTCTATTAATTATTTGGTGGAGCTGACGAGGATCGAACTCGTGACCTCTTGAATGCCATTCAAGCGCTCTCCCAGCTGAGCTACAGCCCCACGACAGGCGCATCTTCAATAAGGATCGAGAGTTAGCATACGGGTTTTGCGCTTGTCAATACATTTTTCTTGACATTTGGCAAGGCCTTTAATAGAGACTGGCTGTGCCGGAGTGGTGAAACTGGTAGACGCAGGGGACTCAAAATCCCCCGCTCGCAAGGGCATCCCGGTTCGATTCCGGGCTCCGGCACCAGATAGAAAAATATCCGTCAATACTGTCCGGCCTTTTGAAATACCTCATTCTCTTTTCGCAATCCTGTAATTTACATCTTGGCTTTTTTCTTATCCAGGGCGGCATTGAATTTTTCTGCATTTATGACGAATCTCTCGTGAGTCGCCTCGGATATCTTTTCCACATCGTCGTATGCCTCCAGGAAAAAAGTGAGCTTGCGCCCTTCCATCTTTTCCAGTTTCCCTTTGACGGTGACCGTCATTCCCGCAGGAGTGGCCGCCGTATGGGTCATATTTATGCCGATACCGACGCTCTGCTCATTGGGCCAGTCAAGATGGGGGTTCGTGGCCTTGATACAGGAAAATTCAAAGAGCGCCAAGAGAAAGCCCGTCGCAAAGACCTTGGGCATGACATGCCCCTCAGTGAATTCCGGATAAATAAAGGGCACGGTCTTATTTTCCGGAATCTTGTACTTGAACTCCACAGTCATACCGGGCTGCAAGGAATCTTTCATGGCAAACCTCCAGTGAGTAAAATTTTATGGCATCGTCTGCAATAAAGCGAAATTTTCCCGATAAGTCAAACACAAAAATTAATCTCTTCCTAAGACCGTTTTGTGGTAATCTAATGTGGCGAAGACCCGCTGGAAGTGACATCAATAATCAAGCGCGCCGGCTTGCCGATGAGGGATTCTATGGACGATCATACTGCCTTGAGTCAACTTGAGGGACTGGCATATATGCTCGGCATTCCCGTACGCTATGAAAAAATTGCGGAGGAAGATGTGGCGAATGCGGGCGGTCTCTGCCGGTTAAAGGGAGAATGCGTCATAATTGTAAACTCTAGGGCGGCCGTGAAAGATAAAATCCAGACCCTCGCAAAGGCCCTGAAGAACTTTGACCTCCATGACGTCTACGTGCGGCCCGCCGTAAGAGAGTTATTGGAAAGATAGACATTAAGCGGTTCATGTAAGTGACATGCCCCCTTGTTAGACAAGTCCCGTCATTTCTTTTTTCCAAAATTAGGCCCACCAATAATCGGCTGTATATAGTCTTGTAAGAGTCCTGCAAGGCGCGTACGGCATCTTACCCTTAGCTTTCGGTTAAGGAATTTAGAATAGGAAAATCAGAAAATGACCAATGGTTCTTTGTAGGATCTTTCTATAGGATAAATAAGAAGCGCTGTTCAAGTGAGTTCTTAAATGGCGTCAGCCCGAACTGCGAGAAGACGGACCCATTATAAGGGGGGATGTACCATGGAGAAGACAGGTCAAAAAGCGGAAGTCAGGAGTTTCAGCAAGCCCGATGAGGTAAGAACCTTTCCGAAGGGAAAGCTGGAGCTGTTAAAAATAGGGGGAGCAACAATCGGACGCGCCACATTTGAACCGGGATGGAAATGGTCCACCTCTGTGCAGCCACTTGTCAAGACGAAGAGCTGTGAAGCGCCGCACTTTCAGTATCATCTCTCAGGAAC
Source organism: uncultured delta proteobacterium (assembly GCA_963705275.1). Taxonomy (GTDB): domain Bacteria; phylum Desulfobacterota; class Syntrophia; order Syntrophales; family UBA2185; genus Fen-1135. The sequence continues at coordinate 1,106,007 of OY970063.1, read as the reverse complement.
CATAAAGATCGTGATGGATGACGGAGCACAATTTGAGTGCAGGGCGGGCGATGTGTCGCTATTGCCCATGGGTCATGATGCCTGGGTCGTGGGCAACGAGCCCGTCGTGGTCGTGGATTTTCAGGGCATGATAGACTATGCGAAGCAATCCTCATAAGATAATATACGAGGACAGAATGTCCGATCCGCTCCTGGCGCTTTCACCGGAAAGAGATATAGGCAGAATGCGTCATACATCGATGGGGATCCGCCGGAGACCCGATACGTTCATATGGCCTGTCCCCAGGACCGGGCTTGATGCTACAGTTAAATTTCAGTTAATGCGGTTTGCGCCTTTTTCCGGGATTTTTTTCGCGATGCGGAATCAAAGGGCCGCGCAAGGATCAAGAGGAAGATTAATGGGTGCACCTGCATGGTGGAGTTCCCGGTAGAGAGGTAAGAACTTGGTTGAGGATACGCCTGATATATTGCTTATAGACGACGACAGGTACAGTGTGGAGTTTATAATCGAGGCCCTGACGAAGCATAACCTCGACCACAGGCTGAAGGTCTTCAGAGACGGCGGTGAAGCCCTGAATTATCTCTTTCCAAACGAGGGGCGACCCCCTCGTGATTCACATGAACTGCCCAAGGTGATCATCCTGGATCTGAAGCTGCCCAAGGTTGACGGGTTTGAGGTTCTTCGGAGAATTAGAGCCAGCGAGAAGGCGCAAATGATGCCGGTCGTAGTTTTTACGTCGTCAACTGATGACAGCGACAGGGCCGAAAGCTACAGGCTGGGAGCAAACAGCTACATCGTAAAGCCCTTTGAATATGAAAAGTTTGTCAGTACAGCCGCTGAAATAGGCCTCTACTGGACATCGCAGAACATGCCACCCTGATAAAAATGGATAATGTTGACCTGAGCAGTCTATCTTCCTTACGGTTTAAATCCCTTCTTTGCCCTTAGCAAACCTTGGTCCCATTCCGATCTGATAATCCATCTCCACTGCCGGGTATGGCTTTAAAATGGAGAGCAGCGTGGCTTTGTCATCCGTCCTGTCATTTATCCAGATATGCTCCTGTTTCTTCGGCACGATTACGGGCATCCGGTCATGAATGGGCGCTATCAATTCATTCGATTCCGTCGTGATGATTGTGCAGGATTTAATCTCCTTCTTATCCGGTGACGTCCACATCTCATACAGACCGGCAAGACCGAAAGGCTCTTTTGATTTCAGGTGGAAATATAACGGGACCTTCTTCGCGCCTTCTTTTTTCCACTCATAGAAACCGTCGACTATGATAAGGCAGCGTCTTTTTGAAAAAGCGTCCCTGAAGCTCGGTTTCTTGTCGATGGTCTCGGCCCTCGCGTTGATGAGCTTATTCCCCACGGAAGGGTCTTTAGCCTGTGACGGGATGAGTCCCCAGAGGAAAGACGCCAGCACGTTCCGGCCCTCCCGGTGAATAACGGCGCCGATATACTGGCCCGGAGCAACATTCCAGTTCGGCTTGAAATCATAAGAGCCATCCCGGATTGCGAATCCCTCCAAGATCACCGCCGCATCAGAGACTAAGGCAAACCTGCCACACATATCCAACTTCTCCAAGCGAAGAAACTATAACAAATAACAATTTCGACGGATATATAAATTTGTGCTTGACAATAGAACGATTGTTCTATATACGGGGATTATGGAGAAAAAGAGAAACGTCAAAACAGTCGAACGCGAAATCCCGTCCTTCTATCGCAGGGAGAGGAGAATGCCTACATATAAAGAGATGCTCGACCTTCTCGAAGTCCGGTCGAAGAGCGTTATCCACTATTGGATGGAGAAGCTTTGCGCCCGGGGCGCCCTCGCGAGAGGCTCAAAGGGATTTCTTAAGCACGTAAGGCCTGCTCCCGGTATCGCCGTGGCCGGAGCCATAGCTGCCGGGTATCCGTCACCTGCTGAGGAAGAGCTTCGGGATATTATTTCCATCGACGAGTATCTAATTACACGGCCGGAATCTTCCTTTCTTGTCAAGGTAAGCGGAGATTCAATGACCGGCGCCGGCATCATGGATGGCGACATGGTAATTGTGGAGAAGGGAAGAGAGCCGAAGAATGGGGACATCGTTCTTGCGGAAGTGGATGGAGACTGGACCATGAAGTACTTCGTGAGGAAGGGAAAAGAGATTGTTCTTGAGGCGGCAAACGTGAAATATCCGACCATCAGGCCAAAGAATGAACTGCGGCTGGGCGGCATCATTACAGCCGTTATAAGAAAGTATCACCTTTAGCAGGAACTGATCAGAATGAACGCAAAGCAGGATTACAAAAGGCAGGGGAATGCAGATTTCCCCGCATATATGCGGCGAACGGGAAAGGCAATATTTCTCTTGCCGCCTGCGGGATTTATCAGGCGGTTTAGATGCTCAATAGCAGAAACGAATTGGGACCGTGATCTTTGGGGATTGGAGAAATGGATAGACCTTCCTTGCTGGACTGTTATCGCTTTTTCTCTTTTGTTTCTTATCTCTGTAACCCTGTCTGCATTCGGGAAGTGAGAGGGGCAGCGTCTTTCGGGCTCTGCTCGGATACCGGCAGTTCGTAGCCAGTGCAAATGGAGGCGTCAGAGCTTATCGTGAGTGATAATATGTATGCCTCTTCCGGTCATGTGCTGCAGAGCTTTCTTGATATTATCCGCAGGGAAATCGATGCCCCTCGTTGCATCAATGATAAAATATACATCGAAGCCCAGGTTCCTGGCATCTATGGCGCTGTAATAAACACAGTAATCGGTGGCAAGGCCGCATAGATAGAGCTTCTCTATCTTTAATCCCTGCAAATAATAATGGAGGCCTGTCACGGTCTTTCTGTCGTTTTCAAAAAAGGCTGAATATGAATCTATCTCCGGGTTGTTTCCCTTCCGGATTATCAAGTCAACGGGCCGCGTATCAAGGTCCTTGTGGAATTCCGCACCCCAGGTGCCGGGTACGCAGTGCACCGGCCAGAGCACCTGTTCTATCTCCGCGAGTTTGATGACTTCATATTCATTCAACATATGCCGCACGGCAAAGGATATATGATCTTCCGGATGCCAGTCCTGGGTGGCGACCACCTTGTCGAAGCGCGAAGATATCCTGTTTATGACGGGGATTACTGTATCCCCGTCCGGAACGGCGAGGGCCCCTCCCGGGCAGAAATCGTTCTGAACATCGACAATGATGAGCGCTTTTCTCTGCATGCCTCATAACCTCTCTACCATCTGCCTTCTACAGGCGCGGCGCAGAACTCACATTTCCCTTCCTTCACATGGGATTCCTTGACGTTAAAATGGGTCCGCTTTGCAAGAAGGGCATTGCAGTTATAGCAGTATGTATCCGATTCTTCGTTGACGTTTCCCATGTAGACATAACGAAGCCCGTGCTTCTCTCCTATTTCCTTCGCTTTTCTGAGGACACCTAAAGATGTGGGCTCATAGGCGTCGAACTTGTAATCCGGATGAAACCTGCTTATGTGCCAGGGGATATCTTTTCCTGTTTCCGCGATGAAGGCGGCAATGGCATTGAGCTCTTCCTCCGAGTCGTTCTCACCGGGGATGATGAGCGTTGTGACCTCAACCCAGATGCCAAGTCTTTTCATAAGTCTTATGGAGTCGAGGACGGGCTGGAGACTTCCGGCGCAGACCTTCTTATAGAAATCATCACGGAAACTTTTCAAATCGCAATTGGCGGCATCGAGAAAGGGGTGAATAGTTTCCAGCGCCTCTTTGGTCATATATCCGTTGGTGACAAAGACGTTAAAGAGGCCTTCCTTTTTTGCGAGCCTGGAGATGTCATATGCATATTCAAAGAAGATTGTCGGTTCCGTATAGGTGTAGGATATGGACTTGCAATCGTTTTCGAGCGCCCCTTTGACAATATCCTCCGGCTTTGTTTCATAGCCTGCGAAATCGCCTTTCTTTATGGAAAGCTGTGAGATCTGCCAGTTCTGGCAGAAGCTGCACCTGAAATTGCAGCCGATGGTTGCAATGGAGAAAGATCTTGATCCGGGGAGGAAATGGTAGAGAGGCTTCTTCTCGATGGGATCGATATGGGAAGCGATGATATTGCCGTAGGCGTAAGTATAAAGTTTCCTCTCCTCATTCCGGCGTACCCCGCAGAAACCGAATTTCCCCTCAGAAATTTTGCAGTGATGGTTGCAGAGAAAGCAATGAAGAATGCCCTCCTTATATTTTTCATAGAACATCGCTTCTCTTTTCATGTTCTCTTTCCTGACTTCTTCCGAGCTGTGAAGACTTTCTTCTTAAGAGATCGGGGATTAACCCAATCACAATGCTTTTTGGCGCGTCCGGACAGGCATGGGGCGCTTGATTAGAAGCCCTTTTCAGGGAAGTTAAGTATAGAAATTTATGTTCTTCGCTGTCAAGGACAAAGGGTCGTGGAAAGCTTTCTACCCTCCGGCCTTCGTGGTGGGCGATAGAGCCTCTTATATTAGTTTTTACCTACCATTAATCTACTACTTAACCATCATTGTCTTCTTCTTTCAACTAAACTAGCCTCTGAACCATAAGAACATTGGGCCTTTTGCGCAAAAGCGCATCTTTGACCTTATACAAATTCGGAAGTAAACAAAAAAAAGGGGAGGTAGTCATGAGCAAAAAAGTCATCGATTTATTGAACGCCGCAAGATCAAGAGAGCTTACCGCTATTATTCAGTATATGGCTCAGCACTATGAATTGGAAGACAAGGATTTCGGCAAGCTCGCCAAGAAGATGAAAGAGATTGCCATCCAGGAAATGAAGCATGCGGAAGCCCTGGCGGAAAGGATTCTGTTCCTGAAGGGCGTACCCACTACCAAGCCGGATTCGGAAATACAGAAAGGCCAGGAGATCGAGGCCATGCTGGCTACGAATATCAAACTGGAGAGCTACGCCGTCAAGATGTACAACGAAGCATCCGTCGTCTGCGCCGCCGAGAAAGACCAAGTCTCCAAACAGCTCTTCGAGAAGCTCCTTGGTGAAGAAGAGGACCACCTCAACTTCTTCGAGAATACCGAAGACCACGTGGAAAAGCTCGGTGCCGCTTACATGGTGACTTTGGCTGATTAGTCCTGAAGTTTCATCGCATTTTCTTACAAAAAATATTGAAGCTCTACACAGCAAGCTGTGTAGAATCTTCTATTCTTAAGGAACAGCATCGTCGGCATCCGTTCGCTTACCCCGCAGCAAGCCGCGGGGCATACGCTTGTTCCCGAATCCATGGATAATATTTGCTGCACATATTCATGGAGCATATCCGGCTGCTCTCCCTCATCATGGGCAGATCAAGGGCAGAGGGTTCTCTTACCAGCGCTCATTTCTCATAAATAGTGATGAGAAATGAAGAAGATATATTTTCCTTTTAAAGGGAGAAATTCATGGAATTCAACCTCGTCGTCGGCGGGGAGGCTGGGCAGGGCCTTTTCTCCGTCGAAATAGGGCTGACGGAGATCCTATCACGGCTCAACTACTATTTCTTCGCCACAAAAAACTACATGTCCAGGATACGTGGCGGTCACAACTTCCATATGATCCGCATCTCCGAGGAGCCGGTCCATGCCTTAAGCGGGCGAAAATGGGACATGGTAATAGCCCTCGACGGAGAAACTGAGGTGAGACACAGGCCGAACCTCAGTGACGACGGCATCTACCTTTCCCGGGAATTGACAAAAGAGATCGAAAAAGAAGCCCGGGAAACATTCCAGGATATAAAATACGCAAACACGATGCTCGTCGGCTGCGCGCTTGCCGTAATCGGCGTGAGTCTTGAAAAGATTAAAGAGGCTGCGGAAAGCGGCATAGAGGAATACTTGCAGAAGGGTTTCGACTACGCCCTCAGCTCTAACCTTGCCGGGAAATATCCACTCCGGCCTATGGCAGGTGCGCACTGCAAATTCGACGGGAATCAGGCCATAGCATTGGGGGCGCTCCTGGGCGGCTGCCAGTTCATGGCCGGGTACCCAATGACGCCGGCCACATCCATTATGCATTATTTCTCCACTGCCGCCCTTACGATGCCTGTCCATTTTGAACAGGCCGAAGACGAGATCTCCGCGATCAACATGGCCCTGGGTGCATCCTACGCGGGCGTGCGATCAATGGTGGCCACTTCCGGCGGAGGCTTCTCCTTGATGCAGGAGGGGGTTTCGCTTTCAGGCATGACGGAAACGCCCGTTGTCATCATTCTTGGCCAGCGGCCCGGCCCGGCCACAGGGCTTCCCACGCGGACCGAACAGGGGGAACTCAACCTTGTCCTTCATGCGGGCCACGGCGAATTCCCCCGGATTATATTTGCGCCCGGCTCGATCGACGAGGCCATAGCACTGGGCCGGAAGAGCTTCGCACTGGCCGATCGCTGCCAGATACCTGTTTTTATCCTGACGGATCAGTACTTCGCCGACTCCATCCAGATCATGGATGACGAGATACCGAAGGAATGCCTAAGCCGTGAGTACCCGGTCTTCGACACTACCTACAAGAGATACACGCTTACGGAAGACGGCATCTCTCCATTAACCTATCCCGGCCTTTCCGAAGCGAGGGTGAGGCTCGATTCCGATGAACACGATGAAGACGGAAAAATCACGGAAGACCTGGGCTTGAGAGTCCGTATGGTGGACAAGCGTCTGAAGAAATTCGCAATGCTTGCGGGAGATTTTCTGCCTCCGACATTTTACGGTGACAGGAATGCTTCTTCCGTGATTATCTCTTGGGGATCCAACAAACTCATCGTGAAGGAGGCCCTCGAGAAGCTCATGAAGGATGGGCTCCGCGCCTCTGCGCTCCATTTCGCGCAGGTCTATCCCCTCACTCCCGCAATGGTTGCGCCCTATGGCCTGGAAGCAAAGAGGATCATCTGTGTGGAGAATAACGCGCGGGGCCAGTTCGCAGGGCTCCTGAAACGTGAATTGGGTCTCAATATCGCCCACCCCGTGCTGAAATACAACGGCGAATGTTTCACAGTTGCAGAGCTCTACTCAGAATTGAAAAAATTATTGACGTGAGGAACGGCGATGATGAAGAGAACAGATATGGCGTGGTGTCCCGGATGCGGCGATTTCCCCATCCGGGATGTACTGGAAAAAATCCTCCCGGAACTTTCCATCCCCATGAAGGACATCGTATTCACATCGGGGATCGGTCAGGCCGCCAAGATGCCGCATTACCTTGACGTCAATTACTTCAACGGACTCCATGGGAGAGCCTTGCCCCTTGCCGTGGGGATCAAACTCGCAAGACCCGACCTCACCGTCATTGCCTATTCCGGCGACGGCTGCAATTATGGCGAAGGGGGGAATCACTTCATCCATACGATCAGAAGGCGGTTGGATATTACGATACTTACGTCGAATAACCAGGTATACGGCCTGACCAAAGGGCAGAGTTCCCCCACGACAGACCTCTTCGTGAAAAATGACCTGTCCCCGCAGGGGAGTCAGAACATTCCCTTAAACCCCATAGCTCTGGCTATCACCATGGGAGCGCCGTTCGTAGCGCGCTGCTTCGCCTCCGACAGAGACCACATGAAAGAAACAATTAAGGAAGCCATCCTTTTCAAAGGGACCGCCCTTGTGGATATCCTTCAGCCCTGCGTCACTTTCAACAAGATAAATACCTACCAATGGTTGAGAGAGCGGGTCTTCAAGATCGTGAAGCCCTTGAATGACCGTTATGAGGCCTTGAGGACGGCGGACCTCTGGGGCGAGAGAATTCCCATCGGCGTCATTTACAGGAACGACGCTGCCGTATGCCGGGAAATTAAAAAAATCTTCCGCGAGAGGATAAGTGAAGAGGACATCGAAAACCAGCTTGACATGCGGTGCGTTATGATGAGATGACCCCGCATCGCAAGGCGGGCCGTAATGGTAGTTTATACCTGTCAATAGACTTTCAATTAATCACTATTGTCTTTATCGCACAGGTAACAGTAGTTTACTTCAGTATGCCGTACAGAAAGGGAAAAATATTGAAAACCAAAGGCGGATGGTGATCGCTGCGCCTTATCTATGTTTTACCGGCATGGAGTTTTGCATTCGGCAAGACTGATTCCTTTTCAAAGGAGAATGGATAATGAATAACACAGGGACAGACCGGGCATGGCAGCAGATAGAGGCCAAGGTCGAGGAACTGCTTCGTCAATCCCTTTCGGGGAATCATTTCTACAGGATAGAATACAAACCCGCTGATCCGATCCATCTGCTGGAGATGCCGCGAGAGTACAGGGAAGATTAACACGAGAGAAAGTCCTGACGGGAGTCCCCAGGTAAAAAAGAGGACTGCACTTAAGTTAATAGTTGATTGCATTTGAAAAAAAGTTAGAAGATCACCGGCTAGAACAAGCTTCTATGCAGTACCGCCAGAGCTGACAAATCTAAGCCTGGATTCTACGACGCATGAGCTGCGACAGAGAGCGCCCTGTCCGCTCTATTTTGTGCTGTGCGTGAATGAGTGAGTCGTTTTTGTGGATAATGTAGATATCCTGATCGTCGAAGATAACCGCCACGATGCCGAGCTGATGCTGGAGGCCCTGGAAGGACTGAATATTGGAGATAAGGTCCGCGCGATACATGATGGGGTGGAAGCCTTAGACTATTTTTTCGGTCCCGAAGAGTCCCTCAAGAAGGGGAATGGCCATCTGCCCAAGCTGGTCCTCCTCGATCTAAAACTGCCCAAGGTGAGCGGCCTCGAGATTCTGAAACGCATCAAGTCCGATGAGCGGACGATGCATATCCCCACCGTCATATTTACTTCCTCAAGCGAGTCACAGGACAGGAGCGAAAGCTACGAACTCGGGGCAAACAGCTATATCGTAAAGCCCATGGACGCCGATATGTTCTCTCGTTATGTTCACGACATCGGAAAATACTGGCTTTCAATGAACGCAACAATCTCTGACGGCGATGCGATCCGGGCCCGACAAAAATAGAATCTTTCTCATCGCCTCAGCGAAGACCTCCCCAAAGTCATGCCTGATCACTAATCGATTGACAATCTTGGAGCAAAATGGTAGGCAAATACTACCAATAAGCTACCAATAAATCCCTATTGTCTTAAGCCCTCCGATAACATTAATCATAACATGGTATTTGCCATTGATTAAGCCATGGCGCCGCCAAGATCAGATTCAGGTTCAACACCTTGAAACGGCATAAATCGACTCGGGAAAAAGGAAGCCTATCGTGAAAGTCCTCGTCGTTTACTACTCCATGTACGGCCATATCCACCGCATGGCGGAGGCCGTTGCGGAAGGCGCAAAGATGGTCAAGGGGGCCGATGTTTCCTTGTATCGTGTTCCGGAAACCCTCACGGAAGAGGTCCTGGGAAAGATGGGTGCCCTTGAGGCGCAAAAGAGTCTTGCCCATGTGCCTGTCTGTACGGTGAACGAACTTGCCGCTGCTGACGCCATTATCTTCGGTACGCCCACGCGCTTCGGCAATATGTGCGGACAGATGCGACAGTTCCTCGATGCAACAGGCGGCCTCTGGGTCAAAGGGGCCCTCGTCGGCAAGGTCGGGAGCGTCTTCACAAGCAGCGCCACACAGCACGGCGGACAGGAATCAACGATACTCACTTTCCTTACGAACTTGCTTCATCAAGGCATGGTAGTTGTCGGCCTTCCGTACTCCTTTGACGGGCAGATGCGTATCGACGAGATCACCGGCGGCTCCCCTTATGGGGCTTCCACAATTGCGGGAACGCAGGGCGAGCGCATGCCCAGCGAAAATGAATTAAGTGCCGCCCGCTTTCAGGGCAGGCACGTTGCTGAGATAGCGGCCAAGCTTACGTACAAACACTGATATGAAGCCTTTGCGTAGCCCGGCACGTTTTAAATCCGGGAAGCGGAAAAACGAAGTTGGCGATAAATATACCGGCGAAACCATGACCCCCAAAATACCGGCAGCAAATAAGCGCGTTAAAGACCTCAGGAGGAAGGCGGAAAATGCCCTGTCCGGGAAGGCCGTAAGCCGCGGTGAGACATATGCCGATATGCAGATGCTCATCCACGAACTCAATGTTCATCAGATAGAGTTGGAAATGCAGAATGAGGCATTGCGAAAGTCGCAGATGGAGACCACGGCAGAACACCAAAGGTACACCGACCTTTACGACTTCGCCCCTGTAGGGTATTTCACCTTCGATGAAAAGGGACGCATCGTTAAGGCGAATGTCACCAGCGCTTCTTTGCTCGGTACAGAGAAGCGATCCCTGACAGGACAGCCGTTCCGTCGTTTTATCACGCCCGGGCATTTCAGTGTCTTCCAGTCCCATCTTCAGAATACTCATGAATCGCAAAGCAAACAGACCTGCAAACTGAAGCTCGCCCGGAAGGACGGCAGCCTGTTCGACGCGCTGATCGATACCATAGCAGTAATGGATGGTGACGGTAATTTCGATCACTACCGTTCTTCGGTCACTGACATCACGGAGATTATGAGGGCAGAGCAGAAAATGGCGCATCTCGCCTCATTTCCCATGCTCGACCCGAATCCCATAGCAGAAGTGGATTTCTCGGGGAAGTCCTATTACCTTAACCCTGCCGCCGAGATGTTATTCCCGGATCTCCGTGAGCGAGGAGCGGAGCATCCGTGGCTTCACGATTTGGAAACGGTTGTCATCGCCTTCCGCAAGAACGGGTCAAAAAAAATCGTACGGGAAGTGAATGTTGGCGAGCGCTGGTGTCGGCAAACGGTGCATTTAGTCGAAGGAACACAGCGCATTCGTATCTACGGAATGGATATCACCGAGAGCAAACGTGCGGAGTTGGAGCTGAGAGAACAAAAAAGGCAATTGGAATACGCCATCGAGGAACTCGAAAGCTTCAGTTATTCCGTCGCTCATGACCTGCGCGCCCCGCTCCGGGCCATAGACGGCTATGCGCGCCTGATCCTCAAGAAGCAGGGGGATAAGTTTGACCAAGACACCCTTGATAAAGTTAACGTGATCAGGTCAAGCACGCACCTGATGGGCCGGCTCATCGACGACCTCTTGACCTTCTCCCGCCTGGGGAGGAAACATGTATCTTTAGCGCTCTTCGACATGGATATCCTCGTGAAGGATGCGTGGAAAGAAGTGCAGGAGAGCGACCCGGAGAGGAAGATAAAGTTCACAGTAAAGAGCATGCCTCCGTGCTACGGGGACAGGGCCCTCATCAAGCAGGTCTTGATCAACCTCCTTGGGAACGCCGTGAAATTCACAAGATATAAAGATGCCGCCGAGATCGTTGTGGGGGGTTACGCCGACGGAAATGAAATAGTGTATTATGTAAGGGACAACGGCGTCGGTTTCGACATGGCCTATTACAATAAACTCTTCGGCGTCTTTCAGAGACTTCATAGTACGGACCAGTTCGAAGGCACCGGTGTCGGCCTGGCAACCGTCCGGCGTCTCATACAGAGGCATGGCGGCAGGGTATGGGCGGAGGGGAAGGTGAATGAAGGGGCCAGTTTCTATTTCGCACTAAACATGAAGGAGTGACTTTTTTCATGGGTAATATTGATATTCTTCTCGTCGAAGATAATCCTCACGACGCTGAGATGATATTGGAGACCCTCAGCAAGCAGGATATCTCCAACAGGGTTCAGGCCATAAGCGATGGCGCGGAAGCTATCGATTATTTGTTCGGGCCCGAGGGATGCCTGGCGAAGACGGAGGTTCACCTCCCCAAAATGATCCTCCTCGATTTGAAACTTCCCAAGGTCAGCGGCCTGGAGATCCTGAAACGCATCAAGTCGGATGAACGGACAAGGCACATCCCCGTTGTCGTATTTACCTCGTCAGATGAGGCGCGGGACAGGACGGAAAGCTACAGACGCGGGGCGAACAGCTACATTGTAAAGCCCATGCAAGCGGCGGCATTCACGCGTTTTGTCGCCGATCTCGGAGCATATTGGCTATCGATGAATATGACGCCCTATGCTGATACTTAGCCAGGAGAGGAGGCTGATCGGCCGATTGCAAGAGATGCCTCGCGTGAATGTTATGGTTCAGTTCTTTTACGGTAAGACCTTCTCCCAGCCGGAGAGTTTGGAGGCTTAAACAATGTCCGAGAGATTGAAAATATTAATCCTTGAAGATGTTCCTACGGACGCTGAATTAATGATAGAGGAGCTTGCGGAAGCGGGCATGAACTTTGATTCAAAGCGCGTTGCCACAAAGGCGTCCTTTGCCAATGCGATTGCGGATTTTTCCCCGGACATCATTCTTTCCGATTATTCACTGCCCTCTTTTGACGGTCTTGCGGCGCTGAAGATTGCGAGGGAGAGGTGTCCTGATGTGCCCTTCATTTTTGTTTCCGGGGCCCTGGGGGAGGAGATGGCTATTGATCTTCTCAAGAAGGGTGCTACGGACTATGTATTGAAGAACAGGTTATCGCGTCTGGAGCCTGCGGTATCGCGTGCCTTGCATGAGGTTGATGAGCGGCGTGAGCGTGAGCGTGCGGAGCATGCGCTGAAGGAATCTGAGGTCAGATACCGGACGATATTTGAGAATACGGGTACGGCCACTGTTATCGTTGAGGAAGATGCGACTATAGTATTAGCGAACAGGCAGTTTGAGAGACTGACGGGTTTTTCCAGGTCAGAGATTGAGGGGAAGAAGAAATGGACTGAGTTTGTGCTTGAAGATGATCTCCCGAAGGTGAATCTCCTCAAGCGCGCAGGCGGGAAGCATTCCCGGACACCGTCTGACGGCCATGAATTCCGGATTACCAACAATCGTAATGGGGTCCTCAATGTTCTGGCAAATGTGGCGGCCATACCGTCAACGAAAAGAGTAGTCATGTCTTTCCTTGATATTACGGAGCGGAAAATGGCCGAAGAGGTTCTGAAGAAAAGAGAACAGGAACTGCAATTGAAATCGCAGAGTCTTGAGGAAGCCAACACGGCCCTGAAGGTCCTCCTGAAGCACAGGGAAGAAGATAAGGCTACTCTGGAGGAACAGGTGCTGGCCAATGTGAAAAAGCTCGTTCTTCCGTACCTGGAAAAATTGAAGGGCCCGAGGTTGGACAGCAGCCAGCGGCTTCATGTAGAGATCATCGAGTCCCATCTGAATGATATCGTATCACCTTTCCTGCGGAATCTGTCCTCAGCGTACCTCAGTCTGACGCCGAGGGAGATCGAGGTGGCTACCCTCGTCAAAGAAGGAAAGACGACCAAAGAAATAACCAAGCTTCTTAATATTTCCACCACGGCCGTAGACTTCCACAGAAAAAACCTTCGTTCCAAATTTGGCATAAAAAGCAAGAAAACGAATCTGAGGTCATTTCTTACGTCCCTGTATTCGTAGCAGCTCGCGCCTGCCATTGTTCCATTATTTTAACATCATTGCTCCGGCTGACAAATCCACCGGCCTATGATAGATTAAATTACCGCTTTAGATCAGTAAATTTTTCATCTTGCAGCATATTCTTTCAAGGAGGATGTCATGGGACGAAGAATCGGCGCCTCTGATATTGCCAGGGGTTTGTTCATTTTCGCTCTGGCTTTGATTGTCTTCGCCGCCGCCTGTCTCAATGACAAGGGGCGCGCGGAGGCAATAGGCTTCCCCCAGTCCTTTGCGGAGCTTGCCAAGAAGGTCACGCCCGCCGTCGTGAATATCAGCACAACAACGACCGTCAAGGTGCCGGGCAATCCTTTCAGGCAGTTCTTCGGCCCCCGCGGCGGTCCGTTCGGGGACTTCTTCGGCGACATGCCGGACAGGGAAATGAAACAGCGAAGCCTCGGTTCAGGCATCATCGTCGACAAAGACGGGCACATAATCACGAACAATCATGTTGTCTCGGGGACGGGAGAGATCAAGGTTAAGCTGTCGGACGGAAGGGAATATACTGCGAAGGTAATAGGGAGGGATCCCAAAACAGACCTTGCCCTGATCAAAATATCATCCATCTTCAAAGACCTCCCGACGCTTGCCCTCGGCGACTCAGACATTATGCAGGTAGGTGACTGGGTGCTCGCCATCGGGAACCCCTTCGGTCTGGAACACACAGTTACGCAGGGAATCATCAGCGCATCCGGGCGGGTCATCGGTTCCGGGCCGTACGACAATTTCCTCCAAACCGACGCCCCCATCAACCCGGGAAACAGCGGGGGACCCCTGGTAAATCTTAAAGGCGAGGTCATCGGGATCAATACTGCCATCGTTGCCGCCGGTCAGGGTATCGGATTTGCCATTCCCAGCAACACCGCGAAGGGTGTTGTCGTCCAGCTCCGGGAAAAAGGCAAGGTAGTGCGGGGCTGGCTGGGGGTCTCTATCCAGATGATGACACCCGACCTGGCGCCGTCCTTCGGAATGAAAGAAGCGCGCGGAGCCATTGTTGCCGATGTTATCAAAGGGAGTCCCGCCGAAAAGGCCGGCATCAAACAGGGGGACGTCATCCTTTCCTTTGACGGCAAGGCCGTCAAGTCCTCGAACGACCTCCCCTGGATCGTTGCAGAGACTCCCATTGGGAAGACTGTAAATGTCAAGCTGATACGGCAGGGCAAGGAACTGGATGTCAAAGTGACAATTGTGGAGATGACAGAGCAGCGCCTGGCGCTGCAGGCGGGCAAGACGAAAAATATCTTTGGTTTTACGGCAGACAACATAAAGCCTGAATGGAGGAAACAGTTTGATATAGCTGCGAAGGCGGGAGTCGTAGTAATCGAGGTTGAGGAGGACGGCCTCGCGGACGACGCAGGTATAGAGCCTGGCGATGTGATCCGGGAAGTGAATAAGAAGGTCATCAAAGATTTGAACGATTTTAGAAAGGCAATGGAGCAGATTAAGTCGAATGAAAATGTGATTTTTCTTCTGAGCCGCGATGATCAGTCGTTTTACGTGTCCATTGCACTGCCGTAGGTCTTCCCAAGAATATGCAGACTAAATGGCAGCCTGCCGTCCTTGTGGCAGGCTGAAAGGATCAATAGGTTTAGGAAAACGACTAGAAAGGAGAGAGAAATGAAAAGGGAAAAAATTCTTATGACGTTATTTTTGGTCGCGATCATTTGCGCTTTTGTTCTGCCCGCGGGATGCGCGAAGAAGGCATTCATGAAGGAGGGGACCGCCATGGAAAAAGAGGCGGCAGTGGAGAAGCAGTCGCCCGCTGAGGCCACCCCCATGAAGGCCCCGGAGGAGCAGAAACTCGATGAAGCGGCCATGGCGGCTGCGGCGCAGGCCGACAAAGAGGCCTCCCAGTTTGCGGACATCCATTTTGCCTTTGACCGCTTTGACCTCAGGCCTGATGCAAGAAAAGTTCTCGATATGCATGCCAAGTGGCTTAAGGCGCATCCGGAATTCACGGTCCGCATTGAGGGAAACTGTGACGAGCGTGGAACAGTTGAATACAACATGGCCCTCGGCCAGAGAAGGGCGGCCAGCGCCATGAAATACCTTATTGACCTCGGTGTCGCCAAGAACAGATTAAGCACCATAAGCTATGGGAAGGAACGCCCCCTCGATCCGGGTCACAATGAAGAAGCCTGGGCAAAAAACAGAAGGGATCATTTCAGCGTAACGCGGCAGAGATAAAAATATTGTTTTCTCACGCAGCCTTTTTTTGCTAAGGGGCATCAAGGGGGACTTGGTATGGAAAAACAAATCCCCCATTGACCCCTTTGTCAAAGGGGGTTTATGCTTGAGGCATATAGGTCGCGGGTCCGCCAGCAATGACTGTTTGACTTTGCTCCGGGCGTGGAGTGATCATTAGTGAACCATTTGTGAATCGCCTGTGAGGATCTCTTCCAGCTCGTCCAGAAGTCCGATCTGGCCATCGAAGATTTTCTCTCTGGCCGTTGCCATTGAAAACCATGCGGCACGGTCGATCTCCGGGAATTCGCGTGTGATGCCCGAATGCGGCGGCCATTCCAGGGGAAATGTATTGCTCTTGGCAAGAGCAGCATCGCAGTCGCCCTCAACCGCCCAGGCGAAAACGAGTTTCTTGTTCCGTTGCCTGACCGGTTTTAGCGGCGTGAAGCGGCCTTCCACTTTAAAGCCCGTTTCCTCTTCAAATTCTCTCCTGGCGGCGGCGAGCGGGTCCTCATCCGGGCCGAACTCTCCTTTGGGAATTGACCACGACCCCGTATCTTTGTTGGCCCATATCGGTCCGCCCGGATGCACGAGAAATACCTCGAGGGCGCCGTTGCGATACCTGTATAAAAGCAATCCTGCGCTTTTCTTTCCCATCTTGGTTTCCTGCGAGTTTCTCAACGGCGCATCATCTGTACCACAGAACCTGCGGCGCCTCGAGGGGCACCATGGCGCCGCCGAGAACGGGAACCACGCGGGGCGTGAAGTCTGTGGCTGGCCGGTCGGTCTTGACGCTTGCTTCATAACGATATGTATTTATGGCAACCCTGACGGCTTCGGCGCGGGTCATAGTTTGAACCTCATGGGGCCTGTCCAACAAGGGATCGGCGTAGAGCTGCACCTCCACTGTGCCGGGATTCAAGGCGCCGAGCTCGACATCCACCCTGAACGCATACGAGTCCGCGCCCGTTTTTTCGAATGTGAGATTGCGGATTGACAACTGCGGCCAGAGCATTTCCATCGACTTTCGCCATTGGCTGATCTGTTTTGCGATTTGTCCATCATTTGCCTGTCGTTTTGCAGTGGCTTCAATCGCCGGCATGTAAATGCGCTCCACATATTCCCTTACCATTCTGTTGGAGCTGAAGGCCGGCGTCAGTTCTGACATGCTTGCGCGCATGCGCGCCACCCACTCAACCGGAATGCCTTTTTCGTTTCTGTTGTAGAAGGAGGGAACAATCTCCGACTCAAGGAGACGGTATAACTCTCCCGCTTCATATGCGTCCCAATTCGGGTCATCTCCGTGTTCATGGCCGTCGCCCAGAGCCCATCCCACCTCAGGGCGATAGGCCTCGGCCCACCATCCGTCTATCTCAGACAGATTCAGTCCTCCATTGACGAGAACCTTCATGCCGCTGGTGCCGCAGGCTTCCCACGGGCGGCGCGGCGTATTGATCCACAGGTCCACTCCCTGCACCAGCTTCTGCGCCAGGGTCATGTCGTAGTCTGCGAGAAATACCACATGGGGCCGCACCTCCGATCGCCTTATGAACCGGGACCACGCCCGAATCATGTCCTTGCCTTCATTATCCTGCGGATGGGCCTTACCGGCGATTATCAGCTGTACGGGCCTCTCTGGATGCGTAAGGAGACGGACAAGCCGTTCGGGATCGTGGAGGAGGAGATTCGGCCTCTTGTAGCCTGTGAACCTCCGGGCGAAGCCGATGGTGAGGCTCTTATGGTCGAGAAGCTCTTTGCATTGCCGGATGTCCCGGCCGGGGGCGCCGACAGAGGCGAGCTGCCTCGAAAGTCTTTCCCGCACATACCGGATCAACTCCTTGACACTTTCTGTCCGGAAGGTCCACAGGTTCTCTTCCGGCACCTCTTTCAGATTCTGTTCAATCAATTCCAGCGTTCCCTGCCAGCGCGCATCACCGCAGAAATCAGTCCACAGTGTATCGGCTACGGCAGAATCCCAGGAAGGCACATGAACTCCATTGGTGACGTGAGTGACGGGGACTTCATGCTGAGGGATGCGGGGGAATAGCGGCTGGAAGATGCCGCGGCTGACCTCGCCATGCAACCGGCTCACGGCGTTGACGGTTCCCGATCCTCTGATGGCGAGATATGCCATGTTGAGGGGTTCTTCCTTATCCGTGGGGTTCTTGCGGCCCAGTGCAAAGAGGCCATCCAGGCCGATTCCAAGTTCATTTGCGTAAACAGCGAGATAGCGGTCTATCATGTCCGGCGGAAATCTGTCAAAACCGGCTTCGACAGGTGTGTGCGTTGTGAAGACGTTGGCGCTGCGCGTCGCCGTTAAGGCGACGTCGAAGGTGTGCCCTGTGGCAGCCATGAAGTTTCGCGCCCTCTCCAATATGGCGAGCGACGCGTGTCCCTCATTGAGATGGCATATCTGAGGTTGAATGCTGAGCTTAGAGAGGACGCGCCACCCGCCGATGCCGAGGGCGATCTCCTGCTGCAGACGGAGTTCCGGCCCGCCTGCGTAAAGTTCGCTTGTAATGCCCCGGTCAACGGCGCTATTGGTTAGGTCATTACTGTCCAGGAGGTAGAGCTTCGCCTGCCCGACTGTGGCTTCCCATACGCGCAAACGCACCATACGTCCGGGTAATTCAACCTCCACGTGCAGCCACTCCCCCTCCTGATCGCGGACAGGCACGACGGGCAGCTGGGTCGGGTCGTTGTAAGGATAGACTTCTCTCTGGCTGCCGTCTGCATTCAGCGTCTGGCGGAAATAACCCTGCTGATAGAGGAGACCTATTCCTACGGCTGCTACCCCGAGGTCACTCGCAGTCTTAAGGTAATCACCGGCAAGTATTCCAAGTCCTCCGGAGTAGATGGGAAGGGCTTCGCCAAGGCCGTACTCCATGCTGAAATAGGCTACAGTTACCGGTGACAGGGGATAAGCCTGCTGAAACCATCGGATTGTTTGCAGAGACTCCCGGTGGGCCGTGACATATTTCTCCATCAGCTCGTGAAACCGCGCATCGCTCTTTAGCGCCTCAAGCCTGGTGCGGGAGACCGTCTGCAGGATGAGCCAGGGATTGCCGGTGAGATTCCAGATAGCAGGATCGATATACTCCCACAACGGATCTGCCGTATGGCTCCATGACCACCTGAGGTTAAGGGCCAGTTCCGTGAGCCCTTCCAGTCCCTCCGGCATGGGAGGTAAGAAATAGTTTGCCGGTGCCGTTGCCATGTTGACCTCCTATGAAAACTCATCATCCGATGAGCCACTGCTGCGGATATTCTTAGAGACAATAAAACGATTAGTTCATACTACCATCATATACAATGAGGATAAAATGGTCGTGAATTGGGAGGAAATAGCTCCTATTCCTCTTCCATTTAATACTCATTGCTTTCCCGCATGCGACACGCCTACTTTATGCCGACCCATCGCGTATGTGCTGTTCCTAACCACTATACTTGAAAATAAGGAGGTGTACGATGAAGCGACAAGCGAGACCCTTGATTCTTACATGGAAGGCATTTCTAATCTTATTGATCCTTTGCTGTCTGTATCCCCAGATGTCTTTCGCCAATTCGCCTCAGGATATGAAGCTTGAATATGATGCAGGCACGCAAATGCTGACGGTCACGATCACGCACCCGTCTTCTTTCCCCAGTTATCACTACATAAAATATGTCGAGATCAAGAAGAGCGGCGCCGACGCGATGAAAAACACTTATGAGAATCAACCTGACATGGACACTTTTTCATACACATACAAGATACCGGTTGCCGAGGGTGAAACGCTGGAGGTGACGGCCACGTGCAGCATGTACGGATATAAGACGGTTAATTTGACTGTTGGGAAGAAGTAGCGTAGACCTCGGTAAGGGAAACAGTCACGGATGACCGGAGGCGTGTGTCAGGAACGCTGTTTCATATATACTGCTGGGGTTTGTTGCAGGGATTCTCAGCGGGCTCATAGGCATTCTCCTTATTTTATTGAAGATGATATTTGCAAAATAACAGGCCGCAAACCATTTAATATCAGGTCATATCACCATTCTTATCGATAGGTAGCTTATGCCTACCATTGTTCTTCTATTTTATCCTCATTGCCTTCCGTTGTTCAGCACAGTAGTCTACAAAAACAAAATACTCGTTCGCTCAATCCGGGCATGGATATACCGGCCCGAGAGAACCGAGTCAGGTTGTCCGCATCATAATATTTGACAATTGATGCGGGATTGCGAAGGAGGATCATGATGAATATCAAGAAAGTCCGCGAGATAGTAAAGAAAAAGGGCGTTGGTATCGAGGTGGGCCGCAAGAGAGAGGACATGATCCGCGACTATCAGATGATTGAGGGCTATTCGCCGTGTTTCCATACGAAGGATTCATGCGCAGAGGATTGTCTGTGGAAGGAAGACTGCCTTAACGTCTGATGATTCTAGGCATCTTATCCTGCCATCCTAATATGGCCAATAGACCGGCAACAGTTAAAATGCGTCAGGGTAGATAAAGGGCATCGGATTTGATGGGCAAGCTACACATCATATCAACAAGCAGCCATCCGTTCTCCGATAGAAAAGAGGCGGGCGTCCTCCTGGGCAATGAACTGAAAAAACTTGGCGTTGAAAAAGAAAAGCCGGCCGTGGTGGCTATCTTGCGAGGAGGGATAATTGTTGCCCGCGAGGTCGTGCGCATATTGAAGGGCGATCTGGATATCGTACTTTCCCGAAAACTTGGCTCTCCCTTCAATCCGGAATTGGCCATAGGTGCAATAAGCGAAAACGGCGAATTATTCATAAACGAAAAGATAGCATCCCAGATCGGTGTACGGTCTCAGTACATTGAACAGGAAAAGGGAAAGCAGCAGAGAGTGATTGCAGAGCGCGTTTCGTATTTTCGAAAGGACTTTCCCAAAATAAATCTGAAGGGGAGATACGTGATTATAGTTGATGACGGCATAGCCACCGGCGCCACCATGGAGGCGACGGTATGGTCCATCAGGGAGGAAAAGCCCCGGACGTTAATGGTTGCCCTGCCGGTAGGACCTGAAGACAGCCTGAGAAGACTGGCAAACGACGCCGATTATGTGCTCTGCCTGAAGGTACCGGAATTCTTTTCCGCCGTCGGGCAATTCTATCAGAAATTTGATCAGACGGAAGATGAGGAAGTATTACAGGTCTTGATTGAAGAGAGAAAATGAAGCAGGAAACAAAAACAGAATTATTGAGGGATGCGGCTCTCCTTGCGGAAAAGACGAAGCACGTCTTTCTGGCATCGGTAAACGGGGATGGCATACCGCACATAGCGGCTTCGAAGGGGCTTTCCCTTGACTCAAAAAATAACGTCGTTCTTACTGAGTGGTTCTGTCCGGGAACCATGGAAAACCTGATGGGGGAAAACAACCATCTGGCAATCGCCATCTGGGATGCCAAGAAGGACAAGGGTTATCAGTTAATAGGCAAGACGAAAAAAGAAGAGGACGTGGCATATTTAAACGGCTACGCGTCTGACTTGAGAAAGAAAGATGCTGTCCCTCAAATTCAAAGAAAAGTGACCGTCCAAATTGAGAAAATTCTTGATTTCAAATTAAGGCCGCACACGGATATCGAAAGGAGCTGATGAGAAAATGAAGGACTGGAAAGAAAAATTATTTTGTGCAGCGGAATGTTCAAGGTGCCATAGGTCGCTCAAGCAGAAGGATCAAAGGATTCTTTCGAGCTACGATCATGAAGCCATATGTATGACATGCAAGAAGACTGAGGAAAAGCGGCCTGACTATGAAGAAGTTTCAAAGAGGATGATAGGGCAGTGTCTGTCGGAAGCGGAATTAAAGCAAAGTGATCCGGAGTCATTCTGCTATAACCACTTTTATGCTTATAAGTGCTGATCTTAAGATGTTTTATTTTATTAACCGCGGGCACAGGAGGCCGGTCATATTGAGGTGAACGCGGAAAGAACAATCCTCTAGCGCCAACTCGTGTTGTTCTTCTCTCCTGTGGCGGAGGGTGTTGCCTCTTCACCCTCCGCCAGACACATCTCCCGGAGATTCTGTTCTGAACCGGAGGCCTTTGATTGATGCGGCCGGTTTGGGGATTGCGAAGTGCGGCGCTCTCTTTGCGGAGGACCAGCCATGAGATTTGTATTGATATTTTTTATTGTCGCTCTTTTCTGTCAGGCCATCATTCATTTGCCTGTAGAGTCGCGGGGAATATACGGTCCGGTGCAATGGCAGTCGGAGCAGGAAAAGAAGCAATTTCATAAGTTGCTGAGGAAACACGGGCAGCACAGGCAGATATCCGTGATCTTCTATGACGGGTCAAAGACGTATTTCATCAACGAAAAAGGCGAGAAGTGTCTTTTTAAGTAAACTACGGGATAAAGAGCGGGACCCAATTATGCGGATTCAGTTGAGACCTGCATGGAAAGGCGAGAATAATTGTGGTCGTGACCAAGACTCGTGAAAAGGAAGTTCTCATCCCGGCAGGCAATATGAAACTGGCGGGGATTTTCGGTCTTCCCCCTAAGCCGGCCGGTGTAGTCGCCTTCGCACATGGAAGCGGGAGCGGGCGTCTCAGCCCGCGCAATGCATTCGTTGCCCGCGTATTGCAGGAGGCCGGTCTGGCGACGCTTCTTTTTGATCTGCTTGATGAATCTGAAGAACTCGATCGGAGAAAAGTATTCGATATCGGTCTCCTTGCCGATAGGCTCCTCGCGGGGGTCATATGGCTGCAAAATGAGCGTGGGACTCAAGGACTAAAGCTCGGCTACTTCGGAGCAAGCACGGGCGCGGCAGCCGCTCTTGAGGCCGCAGCTAAGGAGCCGAAGGGCGTTGCCGCCATAGTGTCAAGGGGAGGACGTCCTGACCTTGCCATGAATTATCTTGACAAAGTCAAGGCGCCGACCTTGCTTATCGTCGGAGGCAATGACAGGCCTGTCATTGCCATGAACAGGGAGGCCTTTGAAAATCTCAAGTGTAAGAAAGATATAGTCGTCATACCGGGAGCGACCCATCTCTTTGAAGAGCCGGGCGCCCTCGATGAAGTGGCCAGACTCGCTGCGGCATGGTTTCTCAAACACATGGGTACGAAGAAATAGGCACTCATGCGTTTCACTGCAGACCTTCACATCCATTCAAGATACTCCATAGCAACAAGCAAAGACCTTTCCCCCGAGATTATCTGGAAATGGGCGCAGCTGAAAGGAATCACGGTGATTGGCACGGGGGATTTCACTCATCCTGCATGGCTCAGCGACTTAAGAAAGAAACTTGAACTTGCGGGAAATGGGTTGTACTCCCTGAAAAAAAAGTTTCAATCTCATGAAATCCCGGATTCCTGCAAAGCCCCCGTATTCTTCCTGCCGTCAGCGGAGATAAGCTGCGTCTACAAAAAGGAAGGGAGGACCAGGAAGGTCCACTCCATCGTATTTGTCCGTGACTTCTCCGATGCCGCGAAATTAAGCAGGGCGCTTGCAAAAATAGGGAGACTCGCCTCGGATGGGAGACCCGTCTTGAAACTGGATGCAAAGGGTCTCTTGAAAATAGTGCTGGATTCATGTGCAGAGGCCATGCTCGTTCCTGCACATGCATGGACGCCGCATTTCTCGGTGTTAGGCGCAGTATCGGGATTTTCCTCCCTTGAGGAATGCTTTGAAGAATCGACGCCGCATATTCATGCGATTGAAACAGGACTTTCCTCGGACCCGGCCATGAATTGGCGGATTTCATTTCTTGCAAAGATAACCTTATTATCCAATTCCGATGCGCATTCCCCCAATACCATCGGCCGTGAGGCAAACATATTCGATTGCGAAGTCTCGTATGCGGCGATTATCGATGCCATAAAATCGAAAAGAGGTTTAGTAGGCACGATCGAATTCTTTCCGCAGGAGGGGAAATACTATTACGACGGCCACCGTTCGTGCGCTGTAAGCATGAGCCCGGACGAAACGATCCGGCATAAGTATTTGTGCCCCGTGTGCGGCAGGAAATTGACCATGGGCGTTATGCATAGAATAGAAGAGCTTGCGGACAGGAAAATGGGCATCAGGCCGAAAGGCCGGCCGCCTTTCTATTCTGTAATGCCCCTCCGGGAGATTATCGCCGAAACTATAAATGCGGGCGCGAAGAGCAGTATGGTTGATCGTGAATATACTAGATTGCTGCAGGAACTGGGCAATGAATTGAGCATCCTCACAACGATACCTCTGGAAGATTTGGAGCGCGCCGGCTCGCCCCGCTTCACGGAGGCCGTCTCGCGCATGCGCAGGGGTGACGTCGCGATCAAGCCCGGATTTGACGGCGAATACGGGAGGGTAAGAATCTTCGAGTGAATTGAATGCGTTTGGTTGGGAACATCAGGAGTATATGCCATGATTCTCTTTAAGAACAGACTTGACGCGGGGGCCAAACTTGCGGAAAAAATTCATCTCGGAAAGGACGATAAGAATCCCATCGTCCTCGGCATACCGAGAGGCGGGATCTCCGTAGGCTATCCCATTGCTGTCAAGTTGAATTGTCCTTTGGAGCCGATAACGCTTCGCAAGCTCCCCATACCGCAGAACGATCAGATGGGCTTCGGCGCCGTCACTCTCGGTAAGAAGGTCATGCTGAACAAGAGGCTTGTCGATGCGAGATATGTAAGAAAGGATGAGATAGACGCCATTGTGGATGAAGTGTACGAAGAGGTGCTGAGAAGGGACAGGCTGTACCGCGGGTCAAAGCCGTTTCCCGACCTCGGCGGACGCACTGTTGTCATCGCTGATGACGGACTTGCCACAGGCTTCACCATGCTTGCCGCCATCAGCTTCGCGAGGGACAACCACGCCCTGAAAATAATATGCGCAGTTCCTGTCGCCCATAACGATGCGTACGATCTGGTGAGCCATGAGGTTGATTCCATCGTATGCTTACATGTCGACAGGGGCTACTCCTTTGCCGTCGCCTCCTTCTACCGGAGCTTCCCGGATATGGAGGATCGAGAGGTAATATCGATATTGAAAAAGATGCATCAGCCCGCTGGAAAATAGGACGCTTCCTGCCTTGACATTTCGCAATGCATCGCGTGAGATCGGGCTTGACGCGAACAGAAAAAATATGATACCGCCACCTGTAACTTTTCGCGGTCTTCCTCCAAATCAGCCTGTCCATACAGCTTGTCCGGAGAATATGAAAGATGAAGAAAATAACCTGGATTATTCTTTCAACGGGCATCGCCCTTTGCCTGGTGGCGCTGTTTTTTTTGCGGCCCTATCTGCAACGTCCCGCTCCGGAGAAATTAGGATTAGGGCTACCTATGACTACCAAGTCGCTCCTCTCCTCAATATGGCCGCAGCAGGCTTACGAGGTGCGCATGGACCAGCACCTACTCAGGCTGATGGAGGACGAGACGAAATGGCTTCTGCAGCTGAAGGGAGAACGCCGCGATATACCCAATTACCTCGAAGTATCTCGATTGGCGGCCCCTGGAAAAGATTAAGCCGGACGCCGTCGGAATAATTCATTAGCAGCGGGACAAGACATGCCTGAATCCAGAAAAATAAAAGCAGCATTGATCTTAATCGTATTTTCCGCGACGGCCCTTTTTTTCATCTGCTGCCAGAAGGGGAGCGGAGGGAAATATGCCGGGCCCGTCGAAAAGATCACCCTGGGTGTGGTTGCTATAGAAAGCTCGTCCCTTGTGTACATCGCCGACGCCAAAGGCATGTTCAAAGAGCATGGACTCGATGTGACGATCATAGATTTCCCCGATGGGGTAAAGGCTTCAGACGACCTTCTGAAAAACAGGGTCGATGTGGCAGTGGTGGCGGACTTCATATTCGTCACCAGGAGTCTCCACGTGAATGATCTCAGGATATTCGGGTCTATCTTCCGTGGAGACACATTTGAAGTGATTGCGAGGAAAGACCGCGGGATCACTAAACCCGCCACTTAAGAGGCAGGCGGATCGGACTGACGAAAGGTACAGTTCTGGATTTCTTCATGGCGACGTTCCTTTCCCTGCATGGCATCGCCTCAGGAGGTGCCAGGCTCGTGGACCTCCGGCCTTCTGAGATCACGGATGCTATTTCCTCCGGCTCCGTGGACGCCGTTATTGCCTGGGAGCCTTATGCTAAAAAGATCAGAGACAGCCTTGGTGCCAATGCTTTGATCTGGCCGGGGCAAAGCGGCCAGCGCTATCAATTCGTGCTGATGGCCAAAGAGGAATTCATCAAAGAACGACCGCTTGCAGTTGAACGCCTCCTCAAGGCCCTGTTGGAGGCGGAAAAATATTGTACGGAGCGCACTGCGGATGCACAGAACCTGGTCGCCTCGCGGCGGGGCTACGATCCCGCCTCATTACAGTCATTATGGAAACGGGTTGATTTCCGGGTGAGACTCGATCAGGACCTCGTGACCCTGATGGAGGACGAGGCAAAATGGCTTCTGAAGCAGAAGGGAGATCGCCCGGACATACCGAACTACATCAGGTATATCGATTGGCGGCCCCTGGAAAAGATAAGGCCGGACACCATCGGATTGATTCATTAGAAAAAGCGGGGAGAGATTTTTTCCCCGGAACATGGAACATATTGCTGCTTGACGTGCAGAAACCGTATCCCTATACTTTGACGCTCAGAGGATTGATCTGCAAGAGGGCAACGGGATAATAATTCTTTATAAGCAGCCGGTACGTGACATGCTCAAATCAAGACAGACAAAAAGAGCCGTCATCTTAATCGCCCTTTCGGCGATTGCCCTTTTCTGCCTGCACTGCCAGAAAGGGACCGGGGCAAAATTTACCGGCGCCGTCGAAAAGATCACCCTGGGTCTAGTGGTCATAGAAAGCTCATCTCTTGCGTACATTGCAGATGCCAGGGGCATGTTCAAAGAGCACGGACTTGATGTGACGATCATAGATTTCCCGGATGGACCAAAGGCGACGGACGATCTTCTGAAGAACAGGGTCGATGTAACAGCGGTATCGGCCTTCGTATTCGTAACCAAGAGTTTCCAGCGGGACGATCTCAGGATACTTGCATCTATCTTCCGTGGTGACACTGTGGAAATCAGCGCGAGGAAAGATCGCGGGATTACTGAACCCGCCCATTTAAAAGGCAGGAGGATCGGATTCACGCGCAACACCGTGGGAGATTTCTTCCTGGAGACGTTCCTCTCCCTGCATGGCATTGCTATTGGAAGTGTCAAGCTCGTGGACCTGAAGCCTTACGAAATGCCGGAGGCTATCTCCTCCGGCGCTGTGGAGGCCGCCATTACATGGGAGCCATATGCCGGAAAAATCAGAGACAGCCTTGGTCCCAATGCAGTGACCTGGCCTGGACAAAGCGGCCAGAATTATCAGTTAATGCTGGTGGCCAAAGAGGAGTTCATCAAAGAACGTCCGCGTGCGGTCAAACGCATGCTCGAAGCCCTCTTGGAGGCGGAAAAGTATTGGTCGGAGCACGCAACGGACGCCCAGAACTTGATTGCAGCGCGGTTGGGCTACGATCCTGCTTTATTACAGTCAGTATGGAGGCGGTGTGACCTCCGGGTAAGGCTCGACCAGGACCTCGTTATCCTGATGGAGGACGAGGCAAAGTGGGCCATGCGCCGCAGACTCACCGGGGCAAAGGAGATGCCCAATTACCTTCGGTTCATCCATTGGGAAAGTCTCGAGAGGATAAAACCGGAGGCAGTGAGAATCATCCATTGAGGTCATCATGTCCATAAGAACCAAACTCCTGATCAATGTCCTCCTTCTCGTCTGTTCCCTGGTAATTACAGGGCTTGTCCTCAATATCGCGAGAGATAAAGTGGCAGACTCCGTGGCGACGGGGGCGCTCGCCGACCAGCTCGTCATAGGTGTCTCCGATATGAACACTATCACCTACGACTACCTGATGAAACCCGGCAAACGCGCCCGTCAGCAATGGGAAATGAAGCATGCCTCGCTTGAGGACCTCATCAGAGGCGCAAGATTCGCCGGTGAAAAAGAGGGCATTATCCTCACGAGGATCATGAAGAACCACGAGGATACGGTCCTGTTCTTTGGGAAGCTCGTCGAGAACGACGAGAGAAAGAAACACGCCTCCGCCTCCATGCGGGCCCTTCTAGATGAAAACAACGAGAGGAACGTGACGCAGCTCATGGCCAGGTCCCAGATCATGGCCGGTGATGCATACTCTCTCTCCCGTGAGAGCGACGCCTCCATTCAAAAAACGCTGACATGGTCTATCTGGTTTATCACGGTTACGCTCCTCATCATGATAGTGATCGCAGGCGCCATATCATACTTTTTGAGTGGGAATATAACGGCATCCATCAAGACCCTCAAGAACGGAACGGAGATAATTGCCCGGGGCGACCTCGAATACAGGGTGCCCGTAAGAGGCCGGGATGAGATTGCGTCCTTGTCCCTTTCCTTCAATGAAATGGCCGGCAGACTGAAGGATGCCAATGCAAGTCTGCGGGCGGGTATAGAGGAAAAGGAAAAGGCCCGGGAAGCGCTCCGTATCGCCGGCCTTTATACACGGAGCCTCATCGAAGTGAGCCTGGACCCCCTGGTTACGATCAGCGCCGAAGGCAAGGTGATGGACGTAAACAAGGCTGCGGAGGATGTCACCGGCGTCTCCCGCGAGAAGCTCATCGGCAGTGATTTTTCCGATTACTTTACAGAACCCGGCAAGGCTCGGGAGGGCTACAGCAAGGTCTTCTCACAGGGTTTTGTTAAAGACTATCCCCTCGCCATCCGCCATGCGTCAGGCGAGATAACAGAGGTTCTCTACAATGCCGCAACCTTTAAGGACGATAAGGGAGAAGTACAGGGCGTATTCGCGGCAGCCCGGGACGTAACGGCGCTCAGAGCAGCGCAGAAGGCATTGCAGAGATCATACGATGAATTGGAAGATCGGGTTGAGGAAAGAACGGCAGAGCTTAAAGAAAGTGAAGAGCGCCTCACGCATGCGCTCGAAGCAGGCGAGCTCGGCATATGGGGACTCGACACGAGAACAGGAAAGGCCTGGCGGTCGCTCCGCCATGATCAGATCTTCGGCTATAAGACGCTTCTTCCCGAATGGTCATATCAGATGTTCCTCGAACACGTGCTAACTTCCGACCGCAAGGAGGTGGACGAGAAGTTCGGGCAGGCGATATCCACAGGCACGGAATGGAATTTTGAATGCCGCATAAGAACGACTGACGGGGTCGTCCGCTGGATATGGGCGCAGGGAATGCCCAGGCGAAACGAAATGGGTGAAGTCGTATCTATGGTCGGCCTCGTGAGGGATATTACCGAGCGCAAGCAGGCGGAAGCGGAAATGGAGCGCCTGGCAACGTTCCCCAGGCTGAACCCGAATCCTATAGTGGAGACTGATATGGCGGGCAATATACAGTTCGTAAACCCAGCCGCTGAGATGTTGTTCCCTGGCATCCGAAAGAGCGGGCTTGCGCATCCGTGGCTTGCCGACTGGGAGGCGCTAGTGAGCGCCTGCCGTGAGTCAGAAACGGAATGCAGCGTGCGGGAAGTGACCGTTTCCGGGAGATGGTACCTGCAATCGATAAATTATGTAAGACAAGCTGAGCGCATCCGGATATACGGACTGGACATCACCGAGCGCAGGGCGGCAGAGATGGAACTCAAGGAGAGGACGGTTCAGCTGGAAGCGGCGAACAAGGAACTGGAGGGCTTCAGCTACTCGGTCTCCCACGACCTCAGGGCGCCTCTCAGGGCGATCGACGGCTTTTCTTTGAGGCTCATCCGTGACTTCGAAGATAAGCTTGAAGAAGAAGGCGTAAGAAAGCTGCATGCTATAAGCAGAAACGCGCAGCAGATGGGACAGTTGATCGATGACCTCCTTTCGTTTTCGAGATTGAGCCGCAAGGAAATGCATATGTCGAGGGTCAATATGGAAGCAGTGGCACGCGATGTATGGGGAGAGATCAAGGAACTAAACCCGAACCGGGAGCTTGACTTCACAATCGTCAATATGATACCCGTCTTCGCCGATGCATCTCTCATCAGACAGGTCGTTGTCAATCTGCTTTCCAATGCCGTCAAGTTTACGAGAGACAGAAAACCGGCTGTGATTCAAATAGGCAGTCGCAACGAGGGAAGCGAGATAACTTATTACGTGAAGGATAACGGGGCCGGCTTCGACATGAGATATTCTGACAAGCTCTTCGGTGTCTTCGAGCGGTTGCATCGTCCGGACGAGTTTGAAGGGACTGGTGTCGGGCTTGCTATTGTCCAGCGTATTATTCATCGCCATGGCGGCCGGGTTTGGGCTGAAGGCAAAGTGGACGGGGGAGCAACATTTTACTTTACCATTGCCGGAAAGGAGAAGAAATTTGGCTGATAATATTGTCGATGTCTTGCTCATAGAGGATAACCCTGACGATGTGGAGCTGACCATTGATGCCCTTAAGGTGCATAAACTTGCCAACCGTGTCAAGGTATTGCGGGACGGTGAGGAGGCGCTCGATTACATATTTTGTACGGGCCAGTTTGCGGGCAGGAATATATGTGTCCGTCCGAAGGTGATTCTCCTTGACCTTAAGCTTCCGAAGGTAGACGGCATTGAGGTCTTGCGCAGAATCAGATCTGACGAGCGGACGAAGACTCTGCCTGTCGTGGTTCTCACTTCTTCCAATGAGCAGAAGGACCGGATTGACAGTTATGAACTCGGGGTGAACAGTTATATCGTGAAACCCGTTGAGTTTAATAACTTCGCACAGGCCGTAGCCGACATAGGATTTTACTGGGTTCTGCTCAATAAACTGCCGTTCTGAGCTCTATCGTGATTCTCATTGCGGGCGAGGAGAAGCAATATCATGCGCCGCAAAGAGTCGTAGTGCAGGACTTTGGTCCCGCCGCGTGAGAAGACATATATGTTTGCACTACGCTCCTTTTCTCTTTTACCCCCTCATCCTTTTTCTTGTTTTGCAATAAGACATTTCGCAGTCCATAATGAGTAATCCTGCCTATGGCATCCTGCGATAATATGTAATATCCTTTCACTAGAGAAATCGTTATCGGAGTAGAAAGGAGAACTGCCGCATGAAAAAGCTATCCCCAAGAGATATTATAGTGTTCATCGCGGGTCTTTTCTTGTTTTTGATTCCGGTAGTCGCATGGGCCCAATCAGGGAGCCCGCCACCGATAGAGCAGCAACTCGTCCGCGAGGGGGACTTCGCTGTCAGGCTTGCCTCCGCTTTGGGCATAGGGACGACAGACGAAGAGGTTGAAGCGGAAAGCCGGCTTGGAGAAGCCGGCATCACGCCCCGGAACGGGTGGATTGCCGATTATCCCGTGACTCCCGATATCATAGGTGAGCTGCAGAAAGCGGTAGGCGATGCCGCGGATGCCAATAAGCTGGCTCTCGGCAAGGATGAGGCCTTAAAGAGGTTCTACGATGTTGCCGCCGCCTCCGGCTTGCCGATCAGCCCTTACACGGGCGGCGCCACTTACGGAGCGGAGTCATCGGGTTCCCAGGACTATCCGAATCCGCAGGATATAAACGGTTATTACTCTGACCAGGGTCCACCTGTAGTCACATACTACTATCCGCCTCCTGATTTTTATTACCTTTATACGTGGATTCCTTATCCCTTCTGGTGCTCCGGTTTTTGGTTTCCGGGATTCTTCGTCCTCCATGATTTCCATAGGACCATTGTCTCAAATGGAAGAGTGATTTTTGTCTCAAATCACTTCAACGATGTGAGGAAGCACCGTGTCTTTCGGATCGATCCGGGGGCGAGATTCAACGGGAGGACATTTGCCGGGATCGGCGTAAAGAGCAGGAAGGGTTTTATCTCGACGGGTGTTCCTCGCGGTGAAACAAGAATTTTTCACGGTCCCCGCGAACAAATGCCTCCCGGCACAAGAGTAGTTAGCCCACCCCCGCGCGGCAGCAGTGTGACGGGCGTGCCAAGCGGTGGCGTCCGGCCAGCGGGCCCACCTGCGGGTGGCACGGTGGTTAGTCCTCCTGTCGGCGAGCACAGGATGATGAGCCCCGCTCACCAAGAGGGAAGGGCGCCGGGCCCTCGCGTACGTGAGGGAGAAAGGTTCCGTGCACCCGCTGGAATGCCCGGCCCCCCACCGAGTGAAGGGAGGGTATTCGGCCCGCCCGCTCACGAGGGAGGGACTATGCATCCGTCCGCTGGCGGAGGCGGAGGCATAAGGAGATAGGTGCACTATGCTATCTTCTGAAAATGGTGCGCAGAAATTTCTTCAGTTCTTCCCATGATTTCTTGTCTGCGTCGCGGTTGTACGCGATCGGGATATTATACTTTTTCCCTAATTCATCAGCCTGAGGGTTGGTGAAGCTGTGAACTGCGCCCGGGTAGGAGATAAACTTGTAGTCGGCGCCCGCGGCTTTCATCTCGTTCTTGAAAGCCTCAATCTGCGCTCCCGTTATAAACTTGTCATCCTCGCCGTGAAGGACCAGTATACTTGCCTTCACCGCGCCGGGCTGGGCGGGTTTCACTGCCGTCAAACTTCCATGAAAGCTTGCAACACCCGCAAGATCAACCCCCTGCCGCGCCATGTTGAGCACAATGCCGCCGCCGAAGCAATAGCCGATGGCGGCGATCTGCGCTGGGTCGACGGAGGGCTGCCCTTTAAGGAAATCCATCGCTGCGACAAAGCGCGCCTTTCCCACGTCAAAATTCTTCATGAGCTCTGATGAAAATTTTCCCGCATCATCAGGGTGCTTGGCCATCTTGCCTTCACCGTACATGTCCACGGCGAGGGCCGTATAACCAAGTCCTGCCAGCATGCGGGCCCGCTTGCGGGCGTAGTCATTGAGCCCCCACCATTCGTGGACCACCAACACTCCCGGGCGTCTGCCCTTGATATTCTCGTCATATGCAAGGTAGCCTTTCATCACGACACCCTGGGCGCTATAGGCCACGTCCTTCCCCGCGATCTTCGTTGCCGCCTGTGCGATACCCGCGACTATCAGAATCAATACAAAGACGGCGAGCATTCCGAATAATTTCTTCATGACATTCTCCTCTTGCATTTTTTATTTTGCCTTTGCATCCTGAGAGCACCGGAGTCTTTCTCAGTCTTGCTGCTCTTATTCTAGAACAAGACATTTAATACCTTGTCCATATCCTTGAGCGAGGCGAGGATATCCGCAGCCTCGTCCGGTTTCAGGGCCTCCGGTCTGATCCCCGATAGAAGAAACTGCACGGCATCGATAGCCTCACCGAGCCGCAAATCATTATCCATGTGCCGGATAAAGACATCCCGGAGGCTCTGGGCTTTCCGGGAACCCCGCCGGGGCTTCCCCGCGGCTCTTTCTGTAATACCGTGCGTCAGGCCTTTCAGCTCATGAAGCTTGTCTTTGGCACGGCGCATATTTTTCTCCGTATAGTTTATCCTCTTCCGGTAGTGATTTGAGATCAGGAAGAACCTTATTTCGGCGGGGCTATACCCATCGGCAAGTAATGTATCCGTATAGTAGATATTCCCCTTGCTCTTGGACATCTTCTTTCCGTTTACAAATAGATGCTGACAGTGGAGCCAGTATCGCGCCATGGCATAGGGTCTCACAGATTCCAGGACGGCGCGCGTATAGTCGTGGTGGCGGATCAGATTATCGATCCCTCCGCAGTAGATGGAGAGGGTCTCATGGAAATACCGGTTTACCATGCTTGCATCCTGTATGTTCCAGGCGGGCCTGCCCGCTCCAATTGATGTCTTCCAGCAGTCCCTTTCACCTTCCCTGCAGCCGTGCCAGAGTATGAAATCGCCGAGATTCCAGCGCATGCCCGGATAGGTGTCTTTGCTGAAGTCGTCTCTTCGCCTTCGGCCACCGCGTCATATCAAGGCCGTAAATTTTTCCGAATCCCTTGAATTTTAACGGATCAAAATATACGTCACCACGATGCCAGTATGCCGTGCCGCGCGCGGCGAGACCCTCGATGATTTTTACCGCCTCGCCGACCGAACGGGAAGCGCGCGGAAGATAATCAGGTTTCTTGATCTTGAGCAAGGCCATTTCATCGAGGAATGATGCAATATTCTCCTCTGTCAGGCGCTTCACCGTCGTATGTTTTTTTTCCGCTTCCGCTACAGCCTTGTCTTCGATATCGGTGAAATTCATGCCCCGTTTGACCTTGTAACCGGAATATTCAAGATATTTGACCAAGACGTCTTCGAATAAGAATGTCCTGAAATTGCCGATATGCGCCCTCTGGTAGACGGAAGGGCCGCAGGTGAATATGTTCACGACCTTGGAGTTAACGGGACGAAAAACCTCCAATCGTTTTCCCATGGAATTGTAGAGGTGCAGCATTTATCTTTGTCTCCTTTCACCGGTTCTTAAATCACGGAGTCCGACGTTCCGGATTTTACATTTATTTCAATTCCAGCCTCTTCCATTTCCCTTGGTGAAACCACCAGGCCATCATGAGTCCCTGGCAGGCCATGGAAATTACCATGGCCGTCCAGACGCCGGGGGCGCCCAACCCCGCATGGAGCGCAAAGAACACGGCAAGGGGGAGCCGGATAAACCACATGGAAATAATGATGACCCACATTGTCCCCCTCGTATCACCCGCGCCCTGAAGACCGCCTCCCATCACCGTACTCAAGGCAAGGAAGGGCTCGGAAACCATATTGAACCTGAGATACCGCGCCGTTTCGGCAAGGACTGCGGGTTCCGAAGTCAGGGTGGAGGCGAAGCTCTCCGCCCATATGAAGATGATAACAGCCATGATGCTGGTAATCGCTATCCCCAAACCGGCCAGCTTCCAGCCCATCTTTTCCGCCCTTTCCGGATCGCCGGCGCCCAGGTTCTGGCCCACAATGACCGACGCGGCCATGTTGAGCGCAAAGGCGGGGAGGAAGATTATCGCCTCAATCCGGAGCCCGTTGGCAATAGACGCGAGGGCGGTGATACTTGCCTCTTTCAGTCTTCCCAGAACATTAAACATAAGTATGCTCGCCATATTCCAGGCGACCTGGAGAAATCCCGCAGGCCATCCAACATTGAGAATGGGTCTTGACCATTTCAGAAGATACGATCCCGAAATTAGAATAGACAGGTCGCCATCTGTCGCTGAGCCCCAGGAACGTTAGGTTAATCATGGTTCCTAAGAGCGTCGAGATGGCCGTCGAATAGGCGATTCCTGCATAGCCGAGTTTTGGAAAAGGGTGAATGCCGAAAACGAGCAGGAAATCCAGGGCAATATTCACCACACTGATGACAAACATTGTCACGAGTGGTTTTTTCACCTCGGCACCTGCACGGAAAATGGTGTTCGAGATGACGAGGAGGTAATTAGGTCCCAGAGCGAAGGCAAAAATCAGCAGGAAATTTTCGGCAATGTCAGTAATCTCCGGCGGGAATCCGGCTCCTGAAATGATGCCGCGATAAAATATGAGACAAACCGCAGTGAAGGCAATGGAAATCAACAGGCCGAGGAAGAGAGATTGCTTTGCGGCATCAATGGCCCTGCCCTCGTCTCCGGCGCCGATGGCCCTGGAAATCACTGCCAGTGAGCCTATGCTGATAGCGTTTGCAACAATAATGACAAGGAAATATATCTGAGTTATGAAACCGACTGCCGCCTGGACATTCGGGCTGATAAGACCGGCAACATATACATCGGTAAAGCCGACCAGGAAGCCAAGGATCATCATTACAAGCATGGGCCAGGAAAGTTTCCAGATGCCGGTCCAGATATTTCCCGTGGTAACGTCGATGATCCGGTCTTTGAATATTGCCATAGAACCCGTGCTTGAGAGCCTTTTCCGCAGAACAAAAGGGTATGTCGGGCGATGAAATTTATGCCGATATTGAGTTCATCAGGTAGTTCTGAATGGCTTGATACGTCTCAATGTCAGTGTCGACAAAAGAAGCTCCGATCTTGGTTTCTTGATCAGACCGAAATACACTTTGGGGCACACACTCTATAGTAATGGGTTTCTTACTACCGGGCAGTGCGAAGGTAATGGTTATCCTGGAAGCTTCCCCGTCGCCTTCCTTCTTGCACTCATAGGTGCTCGGGATTAATATCTGCAATCCCCCCTGAGAAATATCTACGACTAATCCGTTCTGCAACAGCGTCTTATCCTCCGATCCGCATCCGCTTACCAGAGCGGGAAAAGAGACGTTCTTTCTCGGGTGCTGGCGTTTTTCTACATCCACCTTCTTATTCCTGGTAAATTCGGGATACAGCTTCTTCACGCAATCAGGGCAGATGCTGTGAGTAAAATTGAGATCGGAGTGGCTCGTGAGATAGGATTCAACCTGTATCCAGTATCCGTCATCATCGCGTATATTCTTGCAACCGGCGCAGATGGGGAGCAGCCCTCGCAGCGTCTTTATATTATCGAGCGCCTCCTTCAGTTCCGTTATTAGTCTTTCTTTCTCTCTTATATTGTTGAAGCGTTCCATGGAATATTTTATGGAACGATGAAGCAGGATGCTGTCCGTCTTGTTCTTATTTAGATAGTCCTGAACGCTGTGTTGCAGCGCTCGTATGGCAGTGGCTTCATTATCGAGACCTGTGAGGACGATAATAGGCGCATTCTTTTCCCTCTCGCCCATTTTTCTTATCGTCTCAAGACCTTTGCTGTCGGGAAGAGACAGGTCCAGGAGAATTACATCAACCGTATTTTCGGCCAAATATTTCAAGGCGTCACGGAGCAGTTCCTTATGTATTAATTCGTAACTGATGTCGTAAGAACCATCTGCGTCCGGCTGATGGATCATTTCTTCAATCAATACAGCGTCCGTTCTATTATCCTCGACAAGCAGTATCTTTAATGCATTTTCCATAGTCCTGTCCTCTTGATGTGCATTCAGTTAAGCGGCCTGCCGTTGAGCCTCTCGTAAGCCTTCACGTATTCATCGATCATGGTGTCTAAGCCGTATCTTTCCCTCGCCTCCCTCATGATCCTCTTCATCTGCTCTTCTCTTTGCTCCGGCGGGTTCCTGTGAAACTGTATACTCCTCGTGAGTCCGTGCCATAAGCCGCCGGGATCATAATTGCAGAAGAGGAATCCGTTTCCGGTATCGCAAGATGCGCCCTCGCACCTTAATTGCAGTTCTTTTATCTTGTCATGATAACCGCCGGTGTCGCGGTTCGTCGCTGTGGCGCCGAAGAGGTTGCCTATCTGGTCTATCTGACCGCAGGGCTCATAAAGGGACGCGCCGAAGACGTCGCTTGCCGCGGCGTAGCCGAGCATGGAGAGAGGTTCGCTGAAGCGCTGGTATGTTATCTTCCCGCCCGAGGCGCAAGCGATCCTTCCCATAATCTCCTCGTGCTTCCGATCACCTTCAACGCCGTTACCGACAACGGCAATCTGGGCGTCGGCGTTTTCTATGACAAATCTAAGGGCAATGTCTTCGAGAAGCTCACATCCCTTCTGCATTTCGTCCAGTCTCGACGGCCAGTAGAGAAGAATCGCATCCGGATTTGTCATAAGACCCGTCCTCTTCTGAAACTCCACCAGGTTCTCCCTCTTTGCTGCCAGAACATCGTCATCGGGATTGTACTTCCTCGCGAGGTGCTCGCAGCGCTCCGGATACATCCTGGGGGATGGCGCATTGATGATGCAGAATGCCGCACCGTGATTGTACTTTGCCTTGACCTCCTGCCTCACGCTCGGGGGGATGAATGACCTGTCCAGGAAATAATCTTCGATGATTTCCCTGAGAAACTTTTCCCCCACGAAATTTACCATGGTGGCGCTCTTAATGGCTGTAGCCTGGGAGTCGATACATGTCCTCCCGTTATACTCGGAGAAGTAGATATTCCATGCGAGGCTATCAATATCTACTCCGAAAAGCATATCCAAAGGGATGTGGCCTGTATGGACGTTGTGCACCGTATGCAGCACGGGGCAGTCCCTCGATTTCGCATACGCCGTGACAACACCGCCTGCCATCCAGTCGTGGCTATGCACGATAAGCATCCCACCGCTTCTTGCCCGCACTGTCTTGATGGTATTATTTACCAGTTCCTTCTGAAATTCAGCGGCATTGGAAAGTGGATTCCCCGAATATGCGCTGGGGAGGTTTGCATAGATAGATGAGCTTACCAGATGGATCTTGTCAGGGTCTACCTTGTATCTGACCTGACGCCATGCATGTTCATCCATGCCGCTCTCCTCTTGAAAGCGCCTTTTAAGATTAAGCGTCGCCAGGTGGCAGTTGATTCCCCTTGCCCTGAGCCCCTCAGATAGCGCGGAGACCACCTCTCCCAGGCCTCCTGATTTGCCGGATATATATCTCGCCAGGCTTCCCATATCTTCCGGCAGCCTGCCCGTCTCCGGGGCCACAAGGAGTACTGTCGTCTTCCCCGCCTTCTTCAGGATCTCAAAGCGCTTTATGTTCCTTATCACCTTCGCAGGACGGCTCCCGTGACGCCGGCGCGGCCTGGTCTTTACATAGTTGCTCGCAGGGTTATCCGCCTTATATCCGGAAGTCACATTCATTTGAGATTTATGCAGTCTTTTTTCCACCGGCAATCCTCGCGGCACATTTCCTTCGTGCGATAACGAATAGCCTTCTGCTGTTAGAAGGGATCACTCGCTACAGTGCCCCATATGTCAGGGCAATTTACCACAATCACACTAATGCGTTTGGCAGTGCTAAGCAATGAGTATTAAATGGAAGAGTAATGGTAGGCATAAGCTACCTAAGGGTTTGGCAGATGTGGAGGAACCGCAATTATATCAGTCGGCTTAAGCAAGCGGCCTATTTGGCAGTCTTTTCTCTCAGCACGAGATCCTGCTTTTTCAGGAATATCTCCGTATCCGGCGGCACCGAGTCAGTAATCCAGACGTTTCCGCCGATTACCGAACGGGCTCCGATGACGGTCTTCCCGCCCAGCACGGTTGCATTTGAATAGATGATAGCATCATCCTCAATCGTTGGATGACGCTTCTTGTTTCGCAGACTTTCCAGTTCGTCACGGCCGAGCGACAGGGCGCCCAAAGTTACTCCCTGATATATTCTGACACGTTTGCCGATGGTGGTCGTCTCCCCGATTACGACACCCGTACCGTGATCGATAAAGAAACTTTCTCCGATATCGGCCCCGGGATGTATATCTATGCCCGTTCTGCTATGGGCGTATTCAGTCATGATGCGCGGGATAAGGGGAATGTCGTTGTGGTGCAGCAGATGAGCGATGCGATATACTGTGATTGCGAAAAGCCCCGGATAACTGAATATGATTTCATCGAAACTCTTGGCGGCTGGATCTCCTTCATAGGCCGCTTTAATATCCGTGGCAAGCAAAACACGCAATTGCGGCATACTGCGCAGAAAGCCGATGGCAGCCTGCTGGCCACGCTCTTCGCAGTGAGTGCAGGGCTGATCGTGCCGGATGCAGTCATGCCGTATGGCGAGCATAATCTGTTCGGCAAGGGCTTCAAAAAGAGCGGTCAATTCCTGGCCGAAATAGTATCCCACATTGACCTGATCTACGCGTGTGCGGATAAAGTAGCCGGGGTAGAGAATGCGGCACGCCATGTGCACGGTGTCGATGATGGCCTCCCGAGAAGGAATGGGTTCCGGGCCCACGTGGTCAAAACAGTCGTGGCGGGCGCAGGACGACGCAAGCTCTTCAACGATAGCCGGTATTTCATCGCGAAATGTCCGGGTAATATCAATATTAGCTTTGCACTGATCCGTTTTAGCCTTGTCATCCTCCATGGTGATTTTTCCTCCTTTACTGGACAGAGCATACCTGGTCGCCTACATTCCAATACGGCGACATACTGCGCAACCGTTCGATTATGGAAGGCAGCTTTTCTATCACGAAGTCTATATCTTCTTCCGTGTTATAGATTGAGAGGCTAAACCTGATGGAGCCATGGGCCATAGTGAATGGGACGCCCATGGCGCGGAGCACATGGGAGGGCTGCAATGACCCTGAAGTGCAGGCGGAACCGGACGACGCGCAAATTCCGTAATCGTCCATAAGGAGGAGGATGGCCTCGCCCTCGACGAACTCAAAGCTGATATTCGTCGTGTTGGGGAGTCTGTGCAGGCGGTTTCCATTCACCCGGCTGTTGGGAATACGTGAGATAATCTCAGCCTCCAGTTTGTCCCGGAGGAGCAACACCATCTTGTTCTCTTTTTGCATATTGCCGGCCGCCAATTCGCAGGCCTTCCCCAGTCCGATAATGCTGGGCGTGTTTTCCGTACCGCCCCGTCGTTCCTTTTCCTGATGCCCGCCTATAAGAAAAGGAGAGAATTTCGTTCCTTTGCGGACATAAAGGATTCCGATGCCCTTTGGCGCATGAAGCTTGTGACCGGATATGGAGAGCATATCAATGGCATTGGCCCTCATGTTTATGGGAATCTTTCCCACTGCCTGGACGGCGTCTGTATGAAACAGAATGCCTCTTTCCGTTGCAAGCTCTGATGCCTTTTCCACGGGAAAGAGCACCCCTGTTTCGTTGTTCGCCCACATGAGGCTGACGATGGCCGTATCCGGTGTGAGAGCCCTTTCGTACTGGGCCATGTCCAGGATGCCGTCCTTGTCAACGGGGAGCTCTGTTATGCGATAGCCCTGCCTTGACAGATGGGCGCATAGGGACTTGACTGCGGGATGCTCGACCCGGCTTGTCAAGATGTGGCGCCTGTCGGGATGGGCAGTCAGGGCTGAACGGATGGCTGCATTATCGCTTTCCGTACCGCAGCTCGTGAAGATAATCTCCTCCGGTTGGGCGCCGATCAGGGATGCGGCTTGTTCGCGGGCCTCACGGATGCTCCGTCCGACTTGACCTCCAAAGGTATGCATGCTGGACGGGTTCCCGTAAAGGTCGCGGAAATAGGGCAGCATGGCATCGAGAACCTCTTCTGCGACCTGTGTTGTCGCATTGTTGTCGAGATAGATAGTCTTCATGTGGTCACCTCTTCAATAACAAGCTCCGGCGATACGAAATCCCGGAGTTTTAATTCAACGAAATGTTTCAATGTGATATCGGCGGCCTT
This sequence comes from uncultured delta proteobacterium, assembly GCA_963705275.1. Classification (GTDB taxonomy): domain Bacteria; phylum Desulfobacterota; class Syntrophia; order Syntrophales; family UBA2185; genus Fen-1135. Next base: position 1,065,572 of record OY970063.1, on the reverse strand, counting down.
ACAGGTTGCACAGGTTCCTCTTGTGGCAACAAGGACGCGGTTGCCGATGACATCGACGAGTTCGATGTCGCCGCCGTCCTTCTTCAGGGATGGCCGGATTTCGCGATCGATAGTTTCCTCGATCATCTTGATCTTCTGGATGTTGGAGAGCTTCGGTCTGGCTGCGGGCGCAGCTTCGGCCCGTACTCTCTCGATGATCTGCTTGATGGCGTCATGACAGCCCCCGCAGCCGCCGCCGGCTTTGGTGTAGTTCGTTACCTCTTCGACAGTGGAGAGATTGTTTTCTCTCACAGCCTGCTCGATTTCGCGTTCCGTCACGCCGAAGCACTCACAGATAATCTGTGCCGCAGGCTCTGCCGGCGGGCCGCCCCTATAATTTTCAATAGCCTTCTCCATGGCCTGCTTTCCCATGACAGAACAGTGCATTTTCTCTTGGGGCAGACCTCCGAGATAAGCCGCAATGTCCTGATTTGTTACCTTCATGGCTTCATCGAGGGTCATCCCTTTGACCATCTCTGTCAATGCGGATGATGTCGCGATCGCGCTGGCGCAGCCAAAGGTCTTGAACTTGATGTCCTTGATCCTCTTGTTCTCGTCTAATTTGAAGGAAAGTTTGAGGGCGTCTCCGCAGGCAATGGAACCGACTTCGGCTATGCCATCTGGGTTCTCAACTTCTCCGACGTTGCGTGGATTGAGGAAGTGCTCCTTGACCTTGTCAGTATATTCCCACATAAGTTTACTCCTTTTTAGAATAGCAGATAATATTTATGCCTATCAATGAAGATTACTACTGTTCTTACGACTAAGCTGCAATCACCCGATCCCGCAGGCCGTTTACTCGGCCGTCTTTCCAACCATCGCTTCGGGCCGCACCCACTCGTCGAATTCTTCACCTGTGACGTAGCCGAGCGAGAGGGCTGCATCGCGAAGCGTGGTGCCCTCCTTGTGGGCCAGGATGGCAATCCGGGCGGCCTTCTCGTAACCGATGTGTGGCGTCAGCGCGGTAACAAGCATGAGAGAATTTTTCATCAGCTGTTCGATGCGAACACGGTCGGCTTCGATGCCTTTAGCACAGTTGTCGTTGAAACTTATCAGGCCGTCCGCAAGCAGGCGCACGCTTTGCAGGAAGTTGTAGATGATGAGAGGCTTGAATACATTCAATTCAAAGTTTCCCATGGAACCGCCTATGTTGATCGCGACGTCATTTCCCATGACCTGGAAGCACAGCATCATCATTGCCTCCGACTGCGTCGGATTGACCTTGCCCGGCATTATTGAACTTCCCGGTTCGTTCTCGGGGATCTTCAACTCCCCCAGACCGGAGCGCGGCCCTGATGCGAGCCAGCGTATGTCATTGGCGATCTTCACGAGGGAGGTGGCGAGGGTCTTCAGCGTCCCGTGGGCATGGACGAGGGCGTCATGAGAGGCAATGGCCTTAAACCTGTTAGGTGCGCTGACAAAAGGGAAGCCTGAAGTCCGCGCCAGCTCGAAAGCGACACGGGCACCGAACTCGGGATGCGCATTCAGCCCTGTCCCTACGGCAGTCCCTCCGATTGCCACCTCATAGAGGTGAGGGAATGATGTCTCTATGTATGAAAGGCTTTTATTCATCTGGGCAACATAACCGGAGAACTCCTGCCCCAGGGTGAGCGGCACCGCATCCTGGAGATGCGTCCGGCCCGTCTTGATGATGTCGTCAAACAGGGCAGCCTTGTATTCCAGCGTTTCCGTAAGGGTGCCGATGGCCGGTATGAGCCTGGAACACAGGGCCTTGACAGCCGAGACGTGCATGGCCGTCGGGAAAACGTCATTCGTTGATTGGCACTTATTGACGTCATCGTTCGGGTGAATCTTCCGGGCTTGGCCCCTCATGCCGCCTTGAATTTCACTCGCCCGGTTGGCCAGGACTTCGTTCATGTTCATGTTGGTCTGCGTGCCCGAACCGGTTTGCCAAACGAGGAGCGGAAACTCTTTATCGTGCTTTCCTTCCATGATCTCGTCGGCAGCGGCGATTATAGCTTTGGCTTTGTCTCCATCCAATAGGCTGAGTTCGGCGTTTACCTGGGCTGCAGCCCGCTTAATCAGGGCAAGGGCATAGATCAGATCCAGGGGCATACGTTCTTCCGATATCTTGAAGTTCAACAAAGACCGCTGCGTCTGCGCACCCCATAACCGATCCGCGGGAACTTCGATCTCTCCGAAGGTGTCATGTTCGATTCTCATCCCTGTCATCTTTCGGTTGCCGTCTTCGTGTAAAAGGTTATGTTATCTTATAAGAACAGGGCGACCGGGAAAGACTGGTGCGACGATCGCACCGCAACAATAACTACCTGTTTCGCGCAGAATGACAATGAGGGAGCTCTGAAACTTTCCAAAGAAAGGGAATCATCTCACTTATTTTTTCAGTACATGGGTCATGTAATCGATTATTGCCTTAGTGTCTTCGGGCTTGAGATTTATAGCCGGCATCACGCCCTTGCCCTTCTTGATAACCTGTTCGATCTTCTGCCCGTCGAGTCCCTTCCAGGAATCAGGGTCGGTGAAATCCTTCGGCCTGAATTGGCGCCAGTAGGCGGAAGGGTAATTATCGTCACCCTTGAGATTGTGGCAGAATTGACAGTTCTTCTTAAACAGCGTTTGCCCAGCGCTGTAATCGTCACTCCCGGCAGTTCCGGCAAGAAAAACCAGCATTCCTCCCAATGCCAGTATTATGGGATAGATGAAACCCTTTTTCATAGTAGCCCCCCTTAGATTATTCCCGCATCAATGTCCCTACCTATGTTTATTTTTAGTGTCAAATTGTAGTATGTCAAGACTTAAATAGGCTGCGCGAGAAATAGCAACCGGTCCAGTCTCATTAATTGGCCTGATTGCAGGATCAGCTGCACATGCACGAAGCCTGTCAGAGATTAACCCTTTGATAAAATATCTTTTTTGCGAGTTCCGCAGACAGGATATAAAACATCACAATGAGACCCATCATTAGTAGAAATGATACAGGCAAGGGTGTAAACCCGAAGACCTCTCCGAGAGGTGTTAAGGGTAGGATGAGCGTGGCAAGGACAACGACAACAGTGGCGACGGAGAGCAGCCTCCCCGGCCTGCTCTTATAGAAAGGCCTGCGGCTCCTAATCACCAGCACGATGATGGACGCAGAAATAACGGACTCCATGAACCACCCCGTTCTGAACTGCTCCGGTGTGGCATTAAGAATAAGAAGCAGAATTACAAAGGTGAGGTAGTCAAAGATTGAACTGACAAGGCCGAAGGTGAACATGAATTTCCGGATAAAGGCGATATTCCACCTCCTGGGTTGATCCACCATTTCCCTGTCTACATGGTCCGCGGCGATCGTCATTTCCGGGAAATCCGTCATCAGATTTGTTAGAAGAATCTGTTTGGGCAACAGGGGGAGAAAGGACAGAAAGAGCGATGCGCCGGCCATGCTGAACATGTTTCCGAAATTAGCGCTCGTGGCCATAAAGACATACTTCAAGGTATTGGCAAAGGTCGTCCTTCCCTCGCGTACGCCCTGCACCAAAACAGCGAGATTTTTTTCCAAAAGGACTATGTCTGCCGATTCTTTGGCCACATCCACGGCAGTATCCACGGAAATACCCACATCCGCCGCATGAAGCGCGGAGGCGTCATTGATTCCATCCCCCATATAACCCACTACATGGCCCGCCTTTCTTAAGGCCAGGATGATCCGCTCTTTTTGATTGGGCTCGACCTCTGCGAAGATATCCGTTTCCTTCACCTTGAGCAGGAGGGCGTCATTGCTTATCTCGTGCAGCTCTCCTCCCGCAACTATCTTTGCATCGGCAATCCCTACGTCCTGACTGACCTTCCGAGCGACGAGGCGATTATCTCCCGTAATGATCTTCAGGGCAATGCCCAGCTGCCTGAGGCGGTTGATCGTTTCAGCGATCCCGGCCTTTGGCGGGTCGAAAAACACCAGAAAACCGAGAAACGTCATGTCTTCTTCGCTGTCTTTGTCAATTGCAGACTTTGCACCCATATCCTTATAGGCAACCCCTAAAAGACGAAAACCACCGCTGCTCAATTCTTCAAATCTCTTTAAAATACCCCCTTTGGCCTGGACAATATCCGCTTTGGAACCTGGGGGAGTCTCGGCTGCGCTGCAGACGGCAAGGACGTTCGGGATAGGGCCTTTGGTTACCATCAAAGAACGGCCATCCTTTGCAACCAGGATACTCAAGCGTTTCCTGATGAAGTCGTAAGGAACCTCATCTGTCTTCTCATATCCTGAGATATCAGGCTCTTTGCGTGAGCAGATCGCCTCGTCGATCGGATTGGAGAAGCCTTTTTCAAAAAAGGCATTGAGATATGCGTGAATGAAGACGCGTTCGCTGGGATTACCTTCCACATCCAGTACGGAGTGGAGAGTTACTTTTCCCTCCGTCAGCGTCCCCGTCTTATCCGAGCAGAGAACATCCATGCTTCCGAAATTTTCTATGGCAGCGAGCCTTTTTACAATGACCTTTTGGCGTGCCATCTTCTTGGCGCCGTGAGCCAGATTGATGCTGATGATGGCGGGCAAGAGCTGAGGCGTCAATCCCACTGCCAGGGCCAGAGAAAAAAGAAACGATTCCAGGACAGGGCGGTGGAAATAGACATTGACGGCAAAAATGAGAAAAACCAGGGCCAGCGTCACTTCCAGGAGCAGATATCCGAAATGCCGGACACCATGTTCAAACTCTGTTTCCTTATTTATTAATTTCAATCTTTCTGAAATCCGGCCGAACTCCGCCTGCGTTCCTGTGAGAACCGCAACGGCTTTGGCCGTGCCGCTGATGACATGAGTTCCCATGAAGAGGCAGTTGGCGCGCCCGCTAAGAGGTGTCTCCGCCGGCAATTGGCCTGCCTCCTTATCGACGGGATACGTTTCGCCCGTTAGGGTTGCCTCATCCACAAAGAGGTCTCTTGATTCCAGAATCAGGCAGTCTGCGGGGATGGCATCCCCGGCATTCAGGATGACGATGTCTCCCGGGACAACATCTTCGACGGGAATCTCGTTGGGGCTGCCATCACGGAGAACCGTCGTCCTTATTCTAACGATGGAGAGGAGCTTTTCTACAGCATCAACGGCGCCCCGCTCCTGCCAGAATCCGAGAAGGCCGCTCATCAGGACGATAAAGAGAATGATGGCGCCATCCACGTGATCTTGCAGGAAGAAGGATAATCCGGCGGCAAAAATAAGGGTGAGGATAATGGGGCTCTTGAATTGGGAGATCAAGAGAGCGACTGTGTCGGAACGCTTTGGCGGCTTGAGGAGATTTGCTCCGTAGCTGATCAGCCGCCTCTTTGCCTCGCCGCTCTCCAAGCCCTCCTGCCGGGTATCAAGCGCCGCCAGCATCTCGGCCTGCGGGATGCTCCAGAAATCGGACGGCTGTTGGATCCTTTCGCTTGCCATCTCCGGCTACTTCCCGGATAAGGCAGCGATAATTTCGCGGCAGAAGAAGGGCAGATCTTCGGGTTTGCGCGAGGTTATTATCAGGCCGTCACGGACGACCGGTTCATCGCGCCAGATCGCCCCGGCATTGATCATATCATCTTTCATGCTGTAAAAGCTGGTCACTTTCCTCTCCCGCACTATTCCGGCTGAAGCCAGCATCCAGCCTGCGTGGCAGATCGCCGCCACGACCTTGCCCTGATTATAGGCATCCCTTACGATGGCGATCATCGCAGGATTGCGCCTCATTAAATCGGGGGCGTATCCGCCGGGCACAATGACGCCGTCATATTCTTGAATCCGGATATCTGCTACAGAGGCGTCTGCAGTAATCTCATAACCATTGCCGCTCTTATAAACGTGTCCTCCTTCCGGACCGACAACCGTCACGTCTGCTCCGGCCTCGCGCAGACGGATCAACGGATACCACAGTTCCAGAACCTGATACCGGTCTTCCACGAGTAATACTAGCCGCTTGCCTTTGATTTCCATGTGTCCCTCCATACCCAACGGCCGTCGTCATATGCGGCGATGCGGGATTAGAATTATGATGGAAGAAGATAACTCCCAATGTAACCGGAATCAATAGGCGGAAAATAGCTGTAAAATAGGAGTATATAACTATGGAATGGAAGAGGGCTCGGCTGTTATCCTTGTCTTGCTGTCCTCCGGGTATCGTAAGATGGCGCTGAGCAGGAAGCCGACGAAGGGGAGGATCATGATCGATTTCAGGGCTACCGGCACGCCAAAATGGTCGGCAATGACTCCCAGGAGCGTAACGCAAATGCCGCCTGCCCCGATAGCAAAACCTACCATGAGGCCTGAGGCAACGCCGAGATTCTTCGGTAGTAACTGCTGCGCCATGACAACGGTGACAGAAAAGGTTGATATCATGGTCATGCCGAGAAATCCGAGGACAGCAAACAGCATGTAGCCATCGGTGATGAATATCAGGGGCAGAATAAGGGCGCTGAGAAACATGGACAGCATGAGATAGCGCTTGTGACCCCACCTGTCGGCCAAAGGCGCTCCACCCAAGGTGCCGATGACTCCACCGAGAAGAAGGACAAACACGAGTTTGCCTGCGTAAAGCGGATCTCCCCTGAGATGGTTTATGTAGTAAAACGGGATGTAGCTCATGAGTCCCATCTGTGTCCATGATCTCATAATTACGATTGCAATCACCATCGATAAAGATATGTAAGCGCCCTTTCGCCGTTCGCGTTGAACCTTGCCGTCCGCTGCCCTGTCTTTTCTGATTTCGGTAATGGATATGTCCCGCCAATAGAAGATTATGACAGCAAGAAAAACCACCGATGGGACAACAATAACGGGCAGTGATGAAAATCCCATATACTTGATTATGTAGATTGCGATTATCGGACCCAAGGCAAATCCCAGATTTCCGCCAACGGCAAATATGGCCATCCCGGTAACCCGTTTCTCGCCCGTAAAAAAATGGGCGGTCTTGTATCCTTCGGGATGGTATGATGCAATCCCGAATCCGCTCACTATGACAAGCATGAGAATAAGTGCATAACTTGAAGGGAGGGACAATAAAGAGAATCCAACACCGGCGCATAAGCACCCCAGAGGCAGAAGAAAAGCCTTTTCCTGTCTGTCTGAAAGATATCCGAAGAGGGGCTGGATCAGAGATGAAGTGAAGTTGGCTGCCATCAGGATGACACCGGCCATAGTGTATGAGAGGGAAAGGTTCTCCTTCAGGAAGGGGAGTATGGCGGGAAGTGCGCTCTGGTATATATCCGTTACAAGGTGTCCCAAGGACAGGACGAGGAGGATTTTCAGATTGAATTTGCTCATTGTCAAGGCCCGGCAATAAGAAGCAAGATGCGAGGTTTATAAAGAGAAACCGTCGGCATGTCAATGAGATTAAACCGGAGTTTTCCTCATATGGCCACTCGAATAAGTTATCACGCAGTCTCCGATTGTCTGTTCAATCGGGGAGACCTCGTTATGCCTCCGGATATCTCAGACTATGGGAGGAAGGGCAAGAAGCCGGCTTGGACGCTGTGATTTGAGGCATCAATATTTCATCAAGCGCAATTGGGCGAGGCTCGGTTATTCTCAATCAGTTCTCATTATGGCGGCGCGTTCTGCAATGCCCAATAGGAACCTATCTCGGTGACGGTCTCAACAAATCTGTCATACCCTATGGGCTTTACGATGAAGCTGTTTGCTCCCAGCCTGTAGCTCTCTATCCTGTCCTCGTCTCTGGTCGAAGATGAGAAAACCACTACCGGGATCATCTTGGTCGTCTCATTGGCTCTGATTATCCGCAGGAATTCAAGCCCGTCCACCTTCGGCAACCTCAGGTCCAGTAGGATCACTTTGGGTCGTTTAAAGGAATCGCGGTCAGAATACTCCCCGGCTGCAAACAGATAGTCCAGAGCTTCCCCGCCGTCACGAAAAACCTTTACCCCCTGGGCCAGGTTATGCTTACTTAGGGCATCGAGAATGAACTCCACGTTGTATTTGTTGTCTTCCACAAGAAGAATATCGGACATGTCTTCCATCGATAATTTACCTCTTTTTCACGTGCTGCGAGATAACAGACTCGACTGTTTCTTTTCACACGGCATTCGCAGCGCCTCACGCGATCAGCATCTTTTGTATAGTATAGCTTACATGCAAATAAATGAAATGCGTCAATGACTGATTTCAAGGCGCTATATGCCTTAATTATGATGTCGGTTATCGATGAGAAGTTCGTGTGAATTTTCTCTTGCAAGAGAGGTTAGTGCAGTGGGCCATCCTCCAGATGTTACCAGCTATGAATTATTTTTCCCCCGCGAAGTCTTCCAGAGAAGCATTGACTAGCCTGTAATCTACGCATAGGATAAGGGCATAAGAAACATTGGAAGGAGGCCATTTTGAAAAGAGTCCATCCACGAATCTCGGGAATCCGCCTCGTCATTCTGATCCTTGCAGCCGTTTTGATTTCGCTGTTTCCTGCGCCCCGGGTATCGGTCGAAGCAAGAGCGGGGGATGAAGATATATTAAGAGCCACGCTGGCAAATGGCTTGCGGTTTGTTATTGTGAGGAACACCCAGGCTCCGGTTGTCACAACAATAGTAAATTACCTTGTTGGTTCAAACGAGGCGCCGGCAGGGTTTCCCGGCATGGCCCACGCACAGGAGCACATGATGTTCAGGGGCAGCCCGGGTCTTTCAGCGGACCAGCTTGCAGACATCGTCGCCCTGATGGGTGGAAATTTCAATGCGGACACGCAACAGACGGTCACACAATATTCCTTTACCTGCGCCCGGGAAGATCTGGACATGGCCCTGCAAATAGAATCAATCCGAATGAAGGGCGTGCTTGACAGTGAGGAGTCATGGAAGGAGGAAAGGGGTGCCATCGAGCAGGAGGTGGCGCAGGACCTGTCCGATCCGGACTATATATTTTATGCACGCCTTCTCGAAATTATGTTTAAGGGTACGCCGTATGCGCATACACCTCTCGGAACCGTTCCGTCCTTTGAGAAGACAACTGGGGCGATGCTCAAGACATTTCATGACACCTGGTATGCGCCCAACAATGCAATTTTGGTCATTGTGGGCCATGTCGAGCCCCGGGCTGCACTCAAGGAAGTCGATAAGTATTTTGCTTCCATACCGCGCAAGAATATCCCGAAGCGTCCTGATGTACGGCTTGGAATACTGAAGCCGGAATCCTTCACTATGAGGACGGACCAGGCGCATGGGCTTGTGGCCATTTCTTTCCGCATGCCCGGCTACGGAAGCCGCGATTACACGGCGAGCGAAGTGCTTGCGGACGTGTTGAGCAGCCAGCGAGGAAGTCTGTTCGAATTGGTCGTTGAAGGAAAAGCCCTGGACATCGATTTTAGCCTGCTCACACTCCCTGAGGCGGGCCTTGCCTATGCGGCAGCTTCCTTCCCGAAGGGAGCCGATCCTCAACCTCTGATTAAGGAGATCAGGAGGATCCTTGCAGACAATGTGAAGAAGGGATTTTCCGCCGACCTTGTTGAGGCGGCCAAACGCGGCAGACTGACCAGGGCCGAACTGCAAAAAAATTCAGTCCCTGGTCTTGCTATGGCCTGGTCGCAGGCGCTGGCAGTGGAAGGAAGGCAATCACCGGATGACGCATTACGGGCCATTCAGAAGGTTTCTGTAGCCGATGTGAATAGGGTGGCTGTGAAGTATCTGCAGCTTCATCAATCTATAGAAGCGATTCTCGTTCCGGAAGCGGCAGGCAGGCCTGTCTCCGCGAGACCCCGCGCCGTGATGGAGTCCTTCGCGCCGAAAGAGACAAAGAGCGTTGAACTTCCCGGGTGGGCGGAAAAGTCATTGAATAGGCTTTCCGTGCCGCCTTCCACGGTTAATCCGGAGGTCATAGTTCTTCCCAATGGACTCAAAATTATCGTTCAATATGCTTCTGTGAGCGACACTGCAAGCGTGTACGGCCATGTGAAGAACAATCCTCACCTTGAGACCCCGGAGGGAAAGGAAGGAGTGGATCGTGTGCTGGGACCGCTATTTTCTTTCGGTACTGCTTCACTCGACAGGCTCTCCTTCCAGAAAGCTCTGGATGACATAGGGGCGGAAGTATCAGTGGACACTGATTTCTCACTACAGACGCTCGCCAAACAATTTGAGCGCGGCGTCGAGCTCCTTGCGGATAATCTGCTTCATCCGGCACTGCCCGAAGAGGCCTTCAAAACATTGCGGAAACAGGTTGCTGATGAAGTGGCGGGCGAACTTGAGAGTCCCGACTACCTGACGAAGCGTACACTCCGAACTTCCCTCTTTCCCAAGAACGACGCAACACTGCGCGAGGCCACGCCGTCGACTGTTTCTTCTCTGACTTTGGATGATTTGAAATCATACTACCGCAAGGTCTTCCGCCCGGACGTGACGACGATCGTCTTTATCGGCAAGGTGGCGCCGGAGGAGGTCAGGAAGGTGATCGGGAAATACTTCGGAGCATGGCGAGCCGAAGGACCGACACCTGAAACGCTGCTGCCTCCTGTTCCGTTAAATACGGCATCCGCCACGGCCGTGCCGGATCTAAGCCGGTCTCAGACTAGAGTGGTTCTCGCGGAAACGCTCGGCCTGACCAGGTCTCATCCGGACTACTACGCTCTGGAATTGGGGAACCACGTGTTGGGAGGCGCATTTTACTCAACGTGGCTTTACCGTGATCTGAGAGAAAAAACGGGGCTCGTATATCATGTTTCTTCATCCTTCGACGTGGGCAAGACGCGATCCCTTTATGAAGTGAGGTACTCCTGCGACCCTGACAATGTGTCTAAGGCGCGTGCCATCATCGAGCATGATCTGAAAAAGATGCAACAAGAGCCAGTCACACCCGATGAACTGAGGAAAGCCCAGTCTCTCACGCTTCGAGAGATCCAGCTTGCGGAGGCAAGCGCCGACAGCATAGCGCTGGGACTTATTTACAGGGCGACTCATGACCTGCCCCTCGACGAGCCCGCAATCGCCGCGGGAAGATTCTTGAAGATAACCGCTCGAGATGTACAGGCTGCTTTTTCGAAGTGGCTTCGTATCGGTGACATGGTCCAGGTTACTCAAGGGCCCTTTCCCAGGTAACGGCAATTTTGATATTGCCACAAGAGGGGGGTCTTCTTGAACCGACACATTTACTCAGGAAAAGGCGGCCTTGAGCACCCTAAACTGCGTCTATATGTCATCCGCCACCTGCATGACGGCTTGATGGGTCATGTTCTTCCTTCATGCATAATCGCACAATGCTTCTCAACTGTTCTGCTGTTACCGGCGGCAAATGGACACGGGCTTTTTCACAACGGCAATTTTTTTCGATATTGCGGCAGCGCATGGCGCCTGCCCTGATGATAGTATTCACCGCATCGTCATTGTTATTAGCATGGACCTTTATTTCGTAATCACAGGGCAGGGGACAGGCAAATGAATAAGTCATAGCCATTTACTCCTCTCATGAAATATTTCCATTATAGAGACCAAGTCTCTGGCCGGCATCGGGACATAACCTTGCTGTCTGCCCGCGAGCTTGAGGTCACAAACTTGATCCTGAAATTGCAGATATTACGACTTGTCATGGCTCTCATCTTAACTCTTCTCACGGCAAATTTCTATCCTGCAATCCCTGATTATCCGCTCCGATATACTTGATATTCGATGTTCATCTGACTTATTTCTTCTAAAGGAAAGGAGGAAAGGATAGGGCAATTGATATCCCCCCTTAGGGGAAGGCGCGGATCATCTCGCGATATATGACGGCTCGTAGAATGCGTCTACGCCTGCCGCCTCAGCGGATATCAGAATACTTCGGAAGCGCACTTTCCGTTTTCCAATTTTTTTGCCCGTCTAAGAGATTATGAACCAATAAATGAGTGAATCCCTTATAGAACTATTCTGCATATCTTATATCATTATCAAGATATCGTTTCCGGCGTTGACGAGAAAGTGAGCACTTGCTATATAATTAAGGTCATGAAAACCAAGGGAAGAATGTCTCGTGAAGAGAGGCGAAAACTCATACTCATAAAGGTTCGCGAACTCTTTGCGCAGAAGGGTCTCCAGGGGGCGACGACACGGGAACTGGCGCAGGCAGCCGGTATTTCGGAAGGCCTGCTATTCAAGATATTCCCCGACAAAGATACCCTCTATCATGCCATGCTTGCCTTGTTCACTGACAACATCTCGGAGAAAACGAAGAATATAATGTCTTTCAAGCCTTCTACCTCAACGCTCGTGCTTATCGTCCACTTGCTGGCGTCTGAACTGATATCGGTCAAACTGACTGAGCGAGACGATTTTATCCGTCTTTACCTCCGCAGTCTCGCGGGGGACGGGGAATTCGCGCGTTATGTACTGGAAGAGACTGAGAGACGGCTGATCCCGATGCTCCGGGCAAATATAAAGGCCGCTGTCGCATCGGGGGATGTGGTAGACAGCCCGGTTCCGCATCACTTGCGCGCCTGGTTTACAGACCGTTTGCCCTTCGTAATCATGACGGATTTTGTGCCGAGGACCCCTGTCTTGAATTACGGCGTTTCGCGGGATAAGCTCGTTAAACATGTCGTCTGGTTTCTGCTGCTTGGAATCGGCATGAAAGAGGACTCGATACGCCGCCATTATAATGCGAGGGCAGTGGCCAGTCTGAAAAGGTGATTTTAAAGCCCTATGCGTGAGGATAGCACTATGTGTGTGGGTGGAGAGAGAGCTTTGGTGTGCAAGCGCCCGAAAGGCCATGTGCTCTCCGTGATGGCCGTGTCGGCGATGATTATCGGCGTCCTCTCAGGATGCGCCGTGGGTCCCGACTTTCAGTCTCCGAAGGCCCCAACCGCCAAAGCCTATACTGCGGATGTGCTTCCGGCGGAGACTGAGAGAGCGCCCGGAATTGCCGGCGCGGCACAGCGTTTCACCGAGGGGAAAGATATTCCGGAGGAATGGTGGACGCTCCTTCATTCCGAGGAATTGGATCAGCTGATCCGGCAGGCACTGGCAGATAGCCCGACAGTCGCAGCAGCGAAGGCAAGGCTCCGGGAGGCGGACGAGAACAGACGGGCCCAATACGGCTCTCTCTTCCCTGTCGCGGATGCCAACATCTCCGCTTTGCGGCAGAAGATCTCCGGCGCCGCGCAAGGTCAGCCGGACATCGATATCAGCGCCTTCAATCTTTACAACGCCTCCGTAAATGTCTCGTATGCACTCGACCTTTTCGGCGGCACCCGGCGCAAACTCGAAGCGCTGCAATCCCAGATAGACTACCAGCGGTTTCAGTTGGAAGGCGTCTATCTTACACTTACTGCCAATATTGTCACGACGGCAGTGAAAGAAGCGTCACTGCGCGCCCAGATAACGGCAATGATGCAGATCATAGAGGCGCAGCAGAAACAGCTCAGGGTAGTAGAAGAGCAGTTCCGGCTTGGGGGGGCGCCGCGCTCGGACGTGCTTGCTCAGCGCGCGCAGCTTGCGCAGACCCGTGCCGTCCTGCCGCCACTGGAAAAGCAGCTTGCCCAGACGCGCCACCAACTCGCGGTGCTTGCAGGCAGAATGCCCTCCGAGGCGGCGTTGCCCGAATTCGATTTGAACGATTTTGACCTGCCTGAGGAACTGCCCGTGAGCCTGCCTTCATTACTGGTGCGCCAGCGGCCCGACATAAGGGCAGCGGAAGAGATACTCCACGCGGCGAGCGCGCAGGTCGGCGTGTCGACGGCAAACTTGTACCCGCAGATCACACTGACGGGCAGTTTCGGCCTGCAGGCGAGTACCGTCGGCGATCTTTTCAATGGCAGTGCGGCTATCTGGAGCTTGGGCGCCGGTGTGCTTCAGCCTATATTCCATGGCGGGGAGCTCACTGCGAAGCACCGCGCCGCGATTGCCGTTTACGAGCAGGCGCTGGCACAATATCGCGACACGGTTTTGCAGGCGTTTCAGAATGTTGCTGACGTGCTTCGCGCCCTTGCGGGGGATGCGAGCACGCTTAAGGCACAGGCGGAAGCCGAGGCGGCTGCCCGCGGCACGCTCGATCTCACGGAGAAACAGTATGAACTCGGTGCTGTAAGCTATCTCTCGCTGCTCAATGCCGAACGCCAGTATGAGCAGGCGCGATTGGGTCTGGTTCAAGCGCAGGCGGCGCGCTTCGCTGACACGGCGGCATTATATCAGGCCCTGGGCGGCGGCTGGTGGAACCGCAATCCCAAGGCAGAGGCGGCGGCTGAAATGAAGTCAGAATGATTTCGGTAGCGAGCGCATTCACTCACAGCCTGCCGCGGAGAGCCTCAATATATTTTGAGTTCAGACGGCGGCCCGTTCCCGCGGCCGTGCACAGCAGGAGAATGGATACGGAATGCGCTCCGGGTCCATGATGTCTATCACGCAAGTGACAACGCAAGTAACACGCATGTAGAAAGGGAGGGGCTTCTGATGGGAAGGCGGATGTTAATCATGCTGGCGGTCGTCGGCCTGCTGTTTGGCGGCATTTTCGGCTATCATGCCTTCAAGGAGCATATGCTCAAGAAATCCATGGCCGGTATGCAGATGCCGCCGGTTACGGTAACGACGATAAAGGCCGAATTGCACGCCTGGCAGCCGCAGCTGAAAGCCGTCGGCTCTCTTCGTGCCGTGCGGGGTGTTGACGTGACCAGCGAAATTTCAGGACTTGTACGGACCTTGCGCTTCAAGTCAGGGGACACGGTCAAGGCCGGTCAAGTGCTGGTGCAGCTCAACGCTGATGCCGACATCGCCCAATTGCGCTCGCTTGAGGCTGCTGCAGAATTGGCAGGCACGGTTTATATGCGAGACCGAAAACAATTTGACGTGCAGGCCATAAGTCAGGCCACTCTGGACGCTGACATCGCCGATCTCAAGAGCAAACGCGCCCAGGTCGCACAACAAGAGGCCCTCGTCAGCAAGAAGACCATTCGTGCCCCGTTTGCCGGGCGGCTCGGCATTAGCACTGTGAATCCCGGGCAATATATAAATCCCGGCGACAAGATCGTCACGCTGCAATCGCTCGACTCTATTTACTGTGACTTCTTACTGCCGCAGCAGGAGCTTTCAAGGATATCGCTCGGTCAGAAGATCACCGTCGCATCAGACACATACCCCGGCCGCAGGTTCGATGGCCGAATAACTGCCATCAACCCTCAGGTGGATGCCGCCACACGCAACTTCCAGGTCGAGGCGACACTCGCCAATTCCAAACATGAGCTGTTGCCGGGGATGTACGCGTCGGTCGAGGTTCAGGCCGGCTCTGTGGAGCGCCACCTTACACTGCCGCAGACAGCAGTGACATACAACCCCTATGGCGACACGGTGTTTATCGTGGAGGAGGGCGGGAAGGGGCCGGAGGGCCAGCCTCATCTGACAGCCAGACAGACTTTTGTAACCGTCGGCATCGCCCGCGGCGACCAGGTAGCCGTCCTTAAGGGTATAAAAGAAGGAGATGTCGTGGTAACGAGCGGGCAGATTAAACTAAAGAACGGGAGCCCGGTAACCATCAATAATCAGGTACAGCCGACCAACGAAGCCGCCCCCCAGCCGGTGGACGAGTAATACGGAAGGTGCACGCATGCGCTTCACGGATATTTTCATTCGCCGCCCCGTACTTGCCACTGTTGTGAGCCTGCTGATCCTGGTTCTGGGCTTGCGTTCTCTCGGGCTCTTGCAGGTACGCCAATATCCCTTCACCCAGAATGCTGTGGTGACCGTCTCAACTGTCTATACAGGGGCAGACCCGGCGCTGGTCGCGGGTTTCATCAGTACCCCGCTCGAAAACTCGATCGCGCAAGCGAATGGAATAGACTATCTCACCTCGTCGAGCACGCAGAGTCTGAGTACTATCCAGGCCAACCTGCGTCTGAACTATGACCCGAACAAGGCGCTGACCGAAATCAACACCAAGGTTAACGCGGTGCTGAACCAACTTCCGAAAGATTCACAACTGCCTATAATCACGGTCGCCGTGGGCGAAACGATAGATTCGATGTACATCGGGTTCTACAGCAATGTGCTGCCTACCAACAAGATCACCGACTATCTGATAAGGGTGGTACAGCCTAAGCTGCAGGCGGTTGAGGGCGTGCAGACTGCGGAGGTTCTCGGCAAACGTACATTTGCCCTGCGGGCATGGCTGGATCCGGGGAAAATGGCAGCATATGGCCTGACTGCCACGGATGTAAGCACCGCCCTTGCCAATAATGATTTCATCTCCGCTGTCGGGCGCACCCAGGGGCAGATGGTTACAGTAAATCTCATTGCCTATACAGGTCTCCACTCAGTCGACGAGTTCCGCAACCTTATTCTAAAGTCGCAAAACGGTGCAATCATCCGTCTGGGCGATGTCGCCAAAATTACGCTTGGCTCCGAAGATTACGACACTGCCGTAAGCTTCGATGGGGAGAGCGCCGTCTATATCGGCATCAAAGTGGCCCCGAACGCCAACCTGCTTACAGTAATTCGCAATGTGCGCGAGGCATTCCCCCCTATCGAGGAGCAGCTGCCGGAAGGGCTGAACGGGAAAATTGTCTACGACGCCACAAAGTATGTAAACAGTTCCATCAAAGAGGTGGTTAGCACCCTGATCAAGGCCCTGGTTATCGTGACGGCAGTGATCTTCCTTTTTCTGTGCTCGGTACGATCGGTCATAATTCCTACCATCGCGATGCCGCTGTCGCTCATCGGGGCGTTCTTCATCATGCTTGTCCTTGGTTATACAATTAATCTCTTGACGCTGCTCTCGCTGGTCCTGGCGATAGGCCTCGTCGTGGACGACGCCATAATCGTTGTAGAAAATGCACAACGTCATATAGAGGGAGGCATGCCGCCCATGCAGGCCGCGATCCAAGGTGCGCGCGAGTTGGCAGCGCCTATTATTGCGATATCGGTCGTGCTCGTGGCAGTGTATGTGCCGATCGGTTTCATGGGCGGCCTGACAGGTGCGCTTTTTACCGAGTTCGCCTATACTCTGGCAGGAACTGTGGGCGTGTCGGCTGTCATTGCACTCACGCTTTCGCCAATGATGTGCTCGCGCCTCCTCAAGTCAGCGGAAGATTGCGGCCAAAATCGCCTCCTGGGTTTTATCGACCGTCAGTTCAGACGAACTCGCGGCGGCTACGAAGTACTCCTTCGCGGAGCACTCGATTACCGGGTGGTGACTGCCGTATTTGCCGTAATCATCCTCTGCAGCAATTATTTCCTCTACAGAATCGCAAAGAGTGAACTCTCGCCCATAGAGGATCAGGGGATTATCATTTCTTTAATTACGGCGGCGCCTAATGCCTCGTTGCAGCAGACGCAACTGTATTCGCGGCAGGTATATAAGATATTCAGCAGTTATCCGGAGACGGATCACGTATTTCAGCTCGACGGCATCGCCGGGCTCAACACGGGCGTCGCGGGTATGGTGTTTAAACCATGGGACGAACGGAAGCGCACAACCATGGATCTGCAGCCTGAGGTACAGATCCGATTCGGAGAGATATCGGGCGTCCGCGCCGTTGCGTTCCAGCGGCCGCCGCTCCCCGGCACGAGCGGCCTACCCGTACAATTTGTGGTCGGCACCACGGAATCGTACGAACGCCTGAATGAGGTGTCACAGGCACTCATGCAAAAGGCATATGCAAGCGGAGCATTCGCGTTCGTGGACACGGATCTGAAGGTAGATAAGCCGCAGACAACAGTAGAGATAGATCGCGATAAGGCTGCACAACTGGGTCTTACGATGCGTGATGTAGGCGATGCACTGGGATCCATGCTGGGCGGGGGCTATGTCAACTACTTCAGCCTTGCCGGGCGCTCTTACAAAGTGATTCCGCAGGTGATGCAGAGCGAACGGCTCAACGCAGGGCAGCTGCGGAACTACTACATCAATACAGCCAGCGGGGCATCCATTCCCGTTTCAACTTTTGTGCGCCTCAGAACAGACGTGGCGCCGGAGTCGCTCAACCATTTCCAGCAGCTTAATTCAGCCACAATATCCGCCGTGCCCGCCGCTGGCGTTACTCTCGGGGAGGCGTTGGATACGTTAAGAAAACTAGCGAAAGACGTACTGCCCCAGGGCTACAGCATTGATTACAGCGGCCAGTCACGTCAGTTTATGCAGGAGTCCAGCGCGCTCATAGTGACATTCTTCTTTGCACTGATTATCATCTTCTTGGCACTGGCGGCGCTCTTCGAAAGCTTCCGTGATCCTTTCATCGTGCTCGTGAGCGTGCCCATGTCGATTTGCGGGGCCATGATATTCATCAGCCTGGGCATTGGCGGTGCAACCCTCAACATCTATACCGAGGTTGGATTGGTGACCCTGATCGGCCTTATCAGCAAGCACGGCATCCTGATCGTCCAGTTTGCCAACGACCTACAGAAGGAGGGGAAAGGCAAGCGCGAGGCAGTGGAAATGGCGGCGACCATCCGCCTGCGACCGATACTGATGACTACTGCGGCGATGGTACTCGGCGTGCTGCCGCTGGTAACCGCTTCCGGCGCGGGCGCGGTGGGCCGCTTCAATATGGGGCTGGTGATTATGGCCGGCATCGCCATCGGCACGCTCTTTACGCTGTTTGTGGTACCGGCCATGTATGTATTCCTTGCTGCGGAACATGCCGGAGCCCAGGCGAGCGAAGATCAGGCCGCTGCAGAAAAGGGCGGGGTCTGATGGGGGGAAAGCCGGCGGGGCCTCCCTCTATCCTTGAATAACGAGGACAAGACCTCATCCTGATAGGATTATTTTCGATTATTCCACCTTCTTGAAGTCGATGTGTCCCGACTCCGCATCGGTATGAATAAGCTGCACACGAATTCTTTCACCCACATCGATGCCATGGAAATCTTCTACGAGCTTGCCTTCAACAGGCGGATGGGTAAGGCGCACCCATGTGCCTTTCGAGGCGGCGCCTGTGACGATGGCATCGAACTGCTCTCCTATTCTTGACTCGAGCAGGATTGCCGCCGCTGATTTGAATACCTGCCGTTCCACCTTGTTCGCGGCATTCTCTTTCTCTGTACAGTCGATAGCGAGGGCTTGAAGTTCATCACCGTTGTAAGGCGCAGGCATGCCTCCCACGGCCGCCTTCAATAGACGGTGCACGACAAGGTCCGCGTAACGGCGATTGGGAGCCGTGGAATGGGTGTAGGCGCCGGCAGCGAGACCAAAGTGTCCGGGGGCCGCAGTGTCTCCCGAAGTATCCGCAACATATTCGCCCGGTCCTATGAGTTTAATTACGGAGAGGGAGAGATCGGGGAATCTTTGCGGATCGCTTTTCTTCTCCTTTAGCAGGAACTCCTCCAACGCTCTTGAATCAGGTTCTTGCGGAAGCTCAAAGCCGTGTTCCCCTGCGATCTCCACGATCCTCTCCCACCTTTTCGGAGTGCGGACCGCGCGGCGGAGAGAAGGAAATTTCCTCGACGAGAGATACCGGGCAGCTGTGACGTTTGCAGCTACCATGAATTCCTCGATAATAGTTCTGGCCCGTTTCTTCCTCTCGACTGCGAGGCCGCGGACCTCGTCGCCGTGAAATACGGGCCTTGCCTCGACGGTTTCGAAACTGAGAGCCCCCTGACGGCGGCGATGATTCTTCATGGTTTGGGCCGTTCTTTCCTGCAAGCGTATATTTTCATCGAGTCCGTTTACAGAGGCGAGGGCTTCAGGCGCATCTCCGACTCCTTCCAGCCAGGCTGCAACACTGTTATAGGCGAGCTTTGCGCGATTGCGCACATAGGCCCGGTAAATATCGGAGGCCAGGAATGACCCGTCCCGTCCTATGACCATTTCGACGACCATCGCCAGTCTGTCCTCATTAAAGCCCAACGATGTGAGATTTGTAGAAAGTCTTTCGGGAAGCATCGGGAATATCTCGGCAGCTGTGTATACGGAGGTGGCGTTACGCCGGGCATGGTCGTCGATAGCTGAACCGCTCCTGACTATGGCGTCTACATCGGCGACTGCGACAAGAATCATTACGGAGTTGCCGGACATCTCCCGCGCAGCTGTGACCTGATCAATGTCACGGGTATCATCATTGTCAATGGAAGCCCATATAATATTTCTAAGGTCACGAACCTTCTCGCCGTCGGCTACTGCAGGCATCTCTATACCGGCAACTTCAGCTATTGCTTCACGGGAAAAATCAGGGAGCAATCCCTTCTCAATCATAGCCCGCCGGGCTATTGTCCGGAGAAAGGAACGATGTCCATAATCGGTGAAACTCATACTATATTTCCTCTCATCTTGTTAAACGTATACAATAGAAACAGATTATTGGGAAGGCGGAGATTGGGGAGAGAATTGCATTGTCATCCGGCATAAAAAAATGGGGCACATGGTTTCGCAAAGCAATCCCCAGCCCCATTTGTTATCGACAATATATTCAGGTATGAACAGCTCCGCACGCGCAAATAAATGCGTTGAATGCGGAGCAATCTTCTGACTAATAAATTTCTGCTGATGCCTAACTTTTTGGAACTACCGCAGCCTGCGGGGGAAGATAAGGTTTCTTCGCACCAGCTTTTTTCCTGGCATCCTTGAGGGCATCCATGCTTATGCCACTGCGGGGAATCTTCAGTTTCTGGCCCGGGTAGATCAGATTTGCTTTCTTAATCTTTCCCTTGTTAGCATCAAAAATGACGGGCCAGAGGAAGGGATCATTGTAGATATTCTTCTTCTTGGCTATTGCCCACAGGGAGTCACCCTTTTTGACAACATAAGTCTCCAGTTTGCCGGCTTCTGCCTTGCCCTTCGCCCCTGCCATTGCTTCACTCCCAGGCGAAACTTTCTGGCCTGCGGCGCCCTGAACGCCGGCTGCTGACTCCTTCTGAGCCGCTTGCTGCTGTTCGGCTCCGCCGTCCTTCACAGTCGCCATCTTTGCGCACGCGCCGGCGAAAATCAGCGTGAGGCACATAATAAATGCCATTAGCCCATAAAGTGCGTTTCGTCTCTTCATACGAAAAACTCCTTTCTATAATATTAGAAATATAATACCTCCCTTTTATTACTTTTTCAAAAAAAGTCAATTGTTTTTTATAAAAATAATTTGTATAGTAACAATCAGCACAGAAACTATATGCAATTTATCAGCGGGGAGTATGAACGTGCGAAAAAAGCAGAAGGCCATTGCTGACATCTTTGATAATCTGAGAAGGGTTTACCAGGTCATTAACGAGCAGTCCAAGAAGGCGAAGAAACAGACGGGAATTACGGGGCCGCAGCTCTGGGCCATCAAGATGATTGCTGAGTCCTCTCCTGTTCAGGTATCTGAGCTGGCGCATAGGATGTATCTTCATCCCGCAACCGTTGTGGGCATACTGAACCGTCTGGAAGAGCAAAGTCTTGTCTTGCGGGTAAGGGCGCGCGAAGACCGGCGCGTTGTCGATGTAAATCTCACGCCGGAGGGAAAAGCGCTGGTTGCGAGGGCACCCGAGGTGGCTCAGGGTCTTCTGGCCGCCGGTCTGGAAGTGCTGCCCGCTCACAGGCTCATAGATATAGCCTCCGCCCTGGATGAACTTGTTCAGATCCTGGGGGCCCAGGAGGTTCCACCCCATTTGATATTATCGCCCGAGGTGAACGTGCCGAGAAGGCTTAAGAGTTAATTTGCAGTAAAGAAAAGAAGAAGCAAGCCGAAGAAGTTTTCAGACTTCAACACCGAGGAAAGCGCGCATGATATAGCCGATTAGAAAACTGAAAGCAGCCACAGCAAAACTCAGTCCCGCCATCTCGAAAAAATGTCTTCTGAAGGGAAGATCCCTCGCAATCGAAATATAGTATGTAAAAGCAGCTATGATGAAGACCGCTCCGGTAAATGCGCAACCCAGGGAGAGATAAAAGTTATTCAAGAGCAGGTAGGGTGCAATCAGGACCAGGATGGTGATCATATACGCGCCGACGGTGTAGAGCGACGCTCTCACCGGGTTCTTGGCTGTATCTTCCGTCTTCGTGGCCAGATACTGGGATGCCCCCATAGACAAGGCCGCTGCAATGCCGGTGATCGAGCCGGCCAGGGCTATAAGCTTTGTGTCTCGCAACGCTAAAGTGAGACCGGCGAGCACCCCCGTCATCTCCATAAGTGCGTCATTCAGACCCAACACCATGGATCCCGTGTAGCGCAGCCTTTCTTCATCCAGCAGTCCCAGGAGGGCTATCTCGTGCTCGCCCTCATTTCTTATGATAGCGTCGGCTTCAGGGATTGTCTCTCGAAAGTGTCCGTAACTGTCCTGTGCGTCCTCTTCGCCTTTCTCCAAGAGCTTGAGGCCGAAGGTGAATCCGAAGATACGGCTGATCAGATAGTATTTCCAGATTCGCAGTCTGTCAGGTTCTACATCATGATCGGTATATTCACGCCACTTTCGATAATGCCGCAACTCATCATCGGCGATGTCTGCAAGAATTTTTTGGTTCTCAGGTGATTTGACAGTTCGCGCGAGTTTGTTATAGATATGATGCTCGGTGATTTCATTCTTCTGAAAACGGAGCAGTTTCTTGCGCATCGTCTCGGTGATATTCATCTCTCAGAGCACCTCTTGTATCCTGTCTTCTTTCAACTGCCTTGCGCGGTTACCTTATCTCCCGGCAGCGCCCTTCTACAGGCTTCCATAGCCCCTATCTTGCATGCAGTTGTAAAATCTACCCGGGCCAAGCAGGGGCTTTTTTATTCTTATGTAAACATCTCCTCTGAAATGAGGCTATCGTCACATAATGTCATTTTATACTATTTTAGCTGATGAAATTATATAGAGCATTCTCTTATTTTTGACTTCAAGAAACCCTACGTCACTCTAAGAGGATTCCTTGCGAAAAATTATAAAGGATAATCGATAGTTGTTAGCCGCAATCCCCAAACCTGTAGATAAACCTGTTGATAAGTATGTTGATAATTCTAGCCGTTGCTTATCTGGTCTGTATTCCTACCAAATTGCACAAAATATGGGCAGAGAGAAGCGCAATAATATAAGTAAGTTATAATATAATAGCTATTTTTTCGTCTTTTTCGGGCTTCCGCACAAATTATGCCATGTATAATCGCGGGCAGAAAAATTTCTTGACGGGATAAATAAAGAGCCGCTTCTATTATAGCGAACATGCTTATTTATTTGCGATGGAGATACTATGGAGGTGTGCTGAGTACCAATATCATAGTTGTAGGAAGAGGCCGATTGTCTGCTAAACCAACAACTACACAACTATCAATTTTCAAATCAAGCGAGGATTAACATTCGAACTGTATCATCTGATGGTGTTCCATGATCAGCTGTCCCTCTTCCCCACGTCCTGGCCTCATGAGGAATCGGGGCAGCACCTTCAAAATCTGCGAATTTCTTTTTGAGAATACATCCAGGCTTCAGGTTTAATGTTACTTGGCTTTTCCTCCTTCGACAGGCTTCATTTCAGAGCCGCAGCCGCATTTTCCGGGGCTCTGGCTTATCGTATCGCAGTTGCACTTTGGCCCACATGCACAGGCGTATTTTCCCTTAGTCGGGAATATCTGCTCCTTGCCGTTTACCATTACTGTGGCCTTACCTTTTTCAACCTTGGTGACTTTGGCCTTAACCAGATCCTTGCCGCAAGAGCATTTACCCTGGTTTTTTGACATGGTTAGACAGGGGCAAGCATCGCCGCAACCGCAAACATACACTTCATCTCCCACTTTTAGCTTCATCTGGCCGTCCTTGAGCGCCCCAAAGGCTATGCCAGTCATAACCAGACATAAAAGGATCGCCATACCGATCGTTAATGCTTTCTTCATTTCATTCTCCTCCAGACAGTATTTCTTGGAAATTGACGATGATATTTCTAACGTCGCCAAAAAATAGAGTATATCTCCCAACCTGTCAAGACAATTTGATTTGGCTATTCTTGATAGGAACTCCCATTATTCATCTTTCCGCTGCCTCTGCAGGTGAGACCAAAAGCAGAAAGCCAGGCAGGTACCATATAGGAAGTTTTGCGGAGCTATCCGGGTTAAGTCCTTCCGCGCGCATCATCCCTTCTTCTCCATCATTTTTTTCTTCATCATTTTTCTTTTCTCACGGATCATCTTAGTATCACTGGCGAGATCCTTGTAGGCGGCTTCGAGGGCCTCATCGAATCCGGCGATGCGTCCGCTGTTTTCCAGAGAGAATTTCTCCGCATCTTCCTTTTTTGCAAAGGCCCATTTTGCATTCCTTGTCATAACCCCGGGCTTTTTGCCCCCGATGACCCATGTCGCTGTTTCCGCATTGATCAATTCTTTTGTGTTGTAATCCGCCACACGGATGGCCTTCGGCGCCTTATCCAAGTTAAGGGCGAGATCAAGGGCGGCGCAGTGGAGGCTGCAGGCGGCAACTGTTGAACCGTCTTCATATTCAATCAACATCCTGCTGTGTGCGAAGGTATCTCTGCTCATGCCGCAATGCTTGCATGCGGGCATTTCCTTGACATCCTTGTCGAGCGCCCAAAGAGCGCCCACAGGCAGTAGACAAAATACTGCCAATACGGAATAAACCAATATTCTTTTCATGTCATCTCCTCCTCTCTATAAGATACATCTGGCATAAATGTTTGCTTTCTCAATGGCCGGCACGCACGGGCTCATGTGGCTTTTGGTAATCCATATCAAACAAGTTACTATTTTTCGCATATGATTTCCTTCCTTATTAGTAATCCTGAGATGTCCCGGAACGTATTAAGAATTAACCAGGCAAGAGTGTCGCGCAGAACTCCTCATGACAGCAAGGAAAGCACTGACAGCGCCTTCGCTGGTTACTTCTAGAGATTTGCTGTTTTGTATTAAATCGCTTCTTCCCGTCATAAGAGTGTTGATCTGCGTATCATAGGATACGAAACTGCACCCTTATGGTGCATGACCATACCGGTAAGGGTACTGTCAAACCGTATCGAAAGACAAATATCTGGCGGGAATCAGACGAAAGCAGAGGTTTCCGGGGGTGGAACGAGAGGTTCCAGGGACGGGCTGTGATAGCTGTTCCCGCGGTGAGGTATATTATAAGGCACCAACCTATGCGTCAGCAGCGGCGCCAGGGCCGAACGCACGTATTTCATCTCCGAGGTTGCATGCGAAATCAACTGGGGATCCTGGCCGCACGGCAGGGAACTCAACCTGTGGGAAGCGCGTGGGATATCCTCATCGAGGTCGTGCTGTTCATGAGGCTTGGCTCGCAAATCATGACATCGCAGCTTGACGGATGTTTCAGCGCGCTTCATGCTTTTAAAGCAGCAACAAGTGCGCAAGGCAATTCTCTCCGGCGAACATCGGCAGATACGGTGGTCCATGGCACAGCGCCCCGGTTGCGCTGGGACAGCCAGGGTATGGGCCAGAAGAGGCAAATGAGGCATACAGAGTAGCATGACCATAGCCGCAATCTGCAGTATGACGCCGACCTTTCCCTTGCCATGACCGCTCACATGCCGCATACAAAAAGCCTTTGGTAATAAATGCAAATCGCAAGCTTTGCTCGCTTTAGGATGGAGCACACCTCACCTATCGTGCGCAACAGATGAACTCCTTTATTTTTTAACGATACCCTATTAGATCGCTTAACTGAATAATAAAAAAATGAAGTCATAATGGTAGCCAAAACCTACCAGCGGCAGAAAGTAAAGATTAATGTTTCTTGATAAAAATGGCTCTTGCGAGGTCAACCCGTCGGCTGGGCAGTATTCTGCGCCAATGAAAGAATGACCTGATAAGAAGTTGCTTTTTATGCATTAAATCCGAGCAATACGACCATAAGAGGGTGGTTCTCCTCTCCTGATTCGATACTCACGATTTTCCTTAACAAACGAAATCAGAAGACAGTACTAACGAAGTTTGTCAGTTGCTCTTTCCCCCTTGTATTTTTAAAGAAAACTGTCTAAGAAAGCAATGCATATGTGCAATGCATCTTAAACGAAGGAGGATCATAATGAAAGTAGTAGCGTTGAACGGAAGCGCCCGCAAAGACGGCAATACGGCAATTCTTATCAACCTGGTTTTCGATGAGTTGAAAAAAGAAGGAATTGAGACGGAATTGATACAGCTTGCAGGGCATCCGATTGCAGGATGTATTGCCTGCTATAAGTGTTTCAAGAATAAAAACCGCAGGTGCTCTGTTGACAAGGATATGCTCAATGACATTATCGAGAAAATGTTGCAGGCAGACGGAGTAATCCTGGGGTCGCCGACATATTTCGCCGATGTCACATCCGGTATGAGGGCGTTTATCGAAAGATGCGGCTTTGTCGCGCGTGCAAATGACTACATGTTCAAGCACAAGGTCGGGGCAGGCGTAGTTGCCGTCCGCAGGGCAGGGGCAATCCCTGCGTTCAACTCCATCATGCTGTTTCTCCACTATATGCAGATGATGATTCCCGGTTCGAGCTATTGGAATATAGCAATTGGGAGGGATCCGGGGGAAGTCTTGAAGGATGAAGAGGGCGTACAGACCATGAAGACCCTCGGGGAGAACATGGGGTGGCTTTTAAAAAAAGTCCGGGCATGAGACGCCATGTCTCTTTTAGCCAACCCACTTAATGTATTCGCTAACATCCGCCCTTTTTCTTTCAAAGTTATTGAGAGGAAAGTTTTCATCCGGATATCCCATGGCTACCCCTATGACGATTTTCCGATCTGCCGGAACGGATAGAATCTTGCGGAGGAGTCCCGGATTGCGGATAGACATGGCCATTATGCAGGTTCCGATGCCCTTGTCATAGGCGAGAAGGCATATGGTCTGGATAATGAGGCCTATGTCGAGCATGGCATATTCGACAAGGATGTCTCCGGGAATGCAGGCTACAATAAGGCATGGCGCACCGAATAGCGTGGTCATTTCTTCGTACAGCCTATTGCGGGCGTTCTTGTCATCACGTTTGACGTTCATGGCAGTCAGCATGATCTTTCCCAATTCCCCGTACCTTGCTTTCAGGCGCTCAGGCCAGACCTCGTGCATGGGGACATCGAGGGGGAATGTTTGACCGTCGACGAATGAGCGGCGGTTAGCCTCTCTGAAATCATCGAGCGGTCTTCCTGTAAGGACATAAAATTCCCACAGCTGCGTATTGCCCCAGGACGGAGCCCAGCGTGCCGTCTCCAGTATATCGCGAATCATTTCCCCTGGGATCTCTTTTCCCTTGAATTTTCTAATGCTCCGCCTTCCTTCGATTGCTGTTCTTAATTCCATATTAACCCCTTCCTGAGATCAATTAATTTATTCCTTAACTCGTATCTGTAACAAACGATTTTCAATTAGATTATATAGATTATAGCATGGGTCCCCGGAAAAGGAGGTAGAACCGGGGACCCTTAACCCGATGAGACGAAAGGGAGAGGATGGCGACTCACGACCTCGGGTTTTTTTCAAACGTCCTTTGCTTCCTGATATGCCCTCTCAACAAGCCCGTTACACATTAGTCAGACATTCTCAGGCCTCGTTTATAAAAATCTGCTCAGTGCAAAGCGCCGCGAAAATGGATAGACTTATTCTCCTCATCAGATCTCTTTTCCTATTTTGAAAGCTTGTCCCAGGTGCTTCCCGACGCCATAATAGGATTGTATCTCCGGGCCAAAGAGTACAGGCCTTACTTTTAGGATATCCGGCAAGCCATTTTCCCCGATGACGGAATCTTCGGCTTTGACATCCATGATCTCGCCTATGAAATGCGTATGGATCCCGATTTCACTCGAGGTCAGGAGCTTGCACTCCAAAATCAAGGGGAATTCCTGTATATAAGGGGCGTCAACTTTGTCACCCTTTACGGCAGTGAGCTCTGCGGCGGCAAATTTATCCACAGTCCTCCCCGAAACCATTCCGAGATAATCGGCTATCCTGGCCTGCGCAGAAGAGGGAACGTTTACCGTGAATGCCTTGCGGTCCAAGATGCTGCCATGGGTATATGTTGCTTTTCTTATTGAAACAGCCACGCACGGAGGACTGGAACTGCAGACTCCTCCCCAGGCTATGGTCATGGCATTAGCCTTGCCGACCTTGTCATATGTCCCTATCACCCATACAGGCGTCGGATATATTAGTGTTTTCGCGCCGAATGACTTTTTCATAAGTGCCCCTTCGTCATGTAAAATTATATCTATCTTAACGGGTAAGCGTCGAGATACAATAGTAGTTAAAGGGACGTAAAACAGCAGGTTAATACTTCCACCAAAATTTGGGCTACTTTTTCCTTGTTTTAATATTGGATAAAGCTATACGATAGTTTATAAGGGTTACATGCAATCGCACGTGACCTGTAAAGCTTTTTGTCAATACGTAAGATTCAACTATTCTGATAAGGGGGACAGTTATGGACATTTTCACCGCACTGAAGGAAAGGCGAAGCTGCCGGAATTTTATGCCTGATCCGGTGAGCAGTGAAGCGCTGGAGCAGATACTGGAGGCGGGTACATGGGCGCCGTCACCAGCGAATAACCAGCCCTGGGAATTTATCGTTGTTACGAATGGTGAGATCAAGAAGGACATATTCACCGAGTCGGAAAAATGCAAAAAAAACCTGTTTGAAAAAAGCGGGTGGAAATGGGTTGACCGTTATAAGATCGGATTCGTCAATGAGGCGCCGGCAATCATAGCTGTCATCGGAGACCCTAAGAAGACGGGAGCGGATATGTTCCTGGAAGGAGGAGGTCTCGCTTACCAGCACGGGTGTGCAGCTGCCATTCAGAACATGCTTCTTGCGGCCCATGCCCTGGGATTAGGGACCCTCTGGTTCACCCTCTTTGAGAAGGAAACGATAAGGAAGATCCTGAAAATCGATCAGGCAAAGGAGCCTATTGCACTTATATGCCTCGGCAAATCTGCAGCCGTTTCTTCACCGACTCCCCGGAAGGGGATCAAGGAGATAACGACTTACATGCGCTGAATCCCGATCATTTGGCCGGAAAAGTATTATGGAAAACGAAGTTCTTTGTGAAATCTGTGTAAAGACAAGAGTTTTTGTAAAGTGTCTTGGTTGCTCCGTATCTCTGTGTGAAAAGTGTGCGTGCTTCGAATTGATAGGCTCCGGTTGCGGCTGTGTCTGGCCCGCGTACTATTGTTTTGCATGCGCCCACGATCCTTTCATAAATCCTAATGCCGCACTTAGAGAGCCGGACAAATAGACATCTTCAACTATTCCTGACAAATCGGAGTACAGGGAAGGCGTATGGAATTTTTCGTAAAGATAGCAGTGAGCGTTGCCATCATCATTATCTGCACGCAGATCGGCAGGAACTTTCCCGCACTAAGCGGTCTAATTGCGACTATGCCTATTGTAAGCGTGATTATTCTGGTCTGGATTTATTCGGACAATCCGGGAAATTTCAAGCTTATGGAAGATTTTACGAAGGCGGCTCTCTGGGGGATAATTCCGAGCATTCTATTTTTTGTGGTCGCCTATGTCTCTTTTGTGAAGCACTATCCAATCGGGATTGTGCTGTGCGTGAGCTTCGGTACGTGGTTGGTAGGAGCGTTCGTCCACCAATGGATGCTTAGAGGTTAAAATAATGACTCTCTCTGACAACTATAAAAGCATCGTTTTTTTTACCGGCGCGGGGATGTCTGCCGAAAGCGGCGTCCCCACTTATCGCGGCAGGGGCGGCATCTGGAGTCAGTACAACTGGGAGGAATATGCCTGCCAGGAGGCATTTGACAGGGACCCGCAAAAGGTGCTCCAGTTCCATGAGTTGAGAAGGCGATCAGTATTGGCATGCCAACCGCATTCAGGGCACCATGTTATAGCAGAACTGGAAAAGAGCCATCCCCCGGTAAGAGTAGTGACCCAGAATATCGACGGAATGCACCAGCGGGCGGGGAACCGAAACGTCACAGAATTGCACGGCAGTCTCTGGCGCGTCCGCTGCCCCACTCACGGAATAGTCGAGGATATGGGAGAAACCTTTAAAAGCTACAAATGCGACCAATGCGGGAGTTGGCTCCGCCCCGATATTGTATGGTTTGGCGACATGCTGAATCAGGATGTCATCAGCGAAGCTAATCTAATGGTCAGGCGATGTGATCTTTTTATCAGTATCGGCACATCCGGCGTGGTCTGGCCCGTAGCAGGCTTTCCCAGAATCGCCAAGGACAGCGGAGCCTATTGCATAGAAATCAACCCCGAACCAAATGAAATGTCATCTCTGTATGACAAAGCCATCCGAGAAAATGCCGGCAGAGCCTTGCCGGCTCTTTTTGAAATAAGCAAATGATGCCTCACATAGACTGCCGGCAATACTTCTCTCCGATCTAGATATTCCGCACAAGCTGTTCCTTAATTCGCCTTATGTCTTTGTCTGATCCTCTTTGAAGCAAAGAACAGTGCTCAGAATTTTTTACCCCTCTTTGCACAATTCATTCAACGTCGTTTAATATTTCTTTAAATAATCCTCCTATTTTAAGTCTCTGCAGGCCAGCCATAAATTCATCCACATTGACAATAGCCTTGTATAATTAATATGTTACAATTTTTTATCCGGAAATTCATAAGGTTGGCACGGATATTTCATTTGTATAAGGCAAAACAAATCAGAAACAAAGGAGGAAACAGATCATGAAGAAAACAGTTCAAGACATTAGGCCTGGCGTTATTTGTGGTGCTGATGACAGCTACATTTGGTTTCGCCGAGTATGCAGCTACCGGTGTGAGCGAATTCCCGTATTTTCAGCTTGGATGTCTCATTGTTGGCGGGATGACGATCATCTCTCTGAAGCAGAAATATCAGAAGATATATACGGGCGAGCTGATGGGCGTCTTCACGATGTACACAATTCTCATTGCCCTCTTCACGGCGCCGGTTTTCAATGCCATCAAGACTTTGTAAGCTAAGGAAATTAACGAGCCCGCGTTTAGGGCAGTATGGTTATCAGATCTTGAGGAAAGGAGGATAAGGCGATGTTAGCGACTCACAAAACAAACCAAGACCGCAAGATGTACAGAGCGATTTTCATGCTGAGTTCGTGGGGGTTTGTGATTGTGATTGCCTCTTTCCTCTTCCTCTATGCGGGTCACAAACTGGATGAACTTCTGGGCACTTCTCCCAACTTTATGTTCGGGCTGTTCTTCCTGGCCATATTTGCGTGTATCGGCAGGTTATATCAGGATGCCTGGTTGAAGAGAAAGGATGTCTGAGATCATCCTCCGCACGCGGATAACATAGAAGATCTTTTCACGATCTGCGATCCTCGCCAAAGCCCCTCTGCTATCCAATAGAGGGGCTTAATTTTTTTGGTTCATCCGGTTCATGCGTACTTCTCTCTCGATCACCTGCAAGTCCTTGAAAGTGCAAATTTGAAAAATTGATGATAACCGTTTGTAGTGTTTAAATATATGCCGGACGGTGAGAATGTTTATTGCTCAATCAATTCACGATATTTACAAAAAAAGAATCGCAGTTCATTTTACAGTCAAAGAAGAGTATCAAGAAAATTTTTCGGATTGAAAATCCGACTGAGGTGGGATTGGATGTGTAAAGATTATGTTGCCTAAGCCGGAGTTGATATGAAGGAGGATTTCTGCAATCCCGCTACCACAATATAATGCTCACAATACCCGCTTTACCGCAAACCGATCGTCCCGATCTGACAGATTAAGAGCCTGTAAGGCAGTACCGGAAAGATAAATAGGTAAAAAATTATGAGGAAACAAGCCTTCATCACGACGAGAGATTTGCGTGAAGTTTTTATGACATATTTTCCTCTGATTATCCGAACCAGCCTTTCCAAAATACACATATTGAGAGTTTTTGATATAGATTGAAAGTTTTGCAGAAGGGACTGATCGTAGCTCAAAATAGTTCCGCTTTCTTGGTTTGAACGATTCCCGTAAGATAGTCAGCCTTTAAGTCATCTATGGTGTAATAATCAGCGCCGAGTCCCTATACGCTGCTCATTCATACTGATTCCGCCTTACTGCTGTTTCGCTGGTAATATTTTTACCATCATTTGTGTTACTATATTAATAATCGTGCTACCTAATGACAAAAAAATAATACTTATTTCTTTATTTGATTTTACCGGTACCGGACATGCTTAATGAGCCGTGCTTGACTCCCTTAAGAGCCTTTAAGGTGTCCGAAAGTTTGCTGACCTTCTTGGAATTACCTTTTACCGCCACGATCTCCAGGCAATTATGATGATCCAGATGGATGTGTTGTGAGGACTGGATGATGTCCTGATAGTCATGCTGGACGTCAATAATTTTATTCAAAAGGTCGCGCTGATGATGGTCATAGATGAAAGTGATTGCGCCGGCAACTTCCCGGTCTTCTTCCAAATCCTTCTTTAACAATTCCTGACGGATTAAATCACGAATCGCTTCCGACCGGTTTGAATATTTACGCCGCTTGATCAGGTTATCAAAATTATCAAGCAATTCATTTTCTAATGAAATCCCAAATCGGACTACGCCAGACATGCTTTACCTCGGTATTATTAATGTAAAATTCGTAACACAATTACACATACCTGTCAAGCAGAATATGTATGATTACTGTTACATGGCAAAATGTTATTTTAGCCGCCAGCCTCCTCATTTCTTCTTGGCATTGGTATGCTCGTGGAATTCTGCATCATGGATCGGATGATCGTGCTCATGGGTACCATGATCTCCCTTATGTTCATGGTCATGCACATGAGTGTCCCCCATATGTTTATGCTCATGCAAATGTTCGTGGGCGTGCGTTTATGCTTATGATCGTGGCTGTGCTTCGTATCACCATGGGCGTGGTCATGCTCGTGGTCATGGGTGTGCGGGTGTCCATGTAAATGCTTGTGCTCATGCTTTCCTTTCATAATGCCTCCTTCCATAACTCGGGGTGTAGTAAATTTAAATATATTTCAAATGCTTTAATCCGCCGTCAGCTTATACGTGCATTTTAAGTCACAGTTCTTCATGTTTCAATATATAAATAGTGAATGTGGTTACTTTCTTGATTACTATCAGATTGAAATGTTGCATGGATGATTTCAATTAGAAAAGCAATAATACAGGAAGTACGCAAGAACCGGATGAACCTTTGTTAGTCCCGGACAAGCAGCATTTCCTTCATCCCACCCATGTCTCGCGTCTGCGCAAAAATTGTCTTTCATTGCCCACAGTGACTTTGGTATATCTAATTTATCTGAGCCATTTTTTTCCAGGCGATTTGTTCTTACGAAAAAAGATGGTTGAAGCAGACCAAATCCGCATTTCATCCCGTATTCAATGAATTAATCCCATTAGCAATTATGCATATCGGCCTCTTATATTTGTTTATGGAGAACAAAACCCTTGACAAGCGTCACGTGACAAGTTATAGTATCATCGTGATTAAATCGTTTGCCGACAAACATACAAGGGAACTCTTCATCACAGGCAAGTCAAGAAGGATTCAACCTGATCTGCTAAGAAGAGCCGTTCGCCGTCTGGAATTCATTGATCTTGCCACATGCTTGGATGACTTGAAGGTACCCCCGAGTAATCGCCTTCATGCCTTGAAAGGAGATCGAGAAGGGCTTTACGCAATTTCCATCAACGATCAGTGGCGAATATGTTTCCGCTTTCAAGATGGCGATGCGTATGATGTTGAAATTACTGATTACCATTAAGGAGAACTTTATGAGTATCGAAAATAAGGGAGTACGCGAGATACCGCCCACCCATCCGGGAGAAATACTCCGGGAGGACTTCATGCCCGATTACGGGCTGACTACGGCTGCTTTAGCTGAAGCGCTTGGCGTGTCTCGCCAGACTGTTAATGAGATTTTACGAGAGCGTCGGGCGATGAGCCCGGCAATGGCTCTAAGGCTGTCTCGTCTGTTTGGCAACACCCCGGAATTCTGGCTTAACGCCCAACGGGCCTATGACCTATGGCAAGCGCAGAAAAGTTACCAGCGAGACATTAAAAGAATCAAGC
Organism: uncultured delta proteobacterium; assembly: GCA_963705275.1. Lineage (GTDB taxonomy): Bacteria > Desulfobacterota > Syntrophia > Syntrophales > UBA2185 > Fen-1135. The sequence continues at coordinate 1,031,760 of OY970063.1, read as the reverse complement.
CCCTGCGTGCAGCATGAATTTGAATCTATGAATGCTCGGATGTCGCCTACCGGATCAGGAGCATTTACTTCCTCCCGCCACATGTCTCGCGATTCCACAAAAATTGTCTTTCATTGCCCACAGTGACTTTGGTATATTTAATTCATCGGGTCCGTCTTTTTCCGGGTGATTTGCCCTCAAGAAAGAGATGGTTGAAGCAGACCGCGCCCGGATCGCTACAATAAACAATCATAGGGGAATAATCACATGGTCAATTTATATCTGTTGAGTACTACCCGCAGAAGAACTGACAAGTGTATAGGAGCGACGAGATGACAGTATCCAATAGATGTCCTCTCCCGACACTCGCCGCAGGGGCATTCGTTAACGGATTTCGTATACTCCGCGTCGAGCCGATTTCAGAAATACGGATAACTGCCTATGAAATGGAGCACGCAAGAACAGGTGCGAAGGTCCTCCACCTCCACTGCGATGACCGCGAGAACCTCTATTCCGTGGGGTTTCGCACACCGCCGGAAGATTCTACGGGCGTACCCCACATTCTTGAGCACTCTGTACTTGCCGGTTCGGAGCGATATCCGCTGAGGGACGTCTTCAACGAGTTGCACAGGGGAACGCTGCAGACCTTCATCAACGCCTTTACCTACCCTGACAAGACGATCTATCCTGTGGCAAGCCAGGTACGGAGAGATTTCTTCAATCTCGCCCGCGTGTATACGGATCTGGTGCTGCGACCACGCCTATTGAAGGAGACGTTCTGTCAGGAAGGGCACCACCTGGAATTCTCCAATCCGGAAGATGCAACAAGCGAGCTCATCATCTCGGGAATAGTCTTCAATGAAATGAAGGGTGCTTATTCCTCTCCGGAGGCCCTGATGTACAAGGCCATCCAGCAGCATCTCTACCCCGATACCCCCTATTCCTTCGATTCAGGAGGAAATCCCGACGACATCCCGCTTCTTACATATGAGCAGTTCAAGGCATTTCATCAAGCCTATTACTCGCCCACAAACGCGCGCTTCTTCCTCTATGGCGACATGCCAACGGCAGACCACCTGGCATTTCTGGCAGAGATGCTTGCAGGGTTCGATCGCGTGGAGGTAGACTCAACTATCAAGAGTCAGTCACGATGGCAAACCCCATCGTCCATACACGGCGCTTATCCGATTGCCAGAGAGGATAACCCGAAAGGGAAAACGGCTGTGAATATTGCATGGATGATGGCGGAAAACATCCAATATGAAACAGCCCTTCTCCTTCAGATAATATCGGGCATGCTGGTTGGAAGCGCTGCCGGTCCTCTCCGCAAGGCCCTCATTGATTCCGGGCTCGGTGAAGACCTGTCCCCCCTCACAGGGATAGAGCCTGACCTTAAGCAGATAGCATTTGTCGTAGGGTTGCGGGGTACAGATCCTGATAAAACGGCGCGCATCGAGGCAGTGATCATCGATACGCTAAAAGGGATAGCAAAATCCGGCTTTGACCGGGCGCTCATCGAAGGCACTCTTCATCAGGTGGAATTCAACGGCAAGGAGATCGTCCGCAGTATGTATCCGTATGGGATCGTACTCATGGGAAGGGCCTACCATACCTGGCTGTATGATGGTGATCCTCTGGAAGGCCTAAATTTCCCACACGCCATCGAAAATATTCGCAGGAAATGGGAAGCGAACCCTGAGCTCTTTCAGGAGATCGTCCAGAAATGGTTTCTTGACAATCCACACCGACTGCTATCCGTTATGGAACCCAGCACGACCTATCAGGCGGAGCAGGATGAGGCGTTCAAAAAGAAGATGTCTCTCTTTAAGGCATCACTTTCCGTTGATGATCTGGAGAATATCCGGACAGATGCCCGGGCCTTGAAAAAATTCCAGGCGGAGCCGGATGCGCCCGGCGCTGCGTCGGGACTGCCGAGACTCAGCATCAGCGATATATCGCGTTCGATAGAAACGATTCCCACGACAAAGGCTGCAATTGAAGATGTCCCGGTCATGATGCATGACATCTTTGCCAATGGCATTGCCTATCTCGATCTGGCGTTTGATGTGTCTGACGTGCCGGAAGACCTTCAGCCCTATCTCCCCATCCTGGCAAAGTTACTTGCAAATATGGGAGCAGCGGGGCTCAACTATGAGGAAATGGCAAAGCGCATTGTATTGAAGACGGGAGGAATCGGTTATCACCTGTCCGCAGGCATGACCGTGGACGGTAATAAGAACTGGCAAAAGCTGATCTTTCGGGTCAAAACCCTGGAGAGAAATATCGCAGATGCGGTCGGCATAATTTCCGATATTATCCTGAAAGGAGATATGTCGAATGAAACCCGGATGCGGGACTTGATTGCGGAAAGAAAAAACGACCTCCATGCTTCTGTCATACCTTCTGCTCACGCTTTTGCACGGAGATCTGCCGGCCGGGCTTTATCTATAGCTGCATACAGAGACGAGTTGTGGCACGGTAGAACCCAGCTTAAGTTTGTCAATATGCTGGCAGATAAATTTGACGAAAGAAAAAAGGAGCTTCTGGATAAGCTGACTTTTCTGCAGCATATGGTTTTCAGAAAGGACCGGCTCCACATTAATTTAACAGCAGACGCAGAAGGGCTTTCTCTCTTGAGAGAAAGTACAGCCGATCTTGTCGGACGTTTATCCTCCGATGGGGGCGTCGGAAATCCCAGCATTCCCTCTTCCTCCAGCGTTAATTTTGGCATCGCGATTCCTGCTCAGGTATCGTATGTGGCTAAGGTTCTTCAGGCGCCTGCATACAAGGATACCTTGTCCGCCCCCATGTTTGTTCTGGCCCGGGAATTGTCGAGCGGGTATCTGTACAAGAATATCAGGGTTCAGGGAGGAGCGTATGGAGGCATGTCGCAGTATGACCCGACTAGCGGCATCTTCGCCTTGCTCTCATACAGGGATCCGAACATAATCAACACCCTGAATATTTACTCCAAGGCAGAGGAGTTTATCTCACAGAATAAGATTACCGGCGAGGAGCTTGAGAAGACGGTTATCGGAACGATAGGTTCTCTCGATAAACCCATGGACCCTTCGAGCCGGGGATACATCGCAATGATTCGTGATTTCACAGGTCTCACAGATGAAGACCGCCTGGAATTCAGACATATCATCCTTGACTTGACACCGGAACTGCTGCTGGAAGCCGCGTCCCGTTATTTCGCAAGGGCGACGAATACCGCAGTCATTGCCGTATATTCTTCATACGAAAACCTGGAGAGGGCCAACGAGACACTGGAGCCGAAGCTCGAAATAGAGCCGCTCGTTTAATCTTTCAAGGAATGTAAAGACGGCGGCGCACAACGGGAGCCGCATAAAAGATTTAGAGAGCACGACAAGAGCGATGAAAAGGAACCGTGACTTCCTTAGATATCTGAGCAGTATAACTCACAGGCCGTGCACGTATTTCCCGGAAATTACGGCCCCCGTGGAAGAGGCCTTTTTGTGGAATATGAATCTTTCTCCCCGGCAGACTGATGAATTTCTTGCGCGGGGCTGGCGTCATGTCTCGTCATATTTCTACCGCAACAGCTGCGGCAATTGCCGGCGCTGTCTTCCCATCCGCGTGCCTGTCGGTATGTTCGAACCTTCAAAGAGCCAGCGTCGCGTTCTCAGAAAAAACGCAGAGACTGAATTCAAGATGTTTGAGCCTGCGGAGTTTGCAGCCAAGTATATCAAAAAAAGCCTTTTGCTTTACAACAGGTTCCTGCGTGTTCGTTATCGCAGACCTCCGTGTGATTTAGACGGATACTTGAGTGAGTTCTTTGTGTCGCCGACGCGGCTCCTCGTCTCCGCATTGTTCATAGATGGCAGGCTCGCAGGGAATGGATTCCTTGATCTGGGGGAAGAATCCCTCTCAACGATCTACTTCTCTTTTGAGCCGCGGTTCAGTTCCTTCTCTCCCGGAAACTATTCCATCATGAAGGAGATTGAGTGGGCCAGCGGGAGAGGTCTCAAATATTACTACCTGGGTTATTGTATAAACGAGATCAGCGCTATGCGATACAAGGGATTATTCCGGCCCGCAGAACTCCTGGATTTTGATACGGGGGAATGGAAAGATATAGATGCAGGTGATGATGGTTTTGAGGACAGATGAAGGATAGCCAGGCGATGGATCTCTTAATGGAAGAGCAAGAATCAGTCTGAGCCCGGAGGATAGGAGATATCCTTTCAGTGACGGTAATTCCATCCCGATGCGCCGATGAAAATAGCGGGATCATTTTCTTTGACACAAAACTCTATTTATCCTATACTTGCCTGCAATACTTGTAGTATTTTTTGACATATAGGTGTAAACTTCACACGAAGTTTGAATACGTCAATAAAGCACCGCAATGAAAGGAGATGGGCAATGAGAAAAGTTCATTCATGTTTATTTCTGGTTTTTTTGCTTGTTGCAATGGGCTGTGCTACGCCGCAATCATACTACGTCAATGTCAATCCTCAGAGCGGCGATGAGGCAATGGCCTATTACACGAGTGCTCTAAGCCTCGCTTCGCAGGGCATGCATAGAGACGCGATTAGCCAATTTAGAAAAGCGATTGCAGCCGATCCTTTTTTCGCGGAGGCTTGCCTGGGTTTGAGCAGATCCTACTATGCCATTAACAATTACGAATTCGCGCTGTTTTACAACATCAAGCATTACGAACTCGATGTCGCTCGGGATTACACATACAACTATCATTTGGACCTATACTGACAGCCGGAATCTGATAGAGATAGATGGGATCGGCATGAAGCGAGGATTCAGGATAAAGTAGTTCTCTGTGCCTCCATCCCGGAAGCGGGAAATTGCAGGAAATAACGAGAGTTCCGGGGCGGAGTTCTCTCAGAAGTTTCCGGGCGAGTCTGTCCATGACATCGGGGAAAAGATAACAGAAGACCACATCGGCATCTCCGATATTCACGTTCCAGAAATTGGTGAGTCTCACCTCAATCCCTTCCATTCCTATAGCGCCGAGGCGTGCCAGCATATAAGCGATAGGGTTTACCTCAAACCCCAGCGCCCTGACGCCATAGCGACGCTTTGCCTCCCGGAGTACCCTCCCGTCCCCGCACCCGATATCAACAAGAAGATCGCCCGCCTTCATTGGCACATGATCCAGGGCTGTCCTTACCCTGACACGGGCGGAGGGATGGAACATGGCGCCCTGGGTTATCGGGAATACGGAAACAAGGGAAAAGGCGAAGAGGAATTTGCAGACAACGAGAATCCCCATTATGGCAAGAAGTATTATAATCCAGGTTGGCATATTTTTCCCTTTATCATGGGAGTACCATGGGGAGCCATAGCAATTAGTTGACGTCGTGCTCCCGGGATAGATCTTCTACTTCAGGATACGTTCCAGCTCTTCATGATAGAGAGGGAAGTCGCTTAGATTGTTATGTCCGCCGCCGGGTATTGTGATCAGCCTTCCATCTGTCTTAATCAGTTTAATGAGCCTCTCACTCGAACTGTAGGGAACGATGTCGTCTGCTGTGCCGTGAAATAAATAAACGGGGCAGGGGAGATCGGCAATCCACAAGTCTGTGCGCATTGGATATTTCAGGATCAATGATACGAGCATCGCCGGCATGAAAGTATAGTGGTACTTGGCGAGGTCCTGCATGTTGAACATCGGCGACTCCAAAATAAGCATGCGCGGTCTGGTCTCTTTTGCCAGATAGGCTGCAATCCCCGTCCCTATTGATCTTCCATAGATAATGATTTGATTTTCGATATAACGGTCTTTTAGATAGTTGTAAGCAACTGCCGCATCGCGGTGCAGCATTCCTTCGCTCTGTATCCTGCCCGTACTTTTTCCGTACCCCCTGTAATCCGGTATCAGCACATCGTAGCTTAGTCCTGTGAAATCAAGGGCAACTTCACCCCAGCCACGGAGGTTTCCCGCATTGCCGTGAAAATAGATAATGACCCCTTTTGGATTGTCGGTCGTGAAATGCAAGGCATTAATGGCAGCGCCGTCAACACTGAGAGTAACTTCTTCAAAACGGGCAGGGAAGCTGTACTGGAAATCGGGCGGGAGGGCTTCAGGATAAAAAATCATGTTCTCCTGGCGAAAGTAGAAGACGCCGCAGCCGACAATGAAACCCAGAATTACTAACAATATGAATTTAACGAGTATCATTCTCATCCTGAAGGCAGAGAAGGGGAATAAATCTATCGGTGATATTTTCTTATTACTGCGGTAACTACGCCGCCCAGGCGCAGTTCCGATTTTGGTTTTATGGTCTTATATTTTGGATTGGCTGCCTCGAGGATAATATTTTTTCCTTCTTTCCTGAAGTATTTAATCGTCCACTTACCATCCACTTCGGCAATCACAATATCACCGTTTCGCGGTTCACGATCCCTTTCCACAATGACGAGGTCGCCTTCCATAATGCCCGCTCCCGTCATGGAGTCGCCGCTGACAGTGAGAATAAAGGAAGAACCCGGGCGCGTGATAAGGTACTCATCAAAGGAGATGACGTCACGGAGTTCTTCTTCGGCGGGAGAGGGGAAGCCGGCGGCAACATCTCCGACCATAGGCAGCGCCAGCGAGCGACGCGTCGGCTTCAAAAACCCCCGCGAATCCTTTTCCAGCAATCCCTTGGCAAGGAGCTTGTTTATCCAGAAATGGACGACGCTCTTTGACTTTACCCCGAGAAGATCGATCATCTCGGAATAGGTCGGCATCCGCCTGTTCTCCCGGAAAAAGGCGGCAATTGATTTCTCTACGGTCATGATCGTTCGCTTCTTTTCTTCCATGCCTGCATTGTAGTAGAACCGACGTTCTAATGTCAAGAAGAATTTTCTCGGCAATTCTGCATTGCTCCCATGAGCACCGGCATGATAATGAGTCGCAGGTTATGAAACAGCGCGATACAGGATCTCAAATGAAATATATGGAGAAGAAGGCGGCCGCCCGGCCGATTACGGGATATTTTGACCGCAGCCGGACCTACCGGCGGGCAGTAGTGATCCCGGCGTTGGCAGAACGGGAGCATCTGCCCTTGACAATCGAATCTCTGTCGAGCAGTGCGCCGGCAGAGATTCTCTACGACACACTTATATTGGTAGTCGTGAATAATCGCCCGCCGGAATTCGGCCACGCGGTGGACCAGATTGAAAATAACGCGCTGACCTTGAAATGGCTGGAAGATGAAGGTGCGAATGTTGCGTTTTCGCTCGCCTGGATAGATGCATCGTCGCCCGGGCATGAACTTCCCCACTGGGGCGGTGTCGGGCTTGCCCGAAAGATCGGGTGTGATAGTGTGCTTGCCTTTTTATCGGGATTGCAGAAACCGATAGCCCTCGATGACTTTATTTTCTTCAGTCTTGATGCGGATACAATAGTATCCCCCTATTACCTGAAGGTTGCCGGCCTTGAGCTCATGAGGAGCGGTTGCGCGGGAGGGGTTATTTCTTTCAAACACCAAAAGGCAGACTCGGCCGAGATACAGGCTGCCATTGACGAATACGAGGCATTTTTGAATTACTATGTCGAAGGTCTCCGCTGGGCCGGGTCACCTTACGCCTTTCACACCATTGGCTCCTGCATCTGCTTTAGCGCTTCCGGTTATATTCGGGCCAACGGTTTTGCGGCGCGCAGGCAGGCGGGAGAGGACTTTTACTTCTGCGTGGAGCTCGCAAAAACTGGGGGCATCTGCGAAATAAATAAGACCATGGTCTTTCCCTCGGCCCGCATCTCCCGGCGTGTGCCATTCGGTACCGGCAAACGCATTGCTGAAGCGACACTCAAGGGCGGTGAGGCCCTCCTGGTGTATGATTTCCGGGTGTTCGTCTATCTGCGCGAGCTCCTTAAGGCGCTATCCGCTTATCCTGATGCCGGGGGTGACCGAATTTACGCAGAGCTTACGAGTCCCGCCACCAGGGAATTTCTGGAGAGTCGCGGATTTCGGGAGATCTGGGGACGTTTTCAGGGGCAGTATAAGACCAGGGATGCATTACTCGCAGCTTTTCACCGCTGGTTCGATGGGTTTGTCACGCTAAAGTATATCCATTTTCTGACGGAAAAAGAATGGCCCAGGCGGCCCCTGGCGGAAATTTACCAGGCCGATCTCTACCGTGGCCGTAATGCGTGATTTAAGTCCATGCCCCCCATACAGGAAGGAATGGATATCATCAGCCCTGATATATCCCCGGTATGATGCCCGTCAATTCAGTATCGATACCGCAGTCCGCTAGCATTGCAAGAATGTCCAGGAGTCCGCATGACCCGTCCGGAACTACTTCTACGGCATCGGCCGTCCGCCTGATGATCAGCCCCTTCTTCTTAAGCGCACCCGCCGCGGCATCAATATTACCCACCATGAGCCTGAAAATGCCGAGATCGGAGGTGTAGGCAAGAGGCATGATCCTCGCATCAATGCGCGCATCGACGTGCATCCAGGTTCCTTTCACACGTCCATTCCTTTCCTCGAGGAATATGGGCAGATATTCTATTTCCATGTTTCTGTCACTTTTGGAGACTGTGTTGGAATGTTCCGGGGCATCAACGATCAATCAACCCGCCGGAACGATGATCCCTTGGCTCCGCATACCGGACATATCGCCGGCGCTTCCTTCTCCGACGTCATCCCGCAGACGGGACAGACGTAATAGGGATAAGAATCCTGAGACGTCCCCAGGCTGTCCAATATACTCTGATAGAGCCGTGCATGAATTTTCTCCACCTCATTGGCATAGCTGAATGATCTAAGGCCCACCTTATGTCCTTCTGCCTTAGCCGCTTCGATCATCTCCGGATACATCTTCGTAAATTCATGGGTCTCGCCGGCAACGGCCTCCAGAAGATTCTCCCTGGTGCTCTTTATCCCATCAAGCGCCCGAAGATGACTGTGAGCGTGGATCGTTTCAGCCTCCGCCGCGGCCCGGAAGAGACGTGCAACCTGGGTATGGCCTTCCTGGTCAGCTTTGGCTGCAAAGGCGAGGTACCTGCGATTAGCCTGAGACTCACCCGCAAATGCTTCTTTCAAATACTGTTCTGTCTTGGACATTATTCCACCTCCTGAAGATTATATTTTGAACTTGCGCTTTCTCCTACACTTCGAGCAGACTCCGTAAAAATCGACATGGTTTCCTATTATTTCGAAATCGCACCTTTCACCATCCGTTAAAGCGAGCGCAAAATCGTGATGAATATCTGCAATCGTCTTGCATTCCATGCATATCAGATGGTGGTGCGGTTCTGTATTCGGATCAAAGCGTTTTTTTTGAGGATCAATCGACAATTCGAGAACCTGCTTCTTACCCCTCAAGGCCTCGAGGGTATTGTATACGGTTGCAAAGGACATCATTGGCTGCTTTTCAGACACTGCCTTATATATGTCGCTCGCCGACGGATGCGCCTTATTCCCCTCAAGGTATTCGAGGATGGCAAGCCTCTGAGGGGTAAGTCTCATAGGGTATTTCTTTTTTCTGAGCTTCATTAACATGTTTCTCACACTTTAGAATCATTATAATCTAATAATTGTTCTTGTCAAGAAATTTTTCGAACTTTCTCTGAACATGAACGGATAGGCATCATCTCCACATGATCCCCGCGGTTATGTGTTTTCTGACATATTGACAAGCTATGCCGCATAGATAGAATATAGATAATAGTGTGTCTCCCTTATCAAGGATTTTCTTCTTTTCATGGTCTTAATTTACTAGAGTCAGGGTAGTTGATTGACCCTTTGTTTATCATAACTCTTGCCAGGATTCAGGACGGGCGCGTCCTTGAGTTTTCGCGAGACATCACCGGGAAAGGAGGGCGAATATGAGCATTCTCAGAATCGATATGGGGGCCAGTGGCGGCCCAAAAGTTAGTGTCGTTCCATCGGGGGACTATGCCGGATTAGGAGGAAGGGCGCTTACCTCCTCCGTTATTTCCAAGGAAGTGCCCCCGCTGTGTCATCCATTGAGCGAAGACAATAAACTCGTTATCGCACCGGGATTGCTGAGCGGAACGGCTGCCGCCCAATCCGGGCGCATTTCAGTGGGCTGCAAGAGCCCGTTGACAGGCGGGATCAAAGAGTCCAACTCCGGAGGACAGGCCTCCCAGGTGCTGGCGAGATTGGGCTATGAGGCAATCATCCTGGAAGGAAAACCCAAAGAAGGCAATCTCTATAAGATCTTCATCAACAAAGACGGTGTGAAGATAACACCCGACAGCAGCCTCTGCATGCTCGGCAATTATGACCTGGTAGAAAAGATGAAGAAGGAGTATGGCGACAAGATCGCGTGCATCTCCATCGGACCTGCGGGCGAAATGAAGATGTCCGCCGCCTCGGTGGCATTTACCGATATGGAACAACGGCCTACCCGCCATGCCGGGAGAGGCGGTCCCGGGGCAGTTATGGGCTCCAAGGGAGTAAAGGTCATAGTACTTGACGACACGGGTTTGTCGAATCGCGTTGCCAAAGATCCCGAGAAGCTGAGAACTGCGAATAAGGCATTTGTTGATGGTCTCAGGAAACATCCGGTTACCGGTGAGGGGCTTCCCGCGTTTGGAACCAACATACTGGCAAACGTGATCAATGAAGCGGGAGCATATCCGACCCATAACTTCCAGTGGGGCCGCTTTATCGGCACCTCCAAGATCAGCGGCGAAACGCAGGCTGAAACAGAGAAGGCACGCGGCGGCATTCCCACGCATGGTTGTCACCGGGGGTGCGTGATTCAATGTTCGGGGGTATACACAGACAAAGACGGTCATTACCTGACCAAGCAGGTGGAATATGAGACGGTCTGGGCCCACGGCGCAAACTGCGGGATCGACGACCTGGATGCGATAGCTAATCTTGACCGCCTGGATGACGATTTTGGTATTGATACCATCGAGATGGGAGCGACCATAGGAGTGGCCATGGAGGCGGGTCTGGCGAAGTTCGGCGATGCCGAGGCGGCCATCAGGCTCGTTAAGGAAGTGGGGAAGGGCACGGACCTCGGACGCATACTGGGGAACGGGGCCGCTGTGACCGGGAAGGTGTTCGGCATCGAGCGGGTACCCGTCGTCAAGGGGCAGGCCATGCCGGCGTACGATCCGCGGGCGATTCAGGGCATCGGGGTTACCTATGCCACGAGCACCATGGGCGCCGATCACACGGCCGGATATGCTGTCGCCACGAATATCCTCAAGGTGGGAGGATACGTGGATCCACTTAAGCCGGAAGGGCAGATCGACCTCTCCAGAAATCTTCAGATCGCCACTGCGGCCATTGACTCCACAGGCATGTGCCTTTTCATCGCCTTCGCGGTCCTGGATCAGCCGGACACATTCCAGGCGCTGATCGATTTGCTGAATGCGTTTTATGGCCTCAGCCTGACCGCCGATGACGTGGTCGCTCTCGGTAAGAAGGTGCTGAAGATGGAGCGGGATTTCAATACCCGTGCGGGTTTCACGGCAAAACATGACCGGCTGCCCGAGTATTTCAAGAAGGAACCCCTTCCACCCCATAATGTGACGTTCCAGGTGACGGATGAAGACCTGGACAGGGTGTACAACTGGTAGGTGAAAGTTTCTCGGATCGTGTATTCGACGGGGTGGCCTGAAACGTGCCGCCCCGTTCGTTTATTTGCAGGAGGAAGTCATCGATGGCCTATAGTGACAAATCCGATGGGAGGGCTCTCTTCAAAGACCCCTCGTCAAGACACATCTCGCTGACGGTGAATACCGGCCTCATCCCTGCCTTTTCGCGGCTCTTGCAGAACGGATTCTGGATCAAGGGAAATGTCGGATGCAGCGTCAAGGCATTTCTCTGTGGACAATTCGGCCTGTCGCCCGAATATCTTGAAAAGAGGATACAAACGATATTCCTGAATGGTGATGTGGTCGATAATGTGGAGAAAGCTACAGTCGAGGATGGGACCACTCTTTCCCTTTCTGCCGCCATGCCGGGCTTGGCCGGGGCAGTATTACGCAAAGGCGGCTACTATGCGGCCATGCGCGACCAGATCTCCTGTAAGGGGGAGACAACATCGGCTTCCATGCAGTCCGGCAAGGTCTTAGTGAAACTTTTCAACATGCCGCTTCAAGAACTGGGTCCGATCTTTTTGAAGCATGGCATCTGGGTTGAAAGTGCCAAGCTTAAGGATATCCTTGCAACACAAGCAGACGAATTTAGAAAGGGATGCAAGGAGGCCTTTGCAGATGGCCGGCAATTTGAGTTCAAACAATTTTTAGAGATGGATTGGGGAATGGGAGATATTTTCTTACAGGTCAAAACAATTTAGCCCCCGGCTACAGGCGGAAAGACGCCTACCCTGTCCCCTTCTCTTAAGACTTCATCGCCTGTAGCATGCAAGCCGTTCAAAAAAATCATTCTGATTTTGTCAATGGGGAGTTCCATGCTGTTTAGAAGCCCCATTATCGTTGTTCCTTCGGCCACATCGAGCATACGCTGACTATGGCTTCCGATTTTATCCGGCGCATAACGCGCAAGGGAAGCAAATAGATTTAATTCAACTTTCATACTGTCCGGTAACGGCAATTTTCTATGAATATATTGCTCATTATAAATCTTATCTCTCCATTCCTCAATCATTTTGTGGGGTGGAGAAGGATAACCAATTTATCCTATTGCCCATCGGACAGAAATGGATTATGAAATATCTGTCATCTTAGAATCCCCGCATGGAGAGGAAAAGAGTGAATCAGGAAACGGAAAAAGGACTGCACAGGAAGATTCGGGAAAAAGCGGCAAGCGTCACGGACCCGGCAGGGCGTCATATACAAATTCTAAAAGACCATGATGCCCTTATGATTGCAAATGAATATAAAGTGAGTGTTCATGATGTCTATAAAGAGATGCTGAAAGAAGGCATCTATCCTTACCGCTACATCCGGAACCTGGACGCAATATCCCCGGAAGAGCAGCTTAAACTGGCCGAATCGAAAATCGCTGTAATCGGTGCGGGGGGCTTGGGCGGTAATGTCATTTTGTTGCTCGCAAGAGTTGGCATCGGCTCTCTGACGGTTGTAGATCAGGACGTTTTTGATGAAACTAACCTGAATCGCCAGGCCCTATGCGACGTCAACACTCTCGGAAGTCCGAAAGCGAATGCAGCAGTCTCTGCCGTTGGGGACATCAATCCGGGGGTAAAGATTCTTCCCCACCAGATTAAACTCGATGCTTCAAATGTCGAAGTGATTCTTGGGGGATCAGATGCAATAGTCGATGCGCTGGATAATGTTCCGGATCGGTTTCTTCTGGAGGGGGCAGCAAGAAGGCTGGGGATCCCTCTGGTGCACGGTACACTGGCCGGCTTTGAGGGCTGGATTATGACCATTCTCCCCGGAGATCCTGGACTTAAGAATATCTACGGGACCGAGGAGAAAAAACGCACCGACCAGGAAAGTCCGCAGGCCATTCTTGGTGTTCCCGGTGTTACCCCTTTTCTTATTGCCGCCTTTCAAGTAATGGAGGTCCTGAAAATCCTGTTGGGGCGAGGAAATATTTTCAGGGACAGGATGCTCCATATTGATCTGGAGCGCGGTTGCTTAAATGAGTTTTCCTTTCGCGTCTCTGATTCTTTGAAATAGGAAGTCGGACGCGGTATCTGAGAGAAGGATCAATCCTATGGAATTTCGGTACGGCCTTGAAGATAGGCCGCCTCTGGGAGAGGCTCTGCTCATGGGACTTCAGTGGTGCGCCTTGATGCTGCCTTTCCTGATAATTTTGGGGAAGATCGCTGGCGCCTATCACTTGACCGATCCCGCTGACCAGACGACATACCTGCAAAAGATGGCCTTTGTCATTGCCGTCTTCCTCGTTCTTGAAATCCTCTGGGGACACCGCCTGCCTCTCATCATGGGACCGTCTTCGGTGATTCTCATCGGTATTATTTCCAGCCATGGATTCGACCTCGATGCCATATCTACGGCTATAATCAGCGGAGGGGTGATCCTGGCTCTTGCGGGCATGACGGGTGTTTTCGGGCATCTTCAGCGGTTATTCACACCCCGTGTCGTGGCAGTAGTGCTCCTGCTGATCGCCTTTACGCTGACGCCAACCATCCTCACGCTTGTGTCGGACCCGCAGGGGACGACTCCGCAGATAAACATGATTTATGCCCTGGCTCTTACTGCGGTTACCTTGATCCTCCACAGGCTCCTTACGGGAATATGGAAATCTGTTTTGATAATGCTCTCGATGCTTGTCGGGAGCTCCGTCTATTTTCTCATCTTCCCGGAAAACCTAAATATGACTGCCGTAACATCTTCGAAATTCATCGCACCATTTTTTACGAACATGATCGGCCATCTGTCTTTCGATGCAGGGCTCTTGGTCTCCTTCTTTGTCTGCTTCGTGGCCCTGTCGATTAACGATCTCGGTTCGATGCAGTCCATCAATGCTCTTGTAAATTCTGAAGACATGGCAAAAAGAATTAACCGTGGTGTCCTTTTTACAGGCCTGGCTAACGTCACGGCGGGAGTTTTCGGCGTCATAGGACAAGTTAATTATTCCATGAGTGTCGGCGTTGTCGCTGCTACGGGTTGCATGTCGAGATTAACCCTGCTGCCGGCAGCGGCGGTTCTGCTCTTGATATCCTTTTCTCCCATTACGATAGGCTTCCTGGGGATCGTTCCTCCAGTTGTGATCGGCAGCATCATGTTTTACGTGCTGTGCTCACAGGTTTCGGCCGGCCTGATCGTAGCCTTTGAGTCCCTGCGACAATTTACCTTTGAAGACGGAATGATTATCGGCATGCCTATCCTGATTGCAACGGTGATAGCTTTCATGCCGGCCGCCTTTTTCCAGGGATTCCCCCAGCTCTTGCGGCCCATTGTTGGAAATGGATTTGTCGTGGGAGTCGTTATCGTCCTTCTCATGGAACATGGCATATTTAGAAAATCAGGCAGTCAAGCGAAAGTCAGATGAAAGTGATTCAATGCTGGGATGACGGAATCGCCGATGATGTCCGTCTGACAGGTATACTGCGCCGTTACAGCGCGAAAGCCACATTCAGTCTCAATCCGGGGCTGACGCTTGAAGAGAGATCGGTTGGTTGAATTCATGAAGGAAGGGTAGCTGAAAGAGCAGCATTGCCTCAAACCTATTGCCCCAGAGAGATTTCGAAATATTTTCCATTATGTGAGAATCGTACACGGGTAGGATGGATCTCGACTACCTTGACCCCTTCGATTATAGATCCTTCCGTGGCGATCCGGCCACTGATCATAGCACGGCGCTCTCCCGGTTCTTCCTGCCAGATGATGCCCGATAATTTTAATGACGGTTGGGGTGCGGCAGATACCCTCGTGGCTGGTTCGGCGGATTTTTTTATCATTTCCGGAACGGAGTTCGGCTCTTTATGGGATATATCGCGGCCTGTTCTTTTTCCAGACGGTGGTATCGTGGATTCTTTGCTCTCCCTGCTGCCCTGGATTTTCGCAGGCGCAGGGATCATCTCGTCCGTGGAGCTGCTGACGGGGTCGCGGGGAGGTGCAGCCGATGCAACTTGCTGGCCGGCCGGCGGATTTGCGGCTGCAGGCGGGGATGATTTGGATAGTATGCCGAACCCCGCTATTACGGCGTAAGTAATGCAGGCAGTAGCAACAGCGGTAATGGTGACGGCTGCAAAATACCGCAACATCTTTTTTGCTGGACGGGGCTTATCGGGTCGGAGGATTTCAACGGCGATGTTGGCCGTTCCTTCACGACGGGACGATTTCTCACGGTCGAGTTTTTTCAAGGCATCGAGTATTAGGCTCATTTTCGACCTGTCATAGCGAGTCTTGGCGCTTCAAAGTGGTCACTGGAACGATACAGCAGCATGAGCGTTTGAGTGCCCACTATGCCGTCCTGTTCGATCCCCTTGGACGACTGAAACTTCTTGACAGCGGAAAGGGTATTAGCGTCATAGGCGCCCGTAAAAGGGCTGCTGTAAGCCCCCGCCTCCTTAAGCAGACTCTGAAGCCGTCTGATTTGCTCTCTTTCTTTCCCCGGAGGTATGCGCATCAGGAGATTCAGATGATCCTTCCAGAGGAGATAGCCCTGCCCTGACCAGTGCTTTTCGATCTCTCCGGGTGAGAGGAATTTTCTCCCGGAGATCTGTGGGTCGACAAGAAACTGACCGTCTTCCAGCCGTACCAGCGAAATGAACCGTTTCCCCGATATGCCGGGCAAGGTCAACTCGATCGCTGCCGGACAATTGATGCGAAGCAGGGCGTCCAGAGTCCCGGAAAATACATAAATACGGAGTCCACGCTCCCATGCAGCACGCTCCATTATATTGAAATTATCAAGATAGATGCTCTCAGGCACGGGCGGAACATTCCAGGGACCTGCCAAGTTATTGAATGCCCGTCTATTACTTTCTGATTCCGTAACATTCCCGAGTCCGGCAGCCATGGAACGGGAGAAGTCACCGGTTGCCAATGCGGCTTCTCTTGCTCCGATGTTCTGTGAAGCATTGAACCGCATTGCGAAATCATCCCACGTATAAAAGATGCCTACCGTAAAGAGGGCCGCAAACAGGGCCAGTGCCGGTATCAGGATTAGATGCCGTTTCCGCGCATGGGAGGCCGCATTTATTCTCATTTCTTTGATTCCGGCTGCAGCAATCTGGTAGCTTATTTTTGCCGTGTCTTTTGTGTAACCGGCGAGGAGCGCCCTGTCACAAGCCGCATTTATAAGTCTCGGGATCCCACGTGAATAGCTGTATATTCTCTTCAGTGCCGGCTTGGAGAAGATGACCCCGCCTCTTCCCCCTGCCACTTCGAGACGGTGGTCGATGTAGTGGACGGTGTCCTCAAAATCCATGGGCTTCAGGTGATACCGGACAGTGATTCGCTGGCTGAGCTGCCGCATCTCTTTCTTGTTGAGAATCTGCAAGAATTCCGGCTGCCCAGAGAGAACAATCTGTATGAGCTTTTCCTTGTCCGTCTCAAGGTTCGAAAGCAGTCTGATCTGTTCGAGCACCTGTGTTTCCAGATTTTGCACCTCATCTATGGCAAGGACTACGGTACGCCCTTCGGCATTCTGCTGGAGGAGAAACATGTTAAGGGCCTCCAGAAGGTCTCCGCTATTGGAGGAGTGAGCCGATATGCCGAATTCCCGGTTTATGCTTTGCAGAAGCTCAGGCGGTGAAAGACAGGGATTCAAGATCAGGGCAGTACGGTAATGATTTTGGTCAAGCTGACTCAAGAGTGAGCGCAAGACTGTAGTCTTGCCCAAACCGACCTCTCCCGTCAGGGCAATGAATCCTGTGCGATTTTCAATGCCGTAAAGCAGGTGGGCAAAAGCTTCCCTGTGGTTCTTGCTGAGGAAGACAAAGCGAGGGTCAGGGGTCAGGTTAAAGGGCTTTTCCCGGAAACCATAAAAGTCGAGATACATGGCAGATAATACCTCATTACTATCACATCGTCAAATAAGAAGAGGGGGAGTAGGTAGCTTATGCCTACCATTATTCTGCCATCTTATCCTCATTGCCTTCCTCTGCCAGGCGCGCTAGTTTACTTAAAATGCTCACTATTAGACAGATGCACAGATGCGTGTGGGATAATACTAATGTGTCAGGAGGTGCAATATGGCAGAGACGGTGAAAGTCTGTAATTGCGAAAAATGCGGCAATGAAGCGGAAATGACAATAACCTGTAAAATAGTTAATGTCGAAGAATTATCCGGCGTCAAAAAGAAGATGCAGCAAGAGACCAGAATCTGCACGGTCTGCGGAAACGAAGCCAACATGTTAATTGATTTTGGCTCATAGCTGACGATTGCCCAACATAATAATCAAATAGACCCACCAAATGGCGAGATGGTTCGGTATGCCCTAACCCAAGCGGATTCATTTTCCTTGCTATATGAACCGGCCATAGATATTCTGTTACTATCCCTGGAATGTAAGATATTCATATGAGAAAATGTCCTTTCTGTGGAGGAGCAATCGAAAGAGATTTGCGGGTCTGTCGATTGTGCGGCAGGAATCTGCCAGGATCAAATGCCCATGTCAAAAGCATTTTTTACTGCCCTATATGCAATACGGAAGATACCTATTGCGACTCCACCAACAGAATATTCTGCCCCCGTTGCAGGAATTACGTCAAAGACCAGGAGTGACTGCTGCAGAAGAGTCGCATCATAGGAATCAGTATTTGAACGTGCCGTCTGCGTAAATTAGAAGCTTCTCACCTGTGGCAAGGGAGGCTGTTACTGTCTTATCTTCCGTATTGACGAGGTCCCAGTGAAGGGCTGAGTCATTGAAGCCCATCTTCCTTTTTGCTTCTTTTGTGAGTTCCGATGGATCTCCATTGTATGTAACGCTGTAGGAAGAACCAAGGGCAAGATGACAGTTTCCATACCTGCCGCCGTGATTTTCATCGTAAAGCGTATCTGCCATAAAACGGTCGATCCGGGAGAAACGTATGTCCGTCAGGGAAAATTCCCCTATGCGGCGCGCTCCCCTGTCCATGGAAAGCTGCTTAACGGTAAAATCCTCGCCGGTATCCGCCTCGATCTTCGTAACCGCTCCTTTATCAAAGGTCATGCGCACCCCTTCAACATAATTGCCGCTGCGGAAAGAAGGCAGATTCGCAAAATACCGTCCTTCCGTGCCCCGCCAATCAGGTGAGGTGAATATTTCAAAACTCGGTATATTATGCCCGGATATGCCTATCCAGAGTCTTCTGTCCCCCGGATTAATCTTAAGATCGATATTCTCGGATTCGATATGAAGGGACTTTATGTTGAGGCTGTTCAACCATCTCCTGATGCCCGTGGCTTCTTTAAGAATCGCCTGCCAGCGGGAAACGGGATCGTCAAAATCCAGGTAGCAGGCCTTGACAATCTGCTCCGTATACTTGTTGATCGACATCCTTGCCTGCTTCGCCAGCTCGTCTGTGGGAAGGGTGCTGAGGGTCCAGCTATAGAGGCCGTCCTCCTCCCGTTTATTGAGAATATCCCGGAAAGGCTTTCTTGCCACGAGCACTTTCCCGATTCTCATCGGGTCAACGTCCTTCAGGTGGGTGAGGGCATCCGGTGCATGGAGAAATATCCTGCCGTTTATGCCATTGTATAGCTGCCTTATCTCCGGGAGGCAGATAGACGAGCTGTCTGTTATTCGCGGTATAGAAGCCGCGTTCCATGGGAACGGTAAGACCCATCCTTTGAATAGGATTCATGCCCATATCCAGTATCCTGTTATAGAGGATCTCGGCGAGTCCGAGGGCCTGGCGGTCATACTGGAGGAGAACCGTATCCTGTTTCTTGAACGGATTCTTTCTCGCCACCTTCAATGCCCAGATGAGCACATCTGCATATCTGTTAAGCTGAATTTCCGACAGCATGGTATTTCCTCTTTCCGGAGTCAGTAGATTCTAATGTGGCCGGTAGCCGTATCTTTCTTCGAAGATCGGGGCTGTCAAGTTGTCCACCGGCACGTAGTCGTCCGTGAGAACGACGGAAGGCCGCTCGGCGAGGTATTGCTGGAGCCGGTCCTGGGGCATAACGTGCGACATCATACCCTTGCCGCCATTCTCCCCGATGAATTTAACGAAGTCATTCATGTCAACACGGCTCTTGCTAGCCACGATAACACGGGTGCTGATGCCTTTATTTTCCTGATCTGGCTTCGGGGAGACAAGGTGGACATTTCCGCTGCCGAATACTTCTTCCAGCGTCCGGATGTAGGAAGGCATGAATAGTCCCTTCTCGTAGCTGTCGATCACGTTGGCCATGAGTATGCCGTCCGGTTTCAGGAGCCGGGCCATCTGCAGGGCAAACTCCTTTGTCGTCAGATGGTAAGGAATAGAGAGGTCATTGAAGGCGTCTCCCACGATGAAATCGTATCTCCCCTCGTCGGCTGAATTCATGACAAACCAGCGGCCGTCCTCATTGAAGGACCTGATACGCGTATTCTTGGGCACTCCCAGATATTCATGAACAACTCGCGTTACTTCCGGATCAATTTCCACTACGTCGATTTCCGCCGTAGGATACATCAGCTCAAGGCAGCGGGGCAGGGTATACCCGCCACCGCCAATGAACAGGGCCTTCAAAGTTCCCGACCTGTTCATTCTCCACCTCATAAGCTCTTCGTATATCCTGATGTATTCATAATCAAGATGGAAGGGGTCCTCATGGACATTTATCGAGTGTATGAGATGGTCCAGGACCAGCGCATCCGCCCAGGTCTGCTGATCTCTTGTGAGGCACTTCCTTATCTGGATAGTATAATAATCACTTTCCTTGAAAAAATAGGTCTTGTCATCGACAGGCATTTTGAAGGCATAGCCATAGAAAGTCCAGGCGAGTGAGACAATAATAAGAATGACGACGGCGAAGAAGATTGCAGATGTTCTTTTTCTTGTGAAAAGCCCTCCGAAGATCACGGCAGAAATTATTAGAATAATCCCTATGGTCAAGAGTATATTCCTGGTTCCCATCCAGGAGATGAGGAAAAAGCCCGTCGCAAAGGTCCCGATGATCGAGCCCAGTGTGGAAAAGGCATAGATTTTTCCCACCACATTGCCTGTCTTTGCGAGGTTATGAAGCGTAAGCTTGACGACGACAGGGGAAATCATGCCTAAGATGCAGGAAGGGATGAAGAAAATAAATGTCGTGAGGATTAAAATCCGTACCATCAGCGTCGTCTGAAAATGTGTCGCTCCAAGGAGATTTGTCAACGGTGATATGGAAAGAGCCCCTATGCCGGAAGCAAAAAGGAGCCAGCCGAGCGTCGAAGGCCTGGGAAACCGGTCGGCAAGCAGACCGCCCACGTAGGCTCCTATGCTGATACCGGCAAGGACGACACCGATGATGCTTGTCCATGTATAGAGGGATACACCCACATGCGGCGCCATGATCCTTCCTGCAACCAGCTCAATAACCAAAGTGCAGAAGCTGGCGATAAAAACTACGATGTTTGCTTTAATGACTTCTTTCTGCATGGATAGACCTCTTTCCGAAATTGCAAATGAAAAATAAAAGCTCTCAGCGCCGGAGACAATCTGTGCTGAATAACTTTCGATCAAACGGCGTGATATATAACACGGTGAAGAAAATATGCAAAGTCGATTTATCCATAGGCCAAGGATAGGCAGTTACTATCTGCTTTGCTCTTGACATCTTATGCTCATTTACCTACGATAAAACCTGGAGGAAAAGATTAATGGCTAATTTCAAAATTCCCCATCCCCGGTTACAAAACTTCAAAGTGTTGCTTCTTTTCATCGTTGTTTTTGTCATATTCACCTTCTCCATGCAGGTGATCATGCTTATCGCAGACTGGCTCTGGTTTCAGGAAGTGGGCTATAGGGATATTTTTTACATTACCCTGTTAACAAAATTGAAAATGGCAGCCCTCTTCGGCATCGCCTTTCTTGTCATTTTCTATTCAAACCTTCTTCTGGCCGTGAAAATGTCCTCTCCGATAGTTGTCTTCGATGCGGGAGATACCGTCCAGGCGCCGCCGTGGGAGATAGAAGGCAAGAGATTGCAAGTACTCATCCTGGCTGCTTCCGTTTTGCTGTCGCTTTTTGCGGCTTCGTATGGAACCGGCCAATGGGAGAATTTCTTGCTCTTTACCAACGCCACTTCCTTCGGGATCAATGACCCGCTCTTCCATAAAGACATCAGCTTCTATATCTTTAGTCTGCCCTTTTTGACACACATTTACAGCTGGCTCGTGTTCACGATTATCGTCACGATTATAGCTACTGGATTAATATATCTTACCCGCCGTTCCTTCCGCTTTATACCTCCCAGAACCTGGCAGGTTACGCCGCAGGCCAGGATGCATCTCGCTATCCTTGCAGCTGTGCTCTTCTTCTGGGGAACATTTGGTGTCTGGTTGGAGCTGAACGAAATACTCTTTGCGAAACGTGGGGTGGTCTTCGGTCCCGGATATACGGAAGTAACTACCCAGCTTTGGGTCCTCAAGACCCTCATGGTGGTCTGTATCGTATGCGGTCTATCGGCAATTTATTATGCATTTCGCCCCGACTGGCGTGTTCCTGCGGCAGCCATACTTGTATTTCTATTAGTTGCCATCGCCGGCCGAAACATATATCCCGCACTCGTACAAAAATTCAAGGTGATTCCCAATGAGATCGTCCTCGAGATGCCCTACCTTGAAAAAAACATACAATATACAAGAATGGCGTATCAGCTCCAGGATATTGAGGACAAGGAATTCCCGGTAGAGGAAAACCTCACCCGCGAAGACCTGAGAAAGAATGATATCACCATCAAGAATGTCCGCCTCTGGGATCATGGCCCTCTACTCCAGACGTACGGCCAGCTTCAGGAGATGCGGACGTACTATAAATTTATGAGCGTCCACAACGACCGCTACATGGTCAATGGCGAGTACCGTCAGGTTATGCTCTCCCCGCGGGAGCTTTCTTACCAGGCCCTGCCTTCCAGGACGTGGGTCAATGAACACCTTACGTACACGCATGGCTACGGGGCTGTCCTCGGCCCTGTGAATCGCATATCCGGCGAGGGCCTTCCCGAATTCTTCATCAAGGATATTCCGCCCGTGTCAACAACGGACGTTAAGATTACCCGTCCAGAGATCTATTACGGTGAGACGTCCAATGAATATATCTTTGTTAAAGGAAAACGGCAGGAGTTCGACTATCCTGTAGGAGACAAAAACGTCTACTCCAACTATGGCGGGAGCGGCGGCGTCCCCCTCTCATTCTGGAAAAAAATTCTTTTCGCAGCGCGTTTCGGCTCCTTCACAATTCTTCTTTCCGACGACATCACTTCCGACAGCCGGGTGATGTACTACAGGAAGGTCACGGAACGGGTCTCCCATATTATCCCCTTTATCGAGCTCGACGGTAGTCCGTACATGGTGATATCCCCTGAAGGCCGCCTCATCTGGATACTGGATGGATACACCACGACGGACCGTTTCCCTTACTCCGAGCCCAGCGCGAAAATGGGGAATTACATCCGCAACTCCGTGAAGGCGACCGTCGACGCTTATGACGGATCGGTAAAGATGTACGTAAGTGACGCAAAAGACCCCATCATACAGACCTACGCGAAAATATTTCCGGGGGTCTTCAGGGCGATGGATGAGATGCCGAAGGAATTGCGAAGCCACATCCGTTACCCCCAGGCCATGCTGGCGCTTCAGGCGCGCATGTACGGCGCGTATCACATGCAAGATCCACAGGTCTTTTACAACAAAGAAGACCTCTGGACGATACCGGGTAAACATATTGCCGGTCATGACTCGGAAATGGAGCCGTATTATACGATCATGAAACTTCCCGGGGACAAGAAGGAAGAGTTCATACTCCTTTTGCTTTTCACCCCGAGCAGGAAGGACAATATGTCGGCGTGGATGGCGGTCCGCTGCGATGCCGCGAACTACGGCAAGATCATCGTCTTCAAATTTCCCAAAGACAAACTGGTTTACGGGCCGAGCCAGATCGAGGCAAGGATCGATCAGGATACGGAGATCTCCAGACAGCTTTCCCTCTGGAACCAGAGGGGTTCCCAGGTCATCAGGGGGAGACTGCTAGCCATTCCCATCGAAAAGGCAATCATGTATTTTGAATCCCTATACCTGGCGGCGGAAAAAGGGCAACTTCCTGAACTGAAGAGGGTAATCGTGGCTTACGGTAACTCTATCGCTATGGAGGACAATCTGGAGACATCTCTGCAGCGAATCTTCGGCGCCAAGGTGATGAAAGAAGAAAAACAGACCGCTGCCGAGACCAGGACGCCTTCTGCGAAGGAAAAGACAGACAGGCAGGCTGCTCTGGACGCTCTTACTCATTTCAGAAAGGCGCAGGAATATCTGAAGCTCGGCAACTGGGCGAGTTATGGAGAAGAGCTCAAGAAAGTGGATGAGATATTGAGAGCCATAGAAAAAAAGAAATAATAAGATATAATTTCAGAAGGGAGGTGGAGCGATGCAAATAAGATTGAAAATAATCCTTTATGCACTGTGCATTTTGATCCTGCTTCCATGTGTGGGGTGTGCCACTATGGGTTCTAAGAATTACGGCAGTATAGTGCCTGACGGGCGGGTGATGGAAGCCTTTGACAGATTCCAGGTCAACCCCAATTATGACTATTTTTACAGTGGGTCGGAGGTCTACCCAAGTGCGGTTATTGGATTGGATAAGAGCTACACGCTGGACTCAGACCTGTGGAAGAAGCTTGATATGACGCCAGTAAAGCTCAAGGAGATAGTCACGAACATGAAGTTCAAGTCGGCAACTGTTAATTTCAGAGCGCCGCTCCACGGGTTTGCGATTTTCGACGACAATGGCAAACAGATCGGAGTCTGGTATTCCATTATCGAGGCTGCAACTAAGTCTTCTGTCAGGATGAAGGATAACAAGACGGTTCTAATCGATACGCCGGACATAAATACGTGGCTGCAGTTCGAAGATGGAAGCCGCCTCCATATGAGATAAGTGCCGTCTGATTTTTTGTAGAGAAGGAAAAACCCCCTTGCTCCTCATGACGGGAGCAAGGGGGTTTGTAGTGTCTAGTCGCGAAATGAGCGTCATTCTGTAATTTTTGTCATATCGACCGAAGGGAGATATCTTGTCTAACGGGGGTCTCGCCTCGTCCCGGACAGGATTTCTCAGTCGCTGCGCTCCTTCGAAATGACAGAGAAGGGATGGCCGGCAGAAGAACCTGCTTTAGTATCTCTGTCAGATCATCTTGGCAAGCTTGTCCACGGCCTTCTTCAGATCCTCAGGCTTAGGCCCTCCGGCCTGCGCCATATCAGGCCTCCCGCCGCCGCTGCCACCGATAACGGGGGCTATCTCCTTGATGATATTCCCGGCATGGTACCGGTCCGTCAGGTCCTTGGTGACCATACACAGAAGCATGGCCTTGTCACTTGTCTTGCTTCCCAGGAGGACGATTCCCGATTTGATCTTATCCTTGAGCCTGTCGCCGAGGTCGCGCATGGTCTTCGCGTCAGTCGCATCCACAACAGCGGCGAGTACGCTTATCCCTTTTACCTTCTTGACCTTCTTTACGAGATCTGTCACGTCTTTTGCGGCAAGCTTAACCTTCAGATCCTCGATCTCTTTTTCCATATCCTTCTGATGCCTGATGACCTTCTCAACTCTGTCAGAGAGCTCCAGCGGATTGGCCTTCAGGATAGCCGCCGTTTTCTTCAGCTCTCCTTCGACATCATGCACGTACTTCAGGGCCGCCCTTCCGGTCACCGCCTCGATCCTCCGTACGCCGGCAGCTATGGCCGATTCATGGATGACCTTGAGGAGCCCGATGTCTCCCGTCTTGGATACATGGGTGCCGCCGCAGAGCTCCATGCTATAATCACCCATTTTGACAACCCGGACCTCCTCCCCGTACTTTTCATCAAACACGGCCTGAGCCCCCGTCTTCATTGCCTGTTCGCGTGGAAGGACATTCGTCTGAACGGGAACGTTGCTCCTGATGATCTCGTTGGCAATGGACTCGATTCTGTCGAGTTCTTCTTCACCGACCCTGGAAAAATGAGTGTAGTCGAAGCGGAGTCTCTCCGGATTAACGAGGGAGCCTGACTGTTTCACATGATCGCCCAGGACCCTGTGCAAAGCGGCATTCAAGACATGGGTACCGGAATGGTGTGCCTCCGTGGCCCGCCTCAGCTCTGTATCCACCTTCAGTACGGTGTCCTTGCCAGTCTTCATTTCGCCTTTCTTCAATTTTCCGATATGCGTAACGAGGTCCTCGAGAGGACGCTGCGTATCCCATACCTCAAAGACAAATCCGTCTCCTTCGATGATTCCCGTATCGCCGATCTGTCCACCCGACTCGCCGTAGAAGGGGCTCTCCGCCGTAAATATCTCCGCCTTCTCCCCTTCTTTGAGATTGTCCACAAGTTCATCATTTTTCAGGATAGCCAGGATATTCGAATGGGCCTCTGTCACGCCTTCGTAGCCGACAAATTGGGTCTTGATCCCCGCAAGGGAAAGCTTCTGGTAGCTTGCGGATATGGCTTTTTCGCCGCTTCCCTTCCACGATTCTCTTGCCTTCTCCCGCTGGGCCTCCATGGCTTTTTCGAATCCTTCCATATCGAGGGTGAGGCGGTCTGTCTTTACGATATCCGCCGTCAGGTCGACTGGGAAGCCGAATGTATCATAGAGTTTGAAAACCACGTCGCCGGGAACGGTGAACATTTTCATTTTCTTAAGAGTCGATATCTCATCACTTAATATCTTCAGGCCTGCGTCGAGGGTTTCTATGAATCGCTGCTCTTCGTTGAAGATGACTTTCTTTATGTATGCTTCCTTATCAATCAGATCAGTATACACATCCTTCATTTCAGCGACGACAACGGAAGCGATATCGTGCAAGAACGGCTTGTCTATGCCGAGGAGCTTGCCGTGGCGGGCGGCCCTCCGCAGAATCCTGCGAAGGACATAGCCTCTGCCCTCATTGCTGGGAAGGATGCCGTCTCCTATCAGGAAGGTCACCGCCCGGCTGTGGTCGGCAATGACCCTCGTCGATATATCGGTCTCGTCGCTTGATCCGTACTTCTTCCTGCTCACTTTTTCCACAGCCTTTATGATGGTCTGGAAGAAATCCGTGTCGTAATTGCTCTTTACTCCCTGGACGACTGCTGCCAGGCGCTCAAGTCCCATGCCTGTATCGATATTCGGTTTCGGCAGAGGATTGAAGTTCCCATCTTTATCACGATCGAACTGCGTGAATACGTGGTTCCAGATCTCAAGATGGCGATCGCATTCACACAGGACGCTGCATTCCTTCCTGCCGCAACCAACTTCCGGGCCTTGGTCATAAATTATTTCCGAGCAGGGGCCGCACGGACCGGTTTCACCCATCATCCAGAAGTTGCTGTCCATCCCCATGCGGACAATTCTTTCGGCAGGAACGCCCATGTCCTTGTTCCAGATCTCAAACGCCTCATCGTCGTCCTTGTAAATGGTGATCCAGAGCTTCTCCTTCGGAAGCCCCATCTTTTTCGTGAGGAAATCCCATCCCCAGAAAATAGATTCCTTCTTGAAATAGTCGCCGAAGGAAAAATTCCCCAGCATCTCAAAAAAAGTGTGATGGCGGGCCGTATGACCGACGTTTTCCAGGTCATTGTGCTTTCCGCCGGCGCGGACGCACTTCTGGGAGCTTGTCGCCCTCGTGTAACCCCGGTCCTCCAGACCCAGAAAGCAGTTTTTAAACTGTACCATTCCTGAATTGGTAAAAAGGAGCGTAGGATCATCTTTAGGGATAAGCGATGAACTCGGAACAACAGTATGTCCGTTCTCCTCAAAGTATTTTAAGAACTTCTCCCTGATTTCACTCCCCTTCATCCGGTAAACCCTCCTTTAATCTATTCAATATGTCAAAAACCAGGCCTGGCGAAAACCCCTTTCCCATCAGGCTCTGGGCCAATCTCCTTTTTTTTCTATCATCCAACTTCCCGGCGCCGTTGTCCACCTTTTTTCTGATTAAGAGAATTATGGCCTCCCGCTCCGTCAGTTCTTCGCGCACCTCGGCCAGAACCTGCCTTATCAGCGGCTGCGGAATCCCCTTTTCCATGAGACTCGCTTCAATCCTTCTGTTGCCGAAGAGCTTGTTCACCGCAAGATTGCGCGCCCACTGCCGGGCGAACGATTCATCATCGAGATAGTTGAGTTCCCGGAGTCTTGCCGTGACATCCTCCACTACGGATTCGTCGAAACCCTTTTCCTTCAGTTTTGCCCGCAATTCCTTTTCACTCCTTGCCCGCATGGCAAGGAGGCGAAATGCCCTTTGCTTTGCCTTTTCCTGAGGGGGGGCTTCCTTCGTCATGCCTTCCCCGACCCTTAGCCCGTGAGGCCTATCTTCTCCCGGACTTCATCTTCGAGCTGCTTCAGAAGATCCTTGTTCTCCTTGAGGAAGGTGCGTGAATTATCCCGGCCCTGGCCGACTCTCTCGCCTTTATAGGAATACCAGGCCCCGCTCTTTTCGATAATGCCATTTTCTACGGCAAGATCGAGAATGTCTCCCTCTCTCGAAATGCCTTCTCCGAAGATGATATCGAATTCCGTTTCCCGGAAAGGCGGCGCGACCTTGTTCTTGACCACCTTGACCTTGGTTCGGAATCCGACGATCTCCTGCCCTATCTTGATGGATGTCATCTTCCTGATGTCGAGGCGCATGGAAGAATAGAATTTGAGGGCATTGCCGCCTGTCGTAGTTTCCGGGCTGCCGAAAAAAACGCCTATCTTCATTCTTAGCTGGTTTATAAAGATCACCGTGGTCTTGGATTTGCTGATACTGCCCGTGAGCTTGCGGAGCGCCTGCGACATCAGCCGGGCCTGGAGCCCCATCTGGGCATCCCCCATCTCTCCCTCGAGTTCCGCCTTGGGGACTAAAGCAGCCACGGAATCGACTACGAGGACATCCAGTGCCCCGCTTCTCACCAGAGTCTCTGCGATCTCAAGGGCCTGCTCGCCTGTATCCGGCTGGGAAATGAGGAGATCGTCCGTATTCACACCGATCCTTCTCGCATAGGCCACATCAAGGGCATGCTCTGCGTCGATAAAGGCAGCGAGGCCATTTCTCTTCTGGGCTTCCGCGATGATATGGAGGGCCAGGGTCGTCTTGCCGCCCGCCTCGGGACCGTATATTTCTATAACCCTTCCCCGGGGAACTCCTCCGACGCCGAGGGCCAGGTCAAGGCTCAGTGATCCTGTAGGGATTACGGCAATATCAGATACGTGCTCACTCCCCCCCAATCTCATGATGGAACCTTTCCCAAACTGTCTCTCGATCTGCGTGATAGCCAGTTCGACTGACTTTTCCCTATCGATATCCGATCCCATAATCACCTCCATAAGAAATAAAAATAAATCCTAATACCAATCTGCAATTGCCGCCTGTTCATTCGGGGAAAGGAAAGTAGGAGAGTTTCGTGTAAATCGCCCCTGTCGGCTTCAGATCGCTCTTAAAGAGCGTGAGGCCATTGACAGAAAAGCTCCCCGCAACGTAGTCCTCATTTTTTTTGACAGTTTCCGCAAGTCCAATCAATCCCTTGGGTTCTTTAACGCGAGCAAGGGTAAGATGCGGCTTGAATGACCGGTCCTCTTTCTTAAAGCCGTAACCCTCAAGCGCCGCATCTATTTCCATCTGGAGGTTGATCACTGCATCCGTGTCTCCATCTATTCCCAGCCACAAAACCCGGGGCCGGGTAACACTCGGAAATGCTCCCAGGCTTCTCACGTTCAACAAAAGCGCCTTCATGCTTGCCACACTATTTTTTACCACATTGGAAATATTTGCAACATCTGAATCATAAATATAGCCAAAAAATTTCAATGTCAGATGGATGCCTTCCGGTCTTACCCAGCGTATGTCCCCCTGTAAGGTCTTTCTTAAGCGCTCCTGAATCTTGATAATCTCGTTATATATCTCCTGGGGAGGGTCGATAGCCAGGAACGCCCGTATCGATTTCTTATCATTCATGTTCAAGTCTCGCCTGTCAGATATCTCTTGAGCATCATGAGAGCCGCCTGGGACATCATAGTTTTGTTTCGCCGGCGGTCCCAGCGGAAGGTGTAATTACGACAAAAGGTTCGCGTCCCGTCTGCAAGGGCGATAAAAACAGTTCCCACCGGCTTCTCTGCCGTTCCGCCTGTGGGACCGGCAATTCCCGTTGTAGAAAGCCCCAGATCGCATTTGCCAAGCTTCCTTACGCCTTCTGCCATATAGACGGCGGTCTTTTCGCTTACAGCGCCAAATTCTCTTAGCACGTCCTGCGGCACTCCCAGGATGTCGGCCTTGCATTCATTGCTGTAGGCAATAACACCTCTTTCAAGAAAGGCCGAACTGCCGGGCACATCCGTGAGGCGATCAGTGACCAGACCACCCGTGCATGACTCGGCAACAGCAAGGGTCAGATTCTTATCCGTCAGGAGCCCGGCAACGATGCCTTCCAGGGTATCCTGATCATAGGCGAAGATATACTGCTCGAGCCTTTCTGAAACGCACTCGGCGGCAACCGCGATTCTTTCTCTTGCATCTTTTTCAGTTGCGGCTATCGCCGTGAGGACAATCTGTATCTCGGGGAAATTCGGATAAAAACCTATATTCACGCCCATGTTGCCGAAATCAACATCCGCGAGAACCTGATCCACATTGGCCTCAGTGATGCCGGTTAATTTGATGGTCCTGCTTTCCACATGTCCTGCTGCGTCTCTAAATTCCCTCCTCAAGACAGGAATAATGCCGTCAGGAACCATCCTCTTCACTTCCGAGGGCACCCCGGGAACGACAGCTATTACCTTCCCATCTTTCTTAAGAGAGTATCCCCAGGCCATTCCCACGGGATTCTTTATTGTCTCCGCCCCTTCCGGAACATGCGCCTGCTTTTCATTGTTCGCCGTCCATTTGAGATGAAATTTTTCAAATCTGTCCCGGATATGTTTGAGGGCGGCCTGATCGGTGTAAATACCCAGACCAAATGCCCCGGCTATTGAGGAAGTGGTGATATCATCTAGCGTAGGACCGAGTCCACCGGTGACGACCACGGCATCGGAAAGGGACATGATGTGATTAAGTCCTATCTTTATTGCACCCGCATCATCGGGAACGGACATTATGACCGATGTTTGCCACCCCTGCGCATGCACCTGGCGGGCAATGAAGGAAGAATTGGTATCCTGGGTCTTTCCGCTGATCAATTCGTTGCCAATGGTCAATATGCCGACTTTCATATGAACAAATCTCTAAAATAATATACTTGGAAACTATGTGAGGTTTTATATGCCCCAGAATTTAATGGTAAGCAGGAGAGCAATGTTGGCGTACATGCCCGCGACGACATCATCTATTACGACTCCATAGCCGCCCGGGAGTCTCCTGTGAAAATAACCTGCGGGAAATATCTTAAAAATATCGAATAACCTGAAGAGGATAAATCCGATAGACACATGCAATACTGTGGGAGCAATGAGGAACATCGTCCATTGAAAACCGACCATCTCGTCGATAACAATAAGAGATGTGTCCTTTTCGCCGAACATCCTCTCGGCTTTATTGGATACATAACATGCGAGTGTGGTGAAGGCCACTACAAATACAAAATATAGGATCCAGGACAACCGGGAAAAGGCCAGATATATCGGTATGCCGACGATTGTGCCGGCAGTCCCCGGAGCGAAAGGGACAAGCCCGCTGCCGAAACCGGTGGCAAGAAACTTGATTAATCGGTCAAACAGAAGGGCACCTCTTCTCAGACTAGATACGTGACACGTCTATCTTTTTTGGCAGCAACAATACCTTCTTTTCATAACCCTGTCAACGGCATTGAAAAGCGTCTTGGCATCCTTTGCCTTGACACAAAGAAGAATTTTCCCGTATACTTGGCCACTATAAGGTTTATCCGAAAGAGATGAGAATCAAGATAACAACAGAATCGCTGGATACCTTGGGTCGTGAAGGCCTGGCCCTGGGTTTCTTTCTCGATGAAAGGCCCCCGAAAGGTCACTGTGGTTTCGTGGACTGGCGCCTCAACGGCATGATTTCCAGAGAGATCGCCCGCGGTCATATCTCCGCAGCATTCATGGAGAAAATTATGATTGCCTCTCCCCCGCGTATTGCCGCCTCCAAGATCCTGCTTTTCGGTATGGGTGCTTTGGCTGAGCTTACTGACGATAAGCTTTGTCAGGCGGGGTATCATCTGTCGGAAACAATGGATGGTATACTCTGTAATGATTTTGCCTTTAATCTTCCCGCCGCCGGTCGGTCCCATTTGCCTGTGC
Source organism: uncultured delta proteobacterium (assembly GCA_963705275.1). Taxonomy (GTDB): domain Bacteria; phylum Desulfobacterota; class Syntrophia; order Syntrophales; family UBA2185; genus Fen-1135. The sequence continues at coordinate 1,000,055 of OY970063.1, read as the reverse complement.
CTGCAATAACAGAATCAATGATTCGCGGATGTTTTGATTTTCTATCCAGAGACATTGAAAAATGGGCGACCTCTTCTACAACCATCCTTGCCGATGAGTCCTATCTCGATGACGTTGTCAGCGGTTTGCATAATTTCAGGATCAACGCGAGAGATATATCCATCATCGAAATTGAAGGGTCTCCGGAGAAAACAATTTTCTGATTCCTGCCGGCGCACCTGATCATCAAGTATGTTTCCCAATGATTTTCATGGCTTCTTTCCCTTCGAGAAAATCTTCTTGACAATAGAACGATAGTTCTATTAATCTGCTTCTGTGGGAAAAAGAACCGAGGTCATCCTGTGAGCGAAATCCTCTTCAGCCTTTATTCATGGCCCCAGGCCATTATCCATATCGATGGCGACGCCTTCTTTACATCCTGCGAGGAAGCCATTCACCCGGAGCTTAGAGGCAAGCCCATCATCACAGGGGGAGAGCGGGGGATTGTCGCCTGTGCCAGCTATCCCGCAAAAAGGCTGGGGATCAAGCGCGGCGTCCCCCTCCATGAGGCAAAGGCCCTCTGCCCGGAGCTCATTATCCTTCCATCCGACTATGAGACCTACAGCCTCTTTTCCCGGCGGATGTTCAACATCATAAGGCGCTTCACCCCCCAGGTGGAAGAGTACTCCATCGACGAGGCCTTTGCAGACATCACGGGCATGCGCAGGACCCTCCATGCCTCATATGAGACCATCACCCTCCGGATAAAAAGAGAGATTCAAAAGGAGCTGGGTATCACCGTATCGGCGGGACTGAGCCTCACCAAGGTGCTCGCCAAGGTGGCCTCCAAGCATAAGAAGCCGGACGGCTTTACCGCCATTCCCGGAAGATTGATTGCCCGGTATCTCAAGGATCTGCCGGTGGAAAAAATTTGGGGCATCGGCCACGCCACGGCCAGTTATCTGGAGAAAATGGGGGTCAGGACCGCCCTCGAATTTGCCAGGCTCCCGGAGAAGACCATGGAAGAGCGCTTCACGAAGCCCGGGGTGGAGACATGGAGAGAGCTGCGGGGCGAATCCGTATACCCCGTATTCACCGGAAGAGAAGAGCACCTATGCCTCTATCAGCAAGACGAAGACCTTTTCACCCTCCGACATCCGACCGGGAATACCTCTTCGCCCATCTCCTGAGAAACCTGGAATCCGCCTGCATCAAGGCGCGGCGCTATTCCCTGGCCGCCCGGAAGATCATCCCCTTCCTGAAGAAAAATAATTTCGATACGGCGGGCTGCGAAGCAAAGCTGACACGTCCCTCCGTGTATCCCCTGGAGCTTTCCCCCCTTCTGCAGGAGCTTTTTGACCAGCTCTATGAGGAAAAGGAGATCTACCGGGCCACAGGCATTATCCTTGTCGACCTCGTACCCGACACCCCCGTCCAGTACTCCCTTTTTGAAGATCCGGTGAAAGCGGAAAAGATCAGGCAGCTCTATGAGGCGGCCGATACCCTGAGCGGGAAGTACGGCAAGCACACCCTTCACCTGGGCGGATCACACCCAATCGAGGTCTTCGGCAAAGGCAGGCGGGGAGCGCCAACGGTGAGGCAGCAAACCCGCATGTACGGTGAGACGAAGCGCAAACACCTGGGACTACCCATCCTCCATGTGAAGACGTAGAAAATGTTTCAATTAAGGTTCTTAGAGGCCGGAACTAAGGGATTCACTTATTGAAAACTATAGATTTTCTATGTAAAATTCATCATTAAGGTCCTATTGCAAAGGATTATCTCAATAAATTCACGGAGGAGGGATTCAGCATGAAAAGATTCAGAAAGCCCGTTTTGGCGTTGGTTATCGCGATATACCTGTCAGTATTCTTTGCTTCGCCGGCAATCGCAGGTGTTATCGGCTCTCTCGCCTCATCACAAAAAGTGGACGCGCAAATAAGGAGTGAAGAGATAAACAAAATCCAGCGTGCCCTGGAAACCGGCGTTGTGAGTGAAAAGATGCAGGCCTACGGCTTGCAGTCGGAAGAAATAAAGGGCAAGCTGCAGGGCATGTCCGATGAACAGATTCATATGTTGTCGCAGGCATCGGACAGACTGCTGGCAGGCGCAGATAGCGGCGCCGGCTTCGTTATCACGCTCCTTGTCGTTATCCTTCTGGTCATCCTGATCGTCAAGCTGATGGACAGGACCGTTACGATAAAGTAGCAGACATTGAAGAGTCTATTCCTCGCACTCATTCTGATGGCGGGTATCTCTGTCCACGTCATCGAGGATGTTCCCTTCGTGAAGCAGGATACGCTGTATTGCGGTCCTGCTTCAGTTTCCTCAGTGATGGCTTTTTATGGCGTCGAGGCAGACCAGCATCAGATCGGCAAGGCTGTCTACAGCGATGCAATAAAGAGTTCCCTCATCACGGATCTGGAAGACTTTGCCCGGGAAAAAGGCTTTAAGACTAAATTAAGCCGGGGCGGGGCAACGGATCTCAAAGTTCTTATCGATCAGAAAAAGCCGGTAATTGTACTTGTGGATTTCGGTTTCTGGGTCGTATCCAAACCCCATTACCTGGTCGTCTTCGGATACAATGAAGAAGGCTTCATCGCCCATGACGGATATAAGGCGAAAGAATTCTTCACTTACGAAAGATTCGATGCCGCCTGGGAAAAGATGGGCAGGAGCTATCTTTTAATCTATAAATAAAATTTACTATAGGCATCTGCCCGTAGATGCCGCCTCACCAGGAATAATGAAAAGATATTCAACAGTCGGCATATGCCGAACCATGGCGCTTCCGCTTCTTCTGTGCATATTCACACTGTCATGCACGATGCCGAAGATCATCATCATGGATGATCCGCTCTCGGCGGAGCAGCATAATGATTTAGGCGTCATCTATGAAAAGAAAGGCGAGCATGAGTTGGCGCGAAAGGAATATGCCAGCGCAATAAAGAAAAATTCAGAGTGGATGACGCCCTACTTCAACATGGGGAATCTCTACTATCAGTCGGGCGATTACAGCAAGGCGGAAACCTATTATACGAAGGCGCTGAAACGCAGCCCCGATAACCCCGATGTAATGAACAACCTCGCCAATGCCCTCCTGATGCAGGGAAAGGGCGATGAAGCCATGTCGATGGTCGAGAAGGCAATCCGCATCGCCCCGAAAGAAGAATATCGAGACACGCAGAGAAAGATTGTGGAAGAGATGTCCAAGGCGAAGAAGCAAGCGCCTTGATGAAATCGCTACGACCAGGTCCTTTCCATAAGATACTTACTGTTTCCGAATGGGAATAGCAAACCCTCTCCGTACCCGACTCCTGCATTCAGCATTCCCCCTTTTGAAGATCTGCTATCCTGAGCGGGAGGTGCGGCAAGCACACGCTCCATTTTCTCTTGACAAATTCGTATCAATATTGATAATTATGACCAGAATTATGGTTAACTAAAATTGGAGTCAGATTATGAAAACACTCTCATTATCCGAGGCAAAAATGAAATTCAGTTCCATCGTGGACATGGTAAGTTCCACCGACGAGGAGATCGTTATCACAAAAAACGGGCGGCCCGCGGCCATTATCATCAGTCCTGATGAGTATGAAAGCATCAAGGAAACAGCCAATATACGCTCAGACGCAGCATTGATGAAGGAAATCAGCCAGGGGCTTAAGTCATTGAAGGCAAAACGGGCAAAAGTCTTCACCCTTGACGAATTATGAAACCAATCCTTCATACACTGAGGATGCCGGAAGAAATAGCCGCTTTGATTCGCGGGATGCATCCGGAATTAAAGAAAAAAATCAAGGCCGGACTCAAGGTAATCATGGAAGCGCCGCACACAGGCAAGATACTGCGGGATGAATTGGCTGGATTACGCAGTATGCGGGTCAGCAAATTGAGGATAATCTATCGCGTCTCGAAAAAAGAGATTGAAGTTGTCGCCGTTGGTCCGCGTATCAGGATTTACGATGAAACATACAGGCTCCTCCAAAAGGAGAAACGGAAAAGCACATAGAATTCTGGGAAAGATTCGATAAGCTGCGCCATAATATTTCTGAAACTCTCTGCTGTTCCTTAAGAATCGAGCATTCTCCGCACCAAGTTGCGGAGATCTTCAATACGGGTGGAAACATGTGTATTGGAGAAGAAATATTCCGACGAACAAAGGGGGCTGCATAACTTCCTGAAACGAGCATGCTGCAAGCGTCCATTGCTGTGGTAGATTTCGAATGGAAATCGTGATAATATATTTAACATATTCAAGCAGATGAAGAAGGTATGGTTCCTGCTCGTCCGGGTTAGAGACTCTATTCGTCAAACATCATGAACTGCATATACTGTAATGATCCAATTAATGGTCGCAGAAGAGGCGACCACATTATCCCCCAAGGTCTGGGGAAATTTTCGCCTGAATTAAAGGTTCTTCATGCATGCAAAAAGTGTGATTCAATAAACGGTAATGGTTTTGAAAGGATTGTTCTCAGGACGGGAATATTGTCGGTATTTCGATCGACAATGGGGATAAAGAGTAAAAACAACAAAGGATTACCAATACACAGTCCGTCATTAGATAGATTTCTTGCGATCGAATCTCAAGAATTTGCTATCACAAACACGAGCAAACCTAATGAAACCGTCTATGTGGGTGGCAACGGGTCAATACGATTCGCCAATGTCATTCTGATCAAGAAGAAGGGGATATTGATCAATAGGATTGAAATTCCTCCGACACTCGATATTAGAGAAATCTGTAACTTCATTGAATCAAGAATTCCTAAAAAGCTTGATGATCTTGAATGTGAATTGAGTATTTGCAAAGAACAGATGGAAGATGTCAAAAAGGAACTGAGCAGAAGAGGGAAAAAGCTTGAAAACGCTTATCTAACGGGGCAAGAACCAGAGTTCTCAATACTTAAAATAAGTTCTATTTTAACTGAAAATCACTTCCGATTCATTGCTAATACAGTCTTAAAGGGAATGATTTTTCTTGGATACAACACTAATTTACTACGCCCCATGATAGAATATGTCAAAACTGGCGACAACAACAATTTAATTTATAAATTTATTGATCAGCAAGAATCTGGCTCGGATATGGCGGATGGACCTCCATTAAACGTATTTTATCACGCATTCGAATGGAGAGTTACTGAAAACTCGATAGTGATAACCGCGTCTATCCTTGCACACAAAAACGTAAATGGAATAAGAATGAAATTGTCTTTAAAAGCTGGCAACGATGATTTAATCATTATCCCGTATGGAAAGATAATCGCAAGATATGGCGATACTCCGAGTGATGGCATATTGGAAATATTTCATGGAGATCATAAGATTGAAAATAACAAAAGAGGTTTCTCTCCAGTCCTCACTTTTTAAAAGATCGATGGGGACATATTCCAGGAACAACATATTCCGGGGACACAATACCAATTATTTTCCTGACAACATAGATTCATAATTCTGGTGAAATCTAAATCAATTGCTCAGATACTTTATGATGGAGGAGTGTAATGGCAAAATCAAGGGACGCTCAGAAAGATACTAAAAAGAAGCCAACCAAATCAGCAAAGGAAAAGAAGCAGGAAAAGCGGGATAAGAAGAATAAGTAGTATTTGAAAATGCGAGGCATAGGGTGCGGACCTTTTACTCAAATGCCAATATGGATACCAGGCTGTCAGCTACTGCGAGACCGGTACGGGTAGGCTGCAGATAACCTTCATTTATTTCAATGAATCCTGCCTTAACGAGTCTTGCCAGGGTCATCAGCTTTTTCTGATATGAGATCATAACCATACCTGCAGGAATAATTGTGCAGGTCGATGCCCTTCTTCGTGCGGAGACCGAGGAAGAGCGCTTCCAGATGCAATTGTTCTCTCGTCAGTATCTCTGAGGAATCGCAGAGGCAGCTTTCCCGCCCCGATATCCCTGATATATTCATCAAGAGAACTATGATTCCACCAGCGCTTATGTCCCATAAAAGAATGCGCAGCCGGGCCCAGACCGAGGTAAGATGTATGGTTCCAGTATTTCTGATTGTGCTTTGATGCGAGGGAAATGTCTCTTGCGAAATTGGATACCTCATAGTGGACGTATCCGGCATTCTCGAGGATTTCTGAAGTTTTTATGAAGAACGCATGCTGCAGCTCTTCGTCGGGCAAGACAATTTCTCCCCGTTGATGCCGGAGGCCAAGGGGTGTGCCGGCTTCGATGGTCAACTGATAACAGGAAAGGTGTGCCAAGTTAAGAGATAGCGCCTGCGATACGGTGTCAAGCCATGATGTCATATTCTGTCCGGGTATGCCATAAATCAGATCGATTCCAATGTTTTCAAATCCGGCGTTCCCGGCAGCTTCTATAGTATCCATGGCCTCACGGACGGAGTGCCTGCGCTTGAGGAATGTCAGAACCTTATCGTCAAATGACTGGACGCCGATGTTGAGGCGATTGCATCCCAGGCTGGCGAATGGATTCAAGATATTCCTGTGGACTATCTGCCGGATTGATCTCGACGGTGATTTCCGGGTTTGGCGAGAGGATGAAGGTATTTCGAATATTCGACAGAATGCTGTCGAAGTGCTCTATGGCAAGGAGAGAGGGAGTGCCGCCGCCGATATAGACAGTGTCAAAGCGGGTGAACGCCTCCCGGTACATTTCCATTTCCCTGACGAGTGCATTCAAGAATTCGTCGATCATGGTGAAAGAGGTAATCGAATAGAAGTTACAGTAAGGACATTTGCTTTTGCAGAAGGGTATGTGAATGTACAGGCCGGGAGTTGTATCTGTTGTTGAGATGTCTATGCTGGATTCCATATCAAGATGTTTAAAAAAGTGAAAATTGATTTCGTGAATTGTGAATCAAGAATTTCATCATGGTGCATCTTCATTCAGTGCCGGACTTCAGGACGGCGAGAAAGGCGCTCTGCGGGATGCTGACCGAGCCTATCATCTTCATGCGTTTCTTCCCCTTCCTCTGTTTTTCGAGAAGCTTTCGCTTCCGGGTAATGTCTCCGCCGTAGCATTTCGCCGTTACGTCTTTGCGGAAAGCCGAGATCGTCGTTCGGGCAACAATTTCCCCGCCGATTGCTCCCTGAATTGCGATTTTGAACATTTGCCGGGGTATTTCATCCTTGAGGCGTTCGCAGGCCAGGAGCCCCCTGGCGCGTGCGCGATCCCGGTGCACGATCTGCGACAGGGCATCCACTTTCTCCCCGTTAACCAGGATATCCAGGAGGACAAGGCTTCCTTCCCGGTAATCGATCACGTCATAGTCAAAGGAGCCATAGCCCTGGGTGACAGGACTTGAAACGGTCATAATAATCATAGATAACCTCGGCGAGGGGTATTTCATAGATGAGTTCCGCCCGCCCGGGACCAGTGTAGTTGAGGGTTGAATTCACCCCCCGTTTTTCCATGCAAAGCTTCATTACCGCGCCGAGGTATTTCTCCGGCATCATCATGGTTGCGCGGATATACGGTTCCTCGGCTTTGACAATGGTAGATGGATCGGGATAATGCGCCGGGTTGTCCACGTCTATCACCGTCCCATCTTTCAAGGTAAACCGGTAACGGACACTGGGAACGGACAAGATGATGGAAAGATCATATTCCCTCTCCAGCCGTTCCTGCACGATCTCCAGGTGAAGAAGGCCGAGAAAGCCGCACCTGAATCCCTGGCCGAGGGCCACAGATGAATCCTTTTGATAGATAAACGATGCATCATTGAGTTTGTATTTTTCAAGGGAGACAGCCAGCTCCTCATAGTCATCCGAGGCAATCGGGTAAATGGAGGCAAAGACGACAGGCTTGATCTCCTTGAAACCGGGAAGCGGTTTTTCGCAGGGCTGGTTGTGGAGTGTGATCGTGTCACCGGTACGGACATCCGAAACCGTCTTCACGCCGGCTATGATATAACCTACTTCGCCTGCGCTGAGATTATCGCGCTCTTGGCGGGTGAGGAGAAAATGGCCGACTTCTTCAACCTTGTAAGTTGCGTTATTGAACATGAGACGTACGATGTCTCCCCTTTTCACTGTACCGTCAAAAACGCGGCAGTGAATGACCGTGCCGCGGAAAGGGTCGTACTGGGCATCAAAAATGAGGGCGGCAAGGGGCGCGTCCAGGTTGCCCTTCGGGGGTGGAATCCTCTCCACGATGGCTTCCAAAATCTCTTCGATACCCGTGCCTTCTTTTGCGGAGCACGTGAGATGGCTGTCAGGGTCCAATCCCAGCTCCGAGTCGATCTGTTCGATGACCCTTTCAACATCCGCGGAAGGCAGGTCAATCTTGTTGATGATGGGAATGACTTCCAGACCGAGCTCCATGGCAAGATAGAGATTGGCTAAAGTCTGGGCTTGCACGCCCTGGGCGGCATCGATCAGGAGAAGGACACCTTCGCATGAGACCAAGGCGCGGGAGACTTCGTAGGAGAAGTCGACGTGGCCCGGTGTGTCGATCAGATTGAGGCTGTATGTCTTGCCGTCTCTGGCCTGATACGGGAGGCAAATTGCCTGGCTCTTGATCGTAATTCCCCGCTCACGTTCAATATCCATATTATCCAGTATCTGGTTTTTGGCGGTTCGCTCGTTGCTCACGCCGGTATACTGGATAAGCCGATCGGCAAGGGTCGACTTCCCGTGGTCAATGTGGGCGATAATGCTGAAGTTACGGATATTTTCCATATTCTATATTTAATGGCCGGCCTTTTTACGAACCGTCACAGTTAAAAAAGCCTTCCGGCATTACTGTCTCAGGAAGGCTTTCTTTCGTATTTTGTGACTGCTATAAATTACGTTAATCTTTTTTGATAGAACTTCCTTTTCGCTGTGGGAAGTATAGGAGAAGCAGTCTTGTATGTCAATATGATTTTAAGGCAGATGGTTTAAGAGATTGTGGTCAGGATTTTGATTTGAGAATGTCCGTATAAAATTTCATACCGATCTCGATGCCGCGGTCGATAAAATCGGGGCCGTATATTTTACCTGTATGGGTGCGAAAAGTTTCCCGGATGCGCTTTATCCCTTCCATGCCCCTCAGGAACCGCTTGAGGAGGGCATCCAACGAGGCCTTTCTGTACTCCACCATGTCCCAAAGCATTTCCGTGAAGTTGTCCGGCCCCCAACGGAATTTGTCGGCGTCGTAAAGGGCATCGGAAAGAAACTGGGCCAGAGGATCTTCGAGGATCTCCGCCTCGCGAAAGGCCTCGTGATTCCTGATGGCGCCGGTAATGGCCTGCACTTCCCTCTCTGCCAAGTTAAAGCGTGTAAGGAGCATCGCCGCTTCCGCTGCGCTTGCCTGGGAGTGATCCTTCTCCAGTCGCCTGATGTCATGAAGTACGCCTGCCACGTGGGCCAGAAGAACTATCCGCCGGACTTCCGACCTCTTTCGGAAAGGGGCATATTCCACCAGGGCAATAGCGCCGGCATCGATAGCGACCTTTCTGCTGTGGCCGATACCGTGGCCGATACCGCCTTCCCGCTCGCTCAGAAGATTTTGGCATTCCCTGACAAGAGGAGAAGACCGAAACCTGCGTCGCGAACCATCCACCTCTCTTCTCTTTTCCGTGTAAAACCGCGGAGACCCTGTGGAGCGGGCGATCTTCCTGGCGAGTCTCTTCGCCTCCTCAAGTTCCCTGTCCAAACTTCACCTATTGATCCATTGCGATTCGATCTTGTCAGTATGAGTTCATTCGCCGCTGCCGTATACTGTTTGTCAAGTTGTCAAGCTCGTGCGCCGGATGCCAGTATTCGCAATCTCTCGAGTTCTCATTTAACAAGTGATCGACGAAGCGGGCAAAACGCAGACATTTTTCTTTATGCAGGGTCCCTTCTTCCTTTTCCAGATACAGACATGTCGCGCATTCCCGGCTTTGCCGGCCTCCGGTGAGAGTGTTCATTTGTTTGAGATTTGAATTCATTTTGTCTGATATTATTGTTTATCGACGGGCATGGACGCGGAGCAGATATTCGACTACCCTTTCAAGATGATGGAGGGTGCTGCATTCCCGCGCGATGCTGCAGTAGGGAAGGTATTTTTTCATTTCCGAGTCCCCCGATCCCCAGAGAGAAGGCGTCTCGGGATTGAGCCATATCAGGCGTTTACACCTTTCGGAAATGAAGCGGAGCGCTTCGGTCTGCGGATCTGAATAGTTGCTGCGTGCGTCCCCCAGGATGATCACCGTCGCTCTTTTCGTCAGGCAATCTGAATATTGATGCCTGAAATCAAGAAAGGAGCCTCCGTAATCAGTGCGGCCCAGGAGAACCGGGATACCGGTCCCTGACCGAAGCCTCTCCAGGGCCTCCGGCAACGGGTATTCCTCAAAGAGGGGGCTTACTTCAGCCAGGTTTGAACAGAATACGAACGACCTTATCCTGGAGATAACCTCGTTCAGACTGTGTAAGATGAGAAGAAAGAAACGGACAACGTTCGAGACGGAACGGCTCACGTCGCAGATGACGACGATTTCCGGGCGATCGATCTTCTTCGATTTCCAGCGGGTTTCGAACGGCAGCCCGCCATAGGTGATGCTCTGCCGGAAGGTCTTTCTGAAGTCCAGGTGCCCCCTGCGGGCAGCCCTTGGCCTCCTCGAATAGCGGTCCTTCAGGTGCTTTACCATTCTCTGTATTATCTTATGGATCCGGGCCAGATCCCGTTCGTCCAGCGCCGAGAGCCTTGCGTTTCTGATATAGCCCTCTGACAGCTCATACTGCCGCCTCTCGGTGTAAAGTTCGAGTTGTCTCTCGATCAGATTTCTTACCCTTTCCATGAGGTCATCACGCATGGATTCCATGACTTTCGCCTGATTGAGGGCCTCCTCGCCTCCGACTTCCGCAAGCCTCTGGATGTCCCTGTTAAGACCCTCCAGGCCGAGTTCCTGAAAGAGCCTCTGCATGTAAAGGCCTTTCTGCGTCCATGACTGGATGCCGCGGATGCCTGCCCTCTCTCCGGCACCCCTGAATGCCATGGCAAGCCCACCTATGTCTCCTGAAATGAGCATCTGCGTCAGGGGCGCTTGCCCTTGGAGAATCGGGGAGAGGCTTTCATTCTCGAGGAGGGAATCATCTCCGGTAATGTAATCGAGAGAGAAAAAGCGGCTGAAACAGACCTCAAAGATCTCCTTCTCCGGCATGGACTTGGCGAGGGATGCAGACAGAAAATCTTTCAGCATCCATCTATCCCCGTAGCCCGACAGTTCCACCGCGCGCAGGGCATCCATCGTTTCCGCGACGGATATCCTAACACCGGAGCGGCGCAGCGCATAGATAAAATTCCCCAGAGTACGATCCAATCAGCTTGCCTCCCGGATAGCATGCTCCGTTAAAGCGTACAGTTTATCTTCGGTAACCCGGATGTCTTCCTGGGCCTTGAGAAAAGTGTTAAGCGTTTCCCTGACCATTTCCTTGTCCAGGGTTTCGGCATGGAGTATGACCAGGGTCTTCGCCCAGTCGATAGTTTCACTCACGGACGGCAGTTTCTTAATATCGAGCTTTCTGACCTGATGTATGAAGGAGACCAACTGCCTGGTCAGCCTTTCCGAGATGCCCGGGACGCGGGTCATGACAATCTCCCTTTCGAGTCCCTGCTCGGGAAACGAGATGTACAGATGGAGACAGCGCCTTCTCAACGCTTCTCCCAGTTCCCTCGTGCTGTTGCTGGTTAGAAAAACAAAAGGCTTCGAGGTGGCTTCTATGGTGCCTATCTCGGGGATGGAGACCTGGAAGTCCGAGAGGATTTCAAGAAGAAAGGCCTCAAACTCGTCATCAGACTTGTCCACCTCGTCGACGAGGAGGACTGCCCCGTCCTTTTGCTGAAGTGCCTTGAGCAACGGCCGCGGTTCGAGGAACTGTGGGGAGAAAAAGATGTCATCATACTGGTGAAGCTTGTCGATGGATTCGGCGAGCCCCGTCTCCCCCTCGATGACGCGGTCGAGCTTGTCTTTTAAAAGCTGGGTATAGAGAAGCTGCTTTCCGTATTTCCATTCGTACAGGGCCTTCGACTCGTCGAGCCCCTCATAGCATTGAAGCCGGATAAGGGGAACTCCCATAAATAAAGCGGCGGCCTTGGCGAGTTCCGTCTTTCCCACGCCCGCGGGTCCCTCCACAAGTACGGGCTTTCCCAGGTGGTAAGCCAGATATACCGTGTGGGCGATTTGCGTCGTGGCAATGTAGCCCACGTCCTTGAGGCCCTTGCGAACCACCTCCACGGTGGCAAATTTAGTGTCTAATGTGCTCATTTGACTCCTTCCTTACAATAATCTTCTCACCTATTTTTTTCTGCCTTGAGGGGTCTCCGCCTCTCAGTAATTCAATGGTGCGGCGTACATCGTTTGACATAACAGAGAGCTCACCATCCATACGGACACCCGATTTTTTCATGAGGCTCTCTGCCAGGGATTCGCAGTCCGCCGCCATTTTTCGAAAAGAAATAAGTAATGTCTCGTATTCGCCCTTTGCGCCTCTTTTTTCCATTCGTTTCGCTGCTTCAAGGGCCATCCAGCGCATCGTTTGCCGCCATGTCTCCATTTCACCGAGGCCTCTCATTATGTCATCGTCCCGCGTCACACCCTGTTTACGAAGGGCATTGAGCATAAGCTCCATCTCCCGGCATATGCCTCCCAGGATGGGACCGTTCAAGAGCGCATCCTCCAAAGCACGGCAAGGCCGGGCCATATCTTCCAGGGCCGTTTCCTCCCTGCCAAGTATCGCAGAGATCGGCACACGACAGTCTTCCAGTCTTATCATGCAGTGGGGGGATGGTCTGAGGAAATCCAGCTTCATCATTTCCGTGACCGCCAGATTCCGGTTCTCTCGCGAAACAAGAAAGGCCGTAAACCTGTTTTTCCCCTCGGCCACACCGGTTACAGCATAAATCACAAAGAAGTCTGCAAGGGGTCCATTGGTGAGGTAAGCCTTTTCGCCGTTCAAAATAAAATAGTCCCCTTCCCGGCGGGCCGTCGTTTTTAAGTAGCGGGGGTCCGATCCTGCCCGGAGCTCGGAAAAGGCGATCGAGGCCGTAAGTAGGCCATCTGCCATCTTCGGCAGATACTCTCTCCGCTGAGTCGGAGTCCCGAATCTTCCGATCATGAAACCTGAAGCGAGCAGATGGATGATCCAGGACAAGGCCAGACCCATGTTATGTCCATGACTGACTAAAGCCTCGCCGGCAAGGACGAGGGTGTCATAGGCAGTTTTTGTCCCTCCGTATTTCACAGGGATCCCGAGGCTAAGGAGCCCTTCTTTCGCCATCTTTTTCCATATATCACGTGGGAAATCATCAATATCGTGGAGGTCATGCCTCTTGGCAATTTCTTTTCCGGCAAATATGGCCACCTTCTCTATCAGAGAGGATGCATCTTTCCTGTCAATCGCGTGCATCTTCTAACTCTTAACTCGGACCGGAATCGAATCTGTGGAAAAAACTTCTCAGGATCCTCTTGAACGAATCCATCTCTGCCGCTGAAAACCCATCCATTATTTCCTGGTTAACCATTCTGATAACCCTTTTCGCCTTATCCACCTCTTCCATTCCTTGGGGATTGATAAAGACGTGCGATGCCCTGCGGTCATGTGCGCCGGCATTTCTCCGAACCAATCCCGTTTTCTCAAGACGGTCGACGAGGCCGGTGATTGTCGAATTGTCAATCGAAAGGATCTGGCTCAGCTCGCTCATGGTCCGGCCATCCTTCTGCTTCAGGAGAAACAGGATGCCGGCCTGGGCGGTAGTCACTCTGACATTCTCCTTGGCCATCATCTTTTTCAGGTACGTGCGGAGTTTCTGCTGGGCTGTAAATAGCAGATATATGAGCCTGTCGTCAGGGGGCATCTCCATAACCTCAAGGGAATTCATCCAGCGGGTTATTTATTTGGCACACCAAATAATAAATGTCAACCAAAAATATTTATGGGACATGGCGATCGGGTGAAATGCGGGACTATGGGGATAGTTCAGCCGTGATTGTCACTGAAAAAAACGCAACTGCTGCCATTCGGGATGCAGTCTGAAATCTATAAAAAAATACGCGAACTCGCACCTGCACCCCATAACGGAGGATACAGGAAATTATTCTTCCACGATGATGGTCCCCGTCATTCCTTCATGACCGAGTCCGCAGAAATTGTCGCAATGGAAGGGAAACGTACCAGCCTTGTTTGGAATGAAGCGCAATTGGGTCGTCTTTCCGGGCAAAATATCGGAGCGTATTCCCAGGCCCGGACAATTGAATCCATGCAGTCTATCGAGTGAAGTGAACTCCAACACCACGGGAACATCCTTCTTGACCGTTATGTCCTTAGGTGAGTATTCGAACTTCTTCGCTGTTATCTGTATCACCCTTTCTCTTTCATCCGCCATTGTGTAGCCGCCTGTGAAGTGGGAAATGACGACGAATAGAAAAATCGAAAGGATAAGAATCGGAATGATATATTTTCCAGCTTTCATAGCCTTTCTCCTCTAACGCCGAACTCGGCAATGCTATATTTGGCTTTTTTGACATCCGCATTTACGCCGCGGAATCCCAACCCCTTGTATGGTGCTTTCGCGTCCCAGGGAACCGGTTGTTTCTTAGGCACAGAGCCCGGAGCCGGCAATGGGTACATCAGACCTTGAGCTGCGTGATGGTCAATATGCCCTGTTTTGTGATGGTGTTCCTGGTGTATATGACCGTAGAAGACAGTCACATTCGGAAAGGGCATGAGCATATCGAGAGCCTTAGACCCGTCACGTGTATGCCAATCCCAATCCGGAGAGAGATCAAACAACGGGCGATGGGTAAAAACGACGATTCTGGCGCTCTTGTCAAGTTGCTTTAGATCCCCGCTCAGCCAAGCCAACTGGGTCTCTCCGATACTTGAAGTTGGGTCTGAAACATTGTCCAATACTATGAAGTGGACTCCCTTATAGTCGAAAGTATAATGGGTTGTTTCAAAAAATTCTTTGAATATTTTGCCTTCATCCAGCCCGGCATCGTGTTCTCCGGGCATGAATCTGACATTCTTTACTTTCAATTCGCTGACGATCTTGCGGAACTCGGATAAGCGTTTCCTTCTCTCTTTTTCATCCTCTGTGACATGAGTCAGATCGCCTGTGAACATGACAAATTCCGGTTGGATCTTGAGGCTGTTCACTGCCGCTATGGCTTTTTTGAGAGTGCCTGACGCATCGGGGTTTACAGCCGGACCGGTAAAGCCCCAATGTGTATCCGACAACTGAACGAAAAAGAAATCATTATTTCCTGATTTGGCCGCGTCGGCTACGTTCAGCATGCTTCCAGGGCCGGCAACAAAAACGACGCTTCCGATCCCCGCCAGTTTCAGAAATTCCCTTCTATCGATCTTCATTGCTCCCTCCTGTGATTATCTTGACCCCACTGTTTGAATGACAAGTTAACTGCGCGATATACTGCCCTCGTTAGGGGGCATTTTTGTTTATTATGCGATATTGGGAGATGATGTGCCATATGGAGATCTCTGATTTTTATCTTCGATAAGCCTTAGTGGAACTAAGGAAAAGGACTAGACAGAGGGCAGGCGCAAAGAAATCCGATAATGTTAGCGAGATAAAACAAATTTTTAAAATGAGATTTTTTTAGATGCGGATATTTAGAACCGCCTGTAAGTATCTGCGGCTGTGAATAGATGGACGACTTCTTCTTTTTGCGGATCCCACATTATCTTTATGTAATTGCGGCTGAACACTTCATTACCGTTAGGCAAAGTCATGAACAAAGTCCAGCCCCTCTTCACTATTTCTTTTCTGCTAATCTTTTCTCCAATTTTCAATGTGATATTTTTGGCCATTGTTATCCGCCCTTATTAGATATACCCAATTTTCGACATTTGGTCTGCCATTTTCCGTCACTTGGACTTTAGTCGATCAACGAACACAAACGAATCAGGCATGTTTCAGGACGATACCTTCAACGATGTTAGCGACGTCCTCGCAGACATCGATGGCCTCTTCTATCCTCTCAAATATTTCTTTCCACTTGATGAGCTCGATCGGATCTTTTTCCTGCTCAAACAGGCGGGTCATCGTCATCCTCATTATAATATCGCCTTCGTTCTCCAGGGTGTTAATTTCCACGCAGGAATCGATGATCATCTTGGCGTTTTTCATATTTCTCATCGCATGAACGATGTGCTTCACCTTCTTGATCGACTTATTTAAAATCTTAGCCTGCTCAATGATTTCCTTGGCGGGAACTTTGACCTTGTAAAGAGACATCCTCGCTGCTGAGGCCTCGATCATATCCAGGATACTGTCCATTTTATTGACCAGAGCATATATGTCTTCGCGATCGATAGGGGTGAGAAAAGTCTTGTGCATCTTTTCATAGGTCTTGTGGGTGATGACGTCGGCCTCATGTTCCAACTCTTTTAGTTTTACAATCTTCGGTTCTGAATACTCATAGTGCTCGACCATGTCGAGAAACAGTTCTCCTCCCTCTTCGATTTTATTTACCAGCTCATCGAAAAGATCAAAGAACTTCTCTTCTTTGGGTATCATTCTCATTTGACATACTCTCTATTACTGCATTAGTGGGTTAATTGGCGTGGCTTGATGATAATAATATCTTCCCTTAATTTTAAGGCTCCACTGTTTTCCATATAGCACATTTCACATCAGAATTCCGCAGTTTTTAACTCATTGACCCGGGAGGGGTGAAGTGCGTTCTGGGGCCTTGGGTTTTATCTTATGGCACTTGCCTTTCCAAAGGCCGGGCAGCAGTATATGATCCGCAGCGGCTGAACCAGTTATTCTTAGCTTTCATCGGAGAGCTCGCCCTCGGGATTATCCTGGGGGATTAAGGACTCCTGTTCTTTCTGGCATAACCGGATAGTTATTTTCCGGATGACTATATCCGCGGGCGGTTCGAATATTCGCCTAAATGCGCCCGAAAAGTTTCTGGCCGAACTCTCGGCATAGGAAAAATTAACTTCATTGAGATCCAATGAGCTCTTATAAAGATCGAAGTCTTTTTCCTCTTTCAGAACCTGCCAAAAAGTCCTTCCTCCGGTATTTAACGCGGAAACCGTGAGGCCCGCGATAAACGGGATATTCGGCAAGGCGGAGATAATAACGCCGCCGCTTAATCCCGCGGTATCTTTGATGTCCTGATTCGCTTTTCTGGCAGCGGATCTTTCGCGAGCCTCTTCCATAATGAGTTCGATCTCTATTTCCTGGTTATCGTCCTTTATATATTTTGGATAGTCCGTCGCGATCTCCTGCAGAATGGGCAGAGCCTTCTGAATTGCTTCGACGAGAGCTCCTGTATAATAATGCCGTGGCAAGGCAAATTCACCACGGTCGCGCTGCACCTTGGCAGTCCTGAAAAAGTTGGACTCGTGTCTCTGCAAGCGGACCTTCACATGATAGAGTATACGACTATGCAAGACGACAGTGTCGTCCGCAAATATATCGAAGTCAGCCAGCAACTCAACGCCTTTGCAGTGCTTGAAGTTGGTTTCCAGATGACAGAGAGGTATCCCGGGTTGGACTGGAAGGTAAAGCTGCGGATAAGAGATGCGAAACAGCCTTTCCAGCCCACAGACATCAAAGTCCTCCAGTTCGGGATTCTGAGATTTCTCATTTAACAAATATTCAGCTAACGTACCCTGGCCGTCTAAAAGGAATTTGAGATGGTAAGTGCCCGGGTTTGCAAGCCCCGTTTCCTTGTAGACTGTTGCCACCTGAGAACGGGCCTTCGCCGCACAACCGGCAATCAACCACAGCGAAAGGATTAATCCAGGCAGCAACACCATTTTTCTTCGCACGCCTAAACTCCCCTCAGCGATCCGTGGCTGCCTTCAGAATACTTTGCTCGCACTATAGAAGACCTGTAATAATCATGGCTATATGAGGCTGAATTGAGAGCATGAAAACATTCACATCCCTGTACAGAAATTATGTCATGGCTCTATCGCAATTAGGTCAAAAACAAAATACCCCACTTTTACTTTGCTCTTGATTCTTACGGGGATCCTTTTTTCATCGGCAGTAAACCAGATTATAAGCTCGGGCACATCGCCTTTTTTTACCACTTGTTGCGATTCCAGTTTCTCCATATCGGGTATGACCTGGAAGGTGTCATACATTTTTTCATCAATCTTGATCATTTCTCTCTTCGTGACGTTTGCTTTCACCATTATATTGTTATCGCCTTCAGAGATGGGTATCTCAATGACGTTGTTTTCCCTGATGTCTTTAAGACGAATGACGTAATAGAGGGATACAGTGTCGAATGTCCCCGGTACGATATGCACGGGCGCCATCTTCTCGCCGAAATTAGAACGCGTGGCTTCAAGTTTTGCCCAGTAAAAATTTACGATGACATCGCGCGGATGCTCTCCTTCAGTCACTTTTCTATACAAGATACTATGGGTCATACCGATGTCGCAATAGGAATCCTGCCGTTCCCGAACTTTGTAGATATGATCGATAGTTGCACTCGTTTTCATGATCATTGCAAAGTGGTATGCCTTTGCACCTGCTACAGTCTCTATGGGAAGAACTTCCATGGTCAGTTCTCCAGCCTGTATAAAATTCCACTTTGCCCGGTAAGTCAATTTTTCGCCAGGGGAAAAAGGGAAGGGTTTGGTAGAAGAACTGGTGCTGCCGATAATGGGGGGGAAAAGTAAGAATATGACCAGGATTAAAGAAAAAACAAGACGCTTCACATGTTTTCTGTATATCCTGCTTCCTTTAGAAACAGTCATATTCTCTTTTAGATTTAAGAATAATCGATGTCGAAGAGTGTAGCATCATGTATCTTATATCTTAAGGCTTCTTTCGAGCGCCGTTCAGGTATAGTTTAATAGGTATCTGCCTGCTATGGCAACTTTGAAATGATATCGCGTGCGGCCTTTTCTATGATAACTCTCTGGGTTACCGGCTTTTCAGTTATTCTATCAATAGCGTAGTGTATTTCCTTAACGCCTTCCCAGGCTATGGTGCCATCCTGAGTGTTCCAAATTTGAAAGAACAGCCGCAGGTCCGCAAACTTTGTATCAATCAAACGAAGACCCAGTACACCGAATCGGTTATCCGATCCTTGAGAAAAAGACATCAGCTTAAGCTGTGCCACATACTTTGTCTTTGTTGCCTCGCCCACTTTTTTGAGAATATCGCGATTGAAAATCCCAGTGTCACGATAATCAACGTACATGCGCTTATAGTCTTCCGAGAGGCCGGCCTGGTTTATAGCGTTAAGGGTTTCTGAAAGAGAAAGACAAAGTATTTTGGGGCGATCTTTTCTTAGGACTTCCGTAAAGGTGAAGGCAACCTCCTGCTTTTCTTCTTCCTGACCGGTTACAGTGGATGGTGTAATAAACGCCATCCCATGTGTGGTGAGGTCATCAGCCTTAAGTGAAATTGATCGGTTCTGATCTGTATCGTGTATCTGAGGCATAAAACAGGCACACAGCAGGATCAGGACACTTGTCAACATCAGCCATCTATAGTTCATAACGCACCCCCTGAATCCGCAACAAACATGCGGGGCCTACTAATATGGGATTTGCAGTAAATCGCAAAAGAGATACTGCTTTTTTTAAATATAGCATTTTAAGATAGGGTTCCGCAATTCTTATTTCTCAGAGCACGACCGGGCCTGCAACTGATAGAACAGCCATTCTATCTGTCTAGACTTATTGAACGGCTTCTCACATATCTAATCAAAGGAAAATCAGGTTTTGGGACGTTCAATATAGGGGAACGGCGTATAGAAAAACGGTTTATATGCGATATACTTAAATTGATAAACTTTGATGAGAACCCCGTGCGCAGGTAATCCTTCCTGCTGCGGCATCAGTGAGAGAGATAAGAATGAAAAAAACAGCGGCCATGTTCTTCTTGATCTTGCTTACGGTATCGGCTTATGGATCGGTGCGCGCGGGGGATACAATAACGGGTTCAGAGTTGATCGCAGATACTCAGGCGGCCGTCCGTCCTGGCTTTTGGATGAGTCAGAAGATCGACGCTCAATTTATAGGGATGAGCATAGGTGATGTTGACAATGACGGCAAGAATGAAATCGTGATTATTGATATGAGCAATATCATGATCTACCGGAAGGAAGGCAATTTCCTTAAGCTCCTTCAAAAAGTTCCCGGCGAATCGCATGAACAGTACCTTTCGGTAGACGTGGCGGATATCAAGGGCGACGGCGTCAAACAGATCATAGTTACCAGCCTGTTCCGGAATTTCCCGGACTCCTTTGTCCTCGAATATAAAGATGGGAAATATGCGAAGATTGCTTCGCATCTAAGATGGTTCTTGAGGGTCATAGAGATTGGCGGTAAACACGTGCTGTTGGGCCAGGAGATGGGGATAAACAATCCCTTCGAAAATCCCATTTATGAAATTGTCTGGAAAAACGGAAGCTGCCAGCAGGGCCAGCGGATGAAGATTCCTCAGGGAGTTTCTGTTTATGGCCTTGCCATCGCGTCCTTGGAAAAAAATGGTCCCGATATGATCATGGCCTTGGATAGTTATGACTATCTTCGCGTATATGGAGAGACGGATCGGTCTATTGACAGGATCGACGCCCTTGGCGGTAGCAGGGCGGCGATTTGGAAGAGCCACGAAATATTCGGCGGAAGCAACAATTATTTTGACCGCACGATGTCGCAGTTGTCGCCCACCAATCCCGAAGACAGGGACAAGAGGCCTTACGTAAACCTCCGAATTATAAACCGTGGCATTGGCAGAGATGGAAGGGCGGAATTGATAATAGCGAAGAACTTCTCTCAAGAGAGGCGGTGGTT
Source organism: uncultured delta proteobacterium (assembly GCA_963705275.1). Taxonomy (GTDB): domain Bacteria; phylum Desulfobacterota; class Syntrophia; order Syntrophales; family UBA2185; genus Fen-1135. The sequence goes on along the minus strand of OY970063.1, from coordinate 979,317 downwards.
TGAAAATCTCAGGATCTTCACTTCCGGTGAGGTCTATTATATGGAATGGGACGGTCTTGGCTTTACTGAAAAATGGAGGACGAAGAAGATACAGGGTTATGTGGCGGATTATCAGATTAAGGACATTGACAATGATGGGAAACCCGAAATGGTCATTGCCCTTGTGACCTCAAGCTACTTAGCATGGAAACCGGTGAGCGTCGTCGTTGCCTATACCATGGAGAATAAGTAGAGGTATTGTCAGCAACCGGATCGCTTTCTGCAAGGCGGGTATTTTATTCGGATGTAGTGACGCAACGATGTCAAACACTATTGACTCACGAATGCCCCTCGCCTATATTAGCGCCGGCGGACGCGGGATGTGCGGTATTTGAGACTGATGGAATCATTGCTCTTCCCTGCATCCTCATGCAAAGAATCTTCCGGAAGCAAGATACAAATCTCATGGAAGAAATAAGGCGCAATCACCAATGCACGAGATTATACAAAATCTGATTCACCATGGTTATATCCTTCTCTTCGTCTGGATGTTTTCGGAAAGACTGGGCATCCCTATTCCCGCAACCCTCCCCCTGATTGCTGCCGGTATCCTCGCTGAGATGGAGTATATGCAGTTTGCCTATGCTTTGGCGATAGCTTTCGCTGCAGTCATGCTCGCGGATTTCGCATGGTTTTTTTTCAGCAGGATTCGCGGACTCGAAGTGCTGTCCTTTCTCTGCCGCATCAGTCTTGAACCAGATGCATGCGTGAGGAAGACGCAGAATCTGTTCGCAAAACACGGGCCTGCATCTCTTCTGTTTACGAAGTTCATTCCAGGGCTCAGCAATCTGGCGGTTCCCCTTGTCGGTATTGTGAGATTAGAGCTCCGAACGTTCATCCTCTTCGATAGCATCGGTTCGCTGTTCTGGGTAGGATTCTTCATGGGCGCCGGTTATCTCTTCAGCCGGGAAATACAGCTCGAAAAGATTGCCCTCCCTGACTGGGGACAGGGAAGCGTTTTTATAGCCGTCCTTCTGCTCGTTGTCCTGTATATTGCGTGGAAATATTTGCGCAGGGGGCATCTCCTTAAGGAATTGTCTTCCAACCGCATGACCCCTGAAGAACTTAGAGGGAAGATCGATGCTGGTGACGAGATCACCATTTTAGATGTAAGACATCCCCTGGAGTTTGAGGCTGATCCGCACGTAATTCCTGGTGCTCGTTACTTCCCCTTGGAGAATCTGGAGCGGTTTTCCGCCGTTCCCTTGGACAGGGAAATAGTGACTTACTGCTCCTGACCGAACGACGTATCGGGTGCCCGGGCGGCATTAATACTGAAGAACAAGGGATATATCAACGTACGGCCGCTTGCCGGTGGATTAAGCGGTTGGCGGGAGCAGAATTTTCCTGTCGAGGCACACAGAGAAAGAGAGAGGCCCTGAAGAGCCAGAGCGAGTAATCGAAAAATGATCGGTGGTGTTGGCTGCTCAGAAACGCTTCCTAAAAAAAACGGCTGCAAGAATCTGCAGCCGTCGGCTTGTAGAGCTAAAGGGGATATACCTCAAACAAAAAAATCAATGCTCCAAATTAGGTGGCGTCGGGCGAATTGCCCTTAAAGAAGACAAGCGAATCTGCCATTCTTCACGAAGTCACTGCCTGCACTCCCCGACAGATCCTTCCTTGCACATCGATCCGTCAAGCCATGTAACACCATCCATCCTTGCGCCGGTAAGCCTTGTATTGGTAAGGTTTGCGTCTCTTAACACGGCATCATTCATCCTTGCGCCGGTCAGGGTTGCATTGGTCAGGTTGGCGTTACTCAGTCTTGCATCTGTCAGCTTCGCATTTGTGAGATTTGCATCAGTCAAGTCTGCGCCGGTCAAGTTCGCCTTAATCAGGCTTGCACCGGTCAAGTTTGCATTGGTAAGGTTCGCGCCTCTCAGGTTTACATTTGAAAGTCTCGCACCGGCTAAGTCCACATTGGTCAGATTTGCACCGCCAAGATTTGTAGTGGCAAAGTTTGCCCGGCTCATGTTTGCGCCCTGCAGCTCTGCTTCGCTGAGATCCAAACCGGTAAGATCAGCGCCGCTCAGATCGCAGTTATGACATTTCTTCAGATTCTTAAGTTGCAAAATATTGCCAGGCCTAAATGCAGATGCGCCGGCGGTTGTGAGAACAAATGCGATGATGCTGATGCCAAAAATGACAAGAATCTTTTTCCCAACCATCGGGATATCTCCTTTTCTCTTTAGTGGTACTCAAAGATCTCACAAAAGACTGTGATGAATTTCCAGGGGCAGCAGAGCGGTAAGTCAGTTCGACTCCGTGACCCTTTCCCCATGCGAGCCTAGGGCTCGCAACGAACACACGTCCAGGTCTCCCTGCCCTAGAATAGCCATACAGAAGCAGCCTACCGGATCGGCCCGCGCATAGATGCCGGATGGCCGGGCAGTTGAAGGCGCTTGTTGGTATTCGTGATTCTCGTACCATCTACCTTCAGGATGGACACATCGCCGTCAAGGAAGTTGCCGACGTAGAGATACTTTCCGTCCGGGCTGAAGACTGCCCCCTCGGGAAGCCCCCGCACCTCCACCTCACCCACCTTTGTCACCTTCTTGCCGTCGATCTTTAGCACAGCCACGCTGCCGTTGCGGTTATAGAACCACGCTTTCTTGTCGGAGTTGCTGCCCCGCAGCAGCATTGCCACGGCGATCTTACCCGTGGGGCTGATAACGAAGCCCTCCGGCCCATCCCCGACCACGACATGGTCGATGACGCGCGGGGGGGTTGCCTCGAGGTCGATTACACTTACCGTGTCCACTTGTCCGTCCGCGGCGCCCGAATTGCCGTTATTGGCGGAGATGGCCAGCTTGCCATTCGGAGTGACGCCGATGTTGTATGGCCAGAGGCCTACGTTCATGTCATACTTCTTATAGGTCACCTTCTGCCCATCCACCTCCAGCAATGCCACCTTGTGTCCGGGGAACTTCGCCGCCAGAGCGCGCTTCCCGTCCGGGGTAAAGGCCACTGCAGCCACCTGTTCGCCCATGGGCACCGTGTCTACCAGCTTCACGTCCTTTCCCTTGATGGACAGAACGCTGATGGAGTTGTCCGCTCTGTTTGTCACCAACGCCAGGTTGCCGGCCCGGTTGATGTCGAGGCCAGAGGGCTGCTTGCCCACCTCAACGGTTGAGATGTGGCTGGGCGGGCTTGTCGTGAGATCGATCACGTAGAGCTTGTTATCAGGCACGGACTTCCATCCCGACCCATCAGGCACGTTGTTGACGGAGTTCGCCACGATGGCCAGCCGCCCATCCGGCGTGATGGCCAAGTTCGTCGGTGGGCCGAAAACCGAATTCGTCAGCGGAAGGTTGATGACGATCCGCGGTGATTCCCGCTTGGAGATGTCCACGATGGAGACCGTGTCTTTGCCGGGAGCCGTGAGCACAAGCTTTCCGGCGTCGTTCCATGTCGCTTTCTCGTCGTTGCCGATGATCATAAGCTGCGCGCTGGCAGCCGAGGGAAAGACCAGAAGCAACATCAGGATCGCAATGGTTAATCGGACTCTAGTATGTTTCATGACTGTCTCCTTTCCTTTTTTGATAAGAACGCACTTTGGGCGTCAGATGAGAATACGAAAAAAGGGGTTCAATGTCAAAACAAAAGGTCACAAGATCAGATTGAAAATTGGACTTCGAGCTGCAGTGATGAGTTGAGATGTTCGGGATAAAGAAATACTTAATGTCCTGGAATAGGGAAGTAAAACGCGAGAGATACGCGAGCTCATTACATTATCCCCCTGTATCGTCAGTCTCTTGATAATTACCAGGCAGAGACGGAAGCCGACAAAACCCTTGGGAGGGGATATCGAGGGCATTGTTAAACTTGCTGGATAGATTCTGAAAAGCGACCAGGCCCGTAAGCTCGACAATCCCGTCCTCGTCAAAGAATTCACGCAGCCGCTCAATTAATCCATCGTTCACTTTTTGACCGGGATCGGTAATTGACTCGGCGTACTCCAAAACAGCCTTCTCTTTCTTGCTGAAGATATCGCTTTCCCTCCATCTTTCCAATGCTTGCAGCTTTTCTGCAGAGCCGGCTCTTTCTGCAAATAGAGATGCATTGATATCAACACAAAAGCGACACGAGCTTATTTGTGACACCAAGACCATGACCAATGAACGTAGAACCGGATCAACCGGGCTCTTGCGCCTATCCAGGACGCCATATAGAATAGTCACCGCTAAGAAAAGCTTGGGCACTCTTGCCCAGAGCAGCGCGGGCTTCAGAACCTGCCCGTACTTCCTTTCTTGATTCCAGAACAAAAGACGAAGGTACCACGGATACTTATGCATGGGTTTTTCTGAAATTTTCATTGTGCATATCCTCACTGTGGATTCTCACAGAGAATCGAACTGCGGCGGAAGGACAGCCACTGTGAGCATCTTGTAATCATCAAGTGATCAAATAATTATGCAGGATTCCTTCACCGAAAAGACTAAAGAATTGTTTGACTTGCCGTTTTATATATTACATATATGGCAAAACCCGTCAACTTGAGACTTCGGCACTCATGCGCTTGCAATTCAAATGTACCGATGGTATTTGTGAGCGTGTGATAGGCGCAATATACAAGAATAACCAATGAAGAAATAGGCATCGGTTAATATATTGAAGAAAAAAGGCATCCGCAGCAGACGTAAATCAGAAGAAATGCGCGAGGATGATCAGCTTTTCCGATCATTGACGGAACAGTCTCTTGTCGGCATTTACGTAGTGCAGGATGGCCAGTTCCAGTCGATAAACCCCAACGCCGCTTCATATTATGGTTGCGCGCCGGAGGAGCTGACAGGGAAAAGATCAGACTCCATTGTCCACCCCGAAGACAAGGAACGGCACAAGCGGTGTGCAAGAGAGATGCTCAAGGGGGAACGCTCCTCTCCTCATGAGTTCAGGATCATCAGCCGGAATGGTGATATTCACTGGATCATGGAAACAGTCACACCCATTATTTATAAGGGTAGACCGGCCATTCTGGGAAACTCCATGGATATTACGGAACGCAAGCAGGCAGAGGAGGCGCTGGAAAAGAGGGAGATGGAGCTTGAGGTCAAGACGCATGAACTCGAGGATATGAATTCGGCGCTAAGAGTCTTGATGAAACAGAGGGATGAGGACAGAAACGAACTGGAACAAAAAGTTTTGTCGAACATCAAAGTGCTCATTCTGCCGCACATGGAAAAATTGAAAAATCATGTGGATCTGCAGGGAACGTCTTATGTGAATGTCCTTGCATCTAATCTAAGGGATATCATGTCACCCTTCGCTCAGAAATTATCAGTTACCTACTTGAATCTTACCAAGAGAGAAGTTCAAGTTGCCAATCTAATAAAAGAGGGAAAGGCAACTGAAGAAATATCGGCATTTTTAAATATTTCCATCAGTGCTGTAAACGTGTACCGCTACCATATCAGACATAAACTGGGCCTGTCTAAAAAGCAAAATCTGCGTTCCTATCTTTCGTCTCTTAGTTAAGAAGCTAATACTCAACAGAGAGGAATTATCATTCCGAATGACGAGTTTCATACGAGGTGTCTTAGATGATTAGATCACTTGATGATGTCTCCAGGATTGCCGGAGAGAAAGGGCCGAAAAAGCTTGCCGTTCTCGCCCCCGAAGATGAGGAATTCATGCTGGCTGTAAAAAGGAGCTGGGAGGCAGGGCATATCGAACCGGTCCTCATTGGGAACTCGGAGAAGATGGAGAAACTGGCGGAAAAGGTCGGGTTCGACATCAGCAGGTTCGAAAGGATCATTGAAAACGAACGGCAGACGATCTCCGATCTCGGCATCGGCATGCTTTTTTCCGGAAAACTGTCTATCGTTAGCAAGGGCCAGATTCCGACCTCCTATGTCTATCGATCGATCATCAGGGCGGAAGGGAAAGCGGCTTCCGGCATGACGGTGAGCGTTATCTCCTTCTGGGAGATTCCGGGGCTTGGCCATCTGACTGCCTTCACGGACACCGGCGTCAGTATAATGCCCGATTACAAGACGAAGGCTGATATTGTCAGGAATGCAGTCTTTCTGTGCCACTTGCTCGGTTATGAGAAACCGAGAATAGTTGCTATTTCCGGTCAGAGGAAATTCGGTGGGACCCTCGACTCTTATCGGGACTATAAAATGCTCATGAAAGCCGCAGATGCGGGAGAGTTCGGGATCTGTGAGTTTGTCCATGCCACCTCCTTCGCAGAGATATTCCTGGGGCCGAGGGGCCGCCTTAGAGATTACCGCGACATCGATATTGCGAAGATGCCCCACGTCATCCTCGTCCCCCGCCTCGATACGGGCAACATCCTGTGCAAGCTTGATTTCTTTCTGGACGTAACACGCTGCTCCGTTGCAATGACCTCGAGAGGAGCTGTCTGTATTCCGTCCCGCTCAGACTTCAGTGATTCAATTGTGACGGAGCTTGCCATGGGTGTAGTGGTGGCCGACAGGCTGGAAAAGGAGGTGAGGTGAAATGGCCGGCACATTCGCGGATATTATAGAAGGGGCAAGGAAGAAAACAGCGAAGAGGCGGCTGGCGATCTCATCGGTGAAGAAGCCGGATATGGACATTATCTTCAGGGCGGCAAAAGAAGGACTTATTGTTCCGTTGCTGGTGGGCGACGGCAAGATGGCGGAGGCCATGGTAAAAAAGAGCGCCCTTCAATCTCTGGAACATGAAATCATGGATGTGAAAGATTCCGTCGGGGCCCTTCAGACGGCAATCGCGCTCGTCCGGGAAGGGCGTGCGGATATGCTTATGCGGGGAGCTGATGATCCAAAAACATTTATGAACGCCGTTCTCGATGCAAAGAGAGGCCTCCTGAAGGGCAGACTGGCAAGTTATATATCGGTATTCCAGTTGCCAAAGAGCGACAAATTGGTTCTTGTGACCGATACGTTTGTAAACAACTATCCAGGTGTCATTGAAAAGCAACTGATCCTCGAACAGGCAATAAACCTGGCGGGCCTGCTGGGGATTGAGGCGCCAAAGGTGGCCGCCCTGGCTGCCATTGAGCAGGTCAATCCCAGCATCCCCTCGACGCTTGATGCCGCGGTCCTTTCCAAGATGGCGGAGAGGAAGCAGTTCGGAAGCGCGATCGTCGAAGGCCCGCTCGATATCGATTGCGCCTTAAGCCACGTAGCGGCGGAAAGAAAGGGGCTTAAGAGTGTGGTTACTGGAAACGTCGATATCTATCTCGCACCGGATATCGAGAGCGGCTATCTGCTCGCCCAGGTTCTTGTTTTTATCGGAAAGATGGAAATGGCAGGCGTCCTCATGGGGATGGCGAAGCCTGTTATTGTGAATCTTCCCTTCGTCTCGCGAGAGAACAAGATTGTGGAAATTGCTCTGGCAAGTCTGAACTGCAGGTGAGGGGGGATGATGAAAAAGACGTATAACCTGCTTGTCATCAATGTAGGCTCGACATCGACCAAGGTGGGTTGGTTTTCGGGTGGAGACCATGCCGTAATTGAAACGATTCGATACAGCAGCGAAGCGTTGGCTTCTTATAAATCCATCAGTGACCAGCTTCCCCGTCGGGAGGAGGACATTCTTGGATTTCTCGCCAGAAACGGGATCAGCCTGGAAAAGATCGATATGATCGTCAGCCGCGGCGGACTGGGGAAACCCGCGCCCGCCGGCGCTTACATGATAGATGATGATATGTGCAGGGATCTTCTGGAAGGTAAATACGGAATGCATCCCTCGGCCCTGGGGCCGGCCATGGCACTTGGCATTGCGAAAAGATACGGCATGCCGGCCATTGTCATCGACCCGCCGAGCACGGATGAATTCCAGCCTCTCGCGAGAATCTCCGGGCTTCCCGAAATTGAGAGGAAGAGCGCCTTTCACGCCCTGAACCAGAAGATTGCGGCAAGGAGGCTGGCACGGGAGATGGGGAAAAAGTATGAGGGATTGACCCTCGTCGTGGCCCACCTAGGCGGGGGCGTTACCATCGGCGCCCATCAAAAAGGACGGGTCATTGACTGTACTCACGGACTGGCAGAGGGGCCTTTCACACCGGAGAGAGCCGGCTCCCTTCCCACGATTGATTTGCTCAACCTTGCGTTCTCGGGAAAGTTTGACAAGAAAGAGATGCAGGGCCGGCTTGTGGGGCAGGGAGGCCTTATGGCATATCTCTCCACAACGGACGGGCAGAAGATCCGCGACATGATCAATGCGGGAGACGAAAGGGCGAAACTGATCTATGAAGCCATGGCCTATCAGATTGCCAAGGACATCGGCGCCATGTGCGTTGTCTTGCAGGGCGCAATCGACGGAATCATACTGACAGGCGGCCTGGCCCATTCAGAGATGCTGACTGACTGGATCAGGGAGAGGGTCGCTTTCCTGGCACCTGTCTTCGTCTATCCCGGCGAAGACGAGATGTCGGCCCTGGCCGACGGCGGCCTGCGCGTCCTGCTGAAGGAAGAAGAGGTAAGAAGTTATCTGCAAAGCGGAGAATGAAATAAGACAAACGCGAACATCAAAGTTTACCGGTGCAGGGTTCCTTGTGAACCGGCATGAACATTTTATGCGGTTATCTGGGCGGATGACATTTCTATTTAAGACCAGTGGCCAGGATGGCGGCGCCGATGGCCCCGTTCACCTGGGCATATTCTGAGACCTCAACGGCCATTCCGATCTTTTTCTCAAGGGCCTTCACAACGCCTATATTCTTTGCTACGCCGCCCGTCATCACCACGAGGGGCGCAATCCGCAAACGGTTTGCCATAGCCGCTATCCTTGCGGCGATGGATTCGTGTATGCCTGCAATAATGTTCTCCCGCTTTTCGCCTTTTGAGATGAGCGAGATGACTTCAGATTCGGCAAAGACCGTGCAGAGGCTGCTGATTCTGGAGGGATCTCCTGCCCTGAGGGAAAGGGCTCCAAATCCGTCAAGGTCCACTTCCAGCGCCCTCGCCATCACCTCCAGGAATCGTCCTGTGCCCGCGGCGCACTTGTCGTTCATGGCGAAATTCTTCACCTTCCCCTTTTCGTCGAGGACGATGGCTTTGCTGTCCTGCCCGCCGATATCAATGACGGAGCGGGCACGGGGATTCAAGTAATGGGCGCCCGCGCCGTGACAGATGATCTCCGTCATGGCCTTGTCCATGAACTTCACGCTGTTCCTGCCGTATCCTGTGGACACGACTCTCCTGACGCCGGACTTTTCAATGCCGAGTTCTGTGAGCAGTTCCTCGTAGACATTCGTGCCCGCCTGTTCAGCGTTGTAACCGGTGAAGATGACTCTTGTGCCGCGTATCTTCCCTTCGGCCATGACGGCCGCCTTTGTCGTGATAGACCCGATATCAATTCCTGCTGTAATCATCAATGGCCCTCATCCATCCGCTGCCTAAGCCCCTTTTCGCTGCTTGATTATTTCCATGAAGGCATCGATGCGCGTGGAAACCTGGCTCTCTGAAAAGCTCCGCTCATCCACCATGTCCGCCTCGATCATCAGACAGGGGATCCCGCGTTCCTTTTCTACGATCTTCTGGATATCGTACTGGCCCAGGGAATAAGGTTTACAGCTCCGGTTCGAATGCATCACGATGCCGTCTACCTTATACATGTCCACCATCTCAAGCACCGTACGGGCCATCTCATCCACGCCGATATTCAGGTAGATGCGAGTGTAGGCCTCGGCCATGGAGTCAAAGAAATTGTTCTCATCGATGTACTTTGTTGTGCCGCACCACGCAGAGGTATAAGTATCCGCGACGAGGCAGGCATTGTGAGACGCCAGTTTTTCCGAGAGCCAACGCGTCCGGGGCCAGATGGGTATATTGTCCCAGAGGAGCCTGTATTTCTCATTGGGAATAGCCCCGATCCCTCTGGCCACGCGGTCTTTCATCTTCTCCAAAAGCTGGGTGTAATAGTCGATTACGAGCGGTGTCCCTCTCAACGTGACGATAAGCGCCAGGTGGTAAAAAGCATCAAAGGCCGTCATGGGAGCGGGACTGTTTGCGGTCGTCGCCAGCACGGCCTGCCAGAGCCGCTGTCCTTCAAGGGAAAGCTTTCCCACAGCCTTTAAATGGTCGCTATCCATTCTCCTTCCGCATGCCTTTTCCAGGAAACTGACATATTCATCGAGCTGCCTGCGGACGTATCTCTGGACCTCTTCCGCATATCCCGTATGACAAAACGGCGTATCGAAGATGAAGAGGGGGACGTTGAAGTAGCGGGCCTGAACCTCGTACCATTTCAGAACGGTTCCGCAGATATTATTACAGCAGACGAGCATGTCTGGGCGGGGAAGTCCGCCGATAGGGCCGCCGTTCACCGTTGCGCAGGCGATATCGGAGCGGGCGTAAGAACAGAGGTCGCTTGAATATCCCATGGATTCCGCCTTTTCACAAAGATCCGTCCCCATCTTGCTCGCCCCGATCATCGCCCCGTGGTTTTCCGGATACACGGGTATTACATCCATCGCTATGAGGGGTTCGACGGGGCCGCCGCTCGTAATCCAGGCAACCTTCCTGCCGCTGATGCGGGCGCTCTTTGCCTCCATGTAATAGACCATCATGATCTCTTTCATCTTCTTTTTCTTCTTGAAATGAAGGGCAATCTTCTTGATCTTCGCGAGAAGGAAGAGCACGATCTCCGGCATCTTATTCATAAACGTCTCACATTGGGTTTTCTTATTACAGAAAATATTTCATAACATATCGACAAATGTCTCAAACCGCGTGCGCAACTGGCCCTCGGAAGGGAGCTGATCCTCCACTTCAATCATCATGCTCGGGATGCCTTCTTTATCGAGGAACTCCTTCATGTAGGGATAGTCAAAGGCGTGTGGGTCGCAGAACTTAAGAAGAAAGAAGACGACACCGTGAGCGTCTTTCTCTCTTATAATCTTCAGGAGATTCTCACCCCTGGCGAAGATCCCTGCATGCTTTGCCGGGCATACGGTCCTGTTTATATACCGTTCGGCAATTGCGGCGATGGGATCTGTGTTTTTCTTTATCGATTCCTCAAAATATCTTGAGCCGGTGCAGAAATCATCCCAGACGACCGCCCCTCCGGACTCTTCAATGATCCGGTAGATATCGGGGTGGTTACAGACGCCTCCTGCCAGGACTATACGTTTGCCTTCATATAATTTTGCATTCTCCTTCTTCTTTTCCAGTTCCTCGATAACTGCAGGGAGGGCCTTTCTAAGATGGTCCCGGTCCATCATCATGGACGCCTTGACAATGGCATAGAGATCACTGCCTCTGATGATTCCGGGGTTTTCGGTTTTCAGTTCGTACAGCCTCTTGAGAGAAACCCTGATGGTATTGAAGATATCAAACGCGTTATTCAACTTGTCGTCCGTGATCACTACGCGCAGGTGCGAAGCAAGGTCGTTCCTGAATTTTCTCAGGACGTCGATCATGTACGCCCTGGCGCTCTCCGTATCCAGCTTTACAGGAAGCACTATGTCGGCGTGGAAAGGTCCATTCACATTCATACGCCATATGTCCGAAAGCCGCTGGATCGAATCGCAGGTGTGCGGAAAAACGGCACCATCGAGGAAATCAAGATTGCCTGCCAGGGCTCCTTCGAGGGCTCCCCGCACCAGAGAGCAGCAGTAGGATTGAAAATGGGCGTCGGCAAAGTGAATATTTTCCCCACCAGCAAAAATCCTGAAAGGATGCGCCCCTGCGGCGTATATGATTTCCTCCGGCGTATAGGAACAGAAGTATCCGACGACCCTCCGCCCTTGTCCTTTCATTTTCCTGCCATAGGAGACCGGGTCTTTTAGTATCTCGTAAAATTCATCCTGTTGTTTCATTAACGAAACTCCGCATTTCAGTCCCCCGCATATTTCCCTGAACTCTTCAAATTTGCGATCTCTTCCTCCTCCAGAATTTTATAGGCGATTTTTCCGACAATGGTCTTCGGCAGTGTCTTGCGGAATTCAATTTCACGCGGGCAGCTCCACTTGATGAGATGCTCCCGGCAATGATCAATGAGCACATTCTCCATCTCCGGCCCTGCCTTTCCCGGGTCCTTCAGGACCACGAAGCCCTTCACGCGCTGCACCTGAGATTCGTCCGGCACACCAATGATGCATGCCCCTTCAACCTCGGGATGCATGCACAGGATGTCTTCCACTTGGGCGGGATAGACGTTCATACCAGATGATTTGATCATCCGCTTCCGTCTGACTTTGAAATAAAAAAATCCGTCCTCATCCATGGTGCCTATATCGCCGGTGTGGAGCCACACCTTTCCATCAGGGTGCCTTTTCAATGTCTCGGCTGTTTCTTCTGCATTATCCAGATATCCGAGCATAACGGCCGGGCCATGGATGCATATCTCACCTTCTTCACCTGCATCTGCTTCTTCCAGTGATCCGGCTCTCACGATCTTGGCGAGCATATCCGGGAAAGGGACGCCGATACTCCCTTCCCGGTAGTGGTCAAAGGGAGTAACCATGATGGCTGTTACCGCTTCCGTAAGGCCGTATCCTTCGAGGAGCTGGCAGGTTCCCCCTTGTTGTTTAATGATCTTTTCAAAGCGCTCCTTGACAGCTCGCGGAAGGGTGTCAGCGCCGCTGAAAGTGGCCCTGAGACAGCTGAGATCGGTCTTCTGGAAACCAGGATTCTTGCCCAGGGCGTCAAAGAGGGTGGGCACTCCGATCACGAACGTGGGACGCCTCTTCTTGATCAGTTTGGCCACAGTGTCCGGCGTAAACTGGGGAACGAGCAGGCTCCTTGCCCCGCCCATGAAGCAGGCGTTCACGCAAACGCCGAGGCCGAAGCCGTGAAAGATAGGAAGAATGGCGAGGATGGTGTCCTTTTCCGAGAGGCCCCCGATAACTGAGACCTGCATGCCTTCGCTGATGAAGTTCATGTTGGAAAGCATGATTCCCTTGGGGATGCCTGTTGTCCCGCCGCTGTAAAGGATAACGGCCATCTCATCCGTATCCATCCGGGCCTTGGGAGCCTTCGGATGATGGCCTTTCATAAGCTCGCCCCACCACCTCACCATGGGATCTTTGGGAACCTGCGGGATTTTCCGTCCCTTCGTGAGATTGAAGCCGATTTTTTTTATTCCTTTAAGATAGTCGGGTATGCGCGTCAAAATTAAAATTTCGAGTGGCGTCCTATCTTTGACCTCCCTGAATTTTCCATAGAATGCGTCCAGGGTCAAGGCAAAGCGGCTCCCGCTCGAATTCAGGTAGAACTCGATCTCCTTTGCTGTGGAGAGGGGATGGATCATGGCCGCTACGGCGCCGAGCTTGTTTGCCGCATAAAAGCAGATGATCCCTTGAGGAGTAGTAGGCATGGAGATGGTAATCCGATTTCCCTTCTTCATGCCGAGTGAGGCCAGTGCATCCGCGCATCGGTCGATATCGTGGCTGAACTGCCTGTAAGTTGAGGAATAGCCGAAAAAATCATAAGCGGTGGCCTCCGGGCAGCGTTCCACTGTCTTCATGACCGCTTCATACATGGTCACTCGCGGGTAACTGATGGATTCCGGGATGTCGCCGTAAAATTTCAGCCAGGGTTTCTTTTCGTACATGCGACGATTCCTTCCTTTCGGATATGTAAATGGTGAAGCAGTGTGAGACAATAATGCAGAAGGCAAAAAAATGTCAATGAAAAAGGCTCCGCAAAATTCTGGTGCACATTCCCCGTCAAAACCTCAATGCCGGATTTCTCGTTTCATTCAATGTCGTTGAATGTTTCATTAAATACTTCTCTCTTTTCAGGGCTCTGACGCCTCGTCTGAATGTCTTCACAGATCGGGATACGCTTGTATTATAAGCACGTTACAAATAATAATACAGAACCTGACAAAGCTGGCACGGATATTTCATTTATATAATAGCAAATAAGTCAGAAACGTAAGGAGGAAACAGATCATGAAAAAGACAGTTAAAACATTAGGCCTGGCGATATTTGTGGTGCTGATGACCGCGACGTTCGGTTTTGCCGAGTATGCAACAGCCAGCGTGAGCGAGTTCCCGTATTTTCAGCTTGGGTGTCTGATAATTGGCGGGATGATGGTCATCTCTCTGAAGCAAAAATATCCGAGGTTTTATGCTGGCGAGCTGATGGGTGTCTTCACAATGTATACTATTCTCGTGGCCCTCTTCACGGCGCCGGTTTTCAATGCCATTAAGAGCCTTGTAAGCTAGACCCAAAAATTCAAGGCAGTGCGGTGATCAAATCAGGAGGGAAAGGAGGATAAGGCGATGTTAGCGACTCACAAAACAAACCAAGACCGCAAGATGTACAGAGCGATTTTCATGCTGAGTTCGTGGGGGTTTGTGATTGTGATTGCCTCTTTCCTCTTCCTCTATGCGGGTCACAAACTGGATGAACTTCTGGGTACCTCTCCCAACTTTATGTTCGGGCTGTTCTTCCTGGCCATATTTGCCTGTATCGGCAGGTTATATCAGGATGCCTGGTTGAAGAGAAAGGATGTCTGAGATCATCCTCCGCACGCGGATAACATAGAAGATCTTTTCACGATCTGTGATCCTCGCCAAAGCCCCTCTGCATATTTTCGCAAAGGGGCTTATTTTATGATTCGGGCTTGTCGGGGTTAAGCAGCAAATAATGACTAAGCTTATAATCTATCAAGTTCATTCCTTTCCTCTTGACGCACAGACGACCTTTTCCTATACTCTGCAAAAGGAGAACTTCTTCATCAATGCGGCTCGACAACAATATGATCCCGAAACGAAGACTGGGTAAAGCTAACGTGGATGTGACCATCCTGGGCCTCGGCGGCGAGGGTATCCTCCGGACATACGGCCACGAACGAGAGGCTTATGAACTGATCAACCGGGCCATTGATCTCGGGATAAATTATTTCGATTCGGCCAAGGCCTATGCAGGATGTGAATCATACCACGGAAAGGCGCTGAAAGAACGAAGGAAGAATATCTTCCTCGCGGGCAAGTCGCACGCTCGCGACCGGAAAGGTGCGCATGCGCATCTCCTCGATACCCTTAAGACCATGAATACAGACCATCTTGACCTCTGGCAGATGCATGATATGAGGACTGAAGAGGATATTGAAGAGGTCACTTCGCCGCGAGGCGCACTGAAAGCATTCACAGAGGCGAAGGAAAAGGGTCTTGTGCGTTTTATCGGTGTCACCGGTCATGAGAATCCGGCGATCCTTAGGCGCTGCATTGAACTTGCCGACTTCGATACAGTGCTTATGCCCGTCAATCCGGCAGAACCGCAATATATGAATTTTATAGAAGACCTCATGCCGTTTGCCCTGCAAAAAGGCATGGGGATCATTGCCATGAAGGTCTATATCAGGGGAATGGCATCGAGAATTCCGGGAATCAGCACTCTTGAACCCTTCTACCGTTTTGCTCTCTCTCACCCTGTGACAACGGCGATCATCGGGTGCGATACTATCGCACAACTTGAAGAAAATGTGAGGTGTGCCGGATCATTTGCTCCGATGAAAGACTCGGAGATGGGCCATCTCGGCGAACTTGTCGCTCCCTACGCCCGCCAGCTTATGTACTATAAGCCATAAAGACAGTCTCCGTCCTCCCCACTCAATGCGCATAAATAAGAACTCATGTCGGCAAGGCTTGCTGAGTTTCCTTGCCGTCATACGCGCAATGGCCGGAATGCGCTGCTGATCGGGCATCACACCGGCTGCGGGGTGAGGCCATGAATGGGAAAGACATTTGTTTCCAGGTAGGTCATGACGCGGCTGGCCTCAGCGCGGGCCTCGGCAATCTTGCTGGGAGAAATGAAAGGATATGGATCCCGGAGAGAGGCGCCTTCGATGGCCGCGGCGCCGCGGGCGCCCATCTGGCCGAAGTAGTCGCCGTCGGGTTCTGCGTTGTTGAGCACGGCCCACGCGAGTGTCCAGTCGCGGGCGATGCTCCGGGGGTTGTATCCGCCCGCGCCCAGCATGAGCATCTTCGGCACTAGTCGATGAATACCGTAAATGACTTCGGCATAGATATTATTTGTGAGAGAGAGATGCGACATGGAATCGGTATACATGGAGTCGACGCCGGCAGCGAGAACGCAGACATCGGGTTTGTATGCGCGGGCCAGAGGTGAGACGATGCGGCGGAATACTTCGCGATAGATTTCGTCCTCTGTGCCGGGTGCAAGCGGGACGTTCACATTGTAGCCGTAGCCGGGACCTTCGCCAAGTTCATTTTCAAATCCGGAGTTCCAGGGAAAGAGCGTGCGCGCTGACTCATGCAGGGATATCGTTGAGGACGCGGCTTTCGTCGTAGAAGGCGAACTGGACACCGTCGCCGTGGTGCGCATCAATATCGAAGTAAAGGACGCGACAGTCCATTGCTGGAGGAGATACTTGATGGCGATGACAACGTCATTGAGATAGCAGAATCCGGAGGCGTAATTGGGGCCGCCATGGTGGAAACCACCTGTGGGGCTGAAGACAAGGTCGATGCCTGGCTGTGAAATCAGCAGGTCAGCGCCCATGACGGAAGCACCGACGGCGAGCATGGAGTATTCGAGCACGCCGCGTGAGATGGGGTTGTCGCTGGTGCCGATGCCGTATGAGAGCATGACGGGGGTTGAATACACCCCTGGAGGCCATGACGAGGTAGTGATAGTAATGGATGTCGTGGAAGGCGAGGACCGAGTTCTCATCAATGGGCGTGGGTTCCATGATCTGAGTGCCGGTCAGGTGGAGAAGGTCGTAGCGCCTGCACATATCAAGGAAGAGACGGGAGCGGGCGGTGATGAAGGGGTGGTCTTTTTCGATGGTAAATTCCTCGAACCGGGGCGAGTAGATGATGACGGAACGCGTGTCGGGGAGAACGCTCTGGTTAGCGAGGTAGTCGGGAGATTTGATGAATCCCGTTGACGGCACGACGGGTGTGATGATGTCGGACAGATCGGGCGTTTCAGGGATACCCGCAAGGTCGAGTTCCAGTTCCAGCTCATTGCCCTCGCGACGGGCCTCGCGGAAGCCGACTTTGTAATATATGCGCAGGGCGCGCGCATTATTGCGGCTTTCGAACACCCATACTTTTTTGTATCCGAGGCGTTTGGCTGCGGCAAAAAGCGGGTAGGCGACGATGCTGCCGATGCCGCGATTCTGGATCTGGTTGTGGACGAAGAGGGTAAACTCGACGATATCAGGGTCCGCCATGGGGAAAAGCATGCCATGTGCGACAGCGGCGCCACCCAGTTCGGCCTTGAGGTTCATCGCGGTACGGAGGCAACTGCGAATCCACTCGATGCGCGTTTTCTGGTCGATGGGGGGCAGACCCTGGATGGCGGCCTTTGGTTCATAGGTGTCGTACATCCGCGCGAGTGGTTCGAGATCAGCATCGCCGCAGGGCGACACAGTTACAACATCTTTCCTCTTGTCGAGGGCCGAACATGGCCATAAGTCGAGTTCGGCAAATTGCTTCGTAATTTCCGGCCAGTTCACCGTCCCTCCTGCACATCTTCTATCATTGCCTGCCTCGGTAAGAACATTTGAAGGCAGGCTTCCGCGGGAATCCCACTCCGGTGTTACAAAGTATAGGAGAAGACCTTCTTTCCTGTCAACATCATTAAACCGTCATTAATAATCACCGAATGATGAATAATTGACACTTCAAGACGTAGCTTGCAGAGCACGCCTGAAATTATATTGTGCATAGAGACATAATCAAGTACACTGTCTCAGAAAGACACTTGTCATAATTACATTAAGGATAGGGATAGCGTCACATGGTGGAAGAGAAAAAGAATGATTCAAGTGAAGAAAAGAGTTTTGCGGAACTGTTCGAAGAAACCGAAGTGCGAAAAGATTTTTTGAATCCGGGACAGAAGATTGAAGCTGCCATCGTCAAGATTACCCAGGATTGGATTTTCCTCGATCTGGGGGGGAAGAGCGAAGGCTATCTGGACAGGAAGGAATTAGCCGATGAAAATGGCAATCTTTCTGTGAAGGAGGGCGATACCGTTGAAGCCTATTTCCTTTCATCGAGACATAACGAGAAACTTTTTACAACGAAGATAGGCGCGGGAGATTCCGCACGAAACCATATAGAAGAAGTCTGGCGCAACGGGATTCCCATAGAAGGTATCGTCGAAAAAGAGATAAAAGGGGGTTTTGAGATAAAACTGGCGGGGGATATGCGGGGCTTCTGCCCGTATTCCCAGATAGGCATCAATCGTACTGAGAATGCAAAAGACTATATCGGCCGCCGCCTGCCTTTTAGAATTATCGAATATGGAGAGCGGGGGCGAAATATCATTCTGTCTGCCAGAGCCATTCTGGAAGAGCAGAAGAAAAAGGATGAAGAGGCACGGAAGGCCGAATTGCACGAGGGGATGCTTGTAAAAGGGACCGTCGTTTCGATCCGTGATTTTGGCGCTTTTCTGGATATCGGCGGTTTGCAGGGCCTCCTTCCGATCTCGGAGATCGGCTGGGACCGGGTGGAGGACATTTATACGCGTCTATCTGTCGGTCAAATAATTGATGTAGTCATAACCAGAATGGATCCGCAAAGCAATCGTATCAGTTTTTCTCTGAAACAGACATTGTCCGATCCATGGAATGAAGCAGAGGCAAAATATCCAGAAGGGACTTTTCATACAGGCACTGTTGTGCGTCTGACGAAGTTCGGCGCCTTCGTCAATCTGGGGCCAGGAGTTGATGGCCTTCTTCACATCTCCAAACTGGGAAAGGGAAAGAGGATCGTTCATCCCGGCGATGCAGTAAAATTGGGTGAAGCGATCGAAGTGAGGATTGATGCTATGGACCGGAATCAAAAGCGGATATCCCTTTCCATACCGGAGGCGGAAGCGCGCGATGATGCAGCGCGTAAGATAGAAAAAACATCTGAAAATGGTTATCGCGAATATATCGGGGAAGTCCCGATATCGCTGGGTTCATTGGGCGATGCTATGAAGCGGAATGTGGGGAAAATGAAGAAGGGCGATACATAATGCCGGTGCGAGAAGTCAAGAATACTGTCGTTTCCCCCAATTGTCATTGCGAGGTCCAAAAGGCCACGGCAATCCCATCAACTATCTACGCAGGCATTCCCGCCCCCGACAAGAACATTCGCGGGCGGGCCCTGATCGGGAATCCGGCACGCCCGTCATGATTCGTTCTCACTTGCCTTCTTTCTGCATCCTATTACTTTGCGCTTTGATCATCCTCCCAGATGCCCAGGATATTATTTTCCGGATCTTTGAAAATAGCATAATATCCCCATCCCTTGACTGGCATTTTGGGAACCAGAATCTTTCCGCCGGCCTTTTCAATCTTGACGCTGCATTTCTCCACTGATTCAACATCAATATAATTGAGGACCGCCTTCCTGGTCTTTTCCCGTTTCGTCAAGCCGCCGTAAAGCGCTTCCTTGCCGCCTGTCGTGATCATCCAGTAGTCCCATTTGGGAACTTTCTCGAACTCCCAGGCAAAAAGTTTCTTGTAAAATTTTTTCGCCCTTCCCATGTCATCCGCCGGCAGTTCAAAATAGACTATGTCTCCCATATCAAGCACCTCCATTTCGAGATTTTTCAAAATCAATCTACATAATGCTGTTAGCCGATGCCATAGAGCAGCCCCTCATTTCTCGATGAAAAAAATCTTATCAAGCGTGAGAAAAAGGATGATTCCAGGCCGGAAAGGCGATATTCTCAGGGTGTTATTGTAAGGTGAGAAACGATGCGGTAATCTCAAAAAATCACTGTCTGTTGCGGGGACTGAGATTGCCTCACTCGGTTCGAAGTGACAAGGAGGAGGGTTCCCAGGCGATGCAGTGTTTCGAGTATCTCTATGATGAAAGCAATGCCGCCATTTCTTCTTTGCGGGCGTTGGCGTCGGCAGCGCCGATTTCCATGAGGCTTCGTATGTAGCTCGGAACGAACATGACCATGCTCAGCCAATCAAAGTTTTCCGTTTCATGCGTGCCGAGTCCCCGCATTAAAAAACGAAACAGCCGGGGCAGATCACGTTCATATTTTCCCGCTATCATTCCTAAATCGACGGAGGGACGCAAGACGAATGCCCGCACCAACCGGAGATTGAGGTCCTCTCTTGATGATGTGTTGGCGAGGACGCGGTTGACGCGCTCCAGTCCAAGCGCATCCTGGTCCAGCAAATCCAGAAAAATGGCATTCATGAGGATGCCCATGATCTGTGCAATGGACGGATAACGATAACTTGCTTCGGAACGTGCCCCTTGTACAATAGGCTTATGACGGGTCGAGATCGCCAGGATTCGCCCCGCGCCAAGATGAAGAGAAGGCGAAAGCGGCGCTGACTGGCGAATGACACCATCACCGTACCATGAATCCCCAACCTTGATGGCCGGAAAGAAAATAGGCAGGGCCGTGGAGGCCATGATTTGATCAACGGTGATATTTGTCATGACACTGTGTCTGTCCGGCCGTTCCCACATTTCGATATTTTTTCCCTGGACCCACGTAATGGTTTGACCTGTTGCATAGTTTGTGGCTGTGATGGCAAGGGCTTTCAGTTTTTGCTGCCGTATATTCTCACGGATTCCTATTATTCCGCCGTCCGATGACTTGAATCCCGTGTGCAGCATTTTTCTGAGAGGCCTAGTATCCACAAACCCTTTCGGAGACCTTGTCCTGGACATGCCTCCTGACAGAAGCGATAGCCCCCAACGGAGAAGATTTTTTGTAAGGGTCCATGCGTTTACGGTAAAGACATGATCAGTCTGAAGTTTGAGCCAGAATTCGCTCAGTGCAGCGACAGCTTCCGCGAAGGTGCCTTGATGATTGGCAATGAACGCGGCATTGATGGCGCCTGCGGAAACGCCCGTTAATATCGGGATATTGAGGTGAGGAAATTGATCTGCGAGGGAACGCAAAAAGCCCACTTGATAGGCGGCATGCGCCCCTCCTCCGCTCAATACGAGCGCTAAATCATTATTTTCGCTGCTCAACGACCACACCCATTTTTAATGCTTTGATAAATGAATCATTTTACCATTTAACATGTATCACATTTCAAGCCAGGCGTCTGTGATAATTTTATTGGTTTCATGAACTTTGATAAGAACGTTACGCCATATAATTGCTGGATTACCGATCGGGGCCTTTCCTCGAACGTTCTTATCGGGGGCGGAAATGACAGAGACATTGAGGTCTAAATGATGGGCATTCACATAAGATTAATGCGCATTGGTTGTTAAATACGCCAGGAAACTTTACGACGATATTCCCATTGACAGTTGGAGGGAGAAGTTTTAAATAACCCCTTAATATCGAACCCACGAATTCATCAACCCCATTTCCTTTTGGGGGAAGTTACTTGCGAGAAGGATATGGACATTGCCGTAGATATTAACTGCGACATGGGGGAATCTTTCGGCGCTTACAAGATCGGCAGAGACGAAGAGATCATCCGTTACATCACCTCTTCCAATATCGCCTGCGGCTTTCACGCATCGGATCCTAATGTCATGGAAAGGACGGTGCGGCTCTGCAGAGACCACGGGGTCAGAGCAGGTGCGCATCCCGGCTATCCTGATTTGCCGGGTTTCGGAAGACGGTTCATGGACATGGACCGGAAGGAAATAATAAACGCCATAATATACCAGGTGGGAGCCCTGCAGGGGTTTCTCGCAGTGCATCAAATGCCATTGCAGCATGTGAAGATGCATGGCGCCCTCTATAATCACCTGATCAAAGAGGAAAGCCTTTTTCTGGAGATCATTGAAATGGTGAAGAGCGCCTTCGGAGACGTGATTTTTTTGACACTTACCACACCTGGGACGGCTTCTCTGAAGAAGTTCCTGAAAAAGAAGGGCGTAAGAATCGCGCTGGAGGCTTTTCCGGACAGGAGCTATGGCGATGACGGAGAGCTTTTGTCACGAAAATACAAAGAGGCGGTGTTGAAAGATCCGGACCTCATTGCAAAGAGGGCGATACGTATGGTTAAAGAGCGGGGAATCGAGAGTGTCAACGGACACTGGTTGGATATGGAGATTGATACTTTGTGTATGCACGGTGACAACCTGGAAAGCATTGACGCTGCACGAAGGCTGAAGACCTGTTTTGAAGAAGAAGGTATTCACGTTAAGCCACTGACGGATCTCTTATAGTGTATGAATATTTCAAGGTATGGGGAAGAGGGGATACGGATCTTATTCGGAGAAAAAATCGATTTGGAGATCCACGAAAGGGTAAGACGATACTATTTTTTTCTGAAGTCCCTCCAATTAGAAGAAATAACGGACATCATACCCTCCTTTAGATCCTGCCTCATTCTCTTTGACAGGAAGAAGACTTCATACAAAGCGCTGACAGCCTCTTTGCGGGATAAGGAATTCTTGATAGGCCATGTCGATATTCCGGAACCGAGAACCTACGATATTCCGGTAGAATATGGCGGGGAAATCGGCTTTGACATTGATTTTGTGTCGTCCCACACGGGATTATCCGAAGACGAGATAATAGATATTCATACCTCCGTCACGTACAAAGTATTTGCCGTAGGGTTCATGCCCGGATTTCCCTATTTGGGGATCCTAGACCGGAGGTTGTATGTTCCAAGGCTTGAGACGCCTCGTTTGAGAGTTCCCGAGGGCTCCGTCGGTCTTGCTCAGCTTCAGACCGGAATATATCCCTTTGAGTCTCCGGCGGGGTGGAGAATAATTGGAAGGACTAAGAAGAAGCTTTTCGATTGCAATAAGGAGCCTTACAGCCTCTTCCAGATTGGCGACGAAGTGAGGTTCATACGCGCATGATCGAAATTATCCATCCCGGAATCATGTCTATTGTCGTTGACTGCGGCAGGTTTGGGTACAGGGACGTGGGCATTCCAACTTCGCGTGCCTTGGATCTGTATGCGTTGGAGGTACTCAATCATCTCCTTGGTAACGAGGGCAATGCGCCGGCCATCGAGACATTCGGCGAAAAATTTTCTTTAAAATTTGGCAAGGATATCTGTTGCGCCATCACAGGGGCAAATGTGCGGGCCAGCCTGGAGGGCAGGCCTTTGCAATCCTGGATGTCTTTTGAGGCGAGGGCCGGGGAGACATTGACTGTCGATAAGGTCGGGGAGGGTTTCAGATATTACGTGGGATTTTCCGGCACACCCGTTATGGAGAAGATCATTGGAAGCTATACGACCAATCTGGAGTGCCGATTCGGCGGTTACCGGGGGAGAGCTCTTCAGAAAGGCGACAGTATTGCATTCGAGGACATCAGGATGGTGGATGTGAAGCAGATTCCCGAAGAGTTCACACCGCACATGATGCCGCCGCACACGCTAAGAGTAGTGGAAGGACCGGAAAGCAATTATTTCACTGACGAATCCTGGGAAGAATTCCTGGGCAGTAAGGGTGGGACGGCCTTTACAGTTTCCACGAAGCTAAACAGGACAGGTATCAGATTGGACGGCAGACCGCTCGCATTCAGAACAGATGCAGAAGAGAGCATCATATCAGAGGGACTGCTGCCCGGCAGTATCCAGGTTCCAGGAGACGGCCTGCCCATCATCCAGCTTCATGAACGCACTCTTGGGGGATATGCGAGACCGGCCCTGATAGCCAAAGTGGATCATGACCTTCTTGCCCACCTCAAACCGGGCGATTCCGTGACGTTCGAAATGATAGGAATGGAGGAGGCGGAGCGTCTCTTTGATAGGAAGATGGAAATAGCAGCATCAACTTAAAACTGATATAGGAGGCAGCTATGTTGAAATTTCTGAAAGTTTTTTTTGCGGTGGTCATGGTTTTATCTTTCACCTCTCTGGCATGCGCGCAGAATGAGATCCGGATCGGCGTCATCTTTCCTCTGACAGGGCCTTTGGCAACCACAGGACAGGGTCTCTTAAAAGGCGCCGAGTTAGCAGCCGACATCATTAATAACAAATACAATCTGAACATGCCGTTGGCAAAAACTGCGGGACTGCCGAATCTGAAGGGAGCGAAGATCAAGATTGTACCCGGTGACCATCAGGGCAAGCCCGAAGTCGGCATGGCGGAGGCCGAGCGCCTCATCACGCAGGAAAAGGTCGTTGCCATCATCGGCTGCTATAACAGCGCGGTCACGGCCACGGCGTCCCAGGCGGCGGAACGCTACGGCATTCCCTTCTTGAATGACAGCTCCACGTCGCCGGGTCTCACGGATAGGGGTTTCAAGTGGTTCTTCAGGACGACGCCGCACGACGATATGTTCAGCGAAAACTTTTTCATCTTTCTCAACGATCTGAAAAAGACGAAGAGGATCACCGTAGGACCCATTGCGCTGCTTTATGAAAACACGTTGTTCGGCGCGGACTCACGCAAATATCAGGAAATGTATGCAAAGAAGTATGGGTACGAGATCAGCGGCGCGGTGCCTTATCCCGCCAAGAGCACCCAGTTGACGTCGGAGATTCAGAAACTCCGCAGTTATAATCCGTCCATCATCATGCAGACATCGTACACGGCAGACGCCATCCTGTCCATGAAGACGTACAAGGAGCTCAATTTTGCCCCCACGGCCCTGATTGCGAATAACGCGGGCTTCAACGATCCCGATTTGACCAAGTCTCTCGGAAGAGATGCAGACTACATCCTGAGCAGAGAGGTCTGGTCAAAGGACCTTTCCGCGAAAAAACCGATGATAAAAACGGTTGCCGACATGTTTGAGAAAAAGGCCGGAAAACCCATGTCGGGCGATTACGCCCGCTCATTTACTGGTATGATCGTTCTCGCTGATGCCATCAATCGCGCCAAATCCACGGAGCCCGCAAAAATCCAGAAGGCCTTGTTGGAAACGGATATAAAGGCAAACCAGTTGATCATGCCCTGGGATGGTGTCAAATTCGATCCGAAGACCCACCAGAACGTACTAGGTAAAGGCATAATTGTGCAGATACAGAAGGGTGAACGCTACACAGTATGGCCGTTCAATTTGGCAACGAAAAGTGTCATCTGGCCTTTCCCGAAGTGGGACAGCAGAAGGTAACATCCGATGCATCTGGTTCGAATGCGTTAGTCAGTGGCAAAGAGGATAACAGACAGCAGGATACATCAATGGAAGGCGTATTTGCGCAAACACTGGTGAGCGGCCTCCTGATCGGTTTCGTTTATGCACTGATCGCCGTTGGTCTCACCATGATTTTTGGAATGATGGATATAGTCAATTTTGCCCATGGCGAATACCTCATGGTTGCCATGTATTTCGCTTACTGGTTTTTTGTCCTCTTCGGCACGGATCCACTCTATTCCCTTCCCTGGGTGACGGTCCTCCTATTCCTCTTGGGAGTCATCACCTATTACGTCTTCATCAGGCCGATCATCAACGCTCCCATGCTTTCCCAGATATTCGTGACTTTCGGCATTCTGATTCTTTTGAGAGGAGTGGCTCAGTATTTATGGAATGCAGACTACCGCATGATTCCCCAGACGCTGACGAGCGGCAATGTAAATATCTTCGGCGTCTATGTCGGCGTTTCGCAGCTTGTCGCAGCGGCAGGCGCAGTCATCTGCAACGGCCTTATCTTCTGGTTTCTCAAATCTACCAGAATGGGTATGGCAATGGAGGCAGTTGCCGAAGACAAGGAATCGGCAAGACTCATGGGGATCAACAGTGACCGGATGTTTGCTCTTGCCTGGGGCATCGGCATCGCCTCCGTCGGCGTGGCCGGGGGCTTGCTTTCGAGCTTCTATTATGTGTTTCCGGAAGTGGGCTCCAATTTTTGTCTGATGGCCTTTGTTGTAGTCGCTCTCGGCGGATTCGGCAGTGTGCCGGGGGCATTTATCGCGGGGATTATCGTCGGATTGGTTGAGGTATTGAGTGGTTATCTCATTGCGCCTTCCCTGAAATTTATGTTTGTCCTGCTCTTATACCTGGGCGTGGTCTTCATCAGACCACAGGGGTTCATGGGAAGGAAATGACGCGGTCATGAAAAAAGATTTGCTCTTGTTTGTATTGTTCATGTGCATTCTCGCGGTGGTCCCGCTATTCTTGCGCGACCCTTTTCTGTCCCATCTTCTCATCATGATCATGATGTACGCCACAATGAGCACCGGCTGGAACGTCATAGGTGGATACGCAGGCCAGGTCTCGTTCGGTAATGCCGCATTTTTTGGCGTGGGAGCTTATACGACGGCTGTCCTCCTGGTGAACTATAACGTCAACCCCTGGCTGGGAATGCTTGCCGGCTGCATCCTTTCCATAGGTCTTGCCGTCGTCGTCGGATACCCATGCTTCCGTTTGCGGGGACATTATTTTGCTATCGCCACAATTGCGGTGGGCGAAATCATGGTGATAATCTTTACGAACTGGGACTATGTCGGCGCCGCAGTGGGCATCTATATGCCCATCATGGAGGAGTCGATAGCGAACTTTGAATTCCACTCCTCGAAAATCCCGTACTACTACATAATCCTCATCATGCTGCTGTTTGCCATCGCCGTTTCCTACACCATTGAGGAAAGCAGGCTGGGTTACTATCTGCGGGCAATCAAGGATGATCCTGACGGGGCGCGAAGTCTCGGGATCGATATCCAGAAATACAAAATGATCGCCTTCTCCATCTCCGCAGTATTGACCTCCATATGCGGGACGTTCTACGGCCAGTATGTGCTATATATCCATCCGTCGAGCACGATGGACCTCATGATGTCGATCCATCTATGTATCATCGCGCTGATCGGCGGCATCGGAAAACTCTTCGGACCCGTTGTCGGCGCCTTCGTATTCATTCCGCTCATGGAGCTGACAAGGGTATATCTCGGAAGTGAAGGGCAGGGAATCGATATGATTATTTACTCACTGCTCGTCATTTTAATCGCCATCTGGCGGCCACAGGGGCTTTGGGCGTTGTTTTCAAAAGGTGACAGATGAGTGCTGATATCCTCGTAGTTGACAATTTGACCAAACGCTTCGGCGGGCTTACGGCCAACGCGAACATTTCCTTTTCCATGAAGGAAGGGGAAATCATCGGTCTCATCGGGCCCAACGGTGCAGGGAAATCCACGCTGTTTAATTGCATATCGTGTTTCTACAACGCCGACGGCGGGAGAATCGTTTTCAAAGGACAAGAGATCACACGCAAAGTCCCGGAATCAATCTGCAGGATGGGCATCGGGAGGACATTTCAGATCGTCCGGATCTTCAAGGACATGAACGTGCTGGAAAATATCATGATCGGGGCATTCCTGAGAAATCCAAAACGAAAGGACGCGCGAGCGAGGGCGGAAGAAGTGGCGGACATATTCCGGTTCACGGACAAATTATATTTGAAAGCGACGTCTTTGACTATTTCTGAACAGAAAAGATTGGAGGTTGCCAGGGTCTTCGCGACTGGACCGAACATCATGCTGCTGGACGAAATGATGGCGGGCTTGAATATACATGAGATCAAAGAATCAGTTGAGCTTGTTCTGCGGCTGAGGGATATGGGTATAACACTTGTTCTTGTTGAACACGTGATGGAAGGCATCATGCCGATTGCAAATCGCGTCGTGGTTCTGGACTACGGGGAGAAGATAGCAGAAGGAACCCCCGATGAGATTATTACCAACGAGAAGGTAATTGCGGCGTATTTCGGACAAAAGTATGCTAAACGTAGAGAAAATAAAACTCGGATACAATAATATCCCTGTGATTCATGATGTTTCTTTCCGCGTTGAGAAGAATGAAATAGTATCTCTCATCGGGGGCAACGGAAACGGTAAATCGACCATACTTAGAGGCATCAGCGGCATCATGCACCCTTCATCGGGGAAGATAGTCTTCAATGAGCAGGACATCACGACGGCTCCCGCCCACAGGGTTGTGGCTTTCGGAATGTCCCACGTCCCGGAAGGAAGACGGCTTTTTCCCAGTCTCAGCGTATACAAGAATCTGCTGCTGGGCGCCTATCTTACGGATGACAAGAAGATAATTGAAGACCGGCTGGAATACGTCTACAGCATATTCCCGATACTGAAGGACAGGAGTCAGCAGAAGGCAAATACCCTCTCCGGCGGTGAGCAGCAGATGGTGGCCATCGGTCGGGGCCTGATGAGTAAGCCCAGGCTCCTGATGCTTGATGAACCGTCCTGGGGAATTGCGCCGAAACTTGTCGAAAAGATATTCGAGGTGATTCAGGAAATCCGGAAGGACGGTGTAACAATCCTCCTTGTCGAGCAGGACGTCCAGGAAGCCCTTGATATTTCCGACCGGGCCTATGTAATTCAGACTGGCAGGGTCGCCCTAGAGGGCACAGGCAAAGAACTGCTGTCATCAGAACTCATACAAAAGTCCTTCCTCGGCCTGTAGATCAGAAAAAGGAGTAGAAATGCACAGAAGGAAGGCGGGGACGCCATTCATATGACAGGTTGTATTGCTGTCTTCGGTACCATAGGCAACCTTTGCCTCGTGATCCCAGGTGAAGTAGGGAGCGGTAAAGATATCAGCGCTGGATATTCACGACGTTATCCGTATCCGCAACGATGAACAAGGTAGCAAGGCCATCGGACAGGCGAAGGAAGCGATCTTAAGACCGCTTCCTCTTCTTTTGTTCATACATTAATGCATCGGCATGGGACATCAACTCGTCAATGGTCGAAGGACTTTCCGGATCATTATAAGCCATACCGACACTTATCGAGAGAGCGTAAGCCCTGTTTTCACGGCTATTGTTTAGGCCAATCTGATGTTGCAAACGATCTTCGATAATTCTCGAATCTTCCATCTTGATCCCCAGGGCGAGGACAGAAAACTCATCGCCGCCCACACGAGCAACAATGTCGGCTTCCCGAAAGACTTTTTTAAGAACGTCGGCGGCCTCAACGAGTGCTTCGTCCCCTTTTTTATGGCCTAAATTGTCATTGATCCATTTCATGCCATTTATGTCGGCAAACAAAAGCAGTAATCCGATCTTCGTTCTCTTAGCGATTTTCAACTGCTGCTCGGCAAGGTTCAGAAACCCTCTTCGGTTATATAAACCGGTTAATGGATCGGTTAAGGAGAGTGACAGAATCTCTTCTTCCATAAGTATGCGGGTGGTGACGTCCATTGAGTTTCCGAGGATGGCCGGCCGGCCATCATATAAAATAGACGTGACGGTCTCCATAATCCATCGGATTTCTCCCTGTTTTGTGATAATCCTGAATTCATAAGGGGAACTCATTTCGCCAAGCAGCATGGCCTTGGCATTTTGTCTCACTCTCTCGCTGTCTTCGGGGACGACTAATAGGCCCACTTTCTTGTCTAATAACTCTTCCCTTGTATAGCCTGCATAGGATGCCGCATTGGAATTAATGAAACAGAACTTGCCGTCCTGCACCACATAAACACCAGCCATGGATTTTTCAGCAAGCGTCTTGTATAGTTCTTCCGCCCGCCTATGTTCAGTAACGTCGCGAATGATGCCACGAAACCCGACGGGTTGTCCTGTTGGATCCAGTGTAAGAGAAGCGGAGGCTTCGACGTTTCTTTTCAACCCATCTTTCCTTATAATTTCTCCATCAATCCACTTAAGAGGTTTTCCGGTTGTGTAAACTTCATTGAAGTATTTAAAGCCCTTTTTTGCGTTCTCCTCATCAGCAAGCTTGAGAGCATTCATGCCGATCAATTCACCTCGCGAATATCCATAAATCTTCCGGCACGCCTCATTAAAAAAAGTGATGTTGCCGGCAATATCCAGTTCATAATAGCCTTCTTCAATGTTTTCGAGGATGTTACGATACTTCTCTTCACTTTCGTGCAATTCCTCTTTCGTTTTATTCAGTGACTCTGTGTTTTTCTCAAATCGCTCCATCATGCGGTTTAAAGAAGATGATATTTCATTCAATTCAACTGCTTCCTGGCGAAGATTCAAAGATAACTTTTCGCCGCCTTCCGTTGCTTTCTTTAGGAAATCAGCAGTGGTGGAAACAGCATCAAAGACGTAACGGACTAATATAATGCCAATAATAGCCAGCGCTATAATAAGAAAAAAGAGGACGAAATGGGTTGGCGATAAGGTGACATTCTGCTCAAAAAAAATGTAACATAGGACAAATGACGGTAAGACGAAAATACAGGAAATAATGATCATCAACCTCTGTCTCAAACTTTGTTCTTGCATATCGCCTCCTTGCTTGTTTTCACAAACCTACTCTAACCCGGAAACAGAAAAAGCCAGCATCGCGCCTAGCCAATACCTCTTCCGCCTATTTCCATAACACTCATAATATTCTGAAAGGCAAATGTCTCTATAGGATACGATTGATGATGGTTGATAAATACCACAGACTCTGAAAAATATTTATGAAGATTAGAAAGCCCAAAACATTTAGGATGACCCATAATCGAATTCGAGGGAAGACGGATGATCCAATAAATGATCTTGGCTCTATTAAAAGATAGTGCTGAAAATGCATATTCGCTCTTTCATTTCTTGTCGGTTATCACGGATTATCGTTTGTAATCTTGCACATATTCCTAAATTTCTCAAATGAATAGTTAGAGAAGAACGAGATAAGAAAGGATAGTGTTTGTTATACCTACGAAGGTTCACTAGTGCTTTTGGTGAAGAGTAAGAATTATGGTTTGGAAGTATTTACTATCGGAATTCTTTACAACTCAATGCATATGCTGTATAAGGAAAACAATTCATTCATACAATTATAGTTATTTATCTTAAAAAAAGACAGTAATTGCGGGGTTCAACATCAATCATAAGTCGGGAATGATTCGTAAGGCACAGTTTGTGCACCTCTACATCCGATTTAGATATTTATTAAATATAAAGATGTCTTCATGACAAAAGATGGCCACATAAGTTTTCGCGCGAGCAAAGATTTGCATGAATCCCTGGCTCAAGTTGCGAAAGAAGACGGGCGGTCTTTATCGTCAACTATCGAAATGGCTCTGACCAATTACCTGAAACAGAGGAAGGCATTCAAGGGCGTTGAAAAAGAAAAACGTCAGTATCCGAGAAAGGTCCTTGCTGTCCCGGCTGTGATTAACCAACGGGAGCACGGGCATGGACAGACAGGAATAGGAGCCATCACAGAGATTTCTCTCGGCGGCGTAAAAATTTTAATCCCCAAAGATTTCAAGCATCAGACCATGATCGAAACGCAAGGTTCAAGATTTGAGATTGTTTTCATCTTACCTGCCGAGAACAAGCCCATAAAGTTATCATGTGAATCAAAAAGAGTGGTTAATACCGAAGACAGCGTTCATGTCGGGGCCGTCTTTGTGGACGCCGATTTTAAGAGCTATAAAACACTCCAAACCTACCTGATGTAAAACCTCTTTTTATTCCGTTTTCTATCACGCAGATTTCCCATCGATTTATAAAGTTGTCTATCAGTAGGATTTGAATATCTATGGGTAATATATTATATGCCGTAATTCTTTACAAGAATGGAACACATTGTAATACATTGTAAAATCAGTGTTTCCTGCCAAAATATATCCAAACATATCCCATAAGCGATCAGGAACGTCGGAATTTTTTACAATAATGAGATACATTGTAATACATTGTAAACTCATTGTTTTCTATCAAAATATATCCAACTATACCCCATAAACAGTCAAAAAACGTCGGGATAATTTACAATATATTTCATACGTGAAAAGCATCTCATTTGTTATCAATTTGTGGTTTTAAAAAATATGAAAATTTATAAAGCAAATCAATATGTTATGTATGTTACGAGACCAGATCGTAAATGTAATACAATGTGGCATGCTAGTTGCTAATTCTCATGTACAAGAGAAAATCCATTGAGGTGAAATAAATGAAGAAATTATTTTTAGTGCTTGCGTTTGTATCGGTTGTGTTTGCGTTTCCCATGTATGCGAATGCCGATACCCTGCAGGTTGGCGGCGCATACACTTATCCCATTTATCTTGTGGAGACTGTGGGGAACATGACGACGAACCTCACGGAAGGTGGAGGATCAGTTGACGTTTCGTACCTAAACGGAACCAAGTTAAATTACATGTACTGCGTCGATCTGCTAAGAGTAGTATACGTGCCTGGCACCTACGGCGAGACCACCGTTAACAATAGCGGCAACATCTACGGTAGTCAGCTTAATAATGCAGGACAGGTAGCCTGGCTGCTGAGTAATTATGGCACCGCAGGTCAGGGCGAAGCGGCATACGCCCTCCAGGCGGCTATCTGGCATGTGATATTTGCGGGAACTGGGATCAAAATCGAGCTTAACTCCGATCTATCATCGGCCAACGAGAATAAGCTGTATCATGATTATCTCTCGGCACTCGGCAATAATACTGGCAATGTCAGTGATTTCCTCTGGATCACACCAGGGAAGGATTCGGTTCAATATCAGGGTCAGGTCGCGTCTGTTCCCGAGCCTATGTCTATCCTGCTGCTCGGTCTTGGCCTGATAGGGTTGGCAGGGGTCGGAAGGAAATTTAAGAAGTAGATTAGATTAAATTTTCTAAATAGAAGGCAGGATCAGAAATGGTACTGCCTTTTTAACCATAAGACACATTCCACTTAGATAGATATTAATTCTGATAATGAGAAATGCCAGGGCTGGACATAGACTCTGCTCCATCAAGGGCTGCTGAAGAGGCGAGATAGAGACAGCACCATGGAAAAATTTATCCCCGGAATTTATGTCATCAGGCGCGAGAGTTATATTAAAGCGAGAGCCATCAAAATTAAGACCACGGGACAGCGCCACATCGAAGAAACGATCAATCTGGTAAACAACGGTATGTCAGCAATGCTGTCGAGTCATTCTCGAACACCGGAAGGATATCAAATATTCCTTAAGTCTGACGCCGATGGAGAGCTGATATGTCAGCAGATTTTAGATGCCCTATTGCGTTTACCCTGTGACACAGTGATCCTGGAGAGAATTAATTGTTAAGCCTTCTCCACATTGGTTGATGAAGAGCTTATCTATCTTGCAGCCTAGTGCCTGAAAGTCTTGCCGAGACCGGTTTCTGAGGAATACTTTGCTGGGAAAAAAGTCTGAAGAGTTTTTGAATCTTGAACGAAAAGACATGACACCATTAATCAGAAAACTAAAAGCCTTCACCGAAAAGGTAGAGGAAGACATCGAAAAGAAGAGAATAAGCGAAACTGACGGGCAAAAGCTTATCTTAAAGGCCACCATGGTGGTCAGCATGTTGACGAAATTATAAACTTTGTTCCTTATTGATTGTTGAGCATATTGAAGCTGTATTCACG
Source organism: uncultured delta proteobacterium (assembly GCA_963705275.1). GTDB lineage: Bacteria > Desulfobacterota > Syntrophia > Syntrophales > UBA2185 > Fen-1135. The sequence continues at coordinate 946,200 of OY970063.1, read as the reverse complement.
GAGGAGTGAAAAGGAACTATGAAATCAAATGATGCGGATCGAGACACAGGTTTGAAGACTTTAGATGAAGTGGAAGCCCTTAATTCATCCATATTAAAATATTTTGAAGGTGAATCGGGGTCGTCGCAGTTTAAAAAGGATGAGTCTCTGATCCTATCTGCCCTGAACAGATATTTTGGTGACCAGCGAGTCAAATATTGATCCAGGAAATAGCACCAACAAACCGAAAGAAGCTAAGCTTCTCAACCATATATGAGAAGAAATAGGGTAAGACAGCTTCGTGAATCTATTCCTCTGAGCATTGCAGAGCTTGCACGTAGAGCAGGATTAGCCTATCAGACCATTGCAAAGATGGAAAAAGGATTGCCGACACGAAAGTATTCTGAATTGAAGGTTGCAAAAGCGTTAAACAAAAAATATGAAGACGTTTTTTGATCAGCGCCACAGATCATTTAGTACACAGATCTTAACTTGACATCACTTGCCATGACACCCCGGAAACCGGCACCATCCTTCTTCCTGGCGTTGGTTTAATTGGGTCGCAGCAGCAAGAAGTAAGTTTAAAGAGTAAACTAATTTTTAACTTTCAGCAGAAAGGCAGGGCAATTAGCTCTGCCTTTCTTCATTTCAGATGAGGACGCGATACTGCCAATGGATGCGCTCGGTGGGGGCGCGAGGAAACTACGGTTGAAAATGAACCGCATGGTTGCGCCGCCTGGATCAGTGCCGGACCATAAGATGCTGAACCGCCTTTTCCAGGCCGTCCAATGTCAGCTCAAACATGGGAAAGACCTGGCGGATCATGCCTACAGTAAAGGTGTGGCGCCAGTCATGCTCAGGCTGGGGATTGAACCACACGGAATGGCGAAAAATATTGGCGAGATATTTCAGACGCTCCAGGCCGGTCCCGACCTCCACCTGGTCGATGTATATCGCCCCGTTCGTGTGGATCAGCTCATAGGGGGCCATACTCGCATCGCCAACGATGATCAGCCGCGTTTCCGGGTCCTTGCGGATGAAATCTTCAATCGGCTCCGGCTTGTAGCGTCGTTGCGGGTCCTGCCACACACGGCTGTAAATGGTGTTATGGAAGAAGTAGATTTTCAAATCCTTGAACTGGCTCCGGGCATAATGAAACAGGGTCTGCACGACTTCGACATAGGGGTCCATGGACCAGCCGCCGTTGTCGATCATGAGGATGATTTTGAGGCGGTCCGATAACCGGCGGTCGAAGACGATCTCGATTTCTCCCGCGTTACGCATTGTCTCATAGATGGTATCATCCACATTTACAAGATCTTTCGGACCGGAGGGAATCATCCGGCGCAGCCTCTTCAAAGCCTCGGCCATCTGCACTTCTGTCAGGGGGCCTTCCTGGGAATAATCTTTATATCGCCGTTCCATGGCCACCTTGACGGCCGATTTGTTTCGGGACTGCCCGCCCACGCGCATCCCGCCCGGATGATAGCCTGAATGTCCGACCGGTGACGTGCCTCCCGTGCCGATCCAGCGGTTTCCCCCGTGATGTGCTTCTGTCTGATCTTTGAGCCGGTCAAGAAAATATTGGATGAGCTCTTCGGGTGTCATCTTTTTTAGTTTTGATTCGTCCAGACCAAGGGCCTCTGCGATTTGCTCCGGGTTCTTCAGCCATTCTTCGAGAAGCGCTTTCACGATCTCCGTAAGCTCGATCTCTTCCGGCGCCCGGAGGGCAACGCCGCGGAAGAAATGTGCGAACACCTGATCATACATATCGAAATAACGCTCGCTCTTGACGAGGATTGCACGGGCGGTCGTGTAAAAATCATCGACGGACTGGATCATGCCAAGGCTCAACGCCTTCTGCAGCCGCAAGAAGGAAGTGGGAGACACGGGAAGCCCGCGCTCACGCAGCGTATAAAAGAATTCGATAAACAAATCCGGTTCCTCTCAGCGCATCTTCGCCGCCTGCTGGGCGGCGGCAGCCAGATCAGCGCTCTTCTTGAAAAGGATGCCCAAATAGGGTGTGTTTCCCCGGGGGAGCGATTTTATATGCATGTCGGGGTCTGTCTTCAGGGCGCGAATCCAGTTGATCAGTTCCCGCGTGGCCGGTTTCTTTTCAATTCCCTTGAAATCCCTGAGACGGTAAAAGGCCTCGATGCATGCCTCGGAGAGATCCCTGCTGAGATTGGGGAAATGGACGCCTATGATGAGCCGCATCGTCCCGACATCGGGAAAGGCGATATGATGAAAATTGCAGCGGCCCAGGAAGGGATCGGAGAGATCCTTCTTTGCGTTGGATGTAATGACAATCACCGGCCGGTGGCGGGCCGCAATGGTCTTGTCAATTTCTATGATATCGAACTGCATCTGGTCGAGAACATCGAGCATGTCATCCTGAAAATCGCTGTCGGCTTTGTCTATCTCATCGATCAGCAAAACCGTTCGCAGCTCGGACACGAAGGCCTGGCCGATTTTTCCCATCCGGATGTATTCCTCGATATTGCTGACATCCCGCTTGGAATCCCCGAAGCGGCTGTCGTTTAAGCGAGTCAGGGTATCGTATTGATACAGGGCATCGACAAGCTTCATGCTGGACTTCACGTTCAGGACGATAAGCGGCATCTTCAGACTTTCGGCAATGGCGTGCGCGAGCATTGTCTTGCCTGTGCCCGGCTCGCCTTTCAGGAGGAGCGGCATTTCAAGGGCTATGGAAACATTCACAACCTTTGCCAGCTCGTCATCGAGAACATACTTGGACCCGCCACGAAAAGAATTGTTATCTTTGCTCATGCACAAACTCCTTTTATAACTGCGACTTTAAGCGCCGGATATTTTTTTAATCATGCCTTCCTATTTCATCTGTGGAAAAATTTCCAGCTTTTTTTGATTAAACGCAGCCAACTTTACCGTCAAATCTGACAATATCACCTAAGAGACCTAAGTATTTCATTCTTTGTCTTTGCCATATCGGCAATCTTGACCTCCATGGTCATCGTTGACTTGTAGCCCTTCTCTTTCAGGAGAGTAAATATCCGCCGGTAGTCCACGATGCCCTCTCCGAGGGGCAGGTGGATATCGTCTCTTGGTGATTTTCCGCCGCGGTTATCGTGAATGTGAACATGCTCTATCCATGGAAAACAGTTTTCGATGAAGCCGAAAGAGGTGTTCTCCCTCGACAGAAGCTGGCCATGGCCTATATCCAAAGTCATCTTCAAGGCGGGAATGTTATGAAACATAGGCATAAAATTATAATAACGCTCACTCAGGTTCTCGATGCATAAAGTGACGCCTGCGTTCGTGGCAGAAGCGACCATCTCCGCCGCCAACTTGATCTTTCGGGAAGCGGCTTCGTGCGGAAGATACCGTTCGTCCATCCAGAAATGGAATGTCCCCTTCGTGATGCCCAGCGCTCCCGAAAGTTCGAAAAGTTTCTTCATGCGAGGGACAAATCGCTCCTCAAGAATCTTCGCATCAAAGGCATCATCTTCATTTGGATAATGGGCAAGATAGGTGATTCCATACAAGGTCTTCAGTCTTAAGAGTTCGTCGAGCTCACGCTCGACATCTTCCGGAGCATAAAGCGAAATCTCGGCAAAAGGATATCCGAGTTTTCCAACTTCGTGAATCTGTTCTATCGAGTGGGCTCTCCCGCCTATGATGAACATCCTGCATCCACCTAATATCTTCGTTTGGGATCTAGGTTATGTAGACCGGTATTACAGCAGGGCAGGTTTTAGGTTTGTTTCCCCCGCCCATTTCCTGTCCATAGATATATCAAACACGGGGAGAAAACGCATATCAATTATTGTCGACTATGACAGGCGAACGCGCTCATGCGCCGCAAGCAACTGTTTAAGCATAGAGGATTCGGACAGTTTCGGGACGTTTGGCTTATAGTAGAACGAATTAGCTTGACTTCCTTCGGATTGAGAGTATCCTGAATATAAGACCATGTAATAGACATCACTGAAAAAGTTGATGAGCCCTCTCCCGTATAGGGAAACAAAGAAACTATTGAAGCCCTGTCCATTACAATGAGACAGGGCTTTTTGTTTCTTGGAATGGAAAAGTATCCATGGGCGATGATATTTATGGCAAGGAGGTTGCAAAGTGAATATACACCTGATCGAACACTTAAATAATTTTGCCAAGCTGTCGGATAATGTATGGGAAAGCGGCTGGTGGACACTGGATGAAATAAAAGCTCAAAAACTGGTTGGGGGTGAAATTTTCTTTCATAAGAAGAAACAAGAGCCCTCCTTTTACGGTGGAACCATACTGGGGTATAGAGTGGAGCCGGATGGCGAATATCAAGGGAAGATTATTTTCAAGCTCCAGCATAAGAAATCGTGCAGAGATGTCAGGACGGACAAAGCGGGATGGTCTAAGGAAATGAAGATAATAGGGATGGAACAGTGAATGGAAAAGGACAAAGACCATGGCTGAAGATCTGATGGACTATTGGGTTAGACTTATAAAGCCGATTTTCCCGACGAATGCCTGGATCGTTTCACATTTCGCCGATAACGATCATATAATACAAATAGATTGGAATCTCGAAAACGGTACAAAGCAATCAAATAAGCGCTCCAAGAAAATTCAGATAATAATCAAAGAGGATGCAATTGATCAGTATCTCGACAAGAATAAACAGGATCGTGAATTATATGGTAACACACTAAAACAATTCATCGGCGAGCGGTATAATCATTTCGATCCTGATAACGATGCCCTCTTGAACAAATATGCACGCATGGAGACATGGTTTGTCTCAAAGGCTATCCTTAATACATTGATCCCCTCTCACAGCTTGATATAGCTTTTGAAGATATAGTTCCGCGATAATAGAACTGATCTAATCTACAATTTATAAAATATCTCCTACACGCACACTCAGTAAAGGTATATCTCCATTCTTTTCTCAATTCACGTATGGCGTTCGTGCTACCATTGTTAATCTCTCTGATCCGGCATTTCTCATGAAGTTGTTCAATCCGAAGTTATAGTCTGAAGCAATTACCAGGAAAACCTTGAAAGGCGATCTCTATGAGGCCTTTGATGTTGGAGATATCCAAATGACCATCAAGGACTACTTTGCTGTTTTGGAATAATCCATGAGAAACGGAGAAACATCTCAATTATGCGTTTGATTGGTATAAGGAGAACTGAATTAGGGATTGATGCAAATGTTTCTAAAACGACTTTTGAAAGGGGATATAAGCAGCAGGAGGGATTTGATCTTCACGAAAATCGAGCTGCCCGGATATGACATCGCTATTCCGTTCATTTGCCGGAAATGCGGAACTTGCTGCATGACTTACATCCCCAGGATACCGGCGGAAGATTTAATGATCATCTCCCGGTATTTGAAATGGCCACCCCAAGATTTGATTTACCAGCACACAGAAGTTTACCTGAAAAGACTGCGAGGTAAGCCACAGCCCTGCATATTCCTGAACGATCAGAAGCTTTGCAGAATTTATAATAACCCCCTCCGTCCTGCTGATTGCCGTCTCTATCCCTTTTCCTATGGCCGTACAGACGCTGATTGTGCTGCATATCTTGAGCATACCAGAGTCGTTGAAGCTCTCCTGATGAATGAAAAGTCTTTTGAGATCTATGATGCGAGTTTCTGTCCCAACCCGGATGTCCGATTAATCCCCGACTCGAAATGGCCGGAAATCCGTCAAAAACTGAGACTATCAAATGTGTCAAGAGAGATGATCAGAGCGCTTTTGATTCTGAACGATGCACCCCTCGGGTCCGTGCTAACTTACATTTTACTGAATAAAAAGTAAGAAGCGACGCCAGATATGGCGCGGAGCAAACCTACAGCAGACGAGATCAGGAATTAACGGGAGTGCCTCTTGAATTCGAGTATCTCGACTTAACAGGTTCAGGCCGGGCTTCCCTCGTCTCCTACTCCTGGCATCTTTTACTTTGTCATTTTGTCCCTTCGTTTACTCAAGGTATACTCGGGGAGGAATCTTGCTTCTCAAGTACTTATCATCAATTTTCGATTTAGAATTGAAGTGCGGATTACCACTCGCAATGGATAGTGTCTGTTGGAGTGACAAGAACACTTAGGAGGCCTGTGATGGCGCTGTCTTGAACAGGATCGCGGCCGGCTCTTGCTATTTATCATGGTAGGCTTAGCTTACTACTATACCCATATTAAACTACTATTGAGTTACAGAATTTATAGATTATTATAAAAGCAAGAAATCCAGGAGATGACGCATATGTTGCTCTCGACAAAGGTTCTGATACACGATGACAAGCCGGACGTACCGGAATTCTTATTTAAAACTATATTAAACCGTGGTTACAAAGCAGGCTTTGCGAAAGATGGCGATGAGATTATTGCCATGCTTGCGAACGACCAGTACGACGTTGTTCTCACCAATGGTGGATATAAAGAACTTAATCCTGACCAGCATAGGCAACTGGGATCTTCTTCTGTCTTCATAATCGACATCAAAGATTCACGCAGCCATAATCAAGATATGGATTTAAGGGCTGACTTATATTTGCCAAGGCCCCTTTTAATTTCTGAACTCTGGCAGGCGCTGCATAAGCTGTCCTGATCTTTCAGGTTGGCAATTAATCAGCAGGTCTTAACTTAATAACACATGCCATGACCGCAGAAACCACCACCACGCTTGTTCTTGTTCTTGATCTTGGTTTTATTTGGGTCGGCAGGAGCAAGAAGAGACCTTAATAATTAAATCCCGCGTAATTTAGGCGGATGAAGGGGTATCGGTTGTGAAAAAGATCAGGAAAAAGGTTGTTAAAAAGGAACTTCCTTTTTTTGTATTTGCGTTTGCGCTTTCTTTCGTCATCACTTCCTTCATATGCTATTTCTTCTTTGAATCATTTTAGTGACAGTAATGCCGGCGGATGGTTGCTTGACCCTGGATAAATTTGGACCGTTATGAATGGAATGCTATGGGAAACCGCTTGAGGAGTTAACGATCTGGGTCTTTTGAAGAATCTCGCATTCTCACGCCAACTGGTTGAAACAAGAGTTAACACATATAGCTGTAGCAACATATAATATTAGAGGAACTTGAAAAGGAGGTATTGTTATGAAAAAGTTTAAAAGATTTGTTATTTCGTTGGTGATTTTAAGTGCATTCTTTCTGTTTTCAGGATGTGCCTCATTGAGTTGTGGTGCTTCTGGTAATAAGTCTCTATGGGCTTCAGGAAGTCATGCATGCTTTAGTCTTTGGGGATACCAAAATGTGACAGATAAAGATGTTAAATTATCACAATCAGAAGGATGGTGGGGGTGTCCCGTCAATAAAACAAAATAAATGTTGTAATCGTTTGTTGTGAAGAAAATTCTAAATATTTCGCCTCGGGACCTTCAACAAATGCCCCAGAACAAGGGCAGTGTCGAATTAGCACCGCTTCCTTTGTTTGCGGATTTTAGTGATCATCAACAAGAAACGATCGGCATGGACGAATTATGTATCAACACCGAGGTAGGCTTCGCGGACGCGGGGATCGCCGAGGAGTTCCTTGCCCGGGCCGGATAGAATGATTCTTCCCGTTTCCAGCACATATGCGCGCGACGCGATGGAGAGCGCCATGTGGGCGTTCTGCTCGACAAGGAGGATGGTAGTGCCCGCCCTGTTGATATCGCAGAGCACCTGGAAGATGTCGCGCACGAGCATGGGCGCGAGCCCCATGGAGGGTTCGTCGAGAAGCATCATGTTACTCCTGCTCATGAGAGCTCTTGCCACGGCCAGCATCTGCTGCTCTCCGCCGGATAGTGTGCCACCCTGCTGATCCTTCCGCTTCGCAAGCTGTGGGAAGATGCCGAAGGCCCTCTCATAATCATTCGCAATCTCTCCCTTGTCCTTCCTCTGCCAGGTAGCGAGCTTCAGGTTTTCCATGACCGTCAGGTTTCCGAAGATGCCGCGCCCTTCCGGCACCTGCGCCATGCCCATGGCGACTATCCGGTGGGCGGCGACACCGCGCAAGTCCTGATGTCTGTATCTTATCAGGCCGCTGTAAGGCACCATGCCCGATATGGCGCGGAGCGTGGACGACTTGCCTGCGCCGTTGGCGCCTATCAAGGTGACGATCTCGCCCTCGTTAACCTCCAGGGAAATATTATCCACGGCCTTTATGTTGCCGTAGGCGATGGTGAGATTCTCAATTGAGAGCATGATTCCGTTGGCGCCCATCAGCACGTAACCTCGCCAAGATATACTTCCAGAACGCGCGGATTCTTCTGGATATCGCGCGGCAGTCCCTCGGCAATCGTTTCACCAAAATCGAGAACCAGAAGCCTTTCGCAGATATTCATTACAAGGTGCATCTGATGCTCGATGAGGAGAATGGTCAGGTCGAACTCCTTCCTGATCCACTTGATAAATTCCATGAGCTGTGAAACCTCGTTGGGATTCATCCCGGCGGCAGGTTCATCCAGCAAAAGCAGCTTCGGCCTCGTTGCCAGGGCTCTGGCAATTTCCAGTCTTCTCTGCAAACCGTAGGGAAGGTTTCGCGAGATCTCATCGGCGTATGCATCGAGCTTCAGGAAGGCAAGAAGATCCATGGAATGCCCGATAATCTCTTCTTCCTCTCTATGGAAGCGGCCCACGTGGAGCAAGGCTTCGACGGGGCTGTATCTAACCCTTGCATAATGGGCGATGCGGACATTATCGAGCACCGAGAGTTCTTTGAAGAGGCGGATGTTCTGGAATGTGCGTGCAATGCCAAGGGCGGTGATCGTGCTCGGCGTCTTGCCGACGATCTCCGTGCCTGCAAATGATATGCTCCCGTGCGTCGCTTTGTAGACGCCGGTAATCAGGTTGAAGATCGTTGTCTTTCCTGCACCGTTAGGGCCTATGATGCCCACGAGTTCATACGGTTCGAGGCTGAGATTAAATTCGGAAACCGCCGCCAGTCCGTCAAAGTAGTGCGTGAGTTTTTGAGCTGTCAACACGGACATCAGGTACCTGCTTTTCTTTCTCGCCACAGTCTGCTTGCGAGCATGTCGCGCACGGGTACGAACCAGCGAAATTCCCGGAGCCCCATGATGCCTTTGGGCCGGAAGATCATCAACAATACCAGCACCAGAGGCATGAAAACCATGCGCCAGATTCCCATGGGACGCAAGACCTCCAGCAATACCGTGTATACCGTGGCGCCGATTACGGATCCCGCAATCGACCCTATGCCACCGAGATACACCATAATCAGAATGTCCGTAGATTTGATTATATCAAAGGCGCGGGGGTTGATGAACTGGAGGAGGTGCGCAAAGAGCGCGCCGGCAATACCCGCAAAGAAAGAAGAGACTGTAAAGGCGAGGACCTTTACATGGTTGGTATTGACGCTCATCAGGTCGCTTGCCACCTCGTCCTCCCGGATCGAAAGTACACCCCTTCCGAAATTTGAGTAGATAAGATTGCGTATCACCCAGACAGACAAGAGAACCCAGAAGAATACCCAGGGAAGGGTGGAGAGTTTCTCCATGCCGAGAAAACCGCGCGGTCCGCCCAGGGCATCTATATTTTCAATGACGGACTTGACAATCATGCCGAAGGCTAGTGTGACGATGGCAAGATAATCGCCCCTTGTCTTAAAGGAGGGAAATGCGACAACCAGGCCGACAACGCCCGCGGCCGCTCCGCCCGCGACGACAGCCGCGGGAAATAACCATGCCGCCATATGTGCGGGAAAAACCTTTACGGTAAGAAACGAAGCGACATACGCGCCGATGGCCATGAATCCGGCGTGCCCCACGGAAAACTCTCCCATGTAGCCGTTTATAAGGTTGAGGCTCAATGTCAGGATGATATTGATGCCCACGTACATGATGATAAGCTGAACATAGGGATCGAGAAGTTCGAACTGCTGGATGACGAGGGAGAGCCCAAAAACGAAGACCAGAAGAGCCGGCAATAGCCAGCGTTTCGTCTCCAGCCTCTCCATGAATAGTTTTATGGGTGATGTGTTAATCATCTGTTCGTCTCTGTCACGCCCGACTTGATCGGGAATCCAGTATGTAGTGCAGACCTTCAGGTCTGCCGGATCAGCAGTGCCAAAGTCCTGCACTGGATGTCTTCTCTTCCTTACACCTTCTGCGGGTGCGGTTTTCCGAGTATGCCGTAAGGCCTGAATATCAGTAACACCAATAAGAGCACAAAGGCTATAAAATCGCGATACGTGGAAGGCAAGAAGGCAACCACCATAATTTCCACTGCACCCAGGATGTAGCCGCCGATCATGGCGCCGCGTATGTTGCCTATGCCGCCCACTACGGCTGCGATGAAGGCCTTCCATCCCACCATAATGCCCATGTACGGGTCAATTACCGGATAAGCCAGACCGTACATCACGCCCGCAGCTCCACCGAGACTCGTGCCGATGGCAAAGGTAGCAGAAATGATCAGGTTCACCGGTACACCCATAAGAGGAACCACCGTCTTGTCCCACGATATGGCGCGCATTGCCATACCCACCATGGTCCGTCTGACTATCAGATCCAGAATCCACATGAGGACCAGGGAAAGAATGATAACAAATGCCTGGAGAGATGAGATGGATAGACCGAAGAAAGTCCATGTCGTGTTTTCCAGAAGCTGCGGGATCTGTTTCGGGTATGGGTTCAAGGCGAGGGTGAAATTTTCCAGAAAAAGACCGACGCCAAGGGCCGTAATGATAGCCGATACGCGCGGCGCCTGACGGAGCGGTTTATAGGCGAACCGCTCAATCACCACGCCTAAGAATGCGACACCGATCATGGAAAGAAGAAGCACGGGAACGAACGGGAGATGGAGGGATACAGCGGCAACGAAGCACAGGAATGCGCCGACCATAAAGAGATCGCCATGGGCGAAGTTTATCATGGTGAGTATGCCGTACACCATTGTATAGCCCAGGGCAATCAGTGCGTATATACTGCCGACCTGGAGCGCATTCAGTAGCTGCTGAAGGACGTATGTCATTCCGTTCTACCTTGCTCTCCCATCGAGGGAGAGGTAAGGTTCTCAATCATCACGGGTTTGCAGTTGCGAAATACACGAATTTGCCGCCCTTGATCTGCACGATCACGGCGCTCTTTGTGGGATCGCCGGAACCTTCTTTAAACTGCATATTCCCCGTCACGCCCTCATACTTCGGGATTTTGGCGAGGGCGTCCCGGATTGAATCCCTGTCAAGCTTGGCGGCGGCTTTGAGCGCCTGGAACAAAAGGCCGAATGAGTCGTAAGTAAGGGCTGCAACATCGTCAGGCAAAGTTCCGTACTTCGCCTTGAATCCCTCGATGAACTTCGTTGCTACGGGTGTAGCGGCGTCGGCGGCGTAATGGGTGCTGAAATAATATCCCTCGCAGTCATTCCCGCAGAGTTTGTGCAGCTCCTGTGATCCCCATGAATCGCTGCCCACAAAGGGCACATTGATGCCCAGCCTCTTGGCCTGCTGGATCTGCAGCGGTATCTCGCTGTAGTAGTTCGGAAGGAATATCATGTCCGGCTGTGCTCTTTTGACCTTTGTAAGTTGGCCGGAGAAATCCTTGTCGTTTGTCGTATATGTCTCGAAGGCAACGACCTTGCCGCCGGATTGCTCGAAAGTATCCTTGAATATCTCTGCAATGCCCTTGTTGTATTCAGACGCCACGTCATAGAGAACGGCGGCCTTCTTTGCCTTGAGGGTCTCCAGCGCGAATTTTGCTACCACGCGCCCCTGGAAAGGATCGATGAAGCAGGCGCGGAATACGTATTTTTTCGGGGCATTCGTCTTTGCATCAAGAGTAGTTTTCGGATTTGTTGACCAGGGTGTTATCATGACGACTTTAGAACTTTCCGCGATCTCAGAGGCGGGAAGCGCATAGCGCGTGGCATTGGGGCCGACGATTGCGTGCACCTTCTGCTGCGTGATCAGCTTCTGGGCAGCGGAAGCGGACTGGTCGGGCTTGCCGGCATTGTCTTCGACAAAAAGCTCGACTTTGTATTTCTGTCCTGCTACATCTATTCCTCCGGCGTCATTCACCTCTTTGACGGCCATCTCCGCCGCCTTTTTACATGACTCACCCACGGCGGGCATATCACCGGTCATTTCCGCATTTACACCGATTCTGACAGTATTGCCTTTCTCGCTACAGGCCACGACGAACGCAACCATGAAAGCGCATAAAACAAACAAAAGGCCGAATTTTTTCATACTACCCTCCATGCAGTGATATTATTTGAAAAAACGATGCTGAGACGAATCCGGCAGCGAGCGCATCCCGTAGCTTGCTGCGGGGTAAGCGAGCGAATGGGGAACATTGCTATTCCTTAAGGATCAAAGATTCTCCGCGGTAAACTGTGGAGATCTTCAATTTGTTTATGGATATCTGATAGAACTCCCCGTCAGGTGCGGGAAGTATAGGAGATGAGGTCATGTAAGTCAATATAATTTGGCGACAATATTTGCCAGCTCTTCCATGTATTTCCCTAAAGGGCAGAAGGATTTTTCCACGCTCATTCATGACCTCGATTTGACAGCATTGTATACGTCGCCGATAATCTGCCTCGACAAGCGCTCCATGGATTCGCTCAATCCCAGAGCCAGTCCCTCGGCGCTATTTTCCTTGCAAGGTGACGCATGGGAGTAGCTTTTCTGGAAGACGACTCTTTTCGTGTTGTCCGTCTGATTCAGATCCAGCAGCGTCACGTAGATGGTAAGCATTGCCTTGCGGCCGTCATTTTGCTCGACGGCCAGGAATTCAGTGATGCTTCCTTCGAGGAGGAAGCGGATCACGTCAGTATCCTGGTATGAAAATATGCCCCGGAAAAGGTTGGTCTCTCTGAAATCGCGGATCAGGTAGTCGGCAACCATGTACCCCGGGTTTGCGCCCCAGCGGTCGTAAGGAAATTTGTCCAAGCCGAATGAACCGGCCCTGAATATCATAGAGTTGCTGTTGTAGAACTGGGCCACGGAAAATCGTTCCACCTTGAGGGACTCATCGAGACGAGCCGTATCCTTAACGCTGGGGGGCGTATAGTCCAGCATGAAGTATTGTGTTCTGATTGGCGGCTGTGCGCCCATGCAGCCTGCCATAAAGAGAATCAGCACAGGAATAAATAGACCTTTAATTCTCATTCTGTCCTCCCATCCTCAGTAATTTCTATCCGGTTCAACATATTAAACTTCCTGCTTGACCATTCACCGCCCTGGCTCAGCGGGTCTGCTGAAGAAGAGATCGGACGGATTGGCTTCAATCCTTTCCAGAAGCCTCTCGAGACTCTCCGATGCACGTCTCAGGCTTTCCGTTGAGGTCTGGATATCGACCGCTGACGTCCGCGCAGTCCTGCCCAGGGCATCCATCACCTGATTTGCCTTTGCCGCAGTGTCTTTAAGCCTCATGTCCTTGACCTCGTTGTTCAGTGCGGAGAGGAGGGAACGCGCCTCAGTTAGAGACTGTCTCGCTTCCGCGATGGCTCCTCCCAGGTTGCCATCGGCAATGATTCTCTCCAGCCTCTTCATGGATTTGTCAAGCGCCGCTGTCGATGATTCCAGGTTTGATACAATCCGCTTCGTCTGGGCGCCGGCGAACAGGTCGTCCGCAGATTGGGCCGTCGTTTTGATTTTATCTGAGATTCCATGAAAGTCGATATTGTTTATTTTGTCAATAACCTCATATATGCCGGAGAGGATCTGCTTCGTTTCGGAAGGCCTGGACGGGATGACGGGATATTCAGCGACGAAGCTGATCTGAGGTGACAGTTTCATTGCTTCGGGATGCTGCTGATCCAACTCGACAAAAACGATGCCGGTGATTCCCACTGCTTTAAGCTGCGTCACGGTATTTCTTGCCAGATCGTCCTTCAGGTTGATCTTCATGACTACTTCGATTAACTTATTGTCCGGGGCCACGCTGATTTTCACTATCCTGCCGACCTCCACCCCGCGGTACTTGACACTTGAGTCTCTCTGGAGACCCTGGACGGATTCGTCAAAATAAGTCACGTACATTGTCCCTTTTTCGAAATATTGCGAGGCGCCGATCCACACGATAATGCTTACCCCGATGATGATGCCTATTGTGACAAAGAGACCGATCATAAAAGTTGATGCCCGTCTGGCCATTGCTATAAACCTCCCTCGTCTCCGCCTGTTGCTTTCCTGTTAAAATAATTGACGACCCTGAGATCCTGGGAATGTTCCTTGAGTTCTGTCGGGTCTCCCTGGGCTATGATGCCCCGGACACTTTTGTCCAGCATGATTACCCTCCGGGCAAGACCAAATATAGATGCAAGTTCCTGGGTGACAATGACCATGGTTGTTCCCATGGCAGTGTTGATACTCCTTATGAGGATGTCCAGTTCCGCTGCTGTGACCGGATCGAGCCCCGCCCAAGGCTCGTCGAAGAAGAGAAGCAGCGGGTCAAGCGCCATGGCTCTGGCTAGGGCAGCCCTTTTCCTCATACCGCCGGAGAGTTCAGCGGGCATATGATTTTCATGCCCGGGCAGATTGACCAGGGCGAGTTTCATTCTTCACGACCCGATCGATCATGTCCGGCGAGAGATCCGTGTATTCATACAAGGGCAGGGCAATGTTCTCGAAGAGCGTCATGGAGCCGAACAGGGCATCCGCCTGGAATAGGACACCGATTGTTTTCTGGACCTCTCGCATGGTCTCTCCATCGGCTGCAGTTATGTCTGTTCCGTTAATGATAATCCGTCCTGAAGAAGGTGTTAGCAGACCGTTGAGATGCTTCAGGAGCGTGGACTTGCCGCACCCGCTCGCTCCGAGCAGCATGAATATCTCGCCCCGGCTGACCCGGAAGCTGACGTTTTCCAGAATAGTGGTGTCACCATAACCGGCGGTAAGATTTTCCACTTTGATGATGGGTTCGTCGTTCATTAGCCGTATCTCATGATTGGTTATTCCGCTCCCTCCATCATCATCTCACGTAGTGAAGGATGATTGCAAAGGCCGAGTCCGCGACTATAATGAGGAATATGGCCGATACGACCGCCGATGTCGTAAATGTGCCCACCGATTCTGCCCCCTCGCGTACCTGGAATCCTCTCTGACATCCGATTCCGGCAATCAGCCCGGCGAAGACGGCAGATTTGACCAGACTCGATACGATATCGAAGACGGCAATACCTTCCCGGGTCTGCTGGATGTAAGAGTAGGCGGTCAGATCAAGTCCCACGATACCGACCACGAGGCCACCCAGTATGGCGAAAATATCCGCATACAAGGTCAAGAGGGGCACGACAAGGATAGTCGCCAAAAATTTAGGCACAGCCAGGAACTGAATCGGTTCAAATCCCATTGTCTTCAGCGCATTAACCTCGTCATTCACGATCATCGTACCGATTTCAGCCGCAAATGCAGATCCCGAACGCCCTGCCACCAGGATGGCGGTCATGATGGGTCCCAGTTCCTTCACCATGGCAATCGCCACGAGGGATGCCACGTATATGTTTGCGCCGAACTGCTTGAGCTGCAATGAGGACATGAAAGCCATAATGAGTCCCATGAGAAGGCCGATAAGCCCGACAATGGGGAGGCCGTCAACGCCGGCCCTTTTCATGTAGTAGAGGACATCATTCCACCGCATCGAGCGCGGCCTGCGGAGACTGTGAATGAGGGCGAGTATAAGCTCGCCAACGAAACTCATAACCTCGACGAAATCACTAAGAAGCAGCCGGGTGGCTTCTCCCATCTGCTCCAGGACATTCGGGGGTTTCCGCTCCAGGACAAGGGGCGGGATGTGGTGTGCTTTTTTGTCGAGAAGATTCAGGATGCCTTTGGCTTCATCGGTGACACCATGAAATGTAACGGAAGCTGACCTGGCTGTCTGTTCCTCCTCCAGTTGGAACAAGGCGAGTGTACCTGCGCTATCCAGGTACTTGACTCCAGCGATATCCACCATCAATTTCCGCAGAGGTATATTTTGCAGAATGCCCCTGGCGTCAGATGTGAAGTCATTCAGATCATCGAGGGCAATGCGGCCTGAGACGAAGAGAATCACATCCCCCGGTTCCCTTTCTTCGATACGGAGGTTGTACTCTTTCTTCTTGACAGGAGGCACTTGCATAAGCTCGCCAAAGAGTGATGATGTCTTCGCCTATATAAAATATAGAGCAAGCCGACTGGGGGTGTCAAGACAGAACTAGTTGAAATTTGTTGAATTATATTGTACCAGGAGACCTAGACTGTTGAGGATAGGACCGATAAATTACCTGGTGATTTTCCTTAAGAAGCTATCAAGAACCCGAGGAAACGTCCTTAGATGCTGATAAGAACGCGGCTCAAACAATTATATCCATATCTGCTGATAGCACTTTTCTTTGCCATGATATCGGCGTGCGCCGCGCCCAGGCATCACATTCTGGAAACGGAAAAGGATTATCAAGAGGCTTTCAACCGCGTTTATTTCAAAGGCCATGCCCGGACGGAAGTGTCTGTGAACTACGGCAGAATAGATTT
Source organism: uncultured delta proteobacterium (assembly GCA_963705275.1). Taxonomy (GTDB): domain Bacteria; phylum Desulfobacterota; class Syntrophia; order Syntrophales; family UBA2185; genus Fen-1135. The sequence goes on along the minus strand of OY970063.1, from coordinate 929,775 downwards.
ATTGACAGGGGACTATGCCATCGAGGTCGAGAGGCTCGATAAATTCCACGAAGGCATAGGCCAGGCGCTGCACTATGCCAAAGAGACAGGAAGAAAACCCGGTCTTGCCGTGTTTATCACCAATCCCACGGAACATGAACTGGAGAAATTGAAATACGTGCGGAAGCTCTGCCAGTCCCTAGGCATCAAGATATGGTATATTAACGAGGAACTGGAAAAGGCGCACAAGAAAAAGTGACCCCCGTCCATGGTGATTGCGATCCGCACCGGCTCCACGGCGGATCGTGTCTTGTAACGTTTTCTTTGATTTCAATCCAATGACGACAATAAGACTTGACAGTACTGCGGAGCGCATGTTATTTACCAAATGGTATAACTAACTGGTTAGTTTATAATTGACTCTCTACGGAGGTGCAAGAATGGACCTTCCACTATCAGCCGGTAAAAAGAGTATCACTGTCAAGCGCATTCTGAAGGCCGCTGCAAGCGTCTTTTCGGAGTCGGGCTTTTCCGGGGCGCGCGTAGATGAGATTGCCAAGCGCGCAGGGGTCAATAAGGCCATGATTTATTATCATATTGGCGACAAGGAAAAACTCTACGCGGAGGTCATAAGCAACGTTATCGGCAATACAGCGGAGATGATCGCCGGCAAGATAAGAGACATACGCGACCCTGAAGAAAAGCTCCGAGTTTATGTCCGCACCTTTGCCCGCAATATAGACGAAAACCCCCAGGTTGCTCCGGTCATGATGCGTGAAGTGGCTTCCGGTGGAGAGCACCTGCCGGAGGTGGTGGCGCGGGATATTTTTCATATCGTAAATATGCTCCGGGGGATCCTTAAAGAAGGTGTGGAAAAAGGAATTTTCATAGAAACGGTTCCCTTCCTGATACACATAATGGTTATGGGAGCCATGGTAACCTACAAGACCAGCGCGCCCATCAGGGCCAAGTATAACTGGCTGCCTCCCGGTATAAGGAAATTGGACGACAGGATATCCGGAAATATCGCCGGTGAAATCGAAAATCTCATTTTAAGAGCCGTGAAGAAATGAAGGGAAGGGGAATATGCAAACGAAGAATAAACATCTGATAATTTCCGTGACGATCGCCTTTATCGGCATGGCCTGTGATACGGCCCAGGGCCTTGAGAAGCTGACGCTGCAGCAGAGCATTGACCTTGCGATGAAGCAGAGCGTTCTTGTCCAGTCGGCTCAGGAGGGCGTCAAAGGCGCAGAGGCGCAGAAGAAGGAGGCGTTCACGGGATTCCTGCCGAAATTCAGCACGTATTACAGCTACCAGAGGCTTGATGCGGATCCGACACTGACTGCTAGCCTCCTGCCTACGGGGCCTGTCACGGTGGTTACGGGGACCAAGGACAATTATTCCTGGGCAGTGGAGGTTAAACAGCCCATCTTCGCCGGAGGCGCGATACTCGCGAACTATGAGGCGGGCAAGATCGGCCATGAGATCGCGGCGCTCGACGAAACATCGGTTGTTCACGATCTGGTACAGGACGTGAGGGTGGCCTATTTCAACGTGCTCAAGGCAGAACGAATTCTTGATGTGGCAAAACAATCGGTCGAGCAGCTCGAGTCGCATCGCCGCATGGCCCAGGATTTCTTCGATGTCGGCGTTATACCGAAGAATGACCTCCTCCGCGCCGAGGTGGAGCTGGCCAACGGCCAGCAGAGCCTCGTGAGGGCTGAAAATTCTGTAGAGATGGCGAAGGCGAAGTTCAACACCGTCCTCCGGAGGGAGATCAATACCCCGACGGAGGTGGAGGATATACTCGCTCTCACGTCTTATAACAAGACCTTCGACGAATGCCAGAGGCTTGCTCTGGAAAACAGGCCGGAGGTCAAGTCGTATGCCAGGAAGGTTGAACAGTCACAGAAGTTCGTAAAACTCGCCAAGAGCGAATATCTGCCGACTGTAAATCTGGTGGGACATTTCGAACGCTATGGCGACAATGCGAATGTCAACGGGAGCCCATACAGAAATCAGGACAATTCATACATCATGGGCGTGGCAAGCTGGAACTTCTGGGAGTGGGGAAGAACCAAGAACAGGGTCGATGCAAGCCGCTCCCGGGAAAACCAGGTGGCCTACGCCCTGGACAACGTGAGAGACCAGGTATCTCTCGAAGTCAAGAATGCCTGGCTCGCCCTCCATGAGGCGGAGAAACAGGTGGCGGTTACAAAAAAATCGATTGAGCAGGCAGATGAGAACTTCCGAGTCAGCACTGAAAGATACAAGGAGCATGTTGGAACGTCAACGGATGTCATCGATGCGCAGACCCTGCTTACAAGAGCGAAAACAGATTACTTCAATGCGTTGAGTGATTACAACATAAGCATAGCCAGACTGGAGAGGGCGATGGGTGTGCGGGAGGTCTTGCCATGAAGAAGCGGATTATCTTCATAGTGTTTATGGTTCTCCTTATAGGTGTTGGCTCACTGGTCTATTTTGGGCAGTGGCAGTCCCAGCGGGGCGAATTTTATTATTCAGGGACGATTGAGGCGACCAATTCCAATCTCGCATTCCAGGCAAGTGGCCGCGTCATCAACGTGGCCGTCAGGGAAGGATATGCCGTCAAAAAGGATCAACTCCTTGCCGAGCTCGATCCCACGGAATTTCAGTCAAAGAAAGAACAGGCGCAGGCAAATCATGCCCGGTCGATCAATACACGGGATCAGCTTGCCACAATGCTTAACATATACAAAAGCACCCTTCCCGCCGATGTCGTTAGGGCGGAGACAAATGTTACAAGCGCGCGAGACGTCATGGATGACGCCCGGAAGAATTATCAGCGATACGAGCAGTTGTTCAAGCGAGGTGTTGTCACGGAAAAGGAAAGGGACTCGGTGAAGCTCGGCTACGATACGGCTAAATCTAAGCTTGATGATGCGGAAGCCGCCTTGAGACAGGCGAAGAGCAACCTGAAAAAGGTTGAAGCAACGAAGCAGGAAATAGAGGCAGCCGCCTCCCAGATCAAACAGGCCAAGGCGGCTCTCGAACAGTCCGACATTCAGTTGCAATATACCCGGTTGCTTGCCCCGTACAATGGGATCATCACGAGCCGCAATGTGGAACCCGGAGAAGTGGTCAGCCCCGGCCGCGAGGTGCTGACAATGGCCGATCTTGAGACAGTGGATCTGAAAATATTTGTGGATGAGACGCAGATCGGAAAGGTGAAACCGGGGCAGGACGTGGACGTAAAAATCGATACCTTTCCCAATAAGGTTTACAAAGGGAAAGTAACATTCGTCTCACCTGAAGGTGAATTTACCCCTAAGATAATTCAGACCAAAAAGGAAAGGGTGAAACTGGTGTATCTTGTGAAGGTCTCCATCCCCAATCCTTCTTTCGAACTAAAGACCGGCATGCCGGCAGACGCCTGGCTGCGGTGAGAATCCCTTCCTATCCCCTCTTGCAAAACGTGAGGATAGACATTCCAGAGAGAACCGCCCATGGTTGCAGACAATAGATCTTTCATTTCCATGGAGAATGTTTCCATGCACTTTGGCGACGTGGAGGCTGTGCGTGATGTGACGCTGTCCGTGGATGAGGGGACCATCTTCGGGCTCGTCGGGTCCGACGGGGCCGGGAAGTCAACTCTGCTGCGCATGACAGCGACAATGATCCCACCATCCTCCGGGAGCATTCTGATCAGCACCATGGACGTGGTAAGGGATAAACAACGGGTAAAACCTCTGATCGGCTATATGCCTCAGCGTTTTGGACTTTACCAGGATCTGACCGTTGACGAAAATATGCTGTTCTTCATGGACGTCTTTAACGTCCCGAGAAAAGAACGTGCTAGGAGGAGAGAGAAGTATCTCGGATTTTCCAATTTACTCCCTTTTGTCGGTCGGCTGGCAGGCAACCTCTCCGGCGGAATGAAACAGAAACTTGGATTGGCATGCGTTCTGGTCCATGAACCGAAGGTGTTGATCCTCGATGAGCCGACGAACGGCGTGGACCCTGTTTCGCGGCAGGAGTTCTGGGATATACTCGCCCAGATGCGCACGGACGGCATGACTACCGTAGTATCCACGGCTTATCTCGACGAAGGAGAAAAGTGCGATCGTCTGGCGCTGATGCATCGTTCCCGCATCCTCAATATTGCCACGCCGCAGGAAGTGCGCGGCCATTTCGTAAGCCTCGAAGAGGCTATGATCAACCGCATCGGAGAAGTGGATAAGGAGATTGTTCGTGATTCCTTCAAACGGTGAGGCCGTATCTGTAAATGCCCTTGAAAAGCGGTTTGGCGCCTTCGTTGCGGTGGATAAGATCACATTCTCCGTAAGACGGGGAGAAATTTTCGGTTTCTTGGGGCCCAACGGCTCCGGGAAATCGACGACCATCCGCATGCTTTGCGGCATATTGACTCCCACTTCCGGCAGTGGCCAGGTGGCAGGACACGACATCGCAAGAGAGCCCGAGGAAATCAAGCAATCTATAGGGTACATGTCGCAGAAGTTTTCCCTATACGAAGATCTGAGTCCGTTCGAAAATATCAGATTCTATCTCGGCGTCTATGCTGTGCCCGAGAACCAGTGGAAAGAGCGCATTGACTGGATACTGGATATGACGCAGCTTGGGGAGGTGCGTGACCGATATACGCGGGAGCTGCCGCAGGGCTGGCGTCAGCGTCTCGCCCTGGGCTGCGCGCTCCTCCATCGCCCGGATATCCTTTTTCTCGATGAACCCACCTCAGGCGTGGATCCCATTACACGCCAGCATTTCTGGAATTTCATCCGTCAACTGGCTTCGGAAGGAATTACGGTGTTTGTTACTACACATTATATGGATGAAGCCCGGTATTGCGGGCGGATAGTGATGATCAATGAGGGTAAGATAGTCGCCGCTGGCAGCCCCGCGGAAATCATTGCTGCAGCATGTCCAGGTCGTCCTGACGCCGACCTGAATGAGGCCTTTATCACTCTCATGACCGGGAAGGTAAATTCTGACGAGGTATCTCGCCATTGAAACTGAGAAATATTCAAGCTGTCACGCGCAAGGAGTTCTATCATCTGATAAGGGATTTCCGGAGCCTGTATCTGGCATTTGCCCTCCCGCTGCTGCTCATTCTCCTCTTCGGCTATGCCCTGAGCCTCGATGTCGATAATGTAGAAACTGTCGTGGTGGATCATGACAATACGGATGTGAGCCGGGATTTCATTGAGCATCTCGGGGCGTCCCCCTATTTTCATATTGCCGCCCGCCTGCCCAATACACATGCCGCCACCGACTATTTAGACCACGGATGGGCTATACTTGCGATCATAATACCCCCCAACTGGACCAGAGATATCCGCTCGGACCGTGCAGCCCCACTGCAGGTCCTTCTCGATGGAAGCGACCCCAGCTTTGCCAATATCACGAGAGGATATATGAATGCCTTCGTCTCGCAGTATAACCAGAAATTGCTCATTTCCTTCCTCAACCGTCAGGGCATGGAGCAGATAAAGCCGCCTATCAGCGGCCAGATACGCGTATGGTTTAACGAAGACCTGGAGAGCCGTAATTTCATCGTTCCCGGGATCATTGCCGTCATCATCATGATCGTGGGGGCCATGCTAACTTCGTTAGTCATTGCCAGGGAATACGAGAACGGGACAATGGAAACGATCAAATCTCTTCCGCTCACTGCCGGTGAATTTCTGATCGGCAAGGCGATCCCGTATTTCTTTGTGGGATTGACCGATGTTCTTATCTCCATTCTCATGGGGCAGGTTCTCTTCGGTATCGTCATGAAGTCCAGCTTCTGGTTGATGATCTTAGCCTCTTCCATTTATCTATCCGTCGCCCTGACGCTGGGTCTATTCATCTCGTGCGTCACGAAAACTCAGCTGCTTGCCAATCAGGGAGCAATTCTCTTAACGTACCTTCCGTCGTTGCTTCTATCTAATTTTGTTTTCCCTGTCGTCAATATGCCGAAGGTCCTGCAGCTTGTGACATATGTTGTTCCCGCTACCTACTATGTCAATATCCTGAGCGGTCTATATTTACGGAACCTCGGGCTCGAACACCTTTGGCCGAGCTATTTAGTCATGCTCTTAATGTTCGCTGTTCTCGCAGTCGTGAACTATGTGTTGCTGAAGAAGGAAGGGCTGTAATATGAGCTGGCTTCGCATCCGGGAACTTGTACGTAAGGAGTTTATTCTCCTTTTCCGCCACAAGAGAAGCAGGCGCGTGCTTATCGTTGCGCCGCTTATTCAGCTGCTTTTATTCGGATACGTGGTGAATTACGATATAAGTGTCATCCAGATCGCTATTCTTGATCAGTCCCGCACGCGGGAAAGTCGTATGGTCGCTGATGCCTTCAGCGCCAATAAGATATTCAGGATTATAAAGGTATTGAGAGACGACCGTGACCTTGAGGAGTCTTTATTAAATGCGAAGGTCGATATGGCCATCAAGATCGGGCCTGATCTGAGCAAGAAAATCAGAAAGGGAGAAACGGCGGATATTCAAATCATTGCCGACGGGACAATGAGCAACATGGCGTCCGTCCGGATAGCTTACTCCATGCTGGTCATCGACAAGCTGAACCGGGACCTGCTCAAGGAACTGTATCCCAATCGCATGGATTACGGTAAAATCGACGCCAGAATCAGAACGTGGTACAATCCGAACCTTGACAGTCAGTATTTCTTCGTTCCCGGCATAGTCGCCTTTGTAATTATGCTGATTGCCCTGCTTTTGACTTCGATTGCCATTATAAGGGAAAAAGAGGCCGGCACAATCGAGCAGTTGATTGTGACTCCGTTAAAGCCCGTCGAACTGATCATCGGGAAAACGATCCCTTATATCATCATCTCAATTGTGCAAATGGTCGCGGTAACGATTCTTGCCGTTGTCTGGTTTGAGATACCGCTTGCCGGGAGCGTCGTCCTGCTCTTCATAGCCACATGTCTGTTTCTTCTCTCCACTCTGGGTGTGGGTCTCTTTATCTCCACCGTTTCCTCAACGCAGCAGCAGGCCATGATGACGACATTCTTCTTTATTCTCCCCTTCTTTATGCTCAGCGGCTTTGTCTTTCCCATTGTCAACATGCCGGTCGTCGTTCAATGGTTGACATACCTGAACCCTTTAAGGTATTTTCTGGTTATCATCAGGGGCATTTTCCTGAAAGGCATAGGTCTTGAAATTCTCTGGCCCCAGTATGCAGCGCTGACTGTTCTCGGACTCGTCGTGTTTACCGCGGCTGTAAGGCGTTTCAGGAAACGGCTTGATTAAAGAAGGGGCGATCGTCATGGCAACTTCTGATTCCTCTCTAAAATACAACCCTTTCGGAGAATTGAAGAACTGCGTGGCAGTGAGGCATCCCAGGCGGCCCTCCGCTATCGTATCCAGATGTGAGCCGGAGCCTGCCGCCGATCCGGAAATTGAAGAGAAAATATTTCTGGAGGCCGTTCAGGACGTGAAACCGATGCAACAGAACAAGTGCGTGGGGAATAAGATCAGGATCAAGCTGCCGGATGACGTCAAAGAGTCTCCGGAAGCGGCAATCGTCGGGCAGCTTACGAGTCTTGTAGAATCTGGAGAAGGCTTCGTCATTTCGGATACGCCGGAGTACATCGAGGGCACAGGATATGACGTGCATCCGGAGTTTGCCGGGAGACTTCATCGTGGAGATTTTTCCATACAGGCCCATGTCGATCTTCACGGACAGGGCGTAGCGGAGGCAAAGACGACATTCGAAGAGTTCTTGAAAGGGGCGGTGAAATCAGGCAAGAGGGCGGTTCTAATAATCCATGGACGCGGTCTTTCTTCACCCGGCGAACCGGTCCTGAAGAATAACGTCCATAAGTGGCTTACCTGCAGTCACTGGCGCAAGTGGGTGATAGCCTTCGCAAGCGCGCAGTCTTACGACGGCGGTGCAGGGGCAACTTACATCCTCCTCCGCCACAGGCCGGTTTCAAAACGGTCAAGAAGGCAACGTTCCGCCGCTCCAGCAGTCCGCAAATGATAGAATCCACGGGGGAGGTGACATCCGGAGATGACGCATACTTTCTTGTTTAAGGAGGGAGTCTGGATTGCCCGAGGCCGTTACTTTGACGACATGGAACGAGTTTTATCGCTCAAAGGAACGGTCAGAATCACGCATCTGGAAGGCTTGTGGCTGAATGAGGGGGAGGTGGAGATCGAGATGGGAGAAAATCCAATCAAGATTAGCAATCGTTATGAAATTATTCCTCCCGAAGAAGGCGATAATCGGACTACATGGAAATCCTTTAACACCGGCCTGGGAATTCTGTTGGGCAGGCTCATCATTGTTGACGATGCTATCATCTCCACATGCTGCTCAGAAAATGGCGTATACACTGGAGCCGAATTCCATTTAAGAGTAAGCGACGTGCGCTATAAAAACAGGGGGATCCTCTCAAAAGGAAATGACAAATTGTCTTCCTGGAGCGTAGATCTACAAAAATCATCTTAAGGCTTATGAATACAGCTTTATAGGTGTAATGAAACGATTCAGAAAACGGCTTGATTAAGCGGGGTGTTTCCTGTAAATATTCCGAACAACCCATCAATAAAAAACTTCGCCGAATCCCGGTCAATGGAGAAGGGACAATGCTGAAAGTCCTTGACGACGAATCCGCCATCAAGAAATACAGGCGACAGTTTATAAAATCCTTCAAGCCCTTCATCGATGAAAAAATCCCTGTGAATCTGGGCCATCCCGGCGCAACGCTCAAGGCGAAGGCCTTGTGGTCGGAACGCCTCGGCATTTGGATGGCGCACGAAAAGATGTCGGGAAGTAGATATGGGCATGCCTTCGGGGCGGAAAAGCCGACGGGTTCATCTCACATTCCTATTACTTGTGAAATCAATTTTCCCGCAAAAGGTATTGACAGGCGTATCGGCGGGGCGCTGGCGATAGACCGCAATGGCCGAATCTTTGTGGTGCACAGAGGCAGAATCGGCGGCGGCAGGAAAGGCGTAGGCAAGGCCCTGTTCGATGACCATTACAGGGGCGTTTGGGCTGTCATGGAAGATGGTTCCGCGGAAACCACGGTCGCTTTAATAGGCGTTCTGAATTCGCCCCGGTTTGTCAGGCAGGTGAGTCAGTTTGTCCGCAAGGTTGACAGGATGAAAAATGTTTTCTCGTCCCGGACCTCTCAACTGGAGATATCATTCGACGAACTTCATTTTCGGGAAGAAATTATCGGTGCGAGTTATGCAGACCCGTTAAGTGATCCTGCATCGATGTGCGACCACGGCCTGATCGTAAAGGATTTATACGATGTGCTTTCCCGCCTTGGTTTTAGGGCGGGGAATGACCTTGAACGGGACCTCCTTACTGTCAATGCCAGACAAGAGATAACGGCTGTTTTCGAAGTAACCACCGATACATCAATATCAAGTATACAGTCTGCTGCCGCCCGGCTGCTGCTTGCCAATGCGGAGCTCTCAAAGCAACCCCATCTGATTCTCGTTGTCCCGGATGCTATCGATGAAACGCTCAATGGAAAGCTGAAGAAACTGGGCGTCGAGGTGCTCGCATACAATTGGAAGCATGATCAGGCCATCTTCCCTGCTCTCCCTGCGCTGATTCCTGAAATTTAATATTTGATCCGAAGCAGAGTGTAAATGAAGCAGCAGCTTATTCCTGCAAGGGAGAATTTTGCTTCCTGTCTTCCGATACAACGTTTCAATCGGAAATATAGAAGCCTCGTAAATAAGTATTTACAAAAAATAAAATAGTCATATAATTTAAACATGATTTCAATATTGCACCGCCAGAAAATAACATTCCTTTTTTCCGTTGTTTTCCTTTTCGCTATCATCATAGTCGGTTTTCATCACCACGAAGATAGTTCCCGGCACTCGGATTGCCCTATATGCGTGGCAAGCGTTCCGTGCTGTTATACAGGTACCGGCGGTGATGCCGGTTTTGCCTTCCATCAAGATGTTTCTTATCTTTATTCATACACGGAAATAATCCACATTTCCTGGCCGATTTTCCCCACCTTTGCCTACAGGGCACCTCCCTTAGCTTCTCAGGCGTAATCTATCAATCCAAGCGTATCTTAGACTGCCGAACCAATGCATAGGTTTAAGCAGACGCCTTTTATTTTTCAAGACGAAAGGGGTTTATCTATGAAAAGAATGATGACGCTGATTGGTCTCCTGATCTTCGCCGGCTTTTCGAGCCAGGCTATGGGCGCTGACCTCGAATCAAGGATACAGGCCATGGAAGAGACCTTAAAAAAGCAGCAGCAGACGATCGAAGCACAGCAGAAAATTATCGAGGAATTGAAAGATCAGATCAGAATACAAATTGCCGCAGAGAAGCAGACAATCCCTACGGCAACAACTGAGCCGGCAACGCAGAAACCCGCAGGGACAACGGGCGTCTTCGGCGGCTCGGCGCTCTCCAATCCGAATATTTCCATGGTGCTTAATACCTACGCATATTCGTCGAATTTGACCAATGACGAACTCAGGAACCGCGGTGTGCGAGGCTACACAACGGATGGAATCGACCGCAAGAACGGCTTTAACCTCGACTCCGCGGAGATTGCTATTTATGCGCCGGTGGATCCTTACTTTAATTTCTATGCACAGATTCCCGTGACGGAAGACGGCGCAACTCTGGAAGAGGCGTACATTGTCACCACCGCTCTTCCTACAGGGAATCAGATCAAGGCCGGCAAGTTCAAAAGCGGCTTTGGAAGAATCAATGCCCAGCATCCCCATGCCTGGGATTTTGTGGATGCCCCGCTCCCTTATAGGGCGTTTATTGGCAACGAGGGGATTGGCGAGAAAGGAGTTCAATATACTTATCTTCCGCCCCTGCCTTTTTACACTATCCTGGGCGTCGAGGTCCTTCAAGGCGAGAGCGCAACCCTGTTCGGTCCCGATGCAACCGGTGGCCCTCACGCCTATACGGCCTTCGCCAAGGCGTCCGTTGACGTGAGCGATAACGCGACCATTCTCTTCGGACCGTCGGTTATCACGGGCAAGACAAAGACAAGCACAGTCCAGGCAAATTCCGACTTCACAGGAGATTCCACGCTTTACGGCTTCGAGTTCACTTACAAGTGGAAGCCCTCTAAATATCAAGGGTTCAAGATACAGAGCGAATATCTCTATCGCTCCCAGTACGGCGATCTGACTGATATGAACCTGGGATCGATCGCGCGTCTCGAGAGATACCAGGATGGTATTTACATCCAGGGTGTTTACCTCTGGGACCGATGGGAGTTCGGCGTGCGATACGATATGCTCAGTATTCTTAAGGACGATTATAACCTCGGAGGAGCGAAACAGGACATGGGTAGAAGGCCGTGGCGAGCGACTGCCATGATCGATTATGCGTTTTCGGAGTTCAGTCTTCTGAGGCTTCAGTACAATCACGACGAATCGGACGTGTCCGGCAAGGTCAACCATGAAGTTTTCCTTCAGGCTATCTTCAGCATAGGCGCCCATCCGGCCCACCAGTTTTAGGAGGTAAAATATGACCATGAAAAAATTAATACTTTCCCTTTTGATAGTTGCAGCGCTTTCCACATCAGCGCATGCAAAGTTAAACGTTGTTACCACACTGCCCTGGATCGGCAGTCTGGCGGGCGAATTGGGAAGAGATAAAGTCAATATAAAGGTTCTGGTGAAGCCGACCCAGGACCCGCATTACATAGAGGCAAAGCCGAGCATGATCCTTGCTGTGAGGGATGCTGACGTCCTCATGTATAATGGCCTGGACCTCGAAATCGGCTATCTCCCGCTCTTATTTGAATCTTCAAGAAACCCAAGAGTCCAGCCGGGACAACCCGGTAACTTTGATTGCTCCCGCTTCGTCAATGTCATTGAAAAGCAGCCTACGGCGGACCGAAGCATGGGGGACGTCCATCCTCTCGGGAATCCCCACTACCACTACTCTCCGTCAAATATCTTAAGAGTCGCCCGCGGCATGGCCCAGGAATTGTCGAATATAGACCCCGGGAATTCATCTTTTTACAGGACAAACCTCGCATCGTTTGAGGAACGATTGAGAAGCCGACAAATTCAGTGGGACAAAAAATCCCCGAAGGGAAAAAGGTATGTGTCCTATCACAAATTATTCGAGTATATGGCGAATGAATTCGGCTTTCAACTCATCGGTTACGTTGAGCCGAAGCCCGGCATTCCGCCGTCTGCGGGGCATATAGAAAGGTTGATTGAGTCGATGAAGAAGATACGGCCGGACGGGATACTTGTTACACCTTCCTATGGGTTAGATGAGGCGCAGGCCCTGTCGAAGAAGACCGGTGTCAGAGTGATCATCATTCCTCAGGACGTCGGTTCCGTTCCCGGCACAAATGACTGGTTCAGCTTCATGGATACTGTTCTGTCATCCCTGCAATAGGAGGTTCACGTGGAAGTCCTTAGCTTTTTAATATGGCCCTTTGCGGCCTGTGTCGTGCTCATCCTCATCCATGCCTATTTCGGCATCCACATTCTGGAGAGGGGGATCATCTTTGTTGATCTCTCCCTGGCTCAGTTCGTGGGAGTCGGTATCGCGCTCTCCTTCCTGTTCGGGCATGAGGGAACAGAGAGGTATATCTTTTCGGTTGCCTTTGCCGTCCTGGGGGCATTCATCCTAGCCTTTTCCCGGCGCATAGCACGATATACAAATATTGAAGCCTTTATAGGTGTGCTCTATATTTTTTCATTTGCCGCAAGCATTCTCATTCTTGATCGGTCTCCTCATGGACTTGAAGAATTCAAGTCGATACTGAATGGCAATATCATATGGGTTGAGCCTAAAAGTGTCTTATACACATTCATCCTGTATTTCATAATCGGGGTGCCGCACATGATATTCGGAAAAAGATTTCTTGAACTGTCCCGGAATGGAAATGGAGGATTTCTGTGGGAGTTTGCTTTTTTCCTCAGTTTTGCAATCGTCCTGGTCAAGTCCGTCCAGATGGCAGGCATCCTTCAGGTGTTCGCCTTCCTGATCATTCCGGCCCTGATCGGACGGCTTTTCACCAGGCAACCTATTAAGGTGCTGATTACCGGTTGGCTGCTCGGCCTTGTCTCAAGCACATTTGGAATTGTCGCTTCGTATAAATGGGATTTGCCCGTAGCCCCGGTCATCGTCGCATCACTGAGTGCACTCTTTTTCTTAGTCCTGCTCATTATTGGAATGTTTCGAAAGAAGAATGGGCATAATCTGAAAACGTTATCGGGGGTATCAGAATGAATAGAACATCCATTATTCTTTTCTCTGCTTTGTTGGTAGCCCTGCTTTCGGGGTGCGGAAGCGCTCTAAAAGAAATAAATGCAAAATCTCTAAGTACGAGATCGGATGTATTTGTTGAGATCAAAAATGACGAAACGATCCCAAGCGGATATGCGAATGTCATTATTATAGTGTCTATTAAGACCCCACCCAAAGGGTATTATCTATGGGAGTCAAACGATTCATTTTCTGGAAGACCGGGATTCCCCTTCGTATTTAATATCGATGGGCAGGCAGCTTTATGGAAGATTGATGGACAAGAGGAAATTACCGCGACCTATAATGAGAAGGGTGAGAGGATACCTGATGGAGGTAGAGGTATCAGATATATCCTTAACAAAAAAATAAGGTTGACAACAGGCTCGCATAAATTATTTTTAGGGGTTCCGGAAGATGAGTATGCAGGAGAGTTCGTCATATTTGTGAAAGACGGAGTCTCAACATTGGAATTTAAACCTGTATACAGAGGGGATCATCAAAGGACGGCCCCGAGTTTTCTTAACGGGATACAATTCTTTAAATTATTTTATGATGGGTCTCCTATAAAATGACCTCTATGTCGATTTCTGATAAGGGTTTCATAAGCTCATGGATTGCGCTTATCATTCACACATCTGTGAATTTTAAATCGTAAACGTCGGTATAATCCAATCACATAAATTGAGGATAAGTAGACTGTATGCAATAATTGATAGGCAGCTTCTCAATAGTTGCGATACGTGAGCAGTCATATGGGGCATGAGCTTTTCTGAAAGCGGATATTGCTGAAAATCGGCAAGGATTTTTGAGGTTCCGGCAAGACGCGTTAGACTTGCCCTGTCTTTCATTATTCATTGACACACATTAACGTCCATCTTATACTCCAACCTCGCAGAATCAATTTCTTATCAATGTGTTACGGGGAGGAAGAGATTTATGCTTACCGCTAAGGAAATTAGAAATACCCTGGCCCAGTGGTATGAGGCCTGGAATGCTCATGATCTTGACAAGGTCATGGACCTCTTTCATGAGGACGCTATCTTCGAAAACTGGACGGGCGGCAAAGCACAGGGCAAGAAGGCAATCCACCAGGCCTGGGATCCCTGGTTCAAGAATCACGGCGGTTTCCGCTTCACTGAGGAAGACACCTTCATCGATGAAGGCAATCAAAAAGTTCTTTTCCAGTGGACCTTGGACTGGCCTTCAGGCGAGAAAGGATACCGGGGAAAGCCTGAGCGAAGGCGTGGCGTTGACGTGATGCATTTCAAGGATGGCAAGATAATCCGTAAATATACCTTTTCCAAGACTACTCTTGAGATTGACGGGCAAAGGGTCAAGCTGTTAGCGGAACCTGTCTGATCATAATGGATAAAAAGATGGCTGCTCCCAAAGAAATAATGGATCTTGTTGAGCGTTTTGACCGAAACCGCGAGGCTTACGAGTCAGACGGCTATAATGAGACACAACTGCGCCGCGAGTTTGTGGATCCGTTCTTCAAGGCGCTCGGCTGGGACGTAGACAACACAGCCGGCTATGCGGAAGTCTACAAAGATGTGATCCACGAAGACGCCATCAAGGTAGGCGGTGCTACCAAAGCCCCCGATTATTCGTTCCGCGTCGGCGGTATGCGGAAATTCTTTGTTGAAACAAAGAGACCCTCCATCAACATTTCGGATGATCCCAGCCCCTCATATCAACTGCGGCGTTACGCATGGTCCGCCAAACTTCCGCTCTCCATCCTCACCAATTTTGAGGAACTTGCCGTTTATGATTGCGCGGTAAAGCCTAAGATCACGGATAAGGCCTCAACCGCGCGCATTATGCAATTCAATTACCGGCGCTTCGAAAAAACCTGGGAAGAAGTCTCATTCGATCTTTTCCAAGGATGCCGTTCTCAAAGGCTCCTTCGACCGCTACGCCGCAACCGCGAGTCGCAAAAAAGGAACTGCCGGTGTTGATGCCGCCTTCCTTTCTGACATCGACACTTGGCGGCAGTCCCTGGCGCAGATTATCGCCCTCCGAAATCCAAAGCTGACGCAACGTGAACTCAATTTCGCTGTAGGAAAGACAATTGACCGGATCATCTTCTTGCGTATCTGTGAAGACCGGGGGATTGAACCGAATGCCCAGCTTATGGCCCTTCAGAACGGCACGAATATCTATCAACGTTTAATCCAGATCTATTACAAAGCGGACGACAAATACAATTCCGGTCTATTTCATTTCCGGAAAGAGAAAGACCGCTATGAGCCGCCGGATGACCTGACTCTAAATCTCACCATAGACGATAAGCCATTAAAGGAAATCTTCAAGAGCCTTTACTATCCCGAAAGTCCCTATGAATTTTCCGTCCTTCCCGCTGATATCCTCGGCCAGATATATGAGCAGTTCCTGGGCAAGGTCATCCACCTCACAGCGGGGCATCGGGCCAGGGTAGAGGAAAAGCCGGAGGTCAAGAAGGCGGGCGGCATCTACTACACGCCAACGTATATCGTGGATTACATCGTGAAGAATACGGTGGGCAAGCTCCTCGAAGGGAAGAAACCGGGGCCTCGCGGCAGTGCGAGCAGACATTCGCATACTCGATCCCGCCTGCGGTTCCGGGTCCTTCCTCATTGGCGCATATCAGTATCTTTTAGACTGGCACCGTGACCAGTACATCGAAGATGATCCGGGAAAATGGGCGAAGGGTCGAAATCCGACTCTCTACCAGATTATTCGCGGCGAGTGGCGTCTGACAACGGCGGAAAGAAAACGCATCCTTCTTAACAACATCTATGGTGTTGACATCGATCCGCAGGCAGTGGAAGTTACGAAGCTCTCACTCCTTCTCAAAGTTCTCGAAGGCGAAAACGAACAAACGCTGTCTAACCAACTCAAACTTTTCCGCGAAAGGGCTCTGCCCGATCTGGGGAACAACATCAAGTGCGGCAACTCCCTCATCGGCCCCGATTTCTACGACAACCAACAATTAAGCTTTTTTGATGACGAGAACGCTATCGTGTCAATGTATTCGACTGGGAAAAAGAATTTCCGGTAATCTTCAAGAATGGCGGATTCGACGCTGTCATCGGGAATCCACCGTATGTGCGCATTCAGGCGCTTAAAGAATGGGCGCCACTGGAAGTAGAATTTTACAAGACATGTTACACATCCGCGAGCAAGGGAAACTATGACATATACGTGGTCTTCGTAGAAAAAGGCCTGGGCCTTTTAAACAACAAAGGGCGACTTGGCTTCATTCTTCCACATAAGTTTTTCAATTCGCAGTATGGCGAACCACTGCGTAGACTTGCTAGCTAAAGGCCATCACTCTGTCGGAAGTAATTCATTTCGGTGATCATCAGGTATTTGTTCAAGGATGCCACGACATACACGCTGCCTTCTGGTTTCTTGATCAAGACTGGTACAATGAGAGTGCAGATTCAAAAAAGTTCAAGATTTCGATCGTGTGGCGAGAGTCGTGGCAGGTCGTTGAGGGAAATATCTCGGCTGGCAAGATCAGTGCGAGCAGAGTGGAATTTCACAGTCGGCGAGGGATCGACGCTTTTCGAGAGACTGAGCAATATGCCGGTGAAGCTTGGCGATGCGTGCGGATATCTTTTGTTGGATTGCAGACGAGCGCCGATGATGTTTTCATCATGAATTAGTAGAAGAAACACCGACTGCTTACTGTTTAGCGTCTAAAGCACTTAATTCTGAGTCGCGACATTTTTGAAAAGAACCTGCTGTTTCAAGCATTGGTGAGCGGGACTGACGTGCAACGATATGGTAGTTTGCCCAAGCGGCAATATGTTTTGTTTCCTTATAAAGTGGAAGACGCGTCCTGTTCGTCTAATCAATAGAGATGCAATTCAGTGGAATAATATCCATGAACTGCTGCGTACCTCAAAAAGAACGAAAGACGATTGGTATGAAAGAGTACAAGGGTATGTTCAAAGATTCAGATTGGCATAGATTTGGACGACTAGTCAAAATATTGGGCACTTCTACAGCGAATCAAAATTTGTGTCCCACGTCTCGGAAGATCAGTTTATGCTGGCATTCGATGGCGAAGGAGAGTCACTTTCATGGATTACAGCTGATTGTTGGGTGTGCATCAACCTAAGCTCGGCTTATCAAGTTCAAGATCTGATCTATATTGCTCGGATTGCTCAAGTCAAGATTAGTGAACTGGTATTTTCCGTTTGTAAGCGCACCCTTTCGCGGGGGATGGATGTCTGCCAATCGCCAGTTCTTGTCACAACTCCCTGTCTACACCATAGACTTTTCTAAAGCTGCCGACAAGGACCGACATAGCCACATGGTGACGCTGGTTGAGCAGATGCTTTCCCTCAATAAGAAACTGGCAGCCGCAAAAACCGAACATGACAAGACTACGCTCCAGCGTCAGATCGACACCACCGACCGTCAGATCGATAAGCTCGTTTATGAACTGTATGGATTGACGGAAGAAGAGGTTGGGATTGTGGAGGGAAACGAGTAGTCACGGAGTGCGCCGAAGTGTTTAGGTTTTAATTAAACAGCTTTTAATATTATTCTAACAAGTTATTCCTTTTCCTCTCACCATGAAAAAACTCATCTGTTTTGCCCATCGCGGTGCATCAGGGCATGAACCGGAAAACACGCTCGCGGCCGTGGAGAAAGCCATTGCTCTGGGCGCTGATTGGATTGAAATAGATGTGCATGTCGTTGAGGGCGACCTGATCGTTATACACGACGAACAACTTGAGCGCACTACAAACGGCACCGGTTATGTCAGAGATAAATCTCTCGCACACCTGCGCTCCCTCGATGCGGGGAAGGGTCAGCGTATCCCCACGCTCCGTGAGGTCCTCGACTCGGTAAACCACAGAGCCGGGATAAATGTCGAGTTAAAAGGTCCTAAAACAGAGGGATTGGCGGTTTCGATGATCGAGGAGTATGTCAGGGACCGGCACTGGAATTATGAACAGTTTATAGTATCGTCATTCAATCGCCGTCAATTAAGGAAGGTCAGGAAGCTCAACCCCTATATCAGGATAGGTATTCTCATAGATCGTCCCCGTCGCCACTATGCGATATTTGCCGGGCGATATGATGCATACTCCGTACATGCCCACATCAATCTCGCCAGTGCACGATTTATTGCACGTGCACATGAACGTGGACTGAAGGCATTTGTGTATACGGTTAATAGCCCCGAAGAAATTGATAGGTTGCGGGCATCGGGCGTTGACGGGATATTCACCGACTTTCCTGAACGTTTAGTCAAGAGATGACGACACGGTGGGCGGCAATGACTCGTGGAATCAGGGGAGCCGCCGCAGCCACCTAACCCCGAAGGAAGAGGGGTTGTCGATAGCTGCGACGGCGGGTGTGTTAGAAGCTTAAGGTGACAGTCAGGCCGCCGTAAAGGTAACTGCTGTCGTTATCAGCCGGATTGGCCAATTTGCCGCGGGCCTTGATCTCCCTTTTCGCATCGTCCGATAGAGGGAAGGAGTAGGATACTGTTGGGGCCACGGTTAGATATTTCGCCACATTTATAGGGAGGCTCGCTGTGAGCACGCCGTCGTGGAAATTACTGAATTTGTCGTTTGTCGCCTGGTAATTGTCATTGAACTTTGGATAGCCGCCATACGATGAATTCACATTGTAGAGGGTCGCATCGGCATAGTCGCTGAGCAAGTAGCTCGCGGATGCGCTCAGTTGCAGCGAAACGGTCTTGTTGAATTCAAAGGTATGGGAAATACCCAACAGGAAATAATACTGGTGATAATGGTCAATTTCCTTATAGGCCGTCAAAGTCGGCGTAAGAAGAGTGTTAAGACCGAGAGTGATAAATATTTCCTGTGAATCAAGAGGTTTTACGGCGCCGGCATTCGGGGCCTGCAGGCCATAATAAATGTAACCAAGACCCGCGTTTAAAATACCAAAAGTCTTGGTATAAGAGAGAGTAAGGTCTGTCTCTGTCCAGGTGCTGGAATAGCTGGCATCTGTTGTCGAGTAGGGTTTCGTATCAATATTTCCCCAGATATTGGCGCTAAACCCTTTATAACCGACAGTCAGAGAAGGTTGAATGACAACGCTGTTCTTCGTCATCTCATATCCCCGCCACACATATTTTGACAAACCGGAAATGGCTAACGAACCGGTAGGCTTGTCTTCCGCAGGCGCAGCCGAAGCCGCTGCTGCTGTGCTGTTGTAGGGGCAGGCACTGCTGCCGCGGGTTTCTGATCCTCAGCCAAAATGGAAGTCGTACCCGCTGTCAGAAAGAGCAGAGTCACAACGACACCCAAAAAAGCATCTCTCACGACGAAATATCTTTTCATTATTATTATTCCTCCTGATCTGAAATTCGAAATATTATAACTCAAGATATGTGCCAGATGCAAAAACATGCTTTAATATCTATACTCTGTTGAATATGGGGAGTATTTGCCGTCTCTTTCTACATGCCGAAGATGCGATAAAGAAACATAAATGTAATTTCTCGATGGAGTGACAACAAAATTGTACTCGCACCGTCGCCCTATAGGCGGCAGGGCGCAGCGATCCCCCTGAATAGTTGAAATTCTGCGATCTATTTTTCACTTGATAAGACGCCGACGAATTGTTTATGGTACTTTCACCCTTTTCCATAAGAACTAATCCACTCTAGGAGAAATCAATGAACCTGTTAACCAGTCCGCTTCTTACCGATCTTTATCAGTTGACCATGATGCAGGGTTATGTGGATGAGAACATGCACAAAGAGGCAGTCTTCGAGTTTTATGTGCGGAGTCTACCTTCGAGTCGCGGCTTCCTGGTAGCGGCCGGTCTTGATACTCTGCTTGCTTTCCTTGAAGGGATGCGATTCACTGAAGAGGAACTGAAATATATTGCAGGTACGGGCAGGTTTTCCAAAGGCCTGCTGGATTATCTCGCTAAATTCCGTTTCACAGGTGACGTGTATGCCATGCCGGAAGGAACAGTGTTCTTTGAAAATGAACCTGTTGTGCGTGTGGTCGCCCCCATGCCGGAGGCTCAACTAATTGAGACCCGCCTGATTAATATCCTGCATTTTGAGATCCTCATTGCAAGCAAGGCGGCACGTTGCATTCTGGCCGCGGATGACAGAGCCGTTCTGATTGACTTCGGGGTCCGGCGATCTCATGGGGCCGAGGCGGGGCTACTGGCGGCCCGGGACTCATATATGACGGGATTCGCCGGCACATCAACCGTGCTGGCGGAGGCCATCTTCGGGATACCCATCTTCGGAACTATGGCACATTCCTATGTTGAGGCCCATGAGGATGAACTGGCGGCGTTTCTCAGTTTTGCGCGCGCAAATCCGAATAATACGACCCTCCTTATTGATACCTATGATGTCCATAAAGGTGCTGAAAAGGCAGTCGAGGCGGCGAAAATATTAAAGGAAACAGGAATAAGTGTTCGTGCCGTCCGCCTTGACAGCGGCGACCTGCTGGTTCTCTCGAAAGAGGTCCGCGAGATTCTTGACCAGGCAGGAATGACAGACATCCGCATCTTCGCGAGCGGCAATCTTGATGAGTATGCTATCCGTGATTTGCTGTCTCAAGGTGCGCCCATAAGCGGTTTTGGCGTGGGCACAAAATTAGATACCTCGGAAGACGCACCATACCTGGAATGCGCTTACAAGCTGATGGAGTATGCCGGCACGCCGCGCTTCAAGAAGTCAAAGGGGAAGGCCACCATTCCGGGACGCAAACAGGTATTTCGCCAGTTTGAAAACCGGACGATGGCCGGGGATGTCCTGACCATCGAAGGGGATGAGACACAGGGAGCTGCCCTTCTTGCCAAGGTGATGAGTGGCGGCAAAATAATTTCCCGGCGCCAGGATTTGAAGGAGATCGCAGCTTATACACGGTCACAGTTGAAGTCCCTTCCGGCTCATTTTCAGAGACTGGAGACGACACCCCCATATCCTGTCAAGATATCTCCTGTATTATCCAGGCTTGGACAAGAACTTTAGCAACGGCTTGGTTTGTAAACAGGTCGCGATACTTTTTCATCTCATTTGGAAAAGTACCGAGGCGTGGAAGTTTGAGATTCATCTTCAGTAAGGAAAAGATGACAAAAAGGAAAGTTTCTAAAAATTCTCTATTTCTTCAAATTTTGCTTTAGAGATGCCCCGATAAATTTGCCGAAGAGCGGATGGGGGCTCGTAGGGCGTGATTTAAATTCGGGGTGAAACTGACATCCCAGAAACCACGGGTGGTCTTTTATCTCGACAATCTCGACAAGTCGGCGATCGGGTGACGTGCCTGTAATTTGCAGCCCCTTTTCCACAAGGATATCTCTGAAACTGTTATTCAGTTCATAGCGGTGCCTGTGTCTTTCACTGATTTCACTCATGCCGTAAGCATCGAATGCGAAGGATCCGGCCTCTAAGAGGCACGCGTAAGCGCCCAACCTCATGGTCGCGCCCATGTCCGTGATGCATCTCTGCTCGGGCAGATAATCGATCACCGGATACGTGGTTCTCTTATCAAATTCGGAACTGTTCGCCCTTTCGAGTCTGCATACGTGCCGGGCAAATTCCACGACGGCGAGCTGCATTCCCAGGCAGATGCCGAAATACGGAATCTTATTCTCACGGGCAAATTGAATGGCAGTGATCATCCCCTCAATGCCCCTTTCTCCGAATCCTCCGGGCACAAGGACGCCATCGGCGCCGTCAAGAAGGTCGCCCAGGCCTTCTTTTTCGATCTTTTCCGAATCGACAAAGCGCAGGTTTACCCGGCAGTTGTTTGCAATGCCCCCATGCACTAACGCTTCATTGAGGCTCTTGTAGGAATCTGTCAAATTCACATATTTGCCTACTATGGCGATACACACTTCATGGGGAGGATTCTTAATCTTGTCTGCCACATCTTCCCATGCCTCCAGATGCGGTCTGCCAGTCCAGATGTTCAAGAGATCGACAATTTTATTGTCCACCCCTTCCTTGTGAAAAACGATTGGCACTTCATAGATGCAATTCACATCCTTTGCCGTAAATACGCATGAAACTTCCACGTTACAAAAAAGAGCTATCTTGGCCTTGATTTCTTCCGAGAGGAAATCTTCCGTACGGCATAACAGAATATCCGGTTGGATGCCTATTTCACGAAGGGCCTTAACACTGTGCTGCGTCGGTTTTGTCTTAACCTCCCCGGCGGTCTTTATGAAGGGGACCCATGTCAGGTGTATAAATATGGCGTTTTGTTTTCCCGCCTCATTGCGGAATTGTCTGATTGCTTCCAGAAAGGGTTGGCTTTCGATGTCTCCAACTGTTCCGCCGATTTCCACGATCGCAACGTCGAACCCGGCGGCGCAGCTCTTGATGTAATCCTTGATTTCATCAGTAACATGGGGAATAACCTGCACCGTCTTGCCCAGATAGTCCCCTTTCCTTTCCTTTGAAATTACCGAAAAATATACCTGACCCGACGTGAGGTTGTTGCACTTCGCCATGCGGGTCGAGGTAAAACGCTCATAGTGTCCTAAGTCGAGGTCTGTTTCCGCGCCATCGTCCGTCACAAAGACCTCGCCATGCTGGAATGGACTGAGGGTGCCGGGATCGACGTTGATATACGGATCCAGTTTTTGATTGGTCACCCTGAGGCCCCGGCATTCAAGGAGGGCCGCAATAGAAGCAGCAGCCAAACCTTTGCCAAGGGAAGAAAGAACGCCGCCAGTCACAAAAATAAATTTTGTCTTCTTCATGATTGCTCCTGAAATTTACTTCGCCTGAGAGTTGCCGCTGTTCCCTCCCAGAGATTTTCTTATCTGACCCGCAATAACCTCCATCGGCTCGCCCAGGAGAGTGCCTGTGGAAATATTTTCCAGGTAGCTGTCATCCCAGGGCAGATTATATTCGTTGACGAGATTGCGGATGTCGTTAAATTTGTAGCCTAAGACTTCTTTCTTTCCTTTCCCGGAAAGTGATTCATTAAATTCCACGTGGATCAAGAGCAAGTTCCCTACGCTTCCCTTGTCTCCGAGAAGGGGTATGACGACCATGGAAGCGCCGTCGGATTTTCCGCGGCCGATGTACACATGGCCGGTACTCACTATAGTCCTTTTGGTTCCCATTAGATTCCCCGAACTTTCCGTCCTCGATTTCATAGCAAGAGAGATGCCACCCCTGTTCTTGATGGTTATCGTTGAGGCATCGACGGGATTTCCTTCAGCGTCCAGATTATTAATGCCGTAGAGGGTATAGCCCTTCAACGCGGCAATGGCCGGCTGAATCCGTGCAATTGTCAATACATTCTTGGTTGCTATGGATTTGATAGAAAATTCGAGTTGTCGCAATATGTCAAAAATCATGCCCCTGAGAGGCTGTTCCTTCCTGCTTGTTCCGACTGTGACTGTTTTTGCCTGATGCCTGATGGCGTCTATCGGCCTGGAAAGCTCATCTATCGAATGGCCAAGAGATATGTCAAGCATCTCGACCGGGGATGGCAGACCCTCCTCGCTCTTGAAATCGCTCCAGTAGTCTTCAAGAGGCAGTTTTCCGGCTGCATATTTGAGAAGAAGAACTATATCGGATATTGTATTCACGTTAGTGAATGAAAAGGCGCCGTCAGTTCTTTTTTGATTGAATTCGGTCGAAAAATCCCTGACCAACTTCCGGTAATTTCTGTCGGCCAGCCTTTCGTAAATGGAATAATTTCTTTTCTCGTGCTCCGCCATTATATGATCGAGATGACTCCTGAATTCCCGCAAAAAAATGGCATCTTCGTTTATGCTGCAGGCGGCATAATAACCCCACAGATGTCCGGCCAGGGTATTTAGGATTACAGGTATGGGCATTGCCGCTTTTGGCACCTCAACAACCTGATCGGCAACGCCGTCGAACCTGTCTTCACCTTCATCTGCAAAAACGACGACACCGGCCCTGTGGGCCTTGAAAATGGCTACATCTTTGATGATATCTCCCGTCACAGTCTCCGGACTGCCGGCTGCACAGACTATGATCAGTGGTTCGGCGGACAGGTCAATATGTTTCTTATTTTCTATAAAATCCGAAGATATCGTCTTATAACAGAGCTCGCTAAGCTTTATCCTGATCTCATCTGCTGCCGCCTTGTTAGGCCCATCTCCCACTATAGCCCAGTATCGTCTTTTTTTCGCCAGCTGTTCGACCGACTGCTTGATTTGCTCTTTTTTCTCAATCACCCTGAACATCATATTGGGCGCCTGTTCCAGGTTATGAAGCTCATCTGCGATAAAGTCGTCGGAGACATTCGTAAGAAGCTGGGCAAGACAGAGCGCCAATACGTGACCTGCTACGACCTGCGAGTAAAATGCTTTGGTCGAAGCCACCGACATCTCGATATCCCTGCCGTCGCTCGTATAAAAAACTCCGTTTGCCTTCCCTGTTATGTCAGATTGCCTTCTGTTGACGATGGCGATTACTGTCGCCCCCCGTTCCACGGCCATCGCTACGGCGCGATTGGTGTCCGTCGTTGTGCCCGACTGCGTGATGGGGATTACGAGCGTATCTTTCAGGTCATCCTCCAGGAAAAAGCCGCTCAATTCCGACGCCACCTTGGCGTCAATCTTGATGTGAGTGCCTTTCAGATATCGGTGCAGGCCGTCGGCAACTGCCTCTCCGGCAACAGCAGCGGTACCGTGACCGATTACGATAATTCTCCTGACCTCGCCTCCGGTTAAGGCCTGCCGGAACCTTTCCGGTATGATATCCCGGCCGAGATTGAAAGTAACTCTATATCTTCCGCTTTCTGTTTTCGCGATTCTATATTTGCCGCGCAAGGTCTTTCTTACGGAGAGTGTTGCTTCAGAAATTTCTTTAAGGAAATAATGCGGAAAATCACCCCGATCTATATCGCGGGTGGTAATTTCCGCCTTCTGTATGGAATCGTCTCCGATGCTTAAAGAAGTCCCGTCGTAGAAAAGTGCGCTAATCCCTGGAAGACCTCCTTGAGAGTTCTGCTCGAGGATAAATATCTGGCCTGCCGCTTCAGGATCATCGGCAGAGGAAGGTCTTTCACCGTCCATCTTCAGGAAAAAAGGAGTACCCTCGACGAGGCCATAAAGTTCTGATGAGAATATATACTCATCCGGGGCGAGGCCCACATAAATGGATTGCCCGCTGCCCCTGAGGGCAAGAAACACTTTTCCCGGCTCTGTATTGCTAACCATGGCAATGGCATGGGAGCCTTCAAAGTCGTTCACGGCCAATCTGAACGCCTCAGCCAGGTCATGACCGGCAGAGAGATGCTTTTCTATTTGCAGGGGGATGATCTTGGTGTCGGTCGTAATATGCGGAGCAATAAGGTCGCCGCCCCCTTCAATTTCATTTCGGAGGGATTGATAGTTGTCTATATCTCCGTTTAAGATAACGTTAATAAACCAGCTTCCCTTGCCATAGAAGGGGTAGTTCTTCACGATCTCCGGCCATGCAACATCTTCATGGCTGTCGTTCTTGTTCATGGTAAAGTTATTAAGCGGATGGCAGTTATCTTCCGTAATGGAACCCACTGACGCCCATCTTGTGTGGGATATAGACGTCTCAAATTCTGTCTTCTCCTTGGACAATTCATGGAATACCTTGTCATTGGCGATGAATCTTCTGAGATTCCTGACATTTTGACCGAGTTCGCCGATGATAGAAGATGTCTTGTACACGAACGCGAGATCAATCCCCTTGGCCCGAGGACTATCCTTCGATGGGACCGCATGAGAAAGACAGATTGAGCCATTAATGAGGTCGCCTGCGCGGATCCTCATGGAATAATCGTCATACAGGCCTTTCTCTTTGAACACGTTCAAAATATTCTCTAATGAGGCGGTATCAGGGAGCCTGAATGATATCTGCATTCCCGCCGAATCTCTCCCCCTAACCTCCAGCCTGTCGAGGCAGTTTAGAAGAAAATTCATTCTCTTATATTTGGTAAACGATTCGGGAGATATTTCGTTGACGCTGTCCGCTCCTGCGAGCCGTCTGATCTTTTCTATATTCTCGAGTACATCCTTCTCGAGACCCCAGATAATATCCTTCATCAGAATATGTCTGCTGTTTATCGTCTCCGTCTCCTCCGTCGGAAAGTTGCCGGCATTTTCTTCGAGGCGCTTTTCTTCGTCCAGGAAAAATGCCTTCATCTCTTCCGTAAGGGCAGAAAGTTCTCCGGCCTTAGGGGGCTTGAAATAGATTTCCTGAAATGCTACGGCTGTCTTTAACTGGAAGAGCGTTTTTTCCATATCTTGCAGATATCGGTCGCCCCCCAGATATTTGCCCGGTTTTATAGAACCGGTGGAGAGCGCCGTCATGTCATTTTTCTTGATGTTCCGGAAGAGTTGGGCGAGCTTCTTTATGAGATTGCCTTTTTCAAGTTTGCCCGCCCCTCTAATTGCGAGGATGCCGGCGAACCCGCAGCAGACGACGTCATGGATTATTGGGAAGAAGACGATTGAGTATATGGGAGCCCTGTATACGTCAATCCCCACATATATTTTCCATTTCTTGAGATAGCTGACTGTTTCAGCGTACCATTGCTTCAATATCTGCATGCTTGCAAAGTCCCAATCCCGTTTAATTGATGTCGTCATGAATTGCATGATGGCAAATAGATTGATGCAGTATGGATGATGTGATCTACAATGTTCTGCAGCCATGCCGTTCCCATGATTGACGCATCTCTATCCAGTCCCCGAATGACTCTTATATAATCGCTTTCATCTTTCATTCCGTTGTGAATGGCCCTGATGAATGAGTCCCGGTTCTTAAGATCAACGGTTATTTCTTTTCCAGAGGTGAAAGTCTCCTCTATCTTCGGCCAATTTTCGTTGAATTCCTTTTTCTGTTTGAGCAGCTTTTTCTGTGTGCCTTTTTTTGCGGCATGCCTGCCCAGCTCTATCGACGATTCCATTTTGTCAGACAGGTCTCTGAATCGCTTGAGTCTTTCACTGACGGCAATTTCAAGATTGTCGATGGCCCCGGCATAAATCTTTTCACCCATATCTTCCCTGCGGAAAAAAGGCTGCCTGACATGGACATACCACTGCCTCAAGGCCAAGAGATTGGCGATGTAGCAGATGTTATTATAGACACGATGCTTGATGTCTCCGTAAAAACCCGCGCAAAATGATTTGTCACGGATGGAAACGTCGCTTTCCGTTATTAGTCTATTTCCTAGGGGATAATCCCTTCTGCAGATCACGCCCGCCGCAATTACGCTGCCGTAACCGATCCTGACGGGACCGACCAGACCTCCCTGACCCCCCAGGAAAATGGGCGGTTGGTTCAACATTACGCCTCTGGGTACATCGCCGATGAGTGAAGGTGTGGCCTTATCCTGGTTGGGTGTGTAATTGAAATGGATATATGAACTGCCGACTTCGCTGTGATTCTTCCGGCTTGTTCCGCCTGCCATGAAACAGTCGCAAAAGTTGATGAGGCTGCCTAAGGTCACAAAAGGGAAGAGGATGGTCTGCTTTAATCCGACTGTATGGTTCGCGCTAGCCTCCTCTTCCAAAATACATCCTTCACGGATCTGCGCGCCGCATGCCACGGCCGCCTTTCCCAGAAAGACTGATGATTTGAAAAATCCCCCTCTAAGCTCAACGTGAGGCCCGGTTTGACAATCGACGACGGTTGCCGGCGCTTCATACCCCAGCTTGGTTCCCCGAGAGATCAGTGTTTTTGACCCATAAATCCTGGTTCCGGGATAGATGGATACACCGTCGCCGGCAATCCTCTCCAGTACTATTTCTTCCCCGACATCAATAGAAAAGGGGCTCGGTATATGGACCCCCTTTTCCATCAATTTAACGATGTTGTGTGACAGGCTAACTTTTAATTTCACGGCTGATGCCCAGCTTGGCCATTTTCTTCTGGAATGTATTTCTGTTGATTCCAAGGTAATTGGCTGCAGCACTCTTGACATTACCATTCCGCTTGAGGGCAATTTTGAAAAGACATCTTTCAACCATGATCAAAACCTCTTCGTGCAATCTGCTTTTTCTCTTTTTCCCTTCACCTGCTGAACAGAGAACTGTAGAAATGTCTTCAAGCTTTTTTTCCATAGTCTCTTCAATAAGCGCATATGGCTTTGCCTGAACACTTTGATCGGCGGCAACACCTTTTGTTTTTTTGCGTTTCATAATAACGACGGGCCCTTTCTCTCATGCTTTTGTCGTGAAGAAAGTCTGACGACTTCTAACCCAGGTCATGACTTTTTACAAGATCAGAAAATTTACGAGGCAAAAAGTTTGATTACTATGATTCCCGCAAGAACCATGGCCGTAAACCATGTCATAATGATATCCGACATATTCTTTGCAGGATGTTCCATCTGTTTTTTCACTTCTTCTTCCACCTTTTCACCGTCCATGTGAGAGGCAAGGTCAGTAACGAGAGTGGAAAATTTTTCATAAGCGTTTGATAGAATATAGAATCCCTTCACCGTAGTCAATAGGAGATATACCCTATTTCTCAAGATCAGAGCGCCAATGTGAGTTATATCCTCCCATCGGAACTCCTTTTTCCGCATGAATTTTCTGATCATGATGCCCTGGTCTCCCGTTTGTACCATGCGGGATGAAGATTCGAAGAGAACATAAAGAACCGGTATGAAAATTGACGTGAGCAATATTCTTTCCAGTTTCGAACCTCCCATGAAGTATGACAGCAAAAGAAGGAAGAAGAGGAGAATAAAATCAACAAAGAAGGGAATTAGAAACGATCTTCTTATTCTGTAGACGTTTTGGTACATAGCTTCTATGGGCAAATAGATGCGGATCTCTCATTTACGCATCTCTAGTGAAGAGACCGCTTTTACCGCCATGTTTCGTGATTAATTTGATGTCTGAAAGGACAATGTATTTATCGGCAGATTTGCACATATCGTAAATTGTCAGAGCCGCCACACTCACGGCCGTCATGGCCTCCATCTCCACCCCTGTTCTTCCCACAGTCCGGACTGTCGCTTCAATTGTTATTTCACCCAGATCTGTATTTTTCGTAAAACTGATATCAATACCTGTCAATTCCAAAGGGTGGCACATAGGGATCATTTCACTTGTTTTCTTAGCCGCCATGATGCCCGCGATCTTGGCGACAACGAAGACATCTCCTTTGGGTATCTTTCCTCTTTCGATGAGACTTAATGTCTCTCTTTTCATCAGGACCTTCCCCCGGGCGATGGCCTTTCGTGAGGTCTGCTCCTTCGCCGTCACATCAATCATCTTGGCCTTGCCTTTTTCATCCAAATGGGAGAATTTAGTCATCCTGATATTTTGAACCTCTTGAGCGGGAAGTTATGCCGTAATTAGCATAGCCCCTTTCCCCAGTCAAGAAAGTTAAGAAAATACTTTTCCGAAAGAAATACCTTGCCATGAAACGAGTTATTTTATAGTATTTTCGCCCACTCTTGGGAAAGTCTCGGGGAGCACGAATTGATTGTAAAGGTGATCAGCAGCACCGTTGTCGGTGTGGATTCGTATCCAGTAGATGTTGAGGTAGATATATCACCGGGACTTCCTCAGTTCTTAACTGTGGGTCTTCCCGATGTCGCAGTCAAGGAGAGCAAGGACAGAATCAAGGCGGCTATAAAAAATTCCGGCTATAAATTTCCCAGGAACCACGTTACTGTAAATCTCGCACCTGCCGACATTAGAAAAGAAGGAACCGGCTTCGATCTTCCCATTGCAGTAGGCATCTTAACAGGCGAAGGCTGTATTGAGCTTCCGGACGCCCTCGATTACATCCTTATTGGAGAACTGTCCCTGGACGGAAGCATCAAGGGTGTCGATGGAGTTCTTTCCGCGGCCCTTCTGGCAAAGGAGATGGGTAAGAAAGGCATCATTATAGCGAGAGAAAATGCCAACGAAGCCGCGATGGTGGAAGATGTTGATGTGATTCCCGTTGATACCCTTTCCGATGTCGTTGAATTTCTCGACGGCAGGAAGAAAATAGAGCCCTTGACGCTTGATATAGCCGATCTTTTCAATAAGAGCTGTAATTATCCTTGCGATTTCAGTGAGATTCGCGGTCAGGAACACGCAAAAAGGGCATTGGAAGTTGCCGCAGCGGGGGGACACAACATAATAATGATAGGCCCCCCGGGTTCGGGAAAGACGATGCTGGCAAAGCGGCTTCCCACCATACTTCCCGGCCTTACTTTTCCAGAGGCGATTGATATTACGAAAATATTTTCCGTCACCGGGCTCCTCAACAGAAAAGGGACTTTTTTGGGGACAAGACCGTTTCGGGCCCCTCACCATACGATTTCAGATGCCGGTCTTGTGGGGGGAGGACACACTCCCAGACCGGGAGAAATCAGCCTCGCTCATCACGGCGTCTTATTCCTCGATGAACTTCCGGAATTCAAGAGAAATGTCCTTGAAGCCTTGAGACAACCATTAGAGGATGGGCGAGTTACAATCACAAGGTCTTCCATTACTGCCACATATCCGGCGAGATTCATGCTTGTGGCGGCAATGAACCCCTGCCCGTGCGGTTATTACACTGATCAGACCAGAGCCTGCAGATGTACGACACAACAGATCCGCCAGTATCAGGCAAGGATATCAGGCCCTCTCTTGGACAGAATAGATATTCATATCGAGGTACCGTCAGTGAGATATAAAGATCTTACGGGAAGGTCTTCCGGCGAGTCATCCGGCGCCATCAAGGAAAGGATAGAGCGGGCAAGGTTGATGCAGAAAGGAAGATTTGGAGACGACGGCATGCAATTCAATGCGAGAATGTCGGACAAGGAGATAAAACTGTATTGCATAGTCGATGATGAATCTCAAAAACTAATCGAAATGGCCATAGAGAAACTCGGGCTCTCGGCCCGGGCGTATACCAAGGTATTGAAGATTGCCAGAACCATCGCGGATATCGAAGGAGATGAAAAGATTCATTCCAGTCATGTCGCCGAGGCGATCCAGTACAGAAGCCTTGATAGAAAGATGATTTAATGTAAGAGAGGCGCCTCAAAGAATTTTATTTGATACGGCGAATTTCAGAATCCAGCTTCCTCCCCAGGTGAGGGCACTCAGAGAGATTATGACAAATACTAATATGAAAACCGTATCTTTGGTTCTTGGAAGTGGTGGCGCTCGAGGTTTGGCACATATTGGCGTTATTCATTGGCTTGAAGAAAATAATTGCAAAATACGCTCAATAGCCGGTTCCTCAATGGGTGCGCTAATAGGTGGTATATATGCAGCCGGAAAGCTAGATGAATATGAACAATGGGTGCGTGCCATAACGAAAATCGACATAGTCACTTTGCTGGATCTTTCATGGGAAAAGAGCGGACTGGTCAAAGGCGACAAAATTATCAATACTTTAATCCATCTCGTGGGAGAGCAATTGATCGAGAATCTCCCGATTCAATATACTGCTGTTGCAACTGACTTTAAGCGCGAGAAGGAAATATGGATAAGGTCTGGCAGACTTTTTGATGCTATAAGAGCATCCATGTCAATACCTCTTCTTTTTACTCCCTTCAAATACAGAGGAGTCGATCTTATTGATGGAGGGGTATTGAATCCTGTGCCTGTTGCTCCGACGATGGTGATGACACTGATCTGACTCTTGCTGTAAATCTGGGCGGCCCCGCAGTTAGTCCGGAAAAACTGAGCGGCACTAGTTCTGCTCAAGCGTCGCATTCATCGCCGTTGCATGAAAAGATAACCAACTTTATAGAACCGCCTCCAGCAATCCGTAACGAGGAGAAGCGGTCGAGACTGGGGGGCATACGATATTGCCATTCAGGCGTTCGATGCTATGCAGAGCACCATAGCACGACAAAAGCTTGCTGCCTATCCACCAGACATAGTCATAGAAATTGCCAGGAACGCATGTCGGACTTTGGAGTTTGATCGGGCATCCGAGATGATTGAATTGGGACATAGAAAGGCGAAAGAGTGCCTATCACAAGCTGCATGGCAAAAGCGGAAAAATGGACGCTAAAATCACACTGCAGTAATTGAGCTGACAGTTGTACTAAATACAAATTAGATGAAGTATTCCTTTATGTGCGCCGAATCCGCGCCCTCAGAATGACAACTCTGAAGCAAGTTTGGGTGTGAAATGGGTTCTATGAAGCCGCCCATGCTGACGCGAGCTGCCCTCCGCATCACCCTCCCGTGGTCGCCGAGGCGATCCAGCATAGAAGTCTTGATAGAAAAATGATTTAGTGGTAAGGAACTTCACCTGTGCGCTTTTTGCAAGGAGGGGGATTGATGTATGGAGATTAAGATTGTTCGAGCTAAACCGAAGCAGATGAAGGCGAAGCCTAAGGACGAATCAAAGCTGGGGTTCGGCAAGATATTTACGGATCACATCTTTACAATGAAATATCATTCGGATCACGGCTGGTATGACGCAATGATAGAACCCTATCGTCCTTTGTCCCTTGACCCCACGGCCATGTGCCTTCACTACGGACAGGAGATATTTGAAGGACTGAAGGCATACCGGGGAAAGAACAACGCCCTTTTCCTCTTCAGGCCGGACAGGAATATCAATCGGATGAATAACTCCGCGGACAGGCTCGTTATGCCGCGGGTCGATCCAGTTCTCTTTATGGAAGCCCTGAAAAAACTTGTTCTCATCGAAAAAGACTGGGTGCCTCAATCCCATGGGGCGTCCCTTTATATCAGGCCAACGATGATTGCCACTGAAGCAGCACTGGGCGTGCACAGTGCCAATGCATACCTATTTTTCATTGTCGTTGGTCCCGTCGGTCCATACTATCCTCAGGGATTCAGCCCGACGAGCCTCTATGTGGATGAAGAGTTTGTCCGGGCTGTGCGGGGAGGTATAGGGTTCATTAAAGCGGCGGGCAATTACGCCGCCAGTCTTTTGGCAAGCAAATTAGCCGCTGAAAAGGGATTTACGCAGGTGCTTTGGTTAGATGCCATCGAAAGGAAGTATATTGAAGAGGTGGGAACAAGCAATATCTTCTTCCTCGTCGGGGATGAATTGATTACACCGCCCCTCACGGGAAGCATCCTGCCCGGCGTCACCAGGGATTCAGTGATACAGATGGCCAGCAGCTGGAAGATACCCGTTTCCGAAAGACCCATATCAATAGATGAGATTATGGATGCCTCCGCCAAAGGCACGCTGAAGGAGGCCTTTGCATCCGGGACGGCGGCTATCGTTTCGCCCATCGGAGAGATTTTTTATAAGGGAAGGCCGACAGCCATAAGCGGCGGAAAAATAGGGGCGCTAACTGAAAGATTATACAATGAAATACTTCAGATACAATACGGCGAAAAAGACGATCCCTTTGGCTGGAGGGTGCCGATATCGGACTGAGGTACATATTTCAAACGATATTCCACTTGCTGCGAGCACTTGCGATTGGAATCCACAGAAGTGTGGAAAAGATTGTTGATAGACATGTTGACAAGATGCGTAAGTCCTCAATTGTGACGATTTTATACCTCATTGCATACAATTTAGGCACTGAATAAGTTTAATAATTACAATATGATATATAAGCAGACCCTTGATTCTGCTGCTTATCAGCGGCTTTTCATAAGATATGAACTGCCGGAAAAAAATATGCCATTTTTGTTCGCATTCAGGGTAAAAAAATGAAAAAAAAAGACGGCCGGAGCAATCGTTATTCATTAAAGGTAGCACTGATCCTTAATTTTCTTCTATTTTTCGCTTCGGGAACATCATTCGGGGATACCCTGCCTATCAATGAGTTAATTGCCAAAGCGCAGGAGAGATATGAAAAAACACAGGACATTAAAGCGCAGTTCATACAGGAAGTAACGATCAAGTCAGTGAATAAGACGGAAAGGGAAGAAGGGATTGTTTATGTGAAAAATCCCAGAAGAATGTTGTGGGTCTATTCGAAACCAAAGGCAAAGAAATTAATCATCAACCCCAAGAAAGCCTGGTTGTATATTCCTGAGGACCATGCTGCCTATGTGCAGGACACGGAAAATATATATAAGTCGAAGCTGGCCGTAAAATTTCTTTCTGGCATAGGCAAGCTGAGCGAAGATTTCCATGTAGGCTTTTCAAAGCCCGATAGTGTGGACAGGAACGGGAACTATCTCCTCACCCTTCTTCCCAAGGTTTCAGATACAGGCGTCGATAAGTTGTATGTCACCATAGATAAGGAAACCTTTCAGATCATACAATGCAGTTTTTCGGACCTGTATGGAAATCTTACCCGGATCAGGCTCTCAGATATAAGAATCAACAACAATCTTGACGATAAGCTTTTTAGCTTTAAGCCCCCATCTGGCGTAGATGTATTCAATATGCCATGATTGCTGGTAACGCCGTCCCCTTCTCCAACCACATTTCTGATTACTTACCAGGGGAATAAGTCTTTTTTAAGAATATGTTTGCATCACTATTGAACTGAATGGCGGTGAACTATTCGATACCATGTGGATTTTTGGGATTTTCGATTTTCCGCACTGAAGGACAACACAGATGAGACGATTTTCCATTGATAATCATTCCTGTGCCGATCTTGAAAAGGCATTGACCTTAGAGTGGCTTGATACCAACGGATTGGGGAGTTACGCCTCAAGTACGATCCTCTCTTGCAATACAAGAAAATATCACGGTCTTCTGGTGGCAAACCTCAGGGCGCCGAAGGGGAGGCACGTCCTCCTCTCATGGATCGAAGACGCGGTTGTTGCGGATGGGAAAGGACTCTTCCTTTCATGCTGTCAATTTCCCGGTTTCTTTTTCCCTCAGGAGAAACATTTCCTGAATGAATTCCACCTGGATTCTTCCCCACAGTTTATCTATGAAGCTGATGGAATTCGCATCCGTAAAACAATAATGATGATCCATAAGGAGGATCGTGTACTCATCAGATATGATGTCGAACGTTGCCAGTCTCCGAGCCTCTTACACCTGAGACCATTCGTTGCGTTTCGAAATTATCATGCGTTGACTAAAGAGAACTCGTCTCTTCAGGCGGAAGCCTATAAGATAGAAAAAGGATTCAAGCTACACCCTTATGACGGCATGCCTCCCATTGTCTTTCAAACGAATGTAGAGGCGAAAATATTTCCCTCTCCTGTCTGGTACAATAATTTTGAATATGAGAGGGAGAAAGACAGGGGCTTTGACTGGCGTGAGGATCTTTTCTGTCCCGGCATGTTGGAGATTCCCATTGAAAAGGGAAGCGCAGTCATCATCTCTGCAGCGACGGACGTCTCCCGGGAAAAGCTGGAAGTGATATGGGAAACGGAAACGGCGAGGCGCGCCAAGGAGGCGTCGAGAGACGGGGAGGCGGCGGAGAAGTTTGAAAATGAGGAGGACAGAATTCACGTCCGAAACCTCATAACTTCTGGCCGGCAGTTCATAATCAATTCGCCCTCAGGCAGACCGACGGTCATTGCGGGATATCACTGGTTCGGCGACTGGGGACGGGATACACTCATCTCGCTACCGGGTCTGACATTTTTGAGCGGCCGTTCCGAGGAGGGGATGGCCATCCTTGACTCAATGAGCACATTTGAAAAGAACGGCATTCTGCCCAATTATTTCTCCGATGATGAGACGGAAAATGCTTACAATACAGTCGATACGTCACTGTGGTATTTCTGGTCCATTCAACAGATGCTGAAGTACGGAGGCGAAATAACGTTTATCAAGAGCCGGATGTGGCCGGTCATGAAGAGGATTTTGAAAGGGTATATGGATGGCACTGCATTCGATATCTACATGGGTGAAAACGGTTTGCTCCACGCCGGCGATAAGGGTACGCATATAACATGGATGGATGCTACTGTGAAAGGCACGCCTGTCACCGCACGATGGGGATATCCGGTAGAGATCAATGCCCTCTGGTACAACGCCATCTGCTTTGCCCACGAACTCGGCCAGCTTTTTGATGATAGTGAATTTTCATTCCAGGATCTGATCTCAAGGATAAGGAAGTCCTTTGTCGATATTTTCTGGATCGAAGGCGAGGACTACCTGGGTGATGTCTTCCGCGACGGCTCTCTGGATCGGGCCGTAAGGCCGAATCAGATTCTGGCCGTCTCGCTTCCGTACTCGCCATTGGATGCAGCTAAATGGATGGGCGTAGTCGAGAAAGTCAAGAAGCACCTTCTTACCCCGGTCGGTCTAAGAACCCTCTCACCGGAGGATGAAAGCTATAAAGGGCGGTACGAAGGCGATGGCTTAACGAGAGATGCGGCCTAT
The DNA here is from genome assembly GCA_963705275.1 of uncultured delta proteobacterium. Lineage (GTDB taxonomy): Bacteria > Desulfobacterota > Syntrophia > Syntrophales > UBA2185 > Fen-1135. The sequence continues at coordinate 893,389 of OY970063.1, read as the reverse complement.
CATCAAGGCACTGTATGGCCCTGGCTGATCGCACATTTCGGCGAGGCGTATATCAAGGCCGCACATGATAAGGCTGCGGCAAAGGCATTTCTCTTAAATTACATTCGGACATTTCTTCGCAGCCATATGCCGGAAGCCGGCGTCGGTTGCATATCTGAAATCTTTGATGGCGACCTGCCCCATCGCCCTAACGGGTGCATTTCGCAGGCGTGGAGTGTAGCCGGACTAATCAGACTGTACATGCTTCTCAAGGATACTCCTGACGCTTGAATTAGGCAGCGGGCGCATCCCCGGCGGAGAGCTTCAATTCCCATTAATTGATTCGATGGCACATCAATAAAGGATTTTGTGGTTTACTTTAACCCTCCATTATGACAGTATGAAAAACATATTTCAGCGGTATCATGCAAGAGTCACCTCTGTAATAACATTCCGATACAGACACATGATCGTCTTATGCTAGGAGGCGGAGAGCCTTGAGAATCCTTATGTTCGGGTGGGAATTTCCGCCCCATGTAAGCGGCGGTCTCGGAACGGCCTGTTTCGGTATCACGAAGGCGCTAGTGGCGCTGGGCCACAAGATATCCTTCGTCATTCCGCAATGGCCGGGTGAAGCTCTTGCCTCGCACGTGGAATTGATTTCAGCGCCGGCGATTTCTGTGAAGGAGCAGGCTGCCGGCGCCATAGGTATCTTTGCCGGACTCGATGTCAGGCTGATCAATTCCACCCTCAGGCCATATTTAAATATGGGCGCGTATGAAAGGTCGCAGCAAGGCAATTATGACCTGCCCTTATATGAAAAAGGCAGGATGGAAACGGAGGGCATACACTTCTTAGGCGCCCCAGGGCCATATGGCCCAAATCTGATTGCTGAGGTGATGAGATATGCCAGGGCGGCCGGTGTCATTGCCGGAGATCACTCTTATGATATTATTCACGCCCATGACTGGATGACTGTATTTGCCGGTCTTTACGCCAGGGAAGTCAGCGGCAAGCCTCTCGTTCTTCATATTCATTCTCTGGAGTTTGACAGAAGCGGCGAAGACGTTAATCAGGATATATATTATCTGGAGCGTTACGGCATGGTGTTATGCGATCATATTATTGCTGTGAGCAATTATACAAAAAATTTGATTATCAAACACTATAGTATTGATCCTGACAAGATATCTGTAGTCCATAACGCGGTTTCGCGGGATGAGGCTCCACGGGTCTACCATTGGGAAAGAGACCCTGACAAAAAGATCGTGCTTTTTCTCGGCAGGATTACATTCCAGAAGGGCCCTGACTATTTTGTCGAGGCGGCGGCAAGAGTCTTGAAAGAATTTCCGCAAGTGACATTCGTCATGGCAGGCACAGGAGATATGATGCCCCGTATGATCGAGAGGGTCGCCGAGCTTCATATAGGGAAAAATTTTCACTTTACCGGTTTTCTTCAGGGAACAGAAGTCGAGCGCATATTCTCCATGAGTGATGTGTATGTCATGCCCAGTGTCTCGGAACCTTTCGGCATATCTTCTCTCGAGGCGATGGTTTACGATGTGCCCGTCATTATGTCCAGACAGTCCGGTGCAGCGGAGATCCTTGATCATGTCTTGAAAGCAGACTTCTGGGATGTTGATGAAATTGCCAATAAGATAATCGCTGTTTTGAGACACCCGAGCCTGGTAGAGGAGATTGTGGAAAGGTCGCGTGAACAATTAAAGAGCGTCCACTGGGCAAAAGCCGCCGAAAAGATCGTCGATGTCTACCGGCGCGTATTACATTGAAAAGGTGGGGGAATGCCAAGTATCTGTCTGCTCTTTCACGTCAATAAGCCTCTCTGGCTGAAGCACTATACCTTCTTCGATATTGACCATGACCATGTTTACGAGGATGCGGAAAGAAATCTCGAGAACCTGCACAGATCATCTGAAACATGCTATCTTCCAGCCAACCGCATAATGCTTGATTTGATCAAACGCTACAAGGGAGATTTCCGGGTCGCTTTTTCGATAACAGGCGTTCTACTTGATCAATTTGAAAAACATCGTATTGACGTTCTTGAAAGCTTTAAGCGACTTGCCGATACGGGATGCGTGGAGTTCATAGGCGAGACTTATTACCATTCCCTCGCATATCTCTATTCTGTCCGGGAATTCAAAGATCAGGTCATGTTGCATAAGAAGAAGATAAAGACCCTGTTTGGCCAAACTCCCAAGACGCTTCGTCACACAGAGCTCATCTACAACAGCGCTCTTGCAAAATGCGCAGAAAAAATGGGATACCATGTCATCGTGGCCGAAGGGGCAGATAAGATTCTGGGATGGCGGTCTCCCAACTATGTCTATCGGCCCTCGGGGTGTAAAAATCTGAAACTGCTCTTGAGAAACTACCGTCTCTCCGACGATATTGCATTTCATTTTTCGGACCCGAAGTGGTCCGAACTTCCATTTTTGGCTGATAAATACGCTAACTGGATTCACAGTATGAACGATACCGGGGATGTCATAAACCTATTCATGAACTATGAGACATTTGGTGAACATCACACGCATGAAACAGGGATATTAGACTTTCTCCATCTCCTGCCCCGCGAAATTCTGACCCATCCCGATTTCAGATTTCAGACCCCTTTGGAGATTGCCCGAGACTACGGTCCTGTTGACGAGCTTGATGTGGAGGACTATATCTCATGGGCAGATGCCGAAAGAGATTTGGATGCGCGATTGGGCAATTCTTTACAGAAGGACGCAATTGATGCATTATATAAAATGGAGTCGAAGGTTCGTCGTCGGAAAGATGCGATGTTTCTCCGCACCTGGCGCATGCTTCAGGCATCCGACCATTTCTTTTACATGCGTACCAGAGGGCTTGCCGGTGGGGATATCCATAAGCATTCAAACCCCTACGGGTCGCCCTATGATGCGTATATCAACTATATGAATATCGTCGACGATTTTTCCGGATACTTAGGCAAGAAAGAGGAGCGCAATTCATGATGAAAAAGCAGACGAAAAGTTATTTATTCGAGGTCAGCTGGGAGGTATGCAACAAGGTAGGAGGAATATATACCGTCATTACCAGCAAGATGCGGGAGGCCGTTCGGAACTATGGTGAAAGGTACTTCCTGTCTGGGACCTGACCTCAAGACTAACACTGATTTTGAAGAAACCGATGAGGATTGCTGGGTCAAGATCAGGGAAAGCACGGCTATCAAGGAAATTCCCTGCCGGTTTGGCAGGTGGAACATCCCCGGAGAGCCGAAGGTCATCCTTGTCAATTTCGGTAAAAAGTATGACAAAGACCAGTTGCTCTACAGACTCTGGGAGGATTACGGCATAGATTCCATAGCCGGCGGATGGGACTACGTGGAACCGTTGATGTTCAGCTATGCCTGCGGCGAGGTAATCGAAACAATTTATAATCTGATGGTCAGACCGCATAATAACATACCGGCCATCGCCCAGTTTCATGAATGGATGTGCGGAGCAGGCCTTTTGTGCGTGAAAAAAAAGGTTCCCGAGATAGGCACCATATTTACAACCCACGCAACGATTCTCGGAAGAACCCTCGCGGGCTCAGGGGTGGATATATACACTGTAATGGACAATATATCGCCGCTTGCGGAAGCGAGCGCCCACAATATCAAAGCTAAATATTCCATGGAAGTGGCCTCTGCCAGGGAGGCAGATTGTTTCACGACAGTCAGCGAAATAACCGCCGCGGAAGCAAAGAATTTTCTTGGCAGATATCCGGATGTCATTACACCCAACGGTCTTGATGTCGACCACATTCCTGATCTCACCGCAAACAGAGCGCCCGCATTGAAAGCAAGGGAAACACTCCTGGCTGCCGCTTCGACGGTTTTTGAGAAAAGATTTTCCTTCGAATACGAAGATTCTGATCATCTCGGGACGTTACGAATTTCATAATAAGGGCATTGATATTTTTCTAAATGCCTTGGGCCGGCTTGAGAAGGACATGACCAAGGACGAAGAGGTTCTGGCCTGTCTTTTCGTGCTTGGCGGACACATGGATTTGATTCCCGCCCTGCAGTGCGAGCCGGGAAGACCCGAATCGGGCACCGCCCCCATTGCCACCCACAGGCTTCACTATGAGGCATCCGATCCTATCTTGCAGACATGTAACAGATTGGGACTCATGAATACGACCCAAAACAGGATTCATGTCATCTTTGACCCGGCATACTTAAATGGTCATGACGGCCTGATCAACATGGCCTATTACGAAGCCCTCTCGGGATGTGACCTGGGGGTTTTCCCGTCATACTACGAGCCGTGGGGTTATACACCCCTGGAGTGCGTTGCCCATTCCGTACCCACCATAACAACCGATCAGGCTGGTTTCGGGCTCTGGGTCCAGGAGAAGGCAGGTGAGAACAGCGGCGTTATCCTTTTGAAACGCAAGGGTCAGAAAATCGAGTCAATCGAAGAAAATCTGTATAACATCTTCAAGGGATTTCTATCCTGGACTGATCATGAAATTGAAGAAAGGCGAAAAAAAGCCAGGCACGTGGCTTTGCAGGCAAACTGGAAAGACTTCTTCAAGTCTTACCTCCAGGCATACGATAGAGCGATCGCCGCCGCCCGTGAGCGTGCAGAAAGGCTCGTCCTGATAGACTTCAGAGCGGAGAGGAAATATGTTTTCGCAGGCAGCGTATCCACGCAGCCTCATTTTCGCTCGTTTACCGCCGTGGTGAATCTTCCCCACAAAATTGAGCGGCTGCGGGAACTGGCCTACAATTTATGGTGGACATGGCACCCCAAGGCACGCGGTCTATATATTTCTCTCGATCCTATACTTTGGCAGCAGATGGGCAATAACCCCGTCCGGATGTTGGAGAATGTTTCGCCGGAAAAATTGTCGGAGGCATCCGAAAACCCCAGCTACTTGACGATGTATGCGCAGATCATGCATCAGTTCGACGAATATATGAATGACAGGACGCCCGATGAAAGGGTACAAGTCTCTCAGGCTATCAAATGGTCTTCGCCGATTGCCTATTTCTCAGCCGAGTACGGCCTCCATGAATGCATACCCATCTATTCTGGCGGATTGGGTACACTCTCCGGCGATCATCTGAAAACCGCCAGTGATCTCAATATTCCGCTTGTGGGTATCGGTCTTCTTTATAAGAACGGCTATTTTAAACAGGTTATTGATAAGAACGGCATCCAGATAGAGGAATATCCGGATAATGAATTCTCCATGATGCCCGCTCAAATTGTCAGGGACGACATGGGGAACGAAGTTCAGATATCTCTCGAATTGCCCGGGAGGACACTGTACGCGAATATCTGGGAGGTTAAGGTTGGGCGCGTGTCGTTATATTTGCTTAATGCAGATGTTCCGGGGAATACCGGTCAGGATAGAAAAATAACGGAGCGGCTTTATCCGGCGGACCAGAGGATTAGGATTGAGCAAGAAATACTCTTGGGTATGGGAGGCGTCAGACTGATAAAGAAGCTGGGCATCCGGCCGCGCGTCTATCATCTCAACGAGGGCCATTCCGCTTTTCTTATTTTCGAACGCATAACCGGTCTGATGTCAGAGGAAGGACTTTCCCTGGATGAGGCTATAGAGGTCGTTTGCGGAAGCACTGTATTCACTACCCATACCCCTGTTGAAGCAGGCATTGAAAGGTTCCCCAGGGATTTGATGGAGCATTACTTCGCCAGCTTTATCAAGAAAACAGGCATGTCCTGGTCACAGTTCTGGGAACTGGGTCGGAAAGAGGGTGGAGAAGAAAGGACGTTCTTCATGGCTGTTTTTGCCCTGAAGATGGCCCACATGAGCAACGCCGTGAGCCATGTTCATGAAGAGGTGTCAAAGCGGATGTGGCGTGATGTGTGGAAGGGTTTTAACATCTCGGACGTCCCGATCCGTCACATAACAAACGGCGTCCACGTTATGTCCTATATCGCGCCGAGGATGCGATCCTTGTTTGATGCATATCTCGGAGATTGGGAAAAAGACATGGGAAACCCGGAAATTTGGGAGAAAGTCAAAGACATCCCCGATTCGCTGCTGTGGGATACAAGATATGAACTGAAGCAAAAAACGATCAATTTTTTGCGGGAGTATCTTTCTAAGCACTGGCTGAAATATGGTTATACGAAGACGTGGCGGGAAGAGTTCTTTTCAAAAATTAATCCCGCTGCCCTGATGATCGGATTCGCGAGACGATTTGCCCCTTACAAGCGCGCTGACATGCTCCTGTCTGACCTGGATCGTCTCGACAGAATCCTGAATCATCCTACGCGCCCTGTTCATTTGATTATGGCGGGGAAGGCACATCCCAACGACGGCATGGGGAAAAGCCTTGTCAAGAAAGTCATAGATGTATGCAGAGATGAGAGATTCAGAGGCAAGATATTTTTCATCGAGGACTATGATATCAATATAGCACGGCGTCTTGTCCAGGGTGTCGATGTCTGGCTGAATACACCCCGAAGACCTTACGAGGCGAGCGGTACAAGCGGTCAAAAAGTTGTCGCCAATGGCGTACTCAACATCAGCGTATCTGACGGGTGGTGGTGTGAAGGCTACGATGGAACCAATGGCTGGACCATAGGGCCCGCCTGCAAAGGGTATAATGAAGAAAGGGCGAATGCCGATGAAGAGGACAGCCAGTCGCTTTATGCAATACTTGAGAATGCGGTGATACCGGCATTCTACAGCCGGGAAATATCAGGGCTCCCGGAAAAATGGATCAGCATGATTAAGAGATCCCTGCAGACCCTTATGCCGAAATTCAACACGGAAAGGATGCTGCTGGATTATTACAACGATATGTATCTTCCCACGGCGGAGAGGGAACATGAACTCTATATGGATGCACATAAACTGGCCCGCGAACTTGCGGACTGGAGGCGCAAGATCCCTATGCGGTTTTCCTCGCTCAGGCTTCTGGACGCCAGCATTGAGGGTATCCAGGGGGATACCGTTCCCGTCGATCAGCCGCTGATCGTCAGCGCCAGGGTAGATCCGGGGAAAGTGGGGCCGGAAGAAATACTGGTTGAACTGATAATAGGAATAAAAGATGGGTATGAATTTGCCGATTCTCCCGATTGTGTTCCTTTGAGCATAGCCAAAAAAGGATCAGATGGAATCCTCACATATTCTGCGGAATACATCGTGAGACACAACGGACCATACTCGTACGGTATCAGGGTCCTGCCGCGCCATAAGAACCTCTCTGCCAAGTACGCAACAGGGCTTATCTTCTGGGCATAGACGACACATATTATTCCATAAAGGTATCGCAACACGGATAACTGCGCGATTATTTGCGGTTGATAAACATCAAGATGATCGTGAGGATGACACTGATGATTATGCTTGTGGCGAGTGGAAGATAGAAGGTGAAATTCTTGCCCTTGTAATAGAAGTCACCGGGAAGCCTTCCAATCCACGGAATTTTCCCTCCCAGGAGGACAAGGAAACCCAGGACCGCGATGGCAACTCCGATAATAATGAGAATCTTGCCGAAGCCGGAAAAATCAGCCATGCATTACCTCACCGGATAAAGACCATTTTAAAACACCCGCCCGTCTATTTCCCGCTCAAGAGCGCATCCAGAGGACTCTGCGGCGCTCCCGACGTCATATTCTATCTCTTTAATAATAAACATATTTTCGGTATTGATTCAAGAATAATAATGGAATTTAATTGCTTTTTATTGTAAAAGTCTACTTGTATTTTTTGCGTGATTCGGAATTTAGGTACTACGTATATTAATTGTTGCCGCCGCGCTGTGCACTGCGGCAATGCGGAGCTAACGCTACCGTCTCTGAAAGCTTCCTTCTCGGCGCAGTGAATACGTGCCATATGGATTCCGATTACTACGTTATTATCGTAAAACAAATGCCTCGCGCACTGACCCGCGCGGCACCAACTTCAAAGCATCGCTCAAGACGGATTTTGGCATTTGCCACATGCGAATCGAAAGCGTTCGCTTCCTGCAATGCTGCGTAGCCAGCGCTTAGCTCCTGCATTGGAAGGTTGCGACGCAAAATGCCGTCACTCGACAATATGCAGGTGACTGTGAGACCGTCCTTGATGACATTGTGGAGCAACGTTAAGCCGCACGGCGTGGTGCGTACAACTTCTCGGAGCCCTTGGCCTCGCCAATGTCAAACGAGTCTTTCTGCTGCAAACTTCATTGAACAGTTCTCTCGGCATCGGACTTCTGACTGGAAAGACTTCTTTGACAGAGTGATCGAGCCCGAGCAAGCCTGCCCAGCTTTTGAGCCGTGAAATTGAAGGCTTCGAGTCTTGCGTTGACGAGTGACTTTCTTAAGGAGATCCGATTATGTCAATTTCCCGGATCCCGACGTCCAGCTTCGCGACATGTTCACTGCGCTAAGTCTCTGGATCCCGATAATATGCGACGATCAGAAATGGTCCAAAGCCGTCATTCGCGTGGCGAACCACGCTGGTGTTCTCCGTGCAATCGCCGACAAGGACCCCTGGATGACTCGCAGCGGCTATTTCTGTTCCGATCCACATTTGGTTCCGCGGGCCGGGTAAGCAGTCCGAAGAAGGAATTCATGCGAGTACGCGAAGCCATTGCTTGGACCAACATAGCCCTCAACAACGTGATACAGTCCGAAGCATTACAGACGCGGCTCATCGCGCATTAGCTCTCTAAACGATCCGATCAGGAATATGACGAATGAGCTACATAGACAGACTATTTGAAAATTGCCACTTGCAAGAAGGCTGCTCCCCTGTAAGCACTCCGTAATGAAATCAACAATTCCTATCCCGATGGTATTAAGAAGTCCGTCTACATAATCTGGACAGCTGAATGGCGATCCAGGTAAGACATTCAAGGAGTGTTCCTTTACCGACAACCAAAAGTTCAGGCGTGTGCGGTAACTTTATTGTCCATCAAATGAAATCGTAAATCGGTTCATCAACAACTGGACGATCAATTCACGATTGTCTTCCTGTCGCTCGATCGTCTTTAGGGTACTTATCCCGATGACCTGAAACGCTGTTTAAAGGACAGTATAAAGTGTCAATAAAGGTTTCCAATTAGTCTGCTGATGACCTTTGCAGCATTATTGACGGTATGATCACGTTGGACAATGAAACCGCCTTTGCTAAAAGCCGCTATGGGTGCACAAGTTGAATTGAGAACTGAAATAGTACTGACAGCTAACGAGCTGCTAACCGGATCGCCGATTGCTTCGGTCCCGCTGAGTCGCATCGTTATGCAGTCAATGTATCCCCATAACAGCCATATATATACCCATATTATTATATTGCAATATTTACATAATTCTGACATAGTAAGCTCATAAAAAGAGCGACCTTCGCATGGGACGAGGAAAAGAGTAAAGAAAATCAATCAAAGCATGGAGTTTCTTTTATAACTGCACAACAGGCTTTTCTTGACCCCACCGTGTTATCGCGGAAGATATTACCCATAGGACTGATGAAGAGTGGTATTACTGTATGGGTGTTGTCGGCGAGGGTATCCTAACGGTTAGGTTTACGTATCGTGGTAATGTCATTCGCATCTATGGTGCGGGCTATTGGAGAAAAGAAAGGAAAATCTATGAAGACCAAAACAAAATATACTGAAGAACCTATGGGACGACCTGAGAGTCGTTAAAGACTTTCTGCCTTCACCGGATAAGTTAGTATTAAAAGAAGATAATGTGAAAGTAACCATTGCTTTAAAAAAATCCAGCATCAACTTTTTTAAAGAACAAGCAAGGGCTCAGAAAACGTCTTACCAGAGAATGATCAGAGAAGTAGTTGATTGGTACGCTTCTCATTATCAAAAGAGCGCATAACCAGTCGCTAGGGCCGATAGCAGCCCGCTGGGCCGCTCCAACTTAGCTTTTCGTTAGCCCCAAACATATGAGAAATAAGGTGCTGGTTGGCATGAACATTACTATCCGCAACGAAACCGAGTTGGACATCAAAGCGATAGCGGACGTCACCATAAAGGCTTTCGAGACTCTCGCAATCAGCAATCACACGGAGCAGTTGATCATCGCGGCGCTACGCACCGCCAAGGCACTGACCATTTCGCTGGTTGCAGAGATTGAGGGACAGGTGGTAGGCCATATTGCTTTTTCGCCAGTAACAATATCTGACGGTACAATAGGTTGGTACGGACTCGGGCCTGTTTCGGTGTTGCCGGAGTATCAAAGAAAAGGAATTGGAAAATCCCTTATCAGTGAAGGGTTGTCTTTGCTTAAAAAGTTGGGTGGCAAAGGTTGCGTTCTTGTGGGTCACCCGAACTACTATAAGCGGCTAGGTTTCCAGAATTTCCCAGAACTGGTTCACGAGGGAATTCCTCAAGAAGTTTTCTTTGCTTTGCCGTTTATCGAAAAGGTTCCAAAAGGCATTGTTGTGTTTCATGAAGGATTTCTGGCAAATGGCTAACAAGTCGCTAGAGCCGATGGCAGCCCCATGGGCTGCTGGATCAAGGCTCAGTACATTATTTATACGGTATCACATTCGTGCCAGTTGAACGGCCTTTTTTGCGCAAAGTCCGGGGCCAGCGCTCGGTCGTCAACGTCCTGGGTAAAGATGGTTTCAAAACCCATGTCGAGGGCGTGATTTACGACGAGCTCATATTCCTCGCGCGTGACCCTTTTCCCCAGATGGGGATGATTCGCGACAGAGGGCATGGGTGTATACTGCGACATGATGCTGAGAGGCACAGAAAGGGATACATGCGTTTTGATTAGTCCGAGAACCTCGAGGCTGTTCGATATAAATCCGGGGATGACCAGATGGCGGATGATAATCCCCCTTTTTGCCACGCCCTCTTCCATCAAAAGTTCAACTCCCACCTGACGCACCATCTCTTTTATTGAGGAAAGGGCGTGGGCGGCATAATCCTTCACCCCGGAAAGGGCCACGGCGTCCTGCTCCGTGCCGTATTTAAAGTCCGGCAGGTAGATGTCCACCATGCCTTCCATTATCTTCAGAACCTCCGGGTTCTCATAACCGCCGCAATTGTAAACGAGGGGAAGAAGCAAACCTCCTTGACGCGCGAGGAGAAGGGCTTCCATGACCTGAGGTATCTGGGGAGTGGGCGTAACGGGCTCTATGTTGTGACAATTTTTCTTCTCTAGCGCCAGCATGATTGCGGAAAGTTCGTGAGCGTCTGTCAGTTTCCGGGAAATGTCATGACTTAGCTGATAGTTCTGGCAGTAGATGCATTTCAGATTGCAGGATGACAGGAAGATTGTCCCGGCGCCCCGGGTCCCTGAAATAGGCGGCTCCTCGCCAAAATGAGGCAGGGCGTGGCTAACTTTAACGCCATCGCTGAGACGGCAGAATCCTAATTCGCCTATCGTCCTGTCGACCAGGCATTTCCTGGGACAGAGGGTGCAGCTTTTCAGGATACCCTTAAGACGGTCGACATTTCGCCGTGAGATAGTTTCAGCGCCCACTTACTATCATGCCTCACTGAATCTCTATCTTTTCCACAACGTTTCTGATCTTCTTGCTTTCTACAAGTTCCAGGAATTCCTCTCCCAGGGGCTGTGCACGTTCCACCGCATTCCACCAGTTCTTGATCCTGGTGGCAGGATCGTCTACGAAGATTGCAAAATCGTCCCGATCAGGTATTTTCCCTCCGGGGAGCTGCGCGATAAAATCGTGGGATGGATGAATCATCAAGACATTATCAAGATCGTCAGCTTGCGGCAGACGATAGGAGAGCTTCTTATCCAGCCATCCCGGCACAATCCTTTCCTGATGATTGAAGAACAGCACGATATCGTCATTCGTTGCGGCATAGTTGTGGGTCAGGTGATAATCGATCAGACCTCCATCCCGGTATATCCCGAAAGGCGCCCCATAGATGTTTCTCACTCCGGCAACTACCAGAGGAATGGCGCCCGAGGCCGCCACGGCGTACTTGAAATTGATCGCGTTGAGTGGAATGTACCGTCCGCGGAAACCCGGCCTTAGACAAAAGGGCGGAGGTTTTGGCCCGTTATAGAATACAACACGTTCGGCAAAATAATGGATGTATGATCTCTTGATGGCATTGAGGAGAAAGCCTATGCTGAGACCAAGTTGCTGTACCCAGTTCAATTCGGAAGCCACGAGGTTTCTCGCACGGGCAGTGATGATTGCCAGACGGTACTTCTTATTGGAGAGCGCAAAGGGCAGGGCATCGTCCTCAATATATGAATTGACTATGCCCATCAGGGATTCCAGGACGGTGACCGGGGTCTCGTTTCTCTTGTAGGTCGTGCAGATGTAGGATTCCATAAGAGCCCGGTAACTCTTTTCCGGCTCAGGTTGCAGCCAGGCAGCGAACCGCATTGCTCCTGCCGATGAACCGACAAGGTGCGTCGCCTTGACGCATCCGAGGAGTCCATGCGTCATAAGGGTCAGGTCGAAGCCGCTCGCAAGCAGCCAACGGGGACCGGTCGCCGGGCCGAAATACGTCGTAATGCGGTCAAAATTAAAACCGCCATCATGGATGATTTCATAGGCCCGCTTGCCTGCTTTGATACATATGCTGTTCATTCTTATCAGCCGTTCGTGACTTAGAAATCTTGCAGCATCGGGTATAATATTTCACAGATATACTGAGACTTACTGGGAATTGTCACAAATGAACTTGACACTATCCCGGCCGTTCGGTAGAGTAACAAACATCTGAAAAGAATTTACCCGCTTGCTCAATTTGATGGCGGTTAATACATAAACTCTCGCTGTTTTGTCAACGTCTATTGTTGGTAACATGCCGAAAAAGTATGTGCCGATACTCAGGGAAAACATTTACATGGATATCCGGTCACGCGTCATAGAAATAGCAAGAAATGCGAAGAAGGCGGCAGCAGTGCTCGCCCGCTTGTCGTCGGACGCAAAAGACAGTGCTCTTTCGGAGATGGCCGAGGCCCTAACCAGGCAAACCGGCTTTCTTATGAAGGAAAATGCGAAGGATCTTGAGAAAGCCGGGCAGATGGGCCTTTCCGCCGCGTTGATTGACAGGCTCACCTTGAACGAAAGTACAATTGAGGGCATTGCAAAAGGCATAAGAGAAGTGGCCTGCCTCCCGGATCCGATAGGAAAAGTAACATCCATGTGGCGCAGACCAAATGGCCTTGTCGTCGGTCGCATGAGAATCCCTCTGGGTGTAATCGGTATCATCTATGAATCCCGTCCCAACGTAACGGTTGATGCAGCCGCCCTATGTCTCAAATCGGGCAACGCCGTCATCCTGCGCGGAGGGTCTGAGGCTATAAACTCTAATATTGCGATTGCAAAGATTCTTCAGGGCGTCTTAAAGAATCAGGCCATTCCGGAAGAAGCCATTCAGGTGATCCCCATGACCGAGAGGGAAGCAGTCCGCGAGATGCTGCAGCTTGAGGAATATATAGACCTGATCATCCCGAGAGGGGGCGAAGACCTGATCAGGGCTGTTGTCAATGAATCAAAGATTCCCGTCATCAAGCATTACAAAGGAGTATGCCACGTATTTGTGGATGCCGGCGCTGATTTGGAGATGGCTGTGAATATTTGCATGAACGCAAAGACCCAGCGTCCCGGCGTTTGCAATGCCATGGAGACCCTGCTTGTCCATCAGGATATTGCGGGGGAATTTCTGCCATTGGTTGCCCGTCATTTCAAGAAAGCGGGCGTCGTTTTGAAAGGTTGCGACAGGACAAGACGAATCCTCAAAGATGTTGAGCAGGCAAAAGAGGAAGATTGGTATCAGGAATACCTCGACCTCATTTTGTCCGTGCGCGTCGTCGATGACCTTGATGAGGCTGTAGCCCATATTGAAAAATACGGCTCCCTGCACACGGAATCAATCATCACAAGCAATTACCAAAACGCGCAGCGCTTCTTAAATGAAGTCAACTCGTCCACTGTCCTCGTCAATGCGTCTACACGTTTCAGTGACGGGTTTGAGTTGGGTCTCGGCGCAGAAATAGGTATCAGCACGACAAAACTTCATGCCTTTGGTCCCATGGGGCTGGAAGAGCTGACGACAACAAAATTTATTATCTACGGGAATGGACAGGTGAGAACATGAAATGGGGATTATTAGGAGGCACATTCGATCCGATACATAATGGCCATCTCAGATGCGCCGAGGAAGTGCTTGAAATCTTTGATCTGAACAGGATCATTTTTGTTCCGGCTGCAAAGCCGCCGCACAAAATAGACGGCGATATAACATCATTTCATCACCGGGAACAGATGATTAAGATGGCTATTGAAGGGAACCCGGTATTTACATTCTCCGATGTGGAGAAGCAGCGCGAAGACAAGTCTTACTCGGTGGAAACCGTTGATTACATTCTTAAGAAATACATGACAGATCTGGAATTGTATTTCATCCTGGGGCAGGATGCCTTTCACGCAATCCAGAGTTGGAAAGACTGGCAGAGGCTGCTGCTGTTATGTAGTTTTGTCGTTATGACAAGACCCGGTTACGAGGACAGGGGTCTGGAAGGGATTCTTCCCTCTGATTTCGCTTCCCGGTTTAAGTATGATGATAGCGTGAAGGGTCTCAGGGGGCCTACGGGGCACGTAATTTATTTCAGGGGTGTTACTTTTCTGGATATCTCGTCCAGCGATATCAGGCAAAGGGCAAGAGAGGGCAGGTCCATCAAATACCTCGTTCCTGAAACTGTCCGTCATTACATTATGAAAAACTCTCTGTACAGGAACTCCAAATAGCAGGTACCCATACGTCTAATCCTAAGAATACCGCCAATCGGTCTGTGTCCAAACGAACCCGGAAAATTCTCCTCGCACTGGGTGTTATCGCGCTTCTTTTTGGAGCTGCATCAGGGGCCGCAGACAATTTTCCTAAACCGGTTGGGGCTGTCAATGATTTTGCCCGCGTGATCCCGCCGGACTATAAGAACCGCATGGAGGGTCTCGCTCACGAGGTCATGGAAAAAACGGGGACTGCCATTGTTGTTGTCACGGTGGAAAGTATAGGTGATAACGAACTGAACGATTATGTCAACAGCTTATACAAGGCCTGGGGCATAGGCAAAAAGGGAGAAGACAAGGGCGTTTTGATTTTCCTCGCCCTGAAGGAGCGGAAATTTAGAATCGAAACCGGATACGGCGTTGAAGGCATCCTCCCGGATGGACTGGTTGGTGAAATTCGTGACAGGTACGCAATTCCGTATTTCAAGAAGGGTGACTTCGGGCAGGGACTTTCCAATACCGCAACCGCCGTGGCTTCCATTGTGGCCAAATCCGCCAATGTATCCATCACAGGTGGTGCACCCGTTGCGCAGCCGGGAGAGAAGAGAGTGAGACAGAGAGGCGGCTTATTGCCCCTGATCATCATTATCGTGATACTGGTTTCACTCTTGGGAACGAGGCAGGGAAGGGACCTCCTCCCCTGGCTGCTGCTCCTGGCATTTACCGGTAGAGGAGGAGGCAGTGGGGGTTTTGGGAGTTTTGGCGGCGGCGGCTTCGGCGGCTTCGGCGGCGGTGGAAGCGGTGGCGGCGGAGCGAGCGGCGACTTCTGACGAGAGGTGATCGACATGGCAAAGGTACCGAAAAATCCTGAAGATATTTTTGAAGAGTTCACGGATGACTTCAAGAACGTTTTTGGCAGTGATCTCATTTCCATTATCCTCTATGGAAGCGGGGCAAGCGGCCATTACGTTCCCGGGAAGTCAGATATCAATTTTCTCATAGTCCTATCCGAAGGAGGAATTGACAATCTGGATAGGGCTTTCAGCACGGTCGCCCGGTGGCGGAAGCGTAAGGCAGCAATTCCTCTTTTCATGACGAAGGCGGAAATATTGTCTTCCCGCGATACATATCCCATTGAATTCCTCTCTATGAAGAAACATTATGTCACAGTCAACGGTGAGGATGTCCTCGGTGGACTGTCCTTTGAGCCGTGCCATCTCCGTTTGCAGGCTGAGAGAGAGTTTAAGGGGAAGTTGGTTCACTTGAGGAGGGGCTACCTGGAAGCGGAAGGACGGGCACGGCAGATACGCGAGCTCATCAAAGCATCTTTCACGGCATTCATTTCCATATTCAGAGCTCTTTTATACCTCAAGGGAATTGAAATACCCCAGGCGCGAAGGGATATAATTAATGCTGTCGCCAGGGAATATTCTGTTGACCCTCTTATTTTCCTGAAATGTGCAGATATCAAGGAAGACATTGACCGGGTTGCCGCTTCCGAGATTAACAATGTTTTTACAGATTATGTAAAGGAAATCGAAAAGCTATCCGCCATCGTTGACGGCATGAGTGTATGAAATCACTCCGGCCGCAAAGCGTAGTGAATGCGATTCCTAAAAAATTGCAGATTATATCGGGAGGTGTGACATGACCAGCGGGAAGAGAAATCTCATTATTGTAGGAGTAATTGTTCTTGCCCTTGTACTTTTTCTATACTCCAATTACAACACCTTCGTTTCTTTGGATGAGACTGTTAAAGCATCCTGGGCGCAGGTGGAAAATCAGCTGCAGCGGCGTTTTGACCTGATTCCCAACCTTGTGGAGACGGTAAAAGGTTATGCCAAGCAGGAAAAAGATGTCCTCGTTGAAGTTACCAATGCGAGGGCAAAGGTGGGCGGCGCGGCGAATGTGCCGGATAAAATCAGCGCCAATAATGAATTGTCCGGCGCCTTAAGCAGACTCCTGGTTGTGGTTGAACGGTATCCAGATCTCAAATCCAACCAGAATTTTATGCGCCTTCAGGACGAGCTTGCGGGAACTGAAAACCGGATTGCCGTGGAAAGAAAGCGATATAATGACGCTGTGAGAGCTTACAACGTTGCGATCAGAAGTTTTCCCGGGAATCTATTTGCAGGAATGTTTGGTTTCCATGGAGCAGCTTTTTTTGAGGCGCCGTCTCAGGCCAAGACAGCCCCACAGGTCAAATTCTAAATTTTATACGAAATGGCCTTCGGGAGATTGTCGTCGTGATCGTGGGCGAGGAATCTTTTGTATACTTCATCGATCATGTCTCGGATCGCGCGACATGACAGGTTGCAATGAGTTCCTGTCACAGAGTTCAGTCATCTGGTTTTGGGATAGTGAGTTTCCGGTATCTCCGGTTGAAATGCCGCTCATTTAAGCCTTTTCATTGAGCGGCATTGTTCGACCAGGCGTGTCATTGAAGCTGGGTCCGGTCCTTTTCATTTCTTATAAGACGAAGCATCGATTCGGGGACAAGATAGTCGCGCATTTTTGACCCGACATAGATCAGGATCCAGAGGTCATCAGGCGTCCTCTGCCCCCTCTTTCCGATGATCTTGCCTTCGCAGCCGTAAAGAGGATGCCTGGGGTGATCGACAACGACGAAATCTCCTAACTCCATCTTCTTTTCTCCTCATCTCTTCCGGCATCGGATTATGCCGGCAGGGCTTCCGCCCGGCATCCCGGGATATTAGACGCCATGTATCGGGCTAAAGATGACCAGTATCCGACACAGTTCCCACATGTTTCTTTAACTTGTAACATACTTTAGACGGGAAGTCCCCTTTTTTTGGAACGTAAATATGAACGCGGTAATGCCTGCATCTCTCGGCCGGGGCATGTGTTGCGGGGGCAGAATATTTTAGAAAAAGCTTGACATCTCGCCGGCTATATATTACTCAAAGGCGCAAGGTAAGTAAACGTTACTTACCATCCTTTCCAACTTTTCAATGTCGGCAGTCTTTCATGTATTCTTTAGAGCTTCATCCTGTAGTTAAAGACTTCAATTCCGGTGTGTGGAACCTTCATGTCCGCAATCGTTTGCGAAGTAGCATGTTCTTGTAACGAGCTCGGCTGAAAGTATGATACGGCTCTCTGCCGGGATATCGTTGTGAGCGTGACTTGTCACAAATATGAAGTGCCATTGTTTCAATTGGGCGGTAATTCCTGGGGAAAACCTAAAAATAAAATGAGGAGGCATGTATATGGGCAGGAGTTTGTTCGGAGAGGAGCATGAGATATTCCGCGATTCATTCAAAAAGTTCCTGACAAAGGAGGTAACCCCGTTCATAGAAAAATGGGAAGAAGACGGCATTGTGCCCAGAGAAATGTGGAACAGGCTGGGCGACAATGGATTTCTCTGTCCCTGGCTTGACGAAAAATACGGCGGCTCCGGGGCCGGATTCGAATACTCTGCCATTATCATCGAAGAGCTTGCCTACATCGGATGCCACGGCCTCATTGCCGGCCTGCACAGCGATATTATTGTTCCTTACATCTACAGTTTTGGAAATGAGGAACAGAAGATGAAGTGGCTTCCCGGTTGTGCCACAGGCAATATTGTGACGGCCATCGCCATGACTGAACCGGGCACAGGGTCGGATCTTGCCGCGATCCGGGCTACGGCGGTTAAGGACGGCGATTCATATGTGATCAACGGCGCGAAGACCTTCATTTCCAACGGCATTCATTGCGATCTGGTCATCGTGGTGGCAAAGACGGACACGCATGCCGATCCTCCCTTTAAGGGCATCAGTCTAATCTGTGTCGAAAACGGAACCCCGGGCTTCCAGAAGGGGAGAAAGCTCAAGAAGATGGGGTTCCACAGCCAGGACACGGCAGAGATGAACTTCGAAGATTGCCGGGTGCCTGTGACCAATTTGTTGGGTAAGGAGGGGCAGGGCTTCTATTATCTGATGCAGAAACTGCAGGGGGAAAGGCTCGTAACGTGCATTATGGCGCAAGCGATGGCGGAGGCCATGCTGGAAATGACCATTAAGTATTGCAGGGAGAGAACCGTCTTCGGAAAGCCCATCAGCTCTTTTCAGCATAATACGTTCAAGATCGTGGAGATGGCCACAGAAATTGAACTGGGAAGGACTTTCGTAGACTCCCTCATTCTGGATTATTGCGAGAAGAAAGATATTGTGAAAAGAGTTTCTATGGGCAAAGCCTGGATTCCGGAAATGGCGAACCGCGTCGCCTATGATTGTTTGCAGCTTCACGGCGGCTACGGGTATATGGAAGAATATCCGATTTGCCGCTTTGCAAGAGACGTGCGGGTTATTCCCATATTTGCAGGCACCACAGAGGTCATGAAGGTAATCGTGGGCCGCATGATGGGACTGTAATTATAAAAGATTAGTGAAATAAAGGAGGAGGGACGATGAGGACTTTTATGTCGTGGCAGGATGAGTACAAGAGCAAGCTCATGACAGCGGAAGAGGCAGTCAAAAAGGTGAAATCGAATGATGTGGTGGGATTCGGGCTCTCATTGGGGGCGCCCACAGCCCATCTTGTAGACGCCCTCTTGGCGCGGGCGGGTGAAGTGACCGGCGTCCGAATCTTAGATGCCGTGCCGATCCGACCGATGAAATTGTACGATCCTGATCTCATGAACAGCGTCAAGGATTCTTTTACTTACAGTTCATTATTATACAATCCTCTCAACCGGAAATTGGCCCAGGGTAAGAATGTTGACTATCAAAGTGTCAACAGCTCTGATGCAGGCGAGCGGATGGGGAGGGTTTGCAACGTGGCTATGGTCTGTGTGTGCCGTCCCGAGGCGGGCATGGTCAATCTGGGACTGACCAACTTCTTTTCTCCGGAGATGATTCGGGGAGCTGAAATAGTAATAGCAGAGGTTAATGACCAGATGCCCATGGTCTATGGTGATAACTGGATGCCAATATCGGAATTCGACTGCTTTGTCGAGCATTCCAGCCCCATTCCCGAGTTCAAGCGCAAGGGCGAGCCCTCCCAGCTGGAATTCTCCATCGCGGAAAACGTTGCCTCGCTCATAAGAGACGGGGACTGCCTGCAGATGGGAATAGGAACACTGCCGGAGGCCATCATCCGGCTTTTGCGGGATAAAGGTAAAAAAGATCTGGGCGTGCATACCGAGATGTTTCCCATGGGATTGCCGCATCTCGTAAGAGAGGGCATTGTCACCAACAAGTTGAAGAGGATTCACACGGGAAAGACGGTCGCGAGCTTTTGCATGGGAGACCGTGATATGTATGACTTCGTTACACGCAACCCGGACTGTGTCTTTTATCCCACCTCATATATCAACGCTCCTCATCTGCTTCGAGAGATAGACAATCTGGTATCTATAAACATGGACCTGGAATGTGATTTCATGGGGCAGTTAAATGCCGAAAGGGTTGATTTCCGTATGGTGGGGGCTGCCGGAGGCCAGCTGGATTTCGTCATCGGAGCCGCGTGGTCAAGGGGCGGGAGGGCAGTGAACGTCCTGCCTTCGACGCGGACACTGAAGTCCGGCCAGGTTGTTTCCACTATCGTTCCGCAGTTGTCACCTGGCGCCAATGTCATCGTGCCGCATATGTACAGCCAGTTTGTGGTAACAGAGCATGGCATTGCCGATCTGTATTACAAATCCATGCGCGAAAGGGCTGATGCCTTGATTGCCATAGCCCATCCTGATTTTCGCGCAGAGCTCCGCAAGGAAGCTAAACGAATTCTTTATTGAACGGGAATATGATTTTGAAGAAGATAAATCATTTGTGGAAAGGAGAAAATTAAATGGATGTTAAAGGTTGTAAAGCGATTGTAACCGGCGGCGCATCGGGACTCGGCGAAGCGTGCGTCCGCAATCTGGTGGGTCTCGGCGGGCAGGCGGCGATTCTGGATTTTGATGCGACGAAGGGAGAGAAACTTGCCGCAGAGCTCGGAAGCAATGTCGTCTATGCGAACACGGATGTAACGGGCGAGGAAAGCGTGCAGGCGGCCATCAAGAAAGCGATGGATGCCTTTGGAGCGATAAACATACTGATCAATTGCGCCGGCGTGGGTGACCCCGGGAAAGTCCTTTCCAAGAAAGGCCCCATGGCGCTCTCGTACTTCAACCGCGTGGTGCAGATCAACCTGGTTGGCACCTTCAATGTCATCAGGCTGGCGGTGGAACAGATGGTCAAAAATACCGGGAATAAAGATGGCGAAAAAGGTGTCATCATTAATACCGCCTCGGTAGCAGCCTTCGACGGCCAGATCGGGCAGCCGGCATACAGCGCCTCCAAGGCGGGTGTCGTTGGTATGACTCTGCCCATTGCCAGAGAGTGCGCCGAGTATGGAATCAGGGTAATGACTATTGCGCCGGGGCTCTTCAATACGCCGATGCTCGCGCAGCTGCCCGAGGCGGCCCGCGTGGCTTTAGGCAAGATGGTTCCCTTCCCTCAGCGTCTCGGCGATCCCGGGGAATATGCAAAGCTGGCCCAGCATATTATTGAGAATCCCATGCTCAATGGAGAGGTCATAAGGCTCGATGGCGCAATCCGGATGGCGGCGAAGTAAATAATTTCAAACAACGAAATCCTGCATCGCAGTGCTGGGATTTCGTATGCAAGGATGGAAAAGAAATCAAGAAGGAGAATAGAAAGAGATGGAAAGCAAGAATGGTATCGTAATGGTAAGCGCGGTGAGAACACCGTTTAGTAAATTCGACTCCGCCATGGCGGATATACCGAGCATAGATCTCGGAGTGATGGTCATGAAAGAGGTGATCGAACGGGTGAAAATCAAGCCGGAGGAAGTGGATGACATCAGTTACGGGAGCTGTATCCCTGCGGAAGTCGCTCTGGAAACGGACGTGCCGGCGAGGCAGGCGACGCTCCTTGCCGGGTTCCCGGCGGATAATATTTCCGTAAGCCTTGACAGGGCATGCTGTTCATCACTGACCTGTCTCCGCTTAGGGGTCAGGGCCATCAAAGCGGGAGAGGCGGAGATCGCCATGGCCGTGGGCGCGGAGAACATGCCCCGTACACCCCATCTGGCTCCCGGTTTGAGAAAGGGAGCAAGGATAGGACATATCAAGCTCATCGATTGCCTCTTCGAGCTTGGCTATACGGCAAAAGGATTCAACCCGGTTGCCAAGGACGCGGGGGAAGTGGCCCTGGAATACGGCGTGACAAGGGAGATGCAGGACGCCTGGGCGCTCGGGAGTCAGGAGAAATACGCAAAGGCCTATGCGGAAGGTAAGTTCAAGATCGGAGAGGAACTCATGCCCGTAGTGATTCCCCAGAAGAAGGGAGATCCTATCGTCATCGAAAAGGATGAATCGCCGCGGAAGACGAGCATGGAAGCCCTGGCGAAGTTGAAACCCATCTATGGCAGTCCCACCGTGACACCGGGAAACGCGCCTCCCATCAGCGCCGGGGCGAGCGCGATTCTTATAATGACTGCTAAGAAGGCCAAGGAGAAGGGTCTTAAGCCCTTGGCAACAGTAGTTGCAGTAGCGGCATCGGCGACAGCCCCCCGTGAAATCGCCGTCATTCCGGCTTATACGATTCAGAAGGCCCTGAAGCAGGCAGGTCTGAAGCTCGACGATATGAAGCTGATTGAAATAAATGAAGCCTTTGCAGTTCTGCCTCTTGTTTCTACGAAGATCCTCGCCAATAACGACGAGAAAAAGTGGAAAGAGCTTCAGGCCAAGACGAATGTAAACGGCGGGGCCATCGCAATCGGTCATCCCGTGGGAGCAAGCGCCGCAAGACTCATGATGACTCTCGCATATGAACTGAAACGGCGCGGAGGCGGTTACGGCGTAGCGGCTATTTGCGGCGGTTTGGCTCAGGGCGAGGCGGTTATAATCAAGGTATAAAAAAAGGTGGAGCCCCGCTCAGCCCATGATAATGATTGCGGGCGATAGAAGAGCAAAGGAGAAAGAGGATGGACTATCTGACGATTCTATATGAGAAGAGCGAAGGCATTGCCGTCATCACCTTGAATCGCCCTAAGAGCATGAATGCCCTCAACAGCCAGCTATTCAGGGAACTGGATCGCGTCCTCACAGAGATTGACGGTGATGAGGAAGTGAAAGTGGTGATACTTGCGGGAGCGGAAAAGTTCTTTGCCGCAGGCGCCGATATCGCCGAGATCGGAGGGATTGCCACGCCGGTGGACGCTCACCGGTTTCTGAAGGATGTCCAGGCGGTATTCAACAGGATTGAGGACCTGGAAAAGCCTGTTATTGCCGCGGTGAGCGGCTTGGCCTTGGGCGGCGGCTGTGAACTTACGCTTGCCTGCGATCTCCGGATCGCCGCGGATAACGCAACTTTCGGACAGCCGGAGATCAAGATCGGCGTGATTCCCGGGGCGGGAGGCACGCAGCGGCTTCCCAGGATTATCGGCATCACCAAGGCCAAGGAACTTCTATATACCGGCGATTTCATCGATGCACAGGAGGCGTATCGCATCGGCCTTGTGAACAAGGTGGTGCCCGCTGCCTCCCTTATGGAGGAAGCCAGGAAGATGGCCGGAAAGATCGCCCGCCAGCCGGGCTTCGCCTTGAAGATTACAAAGATCGCGATCAACGGCGGGATGAATATGGATATGAAGTCGGCAATGGCCTACGAGGCGCGATGTTTTGAAATTCTCTTTTCCACGGCGGATCAGAAAGAAGGGATGAAGGCCTTTGTCGAAAAGCGAAAGCCTTCGTTCACAAACAGGTGATATGGGGAAAGTCGTTTCATTGCGAGAAGCCATCGGCTGCATCCGGGACGGGGATGTGCTGTTCTTAGGGTCCCTCATCGAATGCCGGCGTCCCATGGCCGCCGCATATGAAATCGTCAGGCAGCGAAAGAAGGGGCTGATCCTTCTCGCGGAATGTTCGCTTGCGGAAGATATGCTCGTGGGGATGGGTTGCGCTGTGGCCTGGCGCGGCTGCTATACGGGGATTGCGAATTTCGGGCTTTCGCCCGCAACCTTGAGGAAAATAGAAACGGGTGAATTCATCGTCGATGATATCGGGCATATTGATATCATCCTTGGCGCCATGGCGTCCATGGCCGGAAGCCCCTTTGTCGCCACCCGCGCCACTTTAGGAAGCGACGTCCTGAATCCCGAGTACTCACGGACGGAACAGATCCGGGCGCTCGCGCGTGATCCTTCCATGATTCCGGAGAAGAAGTTCGTGTTGATGGATGACCCCTTTTATGGGAATGGCCCGGTAAAACTTCAGCCCGCCATGCCGGCGGATGTAGCCGTCATACACGTCCAGCAGGCGGGTGAGGATGGGACCGGGCGCATAGAAGGAAGTCTCGCGTTTGACCACTATTTCATTCACGCCGCGAAAAGGGTCATCCTGACGGCGGAGCAGGTCGTTCCGGAAGCATATCTGCAGGAGGGACCCGAACCGCAATCAGATCCCCTGCACAAGCGTTGATATGGTCGTTGAAATACCGTGGGGCGGGCATCCCAGCCAGGTGCAGGGATTTTACGACGTCGATATGCCCTTTATCAGGGAGTATGTGAAAGCCGCGAAAACCGAGGCTGGCTTAGAGAGTTGGGTTCATGAATGGGTGTTTGCCATGAACACGCACGATGAATATCTGGACAGGATAGGAGCGGCGCGGCTTCAATATCTGCGGGCGATTCCACCCTATGGATACCGCCCCCGCAATACTTGTTAGAGATCGCATAATCTTGAAAAGCATGTTCAGATGAGACAGGAGGTGATGCATAAGAATCGGCATTGGACGATCATTGATTATCTCACCACACCGGGCTGGATGGTCAAGAAATGGCCGGAAGGCAAGATGGTCAGAAGGGAAGAGATCGGTCTTCCCGGCGGCCCTATCGCATTTATTTCTTCCATGGGGATTATGAGATTCGATGCGAAAACGAAGATCATGTACGTGGAGAAATGCTTCCAGGGGGTAACGCCTGAGGCGATCAAGGAGAACACAGGCTTCGATATCGATATCTCCCGTGCGAATGAGGCAGACCCCTTGCTCTTAGAGGAGCTGAAGGTCCTGAGGGAACAGTGCGACCCCTTGAACATATACCGCACACGATAGGCAACAAAGAGGCGCAGAGATGACGAGACATGGCGAGGGGCGCAGGGCGCGTTATGCGACGCCTGCGCTCCCGCCTATGCTTCGGGACGAGACTACTATGGACATCTGCCGGTAGATTAAATGATTTCCACTGGAGGACGTATGCCGGCGGCACATAAAAAGATAAAGAAAGGCTCGGGCGAAATTGAATGTAAGGCCTTTGCCTGTCGGGGGCGTCAAGATTAGAGAGGCCTTCAAAGCGCTCTTGGAAGAAAGAGAATTCAACGCGATTACGACTGCCCAGATCTCCAGGAAATCAGGTGTCAACGAAGCCCTTATCTATAAGTATTTTGGTGACAAGCGCGGTCTCTTGCATCAAGTGCTCAGGGACTATCTCGACGAATATCTTGGACAGATGGAATCGGAACTGAAAGGGATAAAGGGCACCTTCAATAAGTTGAAAAAGATTGTCTGGTCACAGATGAACCTCTATGAGTCGAAGCGGGTGCTCGCCAAGATTCTCCTCCTGGAAGTAAGAAATTACCCGGGTTATTTTGAAAGCGAAAGTTATGGTCAGGTGCAGAGGTACAGCAGAATCATAACGGAGATTCTGAAGGAAGGCATAAAGAATGGTGAAATCCGTAACGACATACCGGTCACGTCCATGAGGCAGGTGATACTGGGCGGGATCGAGCACCTCTGCCTGCCGAAGATCATATACGGCAAGCCGTATTCTGCTAAGGAGCTCACAAGAGAATTGTGCATGGCAGTATTTGAGGGGATAGCAAAGCGCCCTTCGTAAAGAAACGAAGCGACGCAGTCCTGCTCAAAAATCGCTCCACACATTGCGCTTAAGGAGATAAGACATAATGAAGAACCGTATAACCGAACTCTTTAAGATAAAATATCCTATTGCTCTGGGTGGAATGGCCGGCGTTACGGATGCCAAACTGGCCGCTGCAGTCAGTGAGGCCGGGGGGCTCGGTACAATTGCGGGTGCCACGGAGTCCGCCGAAAGCTTGGCTACAGAAATCCGCCGTTTGCGGGATATAACGAAGCTGCCTTTTGCGGTGAATATTCCACTCATGGCTCCCCAGGCCAAAGACCTGATTCAGGTGGTGATTGAAAGCAAAGTTCCCGTCGTGATTACCGCCGCAGGCAGTCCGGCGGTCTTCACTGCATCCCTGAAGCAGGCCGGCAGCCGTGTGATGCATGTAATACCCTGCGTCGATGCCGCGAAGAAAGCAGAAGGCGCCGGAGTCGATGCCGTCATTGCCGAGGGTTTCGAATCCGGGGGATTTGCGTCTCCTTTTGAAGTCGGCACCCTTGCCCTGATTCCGCAGGTCGTTGATGCCGTCCGGATACCGGTGCTTGCAGCGGGCGGTGTAGTTGATGCGCGGGGCTATGCGGCCTGCCGCATTCTTGGCGCGGACGGGGTCAGCGTGGGCACGGCTTTTCTTGCCACGGCGGAATGCACTAAAATAGGCAGCGCATGGCGGGAGCAGATTTTGAGTGGCAGGGACGTCTCCACCAAAATCCTGGCCAGAGGAATCGCTCCGATCAGGATGCTCGCAAATCAATGGACGGAAGAATTGGAAAAACTTATTTCAGAGGGTGTGACAAAGAAGAGACATCATGAGATTTCATCTTTTCCGGCGACCCCATGAGCAGCGAGGACGGCCCTTTTGCCTGCGGGCAGGCGGTCGGTCTGATCCGTCGGATTAGGACTGTGAAAGAAGTCATGGACGATTTCGTCATTGGCTCCGAAGACCTCCTGAAGAGAATGGAAACGGGAGATTAAGTGCATCCGTCTGAAAGGCGTACTTCGGATGCAGGCAAAGCAACGACTCTTTACAGGAGCGATCAATTAAGAGTCGGGGAGAAGGAATACGTTTTTGAAAGAATTCGGGAAAAGCTGGGTCGGCCGGCACTTCCCTGAACTATGGCTTCGTTAACCAGGATTCGAAAAAATCGGCTGTTCAATATATTCTCAAGGAGGGTACGACTATGATTTTGGCGTCACAGGAAATGATCAAGAAGTGGACGGAAGCAGGCGCATGGGGAAACAAGACGCTGATCGATTACTTCAAGGACAACGTCCGAACTCAGTCGGATAAGGTCTGTCTCGTCGATCCCCCGAACAAGGAAAGCCTGGTGGGCCTGAAGCCGGAGAGGCTGACCTTTAAGGAACTCGACCGGGCCGTAGACGCGACCGCCGAGGGACTTCTCGCCCTCGGGATCAAGAAGGACGACATCATTATGGTCCAGCTTCCCAACACGTGGGAATTGGCCATGCTGTACTTGGCAATCACACGGGCCGGGGCCCTGATCACGCCCATGCCCATGCAGTGGCGCCAGTCGGAATTGGAGCACATCGCGAGAGTGACGGAGGCACGGGCCGTTATCACCGTCGAGGTGTTCAATAACTTCCAGCACAAGGAGATGGCGGAAAAGCTCAAGACTAAATTCCCGTCCGTGAAAGACGTCATTACCCTTGCCGAGATCAGGGAGATGTCCAAAGGGCCTGTTACGGGAAAGCTAGACAAGATACTTATTGACGCCAACGACGTTTTCACCCTCTGCTGGTCTTCGGGGACAGAGGCCGAGCCGAAGGGATGCCCGCTCAGCCACAACAACTGGTTGTGTCAGGGCATCTTCCAGTACGAGACGGCGCCCATCAAGCCGGGCGACAACCTCATCACCGCGGGTCCCCTCGTGAACATGGCTTCCATCGGTACGATTTTCATACCCTGGTTGATGTCGGGGGGGAAATTCGTCCTGCACCATCCCTTTGACGGCCCCACCTTCATCATGCAGCTCATGACGGAAGAGATAAAATATACGCTTCTTGTACCGGCGGTCGTGAATGCCCTGCTCAAGCATCCCAAGGTGGATCAGTTCAACCTGAGCAAGATGAGGGCCATCACGATCGGGTCGGCGCCGCCGTCGCTCTGGTCTGTGCAGGACCTGAAACGGCGCTGGGGGATCGAATTCGCCAACATCTGGGGCCAGAACGAATCGACGGCCAATGTGGCCGGCCCGGTCGACATCCCGGATCTTGAGATGCGGATCGATCATTTTCCCCACTACGGTAAGCCGGGTTCGAAGTGGGTCAACGTCTCGCCTTTAAGGAAAAACATTCATCTGAAAATCCTGGACCCCGCCACGAAGAAGGAATTGACCGAAGAAGGAGCCGTCGGGGAGCTCTGGTACCGGGGCCCCAACGTTATTTCCGGCTACTTCAAGCGCCCCGATCTCACGAAGAAGGCCTTCGACGACGAAGGGTTCTTCAACACCGGTGATCTCTTCCAGATCAAGGACAACGATTGCATCGGTTTCTTTGATCGGACCAAAGACATTATCATCCGAGGCGGGTTTAACATCAGCGCCCAGGAGGTGGAGAACATGCTCCTAGGCCACCCCAAGGTTCTGGATGTGGCGGCCATCGCCATGGCCGATGAAATCCTCGGCGAGAAGGTCTGCGTCTATGTGGTTCCGAAGAGCGGGGAGCAGGTGGATCTTGAGGAGATCAAGGCCTTCATGAAGGAGAAAGGAATCGCCGTTTACAAGATTCCGGAGAGGCTTGAGATCATTTCCGCCATTCCAAGAAACCCTGTGGGCAAGATTATGAAGAAAGTCCTCAGGGAGGATATCAAGACGAAGCTGGGGAAATAAAACCGTGCATGGCGGGACCAAATTCTGAGTGGAAGGGACGTTTCCACTAAAATTCTGGCCAGGGGGATAGCACCGGTCAGGATGCTCGCAAACCAATGGACGGCAGAATTGGAAAAACTTATCTCAGAGGGTGTGACAAAAAGAGACATCATGAATTTCATCTTCTCCGGGGACCCCATGAGCAGCGAGGACGGCCCTTTTGCCTGCGGACAGGCGGTTGGCCTGATCGGACGGATTCGAACGGTGAAGGAAGTAATGGAAGATTTCGTCATTGGCTCTCAGGAACTCTTGACCAGAATGGCAGCGAGAGATTAGCGTTGAAGATCGACGACAAAACCTTATTCCACCAATTTAACTTCCTGTTATGTTGATTTTCTGATTCAGGCAACCTGTACTACACTTCACTCGGTAATCGCCAAAAAAATCGCAGAACGATAACTCAAAATGTGTTACAAGTTCTTAGGACAGGTCATCTTCAAATAGGAGTATCTAGTATGGCAGAAAAAGGCACAAGGATGAAGATCAGGGCTATCTTGATAAGCATCGTTGTTTGCATCCTGATAGTATTGTATAGTTACTTTATTGCGGATACTGTCGAGACAAGGATAACGGATGCCCAGATGACGAAAGTTGACGGAAGATTCATGATCGCCTCTGAATATCGTCCTTTCGTAAACGAAGACGTCTGGTATCGATTCAAGTTCGATTCCGGTACAATTCAGAACGATGCGATCCGGTTAAAAGGGAAGACGGTCATAATCAAGAAATACGGATGGAGAATACCAATTTTCTCTATGTACGAGAATGTCTTGAAGATAACAGAGATTAAGTAGCATACTAAGCAAGGAGAAAGGGAGCGGAAGCAATGAGACGGAAAGTCGTTTCGGGATGTTCGTTATGGGTCGTGTTATTTGTGACTCTGGTTTCCGGATGCGCCTCACTCTTTTTGACGGGGGAGAAACCACGCGTTGATATCGTGAACATCACCCCCAAGGAGATGCGGCTCATGGAGCAGACGTTTCTGATGGAGCTCCGCATCCAGAATCCCACGGAGACGGACCTGGATATCACCGGGCTTGCCTTCGATCTCGAGATTAACGGGCAGTCCTTCGCCAGTGGGGTTTCCAATCAGAGCCTTAAGGTGGAGCGCCTAAGCACCAAGATCCTACAAGTGGAGGCCTACACGGGACTCACCAGTATCCTGAGGCAGCTCACTGAGGCAATGAAAGGAAGCTACACCTCGGGATTCAAGTACCGGCTGAAAGGGTCCATTTACTCGGGATCCCCATCTTTCCGTATACCCTTCGACGAAACGGGAGAATTCAAATAAAGCAGAACGAAAGCAAAGAGTCAAGTCTTTGCCTGACTCATTAACAATCTCAGAGACTACAGTTCAACTAGTCATCATCCAAATTCCAGATCGAAAGCCTGTGACTCGTAGGTGTGACAAATACTATCTTTTTTTGCTCAATATGTTGCTCTATGCAATATTTCAAATAGTTATCGATAAACGCAGACCATTGTCGATACCTTTTCCAGACCTAGCTAGAACCTGACGCCAAAATTCCCAGTAACCCTAACTCCACCTAAGTTTACATCCGCTCCGTAAAGACTGGGATTTAACCAAATATACTTACACTCCGCTCCAACAAAGAAATTAGGGTTAATATTAAAATTAATACCTCCACCAAGATGCGCTCCAAACGCTGTCGTATTGTCGCTGATATAGTCATGGTGAAAATTTGACACGTTGATGTGATCATATACGAAATAGGCACCTATTCCGGCTATTGCGTAAGGTTCCACCCAAATACTTACAGGGATGCTGACCTTTAGAGATGCGGTTAGAGGGGTAACTTCGATCTTTTCATCTCCGTGATACATGGCACCTGGATATACAACAATGACGTCCCCTCCTGTCTGGAAATAACCTACCCCCAATTCTAATGCGAGATAAGGATTGAAATAGTGTCCGAAGGCGAACTCACCATTAAACCCTGTATCATATCCACTCAGGTCGTTAGACGTGGGAATGTAAGCGCCTAATTTGCCAACCACATAATTGCTTGGACCAGCCACCATAATAGGACCAGCTCCCGTTACAGGCGCTACACTAGCCGCCAGTATGAGTAAGCAAGTCAGCAAAATCTGCCAGTATCTTTTCATCTTTTCCCTCTTATTTGTTTTCTTCTTGTGTCTCAACAAGTGAATTACTTGGGGACAGTGCAATTTTTCTGCTATTTCGCAGTATATCCGCGGGCATCAAGGCACGCGCTCATCGCACGCTGATAATCTGCACGTTTCTGAACCGATGGCACGCCACCGGCCGGCTGGGTCGGATCGTAGCCAGTCTGGCCAACTGCCCAGCTATGACACTGATAGCGATCATCCGCCTGTTGCTTCTCACTCTGGCCTTTACGGGGGTAGATATACAACTGCTCTACTGATGGTGCCGACGGTGGTATCTGATCGACCGCGCCTTGCTGTGGATTAACAGCCATATAGCCACCTTCCACCGGAGCATAATAATAACCATCAGCATAGTAGTAAGGATAACCACCTATCACAACTGTCGTGTAATAAAATGGTAGAAAGGCAACTATTGGAGCCCAGGGATACCACCATCCACCATAATACCACCCCCGATATCCGCCATGCCATCCGCCATGCCATCCACCGTGCCATCCGCCATGCCGCCCACCGTGATATCCACCATGCCATCCACCGTGTGATCCTCCTGGTGCAACGTGCCTCTGCGCACTTACCTCCTCCGGAGATGCGAACAACACGATCCCTGACAAGAAGACCAACATAATCACGAATGCAACAAACTTAATTCTATTGGGATTATTTGTCATATGTATCTGCTCCATAAAATAGATATTTTCTAATCTTCACGTTTTATTTCTTTGCTCGATTCTGCAAATGCGTTCTTAAATATTATACTCCTCTTTTCAGGGATTTAATAAGCAAAAAGTGGGCCCAAAAAGAGCAAAGCAACATAAGTGTCAGATATCAAATGATAGATAGCCAATATACATTTTTTTGATTGGATTCTTTTCATCAAAAAATGGATAGAATGTATACAGTAATTAGTATCCAGGTGGGTAAAAAGTACACAGAGAGGGAGCCGGCTACTTATTTCACAAGTCATTACCAACACGGTCGTTTCCTTCCTTGCAGATTGTGTCAATAAATGCTTTGCTCCTTCCTGAAGTCTTGTTTTTTCAATTTTGACCTTCTATGCTACATTATAATCAATAACCGTTATCGCAGAAAAAGAAAAGGCAGCGTCATCTCTGACCCTGCCTTTCTATCTTGATGTTTGGATTTTATCTAATTCTTGAACTTCCTTCTAACTCCCGCCAATCCGACCAAGCCAAGACCGAGCATCAGCACAGTGGCGGGTTCGGTGGCAGCATTTTTTTTATGCACATCTTTTACATGCGCACAGTAGCTGAATCCTACTTCTTCAGTTTCGTCAATTTCGAACCCTCAATAGTTGCACCGGCCATCAGACCTTTCTGGCCAAAGACGAATCCGACAATAGGGTCCTTAATTTTTGTCGTATCTATGGATCCCTCGGCACCCATGTTGATCATGGCCACAGTGCCATCGACGCCGGCTTTCCAGCCGCTGCTGGCGCGGAATTTCTTCAGGGCTGCTTCTTCCATGAAGACCAGGATGATGTCCTTTTGCTGGCCCCCGATCTGATAGCCGAAGGAGCCGGCCACGATATTGTAGTATGCGACGGTTTTCCCGCCGATCCTCAGGGCACCTTCTCCGTACTCGGCCCCAACGATAAACCCTCCTTGGATCACTTTGGGTATGATGAGAACACCCTTGGCGGCCTTGAGAAACTCATTCGCACCTTTAACTTCTTTTACAAAACGGGCCAGGGATGCATCAACACTCGCATTGATCTCCTTGGCAGTGGCAGCATAGGATGTAAAGGATGGGATAATCCCGAGGAGCAAAGTCAAACACACGACAAAGATAATTCTGGCAATTGTTTTCCGTTTCATTTTAGTTCCTCCTTTTCTTAGGTAATTATGATAAATATAAACCACATCGCCATTCCATCCAATCCGGCAAAACCGAATTTGGTTGGTCACAATGCCTGTACGTCTTCAAATGGTTTTGAACAGAGCAGGTCTAAATCTACCGCATCCCGATAATAGGCTTGTAGCAAGAATCAAGAAAACGACAAATTCTCTTTTTATCGCTACCTTGCCTGCTCTGGTCACCGCATCGCCTTCAGGTATGACGTGACCCCTATGACACCGTCAAGGCCCTGGGCGTGAGCAACGGCCTTGTCAGCCTCACTTTGCCGTTCCCACAATTCCCAGAAGAATAACGTGGCATTGAACCACCTTGACGTCGATGTTCGTCGAGTGGATAGCATGGTCCTGGATGAGAAGGCCTGCACCCTGATGCTTATGGCAGCAAGATCCATCCTCCCGCATTTATCAATTTGCCTCTTGGGGAGGAGGTACGTCGTCACCGATTTTACTCCCTTCAGGGAATGGGCGATTCCTATAACCTTTTCTTTCTGTTCGACCGTTTCGTATTCCCCGATGAGATAAACATCACCGTTGTAGCAGAAGGTGGCATAGTCAAAAACATTAATTACCTCGTCCATGATTCGCTTGTCGATTGTGAGTTTGATCCTTTCATCCGTATAGATGGCTGTGTTTGAGCGCTCCTCCTGGGCAACCCCGTAAGCTCCCCCGAAAATCGAGACGCATCCGCTTACGAAGATCAGAATAGCAAAATAACAAAGTATTACTCCGCGTTTCTTCATTTTCTCTCTCCACGTTCTATAAACCGACGGAAAAATAACCGTCGGGTACGGCCCGATTATCACTTCTCCGAAGCAGGGCTGGTCTTCGGCTTAATCCCCGGTTTACATCCAGTGGTCAAATAAATGCGCAAACCATTCCTTCAGTCTGCGAGAACAGGGATCTTTCTTTCCACTCTTCCCGTTTTATCTGATGGGACTCCGCAAGATCCTTGGCAAATGTCTTCTCCATCTCAGCAGCGAACTCACGGCTCAGAACAATCGCATTCACCTCGTCATCGTTTAAAAGGCTCCAGTAGTCCATGTTGGTAGAACCGACCGTCGACCAGACACCGTCAATGACCGCGGTTTTCGCATGCAGTAAGGCGTTGCGGCGTTCGTATATCTTCACCCCTGCGTCCAACAGTTCGGAATAATTATGCCGCGCTGCATATAAGGCCAGCGAGGAATCAGTGGTTTCGGGAAGAATAATCTTTACGTCAACGCCTCTCCTGGCTGCATCCGTGAAGGCCTTCAAGTACCTGGTCGTCGGGTATAAAATAGGCATTCGTCAGATGAATAGAATGCTCCGCAAACGTGATGGCGGCCACATACACGATAAACGTGATCCTGTTGTCCGCGCCCGGTGTACTGCCGACGACCCGCACCAGGGCATTCCCATCTTCTTTCATCTTTGGGTAGTAGTTCCGTTCGGATAGTTTCGGCCCATTCTGCTTGGACCACGTGTCAAGAAAGAGCTTTTGGAATTCAGCCACAGCGGGACCTTCAATTTGAACGTCCGTGTCACGCCAGGGCAGTGGTGTTCCTTCGTCTTCATGCCCTTCCGGAAAGCTTGCTCGAGTAAACGCTGCTGATGTTGATGCCGCCTGTAATGGCGACTTTGCCGTCGACAATCAAAATCTTGCGGTGATCCGGATGCGCGAGGAGCCAGTTCCCGTGAGCCTTAAACGGATTTATCGGATTGAATTCGACGACCTGAATTCCCCCGTCCCGCAAGCGCTGAAAAAAGGCAGCGGGATTAGCGTAACTGCCCACGCTGTCATAAATGAGATTGACCTGAACACCTTCCGCCTGTTTTTTCAACAACAGATCAGAAAATTGGCGGCCCACGTCATCAGCATCGATGATAAAGGTTTCAAGGTTGATATGGTCTCTGGCACTCTGCTATGGCTTTGAACATTGCGGCATAGGCAGCTTGGCCATCGGCGAGGAGAGTGACTTTGTTTCCCTTCGTCAGCGGGCTTTCGGTCAACGATTCCACCACGGCATTGAAGCGTTCCAGAGTGTCCGTCGGGTCGGCCGATCGCTTCAGCTCGTTCCATGATGGCTTTGCTCTGTTTTGGAGATAACAGTCCTTTGGCCGAAACGATTTGGCTGCGGTTCTTGGGCATTCGGCGCCGCGTCAATCTTTTCAGAGACATTCGGCAAGGTCGCACATCCGCTGCTGATACCCAAGATGGAAACCGACAGGAGGAACAAAAAGAGAGGTTTAATGAATGTCATGTTCTGTCCCGATGTAAGTTCATTCATGTTGTCACAAAGATCCGCACGGCTATATGGGTTTTCGCCCCTGAATTACTCTGACCAGGATCACGACAATAGCAATTACCAGCAGAATATGAATGAAATTACCCATCGTATAGCCACTCACCAACCCCAGCAGCCACAAAATTATCAGCACCACAGCAATTGTCCACAGCATATGATCTCCCTCCATGATTGTTAAGGCCCATTCCCGGCTGGCGCATTCCTGCGAAAGCCGGCAACGAGCGGTCGAGTTGGTCTTAAACTCGGACCATCTATGAGTGTCCGATTCTTTATATCGTCCACAGCGTTTATGCGGATAACGTCTGCCTATTTCACGATGAGATCATTTTTGACGGATTTGACCCCCTCGGCCCCGCTTGCGATTTTGCCCGCTTTATCGACAGCATCTTGAGAATCAACGAAGCCGCGCAGTTGCACGACGCCATTGTAGGTCTTGACATTGATCTCAAATGCCTTGAGGGCATTGTCCTGGGCGAGACGCGCCTTGACCTTGGTCGTAATGACCGAATCATCGAAGTACTTGCTGGCGCTCTCTGTCTTGGGTACCGACACGATCAGGTCGTTTTTTACGGATTTGACCCCTTCGACGCCACTTGCGATTTTGCCCGCTTTATCGACAGCGTCTTGAGAATCAACAAAGCCGCTCAGCTGAACGATGCCTTTGCG
Source organism: uncultured delta proteobacterium (assembly GCA_963705275.1). Taxonomy (GTDB): domain Bacteria; phylum Desulfobacterota; class Syntrophia; order Syntrophales; family UBA2185; genus Fen-1135. The sequence goes on along the minus strand of OY970063.1, from coordinate 857,995 downwards.
GGATTCTACGCCGATCTCAAATGACTTGAGAAAATCATCGGTTGCGAGCTTAGTTTTTATCTTGACCGTGATGACGGAATCACTGATATATTCGCCGGTACCTTCCTTTTTCGGTGTCGATGCGCAGGCCACAAAGGCGGCGATCATCATGAGGATAACAATAAAACGGATAACGATATAGCTCTTTTTCATAATCCTTACTCCTTTCTCTAATTTTACTTTATATTATTCAAGAATATTCATAGACGCACCATAAGGGAATACCTGATTTGCAACTTCGAAATAACTGATTTGCTGCAAGAAGGGTGTGGAAGAGCAGTAACAAACATTACTATCAGTAATCCTCATGTTCGACAGGATCCATACTTGGTGACTTGTAGATACCGTTCTTGTCAAGCGGAAGCTGGCTTATAATTTGGATCATACTTCTTCCCGGATTTCAGGACTCCAAAGATAACGTGAACCAGTTTTCTCATAATCGCACAGACGATGACTTTCCCATTCTTTCCTTTTTCTTTTAGACGATTATAAAAAGTGATCATAACAGGATTGCATTGGATTGACACCAACGCCGGCATATACAGGGCCTTTCTGAGCCTTGCATGTCCGATTTTGCATAATCTAGGTTTGCCTTTGATAGATGATCCCGAGAGTGTTTCCTTCGGCGCGAGCCCGATGAATGCTACCATCTGACGAACATGATTGAATTTTTCCAGGTCGTCTAATTCTGCCAGGATGTGAGGAATGGTTGCCTTACCAATACCGGGAATGGCGTCCAGCAATTCCTTCCTCCGTTTGAGATGTGGATTTTGTCCTATCAGATCGGTAATCTGTCGCCTGATCTTTTCAATTTCCTGATCCAGATAAGCTATATGTTCTTTGATCAAAGAAATGACAGATTCATGCGCCGTGCTGATCCGATTCTTCTCCTGGCTTCGCATATCGATCAGGCTATCAACACGTCTGACCAAAGCTCTTAAGGATCTGATCTCCGGTGGAGGCGGAATCCAGGGATCAGGATTCATAGCCAGGCAGAACCGGGCAATGATTCCTGCATCAATCTTATCTGTCTTGGTGCGAATCAGTTCGCTCTGGGCAAACCCCTTGATGCGGGCGGGATTTACAATGCTGACAATGTGGCCGGCTTCATGAAGATAGATCGCCAAGTCCTCTCCATAGTTGCCAGTCGCTTCCATACAGGCATGGACCTTCTTAATTCCCTGTTTCTCAAGCCAGAGCATCAGTGTCTCAAAACCTTCCTCCGAGTTCTTGCAGGTCTTATGTCTTGTCTTCTCATCTACAAGAAGCGCAACATCAAACTTCTGTTTCGAGACATCTATGCCAAGAATCGATACTGACATAATAAAACACCTCTCTTAACTTATTAATCTAGCCTCTAGTAAAATAGCTTCGTTCGAATCAACCTTTCAAGTGCAAACTCATTCCCATTTGAGAAGGTTTATGATACCGTACGAGTTATTGAACAAAGCTGTGGGAAGAGGATCTACTCTACAAACCATGCTCCTTGGCATTAGGTGAAATACAGATTCTCTCCTCCCGTTTTACTCTGGCTTCTCGGTAGTTTATAACATTCATTAAGCCATAAGAACACAAGGTGTAGTCAGCATTTCTGTCGGTTTGGCAATCTTCATAAATCCGCCTTTTGTGATTCGGGGGACACCAAAGATAATTAAAGGTCTTGGGGGCATATATTTATTGCCCCGTATGCCGGTCAGTGGGGTTGCTGCACGGAACCGTGATAGAAGACCTCACACTTGTCCGTTTGAACGAAGCGTTTTGCCTTCCTGTAAAGATCAAAGATTGGGGCGGTAAGGGAGTCGATCGCGTTCACCGTTCCGCTTTGGGGGCTACTCAAGGTACCGTTGATGGTTTGCGTAATTATGGCGCATCCCTGGTCATCGAGAATCGCCACCGTAACGTTGTCATATCGCTCTCTGACAAGATCGAGTCTGCCTTTAAGAGCAACTCGATTATGGTGCGTCGCGAGGGCGCAGTCAGTAGCATCGGCTTGACCTTTCTTTATCGTCCATTTGGAAATAAACCGCGTGATGGTGCCACGCCCTTCCTGGGTCTGGTAGTAAAGGTTTCCATAACGGTACCCCGTGAATGCAGCGCTACCGAGAGGGCCGGCGACGAAGTAAGCGGCGATGTCGATGAGGTGGAACTGCCGGGTTGTCTTATATGCGGAGAGGAACTTGTCGAGGTCGATAGTATAGGCGACGAGATTGTCGCCCCGGAGAGAGAAAGTACCGTCAAGGCTGCTCATCAGCTTGCGTCGTCCCTCTTCTTTTACCGTCAAAGAGGCAGAAAGATCACCCTTCCCGCCGATCACCTTCCTTGTGCCGAAGAACTTCTCAAGTTTTTCGAAGTCCAGCTTCGATACCGTCAGATTGACTGTATAGACAGGGTCGGCTGACGACTCGTCTGCCGTGAAATCTCCGTCGCCCTTCCCGCCGAAGATGTCCATGGTAAGTGGTTTGAGAGAGAACACCCCCTTATCCGCCTTCACGGGACCCTTGAGGTTCTCGATCGTGAGATCCTTTTGCAGTAACTCCTTGCAGTCGAAGCTTCCCGTGAATGAGATATTCTTAATAATGCCCCCCGAGGTACCCGCCATGGAGAGATCCCTGGTAGCCACATTGAATTCTTTCAACTCCGTCTTTTCACCGGTTCTCTTGTTAAGATAGACAAGCGCCCCTTTGGACAGTTTGAGCTCATTCAGACCGGAAGCTGTTCCCGGCCACCCTATCGTCGATATTTTTTTATTACTTTCAAAATTGTATTTCCCCTCTGCGTCCTTCACGATCGTGATGGCCGGCTTGACAAGCTCGCAAGTGGTGACTTTAAGTTGCCTCTTCAGCAGGGGAATGAACTCCGCCCGCAGCTTTAGACTTTCAAGGGACAGGATTTCGCTCTCCTTGTTGGCGACGCGGATATCTTTTGCCGATATGCCAAAGGGAAATAAAGCGAGCCCCATTTCCCCCTTAATCGTGACATCCAGGCCGGTCGCCTCGGAGGCGGCGATTTCGATCTGTGACTTGTAAGAATTGATATCGAACAGTAGGACAGCCACAATCGCAGCTATTACGATCAGGAAAACAATACCGCCTGCAATTATCAGACCTTTCTTTCTTTCTGCCCTCATGGCTTTCACTCCGTGACAAGCATATAGCTTATTCTAATTATATATATTTGAATATATTGAGGGTCAAATCTTTAATCTTCACAAGAAATAGAGTGTATAAAGCGGGATACCGAAGTCCCTCCATTATGGAAGCATGGCTATCATCTTCCTCATGGGCTAAAAATCATTGATCGCGTCGATAAGACTCCGGAGCCTGCCGAAGTCTTTGCGGTTGAAATCTATCACAAGCCGCGGCAGATGAATAATATCCGCGTCATCCATTTCAGCTTCCAAAGCTCCTGATGCCGCAATATTGCCTTCGGGCAGAATGATGTCATGGAACCGTTCTCTGAGTTCCAGCACGTCGTTGGAGCTTAGCTGAGAGGTGAGCCGAATCACGAGCTGGCCATGCACATACCGCATGCTGTGATAGCGGCGATAGAAATGCTTGATCTTCTCCACCGCTTCATCCACGGAGCATACCCGTTCGAAGAGTGCAAAGTCTGACCGGCAGATATAGCCGCGAGCCAGAAGCTCTTCTTCGAGGAGCTTGATCAGGTGTATCCAATAGGAGCAATCGGGATCGTCCACGAGCACGAGCGGCATGGGATTGCGCTTGCCGGTTTGCACCAGGGTCAGCGTTTCCATTGCCTCGTCGAGCGTCCCGAAACCGCCGGGGAAGAGCGCCACGGCGTCGGCCTCTTTAAGGAAGGCGACTTTGCGGTTGAAAAAATACTTGTAAGTGATCTGCCGCGGGTTGCCTTCGACCACGATATTCGGTCTCTCCTCGAACGGCAGGCGGATGTTCACACCAAAGGAATGCTCGGAGCCGGCCCCCTCATTGGCGGCCTGCATGATGCCTCCTCCCCCGCCGGTGATGATCATATATCCTGCATCAGTGAGCTTTTTCCCGAACTGTCTTGCCAGCTCGTATAACGGATCACCCGGCTCCGTGCGCGCCGAGCCGAAGACCGTGACCTTGCGCACGTTTCGATAGGGGCCGAAAACCTTGGAAGTGAAACGCATCTCCTTGAGCGTTGTGTTCATGAGCTTGAGGTCTGCGCTCTCGTCGTCCTCCTGCCCGGCTTTGAGTGAGGCGATGATCATCTCGCGGATGTATTCCGGCCTCCGGATGCCGCCGGCGGTCTCCATCAATTGCTCGATGATCTTGTCTATGGGGCCTTTATTCTTGCCGAAATTGATTTTCATGGTTCTTCTCCGCTCCTGTCGGTTGCTGCTGAGGTAATTATTATAAATAGTAAGCCAGCTTTGATTTTTTGTCGAGAAGGAAGAAGGATTATTCCCCGGAACAGGATAGAGGCGTATGTCTCAAGCCGGATATGCTTGACGCTTCCCAGCCAGGAGGATGCCGACGGATGCAGCCGCCAGCGCCAGTCCTATACTGAACATAAAGTAACCGTGATAGCCCCATCGGGCGACGAGTGCGCCGCCTAATACAGGACCGAGAAAAAAACCCGCCTGTGTTGCAAATAGAATCAAGTTTGCATTCAAGGGGCGGAAGCGAGGAGGTGAAACGTCAAACATCAAACCATAGAAGGTGGGCTGCCCCATGCCCATGCCAACCCCAAATATTATCGCCACCAGTGATATTGCCCACGCTCCCGGCAGGTTGTCCAATGCCACATGACCGATGGCGATGACAATAAACGTGGCCACCACTATCCGGGCTTTATCAAAGACGTCGAAGAGCCGCCCTCCCAAGAGGCGAAACACAATCATCAGTCCTGTCTGTACTGCAAAGAAAGCCCCCACATTACTGACTCCCTGTTGGTCTGCAAATCCCTTGATCAAAAAGAACATGCTGCTCCAGTTGATTATGTAAACTGTGGTCAGCAGAAGTAGCAGTGCGACCGGTAGACGCGTTATATTGGCACGAATGTCAGACCAGGTGGGAAGATGTTTTTTCTCCACTATGACTGACTGTTCCAGGCGGCGTCGGCGAATATGCAAGACAATCCATACCGCCGGAATCAGCGTTACCGTTGCGCCTGCATAACCGTGCGGAGGAGTGGGTATAAAGATAACCAAGGCATCCATCACCCCGGGCACTGCCGCAAAAGGCAAAAGGATGGCCACGGAATAAATGGCAAAGGCTTGCCCGCTTCTTTCCTTCGGGATGACGGATACGAAAAGCGTCATTGCCCCCGCGCTCATGAGGAACTGTCCAAAGCCGTTGATAATGCGCAGCCCCAGCAATCCCCAGAAGGAATAGACGAAGAGGTAACTTATGCCGCAGAGGATCACCACCGCTATTCCCACGAGCATGGTGCGCGTAGCGTTGGCGGGGGTGAGGAAGGGGCTCACCAGCAGGTAAAGCAGCATGGCGGTGAGTGAGTACGAGCCGATCACCAGCCCGCGCAGATCGGCAGGTATCCCGAGTGTCTCCAGGTAATTAAAGAGATTGTAGAAGACGGTAACATTGCAGAAGGCAAGAAAGATGACCACACACAGGCCTAAGAACTCAAATGTCAACAATTTGCGGGGTTCATGCATTGCGTTTCAACTCTCCGTTAGCGGCGACCACTTTATCCCGATTGAAAAAGTTAAGTCAAGAGCTACAAATAAACGCAAGGCATAGTGCAAAAAGGTCCTGTCTGCCGGAGGAAAGGAGATAAGCGATATGAAAAAAGTTCTTGGCTTGATCACCGGGGCAGGTTTTATCTTTCGTGTGACGAGTTGCTGCTTAACCACCTATGAACTTTGCAGAGGGATAATAGCCAAGATAATCTGCGATAAGGTTTGTGTCAAGAATGGTAGGATTATAAGAGGATCAGGCAGGACATCGCTCGGTACTACTCAATCCACAGTCCTTCAGGCCGCAATCGTTATGTAAGTGTCAAAACCCTCTTGACATACGAGTGTCGCATCCCTTATCCTTTAACCATTATACGTTTAACAGAACTAATTATATCTGAGAAGAGACGGCGCTTCGTGAAGGCCGATCATCGTTAAGAAATAATATAGTGTGAGGTATCAGCCATGGAAATTGATAAGAAATGGGCGTTCATCAAGTTGCAGTCTATGTTCACCGAGGTCTTCGGTCTCGGCCGTGCAGCAATATTAAGTGCGGCGCTACTGACAATTGCCGTTATCGCCATCGGCGTCTTTCTGTTCTTCTACCTTGCACCTCCTAACACAATTATCATGACGAGTGGCCCCAAAGGCAGCACGTTCGAAAGATACGCAGAAAAGTATGCAAAGATACTCCAGCGTCAGCATGTCACTCTCAAGATACTTCCAGTCTGAGGGTTCTGTTGAAAATCTCAAGAGATTGGCTGACTCTTCAACGAAAGTCGATGTAGGATTTGTGCAGGGGGGCGTGAAGAAAGACACAAACACCGACAAGCTTGTGTCGCTGGGCAGTATTTCTTATGCACCGATTTTTGTTTTTTACAGAGGCGGGTCTCATATGGAGCGTCTCTCTCAACTGGCTGGCCAACGCGTAGCTGTTGGCGAGGTTGGAAGCGGATCGCACACTCTTTCTCTCGTGCTGCTGGCGGCCAATGGTATAGAACCAGGAGGCCCCACTAAACTGCTGGAGATGGACTCTGACGAAGCCGCGAAGGCAATTCTGAGCGGCAAGGTTGACGCTGTATTTTTGATGGGGGAATCCGTCTCCGTAGATCTCATACGCCAGCTTCTGCATTCTGACGGCATCCGCCTCTTCGACTTCACTCAGGCCGATGCCTTCACCCGCCGCATCGCATACCTCAATAAGATCACGCTCCCGAAGGGATCGATAGACTTTGGAAAAGGCACTCCTGCCCATGATGTCTCTCTGCTTGCCCCGGCGGTTGAGCTGATTGCGCGAGAAAATCTGCACCCGGCCCTCTCTGATTTGTTGCTTGAAGCTGCGACAGACGTTCACTCAGGACCGGGGCTTTTCAGGCGCAAGGGTGAATTCCCGGCGCCGATCGAGCAGGAGATACGCATAAGCAATGACGCATATCGTTTTTATAAGTCAGGGAAAAGCTTCTTCTATCGATACCTCCCATTCTGGCTCGCCAGTCTGGCGAACCGCATTGTTGTCGTCTTGGTTCCGATGATAATTGTGCTGCTGCCGGGACTGCGCCTCATACCCGCCATATACAGGTGGCGTTTCAGGTCGCGAATCTTCAAATGGTATCGTGCCATGCTGGAGATAGAGCGGGATCTCTTGACGGAGCTTCCGCCCGACAAGCGCAAAGAGATGCATGAGAAGCTCGACAACATTGAGGCAGAGGTCCACAAGATGAAGGTGCCGGCCTCGTTCGCGGATCAGTTCTACGCCCTCCGCGGGCATATTACATTTGTGCACGCGAGGCTGATGTCGGAAGGCCATCCTCACTGACAAGAAAGACCGCCCTTTCAATTAGTCTGAAATCACGCGATTGCATGCCAGTTAAATCGTCTTGACATGCAAGAGGCCTTTCTCCTATGCTTCGTAACGTCACAAGGGAATCAGTACCAGACTAAAACGAAAAACCCACAATCAAGGAGTGAGCTAATGAGAACCAGCCGCAGAGATTTTTTAAAAACCACAGGTGCAGCTATCGTGGCAGGCACAGTGGGCACATTGGTAAGCAGCGATGTTCATGCAGGCGCAGGCCTCGGGGCCGGAGTGAAGGCAGCTCCGGGCGAGATGCCAAAGGGCATGACCTTCCTTACCATCAGCAAGAATGGTGAATACAGCCTCGGGGTGAAGACTCATAAAGGAGTTCTCGACGTCAAGGTTGCATCCAAGGCATTTAGGAAGAGAGTACCGACGACTATCGACGACGTGATCCGGGGTGGGGACCGCGGGCTGACCGCGCTGGTGCAGGCAGCGCTCGGCAGTGATAGGGCGCCAGGTGCATTCTTAGATGAAAGCAAGATCGAGTTTGGCCCCTGCGTGACAAATCCGGAAAAAATCCTGTGCCTGGGCTTTAACTATCGGAAGCACGCAATAGAGACCAACACGCCTATTCCCACTTCGCCCGTGCTGTTCACCAAGTGCAACAACGCGCTGAACGGCCACAATGGGGTTATCAAACTGCCGACGCATGTGGCCACCAAATTTGACCACGAAGTGGAACTGGTGGTGGTCATGGGAAAGACGGCATACCGGGTGAGCGAGGAGGACGCATTGTCATATGTGTTCGGCTATTGTACAGGCAACGATTTCAGCGCCCGAGACCTCCAGCGCAAGACCAGCCAATTTCTGCTTGGAAAGACCAGCGACGGCTTTGCCCCGATTGGTCCGTACCTGGTAACGGCAGACCAGATTCCTGATCCTAACAAACTGAAGCTGGAGTGCTACGTGAACGGCGAGCGGCGCCAGTCAAACAACACAAGCGATATGATCTTCAACGTGAAAACCATTATCAGCTATGCCTCGCAACACTTCACTCTGAAGCCGGGCGATATCTTCTTTACCGGTACGCCGGAGGGAGTAATCTTCGGCAAGCCGCCGGACAAGCAGGTGTGGCTCAAGGCCGGCGACAAGCTCACCACGGTAATAGAAAACCTCGGTGAATTAAAATTTACTCTCGTATGAAAGAGGAGGGTATGGAGAATAAGACCGCTTATGAAGCTTTCATCGCCTGGATGAAGAGGTGCTGGTATGGCCTGCCGGACTCGGAAGAACTTCTGCCTGCCATCAAGTCGAGTTATTCCGAAGAGGAGGCGGCGCTGCTGACAGGCATGCCCTTTTCGCCGAAGAACGTACGTGAACTTGCGGCCCAGAAGGGGGTGGTTCCGGCCGAACTGTCGCGCTCGCTGGATGCCCTCGCGCGGAAGGGCCTTGTTTTCCGGATGAAGAAAGGGGAGGAATTATTCTACTGCTTGAATGACGGCTTCCTGGTTTTTCTTCGCAGTTTCTTCTGGCCCGGCCGGATCGATGAAGAGAGCCGCCGACTGGCTCCCAGGGTGAACGCCTATTTCCACGCAGGGCTTTTTGAACCTTACGAAGGTGTTCGAACGAGGGGCCTCCGTGCCATTCCTATAGAGACGTCCCTCGATGCGGAAGCGGGAAAGAAGATCCTTCCCTATGAAGATGTCGCTAAGGTCTTGGAAGAGCAGAGCGAGTTCTGCGTTGCGGTTTGTCCATGCCGGCACCGAAAGAACCTCGACCCGGCATCGCCGGACTGTAAGTACTCCACAGAGAACTGTCTGCACTTCGGAACCCTGGCGCGTTATATGGTGGAGAACGGCCTGGGACGAGCGATTGCCAAACAGGAAGCGAGAGACATCCTGAAACAAGCGGCCGAAGAGGGACTTGTTCATGGCATCTCTAATTGGCTCACCGGTGTTGATACGATCTGCAACTGCTGTAAGTGCTGCTGTATGTGGTTCGAATCCTTCCACGTCCTGAGACACGCGAAAAGCATGGACGCATCCAATTTCATCGTGTCGGTCAAGGCGGAGACATGCAAGGCCTGCGGTCTCTGCGTGAAGCGCTGCCCGATGGAGGCGCTGTCATTGCAGGAATCTCCACAGGCGAAGAACAAGAAAGGGAAGGCGAGCGTGCTCGAAGCCGACCGCTGCATCGGCTGCGGGGTATGTGCCTACAAGTGCCCGACCGGCTCACTCACACTGGTCAGCAGGGGCACGGAGACGGCCCCTCCGCGAGACCCGAGGGACTATGTGAACCGTTTCCTCACGGAATGGCAAGCCCACACCAAAGGCGCGGGAGAGAAAGGTTGAGCCGCTCTACGAGGCGGGAATTGTTTCACCGCGATACGGAATAGGATTTGTCGGGTATTGTCGCAGGCGTCTCATGCGGGCTTGATCATCTTCTTCACGTCCTGCTCCGTGATGCTCATATTGTGACTCTTCTTCGCATGCTGCATCGCAATCTCAACCAGCTCCTTCTCGTCATGGCTCTTCACTGAAAAATTGCAGGGTGACGGGCACTCGATTTTTTTCATCTGTGCTGCCATTGCACTTACCTCCATCCGGTATTTTTTATTAGCATACCGTCGCATCCCCTCTGCGTAAATGAGCGAAAACCTCATTTGGTCTGACGTATTCCCTTAGCATTCACTTTGTAAGACATTTTTACTACTTGATATGTTTCCGGCGGAAGCGCTCCGGGTCTGTGTGGGGAAGAAAAAGGGCTGCGGTATACTCATTCATATAAGACGGGTCGGTTGTGAGTCCCAGATATGTCATTCGCCGGGCCTGCTTATATTGCCTTTCCCGGTGCTTTTCTGATACCAGGGCCATACGGCTCCCCGCAAGAGACGCGTTACCGATAAAATGAAACCGGCCCCGCGGGAGATCCGGAATGAGGCCGATCGCTATGGCTGCATCCAGGTCCAGAAACCGGCCGAACCCACCGGCGATATAGACCTTCCGGAGATCGTAGAATTCCATGCCCACATGCTTAAGCATCAGCGCGCAGGCGGCATACAGCGCAGCCTTCGCGCGGATAATGTTTTCGATATCCTTCTCGTCTATGACAATCGCACGGCCTGTGGCGCTTTCCTCCGCAGTGACCAGTGTATAAGCGGCCTTGCGACCGTCTATCTGGACGGCCACCGATGATTTGGATCGCTTCAATTTTCCGGCGGGGTCGATCCAGCCCGTTTCTAGAAGTTGGGCAAGAAGCGATATCATACCGGAGCCGCACACGCCGCGGGGTCTGACATGGCCGATAGTCTGGCAGGTGGCCAGGCCTGTTGCCGGATCAACCCCCACTTTTTCGATAGCTCCAGCGGCTGCTCTCATGCCGCATTTGATCCCCCCTCCTTCAAAGGCCGGTCCGGCGGAGCACGCGCATGTGAGGAGAAATTCCCTGTTGCCTAGAACCACCTCGCCATTGGTGCCGATGTCCATGAAAAGACAGACGTCCTCGCTGTCATTGGATAAATCGGTGCAGAGGATTCCTGCGGTGATGTCTCCGCCTACATAGCTTCCTACGGCCGGCGAGATCATGACAGGGGCTGCGGCATTGAGTGCGATGCCGATCTCCGATGCGGTAAAGAAGGGCACATCGAGAAGAGTCGGCGTATAGGGTTCGAGCCGGATGTATTCGGGGTTCAGACCCAGGAGCAGATGGATCATCGTCGTGTTGCCGGATGCCGCCGCGGAGGAGATTTCCATGTGTGAAATGAGGCTTTGACGAGCCAACTGCTCTATAAGACGGTTAATAGTCCGGAGCACACGATTGCGGAGCTCCTCCCGGCGGTCCGGCCGGCGTGCATAGTCGATACGGCTGATGACATCGAGGCCGCAGGCGAGCTGGCTGTTGTAATCGGTGCATGTGGAGAGGACCTTCATATCGGAGAGGTCAACCAACTGCACCGCAACTGTTGTTGTTCCCACATCAATAGCAAGCCCATAGTGCCTGTCGGCACTGTCCTTCGCGTCAATGGCCGTGACCCGGCGACGGCGCATCTTTCCGGCTGGAGTGTCCACACTCAGCGTGGCGGTTACATTCCCGTCTTCTGCTCGCAAGGCGTCGGCTAAATTACGGATGACAGCGAGTGGAACGATAATATCTTCTTTGCCGAGCCGCTGCTGAAGCGCGCGCGTTAGACGGTCCAGATCCGACAGGCCATCGGTCTTCTGCGGGGGCGACACGGAGATGTTTATCTTCTCGGTCAGTGGCCGGCAGTCTTCCGGAGTGGGCAGGAGCGCCGCATCGATAAGAGTCAGGCCATCATCGTCGCTGAACTGACCGCCGAAACGTCCCACCTGATCAGGCACCTCAATGACAACGTCGGAATCCTGTATGGATGTCCGGCAGGTTGGAACAAAGCCTTGATCGATTTCCTCCTGGGTTAAAACGCCGAGGCTTTCGCAGTTAATCTGTCCGGAGACGATGCGCACGGTGCAGTTGCCGCAGGTACCCTTGCCGCCGCAAGGGGCGTCGATTTCGATGCCGGCGCGTCGCGCGGCGTCGAGGAGCGTTGTATCCGCCAGCACATCCACTGTGATCCCGGCTGGCCGAAAAGTTATACGCGCCATAATACTCAAGTCTCCCGCTTGTTCCTTGCCTTTTGCGTTCTCACAAAGCTTTCTATATCCGCAGCGTCTTGGGGTCCGACGAGCACTTTCCAGCCAGGGAGGTTCTCCTCCAGCTCACCGCTGATCTGGGCGACGTAGCCGGGAATAACGATCTCGCGCGTGGATATCTGTTTTTCCAATCCTACCTCTTTCACGAATTTCGCGATGGAAGCGCCGGAAAACTTTCCCGCTGCCCAGGCGGTAAGCACGCTCATTCCCTCGCAGTCCGGAACCACCAGCCATGCGCTAGTCCCGCTGTTTTCTATTTCACCGGAGACGGTGAAATAAGTGAGCGAGAAATTGGTGGTTACGAAAACTGGAGAGTCGAGACCGGGTTCGCCGATGGGATAGATTTTCGGTTCCACCTGGATCGGCTTCTGGGGATCGGTGTAAATATTGAGACGCAGCGTCATTAGTGTGGCCATAAGGGCCGGGTCGAAGACGGGCAGAACACAGATGCCGCCGTATTTGTCGATCTCGGTGATTGCTTCGGCAGCGATTGTCAGGACATCGCCGGTGTTGTGAAGGAAGCGCAGGGAGGGATAGCCGAGGGGCTTGACAGCGTCTTTCAGGGCGGCGCGGCGAATAGCGGAGTTCGTCTGAAACTGTTCGGCCAGAGATGAGGTCTGAAACTGGAGCAGTATATCCTGAAAGCCGGTCTCCCGGAGATGCGAAGCACATCGAAAGAGACTATCCAGGTCCGGTGCAGTGACGGCGAGGACGTGGTCATTGTTCTTTGCGGAGATGCGCAGTTCATCTACTGTTTCCGGCGTTGCGGCGGCTAGGACGCTGCGAGACCCTTTCACGGCAATTGCGGCGGCATTCAGTGCGGAGGGGCTCTCGCTCCGGAGCACCAGGGGTCGGCCGGTCATTTCCCAGGCTCTTCTGGCAAGCGTTGAGAAACCATTCACGCCCGCCCCTTTGTGCGTCACTGCCGCCATATCGATTCGGAATGTCTCCCCAACACGCTCCAGCCGGTAGTCGCGGACGGCCGTCAGCGTCTCTTCAATCATGCCGGGAGAATCGGTATCATTGACATTGACGGCAATGGCGGTCTGGTGGAAAAAGGTCTTTTCATGCCGGTAAAGGACGGTTTCCTCGCCCAGCTTTAGCATCCTGTCGGGCCCCAGTGCAATCCCGCGCACGGGAGGCTCGCTGGCCGCGCCCAATACCTGGATGGCCTCGGGAGAGGCATAGGGGCATTCGGCGATCTCGGCCTTCTTTGCCGCGATCTTCATGGCAAAGGCCATACACGTATTGGAGCCGCATTCCCTGCAATTCGTCTTAGGAAGCAGTTTCTGAATCTGTAAACCGGTCAGAGCCATAAAACACCTTTAAGAATGCAAAATGAAAATGGCAAAACAAAAAACGGCATCGTTCCTTAATTCTGTATTTTGCACTTTGCCTTTTGCATCAATTCAAGGATCGTCTTCTTCAGCGCCATCGCTGCTTCGGGATGATACATGGTCAAGATGTCGGCGCCGGCGTAGAGAAGACTCACCGCCGTGGCGAGCTCCCAGAGGGCCGTGCGTCTTTCCAGATTTCCCCATACCGGGAAATCGGCCTCGGTTGCCCTGTACTCCTTGATCCTGGCGCACTCCTGCCCGGGTGAGACGATCATCGGCGCCGCGAGCATCCGGTCTCCGTCCAATCCCGTCAGGCGAATGCGCTCCATGACTGAATACGTATATTCGATTCCATAACCGGTGGCTCCCGTCATGGGATCCATGACGATCCGCTCCGGCTTGATATCCATGCTTGTAAGGAGGATGTTCAACTGCTTGCCGATGTTCACATCGATAGGACTTTGGGCGACAATGCTGTGGCCATAGGCTATGGCCGCCCCGGCGATGGTGCGGTAATTGTCCTGCTCCACCCAGTTGAGGAGCAGGTTCTCCCCGGCGCAGGCCTGGGCTATGGACTTCAGTACTTCGTTGTTCTTTTCGTAATGGCTGTGGCCGGTGACGATCAGCGGCACATCTACGGCTGCGAGGATTGATCTGACGAGCTCCACGGCCTCTTCAGGTGTCCGATCTCCCTTTTCGGGATGTGTTCCGTCGAGACGCACACTGATGAGATCGGCCCCGTATTCTTCCACACAGACGCGGGCCATCTCCGCCGGCCGGTCTAAGAGATCGCCATAGATGTTTCTCAGAACACCGGGATACTTCTCTGATATCACATCAAAGACTTCCATAGCCACGAGGGGAGGGTTCGGCATTGCACCTTCCCAGAGGTGGAAAGGCATGCAATTTGCTCCGCCTACTTTCAGGGTATGGCCGCGGGTGCCGCCCGTTTTCTTCGTAGCGCCCAGTGTGACCTGCCAGATGGGGACGTCGCAGGTTTGCCGGCAGATGGGAAAAGCGGTGACTGCATCGAGAAGGTCGCTCGCGGCAGGCTCTATGATCGTTTCCCCGCAGGGCGCAACCATCTCTTCCTTTGTTTCGGCGGGTGATGGCGGCTTTTCCTGCAGCTCAATGGGACTTATGCCGGATGCCGGTCGCTCTTTCGGAGCCGGTGTTGGGGTCGGCAGTGCATAAATGGCCATATCGTCCATTTCCAGTGCGGGGTGGCTAACGCTCTTCATGTATTTCCTGATTGCATGCGCATCGACGCTTAATTCCTCATCGGCGATCTTGTCTAAGAGATCCGGCGCCCCTTGCTCGGCGAAGCGTTTCGAGAGATCGGCAGCGAGAAGCTCCTTTAGCGCCTTAGGCATCCAGACGATGCGCTTAAATCCCCCCTCTGCCGCAAGAAACTTCCGGGAGGTCAGGAATACCTTGCCCACGCCCATGAAGCCGGGTGTCTGGTGACCGCCGCCCACATTGCCGGCGAGGCTGGAAAAAGTCATTCCCACAGGAGTTTCGCCCTGATATTCCCGGTTGACAACCATGACACCGTTGCATTCGGGGAGATAGGCCAGGATCGCCTCGAAACAACCGCAGCTCGTCATGGGCCTATCCATGAGTGAATAGCAGCAAAACTCCGGCACCGTCTTGTGGCTGCTTATATAGACGTATTCGTTGATGCCTCTAAAGACACCTTTCACGGGATCGATGGCTTCGCCCTTCTTGACGGGCTGGTTCGGGCCGGTCTCATTGATCTCATAGGCCGCTTTGCCGTCCAGCCAATTATAAGCCCCGCAGAGTCCGAGCCGTTCCGGCGTAATGATGCAGACATGATTGGGGGCGAAAGACTGGCAGAGGAGACACGAGTAAAAGGTATCCACGGCCTCATCCGTCATGGCCTCAAGGCGACGGTTTCGCTCGTCATAGATCCGTCGCGCAGTGACGAGGCGCCGCTCCACCTCCGGCGCGTCTGTAATAATAGTGACCTTCACCTTGTCCACGATGGCCGGATAGTCGGAGATGAACTTTGCATGGATGATCTCGCCGTAGTGGCGAAGCCTCAACCCGCGTGCAAAGCCGCTCTTCGAGATGCGTGTCCAGACGATGTCCCGCTGACCCATATGCCAGATACCCTCGGCGCCGTTGACAAGGTGGTGAATCTGCCGTTCGAGGATAGGCTCAAAATCTGCCTGCATCTTACGGCCCGCCACCTCCACCCAGATGGCAAGCGGCAGCGTGCTTCCGGATTCGACCTTATCTATATCGGGCCCGATGATTTCGATCTCACCGTCGTTGATCTGATCCATATCGACGCTGGTCACAAATTCAAAGGCGGTGGTCAGATTTCCGCCGAACTCCACGTGGGCATCGGCCCGGCGGATCAGTTCGCCTTCAAAGGCCGGCCCGTAAGGCACGGGGATGGGCACTTTGGTGATCCTGATCTTGCAGCCCCGGACCTCCAATGCTTTTTCCACCATTGTATCGTAAGGCACGGAAGAGACCACGTGCTCGTAGGTGCATACGCCCGTCGGCAGAATCTGGGGGATGTCCGTATCGGCAATGACGGGGAAGCCGTAGTTGATCGCACCGGCGGCTATGGCATACTTGTCGGGAGTGACCTCGCCCATGGCAAGTACAAAGGCAAAGATACGGTTTTTGTTGTACTTAAGATTCCGTTCGTAATCGCCGGGCTGAACGCCGCCGAAGGAGAGGGCCACGCGGTTGGCGAATCCCAAGGCATAGATCAGGGCGGAAACATCCGGGCCAAACGGAATCAGGCGTGTCGGCCATCCCAACTGCACGCCTTCTTCGGCAAGCTGTTCGGCAAACTGCTTGCCATCGGTGCCGCCCGCCATAAAGACGTAGAGATTCTTCTCCTGAAGCTGCCGGGCGATAGTGACTGCGATTTCATTGGTCGGCGCCGCACCGGTAATGGCCGCGAAGCCGGGAGCTGTGCCGTCCACGAATTCAATTCCCCTCTCACGGAGGATTACGTCATTGGCCGCGCCCAGCCATATTCCATCCACCGGATCGGGTCCCACGGCATACTTGCATGCCTCGATGATCTCACAGGCAAACAGCGACGCGACACCTGCATCCAGAGCGCCACCCAGGTAGGGTAGCCATACCGCATCGGTAGGGCGCTGTGGCAGCAGTTCCTTCGCCTGGCGGACGATCGGCCGGAGTTCTCCGAGCGTGCGCACAGACTCGCCGGTGAAGGAATAGATGATAGGAAGGAAATAGGCTGTGCCCGGAAAAGCGGCAGGCCACGTCTCGCCCCTTTTGCTGATGGCATGATTCAGTCGGTCTTCCGCCCTGGCGATCCAGTCCCTGGCCCCGTCGATGGCACTCGTGCAGATGATCTTAGACATCGAGCTTCCTCCGGTCCTCCATGTCGTAGAGCTTCCGCTCGGCTTTGCGGTTGATCCCGAGGCGCTCGCGCTTACTGTCAAGGAGATCTATAACAATGTCCGCCGCCAGGACGGGGTCTGTGCAGACGTGGAAGGAGGCGTTGAAAAGTTCGTTGGTCTCCTCGTTGAGGAAGCGTGTCACATTATCGGAGCCGCCTACATGGAAGGGGTGTCCCAGCACCACGTCGATGCCGGAGGCCACGAAATAGCAGGCGATGGCTACCGCCTTTTCACTCATCCATTCGGGGGCCACACCCACAGCGGGGATTTGAGAGAGGTCATCTCCCAGGCCGCCCTCGAGAACCATTTCCGTCCCCGCCTCCAGGATGCGCGAGTTGTCCACGCAGCTTCCCATGTGGAGGACCGGCGGCATCCCGATTGCCTCGCAGACCTCACGGAGCCCCGCACCCGCCGCCTCCAAGGCCGCTTCCGGTCTGAGCATTCCTTCTTTCGCCGAAGCGATGGCCGCGCAGCCCGTCTTGAGGACGAGTACGTTTTGCCCGATCAGGGCCCGCGTCAGGGTGTTGATATAGGCGTCCACTCGCGTCCTAGGGTTGTTGCAGCCAACGATACCCGCGACGCCCCGGATTCTTCCCTGGATGATTGCGTCGTTTAGTGGACGGAAGGACGCACGGAAACGGCCGCCCAGCATGTATTTGATGGCGTCCACGCTGAAGCCCGCGACCAGAGGCCTTCTGATGTCCGGGATGGATACCTTCTCAGGATCGCGATTTTTGAAATTGTCTATGGCGCGGCGGATGAGGTCTCTTGCCGTGGCGAGCGGGTTGTCCCGGTTTAGTGTGATATGTGTTGTCCCGACGGTCTTGGCGATATCAGCAGTGGAGATGATTTCCGTGTGGTAGCTCCGGGCGACATCGGGGAGACTTGGCATGCAGCATTGCACGTCTACAAGCATCATCTCCACTGCGCCCGTCACTATGGCGAGTTCCTGCTGAAGGAAGCTTCCCGCCACGGGGATGCCATGACGCATAAGTATCTCGTTTGCCGTGCAGCAGATACCGGCGAGAGTGATCCCTGCGGCGCCGGCCTCTTTCGCATAGGCCTGTATGGCGGGATCGCGCGCGGCGATGGCGAGCATCTCCGGCAGCTCCGGTTCATGACCATGGACGACTATGTTGACTGTATCTTTCCCCAGCACGCCTAGGTTGGCGTCGCTCCGCACAGGGGAGGGTGTTCCGAAGAGGATATCTGAAATCTGCGTGGCGATCCGCGAACCGCCCCAGCCGTCGGCAAGGGACGTGCGGAATGCCTGAAGGAGGATGTTCCGGTAATCGTGGTCCACGCCCATGTGGGTGCGGTGGAGAGACTCGACGACCATCCTGTCGATACCGAGCGGCGCCACGGACTGACCCCTCCAGACGGCCTGCCGCCTTATCGGTGAGAGACGAAGTGTCGAAAGGGTGTCTTCCTGAAGCATGAATTCCTTCAAGAGCAGGTCGGCGAGCTCCATGGCAACCGCTTCTTTCGCTCGTCCCGCTTCCTCTATGTCATAACCTCTCGCTATCCGGCGGAGGGCTTTTTCATCCCGGATTACGTAACCGGCTATTCTTCCCTCCGCCGCCTGTTTCAACAAGAGAACGAGATGGCGGCCGTGATCGGAATGGGCGGCCGTGCCCCCGGCAACCTCGCGCAGGAAATTGCGGGCCACAATCGTATCGGCATCTGCCCCGCATACGCCGCGCGGGGCCTTATTCGTAATCCGGCAGGGGCCCATGTAACAGATCCGGCAGCAAAGGCCCTCAGCACCAAACCGGCACGGATTAGCTTGGCTGTCCAGCCGGGTAAAGCAGGTGTCTATGCATTCCCGCTCTGCCTTTATTAATGTCTCCAGCGATGCCTGATCCCATACGCGGTCTTGGGGTTTCTTGATATCTTTGGTCACTGAACCTCTTGCCTTTTTCATTTTACGATTTCTATTACCCTGTCCAGTCCGGTCAAGACCGGATTATCCGGTGAGAGATGCCTCAGGTTTCCGCTTTGCTCAGATATTGCGAAGATATCTTCATCTTCCGGCAGACCCACAATGAGATCAGCCCCAGTGGCTCGTCTTAGTTCATCCGCGGCGGAAGGCAATTCTTTACGCCGCAGGCGGTTAACGACAATGGCCAGCTTGTCATAGGCGATCTCCATTTCGCCGGATAATTTATGGAGCCTCCTTACAGTCTCGAAGCCGCGGGTAGTCGGATCGGTAACAATGACAAGGAGACTGACCTTATTGACGATGCGTCTGGAGAGATTTTCCATGCCTGCTTCGTTATCCAGGATCACGTAGGGATACTTACTTACCATCGTGTTCAGGACAGCCTTCAGTACGTTATTGGCATAACAGTAACAGCCCGGCCCCTCGGAGCGCCCCATGGCAATGAGATCGAAATCGTCACTCTCTATCAGACTCTCGGCGATCCTGAGTTCCAGAAAACGCTTCTTATCCATGCCCCGAACCTTCTGCTCCTGGGTGAATTTCCGGGCGTCCTCGCGGACACCGCCCACGGTCTTTACCACATCGATCCCCAGGGCTGAATCAAGACAGGTATTGGGATCTGCATCTACGGCCAGCACGGGACCGCGTCCCCGCTGAAGCAGGCGCATTACCAGAAGCGCCGCCACGGTCGTCTTTCCGACACCGCCTTTACCTGCAACAGCAATCAGCCTGCTCATAGCGGGACCTCAAGGTTCTTCAGGATGTCTTCGAGACAACGAAGCAAGTCACCCGGCAGGCCGTCCAGCACGGAGCGGCCATCGCGGTCGGCACGGCGGAATTCCTCCCGGTAGGGAATAATGCCGAGAAATTTATTTTCTGGAAAGGCATCCCGAATGAATCGCTCGTCCTCCGGGCCTGTTACTTTATTGGCGACGAGCCTGATATCTTGGAGGCCGATATCATGGGCCAGGCGGAGAATGCGCCGGGTGCTGTCTATGGCGCGCTGGCCCGGCTCGATCATGATTATCATCCTGTCCACGCCGCTGGCCGTGGCCCTGCCGAGATGCTCCACACCGGCCTCCATATCCATAACCAGGGCGTCATCCTTGTATAAGATGAGATCTGTAACAAGGGCGCGCATCAATACATTCTCCGGACAAGCACAGCCGCCACCTCCCCGGTCAACGGCGCCAAGGACGAGGAGCGCCACACCCTGATGATGGTACGCAAAACTGTCGGCAATGTCGGAAACCTTCGGGTTGAGTTTAAATATCTGCCCATACTGCCGGACTTCCGCCCCCGTCCGCTCCTCGATTAGGGCAGCTTGACGGGAAATGGGGACAATCTTTTCCTGTTCGGAGGCGGGGATTCCCAGAGCAGCCGCAAGATTAGCGTCCGGGTCGGCATCCACAGCCAGTACCTTCCGGCCACGGCGGGCCATGAGGAGGACCATGGCGGCAGCCAGCGTCGATTTGCCGGCGCCTCCTTTTCCGGAGATAGCAAGCTTCAATGGTTACACCTTCGTCCTATCTATACTTTTCCTTCATGAAAGCGGAGAGGCCTGCGAGACTGTCATATACCAGTTCTGCCTCCTCAGGTGTCAGGGACCCCGTGCCGCATGAAGGCGTTATGAGGGCCTGATCGGCGATGAGTCTTTTTTCGACACCCTTGGAAGCAAGATGATCCATCACGTCTTCGAGGCGAAGAGCAAGACTCTCCACGGTCTGTTCCCGTATGAGCGTTGAGGTGGGCACTATTCCCCAGGCAAGAGCGCCGCCTTTAGCGAGAAAATTATTCACCGCCGTGGCATACATGGCGATGGTCTCTCCGTATTGAAAGGCATCGAAGCTGATGATATCCACACCGGCATCGATAGGGATGCTCCATTCCGTATTGCCGCAGCAGTGCATGCCCGCAATTCCGCCATCAGCATGCACCGCCTTGACCATGTCTTTCAGGAGATGAATCACATCATCACGGCGGACGGACACATAAGTGGAACTGCCGAAGGCCGAGAGGATCGGCTCATCAATAAAGCATATTACCTGCTCTGCAAAGGGCTTGAACACTCGGACCTGCCAGCGGCAGATCATAGCGAGCATCTTGACGATCATGTCCCGGAATTCTTCATTATAATATATCGCACGCTTTTTTTCGTCCACGACAGTAAGCGCGAAGCTGCACGGGCCTGTAACCTGACACTTTAAAAAAGGTAGCTTCATGCCTCGGTTTCGCAGTTTCTCTTCCAGCGCGTAAATCCCCCGTGAGAAGGCCGGGCTGACGGCTATGGCGGCAAAATCGCCGCTTCCCTCTTCGGGATCCATGGCCAGGAGATAGGTCTCGTAGAACTGGGCGAAAGCTTCAGAATAATCGCCGGACGTATCGAAATAGAGGCGGTTCTTTTCCCGATCGATAATGGCGCATGGCATATGCTCGGAATACTGGACTTCCATCTGCTCATTCAAACCCATCCTGGGCAGTTGCGGCCAGTGCGGGGCAGAGGGCAGCTTGGCAAGGATCAGGTCGATAGCTTTCCTTGCATCATCGAAAGGCATACTGCCGATGGCGGTCGCCAGAAACTTCGGTTTAATGATCATCTGCAATAACCCCTAAATCCATGATCTCACTTTTTGCATTTATGATAGCGCCGCCTCTCATAATGATAAGTACTTTTGGGATAGTATAGGAGAAGAGGCAATGTCTGTCAAAATAATATTGATACGGGATGGAGAGGGAAGGGACGGGCATTTCCATTGGCGCTGCAGGCCAAATTTTGGGATCCGCGGTATCCATCGTATCTGATCAGCCAGAGATGTCAGGCATCTCCAGGGGCGCTAACGCCTGTGATATTCCCGTCGTCGTCGATATCGATGTGATATGCCGCCGGCGATTTCGAGAGACCCGGCATGCGCAGAATCTCGCCCGTGATGGGGATAAGAAAGCCGGCGCCTGATGCAATCTTGATCTCCCGAACAGTGACTATGAAGTCGCTGGGCAGTCCCAGAAGACTGGGATTATCCGAAAGAGACTGCTGTGTTTTGGCAATGCATATCGGGAGCTTGTCGAAGCCGAATTTTTTGATAAGGTCGAGATTCCGCTTCGCAAGAGGTTGGTAATCTATGGAAACAGCGCCGTAGATCTTACTCGCAACGGTGAATATCTTGTCTTCCACCGGCTGATCCCATCTGTAGAGCGACCGGAAAGTCCCGGAGGCTTTGGCTATGATACTCGCCGCCTTCTCCGCGAGTTCCATGCCCCCCTCACCGCCGAGCCGGAAGATATCGACAGGCGCAATGTTCATCCCTTCGTCTTCCGCCGCCCTGACGACGGCGTGTATTTCTGCGTCCGTGTCGGAGGGGAAGCGATTTAGGGCTATGATGCAGGGTACGTTGAACTTATCGATGTTTTCATAGTGTTTCCTCAGATTCGCCATTCCGAGGACGGCCACCCGCGGGTTGGACTCATGGAGAGAATCGGCGGGCACACCCGCATGATATTTCAGGGCGCGAACCGTCGCCACCAGAACAACAATGCGGGGATTAAAATTCCCGTACGGCGCCACGATGTCGAAGTACTTTTCCGCGCCCAGGTCAAAACCGAAACCCGCCTCGGTCACCACATAATCGGCTAAACGGAGCGCCAGGTCTGTGCCGATGATACTGTTTGTTCCCTGGGCGATGTTGGCAAAGGGGCCGCCGTGCACGATGGCCGGCACGCCCTCCGTGGTCTGCACCAAATTGGGAAGAAGGGCATGCTTCAAGAGGGATGTGACAGCGCCCTCGACCTTCAGGTCCTTGGTGATGACCGGCTTATCGTCATAGGTAAAGCCCACCAGGATATTCCTTATCTTCTCCTTCAATTCAGCGTAAGACTGCGAGAGACACAGGATCGCCATGATTTCGCTCGAAGGAACGATGTCGAAGCCGCTCTCGCGGGGCACGCCGTTTGTGGAGCCACCCAGGCCGATGACGATATCACGGAGGGAACGGTCGTTCATGTCCATCACGCGACGCCAGGTGATCTTGCGCGGATCGATGTTCAGGGGGTTGCCGTGGAATACCGAGTTGTCAACGAGGGCAGACAACAGATTGTGGGCGCTCTCCACCGCCGGAAAGTCATTCGTAAAGTGAAGATTAATGTCATCCGCGGGAAGCACGCATGAGAGGCCTCCGCCGGTAGCGCCGCCCTTGACGCCGAAGACGGGTCCCAGGGACGGCTCACGGAGGGTGACAATCGTCTTCTTCCCCAGTCTGGCTAAGGCCTGCGCGAGGCCTATGGATACAGTAGTCTTTCCCTCACCCGCGGGGGTTGGGGTCATTGCTGAAACGAGGATCAGGGAGGCATTTGCCCTGCGTTCGAAGCGCTTGATAGCCTCGATCCTGACCTTGGCCTTGTAACGCCCATAACATTCGAGATCGTCTTCCCTGAGATCGATAGATGCAGCGATTTCGGAGATCGGCCTCATGGACTCGACGGCACGTTTTGCTTTCACTTTCTTCATACCTACTTGTTGATCATCGCGTCGAACCGTATGTCGATATTGTACTCATCACTGATACGGGTGATAGCGTTTTTGAGGTCGACAATCTTGACAGCCGGCGGCAGGGAAAAATGGCAGAGCATCTGAAAGACATTGGCGCCCGTCGCGGGATCGTGGTCAACATTGGTTGATATCTCTTCGATATTGATCCCCCGCTCATGAAGCACCTTGCAGATCTGATGGATTATTCCCGGACGGTCAATGGATATGGCGATGAGTTTGTAAGCAATCGACGGGAGTACCTCCCTGTGGAGAGGCGCCTTCGTCTTCCGGATATAAATGTCCAGCCCGGTATTCTTACGGAGACTGTCCAGGTCCTTGATCAGACCCTCGATGTTTTCGCTTTTGCCAGACGTCAGGATGACCATTCCGAATTCATTTCCCAGCACGCAGCCACGCGAGCGCTCGATATTGATGCCCCGCGCCGAAAAAAATTCCGCGATTTCCCTCACCAGACCGGGACGGTCCGGCCCCATCGATGAAAAGACGACGTATGATCTCATAAGTCAACTCCGTAATTCTTTTCGTTCAGTTACGTTATCTTAACCATGCCGCGAATCGCCTTCAGAAAGATCCTCATGCGCCGGTGGAAATTATCATATGCAGCCGGCACAGAAATACCGGTGGAGGCGACTTGACAGTCATATAGCCTCAACACGACAAAGTGTCAAGAAAAAGAGGAAGGTATGAACAGTGGCCGCATCACATTGATCTGTAATCGACTATCATCTTTTCCCCAATAAACAATTAGTGCATTTAGAGTCTTGAAATCAACTTTCCACGAATTGCACAATAGCTATGAGAATCATATAGTAAATGAAGAGAACGCTTCTGTTCATATAATGGAAAGAAAATCATTGAAAGGAGGTTACGCCATGCCTTACAGAACCGAGGCCGAATTGCCGGAGACGGTGAAGGACGTACTTCCCGCACATGCCCAGGAAATCTACAAAGATGCGTTCAACAACGCATGGAATGAATATGCCGACCCTGCAAAAAGGAGAAAAGGTACGTCCCAGGAGGAGACAGCCCACAGGGTCGCCTGGGCTGCGGTTAAGAAGTTGTATGAAAAGGTGGGAGACCGTTGGGTGAAGAGAAAAGACTGAATAACCATCATTCTTCGTCCGGCCTTCATGGTTGTTCCAACCTCATTGCCAAAACCGGTCATCATAAAATCTATAAAGGCAAGGAACGGTTATGAAAGAAAGATAAGTCCTCATATGATATTTTGTCGTTCTTGCGCTGCTGGCCTTGGTTATCGCCATTGACCCTAATCCGGCGCATCCAATAATTGACGACTGATGAAGGGAGGAGAATCATGAAGAAGAACGGAGTTGTTCATTTTGAAATCTACGCAGACGATCCGGAGAAATTGGGTAAGTTCTATACAAGCCTGTTTGACTGGACCATCGATCCAATGCCCGGCATGGACTACTGGTACATCAAGACAGTTGAAACCGACGCGAAGGGAAGGCCCACACAGCCGGGCGCCATCAACGGCGGCATGATGAAGCGTCCAGCCGGCTACGAGGAGCGCCCCTGGATGAACTATGTCAACGTTGACTCCATCGAGGAATCGGTCGCCCGCGCGCAGAAACTCGGGGCGACGGTGATGAAGGGGAAAACCCCGGTCCCTGGTATTGGTTGGTTTGCAATGCTGGCAGATCCGCAGGGAAATTTCTTTGCGATCTGGCAAATGGATCCGAATGCAAAGTAGATGCACAAAAAAAGGAGTGAGATCATGGAAGACACTCGGGACATTCTGAGAAGATTCTATGACGCGGTTGTAAGAAGAGATCTCGTCACAGCCCGGGAATATCTTGCCGATGATCTCTTGTTCGTTGGTCTCTTTGAGACTTACCGAGGTCCGGACGAATATATTACTGCGCTCAACGGTTTGCTTTCGGTTACAGTGCGTCTTGACGTGAAAAAGATCATCACACAAGGGAATGACGCGGCGATCTTCTTCGAGCTTCAGACAAAAGAGCCGGCCAAAGGCACGGTTCTCGTGGCCGAATGGCACCAGCTCAGAAACGGAAAGATCACACATGTTGAGTCGGCTTTCGACGGCCGGCCATATGAGGCCATGTTCAGAGGCAAGGCAGGGACATAGAGATGCGCCCCCTGGATTCATTCTTTAGAATTCTTAGTCAAGCATCGTTGAAGGATTTTCTTGAGGCTGTTCAAAAAAAGCGGCGGCCGGCTATCAGGAGATGCACGCTCCCGACCGGATTCATGATTAAATTCCTGTCGGCAGGAATGCCACCGAAAGTACCACGCAAGATGAGGATCGATTAGGGCAATCAAGGGGGAAGTTATTTGCAACTGCCTTGCCTATTTATTAAAGTCAGGAGGAATGAAGATGAAGATACAAACAACCGTCAAAGTTATTCTTGTTCTGTGCATGACAATTATCGTGGGGCTCGTACCTTTCCGCTTCTCTCATGCTGCTGCGGCCAGAGAGATAGATGTAAGCGTTGATGTAGCTCTTTCCCGTTTTACCAAGGAGGTGAAGGGTGCAAAGGAATTTCTTCACGCCGCCAAGGGTATTCTCATCATCCCGAAAGTAGTGCAGGCGGGCTTAATCATCGGTGGTGAATATGGCGAGGGTGCCTTGAGAATCGGGGGAAAGACAGTCAGCTACTATAATATTGCAGCTGGATCTATTGGCTATCAGATAGGGGCCCAGGAGAAAGATATCATCCTGGTCTTCATGGATGAAGCAGCCCTGAAGAAATTCCGCAACAGCGATAACTGGCAGGCGGGTGTGGATGGCACAGTGGCATTGGGTAAAATCGGCGCCGAGGGCTCCATAGATACGACAAGAATCAAACAACCTATTGTCGGATTTGTCTTCGGGCAGAAAGGCCTCATGGCAGGTGCCTCAATTGAAGGTGCAAAATTCACGAAGCTGAAAAGGTAGAATTTTATCCTTGCTTCCGAAAAGCGGCCATTCTTCTTACGTGCAGCAAACTTCGATCAAAAAAACACCGCAAGGCACCTCATCGTTGCGTAAAGGGCGGATCCCTGCAAAGGAGGAAAAGTGACAAAAAGAGAAATTGTTGTTTTCATGCTGCTCGCCGCAAGTCTATTGTCAGGGTGCGCTGCTGCCCCATTAATTCCGGTCGCGGCGGAGGCTCCGGTAATTCCAGTAATAGGAGTATCCTACCAAGGTTATGTTGTCTGGAAGGGTCGCGAGTCTTCAAGATATTACACATATGATATCAAAACTGTTTGTCAGGCAATAAAGCAATCCTGTGATCAGCTGAAACTTGAAACAGTGATTCAAAACCCGGCTTCAGAGAATGGGTGTTCTTTGGAGACAAAGGGGAAATATCCTATGGAGATTAACGCTTCACATAGCGAGGACAATCTGACCAAGATCGTCATCACCATAGAACTGTTCGGAGATAAAGAATACGCTAAATTGTTGTACAGGACTATCGACGATAATATCCCTAAGAAGACGGATATTAAACCAATTACGACAGATGCTGTCCTTGAGACTACAACGACTGATAAGTAGCGCGCAATGCAGGGAAGAAGAAAAAAAATCAAGGAGGGAGCGATGAAAAGATTCATTATGTCCGCGATGGCTCTGCTGATGATGCTCATATCTATTGGAGGATGTTGGATAGTATGGGAAGATGAAAGAGGTGAAAGAGGTGAAAGAGGTGGAAGAGGAGGGAGGCATGAAAGGGGCGGAGAACATGAGCGGGGCGGAGAACATGAGCGGGGTGGAGAACATGAAAGGGGCGGAGGACACGAAGACCGACGTTAGAAGAAACCGCGCCGCAGAATCTGTTCAATAATTATCAGGCTGCCACAGCAATAATTGGGGAGCGCTGTAATTTGACCTGAGCCTTGCAATCATCATAATCACACGAGCCCACCCTGAGCATTTTTAAACGGAGGATCAATTTGGGAGGTTTATCTCTGAAGAGAAAAGTCGCCTTTTTTATTCTACTTGTCATCTTTACTTTTACGGCAGTATGTGAAGCCGGGTCAAAGATCGGCGTTGTTCTTATGCACGGGAAAAACGGAACCCCTGCAACACCCTCTCTGATGCGTCTTGCAAGCAGACTTGATTTCCAAGGGTTCATTGTAATAACACCCGATATGCCTTACTCAAGAGGCCGCCAGTACGACACGGGTTATGAAGAAACAATGGCGGAGATCGATGGTGCAGTTGCCGAGCTGAAAAGAAGGGGGGCGAATAAGATATTCATTGCAGGACACAGCCTGGGGGCCAATGTGGCTCTTTACTATGGAACTATAAAGGCTGTGGATGGAGTTTTAGCGATTGCTCCCGGACATGTACCTGAGACACCGCAATTTCAGCATAGGATTGGAGACAGCGTCCAAGAGGCGAAAGCGTTGCTGAAAGAAGGCAAGGGCGATGAGCGCGCACGGTTTCAGGACACCAACCAGGGGATCAATTCCACGATCATGGTTGCACCGAAGATATATCTCAGCTGGTTTGACCCCGACGGGCATGCTGTCATGCCGAAAAATGCGGCAGCGCTAAAGCCGGGCACAGCGCTCCTCTGGGTGATAGGGACGCAGGACCGGCTCTATAATAGGGGTTCAGCCTATGCCTTCGATAAGGCCCCGGCAAATGTGAATAACAAGTACCTTGTAGTGAACAGCGGCCACATGGATACGCCGAAAGATGCCGCTGAGGAAATCGTGAAGTGGCTCAGGCGCTTTGAATGAAATTCGAACATAAGCAGGCGAAAAAGACCGCTTGCCGTTTGTCGCCGGTTTGATCATTCACTGTAATCCCGGATGAGCTTGGAGCCGTAAAGAAAGAAAACCGCCGCATAGACAATCATCACGCAGAGTGAAACCAGCCCCTCTGTATCCAGGATCGTTTTTCTGATCAGAACGCTCGCGTGGGTAAGGGGGAGCACATAGATAACAGCTTTAAAGTAAACAGGCAACTTATCCACGGGGAAAAACGTGCCGCTGAAGAACGCCATGGGTATGACAAAGAAGTTGGAATATGTGGCCGTATCTTCGTGGGATTTCGTAATCATCCCGACGATTACGCCCAAATTGGCAAATAGAAAGCAGTTGAGAAGCAGCGCGATTACAAACCATGAGGTGAGTGAGAAATCCGGCGAAGATATAAAACCGACAATGATGATTAAGGACGATGCAAATATCCCCTTTGCCATGCCTGCCAGCACCTCCCCGGTCATGATCGAGGAAGAGCTGATGGGAGCCTGCACGTATATCTGGAATGTCTTGAAATAGAGCCGGTTGAGATTGAGGGAGGTCGAGACCCAGGTGTAAGAGTTGTTCATGGAACTCATGGCTACAAGTCCCGGGAGAAGAAAAGTGAGATAATCGGCGCCCTCAATGCGGACGCTCTTGCCGAGGCCGAATCCAAAAGCGACGAGATAGATTATCGGCACGATCATGGCGGAAAAGATATAGCCAAGTTTGATGAGCCTCCTTTTGAAATGAAGCATTTCCTTATAAAAAATGGGATACCACCCAAGTGTGATCATTCTATGCGCTCTCCCGTAAGCTTTATGAACACATCCTCGAGATTCGACTTTCTCACGGTAACGCTGTTCGGCTGGTGTTTTGCGATTTCATGCGCCTCGCCCCGGCTCTTGCAGATGTGTTGTATGAGCTTTCCTCCCGCGTCAATATACTCGACGATATAATCACCCACGGTGCTTTTGAGGTGATGAGGGGTATCGAGGGCTATCAGCGCGCCCTTCGCAAGAATGCCTACCCTGTCGCACAACGCCTCCGCCTCCTCGATATAGTGAGTGGTAATGATTACGGTCCGGCCTTCTATCCTGGTCTTTCTGATGATATCCCACAGCTGCCTCCTGATCTGCGGGTCCAGACCGATGGAAGGTTCGTCGAGAAAGAGGACGGCCGGCTCCGGAAGGAGGGCCCTTGCCAGGAGGAGTCTTCTCTGCATGCCTCCGGAAAAGTCCGATACAAGCGAATCCCTCCTGTCAGACAAATCAACCATCTTCAGATGTTCGCCGATTTTCCTTTCTTTTTCACTGACGCGGTGCAGCATTCCATAGATGAGCAGGTTTTCGTAAGCGGTAAGCTCCCGGTCGAGGTTGTTCTCCTGGGGCACCACACCGATGTGTTTCTTTATTTGATAAGGGTTTGCCGCGACGTCAAAACCATTGATTGTGCATTTGCCTGAATCAGGTTTGCTCAGGGCGGTAAGCAGCTTGATGGTTGTCGTCTTGCCCGCGCCGTTCGGGCCGAGAAGGCCGAATACCTCTCCTTTGCTGACGGAAAAGGTTATGTTATCCACAGCCTTCACATTCCCGTATGTTTTTGTCAGCCCTTCAATTTCGATCATCAGATTGCCACAATTCAAATAGCGTTCGTGCCGTTATGATTATCCCGGACGCGTCGATCCCATTCGTCATAATTAATACATCAGGAGGATGGCCTTAGGCAATCACATTTACTGATCAATTGTAATATTGTCGGAAAGCTACTAAGGTGACGGGCGACAGCATTTCGACAAAGAAACGATTTCTGAGTTCTATTATGGAGCATGAACACTCACTATGCGCGGGACATTCATAGATACCATCAGAACTGATCTTCGGGTAGTTTGGAATTATAGTCACATTCGAAGGCAGTGAAACGATTAATTTCTCATTGCCATCTCGACTAATACAGTTTAAAAGGTAATATCAAATCATTTATAACGGTGCGCCACTGCCAAGGATATTGAATTGATTGAGTACACACAATATTACGGCTTTTCAGAAAATCCCTTTAACATATCTCCGGATCCAAAATTCTTTTTCTCCTCAGAAGGCCACAGCGAAGCGTTAGCCGGATTGTCGTATGGGATCAACGAAAGGAAGGGATTTGTCCTCCTTCTGGGAGACGAAGGTATCGGAAAGACCACACTCATTAACCATCTGATAACTACATTAGACAGGAGCGTCAAGACCATCTTCTTTCCCCAGAGTCAAATTGCATTTGAACAATTGTTGAAGGAAATCCTCCTCACTCTGGAAATTCCAACAAAAATCGAAGTCAAGGGATCCATGCTGCATGATCTCTACTACTACCTGATCCGATCCCTGGAACAAGGTGAGAATGTTGTGATCATTATCGATGATGCCCACAACATAAGCTTGGAGACAATTGAAGAATTGCGCTTACTCTCAAATTTGGAGACCAGTCGATCAAAGTTGCTTCAGATTGTGATGGTCGGTCAGCCGGAGCTCAAAGCAAAACTCCGTTCCGAAGTTACAAGGCAGATTAATCAGCGGATTGTGGTCAGTTCTCAGATCACCCCTTTGACTGAAGAAGAATCCCTGCGATACATCGATCATCGTCTGAAAATAGTCGGTAGCGGCAGCTCTGAAATCTTTACAGATGAAGCTTTATCCCTGATCTGCCGGTACGCGAGAGGAAACCCTCGGGCAATCAATATCATGTGCAGTAATGCATTGTCTGTTGGTTATAGACTCTCTGAGAAAAGAATCTCCGCTTCCACTGTAAAGAAGATTTGGAGAGAAAAAGATATCTCAACAGGGGAACGGTTTCCAAGACCACCTTACAGGATGAAAAGAAATCTGCCTCGTAAAATTTCCTATGCTTTTCTGGCATTGGCTATCTTCGCGATGGTTATATTCTTCAGTAAGGACTATGTGAAACATCTCCTGAATATGCAGAAACTGAAAAATGTAAGCGAAGTTTCGCCCCCTAACGATAAAGGGGAAACTTCTGAGCCTAAAGATAAACGGCATGTTGTTCCTAAACCGGCGCCAAGCGCCTCGAACGCGGAGATTATAAATGCCCCACCCAAAACTCAGCAAACTCCTGCCTCGTTGGCAGCTGCTGTGAGTCAACCCGATACTGGGATTCGTGTAAAAAGAATAGTTGAAGTGAAAGTAGGGACGACTCTATCTCTCTTGGCTCGTAAATATTATAACGAAGCGAATACAACACTCATAGACCATATTTTAAAACTCAACCCGGAGATTACTGATCCCAATCTGATCTTAGTAAATCAGAAAATCAAGATTCCGGAAATTACAGAATCGTTGCTGCTACTGCAGTTTTCAAATGGCGTATGTAAAGTTCACCTGGGAACTTTTCTGAATCCCAATTATGCTGCCCGATACATAAATGACATTGACTTACCGGGGCAAAAAATGGAGGTTGTGCCCCGGAAAGTATCACAAAAAGAAACGTGGTACAGAGTGTTGGCAGGTCCGTTTGACAGCAAGAATGAAGGATTGAAGGCCATAGAGGAACTGAAACAGAAGAAACTATTACCAGCTTTCCGATGACTGTTAAAGAAAGAATATGAATTGCGGCAAGAAACCGCTTAAGACAGGTTAAGTCGCGACGATGAGTCAGAATGAATCAGGCAAGAAGATCAGCGGCAGCGTAATTATATTAAATCATTGAGTGAGAGCAAGTCTTGGCGTCCCCACCGGGATTCGAACCCGGGTTACCGGCGTGAAAGGCAAGTCAGAAAGTATATCTAAGTCACCTGTTTTATTACAAGTATTTGATTTGTTTTGAAGTATCGAGTGTCGCTCTTTGTAATCGTGTGTAAGCATTTTACCCTCATTTCGAAAAAAAGGACACACAAAGGGACACACACGGTTGGTGCTGTAGTTGTCGTTTTTAACGGTAGATTTTGTCGGACATTGGTGATATGAGTTGCTGCGTGGGGATGTTGTGGGGATGAGAGCGTTAGATAATTAGGCCCTGTGTGGGGTGGCGTGAGCTTTGGTAAAAACCTCGTTTCTCAAAAAGAGAGTAAACGGGGTTTTTTTGTTGGTGTGGGAGGGAAGAGATAGCTTTTCGAAAAAAGGGGGATTGATATGAAGGTGTTTATCAGCTGGGCAAAGGATAGGAGCAAGTCAACTGCGGAGGTTCTTTCTCTGTGGTTGCCACAGGTAATCCAAGCCGTAGAGCCTTGGGTCTCTTCCTCAGACATAGAAAAAGGTAAACGATGGAGTCCCGAAATCAGTGAGAATCTCGAAAAAACTAGGGTTGGGATTATATGTCTAAATCGCGAGAATCTTAATGAGCCTTGGATTCTATTTGAGGCTGGTGCAATGGCTAAAACTAAGGATGCGTATGTGTGTACTTTCTTGTTAGATGTATCACCAGCTAATGTTCAACAGCCGCTTGGCCAATTTCAACATACAAGGTACGAAAAAGAAGATTTTAGGAAGTTAGTGCATACTATAAACACATCATTGGAAAAGTGTGGCGAGAAGGCACTGAAAAAAGAAATTTTGGATGGGATATTTGAAAAGTTTTGGGCAGATTTAGATAAGGAGCTAAAAAAGATAAAGGAGGCGAGGCCGACGTCGGCTGTGGTTGAAAGACCAGAGCGGGAGATTCTGGAAGAGATGCTTGAAGATTTTGCGAAGTCATGAGCATAAGGTTGTCTATGTCGATCCGTGGGGGGGGAATGTTATGGGGGGCGCTGGGATTGGTTCAGCTGGGAATGTGGCGTCAGGCGGTACAATGCTTTCTAGTAGTTATAGCGGACGTGCAAGTGGGGGCAGTCCGGTTTATATGGGAGGCTCAAGTGGCAAAGTGTCACGGATTTTTTTCACTTGCAAGAAATGTGGAAATATGTGTGAGCGAGGCTCGTTGGATGAGAGTGGTGTTTGTCCTAATTGTAAGGCTGGGGGCTAGGGGGGAAGTCAGAATATTTATCTAGGTTGTATCGACGCATGAGTGTGCCCCTTCGTAATCGAGTGTAAGAGTTTTATCCTCATTTTGAAAAAAAGGAGACAGATCAGGGACAAACACTTTAATGCGAAGAATGCTGAGATAAAAAATTGATTGAGTCCTTCCTATAGTCAACAAAGTGCGATCTTTGGTTTTCATTGTAGATTTCAAATGGGAATCGTGATAATAAAAGCTGTTATATGTAATATCAGAGATTAAGATTCATAAACCCTTTAACCGTGCGTGAGGGTGCTATGGACTGATTAGCTAAGCCCCATCTCATAATGAGTACGGGGTTTTGAGTTTTTATTAAGGAGGAGTGAAATGGTAAATTTGCCGTCTACGGAAAGCTATGCACCAGAACAGCGTGAGAAATTGCACAAAATACTTGGGGAATGCTAATTAATGTTTCCGACCAGTATTTCGAGAACCGCGAAATTTTTATAGACGGGTATCGGTTTATCAACTGCATTTTTCGAGGATGTAGCCTCATGTGTTATCGTGGTACGTTTGAGTTCCCATCACTGTAAGTTTGATAATGTAAGACCTATTTTTAACTTCGAGGCTTTAAAAGCTGTTCAGTTCTATTTTTTGTGCAGCCAGTATTCCTTGGCATTGCAGGGTTTCAAGCCGCGTTCTTATGATGATGGAACATGGTCGATCGGCAAAGGAGGCTCTTTTTGATGTTTGATCTGGAAGGTATAAAAGCAAAATTAAACATAAGGGGCTGGATTGATCAATTTAATCAGTCCGTTGTAATGATTTTATTGGTATTATTGTTTCTTTTTTATTTGCTTTTAATGAATGATGATCGGGTAATTAAAGTGTATGGGTTACTGATTGATGGGATTGTGATAATTTATGTAATTCATAATGCGTTGAGTTACCAGAGAAGGCAGGAACCACGGGTAAGCGGTGATGCCCCTAGGATAGAATATGAAAATGTGGATGGCAAGATTGCGCTAATTAACTTACCGGATAAGTGCTATACGCCTGAGTACATTCAGGCAGTGCGTCAAGGGTTGCTTGTTGGGTTTGATGAAGATTTAACGCCAGATGGGGAGGTTATTGGAAAGGCGTCAGATGATAGATATCGTAAATACTCGGTTGAAGAACAGGAAAACTGGCATAAGAATCATGTGGAGGAAATTACGGGGGTCAAGAGACTGATTGAAAAAAAATTATTAGCCGAGTCAGATGAGTCAGGTGAAATTGGGAGCACGTCATAACTATTGTTGTGTTAATAAAATACGCTGATGAGGTGAGGTATGGAATGGAAAACTGCTACTTTTGAAGATAATGGGGCGATGAGAGTACCAAGCACGTCGTTGTACCCGCGCTGTTATGAAGCATTGAATGTGCTGTTCCGCTTTGAGAATGCGGTTCGAGTTTTTCGTTTATACAGTACTGAAAGAGGAGTTTAAGGATAACTGGTTGACGCTTAGTGTAGTGAGTGACGATGCTAAAAGTGGAACTATTGGGAGCGTTGCAAAGCAGAGGATGTATCAAGCAAAGAGTTTTTGGGTATCTTGGATACCAGATCCCGTGTCCCCTGATGTACATGACTGGGGGTGAGTTGGTTCGTTTAATCATGACCGATAATTGCTGGAAGCATTTTTCAAATTTTTTTCTAGGGGATCGGGAAATTATCAAGAATAAGTTCGATGAGATTGGTTCGGTGCGAAATGCTCTTGCACACTTTAGGCCTATTCAGCAGGGGGAATGTCGACTAGTGAAGCAGAATGCGAGACATGTGTTGTCAAGGATAGAGAAGTGTCTGATAGATATGTTACGATGTAGCAATGTGGTGCCGACGAATACGCAGGATGATTGGTACAAGGGGCTTAGGACGCTGGGGACGGATTTTTGTACTCTTTACTTTAACCAAAGCGATGATGAAAATTGGGTGAAGGTGACGTTGAGGTATTCTTGCCCGGTGCTTTCGGAAAGGGGTGGTAGCAAGCGCAAGAGATTCAGGGGATTGACCATCAACAGCCCGGCGTTGCTTCAAGAGTTTGCAGAGTTGCGAAAGAGGCTCATTTATCTTTTGGAAAATGTTGTACGTCCGTCCGTTAAGGATGAGGTGACCATGTTCACTAAAGAGGTGGTTATGGTATTTGGTCGGCAGACGATTGCGGCCGATCATAAAGTGATACAGGAGCAAATTAAGAATATTCTGCAAGAGATTTCTGAGGAGACGGGACTTTTGCAAGATGATAATCTTGCTAGGGGTAAAATAGTGAGGGGTGCGGATGCATCCGCGACGTGGCAAGAAATGGAGGGCCGAGCTACTGGGGGTTATTGGCTTTATGATAGGAAGGGTCTTTATTCTTCGATAAGTGAAGATGATCCTCCGGAATTTTGGGGCGGTTTAGGATATGTGCCAGATGATTATATAACAGATACAGAGGAGTATCCTTGGATGCCTGTAATAATTTCAGAATCTGCGCCCTTTTGAAGGGTTTAGAGCGGAAGTCTTTATGGTTGTATTGAAGAATGTAGCGATCTGCTGAAAAAACAAAGAATGAAGAACCCTGATAAAACTGCAATGAAATATTTCAAGGAATGGTCAAAAGATAAGAGCTTTTTTGCGGAGCTGACGGGTTTGATTATCGCTGATGGGATGCAAGATTATTATGAGCACATGGAAGCGATTAGAAAGGGCAGGCGAATTGAAGGAGACATCCCGCTGCCTCGCATAGAAGAGTGGCTCAGTATTTACGATAACGAGGAGAGAATGCGCAGGGTTGTGTTGAATATGTTACGATCCCTCGGCGATGATACGCTGATAGAAATAGTGGATTTATATGAATCAGTTAATATGATTAGCAAGATGCGTCCTGTTGAATTTGAAAAGATGAAAAGAGAAGCAGGCGACTTATCTTCAAGAGGAACAAATAAAGACTCTCAAATATGTCATAGAATTATCTAGAAGAGTTCAAAAACTGTGTGAAGCACTGTATGGTAACGAAGAGATGGATGCAAGGCAGCGAGAGATATTTAGGAATGCTATGCATAAGCCTGAGATGCTGTTCTTCTTTCGTGTATGGATGCCGTGCCTGTTATTCTATTATGATTATCCGGTAAATATCTTGAGGAAGGCAAGAAGTGGAGAAGATAAGGCGATTGAAAAGATTCTGAGGCTTGATAAGTCTACAATAGGTGACAAGGAGATTCTGGAGATTTTCCATGAGGCAAGTGTTGCAAAGGCGCAAGGAAGAATGGACATGATAACGAAAGCTCTTCGTAAAGCGCCCAAAATGATGACAAAAGCAAAGTTGAGGAATAAAATTGCGGTGCTGGTATCGAACATGTCAGAAGGAATCGAGTTCATAAAATCCGACTGAAAATACCAAAGCATGAGATGGTTGGTAAGGAGCTTACCGCTGTTGATATATACCGTTTACTAAAGGCGATCAAATTGGATAAATCCAATGAAGTCCCTACTATAGAACCTGAAGCTGTGGTAAAAGCAATCAGGCGTTCAAAAAACTCCCCAAAGATAATCCCTATACCGGATAAAAAATAATCAGGTTAGTGTCCGCGACATCCTGCCTTTACTTCTGATATTCTTCGCCCATGAAGCGGAGAGTGGCAGAGGACAATCAATCCAGTGGCATTAGACAGCGAGAAGATAACAGTGGCCAGTCCGGGATGACGGTCGTGGCGCCTGTGGCGCCATGCCGTCTCCCCTCTGGGTTTATTAAATGGGGTAGTAATGCAATTAAAAATATCCGTAAAAGAGAGTCAATGCTGTCCAGTGAGGGTAAGCTGAATCTGTTGAAAGAGCGTTTTATGGAGATGATTGAGAGGGTTAATGGAGGGTCGTATTCTAATAATAAATGCAATCGCTGGTACAAAGACAATATTCACGGCTGGTCAGTTCGCAAGAAGTTTCTCAAGGAGGTTGAGGGACTGAGAAACTTGATTCTGGTCATATTGACGTTCAAGCCAGATTACGTGAGTCAGCTCGTAGGAGATCGGTGGCTCTTAGGTGTTCCAGAGTGGCTCGTAGCTTGCGGAGGGATTCTGCTGAGAAAACATTTACAGAATCTACGGGATCACATGAGGGCAAGGGATAGGCCGTTGCGGTATATCGGCTATACCTTGGAATTTCAAAAAAGCGGTATGGCTCACTACAACACGATTTACTACGGACAATATCTTCTGGATATAGATGAAATTCACCGTCATTGGCCGTGGGCCGAGAGGCAGGGTGTGGATGTAAAACGGATGGGGTCGCGGGAGGCTGTGACATATTGCACGAAGTACGTATCAAAGTTTAACGACATGGAGAGGGTGATGGATCGGGAGTTATGCGAAAGGCTAAAGATGGTGATGTTTCTGTACCGAACAAGGCAATACAATCTACGGAGGGGAAGGGGATAAGTCGATGCACGGAGTGCCTGTATTACAGCTTGGTAAAGGATGAGAATATTGCGGAGAGCTATTGGTGTGATCTGCACTTGACGGTTCTGAGGAAGGACTTGTTCAATTGTGGATGCAAGAAGGGGGTGAGTTGGCGTGATGCGTCTGGATGCGAGCGTAAATTGGATGCTGCGGAACGGAAGCGATTGATAAAGGAATCGATTAAGGGGATGGGAATGCCGGAGGTAATGCGAGAAAGGATTATAAGGCGTTGCATGGACGAAAAGCGGAGGATGCTTCTGAAGGAATGAGTATTTCTATATTTGTTTTTCAGGATGATGCCAAGACGTACCATTTTGATTTGGTGAACGGAGAAGGGCGAAAGGTTTTGTCTGAGTACAATATAAAACGTCGTCGTATCCCCAAAAAGGGAGACTTCGTGGGATGGTGGGCCGCTATATCGGAGGCGACTGGTTTGGCGATAATAGCGGCAATGGGTTTGGGTGAGGATATCGCGGGGATTTTTGGCGATTATCATCAGGAGCTGGCTTGTAGCTTTGGGCTGCACTACATGTGCAAGCATGACAGAAGCGGAAGCCCTGTCAAATTGAAGCGCGCGTCGCCGAGCCATGAATTGGCAAAGTATAACGAGGAGACAGGTAGGTGGGAGGGGAGTTGGGTTACATTGGATAAAATTTTGAAGAAGGACGGCAAGAGGTAGCTGGTATGTGGAATATGAACTGGGACGTCAGTGATTGTATCTGTATGTGTTGTCCGTGTCGTATAGGGGATTATTGCCCTGTATACGGGGAGTATGCTGACGGCTGTGGGGTATTCTCTTTTAAGATTTGTGATGTGCATTGGGATATCGTTCATGGCTGGCTTGTGCGTATGTTCGAAGACGACGGGACAGATGATTAAGACATTTGCGTTGACATGTTTATCAATGATGGCATAATGACCCCCAAACAGGTGGCTGGATATCTGAACATTTCAGTTCGGACAGTCTACACACGCTGGGAGAAATTAGGGGGCCTCAAAATCGGTAGAACCTTGAGGTTCAGAAAGGAGACTGATAGATGCCCTATTTCGACCAGAGAAAAAAGAAGTGGAAGGGGGTGGTGAAGAGAGGAAACGAAAGATACACGCATCTTTTCAAGACAAAGACAGAGGCCAAGTGCTGGGAAGTGGAGAAGTGGAGGGAGATCGAAAACCCGAAACCGATTGTAGAAACCGGCATGGACTTCTTGACGGCGTGTAACGAGTATCTTGATTACTCAAAGCTGCGGTTTTCATCAACGACGTACGGCGAGAAAAAGAAGCTGTGTGGTTGTCTCTTGAAAAAGTGGGGTAAGGTTGAGTGTGAATGACGTTACTCCATCGATGGTAATGAAGCATCTAGGAGAGAGAGCGCGTAAGGTTTCGGACAATGCTTGGAACCGTGATCGGAAAAATCTTCTTGCGATGTTCAATTGGCTTAGAAAGATTCATGGCGTTACGAATAATCCGGTTGTGAATATTGACAGGATGCCTGAGGAACGTAAACCGGAGTATATTGCCATCGGGTGAAGATATTGACAGGGTGATGATGGTGGCCAGTGGACAGGATCGGGTGATGTTGAAGTGTTACTATTACACATTTGCAAGGAGATCGGAAATCTTTGATTGGACGTGGGATGATATTAACTTTGAAAAAGAGTGGTATCGCCTATGGACAAGGAAGAGGTTGCATGGTGACAGGCAGGCTGACTATTTCCCGTTGCCTAAGGAGTTCAGACCTATACGAGGCTTTGGCGTGGCAATGGGAGCATCGTAATAAGAATTCTGCCTATGTTTTCACAGACCCTGAAACCGGAGAGAAGTTTACACATAGGAACAAGTTCCTAAAAGGTGTATGCAAGAAAGCCGGAGTTAAGCCGTTCGGATTTAAGGCACTCAGGAAGTACGGGCCCTCAGTCTTAAATGACATTCACAAGGTCAGTATCAAAAAGTTGCAGAGGCTACTGAGACACAAGACGCAGACGACGACCGAGATTTATCTGAAAAAAATTGATGATGATTTATCGGTCGGATTGAGGCTGTTGGAAAGAAGGGACACACCTAGGGACACACACGTGGTACTTGAGAAAGTTGGAAATTTATAACTACTTGAATTTACTTTGGCGTCCCCACCGGGATTCGAACCCGGGTTACCGGCGTGAAAGGCCGGTGTCCTAGGCCTCTAGACGATGGGGACGTACGATGCAGAAATGGTGCCCTTGATATCGTTTTAATTCAGCATTGTTGTCGCAGGCGGTGACTTTTAACCTATTGTCAATGAAGATGTCAAGGAGCAAATAATCGTGCATTCAATATTGTGGGAATCACCGTCCTTATTCAAAGATGACCGGCTCCCTGAGAATTGATTCTCTCGCCTTGGCTGCAAGCGCCGCTACCTGGGGATGTGTCTCTTTCAGATTCCTGAGTTGCCATAAGTTGTCCGCCGTCCGGAGGATAAGCATTGCCATGTCCCCATCAGATATCCCGGCAGACTCGATAATCTCGTCCCAGTCAAATCCTCTTGCCCAATCGTAAATGACGGAAGATGTCCATAGATAGAGCGGAGATACACGAAACCCGGAAGCCTTCATGCGCTCCGCTAGCGGCTGCAGTGTTGTGACTATCCGGCTGTAGCACCGTGTCAGTTTTCGCGGCATTGTCTTGCTCGCCATTCTTATATTCTCGTCACCGTCGTAAACGAAAGGAGCGAGCGCCGCCGCTAGGAGGGCTTCATCATCCGTGGGGAATACATTCCGCTTCAGAGATTCGGCGATGAGGATGGGCTGATCCAGCCTCAACTTGGATGCCCACAAGCCGTTTTCCGTGAGCCTGTCATTCTCATCAACAAAATCTTCCGCCTTGAGAAAGTTCAAATGCCTCTGGAAGTCTTCCCACAGGCCCGAACTGTGGTCCTGCACGCTCCCCCCTTTCTTCATACGCGCATGCTGATACATGGCAAAAGAGTTTTCAAAGATATTCCTTATGTCCTCCGGGGTCTGGGAGAGGAGGAGATTCAAGACCATGGAAAAGTCGTTCTTTATCTGACTCAAAATATCTTCCGGCCTCTTGAAGAGAAGGCGCCGGATGTGCTCTAAATCCATGAATCTTCCGGGAACGACGAGCAGGAAGCCGATCTTATCCACGCCCCGTCTTCCGGCCCTTCCCGTCATCTGGTGGAATTCTGTGCCATTCAAAGGGTTGAAGTCGCGGCCGTTGAAGAGATCCGAATTGAAAAGCACGATCGTTCTTGCGGGGAAATTGACGCCGGCCGCCACCGTGGAGGTGGCGAAGATCGCCTGGAGGTTCCCGCTTTTCATCATCGTCTCCACAAGGAATTTCCAGGAGGGGAGTTGTCCCGCATGATGGGAAGCGACCCTGGCTGTCGTCAGATAGTGGAGCTGCTTATGGGTTTGCAGATAGGGGAAGCGTGAGATGGTCTCTTCCAGGGTATAATGGAAAGAATCGTCTTTGTCGTCTTCCGGCAACCTCCCGCAGGTCTTCAAGGCGGCATCGCACTCTGATCGGGACTTGAGAAAAAAGATGGCCGGGAGGAGTTGATATTTCCCGAGGGTCCTG
This sequence comes from uncultured delta proteobacterium, assembly GCA_963705275.1. Lineage (GTDB taxonomy): Bacteria > Desulfobacterota > Syntrophia > Syntrophales > UBA2185 > Fen-1135. The sequence goes on along the minus strand of OY970063.1, from coordinate 816,921 downwards.
ATGATTTCTCCGAAAGGGGGAGATTTGCCCCGCTGTGGCATTCTTCTTTGCTTATCTTTGAAAAATTCGTTTACCTTGCCGTAGAGCCTTTTCTTTTCGAGGTAGGGCATGATTCGCCCGGAAGGGTGGAAAAAAAGCGGAAAGAGCGGGACAGGTCTTTTCTCTTCCCTGATGACAACGCATTCCTTCCCCCTGATCGTGGAGAGCCACTCGGCGATCTCGTCGCCGTTGCCTATGGTAGCGGAGAGAAGAAGAAGGTTTACCCTGGCGGGGAGGTAAATCATGACCTCCTCCCAGACAACGCCTCGGTCTGCATCTCCCAGGAAATGGGCCTCGTCCAGAATGACGAGATCACAATTCAGGTCTTCCCCTCTGTGCATCACATCGTAGAGCTGGTTTCTCAGGATTTCCGTAGTGCCGACAATTATCGGGGCGGCGGTGTTTTCTTTCGTGTCGCCTGTCAGAATGCCGACATTATCGGCTCTCGAACTGGAGTCCGAATTCCACCCATTTGGCATTGGTCAGGGCCTTCAGCGGAGAAGCATACCAGCATCTTCCGCCGCTGCTGAAGACAGACGTTATCGCCTGTTCGGCGATCCAGGTTTTCCCGGAGCCTGTAGGCGCGATTACAAGACAGTCTGTCCTTCTCACTGCCTCCAGTGCACGGAGTTGAAAGAGGTCAGGCGCGAACGGCGCAGAGACGGGCTTGCCGATCTTTGCAAATATCCCTTTCAGCACCGGCTCGGCATCGGCCTGTAGTCTTGTATGTTCACGAGGCTTAGATCTTCTGCGGAACCTATTTTTCTTGTCAAACCGTTTCGTTTGGCGATGCCGCATAGAGGTTTATCGCTTTCTCCACTTAGGACTCTGTCTTTTTTTGTACCACGAATAGACTGTATGGTAAAGTACTGCTTGCTGGCTCAAAAGACAGTCGGCAGGGCTCCTTGCAGGCGCAGAGCTTCTAATTCGAAAGTGATTGTTAGACGCGGGAATTCATGGTAGCTTCCGCCATAAAGAATAAAAGGGGTTTTAAACCCATCTGGGGATGTTTGAAGCATGGCAGGACGAGTAATCGAACAAAGGGACATGTCCATCATCGAAAATGTGGGCAGAATCATCAGCAGTTCAAGCGACCCGGCGGATTCACTTCGTGAAATAGTCAAGCTTATTGCCGGCAGGTTCGGCGTCGATGTCTGCTCCATCTATATATTTGACGCGGCCAAGAATCGCTTGTCTTTGGCGGCTACCGTAGGTTTGAGCGAGGACATGGTCGGCAAGATATATATGAGCATCGATGAGGGTCTGACGGGACTTGTTCTCAAGCGGATGAGACCTCTTTTCGTAACAGATCCTGCGCGCCATCCCAGATACAAGTATTTCGAAGGGAGCGGCGAAGAAAAGTATCATAGTTATTTGGGTCTTCCGCTTATTTATCACGGTGAGGCACTGGGAGTCCTGGTGATTCAAACAGTCGATGAAACAGGCATAGATGAATCCGACATCGTCATATTTTCCACGGTCGCGTCTCAGATAGCCGGGGTGGCGGCTTATGCCAATCTCTTGCGGGACGTGAAGGAGAAGACCGCACAAGTGGATGAGGCAGCGAATGCGCTTTCCGGACCGGAGCAGGCGAAGACAAAGGAAGTTGTCAAGAAGGATCTCTTGAGAGGTGTGCCTGTATCCGCAGGCTTCGGGGAAGGACATGCGCACTATCTCCGGGAGTCCGTCGGATTTTCTGAAGTGTATTTTCATGAGGCACGCGATGTGGATCATGAGATCAGCAGGTTCGAAAATGCCCTCAAGCGCTCCGAATCGCAGGTCGAACGCTTGTGCAGCGAAGTGAGATCCGAAGTTTCCCCGGCGGATGAAGACATCCTTCGCACATATCTCAAGTATCTCCATGACCTCGGCCTGAGAAACAAGATTATCGCCAAGATCAGGGAGAAGAATGCGGCCGAGTATGCACTGAAGGAAGTCATCCTGGACTATATGAGACAATTTTCCAGGATGGAGGATCCCTACCTGCGGGAGAGAGGGTATGATATTGAAAACGTGGGGAAAAGGATATTGCAAAACCTTCTTGGCTTCGAAGATGAGGACCTGAAGATATTTGCAGAAAAGACAATCGTCATCGCATCGAGCATATCTCCCGGCGAATTGATCAATCTACGGCAGGGGAACCTGGAAGGCATCATCGTGTCCAAAGGCGGCGCGGCATCCCACGTGGCAATCCTTGCAAGGTCCTTCGAGATACCGATGATTATTGCTTCCAGGGCGCTCCTCAGGGAAATACAGGAGCATGATCTGTTGATTATTGACGGCAGGTCGGGCGTCATCTATCACGAACCGTCGGAAATGATCATACGGGAGTATCGGCGGCTCGCTGACGAGAAGGCGAGACAGTATGGCAGGCTTGAAACGATAAGGTCGGCAAAAGCAGAGACGCCGGACGGTTTTGAAGTCAAGCTCGGCGCCAATATCAGTCTTCTTTCCGACTTTGAACTTGTGGAAAAATACGGCGCAGACCATATCGGTCTTTACAGAACCGAGTTCCCCTTTCTTGTGAGGGAACGCTTTCCCTCGGAAAGTGAGCAGGTGGACCTTTACCGGCGCGTGCTTGCGGCGGCCGAAGGAAAGGATGTTACCATCCGCACCCTCGATGTGGGAGGCGATAAATTCCTGTCCTATCTGGACTATCCGAGAGAAGATAACCCCTTTTTAGGCTGGAGGTCTATACGGGTGTCTCTTGAGCTCAGGGATGTCTTCAGGGAACAGATACGCGCCGTCTTGCAGGCATCGGCGTTCGGTCATCTAAAAATCCTATTTCCCATGATCTCTTCAGTGAGAGAAATAAAGGACACACTGTCGATCCTGGATGAGGAAAAGTTGCGCCTGCGGGGAAGGGGCATGCCCTTTGATGACGCGATAGAAGTGGGTCTCCTCCTTGAAGTGCCCGCAGCCGCGGTTATCCTGGAAAAACTGCTCAAGTACGTGGACTTCGTCAGTGTCGGCACCAATGATCTCACCCAATTTGTTCTTGCCGTGGACAGGAATAATCAAAAAGTTGCGCCCATATATAACCCGCTCCATCCCGCTCTGATTTCCACCATCATGGACATTGCTTCAGTCTGCAGGAAAAATGATAAGCCGATGGTCATTTGCGGGGAAGCGGCGGCAAATCCTAAATGCGCTTACCTTTACCTGGCGATGGGTATCGATCAGCTGAGCATGAATGCACCCTCAGTGCCGATCATCAAGCACCTCATCAGGTACGTGAGGCTTGCGGATGCGAGAGAGGTCTTGGCGGCCGCGTTGTCTATGGAGGATACGGAAGAGATAGAGGCGCTGCTGGATGAGCATGTTTCTCCGATATTGAATGGCTTGAATGAATATGCCCCGACAGGAACACTGGGCGGGGCTTGAGAACGCGTATCTCCGGCAATCGCGTTGGTTCGGACTTATCCCTTGAAACCGCGTTATCCGCCTCTATCCTTCTATTGCTTGGAAGCTTCCTTTTCGCAGGTCATGAAATTTGCTATGCAAGCGGATACATTGGACACAAGTTTTTCGAGTAGTCCCGTGTCCATGCCAGGCTGATAGCGCAGATTGGAATAGTCTCCGAGATTTATGCTGCCGATGATCTCGCTGTTGACTATTATGGGGGCAATGGCAATAGACTTGATAAAGAATTTTTTCTTGCGCGGGAGAAGCTTATAAAAGGGCTTCAGATCATTGTTGACGAGCATAGGCTTTGTGCTTTCTCCGATGACATTTAAGAACGTGACGCGGTCTATTATGTTAAGACGTTCCTTGACAGCATGCGATGCTCTCAGTAAGTGAATCAAGCTTGCAAAATCGGTTTCAGTGGCAACCGAGATCCACACGAATGGAATGCTGAATTCTTCTTCAATCTGTACGAGCAGCTTCTCAAAAAGGTCTCTGACGTTGGGGAAGGAAGGGAGGCTTTTCTCAATCTTGTTTATTTTTTTTGCGATTTCTTCGTTTTTCTTCAAAATCTCAGCATGTTCATCCATCTATCATTCCTCCTTCGTCACAGCTTGAATTCGGCGACAATAACCGTATGATCCGATGGTTTTTCCGCAAGTCGTGTCTTCATGTCAATCCTGCAGTCCGTTGATTTTCCAGCCAGCGGCGGAGTCGCCAAGATGTGGTCGACCCGCCAGCCCAGGCCCCGTTCGACGGACTTCGGCACCCGGTAATCGAAGAACGTATAATGACTCCCCTCTCCGGGATGGAATTTTCTGAAGAGATCGAGAAAGCCCCATGACTTCACCAGGTCAAAGGCCTCCCGCGCCTCCGGTGCAAAACAGACATGGCGCGCGAGCCTTTTGGGATCATGTACGTCTATGGGTTCCGGCGCTACATTGAGGTCTCCACACCATACCAGGGGCTTATCGGATGAATAAGATTTTTTGAGAAGCGCCCGGAGCCTCTTGAACCATTTGAGCTTATATGCGAAGTGTTCACTTTCCAGGTCGCGGCCCTGAGGAACATACGTGTTTAATACGGATATGCCGGAAAATACGCCTCTGATCAGACGGTCTTTATCGGACGGATCGCCGTCATCAAGGCCGTAATGCACTCCCTCCGGTTTCTCCAGAGACGCCACGGCTACACCGTTATAGCGTTTATCTCCTCTAAAGATTACATGGTAGCCTGCCACTTCAAACTCGCGGATGGGAAAATTCTTGTCGTCAACCTTGGTTTCCTGCATGCAAAAGACATCCGGGCGATTTGCTTTAAGCCACGGTATGATAATGTGGAGACGGGATCGAACGGAATTCACATTGTAGGTGGCTATTCTGAAGATTCTCATGGCATTTATAAAGATAAGTTATAAACTGGTCAAACGACTATAAGAAAAACGCTTTTAACTGTCAATATGAGACCGGGAGCATCTATATTGGCAGCCTGCTACTGGCCGCTCTTGCGATAACCGGCCTTGATGGTTTCCTCCTCTGAGTCAAATACGATGCTGTGATACTTTATTCCCGCTTTCCCATGCAAAGTGTCGGTAATGTGCGCGTGACGCGGATGATCGAGCTCTAATGTCACATACGATTAATGTTCTGTCATCGCTTTTCTGTATTCGTTGACGAGGTACTGTTTGTCGATTCCATGGTCAATAAAGTCCCATGGCAGAAATTCACCTACATCCTTGCGGCGATATACGTAGAAATCCGGGTTGACATTGACTTCCTTAAAGGCCTTCGGCCAGTTGCCTCTGTTTGTATGAGCTGAAAGAAGGATGCCGCTGACTCGTCTGCCTCCAAGGGAGAGCAGGGCTTGTATGTAATTCCATTTCGGGAGATCGTGGATTACCTTTACAGTCGGCTCCCTGCGAATGGCATTCTCAATCTTTCTCATCCTCTTTCTTACTGCGTTGATATCTTCGAGGGGCAGCCACTGAAAGGGTGTAACGGGCTTCGGGATGAACTGATTGATGCTGAGGGTAATCCGTTTGAACCTTTTTCTGCCCGCAGACATCTTCATTACGTGATGTCTTATCTTCTTGACCATGTCAATGATGGCATCTATGTCAGCCTCTGTCTCAGTCGGCAGGCCGACCATGAAATAAAGCCTTATATTGGCGATGCCGTGTTCGATGAGCAATTCGATGGCATGGAAAATATCTTCATCCGTTATACCTTTGCGGATCACATCTCTGAGTCGTTGACTGCCAGCCTCCGGCGCCAGAGACACTGTTTCAACTCGCGATTTCTGAAGCAGAGAAGCCAATTCGCTATCGAGACGGTCCAGCCTGAAAGAGCCGAGTGCGACTTCTCCATTCTGGTCCATAATGAAGCGGCACAGCGCCGACAGGTCAGGGTGATCGGAAACCGCCGTGCCGAGGAGACCGATCTTCTTTTGTCTGCCCATCCCGCGAATGAATGACGATTCGAGCGTTTCCAGGCTCCGGAATCTCGCGGGCCGGTATAAGAATCCTGCCGCGCAGAAGCGACATCCGCGCCGGCATCCGCGGCTCACCTCGGTTAAGAATAAGTCCTTGAATTCGTGAGAGGGAGCGCTGATGCGTTGATCGGTCGTGAAGGCGTTGATATCTGAAATATGTCTTGTCTTTATCTTTACGGGCAACGAGGCAGCTATGGGCCGCATATCTTCTATTAGATGGTCTGCCCCGTAATATACTCTGTAATATTTTGGAACATAAGCCCCTTCGACATCTCTCTGCGTGCGAAAAAGCAGTTCGTTTCGGTTGTGGCCGAGACGGCAGGAATTTTCAAAGGCGTGGAGAAATTCGGGCAGCAATTCTTCCGCCTCTCCAAGGAGAAAGAGGTCGAAAAAATCCGCCAGCGGTTCCGGATTCAGGGTCACTGATACGCCGCCGCCAATAATTAGAGGCTCCGTTTCTTTTCTTTCGCAGGCAGAGAGCGTAATTCCGGCCATGCTTAACATTTTCAGAATAACTGGATAATCGTTTTCAAAGGGGATCGAGAAGGCGATGATGTCGAATTCAGTGAGGGCCTTCTGTGACTCCAGGCTGAAGAGGGGGATTGATGAGGAAACGAATGCTGCTTCGTCATCAGGGTCGGGAAGAAAGACTCTCTCACAGAGAAATGATTTTTCACGGTTTATTAAAGAATAGACGGTCTGGAATCCAAGGTTGGGCATTCCCGTCCGATAGTAATTCGGGTAGGCAAGGCAAACTTTGAGTAGTTCTCCCCAGATATTCTTCTGATATCCTTCTTCATTGGCTAAGACATCATTATATTTTTTTTTAAGTTTCCAGGACATAAAATCCAAAATCCTAATTTCTAAATCCTAAACAAATTCAAATATCGAAATTCTAAACGAGATGATCATTCGGATTTTGATATTGTTTAGATTTTCGGATTTAGAATTTCGTATTTGCCCGTCATTTAGTGACAGAGCGAACTAAATTCTTTAGGATTTTGCATTTACAGCTTGAACTTTTCTCCTTTAATCTGCCTGTCTTCTTAAAAATGTGGGTATCTCCAGATCGAGATGGTCTACATCGTCCACCATCCCCATCTTCACTACATTGACATTATCAATGGGCTTTTCGTGCCTTATATAGGCGGGCATAGAGAGATCCTCCCGCTTGTGGGAGCCCAGACGTGAAACATTTTTCGTGGCTTGAGTGTGTTTCTGCGGCTCGTTAAAACCAGTTGCTATGACCGTGATGCGTATTTCGTCTGTCATGCTTTCGTCTACGACTGTACCAAAGATGATATTTGCGTCCTCATGGGCTTCCGACTGGATCAAAGAGGAAGCCTCGTTAATTTCAAAAAGTGTCATATCAGGGCCGCCCGTGATATTCAGCAGGATACCATGTGCGCCCTGGATGGTATTGTCTTCGAGGAGCGGCGAAGATATCGCCCTTTGCGCAGCCTCCACGGCTCTGCAATCACCGCTTGCAATCCCGGTTCCCATCAGCGCCATTCCCATCTCGGACATTATGCTCTTGACGTCGGCAAAGTCGAGGTTGATCAGACCGGGTACCATTATCAAGTCGGAAATGCCCTTTACGGCGTGATAAAGAATATCATCTGCCTTCTTGAATGCCTCCAGAAGTGAAAGGGCTTTCCCCCCCAGGCCGAGGAGCCTCTGATTGGGAACAACAATGAGGGTATCCACGATCTTCCTCAGATCTGCAATGCCTTCCTCCGCCTGCTGATTTCTTTTCTTACCTTCAAAGAGAAAAGGCTTTGTCACGACTGCCACAGTCAGAATCCCCAGCTCCTTGGCAATTTCCGCCACTATGGGTGCGCCTCCGGTACCGGTGCCGCCGCCAAGTCCGGCGGTAATGAAAACCATGTCCGCCCCTTCGACGGAACTCCGCAACAGGTCCTTCGTTTCAATGGCTGACCTTCTTCCCACGTCAGGATTTGAACCAGCTCCGAGTCCTTTGGTAACCTCAGCGCCGATCTGAATCTTGATAGGGGAACTGGATGCTCCCAGGGCCTGGGCATCCGTATTTGCCGAGATGAAATCGACACCTTTGAGGCTGTACGAAATCATCGTATTTACGGCATTGCCTCCCGCTCCACCTATGCCGATCACTTTGATCTTCGCTGAGTTCATGCTGTTTGGCTCAATCAATTGAAACATAATCCTCCCTCCCCTCTAAAAGAATTCTAGAAACCATTTTTTCATGTTACTTATTGTCTTGCTGAATATGTTTGTTTCAAACCTCTTAAGGGCATCTTTCGATAAGGTCTTACTTCCATAAATAACAAGCCCTACGCCCGTTGCATACATGGGGGAGTTCACTACGTCTATCAGCCCCCCCACGCCTGTCGGACAGCCTCGCCTGACGGGCATATTAAAGACATGCTCGGCTAACTGCGTAATGCCGTCCATGATGGCAGTGCCTCCCGTTAGAACAACGCCTGCGGCAAGTATGTCTTCATATCCGGACTTGATAATTTCCTTGTAGGCGAGATTCAGGATTTCCTCTGTCCTGGGTTCGATGATCCTGCCGAGAATCTGACGGGTCACTTCTCTAGGCTCTCGGCCACCCACGCTGGGAACCTCTATAACTTCGTCTTTTGGTATCATGGGTGTGAAGGAACAACCGTACTTCAGTTTGATTTTTTCCGCTTCGGTAAGGGGCGTTCTCAACCCAGTTGCTATATCGCTGGTGATGTAGTTGCCGCCGACGGGAAGGACAGCCGTGTGTTTTATGCTGCCCTCGGAAAAAACGGCGATGTCCGTCGTCCCTCCGCCGATATCCAAGAGGACTACGCCTAAATCCTTTTCATCCGGACTGAGGACTGCTTCACTTGACGCCAGCTGTTCGAGGACAATGTCGTCTATTTCCAATCCAACGCGGTTAACCGATTTCACTATGTTCTGCACGGAGGTGACGGAACCTGTCACTATGTGAACCTTGGCCTCGAGGCGGACACCGGACATGCCGATGGGGTCCCTGATGCCGTTTTGGTCGTCAACTACGAAGTTTTGAGGAAGAGTGTGCAAAATTTCCCTGTCCAGCGGAATGGCAATTGCCTTCGATGCCTCAATCGCCCTCTCAACGTCATCCTCATCAACCTCGCGGCCTTTAACGGCCACAATGCCGATACTGTTCTGTCCTTTTATGTGTCCGCCGGCAATGCCCACATGAACGGAGCTTATTTCGCAGTCGGACATATGTTCAGCCTCTTCAACGGCCTTTCTGATGGCATCCACGGTGCTGTCAATATTAACGACGACGCCTTTTCTCATACCCTCTGATGGATGAGAGCCTATGCCTAAGATATCTATACCAGTATCGGTGGCTTCAGCCACGATGACACAGGTTTTGGTAGTGCCTAAGTCCAGACCAACAATTACATGTCCTTTCTTGATCATTTTTGATTTGCCTTTCCTCATCTTTGCTGGACCGTAACTGTTACTAAATTAATTATAATGTCCGCTTATTGCCAGCGGCCGGCAACTGCTGTCTCTCACGTCCTCAAACCCTTCTTCGGCCCTATTGGGATTGCGGGGCCTAATACATTTCTTTGCTGAACGGTGATCTTAGCCGGATCATTGAGGTCGATGAGCAGAAATCCTAATTTCATGTTTCGCCTTTCCAGATCAGCCATAACGGTATTCAACCGCTTTAATTTATTTTCGTAGCTGTCAAAACCAAGCCTGATGCACAAGCCGCTGTCAGTGAAAAGTGAAAGTCCGAATACTTCGTGGCCATGAATTTCCGCAATATTCCTTATTGTGGGAAACTCATTTGAGGCTGAAAGGTATCTCAAGAGTTCGAGGGATTTTGTGAAAATCACAGATTCCTTATCATCAGGAAAACACCCGTTAAGCACGGGAATATCGACCTCGTCGTTCTTTTCATGTTTCTTAAAGACAACGCCATCGACATCCAGCAGGTTAAAACCGTTATCACGCTTAACCAAAGCAACCGCAGTTCTTTCCTGGAGATTGATAATCAATCGGTTGGGAAATTCTCTGCCTATGGAAACTTCCTTTATCCAGGGGTTTGATTCAATCCTGCGGGTGATTGTACCAAGATTAATAGCGAGGAGATTCTGGGACGGCTTGATGGCGGCATACGATAGGATTTCCTTTTCTGTGATCTCTTTGCAGCCATTGACAATAATCTCTTTGATCTGAAAGTAAGAAGAGCTGATAGTGAAGATATAACCATAAATCATGCCGGCAACGATTATCGAAACGGCGCTCAGCAACAAGACCGTCCTCAGAAATTCGTGCAGAATGTGTTTTGAACGTCTTTTCAGTCTGTATTTTTTGGCTTCCAGCCGTGATTTAACGGGATTTTTCATCCATCTTCCCCGACGATCTTGACCTCTGTCTGTAACTTGATACCTCGCTCCTCATTAACCTTCGTCTTGATCATGTCAATCAGCGCAATGATGTCACTCGCTTTTGCATTTCCTAAATTGACAATGAAGTTTCCATGTTTTTCTGATATTTTTGCATCGCCTATCCGTATGCCTTTAAGCCCCAATTCATCAATCATCTGGCCTGCAGGAATACCTCCATTGGGGTTCTTGAATATCGATCCCGCGTTGCGATACTCAAGAGGATGCTTATTCTGTCGTTTCCCGAGGATCTCAGTAATCCGGTCATGGATCTGTTCCTCAATCCCTCGTGTCAGGAGAAATGACGCGCCAGTAATAATTGTACCCTCCGAAATATCGAGATTCCTGTATCCAAATTTAAGGTCATCCTTCCTGGCTGACAGGATCTCTCCGCTGATAATCATCAATTCAACTGTTTCAACAATGTCCTTAATCTCTTTGCCATAGGCGCCGGCATTCATTCTCACTGCCCCTCCTACACTGCCGGGAATACCTGCGCAGAATTCCATACCTGAAAGAGATCCCTTTTCAGACATTAGAACTATTTCAGAGAGGGTGACACCCGCGCCCGCATGTATCAGCACTTGCTTGCTATCTCTTTCTGCCAAGCTGACACTATTTAGATCTTGCATCGAGATTACAGCACCTTTATAACCCCCATCCTTCACGATCAAATTCGTCCCGTTACCGAGAGGAATAAACGGTATCTGAGAATGCCACAAAAAATGGACAATCCGGCTCAGTTCCTCGTTGCGTCTAGGCCAAACTACTGCATCGGCAATCCCGCCGACACCGATCGACGTATGGCGGTACATGGGCTCATCAAACAGGATTTTGCCGGAAACCATGTCCGTTAGCTTTTGGCGGAGTGTAGCGTCCATCAGCATAATGTCTCTTCCGGATATGTCATTTCTGCGATGCCTTCTTTAAGAATTCCTCGCCGATCTTCCAAACATTGCCGGCTCCCTGCGTGATTATGACGTCTGAGGGTTCTGCAATAGAAAGCAGATGCTCCACAATGTCGTCAAAGTCATGCATATAGACCACGTCCGGGTGGCCCTGATTGCGGAGACCTTCGCAGAGTTTCGCTGCATTCACGCCTTCTATGGGGGTCTCGCTTGCCGCATAAATATCTGTCACAATGAGGGTATCTGCGTCCGGGAAGGATGCCAGAAACTCATTGAAAAGGGCATGTGTCCTGGTATAGCGATGGGGCTGGAATACTACGATGATCTTCTTTTTCCATACCTGCTTTGCGGCCCTCAGAGTCTCCCTTATTTCCGTCGGGTGATGACCATAATCGTCGACGATAGTGATCCCGTTCACCCTTCCCTTAACCTCAAGCCGGCGCTGGACCCCCGTAAAAGTCTTCAGCCCTTCCTTGATGGTGCCGTATTCCATATCCAATTCCCGTGCGACGGCAATCGCAGCCAGAGAATTATAAACATTGAAAAGGCCGGGAACATTCAGGGTTACTGTCCCGCAGGCGCCTTCTTTGTAATGGAGGGTGTAACTGGAAGAGGATCCAGAAAATGATACGGCGCTCGCCCTGTAGTCGACAGAAGGCGCAAGTCCGTAGGTCACAGTCTTTCTCTTTATCTTGGGCAGTATGTCTTTGGCGTTATTGTCGTCCATGCATAGGATGGTGGAGCCATAGAAGGGAACAATATTGGCAAACTGCAGGAATGCATTTTTGATGTCTTCAATATCTCTGTAGTGATCTAGGTGTTCGAGGTCGATGTTTGTTATCACAGCTAAAGACGGGGCAAGTTTCAGGAAAGAGCCGTCACTTTCGTCGGCCTCAGCCACGATAACCTCTCCGTCCCCAAGCTTTGCGTTACTGCCGATGCTGGCCAGTTTTCCCCCGATCACCATCGTGGGATCAAGACCTCCGGATGCAAGGACCGTTGCAACCATCGAGGTTGTTGTTGTTTTTCCGTGACTTCCCGATACGGCAATGGAAAACTTCATTTTGAGAAGTTCTGCGAGCATCTCCGCCCGAGGTATAACGGGGATATTTCTTCTGTGTGCCTCCAGGACCTCCGGATTATCGGGCCTGACTGCTGTAGAGGTTACGACAACGTCCGCATCGCCAAGCTGGGAAGCAACATGACCTGCATAGATTGTGGCACCCAGGGAAGCCAGTCTGTGCGTCAGATCGGTTTGACTGAGATCCGATCCGCTGACCGTGTAACCCAGGTTGAGCAATACCTCTGCTATACCACTCATGCCGATGCCGCCTATGCCGACAAAGTGGATGCGCTTAACTTTTCTGCGCATGGTATCTCTTCGGTTGCCGTTATTCATTACTTGCCTATTCGGTCTGCAATCTTTGATCATTTCACCGTATATTGTATATTTTTTGCTTCTATATACTATATCTTGTATTAAATCTACAAAAATTTACACCTTTCTTAAAGCTATCAGCTCCATGCAGGTATCTACAATATCGGCTGCCGCTCTGACGTTGCCCAGGCTCGCTGATTTGGCTTCCATCTCTCTTAGCAATTCCGGATGGTGATAAAATTTCTCTATTGTTTCAGCCAGCATGTTGCCGCTGATGTCCTTTTCGCTTATCATCACAGCTGCCCCCGCCCTGACCAGCGCCTCGGCGTTTTTCGTCTGGTGATCACTTACGGCATACGGAAAGGGTATCAATACGGATGACTTTCCGCTGGCCGTGATTTCTGCGATAGACGTAGCACCGGCCCTGCAGATAAGTAGATCAGCAGATCTGAACGCCTGGGCCATGTCCATGATAAAGGGGAATACCCCTGCTTCTATCCCATGGGATTGGTAATGAAGCGTGATGGAATCAAGGTCCGCACTGCCTGTCTGGTGGATAACTCTTAGCTTGTCCTTGATCTTGTCCAGATAAGGAAGAGAATCGAGGACTGCCAGATTTATGCTGTGGGCGCCTTGGCTTCCGCCAAATACAAGAAGCGTAAACTTGCCGGCCCTCTTGTCAGCCTCCCGTATTCCTGTGAGGAAGGCAGCCCTGACAGGGTTTCCGGAGGTAATGGTCTTTCTTTCAGGGAACCATTTCTTTGTTTCAGGGAAGGAAAGAAATATCCTGTCAACAATTCTTCCGAGAATCCTGTTGGTGATGCCGGGCAGGGCGTTTTGCTCGGCAATGGCTGTCTTGATACCCATGAGGCGGGCAGTCATCACGGCCGGACCAGATGCGTATCCTCCCACCCCGATGACAATGTCCGGGCAAAACGTGCGGATCAGCCTATAAGATTCGACTAAACTTCGGGGTATCTTCAGGATAGCGGCGAGAGCCTTTGCGATTCCCCTCCCTTTAATTCCTTCCACATCGAGGGCGTGCAGATTAAATCCCATCTTGCCAAGCACCCTCTTTTCCAGTCCCCTCTTCGTTCCAATGAAAAGGATACTGCTCGTCTGATCCCTTCCCAGGAATTCTTCTGCTATGGCAATTCCCGGGAAGAGGTGTCCTCCCGTTCCGCCGCCAGCTATGATAACTTTCATATCCTGTCCTTGTATCTGTTCATTTTTGGTGGGAGGAGATATTCAGCAGTATACCGACGGTTACCAAGGACATGATCAGAGATGTGCCGCCATAACTGACGAGTGGAAGCGCTAGTCCCTTAAGGGGGATTAGACCCATCACGCCGGCGATATTGATAAATGCTTCAAGGGCAATAACCATGGTCAATCCCGCGGCAAGAAGGGTACTGAAAAGGTCAGGCGCCTTGAAGGATATCAAAAGTCCCCTGACAATTAGGATAGCGAAGAGGAATATTACGATGAGGACGCCGATAAAGCCGCTTTCTTCGGCGATGATGGACAGGATAAAGTCTGTATGGGGCTCTGGAAGATAAAAAAGTTTCTGCATTCCGTCTCCTATTCCTACGCCGAAGGTCCCCCCTGAGCCGAAGGAAAGAAGAGATTGGATGATTTGGAATCCCGAATGCTGGGGATCTTTCCAGGGATCAAGAAAGCTCATCAACCTTACCAACCGGTAGCTCTTGTGAAGAAGGAGCCAGATGGCAACAGGTGCAAAAAGCGCCACTATGCCTGCGAGATGAAGGGCCTTGCAACCCGCGAGGTAGAACATCAACATCATGATTAAGGTTATGATGACAGCTGTCCCAAAGTCTGGTTCCAGAAGAATCAGTCCCACGATGAACACTATGACGAGCAGCGGCAGCAGGACGGCGCGCTTAAAATCGGTTATCTGGCTGTATTTTTTCGTCAAGAAATGGGCGAGAAAGAGCACCATTGATACCTTGACCATTTCCGTGACCTGGAACGAAAAGAAACCCAGCTTAAGCCACCTGGTAGCGCCCCCGGCACGAATTCCGACATGGGGTACAAGGAGGAGTGACAGGAGAACTGCGGATATAAGGACGCCGGGATAGGCGAATTTTTTCAGGCGGTCGTAAGGAATCCTTGTCATCAGCACCATGATGCCTAAGCCGAGGAGCACAAAGAATATCTGTTTTTTGAGAAAGTACTGACCATCGTTAAACTTCTTCATGGCAAGTATGGAGCTTGAGCTGTAGATCATTACGGTACCTATGGTGACCAGGATGAGCGTGACCAGAAGGAGGATAATGTCCAAGGCCTTTTCTTGCGGAGGCATCTTGAATGATTTAGAGAGTCTTGACCACATCCTTAAAGAACCTTCCCCTCTCTTTATAATTGGAAAACTCATCAAAACTCGCGCAGCCGGGAGAGAGCAAGATAACATCCCCTGGTGAAGAATGCCGATAAGCCAGCTCAATCGCCTCTTTGAGGGTTATGCATTTGGACGTTTTGACGATGCCGCCTATCAGGTTGTCTATCTTGCTTCTCGCCTCGCCGAAAAGAACCAGTTCTTTGACCTTTGACTTCATGAGGGCAGACAGGGTCTCGAAATCGCCCTCCTTGTCCCTTCCTCCCATAAGCAGAATGATGGGCCGGGAAAATGTTTCCAGCGCACGTGTCACGGCTCCCACGTTAGTCCCTTTCGAATCGTCATAAAATGCCACACCATTTTTTTCTTCCGTGAATTCTATCCTGTGCGGTATGCCCTTGAAATCCCTGACGGCGCTCACGATGCTCCCGGGCGAACATCCGCAATACCTGGCGGCCATTATGGCGGCCATGACGTTTTCTATATTGTGAAGACCCGGTATCTTTATCATGTCGAGAGGGTACTCTTCGCAGTCACCATCGACGGTATGATGAATAAGTGTTCTGTCTTTAAGGAATATGCCCTTTGTCACCTCAGTCCTGGTGCTGAATAACTCGACTTTCGCGGCCATGTTTCTTGCCAGAAGAAAGGATCTCGGTTCATCGGCGTTCAGAATGGCAAGATCAGCGCCCCTCTGATTCTCAAATATTCTTTCTTTGGTTTCCCGATATGCCTCAAACGAGCCGTGATAATCTACATGGTCGCAGGTTATATTCAGGAGGATGGATATGAAGGGGTGGAATGACCGAATCCACTGCAACTGAAAACTGCTCACCTCCACTACTGCGTAATCGTCTTCCTGCTTTCCGTCGACATAGCCGACCAGGGGATTTCCAATGTTTCCTCCCACAAAGACCCTTTTTCCATCCTTTGCAAGGATATGCCCTATCAGGGTTGTCGTGGTTGTCTTCCCGTTCGTGCCGGTAATGGCGACGAGCGGCGGCTCTAAGAACCTGTAAGCTAGTTCTATCTCACTTATGATAGGTATTTTCCTCCTCTGTGCTTCGGCGAGGATAATATTGGATGGCGGCACCCCGGGGGAGGGCACAATCATATCTACTCGAGACAACATGTCTTTGTTATACTTGCAAAATTCCAGATTCGCTGTCAGTATTCCAAGTTCGCGAGCAGCGTCCTTCAACTCTGATTGAGGCTTCTCGTCGGTTGCCATGACTTTAGCGCCTTGCCCCATAAGAAACCGAACTGAAGCGATTCCTGTCTTCCCCAGTCCTATGACTAATATCCTTTGCCCTTTAAGATTCATAATATTTGTCTCATCTCAATTTCAGGGTACTGATTGCCACGAGGGCTAGGAGAATGGAAATTATCCAGAAGCGGACAATGACTTTTGGCTCAGCCCAGCCCTTGAGCTCAAAGTGATGGTGAAGCGGCGCCATTCTGAAGATGCGCCTGCCGTTGGACACTTTGAACCAGCCAACCTGAAAGATGACGGAAAAGGTCTCCAGGACAAATATTCCACCCACTATGGCGAGAAGAATCTCCTGTTTCGTAAGTATCGCGAGTGTGCCTAGGGTGCCGCCGAGGGAGAGGGAGCCCACGTCTCCCATAAATACCTGGGCTGGATAGGAGTTGTACCAGAGAAAGCCAAGGCCTGCCCCCACCGTGGCGCCGCATAATATGGCGAGTTCTCCGGTTCCTGCGACATAGGGGATTTGCAGGTAGCCTGCAATTTTCGCGTTGCCGGCAAAGTAGGCAAAGAGAAGATATGTCATGAAACATGTAATTGCAGGACCGATGGCAAGACCGTCGAGGCCGTCTGTAAGGTTTACGGCGTTCGCTGCGCCCACGATGATGAATGTTGACAGCACGACATACCCCCAGCCAAGATCGGGGAGCGCAGTCTTAAAAAAGGGAATCGTCACATTGGAAGTGAAGCCCGGTTTGATATAGAGAATCGTGCTTACAAACACCGCTATGGCGATTTCTCCTAAGAGTCTCACCTTTCCTGAGATTCCCCGGCTGTCCTGGCGTGTAAGTTTCCTATAGTCATCCACGAACCCTATGAGTCCATAGCCGACAATGACCATGATAACAAGCCAGACGTAATCCACTGTCAGGTTCGCCCAGAGGAGGGTGGAAATGACGATAGAGAAAATGATAAGGATCCCTCCCATGGTGGGCGTTCCCTTTTTGGAAAGATGCGTGTCCGGTCCGTCGTTCCTTATGGGTTGGCCGATTTGAAGGGCCTGAAGTTTCCTGATCAGCCAGGGGCCGATCACAAAGCAGATCAATAAGGCCGTAACCGTAGCATAAATCGTTCTGAATGTGATGTACCGAAAGACATTGAAATAGGAGAATTTATCATGAAGGGGATATAAGAGATGATAGATCATTTTGGAGCTCCTCTCATTTCTTTCCTCCGCTTTCTTCAATGCCGAAGACTTCAACAATCTTCTCCACAGCCTGTTCCATTCTCATCTGCCTCGAGCCTTTAACGAGAATCCAGTCACCTCTCTCTACATGGGAGGCAAGACGGTCTATGATTTGATCAGGATTTTCAAAAAAAACTATCTGATCCTTGGACATTTTTCTCTTCAATGCCCCCGCTGCCGTCGCCGGGGAGAGCCTTCCTCTGAGGTAAATGGTGTCCACCCCAGTGTCTGCCATAAGACTCCCGACACCTTCATGCATCACCTCCGCAAAGTCGCCGAGCTCAAGCATATCGCCCATGATCACTGTGCTTTTCTGATTTCCCTTCAAGTCTCTCAGAGTATTGAGGGCTTCTCTAAACGACGCAGGATTGGCATTGTACGTATCATTGATAATGAATGCTCCATTCTTCAAACGATGTATCTCCATGCGCCCGGAGATGGGTTGAAATGCCATTAATCCTTGACAGATCGTTGAGAAGTCAATACCCAGAATCCAGGAAGATGCAGCGGCAGCAAGGGCATTATAGACATTATGATTTCCTGCAACTGATAGGGTAATTGCCTGCTTGAAACTGCCAATTCTAATTGTAAGGCTTACCCCCTTCATTCCCTTCGTCTCAATGTCCTCAGCCGAGACGTCGGCATCTTTTTTCAAGCCGAATGTTATCCTTGTCCCACGCCAGTCTTTGTCGGTTACAAGCAGTCTTTCATCGTCGAGATTAATGATGGCAGCTCCGGAGTCCGGCATGTTCCGAAAGAGATCCAGTTTTTCTTCCCGCACCATCTCAACTGATTTGAAGCCCTCGAGATGCGCCGGGCCTATATTGGTGATCACTCCGATGTCAGGTTCTGCGATCTCAGTGAGCCTGGCGATTTCCCCCCTTGTGTTCGTGCCCATCTCCAGGATAGCCAGCTCGTGTTGGGCGTTGATCTTGAGAACGGTCAAGGGGAGACCGATAAGGTTATTGTAATTTCCCTCTGCTTTGATAATCTTTTTCTGCAGGCTCGCAATACTCGCCAGCATCTCCTTCGTAGTCGTCTTTCCGGAACTGCCCGTGATGGCGACGATAATTACTCTAAATTTTTTTCGCCAAAAATGGGCTATATCCCCGAGGGCCTTCAGGGTATCGTCAACATGGACGATGGTTGTATCTGTAATTTTTTCTCTTATCCTGTTTTCAGATCCCTTCCCTTCGAGGAAGCCGGAAGCGCCATTTTTTACTGCAGCGGCGATAAAATCATGACCGTCGAATCTTTCTCCTATGAGGGGGATAAACAAACTTCCCGGCACTATCCGCCTCGAATCCGTAGATACTCCCTTGAATCGCGTCTCTGTGATGCCTCCTGCCAAAGCCCCTCCTGTGGCATTTAGAACATCACCGACAGTAAGCTCGGTTGTTGATAGCTCTGCCTTCAATGTTCCGCCTCAAGCCGTTTATTCGTTAGAGCTTCCCTGGCAACATGTCTGTCGTCAAAGGGGACCCTCTTTTCTCCGATGATCTGATAATTCTCATGTCCCTTACCGGCTATGAGGATGATATCTGAATTATCGGCGAGGGTGACCGCCATTTCGATCGCCTCTCTGCGATCGGGAATCACTATGTAACCTTTTTCATTTGCATTTTTTTTGAGCTCTCCGGGAAGAAGCTTCCTGCCGAAGTTTCCGCCCATTCCCTTTTCTATCTCCCCGATAATGGAGAGCGGGTCTTCCGTCCTCGGATTATCCGAAGTCAGAATGGCGAGGTCGCTCCAAGCCATCACGGCTTTTCCCATGAGGGGCCTTTTCCCCCGGTCCCTGTCACCGCCACAGCCGAATACCGTGATGAGGCGCCCCTTTTTGAACGGCGATAGATTCTGCAACACCCGCTTCAGGGCATCTTCAGTATGCGCGTAATCGACAAATACCTCAGGTTCGCCTGTGATACTCACCTTTTCAAGCCGCCCCGGCACATTTATTAGATTTTCTACACCGGTGCGAATGAAGCTCTCAGGTATGCCAAGCACCGAGGCCGCAGTTACGGAAGCAAGTATGTTATACAGATTGAATTTTCCGATGAGCGGCGAAAATATGGCAATATGGCTCGCTCCTGCATTAATATCAGCCTTCGTCCCCTCCAAAGAAAACTTGTATCTCTCGGCAGTCACATCGCATTTGTTTTCAATACAGAATGTGCGGCAGGGGATTCTTGAACCTGTCTCATCAACGATTCTCTGTCCCCAAGGGTCGTCTCCGTTAATGACCGTCCTGTATGCATAATTTTTCTTGCCTGCCGGGATAATCTCTGAAAAGAAGCGCTTCTTCGCCTGGAAATAGGCCTCCAAAGTCTTATGATAATCCAGATGGTCCTGCGAGAGGTTCGTGAAGATGCCCATGTCGAAAGAGCATTCATCGACTCTTCTCAGATCAAGTGCGTGCGAAGAAACCTCCATAACAACGTGGGTAACGCCCTGATCCACCATAGTTCTCAATATCTTCTGCAGTTCATATGACTCCGGTGTGGTATGCGGGGCCGGCATTTCTTTATTATTAAACCGGTAGTTGACTGTTCCCACTATTCCGACGGAGAATCCCGCTGCCTTGAGTATGGTTTCGAGCAGGTAGGTCACCGTTGTCTTACCGTTTGTCCCCGTGACGCCTATGAGACAAAGGCGGGAAGAAGGGTCTTTGTAGAAATTCTTTCCGAGGACGCCGAGGATAGCACGACTATTGAGAACCCTTATAGAAGTTACTCCGGGTGGCGGGGAATAATCTTTTTCGTGAACGACGAATTTTGCTCCCCGGTCAACTGCCTCTCTTATATATGCATGGCCGTCGAGCTTGAGACCGCTAACAGCCACAAACAGGCTGTCTTTCCCGCAGTTTCTTGAATCATAGCAAATGGCTGAGACTTCTCCTGAAAGGATTCCAGAGACCTGGAGGATATCGATATCCTTTAGCACAGCCTGTATCTGCACATTGGTTCCTCAATATCCCGTGCTGAAAGAAACAGCGCAGGATCGATGATTAAGTATGGGCGTACCGGACTTAGGCTCCTGACTGACTGCCCAGCCGGTACCCGCTACTTTTATATCAAGCCCCTTTTCCCTCGCCTTCTTCAGTACATCTCTCATGGTCATTCCGGT
Source organism: uncultured delta proteobacterium (assembly GCA_963705275.1). Taxonomy (GTDB): domain Bacteria; phylum Desulfobacterota; class Syntrophia; order Syntrophales; family UBA2185; genus Fen-1135. The sequence continues at coordinate 796,369 of OY970063.1, read as the reverse complement.
GAAATCCGGCATGAGGGGCTCATCCATGTCATTTTCCATATCGCTGTGCCTGCTAATTATTTGAGGTGCAGACACAAGCTTTAATCTAATACTGTTCGTTTTTTCCTCCTCAAGAACGGGGAGGGGTGCTTTCTTAATATCTGTTTTGAAACATGTCAAGATCTGTTCGCCAATATTTTTGAAAATGGGAGCTGCGGCCAATCCGCCCCATTTATCCCTCTGCGGCTCATCGAGTGTCACCAGAATGGCCACCTGCGGATCTTCGGCGGGGAAAAATCCCATGAAGGAGGTACGTACCCTTTCAGATGAATAGACACGTCGGGAAAAATCGAACTTTTGGGAAGTTCCCGTTTTGCCTGCCACGGCGACATTAGGGATCTGGGCCTTCTTGCCGGTTCCATCGTCATCTCCGACTACATCCTTCAGGATGGCCGTCAGCCTTTTCGCCGTTTTCGGCGATACGACCTGTCTCACAGGGGTGGGCGTGACTTTCTTGATAATCTGTCCCTGCTTGTCGACAACTGCGCGTACTATATGGGGCTTCATCAGCATGCCGTCATTTGCTATGGCAGAGAGGGCTGTGATAAGCTGAATAGCAGTGACGGAGACGCCTTGGCCGAAGGCGATAGTTGACGTATCAACCCTTGTCCAGCTTTGCTGGGGCCTCAAGAGCCCGCTGACCTCGCCGGGAAGATCGATACCCGTCTTTGAGCCGAAGCCAAATTGTTTAATATAATGGTAGAATCTTTCTTTCTTCAACTTTTCAGAGATCTTGACGCATCCGATATTGCTCGAATACTTCAGCACATCATGGAAGGTAAGAGACCCATACCTTTTCTTATTTGCCTCATGGAAAGTCCTGTCTGACACCGCATATGTTCCATTTTCACAGTTAAACCTGTCCGTTTCCTTGACTATGCCTTCCTCGAGGGCGCCCGCTGCAAGAAAAGGCTTGAAGGTTGAGCCCGGATCGAAACAATCAGTAATAACCTTATTTTTTCCTTTGCCGAGATTGTAGCTGGAAAATTTATTTGGATCAAAGCCCGGTTGATCGGCAAGGGCAAGTATTTCACCGGTCTTGGGGTCCATAACGACTACGAAGCCGCCCTTTGCGCCTTTCGCAGTAATCGCTTCCTGCAGATTCGATTCAACGATATGCTGGATGCGGCCGTCGATTGTCAAAATGAGATTATACCCTTCTTCTTGCTGCACGACGGGTTTTTCAATCCGCGGATACAACCGGCTTCCCCTTGCATCTCGCGCCCAGATCAGCTTTTCCGGCGTTGCCTTCAAGTAGCTATCATATCCGAGCTCCAGTCCCTCGAGTCCGGTATAGTCCAATCCTACGAAGCCGATAAGACGGCCGGCAAGTTCCCCGTTTGGATAAAAGCGTTTCGGTTCCTTAATCAGGAAGACATTATCGATATTCAGGGCCTCTATTCTGCTAGCTTGGTCCGGGGGAACTTTTCTCGCTAACCAGCAGAAATTTTTTGAGCCTGACAGCTTCTTTGTAATAGTTTCCTTGTCTATATTAAGAATCGGAGCCAATAATTCGGCGACTTCAGAAGAATTGCTTATCTTCGAGGGGTCGGCAAAGACGGAGCTGACCATAGTGCTTGCCGCGAGTTTCTCGCCGTTGCGATCAAAAATAATGCCCCTCTCCGGCTCAATCTGCAGCGTCTTTATGTGTTGCCTCTCCGCAAGGGTTTTTAGGAGTTTTCCGGAAAGCACCTGAATCTGGAACGCCCTCGATATGAGGGCGATGAAAAGCACCAAGAAAAATACCAGTACCGTTACAATCCTGAATTTCAGCCATTTTCTTGATTCGCTCTTCATAGCTTCACTCCCTGATTATTGGGGACCGGTTTTATTGGCGCCTGCCGCATCATCGTTATTGAGGGTTATGACCTGGTCCCTCGCTGGATACGTCATCTGCAGTTGCTCCTTTGCTATTGCCTCAAGTCGCTGCGGTGATTTCAAGGTTGCGATCTCAACCTTCAACTTCGTCTGTTCCTCGACAAGTTTTTCCTTTATACTCATTTCCGCCGCAACCATGTACTCCAGCTCTGTCATACGGATATGTGACCAGACATAGAAAAGGGCGACCGCCATGAGCACTAAAGTGACAAAGATAAAATTCGAATATTTTATCTGAGTGGAGACCTTCTCTACATCGCAGACATTTCCGTGTATGACCTCTTCCGACTGCATTTTCTAAATCCTCTCGGCCGTTCTTAGCTTGGCGCTTCTTGCCTGCGGATTACATTCAATTTCAGAAGCCGCGGGTGTTATCGGTTTTCTGGTCAATATCTTCAACTTGGCTTTTCTATGACAGGCGCACACGGGCAAGGACGGGGGGCAGATGCACCCCTTCTCCCAGGAGCGAAAGCCGTCTTTAACAATCCTATCTTCCAGGGAGTGAAACGATATGATGGAAAAGCGCCCCGATTTCCTCAGTACATCCACCCCGCGATTGATGGCTTCATCAAGATTCAGAAGCTCGTTATTGACATATATTCTGATTGCTTGGAAAGTTCGGGTCGCGGGATGAATCTTCTTTGTCTTGAGTGAGGAGGGTAAGGCTTTGACAATAACATCGGCAAGCTCTGCCGTTGTCTTGATGGGAGATGCCTTTCTTCGCATGGAGATCATCTTTACAATTCTTCGTGCCATTATCTCCTCGCCAAAATCCTTAATGATCCTCTCCAGTTCTTTTTCCGGAAATGTGTTGACAATATCGTAAGCAGAAAGACCTCGGCCCTGATCCATGCGCATATCGAGTGCAGCATTCAAAAAAAAGCTGAAGCCCCTGTGGGCTGTTTTCAGCTGATGAGCAGATACGCCCAAATCGAGCAGGATGCCGTCGACTTCTCTGATATTCAAAGATTCTAAGATTGAATCTATATCTGAGAAATTGCCCTTCACGAGAATCTTTCTGTGGCCAAAGGGCCTTAATCGTTCTTCCGATTCCCGGAGGGCATCATCATCGACGTCCATTCCTATCACTAACCCGTCTGGCGCGGTATGTCGAAGGATCTCGCCGGCGTGTCCTCCCCCTCCCACAGTCCCATCAACATAGATGCCTCCCGGACGGCATCTGAGGGTCTCAACAACTTCTCTCTGCATGACGGGTATATGGAAAGAGCACATTGCATGGGCCTTTTTCTATATTCCCAGATCGGCCATATATTTACTGAAGCTGTCGATATCGATTGCGCTTTTCTTCATCTCTTCATCGAAACGTTCTTTGCTCCATATCTCTATGACCTTGATCATGCCTGCCAGAACTATATCTTTCTCAAGACCCGCATATTCTCTAAGGCTGGGAGGAATGAGAATTCTGCCCTGATTGTCGAAGGAACAATCAACTGCGCCGGACATGAAAAAACGCTGAAAGGCCCTGACTTCTTTTCTGAATAGTGACTGATGACTGATCTTTTCCTCGAGAATCCGCCATTCGTCATAGGGAAAGACCATCAGGTAGGTGTCCCAATTTGTAACAACCAGTCTGTTGTCATATTTCTCGGCGAAGACTTCCCGCAGTCTTGCGGGAAAGATGATCCGGCCTTTGGCATCTATCGAATGATAATGTTGACCTCTGAAGACGGACAAGATGGTTTCCCTCCACAATAAGCCACTTTACTCCACTTGGCCTAACTATAAGGAGGGAAAATTTGTTTGTCAAGAAAAAAATCACTCTTTTTTTCTGTCAATTTGATATTTTGTGACTGCCCTGTTATGAGCGGAGAGGCTGGATGAGAAGTTGTGGGAGCCGTCGTTATTGGAAACGAAGTAAAGGTAATTGACAGAGGCAGGGTAGAGGGCCGCCTGCAATGAATCGATCGCCGGATTTGCAATAGGGCCGGGAGGCAATCCGTCTATTACATATGTATTATACGGTGTCCCTCTAAGAAGGTGTTTTCTCTTTACGACCCTTGTAATAGACCTGAGATCATAAACAGCCGTAGGATCGCTTTGAAGTCTCATCCTTTTCTTTAGTCTATTATAAAAAACAGCTGATATTAAGGGTTTTTCATCCCTAAATCCCGATTCCTTGCCGATTATGGAAGCAAGAGTAACAACCTGGGGTATCGTCATACCAAGTTCTTCTGCCCTTTCTTGCATCTCATGGGTAAATGATTTCCAGAAATGATTAACCATGATTCTGATTATGTCTTTTGCGCCCATCGATTTGTCAAATATGTATGTATCGGGATACAGATATCCTTCGGCGGTCCTACCCTCTATGCCTAATGAGGCAATGAACTTTGCATCTTCGGAAACGGACACAAATGCCTTTTCGTCGACTAATTTGTAAGATGCCAGACGAGCCGCAATCTCCATTACCGTGAAATCCTCGGGAATGGTAACCTTGTACGAGATAATATCGCCCTTTACCAGCTTATTGATGATATCCAGCGGTGACATAGATGATGATAGTTCATACTCACCCGCCCTGATGTTGCCCTGCGCATTTCTTGCGATCACTAGCGCATAAAACAGATATTTATTCTTTATCAACCCCGCATCCTCAAGCAGGTCAACTGATCGGAGGAAACTGGTCCCTCTCGGAATATCAACTGTGACGATCTCGTTGCGACGGTCAGTGGGACTCACGGCATAGTAGAGACCCGCCAACAGAACGAAAAAGATTATGACCATTAAGATGATGGCGGGGCTTTTTCTGTGTTTAGGGTTTGTAGTTCTGATTCTCATACAATTGATCCGCCTGATAACTACTGCGCCTTGTTGCGGCGTTCCTGGTCATCCAGATATCCCTGGAGAATCAAACTGGCGGCGAGCTTATCCACTATATTTCTTCTCTTCCTTCTTGCGATGTTAGCCCGAATGAGAATTTCTTCCGCCTCCTTTGTTGAAAGCGCTTCATCCCATTTGATAACAGGCAGAGAGAAAGCGGATTCCAATATGGAAGCAAAATTGCTGATTTTTTCGCACTGAATGCCTTCGCTGCCGTCAAGCCTTATGGGATAGCCGATGACGATTTTCTCCACATTGTAAGTCCTGATGAATCCGGCAATATCTTCCAGAGTCTGCCGGCGATTCTTTCGGGTGATGGTGGCGAGCCCCTGGGCCGTCATGCCAAGCTCATCACAAACGGCGACCCCTATTCTCTTACTGCCGTAATCGAGACAAAGTATCCTCATAGAACTCGTGATCCTTTTGAGAAAGAAGAATGCTAACAAATTTAGTCTGATCATTTCAAGCGGAGAATTTTCGTCTCATGCAATATTGAATCTGTTAGATGAACCGCTGCTTCGCTTCGAGAACGTGCTTTCTCCATGGATCAGATCAAAAAAGTCAATGAGAGCTGCACCCGGTTTCCATCTTGTGAACTTGGGTTGTATCACCATATTAAGATGCGGTTTCAGGTGAGCCTGGCCTGTCAGTGTGACTTCATTGCTACGTTTATAGTAAAGGCCCTAGTTCTTGCGGTGTGCGGTGTCACACACTTTGTTATTGTCAAGAATTGGGCAGTTTGTTACTTTACTCTATAGGAGCTTTATCATGGGACTGGTGGGATATGTCGATTGCAGGGGATGCTCCCTTTGAGAACCCCCAGTGCGGATCTACAGCAGTCTCATTCTTCCTGTCAATTCATGGGAAAAGCTTCCATTGGATTCAGAACTGGAGGAAAAAATGACAAAAGGACAAAGTATGGAGAAATACCGACGAAGGAGAACATTTAGATGGACAGGTGCCATCATCATTATGATTATGCTGTGGTGTGGAATATCCGCCTGCTCGCTTGACAAGCTCTACTATGCGGACAAGCCCGACCAAGTCAGGGCTATAACGGATACCTTCGGCTCCCCCCTCTGGGTTGATCTGCAGCCGGATGGTGCGGAGAAACTTATCTACCGCATCCGCGACCCCCTGGGTTGGAACTATTACCACCGCTACTTCATCGTCAAAGACGGAAAGATCATAGGCGGAGGCATCCAGTGATGTAAGAAGGCGCCAGAGGCTGCCGGTGTGGATTAATCAATGCGATCCACAATCGGCCATTCTCTTTCGTTTTTCCCCTGCAAATGTTTCTCCAATAACAGAGGTACGGAATCATTTGTTCCCTGTCCGTGACGTAACAGCAGATGGCAGCACATTGGTCAGGCGGGTGCGGCCATCCTCTTTTTTCCCATTCTCGAATGTATCGATGGGCGTCGCCTCACGATCCATATGCAGAATCTGCCTTATAATTCCACTATTCATCAGGATTTTAGAAGGCAGAAATCAGGATTTGCCCGATAGCAAATTTCTGTGCATTTTCTTACACTGGGAATATAGGAGTCTACCTTCAAAAGGAGGAACTATGCTTTGCATGAAGAGACGCATCTTTCTTGTTCTGCTGTTGCTGATCGTATTGCTTCTGCCGTTGCCCCTTTGCAAAGATGTTTTGGCTGCTTCGGGAACTCAATCTCAGACTTACTCGCCCATGCCTGATCCAGGCGCTAAGGTTCAGATTGGAAGCGGCTATTACCTGGTATATGGCTTCGACAAGAAGCCAAAACTGGGGACGGTGATCATGAAGGTCGATATTTTCAAAGGGGATGGGGGAAAAGACACTTCTTTCCAGGTCAAGGGCGATTCCGGAATGCCGTCTATGAGAGGGGCACATGAAACAGGCGACCGGGCGTTTCAACTTTCCAGGAAAGGGAGCTATCTCTTGCCGATAGATATTGTCATGCCGGGCGATTGGGAAATAAGGCTTACCATCTTAAGGGACGGAAAGGTTTTTTTTAGGGGGAGATACAATTTCGATATATAGAGCCCTCATAATATGTTTGGCCCTGCTCGCACCGGTCGGTGCGGCGCAGGCATTGGATCAGCCCCTCTATTTCGAGGCGCAGGGAATTGCCGGCTATTCCGCTGCGATCAAAAAGACGGTCTTCTACTCGATGAATCCGGATGCGGCGGTGCAGAAGCCGAGCCGCAGCTTTCATTATCTAAAGAGATTCTCTGGCAAAGTCGGAGATATAGACACATTTGCCCTGCAAGGCCACGAAGAAAATCTCATGCTTATGGATGAGATTATGTCCTCGTCTCAGTCTTCATCTTCTTCGGGAGGTTTTCAGAAATGATCACGAAATTTCAAGTGGCTTTAAAAAATCTGCAGCGAAAAAAAATCCGCAGCCTTCTCACATTGATTGGCATAGCGCTATCCTCATGGGTGCTTGTAAGTCTCCTGGGATTTAACCACGGCTATGAAACGGCTCTGAATAAGGACGTGGACAACATGGGTTTTCAGTTGATGATTATGGCTAAGGGCTGCCCGTATGAGGCCGCCACCATGATGCTGAAGGGGGGTACAGGCCTCCGCTATATGGACGAGTCCATCATGCAGGATGTAGCTAAGGAGCCTGAGGTAGAAAAGGTCACACCGATTCTTATGACGGCTGTCTTCGATCCGAACAAGGGTGAGAGCGGGGGGATCGCAGGATACTTCGGCATTGAACCGGATAGCTTCGCAGAAATGAAGCCATTTCTTAAATTTAAACAGGGCGGCTGGTTTACCGATACGACCAGCTATGAGGCTGTCATGGGTTTTGAGGCAGCGGAACTTGAACAGCGTGAGGTAGGAGACATGATTCTCATGCCGGAGAAGAATGTCGAATTCAAGGTGGTGGGGATACTTGAAAGGACAGGCACACAGGATGATGGGACAATTTTTATACCCCTTAAGACTACGCAGAAAATATTCAACAGACCTGCCGAGATCACAACAATAGGCATCAAGCTGTTAAAGGGCGTTGACAGCGGTCGTCTTGAAGAAAAGCTGTATCAACTTCCCGATGTCCAGATAGTGAGCCTGGCACAGGTGAAAGAGACTATCATGAAGCTCATTTCCACGGCCAAGGTTATGGTACTCTCCATCGCCATCATAGCTATTCTGATAGCGATGGTCGGGGTAATAAATACCATCCTAACGTCGGTATGGGAAAGATTCCAGGAAATTGGCATTCTGAAGACCGTCGGCGCCATGCCCTGGGACGTTTTCAAGCTGATCTGGATCGAGACCCTGATCCTCTGCATGATCGGAGGTGTCCTCGGCATCATAATGGCGCTGATACTGGCGCGGGTAACCGACATGGTGATACGCAGTATTTTGCCCTACGCCCCGGGGGGAGGTCTCGTACTCATAGACCTGAAACTTATTTTTATTACTCTGGCCGCAATCATTGGTATCGGCCTTCTTAGCGGCATTTATCCCGCCTGGAAGGCAGGAAGGATCAGGCCGTTGGAAGCTATAAGAGGAGATATAAACTGATGAATGAAAACGGTATTTCGATTGCAACAACTAACCTAACGAAAGTCTATACGCGCGGAAACGAAAAGATCGTTTCGGTAAATGACGTTTCCTTTGTGGTTAACAAGGGAGAATTCGTATCAATCATCGGACCTTCGGGGTCCGGCAAGACGACACTGATAAATCTCCTGGGCTGTCTTGACAATCCCACAGCAGGAGGAATCCATCTCCACGGCCGATCGATCTTCGGCAACGGGAAACGATTGTCGGAGCGAGAACTCACAAAAATCAGGCGGGAAACATTCGGTTATATCTTCCAGAATTTCTATCTCATCCCCACCTTGACCGTCACGGAAAACGTAATGCTCCCGCTTACATTCTACAGCAAGACGGGCACAGAGAACGGGGCTTCCAACCTCTTGAAACTTCTTGGCATGGAGCGCCGGAAAGATCACCTGCCTGGTCAGATATCCGGCGGTGAGATGCAGAGGGTGGCCATAGCCCGGGCCATGGTGAATATGCCGGAAATACTTCTGGCCGATGAACCGACCGGAAACCTCGATACAAAACGGTCAGAAGAGATAGTGCAGATACTTCGAGACCTTAATAGAAAAGTGGGCCTTACAGTCATCATGGTGACGCACAACCAGCAGTTGGCCCGGTATGCAGACCGGATGTTCGAGATGAGAGACGGCAGTATTTATCAGATTGATTCCGACCGGGATTGTGTTAACGAAGAACTTGCGTAAACGGAGCAAGAGGGAGTGGCACCCTTCGAAAAAAATATGAAGAAGGCTCGTGCCTGCATGTTTGAAGAAAGAAGGTAAGGGCAAATGAACATGACCATCGACAGATATCTGATGGGCCGACAGTGTGAAAGGGCAGTCGTATGAAAAATGTAATATGTTTGTTGATCATTCTCTGTTTCGGCGCCGTTCCCTATGCGGCAGGACATGAGGATGTAACTCCCTCCAGGGAGCATAGATGCCCTGTCTGCGGCATGTATGTTTCTATGTTTCCCGACTGGAATGCCCAAATCAAATTTAAAGACTCTACGGTCGCGATTTTTGACGGTTCCAAGGATATGTTCAAGTACTACCTGGATATTAAGAAGTACAACCCGTCAAGAAGCAAAGATGAAGTGGCTGCGATTCTTGTGAAGGACTACTATTCTATTGCTGACATCGACGCCCGGCAGGCATATTTTGTCATTTGGAGCGATGTTTATGGGCCCATGGGTCATGAACCCATCCCTTTTGAAAAAGAAGCCGATGCAAAGGAATTTCTGATAGAGCATAACGGGATGAAGATTCTCAGTTTCGAAGAGATCACGCACGGGATGATTCAGTCACTCGACAATCCATAAAAGATTGAGCGGGTCCAAAAAGATATGGACCGCTCCGCTGGACTCATAGGCATAACAATCGCATGCAGTGAGGAGCGGCCAGAGGAATTGTCGGATTGAAACCTGAGGAGGATTCATGAGCGACGCCTTGTCAAGCCTTGTTCTACCCTTTTCTTCAACTTCCCAATCTCCTTATTGATTAGTAGACAACGCATGAAATTCGGTCTCAATTTGAGAAAATGAGACCGGACGGTGGAATGGGACTCTGCCTGCCGAATGGGAAATTCCATATCCCGTACTTCACTTCCGGAGGAGCTGTGGCATATTGTCAATGTATTCGAAGGAAGGACGTTTTTTGTTATTGTTAAACACTGGGTAGTCTGTTATTTAAGTCACATGAAGCATTTCATCATGGGCACAGCCGGCCATGTTGATCATGGCAAGACAGCTCTCATCAAGGCAATCACCGGCATTGATACGGACAGGCTCAAAGAGGAGAAAGAGAGGGGTATAAGCATTGAGCTTGGCTTCGCCTCTCTAACGCTTCCAAACGGTCAGACGTTCGGCATCGTAGACGTTCCCGGACATGAAAAATTTATAAGAAATATGGTGTCCGGCGCATCCGGCATCGATATGGTGATTATGGTAATTGCGGCAGATGAAGGCGTGATGCCCCAGACGAGGGAACATCTTCACATCTGTTCACTCCTTGGCATCAAGAAAGGTCTTGTCGCCCTTACCAAAATAGATATGGTAGCAGATGAATGGCTCGGTCTAGTGAAAGACGATATCCATGAATTCTTGAAAGGGACATTCCTGGAGTCATCTCCCGTAATACCGGTCTCTTCAACTTCGGGAGCGGGGCTTGAGGCCTTGCTGGACGCGCTCGGCGGAGTGGCGTCAGAGATAGAAGGAGGAGCGGACGCAGATATTTTCCGGTTGCCTGTTGATAGGGCATTTACCATGAAGGGGTTCGGGACAGTCGTTACAGGCACCCTGATTTCCGGAGACATAAGGTTGGGCGAAGAGGTGGAAATACTGCCCAAAGGAGTCACTGCCAAGGTGCGGGGTATACAAATCCATAATCAGACCGCAACTGTTGCTGAGGCAGGTCAGCGGACGGCCATAAATCTGCAGGGGGTTGAAAAGGATACAGTTGAGAGAGGGGATGTCCTTGCAAGACCCCGGACTCTCAAGCCGTCGAATCGCCTCGATGTGCATATGCAGTATTTGTCAAATAACACCAGGAGATTGAAGAACAGGAACCTGGTGCGGTTTCATGTGGGAACTAATGAAGTCATAGGCAGGATAATACTCCTCGACCGTGAAGACATGGAGCCTGGAGCCACGGCTCCTGCGCAGGTTGTCCTTGAGTCTCCCCTGGCTGCCATGGCAAGAGACAGGTTCGTAATCAGGAGCTACTCGCCTGTTACGACAATTGGAGGAGGGATCATCGTTGATCCTGTTCCCAAAAAACATAAGAGAAATTCTGAGAAAGTAATTCATGAAATTGACCTCTTGCATAATGGTTCTGATACAGAGAGGGTAGCGATTATTGTTGAGCGGTCGGGAATTGAGGGCATCGGTATATCGGAGCTTGAAATGAGGACGGGAATTCATCAGAATGTCCTCAAGAGCATCCTCAAATCTCTGAGTTCAAAACAGCAGGTTATCGTTCTGGATATTGATGAATCCAGGGTCCTATCCTCCTACATTTATCAGAACCTCCAGGGGAGGATTCTCCTGGAAATGCAGGCGTATCATAAGACATATCCACTGAAGGAAGGTATTTCGAAAGAAGAGTTGAGGAGCACGGCAGGGCAGTTCGCCAGACCAAAACTCTTTAACATGGCTGTCAGAGAGCTGGAAAAAAGGGGGGACATAGTCGTCGATAAGGAGAACGTCCGCCTGTCGGGGCACCGTGTGGATCTGAAGGGGGAACTGGAGGACCTGCGAAGCAAGATTGCTCAGGCTTATATAGATGCGGGACTTACACCTCCTTCGATCAAAGAGCTTATGGAAAAATATGCAGACCGAAAAGGCTTGGCAGAAAGCGTCATTAATGTGATGCTGAAGGAGGGTTCTCTGGTGAAGATAAATGAGGATCTTTACTTTCATAAAGAGGTTTTAACCAGGCTCCGGGAAGACTATAAGAATCTTCTCGTGAGGGATAGAAAGGCCACACCGGCAAGCCTGAAAGAATTGACCGGTCTTTCAAGAAAATTCATCATACCGCTAATGGAGTACTTTGATATAACAAAGCTGACTATCAGAGCGGGTGATCATCGCATCTTGAGAGAGAAGTGAGTACATGGCGACTAATAATGGCAGGTGCGAACATGAATATGAAGAGTAAGAATGTTTATGTCAAAGATATAAAACCCGGCGAGAAAGTGAACGAGCTATTTCTTGTGACGGAGAAGAATCTTGCCTTCTCACAGAAGGGAGCTCCTTATCTGAATGTTCGTCTCAAGGATAAGACAGGAGAGGTTGACGGAAAGATCTGGGAGAATGCCGTTGAGTGGGACAAACTCTTCAGCAAGGGGGACGTGATTAAGGCACAGGGAGGGGCAGTCAGCTTTAGAAGCACAGTTCAACTTTCCATAACGGGCGTCAGGAAAGTTGATGAGTCCGCCATAGACATTACCGAATATCTGCCTGCTGCAAAAGGAGACATCGATCTGATGTTCGCTGATCTGATGGCCTTTGTCGAGCAGATCGAAATACCCTGCCTGCGAGGGTTGTTGCATTTATTTTTCGATGACGGTGAGGTGGCGAGATTGTTCAAACAGGCTCCCGCTGCAAAAAGCTTTCATCACGTTTACATCGGAGGCCTCCTTGAACACACCCTCTCAGTCATACGCCTTCTCGATCAGGTGACTAAGCATTACCAGGGAATCAACAGAGATCTTCTCATAACGGGAGGTATACTCCACGACATAGGCAAAATCTATGAATACAAGTATGACAGAATGTTTGACTACAGCGACGAGGGTAGACTGATCGGGCATATCGTGATCGGCCTGGAGATGTTGGATGCCAGGATTAGTGCCGTGGAAGACTTTCCCACGCAACTCGCCATGGAGCTCCGCCATCTAATATTGAGTCATCACGGCACTCAGGAATTCGGTTCGCCAAAGCGCCCGAAGACGCCGGAAGCGTTGATAGTGCATTTTATTGATGACCTTGATGCCAAGGTTAATGCCTTCCAGGAGTTCATCCAGGAATCCGATAACGATTCACACTGGACACCTTTCCACAAATTGTTTGAAAGGTTTATATATAAGAGCTGATGACGTTTCTGCCTGCGTGTACCTTATATTGTTAGACTCGCCGGCTCTTTTGCATCACCGCCTTCTGCTCATTTTCCGGCAGCAGGCATCCGGATAGACAATCATTATCACATCTGCCGTCGCAGGGTTCGATATGAACCGTGACACTGGTATTGAGGAAGTGACTTTCTATGCTTCTGGATAACTCATCGGTGATGCGGTGAGAATCCTCGACAGACATGGAAGGATCAACTTTAATATGGAAGTCAACGAAGCGGTAATTTCCTGCCTTGCGCGTGCGCAATTGATGAAAGCCATGTATAATAGGCCGGTGTATCACTATCAGCCGGCGGATCCAGTTCTCCTCGTCTGCTGGAAGTTTTACATCCATCAGATCCTGCGCTGATTGAAGAGTAAGCCTATATGCGGCACCTAGAATCAACAGGGCGACGGCGATCGCGGCGACGGGATCCAGCCAGTAAAGATCGGTGGCGGGCGAGATGCGGTGACCCATCCAGATCAGGGCAAGGCTTGCCATCACGCCGGCAGAGGTATATACGTCAGTGCGCAAATGCCAGGCATCAGCCTCCAGAGCGATGGAATCGGTTTCTTTTGCCACCTTGAAAAGCATTTTCGATACGACTATATTAACAAGAGCTGAAATTAACATCACCCCAACGCCCCAGCTGACGTATTTAATGGGTTCTGGATTCAGGAGCTTCTTGATGGCCTCATAGACGATCCAGATGGCCGCCAGAAAAATCAGCAACGCCTCAATCGTGCCGGAAATATTTTCAACTTTTCCATGACCAAAGGGGTGTTTCACATCGGCAGGGATACTGGATTTACTGACAGAGAATGTCGTAATGAGGGAAGCGAGAAGGTCCACTCCGGAATGAATCGCTTCAGACATGATAGACACCGATCCAATGATAAGCCCGACGGCAATCTTCATGACTACAAGAGCGGTATTTGACAGCACGGAAATCCGTGCAACTCTTACTTTACGATTCTGCAAATCCATGTGAGAAATACGTTCAAGCATATTAGAGACGTAATATTCTCGTTTCAATAGCGAAATACAGCCGCGATTGGTTTATCGTCAGGCATTTTGTCCTGCGGAAGCGAATAGACTGTACCGCTATTCAACAGAGTCTGGATCGCAGAAAAATCCAAGAGATCCTCACTGCCGGGTTCCATCTTTTGGTGTAATTGCACATCCTTCGATTCCGGGTCAAAAGTGCCCCATTGCCGGTGTCCTGTGGCTATAAATAGTAAACCGACCCGCCCATCACACGCGGCACGGGTAATTTCCTTAATGTCGCTGGAAGTCAATCCCGTACCGGAAGATTGTCGGTATTGGGCGATTGCGTCATTTTCAGCCTTTTGAAAATAAGGCCTTGCGATCTCGAGTGCCAGCTTATGCAATTGATCCGTATTTATTCCTTTGGGGTTTCCGGGAATCCCATCTTCCATGAGATACGGATACGTGTTTACTTCCCTGTATATCGGGAACAGATAATCGACACCAGCAAGCACCAGAGGGACGCGTTCGTCTTTAAGGAGGTCATGTAATCCCCTGTCGATCTGGCGGAAATATTTTGAAATGTTTTCCTTGGCATCATCCAGTTCGGCTCCACCCCCTGACATCATGGATCCGCGCTCCCCTCCCCGTGAGGTCCCCCTATGGAAGCGGATTTGCTTTTCCAGTTCATCATACTGAAGAGCCTCGGCTAGATTTTTCGGTATTGTTTCGAGCTGGATTTCTCTGATGTTCTGTTTTGTCCCCTCATAGAGTCGGCTCCCTTTTTGACTCAGCGTCAAAATGTAGTAACGGCCGTCACCGCTCAGCGCCGGTAAAAGAGGGTTGACGTGGAAGCGATCAGCGACAACGATTAATTCATCAAAATTTATTGGCAGGCTGTAATTGTGGAATACACCTGACGATATGAAGATGGCGAGACCGCCGTTCTGTTGTCGCCAGAAAGGTATATTTCCTGAAAGCCCCTGTGCAGCTTCCAGTAATGCCTTTGCCTCCGTGGCGCGGCAGCCGGTGGCGATCAATTTTTCCTCTGCTTCACGAAGCAAATTCCTGAATCTGATTTGATTTTGCTGGATCTCAGCGCCCGCACGATAGGCTGGCATAAACATTGAGATGCAAGGACCGTTCTGTTTACTCATCAAGGTTTTCAGTTCATTCTTCGATAAAGATTTCATAGATTGATCTCCTTTTAAAGATATTTCCTGTCATGACAGATGAACGAAATCTCGAAAGATAGAGTACGTGAGTCTTCCCATTGATTGCAAGGCATCTTGGCGTTGGAGCGATGTTCTCAGTCTCGAACAAAGAAATTCATACTAAGGCCAGCATCCAGTGCTCAGAAGATATTTCGGGCTGGCAAAAGTGCATTTCTAGATTATTTCCCTTTTGATTCTTTTTTGCTCAATATGGCATTACTGGACGATCTAATGAATTCTCCTGCTTGCTCGTGATATTCACATTGAAGAACACCTACACTTGCGGCGATATCCTCTGTCTTTGCCTGGATCTGCGCAATTAATATACCTTAATTATTACCTATTTCTCACTAATATGCAATGCCAATAAATTTCGCTGTTACTTCCATGACGCCCATTGGTCTTCGCACTCGATATACTCTCCGCGGAATACGATTTCGAGCAGTCGTTAAATACTTCCCTGATTCGGGAGGAGCAGTGGGCCAGATTGAAGTCCTCCAGAGAATCCTAGGTCTTTGAGTAATCGTGCCGCAAAGGATTCCCTCGCTTACTATCCGACGGACTTCTGCTGACGGATGTAAAGCCGCCAGCAAGTAAATTGCGGATTATTACTCCTTCAGGTGAAACTGTAATTTAATTTCAGCGGCCGCGTCACTTTTCAATAATTCATTTCCTGATGCATTAGCTCCAGATATAATGTAAAGATAGAAAATATTCTTCGGATGCTGATTTTCAAACAAGTATCTTCGGGTGACAGCTTTCGGGAATCTGATTTGTAATAACCAGTGTTTGATGCTATAAAATTCGATCATGGAAAGCGACTTGCCGATAAACATTATTTGAAGAATTGTAATCTATGGAATCGATAAACCGTACCGTCTCAATAAGCCCGTGGCAAGGAGTCTCGGCGAAGGAGTGGCATGACTGGAAGTGGCAATACAGGAATCGCGTATGCACTATTCGCCAATTAGCCGCCGTGCTAGAGAAAGCGCCGGCGGCCCTCAAAAAATACGGTACCGTGGCCATGGTTTATCCATTTGCCGTCACTCCCTATTATCTTTCTCTGATGAATATGGAGGACGAAAATGACCCTCTTCGTCGTCAGAGTTTCCCTGATGAAAGAGAAATGAGTTTTTCGCTCGGCGGTGTGGCAGACCCTCTCGAAGAAGAACGGGACATGCCCGTTTCAGGTCTCGTGCATCGTTATCGCGACCGCTGCTTAACAATCGTCACAAATATGTGCGCAATATATTGTCGACACTGCAACCGCAAGCGCGCATGGGGGAAAGACAGAAACGGAAAGAATACAGGGTACCTGGAGCGCATGGTTGATTATGTGGCTAAAACGAAGCATATTAGAGAAGTCATAGTTTCGGGAGGTGATCCCCTTACTTTGCAAGACAGTATTCTGGATTGGTTTCTCGGATCTTTACGTTCTATTCCCCATGTGGATGTTCTGCGCATAGGGAGCCGTATGCCCGTAGTTATGCCCATGAAGATTACTCGTAAGTTGTGTAACATGTTGCGCAAGCACCGCCCAGTCTGGTTCAATACCCAATTCAATCATCCGAATGAAATAACGCCGGAAGCGGCGCACGCCTGTGAAATGATACTTGAGGCGGGAATCCCTGTATCAAATCAATCTGTCCTGCTTCGGGGCATCAACGACAACTACGAAACCTTGAGGGACCTTTTCTACGGCCTTCAGCGGATATCTGTCAGGCCGTATTATCTGTTTCAATGTGAGCCAGTAAAAGGTGCGGATCATTTTCGTGCCGACGTCGAGTCAGGGATACGAATCATGGAGAAATTATGGGGGAATATATCAGGGCTTTGTGTGCCGCAGTATGTATTTGATATCCCGGGGGGCAAGGGGAAATGTCCTCTTTATCCCGGATCCCCTCTTCGCGTGATGGCCCGCAAGAAAGAAGATCATATTTTTGAAAGGAAAGGGAGAGTGAATTGGTAAATACATTATTGAGAATGAAAGGAGAGAAAATGCTACATGTATAATGCAAGCGATTTGAAAAAAGGTCTGCGAATCAAGATTGATAATGAGCCTTACATCGTCACAGAGTTCAACTTTGTCAAACCCGGAAAAGGTCAGGCTCTATACAGGTCCAAATTACGCAATATGATTACGGGGTCCCAGTTTGAACGGACGTTCCGTTCCGTAGATACTTTCGAACCAGCAGATCTCCAGCAGAAAAAGATGCAGTACTTGTATAAGGAACAGGGAAAATACTGCTTCATGGACAGTGAAAGTTACGAGCAGGTCTTCCTCACTGAAGATCAAGTTGGGGAGGCGAAACATCTCCTTATTGATAACCTGGATGTGGAAATCCTCTTTTTTGAGGATAAGCCTCTGGAAGTGAGTCTGCCGAATTTTGTTGATCTTGTCGTCATACGGGCCGATCCATGGGCTAAGGGTGATTCAGTGTCAGGCAAGACAAAGCCGGTAACTCTACAAACAGGTTATCAGATTCAGGTTCCTCCATTCATTGAAGAAGGCGAGAAAATCAGGGTTGATACACGTAGCGGCGAATATCTAACCAGGGTCAAGGATTGAAACACCTGTGGAAGAAGATGGGAGAGTGGCAAAGAAGCGGGAAACCTTATGGAAGCGTGCCAGGATGATGCGCGCGATCCGCGATTTTTTTACGAGCAGGGATTATTTAGAGGTGGAGACCCCCCATTTGATTGCGGCGGTTATTCCTGAAGCCCATATTAATGCCATCTCCTGTGGCGGTGGGTTCTTACACACATCTCCCGAGCTTCATATGAAGAGACTTCTTGCGAGGGGCTATCCAAGGATATTTCAAATCTGTAAGTGTTTCCGCGATGGCGAACTAGGTTCGTCCCATCTCCCAGAGTTCACAATGCTGGAATGGTATTGCAAGGACATGGACTATCGCCGGCTCATGAATGAATGTGAGGAGCTGATTATCTCTGTAGCCGCTGCGCTCGGTTGTGGGGACGTAATTAATTACCAGGGCAAGGCAATAGGCTTGCAAAGACCATGGGAGAGTATATCTGTAAGAGAGGCTTTTGCATGCTATGCAACGATGTCGATGGACAAAGCTGTGACAGAAAATTGCTTCGATGAGATCATGGCATCCTATATCGAACCTCACTTGGGAGTCGCGCAGCCCACCTTCATCTATGATTATCCGCTTTCAGGATCGGCCCTGGCAAAGGGAAAAAAGGAGGATCTCGCTTTGGCCGAACGTTTTGAGTTGTATATGGGCGGGAAAGAAATAGCTAACGCATGTTCTGAGCTTACAGATCCGCAAGAACATCATAGACGATTTGAAAATGTAAAAAAATACCGTCATTCTGCAGGTAAATCGATTTACCCTGCATCGGACCTTTTTCTCGAGGACATGGCTGCCATGCCACAGGCAGCAGGGATTGCCCTCGGCGTGGATAGATTGGCCATGATTTTTTGTGATTCATCTGCAATCAATGACGTTGTATCTTTTGTGCCGGAAATTTTGTAATGATTCTTACCAGTCAGCTTTTTGGGTTTTGCGATTTTTCTTGGAAATTTATTTTCCTTTTGAACGCTCATTGTCCTAAATCTATTGACAAGGCCATTTTTTTCCATTACACGTAATGGCCCGTAGCATGTCGCAGGCTCAGATAATGCCGCAAATAAGTGAATCAGGAGTGAAAAAGTGAAAGAGATTTCTTCTGTTGCCGCTGTTGGTCTTGGAGGACATTTTCATGGCAGTATTTTCAAGATGATTCTTGATGCAGGACTGATGGTTCAACTTGTCCTGCTGCTGCTCCTGTTCTTCTCTGTCGTGTCGTGGGCCATCATCTTGATGAAATACAGGAACATCAAGAAGGTAAAAAAGGAAAATAATATGTTCTTGGATGTCTACATGAACAGCAATAAACTCTCCGATATTTTCCCTGAAGCGAAAAAATACAAATATTCAACCATGGCTGAAGTATTTCAGGCGGGCTATACGGAACTTGTGAAGATAACCAAGGTCATAAGAGGGTCGTCATCTCCTAAAGAATCCGATGAATCGACGCTGCTTCAACTGGAGATGAAGGGTATAGATAATGTTGAAAGGGCCTTGAACAGAGCATGCAGTTCTGAGGCAACGAGACTTGAAGGTACACTCAGCTTTCTCGCTACAACCGGGAGTGCATCACCATTTATTGGATTATTCGGAACAGTCTGGGGCATTATGGATACGTTCAGGGGTATAGGCACAAGAGGCTCGGCAACCCTTGCTGTCGTGGCGCCGGGCATCTCAGAGGCACTCATTGCCACTGCCGCCGGTCTCGCTGCTGCTATACCCGCTGTCATTTTTTACAACTATTATCTCAATGTAGTAAAGAACATGTCCATGGAAATGGACAACTTCTCCTCTGAACTGCTAAATATCATTGAAAGAAATTATGTAGGGAAATAGAGCTCCTTATGAAGTCCGGAAGAAGAAGAAATAGCGGAAGCAAGCTTATGGCAGAAATAAACGTCACGCCTTTGGTTGATGTCGTTCTGGTCTTGCTGATAATTTTCATGGTGACAGCCCCGATGCTTCAGATGGGCATAGATGTCAACCTGCCGCGGGTTAAGTCGAAAAGCATTGATGTTACAGAGGAAAAGCTTGTGCTGACTATTAATAGTACGAAAGAGATATTTATAAATAAGAATAAGGTTCCTGTAACTGGTCTCGGTGCAAAGCTGGAAAACATCTTTGCCAACAGGATCGATAGAGAAGTTTTTATGCGGGCTGACAAGAACGTTCCTTATGGGTTTGTCGTGGAAGTGATGTCCGAAGTGAGGAAAGCTGGGGTCGATAGGCTGGGAATGATCACAGAAGCGCCCGAGGAATCAAGGTAACGCTCCGCAGGATGATGTAGAATGCAAAAGGAGCGAGATGACAATGATATCAGCTTCAACAGTATGATATATGTATCTCTATTAGTTCATACTGTAGTGCTGTCTGTCATTTTTTTTGCGCCATCTCTTCCCTCTCCAAGATGGACTTTCGGTCCAGTCTATTCCGTTAATCTCGTCAGTTTGTCTGAAGTTCTCCAGAGCAGGAAGGCGCAATCAGCAATTTCGAGAGAAATCAATCAAACGATTCCTGGTGAGCATTCTTCTGTCTTGAAAAAGCGGCCCGATACCGTCCCCGCCGTCCCCATCAAGAGGTTGGATACACAAAGAAAGCAGGTTAGCAGCGTTGATAGAGCAATTGAGGATATTAGAAGAAAAGTGAATACAGGGGCGAACCCGCCAGGCTCTGCGAGCCAGATGGATAATGTTGAATCCAACGCAAAGATGAACGCCTATTACAGCCTGATCTGGTCCAGGATCAGGGGAAAATGGACGCTGCCTCAGGGAATATTGCCAAGGGAGAACATTGAGGCTATTATACAGGCGAAGATACTGAGGAACGGTACAGTTGTAGATTTGAGTTTTGAGAAACGCTCAGGCAATCGATATTTTGATGAGTCCGCTATGAAGGCCATCAAGAAGGCAAGCCCTCTTCCTCCTCTGCCGGATTCAATAAGAGGTAACAATATGGAAGTCGGCATCAGGTTCCATTCAATGGAATTCAGATAGAACAGCGAAATTTTTTATGAAGGGTCTATGGTTTTCGGTCATGAATTACTTCAATGTTAGATGTTTCCTAAAATTAATTGCGATCACTATGGTGATGCTATCCGTTTTATGCCTGCCTCATAGCGCACTGGGCAAGGTATACATTGACATTGATTCTCCCGCCTTCCAAAAATTCCCCATCGCCATTACTGATTTCCGGAAAATGAGCCAACAGAGCCATCAGACAGAACTATCTAGCTGGTTTTCAGATACTCTGGCGAGGTATTTGGAGATGACGGGATTCTTTAACATCGTCAGCAAGAAGGCCTTTCTTGAAGATCAAAAGCAAGCGGGCTTAACCGTGGAAAGTATCAGGTTTGCCGACTGGGCTGTCGTTGGTGCTGAATACCTGGTGAAGGGGTCTTTCCAGTCTAATGGCAAGGATATCACCGCTGAATTTTATCTTTTCGATGTGATAAAGGGAGAGGTCATCACCGCAAAACAGTACACCGGGAAAATAGAAGATAAGACCGAAATGGTGCGCAAGTTTGCAGGTGAAATTCTTTCTGCCCTGACAGGGGACGAAGGCGTATTTGGCACTAAGATCGCTTTTGTATTGAAGAAGGGACAAAATTCAGATGTCTACACAATTAATTTTGATGGGACTGAATTTCTCCGAATAACCAACTTCCAGTCGTTGACTCTATCGCCACGCTGGTCTCCAGACGGAAAATTTATATCCTTCACATCTTATAGAAATGGTAATCCCGATCTCTATATAAAATCGATGAACGGGGCGAAGGTCGAGAAGATTGCAAATTTTGACGGTATCAATCTGGCTGGGTCCTGGTCGAGGGATGGCAGGAAGCTGCTGCTGACCCTAAGCAAGGACGGCAATGAAGAAATATATGCGATGGATCTCGGCAGCAGAAATCTTGAGCGTCTTACCCATGATTTTGCGATTGACGTATCACCCGCCTGGTCGCCTGATAATAGAAAAATCGCTTTTGTTTCAAATCGTTCCGGTTCACCGCAAATATTCACAATGGACACGACTGGAAATGACGTGAAAAGACTTACTTATGAAGGAAGTTATAATACATCGCCATCTTGGTCGCCGAGGGGTAACAGAATAGCGTACGAAGGGCTGGTGAATAGGCGTTTCCAGATATTCTCCGTAAATGAGGATGGCAGCAATCCCTTGCAGCTTACCTTTGATAACGTTGACCATGAATCCCCGTCATGGTCCCCAGATGCCAGGTACTTGGTCTTCAGTACGAGGGGCGGCGGTAAACACAGAATTTGTGTGATGAATGCTAACGGGTCAAACGTGCGAGTGTTGTACGAAAATGTGGCCGGCAGCATAAGCCCATCTTGGTCGCCAAGAATAAAATGATCGTCCGACAGAAAATCTATCAGAGAATATCTCAAGGAAGTATAAGCCTTTTTTGGCCCCGCCGAAAGGAACCGGATGGGCACGAGAACCATATCCGCCTATTCTATGTAATAATATGAAAAAGCTCCGGAAGTTGACGGGCGGGAAGAATGCATAACAGCTCGCTAAAGGTTTGGAAAGCAAGATTTGAAATTTTTGTGGTTGACCTTTAGGGTGGATTGTGGTTTAGAAGATTTCAAATTGGCAAATAGCCAATTTCCTTAAACCAACCAAGAAGAGAGGAGAGAATACAATGAAGAAGAGCCTTGCAATGCTAGGTATTATTGGGTTGATAGTGTGCTTTTCATTTACGGTTATGACAGGATGTGCAAAAAAGTCTACAGTAAAAGAGCAGGCAGTTTCGGCTGAAGACAAGGCTGCTGCGGAGAAAGCGGCGAGAGAGGCTGCCATGAGGGAAGCAGCTGCAAAGGAGACATCGGTGAAAGAAGCGGAAGCGAAGGTGGCCCCCGGGGCAGAGGCAACGGCTGCTGCGGTAAAAGAAGAAATGACATTTAAGGACGCACTTTTTGATTTTGATAAATTCAGTCTCAAACCCGAAAGCAGAGACATTCTAAAACAGCTTGCAGAATGGCTGACTAAAAATAAGGATAAGAGCGTTCTCATAGAAGGCAACTGTGATGAAAGGGGAACGACCGAATATAACCTTGCCCTGGGAGAAAGACGCGCCAAGGAGGCCATGAAATACCTCGTTGAACTGGGGGTTAATGGCAAGAGAATAAAAACGATCAGTTATGGCAAAGAGAGACCCTTGGATCCAGGGCATACCGAAGAAGCTTGGGAAAAGAACAGGAGAGATCACTTTGTCGTCACATCCAAGTAGCAGGGTTATAACGGGGAGGTTTACAGATTGAAGAGATTTGTATTCTTGCTCTTACTTGCATTCTTGATCTGCAGCGTAGGTTGTGCGACGACTAAAGATCTGCAGCGTGTTCACGGGGACTTTGACAAGCAGGTATTGGCTTTAAAAGAGGAAGATGCAGGCATCCGGAAAGAAATTGCCAAGATTAAAGAGATGCAGGCGTCTTTACAAAAGAGCCAGGCAGAAATGCGCGCAGACATCACGGAGATGAGAGATGGCGCTCAAAGTTTGAGGGGTATAGCTGAGGGATCAAAAAAGGATATGGCGGCAATAAGGGAAAAGCTTGATAATATATCCCTGAAAATAAATTTCATAGAAAACTTTCTTGAAGTTGGAAAAAAAGAAAACCATTCAGAGGGCGATAAAACGGGGAAGACCCCTCCGAAAAATGCCATAAAAGGGAAAACGGACAAGGAATCGGCATATGCCTTGGCCTATGAAACTTTTAAGGAAGGAAAGTATGAAAAGGCCAGAGGGGAGTTTCAGAATTTCCTGAAGCAGTACCCTGATTCAGAATATTCCGATAATGCCCAATTCTGGATAGGTGAAAGTTTTTATTTCGAGAACAAATATGAAAAAGCGATTCTCGAATATGAGAAGGTGGTTAAAAACTATCCCAAAGGCAGTAAGGTCCCGTATGCTTTGTTGAAACAGGGGCTCTCTTTCTTGAATCTCGGCGACAAATCGAGTGCGAGATTGATTCTTCAGCAGATAATAAAAGAATATCCCAACACCAACCAGGCAAGAATAGCAAGGGCAAAACTGATAGAAATTAAGTGAAGAGACAGTAAAGGCATAACCCCTTCCGATCATATTTGTTTCATCGATCCAGGGAAATAGGTATGATTCCGGGAGGGGGCTTGAGATCAAAGATCGTCGCATCAATATCTTTCGCAGGCCCGATATCAACATACCGGATGATGATATCGGGTTTGTCATTTTCTCCATACGCAATCGTAACATTCTGGGGGAGCGTCATATTTTCTATACAGTCCCGCCCCATGAATCTGGCGCTGTACAATCGGGAGTTATCGCCTGCAAATAGATCCACCCTGACAAGGCTGCCCTCCGGATCTGCCCAGAGAGATTGAATTTTTATGCCCTCTGAAAGGATATCAACTTTGTAGAGGGTACCGTCGGGGGACCCGTCTAGGGTAATTGTTTTCCCTTTTATTTCAGGATGCGTGCCCAGCAGGATAGAGGTCATGCCTTCTATATCTAGCCCCGTCGCAGCAACAGGAAGAAAATGCGCCAGATTTCTTGTCGTTGCCTTACCTATGTAGAATTTTCCCTTCTCCGGCACAAAGACTTTCAAGGCATTTTCGTGGACGGTCAAGAAGAGATTTGCCGGACCTATGAGAGGTATCGATTCTAATCTCAATGAGGATGGTTTTTTCAGCACTAAAGCCGCTTTCAGGGGATACCGGCCTTCAGGAGTATTAATTTCAATACGCGCAATGGCTTTAATACCATCATTGAAGTGATTGCTTGAGTCGATCTTTTCCAGAACCGCGAGGGGAGAGGGTAAACCTTGTATTGAGCCGTCGTCGATTTTCTGCGTTTTCTTGATGGCACATGCCGGAAAGATGAGGAAGAAGGACAGGATGAAAAAAATCGACGGCAATTTCTTCCACATCAGGGTCTTTTCCCTTTGATGAGTTCATCGAGCTTTTTTTGCAGATCGCTATTGGCGGGGTTCAGTTTCAACGCCTGTCTGTATATTTCGATGGCCTCACTCATCCTGCCTGCCTTTGCATAGGCGTCACCCAGGTGTTCAGCGATAGTTGCATCATTAGGCAGGCCATTCGATGCTTCCTTAAGATATTTTATTGCCAGATCCATCCTATTCTGTCTAAAATATACCCAGCCAAGGCTGTCAATCATATAGACATTCCCGGGCTTCAAAGTGAGGGCCTTTTTGATCATCTTCTCAGCTTCGTCAAGACGAACGCCCCTGTCTGCAAACGTATAACCTATAAAGTTCAGTGCGTCTGCATTCTCCGGGTCAATTTTTAAGACTGACTCCATTTCATTTATACTCTCGTGAAAGCGGTTTGTCTTTTCATAGAGGACACCGAGACTATAATGGAGGTCAATGCTCTGTGGCAATGCGAAAAGACCCTCTTTTAATATTCTCTCGGCAGATGATAATTTCTTGTCCTCCTCATAGAGTGAGGAGAGATAAACGTAAAGCCCCGGCATATCTCGATTTATATGAATGGCCTTTTCCATTGCTTCTATGGCCTGGGCAATCTTGCCTTCCCTCTTCAGGATGATGCCAATATTAATCTGCGCATTTCCATAAAGTTCTGAATCCATGGGAATCATCTTAAATTCTTCAATTGCCTTGCCGTGCATCTTCTTCTCTTCATACGTTGAGGCGAGCAAATATCTGGCCCTCTGGTCATTCGGATTTCCTTCCAGCAATATAGCAAACTCGCCGATAGCGTCATCGAGACTGCCCTTTTCGAGGTAAAGGAGACCGAGATCAAGCCGCGCTTCCCTATTGCCAATATCGAAGCCCAGAATTCGCTTGAATTCCTTCTCTGCATCGTTTAATTTGTGCTCTCTGAGCAGAATTTCGCCCAGCTTTATCCTTACGGTTGTGGCGGGCGGATGGAGATCAGCAAAGTTTCTATACAATCCTACGGCCTGATCGGTCTTCTTTTCCTTTTCATAGAGGAGGCCCAAATCGATCAACGCCGGTTCAAAGGTAGGTTTTATTGAGAGGGTTTTTTTAAAGCTTTGTTCCGCTTCTTCATAGCGTTTCATATCCGTCAAGATTTTCGCCAGATAATAGTTGCCGGTAAGATGGTCCGGACTGATTCCGACGAGATCTTGGAAAGTTTTCAAGGCCTTTTTGTAGTTCTTGGTTTCCGCATAGATGGTTCCGAGGTATAAGCGGGACTGTGTGTTCGCCGGATCCATCTGAATTACCTTTTCATATTCTTCTATGGCGTTCTTATAATCCTTTATGTTCAGGTATAGTCCGCCTAAGAGAAGGTGGGCATTTACATTATTCGGATGTTCTGTGAGATATTCTTTGCTGAGAATGATAGCCTCTTGCATTTCTCCTCGTTCAATATAAAGGGATATAAGTTCTGTCTTGAGATAGGGGGATTGAGAGTCGAAGCTCAGGGCTTTTTCGTATTCCTTTATCGCGCTGTCTAAATTATCATCAAGAATATGCAATACGCCGAGGGAGTAATGATATGTTGAGTCGAATGACGGCCGCTCCGTTATTTCTGAGGTGTCCGAAACCCTGCCTTTCACCGGTGCAGATGCGCATCCGGAAAAAAAGCATAAGATTAAAATAAGAAAAAATTTGTTATTCAGATAAATTCGCATTCTAATGATTCATACCATCTCAATTGTTTCGAGAAGACCCAGGCAACGGCATAGGAACAGCTTGTCGTATTCGGAGATTACTGGACAAGCGCGGATACAGGAACAATATCAATGCCGCGAGCTTTTAGAACGGGTATTGCCTCCTTCAGAGCCTGAATAGTTCTCATATGGGGATGTCCTATCATTACCATAGCTTCCGATGTATGGTCAAATTCCTCGTCGATTCGGGTCGTCAAATTTCGAAAAATCGTCATGTAGTTATTGTCATTATCAATGAACACTCTTCTTGAGATAAATCGAAGTCCTAACTTCCTGGCAATTTTCGGACCCTTGGACAGCGAGGTCGTCCGGCTATCTACAAAATAAAGATTCCTTTTCTTGAGTTGTCTAAATACAATATCGAGCTTTGATTCATCCTCCATAAACTTCGATCCCATATGATTGTTTACACCTGAGAGATGGGGAATTGCGTCGATATCTCGGTCAACCGTCTCCTTGATTTGCCGATCACTCATGCTCAGAAAAAGGGCTCCCATGCCCGGGTTTTCATCCGGAAAAGTATGAGGTTCCATCGGGAGGTGGAGAAGGATTTCTCTTTTCGCTTCGTGCAAAATATTTGCTGCATCGATTGAATGCGCATAGTGAGGGAGAATGGCAAAGGTCAGGGGGGCATCTATCTGGAGAAGTTCATTAAGCGACGAAAGATCATAACCAATGTCATCTATGAGAATTGCGATCCTTTTTCTTGACTGGCTAATTTTATCTTTAGGGACTGCGCTGTCCGGCTCATATTTTCCCTGTATCTGTATATTTCGCGAGGGCGTTTCCTTGAGAGCATCCCCTTGCCCACCCTTTGTGACATATTTCCCTTCCTTCGCCTCCTGGTTCCCGGCACGGTACAGGTATAGCGCCATAGCAGAAATTATGACTGCTAAAATTATGACAAGTACCGTCACCCCCCTTTTTCGCCTCATAGTCTATTAGCTTCCGCCGGGTTGAACTCCACGTCAGCCCTTCAGATTCTTTTTCATTATATCCCAGCTTTTTATAATATCCAATGCGCTCTTTAGCTGATTATCCTGCTTTAGGATGTCCTGCTCTTTTTTCGCGCTTTCAGCTTTGTCTGCATCATTTTCTTTCTTCGGCTTGATGTGACCCTTGAGGTCTCGTTCCCTGATGAAATCATCCGTCGTTTCTTTTTCCTCAGAAGGTCTGATATGCTTTACGATGATATCCGGTTTTATTCCCTCAGCCTGGATAGATCGCCCGCTTGGCGTATAGTATTTCGCTGTGGTTAGTTTCAGGGCGGATCCGTCTTCGAGGGGAATAACAGTCTGCACCGATCCTTTTCCAAAGGTCTGGGTACCGAGTACCAATCCCCTCCCGTTGTCCTGGAGCGCCCCTGACACAATCTCGGCCGCACTGGCCGTACCCTCATTAACCATCGCAATGATAGGACACGTTGGCTCATCACCGTCGTCTTTCGCGACCGATTTCGTTTCCATGTTTCTGGTTCTTCCCTTAGTTGTGACTATGACCCCCGCTTTGAGGAAAACATCGGCGACTGCCACCGCCTGGTTCAGTAAGCCACCAGGGTTATTCCTGAGGTCCAAGATGATGCCTTCAAGAACGCCATTTTTTGCTTTAATGTCCCTCATGATTTTTTTTAGATCATCAGCTGTTCTTTCCTGAAACGAAGATACCCGGATATAAGCGAAATGATCATCGTAGATCTTCGATTTAACGCTTTTTATTTTGATGATGCTGCGCGTAATCACAAAATCTTTCGGCTTGGCCATATCCTCCCGCACAATGGTGACAGTTACCTTTGAATCCTTTGGCCCACGCAGTTTCTTGACCGCCTCCATTATAGTAATGTCCTTCGTTGATTTTCCGTCAATCTGTATAATATGGTCGCCCGCTTTGATGCCTGCATTGTAGGCCGGAGTATCCTCAATGGGAGAAACAACCGTCAGGACATCCTTTTTTATTGTAATTTCAATACCGATGCCCCCAAAAGTCCCGCGTGTTTCCACCTCGAGATCTTTGTACATTTCGGCTGTCATATAGGTGCTGTGGGGATCCAGGGACTTCATCATTCCATTAATGGCTCCCTCTAAGAGTTTTCTTGAATCTACTTCTTCGACATAGTTCTTCTGCACCATGTCGAGTACTTCATTGAAAGTCTTAAGATTCTTGTATAAACTGCGCTCCAGTGCCGCTGATACTTGAGAATCTCCCTGAGGGCCGAGCATGAGTAAGCAGGCAAGTAAACACAAAGACAAGAGCGCTCTCTTGTGCAAAAGATTCTTCATTCAATCCTCCACTGCTGATATTGATACAGTCCTTATAAGATAGTCACCACCCCAACGATAACACTATTTTCACTCAATTTTCCATATCTTTTTAAAATGGTACCATAAAGAGCGGACGAGATATGGGTGCTGGAAATGCTCGTCCGTGCCGACTTTGCAAAGAAAGGAACGGTTGAGCCGCACGTTATTATCTGTCCATTCAGAGGATTCCCCGCGCAATTCATTCTCGAAAAACCCGCACTCCCCGCTTTTGTGCTGTTAAAGAAGCTGACTCACGTCATATCGGGGTTACTGCGCTTTATCAAGATTATCAGAAGTGAGGCTGCGAGAATATCGCATAGTTCAATCAGGTGGGGTCTAGCTGGGGATTTTCCACGGATATGAATTTGACGCTCCCGTTTATGATTCCGCCTTCATCAATGACTAAGTTGCGGCATCTGATATGACCTCTCACGTCCGCTGATTTCAAAAGTGCAAGAGTGCCTGTGACTTCAATTTCTCCTTCCAAATATCCGGCTATGGTCAGAGATGCTGCACGTATTTGCGCTTTCACTTTGCTATTCTTTTCCGTGAAAACAGTTTCGGCAAGGAGTGTCCCTTCTATGATTCCTTCGACAATCAAGTGCCCCCTGAAATGCAGAATCCCTTCGATTTTGCAATCCCTGTTCACTATGGAAATATTGTTATCTGTTGCCTTCACCTTCAGGTGTTTCATCTATTTTTCTTTTCTCATCAGTTCTTCAAGCTGAAATTCTCTTTTAATACAAGTTTACCGTCATCCGAGAAGACGAATATTGAGGCGGAATCATAAACATGCTTTATGGAGATGTTCTTCTCTATGACTTTGTGTCTGGTAATGGAGAAAGGGTCGCCATCTTTGAAATTTTGCGGAATTCCATTGGGTAGAGCAGTCTGGGGGTCAGCAAGCCAACGTTCTGCTCCTAAGCCCTCCGATTTCAGGATGAGGAAGATATAACCCGACGCCGGGGTATTTTTTGAGGTTTTGTTTTTCAGGAGAAACGAATAGCGGAATAATCTTCTGGAAAGGTCAAAGTCCGCTCGAAAATTTTCTATAGACAAATTGTAATATTGCGCAGTGGTACTTGCCGTAGTCGCATCGGCTGATGCCTCACTTTTCCCCGCATCGGAAGCATCGGACGGTTTAGTGTGGGTGCCAATATTGGCTGTGGCAGCTTCCCTATAACTGCCGGTTCGGTTGTGGAGAAGAACTGCGGCGAAGGTTATAATACATAAGCCGATGAGCGTTACGAGACAGATAGTTAAGAAGTTTGCCGGAAGCTTGAAGGAACACAGTCGCCGCTCGTCTTGAATGACAATGATGGTAAACTTTTTTTGTTTCTTATCTGAGTGCATCTAAAAGAGGTTTCGCGAAGAGATTCTTCTAAATCCGCCTGCCGGGAATGAAGCTTTTTTCTTGGAGCATCTTGTTCCCTCTGCTTGTGAAGAATTCATCCATCCAAGTCGCGAAAAAAACAACATTATAAGGCATAGGTAAATTATCTAATATATTTATATCGCATGTTAATAATGGCTTACATTCAGGTTGTCAAGGCAAAAGACTAATCAGGATCGTTTGTAAGCGAATGCACTTTTGTCATCGGGAGGTAGGATATATACGGTTGCAAGGATTGGTTGCCGTTGACAGACGAGCTATGCAAGCTGTCCAGTACCAGGTATAATTCCACGGGGCGCAATGGTTGTTCCTTGAACAGTGCTTATAAAATAGTCTACGATTTCTTCGTCAAATTGACGATTAACATTTCTTTTCAACTCGCCAACAGCTGCGTCTATCTCCATGGCCTTTCGGTATGGTCGGTTATTAGTCATAGCATCGAAAGCATCCGCAACTGTTAGTATCCTGGAAAAAAAGGGAATATTGGAACCGCTGAGGCCATCGGGATAACCGTTGCCATCCCACCGTTCGTGGTGATGGCGGATTATCAATCTTTCCGTATCCAAGATGGGGAGGGGCCTTAAAATATTTTCTCCAATCACAGGGTGGTTCTTTATAACATCGAATTCGTAAGCAGTGAGTCGACCCGGTTTCAGCAGGATATCATCGGGTACGGAGATCTTTCCTATATCATGCAGCGTTGCCGCTATCTTTAGTGATTCTATTTCACTGGGGGTGCAATTCATGGCTTCTGCAGTTCTAATTACAACATCCTTTACCCTCATGGAGTGCTCTTCTGTATAATAATCACGAGCCTGAATGGAAGCGACGAGAGACTGAAAAGTGCTTAAGAGATTCGTATACAGACTTTCATACAGAAGTCTGTTCTCAATGTTGAGAGAAGCCCTGTTGGCAATACTCTGGATATAGTAGAGATCTCTTTCCGTATAGACATGTTCGTTGCTTTTCCCTGAAAGAGCGATGATGCCAAAGATCTGGTCTCTCATTTTCAAGGGCGAACAGATGACAGATGAATATGCGGTATCAGCGATAATATTTCGAAGAACAGGCTCTCTCTTTTGCACGGTTTCTCCGAGTATGGAATGCAAAGATGGAATAGTCACACTTTTGAAAAAAGTTTGTGATACTCCTTTGACGACAACTGCATCAAATTCGTGATGATCTCTATCATACAAGAATATTGAACAGGCTTCTCCGCCGACGACCTTCAGGGCAAGATCAACCATTTCCTGAAAAATCTCGTCGTTGTTTCTTGTGAGTTCAATCTTGTCATATATGTAGCTACGTGTAGACAGGTCACTTATCCTGGTGGTCAGAGAAGGGGACGTTGTTTGTTCTTCGTATTCGGACAAAATGGTTTTTGCCCTTAAATAGACGTCAACCTTGTATAAGAGGTCATCGATATCGAAAGGTTTTGCCAGGAAGTCCACTGCGCCGGTCTTCATTGCTGAAACGGTCAATCCTATGGTAGGGTAGGCTGTAATAAGAATTACATGCGTTGTGGGCTTGATTTCTCTTATCTTGTCCAGGAGATCCATGCCATTCATGCCGGGCATCATGACATCGCATATGACCATATCAAAATGATTTTGCCTCAGCTTTTCCAGGCCTTCAACACCGTCGGACGCCTCTATTACTGCGTAATTACCAGCCTGACCTATGGCGTCAACAACGAGAGATCTGATGCCGATGTCGTCATCGACGACAAGAATACTTTTATTTTCCGAAATTACATCATTCATACTTAAGAAACGCGATCTATCTTGTGTATTATCTGTGGATAAAAGGGTACGGGATCTGGCTCAGTCATTGCCTTTCTTGGATTTCAGGAGAATATCCATCAGGCCGCATGAAATCTTGTCGTAAGCAGCTGTCTTGTCGCCGGTATCCGGAGTGTCTATGTCTGGATATGTGGCATCCTTTGGCGCATCGGGTTGCTGAGATGTTCCGACCTTGGCCTTTTTCTGCTTGCTATATGCCTTCAGAATGTTATCAGTCTTATAAGACGAAATCGTCATCGCTCAAATCCCTTACATGTATTCATATGCCAACTGACGTATACAATGATTTTCACGAAGTTTTTAACATACAAGAATTTCCATTGCAAGAGAAAAATAGGATCTATGCATGAGAGAGGATTCAAGGAATATAGCGGGGCTTTTGGGAGCCTGATGCAATTCAACTGCAGATACGTTGATTCCAGATCAATCGCACTTTCTCCTTTTAACGGAAATGCGCCTTTTTCCACCCAAAGTCTCTCACGAATTTAGACGAAATATTTTACACTACCAAATTGTCAAAGGCTTGTAGTATAATCAAGAACAATGTATGGGATGAATTGGAAGGTTTCTTCGGTGAAGGAACAAAGGAAGTATATTTCACGAAATTTATGTTACCGTGAAACATAGGCATTATGAAATGATGAATATATGAGTAGTTTTTTCTACTGATTGCAACGAATGCCGTGACAAAATGCATCTTTCATGCTTTAGTATTGATTTTGATGAACAATTCCTTGAGTCTATGTTATGCATGGGATTGCCGATGAGGCGAAGGCAGAGAAGACATGGCAGGTTTTGTATAATATGATTATCGATAAATAGGAAGTGAGATGGAGACTAACGAAGACGGCAAAGGTCAGGGAACAAGAAGAATGGAGCTTGCTGAGGAAGATAATAAAGATATGAATCACCAAGAAATTCACGGCCTTTTGGAGAAAGCATTTCAGGACACATTTATTGAACAACTTGTACCAGGCATCGTTCACAATTTTGCTAATCCCTTAAATGGCATCATGGGGCGTTCCAGGCTGCTGCAGAGAAAATTAACGGATATCATGAAGAGAGTAGATGTAGTAAATGATACATCTTATCAGGAGGATAATAAGAAACTGGTCCGTGACGTTGACTCCATAGCGCATGAGGCTGATAGACTCTCTGGCCTTCTCAAGATCGTGATGGGGAAATTTTGTGCGGTCGGTGATCGGACTGCGCAGAAAGTTAATCTATCCGATCTTATCGAACTGGAGATGAGTTTTTTCGATTTTTATCTGGAATTCAAGCATAGCGTCAAGAAGACTTTGCGGCTCGATAGAAACCTACCGGCAGTCAGAGGAGCCCCCGCTGACTATTCCCTGGCCTTTTCTACAATGATCAGATATGCGACGGTCGCCATGAAGGACAGTGTCCCAAAGGAACTATGTATTTCAACAGAACTTGAAAATGGACAGATATGTGTGAAGATCCAGAATAGGGGGGGCGCCGTGTCCGACGATCTGAAAAGAATAATGCTTGATGAAACGCAGAGGAATGCTTCTTCTCTGAGAGGCACCGGAGAAAGGGAACTGCTATGTGCCTTTTCACTGTTAAGAAAATGGAGCGCCTGCTTTGACATAAGTAGTGTCAATGATTTCAATACGATCAGTGTACTGATACCTCCCTGTAGAGGTTGAGGAGGCTGTCAGGCAGGTTGGAAAATAATGGCTGAAAGATTGATACCCACCAAAGTAGTTAAGCAAGGCTGGAGAAACAAGCAGGGCATTAGGGAGGAAAGCAGAGGGTTGGCTATGCGGCATCCTTTCTTTAGAATTTTAAAAGCCGTTTCGGATCCTTCTGCTAACCGCACATCATAATCTTCGATAACTAATGCATTCTTCAGCAGATCGCGAAGAGTAGCTTCATAATCAACAACCAAAATATCTCTCGCCGCAAAAGCACTTCCCAATCCTCAGTGCGCAGAATTTACTATAAGTCTATCTCCATATCATCGGCTGTCATAAAGGTATTCTCGAATATTTTTCGGGCCACACCTTCTGACTCCTTCCTTTCTGCCAAGGTCTTATATATTTCTGCGTCGAAATGAATGAGAGCCAGGCTCCTTGCGCCCGCCTCCCTTGCAATCCTTGCAGCAGTCTCCGGGTTCAGATGCGGCCAGCTTTCGGAGAACTGGCCGCTCTTGTATGCACATTCGGCAATCAGAAGATCCGATGATCTGGCCAGATGAACGGCATTCTCGCAGAAACCGGTGTCCGGGCAATAGCTGATTACCTTTCCTTCTATTTCGTATCTGTATCCTAAAGTCAGTGACTGGTGATTGAGTTCTTCGGCTTCAACCGTGAACGGAAGCTTGTTGCGTTCATTCGGCAATTCATAAGTAGTAACTGAAAAAGGAAGTCGCGAAACGGATGCAGTGAAGGGGTCGTTGACAAATATTTTCAGAGTGTCTCTTGTGCCGATGGGGCCGCAGATACTGAGACCGTGAGGGAAGCTGAATTTACTCAGTGTATGCAGCCCTATAATGTGATCAAGATGAAAATGGCTGAGGAAGAGGTAGGCGGGCTTCCCAATTCCTTCATGTATATGCCGGTCAAGTTTGTAAAGGCCGTTTCCTGCATCTAGAATAATCTCATAATCGTTTGTTCTTATGAGGATACAGACAGTGTTCCCGGTGTCAGTATCATACCAGCCGTTCGTACCCAAGAAGATTATTCTCACGCGCGCCGCCCCAGACCTTTAAGAACCAAGGATTATCTTTCTTGCTCTGTCGAAAACATTTATCCGAAAACCAGGGTAACCCGGAATAGTCTGGTTTAAATATTTGTTGATATACTGACTATCATATAGCAGCATTCTTTCAAATTCTCCCACTTTCCCTGTTTTCTCCAAATTTTTTTTAACCTCACAGGTAAAAATCTCTTCAAGTTGTCGTGCGTAGTCCTTGATTAGTTGCTTTAGGAATTCCTCATCGTATCCACCAAATTTGCCTTCCTGGAGCATCTCGCGAACCCATTGTCTTGCGGTTTCCTCAAACATGTGAGTTTCCCTTCAGGCGCCTCAAAACCTATCCAATTCTGCCAAGAAAGACAGTTTAGCCCTTATATCACTCTTCACCGTCACATCCGGGATGTTCTATATCGATAAAGATTCCCTCCGTACCGGCAGGTGACACATCGACCCTCTCCTCGCGTGCCACGGGATCATCGGTATCGTATCCGCGCCGATCTATCCTGAAATTTCCCTCTCCATGAATCTCTTGGCTGTCCATATGTAAACGGCTCTGTCAAATGAGGGGCCTGCACATTTGCACCTTTCTTCTTTATGAAGGGGAAAAAGTATAGAAGAGAGGGGTGGCATTGTCAATGATAAACGCGCCTGATTGTTCCCAGTAGGAATCGTCTTTTATCCATCTTGCTGCGTGGAAAAATTACATCTTAAAGAGTTGAAGAAGTCTCCTCGCGCCAAGACCCTTTCCTGCGGGTGGCATGAGCGATGCCTTCTCTGCTTCCGTGGATTATGAGCAAGAGATCCCCTCTTTCTTGAGCAAATTGCGCTGAAAAGACTGCAAATTATTGATAGGCATCTGCATCTTTCCGGGATAGAAAAAAGTGTCTCATGTCTGACCGCAATATTCCCACAGTCGCGATATCGATAGATTCATTGTCTTCGGTTAGGGTTTGTGGTATAAATGCAAAGTTCAATAGCAGCTCACGATGTTGTCTCCTATAAGCTGGCGGCCTGACATAGTCCCGCAGGCACCTTCTTCATCCAGTGACTAAAGAGGCTGCATTAGATACCTTGCTCTCAAGGAGTCGCAACATACGGAAATGGAGAATCATGGATGTCTAAAAAAATAGCTAACGAGAGTCCGCTTCACAGGTCGTCACTGACCGATAGAAGAACTTCGGTGCGCCAGGAAGTGGATGAAAAACTGCTCGAGAATGAGCAGCTCTTTCGAAGCCTGACGGAGAAATCTTTTGCTGCCGCCTTCATCGTCCAGGATGGAAAATTTCGTTATATTAATACAAGCGCTATTGCTTATGCAGGATACACAGCGGAAGAGCTCATAGGTAAGGATTCGGGCATCATCGTACATCCGGATGATAAGGAAATGGCAAGGAAGAAGGCCCGCGAGATGCTCCGGGGCAAAGAATCTGCGCCATATGAATTCAGAATGGTAACCAAGCAGGGCGCAATAAGATATGTAATTCAGTTAGTCGCTCCCATCCAGTACAATGGCAGGCCCGCTATCCTCGGCAATGCCATAGATGTTACCGAGCGCAGGAGAGTAGAGGAGGCGCTGAGAGAATCGGAAAGAAGGTTGGCTGATATCATTGATTTTTTGCCGGATGCGACGCTTGCGATTGACTTGCAGGGGAATATTATTGCGTGGAATCGCGCCATCGAGGAAATGACGGGTGTCAAAGCCGCCGAGATATTAGGGAAAGGTGACTATGAATATGCGTTGCCATTCTACGGCATCCGGAGGCCCATCCTGGTTGACTTGGTACTGAAGCCGGACAAGAAAATTGAACGGAGTTATTATTCTATTCTCGAAAAAAATAAAGATCTCCTGATCGTGGAGACATGGGTCCCCTTCTTGAAGTGGAAGAAGGCCTTCCTCTGGGCAAAGGCCAGTCCCCTCTATGATAGCAAAGGTGATATTGTGGGTGCCATTGAATCAATCAGGGACATTACGGCACGCAAAGAGGCGGAAAGAATGCTTCAGGAATCGGAGGAAAAATACCGATCTCTCGCATCCAGCATTGACGTGATGTATCTCGTTGACAAAGATTGCAGGTATCTGTTCATGAATGAAGGATTCCTGTCGCGTCTTGGCCTCACCCTGGGCGATGTGGAAGGAAGATCATATGATGACTTCCATTCCGGAGAGGATGCCAGAGAATTCAGGGAAATCATCAATCGCATTTTCAAAGTGGGCCAGGCGGTCCAGCATGAACACAAGAGTGAAAGAGATGACAAATACTTTCTCAGGTCCTTGAGTCCCGTTAAGGATTCTGACGGGAGGACAATAGCGGTAACGGTGGTTTCCAAAGATATTACCAAGCGCAAGCGGGCAGAAGAGGCACTGCGAGAATCAGAGAGGCGGTTGTCGGATATTATTGATTTCTTGCCGGACGCGACACTTGCGATTAACCGGAAGGGGAAGGTGATTGCATGGAATCGTGCCATAGAGGAAATGACAGGGGTTAAGGCTGTTGACATGGTGGGTAAGGGCGATTTTGAGTATGCCTTGCCATTTTATGGCGTTCGAAGGACTATTTTGATTGATCTCGTCTTGAAACCGGACAAAAAAAGTGAGCGAACTTATTATTCTGTCTTCAAGAAGGAGGAGGACCATTTGATAGTGGAAACGTGGGTTCCTGCTTTGAAAGACAAAAGAGCCTTCCTTTGGGCAAAGGCAAGTCCCCTTTATGACAGTAAGGGGCACATAGTGGGAGCCATAGAATCGATCCGGGACATTACGGAGCGCAAGCAGGCGGAGGAAATGCTGGAAAAGAGGGAGGTTGAGCTTGAGGCAAAGACAAACGAACTTGAGGACCTCAATGCGGCCTTAAGGGTGTTACTCAAGCAGAGAGAAGAGGACAAGAATGATCTTGAGCAAAAGGTACTGTCAAATGTGAAGCTCCTTATTCTGCCGTATATTGAGAAATTGAAAAGTCGCATAGATCTTAAGGGGTCGTCCTATGTCAACGTACTCGAATCAAATCTAAGAGAAATCGTATCTCCCTTTGCGCAAAAATTGTCAGTCAAGTACTTGAATCTTACCAACAGGGAGGTGCAGATTGCCAATCTCATAAAAGAGGGAAAAACAACTAAAGAAATAGCGGCACTTTTGAACGTTTCTGAAAGTGCAGTCAATGTATACCGCTACCATATTCGGCGCAAACTCAGCTTAACCAAAAAACATAATCTTCGCTCATATTTATCCACATAATTTCTGAAAAGTTAAATATTTTTTAATATTAGTTATGAATCTTTTAATATTGTCTTTTCACCTTTATAACTGTATAACACGCTAAATCTGATTGCAGCATCAAGCTCCCAAATTATTCCTTTTAAGTTTTAGATACTTATATCCTTAACAGATACCAAGAGTTAATAACGCATACCCCATGACCTGCATCAAAAGGCTCCATAGAATGACAACGGCGGAACACTGGCGAAGTAGTACATTCTTAAAGCCGAGAAATTATTTATATAGAGCGGGGATTTAGGCAGTTATTATGGGGAAAGATAAACTGGTTTCTTAACATTACGGAAGGAGGTGATCGTCAGTTTAGATTAGAGTTATGATCCGGTAAACGAATTCTGGAAGACTTTAACAACTTTAATTGGAATCAAAAAAGGAGGATGACATTATGGCAGGAGAATTAAAGCCTCGTTGGGGTCAACCCATGACAGGCATCATTTCTACCATAGTTTTTTTCGTGGTCGCTTGGATTACCTGGTATATTTTGGCCGATCCTCGTGGGCCGGTAGGTTGGTTTCCTTACCCGCATGTTATGATACTCGCTGTAATGATTCTGGTCGGGTTATGGCAGCATATGTTTTTGGGTGACTGGCCCTTTCAGAAGTTGTCGCCCGGCATTAGAGGCGTTGTCATGACCATCGCGAACGCGGCCCTCACATGGTTTGTTATCGAAGTGATTTTTTATCGGGTTTTTGGTATAGGGTTCAATTTCCTGAGCCAATCCAATATCAATGCACTGGCAGCCGCAGGGGCGATAGCGTTGCCCGACGGGAAAATAATTACCTTGGAGGCAATGCAAAAAGCGCACCTCGCGCAGAGTGCAATCGTGGGATTTGTTCTGATCGGGTTCTTCTCGTATCCGTTTGTGACGATCTACTTTGGCAAATGGCCGATCCGTCCCAGCAACCTGGAGCAGCCCGCCGCCGGTTTCGCCGAGATAGGCTGGTGCAGCTTACTCACACTTTTCTTCTACGTCGTTCTTATCGTTCCTTTCTTTGGTCTCGTCTGGGGCAAGATGTTCGGTAGTTCTATTGGATTCAACACCCCCTGGTGGGTCGGTTTCTCTGGTGGAACGCCCCATGTGTATTGGGTCTTCGGCTGGTGGGAGTGGATGATCATCGTCCTTTTCATGACACCCAATGTGTGGCGCATGAAACCCTGGACGCTCATTAAGCTGCCTCAGCCCGCGAAAGGTATAGTTTCTTTCTGTATAACTGTTGTCCTTGGATATCTCATCGCCCTGATTTTTTACAACGGCATTCCTCTTTGGGCACCGATGGATCAAGTTATTCACGCACTGCCCGCGGGAGATAAGGGAAACCCGGCGCGCTTCTTGTGGATACATGCAGCTGAAATCGCCGGTATGACCCTGATTCCGTTCCTCCAGTGGCATCACTACTTTGATGATATGTACCCAGGGAAGAATGTCGATTCCTGGGGAGGCTTCTGGTTCAGGACGTTCGGTGTCCTTGTGCTGACGGTGATAAATTACTATCTCTTCTACTATGTCAATTTCGGTTACTGGGGACTGGGCAATGAACATATGCACGGTGATATCGGTCATAGATTAGTCCACGGTGAATCCCTCATCTGGAACTTCTGGTGGATTATCCCTCTTCTCTGGAACGAGTGGTTCATGCACAAGTGGCCTTTCTACACTCATGCCGAGCATCATTAATTAATTCGAGTCGAGGTAAAGGGGCCCCTAATCCCCTTTACCTCGCATTTAACATGTTGCCCATACAATAATCTATTTGCATGGACGTGGTGAGTGAGCGAACTGGTAATGTTTTTTTGAAAGGAGGAAGTTATGGCGAGAAGTCGCGGAAAAGCTAAGAAAGCTGAAATTATGACCCTGGATGCAGCGGTAAAAAAATATATGCGCAACGGCATTCAGGTTGCCTTCAGCGGATTTACAGGGTTCAACAGGAACCCGATGGCATTTACCTGGGAGGCAGTGAGACAGGGGTTCAAAGACCTGCATGTAATAGACAGGCATGGCAGTTGCTGCACCTGGCTCCTCAACACCGTCGGCGCCATCAAGTGTTACGAAACGGACTGGATGGGCTGGGGTGAGATGGCGGGAAAACTCGACATCAACATGGAAAGGATTTACAAGGCGGGAAAGATAATCCTTGAAGACTACTCTCACGGTGCAATGGCCATGAGATTCCTGGCCGGCGCCATCGGGGCGCCATTTATTCCCTATTATGCGCCCATGGGATCGGACCTCTACAATCCCGACTATGATGCACTGGGCAAGGCCGGACAGAGGACCGGCAAGAACCCGAGGATAGCAAAGAAGAAATTCATCCAGATTGAAGAACCCTTCTTTGGCGATGGTGAGGTTATTCTGCTTCCCGCAGCCAGGCCGGAGCTGGCGGTCATCCATGTAAACCAGGTAGGTGATAAAGGGACGGCAAGGTGGCGCGGTATAGGCACCATCGATAAAGAAATCGCCTTTGCCTGTGACAAGGTCGTAATCACGGCTGAGGAGGTAGTTCCCGAGGGTGAGATGAGGAAAGATCCTCAGGCAAATCAGATACCGTTCTTTACTGTTGATGCCATTGTAGAAGTACCGTGGGGAGCGTTCCCCAGCGGTGTTCCCTTCTATTATGACTACGACGCGCCCTTCATGAGGGAGATGGATAAGGCATCAAGAAACGTGGAAGATTTGAAAAAATGGCTCGATGAGTGGGTTTTCGGTCCCAAGAGCTGGGAAGACTTCATCGTGAAGCTCGGTGCAAAGAAACTGTTGTCTCTCAGAGCAGACAGCACCACTGGATACAGCACCAGGATGATGCGGGGAAAGAACCCGGCACCTCG
This sequence comes from uncultured delta proteobacterium, assembly GCA_963705275.1. Classification (GTDB taxonomy): domain Bacteria; phylum Desulfobacterota; class Syntrophia; order Syntrophales; family UBA2185; genus Fen-1135. The sequence continues at coordinate 755,676 of OY970063.1, read as the reverse complement.
GATGAAGATGCCTTTATCCGTCGCTCGAAGTGGCTATTAAAGGAAAGGGGGGATTAGAAAATGGCTAAGACAATGGAACAATTGATGGAGTTGATCGATAAGATACCCGATGATAAAGCGAAGGACGGTGAGTTTATCCTGCCCGAATTGATGGCTATCGCCATCGCCCACGAAGTCCGGAACGATGATGTCGTCTTTGCCGGTACAGGGCTTCCCATGGTGGGGATAATGGCAGCCAACTTTTTGAATGCACCGAACGCGGTGTTGATTTACGAATCGGGGATCTGTGACGGCAAGACCATGCACGTGCCCATGTCCGTCTCCGACCAGAGGGCGGCCAATATGTGTTCCACCCTTGGCGGGCTGGTTGATACCTTCGGATATTATTTGCAGCAGGGTTTTGTCACCTTAGGTTTTCTCGGTGGGGCGGCAATTGACAAGTACGGCGGCGTAAATGTTACATCCGTCGGCGACTACTACGCTCCAGCACACCGTTTCACGGGATCAGGCGGAAATTCGGATATCGGTACGATGTCGAAGAGGGTCGCCTATATCATCCTCCAGGAGAAGAGACGTTTCCTGGAAAGGAATGAATACACCACAACGCCCGGATGGTGGTGCTGGGACTTCAAGACGAGGGAGTGGAAACCGAAGAAGGAGGTTTGGAAGGGGACCCCTTACGCTGATTGCGGACCCGTTACCGTCGTGACGAATATGGGCGTGTACAAGTTTGACGAGAAGGGAGAAATTTATCTGGACACGTGCCATCCCGGGATCACCGTGGAGAAGATCAAGGAGAACTGCGGGTTTGCCCTAAATGTTTCCAAAGTGAAGGGTGATACGCCCCGACCTACTTACAGGGAGCTCTTTGTGTTGAGAGAGTTCGTTGATCCGGAATTGATCTTCCTGCCGGCGAAAACGGAATACACACCCGCGATCAAGTCGATTATTGGTTAGAAAATAACTCTAATATGTAGATCCTGTCAACCTGCCGCTCAGGCAGGCTGGCAGGATAGTTAGAAGGGAGGAAGGCATACGAATTTAGATCTAACAGAAGAGCAAACTATTATTCAAGACACGGCTCGGCGCTTCGCGAAGACAGAATTGGAACCGGTAGCGGCGCGGCTCGACCAGGTAGGCGACAGGGACACCTTCTTAAAGAATTTGAAGAAACTCGCGGACCTCGGCCTTATGGGCATCAACGTGAAGAGTCAATATGGCGGCTCCGAAGCGGGCGTTGTGGCCTTTAGTCTTGCGATTACCGAAATCGCGCGGGCCTGCGCTTCCACGGCGGTGACCATGTCGGTCAACAATATGGTCTGCGAGGTAATTCAGGCGATCGGCACGGAAGAACATAAGATGAAGTACATCCCGAAGATCTGTTCGGGTGAATACCCTGCCGGCGGGTTTGCCTTGACTGAGACTATGGCCGGCTCCGATGCTGCAGGGCTCCAAGCGTCTGCTGTTCTGGACGGCGATCATTGGGTTCTCAATGGGTCAAAGATATTTATTACCAGTGCCGAATACTCGGGTGTGTTTGTCGTTTGGGCGGTGACCGACAAGAAGGCGAAGAAAGGCGCCGGCATCAGCACGTTTCTCGTTGAAAGCACAGCTCCAGGTTTTAAGATTGGCAGGTTGGAACACAAGATGGGGCAGCACGCCTCTTCAACCAACGAACTGATCTTTGAAGACTGCCGCATACCGAAATCAGCCCTCATGGGGAAGATGAACGGCGGCTTCAAGACAGCGACGGGTGAGCTTGCGGGGGGACGGATTGGGATCGGCTCCCTTGGTCTGGGAATCGGTCTCGCTGCCATGGATTATGCCACTAGATACGCGATGGAGAGAAAACAATTCGATCAGTCCATAACAAACTTCCAGGCTATCCAGTGGATGATCGCAGAGTCCTATACGGAGCTCGAGGCGGCAAGACTTCTCCTCATGAACGCGGCGTTCAAGAAAGAGCAGGGCAAGCCCTTCGCAAGGGAAGCGTCCATGGCAAAGTATTTTGCGACCGAAGCGGGAGACAGGGCATGTTTCAATGCCATTCAGATGCTCGGCGGGTATGGATACACCAATGAGTTCCCTGTCGAACGTTATGCGAGAGACATCCGGATTACGTTGATCTACGAAGGGACAAACCAGATCCAACGGATGATAGTCGCAAGGGACATCATTAACAGTCTGAAAGAATCTGCATAGAGGTATATCGAGGCATGCTACGCTCGATGTTCCCGTATATAGGGCAGTTGAGGGTATTTGACTCAGCGCGACGTATCAGCCGCAATCTTCAGCTTGCATAGCCGAAAGGCGCGAGACTAACGAAGCTAATTGCTCGTGAGATAACAACGGGACCTTTGACCGTTCAGTTTCAATAGTTGCTTTGAAAATTGTCTTCGAAAGCGGTCATCGCACATTCTCGCTTTTTTCCGAAGACAAAATCCGATTTTGCAAAGCTTTAAAAAATGGGGGTAGTAATGGAAAAAGTACCACAGAAATTGGAAAAGACCAGGGCAGAGATGTATGCTCATGCACCAATCTCAAAGTTCGGTGAGAGAAAACCTGATTTCTCAACAATGGGGCGTAAAATAAAAAGTCAATTCAAGAACGTCAGAGAGGTTGTCGTTGTTGAAGCTTGCCGGACACCATACGGCAGATTCGGGGGAGCGCTGAAAGATTTCACAGCTCCTGAACTGGGCGCCTTGGCGATCAAGGAAGTAATCAGGCGGACAAACGGAAAGGTAAAACCAGCCGACGTAGATTATGTTTTCATGGGGCAGGTAGTTCCTGCAGGGTGCGGGCAGATACCCAGCAGGCAGGCAACTATTCTGGCCGGTCTCCCCGAATCCATTCCCTCCATTACAATCAATAAGGTATGTTCTTCAGGTATTAAGCCGATCGATCTTGCAGTCCAGATGATACAACTCGGCAGGGCCGAGATCTGCGTAGCGGGCGGCCAGGAAAGCATGAGTAATGGGCCGTATGCTCTTCCTGAGATGAGATGGGGGGCAAGGATGGGACTCCCGACCCGGCCGGCCCTTGATTTGGTTGTATACGATGGGCTTTGGGACGCATTCTATAACAGGCATATGGCCATCCACGGCTCTGAGGTTGGAGATGAATTTGGAGTTACACGGCAGGACCAGGATGAATGGGCCCTTCGCTCCCAACTTGCTGCAGTTGAGGCCATGAAGACAGGGAAACTGGATGACGAAATATTTCCCGTTGAAGTGAAACAAGGTAAGAAGGTCGTCATCTTCGACAAAGACGAAGGACCAAGGCCGGAAACAACTATAGACGGGTTAGCCAAACTGCCGCCGGTCTTCAATCATAAGAGCCCGGTTACCGGAGGCCCCGGAAGCGTCACAGCCGGTAACGCACCGGGTGTCAATGACGGCGGAGATGTCTGTTTATTGATGAGCAGGGAGATGGCGGACAAGCTGGGCATAAAACCCTTGTTTACAATACTGGATTACGCAGAGGTTTCCCAGCCGCCGAAGGATATTGCGACAGTGCCGGGACTCGCAATCAGAAAACTTCTCGAGCAGAATGGCATGAACCTCAATCAGATAGATCTGCTCGAAATCAATGAAGCCTTTGCTGCCGTTGTCTTGGTGAGCGCCCGCTGCATTTTAGGCATGACCAAGGAAGACATGTATAAGAGAGTTAATGTGAATGGAAGCGCCATTGCATATGGTCACCCGATAGGTGCGACGGGCGCTAGAATCGTCATGACTCTTGCTTATGAACTGCGGCGAAGAGGCGGCGGGATAGGGATATGTGGAATCTGCTCGGGTCATGCTCAGGGTGACGCGATACTGATCAAAGTGTAAGCGATTGACTTTTTCCAGGGCGCAAGTTCTTTTTTCCCGGCGTATAGTCTCGCTCATCTCCGGTGAGATGGCAGGGGAGCTGGCATTTCACTTGCCTCAATGGAAAGCTGATGTTCTGAGAACAAAAAAATAACGGGAGGAAGGTAGCGATGGCAATTAAGACATTCGGTGTTATCGGAGCCGGTCAGATGGGCAATGGCATAGCCCAGGTTGCTGCAAGCCCAGGGGGGCTGAATGTAATCATGAATGACATTGCAGACCAGTTTGTCGACAAGGGGTACGATACGATTTCAAAGAACCTGGACCGCCTTGTTGCCAAGGAAAAGCTGACAGCTGACCAGAAAAAAGAAATCATGGGCCGCATCAAGAAGAGCACGAAGCTGGAAGACATGAAAGATGCCGATTTTGTTGTGGAGGCAGCGACAGAGCGAGAAGATCTCAAACTTGGGGTCTTCAGAAAGCTTGACGAAGTCTGCAAGCCTGGCGTAATCCTTGCCACGAATACGTCCTCCATTCCCATTACGAGGATAGCCGGTGCAACAAAGAGGCCCGCCTTAGTGATCGGAATGCATTTTATGAACCCCGTTCCCGTGATGAGACTCGTAGAGATCATCAGAGGGTTGGCGACCTCTCAGGAGACGTACAACACAACGGAGGCCCTGTCCAAACAGTTCGGGAAGGTTCCTGTGGAATGCAATGACTTTCCGGGATTTTTATCGAACAGGATACTTATGCCCATGATCAATGAGGCCGTTTATACCCTGATGGAAGGAGTGGGCACGCCAAAAGCCATTGATGACATTATGGTATTGGGCATGAATCATCCTATGGGTCCTCTGGCGTTGGCTGACCTTATTGGTCTCGACACATGCTGGGCCATAATGGACGTTCTTTACAAAGGATTTGGCGATTCCAAGTACCGCCCCTGTCCGCTTCTTAAAAAATACGTGGATGCAGGCTACATGGGGAGAAAGACGGGAAAAGGATTCTACGATTACAGCAAGTGATGCAACAATATGCGCCGGATACTTTCCGGCGCATGAGAAGAAATGGAAAAGGGGGAACAGCTGATGGAATTCAAGAACCTCTTGTTTGGAGTTGAGGATGGTGTCGCTACAATAACGTTTAACAGGCCCAAGGCTCTGAATGCGATGAATACGGAAACCATGAAAGAGCTCATGGATGCAGCTATGCTCTGCAGAAACGACGACACCGTAAAAGTTGTCATACTCACCGGGTCAGGAGAAAAGGCCTTTGTGGCAGGGGCGGACATATCGGAGATGCAGAACCTGCGCCCTAAAGAGGCACTCGCCTTCATGGAACTGGGCAATGAGACTCTCCGATTGATTGAAACAATGCCCAAGCCTTCGATCGCCGCCGTGAACGGTTTTGCCCTGGGCGGCGGCACGGAGATATCCATGTCTTGCGATATGAGATTTGCATCGGAGACAGCCCGCTTCGGCCAGCCGGAGATATTGATCGGGTTGATACCTGGATGGGGAGGAACCCAGAGGCTTTCGCGTCTGATAGGAATGGGAAGGGCCAAGGAACTCATCATGGGTGGCGAGCAGATTGATGCGAAAAGGGCTTTCGACATTGGCCTCGTAAACAGGGTATATCCCCTCGATCAGCTTCTCCCGGAAACAAAAAAATTCGCGCTGAAACTGGTCCGTATGCCTGGATTCGCCCTGAAGATGGCCAAGCATTCCATCAATTATGGTTATGATCTTGCTCTTGATAACGGGATCAGGCTGGAAATGGAATGTTGTGCTCAGTGCTTCAGCACGGATGATCAGAAAGAAGGAATGAAGGCTTTCCTCGAAAAGAGAAAGCCTGCTTATACCGGAAGTTGATGAAACGTTTTTTGCGATTGCTTTAATAACACATTCTTGCAAGGGGGTTGAGCCATGAATTTTGCTTTGACAGAAGATCAACGTGACGTGAAGGAGATGGTAACGAAGTTTGCAGAACAGGAGATTAAACCCATAGCTGCAGAGCTGGACAAGACACACAGGCATCCGGAAGAGATCTGCCGCAAGCTCGGCGAAATGGGCATCATGGGAATCGCTGTTCCCCAGGAGTATGGCGGTGCGGGCATGGATACAGTGACGTACGTCCACAGCCTCATCGCGATCTCCAAGGCGTGCGCGAGCTGCGGTGTTATCGTGTCGGTCAACAATTCTCTTTACGGGTTCCCGGTACTAGCCTTTGGGTCGGAAGAGCAGAAGAAGAAGTATCTGCCGCCAGTGGCAGGCGGGAAGGTCGAGGGGTGCTATGGGTTGACTGAACCAAGCGCCGGCTCGGATGCGGCGGCACTTAAGTGCAGGGCCGTGCTGAAAGGCGACAAATATATAGTTAACGGGACCAAAATATTCATAACGAACGGTAATGTGGCGCACTACTGCGTTTTAGCTGTCACTACCGATCCCGCGTTAGGATATAAAGGGGTCATCAATCTTATCGTGGATATGAAGAACACCCCCGGTTTTAAAGTAGGCAAGGTCGAGGAGAAGATGGGAATCCTCGCGTCCGGTACGGCTGAGCTTGTGTTCGAGGATGCCGAGATACCGGCGGCAAACCTCCTGGGCAAACCGGGACAGGGGTTTAAGCAGATGATGATGGGACTGGATGCAGGGAGAATCGGTATCGGCTCCCAGGCCTGCGGTATCGGGAAGGCCGCTCTCGAAGACGCCCTTGCGTATGCAAAAGAAAGAGTGCAGTTCGGTAAGCCGATTGCAACGTTCCAGGCAATCCAGTTCAAGCTCGCCGACATGGCAATGGAACTCGATGCGGCAGAATTGATGCTCCTTCGCGCCGCCTGGATGGAAGACAACCATCTTGATTTTGAGAAGGAATCGGCCATGGCGAAGTGTTACGCGTCCGATGTGGCAATGAGGGCTTCCGTTGAGTGCGTGCAGATATTCGGCGGCTACGGCTACACCAAGGAATATCCTGCTGAGAGACACATGCGGGATGCGAAGATCTGCCAGATCTATGAGGGGACGAACGAGATTCAGCGGGTAGTCATCTCAAGAAAACTTTTGAGTATGAGATAGAGCTGTCCACGGGACTCAGCTCATCTCCTTAAGAAGCAGATGAGCTGAGATTCTTATTCCAGCAATGTTTGAATAGAAATTATTTTTCGATCCTGAAGGGTGAGAACTCATACTCTTTTTCTTCGACTGCGAAAGCCACCCTGTCCTCTTCGTTAGCTGTGAGTTTGCCCTCTATAATGCGACGGCAGCCGAAATCAAAGAAACTCACCTGGTGAGTGGGGATGTCTTTTTCATCCATCTGTTTGTAGTATTGCTCTTTTTCAGACGGAGACAGCTCCCGGACGACGAGTTTCTGGCATCGTTCCCTGGTTTCCCATTCACCCTGGCGTATGGTGACCCTGTAGTTGCCGTGAAACTTTATGGGCATTTTGATCTTCAATAGCAGTTCCTCCGTTCTTAATCTCTCTATATATAGCGGAGACTGCATAACATAAGTTTGGGTCATTGTCCATTCATTGATCGTATGAGCTGGCGGTATTTCTTTTTCTCTGGACAAACCTGCAGGGCGGAGCGAGGATTAACGAACTCTATGACCCTGTCTTTATAACGCAATTGATATAAGATCTATTGGAAGGAGGCGCTAATATGTATTTTGCAAAGGAGGTCCTGAGTCAATCCAGTGAGCTCAGGAAAAAATGGGAGGATGAAGTCCGGAGGGTGGTCAGTAAAGTTCCTGACCAGAAGGATCGATGGTCTACAGTTTCAGATCTCGAGATCAGGAGGCTTTATGGTCCTGATGACATAAAGGATATGGACTTTGTCCGTGATATCGGATACCCCGGCCAGTTTCCATACTTGCGTGGCAATCAGGCGACGGGTTATCGCGGACGATTCTGGACGTTCAGGATGTTTTCCGGCATGGGAAGCGCTGCGGAGACCAACAAACGGTGGCACATGCTTCTCAAAGAAGGACAGACAGGCCTCAGTACAGCATTTGATTTCCCGACTCTTATGGGCTACGACACGGACTCCCCCAAGGCCCGCGGCGAGTGCGGGAAGTGCGGCGTTGCCATAGATACCCTTGAGGATTTTCTGCAACTGGTGGACGGGATTCCCATGGATGAGATTACTACGTCCATGACCATCAATCCGCCGGCTACTGTGCTCTGGGCGATGTACTGTGCAGCGGCGCAGATCAAGGGTATACCTCTTACCAAGATAGGCGGCACGATTCAGAATGACATGCTGAAGGAATTCATTGCGCAGAAGACTTTAATGTGCCCGCCGGAGCCGTCCGTCAGGCTCGTCAGCGACACCGTTGAGTTCGGCACGAAGTATGTCCCGAGATGGAACACCATCAGCATCAGCGGGTACCATATCAGGGAAGCCGGTTCCACAGCGGTTCAGGAGCTTGCCTTTACCCTTAGAGACGGCATGGAGTATGTGGAGGACGTGATCAACCGGAAGGGGTTGAATGTCGATGAATTCGCTCCGCGACTTTCATTCTTCTTCAATTCCCATGTAGATTTCTTTGAGGAGATTTGTAAGATGCGCGCCGCCCGGAGGATCTGGGCAAAAGTTATGCGGGACCGCTATAAGGCGAAGGACCAGAGATCATGGTGGATGCGCTTCCATACGCAGACCGCCGGATGTTCGCTGACGGCGCAGCAGCCTTACAACAACGTCGTCAGGACGGCCACGCAAGCCCTTGCCGCTGTCCTTGGCGGAACCCAGTCCCTGCACACCAATTCCCTCGATGAGGTAATGTGCCTTCCCTCGGATCACGCCGTGCAGATTGCGCTTCGTACGCAGCAGATCATCGCGGAAGAGACCGGCGCTGCCAACACGATCGACCCTCTGGCGGGCTCGTACTTTGTCGAAGCATTAACCAACGAGATGGAAGAGCAGACGTGGGACTACATCAACAAGATCGATGAGATGGGCGGTATGGTGGCTGCAATAGAAAAGGGGTTCCCGCAGTTGGAGATAGCCGATGCCGCCTACAAGTTCCAGAGGCAGATTGACTCCTGTGAGAAGATTATGGTCGGCGTCAACAAATATGTGACAGAAGAAGAGATACCCATCCCTCTTTTAGAGATTGATGATAAAGTTGAAGAGGATCAGATCGCGCGGTTGAATGCGGTCCGCAGAAAGAGAGACAGCAAGGCTGTCAAGAAGAGTCTTGACGACATTAAGAACGCCTGCAAGAAGGGTGAGAATGTCATGCCTTCCTGCATCGAGGCAGTGAAGAACCTGGCGAGCGTCCAGGAGATATGCGACGTCTATCGTGAGATCTATGGCGAGTACCGCGATCCGGGACTCTATTAGGACTGATTGAAGGAGGAGATGGTAATGGCTAAGAGAAAGATTCGTGTTATGGTAGCAAAACCAGGACTTGACGGTCATGACCGGGGCGCCAGGGTTTTAGCCAGGTGTTTCCGGGACGCTGGTTTTGAGGTAATATATACGGGGTGTCATCAGACACCGGCGATGATTGCAGCGTCGGCGATCCAGGAAGATGTGGATCTCGTAGGTCTGAGCTGTCTATCGGGGGCGCATCGTTACTTATTTCCCCAGGTGGTTAGTCTATTGAAGGAGAAAGGTGCTGACGATATCACCGTGATCGGGGGGGGAATCATCCCCCAACAGGATTTTCAGAAACTATATGACGCGGGCATCAAGGCGATCTTCGTGCCGGGTACTACCCTGGATACGATCGTGAATTGGGTTAACAGCAATGTAAAACCGGTGGAAAGAAAGTAATGGAGAGAGGCAAGAAGATTAAGGCGGGGGACATTCGGACTGCCTCCCGCCTTATAAGAGACATAGAAGATAGTATCCCCGAAGCAAAACTTACCATAAAACATATTTTCCCATATACGGGTAAAGCCCAGGTTGTGGGGATTACCGGTTCGCCGGGAGCAGGGAAGAGCACTATTGTTGACGGTCTCATTGAGACAAGCCGTAAGAAGGAAAAAACGGTAGGGGTTCTCGCCGTTGATCCGACAAGTCCCTTTACGGGCGGAGCAACGCTCGGTGACAGGATCCGTATGCAGCGCCATTCCGAGGATACAGGCGTCTTCATACGGAGTCTTGCCACGCGCGGTTCCTTGGGCGGCCTCTCGAAGGCAGTTGGCGATGCCATCCATGTCATGGATGCAATGGGGAAAGATGTAATATTTGTGGAAACCGTAGGTACGGGTCAGCAGGAGGTGGAGATTATCCACTATGCCCATACAGTAGTCGTCGTCCTTGTGCCTGGTATGGGAGATGAAATCCAGGCAATCAAGGCAGGCATCATGGAGATTGCTGACGTATTCGTCGTCAACAAGGCGGATCGTGATGGTGCGCAAAAGCTCCAAAGGGAGCTCATGACCATGATCGAAATGTCACCGATTCCTCCCGGAGGTTGGAAGCCGCCCGTCGTTACAATCAGGAATTCCTTTAAGCCGGAAGAATTCGAAGAGGACCTTCGGACATTATCTTCCAAGATTCACGAACACTATGAGTTTCTCATAACCAGTGATCTTATCGGCGACAGGCAGCGGCGCAAGAGGCTGCATGAACTGAATGAGGCCCTGCGATCCAATATCCTCGAACCCGTGTTAGAAATGCTCGTAAAAACGGGTGAACTCGACAGCATGGTCGAAAAACTGCTGAAGAAGGAATCAGATCCAGCTTCTCTGGCCGAAGAAATCGCCAGGAAATATTTACAGGGGTGTTTTTAGGGTTGGGCTTCTGTCCGGTCGTCTGGTTGCTGTCGAGCCGGACCAGAAGTTACGGCAGTTGATAAGTGGAGCCGATCCTATCTCTTGGTTATGGACGGCTTTCGAGGTCGTCAAGTTTTTTCTTCTTTTCTTCGATAAGTCTTAGCTGTTCATCTACCAGCGTTCGCCAGTGGTGTCTCTGCGCATAACCGGAGGCCTGATTCATATTCCTCCTGTAGTTTTCTTCGTCTCTTATTGCCTTCTCCAATTCTTCTCTGGCGACTCTGATATTTGCTTCCCTTTCTTTTCTTTTCGCATCGGCCTCACGATATCTCTGCACTTTTTCATTGCCTTCTTTTTCCGACGCTGCTTTTTGCTCTTCCGTCATAGTAGGCAATGATTGTGACTTCTTGACATTGACTCCGGGCGGTGGATTATCGGTGATGATCACCGTGCCGTCTTTGTCGATATATTCGTAAAGTGTTTGTCCCTGTGCTTCGCCGGCGGATGCAATCAATATAAAGATTAGCAGTGCTAAGGACGCCGCTGGCATCAAGCCGCGCAATTTATAAGCAGTCATCCCTTAAGACCTCCCAAATTCGCTGGTTTTTACATTAAAAAATATTCTAAATTATCGATGATGTCAATCGTATTCATAGACCCGCAATTAGATCAACTGTATATCATGTTACATTCTCTGTATACGATCCACTAAGGAATTGCTTGCAAATCCTCCCTTAGGATGAGGTATCCTTATGCTGTTGTGAAAATCAATGAGGCGTAGTTTACGGCACTTTCTGTCTCGCGTTCGCGGAAGGTTTCAAAGTAAAGAATGTCCGCTCGGTTTTCCGCAAGCAGGCTGGCGAAGAGCAGGATGGCAGGCAGACCGCAAACATGGTATCTGTCTTGTGTTTCAAGGACCTCCCGGAAGATATTTTCCGGTTCTCCGCGGCAAAGGTAGGAAAGTATCATTTTATCATGGGTTATAGCCTGGGGAAGAAGGGCTTCCGCCGTTGCCTGATCGCCAAATTTCTGTCCCACATGGGAAAGGTCGACGCCCGCGACAAGAAGTATGCGTTCCTTTCCTTCATCCAGCAATTCTTTCATCGCGGACACCATTTCCAGGAACCTCCCATCAGTCAGCATGTTAGTGCTATGCTGGATGAACTCGTGGACGCCCCCGCAGAGAATGGGCACTATGGTAAAGGGGCCCGTGAGGTAGTGGTGCAGGAAAATAGTTTGAAACTCGATGGAATGTTCCGTCATGTGGCCGAAATCATCGGGTGCGAATGTTCCTTCAGGCACCCTCTTTCTTAATTTCCTGGTAAATTCTTTATTTGTTTTGATTTCTCCGAAGGGAGTTATGTAGTTTTTTTCGGAGATGCAATAAAGCCCTTCCTGCACGTGATGGTTGATCCCTAAAATCACAACGATATCATAGTTTTTCCCCTTCAAATAACGGTAGGTATTCACGTAGATGTCTTTGGCTATGTTGATATCGATATGGGGAGCGAGGATACCTCTAATATTATTCGAGATATGCTGTAAATATTCCTGACTTAAGTTGTTTTCTGCATTCTCTATGAACTGAGCGAGCTGAGCTGGCTCTGACACATAGGACTTTCCCGCATGGACGGGAAGCCTTGTCGGTCGGTTACTGAATTCGCTGCGGAGCCCGCACATCTTCTGGTGGAAGGATGGACTTTCCAAAAGACAGGCCCTGTCAAGTGACTCAATAAATGATTCAATCTCCGATACATAAACAATGCGACCACCCTGCCTTTTTATAAGCATGGCCTGAATGTCCCTCAGATCATGAGATCCATCAAGGAGCTGCAGGATGGGGAGTGTGTTAAAATCAAGCGCAACGCCGTGGTCGGTCAAATGGTAAGGATCATGAAAGGCGATCATCCGCCGACCCTTAATGGTTGTGGTAACGGGTTGTATATCCCTTCTCAAAGCAGGTTTATCCATCTATTCACCATTTGCAGCAGTCCATATATATTAGTATTTATTTGAAAATGCAACGTCCTCATCCAAAGAGGGGATAAGTTTTATGCATCTTGGTGATTAACGGCACCTGATTTTCTCGTAGATTGCCTACCTATGCGTAATTATAAAGTCGTATTTGCCGATTGAAGAGATATCAAGCAATGGGGCTGAAAGGGATATATGATGAAAGAGAGAGAATGAGTATTGCGATAGATAACGGGCAAGCGACGCGCCGTGCTATATGAATTGATCAAGACATAACATCACCACAACCGTTGAAATATTTCCTTGTACAATTATCCTCGTGTAAAATATAAAACTTAACTGTCGCATCAAAATTGTTTGATAAGAGGAACTCTTCAGTGGCTCGGCACTCAGGGATATTTCAAACGAATACGGCACTTATTATCATAGTGCCCATAATCATGTTGTCGATTGGCCTTGCCGTTCCCTGTTATTGCATGGACGAGAAACCATTTACCCCTTGGGACTTTAATGATACAGCTTCGGACAGGGAAGAGACTCCGGCGCAGGAAACTTACGTGTCATCTTGCGGATATCTTTTAGTGCAGGCAATCAGGTTTTACCAGCAATATATTTCTCCCGTGATCGGAGATCGTTGCCAAATGTACCCATCATGTTCATCATATGCTGTCGAAGCGATCAAGAAGCATGGATGTCTCATCGGGTCTGTCATGACTTCGGACAGGTTAATTCATGAGGCAAATGAAACGGATCATGCCCGTCTAATTGAAAAGGAGGGAGAGCTTGGATATGACGATCCTGTCAGCGGTAACGATTTCTGGTGGTATAAAAGTCCGGACAGGAAGACTGCTCTGCCAGAGAGTAAATAGGCGACCCATCGCCTCTGGCCCCTGTCTCGCATAAGCTGGAGCGTGAGGATCAACGTTTCTGGTAACGCATGCGCATTTTTTTGGGAATGCCAGAGTAATAGCATCAGGAAGAAAAGGTCAGCCCTGTTCCCGCCATGTTCAAGATAAATTGCGCCGGCATTGCCTTTTCGATTTCCATAACGGATTTCCTTCCCGTACAATGAGTGGGCACGATATAGGTGGGATTTATTTTCTTCAGCGCCTCGATTGTCTTTCCCACGATAGGTTCGAAAGCCGGACCGGCGAGGTGAAACCCTCCCATGATGACATGGACAGGATTAACACCCGTCACTGTTCTGGCATAGTTGACGGTATTGACGATGCCTGAATGCGCACACCCGGTAAGAACTACTAAACCCCTTCCCTTAAGATTTATGGCGATGCCCGTATCTTCCTCGATGGGATCCCAGGTCTCTATTCCCTTATCCATAAAGAAGGCATTGGGCATCCCTTTTTCAAATTCAGTCTGGCGGTGAATCTCTCCCAAGTATAGAACATCGCCGTCTAACAGAGGAAGAGGAACCTTCGTCTCTCGTAACCGGGCACCGGTTTTTTCTATTTCATTTTTTGTCCATTTGGGAAACCGGGCCTTGAAGTCATGGCCAAACTTGAGGTAGCGTTCTTGTTTAAAAGCCGCCGGGTGAAGAACCAATTCGATTCCTTCCCTGCCTATCATCTTGACTAATTTCTTAAAGCCGCCAAAGTGGTCGCTATGGCCGTGAGAGAGCGCCAGCGCCTCGACCTTGCCCATATCGACGCCCATCGCCTTGGCATTTGCAGCTGCGCCGTCCTCGGAAAATCCGAAATCAAAGAGGAGAGTTCTGGTCCGACCGGCGGTTGTAGTTCTTACTATGGCGGAAAAGCCATGTTCCGCCCGTATGGAGGTTTTGATCTCACCGTCCAGCAGAAAACGGGCCCGCGATACGATGACACTGTTGTCCATGGCCGTGATCTCAATGAAATTGTCCTGAAGCGTCAGTATCTCGGCTTTTTCGACTTCCCTGAGATTTGTTGTTTCTTTCATTATTCTACCTCAGCCTTGTCTTAATAGATTCATCCATCTAACCTTTCAGGATGCGTGCTCCCATTCTCATCTTGTCAAAGCAGTATGCCTCAAGCCCGGGAACGATCATACGGACAGTTGGAATGCCTGTGTCCGGCCTCGTCAGATTTACTGCTATCACACGCTCCAAACCCCTTGCCTGCAGCTTCCCGATTATGGTCCTGACATCCTGGAGGATGTCTTTACCGTAGCTCACTTCAATATCCCGAAGGCCCTTGTAATTGTATGCGTAGAACCGTGGATCATCGGTTCTCTCCTGCTCACCAAGATAGGCCGTTACGGGTTCGCACATTCCTTCGATCCCAAACTTCTGAATGAACAACGCTCTGGTGGTCACGATCTCGAGAAGGGATCGAATCATGGCGACACGGGGATCAAGATGAGCGCCGAAACCGTCTACGGGTTTCATGGCGGGATAAACCAGGTCACGGGAAAAGGCGGCAATCACCGGGACTCCGATATCTGAGGTGATGTCTTTGGCGACGATCTCTATCTCGGCGTTTTCGAATTTGTCAAAAATGTTGATAATGAACTGGTTGGCAGGTTCATCCTCGATAAAAAGGGCGTCGTTGAAATTGCCTTCGTACCGTGCGATGCTCCATGCGTCACGCTCGATAAGCTCGGCAAGACCGTGCACGACTGCTTCTTCCATAGTGTTGCCTGCGGCAATACCGTTCGTGTGGGTGTCCATAAGAAAGGCATCGTCCAGATGGTAGGGATGGTAGACCGCGCAGGCAGGGACCAGGATATCCTCATCCAGCGCCAAATCGCATCCCCATGCCCAGTGAATTTCCCGATCATGATTGTAATCGCTGATTTTCGAAAGAATCATCTCGCGGGGATCAAGAATGTTGAACTTCCGTTTCAATTGGTTATAGCTGCCACTGACCAGTTTACTTTTATACTCGTCCTTGAATTCCGACGAATAGCGTTCGATCGACTCCATGGTAAGTGAAACCTGGGCCTGAATCTGGGATACTCCCTTTCCCGTGTGGCTAGTTTTCGAACTGTCCGGCCTTATACGATGGCAGATAAAGACCGGAATCCCGATCCTGTCTAGATCCGATGCTTCGCGGAAGTCAATCATGCTGACCAATTCTTTGATGCTTTGGATAAATTGGAGTGTCGAGTCCGGTGTCTTGGAGCGGTGTGTCTCCAGGATGTAAACCTTCGGACACTGTTTTAGAATTATACTTGGCATTTTGATACTCCATCCTGCGAAATTATTATTCGCCGCGGAAAAACGAGAGGGAACTGCAATGGCCTGTACGGGAACGTATACATATCAATACGCGTCCTCTTTTTCAATACGAGTTTTTCTCACATTGGGTTTTAAGCAAACAACGACGATACATGTTCACGGAAGCTATGGAAAAAGGTCGGCCGGAATGTGGGGAAGAGTCAAGGGATTATTCAACTGAGGCATGTTTTTTTATCTGGTGGGCCGTAGGAGACTTGAACTCCCGACCAACGGATTAAAAGTCCGCTGCTCTACCAACTGAGCTAACGGCCCGCCGATAAACTATTTTTTGAGCTTGCCCTCTTACTAGGAAGACTCTTGAATTGTCAAGGAAAAAAGGTATCAGTCAGAAAAGGGATTTCTCAGGATTATCGTTTCGTCCCTGCCTGCACCCACGGATACCAGCACCAGCTTCGTACCTGCTAGCTTTTCCAGTCTCTCAATATATGACCTGGTATTACGGGGAAGCTCTTTGATCTGCCTGGCCTTGCCGATATCTTCTTTCCATCCCTCCATCTCTTCATAAACGGGCTCGCATTGCTCAAGGAGGCGATGGTTTGAAGGAACGGACTCTGTGAACTCTCCCTGTGGTGAACGGTAGCCTATGCATATCTTCACCTTTTCGAGACCGGTAAGAACATCAAGTTTGGTGAGAGCTATTCCCGTTATTCCGGAGAGCCGCAAAGATTGTCTTACCAAGACCATGTCCAGCCAGCCGCAGCGCCGCTTTCTGCCCGTAGTTGCGCCATATTCATGACCAACATCACGTATACTGTCTCCGATTGCACAGGTCAATTCTGTTACAAACGGACCTTCGCCCACCCTCGTTGTATATGCTTTGCATATCCCGATGACTTCCCCAACGGACGACGGTCCCACGCCGGTTCCGCAGCTGGCGTTCCCGGAGACGGTATTTGATGACGTGACATAGGGAAATGTGCCATGGTCAATGTCCAAGTGACATCCCTGGGCCCCCTCGAAAAGTATTCTCTTCCCTTTCTTGAGGTGGTCGTTTATGACCATCGAAGTGTCCGTCACGTATGGCCGGAGACGCTCGGCATAAGCCTTGTATTCGTTGTATATCGCCTCTGCATCCAGGGGGTCTTCCTGGAAAAGCCTAGTCAGATAAAAGTTCTTTTCTTCTACATTTCTGGTGACTTTTTCTCTGAATGCCTGATCATCCAAAAGATCGCACATGCGTATCCCCACCCGCGCAATCTTATCTTCGTAGGCTGGTCCGATGCCTCTTCCCGTAGTCCCAATTTTCTTGCCCAGACCGTGAGACTCGCGGGCAACATCAAGCTTCCAGTGGTAGGGCATGATGACGTGGGCCCTTTCACTCACGTACAATTTCGTATTGGGCGGCAAGAGCCCCCGGCTCTTGAGGCTGTCTATCTCTTCGAGAAGAACTTTGGGGTTTACCACCACCCCGTTGCCGATTACGCAAATCTTGTTATCATGCAGGATTCCTGAAGGTATCAAATGCAGAATTGTCTGTTCACCTTTTACGACGAGAGTATGGCCGGCGTTGTTTCCGCCCTGGAACCGCGCAATGACGTCTGCGCTCTTCGCATACAGGTCAACTACCTTCCCCTTGCCTTCATCACCCCATTGTGTACCAACAACAGCGACATTTGCCATTAGCCATTCTCCTGTCTACATCTCCAGCTGAATAACGGAGATGATGTTGGGCAGATTGCGGAGTTTATCGAGAACATCCTCATGCACCATCGTGTCTGTCATCAGGACTACGAGCGCCTCTCCATCGATCTGCTCACGGCTCAAGTGGAGTCTCGCAATATTGACATTGTTGTTTCCCAGGGTTGTGCCAAGATTGCCGATGACTCCGGGTTTGTCGTAGTTGGACACTACCAGCATGTGTCCCTCCGGGATTACCTCGACAGTGAATTTGTTGACCCTGACGATTCTGAGATCCTGCCGACCGAAGATCGTGCCCACCGCATAGCCAGCTTCCTGGGCTGTTTTGACAGTCAGCGATATCATGCTCGTATAATCCTTCGCCTCACTGCTTTTTGATTCTACTACCCTGATGCCGCGTTCTTTGGCGATGAGAGGTGCATTTATGTAATTAACATTTTCATTCAGAATCGGCGTCAAGAGCCCTTTCAGCAGGGAAATGGTTATGGGAGCTACATTGTAGTTCAAGATGTCTCCGCTGTACTCTACCGTAACTTCTTTGATACCGCCCTTAACCAACTGCGCCTCGAACGTCCCCATCTTTTCCGCGAGGTCTAAATAAGGCTGGATAACAGTCAGCAGTTCGGCGCTGACAGACGGGAAATTAACGGCATTTTTGATCTCTCCCCTCGTGAGAAAGTTTACTATCTGCTCGGCAATGGCTATGGCCACATTAATCTGGGCTTCATCGGTCGACGCTCCCAGATGGGGAGTACAGATCACATTGCCAAGAGAGATGAGGTCTTTATTTTTTGTCGGCTCTTCTTCGAAAACATCCAGGGCGGCGCCTGCAACTTTTCCTGAGACGAGGGCATCATAGAGGTCCTTTTCATTTATGATACCGCCACGCGCACAATTTATCACATAAACCCCTTTCTTCATCTTGGCAAAAGCCTTGGCATTGATTATGCCCCTCGTCTCTTTTGTCATGGGTGTGTGGACTGAGATGAAGTCGGATTTCTGCAGCAGCTCGTCCAAAGTGACGAGGGTGATTCCCAGCTTGCCCGCTGCCTCCGGGGAGATGAAAGGATCATAGGCGATGACATTCATCTTCAGACCCATGGCCCGGTCAGCAACGATGGTACCGACGCGCCCGATACCGATAATGCCGAGAGTCTTATTATAGAGCTCTGCGCCCATGAATTTGTTCTTTTCCCACTTCCCCTCTTTCATTGAACCCGTGGCCTGCGGTATCTTTCTCGCGAGGGAAAACATCATGGCGATTGTATGTTCACCAGTGGTGATGGTATTGCCTCCGGGGGTATTCATGCAGACGATACCCCTTTTGCTGGCCGCGGCGATATCCACGTTATCAAGGCCGATTCCCGCCCTTCCGATTACAGAGAGTTTCTCCGCGTGGTCGATAATCTCCTTGGTGACCTTCGTGGCACTCCTGATGGCCAGGCCATCATAATCCTTGATGACGCCTTTGAGTTCATCAGGCGTGAGGTTTGTCATTACATCGACCTCTATGCCAGGTGCGTTCTTCAGTATTTCAATGCCCTCGGCAGCCAGCGTATCGCTTACGAGAACTTTCTTCATATTTGTCATCCTCCTGAATTTAGTTAATGAAATATCCTGATGATCCAAAAGAGATCATAATTCTTTAATTTTTTGATCATATATCTTTGCCATTTCTGCCAAGGCATCTTTAATATCTTCCGGTTCGATCGTCGGGCCGCACCAGAAACGGAATCCCGGCGGTGCATCTCTGTAAGAATTTATGTCGTGCGCAATATTTTTCTTCCCGAGTTCACTGGATATACTCTTGAGGAACTTTGCCTGATCGTCCTTAGAGAGCTTACGCACTTTTTCACCGGTTACAGAGAGACACACGGATGTGCTCGATCGTGTGTCCTTTGATGCCGCAAGAAAAGCGACCCAATCATTTTTTCCAACCCATTCTTCGACTACCTGTAGGTTTTTCTCGCTCCTCTGTATGAGACCGGCCAATCCCATTTCCTTTGCCCATTTGAGGGCATCAAGATAGTCTTCCACACAGAGCATGGAAGGAGTATTGATAGTGTCACCTTCAAAGATTGCCTTGTCAATCTTGCCGCCTTTTTTCATCCGGAAAACTTTGGGAAGCGGCCACGGCGGATCGTAAGTTTCGATGCGCTGTATGCCCTTCGGGCTTAAGACGAGCATGCCGTGGGCAGCTTCACCGCCCAAACATTTCTGCCAGGAATACGTCAGCACATCCACTTTTGACCAGTCGATATTCATCGCGAAAACAGCGCTTGTAGCGTCACAGAGGGATAAGCCCTCACGATCCTTGGGAATCCAGTTCCAATCCGGGATTCTTACGCCGCTCGTTGTTCCATTCGCAACAAAGACGCAATCATTGGACCAGTCGACTGACTTCAAATCCGGTATTTTCCCGTAATCTGCTTTCAGGACAGTGGGGTTCAGTTTCAAGTGTTTAGTAATATCCGTAGCCCAACCTTCGGAAAAGCTCTCCCAGACAAGAACTGTAACAGGACGAGGCCCTAAGAGGGTCCACATTGCTGCTTCAAAAGCGCCCGTGTCCGATCCAGGCATTATTCCGACAAGGTAGTCCTTCGGGATTCCCAGGATTTCTCTGCTTTCGGCTATCGCCTTTACCAGTTTTTCCTTTCCCAGGGACGAGCGATGGGATCTGCCGACGGCGGCGTTCTTGAGAAAATCAAGACTCCAATTGGGCCTCTTGCTGCAAGGGCCGGAACTAAAATTTGGATTATGCATACTTCACTATCTCCCGATTTTTTTTGACAGACGTAGAAATATATCAGCATTGAAATGATTACTCAAGATTTTTTGAATTGGTTTAATATTGACTGCCGAGTCAAAAAAACATATGTTCATGCTACGTTAAAGCACTGAAAAAGGATATTTATTTGAAAAAGATTAAAACAGCATTTTTTTGTCAAAACTGTGGGCACCAGTCACCAAAATGGCTGGGTAAGTGCCCCTCGTGCGAGGAATGGAACCGGTTTGCCGAGGAAGAAGTAAGAGCCATTGATCCTGCGGGTCCTGCTGGCATCCAGTTCAACGAAGCCCCTTTGCCCATCGACGAGATCGTCGCGGATGAAAAAGAAAGGATGACGACCGGGATTTCGGAAATGGACAGGGTTCTTGGCGGCGGTATTGTAAACGGTTCTGTAACCCTGGTGGGTGGGGACCCGGGCATCGGCAAATCGACCTTGCTTCTTCAGGTAGTCAACAATCTGGCAGAAAAGGATTTAAAGATCCTCTACATCTCCGGTGAGGAATCGGCAAAGCAGATAAAGCTCCGGGGCAAACGGATCGGGGCTTCATCAAAGAACATTTTTGTGTTGGTTGAGATTGATCTTGATAGTATCATCAAACATATTAAGGAGATATCGCCGAGAGTGGTGGTGGTAGATTCCATTCAAACTATGTATTCGCCGGTCCTCACATCCGCGCCGGGAAGTGTGGGCCAGGTAAGGGAATCATCCGGACGCCTCATCCTCCTTGCAAAAAAGACGGGCATTCCCGTTTTTCTAGTCGGTCATGTAACCAAGGACGGCTCCATAGCAGGTCCGAAGGTGCTGGAACATATGGTAGATACGGTGCTCTATTTCGAGGGAGACTCCAGCCATGCTTACCGCATCATCAGGGCCATCAAGAATAGATTCGGGCCGACTAATGAAATCGGCGTCTTTGAAATGAGGAGCAACGGTTTAAATGAAGTAGCAAACCCCTCGGCGTTTTTTCTAACGGAAAGGCCGGAAGGCGAACCGGGTTCAGTGGTTGTGCCGAGTATCGAAGGTACCAGGCCGATCCTTATAGAGATCCAATCCCTTGTCAATCCCACTAACTTCGGCATGCCGCGCCGGACGACCATCGGGGTAGACCATAATCGCGTAGCGTTGCTTGCCGCTGTCATGGATAAGGTCTGCGGTTTCCGTCTCAGCGGTCACGACATTTTTATTAATGTGGCAGGCGGCATGAAGGTTGACGAGCCGGCAGTTGACTTGGGAATTGTCGCATCCATGGCTTCCAGTTTTCTCAACAAACCTATTGATAAGGGCACCGTTGTATTCGGTGAAGTGGGTCTTGCCGGTGAGGTTAGGGGGATCTCTCAGATGGACATCAGGATCAAGGAGGCGGCCCGTATGGGGTTCAAGCGCTGCATCATTCCTCAGACCTCTTCCCGAAATGGGTTCGCAGAAAAAAAGATGGAGTGCATCAGAATCAATAGTCTGAAAAAACTCCTGGAGTATCTTTTCTGATTATGCCAAAAAAAATTCTTATTGTTGATGATGAAAAAGACATCGTGGATTTGATCGGTTACAACCTTGAGAAGGAAGGATTTGTAACTATAAAGGCCTACGATGGGGAAAACGCCTTAAAGCTGGTTAAGGCCAAGAGACCGGATATGGTCATTCTCGACCTCATGCTTCCGGGCATCAGAGGATTAGAGGTATGCAAATTTATCCGAAAGAGATCCGCAGACTGAAACGCTTCCGATTATCATGCTCACAGCTAAGGGTGATCAGGTAGATAAGATACTGGGCCTTGAGATGGGGGCAGATGATTACGTCACCAAGCCTTTCAATGTGAGAGAACTGATTGCCAGGGTTCGTGCAGTCATGCGAAGGGCGGAAGTGCGTCATGATTCAGACAAGAAAGAACAGTTCGCATACAAAGGGCTCCGCTTCGATTACACCTCATATGAGGTCACTATAGATGGAAAGAAAATAGATCTCGGTCCCACAGAATTAAAACTCCTTCGATTCTTTACACAACATCCCGGCAGGGTTTACACGAGAGATCAGCTTCTGGACTACGTATGGGGAGATGAGACTTTCGTCGAGCCACGCACGGTGGATGTCCACATCAGCCGCCTGAGGATGGCCCTTGAAGAAGACAAGGAAAATCCGCAATACATTCTTACAGTCAGGGGGATCGGATATAAATTCGTAGATCTGAAATGAGCTTTTTCGTGACCTCACGTATTGCCGCTCTTCCTTGATATATTTGTTCTCAAAAAGTGTAGTTCGTGAAAATATTTTCCAGCAGCCTGAACTGGATTATTGAAATAGCCGGTACAGAGAATGGGGTCGAATATGAAGCAAAGGGGCAATAATAATCATGCGCTGACATTCTTAACACTTCTATTGTCAATCTTTTTCTTGCTTGCCGCTGCGTCCGTTGTTCATGCGCAGGATCAGCAAAAATTGTTGGGAGATGATTTTCTTCATCAGCTCTTTCTATCTGCAAAGGAAGGCAAAGCAGATAGAGAGACCTTGACAAAAAAAGTAGACAGTCTGGCAAGAGACGATTTCGATCAACAGTATAAAGTAAATGTCAAAAACATAGAGTTAGAAGGTATCTACGAGCTCACCAAGAACTGTTATGTGACCTGCCATACCGCGCAATTGACGGGCGGGGAGGAGGTTTTTCTGTTTCATGCCCACATATTTGGTAAATTTGAAAATAATGATGTCCAGATACATGGTCGTGGAAAGGAGGATATGGCAGAGTTCGGGACGTTCATGATTATGAGTGAGAGTGGAAAAATAAAATTTATCAGATACTATTTCAAGAAGTATGCAAAAATTGAATTGCCTTCGTAAGGGAGGCGGGTTCTAAATTGCCGCTCCCTTCCATTCATCTAAAATCGAAATCAAAATCTCCCTGACATACACCGCTATCAAGGATCAGGCATCTTCGTACCCGGGGTGTGACATTATACTTGATCCCCAGGCTGTCGAACCAGCATGCGAGCCTGTATATGACACCGCATTCGTATTCATTGATAGCCCCTATCCTCTTTATCCCTTTATAAGCGAAACAATTTCCGGGTTCAAATTCCCAGTGGAGTATGCTTTCCCTAGGGAAAGATATAGTGATATTCATAAAAGTGGGCATAAATAAATTGGAGACGGCAATAAAGAAGTCTTTTAACTCTTGAAAATTATCGATTTGTTTCTCCGTACCAAGGGCCTTCTTAATCCTGTCAATTTCCATCGGCGCTAATGATTTTATTGCCGCTTTATTCAGCTCATTTGCCTTTTCTATGCCGAAGTTCTTTAAGCAGTGATAGAACCACATCCCGTCATGGGTCATCCAGCACCGATTCAAAAGGTCGATGATCTCTTCTTTTTGCAGTTCATGCGGCATACTCATGGGAAACCTTCTTTCATTCTGTTTTCACAAATATTGTTGTAAAAGATGACAATGCTGCGCATCTTACGATCTTCTCATCTGAAAAGTGGCGTGGGCAATGCAGCAGACATTTTCCTGCCCATCCTTCAGTTCGAGATCCAATGCCCAATCTGCCTTTCCAGTTTCATCAGCGATCTTTCTAATTCCTTCAGCCTGTTCAGGGGTCATCGATACCTCAATGGTAATATCTGTTGTCGCCGGTCTCTTGAAGGTGATCGTAACCTGTTTCAATAAAGGATAGTATTTCCTGACGTCGAAGGCGGAATAGAATAGAACCCCTCCTGCGAAATCGGCCAGCGAAAAGAGAGACCCGGCATATACCGTGCCGATGTGATTGACGTTCGGTTCTTTCGGCAGCATAATTTTTACGGAATGCTTTTTAAAATCAAGGATACGCATCCCCATTTTGTCAACGATCTTGATTGCCTTTTCAAGATAACCGACAAGGTCTTTATACTCATCGCTGATTGCCATTTGTTGATTCTCCTAATGTGATTTTATCTTCTCACCCAGAAGAGAGAATAGGTGCGGTACGAACTCGGCACGTTACCTGGGATTAAGGATTAGCTACCGTCAATTACTGACGGTTACCTATTCAACCTTATCTATCATTACTTGCAAGGGAAATCTACAGTGATATGGTAGAAAGATGTGAAATGCTTTCGGGTGGCAATGCGGTCGGTGGTTTACACTAACTACTGTTCGACAGATGGCATAATTGAGGATTACGGATGGAAAGAGAGTAATATAAGAATCAGCCGCCTGCCTCACTGTTCAATGAATTCCTTAAGAGCGACCGCGTTATTTAGGTCAGTTACCTTGGCGGAAAACAGGAAAGTGATCGTGCGCTTTTTTGATTCCTGACGGAGCCGGTCGACGATCCCGATTTTGTCTTTCAGTTCAATCTTGTAGCGTTTCTTGAACTCGCCCCACTTTGCCGGGTCATGGGAATACCATTTTCTGAGCTCAGTGCTGGGTGCGATGTCCTTGAGCCATTCGTCGATAGCGGCATCTTCTTTCTTGATTCCTCTCGGCCAGAGACGATCTACAAGGATACGCTTTCCATCATCCGAAGATAATGGGTCATAAGCTCTTTTGATCTTTATCATGGTTTACCCATTCTCAAAGCGAACGTTCTTCCGGTCGTATATTCAAGTTCGCATAGCAATTTGCACGCGGAAGTCGCCACCGCCAATTTGTCCATCAGCGTCGGACAATCTTCTCTCGCATAATCCGCTCGATGCTCGGAAATGTCTTCTGGGCCGCCCACCGTAATAAACTCCCTCCGAGTCCGCATGATACACCTATCCCTACTTCATCCCTGCCGCTTTTTCCGGTGAGACGTACCACAGGATGACATGGTAATGAGGATCGGGGACTCCGGGATGTCCGGCATTGTAGTACATATCCACGTGATCCACTTTCAGCTGGGCTACTTTAAGATTCTTGAATTCCTTGTGTTCATTAATGTCCTTGAGAGGAATCATATAGACGCTGCTCACCAGCTGACCTTTACGGTCATATGCGAGAAATGGGCCCGCTGGCAGCGTGCCTGGATCCACATAAAGAGTTCCCAGACCGGGGATAAAGTCCGGCAGGGCAACGAGTGAGCTGACCTTCTTGTAATTACCACCAGGGGGTGCCATCTTGGATATCTGCTTTTCCGCGCAGATACCTTCGATAGTGGCAGCGAAGATCATGATGCCGATAACCAGAATACATAATACCAAAAGACGCGATTTACCTTGTAGATGTCTCATCATTTTTATTCCTCCTTTAAATGTTGAGCAATAATGTTCAATGGAGATTTCGACATTATCGTATATACAAAAATATTTATAGAGCTATTGTCATCAATTCAATCAGGCAATCCCTCATTTGTCGTTTCGAATTGTCTGAGCAATAGAAGACTATCTAAGGATTTTTGAAGCGACAAATCAGTCTATGCCTGATTGCAAATTGATTCATGATGAAGCATCTATTAGGTAAAAAGAGTTGCAGGCAGAATCATTTCTGCGCCTGAGGGTGAAAATCACGGTATCGATGGCGAAAGCCTCTTAATTCTGTGAACAGAGTTGGGGACATTAGAGCGCTAGCTGTCATCACCGTTGAGAACATTGATAGTTATCTGGGTATTTAAGCTCATAATCGGGTGGGTCGATTCAATAAATCTAGGTATTAAGTTATGAGGAGGAGAGTATGAGAAAAACGACAATATGGGTTATGGTAGTTGCGACGGCTCTTGCGATGAACATAATGTTTGCACAAGCATCATTAGCTCAGGAATCGCAGGCGCCAGGGTCCACTTTTTCAGTGGGTGCATGGTCTTTCGGAGTTCCGGGTCCGATCCATACTGGCATTGACGGGAAACGAGGCGATTGTAGTTGAATCCGGAAAGGTGAAGAAAGTTGAAAATATGCCTGGCGTGAAAGATGCTCTGCAGATGAGATTTGTGACGGATCAGGGTAACAACTATATTGTGTATATGGGACCGAAGTGGTTCATGAACAATCAGAAGTTGAAATTCATGGCTGGCGACCAGGTTGAAGTCAGAGGTAAGAAGGTTGGCACCGCTATTATTGCCACGGAAATAAGCAAGGGTGAGTGGACCATGAAACTTCGCAATGAAGAAGATGGTATGCCAGCCTGGGAATGCTGCTTCCCTCGTGAAGTACAGAAATTGCAGTAAAAGGACGGGCGACCCACGACGACCCACCCAATTTTTGAGTCGCCCCTGCTAACCTGGGAGGATCGGACTCGCATCCATCCCTCATTTATATTGAAGGCCCTATAGCATTAGAATACCTTTTCCATCTAAGAGGCCACGCGCTGCAACGCCATTCATTTTATTGAACAAGTTTCCTCAGTTCCTTCTCATCCAAGCGAAATTCCCTTGCCAGATGCTCGACTGTAGCACCGGTCTGTTCTATAACCTCCAATATATATTCTTTCAAGCTCGTCTGTTTCTCGCAGTCATTAAAGTAGTCTTTGAGGACAACAGCGAGCCCTTCGGACGGTATCGTATATCCCTTTTTTGTCGCCTCCCTTTCACCGATACTTTCCGGGATGCCAATCACAACAATTCTCTCATCGACAACGGTATAACGGATACTATGGACCATAAGACAACTGCTGAAGCGGATCTCAGCTCCCGCTTTTGTGTATTGAACGCCTATCTGCAACCGGTCAGGGAACTTTGGCAGAAGATACTTGATGGTCACACCTTTCCTGGTCATGTTCTCGATAGCATCTGCAATATGCCTGGTCATCTGCACATCGTCGTCGGAAGGGGGTGTACCGGTAATGCATCCGATTATTTCCTGTTTCGCATCAAGCATTGCATTCATGATGGAGAAGAAATACTCCTGACGCGTGAGCACCCTTGTAGCCCTCCCGACCTCCCTGAGCAGGTCGTCCCTCCGTTTTCCCTCGTGGATGCCATAAATCAGAAGTATGATGGTAGCAACGAGCAGTGCGGATTCGAGTAGCAGAAGTCCAAATTCCACGGTCATAATAGGTCTCCTAAAATGGCCCCCGGTCTCTATGCTCAGGATGGCATTGTCTCGCGTCCCACTTCTTTCTCATGCATCTGTTCTTCATACCACAGGTCAGAATGCTGTTTAGCCCAGACCTCATCGACATAACCGGTCCACATGCCTTCGAATACACCCTCTACACCCAGGCTCCCCATATAGATGTGGCCGAAAGAGGCTGTGACGAACAGTACGGCCACAGTAGCATGAATAACGTGAGAGACCTGCATGGTGAACCTGCTCTGCCCCCAGATCGGAAAATCGAGGAGCACGCCCGTTATGCCCACAGCAGCCCCGAAAATGACCATGAGCCAAAACCAGCCCTTCTCGCCGCCGTTGACCTTACCCGTATGGGGACGAGGGCCGCTGCCGAGCAGGCCGCCCATGCTCTTAAACCAATCCAGGTCCATTTTCCTGGGAATGTTGTAGCGCACCCAGAAGACGAATTCCAAAAAGATGCCTATGAGAAGCAGGGGCCCGCAATAATTGTGGAGCACCTTCGACGCCGAAAGAAAAACCGACTCAGCCCAATGGCCGAAAACCGGTATCAGAGCGATACGCCCCAGAAGAAGGCTGAGTCCCGTGATGGCCATGATTACGAAGAGCACCGCGGTATACCAGTGCAGAATCCGCTCCCACTGATAATAGCGCTGGATTTTCACTCCTGACCTCGGTTTCTCCAGTTTGTCGGGACCGATGCGCATATAAAATACACCCATGACGACCAGCGCGATGGCAATGATCCACTGGGAGAACGGCATGAGCAGGTTGTTGCGAAACTCCCGCCAGTTCTCCCCACTGTTGACGATCAATATCTTATGACCGGCGGTTGTTACCTTGGTAAACCCCTGGAAACCCTCCCTGACGGTGCGCCACATGCTGGCGCGCGGATTGCTGATATCAGCGCCGATGGCCTGCCAGTAAAGAATCCCGCTCATCAGGAATACAAAGAGCGTGCCTAGAACAAATAAGCCGACGGTCCGTTTTACGGTTCGAGTTGCCATAAACCCCTCCTCTGATCAACGATCCGTTTGCACCAGCTTGAGGCGATCGATCAACTCCTGCTGATTCTTTAATGCCAGCACTGGATTCTTCGCGCCCTTGTAAACACCGGGCTTGTGCATTGTTACGTTACGGGACTCGGAAGAACAGCCGACAATCGCCGCAAGCACGACAAATGCAGTCAACATGAACAATATGCGTTTCATGGTTTCTTCTCCTTCTCAGGCTTGAAATTGTAAGCTGTGTTCCATCCCCAGGTATCGGGCCTGCCGCCCCGTTTGACCACGCGCTGGATATAGATGTCCGAGACGACATCGCCATCTCCGCCAAGTAGGGCCTTTGTGGCGCACATCTCGGCGCACAGCGGCAGTTTGCCCTCGGCTATCCGATTGCGCCCATACAGTTTGTATTCTTCAACAGACCTGTCCGGAAGGGGCCCGCCGGCGCAGAAGGTGCACTTATCCATCTTGCCCCGGGCAGCGAAGGAGTTCTCTTCAGGGAACTGCGGGGCGCCGAAGGGACAGGCATAGAAGCAATAGCCGCAGCCTATGCACAGGTCCTTGTCGTGGAGCACGATGCCGTCGGGGGTAAAGTAGAAGCAATCGACGGGACAGACCGCTGCGCAAGGTGCGTCCGTGCAGTGCATGCAGGCCACGGAAATGGACTTCTCACCGGACTCGCCGTCACTCATGGTCACCACGTGTCTGCGGTTTATCCCCCAGGGGACATCGTGTTCGTTATTACACGCCGTCACGCAGGCATTGCAATCAATGCATCGTTCGGCATCACAGAGAAATTTCATCCTTGCCATGAGTTACCTCCTTTTCACGCCGGCGATATCCGGCAGAGCGTTGCTTTTGTTTCCTGCATCTGTGTCACGGAATCGTATCCGTAAGTGGTCGCTGTATTGCATGCCTCTCCGCGGACATACGGTGCAGTGCCTTCCGGATAGCGGTCATAGAGGTCCTTGCCCTGGAACCAGCCGCCGAAATGGAATGGTGTGAAGACTGTGCCTGGACCCACACGTTTGGTGATTAGGGCGCGCACCTTAATCCGGCCGCCTTCGGCGCCCTCCAGCCAGATATAGCGGCCGTTAAAGATGCCTGCATCCGCCGCGTCTTTCGGGTTCACTTCCGCGAACATTTCCGGCCGCAGCTTGGCCAGCCACGGATCGGAGCGCTCCTCTTCGCCGCCACCTTCGTATTCGACCAGACGGCCGCTTGTGAAGATCAGAGGATATTTTGCACTGTGGTTTACCGACTGTATCGACTGATAGCGGGTGGGCAGCCGCCAGTATGCCTTGCGGTCCGGGTAGGTAGGATATTTTTTCACCAGGTCGAATCTGGGCGTGTACAGCGGCTCACGATGGAGGGGAATGGGATCGGGATATGTCCAGACGTTGCAGCGGGCCCTGCCGTTGCCGAAAGGAGCGCATCCGTGTTTGATGACTACCCGCTGGATGCCGCCGGAGAGATCCGTTTTCCAGTTCTTCCCTTCAGCCGCCTTCTTCTCGTCGGGCGTCAGCTCATCCCACCAGCCTAGCTTCTTGAGGATGTCAGAGGTAAATTCCGGATAACCTGTCTTGATATCCGAGCCTTTTGAATAAATGCCGTCCGCAGCCAAGAGACTCACGCCGTTGTAGTCCGCGCCCCATGCGGCTCTGAAGACCAGACCGCCTTCTGCCACAGGTTTGCTGGGGTCGTACAATATGGGGGTGCCCGGATGCTTCATCTCCGGTTTGCCCCAGCAGGGCCACGGCAGGCCGTAATAATCGCCCTTGCAGGGACCGCCCTCGGCCTTCAGGGTGAGGGGATTGAAGGTGCCCCGGTGTTGTGCGTGGAGCTTGAGGCGCTCCGGGCTCTGGCCCGTATAGCCGATCGTCCAGGCTCCGCGGTTGATTTCCCGCAAGACGTCTTCAATGAGCGGCTCGTCATTGGCGACTTTGATGTTCTTGAACATCTCCTTTTCGAAGCCCAGCTTCTTTGCCAGCTTGTATAAAATGGTATGGTCCGGCAGGGATTCATAGAGCGGTTCGATGATCTTTTCGCGCCACTGCAGGGCGCGGTTCGATGCTGTGGCCGTGCCATATGTCTCATACTGGGTCGCAGTGGGCAGCAGATAGGTGTCGTTCTTGCGGTCACTCATCACGGCCATATGGGTCGGATGGGGATCGGAAATCACGAGCATATCCAGCTTTTCGAGAGCCTGCTTCATGTGTACCCCCCGCGTCTGGCTATTGCACGCATGGCCCTGGAAGAAGACGGCGCGGATGTTGTCTTTCTGCGAGAGATTGTTCTTATCCTCCATCACACCGTCAATCCAGCGCGAAACGGGTATGCCCGGAATATTCATGGTGTATGCCATCTTCCCTCCGCCTGCGTCGTATTGCCGGCTCATGTCGAAGCGGGACTTGATCCATTCATAATCGACGCCCCAGACTTCGGCCCAGTGTTTCCAAGAGCCTTCGGCAAGGCCGTAGTAGCAGGAAAGAGTGTGGCAATTGGGCCCCACGTCGGTCGCCCCCTGGACGTTGTCATGGCCGCGGAAGATATTGGCCCCTCCACCTGACATACCGATGTTCCCCAGGGCAAGCTGCAAGATGCAGAACAGACGGACTGTATGACTTGCTACATGATGCTGGGTAACACCCATACACCAAACGATGGTGCTCGGCCGGTTTTTCGCCATGGTCATGGCGATCTCATATACCTTGTCTTTAGGAATGCCGGAGACATTTTCAACCTCTTCGGGGGGCCATTTTTCCACTTCCTTGCGGATGTCGTCCATGGCATAAACCCGCTGGGCGATATAGTCCTTGTCTTCCCAGCCGTTCTTGAAGATGTGCCAGAGCAGACCGTAAATGAATGGGATATCGGTTCCGGAGCGGATCCTCGCGTAAATGTCTGCGTGGGCCGCCGTGCGGGTGAAACGGGGGTCCACAACAATCATCTTTGATCCGCCTTCTTTAGCTCGGAGAATCTGCAGCATAGCCACCGGGTGGGCCTCGGCCGCATTGCTGCCAAGGAACAGCATGGCCTTGCTGTTTCGCATGTCGTTGTAGGAATTCGTCATGGCGCCGTAACCCCAGGTGTTCGCGACGCCGTCCACGGTAGTGGAATGGCAGATGCGCGCCTGGTTGTCTACGTTGTTCGTGCCCCAGAGGGCAGCGAATTTTCCCTGGAGATAGGCCCCCTCATTGCTTGCCTTGGAAGACCCGCAAAAGAAAAGGGCGTCCGGTCCAGATTCCTGCCGGATTTTTAAGAGTTTGTCGCCGATCTCATTGATAGCCTGATCCCAGGAGAGGCGCGTCCAGGTTCCGTTTACCAGTTTCATAGGATACTTTACGCGCCTGTGGCCGAACCCGTGGCTCCGGGCCGCGGCCCCCTTGGCGCAATGGCCGCCGAGATTGAAGGGTGATTCATAGTCCGGCTCCTGGCCGACCCATACGCCGTTCTGCAGCTCTGCGATGATGCCGCATCCGACAGAGCAGTGGGTACAGATCGTTCGCCTGTATTCAGACTGCAGCTCAGGCCGCGGGAAATTTCTCTTTTCCTCCACCGTTGCCTGCCGCATGCAGGATAACGGCAGAAGCCCTATCAGGGCTCCGCTTCCCAGGGCCGCGCCGCTTACCTTCATGAACGTCCTCCGGCCCATGTATTTAGGAGACGCTGGTTCGGACGATATCTTTTGCAGCCATTTTTTATTTATTTGTTTCATGTCTCACACCTCCATAACGAGAAAGTCGGAGCGCTACAGTCTTGCCGTCTCGTAATACTTCTTCACATGCTCTGTTAATCGGTACCCCTGACTGGATTCAGTCTTACGCTCCGGGGGCTTACTTGGCGTCGCGGCCGCAGAGCGGCTTCCACGGCCAAGAAATGCTGCAAGACCCGTAAAGATCGCCGCATTCTTGATAAATGCCCGCCGGCTGCCCGTAAATTCCGTCTTCATATTCAGCTCCTCCTTTTTTTTGTACGTACATCGACATTTGACCCGTTCTTAAAATATTCTTTTTCGGATTCGAGAAAGCGGCATCCAAGTGAGCCAACCGCCCGGTAGAATCCGGTGCTTTTGGCAGACTCTACGTCCTTGAAGAAGGCCGTCATCCATGATGCTATATGACGTTCGAAGAATCCCGCCTGCATTTCGTATGACTCGCCATTCGGCCTCTGGGAGATGAGGGCCATTATTTCACAGAGGGCGCCCGCATGATCTTCGAAATCATGGTTGTCCGCTTGCCTCACAATGCCCAGACGGAAAAGGTCGGAGCGCAGGGAGGCTAGCGGCAGCGACTGGATCGCCCTTTCCCTGTACCACGATGCATATGGAATCACTTCACCGCATCCGAGACCCACGAAGAGCCTGTTGTATTCTTCCCTCACAGCCGTAGGCTGGTAGTCGCGGCTGGCGCTGCGGAGCGCCAGGAGGACTTCATGCATCTTTTCAGAGACATCATCGTCCCATTCCATATGTTTCAACACGTTCAGGTTGTCTTCTGAGGGTGGGCCCACCATAAGCGAAGCGAGTATGACGTAGACATCCGCGCGGATACTCGCATACTGGTCGAACCATGCCGGCGCCGTCTTTTTCTGCTCTACCGATTCCATAGCCTCATATCCTCCGAAGCAAGGGCATCGCGGGTGCGACAGACACGACACATCTTGAGCCTCTGTAATTGCCGTTCGTTAGCATACATCCAGTGACTCTTGAGTTTCTCTGTCATGCGGTTTACCATCTGTCTTGTCGCGAAGGGGGCGTTACATTTGAGGCATCGTGACACTTCGGCCTCACAGAGAACGACCGGCGTCTCGACTTGCTCTGCGCCGCACATCATCCGGGGAATCAGTTGTACTGCATGCTCGGGGCAAGTCTCTCTACAAAGGCCGCACTGATGGCAGCGCGATTCGACAAAGAGAAGACGCGGCACATCGCCGCCCGCAGAGAGAGCGCCAGAGGGGCACGCAGCCACGCAAGCCATGCACAGTGTGCAAGCGCTGGGGTCGACTGCCACTCCGCCGAACGGAGAGCCCGCCGGCAGGGGAATCCACGGTTTACGACAGCCGGATGTGTCATAAAGATGCTGAACGGCCTGGCGGATACGTGCACTCCTTGCCTGTCCGGTGGAAGGTTCCCGACTCAGCTCGGGAGCTTCATACGCCTCTTCGTCAAGGTCGGCCGTCTTTGGAGTCTCCTCATCGAATGGACTCTCGTCGGCAGCGACGACAAAGCGGCATTTGTCCACCGGCATATCGAACCCCTTCAGGATGGCGCAGGCCATCTCCGCCTGCCAGGCAACTGCATCCGCGATGCTCCGTGGGTTTCCACTATCGCACGCAACTATGACATTATCGGTGCTGTGAGAAAAAGCGGTGAGGATCGCCTCCACGCCTACGTGACCGATTTCTTCCACCTTGAAATTTACTGTAAGGCCATCAATAGTTCCGCCTTCGCGCGACAGGCTGTCTATAGATGCAGCTCCTCCATCGGAGATGACTACGGTCATCGGGAAAGAGGGGCCTGTTTCGCGCTCTGCCAGTCTTCTTCTTAAGATATTCAGCAATTCTTCCGGGGAGGGGTGAACCTGCGTTATCGCATCTGCCGGACAGACCAAGGCGCAGCCGCCGCAGCCCTGACAGAGATAATGGTTAATGGAAATCCTGCTGCCCTCAGATCTGATGGCGCCAAACGGACAGACATCCACACACCGTCGGCAGTCAAGCGTGCGCGACCGGCCGTGGAAACAGCGGCTCCTGAGAAAAGTCATGAAATGCGGCTTCCGGAATCGGCCCCTCATCTCCGAAACCTCCGCCATCGCTCGATTCAGCCTTTCCTGATTGATCCCGGGTGCATAATACCCGAGAGGAAGACGTGTTCCTGCAAAGGATGGAGCAGGCCTGAGATCGAGGACAAGGTCAAATCCTCCCGCCAGGGGCCTTTGCTCCCCATTCACGCTCACCGTTGCGGAAAACCCACCGAAGGCACCACTAATCGATACGTCATCCGCCTCAATAAGCGTGAGCCTGTCGAACCAGGAAAGAGGCGCGTCTTGTGCTGTCCTTCTTGTCACGACCAGGGTGCAAGTCAACTGCTCTTCACTGAGGATATCGGCGCATTTGCCGGCGCGTACAACATCCGTATCTATGATCAGGGTTCTCCCTTCGGATATCACTATGAGAGGCGATGTATCTTCAGGGGCTTTAGTCTCATCTCTCTTTGCTTTTCGTTCTTTTTTCCTCGCTGCGGGCGTCTCATGTGCGGGGGCATCTTCACATTCCTCCGCGTGCAGGCGCTCCATTTGATGCCGCATGTCGGACGTGACAATGCCATCGAGAGGTTCGAAGAATCGGTAGTCTCCTGAAATGTCGTTCAGATCGTCGGTGATATTAAACTCCGGTGAATGGAAGTCTATTGCGGCACCGTTGGCTGCGCGATAAATGACAGGTGCAGAAAGTCCGGCTATTTTGGATGCGGGGCAAATGTCAGGTTTGTCCGGCGGAACGCTTACCGATGCCCTTTCCTTTTTCATAACGTGATCCTTGGCAGGGGATTTGATCTATTCTCTTAATTATTAATGATCATCCACCCAGCGACATATCAGTATTTATTAGAGACCGATCAGATATTTATTATCGGTTATTATGGGGACAGTCCATAAGGGTGAGGTGGATTTCGTTTGGGGGGAAAATCTTATTTTTGGGTCATCCTGGGGATGAATGAAAGCAGCAAGAGGACGATAAAATGAACCGTTTATCCGGTTCATCCGGAAATATACAAGCGCAATCTAATTCTGGCAGAAAGGAAAGGGCGAACAAGTGGATCCCTCCAGGAGGTCAAACAATGAGCAGATAGTTTCAATATCCCACACGGATATGAACTCTCAAGTCATCCTCTCAGAAAAAATCTTTATTGATATTTAATGTTATCCCCGTACCTGCAAGCAAAGTCTTGGTGAGACCCTCGATCTTGGGAAGCTCGTACTGGAAGAAATATTCGAAGGTATATAGCTTTCCCTGATAGAAATTCATCTCCATACCAGTGGGATTCAACCTTAGGGACTTCCGGGCTGCAATGGCCTGGAGGAGCCACTGCCAGCCTATAGTTATGATGCCGAAGAATTCCAGATATAGTGTTGAGTCCGCCAAGAATAGGTACACCTTTCCCTGCATGGCAAGGCTGACCAGATGTGCCGTGACTTTCTTTAGTTTATCCGTGGCCTCTTTGAGCTCTCGCGCGCGAGGCTGCAGCTCTGGCTCCTCTTTAGCGATCGCTATGGTCTCTTCAATCTCCTGAATAAGCAGCATGGCCGCCTCTCCGTTCTTCATGGGCACCTTACGGCCCAGGAGGTCGAGGCCTTGAATACCCGTGGTTCCTTCATGGATGGGATGGATGCGCGCGTCACGGTAGAGTTGTTCCAAGGGAAACTCATCGCAGTATCCATAGCCGCCGAGACACTGCAAGGCCTGGCTTACGGCAAGGATTCCCATCTCCGCAGGATAACTCTTGGCCACGGGTGTGAGAATTTCCAGAAGAAGATTATATTTTTCTTTCTCCTTCCCTTCGAGAACCCTTTTCAAATCGACATATTTGCCGCATTGCATGAGGAGTGAAAGGGAGCCTTCAACAACGGCACGCTGGAAGAGAAGCATCCTCTTGACATCAGGGTGCTCGATGATCTGAACTTGAGAAGACGAAGGGTCTTTGGCAGCGAGCGGCCGTCCCTGGGGCCGTTCCCGCGTATATTCCAATGCCGCGTAATAGGCGGCGGACGCAATGCCGGCTGCTGCTATTCCTACGGCAATTCTCGCCTCGTTCATCAACTGAAACATGTGGGAGAGTCCCCGATTCGGCTGTCCTACGAGATAGCCCCTGCAGTCATCGTTCTCGCCGAAGCTCAACTGGGTAATGGGCGCCCCGCGGTAACCCATCTTATGGTAGATACCCGCGACGTGGACATCGTTAAATACGAGTGGGCCATTATCATCGGGTCTCATCTTCGGGACGACGAAAAGAGAAATGCCTCTTACGCCTGGAGTAGCTCCGGCAATCCGCGCAAGAAGAAGGTGCACGACGTTCTGCACACCGTCATGATCCCCTGCGGATATGAATATTTTCTGTCCCCTTATCCGGTAATACCCGTGGTCACTGGGTTCAGCAAGGGTAGTTATATCAGACAAAGAACTTCCTGCCTGGGGCTCAGTGAGAGCCATAGTCCCCTGCCAGTCGCCTGCGTACATCCTGGGGATGTAGGTATTGATGAGTTCTTCATTGCCGAAAGAATAGATGAGATGGGCGGCGCCGGCAGTGAGGTAGGGATACACGCTCCCTGCATAATTTGCTGCGGAGAAGATGAACATGGGGACAAATCCCAAAATCACCGGCAGCTCTTGCCCGCCTAATTCTTGAGGGGCCGTGGCGGATATCCAGCCGCCTGCGCCGCAGATCTGCATGATCTCTTTCACCTTCGGATGAACTTTAACCCGGCCATCCACAAATTCCGGCTGATTCTTGTCCATTTCCTGCAGCGTGGGTTTGAAGAGGTCCTTTCCCAGTTTAAGGGCCGTCTCAAGGATCATGTCGAAAGAGTCGCGGCTATGATCGGCATAGCGTGGATATTTCAGAAGCGAGGCTGCGTCAAAGACCTCGTAGAGCAAAAATCTGATATTTCTTTCACTAACAAATTTTTCCGCCAAGGTTTCCTCCGTCAACGGTGCTTATAGGGAAAATGAATTTTGCTTTGCCGCTTATTTCTTAAGATGAACTGTTCTTCTTGATTCTTCCGTCGACAATCAGGTCATCGCCGAGTCTGCGAATTTTCGTATAATGGAGCGTCGGCGATTCATCTATGTTTCTTGTACCCAGATTGCCGACAGCCTCAATCCCTTTTCCTATGATTTTCGGTGCTATGATTATCACCACTCTATCAGGTATCTGTTCCACTAACATCGATGTGATAATGGCCGCACCTCCTTCAACAAGGACGGATGATATATTTCTCTTTCCGAGTTCAAAAAGAAGTCTCGTCAGATCGACACGGCGGTCTTTATCGGTGTCAACTGCCATCACTTCAATACCACGATCAATAAGCTGGGCGCGTTTATCGCGGCTCGCATGGATGGTAGTTGCGACTATTGTCTTTGCCCCGTCCTGATCTTTTAGAATTCGTGCATCGAGAGATATATGCAAATGGGAATCGACAACAACCCTCAGGGGGTTTCTGCCTTTGACTAGGCGGGCAGTCAATTCCGGATCATCTTTAGATAAGGTGCCAGAGCCAATGAGTACAGCATCATGATGACTTCTTAATGCATGAGCAAATTTAAGCGATTGCTCGGAGCTGATCCAGCGGGATTGACCAGAAGCGGTGGCAATCCTTCCGTCGATGCTTTGAGCGAACTTGAGGGTTACGAAAGGAATTCCCGTCCGCATGAATCTAAAGAACCGTTCATTGAGCTCATTGCACAGTTCTTCCAAAACGCCCACCGTTGTCTTTATGCCGTGACGGTTGAGGGCTTCGATGCCTTTACCTGCGACTACGGGATTGGGATCAGTGGTCCCGATGACGACTCTTGCAGGTCTGGCGGCAGTAATCCTTTCTATGCAGGGAGGAGTTTTCCCGTAATGGGTGCAGGGTTCAAGGTTAATATAGATGGTCGCGCCCTTGATTGGCTCGGTGGCATGATTGATGGCGTTGATTTCGGCGTGATTGCCCCCGAATTTCTCATGATATCCTTCTCCGATGATGCTGCCCTTCTTCACAATGACGGCACCCACCATGGGATTAGGACTCACCCATGCCTCTCCCTTCAGGGCAAGCCTGAGGGCCCGTTTCATATAGAATTCATCAGTCACGATGTTGTCCTCCTCTTTGTGATTGCTGCATCTTATATCACGCCTGTTACGGATGTAAAGGGTGAATAATAAAAGAATGTTTCTGTTGTTGAGGGGGTTTTAATATGATATAGGGAAGCGCAATTGTCGGTCTTGAGATTGGTTTTGGATCAATCCGCCATCTTGGGTTTGTGCAGGGGATGGGTATGATGCCCCGACCCGACGAAAAGGAGAAGAAATTATGAAGGGTGTTGTTCTAGCGGGAGGTTTGGGCAGTCGCATGTATCCTCTTACAAAGGTCACTAATAAACATCTCCTTCCCGTTTACAATGAACCCATGATTTATTATCCGATAAAGATATTGGTGAATGCCGGTGTTGATGACATCATGATTGTTACAGGTGGAAACAATGCCGGTGAATTTCTGAAACTCCTCGGAAACGGGGCGGACTTCGGCCTCAGACATCTCAATTATACATATCAGGAAGGAGAGGGGGGAATTGCCGCAGCCCTTAGCCTTGCAGAGTTTTTTGCCGATGAAGGGAAAATTGTTGTCGTCCTGGGAGATAATATCATTGAGAAGAACGTTAGAAAGGCAGTACAAGCTTTTGAGAAGCAGAAAGGCGGTGCACGGATCATGCTGAAAGAGGTGTCTGACCCCAAGAGGTTCGGCGTACCCGTCTTCGAAGGCGACCGTATCGTCCGTGTTGAAGAAAAGCCGGCAGCGCCGAAATCGCAGTATGCCGTCATCGGCATTTATATGTATGACAGGAGAGTTTTCGATTTTATCAAGAATCTAAAACCATCAAAGAGAGGGGAACTGGAGATTACGGACGTTAACAATTTCTATATTAACGAGGGGAAAATGGAGTGGGATATTCTTGATGGCTGGTGGAGCGATGCGGGGACATTCGAATCCCTGCAATATGCCGGCAATATGGTGGCGAAGACAGGAGCAAACAAAATGTGAGGGCATCGAATATGATCGAAGGTGTGATGACCAAAAAGCTGAAGGTCATACCGGATGAGCGGGGCAGGTTGATGGAGATCCTGCGTACAGATGATGAGATGTTCAGGAAATTCGGCCAGGTATATATGACTACTGCCTACCCGGGAGTTGTGAAAGGATGGCATTATCATAAGAAGCAGTATGACAACATGGCCGTTGTAAAAGGTATGATGAAAATTGTTCTTTACGACGGCAGGCGCGATTCTTCAACATACGGCGAGATAAACGAGTTCTTTGCGGGTGAACATAATCCTGTTCTGATTCATATTCCGCCTTTCGTTTATCACGGATTCAAATGCATTTCCCAGGGAGAGGCCGTCGTGGTCAATACGCCCTCAGAGGCATACGATTACGGGGAGCCTGATGAATTCAGAGTGCATCCCCATGATAATGATATTCCTTATGAGTGGGACCGGAAAGACGGCTGATGCCGATAGTCGGCAAACCGTTTAAGAAATCATTAGATGACTGTTATAGCAGAAAGTGAAACGACCGAAGGGGTGGAGCACGTTTCTACTGCGAAAATCAGGCGAAAGGCGTTGACAAGGTTTATATGGGCGCATTTCTATATGTCTTTCTTATGTTCATGGGTGCCGCTGTTGGTAGCTTTCTCAATGTTTTGATCTTGCGGATTCCTGAGGGGCAGTCGATCGTTCTTCCATCTTCCCATTGCCCGAAGTGTGGCCATTCCATAAGGGCTTACGATAATATTCCCATCATCAGTTATCTCATTCTACGGGGGAGATGCAGGGACTGCCATGAGAAGATCTCTATGCAATACCCCATTGTTGAAACTATTACGGCGTTAATGTCGCTCCTTTTATTTTTGAAATTCGGTCTGAGTTTCAAATATCTCTCTTCTTTCATATTCACCTGTGCCTTGATTGTCATCACTTTTATCGACCTCCGTCACCAGATAATCCCCGACGTCATCAGTTTGCCCGGGATACCCGTCTTTTTTTTCCTTGCCGTTTTCTTTATGAACCTAACCGTGTGGGAAGCGGTCCTGGGGATTCTGATCGGCGGCGGGTGCCTTTTTGCCATTGCTTTCCTATATGAAATCATCACGAAACGAGAGGGCATGGGTGGAGGGGATATCAAACTGCTTGCCATGCTTGGCGCTTTTTTGGGGTGGAAGTCACTGTTTTTTATCCTGTTTGTCAGCTCCTTGCTTGGGGCTGTTGTCGGTGTTTCCGCCATGATCATTAAAGGGCAGGACATGAAGTATGCTGTGCCTTTCGGCCCTTTTCTGTCCATCGCTGCCGTTGTCTATCTCTTTGTGGGCGCGGATGTAATGAAGTTTCTGTTCTTCTATTACTGATGTTTTTATCAAAATTTCTTGACTTAAAACCTGTATAAATATACCGTACTAAAGAGCCAGGAAGTACAAGAAAACGGGATCAAATGGCGTAAATGCCGGGGCCAATTCGTTACCTGCTGCGTGTGGCTTTTGAATCCTGTTATACAAATAAGAGGTTGGCCGTATGGCCAACTTTTTTAGTATGGATAATAGCGGTTTCCTGTACACTGCAATTGTCCGAGGCGGGTAAGTTTTTTGGTAGCGGGTATTTTGCGACAAACGGTGTGTGGTTGAATGAAGCGCAGACTGCAAACATTGCTGGGAATCGCCGTAAAGGCCTGTATTGATAAGAAGCTAATAGATATAGAGGCTGTTCCCGAAATAGAAATTGATATGCCTAAGGATGCCGGTCACGGTGACTATGCCTCGAATGTGGCCATGGTGCTGGCATCCCGTGCGAAGGGGAAATTGCCGCCCCGACGGATTGCAGAGATCATCTCAAAGAATATCGGCAGTGGCGATGATGTGCTGTCAAAGGTCGAGATTGCGGGTCCCGGCTTTATGAACTTCTTTATTAGGGGTGATGTATGGCCTACCTTGCTTCGCGATGTAGATAAGCTGAGTGATCGCTATGGCGCCTCCGATTACGGAAAAGGGAAGAAAATACATCTGGAGTTTGTCAGCGCCAATCCTACGGGACCCCTCCATATAGGACATGCAAGGGGAGCCGTCGTCGGCGATGTCATTGCCAGCATCCTCGGTGCATCAGGTTTTTCGGTTTTTCGCGAGTATTACATTAATGATACAGGCAACCAGATGAACAACCTAGGCAAATCTGTTTTCTTTCGTTATCTTGAGTTTCTGGGCGATAATGTGGAATTTCCTGAGGGCTGCTATCAGGGAGACTACATCAAGGGTCTGGCAAAGGAAATAATGGTAAGAGAGGGTGAGAGCTATCGCAACAAAAACCAAGAAGAAACCATCCGCACGTTTACGGATTATGCTGCGAGTGCAATACTAAACGACATAAAGGACGATCTAAAGGCCTTCGGTGTAGTTTTTGATAATTTCTTCAGCGAGAGGGATCTTTATAAGGATGATGGAGTGGCTAAGCTGCTTGCAGAGCTTGAGAAGAGAGATTTCATTTACAACGATGGAGAAACCGTTTGGTTCAGGACCACCGCGTTTGGCGATGAGAAGGACAGGGTAGTTATAAGAAA
Source organism: uncultured delta proteobacterium (assembly GCA_963705275.1). Lineage (GTDB taxonomy): Bacteria > Desulfobacterota > Syntrophia > Syntrophales > UBA2185 > Fen-1135. The sequence goes on along the minus strand of OY970063.1, from coordinate 714,188 downwards.
AAGCGGAGAGCCGACCTACTTTGCCGCCGACATTGCCTACCATCAGAATAAATACCAGCGCGGATTCGATACAATTATCGATGTGTGGGGCGCCGATCATCATGGGTATATACCCCGGATGGCTGCCTGTATCGAGGCGCTCGGACATGAAAAGGAATCGCTGAAGATTGTTCTGGTGCAGCTTGTGAATCTCCTACGGGACGGGAGACCCGTTCCCATGTCGACCCGGGCCGGTGAGTTCGTAACGATGAAGGAAGTCGTTGATGAAGTGGGAAAAGACGCTGCAAGGTATAACTTCCTGATGAGGCGCTCGGACAGTCACCTAGATTTCGATCTGGACCTGGCAAAGAAGCAATCCACTGAGAATCCCGTCTACTATGTGCAGTATGCACATGCGAGAATTTGCAGTATCATGAGGAATGCCGACGAAAGGGGCTACAGAATTCCTGCTTACGATGAAGTGGACTTGAGCTTCCTGACTCTTCCCGAGGAGATTAACTTGATTAAGACAATCGCCCGGCTTCCTGAGGTGATTGAAGGTGCCGCTCTGTCCCTGGAGCCGCACCGCTTGACGTTTTACCTTAATGATCTTGCGGCACTCTTCCATAGTTACTATAATAAGCACAAGGTTTTATCTGATGAAGAGGGCCTCAGCATGGCGAGACTTTTCTTGACAAAATCAATTCTGGTAGTGCTGAGCAATACCTTAAGGATACTGGGAGTTTCAGCGCCGGAAAGAATGTGAAGACAGTAGAAGAGCGGAATGACATCCAAGAATGTGCGTGTATTTGAATTGAAGCTGGGCAAGCGGGCATTGATTCTATTTATCTTAGGCATGTCCTGTTTGCTTTTTGTTGTTTTCTTGTTCGGGGTTACTGTTGGCAAGAATATTGACACCTACCCGGAAAAGTTTTCACGCGGTTTTCGGGGCATGATGATGGAAAAACTTGGCTGGTCATCGAATAGGCCGGAGACCGCTGCGGCAGCCAGCGAAACAACGAAAGAAGCCGCCAGGGCCGGGGTTGAGGAAATTGTTCCGGAAGAAAAGAAGACGCCTGTCGCAGCCCCCGCGGCGTCTGACGAAAGACGGCCTTCACTTCCCACCGCCGTTCAGACGGAAAGGAAGCCGCCTGCCGAGCAGGAGAAATATCAAGTACAGGTTGGTTCTTTCAAAGAAAAGGGAAAAGCCGATCAGTTATCGAAAAAACTTACAGCACTTGGATTTTCCCCCAGAGTTGCAGAGATACAGGTGCCGAAGAAAGGGAAGTGGACGCGCATTACCCTCGAAGGTTTTGACAGTCGGGAAGATGCTCAAAAAGAGGCGGATGGTGTGGAAAGAAAAATCAAGGGCCTCAATTGTGTCGTTCAAAAAATGGGAGCGAGGAATAACTAATATCGGCAGATATGTGCGGGTGGGTGATGTTTGAGGCGCTGACGGAAAAATTGGAGGATGTATTTAAGAAACTCAAGCGGAGAGGTCGCCTTGATGAAGATAATATTATTTCCGCGCTGAGAGAGATACGCATGGCCCTTCTTGAGGCGGATGTCAACTTTAAGGTGGTCAAGGACTTTGTAGAGGACATCAGGTTGAGGGCTGTAGGTCAGGAGGTTCTGGACAGTATTACGCCGGGTCAGCAGGTCGTAAAGATTGTACATGACAGGCTCGTAGAGTTATTGGGAGGAAAAAGCAGCCAACTGAGACTTTCCGGCCGATTTCCTGCTCCCGTAATGATGGTCGGCCTTCAGGGATGCGGGAAGACAACGACGGCAGTAAAACTTGCTCAGCATCTGGTCAATCAGGGCAGGCGGGTATATCTCGTTTCGTCGGATGTTTACCGGCCGGCAGCGATAGAACAGTTGAAAGTCCTGGGTGAAAAGATTAGCGGTGTGGGGATTTATGTTTCCGGGGATGTCCGCGACCCTGTCAGGATGTGTCTGCAGGCTGTTGAAGAGGCGAAGAGCAACGGCTATGAAGTGATTATAGTTGATACGGCAGGCCGTCTTCACATAGACGGTGAAATGATGGATGAACTCAAAAGGATAAAGGATGCAATTAATCCTTCGGAAATTCTCCTTGTCGCAGATGCCATGACGGGACAGGATGCTGTGAATGTGGCGGGAAAGTTCAATGAACTTCTTGGCATTGACGGCGTGATTATGACCAAGATGGATGGTGACGCCAGGGGCGGCGCGGCTTTATCCTTGAAAGCGGTGATCGGCAAGCCCATAAAGTTCATCGGTGTTGGCGAGAAAATAGATGCTCTGGAGGTTTGTCATCCTGAACGCCTGGCTTCACGGATCTTAGGCATGGGCGATATCCTGACCTTTGTCGAAAAGGCACAGGCTACAGTTGACGAAAAGCAGGCGCGGGAGCTTGAGAAGAAGATCAGGAAGAATGAATTCACACTTGAAGATTTTCGTGACCAATTGAAGCAGATCAAATCGATGGGCTCTATCGGGGACATAATGGGGATGATTCCCGGATTGGGGAAGATCAAAGCGCTGGCACATGCAACACCGGATGAAAAGGAAATGACAAGAACCCTTGCCATAATCGACTCTATGACAGGGAAGGAGCGCTCAAACTATCTCTTAATCGATGGACAGAGGAGAAAAAGAATAGCGAAGGGAAGCGGAACGACGGTCCAGGATGTGAACAAGCTGCTGAAAAATTATGGCGAGATGAGAAAGATAATGAAAAGGCTTACATCAAAGGAAGGAATGAAATCGCTACGCAGGGGCAATTTGCCCTTTTAATTAACTTAAAAATGGACTATAATAAAAGTTCTTCCTTTATAATATAATGCATATATATAAAATTACAATAATTTTCAGGAGGTCATAGATAACAGGAATGGCAGTTAAAATAAGGTTGGCGCGGCTTGGCGGAAAAGGCAGGCCCTATTACAGGATCGTCGTAGCTGATTCCGAATCTCCGAGAGATGGCAGGTTTCTCGAGATCGTAGGAAGCTATAATCCTCAAAAAAATCCCGCGGAGGTTGTCCTGAAAGAAGAACGCGTTGTTGATTGGCTTTCAAAAGGGGCCGTACCCACTTTGACGGTTTCCCAGTTGTTTGCAAGGAAGGGAATCACGAAAAGGGCATAATTGAAATAAATGGTGCCATGTCTTGACCTTTGAATTTGGCGGTTTTGCGACAGAAGTCGATATTGCTGTTGGATTTATTCAATGAGTAATCCGTGGAGGTTGTGACGATGAAAGATTTGATCAAGTACATAGCGCAGTCTTTGGTGGATAATCCTGATTTGGTAGAAGTATCCGAGGTGCTTGGTGAGCAGACTTCCGTGATCGAACTGAGAGTTGCGAAGGAAGACCTGGGTAAAGTTATCGGCAAGCAGGGAAGAACCGCAAAGGCCATGCGGACCATTTTAAGCGCGGCGTCAACGAAGCTTCGCAAGAGGGCAGTCTTAGAAATTATTGAATGAATCCGACTCAGTTCTTTGAAATTGGCAGGATCGTTAAATCATGCGGTCTTAAGGGCCTTATGAAAGCGGTGTCATACCTTGAGTCTAATGACAAGGTTCAATACCTTGACGAATTGTATTTAGGCTTCGGAAATGATAGGAAGGGCCCCTTCAAATTAAAGGGTGTGCGGAGCAGAGGCAAGAGTTTTTTCCTTGAAATAGAAGGCGTCGAAGATCTTCAGAGTGCGAATGCCCTTATTGGCTGCGACGTACTGATTCCCGCGGACAAACTGGAAGAATTGCCAGAAGGTGAATATTACTGGCATGATATGATAGGTCTTAAAGTAGTTACTGAGGAAGGCCGCATTCTAGGCGTAATTGAGGCTATTTTCCCAACGGGGAGTAATGATGTCTATGTGTGCAGCGGTGGAGAAAGAGAGGTCTTGCTGCCGGGCATTGCCGATGTGATACGTGAGATCGATATCGACCGGGGGATGATGGTTGTAAGACTGCTTGAAGGTTTATAGAAGGCCATGATCAGGTTTGATATTTTATCCGTCTTCCCCGAAATGTTTGAATCCGTGCTTAATTACAGTATCTTGAAAAGGGCACGCGAAAAGGGAATGGTGGAGATCCATCTCCACAACATTCGCGACTATGCCGAGGATAAGCATAGGATGACAGATGACGCCCCTTACGGCGGCGGCGGCGGCATGGTCATGAAGGTGGAACCAATCGACAGAGCCCTGGCGTCAATCGTTCCCACAAGAGATAATACCCTGATTGTTCTCCTCACGCCCCAGGGAGAAACCTTCAACCAGAAGATAGCGGAGGAAATGTCTCGCTATTTTCAAATTGTGTTTATTTGTGGGCGCTACGAGGGCATGGACGAGAGGGTAAGGGACCATCTGGCTGACAGAGAGATTTCGATAGGCGATTTTGTTTTGACGGGTGGAGAACTTTCAGCTATGGTCGTGGTCGACGCTGTTACCCGTCTGATTCCGGGCGTTCTGGGGAATTATGACTCCGCATCTTACGATTCGTTTTCTACCGGCCTGTTGGAGTATCCCCATTATACACGGCCCGGCAGCTACAGGGACTGGCGGGTTCCTGAGGTCCTGCTGTCAGGTAATCACCGGGAGATCGAGTCATGGCGAAGAAGGGAATCGCTAAAGAGGACATACTTGAGGCGGCCGGATTTGCTGGGGAAAATAGAACTATCTGATGAAGACAGAAAAACGCTCGAAGATATTAAGAGAGATTTATGAGCAACGCGATATGGAGGAATCTAGGATATGAATGTTATGGAAATGCTTGAAAAAGAGCAGATGAGAGGGGACATCCCGAGTTTTAAGCCTGGCGATACGGTCAGGGTGTATGTGAGAATTGTGGAGGGACAAAAACAGAGAATACAGGCCTTTGAAGGCGTCGTCATCCGCAGAAAACGGGGTGATTGCCGGTCGAGCTTTACAGTGAGAAAGGTTTCCTATGGTGTAGGAGTCGAAAGGACATTTCCCCTACATTCACCGGTCATAGACAGGATTGAAATAGTTAATCGCGGTAAGGTGCGGCGTTCCCGGCTGTATTACTTGCGTGGTCTAAGAGGCAAAAAAGCAAGAATCAAAGAAATGGGGAAATAGATACTAAAATAATCCCAGTGCAGAACGAGCATCCCTAACCTCTGAGTTTTTGGTCAGGGATGCGAGAGACCTTTCTTGTCTTCGGTTAGTGACTCAGAACCACTCTTACAAGTTTCTTGTCCCGGCTATGAACAGTTTCGAACGGCGTGCGCATCAACTTGGTTATAGATCAATAGCTGGTATTGATGAGGCGGGTAGAGGTCCCCTTGCAGGACCATTGGTCGCCGCCGCCGTGATACTCCCCCCCCATTATAAGAACAAGGAAATCAAAGATTCGAAGCAGCTCCCAGCGAAGAAGAGAGAGAACCTGTCCGACATTATAAGGCAAGACGCCCTTTCCATCGGACTTGGCGTTGTGGAGGCTTCGTTTATTGACGAAGTGAACATATTTCAGGCAACACTGGTGGCCATGAAGGAGGCAGCACTGAATCTTTCTCTGACGCCTGATTATCTGCTCATTGACGGTCCACATCGTATTTTTGTCTCCATACCCCAGGAAGCGATCGTCAAAGGTGACTCAAAGAGCGTCTCCGTGGCATCAGCCTCCATTATTGCTAAAGTCTCGAGAGACAGGATCATGGAGATCTATGATCGCCAATTCCCCCAGTATAATTTTTCGAAGAATAAGGGCTATGCTACAGCGGAGCACCGGGAGGCGATCAACAAGCACGGCCATTGCAAAATTCATAGAAGATCATTCGTAGTCAAAGACAGAAGCCTCATCCACGTAAATGCCGAAATAGAGTTTTGAATATATTTTGCAGCATCGGGAATGATAATGAAGAGTTCTGGCAGGATGCGGACGGGAAAGAAAGGAGAGGATATTGCTTGCGCTTATTTGAAGAGAAGAGGCTACAGGATAGTTGAGCGCAATTACAAATGCCCTTTGGGAGAGCTTGATATTGTAGCAAGAGATGGGGATGCGATTGTCTTTGTTGAGGTTAAGAGCAGAAGATCGGAAGAGTTCGGCGATCCCCAGCTTGCCGTGGGACCGGAAAAGCAAAAAAAAGTTTCGCGAATTTCCCTCACGTATCTAAAGGAGAAACATCTCTATCCATGCAACGCGAGATTCGATGTCGTGGCGATAAAGATGCTGCCTGACGGGATTACTATAGAGCTGATACAAAACGCCTTTGAACTTGCCGTTTAAACCCTGCCCTAACTAATTAAATGTCTGCCTTAGACTCTAAGAGTTGCCTCGGAACCTCGCGCTCAAGTATACGAGGCCACGAGAGACTTTACGTACCGTGCAATAGCAAGGCAGGAGGTCAAGCCGGGAGATTCTATGCCGATCAGATTTATCAGCCCGGGATATCCTATGTCGCGCTCGTCCTTAATTATGAAGTCGCGGTAGGCTTCGCCGGGGCCTTGGAGTTTCGGGCGTATGCCACACATGTCCGGATGGAGGTATTCCCGTTTCATCCTCGGGAGATAATTTCTGATTGATTGATAGAAGGATTCCCTTCTTCCTTCATCTATACTATATTCGATATCATCTATGTACTGGCTGTCCGGGCCGAACTTGACGCGGTTGCTCAGGTCCAGCGTGGCATGGATTCCGAGGCTTTCCGTATTCTCCGGAGGAACGGGATAAACTAAATGATGGAGTTTCGGGGAAGGGGAGGCAGAAAAATAATTTCCCTTGCAGTACTTCAGGCGGTATCCATGCTGATCGATGTCAATGCCAGCCATAGCGGCGATGCTGTCTGAATGCAGACCGGCACTGTTGATAATCGCCCCGGTGTGAAATCGGTATTCTCCTCCGTTTGTTTCCACTTCGAAAATGTCATTCTCAGCACGAATGGCTGTGACCTTCGAACGGAAAGCGATCACAGTACCGGAACCTTCTGCATTTATGCATAGAGAACGCATCAGGCTATGACTATCGATGATCCCTGTGGATGGGGAATAGATGGCAGCCATGGCGTTGACTTCCGGTTCGAGGGTCAAGACTTGCTTTTTCCCCAGCAGGGTAAGATCGGATACGCCATTTCCCTCGGCATGCTTCTTTATGGTTTCCAGGCGTTCACATTCTTCATCGTTTGTAGCGACAATGAGCTTCCCTGTGCGCTTATGAGGAATGTTTCGATCCCTGCATAGATCATAGAGGAGCCGGTTTCCCTCTATGCATAGCGAAGCCTTCATGAAGCCGTGGGGGTAGTATATACCGGCGTGTATTACCTCGCTGTTGCGGCTGCTCGTCTCCTGTCCGAAGCCATCGTTTTTTTCAATAAGCAATACGCGTTTATAATCTGCAGAAAGCTCTTCCGCAATGGACAGACCGACCACCCCGGCGCCAATAACAGTAATATTCACAGAATCGGTTGGGGCCATTAGCGTCAAGAATGGGTCAACGCCGGTTTGCCGGTAGGATAGACATTGAAGCCGATATCAAAGCATCTCTTGTGGTCAATGATGTTCCTTCCGTCAAAGATAGAGGCCGGCTTGGTCATGGTGTTGAAGATTTTCAGAAAGTCAAGGTTCCGGTACACATCCCACTCGGTTAGCACGGCGATGGCGTGACATCCCTCAACTGCCTTGTAGGGGTCTTCTATGAAGCTGATTTTCTCTTTCACGCCCGCCAGCTCCGCCTTTGCGTTTTTCAGGGCTTTCGGATCGGTAATGATGATTTCCGCCTTCTCCTCCAACAGTCTCCTCGTAATGTAGATGGCAGGACTTTCTCGTGTATCACCTGTATTGGCTTTAAACGCAAAGCCGAAAATACAGATTCTCTTGCCGGCGAGGGTGTTAAACATAGTGGTTAGCATGTTCAGCATGAAGCGCTCCTGCTGATACTGGTTGATTCTGACAACACTCTCCCAGTAGTCTGCCACTTCATGTAGGCCATACTGTTGGCAGAGATATACTAAATTGAGGATGTCCTTCTTAAAGCAGGAACCACCGAAGCCAACGCTGGCGCTGAGGTACTTGCTGCCGATGCGGCTGTCCATACCGACAGCCCTAGATACCTCGTTGATATCGGCTTCTGTCTTTTCGCAGAGGGCAGAAATGGCATTGATCGATGATATTCTCTGCGCAAGAAAGGCGTTCGATACGATTTTAGAAAGTTCGCTGCTCCAGATATTGGAAGTGATGATTTTTTCCCGTGGCACCCAGTTGGCATATATTTCCACGAGGGTTTCCCTGGCCGCTAAGCCGCTTTCAGTATCTCTGCATCCGATAAGGACTCGATCCGGACTCTCGAGATCCTTAATAGCCGAGCCTTCCGCCATAAACTCAGGGTTGGAGAGCACATCGAAGGAAACAGAGCTTTTCGTGTAGTTAAGTATTTTTTCCATGGCCAGAGCGGTTTTTACGGGAAGTGTACTCTTTTCTATGACTATCTTCGGCGATTGCGAATACTGTAGTATCTGTCTGGCCGTTTTTTCCCAGTACTGAAGGTCTGCTGCCATGCCTGCACCGGCTCCGAATGTCTTGGTGGGTGTATTCACACTGACAAAGATGATGTCGTTGTCTCTAATGCCGCCTTCTATATCGGTGCTGAAAAAGAGGTTCTTGTCTCTTGTTGCCTTGACAATGTCGTCGAGTCCCGGTTCATAGACGGGGAGGTCATCCGAGTTCCATTCTGCAATGCGGACCGGATTGATGTCCACGACTGTAACCCGATACTGGGGACATTTGTATGCTATAATAGCCATCGTCGGGCCGCCTACATAACCGGCGCCTATACACAGGATTTTTTTGTTGAATTTCATGGGAGCCTCTAATCTTCAGATTACTGTGCGAAAATATGCAATAGTCCGTTCGAGACCTTTCTCCAAATTCACATGTGGCTGCCAGCCCAGTATTTTCTTGGCTAACGAAATATCCGGGTTGCGCTGCATGGGGTCATCCTGTGGGAGGGGTCCATGAACAATCTTCGAGCGGTTTCCCGTCATGCTTATTACGGTCTTTGCTAAATCCAGAATTCTGAATTCATCCGGATTTCCCAGGTTCACGGGTCCTAGGAAACCGTCGTCACTTTCCATCATCCGGATTAGACCGTCTATCATATCATCAACATAGCAGAACGACCTGGTCTGAGAACCATCGCCGTATACGGTGATATTTTCGCCTTTCAATGCCTGTACCACGAAGTTGCTGACTACACGTCCGTCATTCAATGCCATGCGCGGACCATAGGTATTGAATATTCTGGCAATTTTCACTTTAACATTATTCTGGCGGTGGTAATCCATCATGAGACATTCCGCCGCTCTTTTTCCCTCGTCATAGCAGCTTCTCGGTCCTATAGGGTTGACCCTTCCCCAGTAGTCTTCCTTTTGGGGATGTACATCGGGATCTCCGTAAACCTCTGAGGTCGATGCCTGGAGAATCTTTGCATTGAGACGCTTTGCCATTCCGAGGGCATTGATGGTCCCCATCACATTGGTCTTAACTGTCTTGATAGGGTTGTACTGGTAGTGTACCGGCGAAGCCGGACAGGCGAGGTTATAGATTTGATCCATCTCGAGGAAAACTGGGTTGATGATGTCGTGCCTGATTAATTCAAACTTGGGGTTTGCCAGGAGATGGATTATATTATCTTTTGTCCCGGTAAAAAAATTGTCCAGGCACAGGACATCATTGCCCTGCTTGATGAGTTTGTCGCAGAGATGAGAGCCCAAAAATCCCGCTCCGCCCGTAATCAGTATACGCTTCATATTAGTTCATGATGGGGATACTTGCCTATATCCGTTATCTCTGTTTAGAATCCCTTTGCCCGGTCTTCATAGCCGCACGGAATTCTTGTTTTTATGGTTTTTTCTTCTCAGGTTTGGTATTAAACGAAAACCATTTCAATATGTCAACAAGAAAACAGCTATGGACCATTTAAATTGTTCATCGTGCATGACTTAATCTTACTTCAGTATGAGCAATAATATCAGAAAAGGCGCACTATACATCGTGGCAACACCTATCGGGAATCTCGAGGATATAACTCTCAGAGCTATTCGGATTCTCAAGGCAGTCCAGATTATAGCAGCCGAAGACACGAGAAGGACAAGAAAACTGTTGAGTGCCTATCAGATTAGCACCCCCATGACCAGCCTTCACGATCATATTGAGGATAAGAAGAGCGGCATGCTGATATCTAGAATGAACGAGGGCATGGATGTGGCAATCGTATCCGATGCCGGAACGCCGGGAATATCCGATCCAGGATATGTTCTTGTCAGTAAGGCTATTGCCCAGGGAATTAAGATTATCCCGGTCCCCGGGACATCAGCTGTGATCACCGCTCTTTCTGTATCCGGTCTCCCGATGGACTCTTTCGCCTTCTATGGATTTTTGCCGTCACGACCGGGAAAACGAAATCAGTTCTTATCCGCTCTCATGGATGAAAAAAAGACTCTGGTGTTCTATGAATCCCCTAAGAGGCTGATGCAGTCACTTCGCGATATCGCGGATGTACTCGGCGACAGGAACGTTGTCGTGTCGAGGGAAATGACCAAAGTGTTTGAAGAAATCATGCGAGGAACCGTCGGAGAAGTTCTCAATCAGCTGCAGGGAAGGGTTGTCAAAGGTGAAGTGACGCTAGTCATAGAGGGTAAGGGAAAAGATTCTTCTTCGTTTTCAGATGATGAAATCTTGGCGAAATTTAAAACGCTGTGGAAGCGCTCCGGTGCTTCCAGGCGAGACATCATCGAAGAACTTGCGAGAGAATTAGGAATCCCCAAGAAGAGGGTCTACCGGTTAGCGGCTAAACACACTTTATGGGTATAATACGGGCCTACTATTTCCTTGAACAGTTGCCGCATGTATGATAACTCACTAACATTCTGGCCTATATAAGGCAGTAAGATTTTTTATAAGAGCCGTAAAGGTTGCTTAAAGGCAACAGGCTTTATAAAGCACAAGCTATAAAGTGCGCAGATAGGGAGCGCTCACTACCGAGGCGCACATAGATTTTTTGTATGAAGTTGCGAAGGTTCAAATGCCGTATGCAAGACGGGAGTTCATATGGATACAATATCAAAACATTTAGTTGGGGCGTTACGGGAAGGCAGTAAGGAAAACATCCCAGAGGCTAGAAATGAAGATGTCCTTGTTGATGGTCGTTTATTGAAGCCGGATGACAGGGTTTACGACCTCGTTGACGTAATAGATGATAACGCCGGTGCTGAAACCAGACAGGATCGAGAGATCATCGTCATTGATGGTCGGGTATATGAGAGGGTATCCAGGTCGGGTGATGATGTTCATGATCTTGTGGATACTATTGAAAAGGGTTCCGGCGGCTCTTTTGATGATGCGCGCCTTAATGACGAAATAATAAAAATGGTTGGTGAAATTGCTGAGAGGATCGCAAAGGAAGTAGTACCTGAGATTGCCGAGAGAATTATCAGGGAAGAGATTGACAAGTTAAAAAGATGAGTCGGCGTTTTCTTATAGCATTACTATTTACGGCCTTTATATTCCTCTTAACCGCCGAGGGGTTTTCACAGGACAATGATAATATATGGACAGTGGAAACAGAGGGCAAAGGGCTCATAACAAACGATGATGTAGCCAGTGCACGAAGCAATGCCATCAGTGATGCCTTGCGTAAAGCCGTAGAACAGGCGGTAGCAGCGTTGACTCCTGGTCAGATGCTTGATAAGAACTCTCAGGCCATCAGGGACCAGATATACGCAAGAAGTGAGCAATATATACGCGATTACAGAATTAATCGAGAGAGACAAGCTCAAGAGGTCTATGCTGTTGATGTCAGGTCAGCAGTTTTCATAGATAGTATCAGAGATAATCTTCAGACCCTCGGGCTTCTAAAGGCGGAGAAGAATGGAGTTCAGGCAACAGAGATAGTGTTTACAGTAAGAGGACTGACAAGTTGCGCCGATTATGCAAGAGCGAAAGAACTGCTGAAGACAAGAGTGAAAGGCGTCAGGAATGTTTATCAGCGCGAGCTCACATGGGGTACAGCAAGGCTAAGCTTAGATATTCAGGGAACCGTCCAGTCATTCACAGATGAATTAATAAAGGCAGGGCATTTTTCCCCGATAATTGGTCTCGCAGATCAGAAGCATTTTGAGGTCACGTTCTTGAAATAGATATGAGGGTGATATAATCCCTTCCGGCGAGAGCTTGATCGCTTTCAAGTAATTTAGGGGTGAGGCGCAAATATTGATGGCCAGCTTTAATCGAATTTTCTTGGTCATAACCTTATTAATCGTTATACAGGGCTGCACATGGAAACAGCCCTATAGCGTAAATCCAGATTTCAGCAAGAAAGGCACGAGACTTATCGCCATATTGCCTGTGAATATGAAATCAGGTGATGCCAGAGCCGGCCAGATGCTGAGGGAAATGGTTCTTAATGAACTATATTTCAAAGGCTATCCTAAAGTCCCATTACAAGTAATAGATGAAAAACTCGGCAAGATATATAAGGGCAATATGGATTTTAGGAGAGAAAATATTTCCCCCAAAGCCATAGGTGATTTGCTAGGTGTGGATGCTGTCCTGTATGCTTTTTTGGAAGAGTGCTCCACTGATTTTTCATTTGTTTACGCACCCACGCACGTCTCCGTATTTTTTGAGCTGCGGAGTGCGAAGACCGGGGAAACGCTCTGGAGTTACCGAAATAGAACCGTTAAAAGGAATTACGGTATTTCACGGGAAGAGCTTGAGATGGAGTCGTGCCAAGTCTATGAACCAGCTATGCAGGAAGTTGTAGATAAGGCCATGCGGACTCTGCCCGATGGTCCTGATTCTGCAGGATAATGCAGCCCCGCGGCCTACTGAAAATGGACAAGGCTTAAGACAAGTTCCGCATGATTTCTTCCAGTTCTCCGGGTTTGGGGATATGCATGTTTGACTATGAATGAGGAGACGCAGATGAAGAAAATAGTAATTTTTTCGTGCGTATTGTCATTTGTGTTGATTGGTTTTCAGGCGACCGCGGCTAAGAAAATTATGGAGCTAAAGATTGGCAGAGGTGATGCCAAAGTAAACATTTTAGAGGGATCTGCTCAGCTTCTTCAAGCGGGAAAGAAGCCGTGGCGTTCGTTGAATCTGGGAGATAGGCTAAAGAGCGGCGATGAAGTTAATACAGGACCGAAAGCGAGACTGGAACTCGTTTTACCAGACTATTCCGCGGTGCGCTTTGCAGGCAACTCCCATTTTAAGGTGCTTCAGGTTGAGGCCGGTGGCGATACCATACCGAGGAGCATGAGGTTTCATATGGCCATAGGAAGAACTTGGGCCAATGTCAGCAAAGCCGTGGGGAAAAGTAGTCAGTTTGAACTTCGGTCCGAAAATGCCGTAGCCGGTGTTAGGGGTACGATTTACCGTATGAATGTGGAGAAAGACAAATCAGCCTTGGTAAGGGTATATGATGGAACCGTGCACGTATCGGGTGGCGGTCCGGCCATGGAGCCGCCCAAGATGATCGGTCCTCCCCAGAAGATCGCCGGACCTACTCCGGTTCCCGGGCCAAGGAAAGTTAAAATGGAGGAATGGGTCTTTATTATCAATTCGATGCAGCAAATCAGCATTGGCGCCGACGGAACAGCGGAAAAGCCACGGGACTTTACTGAGAAGGAAGATCGCGACCAGTGGGTTGACTGGAACAAAGCGAGAGACCGGGAATTGGGATCGGACTAGAACCATATAATGCGTTCTAAAAGTGCAAAGCGGATATAGCAACCAATGAATGTGCCCAATTTATTGACACTGGTGAGGATCCTTCTCGTGCCCATCACGGTGATCTTTCTCATGCAAGGGGCCTTTGCGAAGGCACTTGTACTGTTGGTTGTTTCCGGAATCACAGATGCCCTTGACGGCTTTTTTGCCCGCATTCTGAACCAGCAGACTGTACTCGGTTCATATCTGGATCCGATTGCAGATAAGGCCCTCTTTGCAAGTTGCTTTGTGACTCTGTCTATAAAAGGAATAATCCCGGGATGGTTTACAGTTATCGTGATCAGCAGGGATTTTATCATCCTTGTTGGCATTGCCATATTATCAATCATGTCCATCCCGTATGAGATACGCCCTTCATTTATCGGCAAGCTGACGACAACCCTGCAATTGTCCACTTTGGCATTTTTCCTCGTCTCCCGCATTTTTCCAGGCGCGATCGGCAATATGTGGCTTATGATTTTGCAGTGGGTTACAGTTGCGTTCACCATTATTTCGGGGCTGAATTATATGTTCCGAGGCGTTCGACTAAATAGTCACACGGCATAGATGCGTGAGAAGGATGCCTTCAAGGATACGGAAATCGCAATATTCGCTTGACATAACGCAGTTTTACTGCTAAAAACTTCTCCCTTCTCTTTAAGGGCCCTGATGTAGGCACGTAGCTCAGGGGGAGAGCGCCATCCTGACGCGGTGGATGTCCAGGGTTCAAATCCCTGCGTGCCTACCATTTTTTATCAGTAAGAAATAAGAACAAGATATGACGATCTAATTATTAGTGAGGGCATCAGCAGGGAATATGCGGTGATGCCCTTTCTTATAGAAGCGTGGCTAACAACGTCACAAAAATGACTGAAACATTTAATACACCGGATTTTGGCCCATGAGTGAAATCAAGATTGTATTGCCGGATGGTTCTGTACATCTGTGCGACAAAAACAAAACAGTTAAAGAGATTATTGCATCATGGAAGAAGGAGACGCTTCCTTCAACAGTTGCTGCGAAGCTCAATGATAAGCCTGTCGATTTAAGCCATTCAATTGATGAACCCGCCAAGGTCTCTTTAATCAATATTGAATCGAAGGAAGGCCTGGAAATTCTGCGCCACAGCATATCGCATGTGATGGCACAGGCGGTAAAAGATTTATTTGAAGGGGTGCAGATTACGATTGGCCCCTCTATCGAAGAGGGTTTCTATTATGACTTTGATTATAGGGAGAACTTTACTCCGGAGGACCTCGCTAAAATTGAGAGGCGCATGCAGGAGATTATAGCTGCTGATTTTCCTTTTGATCGCAAGGAGATGTTGAGGCAAGATGCCATCTCTTTTTTTAGGGAAAGGGGTGAGACGTATAAAGTCGAACTTCTCAACGACCTACCGGAGGACGTAAGAACAATTAGTTTGTACAGCCAAGGCGGCTATGTAGATCTATGTCGAGGACCCCATATCCCGTCTACGGGGATGATCAGGGCTTTTAAGCTATTAAATGTGGCGGGGGCATACTGGCGAGGCGACGAGAAAAATAAGATGCTCCAGCGCATATATGGGACAGGCTTTGCGACGCGAGAAGCACTGGCGGAATATTTGCATATTGTTGAAGAGGCAAAGAAAAGGGATCACCGAAGACTGGGAAAGGAATTAGATCTGTTCCAGATGAATGACGAAGCAGGTCCCGGCCTCATCATCTTTCATCCCAAAGGAGCCAGGCTCAGAAACATCATTGAGGACTGGGAGAGGAAGGAGCACCTTAAACGCGGCTACGAGATGGTTGTAGGACCCCAGATACTAAAGGCCGAGCTGTGGAAAAGGTCCGGGCATTTCGACCATTACAGGGAAAATATGTATTTCACGGAGGTGGAAAATCAAGCTTATGGAATAAAGCCCATGAACTGCCTTTCACACATGCTGATATACAAATCGAAGATTCGTAGTTATCGCGATCTGCCGCTCCGGTATTTCGAACTTGGCACTGTCCACCGGCATGAGAAAACAGGGGTTCTGCATGGGCTCATGAGAGCGCGTCAGTTCACCCAGGATGATGCCCATATCCTGTGCACGCCGGAGCAATTAAATGGTGAAATCACAGCCATCGCGGATTTCGTCAGTTATGCGATGCAAGTTTTCGGTTTTGAATATGACGTGGAACTCAGCACAAGGCCGGAAAAATCAATAGGCTCCGATGAAGAATGGGAAATGGCGACAGCGGCATTAGAGGGGGCTCTTAAAATAAACAAGATTGATTATGAGGTTAATGAAGGGGATGGCGCCTTTTATGGACCCAAAATCGACTTCAAGTTAAAAGATGCCTTGAAGCGGAAATGGCAATGTGCGACGATACAGTGCGATTTTACACTTCCGGATCGATTTGATCTCAGCTACATCGGGGCAGACGGAGAAAAACATCGTCCTGTAATGCTGCATAGAGTTATATTAGGCGCAATAGAGCGTTTTATGGGTGTGTTAATTGAACACTACGCTGGTGCGTTTCCAGTCTGGCTCTCACCGGTGCAGGCAGTTCTGCTGACTGTTACTGATAAGCATATCCCTTATGGAGAAAGCGTTTATACCGAGTTGTTCGGAGCAGGAATCCGGGTGGAGCGCGATTTCAGAAATGAGAAATTAGGGTATAAAATAAGAGAGGCGCAGATGCAGAAAATACCCTATATGCTGGTAATCGGTGATAGGGAGATGGAATCGAACCGGGTGTCGCCCCGCGAGCGAAGCGGTAAAGACCTCGGCGCCGTCGGCGTTAATGAATTTATTGGATTGGTAAAGGAGAAATCTGCGCAATACCAGTAGATGGCATAAAGCGAACCCGGGGATGGGAAGTCGGCTTCAAGACAATTGTGAGAGCCGAAAGTCCTGGATCTTTGGCTTCCCTTACCTTAGAATGTGATCAAAATATTTGCTCGACTTTATTATAGAGGAGGTGCCTCATAGCTAAGGACTTAAACATAAATGAAGAGATTAAGGCAACTGAAGTCAGGGTGATTGATGAAGGTAAGCAACTGGGGATTATGTCTCTGGCGGAGGCCCTGGAGGTTGCCGTCAAGGCAGGGCTGGACCTGGTAGAGGTCGCACCCAATTCTTCACCGCCGGTTTGCCGGATAATGGATTATGGAAAATTCAGATACCAGCAGAGCAAGAAGCAACAGGTGGCAAAAAAGAGTCAGAGTATCATTCAGGTAAAAGAGATCAGGATAAGACCGAAGACCGACGGACATGATCTGCAGGTAAAGATTAAACATATTAAGAAATTCCTCAGCCAGAACGATAAGGTGAAAATAACCATGATGTTCAGGGGTCGTGAAATGGCTTATACCGACCTGGGCAGGAAGATTATGGAGGACGTGCAAAAGGCTCTGGCAGATGTGAGCGTTGTAGATCAGCAGCCAAAGCTGGAGGGCAGAAACATGGTTATGATGGTATCTCCCAAAAAATAGGGACTTGCGAAGGACTGAATTGTAATCTGAAATCTCAAACAATATTGGAAGCCAGTTGCAAAGAATATTTAAGATTTCGACGGTTATATCTTGAGATTGTTTAAGATTTAGAAGTTATTAGTTAGGTTTTTATATAAGAGGGGTGATTTAATGCCAAAGATAAAAACACACAGGGGAGCGGCTAAACGGTTTAGCCTGACGGGAACTGGCAAGGTAAAGAGGAGTAAGGCATACGGCAGCCACATTCTCACAAAAAAAACGACAAAGAGAAAGAGGAATTTGCGGAAGTCTGCTATTCTTAACAAGAGAGACACCCGGGGAATAAAGATGTTAATTCCGTATATGTAGGGAGCGAAAGGGGATACTGAGACAACAATTTATGTTGATTTGACAATAGGGTTCAATGATTTCTTATAATGAGCTGGGAGATGAAGAGAGATGCCGAGAGTAAAAAGAAGTGTGACCGCAAAGAAAAAAAGACGAAAAATCCTGAAGATGGCAAAGGGCTATTTTGGTGCGCGGAGCCGTTTGTTGAGAACAGCCACGGAAGCCGTCGAAAGGGCAATGAAGTATGCCTACAGGGACAGAAGAGTGAGGAAAAGGGATTTCAGAAAACTATGGATTGCGAGGATTAATGCCGCTGCACGAATTAATGAAATATCATATAGCCGGCTAATATGCGGCATGAAAAAAGCAGGTGTGGAAATTGACAGAAAGATTTTGGCTGAGCTTGCCGTTCATGACCCTCGAGGATTTTCTGAGATAGTCAGTATCGCAAAAGGTAAGCTGGCAGCATGCTGAAAGAACTTGAGGAGCTTCAGGGACAGGCAGAATCCGAGTTAAAGAAGTCAAAAACTGAAGAGGAACTCCTCGCAGTAAAGACCAAGTATTTGGGGAGAAAGGGAATTCTAACAAAGCTTCTCCGAGGCTTAGGAAATATAGAGCCCGAAGAGAGGCCGTTGGTTGGGAATCGCTGTAATGAAATTAAAGCCGCCCTGACTGCGGAAATAGACAATGCTCTCAAAGCCGGAGCCGCCCTCAAGAAGGGGGAGGTTCTCCTTCGCGATAGAATCGACGTAACCCTCCCAGGCAAGAAAGTTCGTTTTGGCAAGGAACATCCTGTAGCATTGGTTTGTAATGATATTTGCGACATATTTGCGGGACTCGGCTTCTCAGCCGTCCAGGGCCCGGAGATAGAACTCGACTACTACAATTTTGAGGCTCTGAATATTCCCAAAGAGCATCCTGCAAGGGATATGCAGGATACGTTCTACGTAGAAGATAACATCGTGCTGCGTACTCATACATCGCCTGTCCAAATAAGAGTTATGGAAAAGCAGCGGCCACCGGTCAGAATTCTTTCACCCGGGAGGGTATATCGACCCGATTCCGACATCTCCCATACTCCCATGTTTCATCAGATTGAAGGTCTTCTCGTTGATAAGGGCATCACCTTTGGTGATTTGAAAGGTGTTCTCACATTATTTCTGAAACAGATGTTTGGCGAAGAAACGGCACTCAGATTTCGTCCCAGTTTCTTCCCTTTTACGGAGCCCTCTGCTGAGGTCGATATTAGATGCGTCATGTGTAGAGGAACTGGTTGTCAGGTATGCTCGCAGAGCGGCTGGCTTGAAATACTAGGCTCCGGCATGGTTGATCCAGAGGTCTTTAAAAATGTTAATTACGACCCGGAAGAATTCTCCGGCTTTGCTTTCGGCCTGGGTCTCGAAAGAATTGCGATGCTGAAGTACAGGATATCGGATATCCGGTTGTTCTTCGAGAATGACTGGAGGTTCTTAGAGCAATTCTGATATGCGGGCCCAATTAATTGAACTTAAGATCTACACATTTTATTCAAACAACTATGTTAAGTAAGTTAAGCTGGGGCAAATCGCGACTCGACTAACGAAAACTAAGTAAGCAGGAATGTTCAAGACCGCATTATCCAGACACGGAAAATCTGAATTTCGATATTCGCATTTGTTTAGCGTATCCACATTCGTGGTTTCGAATTTAAGATGTGCCGCATGAACTCTAAACATTTCCAGCCACGATTTCAGACTTAGGATTTACATTTATGCTGGTAAGTCTCAGATGGCTCAGAGATTATGTAGATATAGGGATTTCTCTTGGAGAACTTGCAGACCGCTTGACCATGGCGGGTCTTGAAGTTGAGGAGATAAAGGAGAACGCCCCTGCATTTACCAATGTAGTTGTTGCAAAGATCCTTTCAGTAAAGACTCATCCTGAAACAGATAAATATTACTTCTGCGACGTAGCTGCGGGCGAAGGCACTTATCCTGTGGTCTGCGGTGCGCGTAATATCAAGCCTGGCGATATGGTTCCTCTGGCGAAGATCGGCGCAACATTACCGGGAGGCTATACAATCAAGAGTTCCAAGATCAGAGGCTGCATATCGGAAGGGATGTTATGTTCCGAACAAGAACTTGGCATAGGCGACGACGCATCGGGGATTATGATTCTTCCTGACGACCTCGCTATAGGCCTTGACCTCGCGGAAGCACTCAATCTCAAGGATATGGTCCTCGATATAGGGGTTACTCCCAACAGGTCTGACTGTTTAAGCATCATAGGAATTGCCCGTGAAGTCGCTGCAATTACTGGGGCCGTGCTTAATTACCCGGATACTGCCGTTCCCGAAAGCGGGCAGGATATAAGAAATATTACATCAGTAGATATACTTGATCCTGATCTGTGTCCACGCTATAGCGCCAGAATTATAAAGGACGTTACCATAAAACCCTCCCCGCTCTGGATGCGCCAGAGACTTGAAGCAGTAGGTTTGCGCGCGATTAACAATATCGTTGATGTCACCAACTATGTGATGATGGAATTGGGTCAACCGCTTCACGCATTTGATTTCCGGTTTCTTGAAGAGGGGCGCGTCGTGGTGAGAAGATCCCGCGGTGGAGAGACATTCACTTCTCTGGATGGTAAGGAAAACATTCTGGAACCGGACACGCTTATGATTTGTGATGGCAAGAAACCGGTGGCTATTGGCGGTATAATGGGCGGGCTTAACTCCGAAGTTAAAGAAGATACCAAGACAATACTTCTGGAAAGTGCTTATTTTACCCCTTCGTCCATTCGAAAATCGGCTAAGGCGCTCGGCATGAGTACGGATGCGGCATTCAGATTCGGTCGCGGCATAGATCCTGAGGGCGTGATTAGGGCTTTACACAGAGCGGCTCAAGTTATTGCAGAAATTTCTGGCGGGCGGGTTTGCCGAGGTTATATCGACCAATATCCGCAAAAAGTGGCATCTGCTAGGGATATAGAGCTCCGTGTAGGAAGGGTCAACGAAATACTGGGCACAGACATTGATGCGAATGAAATCGCTAAAATACTGGGAAGTCTGGAAATGACGATTCGCGCCGAGAGGAACGGCGTTTACCGGGTAACTCCACCCACGTACAGGGTGGATATTGCGAGAGAGATAGATCTTATCGAAGAGATAGCCAGACTTTATGGCTATGATCAGATTCCTGCTACATTGCCTCCTGTGTCTGTCACGGCTGTGATGAGAGATCATCAGCAAGTTGTCATTGATAGAATGCGGGAGATCATGAGGGGATCGGGTTACTCCGAGATAATTACGTTCAGTTTTATTTCCCCTGATTCGGCAGAGCGTCTGGGAATCAGAGAGGATGATCATCGCCGAAAAATGGTAAAGATAAGGAATCCTCTGACGGAAGATCAATCAGTGATGCGAACGACGCTCGTAAATAACCTCTTAGAGACAATGAAAAAAAATGCTCATATTGGCTGTCTTGATCTCAAGATGTTTGAGATCGGCAGGGTCTTCTTCCATCGAAAGGAAGGCGAACTTCCGCTCGAGAAGAACAGGATGGGCTGTCTCATCACGGGCAGGCGTTACGATGATATGTGGTCCTCAAGGATTAATGCTGATTTTTATGATTTAAAAGGGTGTATAGAAAATATCTTTGACGGTCTCAACATTGCGGGTCTGGAATTCAGGTCCAGTTTCGGCGAGACCTTCCTCCATCCAGGTAAGTCATGTGGGATATATGCGAAAGGTCGATTTATCGGATTCGTAGGGGAAGTACATCCGGATACTCTTTTCAAAATGGATTTAAGAAATCCGGCCTATGTAGCTGAAATAGATTTAGATATTGTCTCAAATATCTTTTCTGGCGAAGTGCTCTATAAAGACCTGCCAAGATTTCCATCAGTCTTGAGAGACGTGGCATTTGTAATCAGCCAGGATATAGAAGCAGATAAAATGCTTAAACTTATCACTGAAATGGATAAAGAATTACTTGAAAAAGTGAGTGTTTTTGATGTATATTATGGGAAGAATATTCCGCAGGATAAAAAGAGTCTCGGGATAAGGTTTGTATATCGTGCATCCGACAGGACGTTGACGGATGATGAAGTAAATCAACTGCACGGGGAGATGGTAAAAGGAATTGTTGAATTGACTGGGGCAAGGATAAGAGGAGAAGAAATTTAGTGTCTGTAAGACGGGGGGAGGTTAGAAATGACAAAGATTGATATTATTCAGGACGTGTATGAAAAGCTGGGGTTTTCCAAGAAGGATGCAGCGAAAATTGTTGAATCGGTTTTTGAGATCATGAAAGACAGCCTTGCTCGCGGTGAGAAGATAAAGATTTCCGGTTTCGGCAACTTTTCTGTGAAGGATAAGAAGTCTCGGAGAGGAAGAAATCCGCAGACGGGAAGTGAAATAGAAATATCTTCAAGGAAGGTGCTTACCTTTAAGTCAAGTCAAGTGTTGCGTAAAGCGCTGAATAGTTGACGGGACATGCAAAAAAATCTGATCATCAAATCCGGATGATTCACAAAAAGTCAAGAATCCGTATTTAAAAAGGCCGCCTGTGCAAAGTGAAGTATCAAGTCCGTCGGGTAACGGGTGATGACGTAATTAGACATGCACCAAGGGATTTACCATGAGCTTGAGGGGAATGTTGAAGCTGCCTCGGGCCTTTAAATTGTTATAAAGCCATTGAACCTGCGTACTAAACGAATCCATAATACAATCGACCCAAGATGACCGCTCGCTGTATTCGCGTATGGCATTTCGAAGCGCTTCCGCAAGGTTTCAAGAATCTATTTTTCACCTCTTTTTTGTTGGGACGCCAGGACTTCTAAATGAATGCGTCAATTCCAGATAAGGAATATTTCCGCATCGGAGAGGTCAGTAAAATCCTCGATGTCGATACATATGTAATAAGATTTTGGGAATCTGAATTCAAATCGATAAAGCCAATTCGAACGAGAACATATCAACGTCTATATAGGAGAAAAGACTTAGAGGAGTTGCTTATTATAAAGAATCTGCTTTACGCTGACAAGTTTACCATTAGCGGTGCTAAGAAACAATTGCTCAAAATGAAAGGTGGCGAATCCCAACTGGGTCGGGATAGTATGCAAGAAAAGTTCAGGGAAATTAAAAAAGGATTATTGCAGATAAGAAAAATTCTTGGCTAGAGAGAAAAGGGACAGGCATTTTTCTCCATGAAGAAAGCTACCTGCCCCACCGTTCTTAATGTTTGGTCGATCTCTTGGAGGCCTTGAGCGGATTGATTTTCTGCGTGGCTTCTTTGATTTCTCGCTTGATGTGTGATGCGGTCGGACAGTTTCCAGCAAGCCATTTGCTGGAAGGCTCAGGATAGACCTTGCAGTACTGACCGGTCGGGCAATCTATGATTTTGATGCAACCTTCACACTTACCTGCTATTGTATAACAATTGCCTCCATTAAAACCACAACCCTTCTTGGTCATGAAGGCACACTCAGCCCCAATCTTGACGGTTTGACAGACCATTGGAATCACCCCCTTTATCATTTATTTTGTAAATTAACCTAAATATCAGTGTGGCATAACAAAATCTTCTACTTATAAGTCATATTTTTTCAAATGTCAAGGAAAAATGTATTGAATCGGCTATCTAATAATGGAATCATAACAATATGAATGCAGTGCCGAATGAATTGACTTCGTTTTACAATCGTGCTAGGCAAACACCTTCGACGGAACTGAATCTAAGAGTGAAGAAAAATAATCATAAAGCTTCTGAGGGTATTTGAGACCGGCATGGTAGTGATAAAAACATTCGAGATTAGAAATAAGCTTGGTCTTCACGCAAGGGTTGCGGCAAAGCTCATCAATGTGTCTACGCGATTTAAGGCGAAGATATTTTTTGAGAGGGATGGTAAAGTTGCAAATGGAAAAAGTCTTCTCAGTATCTTGACGTTAGCCTGCCCTTTGGGAAGTCGACTGACGATAAGAGCAGAGGGGATGGACGCCGGCGAGGCTGTTGAGGACCTTGGTAAATTGATTGAGGATAAATTTGGAGAAGATTAATGGGTGATGATGCGGGGAAAAGGTCTTTCGTGCTCAAGGGTATAGGTGTCTCACCGGGTATAGTCATCGGAAAGGCCCACCTCTTTGATCGTTTTGACGCCCGGGTTTCGTTCTACAGACTGCGGGACAAAGGCCTCGTATCTGAAGAAACTAAAAGGTTCAAGGCAGCGTTAAAAGAATCAGAAAAACAACTCTTGGAAATAAAAAATAGACTTCGTGAACTGGCCGGACGGGAGCCGTTATATATCATCGATGTCCACTTGTTGATACTCAGAGACAAGATGTTCGTCAACCATACCGTTCAGTATATCAAGGACTTGTGCATCAATGCAGAATGGGCCATCAAGATGACCATCGACAGGTATCGAGACATCTTTGAAAAAGTGGAAGATGAATATCTCAAAGGACGGATCAGCGACATTAGATACGTGGGGCAGATGATTACGAGAAATCTCGGGGGAGGAAAGAAAGATGTCGTTCCGGATATTGGCGGTAAGGGGATAATCATTGCCATAGACCTGTCACCTGCAGACACTGCACAGATGATGATGAATAAGGTCCAGGGATTCGCGACGGATATGGGGGGGAAAACCTCTCATACGGCTATTGTAGCAAGGGCTGTCGAGATTCCCGCCGTCGTTGGCTTAGAGTCTATCACCAAGATGGTACGAACCAACGATGATATTATTATCGATGGCTCGGCGGGGCTTGTTGTTGTAAATCCGGATCCGGAAATGATTAAGGTATATGATGATAAGCGAAGGCATTTTGAAATAGCCCAGGAAAATTTTCTGAAATATGCAAGGCTACCGGCTGTAACGAAAGATAATTATAAAGTCGACATAGGAGGGAATATCGAGTTCATAGAAGAGATTTCCACTGCCATATCCCATGGTGCCGAGGGCATAGGCCTTTACCGAACGGAGTTTATCTATATAAATAAAGAGCGGTTGCCCACGGAGGAAGAGCACTTTTCAAACTACAAGAGCATCGTCGGCGTAGAGGGTTTGAAATGGGCAACTATCAGAACCTTTGATCTTGGCGGTGATAAGTTTTACTCCGATCCCAAGTTGGCCAAGGAGATGAATCCTCAAATGGGACTGCGAGCTATCCGCTTTTGTTTGAAAGAAGTGGATATGTTTAAGGTGCAGCTGCGGGCGATTGCCCGTGCCAGTGCTTTTGGAAAGACGAGGATCATGTTCCCCATGATATCCGGCCTTGAGGAAATACGAGAGGCCAAGAGAATATTTTTCGAGGTTAAGGATGAGCTTATCGCAAAAGGCATACCAGTAGGTAATGACATCGAAATTGGAGTCATGATAGAGGTTCCATCTGCCGTGATTATTGCTGATGAATTGGCTAAAGAAGTGGACTTTTTCAGCATAGGCACCAACGATCTCATCCAATATGCCCTGGCTATTGACAGGATCAACGAGAGGGTGACTTATTTATATGAACCCCTCCACCCCGCCGTGTTAAGACTCATCAAACAAGTCATCGATGTCGGTCACAGGACGGGTATTCGCGTTGCCATGTGCGGTGAGATGGCCGGTGAACCGTCATACGTCATGATTTTATTAGGGCTTGAGATCGACGAACTGAGCATGAATCCTCTGGCAATACCGAGGGTGAAAAGGGTTATACAGGAATCGACGCTGGAGGAATCCAAGGCGCTGCTGAATAAAGTTATGACCTTTCCGTCGGCTCCTGAGATTAGAGAATTTGTCAACAGTTATATGCATGAACGTTTCCCGGATGAATTTCAGATAAATGGCGCTTGAGTAGCGAAAAATATATTCTGGATGGCTTCTCCAATATTGAGTAATTATCTTTCGTGCTGCCGCCCGCATTTAGACAAATTACGGCTGGCAGCATCACTTTCCTAAGAGATCATAATGTCTTTTCTGTCGAAAATTAAGGCGTGGGTGGCAAAAGAAGGAGATTTTTACGCGGGACACCTTTACCGGGAGGATAATTTCCCACTTTTCTGGCTCATCAAGAAGGTGTTATCCAAAGTAGAACTTGCCGATGAATATGCCGAAATGCTAAGAGACCTGTCTAAGAAGGGCATAGTCGTCTACGCCATAAAAGATAAAAGTCAGCTCAACAGCCTCATCATTAGAGAGCTTTCCGCAAGAAAAGGCATACCGAGACCAGTTTACTGCCACGGCTTTAATATGATATTCTGGCAGCCTTTCCCTGCTGCTGCCAGGGTTGTCTCCTCTAGTATATCTCATTGGCTCTTCAAGAAATCAATTCCCGATGCCGCGAAGAAAAGTTATCTGAAGAGAATCATTGTCGAAGGGAAAAGTGAGATAATCCATCTCGGTGGTTCGGAATTCTTTGAAAGTCGTGCCACCCATGACGGGATAGTTCAATTGATAGAGGCACAAAATAACCTGAAAGTCCCTATTTTTATTGTTCCCGTCATGATCACCTACGGGCGAAGGAGGGAGAAGGAGAAAGAAAGCTTTATTAATATTCTGTTCGGCCAGACCGAAGAGACAGGCGGACTGCGCCAGCTTATCACCTTTCTGAGGTATTCCAATAAGGCCACGGTCATATCCGCAGAACCCATAGACCTCCAGGACTTTGTCAACAAGAACGAGGGCACAAAAATAGAGGCATCATACCATGATTTAAGACGGGAACTGATAGAACGGATTGATGAAGAAAAAATGAGCATCGTCGGGCCTGTTTTGAAGTCGAGGAATGAGATCATCAGCATGGTTCTGAATGACGGAAACCTCAATCATCTAATGGAAGATATGGCTGCACGAGGGGCAAAAAGCCATGGCGCCCTGGTTAAGGACGCGGAAAAATACATCCGGGAGATTGCCGCCGACTATAACGACATGTTTATCGAGGTCTGGGATAAGTTCCTGACCTGGTTGTGGAACAATATCTATGATGGCGTAGTAGTGGACAAGCAGGGACTCGCTAAAATAAGAAACATATCAAAAAAAATGCCCTTCGTTATTATTCCCTGTCACAGAAGCCACATCGATTATCTTCTCCTTTCCTATGTCTTTTACAAGCATAATATACAGATGCCATTTGTCGCCGCAGGCACCAATTTGTCTTTCTGGCCTCTGGGATACATCTTTCGGAAATCGGGGGCCTTCTTTATTCGTCGCACATTTAAAGGTAATAAACTTTATGGCGAAGTCTTCGCCAAATATCTGGAGGTCATTTTAAAAGAGGGTCTTCCCCTGGAGTTTTTCATTGAAGGGGGGAGGAGCCGCAGCGGCAAGATGGTGATGCCCAAGTTCGGCCTCCTTTCAATGCTTATTCAAGCATACAGAAAGAGGGCTGGAGATGACCTAGCCATGATCCCTGTTTACATCGGCTACGATCGCGTCATTGAAGAAGAATCTTACCTGAAGGAGCTGGGGGGAGTTCCCAAAGAGAGGGAGAAGCCGTCTGATGTTATCAAGAGTCGCAGATTTCTGAGGAAACGTTACGGGCGCGTCTACGTAAATATCGGTGAGCCCACCTTTTTAAAATCATATCTCGCTTCGCAGGAAAAAAACTTCGATGACATGGACATGGAAGAAAGGCAGAGCCTGTACAGAAAGATCAGTTACGAAATAACATTAGAAATCAATCGGGTGTCAGTTGTTACTCCGTTTTCTCTCGTTGCATCCGTCTTGCTGTGCCATGACAGAAGAGGCATATCTCATGATGATCTCACGACGGTGCTGAATTCATTCTATGATTATCTAAGTTATAAGAAAGTGAATTTTGCCGCAACCCTGGTCAATAAGGAAAAGGCCTTTCTTGATGCCCTCAATCTATTTGAGGATTCAGGAATTATATCCAAGATGGGGGCAGAAGAGGAACCGGATGAAATGGAAGAAATTGTATACTCCCTGGAAGACGATAACCGGCTGAATTTAGAGTATTACAAGAATAATATCCTGCACTTTTTCGTGCCGATCAGCTTTGTGGCCGCGTCATTGTTTACAAGCCATGAGGACATGGTACCTTTGAACCGGATCGTGAAAGATTTCCAATTTTTGAAGAGGCTGTTCTGGCAGGAATTCATTTTTGACGATAGGAAGGACGACCTGGATGAAGTAAACGACGTTCTCGCTTATTTGAACAGCAGGGGCATGATTGCTGCATGGGAGCAGAATGGTCAGGCATTAGTCGAGGTGAAGGGCAAAGGAAAAACAAATCTTATACCCTTCGCAGGCCTAATCAGCAACTATATGGAGTCATACTGGGTAGTGATAAGGAGCTGCATGTATCTTAGAAAGGGTGCCATGCCGGAAAAAGACTGGCTGAAAAAAATTCAGCAACATGGTGCCAAGATGTACAAGAAGGGGGAGATTAGGAGGGCGGAGGCCATGTCGCAGTCGAATTATCAGAGTGCCGTGCAATTCCTCCAGGATGCAGATATCATCTATGTTTCGGTGGTCAGTGAACGAGGAGACAGGAAGGAAGCGAATATATTTACTCTCACAGGGAACAAGGCGGAATTGGATTCTGTAAGACGCCGTCTTTTTGAATTCTTGTGATAATGGAATTGCAGCGAATCAACCCATTCGCGTTGAATACACCAGGCCCGTCTCATATTCATATAATAATCTTTTCAAAGTCTTGCGTTATGATCACTTCCCGGATTGCGGGTCTCACGGCCAGTTTTTGTTTGACATGCCGGGCCGTTCGTGCTAAGGAGCGCCACGCATATGGATAAGGATACGAGGAAGACGGCCATCCAGATGGCCTATGCAAGCAGCATAGGAATCTTCATGGTTGTGCTGATCTTCGGTGGTCTTTATTTGGGTGTTTTTCTGGACAGGACATTCGGTACCGGCTACATTTTTACAATCTTCCTTCTGCTGGCGGGTATTATTATCGGATTCAGAAACATATATGTCTTAATAAAGAAAATGCCGGACGAAAAACCGTTAATTAAGTATCTGAAAAGTGAACCGCACAGAAAAAGACCCCCTGCAAAAGAGGCTTGAGCTTACAAACTGGATCATCCTGGGACTATTGGCAGTGATTAGTTTTGTCTTCATGCCTCACAAGTTCGCCTTAGGCCTTATGTTAGGCGGGTTTATAAGCATCGTGAATTTTCACTGGCTCGTCCGTGATCTGCGAAAGGCGTTCAGAAGTCTTTCGGAAAAGTCAAATTCTGCCGTGATGTTTAAATATTATATCAGGTTTGGCGTTACGGCAGTTGCCCTCTATTTTATTATTACCGGGGATATTGTTGATATAGTAGGTCTGCTGATCGGTCTTTCAACAGTGGTGATCGCCATAGTAATCACCACAATTGCCCTATATACAAAAAAAAATTGTGTTGAGGAGGCTAGGTAAAAGATGCACTCTCTTTCATTCCTTGAAAACCACTACATCCCGGCGCACATAATGTATACCTGGTTTGTCATGGTACTGCTTGCCCTGTGCTCTTTTTTGGCAACGCGGAAGCTGGATATCTATCCGACTAGATTTCAAAATGTGATGGAGGTTGTCGTCAGCGGTTTAGACGCCTTAATAACCGATACGATGGGGCATGATGGAAGAAAATTCTTTCCCCTCATTGCTACTATAGGACTTTTTATTCTCACATCCAACCTCCTGGGCCTCGTTCCGGGTTTTGAAGCGCCCACGGCCAATCTCAATACGAATCTCTCCATGGCACTTGTGGTCTTTTGCATGACGCATGTTATGGGGGTCAAGGTTCACGGGTACAAATACGTTAAGCAATTTATGGGTCCGGTGTGGTGGTTGACGCCGCTTATGGTTCTCATCGAACTGGTCAGTCACCTGGTTCGACCCGTATCCCTTACAGTTCGATTATTCGGAAACATTGAAGGCGGGCATATCGTTGTAGCCGTATTATTCCTGTTAGCTCCCTTCCTTGTACCCATACCGATTCTCTTTCTCAAGATTTTCATCTCCGTAATCCAGACCCTCGTCTTCATGCTGCTCTCGATGATGTACATTGCCGGCGCTATGGAGGAAGCACACTAAAGCACGCCAAAGCTCATAATAACAAAAGGAGGGGCCGAAACTTGTGCTGTTTTGGCTCTTCTTCTATTCCCGACTCCCAAGATAGGGAAATAGCCCTATGAGTAGTAGATCTGACCGGTTCGACCCGATCACGGCCGAAATATAATATATTTTGCGATTACTCACCCTTCCTTGCCAACCAATTGGATGCCAGCCACAACAATTCTCAAGCTTATCATGGCGGGAATTTTGTGGGTCTCCTCAGTATTATTCCCTACGAATGAAAATAAGGAGGCGATATTGGACGTGTTTTTGAAAAGTAAAGCTGCCAAACTGAATAAGACCATTTCCGTCATTTTTTTGACTGCCATACTTATCTGCGCTGGATATTCCTTTTCTTACGCACAGAAGAGCTTCTTATGGCGCATTCAATCAAAGAAGAACACGGTCTATATGCTTGGTTCCATCCATCTTTTGAAGAAGGATGTTTATCCCCTTAGCAGAACAATAGAAGACGCTTTTGCGAAATCCGACGTCTTGGCAGTCGAGGCAGACATCAATGACATAAGCCGGCTGGACCTCCAGAAGTTGATGGAGAGCGCCGTCTACAGGCCCGGTGACAGCATTGAAAAACATGTCTCCGGGAAAACCTTCAACCTCATCAAGGAAGAGACAGCAAGGGTTGGTTTGCCGATGGAGTTGGTGTATAACCAGAAGCCCTGGTTTTTGGCATTGACTCTGGAATCGGTAGAACTCATGAAATCCGGATATGATCCCAATTACGGGGTAGACAAATATTTTCTCTCAAAAGCTGAGGGAAGAAAAAAGATATCAGAACTGGAGAGTCTTGACTATCAGATAGATCTTCTTGCGGGCTTAAACGATGAAGAGCAGGAACTGTTCTTATTATATACGCTGAGGGAACTAAAGGTACTCGTGGAGGAAGTTGATAAACTTGTGGATGCATGGAAATCCGGGGCCGTGGAGAAGATGGAAGCGACAATAACGAGAAGCCTGGCTGAAGATAGACGGTTCTATATTATTTACGACAAGCTGGTCTATAGGAGAAACAGAAGCATGGCACAAAAAATCGAAGCCTACTTGAAAACAAACGGCACTTATTTCGTTATAGTCGGAGCAGCCCATCTCTTGGGCGATAAGGGAATCATCCATCTATTGAAGGATAAAGGTTATTCTGTAGAACAATTGTGAGAGATAGTGCGGTTTTATTGAGTGACCTTAAGACCGCCGGCGAGAAGAAGCACAATTCCTTTTCTCACCATCATAACGGCAATGGCCGCGAGAAGGAGAGCGGCCAGCTTGGACACCGTTCTGGCCCCGGACTTCCCCAGAAGACGTATGATCGGCGCATAGAGCCAGAATGTGATGCCGGTTAACAGCATGTTCACGATCAAGGCCGCCACGGTAGCTAATGGCCCATACTCCTGGACGAGAATCAATATCGTAGTGAGGACCGCAGGACCGACGATCAGGGGTACCCCCAAGGGCACTGCACCGAGACTTTCCGGATCTATCTGACTCCATCTCCTTTCCATGGATATTAAATCATCGAGTGATATGATGAAGAGGAGGATACCGCCTGCGATCATAAAATCCGAGACAGTGATACCTAAGAGATTCAGGATGACTTTCCCCACGGCTAGAAAAATCAAGGCAACAATTGTTGCCGTAACAACCGATTGCACAATAATCCGGTTGATTTTCGGCCGGTCCAGCCCCTCGGTGAAGTTCATGAACATGGGCAGTACGCCGATGACATTCACCGCCATAAATATGGGGAAAAAGCAGAACCAGAATTTGTTCATGGGATCACAGCCTTATGGTCGGGAGGACATCATACTAACTTACATTATAAGGAATAGTGTGGAATACGACAATAAGAATTATGAAATATATTTATGATATTCCGGGGATGTAGTATTGTAGCAAGAGATGGAGTTGTTGAATCTGAAATACATCCACAAATTTCGCAACACTGACCTCTGGAAACAAAATACGTCTTTGATAATAATAAAGGAGAATATAAATGATTGAGAAGACATCTCGACGAAGTGGAGAACTTTTCAAATCAGGGTTTCGTTGAGCCGAAAGCGTTTTGCTTTCCGTGGCAGAAGGCAAGGGTTTTCAATCGGAATTGATTCCTAAAATCGCCAGCGGCTTCTGTGGCGGCATTGCAAGGACTGGCGGAATTTGTGGAGCGGTCTGCGGCGCTGTTATGGTAATAAGCATATATTATGGACGAAGCTTGCCGGATGAGCCGATTGATAAGAGCTATGTTCCTGTAAGACAATTAATAGAAATCTTTGAAAACAATTTCGGTTCGATGAATTGCAGACAGTTGACCGGATGTGATCTGGGGACAGAAGAAGGCAGGAAGAGATTCTTTGCAACGAATATGCTGGAGCGATGCAGAGTTTATACTGAAGAAGCAACAAGAATAGCGATGTCAATTATAGAAGCAAAACCGCAGACTGATATTGTTACAAATTCATAACAGCGGCTCAACAGAAACACGAAAATGCCTGTATAGCAGCAACACGGCTGTGCTCATCTGCAGTTTAGCAGACGGGGCGCAGCTGTCTCAATTAGGAAATCAAAGACATGCGAATAAATTTTTTCCAGCACGTACCATTTGAGGGATTAGGGACCATTGAACAGTGGGTACGTGCCCGTGGATATCGCCTGATAGCCACAAAACTTTATCGGAATGACCCCCTGCCGGATATTGATAGCGTTGACTGGTTCATTATCATGGGTGGTCCTATGGGAGTCCATGACGAAGATAGATTGCCCTGGCTGAAAAGCGAGAAGCGTCTTATTGAGGAGGCTATCAGACAGGGCAAAGCTGTCTTAGGTATATGTCTCGGTGCACAACTGATAGCGGATGTTCTTGGGTCCAGGGTGTATCCTAATCGATTTAAGGAAATTGGCTGGTTTCCGATTGAGTTGACGGAGGCTGGGCAACACTCTTTTCTATTCAAGTTTCTGCCCGCGCGGATGAGAGTGTTACACTGGCATGGCGATACGTTTGATTTACCGGGGGGAGCGGTTCACATTGCGAAGAGCGAGGCGTGTCTCAATCAGGCATTTGTGTATAACGAACTCGTAATTGGGCTGCAATTCCACATGGAGTCCACTCCGAAAGGTGTTGAGGCACTTATCGACAACTGTTCGGGGGAATTGGTTAAGAGCCGCTATATAGAGACCCCATCGCAATTGATGGCTCATCCAAAGACTTTCCATGTCATCAACAGGGCCATGGAGGAACTGCTCTCCAGAATTGAGCAAATGATGAAGCAGGCATCATGACGTAATTGTGATCCCTCAAGAGTCACATAAATGTCAGCGGGTCCACATCTACTCTGATATCCAAAGCGCTTGCGTAAGCTTTTGAGAGGATGTCTTTGGCCACATTATGAACTGCGCGGGCATCCTTACCTTTCAAGAGTAATTGCCAGCGGTGCCTTCCCTTGATTCTGGCAATGGGGGACTCTGCCGGGCCGATCACTTCCACTTTGTCTTTCAACTTGTTTATCGTCAACGAGTCATGAATGAACTGTTTCAGTCCTTTAAGGCCTTCCATGCCCTTATCTCTTGACAGGCTTGACAGTTGAAGGTTTACAATGCGGGTGAAAGGGGGATAGGACAGGGCGCTTCGCAGTGCAACCTCATCATCATAAAATCCCATGTAGTCGTGGTCTTTTGCCCTCGTAATGGCATAATGCCCAGGATTGAATGTCTGGATAATGACCTTTCCTGGAGATGTCCCTCTGCCTCCCCTGCCGGAGACCTGGGTCAGGATCTGGAATGTCCTTTCTGCCGCTCGAAAATCGGGTATATTCAGAGATGCATCGGCTGAGATCACGCCAACCAGCGTAACATAAGGGAAGTCGTGTCCTTTGGTGATCATCTGCGTTCCGACGAGGATATCAATATCACGCCGGCCAAGGGCCCTCAATATCTTTTCATGAGCTCCTCTTCTCGATGTTGTATCACTATCCATTCTGTCGATTCTTGCGTGCGGAAAGAGCTTTTTGACTTTCTCTTCCAGTCTTTCCGTTCCCACGCCATAGGCGCGTATACGTTTTCCATGGCATGTGGGACACGACGCGGCGGACTTCATGGCATAATCGCAATAGTGACATTTCAGATTGCTGTCACTTGCATGATACGTCAAGGATACGGTACAGTTCAGACATTTAAACACATGCCCGCAGTCGAGACAGAACGTGAAGGTAGAAGTACCGCGCCTGTTCAAGAAAAGGAGAACCTGCTGTTTTTTTTCCAAGGTATCAGCGATTGCTCCTTTCAATGCACGGGATAGAACAGGCGCTGAAGCCTGTCCACTTCCTTCTGTATCCTGCCTCATATCGATGATATCGACTTTCGGGAGGGGTCTGTCTTCCACGCGGCTGGGCAGAACGAGGTACTTATATTTCCCTTTTGTCATATTGAAATACGTCTGAACTGCAGGCGTAGCGGAACCTAAAATGACCGTCGCTTTGTTGAGGCTCGCCTTCATAATTGCGAGGTCACGTGCGTTGTATCTCATTCGGTCGTCCTGTTTGTAAGAGGTGTCATGCTCTTCATCCACGATGATCAGCTTAAGATTCCTAACAGGCGCGAAGACAGCCGAGCGTGCACCGATGACGACACTGATGTCACCCCTTTGTATCCGTCTCCATTGATCGTATCTGGCGGCCCTTGAGATGCCGCTGTGAAGCACAGCTATTTCTTGTTCACTAAATCTTCTGTTAAAGCGAGTGAGCAGTTGCGGTGTCAGGGCTATTTCCGGGATAAGAAGAATTACGCCTCCCTTCATTCCAAGAGTTTCTGCAATGGCATTGAGGTAGACTTCTGTCTTGCCACTTCCTGTCACGCCATGGAGAAGGAAAGGAGAGAAACTATTGCTTTCCAAGCCTTTTACAATCGCGCAAAGGGCATGTTCCTGATCTTCGTTAGGTGTGATGACAGCGTCGCTGCCGCCGACATCATGATTCTGACCATGCAGACGGGAAACTTCCTCTTCGGCTATATGGATAATCCCCAGTTGTTCCAGGTTTCTTAGCATGGGCAGAATGTTCTTGAATCTTTTGCGGAGGACAGCCACGGAACAGGAGCCATGCGAACGGAGGAATTCAGTAAGCAAGAGCTGTTTTCTCGTCAGTTTTGTCGTGGCTGTATCGTAGCTATTGAGATGGACGAGCTTCTCTTTCTTAGGAATTATTCCCGGTTTGCCGGTTCTTTCCTCTACGGCAATAATTCCTGCATCGACGAGGGCATCGAAGTTTCTATAAAGGTCCTTATTTCGGAGTAACTGTTTTAGTCGATCAACAGGCAAGCCAGCCGGGAAATGATCGAGGGTCTCTATTATCAATCGCTGTGCAGCAGAGAGCTGCAGGTCATCTCCTTGCTGTCTCTCTCTGATGCTGGAGATCCACCGGACGCTCTTCGGGTCGATTCCTCCCGGCAGGATCTCGGATAGCGCCTTGCCAAGAGGGTAGATATAGTATTGAGATACCCAGCGGTAGAATTTCAGATCTTCCTCGTTGAAGAGAGGTTCGGGGTCTAATACTTCTCTTATTTCTTTTATGTCTTCGCAAGATGTCAGGTGAGATACTTCGACAATATAACCGGTGAGTCTTCTCTTGCCGAAAGGGACGAGGACCCGTTTTCCGATGGCGATTTTCTGCTTCAGGGCTTCGGGAACTGAATATGAGAATGTCTTCTCCGTGGGGATATTAACGGCAATCGTTACAAACATTGTGTTTGTTTACCTGTTTGGGCAAGGCGGGAAAATCTAATCAGTATTGTTCCGAGGGGTTGTTCTATTTTTATTTGTAATGTGAAGTGTTTTCTAAAGACTATAATTGCTTGGACCATCAATCGGGATATTTATTCCCCTTTGAGCCTTTCTATCTTTTCCTGTTTGGTCTTGCAATCGATGCAGAGAGTCGTTACAGGTCTTGCCATGAGCCTTTTCTCGGAGATGTAACCGCCACAGACCTCACATATACCAAAGACACCGTCGTCGATACGCTTAATTGCTTCCTGAATCTTGACGAGCAATTTTCTCTCTCTATCCCTGATGCGGAGCTCGAAATTTCTGTCCGATTCGAGAGTTGCCCTGTCATTGGGATCGGGAAAATTTTCCTTTCCGGTCGTCATGTCGGAAACTGTTCTTTCGGCTTCGTCGAGGAGTTCATTTGTTTTCTGCGTCAGCAGGTACCTAAAAAATTGAAGCTTCTCGGGTTTCATGGTTTGTAGTTTGTCTGGTTTTGTGGCCATCTGGCTTATCCTGTAAAAAACTTGACGTGAAGTCTTTATTTGAACAGTGGTTAATACATAAAGAATGCCTTCTTGTAAAGGAAAATAATCATTTGTCGGACAACTGAATTTATTGTTAAAATTACAATAAGTTATGCCTTCGGCAGTGGCTTACAATAGGCCTTTTTCACTTTTTCAATGATGTTCGTTGTGGACGACCCCTTTATTTCGGGAATAATAACTACCCTGCCACCCCATTTCTTCACTGACTTTCGTCCCACCACGTCTTTCTCTTTCCAGTCTCCTCCTTTCACGAGCACGTGCGGCTTGATATATTCAATCAACTCGAGGGGGGTCAGTTCGTGGAAAATTGTAACGTAATCTACCGATTCGAGTGAGGCGACAACATCTGCCCGTTCATTCTCCGACATCAGCGGCCTTTTTTCTCCCTTCAAGGATCTGACGGATTTGTCGCTGTTGAGGCCCAGAACAAGGATATCGCCTCGCTTTTTCGCCTCTCTAAGATATCGGGTATGTCCAACGTGAAGGATATCGAAACAGCCGTTTGTGAAGACAATCTTTTTCCCTTCGTCGCGGAGTGCGTCAATTTTTTTCTTCAGTTTTTCTCGGGAGTAAATCTTATTCACTTGTTCCCTCTCCATTAGTTAGTATCGAGCTCTAACTTGCATAAGTCTACAATGACGATGGCAGTAATAACAAGAAGAGAATTATTCAAAGGAATCATTGTGCTAAACCGCTCTGGCCAGCGTCAAAACAGCCACCCGCTCGGCCATGTTCTTCATAAGCACCCTCGCGCATTCTTTTACCGTACTCCCGGATGTGTACACATCATCCACGAGGATGATCTCTTGCCCCTTGACTGTAGCAGCATCTGTGACGGAAAAAGCGCCATGAACATTCACTTCCCTCTCCTTCTTTCCCAGGCTGATCTGCGGATCGGTATATACATGCCTCCTGAGTGTCATGAAGTCCAACGGTATGTGGAATCGCTTAGATATTTCCCTGGCTAGGATTACGGACTGGTTGAATCCCCGTTCCCTCAACCTTTTCGGGTGAAGAGGGACGGGCATGATCAGAGAATAGTCCCTGATATTGAAGGACGGATATGCAAATTCTGCCATTAATTTCCCCAGGATTTCACCTATAGAAATTCTCCCGTTGTATTTAAACCGGTGGATCGCTTCCAGGAGGGTGCT
Source organism: uncultured delta proteobacterium (assembly GCA_963705275.1). Lineage (GTDB taxonomy): Bacteria > Desulfobacterota > Syntrophia > Syntrophales > UBA2185 > Fen-1135. The sequence continues at coordinate 677,199 of OY970063.1, read as the reverse complement.
TTCGTAGCGGCCGACTGCCCGCGCAGCAGAATAGGCAGCTTTTGAAACTATACAATCACCGCACAGGTGACTGCCTCCGTCGGCTCCGGCGAATGGAATACCGCAGCGGGGACAGAGAGATGATTGTATAAAATATATCTTTGAAAAACAGGCGCCGCAGAAGGCGATATTCTCACGATGCGCAAGGATAGTATCGCATGTCAAACATCTGGGTGGGAATACGATATCTGAAAGTCCTGCGAGCAGACGTTTCAAAATTACATCCCTTTATCGAGGGCTGTCATTTCTACTACATCATCTCCGACCTTCATACTTGGTACGTCTGGCCAGAGCCTCTCAATATCGTAGAACTCTCTGATCGGTTCGTAGAAGACGTGGATAATTACATCTTCGTAGTCCATAAGAACCCATTTTCCGAGGCTTTCGCCCTCTATCCCCAGGGGTATAATGCCATATTCTTTCAGATTTTCTCGAATTGATGCTGCTATGGACTGGACCTGTCGGTCAGATGTGCCGCTGCAGATGATAAAGTAGTCAGCGAAGGAAGACAGCTCTTTGAGGTTTAGTATAGTTAAGTTTTTAGCTTTTCTCTTAAGAGAAGCATTAATGCACAGGAGTAACCGTTCTTTTCCGTCTATGCTTTCTTTTACCAATAACACCTCCTAAAAACGGATGTACGTATTTGAGACAACCTCAATACTTTCTATTATCTTACAATTGTCCGCTTGTTTTTAGCAATAAGAATTTGATGCCTTGCCAACGAAGGTATTTGCCGAGAATGCGGTTGTGAAATAATATTCCCTATGATAAATGGGGAACCACATCAAATCTTTCCTGACTGTGATGAAATTTAATATGCATGGTATATTAAAATCTGTTCAGGTTCATATGCCGTTCCACTTTCTCCGCGATCAGTTCCTCCCGACAGTCATAAGAGAAGGGATAAATCCCGAGATCAGTTTCAATCATTTCACGCTCGACCATTTCCGGAGAGATGACTTTATGAAGGTTGCTGATCAGCTCTTAGAGGCGAAACTGACTATCAGTTTCCACGCACCATTCATGGATTTGAGACCCGGGGCCATAGATCCGAAAATCCGTAAAGTTACCACGGAGCGCCTGCAGCAGGTCTTTGACCTGGTTCCTTACTTTCGGCCCATCTCCGTAGTATGCCACGCTTCCTTCGATAAGAGATACTACGTGTCAAACGAGAATGAGTGGCTGGAGAACAGCATTGAGACCTGGAAGCATCTCTTAGCACAGGCCATTGATTCGGATACCACGATTGCCCTGGAAAATGTCTATGAAACGGATTGTCAATATCTGCGCCTGCTCCTTGATACATTTACCTCTCCTCATATATGCTTTTGTTTCGATACCGGTCATTTTAATGTATTCTCCACCACACCCTTGGGAGAATGGATGGACGTCTTGGGGCCCCGCATCGGCCAGATCCATATCCATGACAATAACGGGCTCCTTGATCAACATCTGCCGGTTGGTGAGGGCAACTTCCCTTTCCAGGCATTTTTTGAGATGATCCATCAAAAGAAGCTGAAGCCTGTCATGACTCTTGAGTCTCATTCAGAAAAGAGCCTCTGGCGCACTCTGGAGAATATCAAGGCCTTAAATCTGTTCGGAGGTAGGGAAGAGAAGGGTTAGGAGGCGGCATTTGCTCAGGTACATTGTTAAGAGATTGATATCCATGGTGCCCCTCCTGATCGGCATCACGATCGTCTGCTTTGTGGTCATGCATCTAGCTCCTGGCTCTCCCACCGATATGGAGACACAGATGAACCCCAGGGCATCCGCCGATTACAGGGAGCGCCTGAATGCGATGTACGATCTTGACAAGCCGCTTTACCAGCAGTACCTGTCCTGGGTCGGGAAGATTGCCGTCCTCGATTTGGGGAAGTCATTTTCGCCCGACCGTAGACCCGTGGCGAGAAAGATCCTCGAACGCCTGCCCGTTACTATCCTGATCAACGTGCTTTCCATGGTGCTGATTTTTGTCATCGCTATCCCCATCGGCGTCCTTTCCGCAGTTCATAAAGATTCCCTTTTCGATAAGTTTACCAGCGTCTTTGTGTTCGTCGGATTCGCCATACCAACCTTCTGGCTGGCATTGCTCTTAATGATCTTATTTGGCATTGACCTGGGATGGCTGCCCATATCAGGCATCCGGTCATTGAATTACGATTATCTTCCCCCCGGGATGGTCTTTCTGGATATGGTGAAGCATCTCATCCTCCCCGTTGCGCTCTCGGCGTTCGGTGGACTGGCAGGTCTCTCGCGATATATGAGGTCCAATATGCTTGAGGTGATAAGGCAGGATTACATCATGACGGCCAGGGCAAAGGGCTTGAGCGAGCGCCAGGTAATCTATAAGCATGCCTTGAGAAACGCTCTCCTTCCCGTCATAACCATCCTGGGATTGTCTGTGCCTGGACTTATAGGCGGGAGCGTTATCTTCGAAAGCATTTTCGCCATACCCGGAATGGGGCAGCTCTTTTATATGTCTGTCATGGCCCGGGATTACCCTGTAGTGATGGGAATTCTCTTGATCGGCGCTGTATTGACGCTACTGGGAAATCTTATTGCCGATGTTTCCTACGCCCTGGCGGACCCAAGGATCAGGGTTTCATAGGTATTGAGTATGGGTACGGATTTCTGGAAGAGGTTTAAGAAAAACAAAATAGCCCTGGCCGGGAGCTGTGTCGTCATCCTGCTCTTCGTAATATCTATCTTTGCGCCATGGATCGCGCCTTATGATCCCCAGGAGATTAATCTTAAGCTGGTCCTTGCACCGCCGTCTGCAAACCATCTCTGCGGTACGGATCAGCTGGGCAGGGATGTTTTTTCGCGGATGGTCTGGGGATCGAGGATATCATTGAAGGTGGGGTTTGTGGCAACAGGTATCGCCATAGTCATCGGTGCGATCCTAGGCGCGGTGGCAGGGTATTATGGAAGGTGGACGGATGCCATGATTATGAGATTCGTCGACATAATGCTCTGCTTCCCGACTTTCTTTCTCATCCTCGCCGTGATTGCGCTCCTTGAACCTTCCATCTGGAACATAATGATCATCATCGGCTTAACAGGCTGGATGGGAATCACACGGCTCGTACGGGCCGACTTCACGTCCCTGAAGGAGAGGGATTTTGTACTCGCTGCGAGGGCAATAGGCGCGAACGATTTCAGGATAATCTTTATCCACATCCTGCCTAACGCCATGGCCTCGGTTCTCGTTGCCGCAACACTGGGCGTTGCCGGCGCGATTCTCACCGAGTCGGCTCTTAGTTTCCTGGGCATCGGTGTACAACCGCCGACACCTAGCTGGGGTAATATACTGACCGCCGGTAAAGACAATATTGATATTGCCTGGTGGCTTTCCCTGTATCCGGGTTTGGCGATCCTGATTACCGTCCTCGGCTATAACCTCCTGGGAGAAGGTATACGAGACTCCCTTGACCCAAGACTCAAGTAAGACATTGCGCTCTGAATCGCATCTTCACGTTTTCGAGGTAGTGTGCTTTTCCAAATAAGAACTGGTCTACGTCATGATGAACCTCGTCTCCGATTTCCTCCCCTCGTTGAAGGCACATTACAAACAGTCGAGCATTCTTAGCGGTGAATAAAGCCTGTCTGAAAGAATTGTTCTTCAATGTCCGCTTCTCGATGTTTCCAACATAACCTATCATTGTTGCATCTTCTTCTCCATTTTTCATGGCAGGTCGTTTTGCAGCCTCTGGGAAGATGCCATGTTGGAGGATAACAAAATGAACGAAGCCGGACTATTTGCCGAACACCTTCTTCAAAAGGTCAGTTGTCTGCGCCATGGGGTTTGTCCTAATCTTCTGCTCTTCCTGTCCCAACATGTAGAAGAGGCCATCTAGGGCCTTCGTCGTTACATAGTGGTTGAGATCGAGCGATTCCGGCTTTGCGAAAGGGACAGGCGGGACCTTAGCCATCATGTCATTATAGGCGCGCGTCGCTCCGACCTGGTTGATGCTCTTGGAGACGCTAGGCTTGAACTCATCGTAGAGCTTAGAAAATGTTTTTGATTTGAAATACTCGGTTGCTGCCGTATCGCCGCCTGACAGAATCTTGCGGGCATCTTCGATGCTCATCCCTTTAATGGTATCGGCAAAGTGAGAGGCCGCCTTCGGGGCCGCTTTCTCCGCGGCACGGTTCATGCTTAGAATGAAATTATCTACCTGTTTCTGGTAACCCAACTTTCCGGCCAGTTCCGCTGCCTTCTGAATCTTATCAGGCAGCAGGATCTTGATGGCTTCGTTGCCGTAATAACCGTTTAACTTGGAAGCGAGGCTGACGGCGTTCTTGGTCCCGATGGAGAGGGCCTCCTTCAGGCCGGAAGCTATAGTGCTGTCATCGAGGCCAGCACCTACTGCCCGGCCTGTGGGAGAGCCGCCGAGTTCAGGTAACTGGGGCAGTCCCTTTTTCAAGGCATCTCCAAAGAAATCGGCCGAGTAGAGAAGTGTCGAAGAAGTCACGACAAAGTAAACGACAATAACTAAGATACGGAATAGCGTCTTCATAGTTACTCCTTTTTTGCAGGCTAAGCTCGCAGCGTTGATGCACGATTACAGGAAAAAGCGGAGCAGTCGGTGATGTCACCTACGACTCGTCAGAATCGATTTTTCGGACAGTTAGCAATTACAAATAGAAGGATCTAAGTCTATAAAAAAGGAAGTTGTGCCTCTTCTCCCTTGGTTATAGTTTCTATCTCCCGCTACCCTCTATTCCAAAATAGCCCTGAATGTTGACGATTATGGTTTATTCATTGTACCCAACAGATATTGTAGAGGGTAAGGTTCTTAACTTCTTATCATCCTACTTTCTATGTTCTTCACCCTTTCCTTCGTGTCCCTGAGACTGCTGGTGTGATTCACCTCTATGCTGCTGTTGTCTCTGAGGTTGATGTTGCTGCATCTGAGGTTGTCTTTGTTGTTCTTGTCTCTGCTGTCTTTGAAATTGCTGATGCTGTTGAACTTCAGGTCTTTGTTGGTATAGTGTTTGTCTCTGCTGTCTTAATACCTGACTCTGTCGTTGTGGCTTAGGTGTATAACCCTGAACGCCCCAGGTTCTTTTCTTTTCCCAATATCGGTTACTCTGCCAGCTCTTCCAGTTTCGTTGAAGTTGTGAATGAGGAATCGGTTGATAATTCCAAATGTGACCGTGCCAATTATGGTTCTGATAATATCCTCTCCAATATGGGTCTACGTTAAAATAAAATCTTGGAATACTTTCGTAATAAACCCAGCCACGATCATAATACGGTGAGCGATACCAGCGACCTTCCCACGGACGCCACCAGAAACCATCCCAGAAAAACAGGTCTACGCTTATACCAGGAACAGCGTAAACGCCGTTGGTGTCTGGTAATACGACTACATTCGGCGGTGCTTCGAATGTGATAAGTGGTGGTAGTGGTATAGAAATTCCAACACTTACACCTACCTCTGCCACAGTCATGATGGGAAAGGCGCTTACCAACGCTAAGAGGATTGTTCCAAAAAGCAACTTTTTCATTTTGTTACCTCCTTTATCCGACCCCGATGCCACATAAATTAAGATATATTTTTCCACATTTTATAGAGGTTGTCAATTCTTAGTGTCTCCATGGGGATGGTGGAAACCCCTCGCCTGAGGCGAAACTAAAATGTGTGAAATGGTCGGCTAAATGTTGATAAGGAGTTGGTTCATGATGGTCGGAGACAAGGCAAGTGGTTTTCTGTGTCAATGAAATAATAACCGAATATCAACTATTGCCAGGTGAAAGTATGTACGCCTGCCTAAATTACTGGATACTCTCTTTCAGGAAGTACTCATTCATGATATTATTCCGACTGTTCAAACTTTCTGAACCGGCCAGAAATTTTCACAACTCTTAGTTGGCCTGATTAATTGCAGATAGCTGCCAGGTGTTGTTCCCCACAGGCCTCGTGAATGTCCAGTATTCTTCGAATTTAACGGGTTCAGTCTTGCTGCCGGATAGCAGGTCTCCGCTTTCACTTACTGTATAGTCGAGAAGGTTGGCGAGGAATCTGACGGTGATAAAGTCCATTCCACCTTCTTGCCATGCCTCCGTTATCTCCACGGACCTGACGGCAATATTGTCGAGTTTGTTGATCTTCTTTTCCGCCTTCAACTTGTCCACATCTTTCTGCAGGATAGCAAGCATTTCCTGCGTCAGGATATTCTTGACATCCGTCATATCACGGTTGATCCACGCACCTTGAATCTTGAAGAAGTTGTCCATGCAGATCTCCGGAAACCTTGCTTCATCAAAAGACGGGTCCATCTGCCGGATATGGCGGAGGCCCGTTTGGACGTCGCTTTCAGCATTGCCCTGGTCCCGGGAAGAATCTGAATAGCCCGCAGGTTGTCCTGTCGCCGGGGAAGCGCCCGTTTGGTAAGAATCACCGGCCGTAGATGCCGCTTGTTTACGCCTCTTGATGAACATATATATGATGTAAAGCAAACCGCCAATAAGGATAATATCCAAAAGCCCGATGCCGCTCCCGCCGAAACCTCCATCACCCATACCATGGCTGAATCCGCTAAAGAGCAAGCTGCCCAGAAAACCGCCTGCTACGCCCATGGCCAGACTCCTCCACATGCTGGGCTGCTGCCGCGGCAGTTGCGGAGTCATCGGTTGGGACGGCGCCATCGACGGCTGGGACTGGGACGGCGGTGTGTAAGATCGGCTGGGAGAGCTGAATGACCGCGAGCCGCGGCTTCCGGACGACATGCCGCCCCCCGCCCTGGCAAATGCATCCAGCTCCATTATCCCAACGAAAAAAAACAGAAATATAAGAATAGATGCTCCTATTTTCCAATTCTTCTGCGGCATGTTGATTTCCTCCTGTTGATTACTTCTCAATCGTGCATAAAATAAAGGTCAATGCAGATTTTGGAAAGTGATTTTAGAGGATATGTGGCGACGTGTCAACATCTCCTTTTCGTTTTGTTTTTTTCAGGCAGATGGTGTATTAGAGGCGTCAGTAAGTATCGGCAGGGATGCCCTTGCATGCATTCTGTTGCAAATGAAAAATTTATACATATATTAATAGGAAATGATCATGGGTATTGAAGACCTGAGCGGTAAGATTGCTGCTGCGGCGGATTTGATATTACGTGCTGGAAATGTGGTTGTGTTTACGGGGGCCGGAATCAGCACGGAATCAGGCATTCCTGATTTTCGCAGTCCCGGTGGGATATGGACAAGATTCGATCCGGAAGATTTTACCATTCAAAAATTCCTCTCGAGCCCGGAGACGAGAAAGAAACAGTGGCAGATTCTTCTTGAAGGCGGTTTGTTCGTCGACGCGAAACCGAACAGGGCCCACCTTGCCGTTGCCGAGCTGGAAGAGATTGGCAAACTGGACTGTATAATCACGCAGAATGTCGACAACCTGCATCAGAAGGCCGGAAACTCACCGGAGAAGATCTATGAGCTGCACGGCAATATGAGGTGGTTAAAATGCATGAGCTGTGATGAGCGCTATCCTGTCGGTGATGTAATAGAGAAATTCCGTGCGTGTGAACAAGTTCCAGGCTGCGAGCGCTGCCAGGGGATTTTGAAGCCCGATGTAGTTTTCTTTGGAGAACTCCTTCCCGAATGGACGTTGAAGAATGCAACTGCTCACGCATCAAGATGTGATCTCATGATTGTCGTAGGCTCGTCTCTTGTTGTCTATCCGGCAGCCTACATGCCCGAGTATGCCAAAGAGGGGGGAGCCAAACTGGCGATCATCAATAATACGCCTACGTCCTTCGATGATGTCGCAGATGTTGTTATCCGTCAGTCTGCCGGTGTCGCAATGGAGAGGATAATGGAAAAGGTCAAGACGAGGCTCTGAGCCACAAGATGCCGAATATAATTCCCATAGAAACGGAGAGACTGAAGCTGGTACCCCTGGACCTGGAGAGTATAAATCCGGACGACCATCAGAAGATTGAGCAAAAGCTGGGCCTGCAGCTGGCCAGCATGATCCTGGGCGAAAAAATCGACAGGGAAATAAAAGCAGCGATGAGAGCTTCTCTAGAAGATGTAATAAGAAACAAGAAACAGGATCAATGGTATGCGGACTGGCAAAGCGTCCTCATCATATTAAAGAAGGAAAATGCCATCATAGGAGGATTTTGTTTTCAGAGAGATCCTGATGAATACGGTACGGTTCAAATCGGCTATATGATAAGACCGGAGTATCAAAGAGAGGGGTATATGACGGAGGCTCTGAAGAATGGCATCTCATGGATCTTTCAGCGCCCGGATATATCGGCCTTGGTTGCGGAAACCACGAGGTCTAATCTGCCGTCGCACAGAGTACTGGAGAAGGTCGGCATGGTCATAAATAAAGAAACGGATAATGGGCTTTTGTGGAGGCTTGAGAAATGTGCATGATATTTTTGTCCTACAAAGCTCATGAGAGATACCCTCTCATCCTTGCTGCGAACAGGGATGAGTTTTATGAAAGACCTTCAGCGCCAGTCTCTTTGTGGGAGGATGCCGTAGGCGTTATTGCGGGAAGGGATTTGCAGAGGGGCGGAACATGGCTGGGCATCAAGAAAACGGGAAGTATCGCTATGCTCACGAACTATCGTGAACCAACCCCTTTCGGGCGGAACGCCCCCTCGCGCGGGTGGCTCGTGAAGGATTTTCTCCTGAGCGATTATGATCCGGAAGCGTATATTGAAACGATAACGGCCAAGAAAGATCAATATAACGGGTTCAACATGATCATGGGAGACATAGATCGCCTGTTTTATTTTTCTAACCGAGGTGAAATGTGCAAACTTTCACCAGGCCTGTACGGCTTGAGCAATTGTCTTCTGGATACGCCCTGGCCCAAGACTGAGCGGGGGAAAAAGGCTATGGAGTCGCTACTCGCAGATAAAGACGATCCTCTTCCCGAGGAGATCTTCGCCATCCTCAAAGACCGATCAAAACCGGACGACGGTGAGCTGCCGGATACGGGAGTCGGGCTGGAATGGGAACGGATTCTTTCCTCCATATTCATAACTAGTCCCATATACGGAACCCGCTCCTCTTCAGTTATTATGATTGACAGAAGGAAACATTGCGTGTTTATAGAGAGGGTCTTTGACGCGCATCCCGAACCGTGGATAGAAGCAAAGTTTGACTTCCGGCTCATGACAATTGAGTGAACTCAAGGGCAAGAAGAGAAGGCAGCAAGATGTCCAGGCGTGAATATCCGGACCGCCCGATTTGTGGAGTGGGAGCGGTCGTAATTAAAGAAGGGAAAGTGCTCCTTGTGAAGCGCGGTGTCGATCCGAGTAAAGGACTTTGGGCAATTCCCGGAGGCTCTCTGAAATTAGGCGAAACCTTGCAGGAAGGCGCCGAAAGGGAGATTTTGGAAGAAACCGGCGTTACCATCAAGGCAGGAGCGCCTGTCTACTCTTTCGATTTCTTCGAAGAGGATAGTGAAGGGCGGATTCGGTTTCACTATGTGATTGTGGACGTGATCGCTGATTACGTTTGCGGCGAGGCGAAGGGTGCAGACGATGCCCTCGAGGCCAGGTGGGTTTCACCGGCAGAGCTCAGACACATGCACGTCTCAAGAAATACCCTGAGGATTCTAGATTTTCTCAAAAATCACTTTCGCGAGGAGGTGTAATCATGAAGGTCATTTATCATGAAGATTTTAACCAATCATATTGTTCTGATCCTGCCGCTGCTCCGGGCCGTATAGAGGCAGTTGTTAAGGCAATCCGCGATCAGGTGACTTTTGTCAATGCGGTGCCTGCCCGGAAAGAAGACATTGCCGCCTGCCATACGCCATCCCATATGGAAAGGGTTGCCAGAGAGGGCATCTATGATATTGCCGCACTTGCCGCCGGGGGTGCCATACAGGCTGCCGAGATTGGCTTGCTGGAGCCATGCTTTGCCCTGATCAGGCCGCCCGGGCACCATGCCTCGGCCAATAGTGCATGGGGATTCTGCTATTTCAACAATATGGCAATTGCCCTGGAAAAGTTAAAGCGGGAAAAGCGGATAAAGAAGGCCTTCGTGCTGGATATCGATCTGCACTTCGGAGATGGGACGATGAATATCCTCGAAGGGACCGGATACGTGTCGCTCTACAATCCTACGGCGTCCTACCCGGAAGAGTATCTGAAAAGTGTGAAGAGCCGCCTATCTGAAGAGAAGGTAGATATCATAGGAGTTTCTGCGGGTTTTGATAATCATGAAGAGGATTGGGGCGGGTTGCTTTCCACATCTGATTACACGGCAATCGGAAAAATGGTGAGGGAGGCCAGCAAGAAAAACGGTGGAGGGTGTTTTGCCATTCTGGAAGGCGGGTATAACCACTCCGTTCTGGGTCAAAACGTGATGGCCTTTATCGAGGGCATGGAGGGAAAGTAAGAAATAAACCAGGGATGGTTCAAAATCCATCCCTGCTTATCTATTTTCACCGCCTGCCAAAGGGTCGTCTTTCCACCAACTGACCAACCTTTACCCGTTTTAAATCTTGCGGTTTGCCTTCCACTGCGGTCCATGCGCTTTCGGCCTGGAGTTGGTCGGTCACGGTCAGCTCAACAGGCAATCGCACAATACTGCAGGTTATCTTCTTGCTTCCGCTCACCGGATCTTCATCCTCCATTTCCTCGAATGTGTAAGCAATCATCTTTGAGCCCGGCTTGAGTCCAGCCTTTTCGCCAATGTTTATATTTGCATACCTTTCTTTTTCATCCTGGCGTGTTCGTAATTGTCTTATGTAACCCTTGACGGTGAACCATTTGGAGAGTTTTGGTATCGTGTTCTCTATTCCTTTGGATGCAGCCTTCTTGATGCCGCCGACCAAGACATCATAGTTAGGGTAAGGGATTTTGCCGAGATTGGTTCTCCCGATGACCTTATCTGATAAAAGAACCTCCCCTGTTTCCACATCGAGGATCCTCATGGTCAACTCCGTGCCGACGTTCCAGCCTTCCTGGGCTTCCAGATTGGCTGCCATTAACGACCCTAAGAGATCAACCCCCCAGTTGCCGCTGCCTCCTTTCCCCAGACCTTGTCTTGCGGACTCATGCGTCTTGTATGCGAGATCAACGTTATTGACCGAACCCGTGATGATGTATTTTACGCCTGCAAATTTTCCGAGGCTCACTAACGTTGATTCATCCACTAGTCCTGAACGCTGAAACTTCTGCTCCGATATGATCTTCTCCATTTCCTTTCTCGTAAAAACCTTCGCCCCTCCCATGTTGACTAATTCATCCATCACGCCGTCTTCGACACTTTCAGAGAGTTTTGCATTAACTTTTCTCTGCGTTGTCTCGGAATCTCGCTGAAATTGGCGCTTTTCCTTTGAACCCCAGACAACACCTGCGGCTCCGGGAGCGACGCCGACGGCGGCCCCTCCTGCGGCTGTCCGCTGGCTGGCCCCCTGCACGTTGGACTGTACCACATTGGCGTAATCAAAGGTCGAGTTGTTTGTAAAATTGACGACAGCGACTTTCGGGAAAATAGCTTCATAGGCCGATTTGCAGACCTTGGGCGGCGACTCCTTCGGTCCCTTATCAATGGGATATGCCGTTGGATCGATCTTTGGTACAGCAGCGGCACAGGAAGCCAAAAAGAATGATGCAAGAAAAAGTAGTGCGAATCTCTTAAGCATAAGTCTGTCCTCCTTACTTCTGAAAATCCAATGTAAAGGAATAGGGTGAGAAATTTACGACGTTAAAGTTACCCTTCTGCTTTATGCTGTTGGCAAGATAGATTGAGTTTTCCGGGTAGCTGACGATGAACTCGCCCATCTGTTTATCCTCTACACCTGTTACCCAGACAATATTCTGCAACATATTTTTTATGTCCATGTTCGTGTCAATGTCCGTTATCCCGTTGACCTTTATGCGCACCTTCTTGACATTGCCCTGGACGTAGGATGCAACTTTATCGAGTATTCTGGGAGTCAGCTTTTCTGCGAGGTCTTTAAGAGCTTCTGCGGCGGCATCCTCAACGTTGTTGGCAAGACCTTTGCCCTGTGCCGTATCCGCCGTGAGAATTTCCATACTGCCTGTCTTGTTGTTCTTGGCAACGATGCGGTAAGTCAGTCTCACCGTCACATTATTGAATGGCATGGAGAGCCCGTATCCAATATCTTCTCCCTTTCTTGTTGAAATGGTGTAATCGACTTTACCTATGATGATGATGTTGGAGAGGAATTTATACATCATGCTCCTCACGGCCATGGTGCTCCCGCTTTGCACTGCCTTTTCGATTTCGCGGGCATCAACGGCCTGCGTGGGAGCCACATCAATGACCTTATAATTTTGATCGGTGAGTTTCCCGATAAGGGTTTCTGAAAGGATATTCGTTTCCTCGAATTCATCTCCACGTTTGCCTGGTTTCCGTGCGGGGATAAACACAGCAAGCGAGTTATTCAGGGCAAGTGAGGAAACGGCTTCTCTTGCCCTAGAAGGCTCAACACATGCCGTGATCTTTACGGTGAACATGTCTTCTTTCCTGGTTTGGTCCAGTAGCTTGTAACTCTTGACAACCCCTCCGACCTGCGTCTTTATCACGTCTTCGACAAGCGTGAAATTTTGAACAAAGCTCTGCGCCTTGACTTCTGTTCCGACGGTCTGCTCGATGGCCGCCCACTTCGCCCTGGCAATCGCTTCCGTCTTTGCCGAAGGGAGGTCATTATTGATGACAGCTGCCTCTCCCTGGGAACTTACGCACTTTTCCTGACACAGGCCGGCTGATACGGAGACGAAGCTCAGTAACATTAGAACAATAACGATGTTTCTTCCGTGCATCGTGCCTTCACCTCCAAAGTACGATCTTAAGAACCGCCAAAAAATATACTGAAAAGGATATGCCTTGTAAAGGACAATATGTTTTTGATGGCTTCAGAAGATATTTCACAAAACTTGAATTCACTTGCCTATGCAAAAAGTAGCGAATATCCTCTCCAGCACTTCTTCGGTGATCGTTTCTCCGGCTATTTCGCCAAGTCTTTCAAGAGCTTGGCGGATATCAAAGGCAGGGATTTCAGGAGATAGTCCTTGAAGGATGCCGTCCTTGGCTTTTGACAGCATATCCTTTGTTTTTTCAATGGCCATTTTATGGCGGATGTTGGATACAATGTTCAGGGTATGACCGCGGTCAACGCCGTCCAAAGCGAGGCTGTGGATGGCATCTTTGAGCTCCGGTATGCCATCGCCATGTATTGCTGATATCCATATGGGGGGCATGACGTCCCGAGCAAGACTTGCCAACTCCTGCTCGTCAACGACATGGGGAAGATCGGCTTTATTAATCGCCAGGACCGATTTCTTCCCTCTGCACTTCTTGATGATCTCGTCGTCCTCTTTCGTCAAGCTCTCGCTGCCGTCAACTACAACAATCACCAAGTCCGCCTGTGAAAGCTTTTCCCATACCAGGTTAACGCCTTCTCTTTCGATGATGTTCTGCGGCTCTCTTATTCCCGCCGTGTCCACGAGTTTCACCGGCACACCCTTTATAGGGATTATCTCCTCGATAATGTCCCTCGTCGTCCCCGGGATGGACGTAACAATTGCCCTTTTTTCGCCGAGAAGCCTGTTTAAGAGACTTGACTTTCCTACATTAGGCCTTCCTGTAATTACTGCACTGATACCATCCCTGTATATCTTTCCTTCACTGTATGTTGAAGCAAGCCTATTGAGTTCGCCTATGATGGCCTCGATGTCTCTGGCGACACTTGGCGGATTGCCGACAGCTATGTCTTCGTCTGAGAAATCAATGGAAGTCTCGATGTTGGCGAGAATATCAATAATCGCATTACGTATAGTTTCAATTTTGTCAGCCAAGCCGCCTTTGAGATGGGAAACAGCCAGGTCAAGCGCCCGGTCGGTTTTTGCCATGATTGTTTCAGCAACGGCCTCCGCCTGAGAAAGATTGATTCGGTTGTTGAGATAGGCCCGTTTAGTGAATTCTCCAGGTTCAGCAAGACGTGCGCCTGCCTTGATCACTAGAGAAAGCACGGACTGCAGAATAAAGGCGCTGCCATGGCAATTGATCTCCAGTATGTCCTCTCCCGTATAAGAGCGGGGTTTCATCATGAAGGAAATGAGGACTTCGTCGATGACTCTGCCCGTGTCAGGTGAAATGATGTCTCCATGATAGAGTCGATGGCTATCGAAGCCGACAGTCTTGTTTGATGGTCTAAAAATGAGGGAGGCTATATCTCTGGATCTCGGGCCGCTGACCCGTATTATGCCGATTGATCCAGTACCGGGAGGAGTGGCAATGGCCGCTATCGTGTCTTCCACGTCTTATAACCTCGCAAAAGCCAAATATTGGGTGAAGAAGAAGATGATAAAAGAGAAAGCTACGAGGCGCGTGTTCTGCAGGACTCAGAATAGAAGTCGCCTAATGCGTAAGATATGCAAAGGCGCTCTCAATAGCTTGCCCCGACCTTGCGAGAGAAAGGATGAAGAAGAAGTGTATAGCACTGCCTTTCATTCAGGACGCCGTCACACCTAACCCTTTTTGGCAGGTATGATAACAATCTTTCTGAATTCCCCTTCACCCCGACTTCTTGTAGTTAATGACTCATCATTTTGCAGGGCCAGGTGGATGACGCGGCGGTCATGGGCGTTCATGTGTCCGACAGTCAATGCCTTCTTTGATTTCTTTACTTTCTCCGCCAGCTTTTCGGCCAAGGCGATGAGTGACTCCTCCCTTTTTCCCCTGTAGGATTCCGTATCCACGACGATCATTTTGCGGTTATTCGTATACTTACTCACGGCCTTGTTCACAATGTACTGTATAGCATCCAGGTTCTGCCCCCTCTTGCCTATGAGCAAGCCACTGCCATCGCCTTTAATATTCAGCAGAATCGTATCGGCAGTTTCCTCAACTGTTATGAGGCAATCGAGGTTCATTCGCAGCAAGATGCCTTCCAGGATTCTTTTTGCCCTCATTCCCGGGGTCTCTGCGGAATCTTTGGGCTCTTCTGGTTCCATCGAACTTGAAATGACAGATGATTTCTTTTGAGCGCCCTTTTGGGATGGCGGAGTCGGTGTATCTATGGCCATATCTATGGACATGATGCTCGCTCTTATCTTTGCCTTCTTTGACCCGAGGCCGAGGAATCCCGTTGCGCCATCTGAAATGATTTCTATGTTAAGCTTTTCTCTCGGAACATTAAATTCGTTACAGGCTTTCTCGATGGCCTCATCTATTGTTTTTCCTTCGATTTCTATAGAATCCATAGTCGCAACCTCAACTCACTATCTTCGTTTATTAATGTAGTACTGTTGTCCGATACTCAGGACATTTTGAAAGAGCCAGTAAATAACCAGACCCGATGGAAAGCTAACAAACAGAAATGTAAAAACCACAGGCATCAACATCATAATTTTTTGCTGCATAGGATCTCCCATGGAAGGGGACATTTTTTGCTGAATGAGCATGGTCGCGCCCATGATAATCGGCGTAATGTAGTAAGGGTCCTTTGCCGACAGATCCTGTATCCACCAGTAGAAAGGGGCGTGGCGAAGTTCAATGGAATACATGAGGGCCTTATAGAGTCCAAAAAAGACAGGTATCTGAATGATCATGGGAAGACAACCCCCCAGGGGGTTTACTTTGTGCGTCTTGTACAAGGCCATTGTTTCCTGACTTAGCTTTGCCTTGTCGCCTTTGTACTTCTCTCGAAGTTCGGCTATCTTCGGTTGCAGTTTCTGCATTTCCTTCATGGATTTGTAGCTCTTATTGCCCAGTGGCCAAAAAATTATCTTTATCAGTATAGTCAGGATGATTATAGCGATGCCGTAGTTATGAACATAGCTGTCGAGAAATTTGATGGAGATCAAGAGGGGCATGGCGAGCCACTTCATCCATGAACCGAAATCAATAGCATTCTCGAGGCCAACTCCCTGAGACTTGAGAATGTCATTCTCCTTAGGCCCGAGATATAACGAATAGCCAAAAGACGCGACCTGCCCGGGGGGAATAATATTGGGCGTGCTCTTCATACTTACTGAAACCATGTTTCGAGGATCCACGGAAAGAGCAAGGCTGGTCAGCGTCGGATTTTGCGGCACCATGGCGGCAATAAAATACTTGCTCTCAAACCCCGCCCAGGCAATATCCGGGCCGATCAATTTTCCTGATTCAATTTTTTTGACTTCGTAACGATCTATGCTATTGGCAATGTAAGAAATGGGTCCGTCGTGCCCGTAACTGTCTGATTCTGATTTGGGATCAACGTACTGATTCCAGGAAAGAAGCGCACTTTCACTGAGAGCTCCTTTTGATAAGTTATGTATTTTCACTTCCAAATCAAAGGCGTATTTATCAGGATAGAACGTGAATATCTTTTCTTCTTTCATCTCATTGGCGTATGTCTGCGTGAAGGTGAGTTTAGTGCTCTGGGGATTTTGCATCATATCGATTGATGCCGTATCCGATGTGAATATACTTTCCGGATGAACGTCGACACTTGATTCGGGGAAGGTCATTGTGAGAGGTCTCGGCATGCCGTCCAGAACCTGGACTAGCTCAATAGGTTCCGAGTCCTTGTCGAGAGAGCCGCGGTAATTCTTCAGTTTGTATGATTTTAGGCTGCTTCCTCTAGTAGTGAAGACAGCTTTATAAAGAGAAGTCTCAACAGGGATATCCCTCTCGGTTCCCATGGCCGGCTTTGACAGGACAGTTTTCGTCTTAACTGCCGTTGCCTGTTCCGGGGCAACTGTCTTACTGGCGGGTTTCTCCTTAATTGCTGTCTCCTGCCGTGCGGATTCCGGCTGTTGCTGAGGCGGTTTTTTTACAAAAAATGCCTGCCATATGAGAATAACCGCCACTGACAGGATTATGGCAAGAAAGGCCTTCTTGTCCATTCAATACCTCCGTACTTTAGAGTTCTATTTAATAGGATCGTAACCGCCGGGGTGAAGAGGGTGGCACCGAAACAGCCGCATCAGCGCAATATACGGCCCTCTAACCGGGCCGTATCGCCGGATTGCATCTATGGCATATTCGGAGCAGGATGGATGAAAACGGCAACATGGAGTAAAAAGAGGAGATATGCATATCTGGTATGATTGGACGAATACAATAAGAATTTTTCCCAGAATCTGCGCAAACGTAATCTTATACATTTGATTTTTTGATTAAGTGGCTTTCTAACTCTTTGCATGCATCTTGATAGGCTAATGCTGTTATATTTCTTTTTGCAATTATCACGATGTCTTGTGGAGTAGAAAGCCTTGATCTGTTTAATCTAAAAAACTCTCTTACGAGACGTTTAATCCTGTTTCTCTGAACAGCGCTCCCCACCTTTTTACTGACCGTTATTCCCAGTCTGCTAATGCCCATTTCATTCTTGTATACGATGATGGTGAAATGTTCCGAATGGCTGCGCATCCCCTGCTGATAGACGGTCAAATAATCTCTTTTTTTGCTAATTCTTTCTTGTTTACCAAAGGATTGCTTTTCCATGGACCGCTTTTTCGCGTGTTAAACGGCCAACCTCTTTCTGCCTTTGGCTCGCCTGCGACTCAGTACCAATCTCCCTCCCCGGGTGGACATTCTAACAAGAAAGCCGTGGGTTCTTTTCCTCTTTGTGTTGCTGAAATTAGTCAGATTTTTTTTCATTCCCTTGACCCCACTGAAAAATAGTAAGATGTCTCACTAACCACAACCGGACTTGCTTGTCAAGGTTAAATTGGATGTGTCGAATCGATAACCGTTGATATATCGCGTTGATGTCAATATAAAAGAGCTGCAAGACAACATATAAAAAAGAGAACAGAATGAAATATTTCTTCTGAATGACTTGTTTGAGTTGAGTTAGCGGTTTGGAGAATTCGAAATGAAGAGCAATGTTTCCCCCTGTGCTTCCATCGATACCTTAAACCCTTGTCGCGATGATGATATCCGACAGATTATGGAAATCATTCTGTGCCTGTTTGCGAACTGAATCTGTCTCAAGATTATGCCGGTAATACGCATGGCACATGTGTCAGCATTTCTGCATCTTCATATTGGGCACGATCATTGCGCCGCATCTGATTTCACATTGATCCTATTGTGTAGAGGCTAAGTGAGAGTGGTCATTTCTCTATTGCAGGAATGGAAGAAGTCTGTCTAATATGGCCTCGCAAGTCTTTATAGGATGCGCTGGGGAAAGGTGTTTTGGTGAATCAATTCCGGATAGTTAGCGAATTTGAACCGAAGGGTGATCAGATACAGGCCATCTCGGAGCTTGTCGATGGTATTGAGAAAGGGGCACTCCATCAGGTCCTCCTCGGCGTCACGGGTTCGGGCAAAACATTCACTATCGCAAATGTCATTCATGCGGTTCAGATGCCTGCTCTTGTGATTGTGCACAATAAAACGCTGGCGGCCCAACTCTACGGTGAATTCAAGACACTGTTTCCTGACAATGCAGTTGAATATTTCGTGAGCTACTATGACTATTATCAGCCTGAAGCCTACATACCGAGTACGGACACATATATCGAAAAAGATTCGTCGATTAATGAGGAAATCGATAAGCTGCGACATTCTGCGACGCATTCCCTTCTGGAGCGCAGTGATGTCATCATTGTTGCCAGCGTTTCATGCATTTATGGGCTCGGATCCCCTGAAGCGTATCATGGTATGCTGCTCTCTTTGGAACAAGGCGCGGAGCTTTCCCGGGATGAGATGCTAAGGAGGCTTGTAGAGATTCAGTATGAGCGCAACGACATTGATTTTCATCGGGGAACATTCCGGGTGCGCGGGGATGTAGTGGAAATATTCCCGCCCTACGAAGAAGAGAAGGCGATCAGGGTGGAATTTTTCGGCGATGTTATCGAGTCCATTTCGATTGTAGATCCGCTCCGAGGAAGAAAACTAAATTCCGTGCAAAGGATGTCCGTCTATCCCGGAAGTCACTACGTGACGACGAGGGACAATATGAAAAGGGCCATCTCCGCAATCTCACAGGAGCTGAAGGAGAGGCTCGGTGAACTCCGCATGCAGAATAAGCTTCTTGAGGCACAGAGGCTTGAACAGCGCACAAAGTTTGATATCGAGATGATGGAGGAGATGGGCTACTGCCAGGGCATCGAGAATTACTCCCGTCATCTCACCGGTAGAAGGCCGGGAGAACCGCCTCCCACCCTCATGGAGTATCTGCCGGAAAATGCGCTTGTCATCATCGATGAGAGTCATGCCACTATCCCGCAGTTGATCGGGATGTACCGGGGGGATAGAGCGCGCAAGGAGACTCTGGTCAATTACGGCTTCCGCCTTCCATCCGCCTTGGATAACCGGCCGTTGATGTTTGCCGAATACGAGAGCTTCAGGAATCAAAGGATATACGTATCGGCGACGCCTGCTTTGTATGAACTCAAGAAGGCTAGGGGAAGGGTTGTTGAGCAGATTATACGTCCCACGGGGCTCGCGGATCCGGAAATAATTGTGAAGCCCGTTATCCACCAAGTGGATGATCTACTTTCTGAGATCCGTGAAAGGGTAAGAAAAAGCGAGCGAGTCCTGGTGACCACCCTTACCAAGAGGATGGCGGAAAATCTCGCCGCCTACTATCAGACACTGGGAGTCAAGGTGAAATATCTTCATTCCGATATTCACACCCTGGAGCGGGTAAGGATTATCCGGGATCTGCGGTTAGGGGAATTTGATGTCCTGGTTGGAGTCAATCTCCTCAGGGAGGGCCTTGATATACCGGAGGTATCTCTGGTTGCTATTCTAGACGCCGACAAGGAGGGTTTTCTTCGCTCTGAGCGGTCTCTGATTCAGACGAGTGGAAGGGCGGCGAGAAATTTATCGGGACAGGTGATAATGTACGCCGATAAAGTAACTGAATCAATCAAAGCTTGTCTCAATGAAACGAAGAGGCGGAGAAAAATTCAGATGCGCTATAACGAAGAGCACAATATTACTCCCGAGTCCATCAAGAAGGGCATCAATGATATACTTGCTTCCGTCTATGAAGCGGATTATATTACCGTGCCTGTTACCTTGGAAGGAAGGGAGATCGTCGCCTCGGAAGAAGAACTCCCCGTCATGATAAAAAAATTGAAAGAGGAAATGAAAGATTCCGCAAAAAATCTTGAGTTTGAGAAGGCTGCGAGGCTCCGGGATAAGATTAAGGAGCTGACAAGCATATTGTTAGAAATGGGCGAAGAAATTTGATGTTGTGTCTATGAGAAAGACCGTCTACGCAATAGCGTTGTTGACTTTGATTACGCTCCTTGCACTTTCAGATATCCCACATGCCGAGACTCTGTCCGACCAGATATGCAGTCATATCGGCAATACGATGACGGGGACAAAGGCGCAAGCGAAAGCCGCACGTCCTGACCTTTCACCGCTAATCTTACAGTTCTATGAGGGGCGCGGATACCGGCCCGCCTGGAGCGATGATTATGGTCCCTCTCCGGATGTGGAGGATCTTCTTGAAGCGATCCGCTCTGCCTATCGTGAAGGATTGAACCCGCAGGATTATCATCTGAATAATATCGAGGCAGTGCTATCCGATTTGTATGCAGGTCAATTTGGATTGGGAACATATGATGTGGCAAAACTTGCCGGTCTTGATCTTATATTGACAGAGGCGCTTTTCCTCTATGCGTCCCACCTTGTTAATGGACGTGTAGATCACCGGAATATTTATCCTGACTGGGTTGTAAACCAAGGATCTGCGGACCTTGAGGCGCTTCTTTCCGAAGCCGTTGATTCGGGGGATATACAGAAAGTGCTGGCAGATCTGGCGCCCCGTTATCCCAGATACGTCAAGTTGAGGGAAAAATTGATAAAATATTGGGCTATTGCCGAAGGGGGGGGCTGGCCTCATGTCCCCGACGGACCGAAGCTGCTAAAGGGATCACGCGGTACGCGGGTGGCCATACTAAGGCAGAGACTTATTACCTCAGGAGACCTCGTTTCAATGGCCCAGGAAGAGACCGTAGTCTTTGATCAAGATGTGGAGATAGCCGTTCGAAAGTTTCAAAAAAGACATGGCTTGAAAGATGACGGCAGGGTTGGAAAATCAACATTGAAAGTAATAAACGTTCCCTTGGAAACGCGGATACGACAGATAGCCCTGAACATGGATCGCCTGCGCTGGCTTTCTTATGATATGGGACAAAATCATATTTTTGTAAATATAGCTGATTTCTCTTTGGAGGTCATGGAAGATGAGAAGCCTGTGATGTCAATGCGCATCATAGCGGGTAAAGATGAGCAGAAGAGCTGTGTCCTGAGCGCAAAGATGACGTACATGGAACTTAACCCGTTCTGGAGAGTGCCGGACAGCATCGCAGCCAAAGAGATATTGCCTCAAATAAAGAAAGATCCTGGCTACCTGGCGCAAAGAACCATAAAAGTGTTCAAGGACTGGAGCGACAATGCAAAGGAAATAAATCCGATGCTGGTCAACTGGTCCCGGGTGGGGGCGAACGACCTCGACTATAAATTCCTTCAGGAGCCGGGTCCTTCAAATCCTTTGGGAAGGATAAAGTTCATTTTTCCTAACGAGTGTGAAATATACCTCCACGATACGTCTACACGTCACCTCTTTGGGAGGGCCCGCAGGGATTTCAGTCACGGGTGCATACGCGTGGAAAAGCCTGTTGAACTGGCAACCTTTCTCCTGAGAAACAAGGAAGCTTGGACAAGAAAGAAGATATTGGCGGAGATCAAGAAAGGGAAACGGCAGGTCGTGATGCTTCCCGACCCTGTCAAAGTCCACATTTTCTACGGGACTGTATGGGTAGATCATGAGGGAGCGCTGCAATTCCGCAATGACATTTACCATGCCGATGATGTACCATATGACCTGCCTCTTAAGAGGCGACACGTCGATGATGAGTCACGGTGACCTGTGCAAAGAACGCTCTCAGCCCAGCCATTGACGTCCAGGCCTTTTTAAGCTCAAGCGAGAAGCCGGTATTTGTTGTAACGAATGTCATCTATGGGTCATTCTTCCGGATTTAATCATAACGGGAGTGCAGGGACTGGGAATATGCAAACCTTGCAATCAAATCGTGTGTTTTTTTGTGTGAAGATATACTGGAACTATTGATGTGGCGAAATTAAATGACTGATCAGTTAATAGCCAAGGTTAGGAATACGCCCGCATCGCCGGGCGTGTACCTCATGAAAGACAAGGATGGCAAAATAATCTATGTCGGGAAGGCCAGCAATCTTAAGAATCGCATCAAGAACTATTTCGGCAGTGCGAACGAACGGTCCATGGTTTCCTTCCTCATCGCGAAAGTCCGTGATGTAGAATTTATTGTAACAGAAACAGAAAAAGAAGCGCTCATCCTGGAGAACAATCTGATCAAGGAGCACAGGCCTCGCTATAACGTCAATCTCAGAGATGACAAGACTTACTTCAACATAAGGATCGATCCGGCCGCCGATTTCCCACGTTTTCACCTTGTCCGGCGTCCGAAAAAAGACGGGGCTCGATATTTCGGGCCGTATCCGTCGAGCGCTTCAGCGAAGGCGACGCTCCGTTTCATTCAGTCCATATTCCGTCTCCGAACCTGTACGGACCAGGAAGTGATATCGAGAAAAAGACCCTGTCTTGAATATGAGATAAAGAGATGTCTCGCTCCCTGTGCCCGGCTCATCGATGAAGTATCCTATGAGAGATTGGTAAATGACAGTATGGCGTTTATGGAAGGGCGCGAGAAGAAGCTGATTGCCGATCTTTGTGTACGTATGGACACGGCTTCCGAAAACCTGCACTTTGAGGAGGCGGCGGTCCTGAGAGACACGATCGCGGCTATCGAGGAAACTCTTGAGAGACAGAAGGTAGTCTCCGGGCTCTCAAGGGATAGCGACATGTTCGGAATTCATCGCGAAGGAAACCTGACACAAATATGTATGCTGTATGAAAGAACAGGCAAGATTATCGGGAAGAAGACCTTTCCCCTATTCAAGATAAGAAATGAGTCCTCTGAAATACTGTCGTCTCTTATGAAGCAATACTATGACGGCAGTTCGTATATCCCCGATGAAATAATCATTCCTCTCGATATAGAAGACCGCGCAGTCATGATGGAATGGCTCTCGGAAAGGAAAGGCAAGAAGGTATCTGTAGCAGTTCCGAAAAGGGGCCAGGGGGTTGAGCTTGTCAAGATAGCAGGAGACAACGCCAAAAGCATATTCGAATTGGAAAAGCATGCGATCCCCATGGAAGAAACGCTCAGTATCCTTGCCAGGGAGCTCATGTTGAAAAATATGCCACGTCGGATAGAGTGCTTCGATATTTCCAATATTGGCGGAAAGTACGCCGTGGGTTCAATGGTTACGGTTGTTGATGGAAAAGCGTGGAAGCCAGGATACAGGCGCTTCAGGATCAAAACTATTGATGGGGCTGATGATTATGCAATGATGTACGAGGTCCTGAACAGAAGGTATAGGGAAAAAGACAATCTTCCGGATCTTATACTGGTGGATGGAGGAAAAGGACAATTAAGTGTTGCTGTTGCTGCTTTAAAAGATCTGAATACAGAAGGAGTCGATGTTGTCGCTCTGGCGAAGGAAATCAGGCAAAGACAGCCTGATAAGGGCGAGGATCGTGTGTACATTGTGGGAAAGAAGGAGCCTGTTTATGTTTCAAAATGGCCCGAAGTTCTTTTTCTACTGCAGAGGGTGAGAGATGAAGCGCACAGATTTGCTATCGCCTATCACCGGCAGTTGAAAGGTAAGGAAGATTTTCGCTCTGTGTTGGATGAAATTACGGGCATAGGCACAGAAAAGAAGAAGGCATTGCTTAAGCTCTTCGGCGATGTCAAGAGGATCAGAGATGCGTCTGTACAAGAACTGCAGGGGGTCCAGGGCATTGGCAAAAAGACTGCCGTAAAGATCCATGTCTTTCTTAGAGGGCAGGCAGGAGCGAGTGATTGATGAGTTCTCTCTCTATTCTGATCATTGCCATTGGCTTGGGAATGGATGCCTTCTCCGTGGCAGTCGGCGTGGGGGCAAGCTTCGGTGTTGTATCGCTGGGAGCTGTCTTTCGGCTTTCCTCCTGCTTTGGATTATTCCAGTTTATTATGCCCGTTGCGGGCTGGTTTGCCGGGATGACAGTAGCAAACATCATTGCAGGGTACGGTCACTGGATTGCCTTTGGACTTCTTTCACTTGTGGGTGGAAAAATGATTATGGAGTCATACAATGGTAGAGCAAAGGTCAACAAGTCGGATCCAACGAAAGGACTTGCCGTCATAATACTATCTCTGGCTACGAGCATTGACGCCCTTGCCGTAGGCGTCAGCTTCGCTTTGTTGAAGATACCTATCCTCTATGCCAGTATTGTTATCGGCATTGTTGCTTTTGTCATGACCGTGTGCGGCATGCTTTTTGGAGGGAAACTCGGGGAGAGATTTGGCAAGAAGATCGAAATATTTGGAGGTCTCCTGTTGATAGGAATAGGCGTAAAAATATTGATGGACCATATGGCATAAGGGGGTTATTGAGAATGACGGAATCTGTATATTATACTTCAACGGCTACAAGACTTGGCAGCGTCGGAATCGTCTGGAGACTTAAAGATGGCGGCACATCCATCGTGCGAATCTTTCTTCCTGCCGAAGATGAGCGGGCTGATGACATTATTCCCCGCTCCTTTCCGGGTGCTGTCAGGCGGTCGCACGGAGCGACGAAAGAGGTGTGCTCGAGCATCCAGGGTGTGGCAGCAGGGCGGGATGTTACGTTTTCCGAAGAACTCTTGGATATGTCGGCATGCGGGAAATTTCAGAGAAGGGTGCTGAGTCAGGTCATGGGAATCCCGAAAGGAAAGGTAAGCACTTATGGGCGGCTTGCAGAAAAAAGCAGGGCCTCAAAAGGAGCAAGAGCGGTGGGAAATGCCCTTGCGATGAATCCTTATCCTCTTATTATCCCTTGTCACCGCGTGATTCGCTCCGATGGTTCCCTGGGTGGCTTCGGGGGAGGCTTGAAGATGAAAGAAGACCTCCTCCTTATGGAGGGTATAACATTTGATTCAAAGGGGAAGGTACCGGCAAAATTCCTCTTTTAATCGGCCGTGACGGCGTCACATGTGAGTTTACGGCTTCCGGATTTCTCTTATTACCACGAGGTTGTCGCGGTGGATAATCTCATCGTAGTCTTTGTAACCTAAGACCTGTTCGATCTTTGTCGTCTTCAAGCCCATTATTTTTTTGACTTCGGAGGAGCTATAGTTAACAAGCCCCTTTGCAAGGGGTTCGCCTTTCATGTCTACGCATGTTACAGGGTCACCTACGGAGAAATCACCTTCTATATCGGCAACGCCTGATGGCAGCAGGCTTTTCCCTTCTTTAATCAGGGCATTTTTTGCCCCGTCGTCGAGAAATAGTTTGCCCCGTGATTTAAGTGTAAACGCTATCCAGTGCTTCCTGCTGCGCAGGCGGTCACTGGTGGGCAAGAAAAGCGTGCCTATTTCTTTGCCGGCAAATATATCATGCAGAACCCCCTTCCTCTTGCCCGGGGCTATGATACATGGAAGCCCTGACGAGGTTACCGCCTTCGCTGCTATCACCTTGCTCTTCATGCCCCCTAATCCGATAGGCGTCGTATCATCTGTTGCTGCCGATTCTATCTCCTCTGTAAACTCTTTGACCAGAGAGATAAGTTTTGCTTTAGTAGATCCCGTAGGGTTCTGATCGTACAGGCCTTCTGTGCTGGTCAGATTAATGAGAAGCTGGGCATCCATAATATTTGTTATCATGGCCGCAAGATGATCGTTGTCCCCGAATTTTATTTCGTCGACGGCCACGGAATCGTTTTCGTTGATAATTGGGACGACTTCCCAGTCGATGAGAGTGGACAGCGTATTGCGGACGTTCAGGTATCTCTTCCTGTCTGTCAGGTCACTCATAGTGAGCAGTATCTGGGCTACGAAAATGCCGTATTTTCCGAAGGAGTTGGAATAGACCCGCATGAGCCGACTCTGTCCGATAGCGGCCGCTGCCTGCTTCTGGGGCATGCTCTTCAGCTTGCCCGTTATTCCCATTCTGTGTTTGCCGGATGCAATGGCGCCTGACGTTACAATCACAATCTGGCGCCCCGCTTTCCTGAGTTGCGCCATCTCGTCGACAAGTTGTTCTATAATCTGAAGATCAAGCCCGTCCTCGCCTGTCAATACGGCACTACCGATCTTAATGAGGACACGCTTAACATTGGCAAGGGCTTCTTTCCGGTTCATTGCTTCTTAAGTTACCTTGTCCGTATGGATTTTTCTTGTGATTTCGTTTATCACGCTGTTAATTCCTTCTCCGGTAATGGCGGAAAATGCTAATATCTTTATGCCGTTTCTTTTAAATATGTCAAATTCTTTTTTGATCCTGTCCCGCGTTATGGGAAGATCAATCTTATTTATGGCGACAACCTGCGGCTTTTCACTCAGAGACGGGCTGAAAAGGGCGAGTTCGCCATTCACGGTTTCGAAATCCCGCCAGGCATCACTGTGCGATTCATTCGATATGTCAAGTATGTGAAGAAGGACGGAGGTCCTCTCAATGTGCCTGAGGAACCTGGTCCCCATTCCCATTCCCGCATGGGCACCTTTGATTAAACCGGGGATGTCGGCTATCACGAAGGTTTCTAAATTTCCATACCTTACGACACCCAAATGAGGCACGAGCGTGGTGAAAGGATAATCGGCGATTTTAGGTCTTGCTGCAGAGACTTTAGAGATAAATGTCGATTTTCCAACATTTGGTAACCCTATGATACCTACATCGGCCAGAAGCTTTAGTTCGAGGGTTATCCAGCGTTCTTCGCCCTTAATGCCATCTTGGGCATAACGGGGCGCCTGATTTGTTGATGTGGCAAACCATGCGTTTCCCTTGCCGCCTGAGCCACCCTTCGCCACGATAGAGGTCTGTCCGTCAACAGCGAGGTCTGCTATCAATTCCCCGGTTTCCGAGTCTTTGACCAACGTACCTATGGGAACAATTATTTCCACGTCGGGAGAATTGCGGCCTGTCTTATCAGCTCCTTTGCCGTGTCCACCGTGTTTTGCCATGTGGTGCTGTTTGTATTTTTGGTCAAGCAGGGTCCTGCGGCTTTCGGAAGCGCGAATAATTATATCACCGCCTTTGCCGCCATTTCCGCCGTCGGGTCCGCCGCGGGGAACGAATTTTTCCCTCCGGAAACTTACACAACCTCGACCTCCGTCGCCTGCCTTCACATAGATTCTTGCTTCATCAATGAATTTCATTGAGGATGATCTCTAAAAAAAAAGAGGCACTTGAACAAGTGCCTCAAAGGAATTTACATACTTTAAATAAAATTCCCGGCCATATCTACTCATGGCCCCCGTAGAGTCCGTCTTATAACTTGCGGACATTCACGGCTGCCTGCCCCTTATGGTCTTGCTTTACCGTGAACTCAACACGTTCTCCCTCTGCTAAACTACGAAAACCCTCTCCGTCAATAGATGTGTAGTGAACAAAAACATCCTCTCCCGATTCCCGAGAGATAAAACCATACCCTTTCTTGTCGTTAAACCATTTAACAACTCCGGTTTCACGCTCGTCCATTTTCCTAGAAGCCTCCTCTTTATTTGAAAGCTGGTTAAGAAGCATAAACACTTACTTTTTTTCTTTTTTTATCCAGCCTTTCATACATTACAGTACCATCAATTTTGGAGAAGATTGTGTAGTCTTTGCCCAGACCGACGTTATTGCCCGGATGGATCTTTGTTCCGACCTGGCGGACGATTATGGTACCGGCATTAATCTTCTGTCCGGCAAATACCTTAATACCACGCCTCTGGGCATTGCTGTCTCGACCGTTCCGGGAACTTCCCTGTCCTTTCTTATGTGCCATGATACCCCCGTTAACTCGAAATTTCCTTTATTTTCATTCTTGTCAGTTTCTGGCGGTGCCCAGTCTTTTTCTTAAAGCCCTTTCTTCTTTTCATTTTAAAGACATTGATCTTGCCCGCCTTCGTCTGATCGATGATCTCGCCCTCTACCCGTGCCCCCTCGAGGAATGGCGTACCGATTTTGACATCATCGCCGCTGGATACCATCAGCACCTCATCAAAGACGACAGTTTCCCCCTTAGAGCCATTTATTTTTTCGATCGAAATCTCGTCTCCCCGTGAGACTTTATGTTGCTTTCCGCCTGTTTTTATTACCGCATACATACAATTAACCTTCACTAGAAAAATTTGGAATGCACTTTATCGAAAAAAATTACTATTTGTCAACATAATTTATTTGGCTATGCTGTGATTTTTCAATATCGTTTGCGACTTTGCGCAAAATAATTGAGTTTGGATTCTTTCAAAAAAAAGTTTCAATGACAGTCACGCTTTTTCCAACGGGCCTGTCAGGAATGTTTATCACCGACAAAGGAACCGAATTTGTAGCTGTTTTTCTTGTATTCGAAAACAATTTCTGTGCCCATAATTCTTCTGACCAGCTCGTAGTGATCAGGGTTAGTAAAATAAGTTGGCCTAAGTTCAACCCGAATCTTAATTAAGAGGCAACCCTCGTAATATAGGGCGCGATAGAAACTTATCTAACACAGACTTTGACCGTCGGATCATTTGGTATGAGTATTTTTTCTATCAGTACCATATGGAACTTTTTTATCATCTTTACACTTGACCTGCAAATATATTCCTCATATATAGGGCAAAAATCTGCCTCGTGATCTCGGCTTTAAGTTAGGGGAGTCATTGTCGGGATGCCGAGACTTCATGGTGGGTATAGGATATCAACCACGGTTCCAAGTTTGTTGTCAGCATGAAAGACGGAAAACTCATCAACCTTTGCCAGCCGGATGCGAAAAAATCCTGCGGGGCGTGCTGCGGACTCTATAATTACGCCGACAGCACCAAGGATTCTCTGTCCAGACGATTGCGAGAAAGGACGAATTACTTCCGTGAAGCAGTCAGATGCAGGGAAGACCTGCCGGACTTTTCCCGGACTGTAAAAATGTCAAAAGACACGAGTAAAATATACGAGGTTATCTACTGCTGTGAGTATCTTGGTTTCCTCGATGACGCGGAGAAAAAAGTGGGATGCCTCCTCCATCCCTGCCAGAATGGCGGTGCGGATATGCGGGAGGTTTCCTTTTATGGCAGGGAGTTATGCGAGGGGCACCTGTGCCCCAGTTATCATTATTTATCAAGAGAAGAGAAGCTGGCTCTCATAAATATTGCGAACGACTGGTACCTTTACGGCCTGTGCGTCACCGATATCGATTTGGTCAAATCATATTTTCGCCTGATCAGCGAGAGGGTTTGTGAAACGCCGTCTACCGCCAGATTGACGGAGGACGGTCTTCGGGATATCATCCTCAATTTCTTTTCCTTGAAGATTTCCTGGCCTTTCAGGTCGTCTGCCACTAATCGTTTCGGCAAGTATTATTTCGACGGCTCAGAATATATGATCAACCGCATAGATTACAATGCCCTTGGCTGCAAGGGATCAAGATTCAACAGCATATTCCTCAGCCTTTCTTCGGAGTTTCAGAATATGCGGGAACTAAAGGAAGGGGAGAAGCTGATAGAAGCAAACATTGATGAATTTGCTCGTGCATATTTGCAATAATTCCGACTGCCGTTGACAGACAAGCGCCATTTGCACTGGATGCTTTATCCTGTAAAGCTGGCATCTGCCATGGAGGTATCGTATGGGCGAAGTAAGAAAAGAGATTCTTATTGCCAAAATGGATATCGACAAGAGGGTTCAGGAATTAGCTGATATAATCTCCCGTGATTACGAAGGGAGAGATCTGATCCTTATAGGCATTCTCAAGGGCGCGTTTGTATTTATGGCGGATCTGATACGGTATCTAAGTATTCCCTGTCAGGTCGATTTTGTCCGTTTGGCCAGTTATGGTGCAGGAACCATGAGCACAGGTAATATCACTATCTCCAAAGATATTGAAACATCAATACAGGGCAGGGACGTTCTCGTTGTTGAGGATATATTAGACACAGGCCTGACCCTCTCTTCTCTGGTTGAGAGGCTCAAAAAAAGAGAGCCTCAATCATTAAAGGTCTGTGTATTCCTCGACAAAAAAGGTAGAAGAAAAGTGCCATTTGAAGCGGAGTACGTCGGTTTCGACATTCCCGACCGTTTCGTCGTGGGATACGGTCTTGATTTCAATGAAATGTATCGCTTCCTACCGGATGTATGTGTCATCGGGGAAAATTGACGCAGCAAGCGTACGCAAAGGCGGAATTGATCAGGCGAGAATCTTTCCAAAAAAATGGAGGTCATATGGTCGCTCAATGTAAAAATTGTCAAACGAAATTCAAGTTTGATGAAACGCTGATCGAAGGGGAGGGGATCTGGGTCAGGTGTAACCAGTGCAAGAATATCTTCTTCCTGGAAAGGCCGGCAGAGGCAGGAAAGGCTGCTCCCAGCACTGAGCATAAAGGGATTGATACAGAAGATATTAAACAATCTTCCCCTGAGCTCAGGAGCGCAGCGCCACAACCAGCCACGAAAGATCAGAAGGAAGATAGGATACGACCGCAAACCGTGACAGTCATGGATATCGAGAAGGAAGTTGGGGATATCGGTAAGTATAAGTCTGTCGGTGCAAAAAATGTACATGATGATAGACGGCATCGGGACAAGCCTGATGAAAAGACCATAGAGAAACAGTTGACACCACGGGGAAGACAGTTAGTATATTTATTGATAGTTGTCCTAATAGCCGGTGTTTATTTCACATTCTTCGCTGAGACAGGTTGGCAGACGGCCTTTGAAAAAATATTGGGAATTTCTAAGAAAAGTGAGGAAGTGGGTCCCGCGCAGGTCGACCTAGCAGATATGAGACAGCGATTCGTGAGTAATGTGACAATGGGAACAATTCGGATTCTGGAGGGTGCTGCGATTAATCGCTCTGCATTTCCTATGACAAGGATCAGGGTTAAGGGTGAGGTTACGGATGCCTATACTGTCGTACTCGGGGTGAAAGAATCGTATTGCGGCAATCTACTGAACGCCGATGAACTGGCTACCATGACGGAGGATCAAATCCAGAAAGAACTGTCCAATCCTCAGGGAAGCGATGTATCTAATGACAGGATCATGCCCCAAGGCCAGATACCTTTTATGATTGTATTTACACGGGAACCGGCGGGTGTTGTGAAAGCATTTGCCACGCCTGTAGGTGCAGAGCGCCTCCTGCCCTGAAATCTATCCGGCACATATTTCCAATTATTTTCAAATAACACTCGCCTTATCTCCTTTTGTATTTGTTTCTAGGGCACTATCTCGACTTGCCTTCTGCACCGGTCGTGACAAAGATAAGAGAAATTTCGCGCTTTTCTCCGTAATGCTAAACGAGTAAGGACTCGGATATTTTGTGCTTGGGAATGACCCCCTCTCGCAGGATCGCTGGTGGGTCTGTAGTCACATCTATGATTGTAGATCCCAATCCGCCCGGAGTTTGCCCGCCATCGATGACCGCGTCGACTTGATCTCCAATACCTTGAATAACTTCATCCGCTGACGTACATTCATTGCTACCCGAAAAATTGGCGCTCGTCGCTGTTATGGGGCGACCTAGCTTTCTTGCCAGCGCAGTTGCGACAGGGTGGCTGGAGAGGCGGATGCCGATTTTCCCTGTGCCAGCGGTAAGATGATCCGATATGTCCGGGGAGGCTTTGAATATGATGGTCAATGCCCCCGGCCAGAATCTTTCCATAAGATGAAGCGCAATTTCCGACACCCCATCCACGAGACCTCTCACATCATTGACGTTGCCAACGATAACGGAGATGGGATTCTTGAAATTCCTGCCCTTGATCAGAAATATCTTCTTTATGGCCTCTTCGTTCTGTCCGTCAGCACCGAGCCCATAGAATGTCTCAGTGGGATAGGCGACAACACCACCTGACCTGAGAATTGACGACGCTTCTGCGATCACGGAATCATCAGGCCTTTGGCTGTCGATGTTCAAGATTTCTCGCATGTCAGACTTTCCTGCTTCTTCTCTACATCTTTGGCCATCCGTTCTATGAATGCATGCAACTTTCTTCTCAGATTACCATCTTCCAGGGCTAAGATTCTCACAGAGAGCAGGGCTGCATTTTTTGCACCTGCCTTTCCGATAGACATCGCCGCAACGGGTATGCCTCCGGGCATCTGTGCTGTGGAGAGCAATGCATCCATTCCACCGAGTGGTGTTGCATCAATCGGCACGCCGATGACAGGGAGGGGTGATTGGGAGGCGATCACACCGGCCAGATGCGCTGCCGCACCCGCGCCCACGATGATAACCTTGATACCCCTTCGAGACGCCCTCTTGGCGAATGAGGCTGTTCTTTCCGGCGAACGGTGGGCAGAGGTCAAAAAAACTTCGTGAGGAACAGCGAAATCCTTTAAGAGCTTGATCGTCTCTCCCATAATGGGGAGGTCGGAATCGCTTCCCATGACCACGCTGACTATGGGCGCTTTCTTCTCCTTCATATCAAGTAGTCCTCCGTCTTAATGAAATACCTAAAATGACATGCCCAATTCCCAAAAGATTGCCAAATTACCGCCGTGTCACATGATGGGATAACCACTCAACCCCATGACTCATGACTTCTGGCGCATTTGGCCTTTGAGGTTACCCGGCGCGTCGATTTCACTGTTTTGATGTTCACGCGTTCGGTCAGTGTCGGAAGTGCCTCGTCTCCGTGAAAATCATTGCCATATCATGCTCATCGGCCGCTTTAATGACTTCCGCATCTCTGACCGAACCGCCGGGTTGAATTATGGCGGTGATGCCCGCTTCTGCTGCCATGTCGACGCCGTCCCTGAATGGGAAGAAGGCATCTGAAGCCAATACGCAGCCTCTTATCGGCAGCCTGGCTTTCATAGTGGCGATCCTTACGGAGTCCACGCGACTCATCTGTCCCGCGCCCACACCGACCAATTGGTCTTTTGTGGCATACACAATGGCGTTTGATTTGACGTATTTTACAACTCTCCAGGCGAAGTCCAACGCCTGGTATTCATCCTCCGTGGGAGGCCTCTTTGTGGCTATATGAACATTCCTGATATCAAAATCGCCGACATCTCTTTCTTGAACGAGAAGGCCTCCTACGATCCTCCGGTAGTCGTAACCGGCAGGGCGGGTTCCCGTGCGGGGAATTTCCAGGAGCCTCACATTCTTTTTTGCATCTAATATAGCTCTCGCATCCTGGTCAAATCCTGGTGCAATAATGACTTCAAGGAAAATCTTTGCCATATCTTCGGCTGCTTCTTTGTTTATGGTCCGGTTCACAGCCACGATCCCCCCGAAGGCGGAAACGGGGTCCGTTTCCATAGCCTTCCTAAAAGCTTGCGCGATATCACCGCCGGAGGTGGCCGCACCGCAGGGGTTGGCATGCTTGACGATGACCGTCGCGGGTAGCTCAAAAGCAGACACCATCTGCCATGCGGCATCGCTGTCCATAATATTGTTGTATGACAGTTCTTTTCCCTGAAGCTGATGCGCACCGGCTATGGCAGACGGGGGTTCTTCTGTTTCCCTGTAAAAAGCGGCGTGCTGATGCGGGTTCTCTCCATAGCGAAGATCCTGGGCCTTGACAAACTGAATGGTAAAAGTCTCAGGGAAGGTTTTTCTTGGCCCGCCCTTGTTTATGCTGCTCAAGTAGTTAGAGATGGCGCCATCGTATCTGGCCGTCAGTCGAAATACCTTGGCGGCGAGGGCAAAATTTGTATCCTCTGATATTTTTCCTCCCGTGTTCTTCATCTCCTCTAGAATGACGGAATAATCATCAGGATCTGTGACGACGCTTACATAGCGGTAATTCTTTGCCGCGGCCCGGAGCATGGCCGGGCCGCCGATGTCGATGTTTTCGATTGCTTCTTCAAGAGTGCAGTCTTTCTTTGCTACGGTATCTTCGAACCGGTAGAGGTTGACGACAACCATGTCTATCATATCGATGCGGTGCTCGGATGCAGACTTCATGTGTATCTCATTATCGCGCAATGCGAGAAGGCCGCCGTGTATCTTCGGATGCAGTGTCTTCAGCCTGCCATCCATCATTTCCGGGAACCCGGTATAATCGGATACATCGATCACATCTATGCCGCTGGCTCGCAACTGGGCCGCTGTTCCTCCTGTGGACAGGATTGCAACATTAAATTCCCTAAGACCTCGCGCAAACTCAACAAGTCCTTTCTTATCCGTGACGCTTATCAGTGCCCTTCTGATGTTATTCATATTCATTTCGTGGTCCAATCCTTGGTGATACTGTTAACCACTTCACCTCCTTACTTGTCGCATATGGCGAATTCTTCTTTCGATGAGGGGTTCCGTGCCGATGTCGGGTCTGTGATCTACAGGACCTTTGACTTGTGATGCGCCTTGTTCAGCTATCTGTTCTGCTTTAGAGAGACTTTCTGCTATGCCGACGACGCCTATTGCACGTGATGTACTCATATAAAGTCCATCTTCTCTCTTATCAACGGAGGCGTAATACAGGCGTGCTGATCCTACGTCGCCGACCTCGATTATTGCCGAAGTCGATTTTGCATGGGGATGGTCTCTTGGAAGACCGTAACCCATAGGGACAATGTACTTGCACACTGTCGCCTTTTCCTCGAATTCGATTTTTATTTTGTCCAGTGTCCCCTCGATGATTGCTTTGCAGACATCGACGAAATCAGTTTTCAAGATAGGAAGTATGTTCATGGCCTCAGGGTCGCCAAAGCGGGCATTGTATTCCAGGAGCTTGATGCCGGATTTTGTTATCATGAATCCGCCGTACATCACTCCTTTATAATACTCTCCCGTCTCCTTATAGATTGCCTCTGCGACCTTCTGGGTAATAGCGAGGCCCTCGGCCACGTCTGCCTTATCCATGAACGGGAGAGAGTGGTCTTCACAAGAATATGATCCCATGCCTCCCGTATTTGGGCCCTTATCACCGACGAACCGCCTCTTATGGTCCTGAACTGGAGGGGTTGGGACAACTGTTTTTCCATCGCACAGGCACTGCAGGGAGAATTCCTCACCTTCCAGCCTTTCGTCAATAGTCACACTTTGATGCTCGGCAAGAACCTGTTCGCAGTATGCGAGTGCCTCTTGCTGCGTCTGAAAATGATCTCCTTGAACCATGACACCTTTGCCGCCGGTCAGCCCGTCGGGCTTAACGACTATGCCATCAAGTTCGCTTAGGAATTCTTTAATTCCTTTCATGCCTGTGAATATATTGAATTTCGGGTTTCCCGGTATATTATATTTCCGGAGTAAATTCCTTGTGAAGGATTTCGAAGTCTCAAGTCGGGCTAGGCTCTTGGTGGGGCCGACTGCCGGGATGCCAATTTTTTTCAAGACATCGGCAACTCCGCTGTTCAGAGGGTCTTCGGGCCCGACTATCGCGAAATCCGCAGAGCTTTCTCTTGCAAAGGCGCTTACCGCAGCCAGGTCGCTGTAGCTTCCCGTTGATATTTTTTCAGAGAGCGAGGCAATGCCGGGGTTGTTGGCCTTCATAAATGAAAAAAGTCTTAACTGATGCTTGGATCTCATGACCGCCTCGGCGATGGCATGTTCGCGGGCACCGTTTCCGATCAAAAGTACGTTAATCATGATATTTCTCCTAGCACAATTTTTTTGTGGCAGACTATAGCTGCCTGCACATCCCGTGAGGCTGATCTTGAAGCTTCTGCCATTTTGACCTCAAAATATCGGAAAAAATCATCCGCGTCAAACAAAACTGATCGCATACTGATATTAATAGTCTGTCTTTCATGGAAAAAATTTGGTAAGCTAATCTGCAGAAATAGTCGTACTGCATGATTGTTATTTTAATACTGAGGAACATTCTTCTATAAAATTGGAATATCTTATTACATTCAAGATTGCACTGCTCGTCATGCTTTTTTTCTTGTCAGGATTTTTTTCCTGTTCAGAGGCTGCTCTTTTTTCGCTGACACCCCTCCACCTCCATAAAATGAAGGAAGAACGCTCACCGGTATTGTCGCATGTGAACAGGCTTCTCGAGTATCCGAGAAGACTGCTCATTACTATCCTCGTAAGCAACGAATCAGTCAACATTACCATATCTGTCTTGGTGACTTCCCTCTGCATTCATTACTTTGGAGTGGATGGTCAATGGCTGGCGGTTGCTGTTACCACCCCGATGTTGCTCATTTTTGCAGAAGCTGTTCCCAAAACTTTTGCCGTTATTCGTCCCATATCTTTTTCGTTACTCGTCTCACCCCCGTTGATCCTCATCTCCAAGATTGAACGCCCGGTCGTATGGACCCTGGAAAAAATATCGTGGTTTTTCGTATCCATGTTCTCGGATAAGACCGCGCGGGGAAAAAGGCTCTTACGGAAGATGAATTTAAGACCCTCGTTGATGTCTATCAAAAAGAAGGGGGACTGGAAGAAGCGCAGCGGGACCTCATTCACAAGGTCTTTGGCCTGGCTGACAAGCCGGTTTCAGAGATCATGATTCCCCGCGTCGAGATGTTTTGTCTTCCCATATCTCTCGGTTTGGCAGAGATGGAAGCAGAAATCATCAAGGCACGGCATACGAGGATTCCCATTTACGGAAGTGATCGGGATGACATTCTGGGGATCCTGTTTGCACGGGATCTAATAGGCGGAATTTCAGGTGAAGTCGGCAGCCTTCATGTCGATAAGCTATTGAAGAAGCCCTGGTTTGTTCCTGAGGTAAAAAGTGCAGCGAGCCTGCTCAGGGAATTTCAGACGAGAAAGATTCAAATTGCCATAATTGTGGACGAGTATGGAGGCGTCTCAGGCATGGTAACAATTGAGGATATCCTTGAGAGCCTCTTTGAGGATATCTACGATGACTATGGACTGAGGGACAACCTCTGGCAGAGAATCGATGATAGAACATTGCTGGTATCAGGGAAGATGCCTGCGGAAGACTTGAACAGTCTGATAGACATTTCGATTCCTGAGAAAGATTTTGACACTGTCGGTGGTTTTGTCTTTCATCTTTTCGGGAAACTGCCTGGAAAAGGGGAAGAGGTCCGCTTTGGTGATTACGTTTTTAAGGTGGAGAAAATGGGTAAGGCGAGGATCTTGAATATAAGGATTGAAAGACGGGTGCAAAGTGCTGATGGATAACTTTTCTTCCCTCCTGATAATTCTTTCTTGTATATGTCTCGAGGGACTATTCTCGGGCGGTGAACTCGCCTTTGTTGCCTCAGACGTTAATAAGATGAGACAGAAGGCGAACATGGGATCCCATTCTGCCAAGGTTGCCCTTAGACTTCTCGAGAAGCCGGATTGGTTCCTTTCGACGACATTAAGCGGGACGGGGCTATGCGTTGTCACGAGCACATCCTTAGCTACTGCCCTGTTCATATCCGCATTTGGTTTGGCCAAAGGCCCGATGTTAGCTGTTGCTGTTATGATTCCAACACTCCTCATCCTAGGTGAGATTATTCCCAAGAGTATTTTCCAGCAGCATGCGGAATTCGTTGCCATGAGACTGTCATGGTTTATTTGGGTGTCATCGTGGCTGCTCTTTCCCATGGTGTTTATCATTTCTGCGATATCACGGGGAGCAATACGCATTTCAACGGGAGAAAAAGATATTGTCTCTTCTCCCTATATTACAAAAGACGGTCTCAAATATATCCTGAGGCACAGGTCGGAAGAAAGTGATATCCTAGTCACGGAAAGGGAAATGATCAGAAACATCATAGATTTTTTCGAGGTAACTGCCGATAAAATTATGGTGCCCCTTTCGGCGATGACTTCCCTGCCGGTGACGGCCACCCTCAGAGAAGCGGTGCAGCTTGCATCTGAAAAAAAATATCTTCGTATTCCCGTTTATCGTGATCAGATATTCAACATAATAGGTATTCTTCACTACTTCGATCTCTTAGAAGCCCTGCATGGACGGGCTTCTAATCGTCCGTCTCTTTCCGGCGGCGAGACTATCGAATCCTATATTAAGCCGGTGGTATATTATATTCCGGAGACAAAACTTGCAAAAGAGCTCCTTGTCGAATTGCTTATCAGAGGTGAGAGAATGGCCGTCGTTGTCGATGAATATGGCGGTGCACTGGGTATTGTGACGATAGAAGATATTCTCGAGGAAGTTGTGGGTGAGATCGACGATGAATACGGCAGCGGCGAAAAAATGTATAAGAAGATCGGCGCGGGGAAATATCTCGTTAATGCCAAAATAAGTATAGAGAAGATTAATCAGCTGCTTCCACTGGATATTCCGGATGGAGATTATGAAACCCTCGGGGGATTCCTGCTTTGCAAGCTGGAGAAGATACCGAAAAGACGAGATACGTTAAGACATGGTAACATCCTGTTTGTGATCGAGGATGCTGATGCAAGGTCCATCAAGGAAGTGTTAATTGAGATGCCGATTAATGTCGATATCAACGGAGGAGATAAGACCAGTCCTTGAGGCTTTAGGTAAGGACTGGAAAAGAAGTGGCCATGACCATGTTAGAGCGGAATCTAAGAATAACAACTCTCGACGGACGAAGGGATAGAGTCATCCTCATGAATAAGGAGCACGCTGCAGGAAACTGTGCCTAGTCTACAGCTTGCGAAAGGAAAAACGAGCATGGATCCGTTTCGCGCTGCGCGCGTGATGTAGGGAGCTTTTCTCATCACTATGAGTATCAAGTAACGAACTGTTCTGTAAGGTCGTCAAATGGACGGAAACGAAACACAGAAGGTGAGAGCCATCATATTGGCTGCAGGCAAGGGGAAGAGGATGAAGTCGGATGTAGCTAAGGTTCTGCATCCGCTCTGCGGCAAGCCTATGCTGACCTATTCAGTTGATGCAGCAAGAGCGCTGAACGTGGGAAAAATCATAGTTATCGTAGGCCACCAGGCAAATGACGTAAGGAAGGCATTCAGGGATGAAGGTCTGATCTTCATAGAACAGCGTGAGCAACTGGGAACGGGACATGCGGTTCTTCAGGCGAGAGATGTCTTCCGCAGTTACGACGGCACTGTACTGATACTGTGCGGTGATGTCCCTATGCTTTCGCCTTCAACAATCAAGGCTCTGCTGGAGTCCCATATTATGGAAAAATCGATTGTCACGGTTCTGACAACAATATTGGATGATCCCACCGGTTATGGACGGATAATTAAGGCAGAAGATAAAGGAGAGATATTGAGAATCGTTGAGGAGAAAGATGCGTCCCCTGCTGAGAGAAAAATAAGGGAGATAAATACCGGCATATACTGCGTCGAAAGCAATTTCCTCTTTAGAGCCGTTGGAGATATAGGCAATGAGAATATCCAGAAAGAATACTATCTCACGGATATGGTTGGCATTGCCTGGAAGGAAGGTTTGAAGACCAGAGCTTTCATTACGGCGAATTCGTACGAAGTCATGGGCATAAACACCCCTGATGATTTTGAAATGGCGTCCAACCGCATGACAACGTGCAAGTGAAGATAGGAAATCTGACCTTAAAGAATAATGTTTTTCTGGCGCCCATGGCAGGCATTACGAATCTGCCTTTCCGGACCCTCGCCAGAGAGTTCGGGTGTGGATTAGCATTCACGGAAATGATCAGCGCCAATGGTCTTGCCAGGAAGACTAACAAGGGCTACCATTATCTTTTATCCTCACCTGACGACAAACCCTTAGGCGTCCAGATCTTCGGATCCGATCCCACCATCCTTTTCGAAGCGGCGCAAGTGGCAACCGACTTCGGCGCCGATCTATTGGATATTAACATGGGCTGTCCTGTCAGAAAGGTCGTAAAGACAGGAGCAGGGGCCGCCTTATTGAGGGAACCTGATCGAGTGCGTCAAATACTGCAAGCTATGCGGAAGGCAACATCATTACCAATGACTATAAAGATTCGCGCAGGCTGGCATCGTGGAGAAAAGAGAGCCCTTGAAATATCTATCATAGCGCAAGATTGTGGAGTGGATGCCGTAATGCTCCATCCGCGTACGGCAGATCAGGGGTACAGCGGGGCCGCAGATTGGAGTATTATTGAAGAAGTGAAAAAAAAATTACATATCCCTGTAATAGGAAGCGGCGATATAAGAGGTCCGGAGGACGCTTGCCGGATGATAAGTACCACTTCTTGTGACGGTATAATGATAGGAAGGGCAGCACTTGGTAATCCCTGGATATTTAGAGACACCGTAAGACATCTTGAGGGACGAAAGAGCGCACAGACTCCCTCAGGAGCTGAGCGGGAAAGAGTCATAAGGTGCCATATGGAAATGGAGATTAATTGCTTGGGGGAGAGTCTCGGTCTCAGACATTTCCGAAAACACCTACTCTGGTATACGAAAGGAATGAGAGGCGGCTCTCTGTTCAGAGATGTGGTGGGCAGGGTGCATGATAAGAATGCCATTTTAGATGCAGTTCATCGATTTTTCCATGCCGGTGTCGAAGTCCTTCCAGACCCTGAAGCAACAAAATAGGGCTTGACATTCGAGGGTCGAATTGGCATACTCCTAACCGATTCTTTAGAGAAAATTTACCGAGAGGTTCATTGATCAGCAAGGTCTACTTATCTTACAATTAACTATGTATTTTCATCATGTTTGATTGGGAGAAATGTGATCAAGAACCGCATGAATGATGCAATGAGCGGGGAATTTGTTAAATTTCAGGAATTGGAAAGCAAGATTAAGAATCTTCTAGAAGAACATGCTCTGCTGAGGAAGAAAAGTTATGAATTGGAGGAGCTTCTCAAGAGCAAGGGATTGGAGTTAGAAGGGGCAAACAATAAAATAAGGGGATTAAACGAGGAAAGGGATTCGATACGCACAAAGGTGGACTCACTGCTTGATTTGCTTCAGGATATAGCTGCACATTAATGAATATTGAGGTCATGTATTTGGATAAGAGCTTTAATATAAATATACTGGGGCAGGAGTTGTCAGTTTTATCTGATTCGGGGGATGAACACGTGGCAAGTGTTGTCAATTATGTCAATGGCAAGATAAGAGAAACAGGAAGTAAATCCGCGAACACCAACACCTTAAATGTTGCCATACTGGCTGCTTTGAATATTGCAGACGAGTATATTAAATTTAAGGGAATGAAAGAAGATATTTTTAGTCAATTAGAGAGCAGATCTGAAAGATTGATTGATCTCATCGATGAGATAAAGTGAAGTAAGAAAATATTATCCCCTGCAATGTGCGTGATTAACATTCATTTTTTGAGCCAACACCTTGAAACCGGGGGCCTTTCCTTGTTAGCGGTGTGCATGTCTGCCAGCATCCCGTAGAGACGGGGGTGGAAAGCCTGAAGCAACAACAGGGTGCCCACCTTATCGGAAGGTTCAAAAAGGTGTTTAACACGGCATAGGCGGGGGTTTTATTTTGTAATTTAGAGATTTGACCAGGACCTGATCCTGCTGTCGCCCGGTTATTCCCGTTCCTTCCGTCGTATCCCCATTTACTTAGTTAATTAAGGTTTGGTCTTTTTCACGATGAGGCCCTGGGCAAAACGTTTTGTCTAAGCATCCTCGAGCTGATGAAGCGAGTCGTAAGGTGTTCTCTTAGAGTTTGTATAAAGAACATTTTATCCATGATAAGCCGGGATATTTTGTTCCATATCATAGATTAGGGAGGTGAAGAGGCTTTGATATATAACACTTTAATCGCATTTATTGTATTTGGCTCCATAGCACTTGGCGTCTTGCTGGGCTATGCATTAAGACAGAGGGTTTCAGATAAGAAACTGGAATCGTCAGAGAACCTCTCGGCCAGAATCATAGATGAAGCAAAAAAGGAAGCAGAAACTATAAAGAAGGAGGCTTTGCTTCAGGCTAAAGAGAGCCTTCTCAAAA
The DNA here is from genome assembly GCA_963705275.1 of uncultured delta proteobacterium. Lineage (GTDB taxonomy): Bacteria > Desulfobacterota > Syntrophia > Syntrophales > UBA2185 > Fen-1135. Next base: position 635,433 of record OY970063.1, on the reverse strand, counting down.
TGAAAACGGAGTTCGAAAAAGATTCTAAGGAGAGGAAGCTTGAACTGGACAGTCTTGAACGGAGGCTGCGGTCCAAAGAAGAAAACATCGATAGAAGGATAGACACGCTCACTCAGAAAGAAATGAATTTTGAAAACAGGGAAAAGGGGCTGATAAACAGGGAATCGCAGATAAATGAAAAACATGACAAGCTAAATCGTTTGCTTGAGGAACAGAAGGAAAAGCTGGAAAAGATTGCTGGCATTTCCTCTGAGGAGGCAAAGAATTATCTCATACAGTCTATGGAAGCTCAGGCGAAAAGGGAGGCAGCAGTTAATATAAGGAAGATAGAGGAGGAAGCTAAACGGGCTGCTGACAAGAATGCACGAGAAATAATTACATACGCCGTACAAAGATATGCCAGTGAATACGTCGCCGAGAACACTGTATCAGTAGTCAATCTTCCCAACGATGAAATGAAGGGTAGAATCATCGGAAGGGAAGGCAGAAATATTAGGGCTATTGAAGCAGCTACGGGCATAGATTTGATCGTTGATGATACACCTGAAGCCGTTGTCCTTTCGAGTTTTGATCCCATCAGACGGGAAGTGGCGAGGATGTCTCTGGAGCGATTGATTACGGACGGCAGAATCCATCCCGGCCGGATTGAGGATATAGTTAAGAAGGTTAAGACAGAGGTGGACGCAATCATTCGCGAGACGGGCGAACGCACATCTTTTGATGTCGGAGTGCACGACCTCCATCCTGAGATAACGAATCTCTTGGGAAGTCTCAAGTTCAGGACAAGCTTTTCTCAAAACGTCCTCCAGCATTCTGTTGAAGTCGCCCATCTTACAGGTATAATGGCTGCGGAGCTAAAAATGAATGTCAAAGAGGCGAAAAGGGCAGGGTTGCTTCACGACATAGGAAAAGCGGTTGACCACAAAATCGAAGGAACGCATGCAGCAATTGGGGCTGATTATGCGAAGCGATTTGGTGAGTCCTCCAGGATTGTTCAGGCGATTGCGACGCACCATGACGATGGTCGAACCAATACGCTCCTAGGCGTGCTCATTCAGGCGGCTGACAGCTTATCGGCGGCGAGGCCAGGTGCGCGCAGGGAGATGCTGGAAACATATGTCAGACGCTTGGAAGAGCTTGAGAGTATAGCAAATTCCTTTAGCGGGGTTGACAAATGCTATGCCATACAGGCGGGAAGAGAGATACGCATACTTGTTGAAAATGAAAAGATTTCGGATGACGATGCGGTCATGCTCTGCAAGGATATAATCAAGAAAATTGAAGCTGATTTGACTTATCCGGGTCAAATAAAAGTAACTGTCATCAGGGAAACACGGGTTTCAGATTATGCAAAATAAAGATAGCAGATGAAGATACTCTTCATTGGAGATATAGTCGGCAAACCTGGAAGACGCGCGATTCGTGAGCTTCTGCCCGAAATCATCATTCAACACAAGATTGATTTTGTTATTGCTAATTGCGAGAATGCAGCCGCAGGGTTTGGTGTGACCCGAGACGTCGTCGAAGAGCTCTATAGCTATCACATTAACGTGTTGACTTCAGGGAATCATATTTGGGACAAGAAAGAGATTAGTGAATTCGTTGAAGATTACGAAGCGCTTCTCAGGCCGGCCAATTATCCCGCGGGTTCACCGGGGTGGGGGAGTGTCATCAGGCCCGATTCATCGGGGAGATCCTGTGGTGTGATTAACCTGATGGGACGCGTCTTTATGAAGCCCATCGATTGTCCTTTCAGAGCGGCAGAAAGAGAAATCGATAAGATGAAAAAATATACAGCGATAATTATTGTCGATATGCATGCAGAGGCGACATCGGAGAAAGAAGCTATAGGGTGGTTTCTTGATGGTCGCGTCAGTGCTGTTCTTGGAACGCATACACATGTGCAGACTGCAGATGAAAGCATACTTCCCGGCGGTACCGCCTACATAACGGATGTCGGGATGACGGGTCCTTTCAATTCCATCATCGGGATAAGGAAGGATGCTGTGATGGAGCGGTTTTTGACGCAAATACCAAATAAGTTTGATGTGGCTAAGGATGATGTTAGGCTTCAGGGCGTTGTTGTCGACATTGATGGGAAAAGCGGCAAGGCTATCGGAATTGATAGGCTAACGGTAAATCTGGGAGATTGATGAAACCACTTGGACCGATAGTCATCTGGCGGTATACTGTGCTGGAAAGCGACATGCTGGAATGATGATCTGTGACACCATACGAGCCCTTGAGAGGGAGCAGTGGAGAACAAGAAATTGAATAACGTTTACGACGTCTTCGCCGGCAGGGGATTTGTGGAACAAGTGACGGATGAGGCGGAACTGCGCTGTCTGCTGCAGAATGAACACATAACCTGTTACATCGGCTTTGATCCGACTGCGACAAGTCTGCATATAGGAAGCCTCGTACCGATAATGGCTTTGATGCACATGCAAGAATGCGGACATCGCCCTATCATCTTAATCGGTGGGGGGACAGGTCTGATAGGAGATCCTAGCGGAAAGTCTGAAATGCGTCAGATTCTCACGCGGGAAGAAATCGATTACAACGCGAGTTGTTTGCAGAGCCAGTTGTCAAGGTATATGACTTTTGGAAAAGGCAAGGCCATATTATTGAACAATGCAGAGTGGCTGACTGAGCTTAAGTACATCGAGTTTCTTAGAGATGTAGGAAGACACTTCAGCGTAAATAAGATGCTGTCGGCGGAGAGCTACAGGATGCGCCTGGAGACGGGGCTCAATTTTATTGAATTTAATTATATGCTTCTCCAGGCCTATGATTTCTTGTATCTGTTTACCAATTATGGTTGTGTTCTGCAGATGGGCGGAAATGATCAGTGGGGCAATATGCTGGCCGGCAGTGACCTTATTAGAAGGGCTAAGGGCAAGAATGCCTTCAGTATAACTTTTCCCCTCATT
>OY970063.1:0-625000 GCA_963705275.1 uncultured delta proteobacterium | reverse complement strand
ATCAATTCTTTGAAAGTGGTATCAATTTAAGATGATTGCCCTTATAAACGGATTATTGATTCATAAGGCCACGAGCTGTGTTATCGTGGATGCCAACGGCATCGGATACCGCATTTTTGTTCCTCTGACAACCTTCTATACACTGCCCGATACCAACCAGCCGGTGACGCTTCACGTACATACCCACGTGCGCCCTGATGCTATCAGTCTTTTCGGGTTTGGTTCAGGGAGTGAAAAGGAAGTGTTTGAGTTGATGCTTACTGTCTCGGGGATAGGTCCGAGGCTCGCCATGAATATACTTTCCGGCATTTCTGGCGAAGAGCTGATGAAAGCGGTATCCGACGGAAATTTGAACCGGTTGGTATCCATACCTGGAGTAGGCAAGAAAACGGCGGAAAGAATGATCCTTGAGCTGAAGGATAAGATGGTGAAACTGAGCGCATCTGCTGTTATCTACAAAGACAATGGCGATATAATGATATTTGACTCGATGAAAGATGATGCCTTGTCAGCGCTTATCAACCTGGGTTACAAGAGTTACAGAGCTAGGGATATCGTGGACAAGATCATGAATGAATTTCCTCAATCACTGACTCTGGACGTGCTGTTAAAGAAAGCCCTGAAGATTTTGGCCGGCTAACTTTAGCAGTTTCATCAGTGGGGAACAGATATATTGAAAAACAGGATATCCTAAGATGGAGTCGAAGAATCCCCTCATAAGTCCCGCAAGCCTGAATGGCGAAAAGGGGTATGAAAGTTCCTTGCGCCCGAGGAGGTTGGCGGAGTATGTCGGGCAGGAGAAGATCAAGGCCAATCTTTCCATTTTTATTGAAGCGGCCAAACAGAGAAAAGATGTCCTTGATCACGTCCTCCTTTACGGACCTCCGGGTCTCGGGAAGACCACACTGGCATACATCATGTCCAGGGAGATGGGGGTTGATATCAAGGTGACCTCGGGACCTGTCGTGGAAAGGCCGGGGGACTTGGCGGCCATCCTTACCAATCTGCATGATCAGGATATTTTGTTTATTGATGAGATCCACAGACTCTCGCATGTTGTTGAAGAGATATTATATCCTGCCATGGAAGATTACCATATCGATATTCTCATCGGCCAAGGGCCGTCGGCGCGTTCAATGAAGCTCGAGATACCGAGATTTACTTTAGTAGGCGCGACAACAAGGGCCGGATTGTTGACGTCACCATTGCGGGATCGATTCGGTATGAGTTTCAGGCTTGATTTTTACACCGCGCAAGAACTTTCCATTATAATAGCGCGATCGGCAGAGATCCTGGCCATTACAATTGACTCCGAAGGTGCAGCGGAATTGGCTAAACGCTCCCGCGGGACGCCGCGCATAGCAAATCGCCTGCTTAGGAGGGTAAGGGATTTCGCCCAGGTTAAGGGAGAAGGGTTCATCGACGGAAAGGTGGCCATTGCGGCGCTCGAAATGTTCGAGGTTGATCATAAGGGCTTTGATCAGATGGATAGAAAGATATTGCTGACACTTATTGATAAGTTTAATGGAGGCCCTGTGGGGATCGATAGCCTCTCAGCCGCAATCGGTGAAGAGAGAACCACTATTGAAGACATCTATGAGCCATATCTCGTGCAGGAAGGCTATCTGCAAAGGACAGCGAGGGGAAGGGTTGCTACAAAGACGGCCTACGACCATTTCAGCCGAGAATGGATGGAAGAAGGACAGAAAGGGCTCTTCTGAAGAAGAATGAAGATCTCGACAGAAATACCAAACAATACGGCAATCAAAATGTCCAAATCATTTGGACTCTCGATACGGGAAGATAAGCTTCATGAAGCTCTTGATGCACATATGCTGTGCGCCGTGCACAGTGTATCCATTTCAGACGTTAAAGTCTGATGGGTATGATATACACGGACTATTCTACAATCCCAATATCCATCCTTATCGGGAGTACAGGAAACGTCTTGACACCCTCGCGCAGTATGCCAAACAAGGTGGACTGAGTGTGATGTACCAGGAGGAATATAATCTGGAGGAGTTTCTCCGGAATATTGCGTTCAGGGAAAAGGACAGGTGTCGTTATTGTTACCATGACCGTTTACAACGTACGGCTTATGTAGCAAAGGAGGGAAGGTTTGATGGATTCACCACGACCCTTCTCTACAGCAAGTTTCAAAATCATGCGATGGTTAGAGAAATTGGAGAGAGCCTCGCAATTGAGCATCAGATTCGGTTCTACTATCAGGATTTTCGCGTGGGCTGGCTCCACGGAATAAAGACCTCTAAGGAAATGGGCATGTATAGACAGCCCTATTGCGGGTGCGTCTATAGTGAAAAAGACAGATTTTATCCCACTAAGAAGGGATTAAAAGGGGATCCGGGGAAATTTTCGGGACGCAGTTCAGGATGAACTACTGGCCTTTTGCAGTCGCCAGCCTTGTTGTGATGCTGTCTGTCTACTGTGTCTTTTACGACACACAATTATGGGCGGGCGTCCTTCACAATCGTAAACGGTCAATCAACAAATAATATGTATATTTAGCTCGTTACATATGTTATTGAATACGCCTATTTGATTAAACATCTCTTGGTATATTAATTGCTAATTGAGTAAGCATCCTTAATTCGGACGATAGGAAATATGCACCTGCAGAGAACTATCAAACAAGAAATTAACTGCCGCAATATTGGCTTACACTCGGGAAGAAAAGTCAGCATGACAATAAGGCCTTCCGGAGTCGATGAGGGCATTGTCTTTATTCGCAAGGATTTGCCGGGTAATGCAAGGATAAAGGCGGATTTCGAAAATGTCCGCGAAACCATTCTTGCTACCACTATAGGTCTTAATGGGGCAACGGTATCGACAGTTGAACATTTGCTGTCTGCGCTTTGCGGTATGGGCGTTGATAATGCCGTTGTGGAAGTGGATGCTCCTGAGATTCCCATCATGGATGGCAGTGCCCTTCCTTTTGTTAATCTTTTAAAGGACGTTGGTACGACGATACAAAATAAATGTAAAAAATTGCTGGTGATTAAAAAGAGGGTCTGTGTCTCGGAAGGAGATGGCACAGCTATGCTGCTGCCCTCACCGGAGTTTAAGATTACCTACGAGATTGATTTTCAGCATCCTCTCATCCGTCGGCAGTCTTATGATATGACTTTTTCTGATGTCGCTTACGAAAGGGATATATGCCAAGCCCGGACATTTGGTTTTCTAAAGGATGTGGAATATCTTCAGGCAAAAGGTCTGGCGCTCGGGGGATCTCTCCGAAATGCTGTAGTTCTGGACGAACTGAGGGTTATCAATAAAGAAGGTTTGAGATGCCACGATGAATTTGTGAAGCATAAGATTCTTGATGCCATCGGCGACCTTTCGCTTTTAGGTATGCCGATCATCGGCCATTTTGTAGCTTACAAATCAGGACACCGGTTAAACAATCTTCTCCTCAAGGAACTAATGGCTCACCAAGACTGCTGGAAGATAGTGCGTCATATTGAAGGAGACAGCAGTGAAAAAGAATTTAAGTCTCTCAACATTCCGTCTTTCAGCGTTCTCGACACAGTAAATGCTTCGGTGCCCGTCGCGTGAGGCATCTGCTGCCTTTTATCTACCAATCCTTCCTTAAATTACACTTGCTTTTTAAAGCGCACTTTCTTAGTATACCGTGTAAACAATCAAAATAGTAAATAAATCTATAGGTTGATGGCGAGGGAACTTGAGGTACACGTTCCGGCTAACAATATGCATTTGGTAAAGACCGGCAAGTCTCAAAAAAAATATTTGTGTGTGTCTATCATGGCACAAGTCGGCGCAGGGCGCTTGTATGCGTAAACCGATTCTCTTCTTGGCTGTATTTTTTGCCTGTTATTTCTTTCTTGTTTTTCCCCTGAGTTCATACCGTCGGGACGCGAGGATAGCGGATATTGTCATCACTGATAGTGACGATCACGTAATGGTCTATGCGAAGGTGACTAATTGTTATACGAAAAGGATGGAGTCAGCCATTCTCGCAGGCGTACCGACGACATTCACTTTTTTACTTGACCTTTATCAAGAAAGGCCGAACTGGATCGACGAGAAGATTTCCAGTGTGATTGTCAAACAAACAATCAAGTATGATAATGTGAGGAAGGTCTTTTATATATCGTCAACGGGAGGAAGTAAGCAATCAGAATTTCAAGATTTTGAGGCAGCCCAAAAGGCCATGTCTGAATTGAATGGCATTGTAGTGGCTTCATTGAAAGATTTGCAGAAAAACGGTTCTTACTACGTCATGGTCAAGGCAAAACTGGATGAAATACGGCTTCCCATGCATATGGAATATGTCTTATTCTTCGTTTCTCTCTGGGATTTTGAAACTGATTGGTATCGACAGGGGATTGTTTACTAGGCATGTTTAGGGACCATTTAATCAAAAATGATCGGGAATTAAGAAGGCGCAAGAGAGAACGCGTAGTCATCGTTGTCATTATCTTTCTCATTGTCATGGTGAGTTTGCTGGGAATTCAGATCTCTCGCATGGGAGCCTTTCTTCCCATTTCGAGCAACGTGCTTATCCTCGGTCTGATTGTAAATATCAATATCATCCTGATCCTCGTAATTCTGATACTCCTGCTTGTTTTTCTGATAGTCAGAAATGTCGTCAAACTACTTTTCGAAGGTAAACGCGGGGTTCTGGGATCGAAACTCCGAACTAAGCTCGTGGCCGCGTTTGTGGGGTTATCTTTGATTCCCACTGTAACACTGTTTTTAGTTGCCATAAGTGTCTTTTCATACAGCATAGAGAACTGGTTTAACATTACCATCGGCGATGCCTTGAACAAGACCGTCGAGATTGCGCACGTCTATTATCAGCAGTCAGCGGATCAAGCGAAATATTATGCCAAACAGATCAGTTCCGATATCACGAAAAATCGCCTATACGACCAAGACAGGGCACAATATCTGAAAGCCTTAATTGAGCAGCGTCAGAAGAATTATAAACTGGGACTGCTTGAGGTTTACTTTAATAACCAGCAGAGAAATCTTCTCATAAGAGATCCCGATAACCCCAATATCGAGCCGAAACCTCTCAGTCCGAAGATGCTTGAAGACGTTTTTACAGGTCAGGAAGTGTCTGTCGTGGAATCATCAGAGGTTGGTGATCTGATTCGCGGCGTGGCTCCCATCTATTCCTATGTGAGTCCGGCGGAGGTCATCGGCGTTGTTGCAGTCAATTATCACATCCCCAAAGAATTTGTAAATAGGATGGGAATCATTTCAAAGACGTCGGAGCAGTACGGGCAGATTACGCTGTTAAAAAATCCAATAAAGTTTACCTATATCATTACGCTCTTCATCGTGACGTTTTTGGTCATTTTTTCCGCAACATGGTTCGGACTGTATCTTGCCAAGGGCATTACTGTACCCATACAGGATCTCGCTCTGGCAACAAATAAGATAGCCCGTGGGGAACTGGACCATCAGATCGATATCGTGGCGGACGATGAAATAGGAATTCTGGTCGATTCTTTCAATAAGATGACAAAAGACTTAAAAAGAAGTAAGGAAGGACTGGAACAGGCGAATATAGACCTTGAGCAGCGACGAAAATATATGGAAACAGTTCTTGGCAATGTCTCCGCCGGCGTTGTTTCCATTGACCGTAATGACGTCATAACAATCATCAATAAAGCCGCCGAAGAAATGTTAGACATAAAGACGGAGAAAGTCCTCAACAGACGATTCCAGGATGTGTTAATTGCTGAACATCTGGTTGTAGTGGATGAATTGTCTAGGGAACTGAAAGAGAATGGAACAAATTTCATAGAGAGGCAATTGGAGTTAATGCTTAGAGGCAGAGTATTAACAGTGTTGATGACGATAACGGTAATAAGCGACGATGACGGCAATTATATGGGTATGGTAGTCGTCTTTGAAGATCTCACGCAGATTCGTAAGGCTGAGAGAGCAGCGGCATGGAGAGAGGTTGCCCGGAGAATGGCCCACGAGATTAAGAATCCATTGACGCCTGTCCAACTCTCAGCCCAGCGATTGCAGAAGAAATACGCTGAAAGGCTGAGTGACGATGGTGCCATTTTTAACGAATGCACCAAGACAATAATAGATCAGGTTGATGTGTTGAAAAACCTGGTCAATGCCTTTTCCCGCTATGCGCAACTTCCTGTTACCAATCCTGTTCTCAGCGATCTCAATGAGGTCATAATGGATTCCGTTGTTTTTTTTCAAGATGCACATAAAGACATCAAATTTGATTTTCAGACAGATGAAAATATACCGAAACTGAATCTCGATTCCGAGCAGATAAAGCGCGTCATGATCAATCTTCTGGATAATGCGGTTGCTGCCGTAAGCAAGAATAGTGGTTGTATTGTGGTCAGAACTGCCTTTGATAGGAACCATAAGAAGGCTAAAGTAGAGGTTGCAGACGACGGTTATGGTGTGCCTTACAGTTATAAGGCAAAGATGTTCGAGCCCTACTTTTCCACGAAAAGAACTGGCACGGGGCTGGGTCTTGCTATAGTGAGCACGATTATATCGGATCATCACGGTCACGTAAGCGTCCGGGATAATGCGCCCACAGGGACCATTGTGGCTTTCGAATTGCCGATTCCTGAGGGCACTGATTCAGGTTAGCGGTTATTAATAATTTCTCCGATGTAAAATAGTTGAACGGGCTTTAGTTGAATTATGCAAAAGACAATACTGATTGTAGATGATGAAAAGAGTATATGTCAATCCCTGGGGTCCATCCTGACAGACGAGGGATATGAAGTAATGACAGCAGCGAGCGGCGAAGAAGCCCTCAAAATCGTAAAGGAAGAACTGCCAAATCTTGTTATCCTGGATATATGGCTTCCCGGCGTTGATGGCATCGAGACCCTCAAGATGATCAAATCGCAACACCCTCAGATAAGGGTTATAATGATATCCGGCCATGGGACTATTGAGACGGCGGTCAAGGCCACGAAGCTGGGGGCTTTTGACTTCTTTGAGAAACCCCTGTCCATGGAAAAGGTGATACTCATTGTTAATCACGTGTTTGAGTTGATTAATTTGGAAGAGGAAAATAAATTATTAAAGCAGAAAATCAGCCAGGACTATGAACTTACCGGTAACAGTGCACCGATACTTGAATTGAAAGAGATGATCAGTATCGTTGCGCCCACGAATGCATGGATCTTAATCATGGGAGAAAATGGGACGGGCAAGGAACTCGTTGCCCGATCGATACACAGGTTGAGCAAGAGAGCATATAAGCCTTTTGTCGAGGTAAACTGCGCCGCTATTCCGGAGGATCTGATAGAAAGTGAACTTTTCGGCCATGAAAAAGGCTCGTTTACAGGTGCGACTGAGAAAAAGAGAGGAAAATTTGATCTTGCTCATGAAGGGACTCTCTTCCTGGACGAAGTGGCGGACATGAGCCTGAAGGCTCAGGCGAAGATTCTCAGAATTCTTCAGGAGAAGAAATTTGAGAGGGTGGGAGGAAACACTTTCATACCTACGGATGTGAGAGTGCTTGCCGCCACTAACAAAGATCTTGAACTGGAGATGGAAGCAGGAAGATTCAGGCAGGATCTCTACTACAGGCTTAACGTCATACCTCTCAGAGTCCCCCCATTAAGAGAACGGAAAGAGGACGTTCCCATACTGACTAACTGGTTTCTAAAAGAATTCAGCCTGAAGGAACACGAGGAGGAAAAGACAATCGCCGCTGACGCCATGTCCAAACTGATAGAGCATGATTGGCCGGGCAATGTAAGGGAGTTGAAAAATTTCATTGAGCGGCTCGTCATTATGGTGTCCCACGACGAGATCACGGCAAATGATATCCCTCCGCTGACAGAAGAAAGCCATCAGATGCCCGATGCAACTGTCCCTTTGTTTGCGTCAGACTCTTTCAGGTCGGCGAAAATGGATTTTGAAAAGGAATATATAATAAAGAAACTGAAGGAGTTTGATGGAAATATCTCGAAGACTGCGGAGGCCATTGGTTTAGAGCGGAGCAACCTTCACAGGAAAATCAAGAGATACGGTATTGACGATACACAGAAACCGTAGTGGGTTAATTTTCCTGCCGGCTCAGATCTGAGAGAGAAAATTTGTTTGAGGGCAAGAACATCAATCCGAGAATGATGATTATTCCCACGCATATAATATGAAACATAACAGAGAAGGTAAAGGCCTCTGCCTTGGGAATGCCGAATAGGGAAAGTCCCAATATACAGGAATAATGCCAATTCCCTACGAAACCCGGTGCCGCGGGTATGCTAATCCCGATCATAAGTATAATCATCACGACAAAGGGAGCGGCAAGAGGCAGGGTAAATCCGAAGGCTAAGAACATGAAATATATCGCAACGACATCCAATAGCCATATAACGATGGATAGAGAGATCACATGGAAGAGGAGTTTGGGATCAGTTATGATCTTGAATCCGTCGATAAATTGATGGAACAAATGGTTCAGTTTCAGAGTATATCTTTCGGGGAGTTTCCTGCAAGTAGAATTTAGGGCCCTGAGAGACACCTCTCTTTTCAATATCATGAATATCATGCCAACCAATATGATCAGAGTGATCAGGAAAAAAATGATGCCGGATCTGATCAGCCATGGGGGAAAGGGCGTAAAGAATAGAGCAAGAAGGAAAATTAGCAGTACAGTGAGGCAGTCAAAGACGCGCTCCACGAGAATAGTGCCGACGGCGGCCGTCATCCGTATATGACATTTTTTTGTGATCAGATAGGGGCGTGCCAGTTCACCCAGACGTGCCGGGATGGCGAAAATGGCTAAGAAGCCTACGCTTGTCACGGAGAAAAGGGAAAGCTGATCGACCTTGACTATGGGACTCAGTATGAATCCCCATCGTAAGGATCTTAATGCCTGCATGATCAACATGATTATCAATACAGGCAGCACATACCCATACTTGATAGTTTTGAAGCCTTGGGCGACGTCTTGGAAATGGATTCCCCTGATAGATAGATAGACGAGAAAAGCGCCGAGAATAATTCCCAGCGCCAGTTTTTTTTTCATCACATATTCCTGTTAGTGAATAAAGGCGGTATGAATACTATTGTCACCTCTTTCTCGTGAGATTATCAGCGATTTTGTCATGCAGGAGCTGCGATGCAAGTCTGTCACCCATGACACCCACCCGTACGGAAACGGTGGTAACGTTTATCGTCTTGTAATTTGCGGTGATCTGAACTTTTTCATTCTCAATCATCGCCGTAATTTTGCCTGAACCTATTTCTTTGAGGGGTTCAACATCCAAACCGCGCATGTCTGCCACAGTTTTTTCACAGGCTGACCATACCTTGTCAAGAGGGTAGTAGTAATCCGTTTTGAGCTCGCCATTGATGTAGAAGTATGTTCCCGAACCTGCGCCGACGGCAGCGCCGCCTACCACCGCTGCAGGGCAGCCGGAAGTGAAAAAAATTACAATGATTAATAATGCTAACCAGTTCTTTCGTATAATCATAGAACCTCCTTTCCAAGAAAAATCGGTTATTGTATTCTTTGCTTTTTCGTAGTTGTTTTCTTCCTCAACATTAATACGGACTGATCCTGGCGCAACGGCTTTGCGAAGGACGGCGCAGTAACCCGCAGTGACCATAGATTCGCATAATCATGTCCCAGTTCGTATGACGAAACGAAGAGACAGCGACCAGTATTCTTATAAATGATGCTTTGCCAATTGTCCATTTTTTCTTATTGAAAACTTCGTATAGGCGGGACGTGCCGACGGCCGGTAGTACGAGACTTCTGCAGAAGAAATCGCAGGCGCCGATTTGCCGGCATAAGGGGGATCATATTTCGCCGCTCAATTTGGCAAATTCCCTCAGAAGTTCTTCCTGCTTCTTATTCACATTGACAGGTATCTTGACTACAGCTTCAATAATCTGATCCCCGCGCCCGTAGCCCCTCAGGTTTGGAATGCCCTTTCCTTTCAGGCGGAACATCGCGCCATTCTGGGTTCCACGCGAAATCTTGAGCTTTTCTGCACCATTGAGAGTTGGTACCTCGATTGTCGCCCCCAGCGTCGCTTGGACAAATGAAATAGGGATCTGACAGTATATATTATTGTCTCTTCTCTCAAAAAATTCATGGGCCTCCACATGGATAAACACATAGAGATCTCCCTGCGGTCCGCCATTTTCTCCATCTTCACCTTCCCCGCGAAGTCTCAACCGCGAACCCGTTTCGACACCGGCCGGTATCTTGAGATGGACAGTTTTCGTAACTTTTTCCCTGCCCGCCCCCATGCAGTCTGAGCACAATTTTGTTATGACTCTGCCCTGTCCACGGCATTGAGGGCATGTAGTACTGATCGTGAAGAAGCCGCTTGACTGTGTGACCTGGCCCCTGCCTGCGCATTGTCGGCATGTTTCGGGTGCGCTTCCCGGTGCAGCACCCGTGCCGCGGCATTGGGAACAACTCTGAGTCTTATGCACCTCGATATCCCTTGAGGTACCGAAGGCAGCCTCCATGAACGATATTTTGAGGTCATAGCGGAGATCGGCCCCGGCACGCCCGGCAGTTCTTGATCTTGTACGTCCAGCGCCAAATCCAAAGATGTCCTCGAAGACATCACTAAAACTTGCGAATATATCATCAAAACCTGAGAATCCCCTGAATCCTATGCCATTGAGACCTTCATGACCGTAACGGTCATAGATATCCCTCTTCTCTTTATCGCTTATGACTTCGTAAGCCTCTGCCGCTTCTTTGAATTTTTCCTCTGCATCTTTATCGCCCGGATTTCTGTCCGGATGATACTGCATAGCCAGTCTTCTGTAATTTTTCTTTATTTCCTCGTCTGTAGACTGTCGATCGACTCCGAGGCATTCATAGTAGCAGCGCTTAGTCATCAATGCTTACCGTCTTTCTCCGATTTGATTATTTCTCTTGTGCGTGCGACCATCTTTTCGTTGTTGCCTCTTTCAAAGGCGTAAAGGGCGAACAGGTATTTCTTTAACTCTAGAGCGCGCTCTCCTATTGCGTTCCAGGTCTTCTCCGGAGTGGCTTGTTTCAAAGGCTTCAGAACCTGTTGCAGAACCATGACATCTCCCGATAGTTCGGCCATGCCTTTGATTTTCTCCAGGCCATGAACGTAATTTGCCTTCTGGTAAAAATCAATGGCATCGGAGATTTTCCCATCATCAAGAAACGCATCTCCATATGCGATGAGATCCTTGTCCGAATGGTGTTTTACGTGAAGGATATGCTGTTTTTCTTGATAGTTGGGCAATTTTTTCGACATTATTCAATGGTAAATCCGCATGTATAAAGAATTCTTAAGTTAACAAGCTTTTCTTACATGTCAAGAGATGTGTACGCCTATCTGACAAGTCTATCTAATGCTTCCTCATATTTTTTCCTTGTCTGCTCGATAATCTCATCGGGAAGGTCCGGGGCGGGCGGTTCTTGGTTCCAGTTGATAGAAACGAGATAATCCCTCAAGAACTGTTTGTCAAAACTCTTCTGGGGTCTTCCCTCTTCGTAGTCGTCTCTTGGCCAGAATCTTGATGAATCCGGCGTAAGCAGTTCATCAATCAGGATCAGTCTCTCCTCTATGATGCCAAATTCCATCTTGGTGTCCGCAATGATAATGCCGGCTTCTTCGGCAAGCCTTGATGCCATCACATAAATTGCAAGGCTTACTTCAATGATCTTCTCCGTCCGCTTTGAACCGATGATATCTTCCATCTCTCTTTTTGTCATGGGCATGTCGTGCTTACCTTCCGGGGCCTTGGTGGAAGGCGTAAACAGGGGTTCCGGCAGTCTTGCGGATTCTCTTAATCCGCGCGGAAGCGCGATCCCGGAAATGGACCCGCTCTCCCGATAATCCTTCCAGCCCGAGCCGCTTAAGTACCCGCGTACAACGCATTCTACGGGAAGCGGCTTTGCCTTCTTTACGAGCATAGATCTGCCTTCGAGTTCCTTTCTGTAAGGAAGACACGCATCGGGGAAATCGATGGGATCTGTAGATAAAAGGTGATTCTCGATAATGCCGTTCATCCTATTAAACCAGAAGATGGACATCCCGGTAAGGATCTTACCCTTTCCCGGAATCGGATTTGGCATGATGACGTCAAAAGCGGAGATCCTGTCTGTTGCAACTATTAGGAGAAATTTATCTACTTCATAGATGTCGCGGACCTTTCCTCTGCCTTGCAATTTTAATCCTTTGAAATCTGTCGAGATCATTCCTTTAGTATCCGCCATAAGTGCACCGACGTCTATCTTATATACGGGTTAAACATCTTTTCGTGACTTATTGTGGAAGTGGGCATCCTTCCGTAGTTATGTCCCGGCAGTACCTTCGTGTCATCAGGCAGCGTGCAAAGCCTTTCCGTTATGGAGCGGTGCATCACCTGCCATGAGCCTCCTGGCAGGTCGGTTCTTCCCACTGCCTCAACAAAGAGGGTGTCTCCGGTGAATACATAGCCTTTTGTATAGAGGGACATGCCGCCGGGAGAGTGACCGGGGGTGTGGATTACCTTTAGTGAAATGCCGCCAACAGTTATGAGATCGCCGTCATTCACAGTGATATCAGCGGGAGGGGATTGTTCGGCTCCAAACATCTTAAAGACCATGGGTGGTGTGTGTACAAGCAATTCAGCATCATCTTTGTGAATGACAATCTGCGCCCCCGTCTTTTTTTTCATCTCCGTATTGCCTGATATGTGATCCACATGGCCGTGAGTATTGACAATATACTTGATGTTTACATTGTTTTGTTGGGCCGCCTTGATGATGCCGCTGCAATTTGCCGCCGGATCTATGACCAGCCCCTCGCCTGTTTCCGGATCACCCACAATGTAGGCAAATATCGCCATATGGCCAACCTGCATCTGCTTCAGAAACATACACATACCCTCCCGACGCCACTAACAGTTTATGCCCTTAGATAGAGTGACAATCAATATCTACAACTATTGTCATTCCCATCCTAATGGCTCATATCCACGATCTCTCAGGCATTTCTCCACAAACCTTTTATGGATCGGGCTCGGTTCGGATGCCTTGGATGTCCCTCTCACCAGGCCTGCAGCAGCGCCTGCAGCAGCACCCACTGCCGCCCCCCTTCCGAGATGTCCCGTGACCGCGCCCGCGGCTCCGCCGATAACAGTACCGGCTGCTCCACCCGCTACCGTATTCTTTGCCACGGTCTTGCCGGCGTCTGACTTCACGTATTCAGCGGCGAGGCGGTCACAGTCGCCAATGTCCCTGCGTGCCTGATTTTCTCCGACAATTTTGAGGTGTTCGTTGGGGTAAAGAACCGGACCGTGCGATGCACAGCCGGATACCATCAAAATGGCTGCTAAGACGAAAAGGCGTTTCATTGTCTGCCTCCATTGAAATTTTCCATCAATCATTCTGTCTTTCCCTCCTACATATCTCTTACAAGTACCGCCCCGAAGAATCCATCCGTGCCATAACGGTGAGGATAGCTTCTGAAATATCCACGGTCGTCGACCAGGCTGGAACTTATCGCATCCGGTGGACGATTACAAATAAAATCAGGATGGTGGTTGGTGAAATCCTCGATTACCTCTTCGTTTTCCTCGGTTGTAATTGTGCAGGTACTGTAAATAAGATAACCGCCTCTTTTCACGTATGCAGCGGCGCTTTCCAATATTGCCTTCTGTAGAATGGAACATTTCTCGACATCCTCAGGGAGGGTACGCCATTTTATCTCGGGATTCCTCCTCAGCGTGCCGAGACCCGTACACGGCGCGTCAATAAGAATTCTATCGAAGCTCTCGAAGAATGCCTTCCCTCGCTTTCTCTCTGGCGTCCCTCACCTGCGCGTCTACAATGGCGGCATCGAGTCTACTTGCGTTTTTGCACAGGGCGTCGATTTTCTTCTCGCTGATGTCGAGGGCCAGGATGCTCCCGCGATTTTCCATGACTGCCGCCAGATGGATAGTTTTTCCTCCCATACCGGCGCAGATATCAAGGACGTTTTCTCCCGGTTTCGGGGCAACGAGGTGGGCAATCAACTGAGACGCCTCGTCCTGAAACTGTATCCTTCCTGAGGTATAACAATCCGTCTCTCTCACAGACATCGGCGGATTCGATATAATAAGACCATCAGGAGAAAAGACAGTCTCCCTTGCTTCAAATCCATGCTGCGACAGCTCCTCTCTCGCATCCCCACGGGTCGTCTTAAGTGTATTGATCCGCACTGTTACAGGGGGGACTTGATTGTTTGCTTTACAGAGCGCCGCAGTTTCTTCTACTCCGAGCATTTCAATCCATTTCCTTACCAACCACAGGGGATGCGAATGGACAATGGAGATATGATGTGCCGGATATTTTCCAATCTCGGGATATTGGATCTGATCTTTCCCCCGGATGAAATTTCTCAGGATTGCATTAACCAGCCCTGATCCTCTCCGGCGCATCTTTTTTGTTATCTCAACAGCCTCATCCACGATGGCGAAATCCGGTATCCTATCGGTGAAGAGCAATTGGTAGAGGCCTGTCCTCAGGATGTTTTTTAAATCCACATCCATGGCGTCGAACTTCCCATTGTAGAGGTGCTCGATAACCCAATCCAACTGGCCTCTCATCCGTAGCGTGCCATACACAACCTCGGTGATTAACCTTCTGTCTTGAAGCTTTATCTCTGGATGACCCGAAAGAGAGGCATCCAGGAGTGGTTCCGCATAGGCGCCTTCTTCCTCCACGCGATTCAGGATCTCAACGGCCATGTGGCGTGGCGTTTTCATCGTCATTGTAGAGAACCGAGGATATCCCCCGGCGCCATGCGGCAGCCCCGCAAAAAATCTCGGATAGACATTCTCTTCTTGTTCTCCAGTTGAACCTCCTGCAAATACACATATCCGTTCCTTGCGGCAACGGGAAGGCCGTTGTCCGTCACTGTGCCGATTCTTCCCGGAGACTCCGGAGGGGGAATTTCTTCCCCTATGGCAGAGAATATCTTCAGCATCTTTCCCCTGTATGAGGTATATGCACAGGGTGTCGGCGAGAGGCCTCTGATGAGGTTAACCGTTTCACGTAAATCGGCGTCCCACCGGATCAGGCCATTTTCCTTCGTGAGCCGCGGGGCATATGTTGCGAGCGATGCATCCTGAGGCGTGCGCGTGGAGTTACCGTTCGCGACCATATCGATTGTCGCCAAGAGGAGCCTCGCTCCCATAACTGCGAGTCTGTCATTGAGCTTCCCGAACGTTTCCATGGGCTCGATCATGGTCTCTTCCTGCGCGAGGATATCGCCCGTATCCATCCCTTCGTCCATAAGCATTATGGTGATACCGGTCTTTTCTTCTCCTCTGATGAGAGCCCAGTTGATCGGAGCTGCGCCTCTATATTTCGGGAGGAGAGATGGATGTACATTTATGCAGCCCATTTTCGGGATGTCAAGAATTTCACGGGGCAGTATCTGGCCAAAGGCCGCGACAACGGCCAGATCCGGACGGATGCCGCTGAAATAATCCGTAAATTCTGTGGTCCTCAAACGTTCAGGTTGAACGAGAGGAAGGCCGTATTTTTCGGCGGCGACCTTTATTGGCGGCGGAGCGGATATCCTGCCTCTGCCCTTTGGTCTGTCCGGCTGGGTCACGACAGTGACGATCGGGTAGTCGTTTCTAATCAAAATATCAAGGGATGGAACTGCGAATTCCGGCGTTCCCATGAAAGCTATTTTTGGTTTGGTCATCTCTGCAGTCTCTTCGAATCAAAATCCACAAATTCTACTACCGCGCCATTCTCCTGCGAGCGGGAGTCTCAATAGCAATGCCATAACAAACGGAAAAACTATAAGAGAACCTGCCTGTTATGTCAAGGAAAAGGCAGGAGAGGCGGCTTTTATGACCGGAAGAGGTTACACTTTGGCGCTTAAATAAAAAACCCGCCGGAACGTGAATTCTGCGGCGGGTCTTGAAATTGCAAAAAGATGATTTATTCCTTCTTTTCTTTTTCTCCCTCTCTTTCTTCCTTCAGGGGTTTTGTAACTTTTCCTGTCATCAGGTATTCATGCATGCTGGCGGCCGCTTTTTTCCCCGCACCCATGGCGGAAATGACGGTCGCCGCACCGGTGACGATGTCGCCTCCGGCAAACACGCCCTTCATGGACGTTTCCATAGTGTCTGGGATCCGCTTCCAGAGTACCCCAGCGGGTCGTCTTAAGCCCGGGTGTCGTCATGGCAATGAGCGGATTGGGCTTGTTACCGAGCGCGGGAATTACCGTATCGCATTCAATGATGAATTCGCTTCCTTTGATAGGGATCGGTCTTCTCCTTCCCGATTCATCTGGTTCACCGAGCTCCATTTTGATACACTCAACGGCTTTCACCCTCCCTTGTTCGTCCCCGATGACACGCACAGGGTTTGTAAGAATCATGAGCTTGACACCTTCTTCTTCGGCATGGTGGATCTCTTCTGCACGGGCAGGCATTTCATCACGGCTGCGCCTGTAGACGATGATAGATTCCGCTCCGAGCCTCAAGGCAGTCCGCGCCGAATCCATGGCGACGTTTCCACCTCCCACGGTAATGACCTTTTTGCTCCGGATGGGTGCTGTCCCGTACTCAGGGAATCGGAAAGATTTCATGAGATTGGATCTTGTAAGATACTCGTTTGCAGAGTAGACGCCAACAAGATTCTCACCCGGTATGTCCATAAACATGGGAAGTCCTGCGCCGGTACCGATGAATATGGCGTCATAGCCTTCCTTGAAGAGCTCTTCCACTGTGCGGGCCTTGCCCACGACATAATCCGTGAGGATTTCGACTCCGAGCCTTCTCAGGTAATCAACCTCGTATTTCACGATTGCTTTAGGAAGACGGAATTCGGGGATGCCGTACACAAGTACACCTCCGGTCACCTGGAGAGCTTCAAAAATAGTGACCTTATGCCCGAGCATCACGAGATCTCCCGCTACGGTGAGGCCTGCAGGTCCGGCGCCGATGATGGCAACCTTCTTTCCCGTAGGTGGAGGCAACTCCGGCAGTTGAGCCGTTCCGAATTTTCTCTCATAGTCTGCTGCAAATCGCTCCAGGCGGCCGATTGCCACGGGATCGCCTTTCTTTCCCAGGATGCATAGGATCTCGCATTGCGTCTCCTGTGGGCAGACGCGGCCCGTCACAGCGGGAAGGGTATTTTGCTCCTTTAGCTTCCAGGCCGCTTCGACGAATTTGCCTTCTTCGATGAGCTTGATGAAATCCGGTATCCGGATATTTACCGGACAACCTGTAATACAGAGAGGCTTCTTGCATTTGAGGCAACGGCTGGCCTCTGCCACCGCAAGCTCCTCCGTATAGCCGTAAGGCACTTCTTCGAAGTTGCTCCTTCGTCGTCTCGGGTCCTGCTCCGGCATTTTCTGCCTGGGGACCTTCGGCTTTTTTTCTTTCTCTTTTGGTTCCATATTTTTTTTCCAATCTCAGGTTAATCCAGGGATAACAAGTTCAAAAGCAAAGAACAATGAGATCATGTTCGCATGCAGGCGTGGGCTCCTCCATGATCGTGCACAGGACGCGGTTCCTGCGGTATCGCTTGCACTTCTTCGAGCTTAAAGGCGGCCTGCCTCTGCATTAACTCGATCCAGTCGATTTGCAGCCCATCGAGGAACGGTCCGTCTACGCAGGAGAACTTCGTAACCCCTCCCACACTCACGCGGCAGCAGCCGCACATGCCTGTCCCATCCACCATCAGAGGGTTCATCGCTGTCATGGTCGGTATGCCCAGTTTCCTGGTCACGTCACAGACAAGCATCATCATGAAGGTACAGCCTACGATGTATGTCTGGTCAATCTTCTCTCCTCGATCCGCAAGCATTGTGATGACTTCCTGTACCCCGCCCTTGATGCCTGCGGAGCCGTCTTTGGTTACGATGACCAGTTCATCGCAGGCCTTGGAGAGCTTATCCTGCCAGTGGAGCAGGTAATGGCTTGATGCCTCTTCAATACAGATCACCCTATTTCCGGCTTCTTTCATTACTCTGGCGATAGGGAGAATTGCTCCCACTCCAAAACAGCCGCCGCCCAGGACCACTGTCCCAAATTTTTTCACTTCTACCGGGCGCCCCAGGGGACCTGCGAAATGGGCGAGGTATTCGCCCGCGCTGGTGTTTGCAAGCTCCCGGCTAGAACGTCCCATTTCAAGGGTCACCATGGTAATTGTTCCTTTTTCACGGTCGAAGTCTGAAATGGTGTAGGGGATACGCTCGGAGGTTTCCTCTACCATGGCGATCACAAATTGACCGGGCTGACATTTTTCCGCAATCACCGGGGCATGAACCGTCACCATGTGCGTGTTCGGCACGATCTCGATTTTTTCTAAGATCCGGAAACGTTTTCCCTCTTCCACCTGAACAGGAGCAGCTTCCTTCTCGGGAGCGGCAAAGAAGATGCGCATGGCGGAGACTATATCGCTCATCTGATGGCCTCTGTATATGCGGGGGATGGCAGACACTTTGTCGAGCGGAGAGGGCTCCGGAGCGGCGGGTGGCACTTCCTTGCCCTTTGAGGTCGCCATTTCCTTCGCGATATCTTCAGATGTTTGAAAATCAAATCCACTGGCGCCCATTTTTTTGGCAATATCGCACACGACCTTCCAGTCAGGGAGCAAAGCCTTGGGCGGCGTGGCATGAGCGGACATCCGCTTAACCTGGCCCGAGGCATTGAGGAAAGTGCCATCAGTTTCCACGAGCCCGGCAACTGCAAAAATAACGTCGGCAGATTTCTCTGTCCTCGACGGGAACATATCGGATACAATCAAAACGTCGAGTCCTTTGGGTCGGGTGTCCTGGAGGAAATCGCCCAGAGAATAAAGCGCCTTCACGGTTCCGTTGGTTACCGCATCCGGAAGTGAGAGGGGCTCCACTGCAAAATTATCCGATCTCATGACTTCCTTGGTGAATTTCCTAAGTATATAGAGGTCCTCGCGCGTTGCCGAAGCGGGAGCGATCATTGCAAACTGACTGCCCGAGTATGGCTTGAGACTATTTGCCGCCAGATCAACGGCATCCTCATAGCCGGTCCTGATAAGGCCGTCGGCGACCCGCACCTGATGTGACATGAGTCTGTAATGGCTATCGAGAAGCTGGGGCAATACAAAGCGGCCCACGGCGCAGATGCGGGCTTCTCGCGTGAAGGCAGTCATTCCGGAGCTGATCACTTTACCGTCCTTGATCTTCAGGCGAACGGAGCATCCGACGGGGCAGAGTATGCAGGTCGAATCCTGTACAGTGTCCGGTGCGCCGTACCACTTGGCATACCGGTCGCTCATTGCGCCCGTCGGACAGATGTCCACACAGGCGCCGCAGAACCGGCAGTCGGTCTTGGTATGCGGCCGGTCAAAGGCCGTTGAAATTCGTGCTTCCTTCCCACGCTCAACGAAATCGATGGTTCCGGTGGTGTGGACCTTTTCACAGATCCGGGCGCATCGTCCGCACAAGACGCAGAGATTGTAATCCCGATCCATGAAGGGGTCCATGTGCTCCACAGGCAGATGCTTATATATGATCGGTACCTCCAGATCGTCGATCTTGTATTCCTCGGAAAGTTCCCGGAGTTCACACTGGTCACGGTTGCTGCAGAAGGCGCAGCGGGTGGCTTTGCCGCTCTTGGACGAGCGGGGCCGGTACTTTTCGCAGGGCTCGCGGTGGAGGCAGACGAGGCAGGGGCTGGTATGCCCGCTCAGCAACAGTTTGATAACTTCCTTGCGGAGATCGATGATGACCGGGGAAGATGTCTTGACCACCATACCCTGAGCCGCCGGCGTGGTGCAGGATGGCGGGTATCCCCGCATGCCTTCAATCTCAACTATGCAGAGCCGACAGGCGCCGTAGGGTTCCAAGGCCGGATGGTCGCAGAGAGTGGGGACTTCGATTCCGGCCTTTCGTGCCGCCTTAAGAACCGTGTCTCCTTGTTCCGCTTTAACCAGATTCCCGTCAATCGTAAGGGTTATTTCACTCATGCTCAATTCTTCTCCTACTTCATAGGCGTTCCACCGCCCTTTATTTTCCCGTCGCCATGCACGTGGTAAGCAAAGGGTGGGAAAGTTCTTCCCATCAGAAAATAGATGGCTTCATTCAACTAAACAATTTCCGCATCGCACCTGAGACAGCGGCAAGCTTCCATCACAGCTATTGTTTTCTCGTAGCCGAGCTCGACTTCTTTGAAGTTCTTTCTCCTGTCGCCGGCGAGCAACTCAGGCATCCTCGCCTGCGGCGCCTCTTCGGAGTCTTCATCGATAACCAGCGGCACATCGATAAATTCATCAGGCTGTTCCACATATGCGGGTTCGTTGTTGATCTTCCTGATATAGGCATCCATGTCACGCGCCGCCTGGTGTCCTTGAGCGATAGCGCCGATCACTGTATCCGGTCCTGTGAGCGCATCGCCGCCGGTAAAGAACTTCGGATTGGACGTCTGGGACTTGCTTCCTGCTGCGAGGTCGAAAGTTGACCATTTGTTGACGTTCACGCCGCTCTCCGCGGGCACGAAGGTCATATCAGGAACCTGCCCGATAGCCGCAATGACGGTGTCCACGCTCAGGGTGAATTCAGATTCCGCAATCGCCACTGGTTTCCTTCGCCCGCTCTTGTCGAACTCCGTCAGCCTCGTGCGCTGGCAGGTAATGCTGCTCACTTTGCCGTCTTTGCCCGAGATATTCAGGGGAATAACAAGAAATTTAATTTTGATCCCTTCATCTTCGGCCGCGAGGATTTCTTCTTCGGCGGCCGGCATATCCTTCTTCTCACGTCTGTAAAGAATGGTTACGTCAGCACCGAGACGCAGTGCCACGCGGGCGGCATCAATGGCTGAATTGCCGCCGCCGATAACCGCTACCTTTGAACCGAGTGTCTTCTTGCCGCTCAACCATGCCTTTTCATCGGTATTGAAGTCCCTCAGAAATTCGACGCCGCCGTAGACGCCTTTAAGGTTTTCTCCCTCGACACCCATCGGCTGGCTCTTATGAGCCCCGGGAGCCAGGAAGATATAATCGAAATTCTTGCTTACCTGCTCAAAGGAAATGTCTTTGCCTACGCGCGTATTGCATTTGATTTCAACGCCCAGGGATCTTATGTTGTCATTGATCTCATCGGCCAGGGTATTTCTGGGAAGCCTGTAAGCGGGGATGGCCCAGCGGAGCATTCCGCCCGGTTCGGAGAGTTCTTCAAATACAGTCACCTTATATCCCCTGAGGGCCAGGTCACGCGCCGCCGTCAGTCCCGCGGGGCCCGCGCCAATCACCGCAATCTTTTCCTTTCTGGTGACCGGCACCAGCGCCGTATGCGGCCGGGGTGCATTATCGGTGATGAACCTCTTTAAGAATTTGATTGCGAGCGGCTCATCGAGATTGCGCCTGCGGCATTTTGCCTGGCATTTATGGTCGCACACCCTTCCGCAAACGGAAGGGAAGGGGTTTGTCTTCAACATGATCTTATACGCGTCACCAAAGCGTTCCGCCCGGATGAGGGCAATATACTTGGGCACGTCCATCCCGGCGGGACACGTGTGCTGACACGGTGATTTGAAAAGCGCCGCACATACGACGGCCCGGCATTTCTTATCGACGATATGCTCCACATATTCTTCCCTGAAATAGCGTAGAGTGCTGAGGATGGGGTTTGGGACCGTCTGTCCCAGGGCGCACAGGGACGTGTTCTTCAACGTCATGCCGATTTTTTCAAGAAGGGTCAGATGCTCAAGCTTGCCTCTTCCCTGCGTGATCTCCGTTAAGATATGAAGCAGGTGCTGCGTGCCCATCCGGCAAGGGGTGCACTTGCCGCATGATTCCTTCTCCGTGAAACTGAGGAAGTACCGTGTGATATCGACCATGCAGGAGTCTTCATCCATGACAATCATTCCGCCGGAACCCATGATGGAGCCCACCTTTGCCAGCTCTTCATAGTCCACAGGCATGTCGAGGTACTTCACAGGGATGCAGCCGCCGGAAGGTCCGCCGGTCTGAACGGCCTTGAACTGTCTGTCTTCCAGGATACCGCCGCCGATATCGAAGATGATGTCACCGAGCTTGATGCCCATGGGAACTTCGATGAGGCCGGTGCGGTTGATCTTTCCGGCGAGGGCAAATGTCTTCGTCCCCTTGCTCTTTTCCGTGCCGTAAGAAGAGAACCAGGATGCGCCCCTGTTCATGATCTCCGACACATTCGCCAGGGTCTCCACGTTGTTGATGTTGGTCGGCTGGCCATGCAGACCGGCCTGAGCGGGGAACGGGGGCCTCGGTTTTGGCATTCCCCGTTTACCCTCGATGGAAGCCATGAGTGCCGTCTCTTCGCCGCAGACAAAGGCGCCGGCGCCTTCCTTGATCTTGATGGAGAGATCGAATCCGGACCCGAGGATATTCTTCCCGAGGAAGCCGTACTCTTCCATCTGCTGGATTGCTCCTTCGATGCGTTCTATCGCCAGAGGATACTCGGCCCGGGCATATACAATAGCGTAGCTTGCGCCGATGGCATAGGCTCCGATTGCGAGTCCCTCGAGAACAGCGTGGGGGTCGCTCTCCAGGGCGGCCCTGTCCATGAATGCGCCGGGATCTCCCTCGTCGGCGTTGCAGATCATGTACTTGACGTCGCTTTTGTTCCCTCTTGCCAGTCCCCACTTCACGCCTGTCGGGAATCCGGCTCCCCCCCTACCGCGGAGGCCGGAGTTCCTGATCTCTTCGATGACCTTTTCAGGCCCTATTTGCAGGGCCTTATTGAGGCCGGAGTAGCCACCTCTTGCGATGTAGTGATAGATATTGGAGGGGTCGATGATGCCGCTGTTCCTCAAGACCACGCGGACCTGTTTACTCGCCATGGGCAGCTCTTCAAAGGTGGGGACGCCTTCGACTCTTTTCTGACCGAAGGTGCACAGCGCGAGATCCGGCCGCGGGTTTCGTTTTACGATTACATCCTCGATGAGCTCAGGAACTATCTTCTCCGTGACTCCTCCGTAAAGCACACGGCGTCCGTCGGGAGTTGCGATCTCGATGCACGGTTCTGCATAACAAAGGCCGAGGTCTCCGACTTCCACGATGTTTGCCTCAAGAGACCGGCTCGCCAGTTCCCGTTTGAACTTCTCCCAGACCTCCAGTGCTCCGGCCGCGCGGCCGCATGTTGCGGCTCCCACGAGGATTCGCGGTTTCTCAAAAGTGTTGAAAGCTTCCCATTCCTGCTGGGCCTTCTTCTTGATGGCTTCGAAATTCATTCGTATTCCTTTAATATATTCTTTATCTTTTTGGGGTTCATTCTACCGTATACCTTCTTATCTACAACCACCACCGGCGACAGTGCGCAGGATCCGAAACAGGCGACACGCTCCAGGCTGAACTTATAATTCTCCGTGGTCTGACCTGCCTGTATGCCAAGGTGACGGCTTACCTCGTCCATGATGCGCGATCCTCCCCTCACATGGCAGGCCGTGCCAAGGCATACCCTCACGTTGTGATCGCCCGGTCTGGAGAACTTGAACTGGGTGTAGAAAGTAGCAACTCCATAAAGGCTGCTTTCAGAAATACAGAGGTAGTCCGCAATGCCTTCCATGGATTCCGGGGTGAGATATCCGTACTCGCCCTGCACCGCCTGAAGAATAGGGATGAGGTTGTCACGGCTCTTGTCAAAGCTCCCAAGTACGTCCTGTAGTTCTCTTGTCATTTGGTTAAAATAAGCCTCCTTCGTCTGTCACTCAAAACGAGGAACTCCCTATATGAATTAACCAATAAAGTCAAGCCGAAAGTGGGTCGATAATATGCGAGAACGCAATAGATGGCGGCGCGAGGCAAGGTATGAACGGAAAAATAATACGTGAATGCTTACTGTATGCCAATCTTCGGTCCTGCAATATTTTTGAGGAGAAGCCTCATTCGTTTCCGAATGCAAACAAGCATTCTTTATATGAAGCATATTTTCTATTCGAGAAAAGCTGACCTTCGGAAATTTCAGATTGCAGTCAGAAGATAATGAGGCGTAATTCATTGTCAACTATTTTCAGAACCGAAAATTAAACGATATCGATATATTGCATTTTTGTTACACTTATGTGCCGTGTTTTTTCCTTGACTTCCAAAAACATATAAAGTAGGACACCAGAAAAAATGACTGCCAATAATCTTCATTTTTTGGTTCAAGATGCCCTGATGGTTTCCTCAATACGCGGATGGGGCGAATTGCGTTCATGTGTTGGATTTCAAAGGTAATAGCCGTAAGTTCCTTCACGTGGAAAATCAGCACATCAACTTTAAGGAGGCGGAAAATTGGCTGATCAAATGATGGCAATCGCCATCTTGCTGCCTGTTGCGGCAGGATTTCTCGTACTGGCTGTCCGCAATTACTATGTGCGAAACGTCATCGTTATTGCAACAGCGATAGTTCTAATTGCTAACAGCATCCTACTCTCTATAGGAGGACCCTTCACGTATACGCCAGGCGGGTTTGACTGGGGCCTGCTTATCACCATCCTGGACTATGCCATTCTCATCTTTTATCTTTACGTCGGCATATCATTGCGGAACTGGCTGGTCCTCATCTTCGCCCTCACACAGATTCTCCCGCTTGCATATTTTGAGTTCGTCATGAAGGCCCATATTGAAGTGGCGCCTGCTTTTGTCGTTGATCATTTGGCCCTTGTCATGACCATGGTTATTTCCATAATCGGGTCACTCATCTGCATTTTTGCCCTACGATACATGTATGACCATGAGCACCATGCCGGCATTGAGAAATCCAGACAGTCGAGATTCCTTTTCTGGCTCGTTCTGTTCCTGGGCGCCATGAACGGCCTGGTGTTTGCCAATAATTTAGTTTGGCTTTACTTCTTCTGGGAAGTGACCACATTATGCAGCTTCCAGCTGATATCGCACGATAGAACGAAAGAGGCCATACACAATGCGGCGCGGGCTGTATGGATGAATTCCACAGGCGGAACGGCCTTTATTCTGGCCATAATTTATCTTTACGCCACGCAGGGAGGGTCATCCGCACTTTCCGTACAGAGCATTATCGGAGGAGGCATTCAGTCCCCTCTCGCCGTACTGCCGATCGCGCTGCTCTGCTACACCGGTTTTACCAAGGCCGCCCAGATGCCCTTTCAAAGCTGGCTTTTGGGGGCAATGGTGGCGCCTACGCCTGTTTCCGCCCTGCTGCATTCCAGTACAATGGTCAAAGCCGGGGTCTACCTTGTTCTCAGGCTCGCTCCTGTCTATGCTGGGACATATTTGAGTGTCATCATTGCCATTGCCGGGGCATTCACCTTCTTTGCCACGTCGGCACTGGCAGTCAGCCAGTCGACGGGCAAGAGGGTCTTGGCATATTCCACAATCGCCAATCTGGGACTGATCATTGCGTGCGCGGGGATTAACACACCCCTTTCCATTGCCGCAGCGATTCTGCTTATCATTTTCCATGCCATATCAAAAGGACTGCTCTTCCTCTGCGCCGGCACGATTGAGCATCAAATCTGGAGCCGCGATATCGAAGACATGGAAGGCCTTGCCGCCAAGGCGCCTCTTACCACGCTGATTACCGGCGTAGGCATACTGTCCATGTTCCTTCCCCCCTTCGGCATGCTCCTGGGTAAATGGATTGCCTTGGAAGCTGCCTACACTGTTCCACTCGCGGCAATCTTCTTCGTCCTGGCGAGTACCCTCACAATAGTATTCTGGACAAAATGGCTCGGGCGACTCCTCCAAGTCTTGCCTAAGATAGAGAGGCCTTTTGAAAAATTATCGCTGAGCTATTCTGTTCCGTTATGGACTCTTTTGATCGGTATTTTTGTCGTTGGTATGGGGGTCGGTCCGATTTACCAGAATTTCCTTCTTGCTGCGACGAACGATGTGGTTTCCGGGAATCAGATTATTGCCCTCGGTTTGAACAACCTGGTACTGACTAACCCCCTCCTTTGTGCAGAAGGATATCTTAGGTCTTTTCCCCGTGTGGCCCCTCTACCTGATTCTGATTGTTGCCTTACTCTTGCCCCTGCTGCTGATAGGGGTGAAGCCCAAGGAACTGAGGCCCGTCTACATGTGCGGTGAACAGACCGGCGCGACTGATACTGATGAATGGTTGGCCGAAGCGGACCGCAAAACTAAATTCCAACTTGGCGGCTTTTATTACCAGGGTGCGTTGGGTGAAAAAAGGATAAATCCCTGGGCAAACGGCATAGCTATCTTACTCTTGATCATTATGATTGGATGCGGGGTGATCGTTATATGATGATTGAACAGTTCCTGATTGTATTTTTAACTTTAGTCGGTGCTCCTATCGTTGGCGGTCTTCTTTTTGGCATAGACCGTAAGATTACAGCGCGCATGCAGGGTCGGTATGGTCCTCCCATCGTTCAGCCATTTTATGATTTCATTAAGCTCTTGGGGAAAGAACATATTGCCGTAAGCAAATTGCAATTTGTCTGGATCTACGGATACCTGGTTTTCATGATAGCGAGTCTTATCTTTCTCGTCATGAAATCGGATTTTCTTCTCCTCGTCTTTCTCCTCGGGTTTGCCGGTGTCTGCCTGGTTTTGGGCGGTTTCAGCACGAAATCCCCCTATGCACATTTTGGAGCGAACCGTGAACTCATGCAGATTCTGGCCTATGAACCCGTACTGCTTCTTCTGGCAATCGCGATTTACGCCCAGAACGGAAGCTTTCTCATCAGCGAAATATTCAAACAGGACAAGCCTTTGCTCTTCACTCTTTGGCCGTTGTTCTTGGCCGTTCTTTACGTATTAACCATAAAGATGCGTAAATCGCCCTTTGATATTTCCACATGTCACCACGGCCATCAGGAAATTGTGAAGGGCGTGACTACCGAATACTCAGGTCCTTATTTTGCTCTCTATCATCTGGCGGAGTGGTACGAGATCATCCTGCTTCTCGGAATAATCTCTCTCTTCTGGACAAACCCGCTGTGGGTGGGCATATTGATCGCTTTGGCCGCATTTCTAATGGAACTTTTCATTGACAATATTACCGCGAGAATGACTGTCGGCTGGATGGTTCGCTTGAGCTGGTCGGTGGGATTGATCCTGGGAATAATTAATATAGCCTATATCTATTACAGTAAGGGGGTATCTTAAGAACTATGGGATTGCTACAAAGGTCTCGCGTTAAATCGCCATGGATTCTGCACTTTGACAACAGTTCCTGCAATGGCTGTGACATAGAGATACTCGCTTGTCTGACTCCTCTTTATGACGTGGAGCGATTCGGTATGGTTAATATGGGAAATCCGAAGCATGCTGACATACTTCTCATCACGGGGCCCGTTAACAGGCGCACAGCCAGGGTCTTGAAGAATCTGTACGAGCAGGTTCCCGATCCTAAGGTAGTCGTCTGTGTCGGAACGTGCGCCTCTACCGGCGGTGTATTCCACAATTGCTATAATGTTCTGGGCGGTGTAGACAAGGTTATTCCGGTTGACGTATATGTCCCCGGCTGCTCCGTGCGGCCGGAGGCCATCATAGACGGCGTCGTTATGGCCCTGCAGAAATTGGCGAAACTTTGAGGAAGTAGGGATGGAAAATATTAGAGAGATTAAGAAAGACGAATTATTAGCGGAAGGCAAGAAATTTTTGGATGCCGGCGGAAAATTCGTGACCGCTGTGTGCAGCGACTTGGATGAACATCTGGAAGTGACGTACTTCTTCAGCCGTAATGCCGGTACGGTTATGGACGGTCTGCGATATAAAGTGGCAAAGGATGAAGAGGTCCCGAGTTTCTCGGGCGTCACTCTTGCCACCGTACTTATTGAAAATGAAATGAAGGAATTGTTCGGTTTGAAAGTGACGGATCTCGCCATCGACTATGGCGGCCATTTGCTTTTAGCACAGGACAGTCCCACTACACCTCTTTTGAAAACGTACAAGGTTACTTCGGTTACTGCGAAAGGAGACAGTTAATGGTCACACGTACAACAGTACCCTTTGGGCCGCAACACCCGGTACTGCCTGAACCCGTACAATTGAGAATCTCTTATGAAGATGAAACAGTTGTAGAAGTGGTTCCGGTAATCGGCTATGCCCATCGGGGAATAGAAAAAGCATGTGAACTGAACGAATACGCCAAGAATATCTATCTCTGTGAGCGTGTTTGAGGGATCTGCAGCTACATCCACAGCGTGTCTGTGGTCGAAGCGATGGAGAGGTTGTGGCCGGTGGAAATATCGCCCCGGACAAAATACCTGCGTACGATCTGGGCGGAGATGGCGCGCGCCCACAGTCACCTTCTCTGGTTGGGGCTGCTGGCTGACGCCTTCGGTTTTGAAAGCATGTTCCTGCAGTTCTGGCGCATACGGGAGCGGGTGCTGGATCTCATTGAGATGACCGCCGGACATAGAGTCATTCCCTCAGTGAATATAGTGGGCGGCGTACGCCGGGATATCACTGAGGAACAGAAGAAGGTCGTCCTGGACGCATTGCCTGTGATACGCAAAGAGTGCGAAGATTTAATAAATGTTGTGGTCAATGACTATACGGTGAAGTCCAGAACCGTGGGTGTCGGCGTCGTCACAAAGGAGCAGGCCTTCCTGTTGGGGTGTGTGGGTCCTGTGCTCCGGGCGAGCGGGGTCAGCGAAGATGTTCGCTTAACCAAATACCATGCGTACGGCGAACTCAGCTTTGAACCTATAGTGGAAACCGCAGGAGACTGTTACGCCCGTGCGCTGGTAAGGGCGAGGGAACTCCTCCAGTCCATAGATCTGCAGATGGAAGCGCTGAATAAATTACCCGAAGGAGAAATAGCCGCTAAGGTAAAGGGAAACCCTCCGGCCAACGAGGCGATCATGCGTACAGAAGCTCCAAGGGGAGAGCTTTTCTACTATGCGAAAGGAAACGGTACACGCAATCTGGAGCGTATGAAAATCAGAACGCCCACTTATGCAAATCTTCCCTCGTTATTAGTCATGTTGCCCGGAAGTCAGTTGCCGGATGTTCCTGTTATTGTTCTCTCTATTGATCCATGCATCTGCTGCATGGAGAGATAAGAGGCGAAAGGAGTATGTGAATAAATGCCCATCATGTTACCGACCATCTTGAAAAACCTCTTCACCGGATATGCCACCCGGATGTATCCGGTTCAGGTACGGGAGCCTTTTGAAAACGCCCGAGGCCATGTAGTATTCCTGGACGATAAGTGTACTATGTGCGGGGTATGTGCCCTTCGCTGTCCGTCAGTCGCTATTACAACAGACAAGGAAAAGAACGAGCTTGCGTTCTATCCGCTCAGGTGCATAGTCTGCGAGGTTTGCGTGCAGGCATGCCCCTCTGATGCCATAGAATTGATTTATAAATGGCGTCCCTCCCTCTATGATAAACCTGTCGAGTTGCATAAGTCTACTCGTCTGGCGCATCTGCGGGAAAGCGCGGACAAAGTCAAGAAACAGGAAGTGGAGAAAGGGAGCGACTGAAGGTTAACTTCTTAGCGCGAAATAATGAAGCAGGCAAAACATCAAGACGTGTTTTGCCTGCTTTTTTGTGGAAGACGACATCCTAAATATAACCGGTGAAGCGGTTCGGTCAGGATCTCAATTTCGCTGGCGGATCAAGGCCAGCCGTTCTTTCTGTAGATGATGCTCTCGACCCTTACTAATATTCTTATCATTCACTCAAAATAGACAGTCCGCGCTCACCAACCAATATGATCTCGGTGTGAGTCAAACGGGTTGCCACTACCTTTGCCGTGGCATGCATGAATTTAAATCCTAATGCCACATCCTCATTGAAAATATTCCTTAATTTCACGGCATCGAGAGCTATTACCTTCGAGTCATCGATACATCGAGCTCCTAATGTGTAGAGATAAGGTTCAACGACTGAGGACCATCCCATGCCTTCACCCTTCGTGACTATGTCCACAGTCACCTGCATCGGGGGTCTTTGCGGCCCCATGTAAGCATCCATCACCAGGATGACCTTGCCTTCTTCCAGGAAGTAGGCCTTATTCGCCGGATCCCCCTTCTTCCATAACTGGAGACCGGACTTATAAGACTCCTCTGTTGCTATATCCGCCAATTTCTTGAGCTCTTCATCGGTGAATCCTTTAAAAAATTTGTAGCCCTTCAGTTGATTTATCGAAACCAAGTGTATTTACCTCCCTTCTCAAGATTCGCGACGACATTCTTATGCTTGATCATACCGCCTAAATGACCGCGGAAAATAAATAATATCAGCAAATAACGTTCTTATATTTTAACCTCTTTTCTTGCGAAATGAAACATCTAAGTCAGCAAATCCGAGGTACTAATTCACCCGTCGGAAGGTCAATTTCCCTCGAGCCGCCGATGACGGTATTCAACAAGAGACGGCCACGGCCTTTCTTGCCGACTTCACCGATGATGGCGGCAGCCGCGCCATGCTTGTGTTCTGCCATGACCTTCATAACCCTTGCAGTATCTTCCGGCGGGCAGAACGCTACCATCTTTCCCTCATTTGCCAGGAATAGCGGATCGACTCCCAGAATCTCGCATACGCCTCTTACCTCTTCCTTTACCGGAATATCTCTTTCCTCAAGTGTGATCTGACACTCCGACTGCGTCGCTATTTCACACATAATTGCGCCCAGACCGCCTCTCGTTACATCTCTCATGCAGTGAATATTGGGACTGGCACAGAGGATGCTCTGCACGAGCGAATTTAGAGGGGCTGAATCCGATATAATCTCGGACTTAAAGCCCAGATCCTGACGTTTGCATAATATTGCGGCTCCGTGATCTCCAATGGTTCCGTTAATGATCACCTTATCTCCCGGCATCACACTTCTGGGAGAGATTACTCCATTGTACTTGATGACGCCGATCCCGGAAACATTTATGAAGATTCCGTCGGCAGCCCCCCTTGCCACCACCTTGGTATCTCCTGTAACAATCTGTACACCGGCGTTTGCCGCCGCCAGCGCCATGGACGCAATAATCTTCTCCAAATCGTCCATGCTGAAACCTTCTTCGAGAATGAAGCCGGCGCTCAGAAAGAGGGGGATACCGCCACACACCGCAATATCATTGACTGTACCATGTACGGATAGGGAGCCGATATCGCCGCCGGGGAAGAAAATAGGGCTCACCACGTAAGAATCGGTGGAAAAACAGAGCTTAACATTACCTATATCAAAAACGGCGCTATCTTCCATGCGTTCCAGATATGCATTTTTCAATTTGGGGAGGAATTTATGGGCGATCAGTTCATTCATCAATAAGCCACCCCCCCCATGATCCAGCATAATTTTGTCGAATTGCATCTTTAGAGGCCCCTCTCAAACCAGATTATTTTCTACGAATTTAAAAATTGGATAAACAGGGATAGTTTCTTAAAAAGCATAAATCTTAAAGATTCACGATTGCAGGCGATGCGGGTAAATAGATACGACACACCTGCCCCCGGGTGGGATGAGGCGGGAATGGGCATTCTGAAAGCTTTCAATTGCAGGGTGGAGGGCTCGTCAATATGCTTCGCCTTCTATCACTGCTTTCAGGCAATCCAGCATCTCCCGTGCCAGATCCTCGTCTATCTTATGAATGGCGTAACCGGCGTGGCAGATTACATAGTCGCCAACCGTTGTATCATCATCAACCAGGTCCAGACGAGCTTCCCGACGCGTACCGCTTATATCGACAATAGCGAGCTTATTCTCATCTATCGAAATTATCTTTCCGGGGAATCCGAGGCACATTTTTTATTATTTCTCCTGTCTTGTAATATCAACATTTCTGATCATAAGGGCGGATTAACGCAATTACGGCAGATGATGTCATGAATTATTTTCCAGGCAAAGTATATGGATTCACATAGGGTGTGTCAAGTCAATATATGCCCCATTATAAGCCGGAAAGACGTTTGACACCGTGCTTCATGGGGAGAAGCTCTCCATCAACGGTATCGGTGCGTGAAGCAAACGAAAAACCTGCGCAAGTGAATAAGCCCCGTAACGCTGATCCGTTGCGTCACAGGGCTTAGGACATTCATAGATCGTAGAAGAGAAGTGGTCAACATCCGGGAGAATCTCAGACATCCTTCCGCTTCAACCACGCCTCTTTATAAAATCTGCCGATGCCGGCAAACAATGCGAGAAAAAATAACCCGAACATGAAGCTGGGAGATGTCCCTGCAAGCTCATCCAAGAGCTTTCCCACATAGAGGAACAGAAATGAGAGAATCACGATAACGTGTCCCCATGCACTCATAATGAGCACGGAACGGTAACTCCGTTGCTGCTGTGTCTTAGTTATTGCTGCCATACCGATTGCCTCCTGTCTCCTCCGAGGCTATATATCTCACCGCGGGGAACGACAGTCATACGAGTAGCCTCAGCTCACTACAGTCCTAATGGCGGTGATTACCGGCACTGTGAAGAGCGCGATGAGCATAGTATAAAGACAAAAAACGGCTACCAACTCCCGCGTGTACATCTTCTGGTATTTGTGTCGCAGTGAGATAATTGTCACGCCGCCTACAATCAGACAGCCAAACTGGAAGTAGGGAAAGTCCCTCACACTTGTCACCGCATACTCGGCAAGTCCGAAAGTCGCTGTTACCAGGACGACAAATACTGAGAGAACCAATGTCTCTATTATCTTTTTCATGTGCGCATCCTCCTGCGTTTCTGTTTCTTTAACTAGTAGTAATGAAATAATCGTGCCAGTTTTCAGGATAGTTGCATGATACTCTTAACATATGGATAATATGAGGCATTTGTTATCCGGCCTTTTATAAGCCCGGTTTCTGGACTGCTCGCAGGGGCAGGAGATTTAAAGAAACATTCAATGGTCTTGAATGAAACGAGAAATTGTTACCCGTCTCACCGCGGGCCCTATGGAGCGGGAATCCGCGCCCGATAAGGGGATATCATCTACATCTTAGGCCTTCGGCATTGGCGGGATATGCCCATAAAACGCATGAAGGAATCTGGCAGGAAGGATAATTCAGGCAGGTTTATTTCCGGCCAATAGGTCTTTTATTGCGCCCCAGATGACATCTTTTCCTTCTCCAGTCCGCGCGGAAAAAAGGATGGGATCCGTGGTCAGTGCCAGCAGTTCTTTTATCTTGCGCTGACAGACCTTTGCCTGACTTCGGGAGATCTTGTCTATCTTTGTGAGGACGATTGTGGGAATTATCTCATAGTGGTGGAGCCAGTTGATGAGGGTGATATCCTGTTCCGAAGGGTGTCTTCGCACGTCAAGAATAACGATGACAGATTCTAATGACTCCCTGCGCTTGAGGTACGTTTCAATCATCGGTCCCCATTCTCTTCTTGATGCTATCGGCGCTCTTGCGTAACCATATCCCGGCAGGTCCACGAGGGAAATCTCATTGTTAACGATGAAGAAATTAATGAGCCGGGTGCAACCGGGCGTGCTGCTTGTCTTGGCAAGATTCTTTTTCCGGGCAATGGTATTGATGAGAGAAGATTTTCCCACGTTGGACCTGCCGGCAAAGGCAATCTCGGGCAGTTTCCCTTCGGGATATTGGGATGGGTCAGTAGCAGATTTGACAAATTCTGCCGATACTATTTTCATGATCCTGTTTTAACCGCTGCATTATTTTGGAAGGCATTTTGCGAAATGATTTCATCCGTCAAGTTCAAGTGTAATCCCGTATTTTTCGAGTTTCCTTTCAAAGGTCGGCCGGGAGATGCCAAGTATCTCGCATATCTCTCCCTTCGTTTTGTTGCCGCTTTCTTTGATGACTTTCCGGATGTATCTCTCTTCAATCTCATCCAGTGTCAGTAGCTTTCCTGCTTCCATGAAGTCAATTCCGCCGGTTTTTTCAGACTCGCACTTATTTTCCAGATCCTCCAGCAGATCCGGAAAATCTCCTCTGCCGAGGATCTGTCCCTTGGCGACGACAACGGCCCTCACCAGGAGATTCTCCAATTCTCTGACATTTCCCGGCCAGCTGTACTTCATGAAGATATCCATTAACTCGTCAGATACGCCTAAGATACGCTTATGAAGATCGCGGTTAATCTTGGTGATCAGATAATCGACGAGGGGCGCGATGTCTCCTCTCCGCTCCCTGAGGGGCGGAATATTTATAGATACGATATTGAGGCGATAGAAAAGGTCATCCCGGAATCTTCCGTCCTTCACGAGGGTTTTGAGATCTTTATTCGTTGCAGTGATGATCCTTGCGTTTACCTTAACCCGGTCCTTGCCGCCGACTCTTTCGAACTCCATCTCCTGGAGCACTCTCAAGAGCTTGGCCTGCAGGTTGATGGACATCTCACTTATCTCATCAAGAAAAACCGTACCGTAGCGGGCAAGCTCGAACTTTCCCAACTTCCGGGCGAAGGCGCCAGTAAATGAACCCTTCTCGTGTCCGAAAAGTTCAGATTCGAGGAGAGTTTCTACAATCGCCGAGCAGTTAACCCCGATATAAGGCTCATTGGGCGATGTGTTGTTGTGTATGACCTTGGCGATTAGCTCCTTTCCCGTTCCGCTCTCACCCTGTATCAGTACGGTCGTCTTGCTCTGGGAAACTATGCCAATGGTCTTGAATATCTCGCTCATCTCCTTGCCAGTGCCGATAATATCTCCAACCTTGAACTGCCGGGACGGTTCCATGAGGAGACCATTTATCTTTTTTTCCATCTCAATGGATTTGAGCGCTTTGCGGATAGCTATGTCCAACTCGTCGACGTTGATGGGTTTGCGGATATAATCGAAAGCGCCTGCCTTCATGGCGTTAATTGTCGTGTCCATGTCATGATGAGCGGTTATCATGATTACCTTTGCGTCCTCATCATCCTCCCGTATATCTTCAAGAACAGTGAATCCATCAATGTCGGGGAGCCTTATGTCGAGAATAACAACGTCCGGCGAGGTTTGCACAAACTTATTTAATCCGTCGGTGCCGGTCATGGCCGTGTGCACCTCATGTCCCTCTTCGGTCAGATAAAGGTCAATAGTTTCACAGATAGAACTGTCGTCATCGATTATGAGAATCTTAGCCATGCAATTGTCCCTCAGTATCGTTTACATGTGTTTCAGAATTCTTTTTGTCCTCTTCCAAAGGCAGAGTAACCGCTACTTTTGTTCCTTCGCCCTTTCTGCTTATTATTTCTATGGAACCGTGATGCAAATCGATGAATTTCTTAACCTGCGTCAAGCCCAGGCCCGTGCCGTATTTTTTTCTCGTAAAGAACGGATTGAACAGGTGAGGCATATCCTCTTCATCGATGCCGTAACCGTTATCCTCTATTTCAATCAAGACGTGCTTGTGCTCATTCGTAAGAAGCCTCGTTCTTATCCTAAGCCTGCCTCCTTCTTCCATTGCATCTATGGCATTGAGATAGATATTCAAAAATGCCTGCTTGAGCATTGCCGCATCAATGTTTATGGGGGGAATGCTCTGTTCGTTCTGAAACTGCACATCTATCTTTTTTTCAGACAGTTCTTTTTCCACCATCGATATTGAACTCTCCAGAAATGAACTGATGTCTGCCTCTTTGCGTTCCGGTCCCGCCGGCTTTGCATAAATCAGGATGTCATTGACTATCTTCTCGAGATGCTCAACCTCTTTCTCTGCTATCTTAAAACGCTTCAAATCATTCCCGGTGGGATTTAATCTTTTTTCAAGAATCTGGAGGCTCATTTTGATGGATGAAAGCGGATTTCTTACCTCATGGGCAATACCTGCGGATAGCTGACCGACAGCGGCGAGCTTTTGACTGTCATAAAATTTCTTCTCGAGATTCTTAAATTCCGTTATATCCCGTTGGACCAGGAGATACCTGTCGGTTCCTTTTATGGGCGCCGTAGTGATTAACAGATTCCTCTTCCAGCCGTGCCTCGTGGTCGCCTCGATCTCGAAGGGCTTATGCACACCTTTTTTGACTTCTTCCCATTTTGCGAGCATGAACTCCCTGTACTCCGGAATGACAAATTCCGCAAAATGTCTACCCTCCATCCGCCGGAGTATCGATCCGGAATCCGCGCTCGAGAGGCGGCTAACATAGTTGATGATTCCGTCCGCACTGATAGCGAATATGCGGTCCGGAGAGCTGTCCAATATAGACTGGAGGTAATTGGAAAGCTGTTGTAGATCCGTTCGCAGCCTTATCAGCTCATATATTTCGTTGGAAAGGCTTTCCGCATACTCCTTCATATTCTTTGTCAGTTCTTCTTCCTTCGTCACATCCTGAAGCGTCTCGACGGCGGCGATGATCTCTCCCCTCTCATCGTAGATCGGAGCCGCGAGGAAATACATGTATCGATTCTTGCCGCCCAGATTCTCAAAATAATCACTTGCCTCATACGCGCCCTCGGCGACGGCTGACTTATGCACGCTTTTCTTCCCGTAGTACTTCTCAAGCTCCTCGATGTTATTGTCCACGATGAGGTCCGCAATGACGGGCCTCTTGTTGGAATAAAAGGGCATGTACTGGCTGTTAGTGCCGATCATATCCTTGCTGTCATAGCCGGTTAATTCCGTGCATGCGCGGTTCCAGAAGATAATCTTATGCTGTCTGTCAATAACGAAGGTTGGTATCGGGGATCCCTCGATGATGCCTTCGATGGTCTTCTTCAATTTCAGGTTCTCATAAAGTTCGTTCTTTATAGCATCGGCATTGTCCGTAAGGCTCCTGGCCATTTCCTCCTCTCTCGTGACGTCCTGGAGAGTTTCGATGGCCGCAATAATTTCTCCCCCCTCATCGTAAATAGGGGCTGCCATAAAATAAAGGTGTCTGTTCTTGCCCCCCATATTTTCGAAATAATCTCGCGCTTCATAGGCGCCTTCAATAAGTGTCGACTTATGCAGACTCTTTTCCCCATAGTACTTTTCGAGTTCTTCAATGTCGTTATCGACAATGAGGTCTGCGATAACGGGCCGTTTCTCGCGGTAAAAGGGCATATACTGTTTATCAGTGCCGATCATGTCCCTGCTTTTATAGCCCATCAATTCTTCACACGCTTTGTTCCAGAAAATGATCTTGTGTTCTCTGTCGATGACAAAGGTCGATATGGGAGAACCCTCAATAATTCCTTCCAGGGTTTTCTTCTCTCGGCCGAGTTGTTCTCTCCAGACGTCCCTGTCCCTTAAGTGCTTTAACTCTTCCTCGAGTAAGAGATGTTTTTTGCCGGATTGCGCAACCAGCACGCTGCCGACAATAACGGTTACGATAAGTACGAAGGCCTCCAGCATGACGATGAAGAACGTTTTTCTTATCTGTGAAATAGCGACATGATAAGGGGTGCTGACAGCGATAGACCACTTTCGGCTGTTCAAGTCGGCCGGAGCGTATCCCACGATGCTTTTTTCAAACCTTCCTCCTGTCTGGAGTAGTTCATAGTCATCGTAGCCTGCTTTGTCCTTCAACATCCCCTCTTTCAGGGATACCGGCTGTTCCGCTTTACCTCGTACAACCGTGCTTATATCGGCGCCGACGAATTCATTCAGTGGATGGAAAAGCACAGTTCCCGTGTCATCGGCAATTATCGCATCGCACGGGAGGTCAGACTTCGTAATTTTGATGTATCGATCAACGAACCGAGGAGGGGGACAATGCCGCATATACGATGCCTGCGTACCTCTTGTCCAAATCGAGCTCCGGAACACCAATGATAACCATTCTATATTTTTTCTCCTGGCCATTGCCCGCTTTCAGATCCACAGAAATTAGGCTGCTCACCCTGGTCTTGCCGGTCTTCTTGATTTCCTGGATCAGCTTGATAAAAGCCGGGCTTTCTGAAATGTTTTTCAAGGTGTCGTCACGAAAAGTCTTTGGATATGCCTCAATAAGCTTGCCCCTCTGGTCATTTTTGGCCAGAAATTCAATCTTTCCCTGCAGGTCGTCATAAGTCTCGCGCATATTTGAGTGCGCCTTCCCACCGTGATGACGGGAGAGTATAATCAAGCTTTTCTCCACACTGTCAAAAAGATCATCGATCCCTGCAGCCGTTCCTTTGGCGATAGTCATATATTGCTTCCCGTATTGCTCTGCGGACTCCTTCACCCTCGCCTGATTGATCATCAGAGAGAACATGATAATCATGATAATGACTATCAGCGTAGTGAGCCAGATGGGAGTCCTGAGGTTCTTCTTTATGAAATCTGCAACAGATATCTGTCAATCATCTGCTCCTTTGGCTTTCCTGTCCTTGTATTCTTTGATGCCTATTGCAACATAGACGCCAATGGCCGCTCCGAGGGAGATAAGAAGCTTTGTCAATCCACTTTCAATTTCGATTACCCGAGCGCATATCAGCCATACAACGAGATACGTTACTGCGGTTAAGATCTCCTGCATATTAGACCTCTCGAAAAGTTGTAGTTGTCACCTGATACTACCGGTCTGACTGTAAATTTTCAATAGAAATATACAGATATTCCCGAAGGGATTACGGCATCTTTGGGATCAAATTTGCACAAAGGAGAGAAGGACAAGTATATATAGCTGAGGGCGTATTAATCTTGACTTATTTCAAATGGCATTGCACTTTTCGTTCAAATGGCAGAGTCAATTGAACAAAACGTTAAAGCATAATGTCATCGGAAAAAGACATTTCATTTATCAACAAATAAAAATAATAACGTCGTTGCATGATGTTAGCATAGATGCACACTAAACTGCCGAGTCAATGGCATGCCTGTTGCAACTGTCTACGCAGTTTTCATAATATTTCCTATTTCCATCCAACATGTTTTCATGTTATGGGGGTGGGAAATTTTTAGATCAACTTTTAACAGGAAAGGAGAAAAAAAATGTTACGGAAATTCGGGAAAACTTTATTAACTCTATTTTCAACAATGGCTGCTCTTCTTGTTTTCCTCACAGCTCGTATATGCTGCAGAAGCAATTCCGGCGGGTGAATCGTACACGAAGGTTCTCTTCGCAGTCGGCGCCATGTTGGGAGCAGGTTTGGCTATGGGTATCGGCGCAGTCGGAGCCGGGTTGGGAATCGGTACTGCGACGAACGGCGCATGTCAGGCGGTGGGAAGAAACCCCGGGGTTCAGGGTAAAATCATGATGACCATGCTTATCGGTATGGCCATGGCAGAATCGATCGCCATTTATGCTCTGGTTGTTTCGCTTGTTCTTCTGTTTGCAAACCCCTTTATGCGTTATTTTTTAGGTTAATTCATTTGAAGAACAATTAACTTTAAATCTGACAAAAGTTAGGGGGAGAAGGCAATGCCAGAAAATAAAAAAGATAAGCAGCTTTTCACAGTAGCGAGAGTATTCTTCCTGCTTATCGTAATCCCCTTTTCACTGATGGCTATTCTGATTGCCAACGGCATTCTAAAATTAGGGATTACAGCGAAAGAACGAGCAATCAACGTTCTCGATCAGAAATCTCAGGAAGAAATCAAGATACGTGCCATTAATACGGCGGACGAAGTTGCCAATTTTCTCACGGAAAGAAAGAAGGATTTGTTGATTGCAACCATCATCCCGGCGACCGAATCAAGCTACAAGCAATTTATTAATGAAAACAAGAAAGCAATCTGGGTAAAAGAGGATAATAAAATCCAACAGGTCTGTTGCCCCTCTCTATTCAGAGATGGCACCTCATCGATCAGAATGGTAATGAGGTGATAAAAATTGCCGATGGTGCGGTAGCTCCGAAGTCGGCGCTGACTAATGTGAGTAAGCCGGCCAATACAAAATACAAATCCGAGGACTACTTCATCAAGGCAGCGAAACTGAATAAAGGAGAAGTGTATATCTCCCATGTTACGGGCTGGTACGTGAATAAAGCCGAGTTTGAAAAGGGAAAACGTTTTACAGGGAATTATTCGCATGGCCACGCCGATATTCGGCAAGGAAGGCTTTTCAGGTGTTATCAGTCTTGCCCTTGATTTTCAGCATGTTGCCGAGTTCACCGATCATATTATACCAACCCAGTCTGGGTATGTATTCAGGGCGGATGCAGCGACAGGAAACTATGCCTACATGGTAGATAACAGAGGGTTTGTCATTGCACATCCGAACGATTATCACATAGAGGGTCTGTATGGCGACGGAACACCGGTTCCTCCTCTTACCGATAAAACCGTAGAGGCAATGACCAAGAAGGGAGAAGAGGTGCTCAACCTTAACCTCCTGGGCTTTATGGATCCGGGTCTGCCGGAAGTCGCAAGAGATGCGGCTGCAGGAAACACAGGCATAAAGATGTACAAATTTGCCGGTCAGACGAAATTCGTGGCCTATGCGCCCATAAAGTTCTACTCCGATGACTATCCGAAGCCCGGCGGATTCGGATGGGTCGGAATGGGAGTGAACGTGGAGAAGTTCAATGAAATGGCCATGAAAGCTTCCAAGAATATTGAAAAGGAAGTGAAGGCATGGACGACGACGATCGTCCTGATCATCATCATTTCAGTCATTCTTCTCTTCTTCATATCCGCACTCCTCTCGCGAGGAATCGCACGGTCTATTGACGCGGAAGTCCCTGCAGGAGCCGAGGCGGCTGCACTCGAAGACGAGGACGAGGACGACAAAGGTGACAAATAGGACCAAGTAACGCAGAATAAGACCGAAAGGCCGGGAGGCGCACTCCCGGCCTTTTTTTTCACTGATATATCAGACTGCTCTCCCCTGCGCCTCCGTGCGTCCGGCACCTAATCTCTTATCTTTAGTCATTAGTTTGCGAAGAAGTTGGCGGCATATTGAGGATTCGAGAGATCGAGGATTCAAGAATTCAAAGGGGCAGGGATCACAGTCTAAGTCAGGGAAAAGAATTCTCTGTTGGTTGAGCCATTCAGAAGACTCCCATGGCCGAAGAAATTGGACAAAAAAAAGGGAGTTGAAGTCGTGGTAGCGCTCCCCCTCCCTGATTTCTTATAATACCGGTTTTCTACATGCCAATGAACTTAATCAGAGGATTGGCGTAGAGTACGATCAATGCAATAACCAGAGCATAGATCGCGAGTGATTCGATCATAGCCAGACCAACCATCATGGTCAGCAGGATCTTTCCCTGTGCTTCCGGATTTCTGCCGACGGCGTTTGTGGCGCCGCTCAATCCGTTACCCATTCCAACACCCGTACCGATTGTGCCGAATCCCATGGCAATACCCACTGCCAGAAGACTGCATCCAATC
Source organism: uncultured delta proteobacterium (assembly GCA_963705275.1). Classification (GTDB taxonomy): domain Bacteria; phylum Desulfobacterota; class Syntrophia; order Syntrophales; family UBA2185; genus Fen-1135. The sequence continues at coordinate 583,998 of OY970063.1, read as the reverse complement.
ACGATCGCCTTTGTATAGTCTACCGGTGCACCAGGTGCGGCAGCAGGCGCGGGTGCAGCGGCGGCCATCGCTAACGGGGCTAACACCATGACAAAGATCAAACTAAGAATTACACAACTAAACGTCTTTCTCATTTTTATTCCTCCTATTTGCTTGTTTAGCTTCTTGAGACATGTGGCATGTCTCTCCAATATATCCGCGACTCACCTCCTTTCGTAATTAATATGCCGCATCTTTCTCGCGAATCAATTTTCCCGCGAGAAAGACTTATCTTCCCGCTTTCTCCACAATTTACAAGCGTAATATTCTACATGAACGATAATTCTGTCAAGAATTATTTGATCTTTTTCAGAAAAAATTTAATCGCGGCGATTGCCCAAAAGTCGGCGGGCTTGGATGGCTTTCCATTGAATAGAATGTCGGAGACGCACCGCTGGAATATACGGCCTCGCCGAGTCTCATGCATGATGGTATCCTTGCCGTAATTTCTCCTCAAAAGACGGGACTTTCCCGATATATGGATTTGTTGGCATCTTGCCTTCTATGCAAAAAACTTCTTACATTTCCATTTGACTTCACAGGTCAAGACTGATAGAAAATTTTGTCATCGCGGAAGATCAGTGCTGCGTATTATTGAATCATTAACTTCATACGTAACAACGGAAAAAACTCAAAAATCAAAATTGAATGAGATTCAGGAGAGAGAAAGATGTCTAAGAAATATGTATTTGAATTTGGAGGAGGCAAAGCAGACGGCAAGGCGGAAATGAAAGAGCTCTTAGGCGGTAAGGGGGCTAATCTGGCGGAAATGGCCAGTCTCGCCATTCCCGTGCCTCCCGGTTTCACTATTACAACTGAAGTTTGCAACTATTACTATCAGCATAATAAATCTTATCCGCCTGAGTTTGAAGCTGAAGTGAGGCAGGCCCTCGCAAATGTTGAATCAATTATGCAGGCGAAATTCGGCGATCCGGCAAATCCCCTGTTGCTTTCCGTTCGCTCCGGGGCGCGCTCCTCCATGCCGGGCATGATGGAGACTGTGCTGAATATCGGTCTTAATGAAAAGACGATAAAGGGGCTGGTCGCAAAAACCGGCAACGAGCGGTTCGCCTATGATGCATATCGTCGCCTGATCATGATGTACTCGGATGTTGTCATGGAAAAAGCAGCCGGAATCGAACCGGAAGAGGGTAGGGGGGTCCGCGTACAGCTCGAGCATGCGATGGATAAAATGAAAAAGAAGCTGCATGTCGTTCAGGACACCGATCTCACTGCGGCAGATCTGAAAAAGCTCACCAAAGTATTCAAGAACATAGTCAAGAAAATCCTGGGGAAAGACTTCCCCGATGATCCTTACGAGCAGCTCTGGGGTGGGATAGGAGCCGTCTTCCAGAGCTGGAATGGAAAGCGTGCAGTTTCTTACCGGCGCATCGAAGGTATCCCGGATGAATGGGGCACTGCCGTGACTGTTCAGTCCATGGTTTTCGGAAATATGGGTGACAATAGCGCAACCGGTGTTGCCTTCACCAGAAACCCCGCGACAGGAGAAAATATATTCTATGGTGAATGGCTGGTGAATGCGCAGGGTGAAGATGTCGTGGCCGGGCTCCGCACGCCCAATCCGCTCAACATAAAGAACAAGACGGATGACACGAGGCACATCCAGAGCCTCGAAGAAGCCATGCCGCCTTTGTACAGAGAACTGGCAGATATACGAGACAGGCTGGAAAAACATTACAAAGACATGCAGGATATCGAGTTTACCATCCAGGATGGCCGCCTGTGGATGCTCCAGACACGCACCGGCAAGCGCAACGGACCCGCAGCGGTGAAAGCGGCTGTGGAGATGGTGCGTGAAGGTCTCATCGATCAAGCCACGGCAGTCCTCCGGGTCAGGCCGGCGCAGCTGGATGAACTGCTGCATGATATGCTTGATCCGGCAGAGGAGCAGAAAGGCACGTGTACTTGCCAGGGGCCTGCCCGCGGGTCCCGGCGGAGCCACAGGGCAGGTTGTTTTCACTGCCGATGATGCGGCGAAGTGGACAAAGGAAGGCAAGAAGATTATCCTCGTACGTCACGAGACCTCTCCCGAGGATGTGCACGGCATGCATGTCGCCGAAGCCGTACTGACGGCAAAAGGCGGTATGACGAGCCATGCCGCACTTGTCGCGCGCGGCTGGGGCAAATGCTGCATCGTTGGCTGCTCTGCCCTGGATATTGACATGAATAAGAAGATGATGACGGTAGGGGGCAGGACTATAAAAGAGGGCGACTGGATTTCACTCAACGGTTCGATAGGCCGGGTATATGAGGGGAAGGTTCCGTCAGTAAGGCCTGACCTCGCGGCCAATAAGGAATATACCGAACTCATGGGATGGGCGGACAAATTCCGTAGGCTCGGTGTGCGTACCAATGCCGACCGTCCCCAGGACGCCGCTCAGGCACGCGTCTTTGGCGCTGAAGGCATCGGGCTTACCCGCACGGAGCATATGTTCTTCGGCCCGGAGCGCATCATGCCTATGCGTGAGATGATCATTGCGGAGAAGGAAGCGGATCGCCGCAAGGCGGTTATGAAGCTCTTGCCGTTTCAGCGGCAGGATTTCATGGGCCTCCTTGAAGCCATGCAGGGTCTCCCTGTGACGATTCGTCTCCTCGACCCCCCGTTGCATGAGTTTGTGACTCTGGATAGTCAGCAGATAAAGGAGCTGTCAAAAGAGCTCGGCATTCCCGTCAAGAAACTTAAAGCGCGTGTCGAGTCCCTGCACGAACTAAACCCGATGCTCGGTCATCGCGGCTGCCGTCTGGGCATCGCCTATCCGGAAATTACGGAAATGCAGGCCCGGGCAATTTTTGAGGCTGCCGCGGAATTGACTAAAAAGGGTATCAAAGTCTATCCGGAGGTAATGGTCCCGCTGGTGGGCACCGCCTCTGAATATAATCACCAGGAAGCCATCATTCGCCGCATGGCCGCGGAGGTGATGAAGGAACAGGGCGTGACCTTCGAATACCTGGTCGGGACGATGATCGAGGTGCCGAGGGCGGCGCTCACGGCCGACGATATTGCCAAGACCGCCGAGTTCTTCTCCTTTGGCACAAACGACCTTACTCAGACTACATTCGGTTTTTCGCGTGACGACATCGGCGGATTCCTCCCCATTTATCTTGAACAGCGAATCCTGCCCGAAGACCCGTTTCAGAGCCTGGATGAGAGGGGAGTCGGCCAGCTTGTCGAGATGGGCACTAAGAAAGGCCGCTCCACGCGCCCCAAGCTGAAGGTCGGCATCTGCGGCGAGCACGGCGGTGATCCGAAGTCCATCGACCTCTGCCACCGCGTAGGAATGGACTATGTTTCCTGTTCACCGTTCCGCGTACCTATTGCGAGACTGGCGGCTGCCCATGCGGCCCTGATAAACAAGTGAGGCACGCAGTAACGCCGTAGTCACCGTTAATAAAAAAGCCGTTGTCATTACCTGAGAAGGTTCCTGACAACGGCTTTAAATTTTCTAAGACTCCGACGATCTTTCCGGAATCTGTTCTTACTTCTTTTTTATGCTGTAGAGCGCTGCTCTTCCGGGATAGACGGCATAATCACCGAGCTGCTCTTCTATCCTCAGGAGCTGGTTGTATTTTGCCAGCCGCTCGCTCCTTGATAAAGATCCGCTTTTGATCTGCCCGCAGTTTGCTCCTACCGCCACATCCGCCATGTAGCTGTCTTCCGTTTCGCCGGACCTGTGAGAGATGACGGTCGTGTACCCTGCCTCCTTAGCCCTTTGAATGGTCTCCATGGTTTCCGTCAGCGTACCGATCTGGTTGAGCTTGATCAGAATGGAATTGGCGACGCCCATGGCGATACCCTTTTCCAGCCTCTTCTTGTTTGTCACAAAGATGTCGTCTCCCACGATCTGGACCTTGCTTCCCAATGTATCGGTGAGGAGCTTCCATCCGTCCCAGTCGTCTTCCGCCAGGCCGTCTTCAATGGATACGATGGGATATTTTTTTACCATGTCCTGATAGAACTTGACCATTTCCGCAGCCGTCTTGTTAGGTTTCTTTTCTGCGGCCATGACATATTTCCCGTTCTTCGAAAAAGGCGCTTGCCGCCGAATCAATGGCGATACAGATGTCCTTTCCCGGCTTATATCCCGCCTTCTCTATGGCTTCCATAATCACCATGAATGCTTCTTCATTGGATTTGAGGTTGGGTGCGAAGCCGCCTTCATCACCAACGGAGGTGTTATATCCTTTGCCCTTGAGGACGGATCTTGAGGTTGTGAAAAACCTCCGCGGACATGCGCAGTCCTTCTTTGAAGTTCTTTGCGCCGATGGGCATGATCATGAATTCCTGGATATCGACATTGTTGTCCGCATGCTGGCCGCCGTTAATGATATTCATCATGGGGACGGGGATATCCTTGGCGATCACGCCGCCGATGTACCTGTAAAGGGGCAGTTCCATGGCTTCCGCAGCGGCTTTCGCGCAGGCCATTGAGACGCCTAAAATAGCGTTCGCGCCGAGGGCGCCTTTATTGGGCGTGCCGTCCAGCGAGATCATGGCGTAATCGATCTCCCTCTGATTGAGGCTGTCCATGCCGATGACCTCCGGCCCGATTTTGTTGATAACATTGTTTACAGCCTTCACTACGCCTTTGCCCAGGTATCTTTTCTTGTCGCCGTCACGGAGTTCGAGCATTTCGTGCTCTCCTGTGGAAGCGCCTGAGGGCACGGCCGCGCGGCCGGTAATTCCTGAAAAAAGTGTCACTTCGGCCTCAACTGTTGGGTTGCCTCTTGAATCCAGAATTTCCCTTGCATATACGTTGATGATCTCAGTCATATGGCCTCCTCTTGTTAATGTAGGTATGTTCTTTTATGCATATACCAATCCGGATAAGAATTCAAGGCCGATGTCAGAAATGTGAACGACCTTGATTAAATACAGAAACTTGTGTACATCAGAAATAAGTGGACAAAGGAGATGTGCCCGTTGTGTCGGAGAAAAAAAGGACGAAACTATTTCACCATCTGAAAAAATGGCTGGAAAAGGCGTCCTGGATTATAACATGATAGAAGAAGGGGACAGGATTCTCGTCGGCGTTTCCGGCGGCGCGGACAGCCTTGCCCTTCTTGATCTTCTCAATACCCCCATGGTGTTTGTGCCCCGTTTTTCCATCATCGCCGTAAATATTGACATGGGGTTTGATCCGACGTACAGTGACTATGGTATTCTTGGGAAATACCTGAAGAGAAAATAATCTATAACCACTATATGGAAAAGACGGATATCGGGCCTCTTTCCCACAGTGATTACAACAAGAAGAACCCCTGTTTTCTCTGTTCGCGGTTGAGGAGAAAGAGAATCTTCGAGATTGCGGCGGAGTTAGGACTGCAACAAGATTGCCTTTGCCCACCACAAGGATGACATTATAGAGACGCTGCTTATCAACCTCTTCTACGGGAGGGAGATCAGCACCATGATGCCGAAGCAGACGATCTTTCAGGGGAGGCTTCATATCATCCGTCCCTTCGCCTATATCGGGGAGGACCTGATAAAGAAATACGCGAAGGAACAGCGTCTGCCCTCCGCCGAGAAACAAATGCCCTACGAGCAAGACCTCGCGGCGGATGTATATTAAGAAACTCTTGAAAAAGCTGGAGAACGATAACAAGAACATCCGTGATAATATCTATAAGGCATTGAGACACGTCAAGAATGGATTATCTGCCGCAAGATATGAAAGATATGAAGTGACATTTTCCACTGTCATTTCCGCTCCCCCTATGTCATTCCGTAGAGAGCGAAGCGACGAGGAATCTTATCTGAGCTAATAGTGTTATCTATGGTTGAGAGAACATGGCGAAAAAGAAACCGTCAGGAGAAAAAATAATCGCCCAGAATAAAACGGCGCGTCTGAACTACTTCATAGATGACACCTATGAGGCGGGGATCGCGCTTGTGGGTACGGAGGTGAAGGCGCTCCGGGAAGGGAAGGCGAATCTCAAGGACAGCTATGCCCTGGTAAAGGACGGAGAGGTCTTCGTCCATGAAATGCACATCAGTCCCTACTCTTTCGGCAACCGGGAGAATCATGATCCGCTGCGGGTGCGGAAACTTCTCCTTCACAAGGGAGAGATCAAGAGGCTTTACGGAAAATCCAGGGAAAGAGGCCTGGCCCTCATTCCGCTGAAATTGTACTTCAAGAGCGGAAAGGTGAAGATAGAAATCGGGGTCGGGCGGGGCAAGAGACTTTACGATAAGAGGGAAAGCCTGAAGGTCAAAGAGGATCGGAGGGAAATGGAACGCGGCCTCCGCGGAAAGAATAAATGGCCTTGTCAATGGTCCTTATAATTCATTCCCGCCCCTCCCATGTCACTTGCGCAAGCGGCAATCGCTTGCCAAGTCGTCATGCAGAAACATAGTGCAGACCTTCATTCCTGCCAATTAATATAACTAAAGTCATACATTACATATATTAAACAACTGCCTAAAATACATGGATTTTATATTTCCATGCAATGCCCTTTTAACGGCATCGAATTCACTTGACTAAAACTCTTTCAAGACCTATATTACGATTACAGTTCTATATCCACTCCATTATGGGGGCGCAAAGGTTTCGACGGGGATATGGAAGCTGTAGTGGCATACCGAGGTTCCTACCAGGCCTCGTTAAACAGGTAGGAAACATTTAAGCGCAACCAATTACGATTACGCTTTAGCCGCATAGACGGCTACGTCCTACTGATCCCGCCTGTCGGATCAGATCAGGGCGTCATAAAGGCAGGATAGCTGATTTCACATTCCCGAAGTGAGAGGGGCGAAAACCCAAAGGGATAGCTCTCGATAAATCCTGCCTCCGGGAGTTTTCGAGAGTGAAATTAAAACAGAGGATAAGTATGTAGAAGCTGCAGTGGAATATTTTCGGACGCGGGTTCGATTCCCGCCGCCTCCACCATGAAACAATCAACATCAGGCGCAAGAAGAATTGACTGAAAAAGAAACGACGGATTCCATGAGCGACTGGGGGAACTGCAAAGGCCAGTGCGGATATACTACGTTTTGCAGTCAGTGCACGCGAGAACGCGACAGGCTAATCCGTAAAAAGGAACAGGCCGAACAGATGTTCAGGGAAGGACTTTGAGATGATGAATGAAAGCATCGAGTTCAATTCCCAACGCCCCCAATATTGAAGAGTTGCGGACGTTTTGCAGAACTGACTATCGACCGTATTTCTTGTCAAGAATAAAGATTTGACCCCAAATATACACAAGGCTTATCTGTAAATACTAAGCATGCCGTGGTTCATATCATTCGGAATCCGCAATTTTTTCTTCCACGGTTTCATCTTGCTTTACAAAGTCATATTTCCCCAACCTAAACAGAACGAGCAGAAGGAAATGCATGTATGTTATTTGTATTCAGAGTAGTCAATAAGGCAGTGTGCTACTTGCTAAATTTAATCCAGCTTTCTCAACAAGCACATATTAAAAACAGAAGGTCATCCTCATTAATAATTTCTTTATGGGCTCCACGTAGAAGCCAGTTAATATCTCTTTCTCTTACAATACTGCGTCCCTGTTGATCTCTTGTCATATAAAAAGTATTTATCCCAGAGATCACGCTTATGTCCCGCACCAAGCTTCGATTTTCAAGTTTGTCAATTGGAAGCACCATATCAGGGTCGTATGAAGGTTCTAGGCAAATGAGCCTGCACTTGGTTAAAATATTCATTACTGCTTGGCGCAATCATGTTTAACCAATTGTAAATAATTGTTTCACTTGGTCGATTTTTTGTTATGTTCTTACCAAACCATGAATTCTTTTCAAAATATTCCATCACATGTGAATATTTAATTTATTTCTTTCAACAGCTTTTAAGAATACATCATTAATTATAATACGCTACTAGCATGATTTCCATCGAATAAATTGGTGAAGTATGTTGATATTTCTTTCCTCATCGTTTGTAAGTAATCGGTGACATGACCACGCTCGTCATTTATGGAAACTGGCATAATACTCAGCAATACCGTATCCTTAGCTATTCTTCTGGAACTCCCAAACTTTTGTATTTCGGAAGAAGACTTTCATCGAAAATAGAAATGATAAATACTTTCGGGACTTTCATCTGAATTCTTTTGTAAACTATTTTTCATATTCCGAGATGTCGATATCACATGAATTTCTGAAATTGTTGTTTACACGTAGCTGTTCATACTTCTTCTTAGCCTAGCACTGCTATTATCTCTGCTTTTCTTATAATTCAATGGCTTCGACAAAAGATGGCCGCCAAATCTGTTTCGCTCCTCTGATTCTTTCACTTTCATATGATTCAGCGATGTCCTGATCCAGTCATGCGTTTTGCGGCCTAACTTATTGTCAACCTTCTCCCCAGCCTCAAAAATGTTTATGGCATTGTGGAATTGCCCCTCTTTGAAAAGCTTCTGAGCCAAGTCAATACAAACTTCCGGGACACCATCAAAGTTATCGGGAGGAAAATTGCCCTTTCCTTCAAGCATATGCCTGATGAGGCGTGACCGCATCACGAAGGCAGAACTACTGTCAGAATTAAATTGTTTGATTAGCCTGTTCATCTCGGAACGAATATCATCAAGTCTATAACCTATTTGAAACGCCAGGAAATACGCTTCCTCAATAGATTTTAGAACGTCAAGTCCGAAATGCCCTGAGGGTCTTTTTTGTCCTTCACCTCATAGCAACTTTACCAATCCAGGTAAGAATTAATCGCAGCCTCGGCATATTTTCTATGTTTCCTGACCTGCACCAAAGAATGTGAGCGTAACGTGCCTTAATAATAGATTCGATATCTTGAAAACCTTGCCTAAACTCCTCATCCTCAACCCGTTTATCAGGATATTCAAACGGATGTCCTTCACTATCTCCTGAAAATTTGGCTTTAATTCCCCTTCTCATCATAAATATGCATCCTTTCCCAAATTGCATCTTCTCACTTTACCGCTCTCATAATAGTTCTTATTTTTTAACCTGTTCCTGTGTCTTTATACATATGTCCTCAAATCATCCGCACACTTCCATACTGAAATATCCATCAAATGCCTTATTCGTACTATCCGCATTGTCAGCTCTCCTTATTTCTTCCGGAGCGCTAATGTTGCCTCATGCCCTTGCTGATGAATGCCTAGTACCGCCGTAAAGATCAACCCCCTCAATTCCCAAATTCTTACATGCCTTCACCCAGACCGCTTCCCCTTCTTTTGTTCATACATTAATGCATCGGCATGGGACATCAACTCATCAATGGTCGAGGGATTTTCGGGATCGTTGTATGCCATACCGGCACTTATCGAGAGAGCGTAATCCCTGTTTTCGCGGTTATTGTTTACGCCAATCTGATACTGCAAACGATCTTCGATAATTCTTGAATCTTCCTTATTGATCCCCACGGCCAGGACAGAAAATTCATCGCCGCCTACACGGGCAACAATGTCCGATTCCCGAAAGACTTTTTTAAGAACGCTGGCGGCCTCAATGAGCGCTTCATCCCCTTTGTTGTGGCCTAAACTGTCATTGATCCATTTCATGCCATCCAGGTCGGCAAACAAAAGCAGCAACCCTGCCTTCGTTCTTTTGGCGATCTTCAGCTGCTGCTCGGCAATGGTCAGGAACCCTCTTCGGTTATATAAACCGGTTAATGGATCGGTTACGGAGAGTGACAGAATCTTTTCTTCCATCTTCTTGTGGTCGGTGATGTCCATCGAGTTTCCGAGGATGGCCGGCCGGCCCTCATATGAAATGGCAGTTACGGTCTCCATAATCCATCGGGTTTCTCCCTGTTTCGTGGCAATCCTTAATTCATAAGGAGAACTCATTTCGCCAAGCAGCATGGCCTTGGCATTTTGTCGTACTTTTTCCCTGTCTTCCGGGTTGACGATTAGATCCGCTTCCTGACCTAACAGCTCTTCAATTGTGTAGCCTGCATAGGATGCCGCGTTAGAATTAATGAAACGGAAATCGCCGTCCTGCACCACGTAAATACCAGCCATGGATTTTTCAGCAAGCGTCTTGTAAAGTTCCTCGCTTTGCCGCAGCGCATCCTCCGCCTGCTTGCGATCGGTGATATCACGTCCTTCAGGGACAATGTATTTAACTTTTCCCTCATCATCGTATATTGGATGGATGCTGAACTCAATCCATACGAGTCCCCCGGTGGTTTGGATTTGAATGGGATGGGAGATTATTCTTCCAGAAGAGGCCAATTCTATGTCTTCCCTAATCGTTTGCTTCGCCTCATCGGAGTATTCCCACCAGTAGGTGTCACAGAATTTCTTCCCTATGATATCTTCCAGATTCATGCCGGCAATTTTCAGGGAGGTGTTATTTGCAAATATGATATCACCGCCAGGTTCCAAAACGGAAACAAAGGTAAGCATATCGTTCAGAGTGCCGGAAAAGAAGAGCTCCCTCTCACGGAGCGCCTCCTCTGCCCGCTTCTTTTCCGTGATGTCCATGGCATTGCCGAGAATGGCCGGTCTCCCCTGATACTGGATGGGTGCGACCATCTGGGAAATCCATCGCACCTGGTACTGCTTGGTAACAATCCTGAATTCAAAAGCCTGGTTGCTCCGCCCCGCCAACATCTCCCGGTTCTTCGATTTCACCAACTCTCTGTCATCCGGGTGTACGATGATATCCGAACTGTGTCCAACGAGTTCCTCAGCACCGTACCCAGAATAGACAATGGCGCTGGTATTTACGAAGAGGAACTTTCCGTCCTGGATAATGAAAACCGCGGCAAGAGATTTTTCTGCCATGGTCTTATAAAGTTGTTCCGCTTGTTTGAGCTCGGTGACATCACGGATGATACCACGAAACCCGATGGGTTTTCCTGTTAGGTCCCATGTGAGAGAAGCGGAGGCTTCAACATTTCTTTTTGACCCATCTTTCCTTATAATTTCTCCATCAATCCACGTAAGAGGTTTTCCAGTTGCGTGAACTTCATTGAAATATTTAAGGGCCTTCTTTGCATTATCCTCGTCAGTAAGCTTGAGAGCATTCATCCCCAGCAATTCATCTCGAGAATATCCATAAATCCTCCGGCATGCCTCATTAAAAAAAGTAAGGTGCCCGGTAAGATCCAGTTCATAATAGCCTTCTTCAATGTTTTCGAGAATGTTGCGATACTTCCCTTCACTTTCATGCAATACGTCTCTCGTTTGATTCAGTGCATCTGTGGTTTCCCCAAGTCTATCTACCAATCGGTTTAGAGAGGATGATATTTCATTGAATTCCACCGCTTCCTGGCGAATATTCAACGATACTTTTTCGCCGCCTTCCGTTGCTTTTTTTAGGAAATCAGCAGTGGTGGAGACAGCCTCAAAGACATAACGGACTAATAAGATGCCGCTAATAGCCAGTACCATGATAAGGAAGCAGAGTACGAAATGGGTTGGAGATAAGGTGACGTTTTGCTCAAAAAAAATGTAACCTAAGACAAAAGACGGTAAAACAAAAATACAGGAAATAATGATCATCAACCTGTGTCTCAAACTTTTTTCTTGCATATCGCCTCCTTGCTTGTTTTCACAAACCTACCTAACCCCGGAAATATAAGAATGCTTTGTGTGCGTGAAGCCTTCGAAAAGTTGAAATCATGTCTCTTTAAGTTGATAACGATTTTCCCTGAATATTCTCAGGCACGCATCCACCACATTTTCATCAAATAGCGTTCCCTTATTTTTTTCAATCTCCTTGAGGGCTGCATCGATGCCTAAGGACGGACGGTAAGGCCGGTGTGAAGCCATGGATTCCACAACGTCGGCCACGGCCAGGATCCGTGATTCAATGAGCGTTTCTTCTGCAAGCAGCCTATTTGGATAACCCGAACCATTCATCCGTTCATGATGCTCCAAAATCATCCTCGCAATGGGCCAGGGAAATTCGAGATCCTTCAGGATATCATAGCCGGACTGGGCATGGGTCTTGATAATGCCGAATTCCAAGTCTGTCAATTTCGTGGGCTTAGTGAGGATCTCCACAGGGACGGATATCTTGCCTAGGTCATGGATGACGGCTGCCGTCCGGATCCCATCGATCTTGTCGGTGGGAAGGTTCATCTCCGTTGCGATAGCGCGAGCCAGATCGGAAACCCTCCGTTGATGGCCTGCAGTGTAAGGATCCCTCGCTTCAACTGTTACGACTATCGCCTGAACGGTGGCTTTCAGAGCTCTTCTTATCCGTTCGACACTCTCTTTCCGTTCCGAAACATCCTCAGTCATCCCCTGATAATAAAGGATCCGTCCCTTTTCATCGCGAATCGCATATATGGTGATGGATATCCAGAAGATGCTCCCATCCTTCCTGTAGAACGTCGTTTCGTAATTTCTTACAGCCCCTTTCTCTTCAATAATTTTCCTGATCTTCGCGCGTTCTTCAGGATCAACATAAACCTGAAGGGCTATATTGGATATGCTTGTCACAAGCTCCTCGGCTGTCCCGTAGCCCATCATCTTGGCCATTGCCGCATTTGCCAAGATAACCTTTCCTTCCGGTGTTGTCCGGAAGATGCCTTCCTGGGCGTTATCAAAGATGCTGTGATATCTCTCCTCGGCTTGACGACGGGATTCCTCCGCCCGCTTGCGGTCAGTGGTGTCTCTTACTATGCCCCGGAAACCGGTCGGTTGACCCTCCCCATCCCTGATGAGTGATATAGAAACTTCTAAATCTCTGCCATTGCCGTCTTTCCGGACAATCTGCCACTCAAGGTTCTTTACCGGTTCGCCCGTTCGATAGATCCGGTTGTGGACTTGATAGACCTTGTTGGCATTTTCTTCATCTAAATATTGGCGGTTATTCATCCCCAACAACTCTTCTCTCTCATAGCCCAAGATCTCGCGCATTGACTCGTTGAAGAACGTAAGGTTGCCTTTGATATCCACTTCATAGTAGCCCTCTTGCATAGTTTCGATGATAGTCCGGTGTTTTTCCTCGCTCTCTCTAATTGCCTGCTCCACCCGTCTGTGATCGGTGACATCGCGTACATTCATGACAAAGCCTGCAACTGAAGGATTTTTAAAAATATTTCTCCCCACACCCTCTAAAACGCGTTCCGAACCGTTTTTATGTCTGATGCGGAAAATATTTGGAACAAGAATTCCTTCTGTGAGTATCGCCTTGCCAAAATCATCAATAGCTCTTTGAAGATCGTCTGGTACAATAAGATCCAGACTGCTCTTGCCGATGAGTTCCTCCGGCTTGAATCCGAGAATGACGTCAACCGAGGGGCTTGCGTAGGTTATGGTGCCTTTCTTATCTACAACAAGAATGATATCTGAAGCGTTTTCGGTGATCGCCCTGAAATACTCTTCGCTTTTCCTGAGGGCGTCCTCTGCGCGCTTGCGTTCGGTGTTATCGCGAGCAATGCCTCGGAAGCCAGTCGGTTGCCCGGAAGAATCCCTCATCAGTGCAACTGACGTTTCCACAAACATCTTGCTCCCGTCCTTCTTTACTAGTTCATAATCTACTGTCGCCGAGATCCCCGTCCTATAGACATTATTAAAATGGCGAAAAACCTTCTTGGTGTTTTCTTCATCCATATATATGCGGTAGTTCATGCCCATCATTTCTTCTTCGGTATAGCCAAGAATTTTAGACATGGAAGGATTAAAGAAAGTATAATTACCGGCCAAATCCACTTCGTAATAGCCTTCTTGGATGTTTTCAAGGATGGTTCTGGCCCTTTCCTCTAAAGCCTGGTCCACCTTTCTGGGCTTTGATTTCGATTTCTCTCTCTTTGGCTTGGATTGATTTTTCATTGGGTTGCCCCCTGTGTTTAGATGATCTGTGAGGCTTAGAAAGGTGACTTAATGTCGGGCTGTGACTGTTTGAGGATTCTCAGTCACAACCGCATCAATACCTATCTATAAAAATAGACACTAAATTGTGTTCTGTGTCAAATGGAATGATTAGCGATAAACGCAGATTACCAGTTAAAGTCTTGAATTAGCGGTTGTAAAGATGAAGAGCTTTATTCCTCTTCATTCATGTGGATAATGCAAGTTCCTTCCTGACTACTTGCGTATCACAGGGGGGACTTCTCAGCCCTCGCAGACAACAAACAAGAACAGAGACAAAAGCTCTTAAGGCTTGTCCTTCTTACTTGCCGCTGACGATGAAGTAAGGCCAATCAGTTCGTTGCAGAGATCAAGGAAATGACTCGGACACGCTGATGCTATTGACGAAGTCCTTCAAATCCTGTTTTCCCACGACTCCCATCCACTTGAACTGCACGCCCCGACGTCGGTAGGGTAACGGTGTATCACTAAGTCCGAGGGCCGGTTCATCGGAGACCGTTTCGAAATTCAAATTTGCGATATCCGCATTCTTGGCGAGTATTTTAAGGACACCCGATGTATCGAGGTCTTCTTTGGACCCTTGGTAGATGAAGGCCAAGCCGCCATGGCTGATGTCTATGGCCTGAACCTTCCATTCTTTATCTGTACCAGGCGACACGATCACAAAGGTACCCTTGGGGACCATGAAGCGCTTGTGTTGCCGGCTTTCGCCTTCCCTCCAAACTTTGCTCAAGCTTTTGACCATGCTCCTGCCCCCTCTTTTTTTACAAATCGATTAAGCATATATACATAACATCTGAATAAATCGCAAGATATGTTCAATGAATGAGTTAAATTAGAAATGCAACAGTACAGGAAGTACTCAACAAAAAATCCGATTGCTGATTCTTCGCGATCGCTCAACCGGTGGAATAACGACTACACCTACCTATACGTAATTTCAGCGATGAACTTATACCGGTTATTACGGCTTGAAGTACTCAACAAAAAAGCAGGACTATCTTTGACCCTGCCTTTAGTTATTTTTGTACAGCAAGGGCATGGCTGTCATAAACCATGCCCTTTTCGTTTCACATTAAATTACTTACTTCTTTTCCTCCTTCCTCCACTCGTCTTTTCCCTGAATGACGCTAACTCCCTCATCAATCAATTTCTGTACGTCTTTTCTCGTATACCCGAGATATTTGTTCAGGACTTCGAATGTTTCATATCCAATGGGCTGGGCCAGCCATTTGATTCTACCGGGAGTACGGGAAAGTCTCGGTTGGGGCTGAGTTGCCATCTGCTTGCCATAATGCGGACAGTCAAACTCAAAGAGGGTCTTCCTATCTTGATAGTTTTCGTCATTGATACAGTCCCATGGTGACAAGATGCGACTGCAAGGAACACCATTTGCCATGAACATTTTTTCCGCTTCGATTACTGTCATCTTCTTGGTCACATCTTCGATAGCCCCGTAAATCTTTTCTTGAACCTCCATCGGCCCGAGGTCGAACATCGATTTCAAATTCAGTTCATCAATCAGATCGCTTCGCTTCACAGCCTTCATGACATCCGTAAATAATCTCCATGCCGCCATTCCGACCCACAGCAAACCGTCCTTGCAGTGAACAAATCCGTAAGGCGCTATACAGAATTCCCACGGTCCCTCAGCTAAAGGCTCATGATCTCTTTTAAGGATATTGGCTTCCATGAACCTGTAATCCAGCATGCGCATGCCGGCCTCGTTCTGAGTAACCTCGAGCAGTTGTCCCTCGCCTGTTTTTTTCTTGTGCCATAATGCCATCATGACACCGATGACTCCATGATATGCGCCCACATGGTCACAGAGCCAGAAACCCGCTTTGGTTGGCTCTCCTCCCAACTTATTGCTTGTGATAGCGACTATACCACTGGCACACTGACCGACGGGATCATACGATGGCCTATCTTTATACTTACCCCACTGGCCCCATCCACCTTCCCAGACATAGATCAGGCCAGGGTTGATCTCCTTCAAATCCCTATATCCGATACCGAGTTTCTCGAAGGTGCCGGGTCTAAAGTTTTCCACAAGGACATCCACTTTCGCGACTAGTTTCTTTATGATTTCCCGAGCCTTCTCCGAATGGAGATCAAGCGAGATGTGATGTTTGTTAGTAGCGTGGTCAAGATAAGTCAGACCCGTTTCAATGCCTTGAACCGATTTCACCTTCGCACAGCCATAAGGTCCGATGTATCTGAACGACTCACCTCTCGGCCACTCGACCTTGATCACCTCGGCACCAAACAGGGCAAGATATTGTGGTACCTCAGGCCCCAGGATGTAGTTGGTGATATCCAGCACCTTGATATCATCCAATGCTTCAGGTTTCTCAAAATGTTTGTCCGGATCAAATAATTCTCTACAATACGCATCATACGGTTTGTTTGACATAATATAGCCCTCCTTTCTTATGTAGGTTAAGATTTTGTTGACATGTTATCTGGAGCCGCAAGTTGTTTAACTTTGATATCTGGATAGAAGGAACTTGAGATTCATGATGTCTCTCCAAAGTTGAGAAAACTGGTTATGATTTCTTAAGTTGAGTAGACCGGTTTCTTCCGATATGTAGGTTGAGGTTTGTTTTCTCTATAACCGACTGAGTTCCCTGCACTACACATGTTTTAATCCATTTATGCTTACGCCACACCTCCTCACAAAATTTGATGGATGACTAAAACACAAAACCCCGCATCTTTTTAGAAACGGGGTTTCGTTAATCAGACCATAGCACCCTCACGCAATGTTAAGGGGTTTATGAATCTTAATCTCTGACGTTACATCTAAGGTTTTTAATTATCACGATTACCATTTGAAATCTACAATGAAAATCAAAGATGGCCATTTTTCACTTTGTGTCAGCTGCGCTTTTTGTTACGGCGCCAGATCCCCTGAGCCTCTGCGGCCTTGATCAGTGACTCCCGGGTATCCGGGTGGGCGATGCCGATCAGGGCCTCGGCTCTCTCCCAGGTTGACTTACCCTTCAAGTTCACCTTTCCGTATTCCGTGACTATGTAGTGAACGATGCTCCGGGAGTTCGTGACGATGCCGCCCACCTGGAGGGTCGGGACGATCCGAGATTTGGTGGACCCGTCCTTGGCCTTGTAACTGGAGGGCAGGCAGATGATGGACTTGCCGCCCCGGGACTCGTAACCGGCGAGGACAAAGTCGAGCTGTCCACCGGTGCCGCTGAGATGGCGGATGCCTGAGGACTCGGAACAGACCTGACCGTAGATGTCCACTTCAACGGCGTTGTTGATGGTGATGAGATTGTCATTCAGGGAGGAGATGGCCGGTTTGTTGGTATAGTTGACGGGATAGATGGCGCACAGGGGGTTGTCGTCGATGAAATCGTAGAGGATCTGCGTCCCCAGGGCAAAGGTGTAGACCATCTTATAGGGGTCGATCCCCTTTTTACAGCCCGTGATCTTTCCGGCATTGGCCATGTGGACGTAAGCATCGACAAGCATTTCCGTGTGGCAGCCCAGGTTGTTCAGGTCCGACTCGGCGATCATCATGCCCACGGCGTTGGGCATTCCGCCGATGCCGAGCTGGATGCAGCACCCGTCCTTCATCTCCTCCAAGATGTATTGCGCCACCTTCTGGTCCACCACCGTCGCCGGCGGCGAGGGCAGCTGCGTCAGGGGCGGGTTTTCACCCTCGACGATGAAGTCCACCTCGCTGATGTGCACGCTCTCCTCGTACCCGCCCAGGCAGCGGGGCATCTTCTCGTTCACCTCCACGATGACGGTCTTCGCCCGCTCGCAGGTGGCCTTTGTGAAGGAGTTCTGGGGCCCGAAATTGAAGTAGCCGTGCTTGTCCATGGGGCCCACCTGGAGCATGAAGACGGCGAGATCGGGGATCTCCTGCCGGACGTAGCGGGGCACCTCCGAGTACTTGATGGGTATATAATAGACTGGCACGCCCTTGTCGGCGAACCTCCGGTCAGCCCCGGAGAAGTGCCAGCTGTTCCAGGTGAAAGCCTCCCCCGTGGGGTCCGCCAGGATAACCTCCGGGGCATAGGCCGTGACAGTACTCCGGATATTGACGTTTTTGAGCTCATCTTTTCTCTTGGCCAGGGCCTTATCGAGAGACCGGACCATGCCAGTGAATTCCCCGTATTCGACCCAGTCGCCCGACTGGACAACCTGGACCGCCTTTTCCGCCGTAACCAGCTTTTTCTTGTACTCATCCATCCGTCCCATCTGTATTCCTCCCCCCTTTTATTTAATAAGACATTACTCTTAATCGGAAATAGCCTTAATTTTTCAGTCTCGCATATCAAGGAAATGGTGGCTACGAAACGCGTTGCGACACACCGATGACTTCATCGGGGGTGCATCGCGATACCCTTCCCTTTATTCTTCTCACCCGCAATGAAGAAGTGATCGTTATTGATTTTTGATTGAAAGGATGCATACTCGCCAAAACAACCACACGCTTGACTACAGGAAGAAGCAAATCTCGTGTACACCTGCAAAGGGCGTAGACTATGCAGGTATGAAAACTGATGATTACCAAAAGAAAGCACCTGGCAAAAAGTTATTCATGATTTTTTTAATGTTCCAATTATTTTACGCTGCTCAGTATGTCACGTGCTATAATCATTCTCTGAATCTGGTTTGTGCCTTCATAAATGGAGGTTATCCGGACATCCCTGAAGTATCTTTCTATAGGGAATTCTCTGGTGTAACCATACCCACCCAGCATTTGTAGCGCGCGATCACACGCTCTTTGAGCCGCTTCTGTGGCATAATACTTGGCCATAGAGGCTTCCCTTGCGAAATAGAGCCCTTGTTCCTTCTTGAAGGCTGCGTTCATCAGCAATAGCCGCGCTGCTTCGAGCTCCGTGTAGGATTCAGCGATCATCCACTGGATCGCCTGAAAATTTGTTATGACCTGGTCGAACTGCTTCCGCTCTTTGGCATAAGCTGTAGCGTAGTCCATTGCGGCCAAACCGATGCCGAGCCCCATTGAACCTACACCAATGCGTCCACCCGCAAGTTCTGATGCAGCGACTCTGAATCCATCATTGAGTTTCCCCATAAGCGAATCTTTCGGAATACGACAGGCATCAAAAATCAACTCATTGGTCGCCGAAGCATTCTGTCCCATCTTATGCTCGGCTCTTCCGACAGTCAGTCCCTTGGTTCCGTTCTCCACAAGGAAACAACTGATGCCTTTCCCTTTGGAAGCGCTCTTATCTGTCACAGCCCAGACAACAAAGACACCCGCATATTCCGCACTGCTAATAAATATCTTTGAGCCATTGATAACCCATTCTTTACCGTCCAGCACAGCAGTCGCACGCATACCGGCAGGGTCGGATCCAGCCATTGTCTCTGTCAGGGCGAATCCCCCGGCATAGTATTCCCCTGAGCATATCTTTGGTATGTACGCTCTCCTCTGTTCTTCAGAACCAACAGACTGGACGACCTCACAAACCATGTTATTTACCGACATGGTAACCGCCGTGGATGCACATGCCCTGGCTATTTCCGTTACAGCAACACTGAAAGCAACAACGCCGGCCTCCGATCCACCGTATTCGCTTCTCACATTTATACCCATGAGACCAAGTTCAGCGAGTTTTCCTAAATTTTTGAGATATGTTTCCCGGTCCCCCTCCTGATCATGTTTCGCCGCCACCGGTTCGAGTTGAGCCCTGGCAAAGTTTCTCGCCGTATCCTGAATGAGCCGCTGCTCTTCCGTTAGGTGTAAATTCATATCAATTATCCTTCGCAAAACTAAAAACAGGCCGGGCCGCCGGACCCGCAGAATACTGATCGCCGGGGAATATTTTATGCCCCAATATCACCTTTTTCCCGATCAGGCCCATGTTAATTCCTTCAGGGCTGATATCGATCAAATTTCCGGCAATCCATGGGCCCTCCTCCAGTTCAACCAGTACGACGGTGTACGGGGCTTCACATTCCCGCCCCTGGGGCGCGACGAAGGTCTGCGTAAAGGTTCTAATCTTGCCCTTCCCGCTCAATTGAACGATTTCGAGATCGGAACTCCCACATTCCTGGCATGTCATCTTAGGCGGACACGTATATTTCGAACACTCATGACACCGCAGTCCAAGCAGCTTGTTTTTCGAAAGGGCATCACTGTATTTCTTAAAATCTAGTTTGTATTCCATAGAATGATCTCCTTCAGTCAGTCTTGAAGATAAGGTTGATGATCGTCCCGTCGCCGCCGAGTGTATCCACGAGACCTACCTTCGCCCCTTCCACCTGTCTTCCCTGATCCCGCAATTCTCCTCTTAGCTGGTGGGTGATTTCACAGGCCTGTGATGCCCCCGTGGCACCAATCGGATGCCCCTTCGATTTCAGGCCTCCGGAGATGTTAATAGGAATCTTTCCTCCGATCTTCGTCTCACCTTTTTCCCAGAGCTCTCCGCCCTTTCCTAACTCCGCGAAGCCCAGGCTCTCCGCTGCGATAATACTGGCGATGCTGAAGCAGTCGTGGAGCTCACAGACATCAACGTCATCAGGACCGAGCCCGGCCATATCATATGCCTGCTTTACGGCAATCTCTCTAGCCCGCAACCTTGGCAGATACTTATACTGAGAACTAATCTTTCCCGAAGAAGACTGTCCCACTCCGACTATGTAAACCGGTTTGGGGACGAGTTTCCTTGCCACATCCTCTGAAGCCAGAACGAGCGCGGCGGCCCCGTCGGAGAAAGGACAGCAATCCAGCAACTGCAGTGGCGAGGTCACCATGAAGCCTTTCAGCACCTGCTCTACAGTAATATCCTTCTGAAACTGCGCATGGGGATTGTTCTTGCCATAATAATGAGACTGTACTGATACAAGGGCCATTTGTTCTTTGAGTTTCTTTAATGGCACGTTGTATTTGTCCGAGTACAGGTGGGCCAGCATGCCGAAGACGCCGGGGAATGTGAAACCGGCGGGATATTCATAACGACTGTCCCCGAACATGGCGAATGTCCTGGTTGCCAGTGCCGTCCCCATCGCTGTCGCCTTTTCTGTTCCGCCCACGAGCACGATGTCGTAGAAGCCTGATGCAACCCACATGAAGGCGTCCCTGATTGCCATTGTTGCGGAAGCGCATGCGCCTTCAAACCTACTGGCCGGAACGTTAAAACATCCGATATCATCCGCCAGGTACGATTGCACCATGCCCTGCCCCTCGGAGAAATCCCCGAGAACATTGCCGCAGTAGATAGCCTGTATGTCTTTCGGCTTCAGGTTCGACTCGCCGATGGCATCCATGGAAGCTTCTGCCAGCATCTCCACTTCCGATTTCGGTGAATTAAACATAAACTTTGTATGGCCCGTACCGAGTACCGCGACTCGTCGCATTCTTGCCTCCATATTTTAAATTCGTTAAGAGTGTTGGATGGGCGGCGTCAATTTACCACGCCGCCCGTTTTAATCACACCGCAGTCGCCGACATCCATCATTCCATCTGCTTAGTTCTTACCCGGCATATAGAAATTCTTCTTCAGTGCGGCTTTGAGGTCTCCCCTGACATCGGGGTGGGCAATGTTGATTAGAGCCTCGGCACGCTGCCTCCGGGATTTATACCGCAGCTCGGCAATGCCGTATTCCGTCACCACGTAATGAGCATATGTCCTGGGAACTGTAATGGGAGAGCCCAGAGGCATTTCCGGTACGATGGATGAGAGTAATTTCCCATCCTTCACCCGCGAAGAGTACATCAGAGTGATGGCCTTCCCCCCTTTAGAATGAAACGCACCGAACTGAAAGTCAAGCTGTCCGCCAGATCCACTGACCATCCTATGGCCTATGCCTTCAGAATTGATTTGGCCGCTGAAGTCAATCATCAGGCCCATATTCATGGCCACCATGTTCGGGAACTGGGCCACAAATGACGGGTTGTTTGTATAGCCGACAGGATGGATCAAGCATGTAGGATTTTCATGTATATAATCGTACATGCCCTGATCGCCCAAGCAGAAAGTAGCCACGGTGACTCCTTTATGGAAGGGCTTCCTTTCGTTCGTCACAATGCCCTTTTCGATAAGATTTGGCAGTCCGATGGGGAACATCTCAGTATGCACACCCAAGTCATGCTTCCCCTCAAGACCGGCAACGACCGCTTCAGGTATCTGCCCGATACCCATCTGGATGGTGTCCCCATCATTGATTAGTTCCAGGCAATACTCGCCGATCTTCTTTTCGCGCTCACCGGGCACAGCCCTGTTAAGCTTGGGCACCGGTTTAGAGTTCTCAAAAAATAAGTCAAACTCAGATATATGCAGCCAATTGTCACCATACACGATCGGCTGTTGATCATTGACCTCACCTATTGTGAGCCGCTGTTTTCCCGATGCCCTCCCTAATCTTATCGCTCTCATGGAATAAAAGTTGGTCAATCCGAGATTGACATAACCCTGTTCATTGGGAGGCGTTACCTGGCAGATATAGACGTCTGACCACGTGCCGTAACGTTCCCCCAGATCATGACTCTGTTCCGGGTAAAAATCGCAAAAACGCGACTCTATGATCTTCCGTGACAGGGGCATGCCGAAACTTGGGTGAAAGTTGATATGTCCATCCAGTTTCAACATGTACTCCAGATCGTAAAGTTTGGTGGGACGGACGGGCACAGTGTCAGAAATTGTCACATTTTCGAGTTCCTGCCACCGGTCAAGAACGGCTTGGAAAAAATCAGGAGAGCAGGCTCCTGCAGCGAGACCAACGCCGACGAAATCACCCGATTTGACTTTCTTTGCCGCTTCTTCCAGCGAAACTAGTTTCTTTTTATACTCTTCTTTCCAAATCATAGTTCCCTCCTTTAAGGGTTAAACGAAAAATGTGATTCTTGTTTAGGGATTATAGTCGGTTACGAATATCTATTCGTAACGATATTACGAATCGCAGGTTGAAAAACAATATTAGAAGTTCTTTAAAAATTGTTTATAAAAAGTAAAGATTATATAATCGAGGATAGATATGCTTGGAGATTATGTTTTTTGGTCAAGCCGAGTCTGCGACGGATGTGAAATCTGTGGATATTCACAGTGCTCTCGGAGATGCTTAGTAGTTCAACAATTTCCTTGGTGGTTCTGCCTTCTTTAATCAAGTTTGCGATCTGGATCTCTCGATTCGTCAAACTCACATACCTAGAAGAGAGCTTGTGCGCAAAAGGTGATATGATGTCCTGAATGTTCGATTCAAGGGTGCCGAGATAGGCTCGGGCTTTGTTGCTTTTTGACTCTATCCGCAGCTTTTCCAGATAGGGAACGATCAGCCGCTTGACATTGGCCAGGACCTTTTCCTCCAGATCTGTCTTGTCCTCTTCCCTCTGTTTCAGCAGAACCCGAAGAGCCGCGTTAAGTTCCTCCAGTTGGATGTTTTTGACTTCCATCTCTGACTCTTTTTTCTTCAGGGCTTCTTCAACTTGCTTGCGCTTCGTGATGTCCCGAATGGATTCGATGGCGCCCACAATGTTTCCCTTGCTGTCGTAGAGAGGGCTTGCCTTTCCCCAGAGGAAGGACCTCCTTCCCCTTAACCAGGGAACCCACGTGTCCGCAATCAGAAGATTTTTTTGTTTTTCGAGAATTGAGTAACACCGCTGAATTTTTTTGTCAGGGTTCAGGACGAGATCAATCAATATAGGCCTTCGTTTGCCATAAAACGGTAGGGCATACTCATAGTCTCCTTTGCCCAGAATGTCCTTCGCTTGCACTCCCGTCATTTCTTCAATGGCCCGATTCCAGGCTATGACCATTCCACGCCGGTTAATGGCAAGGGTTGCATCAGGGAGAAAGTCAATAATATCCGTCAAGCGTCTCTGGGATTCCCGAAGGGCTTCTTCCACTTGCTTGCGCTCAGTAATATCACGTATAGACTCGATGGCGCCTACGATGTTACCTTTGCTATCATAAAGAGGACTTGCCTTTCCCCAGAGGAAGGCGCTTTTTCCTCTCAAACAGGGAACCCAGGTATCCGCGATCAAGAGGTCTTTCTGTTTTCGGAGAATGGAGTAACACTGCTCAATTTTTTTGTTAGGCCTAAGGACGATATCGATCAGTATGGGCCTGCGCTTTCCGTAAAACGGCAGGGCGTATTCATAATTTCGCTTACCCAGCATATTTTTGGCGGAAATGCCCGTCATTTCCTCGATCGCGCGGTTCCAGATGACGACTTTTCCTTTATTATCTATCGCCAGGGTTGCATCGGGAAGGAAATCAATGATATCTGACAAACGGCGTTCCGATTCCCTCAGGACATCATCCGCCAGTTTGCGTTCTGTAATATCCATAGAATTCCCGAGGATGGCGCGTTTACCTTCATACAAAATGGACGTTACAGTTTCCAAGACCCATCGAATATTCCCCTTTTTTGTGACGATTCTGAACTCGTGGGGCGATGTTCGTTCTCCCTTCAACATAGCCCTTGCATTTCTTTTCACGATGGACCTGTCTTCCGGATGTACGATACGGTCCGCTTTCCTTCCAATTAGTTCGCCGGCTTTGTATCCCGTATATGATGCCGCGTTAGCATTCACGAAACGGAATCGTCCTTCCTGAACAACATAAATCCCCGCAAAAGACTTCTCCGTCAGGGTCCGCAATAGTTGTTCGCTTTCAGCCGCTGCTTTCTTAGCTTTCCGGGGGCTCGAAATATTCTTTGCCATTGCTTTAATCTTCTTCCTGAGCAGTTCGTTCGTGAGTTTCGCCGGCATCCGGAACATCTGCGCCAAAATTATAATCTACCAGGATATAAATACATATAGCAAGAAAGAACAAAATTTACGTTCAAAGTCAATCGCTTTATATTAAAGAGTAGATTAATTTTTTGGCTTTCTTTGAGAAGGCAGAGTCAAAACGCCTCTGCCCTCTTTACTGACTAACTATCGTAATCTTTAATTCAAAGAAGATATTTTGATTTGAGGATAACAGGAAAAAGTGCTTGTTGAAAACAACTACAATTGTTCTGTAGTCGTCATTCATTAAAACTGAGGATTACCAGATCGAAAGAGAGTAACGGTGCGGGCAGGAGTGGCTGCTTGGGTGTCTAATCCCTACTTACTCCAACCACCCCAAAAAATTAGAGGGAGGCGACTTAAGGGGGTAAGGGGGGGGAGGGGTAAGGGGTCAAATCCTTACTCTTGACATTTGAATAATTTTTCTTGAATTGAGTAATACTTCTCCCTCAGTCCCGAGTCAGCCGTGAGCTCTTGCTGAAATTTCTTTCCAGCCTGACTTATAACATTATAATCAATTCCACCAACCCAGTTTCCCGATTTCGGCCACTTCTAAACCGAGCTGCCCCAGCGAACAGTTAATGGTTGGGCTTGAGCCTTTCGTCGAGGAATTGCTGAACCGCCTGGAACAGCTGCATGCGGTTCTTCTCCATGATAACTGTGTGCGTGCCTTCGCCTATCTCTACGTATCGCTTGTAGGGCGCATTGGTCAGCTTGGCGAAGTAGGCGTGCAGCATGTAGCTCGGCAAGTCAGCATCCCACTCGGCGTGCGCGAGGAATGTGGGGACGCGTATTTCGGCAGGGTCATATAGCGCCTTGCCCGCACCCCAGAATTCGCGATCGTCCTGCACTGTTCCGTTGGGGGCGCGCAGCATCTGCGGTATCTGCTTTGAGCCCACGGGGTCGGTTTCAAAGGTGGCGTCCGCCCATGCCTTAAACCAGCCCGGCGGAATCAGGTCCGCCTTCTTGTCCTCGGGCACGCCCGTGAGCCAGCGGCCCTTGGCAGCGTCACGCGACACGGTGCGGTAGGCGCCCAGCTTGCCGCCCGAGTCGATGAGCGCAGCGGTTTGGCGGATCCATTTCGGCGCGTAGAGAACCAACCGGTTGACCTTGTCGTTGTTCTGCGCGGTGTACCAGCCCATGATGACGGTGCCCCACGACCAGCCCATCAGGTTGATCTTCGAGACACCTCGCCGATCGAGGATGAAATCCACTGCCGCACCTACGTCCTTGACCGCAGTCTCGGTACGCACGATCGGTTTGTTGTCTGCGGACGGCTTGTCCATCTCGGGCGGGCGCGTGGACTTACCGTAGCCGCGAAGGTCCACCAGGTAGACGTCGTAGCCGTGCTGCGCGATGTAGTCCATCCAGGACAGGCCGTTCAGCTTTAGGTCGAACGAGGTCTCGGAGGGGTAGGTCGAGCCGTGCACGTAGAGCAGGATCTTCTGGCCCGAGAACTTCCTTACCCCCAGCGGATGCTTGTTGCGTAAATAGAGGTAAATGCCTGGGTCAGCGGCCGGTATCATGAATTCCTCCATGACGAGTTGTCGGTCATTTGCGGCATTTGCGTCTACGCACAGAAAAAGCAACAGCGCCGCTGAGAACGCACGGAATATCGTTTTCATTGTTCCTCCTTCATCGGCTAACAATATTTGTATACTGCTGCGATGTTTGCTCTACAAAAAACACTTGATCTCTTTAAGGGCCATAAAGATTAGGGTTATCAGTTATCGAATACAGGTCGTAGTGTACACCTTTTTTAGAATTACTGAAAGTGAAGGGTACAGGAAGAACTAAAAAAATCCAATTGCTGATTTTTCAAGTTCGCTCAACCGGCAGAAGTATGGACTACACCTACGAGTCAGTAGATTCATGAAACGGGGGAAACTGAATATTACCAATTGAAAGAGAGTAACAGCGAGTTGAGCGAAATAGCGGCGGGCTCACATGATCGCATGCCAAAGCCGAACATAGTTATCAGCCTGAGCTGTAATCGGTCGGTGTATGGCTTGGTTGTGAGGCTCCTTATAGACTGAACAACTGAGGATATCTGTTAAATCATGGCTTCCGCCCATATGCCAAGATAACGTCATCCGTAATTCCAACTACACCTTTACGCTCAAAATAATGGCGTGTTTTTCTGGTTTCTTCTTCCCTCTTGTTCGGCGGGAACTTGGCATACCAAAAATTAGAGGTGATAGCGGCAAAGAAGTCATACGCTTCTCCTCCGCTCTTGAAAACGTTCCGCCAGGTGAACCTTCTGGTCCGGATATCGACGACACCGGCTTTTACCAGAAGTCGGCGTACTTCTTCTTCCTTCAAAGGCCAGAATTCCAAACGGTAGCCGAGGACATACCTCTTGTTGATCGCCCTAAATGAGGCGTCACAGGCTTCCCAGTAATGCTCCGGGCCGTGGGCTCCGACTGAAAGCAGGCCACCGGGACGAAGTACACGAACCATCTCTTTGACTGCTTTATCTTGGTCGGGAAATAGCCCCAACGCCATTCCTGTCATGACAACATCGAAGCTCGCATCTTCAATAGGCAGAGCTTCGGCATCAAGCTGACGAAAATCGATGCGATCAACGCCATAGCCTTGCTTGTCTGCTTTGGCCCTAGCTAGCTCCAGCATGTAGTTGGAGATGTCGCCGCAGACTACTTTGGCCACGCCTTTCTGGAGCGCGAGTAGGGATATAACTCCGGTGCCGCAACCTACGTCCAGAACGTCCTTACCTTGAAGATCCACCCCTTCGAGTTGGGCTGTTGCAGCCTTAGTCTGGAACTGCATTCCCAGTTCATCATACTTGGTCACGTGTTCAGAGAAAGCACCTTCATAACCTTGCCGGACACGGTCTTTCATCGCGGCCGTGTTTCTGGCGTTGCCCGTGAGCCAAGCAAGGATGTTATTTGCATTGACCATCAACGTCATTGGCAACGAAAGCTTCCCGGTCCAAAAAATTGTGGACATAAGATCATGCCCCCTCTGGTTCCAGCCCCTCATATAACGTATCACTCATGTCATAATTATCACCGGATAACATCAATGGTTATCGATTGAAATCGTGCATTTTCATTGAGGTTGACGATCTGCTGACTTCAGGAAGGACTCAACAAGAAATCCGATTGCTGATTCTTTGCGATCGCTCAACCGGTGGAATTGCCGACTACCCTATAAGTCAAGTGATAGAGAATATTTGTAACGGTGATGATTACCGATTATAGTCATTGCCTGTAGAAACGGATATTATCAATCCAGATGGCGCCTTTTTTCGTTTCCTCGCTCACCATGTCGTTGCATGTTCCAAATATTACTGTTTCCACGTGACTCATGTCCAGAATCTGTTTTCCTGGTTTAAACCTTTTAATAAGCACATCACTTTTTGTGTAGCTAAATTGATCAAATGGTATCTTCACTAATTGCCAATCGTCTGCAATTTCGTATCTTGTGAACCACCTGTTTCTTATAGCGGGGTCATCACGGTCCGAGATATCGATATTCAAAAAGCCCGTTATCGGGTGTGTCCCCTTCACATGGAATTCTATACCCTTAAAAAGAGAAATGTCCCGCTTCTTGTTATTTCTAATACCTGGACATGATCGTTCTCTTTTATTTAAATCGAAGGTGTAGTCCATTCTGAGTGATTTTTTGGAATTCTCAGCCCCCGTATTTCCGTCTATTCTTACAAGACCTTTTCTTCCCCTTGGCCCCACTGACCAGGAGTGATCAATAGGCTTTGTCTCAAAGTCTTCATTCCAATCACTGGAATCCCTCATTTCTACAGGCTTAAAAAGCGGTGCGGATACATTGATGGCGGCAATCGCCTGACCAGTCCTGACGTTCAGAAGCCGAAGATTGATGTCATATTTATCTCCAATTTCGGCCAGCGTTCCCGTCAGAATCAAGTCGGCAAACATTAGCTTTGGTCTCAATTCTTCCGGAATCGCCTCGGTAAGTCCTGATTGGATCAATTTAATTTCGTCCATGATGGCATTGAGCTTTGATCTTTCGACGACAATATAATGTTTCGACTCAATTAATAATGTGGATAACTGTTCCATAAGTATTGCGCCAGCTTCTTTTAATCCTCCTCTAATCACTGTGAAATCAACAATAGCTATCCTTTTCTTAGGGATTTCTAATTTTACGTTCTGGCCGATTGAATATGCATGAGATTTATCAAGAAGAATGCTGACTGAATTACCTATCACTTTCTTTATTGTGCCGGAGTTGCCGTCTGTGCTTACATTTAATCCCTCAATAAATAAACCCTTCTGCACAATCTGCTGTGAAATTTCCGCGGCAGGTGTGTCTGCTGCTTTTCTAAAGTCCGGCAGCTTTAATAAGAGAAGAACTTCTTTGCCTGATACACCCTGGATGAGGCCCTCCACATACTGAAGGTTTGCTGGATCTGTTTTCGTTGGTTGCACTGACTGGGTACAACCTAGGAAGATGGTTGTAGCAACGACAAGAAACGCTAATCGCTTCATAATGCAACCTCCTTAATTTAAGTCGAATAGACCGGCTTCTCCGGATGCCACAGTATGAGGTTTGTTTTTTTCCGTTTACCGCCTGGTTTCTCGGCGGAAGATCGGATTAACGTAGGGGTTGATGCCGGCTAAGCATCTTTTTCGTGCGCTGCCATGCATCTGCGGAGTCTTCAGGTCTATAAGCAGAGGTGTTTACCCAGGTGAAGGCGTGACCTGCGCTCGGGTAGATCACAAGTTCGAATGGCGCTCCACTTCCCTTTGCCGCAGCCTCCATGGCCCTCATAGATTCGATCAGACAGCAATTGTGATAACGATCCCGTTCGCCTGCCAGAACCAGCACCGGAACTTGAAATTGGGCGACAAAGGGTCGCATGTCCACCACATGCATGGTCATAGGATAGTAAGCGACGACGGCGGAGACAATATCCGGCATGCGTGCGGCATGCGTGAGCGCACCACCACCACCCATCGAGAAACCGATTACTGCGACCTTACCCGGGAGCGCCCTCGGCGAGTGTTGCGCCTGCTCAATAGCACGCCTCAACTTGCCCTGGCCGGAGACCCCCACAATTTTGGGGTCAAAGTCTCTACCATACAGAAGAACAGCATAATAGCCAAGTTGGGCTACCTCGGCCGCATAGCTGAGATACATGTCCAGCCCTGAGGCACCGGAAAGCAGAATCACTATTGGGCCCCGCCCACTTGGCGGATCATACTCCATCTGCGATAATCCTTCCACGGGCGTGCAGTCACATGCAAACGCCACCACAAAGGAAATGAGAAAAATTCGCCAAGAAATGAATCCACCGGAGTGCTGTTTCATGATGTCGCCCTTCTTTGACATGAATTTATTTTGGCCACCTGTGCCATTATGAGATCGCAAAGTGGAAATTTCAGTTTGCGCGAACTGACTTTCCTGTACCGATAGAATACAGGGAAGGCACCTCCAAAGGGAAATCATAAGCCCTTTGGAGGCTTCATATTGGTACCTTTCGGAAGGTCGTTCTCATGCTGCTCTCCAAAAGGTTAGATGTTGTGCTATGAGAGAGATTAATTAGGGCCAAGTAGGAGCGCGCTGACAGTGCGCTCTACATCCTCTTGCTTCTTATATGTCAAACTCTTTGCAAATTTCTCGAGAGAAAACTTGGGATTTATCCTCAGCACTTCAGCGGCTTCAATCCGAGCTTCCTCATCCCGTCCTGCCCGGCTATAAATCCCAGCCATAAACAAGCGGGCCATCATAGAATTCGGATCTCGACGGACTGCTTTTTCACACCATGTTATTGCCTCGTCGAGATGTCCCAGTCAAAGCATAGGAACTTCCTAAACTATATAAGTACATACTCGGCGGGATAGGATTAAGACGTATTGCTGTCTGTAATTCCGGAATGGATTCCTCGTACCTGCCGGCAAATCTAAGTATTTACCAAACATGCATATGTGAATCAGCTGAATTGGGATTAAGGGCGACAGCCTTCTCCCCTTCGGCAACGGCCTTATCATGCTGCCCTGTCATTGAAAATAGCCAGCCCAAAAAAGCGTGGGCAGCCGCATAAGTGTCATCCAAGATAATAGCCTTTTGCTGTAATTCTATTGATTTATCTATTGAATCCTTGGGGGATTTGCTGGTTCCCAGCCAAGCGTCCACTTGGTGGATCCAACCCAGAACAGCGTATGCACGCGCATACATTGGGTCTAAGGCAATGGCTTCCTCTGCCAATTGCTTTGCCAATGCATTACTCTCCGGATTAAACCGCATAGAAAGCTCTCTCGCCTGTAAGAACTTCAGGTAGGCCTCAAGGTTCTTTGTGCCCATTGCATGAGTTTGGGCTTGTTCCCCCTCCGTCAGCTGTACCTGCATGGCCGTGATGATTTTTTTTGTGATCTCGTCTTGAACGGCAAATATGTCTTTCATATTTCGGTCGTAACGTTCCGCCCATAAATGATTCCCCGTAAGAGCGTCGATCAACTGGGCTGTTATTCGTATATTGTCCCCAGTCCTTCCTCACACTCCCCTCGAGAACATACCTTACACCCAATTCCTCACTGACTTGCTGAACCTTTACGGGCTTGCCTTTGTATGTGAAGGTCGAGTTTCGAGCAATCACAAAGAGCTGTGGAACCTTGCTGAGCGCAGTGATAATCTCCTCAGTGAGCCCGTCGCTGAAGAATTCCTGTTTAGGGTCTTCGCTCATGTTGATGAACGGCAAAGGGAAAATTCCCTGCCGTGATTTACTTCACATTGCTGATTTTCATTTGAAATGTTGCATTCTGGAGGAACTTCCCAAATACAAGAGTAGAGCAAGAAAGCGGTAAATAGAGGAACGTTGAGTTCACCTTCTATTGTGCAGTAGCGGTCAGTTGTCAGGGTTGATGATTACCATTCGAACTATAGGGCCTGCAATTACCAATGAGCCAAGAAGAAATTTGACCTGATTCAGGAATGGTATAAGGCCGCAAGTTCAAGACGATGACTTCTGCGGTTTTCCTTGTGCCATCTCTGCTTCTCTTTCTACTCGGAATGGCGCGCCCTCAGGAAGAGGCGCGCCATTTTCTGCAACCCGGTGGGCATTCCCTACTTTTGTCCCTTCAAGAAATCCTTATATATTGAAGCTGTTTCTTCGGGCTTTTCCATCATGGGGACATGGCCGCATTCTTTAATTATCACTGACTTAGAATTTTTTATTTTTTTCTCAAAAATGGGAACAGAAGAAATACTTAAGACCCGGTCTGAATCTCCCCACACAATTAATGTGGGGGCCGTAATTTTGTTTAATTTGCTTTCCAGAATAAATGACTCGGCCCCCATATCTTTGAATATTTTCTTGTTAAAAGGCGCGGCCGCTACTGCTTTTTCTGCTAAATGTTCTTTCATAAAGGAGGGCAATTGAGGTGGTTTTACATAAACAAATTCTAATAGTTTATCATAACTATTTACATCTTCCACAACCAGAGGATTTTTACCTTTTTGCAGAAGCAAGAATAATTCGCTTTTTACTGGAGATTTTACGCCGGCGGCATCGAATAGCGCGAGTGTATTAACCATTTCCGGGTAATCCGCTGCGTAAATACCCACGATAGCGCCACCCATTGAATTTCCGACCAAATGAAATTTTGTCAGTTTTAATTCCTTTGCAAATAAGTTTAGTCTCTTCACCTGTGAAGTGTAGTTATATTTCGCGTCCTGGGGTTTGGAGCTATCGCCGAAACCAGGGAGATCGGGGATGATTACTCGATAATTGGACGTAAAATATTTCGCCATTTTTAACCAGGCATCTTTATATGCACCAAAGCCGTGAACCATAATGATGGTATCGCCAGTGCCGCCCTCTAAGTAAGCAATTTTAAAATCAGGGATGTCAATGGATTTGACCGTGAGGTTGGCATCTCTGCGCTGATCATCAATGGATTGATTGTATAAGAAAGACGCGCAAGAGAGCATTGTGGCGATAGCTATTGAAAAGACTGTGATGATCAAAATAGTGCTTTTCTTCGAACGCTTTTTCATGATCTTCCCTCCTCTAAGTTAGACTTTGGTTTAATGGGGAGTTATTGAAACCTATAAAAGATAATCCCTCCAAGAAGACACAGAACCTCCGTGGAAGCGTCATATTGGCACCTTCCGGTAATCTTCTGCAGGGTGCTATAAAAGGTTCTGCCCTTCTTTAAGGTCATCTATTTTTAGACATTCACTTTACGGCAGCGTATATCTAAACTTCATTTTATTATAGCTCTGAGCGGTTCCTTCTACGGCTGGATGCAGACTATATCTTGTTGATTCATAACCACCCTTAATACCCGCACATTTCCCGGTGCCTCCAGTGAAGGTGCCGCCTCCCTTTCCCATAGTTACTCCTTTTGGTTTTATTTCTCCAGCATACTGATAGGTAAAAAATACTTTGTCTCCGTTCGCAAGATAAAAAACACCCTTACCCACCTCGTCCTTATAGAGCGTTTTTTCAAGTGTGATGGTTCCGAGAGCACGTACTGTTGTATTATGAAATAGGCCTTCGCCTGTGTCACTGACGTTTGCGCCAATAGCTTCATAAGCAAAGTAGACGATACCATCTCCTAAGGGAAGAACTTTTGCTGTAACGTAAAAGGTCGTATTGCCCGACTCCGTTACTTCTTTAGATTGGGCCTGAACGCTTATTCCAAAAGTAAGAAATAAAACTAAACTCAATCCCAATATCAAAATAGGTTTTCTCATGGTCAACCTCCTTCTAATGCACTTAGGTTAGACATCCTTTGAATTGAAAACAGCCCTAAACTTTTACCCGACTCTTTCTTAATTTGATTAATGCTTCTGTATGCATTACAGAGACAGTTAGCACCCCCAAAGAGGTATAACGACCCCCTTGAAGGCTTCATATCGGCACTTTCCGGCAACTCTTTCTCATATGATACTCCAGAAGGTAAGTAGTTACGTTAGACAAGTGTCGCCCTGTACTGATGACTAGGAAGATGTAAATTGCAGATGATAACGCCGTTCGTTGAGTGCAGATGCATGCCCTGACGAGCAAGGAGACAGGGTCATCAATTAGTAGCTTTCAGTTCCTACATCTTTTTGTAGTCATAGGTTTTTTGAATAATTAGCCTTTCAAGTTCATCAAAAAAGGATAATTGGTCATCGCTCTTTTCCGGCATGTCACTTTGAGGTTTTCCAAATGATTCATACTTCGACCAATCGAACGCAGTTTGTAGTTCCTTGCCGCTATAATTGGCAGGTAATAATAAATGGATAAAACAATTGTCTTTCACCCAGCCTGAACAATCCTCTCCACAGCATTTTCTATTTACAAATATGCACCATTTCATACCCCAATTCCTTTATGCTTCACTATTTATTGTCGATACGTCGTGGAACAACGCCAACTAGGGACACGAATAAACTTGTTAATTCTAGATGCTGATGGATATAGGCAATCGGTTATGACAGACAGCCTTCGAAAGGAAATTCATCAAGAAATTATTTGACTATATTTTGCCGAAAACGCGTATCTCTTCTTAACAATTTTTGTATTTTGAGGCTATATGAGGGAGGGAAATAAGTTATTAGATTATTGATAGATGATCAGTAATATAAAATTACTATTATGAGAGGCTCTGTAGATGGGTTCTTAGATTGATCTTCCGCTCGATAAGTCCCAGTTTCTCCCTGATATGATAGCGATGAAGGCTTATAGCGCTTGTCGATATGCCCATGAATCTCGCGATCTCCTTTGTGGATCTTCCCTGACGGATGAGATCGGCCACCTGCACCTCCCGGGGAGTCAGGCCGACGTATTTCGAGGATAGCTTTCTGCGTGAAAGGTGAAATGATGTTTTGCAGGTTTGTCTCCAAGATGCTCAGGAAGACCTTGCCCTTTGGATCGATCTTCCTATTTTTCATCTCTTCGATATAAGGGAGAAGAAGTTCCTTCACGTTTGATGTCACTTTATCTTCTAAATCATTCTTGTCGTCTTCCCGCTGTTTCAAGAGCACTTTTAAGGCGGCGTTCATTTCTCTTAGCTTGTCTGCATGATGCTTCAGCTCTCTTGATTTTTTCTTCATTACGCCTTCGGCTCTTTTCCGCTCTTTGATTTCCAATTTCAGTTGCTCATTATTTCGGGAGAGTTCCGCCGTTCTCTCATTTACAAGTTTCTCCAGCTCATCCCTTTCCTGTTTATGCCCGGAAATATCTCTAAAAGATCCCTGAATGATTTTTCTGCCGGCGTCTTCTATGACGCTTCCCGTAATATCGACAGGTATTATGTCGCCATCTTTCCTCTGGATGAAGGCGTTACTCAAATGCCCGGTGTTTTTCTCGACAATTTTCTTGAAGGCGGCGATCGTTCTTTCCATTTCCGGCATCGGGTGGAGCTGAATATAATGCATTTGCAAGAGATCTTCTTTTGCGTATCCCCACAGATCTTCAGCTTTCCTGTTTGCCTCTACGATGTTTCCCTGCGTATCGGCGAGTAATATGGCATCACTCGCATTTTCCAGAAGAGCACGGTATTTTTCTTCTGACTTCCTCAGCACATCTTCCATGTATCTCCGGTCGGTAATATCCGTCACGGCACCGACCATTTTGTAGGGTTTATCTTCCTGATTCCACACGGCACAACCACGATCCGCCCAGTAAATCACTTCCCCGTCCTTCTTCAGCACACGGTATTCTTTATTATAGGGTTTACGATCTTTCAGGTGGCGATCCAGTGCGGCCATGACAGGAGTATGGTCATCAGGATGGATAATACTTTCCCAAGCGCCTATCGTCCTTGGAAACTCACCGGCCTCATAACCCAACGACTTATCTATAGGACCGAACCATGCCAGATCACCTGTCCTGATATCCCATTCCCAAATGAGGTCCGCTGTGGATTCCGCCGCGAGACGAAATCTCTCCTCACTTTCCCGGAAAGCTTCTTCTGCCTGCTTCCGTTCTGTGACATTTCGTGAAACGCCCAATAAGCCGACGATCTTCCCGTCACTGCGGATCGGCTTTGAATTTACTTCCACGATCCTTTCCTGTCTATCGGCACCTTCATATCTCAGCTCATACGGCATACCGCTTTCCCCACTCATAACTTTTTGGAAATTCCGGGCGGCTAGATCACGGTAATCGAGATGAACTATATCGAGGAAGTGAGATGCATAAAATTTATCAGGAGAAATGCCGGATCGTTCTATGATTGCTCTATTTACAAAGGCAAAAAATCCGTCAGTGTTGATGCAGTAGACACCGTCAATGATACTGTCTGCCAACTCCCGGAATACTGCTTCACTCCAGGGAGGCGCTCCCGCACGTTTCTTGCCTTTCTTATCCGCTTGCTTTGTTCTGGATTTCGTTTTCATCCCATATCCGCCTCTCATTATGGGTGAAACATTAAGAAGGAGGGATTTTTATATTTTTCATTATAACAGAATTAACAATTAACTCAAGAGTTTATCTTCACCAAGAGAAAATTCGTATCTCATAATCCTGTTCTTTGCTGATGACAGTCAATATTGAATACAATAGTAAGGGAAGAGTGGAAGTACCATCGAAAATTTTCAAGATCACCTGCCCAGATAAGTTCACCATTTTATGCATTGAAGTTCTCCGCAGCAAGCTGCGGGCAATGAGCTCGCTGCGGAATTCAACATTTTGAAAGAGATAGAAGCCGGCAAAAAAAGCGATCGCAAAATTATTGCCGGCTTTAAGAAGCATGAGCTCTTTGGTGGATCTACTGCCCCTTAAAGTTGGGTTTTCTCTTTCCTATAAAAGAGGAGATCCCTTCCTTCGCGTCGGCCGTTTTCCCTACCCAGATCATCCCCCGCCGCTCCAGTTCGAGCTGCCGCTCCAGCAGACCGAAGAAGGCATTATTAAAATTTTCCTTCACGATGGAATAAGATATTGTCGGGCCTGAAGCGAGTTTCAGCGCAATGTCCATGGTGGTTTTCTCAAGCTCGCTGTCATCCACCACTTTATTGACGAGCCCCATCTGGAGGGCCTCCCTGGCATCGAAGACAGGATCCATATAAACAAGCTCGGAAGCCTTGCCAAATCCGATCAGTAATGGAACCATGAGAGTCCAGGCGCCGTCAGGAATCAGACCGATAGCTGTATAGGCCTGCCTGAACTTTACAGATGATGCACAAATCCTGAGATCGCACGCGGCAGCAATGCTCACTCCCGCGCCGGCAGCCGTCCCGTTGATCATGGCGAGTATGGGCTTTGATGTACGGCGGATGCTGACGATCGTAAAATGCAGGAACTTTGTCAGTTGCCGCAGTGTATCGCTTACATCAGGGGAGCTTTCAAAGAGCGCCACATCGCCTCCCGCGCAGAACGCCTTGCCTTCCCCGGTTAGCACTATCACCTTCACATCCCTGTCGTCTGCGCAAACTTCCAGTGCCTTGATGATATCCGTAAAGAGACCGACATTAACCGCGTTAAATGCTTTGGGCCTGTTAAATTTGATGACAGCTACCTGATTGGCCTTTTGAAAAATAATATTTTCGTACTGCATATGCTTCTTCCTCCTTGCTGATATTTTAGATATTTAATCCGGATTGTTGATAGTTTGACATCCAAATTCATCTGCGAAAAAATCACAGGTTCGCATTGAGCTTAGTGAGCAGATTAACCAAAGTTTCCCTTTCATCGTCGGTGACGCCCTGATATGACTGAGTCCTCAATTTCTGGGCAATGAGTTGGAAGTGGGGTTTCAGAGCCATGCCCCTCCCGGTTAAGGCGATAAGACTGATACGACTGTCGGCAGGTTCGGTCTTTTTTTCTACATAACCCTGTTTAATCAATTTGTTTACCAGGGCTGTGATCGTGGACTTGTCCTTGCCGATAATTCTTCCGATTTCCGACATGGGCAAGGGCCCCCTCGCCATAAGAGAACCCAGTATCTCGCCGTGGGATGGCGCCAATCCCTTGATATTATGGGCCTTCATTTCATGGGAAAGAAAGCGATTTGCCTTATACTGGATGCGTCCGATCAAGAATATGATGTGATCTTTTTTCATGGAGCAAATATAGTTTTATATCAAACTATTGTCAAGATTTTTGTGGTTGAAATATTGCATCGTCAAATTACGATGAATTTTCGAACAGTCTTGTTGACATTGGCGTTCAATATGTTACAGTCACAAGGAAGCCTCCTACGTTGCTACCTCCAAGATTGCACACGTTTGGAAACGCTTCAGAGGCCTGGGTTAGGCTTCGGCATAGCTCGGGCCTCGTCTTTTCTGCTGACAGTTGCTTCATCTCAACCCTTCAGCTTACCGGGGATAACGAGGCGGTACCGTGCAAGAAGTGATATTCGAGATCCGTTTTCATTTGTGATCAAATAACAGAACAGATCAGAGGAAAGGCGTCCAGGCGATTTGATGGACGATGCTGATCAGGATCTTCTTAGATAGAAGCCGAGTTCTGAATCGATATGACCCGGAGGATCGCAAAACCTACAGCCGACATGACTTCCTTGGACTTCAGAGACAACGGCCTTTTTTCTGATAATGGATTTTTTCGGTTCATCCAATGTGAATTGGAGCTTTATTTCTTCTCCTTCCGCTAGGGGATCCTTTCTAATCATTTCAAACCCGCACCCCGCAACAGACAGATTTCTTACGATCATCTTCCCCCAATGACCCTCAGGAATGCTCTTGTAGTAAAAACCTTCAAGTTCTGTATCTTTTCTGAAGAATTTTCTGAATTCAATCTTTATCTCGGATACATATCCACAAATACAACTCATTTTTATCAAACCTACGACATTCTTACACTTGTCCACGGACTGCTTCCGAGATTCACCGCACTTCGGACAAAGATATGTCACCATATGGGCATCATCTGCGTACAATCTCTTGATTGTATTGTCTGTCACTTTTTCTCCTGCATTCACGGTAATTTTACTCTTTGATAATAGGCTATTGCCATAAATGCAATAGTAGAAAAATACTGTTAGTACACTGGTACAAAACTACCATTTCGCGGAAATAGCATATGCGGGAGCAGGGATGGCGGCATACAGTATCTGCGCGCGCTGGAAATCTCTTATTCCATTCTCCTATCCACAGAGATGACCTAGTTTACCTGCCTGCCGTCAATCTGACCATCAGGAGGCACCGAAGATTACCTGCGGAAATATTTAAGAAGTCGGCATGGGAGCATACATCTCATTAGGCCTGCTGACAGGAAATGTGGCACGCTGTTCCATCGTGTACACATGTTGATTTAAGCCCCTGTTTCACACTTGATTCAGATTACAAATGTTGGTATATAAGAAAAACTCACCGTGTACGTGAAAAAAGATATCCTCTCATTCGCTGTCGGAAAGACGGGGTGGTCATAAGTGATTGTCGATGGAAAGCCGCTGCAGCACGAAGGCAGGTGCTGTCAGGGCAATGATCGTTCCGGGTCGGATCAGCATATATCTCAACACTAATACAAAAACAATAAAGGCAGGTAAGTGACAGATGCATTTCAAGAAACCCTTCGTTTTCTATGTGATGATTGTGATGATGTTAAGTCTTGTGATAATCGCCTCCTGCTCAAGGTCCGGCGGAGATGCTAAGAAAGGTGCTATATTGGAGGTGACGAGCACGGGCTTCGGTCACGCGAAGTCGATGTCAGATAAGTATACCTGCGACGATGTGGACATATCGCCTCCCTTAGAGTGGAAAAATGCCCCGGCAGGCACAAAGTCCTTCGCCGTCATTTGTGAAACACCGGATGCCCCGACAGGCAACTGGGTGCAGTGGCTGATCTATGATATTCCCGCAGATATGACAAGTCTTACCCAGGCCGTTGCCAAAACGGGGCAGCTCGATTTCGGCGCCAGGCAGGGCAAGAACGACTTCGATCAGGTAGGGCTATTTTGGTCCCTGTTTGCCGGCAGGCGAGCATCGCTTCTTCTTCAGGGTTTATGCCCTGGATAGCCTGACGAATCTGAAGGAGGGCGCAAAAAAGGAGGAGCTCGTTGAGGCCATGAGAGGCCACATCCTGGCAGAAGGTGCATTGATGGGCGTGTATGGGCGGGAATAGAGATCGGAAGAGAGGTAGAAGCAGACGTCGAGGAATTGAAGCATTATAGGATCATGGTCAATCTTGCTAAGGAGGTGCGGTTATGGATTTTTTGACGGGAATGGCTTACTGGGGGATCATCCTTCTGGCCGTCATCAATGCGATCATTGTTTCGCGAATGAAGGTAGTGATTCACGGCGAAGAAGAGGGTGATGACGAAAAGGGAGGCTCATGCAGTGTGGGCTGAACCGCAATTTTAGGAAATCG
Source organism: uncultured delta proteobacterium (assembly GCA_963705275.1). Taxonomy (GTDB): domain Bacteria; phylum Desulfobacterota; class Syntrophia; order Syntrophales; family UBA2185; genus Fen-1135. The sequence continues at coordinate 544,186 of OY970063.1, read as the reverse complement.
CGGCTGCCTGTTCCACAAGGGTCGTTTATACCTGCATTCGTCTTTATCTAAAAGGAGAACAGCCATATGGAATACTTAGCGAAACATTGGGCCATAATAGTCATCATGATTGTTTATACCGCGTTCTGTTTGGGCATTGGGCAGTGGTTCAAGAAGAGGGCCGCCGAAGGAGTCGATGCCTTTTATGTCGCCAAGAGGGAGATACCCGGCTGGGCCATTTCCCTTGCCTTTTTTTCTACATTCATCAGCACGAATACGTACATCGGGCAGGCGGGGTTCTCTTTTCAGGCTGGCCTCTCCTGGGCTTGGGTCGGTTTTTACTGGGTGGTTTTCTGCATGATCTCCTGGCTCCTCCTGGGTCCGAGGATGAGGGTACAGACAGCCAAGCTGAGTTCCGTCACAATCCCCGATTATTTTGACTTCCGCTACAAGAGCACATATTCCAAGGCCATCAGAATATTTTCCGCCGTCATCATCCTCTTCGCCACCCTCTGGTACATGACGGCGATTGCCAAGGGCTGTGCGCATTTGTTGAAATCAACTCTCGGCATGCCGTATGTCTGGGGCGCATTTCTAATCATTTTTATTACGACCCTCTATTCAGTCATGGGCGGCATGTACAGTGTCCTCTGGACGGATGCCGTGCAGGGTCTCATCATGTTCTTTGTGGCCATCCTCATGGTCATGATTCCCGCCATGTATGTGGGCGGCTGGGAGCCTCTGATGGCCAGCGTTGCCAACACGGCGCATCTTACGGCGAAGGGCCAGCCTATAGGTAACGGCCTCATGACCTTCTGCACGCTGGTCTCATTTCGCGTACATCACGAGCATCGGCCTTGCCGTCGGGATGAAGCAGATTGCCGAACCGCGCTGCCTGATCCGGTTTTACTCCATCGACAACGCGAAAAGCATGAAGTTCGCGATGATCGCGACCCCGATCTTCCTGGGCATTTCACTCGCATGTGTCTTCGCAGTCGGCGCCCTCGTCCATGGTATGGTTACGGATCAGGAAGCTTCTTATCTTATCAAGCATACGGACGAAGTTGTCGGATTCATGCTGGCGAAATTCGGGAGTCCCTGGGTAACAGGAATTGTCATGGCCGGCCTCTTCGCGGCGGGCATGTCCTCTTACGCAGCAGTATCGATCATTGTCGGGACGGCCTTCGTCGGCGACATATGGAAAGTTGTAAAGCCTCTGGAGCCGAAGGCGCAGGTGAGATACACGAAGTTGTTAATGTGGATCTACAGCGGTATCGTCTTTGTTCTGACGCTTTACCCGCCTGCCGGTATCGTGGAACTGACGGCCTTTTCCGGGGCCGTGTTTACGGCGGGCTTCTTCCCGGCCGTATTCGGCGGTCTCTTCCTGCGGTGGGGAACAGGGAAGGGCGCCTTTTATTCGATGATCATCGGTATCGCTACGACCGTGATCTGGCGCTTCGGTCTGCGTTTTTATCTCCCCGGCGTGAAGGACATCCATGAAATCATACCGGGCTTCATCGTATCGCTCATCGCCTATTTGATCATCTGCAAGTTTACGGCAAGCGATATGCCCGACAAGGAACATCTCGATCACGTCTTCCACACAAAGACGAGCTAGTCATGTGTTGTTAATGAGAATGGTGTCCCGCACATTGAGAGCGGGGCACCATTTTTTTCATATCCCCGGAGGTGAATCTATGGGAGCACAGGTTATACACGCGAGAGAAGACTGGGAATCCCGCAAGAAGGAGTACAAGACGCGGATGGCCAGGGCGAAGGCTTTGACGGAAGGGGGGAAAGGCAAGATTATAGAGCCTTCCCGCGCCGTTGCCCTTCTGGAGACGATTATCCGTCCCGGAGACCGTGTGGCCCTGGAGGGAAACAATCAGAAGCAGGCCGAGTTTCTGGCCGACTGTCTCTGCAAGGTCAATCCTGCGAAGGTCAACGGGCTTCACATGGTGCAGTCCGTCATAGCGCTTCCCGCCCACTGCGAGTTATTCGTCCGGGGGATCGCCAAGAAAGTCGATTTTTCGTTCTCCGGTCCCCAGGCTGTGCAGGTAACAAAGCTCGTGAATGAAGCGAAGATGCAGATCGGGGAGATTCATACCTACCTCGAACTTTTCGCTCGGTACTTCCTCGACCTTACGCCGCAAGTCTCCCTAGTAGTCGGTGTCATGGCGGACAAGAACGGCAACCTCTACACAGGCCCCAACACGGAGGATACGCCGGCCATCGTGGAGGCCACGCGGTTCAAACAGGGCATAGTTGTGGCGCAGGTGGAGAAAGTTACAAGTAAGTTGCCACGGATCGACATTCCCGGCGGATGGGTAGATTTCGTTGTCCCTACGGGAAAGCCGTGCTATGTCGAGCCCCTCTTCACCCGTAACCCGGCCCAGATCAGGGACGTGCATGTCCTCACGGCGATGATGGTGATCAAGGGGATCTATGCGGAATACGGACTGCGCTCCCTCAACCACGGGATCGGCTTTGCCACCGCGGCTATCGAGCTGTTACTTCCCACCTATGCCGCCAAGCTCGGCCTGAAGGGCAAGATATGCACCCACTGGGCACTTAATCCACATCCTACGATGATTCCTGCGATTGAGGCAGGTTTTGTGGAATCAATCCATTCCTTTGGTTCTGAGGTGGGAACGGAGGATTACGTCTCATCCCGGTCGGACGTCTTTTTCGTGGGACCGGATGGTAATCTCCGGTCGAACCGGGCCTTCTGTCAGGCTGTCGGGCACTATGCCGTGGACGCCTTTGTAGGATCTACTCTCCAGATCGACCGGTATGGAAACAGCTCCACGGCTGTTGCCGACCGCATCGCGGGATTTGGGGGCGCGCCCAATATGGGCTGCGATTCGCCCGGCAGGCGCCATTCCAGCGAGGCATGGGTCAAGGTGGGAAAGGAGAGTGGTATGCGTGCAGGACTTATCGGCGATATGCCCCGGGGCCGTAAACTCGTCGTCCAGATACTGGAGACACGCGGGCCGAAGGGCATACAGTGCTTTGTTGACAAACTTGACGCCTGGGAGCTGATGAAGCGGGCCGGTCTCAAAGTGCCGCCCGTCATGATTTACGGTGACGCAGTCACACAGATTGTCTCGGAGAAAGGAATCGCGCATCTCCATAAATGCGCGACACTCGCGGAGAGAGAGGCTGCCATAAAGGCCGTCGCCGGCGACACAGACCTCGGCAAGGCGGCCAAAGCAGACGAGACTGCAGAATTGAGAAGGCGTAAGATTGTTCAGATGCCGGAGGACCTGGGGATAGATGTAGCTCTGGCGAACACTTCTCTTCTTGCAGCCCGATCCATGGACGATCTTGTGGCATGGTCCGGCGGCCTTTATAAGGTGCCGGAGCAGTTCAGATAGGGGAAGAGCAGATTACTATTCTCAATATCTCTCAAGCACAAGCTGGGGAAAGTGTGTATTCAGGACGCTCAACCCTTCTCTTTTTTCCTCAGCTTTACCAGAGCCTTCCGGGCCTTTTTCTCAGCCTTGCCTTCACCCTCGGTAGTTTCAGACATAGTTTGCCTCAGGACTGGCTCTCTCGGCACGCTGACTACTCCCTCTAATTTCTCCGAAGCAGCATGAGCTTTCTTTCTTCTTGCCCTCTCAATCAAGTACGTGGCGAATGATTTCCCGAACTGCCCCAGGAAACCGGCGGCTATCACTATGATAACCCACTTCATGATCTGTTGATAATCGATTTCATCCATTTCTCTTTTTCAATAACGCAGTTTCTGCTTCATCGCTGTAAACAATTTTGCCCGGAAACGTAACACAGAAAGATAGAAATTGCATCAAGAAGCTGACACTACGGTTGGCGGGATATCCCGGTAGGTAGCCTCCAATGGTCAAAAGTTCTTAAAAGATACATCCCGCGTCATCCGCAGGAGTAGCACGATACCCGCTATAATCATGATGATCATGATGCCGGAGAAGGCATAGACGAAACCGAGATTCCATGTATCCTTGACCCAGCCGACCAGATAGATCGAGAGGGAACCGACTCCGAAAATTAAGACGGACGCTAAACCATAGCCGGTGCTACGCCACCGTTGGGGTGTAAATTTGGCGATGAGGCTGTTTTCAATGGGCTGGATGCCTAACGCAAAAAAGACGTAAACAGCAGAGGCAAAGAAAAGGAACTGCTCTGTCCCATATGCCATCATGATGACAAAGGGAAGGCTGATGATGTTGAATAAAAGGTAGAGCCGGCGCAGTTCAAAGCGGTCTGCTATTTTCCCGCCGAATAGCTGACCGCCGATCCCGACAATATAGATAACAGACGTCAGTATGCCGGCCGCCATCGTGATCGCCGCCGGGGCCTGGAAATGGAGCAGGTCGGAAAGGAAGGATGCCTTCCATTCGAGGTAGGCGGGCAGGACTACGATGTTTATTCGATAGGCGAGGCCTCCCAGGGTCACGATTGCGAAAAAAAGGATGAGAGACGGCAGGTAAGACCCATGGCCTTTCTTGAAAGTCGCGTCCCTTTCGTGCGCATGGACGAGCGGGGTTTCGTCGATCCGGGCAAACAACATTGTAATACCCCAGAAGAGTGCAAATACGGCAGCGGCGAGATACGCGGCCTTCCATCCCGCAAACCAGTTCAGCAACCCGGCGAGAAAAGGAGCTGCCGTAAGTCCGATACTCCCGGCAATGGCGTTGATCCCCAAGGCCATCCCACGGTTCTTTACGCCTAAGGAGATGAGACCCATGCCTGCGGGATGACAAATACCCGCAAAGATGCCGATCACAGCCAGGGATAGCATTATTTGCGTCGGAGATGTTGCCAGGACTGTCATAATTGAGCCTATGCTGGTTCCGAAGAAGCAGATGATGAGAGCGATCCGGTTGCCGAAACGGTCGGCAAAAAGGCCCCATGGCAGGGAGAAGAGGCCGAAGCCGAGGTACATGGGGAAACCGAGCTTCAAGACATCTTCAAGGTTCATGTTCAGTGAGAGGACGAGAGGGATCGCCAATGCGGGGAAGGCCAGTTCGTAAAAATGAAACAGGAAGTGCGATGTAAAGGTAAATAGGACAATTTTTTTTTCATTGCCCATTGCCAAAGATTTCATTTTTCTGATCCTGAAGAAGGAGCGAGCTAAAGAGATTTTCGATCTACTGACATTATACGCACCAAATTTCAAGCTAAAGTTCCACGCTGCCATTCTTCCTCGCATCTCTACCAGTTCATCTTAAAAAGTGCTTTTCCCTGAGCAGGTATTACGGCATTTAGAACATGTAAATCAGTCTTTTATGAATTGCAAAACAGCCATAAGAGGAATAAAATTTATTCGGTACAAAAAATACATGGACGGATCCACTCTGTAAAACTACGGAAAGGAGGAAGAAGAATGAAAATGAGAATGACGGTCAATATCGTGTTTTCCATTCTTATGTTCTTTGCGGTGGGTTTTCTTACGATCGATTCAGCTCTTGCTGCCACAGCCAAGGAGATCGATGTTAGCGTTGATGTGGCTCTCGATCGCTTTGGAAGGGAAGTGAACGGTGCTCAGGAGTATCTTAAAGCCGCGAAGGGCGTTCTTATCATCCCTAATGTGGTGCAGGCCGGTTTTATCATCGGCGGTGAATATGGCGAAGGCGCCTTGAGGATAGACGGGAAAACCGTTGATTACTACAATATAGTTGCAGCTTCTTTCGGCCTTCAGATAGGCGCCCAGCGAAAAGACATTATTCTCATATTCATAGATGAAGCTGCCTTGAAGAAATTCCGCAACAGCGACAACTGGCAAGCTGGTGTGGATGGCACGGTGACTCTAGTCAATGTCGGCGCCGAGGGTTCCGTAGACACGACCAAGATCAATCAACCTATTGTCGGGTTTGTGTTCGGTCAGAAAGGGATCATGGCCGGCGCAACCATAGAAGGCGCGAAAATCACCAAGCTGAAAAAATAGTGTCGCAACTGCTGGGTGTATAGACTTAGGGAAGGCAGAGGCCATCAATATACTGTCCCTGGGCGATCAGGGAGCGGATGCGGCTGGCATCTGAACCGTTTGAGGCGATAAATGGAAGAGGCGAAGCATACAGGGAGAGAGGCTGATGACTGCTCTTCCTGGCATAATCCGCCGACCGTGACGATCGCTTTGCAGGGTTCAAAAAAATATTTAAAATAAATAAGATTTATTGTTGCTTTTTTCGCGCTCAAAATTTATATATACAGCACAAAAGGTCTTATCGATCCTGACGGATCGATGTTGTCGCCCACGGCGGGTTTACAATATTAAAAAAGGGAGGATGAAGCATGAATAAGGAAGATCTCGTCAATGTAGTTGCAAAAACTACCTGCAGCAAGGCGGAGGCTGCCAGTGTGGTGAATGCGGTCCTTGATGCAATCAAGAAAGGATTGAAGAAGGGAGGCAAGGTTACTCTCGTTGGTTTCGGTACTTTCTCCGTTTCTAAGCGAGCTGCCAGAACAGGAAGAAATCCTCAGACCGGCAAACCGATCAAGATTGCCGCCAAAAAGGTCCCCAAGTTTACGGCGGGCAAGGCATTGAAAGATGCCGTCAAATGATTTTCAGTCATGATAAGAAAAGCTGCAAGTATATAGTTATAGATGATAAGACATGAGAGGGTGGGAGCTGTTCCCCACCCTTTCTTGTTTATGGCGGAACTGTATTGTTCTTGTCTGAAAAAAAGACTCCGGTTGAGAGGCAAAGTCGAAAGAGTCGAAATGTGGTAGAGGTACTATGTTTAGCTCATCCTAACGTCGCCGTAGCATGTTTGAAAGGGGTACGAAAGAATGCTAATGCCTGCGAAAGATTCGTTGGATCTCGGTATAGTAGTCAGTGACATCAAGGCCAGCCTCAATTTTTATCAGGATATTCTGGGATTGGAGTTTGTGGGAATCACGCCGGTATGGTTTGGCACTATGCATCGGCTGAGATTCGGCACCAGTGACTTCAAATTGATCGATCCGAAGACCCCTCCTTCCAGAGGAGTCGTCGGCCTGGAAAATCAATTGGGATATCGCTACGTAACTTTCGTCATAAAGAATATCGCCCAAGTTTGTTCTCTACTCAAGAATAAGGGTATAGAATTTACGTTGCCGGAAAAGGAGATTCGGCCGGGCATGCGCATTGCCATGGTTAAAGACCCTGACGGAAATATCGTGGAGTTCGTCGAACGAAGCTGAAAAGACCCTCTTGAATTGCGGTTCCCATTGTTATAAAATTACCGGCAATTGAAAGATTGCGGTAATCGGAAACAAAGAAATACGTCGGAAGGTTTCGTGGCGCCTTATTGTCGGTGAATTCTATCCATCCTTAGAAGTCAGGAACACAAGGAGGCTAAAATGAAGTCTTTCATCTGGAAATCTACCCTGCCGGTGCTCTTGGGAATCATCATCGCATTGCTCCCGGCGCCGCAGGGGCTGACGCTCACTGCCTGGTATTATTTTGCCATCTTCGCTGCTGTTATTCTCGCTCTGATTCTGGAACCTATTCCGGCTGCCGCCATAGGATTCATAGGTGTTTTTCTGGTCGCGGTTCTGGGCCTTGCGGGGCCGAAGCCCTCTGATTCAATCAGGTGGGCATTGTCCGGTTTTTCCAATACGACGGTCTGGCTCATATTCGGGGCATTCATGTTCGCACTGGGCTATGAGAAGACAGGGCTTGGGAAGCGTATTGCCTTGGTACTCGTCGAATTCTTAGGCAAGAGGACATTGGGTTTAGGGTATGCGATAGCCTTTTCTGACCTGATTATTGCCCCCTTTACCCCGTCAAATACAGCCCGCAGCGCCGGCACGATCTTCCCCGTCATCCGCAACATCCCAGGCCTTTACGGCTCCGCTCCGGGTGAGACGACTCGCAAGATCGGAGCCTATATTATGTGGACCGCATTTGCGACTACCTGTGTGACCAGTTCTATGTTCATCACATCTTTGGCCCCGAATCTGCTGGCCCTCGAGTTGGTTAACAAGACGGCGAAAATAAGCATTTCCTGGACGGAATGGTTTACCGGATTCCTGCCTGTTGGCATTATCCTCTTTTCTGTTCTGCCGTACCTCATTTACAAGATTTATCCCCCGGAAATTAAATCGAGCGGAGAGGTTCAAGCCTGGGCAAAGCAGGAACTTGTCAAGATGGGCAAGTTCACCCGCAAGGAACTGGTGATGGCTCTCTTGGCCATTCTCGCCCTGACTCTGTGGATATTTGGAGGAAAGATTGTGGATGCCACGACTGTCGCAGGAGTGGTCATATCTTTGATGGTGATTACAGGAATTGTGGCGTGGGATGATATCCTAAGCAACAAAGCCGCCTGGAATGTGCTTGTCTGGTTTGCCACGCTTGTGGCGATGGCAGACGGCCTTAACAGAGTGGGGTTTGTGACCTGGTTCGCCAAGAGCGCGTCAGTACTCCTGACGGGGATGTCGCCCATAGTCATCATGGTCAGCCTCGTAGCAATATTTTTTGTAGTTCATTACATGTTTGCGAGCATCACCGCGCACGTAACGGCGGTGCTGCCTGTCATGCTGGCCGCAGGTGCACTTGTGCCGGGGATTCCCGTCAAAGTTTTTGCCCTCCTTCTCTGTTATAGCTTGGGGATAATGGGCGTGATATCTCCTTATGCCACCGGTCCCGGTCCGGTCTATTTTGGGAGTGCTTACGTCAACCGCAAAGATTTCTGGATACTGGGACTCATTTTCGGACTGATCTTTCTTGCCGTGCTCTTAGCGGTTGGCACTCCATATCTGCTCGCTGTCTATCCGTGATATTGACGGGAAAGATATAAAGTATTTCAAGGCAGCGTAAAGGGATTTGAAATTTGAAAGGAAGCGTATGTCATCCTATAGAGTTGCAATCATCCCGGGGGATGGGGTTGGGACTGAAGTGGCATCAGAAGCCGCCAAGACTCTGCAGACAGTTGCTGATAAATATGGCTTCGTCGTTAAGATGGAGAATTTTGACTGGGGGTGCGACTATTATTTGAAGAGGGGAACGATGATGCCGGGAAATGCACTCGAGATATTGCAGGAATTTGATGCAATATTTCTGGGCTGCATAGGCGATGCCAATAAGGTACCTGACCATATATCGCTCACTCTGCTTCTTGCAATTCGAAAAGGTTTTGATCAATACATAAATCTGCGGCCTATCAAACTTTATTTCGGGGTTGAATCACCTGTAAAAACTGCCACACCTGAGACCGTTGATATGGTGGTAATCCGGGAGAATACGGAAGGAGAGTATTCTGCAGCAGGGGGGTTTTTCAAGCTGGGCACTCCCGATGCATTTGCCATTCAGACGGGCATCTTCACCCAGAAGGGGTGTGAGAGGGCAATTCGCTATGCCTTTGAACTTGCCCGAAGGCGGAAAAAGTTCGGTGATAAGGTCCCCGTCGGCATGGTGACTAACTGCACGAAGTCAAATGCGCTCAACTATTCCATGGTTTTTTGGGATTCAGTGTACAAGAAAGTGGCAGCGGAATACCCGGACGTAAAGACTGACATGGCATTGGTTGATGCCTTGACCATGTGGTTTGTTAAGAACCCCGAATGCTTCGACGTGATCGTTGCCTCCAATCTCTTTGGTGACATCATTACCGACCTCGGGGCCATGCTTCAGGGAGGGATGGGGTTCGCGGCAGGCGGAAACATCAATCCGGAAAAGATATTTCCATCCATGTTTGAACCTATTCACGGCTCAGCCCCGAAATATGCAGGAAAGGCGATAGTCAATCCTATTGCAGCGATTGAATCAATTCGAATGATGCTGGATCATCTGGGAGAAGAACGGGCAGCCCTGGATATACAGAGGGCAGTAGTGAAAACCCTGACCCTGGGAAAGATAAAGACCGCTGATATGGGCGGGGTTAACAAAACCCATGAAATGGGTGATGCCATCAGGAATGCCATTCTAAAATAGTAAGTTATGTCAGGTTGACCGGAACGAGGAGTACATCAAAAACCAGATGATTTTGACATACTCTTTCCCCATGCGCTTATAATCGGACAGCGTCAGTTCGAAAAAATCCTGAGGCGCAGGTTCGGCTCGAATGGGCACAAAGACGATTCTCGCGGGTTCTTCATGAAAGACTCTGTCCGTGATGATCTTTATGCGCCGCATGTGAATGGATGAACTAACAAAGATTGCAGACTTCAATCCGTACTGCTCCATCATTCGTTTTGCCTCGAGTACCTCAACATGTGTATTTTCAAAATAGGGCTTGGGTTTGAGGCCGGTAATAATTAGTTCTGGGTTTGCTTTCTTTGTCCCTGCCGTAGATGACAAAGATGAGGCCTCCGTGATTCTTCCATACGCGGGGATGAAAAGATATCGGGCATAACCTTCATGCATCAGACGATTTGCGTCTTCCTGCCGGGCCTTGTTGTCGGGCCCCACAAAGAGTACTACGGCATCTGAATTCAGAGGTTTATCAGCGTAAGCAAGATATCGGGGGCCATAATAGAGTACGACAAAAAAAGTACCCAGCACTAAGAGAATAGAAAAGCATATCAGCTTATAGTTTTTTGAAGACATGAGCTTTAATTCCCACTCTCAAGGTAAGAGCTGTCTTCAAGGTGTTGCACTTTCAGCGTACCGTAAAAGACGGCCCAGTTGTGACCAGTCGATAGATTGTCGAATAGAATTGTGTCATGACCCTTTGCCAAGGGCAGGTACGATTGAGCTTCCGATACAGCCGGTGCTCCACCGGTCAGAAAAATCTTCATTTACCTCTCTTCGTGCTCATCAAATGTATATCCTGGTAGAGCTTAGTCCTCTCGTCTGACAACGAAAGAACCTTCAGCCCACGCTCCCTCACTATTTTCCCCCGCCCGAAAGGATTTAAATTACTAACGCATAACAACGCAAAAATCAATGATATATACCAACTCTCTTGTCTGGATCGGGCTTCCCTGGGATAAAGCATCTTGGAGAAGTAGATTAAGATTCAATTTCACAGTGAGTTGTGTTATCTTCCGGAGACAAATCACAGAATGACTTTCAAGTGAGCCATTTTTTAGAGAACCATGAAAATTACAGCAACCGGTGACATCCATTACGACCTGATAAGAAACGCGGCAGAGCGTGATAAATTGCTGAATTTTATAAGAAGACTGGAGAGAGAGCAACCTGACGTGCTTGTATTGGCGGGTGACACGGTGGGCCTCGGTTCTTCAAGATTGGAAGAATGTTTGAACCTTTTCAGTGAAGTGGCGCCCATCAGGCTCAAGGTTTTTGGAAACCATGACTACTGGAGCAACGAAGGTGATACGCCCAGTCATCTTGAAATCTTGAAATCAAGAATCGTGGACTGCGGATTCATGCTCCTCGATGAGAAGCCCGTAATTGTCGGCGGTATAGGTTTTGCGGGCAATTGCCTGTGGTATGATTATTCCTTCTCTCCGGGAGAGATGCCTCCGCGATCGTCGCATGAAAAGAAAATATTCGGAGGACACATTATCTGGAATGATGTCCATTTCGTGCGCCTTGGCAAATCGGATATGGATTACACCAGTGAACTTAACCAAAAGCTGGAGAGGGATATAGAGAGACTGGAAGCCGAGGTAGAACATATAATCGCCGTTACCCATCATATCGGCTTCATCGAAATGCTGACTATGAGAGAAGCGTTTCCCGGGTGGACTTTCTGTAACGCCTTTATGGGAAGCGATAGACTCGGAGAGATGCTTCTTAATCATCCAAAGGTCAGATACCATATATGTGGACACACGCACGACCAGAAGGTTGTGAGAAAAGGATCCTTAATATCAATCAACCCGGGTTCTGCATACGATGAAAAGAAGTTCGTGTCATTGGTGATTCCCGAAGACGGCTCCGCTGCGTCGATAGGGTTCGATGGCGCAGAGGTCCAATTGTGATTTATCAGCCTGAAGATCGCGTCATTTATGATGGTCTTGTGAGATCCCTTTGTAAGGACGAAGGAGCGAGATCGATCGGCGAGGTGATGCTGGGCGTGGGAAAGTATTTTCTGGGTTTTCCATACGCGAGCAACACGCTTGAAAGGCGGGGGAAGGAGGCCCTCGTCATAAATCTAAGAGAATTTGACTGCTTCACCTTTGCGGAAAATGTTATCGCCCTGGCAGGGATGATAGGAAGGGGCAAAGCCCATTTCAGGGGCTATGCCGCGCGGCTCAAAAAGATTCGTTACCGCCACGGCATAACGAAGGGATATTCCTCGCGTCTCCATTATTTTTCCGACTGGCTCTATGACAACGAGCAAAAAAGGATATTAAAGAATGTCACCTGCAGGTCCGGTGGGGAACCATTCCGGAAGAATTTTAATTTTATGACAGGGCATCGGGAAGAATATCCCGTCTTGAACTTGGAGAAACCTTATCGGGAAATGATGGGCATTGAAAGGCGCCTGTCCAGGAGAATACTGCATCATATTCCGAAAGCTGCGTTAGGAAAGTTCGAAGACATGGCCGAGAATGGGGATTTGATTGCGATTACTACGGACATAAAGGGATTGGACGTCATGCACGTCGGTCTTGCCGTCCGCTTGGGAAGCAGGATTCATCTCCTGCATGCATCGGAAGCGGAGAAAAGAGTTGTTATCTCCGACGTCACACTGAGTAAGTACCTTTCGACAAGAAATGTGATGGCGGGAATCATGGTTGGGCGCGCTATGCCGGCTTATCAAAATGGTGGTAGTCTATCTTCGGCCTGAAATGCCCTCCCCAGCGCCATCCCCGATTCAGGAATTCTTGCACGACAGGGTGTGAATCGCCAAATGTTCCTGCCCTCTCGGGAATATAGCTGGCACCTGGAGGGTCAATCCGGCCGTCCTCATCTATCACAGGGTTCAAATAAGGGTTGATATCCACAGCCTTTCCAAATGCATGGTTTGATAACCTATCGGTGCCCAGAACCAATCGGTAATTGAAGGCAGATGTATTATTGTCTGCCATCGACAGGTCATCAGACCAGTCGTACTTCACGATCGGTATAACCTGATGAACGGGAAACGCGCTCTGCTCAAGCAGGCTAAAAATTTCCATAATGTCCGTTTTCACCTCTTGGTGAACGATGAGTTGTCCCTGGTGTAATCGGCCGTCGAATGCCCGGTAGCGCACTTCGACCAGGCATAATTTGCCAATTATCTCGCGGGGTGCCCTTGTGCCGGCAATGGCCTGCTCAAATGTCATCCTGCTGTCAACAATGGCGGTCAAGTTCATAAGTGTCAAAGGGATAGGACTTCCAGTATTTTTTGAATGGTTTCTTCGCCGACTGAGACTTCCGCGTAAATTTTCCTAATCAGTTCCTCGTCGACCATGTCAAAATCTTTTCCTATGGGCGTTACGATGATACCTCCCATCTCTACCAGTCCCGGCGAGATCAAAATCCTTTCGTTGCCCGGCAAAAAGTAGACAGAGGGGCGATGCCTCCGGCGCGGGAATATTAGGATTCGCCATGTGTTTTTCTCATATGAGCCGAGCAGATTCATCTGCGGTTCTGCCGGTGACGATAGGACACTCTTCATGGCCGAGACGATGCTTGTCAAGGCATCGCCGATTGCAGCGGAATCTTCTCCTTCCACAATAATAACTTCCCTCCCCACATTTTTTGCTCTGAAAAGAGGAATGGCATGAATACATTTGACTAATGCCAGTCTTGCCCTATCCACGATTTCTTTCTCAATCGGCAGTATTCCCCGAGGAGTCGCCTGAAAGTGCAGGTGGTCCGGTGCGGATGCGCCGCTTTCCGGGCCGTTGTAAAACACATTGAAATCCGGGCTGAAGTCCTTTGTCATTTTTAGAAATGTGGAAACCATTCCTTCAAACGACTGCGGACCATGAGCGATGTGCGCAATTGTATAGTGCTCCGGACAGATGGGAAAGGGATTGCAGAGAACGATAAAATCCTCCCTATACAAGATGCCACGCTGCGGTTCAGGGAGATTTTCGAGACAGAGAAAACAAGGTCTCTTATCGATGGATTTCTGATCAACCGGGGCAGTAGTGCTCTTGATTCTTGCGGGATTATGATGGAGCCTCACGGAAAAGCCGTTGCAACGGAGTTCCTTTACCCGTACGCTTCGGAGAGCTTCATATCCCAGACAAAGATCACGCCATGAGGTTTTTTGCTCCTGGAGGAGATTGCGGCAAAGCGCTGACAGAGACGGCCCAAGCGCTTTCCCGTCAAATGAGGCCGATATTCTTTCCTGCAAGAGGGGATCCATGTTCGTCCTCATTTCGCCGTCAGCTTCTGACGAGCCATGATTTCGATAGTTCGAATTTTGTCTTTAAACGCATCATGGCGGTTACTCTTCTCAATGGAGATGCGAGCGTCCGTATTGCCTGCCCACCGCCGGCATAGATAGAGGCTCTCATAAATTCTGCCTACTCGATATTCTCTCGATAATCGGAGGGCCATAGCATAGTCTTCTCCGTAACCCACATTGAGAAAGCGGAAGCTGCGAAGAAGAGCAGTATCAAAGGCGCGCGGCGCGCCCAGTCCGTTTACGCGCAGTGCATTGTTGCGTCCGTTGTCATCCGTCCATTCCTTATGGTTGATTATGCCGGGCGGAATCTCCTGCAGCGCTTCATTGACGAGTGTATAAGAACCGATGACCATGGCAAAGTCTCCGCTTCTCATAACGTCGATGATCATCTGCAATGTCGCGGGGCTCTTATAAACATCGTCCGAGTCCAATTGTACGGCATAGCGGCCGCAGAATTCTGAGAAGATTGCTTCGTTCCAGCAACCGCCGATAGTTAGATCAGATCGCGACGGAATGACATGCTTCACAGCAGGATTACTCCCGGCAAGTTCAGTAAGGAGGGGCGTGGTTCCATCAGTGGAATGATTGTCCACAACAATTACGTTGCACGGAAAGTTAGTCTCCTGCGTCAAAGCACTATGCACCGCATCTGTAATTGTCCCCACCCGGTTGCGGACGGGAATTATGATACTTGCCTCAACGGGGAAATCATAGCGAGGTTGAGGCATATTTTTAAAGCGCGGTTCCAAGAAGGCGCCGATATTTTTTAAATGCTCTGTTGCAACCATTTCCAATTCTTTTTGCACGGCCTGGTTACGCGGATCGACATAATTAAAATGGTTTTCACGCTTCGATCTGTCTTTGTCCGCGTCGGTGTCTGATCCTTTCTTCGTGTAGAGGAATTCCTGAATATGGAAAAGACTTTGGTCGACAGAAACCTTCAAGCGCAGGTCATACAATCCTGCATGAACGACGTCAGGTACGGGGCCGTATTTTCTTAATGCACGTCTGATTGCAGATACAGAGAACATGATCAAGTATCCGAAATCAAATTCGTCACGGATGCTTCCCAGTTGATAGTCATTGACGGGATGTTCAACAAGGTCGCCCTGTTCCTTTACCAGGTAGTCGGAATAGATCATGCCAGAATCCGTTTTTTCCGCCACTTCAATAAGACGGTCGAGCGTGCCGGGCGGAATCTCCATTTCCTCGGGTTCCACGATCATCATGAGAAAATCCGTTCTGACTCTTTTTATGAGGTTGTTCAATACCCTGCCGGAGGAAAGGGATGATGCTCTTATAACTTTGCACTTCGGCCATGGCGGCTTGAAGGCGCCCTCATGGAGTATAAACACTTCGTCAATCAGCTGTGATTGAAGGAAGAGTCGGAGCGTCTTTTCAAAACCGGAGTGCAAGCTGAACGGCAGAGCGACGGTCAATTTGTTCATCGGGTACCCCCTAAAGACCTATTCTATCTTTACACGAGCTATGCATGCTGTCCTGTGATTGGGCAATTAAGCTTAATTTGTTATTTCGCAAACCAGTTGCAAAGCCGCTCTAATCTTAGATAGCTGAAATATATCCTGCATCGTTTCTTGTTGCAAGTACGGACACTGCAGCAAAAGAACCGAAGGATTCAATTTGTTGAGCATATTTAACGGCTCAGATTTTTTAGCATAGAAATTAACGGATACAAAGGCAAAATATATCTCCCTCAAGTACCTATCTGGCAGATTGGTGGTCTTGCCCTATGTCGCGGCGAGTTCGCAAAATCCGAAGCTTTGCAGATAGGGGGGCTATCATATAATACAAAATTATCGGATAGACGGAAACCACCCTGATATCATGAAAAGGGGGCATCCCTGTCATCGCAAAAAAAGGCATGAGATTGTCTGAATATCTAATTATCCAAGTTTACAGCGTTTCCAGGAGCCCAATAACGACATTGACAGTCAGCCTCCTGTGTTCTATATTAGTGTTGTAGATTTACTAGAAGGCAAACTACTGATGTGCAGTTTGAGGGATATATGTCGAAATATCGTGATCCTGATTCAATGGATGACAGAGATGTCAAGTTAGATCCCGATACGGTCCTCCAAGAACCGAAGATGTATCGGGTCATACTTCATAATGATCATTATACGACAATGGAATTTGTCGTCGAAGTTCTGATACTTGTGTTCCATAAGCCAGCGGCGGAAGCCACCAAAATAATGCTCGACGTCCATAAGAAAGGGGCCGGGGCATGTGGTGTGTATACCTATGATATTGCCGCCACGAAAGCAGCGCAGGTCCATAGGATGGCGAAGCTGAAAGAATTTCCCCTGAAGTGCTCATTGGAAGAGGCCTGATCGACAGGGGGAATACAATGAAGATAAGTGAAAGTCTGAATCAAATCATCATGGCCGCATATGCCGAGGCCAATACGCGGTCTCATGAGTTCGTAACGCCTGAGCACCTTCTCTATGCCGCGCTTTTCTTTGATGACGGATCTGACATCATCCAAAGATGCGGCGGCGATCCCGAACATTTAAAAAGAGTGTTGGCAAAGCATCTCCGCGAGGGCAATCCGGTTGTGGAGGGGGCTCAATCCGTCCAGTCATTGGGTTTTCAAAATGTTCTGGAGAGAGCGGTATGGCATACCACCTCTGCGCAGAAGGATATTGTTGAACTGGGAGATGTTCTAGTTTCAATTCTTGATGAAAAGGGGTCCTATGCCTCATTTTTCCTCAAGAAAGAAGGCATCACACGACTTTCCCTGCTCAATTATATCTCTCACGGCGTCTCTGTTATTCCCGAAACTACGGAAGTACAAAAGCGGGGCAGGAAGCGAGAGGAAAGTGAGCCTGAACAAGAGTCCAAAGAAAAGGATTCTGAGCAAAACAAGATACTGAAATCATTCACGACAGAACTGACTGCCAAGGCGAAAGCAGGAGAGATCGATCCCCTTATAGGGCGGGAGGATATTCTTGAGAGGACTATCCAGGTCCTGTGCCGAAGATTCAAGAATAACCCTGTCCATGTCGGAGAGCCCGGGGTTGGGAAAACGGCCATAACCGAAGGGCTGGCGCAGCTCATTGCTGACGGGAAGGTTCCGAAACGACTGAAGGATTCGAAGATATACGCCCTGGATATGGGAGCGATCATTGCCGGCACCAGATTTCGGGGTGATTTTGAAGAGCGCATGAAACGCGTAATCGCTGAACTTCAGAGACAGGAAAAGGTAATCCTGTTCATCGACGAGATTCATAATATAGTCGGCGCCGGGGCTGTGTCAGGCGGTTCGCTGGATGCGTCCAATATTCTGAAACCCGCACTTGCTTCAGGCAAGCTCCGGTGCATCGGCTCCACCACATACGACGAATACCGCAAATATTTTGAGAAGGATGGAGCTCTTTCCCGCAGGTTCCAGAAAGATTGAGGTATCGGAGCCGACAACAGATGATACAGTGAAGATACTTGCAGGGTATCAAGAAGCAAATACGAAGAATATCATCGTGTGTCATATACCGAAGAGGCCATTCGGGCGCCGCGGAATTATCCTGACAAATATATCAATGACCGAAGGCTTCCGGACAAGGCAATCGATGTAATCGATGAAGCCGGCGCTCTGGCTAATATGAAGGATGCCGATGAGGGCGTAGAAAAGATAGTCGATCTTCATAATATCGAAGCGGTTGATGCAAAGATAGCCAGAATACCGGAAAAGAGCGTTTCGTCATCCGAGCTTGGACAAGCTGAAGGATCTGGAGACAAGCCTCAAGAGTAAGATTTTCGGACAGGATCAAGCGATTGAGCTGGTAGTGGATGCCATCAAGCGCTCACGCGTAGGGCTTCCGTGAACCTCACAAACCCGTTGCCTCCCTCTTGTTTGTGGGCCCGACGGGTGTGGGCAAAGACCGAACTTGCGCGACAGCTTGCACTACTCTCGGAGTGCCTCTGCACCGCTATGATATGAGTGAATATCAGGAAAAGCACACCGTTGCAAAGTTTGTGGGGGCGCCGCCGGGCTATGTGGGTTACGAAGAAGGTGGACTGCTCACCGAGGCTATCAGAAAGAATCCCCATTCCGTCTTGCTCCTTGATGAAATCGAGAAGGCTCATGCCGATATTTTCAACACATCTGCTCCAGGTGATGGACTACGCGACGCTGACGGACAACAACGGAAAGAAGGCAGATTTCCGTAACGTAGTCATACTCATGACATCGAATGCCGGTGCGCGGGAGATCGGCAGGCAGATTATCGGATTTGAGGCCAAGAATGTCAATCAGGGACGCCGTATTCACGGCGGTGGAGCGGATCTTTTCGCCTGAATTCAGAAACCGTCTTGATGGGGTTGTCAACTTTAACGGCCTTACCCATGAAGTAGTGCTCATGATCGTAAAAAAGGCGATCGGTGAATTCTCCGTTCAGTTGCAGGAGAAAGAATGTAACCCTCAAGGTTACAGACCGGTGTTATGAATGGCTTGCCCGTAAAGGCTATTCCCAGGAATTCGGGGCAAGAGAGATTGCCCGTCTGATCCAGGACAAGATAAAACGATTCTTTGTGGATGAGGTGCTTTTCGGGAAGCTGCAAGAAGGCGGCACTGCTCTTGCGGACATTGAAGGTGATGATGTCACTGTGCGGGTTCTCGAAGAGTAGATCCTAGGTCACTTAGCACTTGCGACGGGCGCAGATTCTCTTTTTCAAAACCTCAGAGTTATGACTTAACGCCTCACAGTGCCCATCGGGCTATGGGAGTCTGGCACTAAATATCTCATGCCGATTTTTCGACTGGGTGACGAAATAAATTTCCTCCCGTGCAGCTGACATCGGGAAATGGTATCCTTGCCATCGGTGGTGACCTTTCGCCCGGTAGGCTTCTCGACGGCTTACCGCCAGGGCATTTTCCCATGGTATTCAGAAGGCGATCCCATCATCTGGTGGTCTCCCAACCCGCGATTCGTATTATTTCTGGAAGAACTCAGAGTCTCCCGAAGCATGAAGAAGGTATTACGGCAAGGGATCTTTCGGATTACGTACGATCATAAATTTCGTGAAGTCGTTCTATCTTGTCAGAAATTGCGGAGGAGAACAGAATGGCACTTGGATTACGGATGACATGCTTGAGGCGTACTGTGCACACTGCACGATCTTGGAATGCCCATTCAGCAGAGGCCTGGCATGAGGAAAAACTTGTCGGCGGCATCTACGGTGTATCGCTGGGGCGATGCTTTTTCGGCGAGTCTATGTTTTCGCTTATGAGCAACGCATCAAAGGCGGCGTTGATCGATCTGGTCTACAAATTGAAGGGACTCAAATTTAAGTTTTTGGATTGCCAGGTTTATACGGCCCATCTGGAAAGCATTGGGGGCTCGCTACATTTCCCGCGAATGAGTTCATCGGTCTTCTAAAGGCAGGATTACAACATGAGACCCTTCGGGGCAACTGGCAGTTCATGCCGGAGTTCAGCTAAGTCGCTTCTGAAAGCTCACGATACTTGAGAAGCAATCCTTCATTAAAATTGTTTTTGAATTCTCGCTGTTTCCTTCAAGGGCATTGAACTGCCACGATCATCCTTCAGCCAGTCTTCGATTATTCTCTTGCAGTCGTCGCCTGCATCGTCATAGAGACCGATGATTTTTCTTTCACGGACGGCATTTTCGACGGAGTCGGATGCATGTGCCGCATTCTGCACAATGTTCTGGCCGAAATCGGAACGGATAGTTCCTTCTGCGGCGATTGCGGGATCGGTTACGCCCAGGCGTTCACGTATTATTTCAACTGCGTTAAGGCCGCGGTAAAGAAGCGCCAGCGCGAGGTGTTTCCCGGGTTTGTCTCGGTCTGCCGGCGGTACATCTTTCGGGTCGAGGCCGGTCATGTATTTTACGATCTGTGAAAATTCGTACAGGGCATTTTTTTCGCTAATGACTTCAGCCATGGCATTGAATTCGTCATCTGTTATCTGGAAATTGAAGAGGCCCTCCATTCCCTGTTTAAGATGGGCCACGATCTGTGGCCTCAGCTTCTTCTTGAAAACGTCGCGAAGGAATCCATAGAACTCCTCGCCCTGGGCGGCGCTCATACGTATCATCCGGGCGCCGACAATCCGGAGACCCGTCTTGGAAAACATGTCGATCATATTTCCCGGGCGGACAGAATGCTTGAAGAAATTGTCGGGCTTCAGGATGACCAGTGTTGTTTCTCCTTCGGAACATTCTTCGTAGATGCCGGAATCGCTGAATCCAAACTTTGCGAAAAATTCCAGATTGTTCTTTGCATATTCAAGGTTCGTGGGCAACAGGACTGCCGGCTCGAAGTACCGGACAGCTCCGTCAGGGGTGGTGATATAGTCGCTGTAGGTTCCGCGAATTGTTCCGCGATTGGCCTCTGATTCCGTCACAGTGGTTAGTTTACCGACAACGTCGTAGATTCTCGCGACAGCGTCCGCGCCCTCGAAGAGAAGAAACAAACAGCGATTCTGCTGTTTCAAGATATTTTCAGGCCGAAGATTCTGGTCGATATAATCGACGAGCGCCTTGCCCACCTTGGGGATGTTCAAACTTTTCACACGCCGTATATATTCATTTACAAACGTATCCGACGGCCGCATCATGCGGATACCGACCAGGTCGCAGCCGGAGAGAGACATGAGCCGTGCTATGATATTGCCGGTCCTCGACTTGAGGAGGCTGTATGGTGTGATAACTACATATGTCAATTCAGTTGTCATATAGTGATTTACCCTGTGCTGCCGAGAGGTTCTCTCTCTTTTTTTATAGAACGATTGCAATTAGATGTCAACGGCAAAGAATTCAAAACGGTCCCGCGAGCAGACAATCCGTATCAGGACGCCTGTCTGCGCGGGAAGATTGTCCATGGCATTCTCATGATTTGCGTCCGAGAGACTGCTGACATTTCAGCGCCAGATCGTTAAGCAATGGCAGCTGTTTTGCGCGCGCAGCGCTGTCAGCAAGATTTGTAATGCCTTTGGGGATATGTGTGAGAAATTCTGAAAGACCACTCTTCAGTCCCAGGAAACCATAAGCGCCGAGCGCCTGCATGAGGCGCTGTGCCGACGCGTCCCTAAATCTATCCTGAAATACCGTCCAGTCCGTTTGTCGCATATCAGCATTCACCTGCTTAACTTTGGCGACTTTATCGCCCGAAGATATATCATTTTGTAAAGTGTCTGTGCCGTCGCAAGCCGGAAGTTTGTAGTAATGAAAGAGCAGCTCCATCCGTTCATCCTCCGTCAGGGAGACATAGGGATCATAGAGCAGTGACCCCAGGTCATAAAAAAAATTGCCGACCCGCATGCCTTGAAAGTCTATGAATACCGGCTGGTCCTTGCATATCATCACATTCTGCGATTGAAGATCTCTATGCACAAGGCTGGGTTTTGCATCCTCAAGCCGCCCCGACAAGCCGTTCAATTCGTCCTCTAAATCTCTTGTTTCCCGTGGATTGAGTTTGATGCCACAGACGGCGTGAACAAAATTGTCCATGAAGTAATTTCGCTCCCATCGGTAAAGGTCGAGGCTGAATCCTTCCATCAGAGGGACTTTATCAAAAGGGAAATCTTCGACGGGAAAGGTATGGAGTCTCTGTGCAATGGAGAGGGTCGCGCGGTAATATGCACTCCTTCTTGTCCACGGATCATCCTTATAGGACCACAGGTCTCTATCTCCCAGGTCCTCCATGACGATGAAGCCCATCAGATGGTCGTGCGCCAGAATGCGCGGGACGGGGATATGGATCTGCAGGAGGAAGTCGGCAATGGCAGCGTAGTAGTTGTTCTCTCTGCGCACGTGGTCATAGCACATAAGAATGACGGAGCCATGATCTTCATATTTGATTCGTTGAAAGGCCCGGCTTGATCCACGTTTGGCCATAGGCATGATGGTCAGGGTATCTGATCTCCCAAGCCGCAGTGCCTTGCGTACGAAGTGGAGCATTTTATCATCTTGATGCATCGGCCTTTTCTAAGATACCTTACGATATCATTCCTCCAAATTGGTCTCCGTTGCTGACACCCGCTTGACGAAAGGAAATCTCAGCGGGTATAAAGTTAAGTCCTCGGCCTGCAAAAGGGTCTTGTAATGAAGGGCCGCTCTTACCTCGATCCTGCGAGCAATGAATTTATCCTCTCATATTCCGCCACAGATCCGATATCATACCAGCGACCTTCATCGATTATTATCCCCGCCACCGATCCAGGTTCTTCCCTGATCATGGCGACAAGGACAGGGACAATCGATTCTTTGCGGCCCTCTGTGAGGCGTCGGAGAAAGGCTTTTTCCACGATATAGATGCCCGTAAATAAACAGCTCTTAACACCGCGGTCGCCCAGTGTATGCCGCAGGTCACATATATCGCCCCGTGCGTTCAGATTGACGTTCAAAGGAGAACCACTGCTTCTCAGA
Source organism: uncultured delta proteobacterium (assembly GCA_963705275.1). Lineage (GTDB taxonomy): Bacteria > Desulfobacterota > Syntrophia > Syntrophales > UBA2185 > Fen-1135. The sequence goes on along the minus strand of OY970063.1, from coordinate 521,580 downwards.
GCCAGGGTGACTTCCTTCCGCATCGCGTAGTGTGCATTGATGAGATGAGTAAGCGGCAGGTCCGTAAAGGTGTCGCCATTGTAAACGAGGATCCTTTCGTCGCCGTCAAGGAGATCTTCTATGTTCTTTATGCCCCCCGCTGTATCCAGAAGCACAGGTTCATACCGGAAGATTATTGGAATCCCCCGCCATTGCCGATCCGGGAATGCCTTATGGTATGCCTCTGCAAAATAATGGGTATTGACGATGAAGCGTTCTATACCCGCAGATATAAGATGATCCATTGCATGAGTGATCATCGGGCGTCCGCCTGCGGGCAGGAGCGGTTTCGGGCAGTTATCGGTCAGAGGGCGCAGGCGCGTTCCCAGCCCGGCGCCGAGAATGAAAGAAGTTCTGATAGGTGATTTTCGCATAGCCTTTCTTCAGTAAAGCTTCTGAAGCTCCGCACCACTATAGTAGTGTTTCAAAATAGATTCTGACGTAAAGCCTTTTATGGCCATTACGGCTGCCCCTATCTGGCATAAGCCTACGCCGTGTCCCCATCCGGCGCCATGCAGGATAAAGCGGACTGGAAGGCCGGACTTATCATTCTCCGCACAAACGACAAATGCGCTGCTGTAAAGATGACTGCGTGAGAGCCAGCGACGGATCTCGAGCTCCTTGCCTATGGTCAGAGTTCTTTTCGATCCTGCGATTTGCAGCCTCACTATGCGGCCGGAGGGGCCGCGTTCAACCGGAGTGAGAGAGAGGAGATTGCCGAAATCCACCCCCGATTTTTCCCGGACGATATCCTCCAGTTCTGTGCGTGTATACGCCACCTTCCAGCGGAAAAAATCCGCCGTTTCATGATCGAAGGAGGGGAGAATCCTGCGCAGGACATTGGGGTCTTCAGTATTGCAATATGCCCCCGGATCTCCCAGAATCCATTTCCTGGCTTCGGCCTCCGTGCGGATCGGATCATACGGGACAGCAGAGTCCGGGACGGACGTGAGATATGGGACGGTGACACCATCCCAAGTATTTGCGAAATTGTCCGTCAGACCGCCGCAGGCTTTATGATAACGGGCATCGCAGATCTCATTGTTGTAGACGAGAAACAGGCCGCGTGTTCTCTCAACTGCCTGCCGGGCGTTATCAGACATTGGCCGGCTGATGCCCTGATACCGCTGGCAATGATCGTCCGCACAGACGTCAAAAAGCGTGTGGTCAACCCTCTGGTAATACCTGATGTGCTCTTTAGTTTGCCGGTCTGGACCGGCCGATGCATTTCCTCCGTGCACTGCCTTGCCTGCCATTCCGAGCATGGACACAAGCCAGCTACGTGACGCAATTGCATGGGCCTTGAGGAATTCCAACCCCGCTTCAGCATTCATTTCTGAGGAAACGACACTTGATAAATAATCTTCCAAAGGAATTCTATTGACGGCAACGAGCTTGTCGCTTTCGTCTAGGATGAGCCTCAGTTCTCCGCGGAAAGTTTGTTCCTGTTTTCTCTGCCAGTGGAAATTCACACCGATCATCACATCGAGGAGGGTGAAGGTTGAATCATCGACGGGGGTGCACCGAACTTCTTTCTCATGGATTATCTCATGTCCCGCAGCATCGGCAAGGAGGATGCGGCCTTCTCGTTCATAGGCCCTGAACGTCCCGCTTAGACTGAGGGCATCATTGATAAGAAATGGGCCGTTTAGCCTTCCTAGTACTTCACTGTAGCCCTGCAGGATGCCCACTCTGAGTGTCGGTTCTTCATTCATAACGCGATAAATGGCGGCACAGATCTAAGCCTGTCCCAAATATTTATGCCTGTTCGTCTCAATCCTATCCCGGCGAAAGGAGGAAAGCAGGAAAATGCAATTGAATTAGTATAACATGCACGCCCATATCAGAAATAGGGCGATAATTCAATGTCTAACCCCTTGTTTGCCTCTTGAAGGTGACAGGCTTCAACCAAAATGAGAGCAAGACCAAAGCAAGAAATATGATTGTCGCGTGTGTAATTTTTTCAAGGGTCAAATCCTCAACATAGATCAGTTTTTCAATTGTATCTATGGTGAACTGGCCGGGGTATACGCGACTCGATGCACCTTTAGATTTGAGATAAGTTTCAAGGTAGGTCAGGGGACAGATAGTCTCAGTCAATTGCATGACGATCATGGCGATCAAAGCGAGTAAATGAAATACCCTCCATCTGGAAAAATTCAGGTAGAGTAATACCGGAAAGCCCAATATGACAAAGGCTATCCACAGGAAATGGATGAAGATCACCATGTCGGCTGCTATCCTGTAAAACATGTGGGCTCCATCGCGAGTAGCGCTCCCTTGAAAAAGGACTTCAGTTCCCTGAGGCCATCCCCGTGCTGATGCGAATCAATAATGCGGCAAATTCTGACCGGTCATAACGACGATAATATTTGGAGAGAGACTAATGTTCATCTGCCTTCCCAGCGTGCGATTGCATGTGATGCCAGGGCACGGCCCTGATTATAGCCTTCCTCCAGAATGGGACGATTTTGGCTGAGCCGCGATACGCGGAATTTTTCCGGCGGACAGATTTCAATGATGGTTACGCCTTCCGGCGGTTTATGAATCAGCTTCACCGATTCATTGTAACGCGAAACGCGCTCAAACATAGCCTGTTGAAGTGAGGGGTAACGCCGCATGCGCCAGCGTATGAGGCAATCAAACGGGTCGCGGCGTTTCACATATTCTCGATTGCGGGAACGAATTACCATGATCCGGCGAGCCCCCAAACGTATGGCCTTGCTTACAGGGAGGGCATCCGCCACCCCACCATCCGTCATCGGACGTTCATCGATATTTGGGGAAGACCGGTAGAAAAGAGGCATGGCGCTGGAAGCTTTAAGAACATGCTCGAGGTCGTGAGCGCTGGTCCGCTTATATAGGGCCTTACCAGTTTGCACATCTGTAAGGACCACTATGAAAGGTTTCCGTTTTGCATAGATCCTCTGCAGGTCGAGCCGCATTTCCCGTATGGTGGTGTTCCAGAGCCAGTCGAGATCCATAAGATGACCGCCACGGATGAACCTGATTATATCGATGAACTCAGGCCGCAGCGAATAGTCGGTATATATTCTCTTGTTGCGACCGATCATTTCGGCGAGATAAGCTGCAATATTTGACGCACCCGAGGAAACGCCGACATAGAAATCAAAAGGATTGAATCGCGCCTCAAGAAAGACATCCAGGATCCCCGTTGAGAAGACCCCTCGCAGCGCGCCTCCCTCGACAACGAGAGCCTTATCCATAGGCCGGCTTGCCGACTTTTCGGTTCGATTATCTACAGAATTAAATGACGACGTCATTTCATATATGCCTTCAGGAAGAGGCAGCTAATTATTTCATGTAAAATATATGGAACGGCCACATCCTCGCCCTATCTCTTCGACTGCAACAGGCTTGATCTTTTCGACGATGACAGATGCCATCTTATCCTCCTCGACAGAGTCCAGATCTACTGTTGGTCCACCCACGCGAATCCGATGCTTAAAAATTCCCCGGACATCGGGCCTGTCGGCACAGGCGATCGGGCATCCGCATACCAGTATCCCTATTTCACATAGAGAAGTCGTTATTTCCATCACGAGCGGTGAACCGGGGCGGAGCAATTTTTCTATCTCTCGAACCAACCCCTGGCGATCGATAAGAGGGTTGCAGCCACCGCAGTATTTTATGCCTATAAGTTCCATCTATGAAACATACCGATTCAGGAATAGTGTCTCACATTTTAAATTGAAAAAGCGCTTAAATTAGCAGCCCAGGAGGGACTCAATAAATTGAGCCGGACTCGACCTAATTTCCCACCTCTGACGATACATGGCAAAAACAATATAAGTGGCAGTGATATAAACTGCAATACAAAAAAATCATTCCAGTCCTTTGGCGGATAACGAAATGTTCTCGAAGGAATACGTCTAATATTTCCCTTTAGTCTTTTTCTTATGTAAAGTTAAGAAATTTCGACGGCGTGAAGCAGGGTAATCGGCATTGCATTTTATCGATAGCTCTGATAGAATTTATACAAAATAAGTAGAGACCCCAATCGCAATAAGAACGGCATGCTTTTTGGCTAATAACAATTCCGGAAAGTTTCATAAATGGGGATCACGAGCACTTTAGGAGATTATGGAGGTACTTCCATGAAGAAACTAACAGTAACGATACTTATTGCTATCTGTATTATCATGGCCTCGGTGCCCGCTTTCGCGAATGACCGGGCCTTTGAGACCACTGTGGATATTCTGCTCGTTAGACCGGTGAGTCTCGTGGCAACGGTGGTTGGCACCGCAGTCTTTATCGTGTCATTGCCTTTTTCGATCCCAAGCCAGAGCGTCGGTGCTACGGCACAGACGCTTGTCGCAGAACCCTTCAATTATACCTTTACGAGACCCATAGGGGGGTTCAGCGGGGAGCGGATGCGGGCCAAAGCCCCGAGCAGGGAACTGCAATCTCCGGCTGTGGAAAAAAGTCCTGAGAATGACGGGTCATCCGATAAGCAGAGATAATTGGGAGACTTGAGGAGGCCATAGACCTGACCAACCTTCTGTTTAACGGAACATTGAGTCTTTGAGATTGATTGATCCTACCCGTAAATCAAAATGATGAGCTTTAGGGGTCAAGATTCCCGGATTTCCGCTGCCCTTCCATACAGCGCATCATGCATGTTCTAATCCCTCCGGCTATTAGTTTTCTATAGATGAAGATGTGATCTCGGATGTGGATAGACTTGTTGATACAGCTGTTAATTATTTCAGTAAGTATCTGAAAAACATCGATTCTTAACTAAGAGCAAAATTTGCAGTATTAATTAATAGCTAGTATAATCAATAGCTTAGTTGAAATAGTTAATCTCACGCATTTTTCCCCACGATATAGGCATAGAAAAGTTTTTGTTCAACAGGAGTCAAAATATGTAAATTAAATCCTGTCATCCTCTCTCAACCAAGAGAGGGCATTTCCCACTTATACGGAGAGGTGCAGTGTTGCTCTGCCCGAGCCACGCAGATGCACAAGATCTCCCGAACAGCACCACTTTGGAATCTGCACATAGACAACCAAATTTTTTTGTGCTAGAAAAATCCAAGAATTGTAACCAAGGGATTTCCATGAGCATTAAAAAGATCGGTATCATTGCAAACATCGAAAAAGGGCAATCGAGTGAGTGTGCTGTTCGGCTCAGAGACTGGGCCATCGAGAAGCGGATCGAGGTCTATTTAGAAGAGGGAATTGCGCGGAAGATAGGCGCGGGTGAGGGTCTGGATAGGAGAAAGCTGGCATCGCAGGTCGATCTTTTGGTTGTTTTGGGCGGTGACGGAACGATCCTCAGGACTGTACGTTTTGTCAGTGAGTATGACATACCGATCGTCGGCATTAATCTCGGAGAGTTCGGATATCTGACTGAGGTCAATCTGAGCGAGATGACGAACGCTCTGGAATTGATTGTCAAAGGTGATTACCAGACTGAAAAGAGGATGATGCTGGATATTGCGCTGTATCTTGGTGGGGAAACGATCAGGGAGCAGAGCATCTTAAATGACGTGGTGATTACGCGCGGGAATCTTTCACGCATCCTAAATCTGGAAACGACGGTAAATAACAGGTATCTAACCACCTTTAGGGCCGATGGTATAATCATCTCCACGCCTACAGGCTCCACCGCATATTCCCTCTCTGCTGGAGGCCCCATAGTCTTTCCTGAGCAGGATTCCTTCATCATAAATCCGATATGTCCCTTTACACTAACGAATCGTCCGATCATTATTCCCAATGACGTTGAGATAAAGGTAATCATGTGGACGAAGGGTGAGGGTGCGACTGTGACCCTCGATGGACAGGTTTCGCATACCATGCAGTCGGGCGATAGCGTACTTATTAAGAAGTCCCCGTATGTGACTAATCTCGTGTCGTCACCTCACAGGGACTATATGGAGATCCTGCGAACGAAGCTGGGATGGGGCGGATCGCCCACGGGAACAAATAATCTGTAATATGTTAACAGAACTTAGCATCAGAAATTTTGCCATTATTGATGAGATGAAGGTCTCTTTTACCGACGGTCTCAATGTGATTACCGGGGAGACAGGGGCCGGGAAATCTATTATCATCGGGGCAGTAAGCCTCCTTCTCGGGGAGCGGGCATCAGCCGATATGATCAGATCCTTCGAAGAATCGGCGACGGTTGAGGCTCTCTTCGACATTGGTGAAAAAGATGAGCTGAAGAAGAGAATACGACAAATGGGCTTCCATGTGGGGAAGGAACTGATCCTCAAGAGGATCGTTTCGCGTACAGGAAAGAATCGCGTGTATATCGACGGGCAGTTGGCCACCTTAGGCATGCTTTCAGCCATCAGTGAAGCTCTAATCAACATCTGCGGCCAGCACGAGCATCAGGTAATTCTGAATGCAGATAACCACATCTATATTCTGGATGAATTCGGCGATCTTCTTCCGATCAGGCTCGAATATGCGGATATGTATGGGCAATATCTTTCTTTAAAGGAAAAAATCGGGGAGCATTTGTCTGTCAAAAAGACCAGAGGCGAGCGGGAAGATCTTCTCCGGTTTCAATTCAAGGAGATTGACGACGCGGGGATACGCCCTGGAGAAGATGCTGCCCTCCTCGAGGAAAAGAAGGTTCTAAACAATGTGCAGAGATTGATGGAATACGCCGCCGCCGCCCATGACATACTTTACGGAAGAGCTGGTTCCGTCCTCGGAGAACTTCGTGGCGCAATCGCGAGCATAAGGGAGATCAAGAAGATTGATACGGGGTTGAGACTGTCTGATGTGGATTTGGATAACATATATTATCAGCTTGAAGAGGTTGCCTTAGCGCTCAGGGACTACATGAAGAACCTTTCTTATGATCCAGCGAGACTTGAGACTATTGATGATCGCCTGGAGCTTCTAGGCATGCTGAAACGAAAGTATGGTCGCACTTTGGAAGAGGTATTACAGAGGAGGCTGCAAATCGGGGAAGAATTGAAGGCGATCGAGTCTGTTGACGATGAGATTGAGAAGATGTCGAAAGAGCTTGAAGCGCTTAGTCCGAAACTGCTTGAGAAGGCACGCGACCTGTCCAAGAGGCGGAGAGATACTGCATCAGTTCTGAAAAAGGCAATAGAATGGGAGATACATTCTCTGAAAATGGAGAATGCTGTATTTGAGGTCGTCTTTAAGACGCAGGAGGGTAATCGGGGATCAGGCTTATTTAATCCCAGAGGGATCGATGAAGTTGAGTTCTTTCTTGCCACTAATGTGGGAGAGTCCTTAAAACCGCTGAACCGTATTGCCTCCGGCGGGGAGCTGTCGCGCATTATGCTCGCTTTAAAAAATGTCCTGGCAAATACCGGTTCGGTGGGAACGATCATTTTTGATGAGGTAGACAGCGGCATTGGCGGGGCGACGGCGGAGGGTCTGGGCAAGAAGCTCAAGGATGTAGCGAAGCATCATCAGATCCTGTGCATAACACATCTTCCGCAGATTGCCTGCTTCGGCGACACGCATTACCGTGTCGTAAAAACCGTCTCCGGTGAAAGGACAATCGCCTCCATTGATGTCCTTTCCGAAAAGGACAGGCTGGACGAAATTGCGAGAATGCTCGGCGGTACAGAGCTCACAAAGAAGACCAGGGAACATGCCCGGGAGATGCTGGAACTCTGCCGCAGGTGAAAGGATGAAATATGCTGAGGAAGGCCCGCGTCGGTGATGTAAAGACGATCCACAGGATGATCAATCTGTCATCGGGGAAGGGGGAAATACTCCCCCGCTCCCTTATGGATATCTACGGCAGCCTCAGGGATTTCCTCATTTATTTTGACGAAAAGGAGAAGGCCGTAGCAGGCATCTGCGCAATGAATATAATATGGGAAAATCTGGCGGAGATCCGCTCTCTATATGTGGAAGAAAAATATAGAGGGCAGGGAATAGCGAAAAAACTCGTAGAGGGATGCATTTCCGAGGCCATTACCCTGGGTTTTTACAGGATGTTTACGCTTACAAACAGGCCGGATTATTTTAAGCGTCTCGGATTTAAAGAGGTTGATCGGTCGACCCTCTCCGAGAAGATCTGGTCGGACTGCTTCCGATGTTCGAAGTATCCGGACTACTGCGATGAAGTGGCGATGGTCACTGAACTTTAAGGTGCACATGAGACCCTTTCGTATTTTCTGCCTTCTCCTGGTTATTTTCTTTGCAGCCGGCTGCGCGGCTGGAATTGGAAGACCTCAAGAGAAGATTCCACCCGCCCTCGTATTGATTCCTCCTGATAAAGTCCCTCCCTTAGCAGATGATCTGGATGGTGATTCACTGGGCACGGCGATTGAAAGAAGTATCGAGTACTATGAAAGAAGTGCCGGGAATAATATGTACGTGATTGGCGATGGCCATATTACAGGCAGGGAATTAAGAGAGTCACTTCTAGCTTTTCGAAAAATCCTGAACGGTTCTGATTCGGACGAAGTCAAACGGGAAAAAATACTGAATACATTTGACTTGTACAGAGCCGCTGGACTTGACAATCAGGGGAGAGTGCTTTTCACGGGATATTTCGAGTCTGTCTTGAAAGGTTCACTGGAAAGGACAGATGAATACAGGTATCCGATTTACAAGACCCCCGATGACATCGTCGTTGCCAATTTGGGCAAATTCAGCGAGAAATACAAGAATGAAAAAATTATAGGTAGATTGAAGAGCGGCGAGTTGGTCCCTTATTTTAATAGGGCCGATATTGAAGAATCTGGAGTTCTCAAGGGAAGAAACCTTGAGCTTATCTGGGTGAATGATCCCATTGACTTATTTTTTATGCATATCCAGGGGTCGGGAGAAATAACATTAACGGATGGGCGGTCCATGCAGGTCAGTTATGCCCAGAAGAATGGCCGACCGAATAGAATGGCACGATACCTTCTGGATAAAGGCAAGCTCTCCAAGAGTGAGATGACGCATCAGTCTATAAAGAAATACTTGAGGGAGCATCCCGAAGAGCTCTCGGATATTTTCAACTACAACGAGAGCTATGTATTTTTTCGCATCGTCGAAAACGGCCCCATAGGCGCCCTTGGTCTTACACTTACCTCGGGCAGGTCAATCGCGACAGACCTTGATTTATTCCCGAGAGGCGCTCTTGCTTTCATCAGGCTGCGGAAGCCTGTCTTTGAAAAAGACGGAAATATCAAATCGTGGGAGACCTTCTCCCGCTTCGTTCTCAATCAGGACACGGGAGGTGTTATCAAAGGACCGGGACGGGTTGATCTGTTTTGTGGGACCGGCGGCGGGGCGGAGATGCTGGCGGGCAGCCTTAAGGAAACAGGGGAGCTCTATTTCCTGGTGAAGAAGAAAGAGGGGAGGGCAGATATCACAACTGTCATCGATATCGATAAATGAAATAGCCCGAAGTTGGTCGCCGTTCCTGGTGAAACAGCGGGTTCTGAGCGGGATGATAGTCAGTCCAGAAAACAGCATATCACGAGCATCCACCCCGATCCGTCCATACCATACCTATTTTGGTACGTCCGGGCTGCAGCATGAAAGCTGACCTTCTCAAACCAAGATTCCGCACGGATTCATGAAGTATTGCCTCCCGAACCCGCGGTATGCACGTGTTTGCGAGGGGAATATTCTTATTACAGACGAAAATTCCTTGATTGTTGCTGCCTTTTGTGTTAGCGATCAACGCTGTTTGAGCTTCACGTATGAGAGGCACCAATCAGTGGCGCCTCATGGGGAGTTGCGCGGCCGGAAGAAAATTATTTTATTTTAGTAAAGATATCTTACTGGAAGGGAGATTTTAGACAATGACGAAGGCAGAACTAATTGCGGTAATGGCGGGAGCGGCAGGCATCACCAAAGCGGCGGCGGCGAAGGCATTAGAGTCTTATGTAGGGGCAGTAACCAAAGAGCTGAGAAAGAGCGGGAAATTGGGTCTCGTCGGATTTGGCACCTTTTCTGTTGTGAAAAGAAAGGCAAGAGAGGGAAGAAATCCTCAGACTGGGAAAACCATAAAGATACCGGCTAAGAAAGTTGTTAAGTTCAAGGCAGGGAAGGAACTAGCAGGTAAAGTAAAATAGAAGACCATACTACAGGGACATTTTGCAATTGAGGCCTCCGTTTTTTTGATATCGGGGGCTTCAATGCATTTGGGGTATCATGGCACATTGACAGAAACTTTTCTTTTTGTTACAAACGGCTTCGACAAGAATAAACACTTTGAAGTCCCGTGCATAGTGCAAATGCGAAAACTGGTGCGCCGAGAATGGAGCGAAGTTCAAATATTTCAAAGTCTATCCTTAAGCAGCTAAACTGAGGGGCATAAATTGGCAAAGAAGAGAATATTGAGCGGCATGCGGCCCACGGGCAACCTGCATCTGGGAAATCTTCACGGGGCACTCAGGAACTGGATAGAGCTCCAGAACAGCGGAGATTATGACTGTTTTTATTTTATTGCCGACTGGCACGCCCTGACCAGTGAATACAACAATACGGATAAGATTAGAGAATATATACTTAACATGAGCATCGACTGGCTCAGTGTAGGTTTGGATCCTGCAAAGAGCACCCTGTTTATCCAGTCCTGCATAAAAGAGCATGCTGAACTTTTCGTAATCCTTTCTATGATAACCCCCCTGCCCTGGCTGGAAAGAAATCCTACTTATAAGGAAATGAAAGAGGAGCTATCGGGAAAAGACCTGTCCACCTTCGGATTCCTGGGTTATCCGGTGCTACAAGCAGCGGATATTATCATGTACAAGGCTTATGGGGTGCCTGTTGGTGTGGACCAGCTTCCCCATGTGGAACTTACCAGGGAGATTGCCCGGCGCTTCAATTTTCTCTACAGAGAAATCTTTCCCAGTCCGGTGCCGCTCCTGACAGAGGTTCCTAAACTCCTGGGCATTGACGGGAGAAAAATGAGCAAGTCTTACAATAACGCCATCTACATTAGTGACCGGGGAGATGAATTGAGGGCGAAAATTGAAGCCATGTTTACCGATCCTCAGCGCATGAGAAAGAAGGATCCAGGCAGGCCAGAACTTTGTAATGTTTTCACTTTTCATCAGATCTATTCGCCGGCCGAGTTTGTGAAGGAAGTATCACTGGAATGTAAGAAGGCAGGCATCGGCTGTACGGAATGCAAGAGGCGTCTTGCTGACAGGATAGCAGAAGGGTTACGGCCGATTCACGAACGTCAAGACTATTTTCGACAGCATCTCGATGAAGTCAGGAACGTTTTCGAGGATGGGAACGTCAAGGCAGCAAGAGAAGCCTCTGTTACTATGGAAGAGGTCAGAGAAGCGATAAAGATCTGACAATCCCCTCTACCCAGCGGGCTGCCGTCTCCTTCACAAGGGCGGGCTCTATGCACTGAAGATTTGCAGATGCCAGTATTCTGAGAATAAGGGACGGCGCTATTTTCAAATTGTGTGACTGTCAATAATTTGTAAGGGTGTTATTATGGAATACGAGGTCAAACTCGATATATTTGAAGGGCCGCTGGATCTGCTACTCTATCTGATCAAGAAGAATGAGATCGATATTTATGATATCCCTATTGCTCTCATTACGGAACAGTATCTTCAGCACATCGAAATGATGAAGTATCTCAACCTGGATATAGCCGGGGACTATCTGCTTCTTGCATCGACACTCATACATATAAAATCAAAAATGCTTCTTCCAGTTGAGGAGGGTGAGGCGGGAGAGACGGAAGACGAACCGGATCCCCGCGCAGAGCTAGTTAAGCAATTGCTCGACTATCAGGTCTTCAAAGAAGCGGCGGCGCAGCTGGATCAGAGGCCTCTTTTGGAAAGGGATATTTTTAAGCGAGGGCACTCCGCTGAGAACGGGGGTGCGGCACGAGGCGAAGATGAGATAGATGCTGAAATCAGCGTCTTTGAACTGGTAGAAGCTTTTTACAGAATCATCTCTTCCATGAAGGAGCCGGAATTCATGGAGATTGACGTTGAAAAGCTCTCTCTCACTGACAGGATAAACGAGATTATGGTGCAACTTGGGGAGAAGAAGAATCTTACATTTGTTGAATTGCTGCGCGATTCAGGAGACAAGAGAATGATCCTGTATACGTTCCTCGCTATTTTGGAACTTATGAAATTGAGAATGATCAAGGTCTATCAGGCCGGTTCCTTTGGCGTGATCAGAGTGGTTCTTGCCGCGGAATCATAGATGTGATTTGGGAAATGTTGCTATGCCCGCGCAGGGAGCTTAGGTGCGCTTCATCCGCAGATGCAGTAAGATGTATCGATTTACGCTATGCATGCTTTTGGTGCTTTTTCATGAAGCTCTCCGCGTAAAGACTGTTGACCGCTTTTTTGAGGTTATTGAAGATGGAAGAGACAAAGGCGATAATAGAGGCTATCATCTTCACGTCGGAATCTCCAATCACTATAGACAAGATTAGAGAAGTTCTGAATGAAGTTGATAGAAGTGAAATAGGTCGTCTGGTGCAAGATCTGATTAGTGAATATGAAGGAAGGCGGGGAGGCTTTCTTCTTCAGGAGGTTGCCGGGGGCCTTCACTTCAGGACAAGGTCAGATTTAAGTTTCTGGATCGGCAAATTAATGAAGACGAAACAGTCAATGCTGACGAATGCCGCCATGGAGACCCTCGCTGTAGTCGCATATAAGCAGCCAGTGGTGAAGTCGGAAATAGACAGGATCCGCGGTGTAGATGTCGGCAGCTCTTTGAAGGGATTGCTGGAGAAAAAGCTCGTGAGGATCATGGGACGGAAAGATGTACCGGGCAAACCCATCATGTACGGTACAACGAAGAAGTTTCTTGAAATATTCAGCTTGAAAGACCTCTCGGAACTGCCGACGCTGAAGGAGTTGAAGGATTTGCAGGACGGCGTAGAAGCTCCGGACACGGAATCCTAATAACAAGAAAATATCGAAATCCGATATCCGAAACCCTCATCATATTTATATTCTGCTCTCGGATTTCTTAGGCATCGCATGCAAGAGCGTCTTCAAAAGATTATAGCCGCCGCAGGAGTCTCGTCAAGGCGAGTGGCCGAACAGATGATTCTCGAGGGCAGGGTGACCGTAAATGATGGCATCATAAGGCAGCTTGGCGCCAAGGCCGATATTAATGCAGATGAGATTCGGGTTGACGGCAAGTTGATATTGCCGGAAATGTCTAAAGTATACCTGATGCTCCATAAACCCAGAGGGTATGTGACGACACTTCATGATCCGGAGGGGCGGGCTGTAGTTACAGACTTGCTCTCCGGCATATCGGAAAGGATTTTTCCTGTTGGAAGGCTGGACTACAATTCTGAGGGCCTTTTGCTCTTGACCAATGACGGTGATTTTTCACAGAGAGTGCAGCATCCCCGTTTTAAGATTCCCAAGACATACATGGTCAAGATTGACGGGAATCTGACGAAAAACGAGGTTCGTGCACTATCAGAAGGCATAAGGCTACCCGATGGAAATTTCAAACCAGAGAGTCTGCAAATTGAGAGAATAAATAGAAAGAGCAGCTGGCTTGTCCTGACAATTGCTGAGGGAAGAAACAGGTTGATTCGCAGGGGACTGGAGTCGCTTGGCCACCCCGTCGTCAGACTCATCAGGACGGCGATTGCCGACATAAGCCTAGGCAATATGAAAACGGGAACTTTCAGGCACCTGACTAAGAAGGAAGTCAAGCATTTATTGTCATTCTGATAGATATATGATCCGCTTAAAGACTCTGATTTTGGCGAGAAAATTTGTCTTGACATTGAAATGAAAATAAATAATGATCGGCAAATCTACAGATAAATTATCATGTTATTTTGAAATGAGCCATTCAGACAGCACGTTTACTAAGAATTGCTGTGAGATGAATTGTCAGAAGGAGGAGGTATGAACAAGTCTGGACTCATTGAGGCTTTAAGTGCAAAAGAAAACCTAACGGAGAAAAAGGCAATTGATGTAATTAATCTGGTCTTCAAGGGTTTTACTGACGAACTGAAAAAAGGCGGCAGGATAGAGATTAGGGGTTTCGGTAGTTTTGTAGTAAGAAATTATACAGCCTATACCGGCAGGAATCCAAAAACGGGGAAGAATATAATGGTATCCCCGAAGAAACTGCCCTTTTTTAAAGTGGGTAAAGAACTTAAAGCTAAAGTTGATGCGAAGAAGTAGATTATTCGTACCGTTTAGATAAATCGTTGTCGATTATTTACATATCAATATTCAGGTTGAATGAGGGGTCATTTCATGACCCCTTTTTTTAGCACTCTTTCTTAATTTATCTGAGTGTGAGCGTCGCCTGCCCCCCCTCCTTGCTGGCTGAAAGGCTTTTGCGGATGAACTCGTCGCCAAAGGCCTATGCTTGGGGGGCTTATTAGAGAAGGTTGTCACCTTTAATAATCAGCCCTAATTTAATATATGCATGAAATTATGCGGAGATTGCCTGTTCTTCATATCGCTCTTTTTCTCGCGACTCTTCTTTGTACTCTCGTTGCTGGAACGCTGCAGCAGGGTATCAACCCGATCGAAAACCCGTTGCTCCTCTGGAAAGGGATACCGTTTTCATTTACACTCCTGTTGATCCTTGGCGCGCATGAGTTCGGCCACTATTTCATATCAAGGAAACACCATATCGATGTGACCCTTCCATATTTCATACCAGCGCCTTCGCTCGTCGGCACTTTTGGGGCGTTCATCAAGATGAAATCGCCTATCATGGATCGCAGGATCCTCTTGGATGTCGGTGCCGCAGGACCTCTTGCAGGATTATGTGTAACAGTTCCGGTCCTGCTCGTCGGTCTCTCACTCTCGGAGGTCAAGTATGAAACAGTTGAGACGGGGTTCAGTCTGGGCTCATCTATGCTTTTCTATATAATGAACTGGGCAATTCACGGTTCCCTGCCGGACAATGCCAATATTATTCTTCATCCCATAGGATTTTCCGGATGGATCGGATTACTAGTCACTTCTTTGAATCTGCTGCCGGTGGGCCAGCTTGACGGGGGGCACGTGGCCTATGCAGTCATTGGCCACAAACAGCGTCTTGTAGCAAAGGCAGTGCTCGTCGTTCTTGTAATACTGGGGGCCACTGGATGGGTCGGCTGGCTTGTGTGGGCAGGTATCCTGTTCTTCATGGGGATAAATCACCCACCGGTTATTTATGACTGGATCCCTCTCGATACAAAAAGGAAAGTAATAGGCTGGCTCACGATAACGGTCTTCGTTATGACCTTCACGCCCGTGCCGTTCTGATCTATATCAAGCCCTCTTCACGAAAGCTAAAAAATCTGTTTTCGCCGATTATGAGGTGATCATGGACGATGATGTCCAGTATCCTCGCCGTTTCCCGGATTGTCTTCGTCAAGCGAATGTCCGCATCAGAGGGCTTAACGTTGCCCGATGGGTGATTGTGGACGAGAATGACGGCGGACGCTTTTTGCTTCAGGGCGTTTTCCAGGACCTTTCTGGGATAGACAACAGCCTGGTTCACAATGCCTTCCTGTATAGTCTCAATATCTGTCAGCCTGTTCTGCGCATCCAGGTATATGACGCAAAATCGCTCATCCTTAAGACCGCCCAGGTAGGTCTTACAGTAGTCGAGCAGCTCGCTCGTACATGTTATTTGCGGTTTTTCCCTTGCCTTCTCTTTGAGGTACAGGATTCCCAATTCCTTTATAAGTTTTATCAGAATTGCCGTATGACCGCCAACACCCTTGACCTTTTCAAGGCTGTCTTTCCCCGCATCCATGATGCCCTTGAGAGAGCCGAAATTATTAAGGAGCTCCTTTGCCAGGGGTTTGACATCTTGTCGAGGGATGGCATACGATAAGAGGAGTTCCAATACCTCGTAGTCGTGGAACGCAGCAACGCCTGATTCGGAAAATTTCTTCTTCAGGCGTTGACGATGATTTTTATGGTGAGGCGTATCGGAAGATATACTCACAGCAATTATTGTTTTTCCGTCTTTCCAGTGAATCAGCTCAGATTAGCCTCGACGAAATCCCAGTTGATCAGCTTTTCAATAAAGGTCGTCAGGTAGTCCGGCCTCCTGTTCTGGTAATCAAGGTAGTATGCATGTTCCCAAACATCGACGGTGAGCAAGGGTTTTACGCCGTGGGCAATCGGTGTATCGGCGTTGGCGGTTTTTATCACTTTTAATTTGCCTCCGTCCACCACCAGCCAGGCCCACCCGCTGCCGAACTGGGTAACTCCAGCGTTCTTTAATTCATCTGCAAATTTATCAAAACTTCCCCAAGCCTCATTGATCTTATCAGCGACCTTTCCGGTAGGTTTGCCGCCTCCCTTTGGCTTCATGCACTGCCAGTAGAAGGAATGGTTCCAGACCTGCGCCGAGTTATTGAAGAGGCCGCTTTTGGCTGCATCGCCCACACTCTTTTTCACAATAGTTTCTAAAGACTCATTAGCCAACTCTGTTCCTGCTATCAGTTTGTTCGTGTTATCCACATATGCCCTATGATGCTTTCCGTGATGAAACTCCAGCGTGTTAGCGCTGATGTATGGTGCAAGTCCGTCTTTCGCATAGGGCAGGTCAGGTAATTGAAGAGCCATAGTGGTATCCTCCTTTTTTCTAAAGCATAGCACAACAGGGTCTGCCCGCGCAAGCAGTGACTGGGAAAAAAATGACCAACCTGGGGGAGTTACACCTTCAAGGTCAGAATATGTCAATTCGAGGCGATAAAGAAGTCGTTCTGTCGGCAAGATTAAATGAATAGGTCAGTCGCATCGTATTTTTTGAATCCAGCCACGCGATATAGATCATCATACATATCATGAATGCGGCTGCCAGCAGGGCTGTTTACCTACTGAAAAGATATAAAGTCAAACCTGCCGCGAATCCGCAATTTTTAGGAGTGCCAGGCAGGCCGCGCGGCATGATCAAAAAGCAGACCTGCTGTTATGTCCGACAGCAGGATGAAATCTTGATTATGCAGAAGGATTCTTACTCTAGCCATCACACAACTCCATTATTTTCACGCTCTGATGATTCTCTTGTAAGTAAGGCCCGTGAGGAAAAAGAAGAAATTAATCAGAACAATCGTTGCCCCTGTTGGGAGATCGAAGAAGAAGGAGAGGAAAATTCCCGAGATCACCGAAACCATCGCTGATAACGAGGCAGTCAACATTACCGCCTTGAAGCTTCTCGCTATCTGGAGTGCGGTCACTGCGGGGAATATAAGCAATGCGGAGATGAGCATGATGCCTACGACTTTCATCGACAAGACAACTGTCACCGCCGTTAGAAGGACAAACAATGTATTGATCGATTTGGTATTTATGCCGGAGGTCTTCGCCGAGTCTTCATCAAAGGTTATGGACAAAAGCTCATTGTAATAAAAAACAATCATCAGGATAACCAATACGGATAGTCCTATGGAAATGAAGACTTCAGTTTCGCTGATTGATAGGATGCTACCGAATAGATAGCTGAACAGATCTATATTAAAGCCGCCGGCAATACTCGACAACATGACCCCGCCTGCAATGCCCAGGGATGAGACAACACCGATGGCGGCATCTCCATATAGTCTGGCCCTTTCGGTCAGCTTGAGAATGCCTACGGAGCATACCATGACGACAGGTATCGATACATATAGAGGCGACATCTTTAGAAGCAGCGCCAGTGCCACACTGCCGAATGTGGCATGGGCAAGGCCGTCACCTATAAGAGAGAATCTTCTCAGCACCAAAAAAACGCCCAGCGTTGAGCAAAGGATCCCTATGAACGAACCTGCAATTAGCGCCCGCTGAAGAAACCCGTAACGAAAAAATTCAGTCAGTTCCATGGTCACCGGATGGGCAATCGAGGTTCTGATCATGTCTGTGGCATATGACGTGCTGTGCGAACTCGCCAAAGAATTGGGTAATCTCGCGGGATTCGCAAAAATCTCCGAAGCTGCCGTAAAATACGATCTTCTTATCAACGTAGAGGAGCTTTGAAGTGTATCTTCCGATATTTCCCGTGTCGTGTGTGACTATCACAATGGCGACTTGCTTCTCTTTATTCAGGCGCTGCATGATTTCGAAGAACCGATCCCTCATTTCCGGGTCTAACGCATCTGTTGGTTCATCGACAATGAGGAATTCAGGATCATTAACGATAGCCCTGGCAACGAGGACCCGCTGTTGCTGGCCTCCCGAAAGTTCCCCTACCGGAGCATTTTTGAGCCTCTTCATATCAAGGAGATCGAGGACATTATCGACTCTTGCATGGTCAGATCTGTTCAGGTGCTTGGGGAATCGCTTTTTGGAAAGAAGACCCATGGCGACGACCTCACTGACCGTAGCGGGGAAACGGGGATTTAAGGCGGCAATGTGCTGCGGAAGATACCCTATTCTATCCCATCGGGAAAATGCAGCAACATCATCTCCGAAAATCTTAACCCGGCCGCTATATGGACTTAGCAGGCCGAGAATGACTTTTATTAAGGTTGTTTTTCCCGAACCGTTGGGTCCGACAAGGCCGATATAATCGCCTTTTTTTATCGAAAATGAGATGCCACTTAGGACATCCGACGAGTTATACCGAAAGTAAAGATCTTCCACAGTAAGCACATCTACTGGCATTGCAATCCCATCTTAAGATTTTCCAAATTTCTTTCCATCAGCGAAATAAATGTAACCCCGCCTTCCATTTCTTCCTTTGTCACATTGTGGGCACCATGAAGCATCAGCAAGCCACACCCCGTTTCTTTGGCTATGACGTTTGCCACCTTTGGAGCTACAAGTTCCTCATAATATATGTATTTGACACCGTACCTTCTTACATTCTTGGTAATTTCAACAAGTCTCTTAGGTGTTGGCTCTGCATCTGGAGAAAAACCTTTATACGCTGACACATACTCAATGCCATACTTTTTTGTAAGGTAACCGAAAGCGAAGTGCCCCGCATGGATGATTACTCTGTTTCTGCAATTCGCTAATGTATTTTTATACTTTTTGTCGAGTTCCTCAAGCCCTTTCTTGTATTCATAAGAGTTTTTCATATAGAAATCTTTGTTTTCTGGATCTTTGGCAATAAATTCGGCGGCTATTGTCTCCACCATTTTTATCGCATTAGAAAAATCAAGCCAGATGTGGGGATCAGGACTACCGGCTTCATCCGCATCGGCATGGTCACTCGTTCTTTGTAACAGGGTGATGCCGTTGCTTGTGTCGACAATGGCGAGGCTTCTGATATCGATGCCCTTTAAGAGGCCTCCAACCCATGGTTCCATGGCTTTGTTGGTGAAAAGAAAAATATCCGAATCCTGGATGCGTCTTATATCGGCCGGCCGCGGTTCAAATGCATGAGACTCAACCCCCGGCGGGAGCAGTAAGTTTACTTCAACTTTTTCCCGCCCGATATGTTTGGCAAAATCGTAGAGTGGGAATAGGGTTGTTACCACCCTGAGTTTTTTGTGATCTATCGTCACTTTTTCATTTCTTTGACAGGATGGAAAAAGGGTCAGTGCAATGATCGTAATTGCTAAAATGGGTAAATACGCCCTTTTCATATGTCTCCAATTTGCGCTTTATGAAAATCCAATATTCTCACAATTCCTTGTCCAGTGATCAGCGGTTTCTTCTAACATAGTTTTTTTAACACAACAATACAATCCCTTTCAATTTTCTGCTGCGGCGCGCGGACGATTTTTCTTGACAAGGCGGATAATTCATATCATTATGAGCGACAATTCATAATATGAACAGTCATTCTATAATTTGAATATCGGCCCGAAAATGGAAAAATCAAAAAGAAAAGAGATGGAATTTCAGGTCCGAAGAACTGAAATTCTTGGTCAGGCAGAGAAGATATTTGCTGCAAAAGGATTTCATAATGCCACGATGGCAGAGATTGCCAGCGCATCCGGTTTTGCCACAGGCACGCTGTATCAGTTCTTTGATGGCAAGGAGAATCTGTACAATGTAATGGTGAGCGAGAAACTGGACAGGATGTATCTTGAAATCAGAGAGTCGGTAAATAGACAAGATAAAGTGATCGACAAAATCAAAAAATTAGTGGAAGCACATTTTCATTTCGTAGAAAATAACGTCGATTTCTGCGACCTTCTTATACGAGGCGAAGGATTAACTCTCTCAGATAAGGGGACGATTCTGAGGGATAAAATAATAGCTGACTACTTTAACCACGTCGGATTTGTGGAAAGCATCATGCGCTTCGGGACGGAGACAAAAACGTTGAAGAGTTGGGATCCGCGGATGATGGCCTACACGCTCTTGGGCATCATTCGGTCATTCTTTTATTATTGGATGCTTACAAATCAGGATATCCCTTTGAGTGACAAGGTGGGTTGCGTTTCGGATATATTTCTCAAAGGAGTGGGTCTGGAGTTGACGGAATGAACGTTTGGCGGCTTTCTTTAGTGGTCGGTATTTTACTGGCCGTGAATGTAGCGATAGTGCCAGTCTGCGTGCAGGCTGAAGAATATTCTCTTGAGGAACTCTATCATATCGCCCTTGAACGCGCCGAGAGGATTAAGCTGTCGGAAGAGGACCTGAATATAGCTAAGACAGGCAAAGACAAGGCCATGTCATTGTTGCTCCCCAAATTATCAGCGTTTGGCAATTACACGAAATATAGCGCCGAGAAATATAATGATACGGGCACGCTTCTTCAGCCTGATAGTGCAACCTCCTGGGGCGTGCGGGCTGATGAGTCCTTGTCGTTGAGCGGAAGAGAACTTACGGCACTCGGCATCTCAAGGGAGAACATCTTAAAGAGTCAGCATGACCTTTATGCCACTAGGGAAGGTTACTTATTGAGCATCGCATCTGCGTACTATGATGTTATGAAGGCCAAAAAAGCACTCGACATCGCTGAGTCGAATTTGGAGAGGCTTATCAAATATAGAAATGCCGCGGAAAAGCGTCTGAAGGTCGGGGAGGTGACAAAAACAGTCCTGCTGCGAGCTCAGGGGGAGCTTTCTGGTGCTCAATCTGATGCTATTAAGGCAGTAAATGCGCTGGAACTTGCAAAGGCCGTTCTTGCAAGGACTGTAGGTATCGAAGGAGATTTTCAACTAAAAGAAGCGCCCCCGGAGGACATGAAAGTTACTCCTGAATCTTCTTTCCGGGAGATGGCCTTCTCTGGGAGGGCAGATCTCAAGAGTCTTGAGATACAAAAGAAGATGGCGGAGGATCAGGTCAAATATACGAAGGGCGCTTTCTGGCCGACGCTGTCCGCGTCCGGAGTCTACTCATCCGCCGACCAGTCGCCGGGAACACAGACACTGGTGAGAGACACCACTTATGGGCTCCTGTCATTGAACTTCCCTTTTTTTGAGGGGGGCCTGAGAAGGGCGGATGTCAGAGAGGCTCGTGCAAGGGAGCGACAATCTGCGCTTGCCTACGAAGACTTTAAAAAGTCTGTGGGAATTGAGGTGGCAGGTGCATATCTCGACCTTGTAACGCAAAAGGGGACCCTCAAATATCTGGAAGACCAGGTTGTCTATGCCAGGGACAATTTCAATGCGGTCTCCAAGCAGTTTGAATTTGGCTTGGCACAAAGCCTTGATGTAATGGATGCGAATACATTGCTCGTCACAGCAGAAAGGAATCTGGCAGAGGCAGTTTATAATTATCAGCTTGCCATCTTAAAGATGAAAAAAGCAACGGGAACACTTCTGAAAGCAGTCATGGGTGACCAGTCGTGAGAATCAATAAATTCGTTTAGCGAATTTGTCAGCCAATGTAAATCAAGAAGAGATTGCCGCAGGGGCTCTGCGAAAGACAATTCTTATATTACATGTGGTAAGGCGGCGAATAATAAATATGAGGCAAGATAGGAAAAAACAATATGACTGATGGTTCTTCAAAAAGTTTGGTTGTCAACTTGGGAAGGTGGTTAATCCTCCTATATGTCGCTGCCGGCCTAATTTATGGCTGCTCTAAAAAAGAAAAACCGCCCCCCCCTCCCGTGCCCGTTATAGTGGCTTCGGCAGTGGAGAAGACAATTCCCGTGCAGATCAGTGCAATCGGTAATGTCGAACCTTATCAGACCATATCGGTGAAAACACAAATTACAGGAGAGATAATAAAGGTCAACTTCAAGGAAGGCCAGGACGTTGGGAAGGGGTATCTTCTCTTCGAACTAGACTGCCGTTCGTATGTGGAGGCGGTAAAGCAGGCAGAGGCCAATCTGGCAAGGGATGAGGCTCAAGCAAAAAACGCCAAGCTGGACTTGGAGAGGTATACTGCCCTTTTAGAGGAACAATTTGTCACGAGGCAACAGTATGACCAGGTCCGGACAAACGCAGCCGCCTTGGAAGCTACATTGAAGGCCGATAAGGCCGTTATTGAGAATAATCGCGTCCAGGTCCGGTACTGTACTGTTCATTCCCCTATTGGCGGGCGGACGGGATCACTAAAGCTGCATCAGGGAAACATCGTCAAGGCCAATGACGTGGAAGTGGTTGTCATCAACCAGATACAGCCCATCTATGTCACATTCACCATCAACGAAAATGATTTGCCGGCAGTTAAGAAATACCAGGCGATTGAAAAACTCAGAGTGCAAGCCGCTATCTCCAAAGATGAACGCCCAGAGCAGGGGTTACTCACCTTCATAGACAATGCTGTAAATAAAGTAACGGGGACTATCACCCTTAAGGGAACTTTTGCCAACAGTGATAAGCGCCTTTGGCCCGGGCAGTTCGTAACTGTAGTTCTGACACTAAGAAAGGAGCCCCACGCAATAATAGTTCCCGCACAAGCCATCCAGACAGGTCAATCAGGACAATATGTCTTTGTCGTCAAGCCGGATCTCACAGCGGAGATGAGACCTGTCACCATAGGAGCCACGATTGGCGGAGAAACTGCCATAGTGAAAGGGATCCAAGCGGGAGAGCAGGTAGTTACGGATGGCCAGTTGCGGATCATACCGGGGACTCAAGTGACGATTAAAGAGGCGCCTTGATTAAATACTGGGAAGGGCCTATATGAATCTTTCAGAGATATTTATACGCCGTCCGATTATGACAACGCTCGTCATGGCGGCGATACTCCTCTTTGGTGCAGTTGCCTACCGTTCCCTCCCCGTCAGCGATCTTCCCAACGTGGACTTTCCTACGATCCTTGTTTCTGCCAACCTACCGGGAGCGAACCCGGAAACCATGGCTTCCGCCATTGCGACACCGCTTGAAAAGCAGTTCTCGACCATTGCCGGTTTGGATTCCATGACATCAACGAACGGTATCGGCATCACCAAGATTACCCTGCAATTCAATCTGAGCAGGAGCATTGATGCGGCGGCGCAGGACGTCCAAACCGCCATATCTACGGCGTCGAGCCAGCTCCCTCAAAACATGCCGACGCCGCCGACCTTCCGGAAGGTAAACCCGGCCGATCAACCGATACTTTACCTTGCCATGAGCACGGCGACTTTGCCCCTCTCGACGGTTGATGAATATGCGGAGAATCTTCTTGCACAACGTATTTCCATGATCAGCGGCGTGGCTGAAGTGATGGTCTATGGGGCGCAAAAGTATGCCGTACGCGCCCGTCTTGATCCTAAGGCTCTGGCTTCGAAAGGAATCGGTATTGATGAGGTGGCAAGTGCCATCGCCTCAGGTAATGTCAATCTTCCCACAGGCACCCTATGGGGAACCCACCAGGCCTTTACAGTACAGGCCACAGGCCAGCTAAATGATGCGGCGGCCTACAGGCCGCTCATTGTGGCATATCGCGGCGGGTCGCCGGTGAGGCTGGGTGAACTGGGACATGTCATCGACAGCGTCCAGAACGACAAGGTCGCCGCTTGGTACAGCGGCACCCGGGCCATTGTACTTGCCATACTCCGCCAGCCGGGCACCAATACGATCGAGGTCGTGCAGTCTATTAAGAACATTCTTCCGAGCTTCCGTGCAGACCTTCCGGCGTCGGTGAATCTCGATATCCTCTTTGACCGATCCGTGCCCATAAAAGACTCGGTTCACGACGTTCAGTTTACCTTGTTCTTAGCCCTGGGTCTTGTCATTATCGTGATCTTTGTCTTTCTCCGCAACCTTTCCGCCACAGTCATCCCGAGCCTAGCCTTGCCGATGTCAATCGTAGGAACCTTTGCTGTAATGTATCTTTGCGGTTATAGCCTCGATAACCTGTCGCTGATGGCTCTTACACTGTGCGTTGGATTCGTGGTCGACGACGCCATCGTCATGCTGGAGAATATCGTTCGACACATGGAGCAGGGTGAAGGGGTAATGGAGGCAGCCCTCAAAGGGTCGCGCGAGATAAGCTTTACCATACTTTCCATGACCCTTTCTCTCGTTGCCGTTTTTATTCCTGTCCTCTTCATGGGAGGCATCGTTGGAAGACTGCTTCGTGAGTTTGCAGTTACTATCTCTGTCGCCGTTCTCATCTCCGGATTTGTATCACTCACATTGACGCCTATGCTCTGCAGCCGTTTTCTCCGTCCTCCTGCGGAGGTAAGGCATGGCCGTCTCTACCAGATTTTCGAACGGTTCTTCGAAGGCATGCGCGGTGCGTATGAAATAAGCCTTAAGTGGGCCTTACATTACAGGCGGACGACTCTGCTCGTTTCTATTTTATTCTTAGTGGCTGTTATCGGGCTCTATTTCTACACGCCAAAAGGATTTCTCCCCAGTGAAGACACAGGTCAAATTTTCTGCTTTACGGAAGCAGCGGAGGATATATCCTTTCAATCGCTGGTTGCGCACCAAAAGAAGCTTGCCGAGATAGTGCAACAGGACCCGAACGTCAGTAGCTTCATGTCAAGCGTGGGTGCTGTCGGCAGCACGGTAGCGTCCAACATAGGCCGTATGTTTATCCGCTTGAAACCGCGTAATGAACGCTTGTTAAGCGCGGATGAGGTGATTCAGGAGATGAGACCTAAGCTTGCCACGGTTCCGGGCATAAGGGTCTTTATGCAAAACCCGCCGCCCATAAATGTCGGCGGGCTTCTGACGAAGAGCCAATACCAGTATACACTCCAGAGCGCAGACATCAGGGAGCTTTACAAATACGCCCCCGTCCTGGAGGCAAAGCTGAGGGCGCTGCCGGGCTTTCTGGATGTGACGAGTGACCTGCAGATAAAGAGCCCCCAGGTATATGTCAGGATAAACAGGGACAAAGCTTCAGCCCTGGGCATCAGCGCGGGTCAGATCGAGGATGCCCTCTCAAGCGCATACTCGTCCCGCCAGGTCTCGACGATCTATGCGCCGACAAACCAGTACTGGGTCATCATCGAACTTGAGCCTGAGTACCAGATGGATCCCGCAGCGCTTTCCCTTCTTTACATCCGATCCTCTTCCGGAAACCTCGTTCCCTTGAGCACAGTGGCGGCCTTGGAGCGAACCGTGGGTCCCCTTACCGTTAATCACCTCGGCCAGTTGCCGGCTGTGACGGTTTCCTTCAATCTGGCACTCGGGAAATCGCTTGGCGATGCCGTGGGTGGGGTGGAGAAGACGTCGAGGGAGGTGCTTCCCGCGACGATAACCGGCAGTTTGCAGGGGACAGCCCAGGCCTTCAAGTCATCCATGGCGGGGCTGGGGATACTGATCCTCGTAGCCATCCTGGTAATATACATCGTGCTCGGCATTCTTTACGAGAGCTACATCCATCCCATTACCATACTTTCGGGACTGCCTTCTGCGGGACTCGGGGCGCTTCTGACGCTGCTGATATTCCACATTGATCTAAATCTGTACGCCCTGGTGGGGGTCATCATGCTGATAGGTATTGTCAAGAAGAATGCGATCATGATGATTGATTTTGCTTTGGATGCGGAAAGGAAGGAAGGCAAGACGCCGGAGGAAGCAATCTTTCAGGGTGCTCTCATTCGGTTCCGTCCGATCATGATGACAACCATGTCGGCTCTCATGGCAACATTGCCCATTGCTCTCGGATTGGGCGCAGGCGCCGAATCGCGGCGACCACTGGGAATGGCGGTCGTCGGAGGTCTCGTATTTTCGCAGATTGTGACCCTATACATTTCTCCCGTCATATATATCTATCTTGATTCATTCCAGAAGATGGTGCGGAGATATTTGCGCCGTTTTCGTGGCGAAGCTTGATCCAGTCTTCCATTTCCCAAAACCAAGTACGGCAGTTTGGACTGCCTACTTACCAGAGCATTCTCAGGGGACATGCGCGTCTCTACAGAAATTGACATGGCGAAGAGCAAAGCATAATCACGGAATGACGGGTCTGCCGGTTCAAGACACTGATATTGGACGCGGCGGTTATTGTTGACGCCGAGGTTGTTCTCAACACAACATATAAGTTTCAAACCCCAGAGGGGGATCTCTTCGTGATATGCAAGATTAAGTATGAGAGATTTTTCATTTATGGAAATACTTTCTGGGATTTGCCCGATACTCTGGTAAGAAATATGATATATTATGTGCCGAATTCTAAGGGCACTGGCGTCAGGTGATAACAACGGGTGAGCGGCTAGGCGTATCTTTTCTGTCAGTAACGAGGGAATATATGAACAAGTTAATGGGATCAGTGATTACAGATATTATAATCGGGGTAATTCTTACAGTCCTGACGATCGCCGCTTTTTACTTTGAATGGATGCCTACGAAATACTTAGAATACAAGGTCTACGACGCAGTTTGCAACTTGAAGGAGCAGGTTTCAAATGCCCCCATTGTGATTGTAGCAGTGGATGATGAGAGTATCGCCAATATGGGCAGATGGCCGTGGCCCCGTGGCTATATAGCACGGATGGTAGAATTTCTCAACAAGTGTGAAGCAAAGGTAATAGGAGTAAATGTAATCTATTCTGAAAATGATATGAATCAAGGGCTGACTGAGGTGCGCGATATTCTCAAGAATATAGAGACTAATGCCAGCGTACTGAAAGATGCCCACGTTAACAGCATCTACTCCTGGCTGAAGGAGACAGAAAAGAAACTTGATAATGACGCAATACTGGGTGCAGCCATCGGAGAGAGCAATAAAGTTGTATTGCCCCTGGTCTTCATCCTGGGCAATCCTGTGGGGAGCAAAGTATCTGAAATTCCGGATTATCTGAAACAGAATTCTGTGCCCGTAGCGTCTCAGGAGGTAAGCATATCGGCAAGAGAGATCGTGCCGCCGATTCCTGACTTTGCCATGAAAGCGTTGGCTCTTGGGCATATCAATATTATTCCGGATGCTGACGGAACTGTAAGGAGTGAACCTCTAGTGGTATATTACGAAGGGCGGGCATACCCGTCATTCGGGCTTCAGCTGTCCTTGAAATATTTGAACTACGATATAAGAGATGTGAGTGTCTCTGGCGGAGTGAATTTTGGAAATAACAGCATCGTCACATCTGACAAAGGTGAGATGCTCATAAGCTTCAGCAGGAGCTTTCCCTATTTCTCTTTCTATGATGTGGCCAGCAACAAGGCACCTCCGGAGGCGTTTAAAGATAGAATTGTTATTATTACGCAGAGCGCAATCGGCCTCGGCGCCCTACAGGCTACGCCTGTTGGACCAAATGTTCCATCCTGGGGTATCATTGCCAATGTTGCCGACAATATCCTCTCGGGTAATTATATTGTACGTCCGGCCTGGGCATTCCCCTTGGAAATAGGGGTTATCGTTTTCTTTGGTTTGTTTCTCGCATTGATTATACCCAGGCTGAAGATTAGGATCAGCGCCCTTGTATCGTTGATCATTCTCTTGGCATGGATCGGAGCGGGGATGTATCTTTTGATGAATTACAGATACTGGGTAAAACTTGTTCATCCGTCCCTCCTCATCCTGATCGGCTATACTTTGGTGGTTACAAAGGGGTACTTTTTTACAGAAGAGGCGAGAGAGCGCATCGAGGCTGATGGTGTCGAAACGAATAAGATACTTGGACTTTCTTTCCAGGGACAGGGCATGCTCGATTTGACAATGGTTTCCGACGACGATATGCTGCCTCTGGCCATGTCAACGAAAGATCCAGCGGCAGTGTGTGACAGCATGGTGGAGCTGGCGAATGAACAAGGCGGGAAGGACAACATAACGGTTATCGTGGGACACGTCAGGAATAAAAGCTGGATTTCTTTTCTATTAAAGTTTAAGGAATGGTTCAGGAGGTAATGCGTGGCGAAGATTTTGCTCAAATTTAAAGAAGCCATAATAAGGGAGATACCGCTTGATCAGGACGTCATAACTATCGGGAGAAAAAAGGACAATGATATTGTTATCGATAACCAAGCCGTATCCGGGTATCACGCGCGCATCAAGAAGGAGGGACGTTCTCTCTTCATTGAGGATGCGAATAGCCTGAACGGTACCTTTATTAATGGCCAGAAAATTTCTAAAGGCGAATTGCATAACGGAGACGTGGTCTTAATAGGCGTTCATACACTTGATGTCATCGTGGAAAAGGCAAGGGAAACGGAAACCAAGGGTTTTGCCGTACAGGGGCATTCGATGGACGAAACCGTCGTAATTGCCGCGGAAGATCAGAAGAGAATACTGGCCCCTCAGGACAAGGAAAAGCCAGAGATCCTTGGAGGTTTCATAGTTATTGAAGGATCGACGGGAAAAAGGGATTATCTTCTAAAAGAGAGAGTGACGACTATCGGCAAGGAAGACGGAGCCGGTATTCATCTTAGAGGCTTTTTTGCCCCCAAGGTGGCCGCCCTTGTCAATAGAAGAAGGGAAGGATATTTTATCACGCCTGCGGGAGGAAGAACGTTGAAAGTAAACGGCCAGAAGGTTGATCACAAATACGATCTGAAAGATGGTGACATTGTCGAAGCAGGTGGATTAAAGGTACAGTATTATATAAAGGAATGACCTAAAGCAAATAACCATGTCAAGAGAAAGACCCACGCGAAGGCAGAAAGACATATCCAGGTTATTGAGGGAAAGAAGCCGGCTACGCAAGATCTCGGTAAAAAAGATAAAGAAAAAATAGTATCTTAGAATCATTTTAGGGCATTTATTTTTAATGGTTACCGAAGGTGCGCTCTCGCGGGATGGCAGAAGGGAAGGGGCACCTTTTTTATGTGGCGGAAGAACTTTACCAGTGTTCAGTTCAAGCTGACCTGATTGAAGGAAATGCGCATTACGGATTAATATGATTTTTATAGAAGCGGATGTAAGACGAATTGAGAAAGAAGGCCTCACTCGCGACCAGGTGTTGGCGCAGATCGACCTCTTCAAGAGAGGTCTTTGTCCAGTCAAGCTCAACAGGCCGTGCACCGTTAATGACGGTATCGTGACTCTTTCGGAAGACGAGCTCACGAAAATGGCGGCTTTATATGAAGAAGAGCTCCAGATGGGCCGGAAGGTGCTGAAGTTTGTACCCGCCTCCGGGGCTGCCACTCGCATGTTCAGAGATTGGTATGTGTTTCTGGAGAAGGGAAGTCTGGATGCGATTCACAGAGAAGAGTTTGCCAGGGAACTAAAAAGGTTCGCATTTTATTGTGATTTGCGTGATGTGGTATTGCGTGATGGCGAAGAACTTGAAAAGATGTTGGAAGTCCAAAGACATGCGGATATCTTGTCCTACATCTTGACATCTAAAGGATTGAATTACGGCGACCTACCTAAAGCGCTCTTGAAATTTCACTCTTATTCCGATGGCAGCCGCACCGCCCTTGAAGAGCATCTGGCAGAGGCGGCGCTCTATACGAAAGATGCCTGCCGCATATGTAGACTCCATTTCACTCTCTCGGAGGAGCATCATGATGATGTGGCGGATTACCTGTCCGTGATTAGAAGGTATTATGAGAAGCGCTATAATGTGATCTTTGATATTGCACTCTCCACGCAGAAATCGTCTACAAATACAATAGCCGTGGATTTGGACAATCGACCGTTTCGGGATCAGTGGGGGGAGCTTGTCTTTAGGCCGGCCGGCCATGGCGCTCTTCTGGATAATGTGTACCATACTGATGGAGATATAATCTATCTAAAGAATATTGACAATATAGTACCTGACAGGTTGAAGCCGGTAACCGTATTTTACAAGAAGGCTCTCGGCGGCTATCTCATCTCCCTTCAGAACGATATATTCAGATATCTGAGGCACTTGGATAAAGCAGAATTGGACGAAAAGACTCTGCAGGAGCTGAAGCTATTCTGTGAAAGAAGACTTCATCTTGTCATCCCGCCGTGGTTTGATGATTTGTCTCTTTCGGAGAAAGGCGCTTTCGTTTTCAACAGACTCAACCGACCCATTCGGGTATGCGGTATGGTGAGAAATCAAGGAGAGCCGGGCGGAGGTCCATTCTGGGTGAACGAGGAAGATCAAACGCAATCGCTTCAGATTATTGAGGAGTCACAGATAGATTCAGGATCGGCAGAACAGAGGGCAATCTGGTCCCGGGCAACGCACTTCAATCCCGTCGATCTTGTCTGTGGGATTCGCAACTACCAGTCTTGCGAATTTGATCTCCATGATTTTGTCAATAGAAACGCCTATTTTATTTCACAGAAATCCGAAAAGGGTAGGGACCTTAAGGCGCTTGAACTTCCAGGGTTATGGAACGGTTCAATGGCTTTCTGGATCACCGTTTTTGTTGAAGTGCCCATCGAGACGTTCAATCCCGTAAAGACAATCCATGATTTACTGAGGCCTCAGCATCTGCCATGATTTTCATTGAATCAACCAGCCCCCTATATCATCTCTAAGTGCTGCCATTAGCCGTATATAACTTATGGAATTTCCTTTCCGGCAGAGGGCCGTAACTTCCTCATTTCTTGGAGCATCGCTGTATAAGGCGCAAAGGGATGCTGCCGTGTAAATCGTAATTTCGTCGCCCCCATGAGGAACGATTGTGGTCGGTCCGGGAAATTGTGCGATATGAATAACGATGTCTTCCTCATCAGACAATCTTTGGAGAGCCTCGTTTTCACGGCTGTTCCGCCCCACAATGGCTTTGGAAAACTCATTTATTCGAAAGTGTCTGCCATATTTGAGAAGTTCTATATCTCTTATGTGGAAATCAATGCTATGCCGAAAGAGATCCCTTAATCTCCTGGAAAATATTGGATCCGTGAGCAGGCACCCCCCTGCGGGAGTGGAGTAGTGGTCAATGCCGTAGTGCTTTGCCATCTCAATCTGAGACTTCCTCCCTTTTCCTTTGATGGCGAGGAGCCGTTGACGGTCCACCTTACCTTCGATTTCCGGTCTTGTTTCAGGGAGAAGCAGCGCACTCAAAGGTCTCAAAATATACTGCTGATATCCTGAATTCTTCGCAACGACATGAAGAGACTGCCTGGTTTGGGACATGGGGCGCTGGCCCAGAACCTCACCCGTAAAAATAAAGTCAGCCTCCATGTCTTCCATGATCCTGCCGGCAGTTTTAAGCATAAGGGTGTGACAGTCAATACATGGATTCATATTCTTTCCGTATCCGTATTTTGGGGACTTTAACATATCAAGGTGTTCTTCCGAAATATCCGCCTCGATAAGGGAAAGCCCCATCATTGTCGCGGCAGCTCTAGCTTTTTCGGGACTAAAAAAGGGGGTCGTGCACGTAACCCCCATGACCTCAACACCCTGTGCCATCACAACCTTTGCTGCAAGGATGCTGTCCAGCCCCCCTGAAAATAGACCTATTGCCTTTACTTTCAATATGTGACGATATTCACCTTCCATTTATTGTTGAGCAGTCCATATATGGTGTGATCCATATCGAAATCGATCAGATAAAAGTCTCCTTTGTCTCGTGTTATCTTAAAGGCGGGGAAGCTGATGGTGCCTGCCGGCTTAGCTGTGTTATCAGGGACTGAGAATGAGTAACTGGCAAAGGAGAAGGTAATACTAGCAGCCATGAGGACTTTCTCGATAACCGTCTTCTTCGTATCTTCGCGCTCGAGAGTTACCGTCTCCGTGCCCCGGGTTTTCAAACTGTCAATGAACTGTTGGGGGATTTTTTTTGAGAGGATTATTATTTGCCTATCCCCCATTTTTGCGAGGAGGTCGGTTTTTATGGAGAGATCAAAACCGCTTGTGGAGGCGTCAAGTATCGCGACTCCAGCATCTCGGGTTGTCTGATATCCGAATTCGTTAAGCAGGGAATTGGCCAGTTCAATATTAGTGCTGACGTTCAATTTTGACATTCGTGGTGAGGCATACTTTTCATCTGATGTGCTCAATATACCCTGTCCATCCAGTATTTCTGTAATCATCATGCCGTTTCTTTCGGCATATTCGATCATGGGTTTGGGCAATAGTCGGGAATCATCTGAAACAAATGACAGTCCCTGCAGGTATGGCTTGGTATCCTGAGCTTTCTTTGTTATTATCCAGTCGAGGGAGAGCAGGAGTGTCGGACTATTTCCTATTGCGTATGGGGTAGTCCTTCTCGTCATTGTATATATATTTGAGGCATTGACGATCTTCTGGATGATTTCACCAGTATCGTCACTATTGCCTGCCTCAACGGAGCGATAGTTTTTCCAGTTGGACTGGATCATATTCTTCAAGGTATCCGGCATACTGCTGGAAAAATCCAAGAAAATCGAACTTCCATCATCCATCTCAACAACAGGTATTGTGGAACAGTCAATAGTCACCTCTCCTAACTGCGGAATGGGAATATAATATTTGCCCAGCGTTATGAGGGAGCCATTCATTCTGTTGATGACGACCCTTATAACGTCAAGATGAGCCTGTGGCAGAACGACAGGTTTGTCTTTCGCATCATCCTTAACGACTTTAAGCGATGATTCTGCTTCCGAAGCCCGAGCTTCCTGTTTAGTAATGACTATGCCTTTCCGTGGCAGTTGCAAGGTTTGTCCGGGATATATCATGTCGTAGTTCTTGATATCCGGGTTCAGCCGTTTGATGTCGTCCACAGCTTTTCTAAGCTCAGGGAATCTCACCTTTAGTTCACGCACGGCAATACGGCTTATGGAATCGCCTTTTCTTATCGAGTAATTTAATGTCGGGGAGCTGTCCTCCCCTTCGGGCGTAGCGGGGCGTTCCATTTCCGGGAGTATGACAACCTGGCCCGGTCTAATCTTGTTTAGATCTTTTATTTCAGGATTCAGTTTTTTTAGTATGCTAAGTCGGCGTGATGTTATTCCCGCTTCGGCTCTCATGATCCTTAAGAGCCACTCCCCTTCCTTAATTACGTAAGGACGTGTCTTTGCACGTAGCGTCGCTGTTTTTTGAAATGAAAGATGGGCCGTATCCTCCTCCGCAGAAGAATATATAGATGTGATGGCGACAAAGACTGAAGAAAGAAGAATGAGATAGAATAATCTCGGGCGAAGATTACCCATAAATATACCTCGTTAAAATATTGAACGACCTTGACAGTATTAAGGCGGCGCTTGCAAGATTCGGTAAGTATGGGCGTTATTAACATAATTAAGCTATTGTGCAAAGTGAAATCTCAATATCATTACGTTCATTCAATATTAAGATTACAAACTTCAAGGACATTAGAATTCGGCTTTTTTCAATATCAATAGTTGCAAGAACAAGCATTAATGATATAATAAATTATATCTGTCATGTAATGACCATATTCACTAAACGGGGATAGCAAATGGCTGATTTAGAGAATAATCCGGCATTTATCAAAGAGCTCCAGGCAAGGTTTGATAGAAAACTGAAAGAAAACGAAATATCTGTATTGGAGTACTGGAAAT
Organism: uncultured delta proteobacterium; assembly: GCA_963705275.1. Taxonomy (GTDB): domain Bacteria; phylum Desulfobacterota; class Syntrophia; order Syntrophales; family UBA2185; genus Fen-1135. The sequence continues at coordinate 488,011 of OY970063.1, read as the reverse complement.
CGCAGATTGATAGATTACTGTCCATGAAACCAGACGGTATTGCATCGCTTCAGTCACAGATAAAGAGAGTATCCGATATGATGGACAACAGAATAAAGATGATGAAGAAGGAATAATATGGACAGCATAGCGAATTTCTTATTTGAAGTGGGCATGTTAAAAAAAACCCCCAGAACAGGCTTTAGATTCCTGGGCTCCGGCTGCGAATCGGTGGCTGAACATATTCTGCGAACGATATTTATTGGCTATGCTTTAAGTAAACTTGAACCTGGTCTGGACGAATTGAAGGTGTTAAAGATATGTCTTGTCCATGATCTTCCCGAAGCAAGAACCGGCGATATGAACTACATGTATAAGAAGTATGTTACTGTGCACGAAGAAAGAGCCATAAGAGAGCTGACTCAGACAGTATTCTTCGGCGATGAAATAAAGTCCGTCATTGACGAATTTAATGAGAAGAAGACAAGGGAGTCTCTTATTGCCCACGATGCCGACCAGCTTGCTTTGATTCTTCAGTTGAAGGAATACGGTGATCTAGGTAATAAGTACACGGGCGAGTGGATTGAATTTGCAAGAAGACGACTTCATACCGATACTGCAAGAAAGCTGGCCCTTAGCATTATCAAAACGGATTCTTCCGAGTGGTGGTTCAAAGATAAGAGCGATTGGTGGGTGAATGGTTGCAGCAGTGATAATAAATAGAAATGAAGTCTCTCATCAATCACTTCATAAAGCAGCGCCGCGCAAACACGGGCGATCAAATCCTTCCACAACATAGTTGAAATCAGCATGGGGCTTCCAGCCGAGAGCTAACTGAAGGCTGATGACAACGTGGAATCATGTCATACCGCGCAATTCTCATCTGACCATGCTGGAAAGATCATGAGATTGCAACATGTGTTACACCTCCTGAATGCTTACCGATTCAATATTTCTGCGGCGTAAGTAGGACGTTAATCGATGAACAGGTTTGTTCCGTGGGCAAGGCCTTAGGAAACGCAATGTTTCTTAGCCGTCTGGGTTCGAACAAAGAATGGAAACATCATAGAACTCAGGTTTACATTTCTTAAACCTCTCTTTGCTGTTCAAATGATGAGTTGGCTCTGTTATCTGCTTGACAGTATTGTGAAAATACCCTACATTATCGCCGCTTTTAGTAACTGAGGAGAACGATTGACTATGGCCACAAAGAGAAAGAGGAGAACGGATGAGATAAAGGGAAAGAAGAAAAGGAAGCGTATGAAAAAGTCTTTCCTTTTTATGATTGTTGCTACCATTGTAGCATGTCTCATACTTTTCTTTGTAATCATTTTTGAATATGTGTTCCCGCCAACCAAGGACGGCGTCGCAAAGAAGGAAAAACAGGAGGTCGTTCTGTATTTTTCAGATGCGAATGAACGATTTTTAGTTCCGGAAAAGAGATACATTCCCAAGGAGGAAAATGATCAAGCCAAGGCCAGGGAACTGGTAAAGGCATTGCTTGAAGGCTCTAAGACGAAGCTTGTAAGCACTTTCCCGGAGGGAGTAGCTCTAGGCAATATCAGGATAGATGAAAAGCACACGGCCTATGTCAGCTTTGACAAGAATCTTATCAAGCAACATCCGGGCGGCAGTGCCAGCGAAATGGCGACAATATATTCGCTGACCAATAGTCTTATGCGCAATATCAACAGCATTAAAAGGGTGAAGTTACTGATAGACGGGAAGGAAGTGGATTCCATTAAAGGGCATGTTGATACGAGACAGCCCTTCACTACGAATAAAGACATGCTGGCGCCGGGTGCAAAAGAAGGATGATGCCCGCACAAAGAGTTCCCAGCTCAGGTTAGTCTATGGCCTCAAGAAAGAAGCTTTCAAGAACACGCAATATCGGTGTAGTTGCCCACATAGATGCCGGTAAGACCACCGTCACCGAAAGAATACTCTTCTATACAGGAATACTATACAAGATGGGGGAGGTCCATGACGGCGAAGCTGCAATGGACTGGATGCCCCAGGAGCAGGAGAGAGGCATAACGATTACCTCAGCGGTTACGGCCTGTACCTGGGAAAATCATGACATCCAGATAATTGATACACCCGGGCACGTAGATTTTACGATGGAGGTTGAACGCTGCCTAAGAGTTTTGGACGGAGCACTAGTTGTCTTTTGCGCAGTTGGCGGCGTCGAACCGCAGTCGGAAACAGTCTGGCATCAGGCCGATAAATATGGTGTACCTAAAATAGCTTTTATCAATAAGATGGACAGAGTCGGTGCCGATTATTTTGGTACAATAAAGACTATGGGCGAAAGGTTTAACTCAGTACCGCTACCAATACAGATACCGCTGGGCGAGGAAGATAATTTTAGAGGCATCATAGACCTGATCAGACTGAAGGCAATTATCTGGGACGACAGTACGCTTGGGTCATCTTTTTCATTGTCAGATATTCCATCTGACAATTTTCCGCAAGCCAAAGAGTCTCGTGAGAAACTGATTGAATCACTAGCCGAGATGGATGACTATATTGCAGAGAAATATTTGGATGGAACAGTTATTTCGGAAAAAGAGATAATCAGAGCCATTAGACAGGCAACCATCTCTTTAAAGGCGGTACCTATTATGTGCGGTTCCGCCCTGAGAAATAGAGGCATTCAACCCATACTTGATTCTATAGTTCACTTTCTTCCCTCACCGGAGGACATCCCTCCGGTCAAGGGTTCCAATCCTGTAACGAAAAAGGAAGAAGTGAGGCTCAGCAGCGACGATGAGCCCCTCGCTGCCCTGGCATTCAAGATCAGACAGGATGAAGGAAGGAAGTTAACCTATCTTAGAGTTTATTCGGGCAGTTTAAAAGTGGGCGATGCAGTGTATAATGCCAGCATCGGAAGAAAAGAAAAGATTGCGCGGCTGTTGAAGATGCATGCCAATAAGCGAGAAAGAATCAACAGGTGCGGTGCCGGAGATATCGTTGCTGTTCTGGGTCTCAAAGATACAACGACTGGAAATACGATCTGCGATGAGTCCCGTCCGATTCTTCTCGAACCTATTGAGTTCTATAAACCCGTAATAAGTCAGGCTATAGAGGCCAAGACGCCGGCGGATCAGGAAAAACTGAGCATCGCGCTGGGCAAGCTGATGGAAGAAGATCCTACGATTGAAGTGAAGTATAATGACGAGACAGCTCAAACCGTAATTTCAGGCATGGGAGAACTTCATCTGGAAATTGTCACTGATAGGTTAAAGAGAGATTTCGGCGCCCATGTAAATGTTGGTAAGCCCAGGGTCGTCTATCGGGAGACTATTCAAAGGAAAATAGAGGCTGAAGGCCTCTTTGAAAAAGAACTTGGCGAAAGAAAGCATTTTGGTCATGTTCGGTTATTGCTTGAACCCAGAAGCAGGGGAGAAGGAAATAAGATTGCTATACAGACAGGCGAAATCGTAATACCGGAAGAGTTTTATCCTGCCATCCACGAGGGCATTGAAGAAGCGACACTCAGCGGTGTAATCAGTGGTTACCCCATTGTGGATATCAAGGTGACGATAACTGGAGGATCTTTCAGGGAAGGGGAATCTACGACGCTTGGTTATAAGATTGCCGCATCATCTGCAGTCAGAAATGGTTGTTTGCAGGCTGATCCTATACTGCTTGAGCCGATCATGATGGTAGATGTCATCGTGCCGGCGGAATTCATGGGCGAGGTTATAGGAGACATAAATGCCAGAGGAGGGGAAATTCAAGCGATCACGCCGAAGGGAACTATAAGTGAGATCAGGGGCAAAATACCTCTGAAGGAAATGTTTGGATATTCAACAGACCTGCGGTCTGCGACTCAAGGCAGGGCCACTTTCTCCATGCGATTTTTTGAATACGGCACGCGTTGATTTATTCATGTCGGTAATCATTGCATATCCCAGACCAAGGGCAAGTTACGCTGCCTAAGTGCAGCCTAATTATAGGGACAGCATATGTCGATGGCCTTAAAATCAATGAAAAGATTGTACAGGGAGAAGTTTGTTCAAATTGCCACCGTCATCATAAGTGTTATCTTCATCAGTGCAACCAGCGTCTATTATTTTGAACGTGCCGGGGAGGAATCTACCATTCATTCTTTGTGGGATGGTGTTTGGTGGGCAGTGGTAACTATGGGTACTGTCGGTTATGGTGACATATATCCGATAACAGCGGGTGGAAGAGCAGTTGGTTTAGTGCTCATCTTTGCAGGCGTGGGGTTAATGTCTCTCTTCACGGCAACTATCGCCTCCATATTTGTCGAACGGAAGATTAAGGAGGGAAAAGGTTTGGAAACTGTCAAGGAGAAAAACCACATTGTTATATGCGGTTGGAATCAGCATACAGAAGAAGTCCTCCAGGTGCTGAAGACATATGGTTCTATGGAAGATACACCTATCATCCTGATAAACGAACTTTCTGTTGACGATGTCGATTCCCTCAAGCTCAAGTATGACAAATACAACCTTAGATTTCTCAGGGGCAATTACGTCCACGAAGATGTTCTTTCGAGAGCTAATATTACCAAGGCTGCCTTTGCCCTGATAATGGCAGACTCGTCAGGAAGCCATCCGCACGAGCGGATTGATGAAAGAACAACCCTTGCCGCTCTAGCTATAAAATCTTTAGCCCCCAATGTTAAAACGATTGTCGAGCTCCTGGATGGTGAAAACAAGCAGCACTTGAAAAGGGCAAATGTTGATGAAGTCGTCGTCAGGGGCGAACATGTGGGGTCACTCCTGGCAAGTGCGATTAATTCCCCTGGTCTCCCTAAGATATTTTCGAGCATCTTGTCGCTGGGGGACACCAACAAATTGTGGAGAGCAGAAATTCCCCGTAGTCTTGTAGGTAATACATTTAAAGAGCTCTCGGTATTTTTCAGGGAAAAGAGGCACGCTATCCTGATAGGTCTCCTAACGGAAAAGAAGGCAATGAAATTGGCAGATATTTTATCGGACGATACATCCGTCATTGATACCTTTATCAAGGATAAAATAAAGGAATCAAAAAAAGATTTCTTTTATAAGAGGGAAGAGATGCAGTTTATCTTAAATCCTGACGACGGATACGTCATAAAAGACGGGCAATTTGCCGTGATACTTTCGAAGGGTAATGCCGGCAAGATTAGGTGACGAGCAAGAGTCTTTATGCGTCTCGTATAAGAGGTTCTGACATTGTTTGGAAGGTGGCTGATACTGCAAGACATGCGGAGGTTATACTTTGGGGGGATAATTGATGAATAAAGACATTGCTGCATTGAGGGATATCGCTCTTTTTAGAAACCTGACTGCGGAAAAGATCCAAAGAATTACGGATATCCTGCGTAAAGTTACCTTTTCGGCCGATGAGATCATCATGAGAGAGGGCGATATCGGAGATACCATGTATATTATCTTGGAGGGCACCGTCGAGATCGCAAAGAACCTTGTTATAGACGACACAGATAATGAAGACTCAGGGAAAAATAAGGTATTCACGAGATTGGATGGCGGACAGCACGCCGTCGTCGGGGAAATAGCCCTCCTTGAGGAACAAAAAAGAACCGCTTCCGTAAAGGCAGTCACTGATTGCGTTATGTACGAAATGAAGAAGGATGATTTTTTGAAGGTTGCTGAAAAAGATTATGAACTTGGTTACCGGATGCTGTTGAACCTAGGGAGGATTGTGAGTGCGAGATTGAGGAGAGCGGATGAGGACACCATGAAGCTTACTACAGCCCTCAGCATCATGTTGCGTGAGGCATAATTATTTTGGAAAGGGAATGATTTAACAATGGCGAGAATAAATGGCGATGAGGATCTCCATATCGAAATATCCGGCACTCCTTTGCTTGACAAAGATAAGTTGCTGCAAAGTATTTTTAGGATAAGCACCTTTCTTACCGCTCCCTCCAACGTGGATGAAATACTAGCCAGAATTCTGGATGAAGTTGTCGATACCATGGGTTTCGACATGGGGATAATCAGACTTTTTGATGAGACGAAGCAGTATCTGGAAACCAAGGTTGTGAAGAATTACAATCCCGAAGAGACAGCAAGGGCATTCTCAGTTGCCCTCAATATTTACGAACATGATTGTCTATCAACAAAGGTAGCAAAATCAGGCCAGGTGATTGCCATCGCGGACGCGGCAACTGATCCGAGAATCACGGAAACTGATCGCATGTTGACAAAGATTCTTAGCAAGGGCTCTATCGTGTGTGTGCCCCTCAAGATAGGCGATGACGTCATAGGAACAATCGCGGCGTGGTGCAAGGAGGAAACGAAATTCTTCACTGAAGAGATCAGCCTCTTTCTGACATTTGCCAGTCAGATGAGCATTGTCATCCACAATACAAGGCTCTTTGCGACGAATGCGGAGAAAATCCGTCAGTTGATGATTCTTCAGGAGGCTGTGTCCGAGATAAATTCAAGTCGCGTCCTTGATAATCGGATAATCGACATCCTCAATAAGAGTGCGCTTGAAATTGCGGGCGCCGATAGAGTCCTCGTATATTTCTTAGACATCGAAAAGGATCGGTGTCTTGTCACTGATGGTGGGAAGGTGTTTATTGAGGACAGAAAGGCTTATGATGGGATAATAGGCAAGAGCATCATAGGTCAGGTAATGGATACTGATGCTATTGTCGTGCGACGAGAAACTGACGAGGGTTCGTTGACCCACCCTGTCTATGATGGGTTCCATTCTGAACTAGCATTTCCCCTTCATATAAAGGACAAGTTCAAAGGCGCGCTGTATCTTGCAAAACGATCAGGCAGCTATACGCAGGATCAAATCAATATTCTGGACATACTCGTTAAGAATGCTGTTACCTCATATGACAATGTAATTATGCATTCGATGCTGTCGCTTGAAGCGGAATCCCTCAAGACGGAAGTCGAAAAATTAAAAGAGAGAGAAGATATCCTTTTGGGGTTTCATAATATTCTCGGCAAATCAAAGAAGATGATCGGCATTTTCCATGTAATTGAGGAAGTCGCATCACATAATACAAATATATTGATTCAGGGCGAAAGTGGTACCGGCAAGGAATTAATTGCCCGCGCCATTCACAGACAGAGCAACAGATCTTCCAAACCCTTCGTAGATGTTAATTGTGCTGCAATTCCGGGGACATTGCTGGAAAGTGAACTTTTTGGATATGAAGCGGGAGCATTTACGGATGCGCGAAAAAGGAAGATTGGTCTTCTGGAATATGCCAATGGAGGCACATTGCTGCTGGATGAGGTTGGAAATATGAGCATCCAGCTGCAGGTAAAATTCTTGCGAATGCTGGAAAACGGTTATGTGAGGCGTCTCGGCGGAACAGAAAATATACCCGTTGACGTAAGGTTTATTTTTTCAACAAATATGGACCTTGCCAAGATGGTAAGTGAAGGGTCATTTCGCGAAGATCTTTTTTACAGAATAAGGGTTGTTCCTATTGTCATCCCGCCCCTCCGTGAAAGACCTGATGATATACTTCTTCTGGCAAGGCACTATATAGAAGAATTTAACAGGAAGTTCGGGAAAAAGGTAAGAGGGTTCAGTAAAGAAGCAGAACTTATTTTGAAAGCTTATACGTGGCCAGGGAATGTAAGGGAGTTGAAAAATATAATTGAGAGGGTCATGATCTTGCAGAAACTTGGCACATCCATTTCGCCTGACGATCTTCCCGCCGAAATAAAGGCCGTTCCGAGCTACAAATATCTCAAAGTTGAAATTGAAAAATTTCTTCCCGCACTCTCCTCCGGGGAAATAGATTACACTGTGGTGACAGAGAGAATTATGAGCGACATTAAAGAAAGAATCCTCGAAAATGCTCTGGAAATAAGCGGCGGCAACAAGACTGCAGCGGCCAAGCATCTAAGCATTTCTCGTTACAAATTCATCAGAGAACGAAAGAAGATTGATAAGCACATCAATTGATCACGAATTAGTGCTATAAGGGCACGATATGTGCTCATTATGCACACTTGGTGAAGTGACGGATTTCTTTAAAATACCTCATTGTGGGCCAAATCTATTGTGCTATTGCCGCACAAATAATCCCGGAAGATATTCATCATTTACGTCATTTTTTTAAAAGAGCATGCTGTCTCAAAAAGAGGAAGCTTCTGATGGTGGTTTACAACTCGTTGATTTGTGAAGAGTATATTTTCATTTTTCGAAATTTTCCTACTTAATTTATTTGCAGAATGAAGGCAGCATCAAAGTGGCAATGATATTGCACATATTAAATTCAACTCGAAGAGACCTCTCGAGAACGTAAGAGACCTTTAGGAATAATAGCCGATAGAGCAAAGATGAAAGGTAGATCTCAGAGGTCTCATGAAATTCAATTATCCTTAATATATATTAGATGAAGAAGGAGGGAGAACGCAAAGAAAAGGATAGAAATCGGGAAGACGAGGTCTCGCGCTCGGGATCTGATCTTGGTGAATTTGGCATAGAATATGAGTTCTTCATCAACGAAGACAGTAAGTTTAAAGAGAATATATCAGATGGGCTCGGCCCGAGTGAGCCGGTAAAGAGAGAAGAAGATAGAGACCAAAGCAAAACATTTTTCCTTCCTGATTTCTTTTCCGATGAAGATTAGCTCTGCTTGTATCGTAAAATTCTCTTACTCTGAGTCGGTGGATGGTTTCCCTTCCCTCCTTTGCCATCCGCCGATCCCCCGCAGATGTGAGTGATGAAAGGTCAGGTATTCGCCAGCGGATATTTTACCTTCATCCGCCCTTTCAGTTTGCCTTGCTCCTATAGTTGACCTTTTTTAGACGCCATTGCTTCCTTTCAAACATTAAATCTGAAGTAAGCAATATCGCCATCGGCTATTATGTAATCACGTCCTTCGATTCTGATGGACCCTGCCACCTTTGCTGAAGACAGGCTGCCCATTCTGATAAAATCGCTGTAATGTATAATATCTGCTTTTATAAACCCCTTCTCCATATCACTATGTATCTTGCCGGCAGCTTCTGGCGCTTTTGATCCCTGCGGCACCGTCCACGCCCGGAGCTCCGGTCCGACCGTCGTATAAAATGTTATTAAACCCAAGAGTTTGTATGCTTCACGAATGAGCTTACTAAGACCCGATTCCTGAATGCCCAGAGCATTGAGAAACGCTTGCTGTTCGTCCTTTGGAAGCTCTGCTATCTCCGCTTCCATATCCCCGCAGATAGTGATTGCGTTTGAGTTTTCCTTTCTTGCGATCGATTCCACTTTCTCTGTGCAGTCTGTAACTCCCTTGAGAGCGGCCTCGCTGACATTAGAAACATACAGGACTTCTTTTGTTGTGAGCAGGTGAAGATCTCTCGCGGTTATCCGCTCATCTTCCTGAAAAGTCATTTCGCGTGCAGTGGTTCCCGTGGCCAGAACATTCTTGATACGATGACACGTATCTAACTCTTTATGGACTGTCTTGTCGCCAGTCTTTGCGAGCCTTCCGATCTTTGCGATCCTGTTCTCCAACGTCTCTAAATCGGCGATGATTAATTCCGTATTGATTATATCTACGTCACGTTCAGGATCAACAGCGCCATAGATATGTGCGACAGAGGGATGATCGAAGCATCGCACAATGTGTGCAAGGGCATCGACTTCTCTTATATGTCCCAAAAACTTGTTTCCGAGACCTTCACCTTTGCTTGCGCCTTTGACGAGGCCGGCGATGTCAAGGAATTCAATGGTGGTAGGAATAACTTTGGGAGGTCTGACGATATCAGCAATTTTGTGCAGCCGCTCATCCGGGACTTGCACAATCCCTACGTTGGGATCAATGGTACAAAAGGGATAATTTGCGACCTCGGCACCCGCCGCGGTCAAGGCGTTGAAGATGGTGGACTTCCCAACATTCGGAAGCCCGATAATGCCGCACTTAAAACCCACATTGTTCTCCTTTATTAGACCACTGTTCTTGTATGAGTTTTATTCCGTAATCGCAGTTTATCGTATCGTGAAGGATCAATGCAAGACAGCGTCCTCGTTGTCCGATTGATTAGCGGGTCTCTCATTGTACTGATTCATGGCTGCCTGAATCCCTGACGTAGCAACCATTGTCACTGCATCACTTGCGGTTTTCATGATCTCGGGCAACAACTTCATTTCATCCTCGGCAAACTGTTCAAGAACATATCTCTCAACCATCGATCTATCAAAAGGTTTTCCGATGCCAATTCTCACCCTGATAAAATCTGGATTGACGAGGCTGTCTATGATGGAAATTAGTCCTTTATGACCGGCATGACCTCCGCCAGCCTTCAAACGGATTGTCCTGAAAGGGATATCTATGTCATCGTGAATGACGATTATATCCGCTGGATCGACATTGAAGTAGTCTACGATCTTCTTGACTGCAGAGCCGCTGATATTCATAAAGGTCATAGGCTTGAAAAGCAGGATCGGAATGTCACCGATTCTGCCTTTTCCAAAAAAAGCCTCAAAGCCTTTCAAATTTACGGGGATATTATGGTTGGCAGCGATTTCATCAATCGCCAAGAAGCCACTATTATGCCTAGTGGCCTGGTACTTGATACCTGGATTTCCCAGCCCAATTATAAGCTTCAAACAGTCACCTCTAGTGGAGTAGAAGTCTTACACTTGACCGGGAATGCATCCCGCAAACGCCGCTCCATCAGCGGGGCGAAACAACAGTAATGTCTTTGCCTGCAAAGTCCCCATCGCAGCCGGGGATCTTCACTGCTTAGGATCCTTCTTCCTCTTCCGGTGTTTCTACTGCTTCCTGTTCCTCTACAACCGGCTCAGCTGTCACCACAGCCCTCGGTGCCGAAACTGATGCTATGATCATATCGTTAGGATCAAGGACATTGACACCCTCAGGCAATTTTATGTCTTGCACCTTTATCGAATCGCCGATGTCGAGACCGCTTACATCCACCTCTACAAATTCAGGCAGCACTGTAAATAGGCAGGAGACCTTTATTTCCCTTCTAATATGATGTAGATCTCCCCCGTTATCTATACCTATGGCCTGTCCTTTGAAATGGATGGGTACGTCAACGGTAATGGCGTGTTCCATGTCAATTTCGCAGAAGTCTACGTGCAGGAATTTTCCGCTGAGAGGATCTATCTGCAGTTCCTTAATGAGGGTGAATTTTTCCATTGTGCTGCCGTTTGCTATCAGCAGGTTTATGAAAATGTTTTCCTCCTTGCCCTTTAGTATCTTCATCAAGTCAGAAGAATTCACCGTCAACAGAACAGCTTGAGCTTTGGGGCCGTAAAATACGGCCGGCGTTAACCCGTTTTTCCTCAGTCTTCGGGAAATCCCTTTTCCAGAAGTCGTGCGAAGACTGGCTTTTAATTCACTTATTTCCATCTACTCCTCCTATATAAAAAGCGAATGTACTGAATCGTTGTAATAGATGCGCCGAACAGCTTCACTGATTAGCCCGGCGACAGAAAGAACCTTGATGCGTTTACAAGCCTTGGCCCTATCATGCAGGGGGATGGTGTCAGTGACGATGATCTCCTTGAGGCCTGAATTTTCAATTCTGTCTATAGCAGGTCCTGAAAGTACGGGGTGGGTGCAGCATACGGACACCTCCACGGCTCCGGCTTCTTCAAGAGCCCGCGTTGCCTGTGTTATGGTTCCTGCTGTATCAATCATATCGTCAAGGACGATCACCCTTGCGCCCTTCACGTCACCGATGATATTCATGACCGCTGATTCATTGGGGCCTTCCCTCCTCTTATCCACGATGGCAATATTTACATCCAACCGCTTGCCGAACGCCCTCGCTCTTTCCACGCCCCCAGTATCAGGAGATACGATGACAATATTGCCCTGATAGTTTCTTCTGATGTAATCCAGGAGAACGGGGGTGGCGAACAGATTGTCAACAGGGATATTAAAGAAACCCTGGATCTGACCGGCATGGAGGTCTATGGAAAGGACACGCGAGGCGCCTGCCGCTGTGATGAGATCTGCCACAAGCTTTGCTGAAATTGGTGCCCTCGGGGCCACCTTTCTATCCTGCCTCGCATAGCCGTAGTATGGTATTACAGCTGTAATCCTGTCTGCCGAAGCTCTCTTCATGGCATCGATCATGATGAGGAGTTCCATGCAGGTGATATTTACGGGCGGACACGTCGATTGAATAATGAAAGCATCCATACCACGTACGTTTTCATTGATTTCCACCCTCGTCTCACCATCGCTGAATGTCGTCACATTGGCCTTGCCGAGCGATACACCCAGGTTTTCGCAGACCTTGTGGGCAAGAGGCAAGTTCGCATTGCCGGAGAATATTCTCATTCTATCAAGCATGTAAATCCCTTCAAAAAAAGTAATTATATGTGGCTGGGGCGGGAGGATTCGAACCTCCGTATGCAAGAACCAAAATCTTGTGTCTTACCGCTTGACGACGCCCCATCATTGAATGAGAGAGCAGTACAGGCACCAGGGTAGACTATGATGATAGGCATGATGGATGCCCGTCATATGGAATGAGCCCTGTATATAGACCATTCGTTACCTCCCGCTTTCTCCAAGGCCTTTTCAGCTTTTGTAGCGCCTTCTTCATCTGTGTAAATCCCCATAACCGTTGGACCACTACCAGACATTAAAGCGCCAAGAGCACCATTTTGCACTAAAAGACTCTTGAAATACCGCAGAATGGGATGAATGACCAGAGCGACCCCTTCGAGATCGTTGTGGAGTCCTTTAACTATGTCATCTACAGTATAAAGCACTGGACATTTATAATTTACAACTCGTTTTGTCAATCTTAAATTGAGACCTTCATAAACCATTCTTGTGGAGACTTCAAAGCCGGGATTAATCAGGACAAACCACAGGGGAGGAATGTTCTCGGCATATCGCAGCCGATCACCGATACCTGATGCCCAGGCTGTCTTCTCGAAAATAAAAAAAGGGACATCCGCGCCCAGCCTCGTCCCTATTTTCATCAGATCATCAGTGGTATAGTGAAAATCCATCAAATCGTTTATGGTGAGGAGGGTTGTCGCTGCATTCGAACTCCCTCCGCCGAGCCCCGCGGCCACCGGAATCCTTTTCTTAATGGTGATATGTATGCCTGGAGAATGTGACAGGGGAGCAAGGAGGGCATCTGCCGCTCTGTACACGATGTTATCATCGTTTTCCGGGATGGAGCTGCCGGGGCAACTCAAGGTGATACCGTGGGCAGCCGGGGAGAACATCATTTCATCATAAAGACTAATCCTTTGCATCAATGTTGAGATGTCGTGAAAGCCATCTACACGCTTCCCAAGTACGCGGAGGTGGAGATTAACTTTTGCAGGTGATAATTTGCTGATCATCCCGCGTCCTTCTCTTTGACGTATCTTATCATGAGTTCATAGAGGATTCCCTCCAGGAGTTGCTTTTCATCAGTATCGAGATTTCCAGTTGTCTTATTTCTTAGCATGCTGAGCATGTCAATAGTCTGTTTCGCTGCGGCAAGATTTCTTTCCGCCTTCTTTGTTGTCGGGTCTGGAAAATCACCGAGATGATACATTACGGTTGTACTTAGCGAGAGGACGAAACTGGAAAAGGTGACTTCCGGGAAATATTCTTCCTGGGCACTTGCCCGGTCATCCTTTTCCGGAGATATATTTTCCGATTTCTCGCCTGTAGCTGCTTCCTTCTTTAAATCTTCCCCGCGTGCCTCTCCGGATTCATCAAAAATTCGCTTATCCTTAATTACAAATCCTTTATCTTCTTTTCCATCCTTCATAATACTCTCCTTATATGAAAACAAGCACCCCTGTTCATCTGTTGACGCTGGACTGAATGCCGAGAATAAGCTTACATATTCTTGATAGCGCTTGAACTCCTTTAAATTAAGCAGCTCACATGGGCTTCATGCTTCTTAATCTTGCAACACGTTCTTCAATTGGAGGATGTGTGCTGAAGAGGTTCATAAGGGATTTCCCTGTGAGCGGGTTTACGATGAACATATGAGCAGTTGAAGGGTTTGCCTCCATGGGAGCTACCTGTGATGCCCGCGACAGTTTTTCCAGGGCGCCGGCCAGACCGTAAGGTTTGCCTGATACACGTGCCCCGCCTTCATCAGCGAGGTATTCTCTGGATCTCGAAATCGCCATTTGTATGATAGTAGCCGCAATGGGTGCAAGAATCGCCATCATGATGAGGCCGACGATACCGCTCCCTTCCTCGCTGTCGTCACGGCTTGACCCACCAAAGATAGCCGCCCATTGAGCCATGTTTGCGAGCATGACGATGGCACCAGCCAGGGTTGCGGCAATGGAGCCGATAAGCATGTCCTTGTTCTTAATATGCGTCAATTCGTGTGCGAGAACCCCTTCCAGCTCTTCTTTGTTTAGCATTCTTAGGATTCCTTCCGTCACGGCGACTACGGCGTGGTTTTCATTACGTCCTGTGGCGAAGGCGTTGGGCGTGTCGCCGGGGACAATATAGACCTTCGGCATGGGAAGGCCGGCTTTCAAAGCTAAATCCTTGACTATGGCATACAGCTGGGGCGCTTGGTTTTCTCTGACTTCCTGCGCTTTGTACATCCGCAATATAAGTTTGTCAGAAAACCAGTACGCTCCAAAATTCATCGCCGTAGCAAAAATAAATGCGATGACAACGCCCTGTTTGCCGCCGAAATATCCTCCTATCAGCATTAACAGACCCGTCAGGGCGCCGAGTAATATACCTGTCTTGATGGTGTTCATCAATAAACCTCCTTCTCATTTCATTTTTTCTTTTTAAAAATCATCTCGCCACTGTCTTTCGCGTCAACTGTAATGTGCTCTCCTTCAGCAAATTTCCCCTCAAGAATTCCCATGGCAAGATTGTCCAGAAGCATTTTCTGGAGGGCCCTTTTGAGCGGCCGTGCACCGTAAACCGGGCTGTATCCGGTTTTAGCTATATAATTTTTCGCATTTTCTGTCAATTCAATGGTCAATTTGCGGTCTTTGAGCCTCTTCTGGATCAGCCCGATCTGGATATCGATTATCTTATCGATATCGTCTATTGTCAGAGATCTGAAAGTTATAATATCGTCTATTCTATTCAAGAACTCCGGTCTGAACGTGGACTTCATCGCTTCCAGCGTCCTGGCTCGCCGCTCTTCATCACTGAGGGATAAATCCTGAGTCCATTGGCTTCCAATATTTGACGTCATAATTACGATGGTATTCTTGAAATCAACAGTCCTGCCGTGGCCATCGGTCAACCTGCCATCATCCAGAATTTGCAAAAGTATGTTGAACACATCCACGTGCGCTTTTTCGATTTCATCGAAAAGTAAAACTGCGTATGGTCTTCTCCGGACTGCTTCAGTGAGGTAACCGCCTTCGTCGTACCCCACATATCCTGGCGGTGCGCCGATCAGCCGGGCAACGGAGTGTTTTTCCATGTACTCAGACATATCAATTCTGATCATGGCATGTTCATTGTCAAACATGAATTCTGCTAAAGCTCGCGCCAACTCTGTCTTTCCAACGCCTGTAGGCCCGAGAAAAATAAAGGAGCCAATAGGCCTGTTGGGATCCTGTAAACCTGAACGGGCCCTTCTTAAGGCGCTCGATACAGCGGCAATACCCTCATCCTGACCTATGACCCTTTTCTTGAGTCTGTCTTCCATATGGATCAGTTTTTGAACATCACTTTCCATCATACGTGAGACCGGAATGCCTGTCCAGTTTGCCACAACCTCCGCCACATCTTCCGCATCGACCTCTTCTTTTAGCATCTTATTATCTTTCTGGATCTCGGAAAGATGAGCGTGCTCCCGCTCCAACTCCGCGTTAAGTTCGACCAGTTTTCCATAACGTATCTCGGCAGCCCTGGCGAGGTTTCCTTCTCTCTGGGCGTTTAATTCCTCTGCCTTGTATTCTTCGATCTTGCTTTTTATGGCCTGCATGTTCTTAATGATTTCTTTCTCCTGGGCCCAGTGAGCCTTCATTTTATCCATTGATTCCCTGAGCTTTTTCAATTCCTTATCAATTTTATTGCGTCTATCCTGCGTCGTTTTATCTGACTCGTTCTTTAGCGACTGCCGCTCGATCTCCAGTTGGGTCACCTTTCTTTCTATTGAGTCAATTTCAGAGGGCATGCTATCGAGTTCAATCCGTAAGCGAGAGGCGGCCTCGTCAATCAAATCCACTGCCTTATCCGGCAGGAACCTGTCGCTGATGTAACGGGCTGAAAGTGTTGCTGCAGCGATAATTGCAGAGTCTTTGATCCTCACTCCATGGTGCACTTCATAGCGCTCTTTTAACCCCCGGAGGATTGCTATAGTATCCTCAACTGTAGGTTCCTTCACGATAATCGGCTGGAATCTGCGCTCAAGGGCAGGATCTTTTTCGATATGTTTACGATATTCATTTAATGTTGTCGCACCTATACATCGTAATTCGCCGCGGGCAAGGGCAGGTTTCATCATATTAGAAGCGTCGACTGCTCCCTCGGCGGCTCCTGCGCCGACTACTGTATGGATCTCATCTATGAAAAGGATGACTTCTCCCTGTGCGCTTGTTATTTCCTTAAGCACCGCCTTGAGTCTTTCTTCAAATTCTCCCCTGTACTTGGCGCCGGCAACCAAGGCGCCGATATCTAAACCGACAACGCGCTTGTCCTTCAGGCTTTCCGGCACGTCACCGTTTACAATTCGCTGCGCGAGCCCCTCCACAATAGCTGTCTTACCCACGCCCGGTTCGCCTATGAGAACAGGATTATTCTTCGTTCTTCTGGAGAGCACCTGCATGATTCTCCTGATTTCATCGTCTCTTCCAATGACGGGGTCAAAAGATCCCTTCTTGGCAAGATCATTGAAATCCCGGGCATAGCGCTTTAGGGCCTGATATTTCTCTTCCGGATTCGGGTCTGTGATCCTCTGGTTGCCTCTGATTTCGAGAAGGGCCGTGAATATATTGTCCTTAGTAACGCCTTTGCCCTTAAGAATTTTTCCGACAGCTCCGATCTTTTCTTCCGCCATCACAACCAGTATGTGCTCGGCACTTACATACTCATCCTTCAGGCGCGCTGCTTCAACAAGGGCATCGTCTAATATCTTATTTAATCTCGGCGTCAGGTAGGTCTCGGTGACACCGGCACCTTCAACTCTCGGCAGTTTTTCCAGAGATTTCCTGATCTCAGTTTCAACTCCTTTTGGATCTGCCCCCAATTTTTTCAGTATTTCCCCGACAATGCCTTCCGGCTGCATGAGAAATGCAGTAAGAAGATGCTCGACATCGACGCTCTGGTTTCCGTATTTCTTTGCAAGGGTCTGAGCCTCCTGCAGGGCTTCTTGAACTTTTAAAGTAAATTTATCAAATCTCATGATACCTCCAATAATCCTGGGTTCACCCTTTAACATCCGGTCTTATCAGCAGTATATCGACCCCAGTAACATTTACGTTGATGTGTGGCTGCAACGAAGAAAGATATGGCGTAACTTGCGCCTTCACGCTCTTCAGGGTTTCACTATCAATGCACATCCAAATAGCGGATTATCTTTATAAATGTAAACACGGATAGTTAATCTGTCAAGATATGCATCATGAAGAAAAAATGTGTCAAAGATATTGACTGAAGGACTAAAAGCATAATAAAATCAAACATTGTAAGTCGATCAAAGCAGAATATAGGAGTGTTAATTGGAACTGCCGTCAGTAACGAGTACTCTTGAGATCTATATAGCACAGATTAATCGCCATCCCCTTCTGAGCGCAGATGAAGAATTCAGGTTTGCCGTGAAATTTAAGAAATATAATGACATGGAGGCAGCCGAGAAGCTGGTCGTTTCGAACCTGAGGTTTGTTGTCAAGATCGCGCACGAATACAGAAATTACGGAGTCAAACTGGCCGATCTGATTCAGGAAGGGAATATAGGCCTCATGCACGCCGTGAAAAAGTTTGATCCCTATAAAGGATACAGGCTCATATCTTATGCGGTGTGGTGGATAAGGGCATATATACAAAATTTTATAATTAAATCGTGGAGTCTTGTAAAGATCGGGACCACGCAGGCCCAGAGGAAACTTTTTTTCAAGCTCGGTCAGGCGAAAAAGAAACTTGAGGCCCTTTCGCAGAAGAACCCTGAATTCGGCGAGATTGCGGAATCTCTTGGCGTCAAGGAAACAGAAATTCGAGAAATGGACCAGAGGCTTACTTATCGCGATCTCTCGCTTGATTCATACATCAGCGGAGAGGGAGAAACGTCTCATCTCGATTATTTGACTTACAAGGGAGAGGATCAGGAGACGTCCTTGATTAAGAAAGAAGAGATGGATATCGTAAAGAGAAACATCGCCGGGGCCCTCACAAATCTAAATGAAAGGGAGAGCTACATCGTCAGACATCGTATAATGACGGACAGCCCGAAAACCCTACAGGAAATTGGCAATAAATATAACATTACCAGGGAGCGGGCCAGACAGATTGAGAAGCAGGCCCTCAAAAAATTGAGACTGGCAATTCCATATTTAGGGAAAGAGCGGGATCTGCTGGAGGCATGAGACCTAGCAAACTTCGCAAGATGTGGCAGATTCTAATCGATACGGTGTCGATAAAGCCCTGATTGTTTGCTGAAGACGGGTAATGCAAGAACCTTTAGAGAGGAGGGACTTGAAGATCACAATTGAAGTTTTCCCATATGGCTAAGGCTCCATGTCAATCCCTCTGGCGAGGTTTTCAAAACGAGCAAACTTGTCCTGAAATGCCAGCTTAACCATACCCGTTGGCCCGTTTCTTTGTTTACCAATAATTATCTCGGCCATGCCTTTTTCAGGATTTTCCTCGGACTTCTCATAGACCTCATCCCTGTAAATAAAGGCGATCAAATCTGCGTCCTGCTCAATTGCCCCTGAATCCCTCAGATCCGCCATCTGTGGTCGCTTATTGGTCCTGTCTTCCAACTTTCGGTTCAGCTGGGAAAGCGCTATTACCGGAACATTCAATTCCTTTGCAAGGGCCTTTAGTGAACGGCTGATTTCCGATATTTCCTGCTCTCGTGATGTTTCCCTGTAACCGCCGCTCCTCATAAGTTGGAGATAATCCAGTATGATCAGGCCGAGGTCGACGGTGGATTTCAGCCGTCGTGCCTTTGCCTTCATTTCCAATGCGGTAATCGCCGATGAATCATCGATAAATATCTGGGCCTCGGAAAGCCTTCCAGCGGCGGAGATCAGCCTCGGCCAATCAGCCTCTCCGAGGAAGCCCCTCCTGATTCTCTGCGAATCAACCCTCGCTTCCGAGGAAAGCATGCGCAGGGCGAGCTGCTCTTTCGACATTTCCAGAGAGAAAATTGCAACGGCGACATTCGCTTCGAGAGCCGCATACTGCGCAATGTTAAGGGCGAATGCTGTTTTCCCCATGCTTGGCCGACCTGCAATTATCACCAAATCGGATTTTTGCAGTCCTGAGGTGATATCGTCCATCTTTTCAAATCCAGTGGGAACACCGGTTACAAGCTCTTTTCTTTCATATAGCCTCTCAATAGTCTTGACGCTTTCCTTTATTATGTCTTTGAAAGGGCTGAAGGCCGGCCTTATTTTATTTTCCGATATGTCGAATATGGCACGTTCAGCTTCGTCGAGGACCGTATCGATGTCCGTACCTGCATTGTAACTCTTGCCCAGAATATCGGTGGCTGTGCCGATTAATTTGCGCAAAATAGACTTCTCTTTAACGATCTTGGAATAATGGTCTATATTGGCTGCAGACGGCACATTATCCGCGAGCGTCGATAGGTAGGATGCTCCCCCCGCTTGATCGAGCTGATTCTTGCTTCTTAGTATGTTACTTAATGTGATGAGATCACTTGGTTCATTTCTGTCATAGAGTTCAATAATGGCAGCGAATATTTTACGATGAGCCTCGCTATAGAAATCATCGACATGAAGCACTTCCAGAACGCTGTTCAGTGCCTGATTATCGAGGAGGATTCCTCCGATTACGGACTGCTCAGCTTCAAGATTCTGGGGCGGCACCCGATGCAATGAGGTGTCAATATCTTTCATCGACAGTTCTATGCCTCTCCAATTACTGTTATCTTTATGTCAGTCATTACCCCAGGTTGAAGTTTAATCTTGGCCAGAAATTCACCGGGAGTCTTTATAGGTTCTTCAAGTAATATCATTTTTTTATCTATCTCTATTCCCAGATCATGGAGGGATTTTTCTATATCTTTCGTAGTGACCGACCCGAACAGCTTGTCCTGTTCCCCGACGCGCCTGGTAAGGCTGACAGTCACACCTGCGAGCCTCTCAATCATCGCTTCGGCTTTTTTTCTTTCAGTTTCGATATTCTTCATTATTTGCTTTTTTTCATTTTCGAAAGCCTTGAGAGACCAGTTGCTCGCTTCCACTGCGAAACCTTTGGGTATCAGATAGTTCCTCGCATAACCATCGGCCACTTTTACCGCATCTCCCGCCTTTCCAAGAGAATCAACATTCTGTTTCAATATTACCTTCATAAGCTCTCCTCGTTAAGTCTGAATTTCTCCACATAAGTTCTAAGCGAATACAAGAGAGGCTAAACAACTTGCCCGTATATGTCCACTTTTTGCAAGATTATCAAGCCAGGGGCTCTTGTGATCTTGTCTATGAAGTGGAGGATGTAGCTGGTTTGATAAATTTTCTAAAATCAACCCACAGATCAAACACGCCTACGATAGCCAGGAGCAGTATTAAATATTGTTGAGCAAAAATAAGAAAATAAAAAAGCATCCTGAAATATCTGTGAACATTTCTTGTCTTGAATAAAAAACTTATAATTGACAAACCCTGAAGAAGATACACAAACGTGCAAACGATCACGAGATTCAGGCTGATTATCCTCAACAATGAATCAGGGACCATAAGCAGCCCCCCGGCAGCGATGAGAAGCCATATCAGCCGCTCAGGCGCCTTCCAACGTGAAAGATCGCCGAAATCGGGATACCACATCCCCGTTCTTGCGAATATCTCTTTTGCTGCCAGTATATTTAGCCACACTACAAAGGACGCGCTCACCAGGACAATAGCAGGGAAGATGTTTGCAAAGAAATTGGCTATCTCTTTAAGATTTTCCTTGAGAAAGTCAATTTGCTCTGCGGGAATATCCAATTGGGCATAGAATTGAATGCTGTCCTGGATATTTTTCCCTATGTAATCCTCAATGAGACGCCATGGCTCTTCCCCTGCGGAGAGACTTTGGATAACTATGAAAGAGCACCAAAGCATCAAGACCGCAGTCACAGGGTAGATGATGGTTCTCTCTATGGAGTAATTCCTCCGAAAAATTTCTGAAAGAAATAGCCCCAATAATCCTGTCATGAATAGCAACGGTAGATTCGCGAGAGAACCTGAAATCGTCAGGACTATTCCGACCAGAAAAAGAGATACGACTAAGATTGCAAATCCCTGTATCCTGCCTGTCTTGGAATAATAATAAATAGTCGGCAGGGGTGTCAGGACAAGAAAGAAAGCACCCAACATAGGAATGAGCGATGCAGCGAGAAAGGCCAGGGAGGATACGGCTATGCCCAGGGAAAAATTACTCTTAAAGAATGCACCCCTTTCTTTGTTCAAAGTCTGAATCCATCAATCTTGACCTGAAGCGGCCATCTTCCAATATGATATTACCATTCGGAGACAACAAAGGGCAGCAGGGCTATGGTCCTCGCCCTTTTTATGGCCACAGTAACTTCCCTTTGATGTTTGGCACAATTCCCGGTGATTCTTCTCGGTATAATCTTGCCCCTGTCCGTTATGTAATCTTTCAAGACAAGAGGTTCTTTGTATTCAATTCTTATCTCCGAATCTGTGCAAAAGCGACAAAATTTTCTCTTATGGTAAAATTTCTTCTGCGGTCTTGAATCCGGCCTTGATGGCCTTGTATCTCTTGATGGTGTTGGCATCTGTTATACTTTTTCCTCCGTTTCCCGGTTATATGATCCTTTATGTGGGCTCTGATGGCGTGGAGTCTTTATTTGCATCGGTCTCCATTTTCGGTTCAGCACTTTCCCGGCTTTCGAACATCAGGGTCGGACGTGGCGTCTCACTCTTGCTTTCCCCCTGTATTTCTTTTTCGATCGCTGCCAGATCAACGTTGCGGTTCTTCATTATTGTCATGAATTTCAGCACTTTGTCATCGATTTTGAAATTTCTTTCCAGTTCGTCGATGATGGCGCTCTTGCCTGCGAAATCGAGCAGGATGTAGAAGCCGTTTGATTGCTTCCTGATCTCGTAGGCTAATTTTCTCTTGCCCCATTTTTCGGCTTTGATGATTGTGCCTTTGAGAGCCGTTACAATTGCTTTATAGCGGTCGATAATACTATTGATCTCGTCGGCGGGAAGGTCAATTTGGACAATAAACAGAGTTTCGTATCTTTTCAACTTTTACCTCCTCATGGCTCTAAAGTCCGTACTATTTGCACGAACAAGGAGTCCTGAATATTAAGATTTTAAGTGGAATTGATTTCTATAATATTTTTTTCAGTAAATCAACAATTTTTATGCAGGACTTGGAGTGCAGCATTATCGGTGATTACGGCACAAAATTAACCCAGGTGATAGCACCGATGATTTTTCCATAACGTCTTGCAGAAGAATGAATTGAAAGAATTTTTAGAAGAGATAAAAGATCTTCTCGAAAGGCATGGCCTTTCGAGAAAAGGCTTGATGAGGATTTCTTACTGACCGTTGAAGTTCAATAAGAAGTGCGATAACGACCACCCGACTGGATAATCTTCATTGATGTTAATCCTCTCGCGAAATAATTTTGACGGCATGCATAGAGAAGACCCTCTTCCCATCAACTGTTGTGCAGATGATTCTGAATTCTTGCTCTCTGTTAGCTATATAACCATTCTCGCTTTGCCATCTCAATCGGACAGAGACCGGAACCTCTATCCGTTTCTCACAGGCTTCCTCCAACGAGTACTCTCCTGTGATTGGAGGGAATGGCAGGGATTTCTTTGCTCCCAAAAAAGGCAAAGAAGATATTTTTTGTGAATCAAGATCATCTTCTGGTCTCCTTTCTTTTCATTTGAAAGCTTCCAATCATATATCCATGCCATATCCGGAAATCTTACATTAATAGTATATCCTGTGCATCGAACCCACTGTAGTTGACGAGATCAAATTTCACGCTAGTAAAACTGGATTTACGATTAGAACTGCTTGGACGATCACTGTTATCTTTGGGCGCATGGTCATATGCGACATCCGAAACCATTGCTTGAATTTGCGACCTTTTACGCGCATAAAATAACGTATCTTCACGAAGCCACGTTAAACTAGAGAATATCAAGGTTGCCACGACACTGAGCATAAGTATAATAACAGACCGTTTCAGCCACTTGGCTCGAATCACGGGTATAAATCGCCGTATTCTTCACGTATTCAGAAGCATTCTCTGCTGCACTTGCTTGTCTTAATGCTGCATCAGCAGACTGCCCTGTGAAACTGGCCGACTTTTCAGCAGCATCGGCAGCCCTTTCAGCAGCTTCGATTTTTCTTTCTTCAGGATTTGTCATGATGATCGCCCCTTATTTACTTCTTATAGGCTTGGATGAGGGGATGAAAATTGGCGATGGCTGTCAGATATAGTTGTCAGGAATCTCCTTTGAGGGAATTGGCACTGAATCTTTAAAAGAGAACTAGTTGCATATCTTTATAAAACCCAGCCTTTTCATGAAGGAATTTAAGCTCATCACATAGCATGAATCGCTTTTACTTCTCGATTTTGGATCTTGTATTTGTTTTCCATTGTGAGTATTTGGATTTGCATCCAGTTCTTATGCCCTGGTAGTCAAGTTTAACTGTTGTCATATTTTTATCTATATCCCACTCCACTTCACAATATTCTGATTTAAGCCCCCTTGATTTGCCGCCTCGACTGTATCTCATGGTTTCCTAATATCATCTATAATAATAAAACAACTGAAAGCGATTGACGGCTTCATCCTTCGGCTCTTCGGAAGTATGATGCAATATAGAATATAAAATATCTTTCTGAGTTAAAAGCTTTAAATAATCACGATGCCACCACCTTTATAGTTACCTTCGGCAGATATCGATGTTTTTAACAGCTAGTATGGAACTCCAAGCGAATGTGCTTTATTCACAGAAGCAATTTTGAATTCTATCTCAATCCCCTCGTCCTTGCTCGTCGTGGCCGTCTCAATAACCTGTGTTCCCTTCCTTCTTAGCCTTCTCGTAAAGGTTCTTTGCTTCGTTGTGGGTTATCCTTCGGGCCTATACATGTGGAGAGCGATCGCAAATACTTTGATGCAAAAGAGTGATACGAGAGCCGACATCAATTTGAAATACCGAATTGAAATCAATTGCAAATGGCTCAAGTATATCACGAAATACGCTTTGGGTTCTCATCATGTTTTCAATAGGATATCCAAGGTCATGCAGAATGAGATCATTCCCCACATCGCTTCCATGTGTGTTCTCGTGCCTACTTGCTTCTGCGATGAAATAAAGTTTTCCTTTCGATAGTCAATTTTGATCTGCCCTGCTATGTTGATGCTGTCGTAACCACCAAGGCGGGTTATACAATTCATGACCAATCAAAATACCCAAAGAGAGTGAAGTATGATCTCTGTAAGTTTCGTCAGTCCCAAAGCATATCTTCAAATACCGTAAAAGTGTCGATGTATTTGAGGACGGCCTCTTTTGAACTCTTCTGGGAGAGTCGCTTTCGTTACTCAGACATTCGATAGATTTCGAGATGATACGCTTAATAAATTCTTGCCACATGATAGTAGTTGTGCATGAAATTCTTGGGGTTTATCTTGCAAGAGTTTAGCAACTCTTCTATTAGTGTCTCTGTTTCGGTGTCAGTTGACAAAAACACTGGAAGATCTTTTTTAAAGAATTTTACGTGAATCCAGCTGTGTTAATTTTCCATGGTTGTCTTAATCTATACGATGGTAGTTCGTTCGGCGTAGCTCGAACCGCTCAAAGAAGTTCTCTATTCTTAGAAGAAATTTACTGCTTTTTCGAGAGTGGTCAAACGTTAGTTACAGGATGAACTTATTAAAGCATGCTTAGCCGGGAAGGGCAGGGGTCGGAAATGGCTTATTCTGTTAGTCCACAAAGGTTGGAAATATAGTTGGAAACGTCTGTGTGATATTAATGTAAAGGTTTAGAATTTTTTTCTAAATTGCTGATATTATTTGGCGGACGATCCGGGACTTGAACCCGGGGCCTCTGGTTCCGGAGACCAGCGCTCTATCCAACTGAGCTAATCGCCCGTCGTATGCAGGTTGTTAATCGTGCAGGGAAGCATGCGTTCCCGCCATTTGTTCGAGTCAGCGGGGTAAAGATAATTCAGCAAGGATCGTCTTCACCGGATGGCTCTTGTTCATGCAGTAAAGATGCAGGCCTGCTACATCGTTCTTAATCAGGTTCTCCGCCTGAAGGGTTGCGTATTCTATTCCGTATTTCTCAACGTCCTCCGGCCGGTCTTTATTCTTTTCGACCTTTTCGCCGAATTTCGTCGGTATCTTCACGCCGGCAAGGGATGCAATCCGTTTGATCTGGTTGTAGTTCAGGATGGGGAATATCCCCGGTATTATGGGAACATCAATTTTAAGTGCCATGGCGCGATCGCGAAAGCTGTAGAAGAAGTCGTTATCATAGAATAGCTGGGTGATGATGAAGTCCGCGCCCGCATCCACCTTCCTCTTCAAATACTTCATGTCGAATTCAATGCTGGGGGCCTCGATGTGTCCCTCCGGATAACCGGCAACGCCTATCGAGAAGTCGGCGCGGCCCCTGATGAATTCTACAAGCTCGTTCGCATGCCCGAAGCCGCCTTCCGTCATTGTGAATTTGTCCATTCCTTCCGGCGGGTCGCCCCGCAGGGCAAGGATGTTCTCCACGTTTTCATCCTTAAGGCAATCGAGAATCCGCGCTATGTCATCCCTGGTGGACTGAACGCAGGTGAGATGGGCCAGCACCTCCAGCTTAAATTCATTCTTGACCTTGGAGGATATTTCTATTGTTTTCTCCCTCGTGCTTCCTCCTGCTCCGTAGGTTACAGAGATGAAATCAGGCTTCGATTCCGACAGTTCCGTAATCGTGACATACAGACTATCAAGATTGCCTTCTCTCTTCGGAGGGAAAACCTCGAACGAAAGGATAAATTTCTTTTGAGAAAGTAGTTCCCTAATTTTCACAGTCTTACTCCAAAATATGTCCTTGGGAAAATGTCATCACGAGAAGGAATTGTCAATATGTTTTATATTTCAGAAAACGTCGCAGAATTCTTTAAAGTTAAATTGGACACGTCTCTTGCGCCCTGTATTGTTATTCAGTTCTTCCGGGTATGAATTTCAAACATTGGCGTGTCAGCATAAGGCTATTGAAATCATATGATAAATCTGATAGATTGGCGCAAAATTCAAAAGATCTGACAATATGACACGAGCATATAGGTTTACATTTTCACTTGTCCTGCTGGGCGTGATTTTTTACGCTTGTCCCGTATTTGCCCTCCACAATATCCTCAATATCCGACATTGGGCTGCACCCGATCATACGAGAGTTGTCATAGATGTCAGTGACGATGTCCCTTATACTGTCGACGAAGCTGACAAGAAATTGATTATTAATCTTGAAGAAACCTGTGTGAGAGAGGACTTTCCGCATGAAATCATATTGAAGAAGCGGGGCATCGACAATATAATGATAACGTCCCATCCGGAGGGCGTGAGCATTGAATTGGCTATTGGCGAAAATGTTATTACGAAGGTATTTAAACAAAAGAAATTCCAGGACAAACCCGACCGTATCGTCATTGATATTGAATTCCCCGAGGTGGAGAAACAGGAGAGCAAAAAGAGGGAACAGGAGAAGGTCCTAACGAAGAACAGAATTATCGTCATCGATCCGGGACACGGAGGAGATGATCCGGGAGCGGTCGGGAAGCACAAGACGCAGGAGAAGAAGGTCGTCCTGGAAATCGGCAGGAAGCTGAGGGACATCCTAAATAAGAAAGAAGGCTACCGTGCCTTTCTTACGAGGGACGGGGACTACTATGTGCCTTTCAAGAAGAGACTCAGAATAGCGCGGGAATACGGGGCCGATCTATTCGTGAGTATCCACGCGGACGCCTTCAGGCAGAGAGGCGCAAGGGGCAGCTCTGTTTACTGCCTGTCCCTAAGGGGGGCGAGCAGTGAAGCCGCGAAGCTTCTGGCGAGGAATGAAAATATGGCCGACATAATTGGGGGCTCCCCCAATGGTGAGAATAGCGATGAATCAGATCCCATCATCCTGAACATGTTTCAAACAAATACAATCAACTTGTCAAAAACCTTTGGCAGTTGTGTTATGAGGCATCTCAACGGTGTAACCAAGGTGAAATACGGGAAAGTTCAGGAGGCGCCCTTCATAGTGCTGAAACTGCCGGAGATTCCGTCGATACTTATCGAAACGGCCTACATATCAAATCCGGGCGAAGAAAATCTGTTGCGGAGCAGCGGCTTTCAAACGGAGATCGCGAAGGCGATAGCAGCCTCCGTAACGGAATTTTTACCTGCGCAGATTACGCAGGAGCCCCCGACCGCGCGCATTGCCTCAAAGAAAAAAGAGGAAAGTGAGGAAGCGAGCTCAAAATCATCTAAAAAAGACAACGTAGAACTGCCGCCAAGCACAAACTATACAATCAAGCCGGGCGATACTCTCGACATCATTGCGCGAAAGCATGACACGAAGATCAACGTCCTTTTAAAGCTCAACGGTATGAAAATTACCGATCCCTTATACTCCGGTCGCGTGCTAAGGGTGCCGATACAAGAGAAGGAAATTTCCGACTCGAAGAGTGAAGGAGACAAAGCATCTAGTGCGGGTGAAAAATCTCCACCTCCCGCGCCTGCCCTGATGACCAAGGCTTATAAGGTTAAGAGGGGTGACACCCTTGACAAAGTAGCCAGGAATACTAATACTACGATCAGTATCCTGTTGAAGCTAAACAGAATGAAGCTCGAAGAACCTCTCTACGTCGGCCGTACCCTAAGGGTGCCGGTCAGCGACACGGCCGGGGAGAAGCAGGGGGCAGTCGAGGCGCCAAGAGATACGAAATCTCCGACTCGCGCTCCTCAACCGGAGACGACGGTTTATATAGTCAGGAAAGGTGACTCGATCGACAAGATAGCAAAAAGAAACAATACGACTATCGGTGAGCTGTTAAGACTGAATAAGATGAAGATGCAGGAACCTCTGTATGTCGGCAGGAAAATAAGATTGCCATCCGCGGAAGCAAACGCAGGGCAAGCGGAAAAGGCTGCCGGCAATCAGTCAAAGGCAAACGTATACAGGGTCAAGAAAGGCGATACGCTTGATAAGATCGCCAAACGATGTAACACAAGTGTCGATGAATTACGAAGGCTGAATCGAATCAAACGAGCTGATGTGCTCTATGTCGACCAGAAGCTGAAAGTTCCTCCATCGTAATCTGAAACACGAGAATGTTTGATATGAAGACGTCAAGAGGGCTTAAATACGCCTGGCTAATTTATCTTTTTCTTGTAGTGCTTGTAACAGGAGTGGATAGCAATGCCTCCGGGATGATCAGCGCGTGGGAACCTTTTAAGGCAAAGACGGAACTAGCATCATATGTGCAGGGCATCGATGCCGACATAGTATCTTCCCCGCGCGGCGAATTTATGGAAATGGATAGGATCATTTCAATCTATCATGAAGCTGCGGATAAGAAAGATGAAAATCCGCTTAATGGTCTCAAGATACATAATGTCACGATATCTTTTTCACGTGTGCTGATGGATCAGATGAAGGTGGATATACGCCAATTAACGGGAAGCGAGAGCGACAAGGTGAATACTATCAAATCCCTTCCCTCCATGTTCCTCAACTCACCGCACAAGGATACTCTTGAATCGCTTGGCAAGATTTTTGAGCCTCAGGTCAATCTGAGTATTGAATTCTGAGGGAAAGTAATTTTGAAGCGACTCCTCAAATCGACACGATAGAAGATTAACCTCATGCAAATATTCGATGGTCTCCATGCCTTCATTTGGAGGGCCCATGCACAGAACAACTGCAATACCTATCTTATCGATGGTGAGTTGAAGATCCTCGTAGATCCCGGCCATCTGCATCTGTTTGATAATGTGCTTAAGAATTTGAATGCCCTGGGCATTTCTCCGGAGCGGATCGATCTTGTTATCGCGACACACGGTCATCCTGATCATCTGGAGGCGGTGCAAGGGCTTGGCAAATCTACCATGCTTGCCATGAGTGCTGAAGAGTACCGTTTTATCAGCGAGTTCGCCGGAAAATATTTTAAGATTCCGGAGCCTTATTTCTTCCTGCAAGGGGGAGATTTGGTCATCGGTGAAGAGAGGTTCGAGGTGATAGCAACTCCGGGACACTCCCCCGGGTCCATCTGTCTCTACTGGCCTCTGAAGAAGGCGTTGTTTACCGGCGACCTGGTCTTTAGCCAGAGTATAGGACGCACCGATCTGCCCGGAGGAAACGGCGGCATGCTCAAGGAGAGTATCAAGAGGATATCGGAGATGGATGTAGAGTATCTTCTCTCCGGGCATGGAGAGATTGTGGCGGGGAAAAAAGAAGTAAAGATGAACTTCGAGAAGATAAAAAACTACTGGTTCGATTATCTATAACGTCACGGCAAAGAATCTTGCCGTTGCGCCGCATTCATCCGCACCTTTGCAGGTTGAGGAAAGTAGGGGCCTTATCCTTCAAGAGCCTTCAACCGTTTCCTCATCTCAGATTCCGCCTTCAGTATGCTCTCCTGCAAATATCCGTCGCGATCCGGATTGGGAACAACCGCTGATCCGTATATCTTCTTTTCTCTAAGGTCGTCCCTGACTGTTGCCATTCTCTCCTTCCGCAGAATCTCCGTCTCCTGCTTGAGAGACTGAATCGTACTCTTAATGGTATTTGTACTTATCCCAAGGACATCTTCAAGAAGTCTTAATATCTTTCCGTTGTCCCCAGTCAGTCTCAAGCAGTCGAGGAGCTGCGACTGGAGAATCTGGCGCACTTCCGGATATTCTTTTCTCTCCTTCTCGAAGTCTGACCTCAGTATATCAAGCCCGACTATTCCATCCTTATATTTTTGTATCCATCCTTTAACTTTACCTTCTGCTTCTTTCCGCTTGAAGGATGCCTTCTCTTTATCCGTCATGGTCAGGTTCTTTGTCCGTTCCATGATGATGTCCAGCGTGCTTTTTATCTCTGCCATTTCCGCCACTTCATAAAAGAACCCCGTCCAGGGGACGGGGTTCAAGGTAAAACAATTCTGATTGCTAAAGAGAGATTAGCTGATTTCAGCATCGCACCGCAGACAGCGGCACGCTTCCTGAATAGCCACTTCTCTCAAGTAGCCCAATTCGACCTCTTTGAAATTGCGTTTACGCTCAGGCCCGTGCAACTCCGGCATCTTTGCCTGAGGAGCTTCCACGGCCTCCTCATCAATGATAAAGGGAATTTCAATCTTATCCTCAGGCGGTTCCACGTAAGCAGGTTCACCGTTGATTTTCCTGATGTGGCTGTCCATATCTCTGGCTGCCTGGTGTCCGGCCTCAATGGCGCCGATGACGGTGTCGGGTCCGGTTAGTGCATCACCACCGGTGAAGAATTTTGGATTCGTTGTCTGAGATTTGCTTCCCTTGGCAAGATCAAAAGTGGACCATTTATTGACATTCACACCGCTGTCCTTGGGGACGAAGGTCATGTCTGACGTCTGACCGATTGCGGCGACGACGGCATCTACGCTCAGGGTAAATTCGGAGCCCGCAATTGGCGCAGGTTTCTTTCGCCCGCTTCGGTCGAACTCACTTAACTTCATCCTCTGACAGGTGATGCCGTTTATCTTGCCATCCTTTTCGTTGATTTTTAGCGGGGCGACAAGATATTCAATCTTGACGCCTTCCTCTTCCGCAGCGATGATCTCTTCCTCAGCCGCCGGCATATCCTTTCTCTCGCGACGGTAAAGAATGGTTACATCGGCCCCCAGACGGAGCGCAACGCGGGCAGCATCGATAGCGGAATTACCACCACCGATTACAGCCACTTTTGAACCGAGCGTTTTCTTGCCGCTCAACCAGGCTTCCTCATTGGCATTAAAATCTCTGAGGAATTCAACTCCTCCGTAGACGCCCTTTAGATTTTCTCCGGGAACGCCCATGGGCTGGCTCTTTTGGGCACCGGGCGCGAGGAAGATGTAATCGAAATCTTTGCCCACCTGTTCAAAAGAAATGTCTTTGCCCACGCGGGTATTGCATTTGATTTCTACTCCCAGAGATTTAATATTGTCATTAATTTCACTGGCAAGGGTTTCCCTCGGCAGCCTGTAAGCAGGAATAGCCCAGCGGAGCATTCCACCTGGTTCCGAAAGTTCCTCGAATACAGTTACCTTATATCCTCTGCGTGCCAGATCCCGAGCCGCCGTCAGACCGGCAGGCCCTGCGCCGATGACGGCTATTCTTTCTTTCCGCGTTACACTAACGGGAGTGATTTTGGGCCGCGGCGCATTGTCGGTAATAAATCTCTTTAAGAATTTGATGGCAAGGGATTCGTCAAGCTTGCCTCTGCGGCACTTCGACTGGCACTTGTGATCGCAGACCCTTCCGCACACAGAGGGGAGGGGATTCGTCTGCAACATTACCTTGTACGCATCTTCAAAACGTCCGGACCTGATGAGGGCGATATAAGCCGGAACGTCCATACCTGCCGGGCATGTATGCTGACAGGGTGATTTGAAAAGGGCGGAGCAAACGACGGCTTTGCAACGCTTATCTCTGATGTGCTGCTCATATTCATCCCTGAAATACCGAATGGTACTGAGCACAGGATTCGGGGCCGTCTGTCCTAGACCGCAGAGCGATGCGTTCTTGATTATGGCCGCCATCTCTTCCAAGAGTTCGATGTCTCCTTCCTTGCCCTTGCCCTGGCTGATGTTCGTCAGCATCTCAAGCATTCTCTTGGTTCCTTCACGGCAGGGTGTACACTTTCCGCAGGACTCGTCCTGAACGAAGTCCATAAAGAAACGGGCCATGTCCACTGCGCATTTATCTTCATCCAGAACGATCATACCGCCGGAACCCATGATGGCTCCCAGTTCCGTGACGCGCTCAAAGTCAATAGGAGCATTAAGATGCTCAGCGGGAATACAGCCACCGGATGGACCGCCCAGCTGAGCGGCTTTGAACTTCCTGCCGCGGGGGATTCCACCACCGATGTCATAAACAATTTGCCCGAGAGAGGTTCCCATGGGAACTTCCACGAGGCCGACGTTGTTCACGTCTCCTGTAAGAGCGAATACCTTCGTTCCTTTGCTCTTTTCTGTCCCTACAGCATTGTACCAGGAAGCACCCTTCAAAATGATCTGTGCGATATTGGCAAAGGTCTCTACGTTATTCAAAATAGAAGGTTTCTGCCAGAGTCCCGCAATGGCAGGGAAGGGCGGGCGAGGCCTTGGCATGCCGCGCTTGCCTTCAATTGAAGTCATCAGGGCGGTCTCTTCGCCGCAGACGAAGGCGCCAGCGCCCTGGTAGATTTGTAAATCGAAATCAAAACCAGTCCCCAGAATATCTTTACCGAGGAGGCCGTACGCCTTGGCTTGGTCGATGGCGACGTTCAGCCGGTGGATGGCCAGAGGATACTCAGCACGGCAGTAAATATATCCGCTGTGAGAGCCGATGGCCTTGGCGGCAATCACCATTCCCTCGAGGACGGCATGGGGGTCAGCCTCGAGGACGCTCCTGTCCATGAATGCTCCGGGGTCTCCCTCGTCGGCATTACAGAGAACATATTTCAAATCGCTGGGGGACTGGGAGCAGAATCTCCACTTAAGACCTGTGGGGAAGCCTGCCCCACCTCTGCCTCGTAGACCTGAATCCAAAACCTCCTTAACAATCTGTTCGGGCGTCATTTCCGTCAGGGCCTTAGCCATTCCAGAGTAGGCATCCCTCGCAATTGCCTCATCGATGTTTTCCGGGTCAATGAGCCCTCTATTTCTCAATACCCTCAGTTCCTGAAGGGCGAAAAAGGGTATGTCATTCATGGCGGGGATCACTTCTTGCGTCGTGGGTTCCTTGTAGAGAAGCCTTTGAAGTATTCTGCCCTTGACCAAATGTTCCTCTACCAGCTCAGGCATATCTTCAGCTTTCATTGACATATACACAACGCCCTCGGGATAGGCCACCATAATAGGCCCCAAGGCACAGAATCCATTACAACCGGTCTCAACGATCTTGACGTCTTTTGAAAGACCTCTCTTATCAATCTCTTCCATCAAGGCCTTCTTGACCTTGCCAGTTCCTGAAGCATGACAACCGGTTCCTCCACAGATCAAAAAATGTGAACGAAACACTTTCATGTGGATATCTTCCTCCTTAGCATTTTAGTATAATTAACTTGTTCATTAGTATTGATGGATATTTAGACCTTGGCTATCGCAAACGGGGTCTGCACCTCTCCCTGCATGACATGTCTCATAAATATCTGTCGCATCTTGTTTGCATCGATCTTACCATAGACTATAGGGTTCTTCCCCGTAAGCTCAACAGTTACCATAGGCTCCTGGCTGCATAGTCCCGCGCATCCCGACGTTGTCACGATGACATCGGATACATTGGCTTCGGCGATCGCCCCCATCAACGAGTCCATTACTGCCCGTGCACCTGCGGCAATACCACAGGTTCCCATGTGTACCGTTACCTTACCCCTATGCTCCCCCGCCCTCAATGAGGTTTCGGAATGAACTTTATCCTTGATCTTCTTTAAATCTGCTATCGTGAGTTTTGCCATAGCTATTTCCCTCGTCTGAAAAATTTGTTAGGCTGATACAGTTTCTTCCCTGTATGGACTCAGTATTTCCCTTACCTTTTGCGTTTTCATCCGGCCGTGGACGTCTTCGGTGATGACTATGACCGGGGCCAATCCGCAGGCGCCAAGGCATCTGACGGACTCAAGCGAAAAGAGCCTGTCGGCTGTTGTCTCTTTTTCTTTTACGCCGAGCTCTTTCTGTATTGCCTCCATGATGGACTTGCCTCCGCGGACGTAGCAAGCTGTACCGAGGCACACGCGCAATGTATGCTTGCCGCGGGGGGTCATCGTAAAGAATGAATAAAAGGTCACGACCCCGTATACACGACTCATCGGCAGATTCAGCCCTTTTGCAATTATCTGCAAAATAGGCATCGGTAAGAATTCAAGGACCATCTGCGCTTCCTCCAAAACAGGAATTAGCGCGCCCGGTTTGTCCTTGGATTTCTTGATGATGTCGTCAAGCTTTGCAAGTTGTTCGGCAGTAAATTCTTTATTTATGTCAAAATCTCCGTTACCCGCTTTCATGCATTCAATCCTCCTTAAAGCTTCATGCCTCTGCCCCGATTTCCTTCAGGCCTTCTATTACATGATCCCTGATGAAGTTCAGAACAGCCACATGATTAATTGGTATATCTTCAATTTCTTTTTTAATTTCTCGTGTATCGAAAATATATACCTGACCATTATGTTCATGACGATAAATAAGATCGACGTCCTCATTTCCGGCAATCAGGGTGACAAGTGTACCCGATATGTCTCCAAGGGGCTGTCTGTCAATATGACTGAGTCTAAAATCTGCAGCAACCCTCGTTCCTTCACCGCCCTTCGATTCGATTATAAATCTACCATCTGCTCTTTCGGCTGCCTGGGCAAGCATGGGGAGCCCTAACCCGACGCTGCGAACCGTTTTCGTCGTGAAAAATGGATCAATGACTTTATTTAGAACATCCGCGGTCATCCCGGAACCATTATCCCGTATTTCTAAAGACAGGATGTCCTTTGCTGTATTTTCTATAATGTCAATACATACGGTATTAGCACCGGCCCTGGTGGAGTTTTCTACAATATCCAGGATATGCAGGGAGATCTCAAGCAACTATGTCTCCTGAATATATCTGCCACCTTGTTTCCTAAAGGCCATTTTCAGTTCCGAGACAGTACCACTTTCCATAAATATCGTTGTCGCCACGCCTCCGATGTCATTAATAAAATGCGCATCGGATGACTCAATGATAGGGTAATCTGATAGTTCTGGATACTTTATCCGGGCCTCTTTAAATCCGGTGTGGTGCGTTACCTCAAGGGCATCAAGATGAATATCCGGGTCGATAAACCCCAATTGGCTGATGACGCTATAGCTTTCCCGATCGATATGAGAGGCGATCACAAGCCCGCCGAACCCATGAATCTGATCAACAATTTCAGGCAGCGATAACTTGGCTGCTCCGAGGAGAAACCTATCGTTAAAGCCCTCAACTTCGTCTAAGTCATTGACGATAGCTTGGCATCCGAATATCTCCTCTCGATTCGTACCGGAAAGATGAGCATAAATAATATTCTGGATGTTTTTCAGACCATCCAACGTATCAAAAAGAGCCAGCAGATGAACTTCTTCACTGCTTGTTATTTCCATCCCCGGGAGGACTGTGAGCGGTTTCCCCTCAGCAGACCTCAATACAAATCGTGCATTCTCCGAGGCATTGTGATCGCATATAGCAATGATGTCCAATTTTTCGGCAACGGCTTTGTCTACCACTGCCCGAGGATACATATCTAAGTCTGCGCAGGGTGAAAGGCACGTATGTACATGGAGATCGCAACGAAATGCCCTGAGCATATAGACTTAGTATCCATGAGAAGAAAAGGCCGCTGTCGGTGTTTTCTTTTCTCCGCTCCTGCTTCAATCGGTCTTCTTGCTTATTAATGCGTATATTCTGCCGGTAATCTCAAAACACGGAAGATCCGATACCATTACAGGAACGCCCCCTTTGATGGCTTTTTCGATGGTGTCCTTTGCAGGCTCGCTTCCGTGAACGAGGATTATACCCGCATGTTCTTTAAGACTGGCCACGGCAACGATATTCTGATGAACCTGGCGGGTAATCCAGATGTCGCCCTCTTTGCTGTTTGCCATGACATCGCTCAACAAATCCCCTACGTACCCTCCGCGAATCTCCGCTTTCAGCTTGTCCTCACCGGATCTGACCTTTAAATTCAGGGCTTTGACGACAGATTCTAAATCCACGTCACGGCACTCCTTTTGGCGACTATTGAATAACGCTGCTGTTCGCCTTGATGATCATTTTGAGGTGTGTGCCTTTGCCGATTTCAGACGAGATTTGAAATACATCAGAAAAGCTTCTTATATTGCACAATCCCATTCCGGCACCAAACCCCATTTCCCTGATCTTCTGATTCGCCGTCGAGAATCCGGGTTGCATGGCCTGCTCGATGTCCGGAATCCCCTGGCCTTCATCTATAGCCTCTATCATTATGCAGTCAGGGACAACGCGGAGTCTGATCATCCCTTTTCTAGCATAAGACACAATATTTATTTCCGATTCATAAGCAACGAGGGCCGCTTTCCTGACCACATCTTTGGAGAGCCCTATCTTCTTCAAAATCGACTTGATATTAGTTGACACTTCTCCAGCATTGTCAAAATTACCGCCGACGACTGTAAAACTTCCTTCATACAGGGGTTTTTCATCCACGATTACGCTTATTTACTCCCCACTTTTTCTATACAACCTCTTATACCTTTAGCGTACAACCGTCCAGCGATCTCAAACAGAATATACTTGGTCGTAAGAATGGGGATGTTAAGTTCCTCCGCTAACTGGAAGGTCTCCTGGGATGGTAATTTCCCTCGACCCATGATTATTGCAGCTATATCAAGCACATCTGCTGTCCTTACAACCTGAGGATTTGTTAAACCTGTAATCAAAAGACTCCCTGCAGTCGCGAAGGCAAGAACGTCACTCATGAGGTCGGCGACAAAGGCTGTCTTCACTTCCATGTCCATCTGGTCTTCACCGATCAGGACTTCTGCGTCAAGAAGCTTTTTTAATTCGTGGAGGGTCAATTTAAATTTCCAACTTCTAGAGATATTTAGAGGATTTGTCTGTTGTCAATAAATACCAGGATGTTCTTATCGCAACACAATGCGTCCGTAAAGTACGGGAGTGCGCTTACCATATGCTATTCGCTGTGTCAACAGAATTTTTGACTACTCTGGAGAAAACACGCCTACTTCTCCGATTATACGGAAGCGTAAAAAGTGTTGCTGTACAGATATTAAGCAAAGTGGCATATTATCACTTACAGCACGTTCTGACATTTCGTAGCTCCGCACGATGACCACGACCAATGT
The DNA here is from genome assembly GCA_963705275.1 of uncultured delta proteobacterium. Classification (GTDB taxonomy): domain Bacteria; phylum Desulfobacterota; class Syntrophia; order Syntrophales; family UBA2185; genus Fen-1135. The sequence continues at coordinate 450,897 of OY970063.1, read as the reverse complement.
GGGGGCGCAACGGGAAGAGCGTGGCGTATCAAATATTCCTTCATGTGCAGGGGCTTTTGTGATAGAAATTCCACCCGCAGTGAAAATCTGCTAGGATTTTATTATTTATCTTCGCATTAAGGCGACGAAGGCGAGTCATGATTGAGTATATTTTATTGATTTCAGTTTTGCTTCAAGTAGTGGCAGCCGTCTTGGCGCTTAGGTTGATACGCGTAACAGAAGCTCGAGCCGCGTGGATATTAATAGCGATTGGGCTTGTACTCATGGCTGTGAGGCGCATCGTAGATGTATTGCCCTTTCTTCATATACAAGTAACCCCTAATATCACACTGCTCGACGATTTGGTTGGCGTTGTTATATCCGTGCTGATGGTGGCAGGAGTTGCCTTGATTGCACCGCTCTTCTACTCTATCCGTAAATCGGAAAATGCCCTGCGGGAGACCGAAGAGAGATACCGGCTACTGATTGAGACCATGAATGAAGGTTTAGGGATGGTTGATAATAAAGGTATTCGCACCTTTGTTAATAGGAAATTCTGTGAGATGACCGGATATCCCAAGGAAGAGCTTGTCGGTTATCCTGCCGCAAAATTGTATGTAGAAGAGGAGAATCAAAAAATTTTCCAGGAACAACGGATTAAGAGAGAAAAGGGGGAAGATGACCCCTATGAAATTGTTATCACCCACAAAGATGGCAATAAGATTCAAGTCTTGGTTTCGCCAAAGCCGGTATATGACAAGGATGGGCAGTATGTAGGTAGTATCGCCATCTTTGCTGACATCACCGATCGTAAGAAGGCGGAGGAAAAGCTCAGGGAGAGCGAAGAGCAATACCGGCTACTGATTGAGACCATGAATGAAGGTTTAGGGATGGTTGATAATAAAGGTATTCGCACCTTTGTTAATAGGAAATTCTGTGAGATGACCGGATATCCCAAGGAAGAGCTTGTCGGTTATCCTGCCGCAAAATTGTATGTAGAAGAGGAGAATCAAAAAATTTTCCAGGAACAACGGATTAAGAGAGAAAAGGGGGAAGATGACCCCTATGAAATTGTTATCACCCACAAAGATGGCAATAAGATTCAAGTCTTGGTTTCGCCAAAGCCGGTATATGACAAGGATGGGCAGTATTTAGGTAGTATCGCCATCTTTACTGACATCACCGATCGTAAGAAGGCGGAGGAAAAGCTCAAGGAGAGTGAGCAGAGATTACACAGAGTTATTGAAGGTTCCCCCATTCCAACGTTCGTAATCGGGAAAGACCACAGAGTAATATACTGGAACAGGGCGTTGGAGGAACTCAGTGGCATCAAGGCGGAAGAGATCGTCGGCACAAAAGGGCAATGGAGGGCATTCTATGGCGCAGAGAGACCCTGTTTGGCGGATCTATTGGTGGATCAAGCCTTGGAGTCAATTCCTCAGTGGTATCTTGATAAGTACACGAAGTCGCGGTTGGTGGACGAGGCTTATGAGGCAACAGACTTTTTTCCGGAACTGGGAGAGACGGGGAAATGGCTTCACTTTACTGCAGCGGTAATCAGGGATACCCAAGGAAGTCTTGTTGGCGCAATAGAAACACTGGATGATGTTACGGATCGCCGAAGGGCGGAAGAAGAGTTGTCACGAGTTAATAAGCTTGAATCACTCGGTATTTTTGCCAGTGGAATTGCGCATGACTTTAATAATTTAGTATCTGTCATGCTGCGCAATATATTTGCCGCCAAATTATCTCTTCCAGATGAACAACAGGAACTCTTGGGAGAGGGGCTCGAAATAGCTGAGAAGGTGGGTCATCAGGCGAAGGAATTGGCCCATCGTTTGATGACCTTCGCCAAAGGAGGCGAACCCCTAAGAAAAATCGGCTCCATTTCAAAGTTATTGACGGATTCTGTAGATCTTCCTCTGAGCGGTTCTAATGTAATATGTGAATCCTCGCTGCCTGATAATCTGTGGCCTGTAGAAATGGATGATGTGCAGATCCGACAGGTGATCCACAATCTCTTGATCAATGCGCGCGAAGCTATGCATAACGTCGGAATAATAACTATTCGTGCCGAAAATGTGAATATATCGGCAGGCAACGGTCTGCCGTTGAAAGATGGCAGTTATGTGAAATGGTCCATCAGGGATCATGGCGCCGGTATTTCGAAGGAGGATTTGCCGAAAATATTTGACCCTTATTTCACGACGAAGCCGACAGGAAGCGCAAGAGGCATGGGTCTGGGACTTGCCGTATGCTATTCCATCATAAAGAAACACGATGGCTTCATCACCGTCGAATCTGAACCGGGTATGGGGTCTACCGTCATCGTCTATTTGCCTGCTTCACCGCAGCTGGACTCCTCAGGGAAAGGCGTCACGGAACAAATAATTACCAGAAAGGGTAAGGTATTGGTTATGGATGACGATGAGGCGGTACGGAATTCAACAGGCATTGTCCTTAACTATCTTGGATATGAAGTTGAGTATGCAAAGAATGGCAGTGAAGCCGTTGATCTCTATAAGATGGCCGCAGAAAAAGGTTATCCATTTTATGCGGTCGTATTGGATCTGAACGTGCCAGACGGGATGGGCGGGAAGGATACCTTGAAGGAACTTTTTACCATAGATCCTCATGTCAAGGCCATTGTTTCATGCGGATATTCGGATGATCCCCTCGTTTCAGAATTCAAGGAGAATGAATTCTGCTGGAGAGTTGATGTTCCATATGACATCGAGAAGATGAAAGCGATACTGGATAATCTGCCAAAATGATGATCTGCCTTTCCATTTAATTTCCTCTATCTTTGCACTTCATGCTTTATCATTAATGGCGACAGGCAAAAAATCTTTGCGTCCTTCAATCATTTAAGTTAAAAACACGTTGAGAGTCTAACAGGTGAATAGGGCGGCTCCCTGTAATAGTCCGCATTGGTAATTCGGCAGCGAAAGCACGCGGGGACAATTATTTTTGTTACGGTCAAACAGAGAAAGGGTGATTGTTTGCCGGTTGTGATGCCTCTTGCAGATTGTCCAAAGGCCTTTCCGTGAATGATTTGATTGATGAGTATCTGAATTTTCTTGCCGTTGAGAAAGGGGCTTCCCGCCTCACGATAGAGGCCTACAGCCACGATTTGAATCGATTTGTCAACCTTGTGCAAAATAGAGGCAAACAAGAAGCCGCAGATGTTACACCTGATGAAATTATTTCATATTTGGAGCAGGTCAAGAAAGGCGGACTCAACGCGAGATCTGTGAATAGAGGACTGGCGGCTGTTAGAGGGTTCTTTAAGTTCTTGCTCCGCGAGAAAAGAATTGATGCAAATCCCCTGGCGAATATCGGACTGGCGAAGGTTTGGGCGCGTCTCCCTGATACACTCAGTAAGGAAGAAATGAATCTGCTTCTTGCTCAGCCAGGCATGAAAAATCCCGCAGCCATAAGGGACACTGCGATGATGGAACTCATGTACGCAACAGGGATTCGCGTTTCGGAAATTATTGCGCTGACCATGAACAGCATTAACTGGCAGGTTGGATACCTTGTTGTTATGGGTAAGGGCGGCAAAGAACGTATTGTTCCCATAGGACGATCCGCCTATAACTGTGTTTGTGAATATGTAAATCAGGAAAGACCGAAGTTCATTAAGGGGCAAAAAACGAACATCCTCTTTCTCAATAGGTCGGGTTATGGGCTGACACGTCAGGGTTTCTGGAAAATTGTGAGACGGTATGTGCTTCGAGCTGGGCTCAACAAAAAAGTACATCCCCATACATTCAGGCACTCTTTTGCGTCACATCTGCTGGAAGGGGGAGCTGATCTCCGCTCCGTTCAGATTATGCTCGGTCATGCAGATATAGCAACGACACAGATCTACACGCATATTACTCGGGAAAGATTGAAATCCATCCATAAGAGATACCACCCGAGAGGCTAATAAGTGATCTAAAGGCAAATTATGGGATCCAGCTTTATCAGAAGAAAATGGGAGGGTCTTAATAGGCCGGGCAGAGGGTTGTTTATCGCCATCATTGCAGCTTCCGTGGCGGCCATGCTCATTCTTGCCTGGATAATCGCCACTTATGCATTTCCCGAGAAAATGCATAAGTATCCCTTAAGTCTCGTGAGATTAAAGAACACTTTTTCATTTGTTCTTCTTGGAGGGAAACCGCAATTTTATTATCTGGACGTGGAAAAGAACGGGAAAGACTACAGATTGAAAAAGGGCGATGTATTAGATATTTCTTATCGGGATGAATTTGTTGTGAAAGACATTACCACGGACGTCTTTTTCGGTCGCGGAGTTACGGTGCATGTTGATGGGCTTGGCGGAACGGATCACTTCCGCGTAATGCTTCGAGGCATCGATTTGGTCGATAAGGTTGTCATGACCCGGAGTAAAGGCCAGCGTGATGCAGCCGCCGATGCCGGCAGTATAGCAGTAAAATATAAAGGGGAAGTAATTGCATCCGTTCCCATGAAAGTCGTAATTATGCCGCAGGACTGGTTGAGATATGCCAAGAATTCGGAGAATCAGCAAGCCCAGATTGAGTATCTGAAACGGGCCATAGACATGAATAAGAAAGATGTCGGCGTTCGCAAAATGCTGGCGGCTATCTACGAGCAGTCAGGCTTGGCAGAGAAGGCAATTGCTCAGTATAACGATATCCTTTCGCTGAAGAGGGATGATGCCGGTTCTTTGGCGGGACTCTTAAGGTGCTATATTAAGACACGGGATTATGATAAAGCAATCAAAGCGGGCGTGAAGCTCCTTAAGATAAGTCCCCGCGATGCGTCTGTGTTAGCAAATATCGGATATGCTTATGGCAATACGGGAGCATGGGGAAAGGCCATTGCGAACTATAAAGAATCCCTGCAGATAAACCCCGATGATACGCTGGTGCGATTCAGACTTGGCGAGGCGTATGAAAAGGCGAATGATTTAAAAAATGCCGTCGAGCAGTACAGGATTGTTCTGACAAAGGCGCGGGAAACTGAGCACGTAAAGATTGCCTTAGCCGGCGCCAACCTTAGGGCCGGAAACTACGATGAATCTATAAGGTTGTATAAGGAAATTGTTGCTAAACAGCCGCGTAATGCCACAGCCTACGCAAATCTGGGCCTTGCCTATGGCGGCAAGGGACAGTGGAAGGAAGAAATAGAGAATTATAAGAAGGCCATATCTTTGAATCCGAAGGATCCTGTGGTTCACTACAATCTTGCTTCTGCTTACGAAAAAAGGAATCAAGACCATGATGCCGCACGGGAATACCAGGCAGTTCTCAAGACAAATCCGGGGGATCTGGAAGCCACAACAAAACTGGCTGACATCGACTTCAAGAATAAGCGTTACAATGAAGCTATCAGGGTTTATGAGAAAATTCTGAAAACCTCACCCAGAAAAGCAGCCATTCATGCTAATCTTGGTTTTGCATACGGCGAACTTAAGAAATATAAGCTATCAGCTGAGTACTACGAAAAAGCGATCAAATATGGAATTAAGGATGCTCAGGTCCATTATAACCTTGCATACACTTACGATAAGCTTGGCAGAAAAAAAGAAGCCATTCGCGAGTACGAGTATGTAGCCTCGTCCCGTCCGAACATGGATGTCCTGGATATTCTGGCGGAACACTACACGGATGAAAAGCAGTATGAAAATGCCATCAAAACCTACAAGAAAATGATAAATATTAATCCTAAGAGAGCGACTGCTTACTCGGGCCTCGGATATGTCTACGGTCTCAAGAATGATGTAGATAAGGAGATTGAATACTATAAAATTTCATTAAGGTATGATGCAGAGGACGATGATGTCTATCTTAGTCTGGGTAAGGCATATGAAAAGAAGGGGATGTATCAGGATGCCCTAAAAGCTTACATTCATGCCTATGAGCTCAATCCTGATTCGAACGTGGCAGCCAAGAAGATTCCTGCTTTGAAGATAAAGATATTGCAGCAGAAGCATCGTGAATCGTGAGCAGCGGCATAGTTGAGATCGGAGAAGATGGATGAGGCAGAGCGCATTGACAGATTTATGAGTACGATGAAGAGGTAGAAAATGATGAGGCAGATTATCCTGGATGATATGGTTATTGGAGATGGGGCCCCCTTCATTCTCATCGCCGGTCCCTGTGTTATAGAGGACGAAGAGACGACAAGAAAAACGGCGCTATTTTTGAAAGACATTACCGGTCGGCTGAAGCTGCCTTTCATATTTAAAGCGTCTTATGACAAGGCAAACCGGACGTCCATCGATTCCTTCAGAGGTCCTGGAGTCGTTGAGGGGCTTCGGATTCTAGCTGACATAAAGACGGATTTTGGCATTAAGATCCTCTCAGATGTGCATCGTTTCGAAGAGATTGGCCCTGCTTCAGAGATTCTCGATGTGATGCAGGTGCCTGCATTTCTCTGCAGGCAGACAGACTTCGTAATTGAAGTTGCCAGAAAGGCCAAGATCGTCAATATCAAGAAGGGACAGTTTCTTGCGCCGTGGGATGTTAAAAACATACTTCTCAAGGCATCTTCAACGGGGAACGAAAATATAATGGTCACGGAAAGGGGAGCGACCTTCGGATATAATAATCTCGTAGTTGATTATCGTTCACTGCCTTTAATGAGGGAGATGGGTTATCCCGTGATTTTCGACGCCACACATAGCGTGCAGCTTCCGGGCGGAATGGGCACATCCTCCGGAGGTCAGAATTATATGGTTCCCCACCTCTCGCGGGCAGCCGTTGCAGTTGGAGTTGACGGCATCTTTGTGGAAGTGCATCATGAGCCTGAGCTTGCAAAATGCGACGGTCCGAATTCAGTGGGTCTCGATTCACTCCATGACCTTCTTGCTACGCTGATGCGGATTGACGCGATAACAAAAAAGACGAAAGCCGATTAGAGAGACAAAAGGGGGAAGATGTGACAGGCGGGATTCTCGACGACAAAGTGATTGCAAGAATTAGACTGATCCGTCTTTTGATTCTGGATGTTGATGGAGTCATGACGGACGGACGGATAATCATGGATTATGCAGGTCGCGAAATAAAAAATTTTGACGTGAAAGATGGACACGGGATCAAGGTCCTGATGAGATACGGAATCGATGTAGTACTGGTGACGGGAAGAAGGTCTACGGTCGTTGAACATCGTGCCAGAGATCTCGGCATCAGCGAGGTTCATCAGGGCGTCACCAACAAACTTGAAATCGCCGATACTATACTCCGTAATCGGTCTCTTAATTATGAACATATAGCCTTTGTGGGAGACGATATAGTCGATATCTCGCTGCTAAGAAGAGCAGGATTTTCTGCGGCCGTAGCCGATGCTGCAGAGGATGTAAAAAAATGCGCTGATTACGTTACTATAAGAAAAGGGGGCCGCGGTGCCGTAAGGGAGGTCTGTGAAGTTATCCTGAAAGCTAAGGGCGAATGGACTGATGTAGCAAGAAAATATGGCTTCCTATGAAGAATGAGCAGTTGATGGTGATCTCACTAAACCGCCGCCAGGCAATTGTATATAACCGTCTCATCGATAATTGTAAAGGATGAGCCGCTGTATTTGCGACGCGCCTTCGAGAAATGGAGGCTAAGTGAATGCGCAGTCCGATTGCCGGGATACAGTGCAGGTAAAGCGGTTGGACTTCCGCAGCGGACGCGGCTGTGCGCGTTTGACCTTTACATATATAAAAGCGGATGATATAAAACGAGCCTGTCTTTGGGAGCGTTTATTTTCAGAGCTTGGGTGTGCGGAAGAAATGAAGATCACCTTTCCTAAATAGACGAAGTCTTATGAAATTCAAGAAAAGTAACATTATCATCATGATTCTGGTTGTTGCTATCACAGGAGCGGCAGCTGTCATTTTCTTTGTGGAAAGCAGCAGGTCTTCCAAGAACCAGCTTCTTAATATATTGTCGGACAAGGTAGACCTTCAGGTTAAGAATGTCCTTTATACGGACGTTGGCGCTTCAGGCGTGAAATGGGAGATCAAGGCGGATAGCGCCAAGTATGTCAAGAATGAGAACCTTGTCCTTTTTGATCGGATCAGGGTGAAGCTTGTAATGTCTGACGGAAGGACCCTGGTTATGACGGGGAACAAAGGCAAATCAAACACGGAAACGAAGGATATGGAAATTTCCGGAAATGTGGAAATCATCTCGGAAAAAGGTGATCGCCTGACTACGGACATCCTCAAATATTCTGGTTCAGAGCAGCGGATATACACCGACTCTGCCGTCAAACTGGAGAACTCGCGCATGCAGGTGAAAGGGGTGGGGTTGTCCTTTTCGCTGGAAGATAAAGATGTAGCATTGTTATCGAAGGTGAAAGCCAGCATAAAGTAATGTGGCCGGGCGGGCGTCATCATAAATGCTCCCTGGGGTATAGAGTTGCAATAACTTACTTTGACTATGATTGTGAAAAGCAGGATAATAGTACCTCTAATAATGCTCTTTTTTAGCGTCGCATATTTGGGCGCTAAGGATACTGACACGAAGAAAAAAATCAAGTTGGACAAGGATCAACCGATACAGATTGTTTCTGACCGCTTGGACGCTTACAACGAAAAAAAACTGGTGGTATTTTCGGGCAATGCTGTTGCTACGCAGGGTGATAAAACGATAAAGGCAGACCGCCTCTTTCTGTATTATAAGAAAGATCCCCGGGCCCCCGCAAAGGCCGGCACTCAGGATATTGGCAGTGCAGGCGATTTGGAGAAGATTGAAGCGAAAGGTCATGTCACAATAACACAGGGTGAAAGGATTGTAACGGGGAATGAGGCAATCTTCTACCAGGATACGCAAAAGATTATTATGCTGGGCAATGCAGTGATGCGGGAGGGAAGAAACGTCATCAACGGTGACAGGATAGTGGTATTTCTTGATGAAGACAGAGGTGTCGTCGAAAGTGTTGAAAAAGGCAGAGTTAAGGCCACAATATATCCTGAGGACAAGGACAAAAAGAAATGAAGAACTTGCATTGCCGGGTTTTCAGCGTTCGTTTCATCATATGAAGGCAATTGTAAATGCGCAAATTTAGATGTATGGATATTATAAATTAATGGAAACGCTATTGGCCAAGGGGCTGGTAAAAATCTATGGAAGCAGGGTTGTCGTAAATAAGATTGATCTGGAAATCGGTCCTGGAGAAGTGGTAGGCCTGTTAGGCCCTAATGGGGCAGGTAAGACCACAACCTTTTATATGATAGTGGGTTTGATATGGCCCGACGAGGGCAGTATCTTTTTAAACGGAGAGGATGTCACTAAATGCCCCATGTATGTCCGGGCGCGGAAAGGATTGAACTACCTGCCTCAGGAGCCGTCAATATTCAGGAAGCTGACGGTGGCAGAGAACATCATGGCAATTCTTGAGACCCTGGATATAGACAAGAATGAGAGAGACAAGCGACTGAAGGAACTGCTGGGAGAACTTGATATTTCGCACCTGTCAGATGCGCGCGCATATTCGCTGTCAGGCGGAGAGAGACGGCGTGTTGAAATTACAAGGGCTCTTGTAACATCTCCCAAGTACATTCTCCTCGATGAGCCTTTCGCGGGGATTGATCCTCTTGCCGTTCAAGATATACAGAGAATCATATCCAAACTGAAATCTAAAGGAATCGGCGTTGTCGTGTCCGATCATAACGTCAGAGAAACTCTTTCTGTCTGTGACAGAGCCTATATTGTCAACGAGGGAGCGATTATGGTTGAAGGGGACCCTGACACTATAGCCAATTGTGAAATTGCGAGAAAGATTTACTTGGGAGAAGATTTTTATCTCTGAATGGCGGATATGAGAAAGCATTGATCAGGTTTACGGAACAATGGCATTTGAACTCAAACAAAATCTAAAATTGAGTCAACAGCTGGTCATGACGCCTCAGCTGCAACAGGCAATAAAACTGTTGCAACTTTCGAGGCTGGAGTTGACCGACTTAATCACCCAGGAGATGGAGGAGAATCCGTTACTTGAAGAGGTAACATCAGAAGAATACCCGGAAGAGACGACCGTCCCGGAATCCGATACAGTTGAAATAACCGACAGGGAAGAGATTAAAGCTGTTGAGCGTACAGAGGAGATAACCGGCGAGGGTGATGGCAAGGAAGAATTTGACTGGAATAGCTATCTTGAGGACTACGGTCCGACGGGCGTGAGGTACGACCGCAAGGATGATGAGGCGCCGTCGTGGGATAATATGCTTATGGTAAAGCCGTCCCTGACGGATCATCTCATGTGGCAACTTAAGCTTTCCCGCATTACGGAAGCCGAAACGAAGATTGGAGAGCAGATAATTGGCAACCTTGACAATAATGGATATTTGATGGCGTCTGTAGAGGAGATTGCCAAGCAGGAGGGTGTTGAAGAGAGTTTCGTTGAAGGCGTTTTGAAGAAGATTCAGGAATTTGATCCCCCCGGGATTGCAGCAAGGGACATCAAGGAATGTCTTCTGATTCAGGCGAGAATCATGGGTATGCTGACCCCTCTCGTCGAGTCGATTATAAATGAACATCTCAAGGATTTAGAAACAAAGAACTATACCAACATATCAAGAAAATTGAAGGTCCCCATATCTGAAGTTCTGCAGGCAGTCTGTATAATAAGCAGCATGGATCCGAAACCTGGGAGCGTCTATACCGAAGAGAGGATAGATACCATTACGCCCGATGTGTATGTATTCAAGGCAGGCGAGGAGTATAAGATCATTCTTAATGACGACGGTTTGCCGAAGCTCCGGATCAGCAACTTTTACAAGGAGATTATGGGCGGCAGCAACACATATCCGGATGCAGAAAGCAGCAGGAAATACATAAGAGAGAGAATGCAATCGGCCACATGGCTTATCAAGAGCATACAGCAGAGGCAGAGGACAATATACAAAGTGACGGAAAGCATCTTGAAGCTGCAGAGGGACTTCTTCGATTACGGTATAAATTATTTAAAGCCGTTGGTACTTAGAGATATTGCCGATGATGTGGAGATGCATGAGTCAACCATAAGCAGGGTAGTGACGAATAAGTATATGCATTCGCCGAGAGGCATATTCGAACTCAAATATTTCTTCAGCAGCAGGATACAAAAAACAAGCGGTGATGCCGTTGCATCGAAGAGTGTTAAGGAAGAGATAAAAAATATCGTGAGCGCGGAAAATCCCAAGAAGCCGTACAGTGACAGTGACATCGTTGATCTCCTGAAAAAATCAGGCATATCAATTGCGAGAAGGACTGTTGCAAAGTACAGAGAAATGATGGGTGTTCTGCCTTCTTCCAAGAGGAAAAAGTATTTCTGACGGTATTGTAGAAAGTATCCCCGCTTTCGCACGGGCAGGCTCCGGCATAGATTGGGCTTCGTCCTTTCCATTGCAGGCTGAGGTCAAGCTATGGCTTGCGTCTATACATGCCTTATGTCTCAGATTTGTTCAATCAAATCCGGCGGATGGAGTCGCCGTTTCTCCGGACTTATTTAGCCGTCCATTTTTCACTCGATTTTTGAAGTTTGGTGGAGCAGTTGGTCAGGCCTTAAAAAACAGGTTGACCTCAGATGATTTTAAGATTAGGATGCCCGCCCTCGGAAGAGACACAAAGAGGGCGCGGCAAAATGTATTGAAACTTAGGAGGGTGTAGTTATGAAGATTTCCGTAACCTTCAGGAATACAGAAGGGGATGACTGGCACAAGGAATATATCGATCAAAGACTAAAAAAACTTGAAAAGTATTTGGACACGCCGGTGGAGGCACGTGTTGTTCTTTCCGTTGAAAAGTTCAGAAATGTGGCGGAGGTAAATTTAATGGCTAATGGGCAGACTCTAAATGCCAAGGAAGAAGCCAAGGAAATGAATCTTGCTATTGATAATGCGGTTGAAAAGATAGAACGTCAACTGAAGAAACGCAAAGAAAGGACGCGGGGTCATAAAACGAATGCTTCGCGGTCAGAAGGAGCAGCACCTCGGGAAGTATATCAAGATGACGATGAAGCGCAGGAAGTAAGAATAGTGGAAATGAGAAAAGTTGTGTTGAAACCAATGTCTCTCGAAGATGCAATTATGGAGATTGATGTATCGAGAAACCGTTTTGTTGTTTACAGAGATTCTTCTACAGAAAAAGTCAGTATTATATATGTCCGCGACGACGGGAAGTATGCGCTCATAGAGACAAGCAGTTGAAGTTTGAGGAAGCATCATGAAAATCATGGATATCTTCAGGAAAGAATATATCATCGAAGAACTAAAGGCGAAGACCAAAAGGGATGTCCTTGCTGAACTGTCTGGTGTGTTTCATCGTGAGAATGGCAGGATCAATCACGAGTACATGATTAACACTCTCTTGGAGAGAGAAAAGTTAGGCAGCACCGGCATAGGAGATGGTATCGCAATTCCCCATGGCAAGCTGGCAGATATTGATGAGTTGATTGTCACATTCGGCAGAAGCAAGGAAGGTGTAGCTTTTGATTCCATGGACGGCAAACCGGCCAATCTTTTCTTCCTGCTGTTGGCCCCGGAGAGCACAACCGGCCTGCACTTGAAAGCGCTCGCTAAAATATCGAAGATGCTGAAAGACAGCTCATTCAGGAAGAAGCTCATAGACGCCAAGTCAAAGGACGAGCTATATCTGATAATTGCGGATAAGGATGACGCAAGTTGATTGTCAAGGTATTTTACTTCCATGGCTCAGCTCCGATTAAGAGACATTCTTCAAGGTTCAGAGGACGAGTTAGGACTCAAACAAATTGTCGGTGAAGCCGGCCTCTCCAGATCCACAAGCAGTATCCGAGTTCAGCGGTATGAGGAAGCCGAAGGATTCTGGAACAGGATTATTCCCGATGTTATCCTTGTAGTCACTCCTTCATGTGTTTCCGAACTCAAAACACTACCGCCCGAATCCAGCAAAAAGATTTTTCAAGCTATCATTTCAAACCGCATTCCCTGCATAGCGGTCTTCAGAAGCAGAGAGAGTACCAGGTCCATTGATCGCTCTTTCAGAGTTATACGGCATTCCTGTGTTTGCATCGATGTACGATGAGTTTCTGTTGGAAAGTCGTCTCTCCCGCCTCTTGAGAGCAAAGATTAATAAGTCAATTTCCATGCACGGGACATTTGTGAATGTTTCAGGCCGTGGCGTAATCTTCGTAGGGGACAGTGGTACAGGGAAGACTGAATACGCTCTGGAACTGGTGGGAAGAGGGCATCAGTGGATAGCAGACGACGCCCTAGACATCGAAAGAAGAGGAGATTTGTTGTATGGCCGGGGTCACGATCTCGTCAAGAGTTTTATAAATATTAGAAGCAGAGGCATCGTTGAAGCAGATAAACTTCTCGGTGCTCAAGCCATTCTTGACGGTTCGGTCATAGACCTTATCGTTGAATTAAAGAAAACGGATCAAAAGGGGTGGCAGAAGATCGACTCAGAAGAAAAATTGTGGGATATCATGGGGGTTAAGCTGCCTTGCATGGAACTGCCGGGCTTTCCGCAGACCCGGAAAATTTACAGGCACGTTGAGCTCCGCGTGCAAGAATTGATGAGGAAAATGGAAAGAGGCGACTCATGAACAACCTGCGTGTAGTAATTATCACAGGACTTTCTGGATCAGGCAAGAGTACTGCGCTCCGGGCACTGGAAGACATCGGTTTTTTCTGCGTAGATAACCTGCCTGTTGTTCTTCTTCCGAGATTTCTCAAGATTCAGTCTGATGCCTCCAAGGACATCGCAAAGGTCGCCATGGTCATGGATTTGAGGGAGAAGAGCTTTCTGGAAAAATATACAAAGATTTTTGACCAGCTGAAGAACGAGGGTTACAAGATAGAAATACTATTTCTCGAATCGGGCGATGACGCTCTCCTGCATCGATTCAGTGAAACGAGGAGAGTACATCCCACGTCAGTGAAGGGTTCCGTCATGGAAGGCATTAATCTGGAGAGGGAAAAGCTGGCCCCGTTGAAGCAAATGGCCGATAAAGTCATTGATACCACGTCATACAATGTGCATCAGTTAAAGGATGTTGTCCAACGGCATTTTATTTCATCATCCGTAAATGAAAGGATGATCGTTCATGTGACTTCATTCGGGTACCGGTATGGCATACCTGCTGATGCAGACATCGTGCTTGATGTGCGTTTTCTCCCCAATCCATATTTCGTCGAAGAACTAAAAGTTTATGATGGTCACCATCCAGATGTTGAGAATTATGTGCTCGAATCCGACGAAAGCAGGATATTTATTCAAAAGCTTTTTGAGCTGATGGCATTTCTCATCCCGCTCTATGAAAAGGAGGGGAAGGCAAGACTTAATATAGCACTGGGATGCACAGGCGGGAGACACAGGTCGGTCGTGATGGCAAATAAACTGGGCTCTTATTTTTCAGATAAAAATTACGTAGTGACGATAAACCACAGGGATATCAATAAGAGTTAGCCAAATATTACGGGTTCTAAATGTTTAGAAGCTAAAATTTTGAATTTCGAATGTCAGCCGGCCCAACTATTTCACGCAAAGAATCTAATAAGAAATTGCCATCTTTTTGGTGACGTTGTCCTCAATCCAATGGGCGTCCCACCACTCCTGGGGATTTACAAACTGCCCCCCGACAAGCATTCCAAAATGCAGATGATCCCCGCCTGCAAGGCCTGAAGATCCCGTGTGGCCAATAATGTCACCTTTCCTGATCTCCTGTCCTTTCTTGACATCTATAGAATTAAGATGGCCGTAAACGCTGAAGAATCCGAAGCCGTGATCGATGATCACGAAATTGCCGTAGATGCCGAGGTAGCCGGCGTATGCAATTATACCATGATTAGCGGCTTCCACCGGGGCATTTGTCGTGGAAGCGAGATCAACGCCCGTGTGGATGCTCTCGCCGACTACTGTGCCATGATACAGATATTTTCTCTTATCGCCGAACAAGGCCATGGGAGCGGCATTCTTCATTCGGAGGAATGTACCCTCCCATAATTGCCGGGGATTCGATGTCCGGCAGATATCCCGGATTGCATTATCGTTTTCTTCCCTCATCTTTCCGTTTACATATATGAAGGTGTCAAGAGGCGTTTTACCCTGAAGAGCGGGGTTATGACTCTGAAATTCGGGCATCTTCTGCTGCAAGAAATTTTCGCTCAGGGTCATCTTATCACTGCGGAATTTTTTCTTTCTGATAAGATTCGGCAGTGCAATTGAAGTTTCATTCCCTGCCTGGTCCCGGGCGATGACTTTTATCGTTGTTCCACCATGCTTGGCATCCATGGGAAGAGAAAAATAACTGATGGTACATGGTTTCTCTGAGATAGTCGTCGCATATCCCTGAGAAAAATTCTTTTCGACCATCACTCCGCTTGAAACCACCGGTTTTGATGTTCTGTACAAAATCACACACGTGCCGCCGGGATTAATATGGTTGGTGGAAGTGAGTAAAAATATTTGAGGAGGCATGAAATCGATATTGACCTGTATGGCGAGAGTCGTCTCGTTCTTCCAAAGCGAGTTGTCTGTTGCTGAAACATAGAGCGTGGCCGGGCCTTCATGAAGTTTGATCGCCACAGGGTCTATAGTTACGCTCACATTATTCTCTCTCGTAACTTGGTCTACGTAGTTGAGTGAAGAAAGAGCCTGCGTCTGATTATCCTGAACTATCGTGACAGTTGAATTGCGAAGGCCGCTCTTCCGGTCCGCAAATGCTATATTAAACGTCTTAGACCTTCCGATCGCCGTTAAGTCTTGATCGAGCTGGATGCTCGGCTTTTCCAGTTCACCCCAGGAATTGAAAAACCAGAAGCCAAAACCGGCAATCAATATAATCAAGACGGCTATTATGTGTAGTCTATAGGTTTTCATAAAATACCTCACACGGTTGTTGAATCATGCCGGGCTGATTTATAATGATTTTCGGACCGCTTTGCAAGGTTAAAAGCGCAATATTCCGACAAATGCCTGCATTACTTCTTGAAGTTGTGTATCAGACTTGCTATATGAGGATATATAGACTGGTCTGTTCTTTTTATGGCATGCACAATGAACTTTGAGGAAGAAGAAAAGATGCTAAAAGATAAAAAAATAGTTCTTGGCGTAACGGGGGGGATTGCTGCCTATAAATCCGCTGAGCTGACGAGGGAGTTTGTAAAGAAGGAGGCCATGGTCAGGGTAATCATGACAAAGAACGCGTGCGAGTTCATAACGCCTCTCACCCTCCAGACCCTTTCAGGGCATCCCGTCTTTACGGAAATGTTCGTTCCTTTGACAGACTTCGATATGGCCCATATTTCCCTTGCAGAGTACGCGGATATCGTCGTGATTGCGCCCGCCACAGCAAATATCATCGGGAAGATAGCTTCGGGGCTGGCAGACGATATTCTGACTACGACGGTTATGGCAACGAAAGCCCCGGTGCTCATCTGTCCAGCCATGAATGTGAACATGTACAATAACGCCATCGTGAAAGAGAATATCAGCAAGCTGACGGCCCATGGCTATCTGTTCATGGTGCCCGGGTATGGCGAGCTTGCCTGCAAGGCGGAGGGCTATGGGAGGTTGCCGGAGATACCGGACATTTTGGAAGAGGTGGAATCCGTACTTACGCCCAAGGATCTCGTGGGAGAAAAGATACTTGTAACGGCAGGCCCCACCCGTGAACCGTTTGACCCGGTTAGATATATCACCAATTATTCCTCAGGAAAAATGGGATATGCATTGGCAATCACTGCAAAGCGGCGAGGCGCACAAGTTACACTGATAAGCGGCCCTACGACGTTGCCCACGCCGCGTGATATGACATTCATTTCTGTCGCAAGCGCTGTCGATATGAGAGACGCCGTTATGGACCATTTTGATTCTTCAACCGTTGTCATCAAAGCCGCCGCCGTGGCCGATTATCGTCCATCGTCCCGTTCCGCCCGCAAGATTAAGAAAGGCGGCAACGGGCTTGATCTAAAACTGGAGCGGAATCCGGACATTATACTGGAAATCGGCAGAAAGAAGGGCAATCGTATCCTCGTAGGTTTTGCCGTGGAGACGGAGAATATTGTTGAAAATGCCAGGAACAAACTGAAGAAAAAAAATATGGATATTATTGTTGCCAATGACGTAACGAAGGAAGGTGCCGGATTCGGATACGACACAAATATAATCAAGATCATCAGCGCCGACGGTAAAATCGAAAATGTACCCTTGATGGGCAAGATGGATGTTGCGGACAGAATTCTTGACAGGGTTAAGAAGATCATAACGAGCAGGCAGCCTGCTCCTAGAAAGCGGCCCGCAGTTCGGGACAGGTAGTCCCACCATGGAAGGTGCAAAAGGGAATCCGGCAGATGAGCTTCTGGAGCTGGTTCGATCACTGAAATCACAAATCCAGTCTGATATCGATGCGGGGAAAACGCCGACGTACCTGCGTATGAAAGCAGAGGCTGCGGCTGATGTCAAATCCACCGGTGACAAATCCGGGATGCAGAGCCTGGAGCCGTCCCGGAAAACATTGACTCTCGGAGATGTGAAAAAAGAACTCGGTGATTGTCAGAGATGCCCCCTCGGACGCCTCAGAACCAATATTGTCTTTGGCGAGGGTAATCCTAAGGCCGAGATCGTCTTTGTTGGCGAGGCGCCGGGCGGAGATGAAGATATCCAGGGAAGACCATTTGTCGGACGCGCCGGACAGCTCCTGACCAGGATTATCGAGGCCATGGGATTGAAGAGGACTGACGTCTATATATGCAACATCCTCAAATGCCGTCCTCCAGGTAACCGCAACCCCAGGCCTGAAGAAATAGCTGCCTGTGAACCGATTCTTGTCAAGCAGCTTGAGGCGATTAACCCACGGGTAATCTGTGCGCTGGGGACGTTTGCCGCCCGCACGTTGCTCAAGACGGATGTACCCATAACATTGCTGCGGGGCAAGTTTCACGCATATCACGGGATTCAATTGATGCCTACTTATCATCCCGCGTATCTTCTGAGGAATCCGGGCGCAAAGAAGCAGGTGTGGGAAGACGTTCAGAAGATAATGAAAATGTTGTCAGGGCAAATTGCACAATAATTTATCATACAGCTGAAAGATTGAGAGAGGCAATCCATGACAAGAAATAAAATCAATATTCCGGTTCTAATTTTTGCATTGCTTCTCGTCGTGCCTATTTTCGGCCAATTGCTCGCAGAAGAAAAAAAGCCCGTCTTTGATACCATCACCGTCCATGCGACGATTACGCCGCCTATTGCCGAATATATTGTTCAAAGCATAGATGCTTCGGCGAAAACAGGTTCCGATGGACTGATCATTCTCCTGGATACGCCCGGTGGTTTGGATCTCGCCATGAGGGATATTGCGAAGGCTATTTTAAACTCATCCATACCTGTTATAGTATACGTGCATCCTTCCGGAGCACGGGCAGCTTCCGCAGGAGTGATAATCACGATTGCCGCGCACGTCGCGGCCATGACCCCCGGCACGAATATCGGCGCCGCCCACCCGGTGGGCCTGGGCATGGGCGCTTCGGATAAGACTATGATGAAGAAGGTGGAAAATGATGCCGTAGCCTATGTCAGAGGAATAGCAGACAAGAGGGGGCGAAATGCAGACTGGGTCGAGAAATCAGTCAGAAAGAGCGAGTCTGTTACAGCTGAAGAGGCCCTTAAACTCAAGGTAATAGATTTTGTTGCGCCCGATCTAAACAGGCTGCTGGAGCAGATGGACGGGAAAGAGGTATCCGTTTCATCCGGGAAGAGAGTGATCAGGACAAAGTATGCCGTAATCAATGAGAAGAAAATGGGCACGCGACAGAGGGTTCTTGCAGCTATCAGCGATCCGAATATAGCGTATATCCTCCTGCTCGTCGGACTTGCAGGTCTTTATTTCGAACTGGCCCATCCGGGTGTCATCCTCCCCGGAGTCATCGGCGGCATCTCGCTCATCATGGCCTTTTTTGCCCTGCAGACGCTGCCGGTCAATTATGCGGGGATCCTGCTTATTCTTTTCGGTATCATCCTCTTTATCGCAGAGATAAAGGTTATCAGTCATGGCCTGCTGACGGTGGGAGGGATTATTTCCCTTGTCCTGGGTTCGCTATTGCTCTTCGAATCGCCTGACCCGGCGCTGCGGGTGTCGTGGAGTGTCATGATCCCTGTGCTGACCATCATCTGCTTGTTTTTTGCGGGTGTAATCGCCCTGGTCCTGAAGGCTCAGATGAGAAAACGGCGGACAGGAAAGGAAGGCATGGCCGGTGAGGAAGGAAAAGCGGTCACCGATATTTATGAAACAGGAACAGCCCTCATAAAGGGGGAGTATTGGAATGCAACAAGCGACAAGCGCATTGAGGCGGGTAGGGGGATTAAGGTCGTAAAGGTCGAAGGTCTGAAAATCAAGGTTGAAGAAATCTAAAATAGACAGGGAGGGTTATTATGTTTTCCATTCCATTTATTGTACTGGTAGTCTTGGTAGTCATGTTTCTGGCATCAGCCATCCGGATCCTCAACGAGTATGAACGAGGCGTAATCTTCCGTCTGGGGAGGGTCATCGACACAAAGGGCCCGGGGCTTATCATCCTGATACCGGTCGTCGACAGGATGGTCAAGATCGACATGCGGACGATCACGATGGATGTTCCCCCGCAGGACGTGATCACCCGGGACAATGTATCGATCAAGGTCAACGCCGTCGTTTATTTCAAGGTCATGGACGCGAACGACGCCGTGATTAACGTGGAGAATTACCTCTATGCCACGTCCCAGCTTGCCCAGACGACCCTCCGGAGCGTCTGCGGCCAGGTGGAGCTCGACGAAATCCTCTCGCAGCGGGAGAAGATCAACCTCCAGCTCCAGGAGATCCTGGACCGGAGCACCGAACCTTGGGGAATCAAGGTTTCTCACGTCGAGGTCAAGCAGATCGATCTGCCCGAGGAGATGAAACGGGCCATTGCCAAACAGGCCGAAGCGGAGAGAGAACGGCGGGCAAAGGTCATCAATGCGGAAGGCGAGTTCCAGGCCGCCCAGAAGCTGATCGAAGCGGCGGCCCTCATGGAAACACAGCCGATGTCCCTGCAGCTCCGGTATCTCCAGACCTTGAATCAGATCGCAGCCGAGAACAACTCGACGACGCTCTTTCCCATTCCGATCGATCTGTTCAAACCCTTTCTGAGCCTTGCAGAGAGAGGGAAATGATCTTCTTTGAATAGGAGTTGACTGCAAATGGAGGCAAGGGAAAAGAGACATATCCTGACAGGCGGGATGATCCTTATTACATTGGGCGTGCTCATTATCCTGGACAATACTGGTATCTATGGGTTCGATAAGAGCTGGCCCATACTCTTGATGGCCATTGCCGCGGGCACGCTGATGCAGCGTGTTAAGGATATCGGGGGATGGTTCATCGGCGCGGCCGGGGTGATTTTCCTCTTGGTAAATAACTGGGGGTACGATCTTCACATAATTGCAAAATACCTCCTTCCCGTGCTCTTGATCCTTTTCGGCATCAATGTTCTGATAAAGCATTATAAGAAAAAACAGCAATCATGAGTGCAGGCGCAAAGAAACCGAGAATGCTGGTTCTGTGTGACTTTGACGGAACCGTCTCCACTGTTGATATGGGAAATGAAATCCTGAACCGCTTCACCGATAAGGGCTGGGAAGAGATAGACCGCGCGTATTGTATGGGCGAGATTGGTTCCCTGGTTGCCTACACGCAGGTAGCTTCTCTCTTCACAGGGAGCAGGGCACAGATGCTGGAATTTGTCAGCAGCCGCGAAAGGATAGATCCATATTTTCTTGAGTTCTACCGGTTCTGTCTAAGCAATGGAGTAGATCTCAAGATCGTATCCGACGGCCTCGATTTTTATATAGACGCGATACTGAAAAAGAACAATCTTCAGGATATTGAATTTTTTTCCAATGTGACGGTTTTTCATGATGGCAACAAGCTCTCAATAGAATTTCCCCGGATGAACGATGAATGTGAGAAGTGCGGCACGTGTAAGAAGGGCGTTCTGAGAGAGTACCGATCGGACTATGACCGGGTAATCTACGTAGGCAACGGATATTCCGATATATGTCCTGCGAAAGACGCAGACCTCGTTTTTGCCAAGGATGTCCTATATGAGACCTGCAGGCAGGACGGCACTGCGTGCGTGCACTATGAAAATTTCCAGGACATTCTCGCTTATTTAGGCAAGGCGCTTTGACGGTTGCTGCGTTATACTTGCGCACAGCATTTGGGAATGCCGACAAAAAAGCCTTCCCGTTGCATCTGAGGAAGGCTTCTACTGTGCAGTATTTTTTTGCTCTCTACTTCACCAATTTAAAGAGACTTTCCGAAACCTCCTTGACGCCGGGAACAGTATCCACCTGAATGACCTTTACTCTTTCCTTGAAGTAGTTGACGGCGGCGAGTGTACCAGCATTCGTATCAAAGTAAATGCCATGCCTCTTGTCAATTGCCGCTTCATCCTGATCGTCTGCCCTGGTTAAGAGTCCCGGGCTCCCGCAGACGCGGCAGTATAGCTTGCCTTCTTTCTCCACGGGCAGATTTGCCTTGACGTAAATATTGTTTGGATGGTTGTTGTCCTTGGGGCACAAACGTCTTCCCATGATGCGCTTCTTGGCTGTATCCCTGTCGAGAATAAGCTCAACAACGTAATCAAGCTTTATCTTTTCTTTCTGGAGGGCATCCCAGAAGGCCACCGCCTGCGTCTTGTTTCGCGGGAACCCGTCTAACAGCCACCCTTTTTCGCAGTCCTTTTCTTTAAGACGGCTGAGAATCATGGGAATGGTAATTCCATCGGGGACCAGCTCGCCCTTGTCAATGTATGACTTCGCCTCTTTCCCCAATGGCGTGCCTTTCGAGATATTGTCTCTGAAGATTACGCCTGTCTCTATCTGGGGAATTCCGAATCTGTCGCTTAAAACTGCGCCGAACGTCCCCTTACCGCTGCCATTTGGTCCGAACATAAGAATATTCATTGTCTTCGTCTCTTTCTAAAAGTATTTTTTGCAGGTATCAGAAACCTGCGGCTTTTGTCATCACAAAGGAGAAATTATTAATGATATTAGCCTTGGCATTTCAAGGCAGGCAGCCACGGCTGCATGCTTATAGTAAATTACATCTTTTTTTACAACAATAATTATAACTGATTTTTTTTTTGAAGTGGCGACCTGCCACAGGCGATCAGCCTGATCAGGAGGGGCCGCAGGACGTTGCCGCACAGGACGAGCAGCCTGCCGATGATGTATTGCCGATCTTTCCGCCGAATTTAGACATCAAACGCTCTGCCTTTCTTGATTTACACGCGGGGCAGGCTACGGGCGGATTGTCGCTGCCGGACAGGAATAAAACCTCAAAGGTATTGCGGCATTTTCTGCATTTGAATTCGTAAATGGGCATGTCTTCCTCTTATCGTAATGGCCTTCAATTATTCAAACTTTAAACATTGAGCGTCTGAATGTCAAGGGCATTCAAATGATTCGTCATCCTCCCTGTATTCGAGTGGCAATCTATTCCAACCCCCAATTCTTAAACGATACCAAAATAAAAAAGGCAGAGCCATTTCTGGAACTGCCTTTTTATTGATAAGATTAAGAGATGCCGTGAAGCAAATTATCTTCACCCTCTTTAGTATCTGCGACCGCCTCCGCTATTTCCGCCTCTAAATCCTCCGCCTCGACCGAAATCGCGTCTCGGACCTCCCTGGTCTCTCTTGGGTTTAGCCTCATTGACGACAATTACATTGCCGTCAAGCTTTCCACCGTTGAACATTTCGATGGCTTGACGCGCACCTTCCTCAGTCTCCATTTCTACGAATCCAAATCCCTTGGACTGTTTTGTGTAGTTGTCTTTGATAACAGTCACTGTAGCTACTGTTCCCGCTGTAGCAAAATTCTCCTTTAAGACATCTTCGGTGGCATTCACCGTGAGATTGCCTACATATAAATTCTTATTCATTTATTTTTCCTCTCATTTAAATTGTTAATCGATCTTTTGAACCCCGCGTTATTGATCACCGATACGCGGGATTATTGGAAAAACAAAAAGGCACTCTCACTAATTCATTTCTGAGTGCCTCTTGCTTAGTTCCTGTGAACTTATAATGCTTTCACATTTTCTGCTGCCGGGCCTTTCTTGCCCTTGGTAACATCAAAGCTCACTCGCTGACCTTCAGACAACGTCTTGAAGCCTTCGCCCTGTATGGCGCTGTGATGAACAAACAAATCGCCGCCTTCATCATTTTCGATGAAACCAAAGCCTTTGTGTTCATTAAACCACTTTACTTTACCTTCTGACATAGCTTTAATCCTCCTTTCCCAAATATTCTCTTAAGTCGGATTTTCACTATGACAGAAAGAAAAAAACCACCGATACTCTAAAAAGTATGGTGGCCATCCTTTGCAATTCAAAATGTCTTAATCCAAACTTACTTAGTGGTTGTAGTATATGGAGTCTTATCTCGGAAGTCAAGGATTAATATTTAATTTTTTCAATCGTGTGTCCTATTGTTCAAATCATTGCAAATGAACAACAACTTCCTGACAGTCCAGTAATGACTAGCCATCTTTGATTTTCATTGTAGATTTCTAATGGCAATCGTGATAGTCAAAAGACATAAATCCCGAGATTAAAATTCATAAACCCTTTAACATTGCGTGAGGGTAATATGGTCTGATTATTGAAACCCCGTTTCTCAAAGAAGAGTCGGGGTTTTTTATTGGTGGATAAACGAAATGGAGAATATGTTTGTGACGGTAAGCTCTTCGTCGAATGAGACTTTGGTCAGGTTCGCATGAGTCCTGGCTGTTTGGTCGAGACCTTATGCGTCGAGTTTGCATGATATTTGTCATGTTCTGTCTTCCGTTCTTGGGAGGGTGCCCGGGAGAGTATACCTGGCCAGCCAAATTCCCGGATAGATCGAATATCCTATTCTCTAAGGATATTAGCCGCTCAGAAATGCATAAATTGTTGGGTAAACCTATCGCAACGAGTCGTTACTGGGGGATTGATCTCTTTCGTGATACCAGCTCAGAAACAAAAATGGGCTTCGTCGTCATAATTCTGCCTTTTCCGGCTGGAATATTTAAGGACGACATTAACCAATATATCCTTGTCGCTTATGACCAAAATGATGTTGCAATGGCACTTCAACAGGGAATTCATTGCACTCACCCCTTTTGGCGTGGACCAATCCGTGAGGATGCTCAAACACTAAGCATCTCTGCAGGAGACTTCACGTTCTCAGTTGATTTGTTTGACCGACTCGAAACGTTGCTTGTAAGTGGTCGCCAGCGTGATGCTTATCTGGAACTTGCCAAAACATCCGCTGTACTTCGCTGCGAATAGGCACTAGAAGGATTGATTCGCGATCACTTGGCTGGACAGGGGAAATTTCTATCTTCCCAGAGATGCTTTGCGATTTGATTCTTACTCATTCCGGGTGGCAGTGAAGTTTCCGACAGTCAGGTAGAGGCAACAGAACAAATGTCTCTTGCGAAATGGTGACGTAATTTACTCTCGCCCGTGTCCGGCAAGAGAGCTTTACGTTCAGATTAAATCACAGGTTAATATAGCGACATTTAAAAAGTATTGTGATACTGTTGGATGCTGGACCAATTGATGAGATGTTTTCTTGTTGATCATACCCCTAGTGGAGATATTTCGACCGGGAAGATTCCGGACCCTAACCGACACAGATACTGTCCATCGAAAATATTTCACGGCTGGCGGTAGCCGCAGGACTATCCAAATGGATTATACAGGAAAACTCCTGACTAAATGATACGCTCTTTCAATCCGAAATCCATGGTCTTAAAGAATGACTCAATCTTAAATAAGTGGGTTTTGTCGCCAATTCTTGTTAACAGTAAATACTAATCCAGAATCAAAATCAATTTCGTGTGGCGATTCGTAATATTGACGCAAGAGACTTGCTGTGTTAATGACTCGTAAGAGCATACATTAATCAGAGTTGAGGGGCAGAGTATGGCGGTTTCTGAAAAGGTTCGCGGCTTCATCTCACAATCTTCCTGGATCAGGAAGATGTTTGAGGAAGGTGACAGGCTGAAAAAGCAATTCGGGGCGGAGAAGGTTTTTGATTTCAGCATCGGGAACCCCAGTCTCGAACCGCCGATTGAGTTTAAGAAAGCGCTTCGCCAGGTTGCAGCCGAAGACGTATCCGGCGCTCACGGCTATATGTCAAACGCAGGATACCTTGGAACAAGGCAGGTGGTTGCTCAGGCTCTCGGCAAGGATCACGGAGTACCGCTCTCCGCGGATCACAGTTATCATGACCTGCGGGGCGGCAGGGGCACTGAATGTCATATGTAAAGTCCTGCTTGAACCGGGTGATGAGCTGCTCGTACCTACGCCGTGTTTTGTGGAATATAGAATTTATACCGATAACGCAAATGGTATTGCCAAGTTCGTGAAGACGAAGGATGATTTCTCCCTGGATCTTGCCGCGATGAGAGATGCCATTACAGAAAGGACGAAGATAATCCTCATCAATTCTCCCAATAATCCGACTGGGAAGGTATACAACGAAGCATCGATTCGGGGACTTGCCGAACTATTGGAGGATAGAAGCAGGGCATACAGCAAGGATATTTACCTTGTTTCCGATGAGCCCTATAGAGAGATCGTCTACGACGGGATCACGGTGCCGAGCATCCTTTCGGCTTATAGAAATAGTATAATTGCCTCTTCGTACTCGAAGAGTCTTTCGCTCGCGGGTGAGCGCATAGGCTATCTGGCTGTGAATCCCGCGATTTCCGATCTTGAAGATGTGATGGGCGGCTTGGTCCTTTTCAACAGGGCGCTCGGTTTCGTGAATGCACCGGCATTGATGCAGAGGGTGATTGCAAAAATACAGGGCGTGACAGTGGATGTGGCGGAATACAGGAAAAAGCGGGAGCTACTCTGCGACGGCCTTGCATCCATCGGTTATGAATTCATAAAGCCCGATGGGACATTCTATCTCTTTCCAAAGGCGCCCGGAGGAGATGACATCGAATTCGTCAGGGCCCTTACGAAAAGAAAAATTCTGACCGTTCCGGGGAAGGGCTTCGGGTGGCCCGGTAATTTCCGGATCGCTTTCTGTGTGGACGATACGACGATTGTTAATTCAATGAAGGGTTTCGAAGAGACTTTTAAGGAATTCCGTCAGTAGGTTACGCGGAAATCGCGGAACTCGCCCGTGTAGGGCTCATCGGTAGAGTCAACGTGTTTGACAACAGCGTGCGGTGGCCCTTTCTTGCACCATTCCAGCATGGACTCCACGTTCTTGTCTTCTCCTTCAAAAACAGCCTCGACACTGCCGTCATGGAGATTCCTCACCCATCCTGTCAATTTCAAGGCAGTGGCAGCCTCCCTGGTATATGCCCGGAAAAAAACGCCCTGCACCCTGCCGGAAATGATAACGTGTACCCTCTTCATTGTTGTCATTCCCTGCCGGTAAGTTTCAGGAACTCTTTCTCGTCGATGATTTTGACGCCCGAGGCCCTTGCCTTCTCGATCTTTGAACCGGGTGATTCGCCGGCTACGACATAATCTGTTGTCTTTGTAACCGAGTCCGTGGCGGAAGCGCCGAGGGATTCGACAATTTCTTTGGCTTCGCTTCTTGTAAGCTTGCTCAGCGTTCCCGTGAAAACGAAGGATTTTCCCGCGAGACGCATATCTTTAGGACGGAATTTCTCAATAGGTTTGACGCCCGCTTTCCTGAATTTCTCAATTACTTTCTTGTTTGACTGCTCGCTGAAAAATCTGGTGATGCTGCCCGCTACCTCGGGTCCGATATCTCTGATCGCCAGAAGGTCATCTTCCGTTGCCGCCATCAGGCTATCTAGTGACTTGAATGACCGGGCAAGTACTCTCGCCATGTGCTCTCCTACATGTCTTATCCCCAGGGCATAAATGAATTTTTCCAGGGGCGGCGTTTTCGACCGCTCTATGGCTGCAAGGAGGTTATTGGCAGATTTTTCCGCCATCCTTTCAAGGGTGAGGATCTTTTCCTTCTTGAGGAAGTAGATATCGGCAGGGTCTCGTATCAGCTTGGCATCCACCAGTTGTGCGACCATTTTATCGCCGAGTCCCTCTATGTCCATGCCGCCGCGCGAGGCAAAGTGTGTGATGTGCTCTTTAATCTGTGCGGGGCAGACCAGCCCGATGCAGCGGTGGGCAGACTCGCCCTCAAGGCGCACGACATGTGAGCCGCATTCCGGGCATGTGGCCGGCATGACAAATCTCTTTTCCTTGCCGCTTCGCTTCGACTCGATGACCTTTACGACTTCAGGGATGACATCTCCTGCCCTCTGAATGATGACGGTGTCTCCTATGCGAATATCCTTTTTTTCAATCTCATCCATGTTGTGGAGTGTCGCTCTGCTCACTGTAACGCCGCCGACTCTCACAGGTTTCATGATGGCTACTGGTGTGAGTACGCCTGTGCGTCCCACATGCACTTGGATGTCTTCGATAACGGTCGTTTCCTGTGTGGCGGCAAATTTGCACGCAATGGCCCACCGCGGACTTCGTGATACTGTGCCCAGTCGCTCCTGAAGTGCGATATCATCAACCTTGATCACTACGCCGTCAATTTCATATGGCAGTTCCGTCCTGATTTTATCGATGTGCTGATAGTATGCGATGCACTCATGAATATCTTTGGCCTGTTTGACATGGGGGTTGACCCTGAAGCCCCATCGGGAAAGGGTTTGTAGGACATCCCAATGTCTCTTAAATGTTTTTCCTGTTACCAGGCCAATGCCGTAACAGAATATCTCCAGGGGTCTTCTGGCGGTTATTCTTGAATCCAACTGCCGCAATGATCCGGCGGCCGCATTGCGGGGATTTGCAAAGGGCTGCTCACCTTCCTTTAACCTGCGCTTGTTCAGTTTCTTGAATGGCTCGATTTCGATGTATACCTCTCCTCTGATTTCAATTCGTTCCGGGACAGAGGATTCTTTGCCTTTCTTCATGGCGAGAGGAATCGAATCAATTGTTTTTAGATTCTGTGTGACATCCTCCCCCTTTTCTCCATCACCTCTCGTGGCTCCGACAGTAAGAACCCCATTTTCGTATACGAGATTAACCGCCGTACCATCCAGTTTCGGCTCTACTACAAAGGTGATATTTTCGTTTGCACCGAGGAAACGTTTGATGCGTTCATCGAAATCTAAAATATCCTGTTCGGAGAAGGCATTGGCAAGGCTGAGCATCGGGGCGAGGTGCGAGACAGTCGCAAACTTATCGAGCGGCGCCGCGCCGACACGCTGTGTGGGGGATTCGGATACATCGATTTCCGGGAATCGCCCTTCCAACTCGATGAGCTCCCTCATGAGGTGGTCGTATTCGACGTCGGATATTTCCGGGTCATCCAGTTGATAGTAACGTCTGTTGTGGTAGCTGATGAGATCCCGGAGTCCTTTGATTCTCTTGATTGCGGCAGCCTTATCCATATCTCTTCACTTGACCAGTCTTAAGTTAGGCTTCTTCTTTGGCGGCTTCTGGGGTTTGTCGTGCTTCTTTTGCAGCTCAAGCATGTTTTCGTTAAAGATGTGATTCTTCACGCGCACGGCATTGATGATGAAAAAGATGATAACGGATTTCTCCCACTCCTTCGTTGTTTCGAAATGCTCCATCTTTGCCTTGTATTTATCCCACAGACTGGCGAGCGATGCCTCATCGAGACTGAGGATGGTTTCTGCCATCTTATCCAATGCGGATTCAAGCACGGTCATCAGTTCCTTTCTTAGGTCTTTAGATAAATAGTATAAAAAGTGAGAACATAATGTCAAACTAAAACCGCTGGTCAATTACTCACCGGATTCGTGCGAAATCGCAGGAAGCGTTCATCTTGATTTACCGGTTCGTGTCTGATATGCGTCTTGCCAATGAGTCATCGGCATATACAAATAATGCTTGTCTTTTTGAACTGTAGCGATATAATTCTTCGTAAACATATTAAGGAATCTAAAGGGTGAAGATAGGCGTAATATCAGATACCCACCTTACCAGTTGCGATGACAGACTAACGCGTCTCCTGAAAGATCATTTTCGTGATGTCGATCTGATTTTGCATGCAGGAGATCTGGTCGATTTAAGGGTTCTTGATGCATTTGCGGGAAAAGAAGTGAAGGCGGTCTGCGGCAATATGGATTTGCCTTCCGTAAGGCAGTCACTTCCCAAGAAACTGGTGCTCGACGTAAACAATTATAAAGTGGGGCTCATTCACGGCTGGGGGATGCCCTTCGGCATCGAGCGCAAACTTTTAGAAGAAATGGGCAATGTAGATTGTCTGGTATACGGGCACACACATCGTGCGACGAATGCGGTTAAGGACGGCGTCCTGTTCTTCAATCCGGGATCGGCGACGGATACGCGATTTGCATCTCGAAATAGTGTTGGCATACTGGAGATCGGGGAAGGGATCAGAGGGGAAATTATAGAACTGAATTATCTGTAGGTTAATAAATGGAAAAGATATACGCGCCATGGAGAATGGAATTCATTAAAGGTGAAAAGCAGACAGGCTGCGTTTTCTGCAAGGAATCTGTCAGATGTCATGATCTTGTACTGTTTGAAGGGAATTCGGCGTTCGTAATGATGAATCGCTACCCATATAATAGCGGTCATCTCATGATCGTGCCTGCGAGACACATATGCGAGATGGAAGATCTCCTGCCCGATGAAAAACGGGAAATATTCGACCTTTTGGATATGTCAGTAAAGATTCTGAAGAAGGCTATGAATCCCGAAGGTTTTAACATCGGCATCAATCTGGGAAAAGCCGCGGGCGCTGGGATAATCGATCACATGCATGTGCATATTGTGCCAAGGTGGTCCGGAGACACCAATTTCATAACCGCTGTGGGAGATATACGTGTTATCCCGGAAGACATATACAAGACATGTGAGCTTCTAATGCCTTATTTCGAAAAATATCGTCCGGAGGTCTGAGATGAAAGTTATCTATACTGTAATTGTTGTTCTGGTTGTGCTTTTTGTGATTACCTTTTCGTTAGAGAATACTCTTCCCATTCAATTAAAATACTATGATTTTTTCAATGTGACCGCACCAGCGTATATGCTGGTTTTTGTCGCGTTCCTCGCAGGGGTCATCTTTACGGGGTTTATGGGAATCGTTGAGAGATTCAGGCTGAATAGAATGATAAGCAAATCAAACAAGACAATCAGAGAACTCAGAAGAGAGGTCAGGGATAGTAAGAAGGAGGTGATGAGCGAGGAGGAGACGAAAGGCCCCGCTGATCATCAATGAACATTAAACACATAGATTGCTGAATGCCTTGAGACATGAAGTTCTTAACGGATAGTAATCTTGGAAAACTGGCGAAGTGGCTCCGTATTTTGGGCTACGACACCACATTATACCCAGGAAATGCGGATCGAAATTTTTTGAGGAAGGCACAGAGGGAAGGGAGAGTTGTTCTGACGAGAAAAAAGGATATGACGGCTAGGCAGTTCTCGGGAAAGCTTATCATAGTTGGGAGTGATCATGTTCAGGAACAGATATTGGAGGTGATGGAAAAACTGTCTATCTCTGCTGATGCAAGCCGGTTGTTCAGTATCTGCGTGAGATGCAACGAGGCATTAGTGGCGGTAGATAAAGAGGATGTTGCCGGTATGGTTCCGGCCTTCGTTTATGATACTCATAGCGCATTTCGCAGATGTCCCATTTGCAAAGGGATCTTCTGGCCAGGCACACATATAGATAACGCTCTTAACCATCTTAAGACGCACATTCAGAGTCATCACCCTTGATTTTTTCAACTGCGTGCGGGAGTGCAGGCAGGATCACCGCGAGGTTTTCGCGAACAGCCTTGGGAGAGCCCGGCAGATTGACGATCAGCGCCTTACCTCTGATTCCGACGACGGCGCGCGAGATCATTGCATGCGGTGTTACAGCGGCGCTTGCCTGCCGCATTGCCTCTGCCATACCGGGCACTTCCTTGTCGATCACTTCGAGCGTCGCATCAGGAGTCACATCCCTTGGACTGACGCCGGTACCGCCTGTCGTTACAATGAGGGGAATGTTCTTCTTGTCCGCAAAGTCGATCAGGGTTTCTTTTATCAGATCTTTCTCATCGGGGATTATTTTGATGCAGGCGACATGAATTCCCGCATCTTTCAACATCGCAATGATTTCCTGGCCGCTCTTATCCTCCCGCTCCCCCCGGAACCCCTTGTCGCTTATGGTGATAACACCCGCTTGAATTTCCAATCTATTGCTGTTCCTTTTTCGATTCGGCGATAATCTTCTCTGCGATGAATGGTGGGACCTCTTCGTAATGTGAGTGCTCGTATGTAAACGTACCTCTGCCGCTCGTCATCGATCGCAGATCAGGCGCGTATCTCAGGATCTCGGCAAGGGGAACCTGTCCCTTTATGATTCTATTCGGTCCTTTTGATTCCATGCCCAGGACTTTACCGCGGCGGCCATTTAAATCACCGATGACGTCACCCATGTACTCGTCGGGTATCTCGATGTCGATATTGACGATGGGTTCAAGCAGTACCGGCTGACAGGCCAGTATGCCTTTCTTGAAGCCCATTGAACCTGCTATCTTGAAGGCCATCTCCGAGGAGTCGACTGTGTGGTAAGACCCATCCACGAGAGAAACCTTTACGTCAACAACAGGGTATCCGGCAAGAACGCCCTCCGACATGGCCTCAACAATACCCTTATCAACGGCAGGCCTGTACTGTTGAGGAATTACGCCGCCCACGATCTTGTCCAGGAATTCATAGCCTCCACTGCGCGGCAGAGGCTCTATGTCGAGCCAGCAGTCTCCGAATTGCCCGCGTCCGCCCGACTGTTTTTTGTATTTGCCCTGGACGTTGGTCTTGCCTTTGATAGTTTCCTTGTACGGGACTTTGGGTGTTTTCAAGGTCAGTTCCACCCCGAATTTCCGCTTCATCTTTTCGATAGAGACCTCTATATGTACCTGCCCCATTCCGGAGAGGATCATTTCTTTGGTCTGTTCCTCCCGCCGGAACGTCAGGGTGGGGTCCTCCTCGATTATGCGGTTGATCGAGGAAACTATCTTGTCTTCATCTCCCCTGCTCTTGGGTGCGACTGCAAAGGACATGATGGGTGGCGGTGGAATTACTTTCTCAAAAATTATAGGTTTTTTTTCATTGCAGATTGTATCTCCGGTGGAGGTTTCTTTGAGCTTTGCCACAGCGGCAATATCTCCCGGCACGAGAGACTCAACCGGTTTCTGGCTCTTTCCTTCCAGGAAAAAGACGTTTCCAAACCTTTCCGTAATTTTTCGGGATGAATTGTAAAACGTTGAATCGGAGGTAACCGTTCCCGAGAAGACACGGAATAAAGTGAGCCGTCCAGCATAAGGGTCGGCAATGGTCTTGAAGACCAAGGCAGAAAAGGGTGCAGATTCCTCAGGCAGACGCGTTTCTATTTCGTCTTTACCGGGCTTCTTCCCCGTAACAGGGCCGCGTTCCGACGGGGAGGGGAGGGCGTTTATTACCAGATCAATAAGGGGTGCAATGCCGATATTCTTCACTGCAGATCCACAGACGACAGGTATCAGACTTGAGGACATTACGCCTTTCTTCAGCCCCGTCTTGAGTTCATCATCGCTGAGTTCTCCCGCATCCAGATATTTGTCCATTAGTTTCTCGTCTGACTCTGCGATGTCCTCGACCATGTTTTCGCGGTATTTTTCCACGATGTCTTTCATCTCGACAGGAATATCCGCCGACTTATACTTGCCGCCGGTGCCGTCAAAAATGAGGGCCTTCTTGGTTATGAGGTCGACTACCCCCTGGAATTTCTCCTCCGTGCCGATGGGCAGTACTACGGGCGTAGCCTTTTTTCCCAAGCGGCTCTTAATAGTCTCCAGACATGTAAAGAAATCGGCCCGTTCGCGGTCCATTCTGCTGATAAAAACGACTCGCGGCAGCCTATAGTCGTCAGCATATTCCCAGACCTTCTCGGTTTGAAATTCGACACCTCCGACAGCATCTATGACGACGACAGCTCCATCGGCTACGCGGAGACAATTTCTTGTATCATAGGCGAAATTGGAATCACCCGGTGTATCGAGGATCGTTATCTTATGCTTTTCCCATTCGAAAAAATTTGTCGCCGCACTGATTGAAATACGACGCTTCTGCTCTTCCGGTTCAAAATCCATAGACGAAGTTCCATCATCAACCCTGCCTTGCCTGTCCGTTTTGCCGGCGATGAAAAGCAGGGACTCACAGAGAGATGTCTTACCTGTTGCTCCGTGCCCCACAATTGCTATATTTCTTAATGAGTTAGGTTCATATTTTGACATGAGAACTCCTTTCTAAGCTACCGGTAGCAATTGGTAAAGATGCTTGCGGTGTGTAGCGTATTCCCCCTTGCAAAGTCAAGTCAATTTTCTAAAAGATGAATAAACTATGCTTGACAATTAGCATGATTATGGTAGCTTTACGGTTCCGGTTTGTCGCGAGGATACCCGAAAGGAATAAAGATGCCAAAAAATTTTTATACCTTCCTGATAATCCCCAAGAGAAAAAGTTCTGCTAAAAAAATTACTCTTTCGAACAAGGTTTTGAAGGGCATCGCATTTTGTGTAATGGCTGTCATTCTGGCATCCATGTATACATATTACGATTACATCAGGATGAAGAGAGACAAGATTGATCTGGAAAGCTTGCGGAGGCAAACAAAAGAACAAAAAGTGCAGATCGACGGCTTGGTAGAGAAGGTAAACAGCTTTGCCGTGAGGATGGAGGAACTCAATCAGCTTGATAAGAATATCAGGTCCATGGCTAACGTCGAAGATAGGCGCTACAAAGGGCGGATCCTCGGCGCCGGCGGTTCGATAAACGACGATACTACAAGGGCATACTCACGCGGAGAGACTGACCAGCGGATGGTCATTGCTAAAATAGATCAAAATGTTGATCAACTGTCGAAAGATGCAGTCGAGCAGAAGAGCAGTTTTAATGAGCTGTTTAGATTTCTTAAGAGACAGAAGTCCATACTTGCTGCTACGCCCTCGATTTGGCCTGTCCAGGGGTGGGTTACATCGGAGTTTGGATATAGATCATCGCCGCTTAGCGGCGCGAGAGAATTTCACAAGGGAATTGATATTGCGACGAGAATGGGTGTACATGTGGTGGCGCCTGCGGACGGTTTAGTTTCTGAGATATCTTATGATCGGGATGTGGGACACATGGTTAAGATAAATCATGGGTACGGGATTACGAGTTGGTACGGTCACCTTTTGAGAACTGCCGTGAAGCAGGGGAGCATGGTTCAAAGGGGAGACCTCATCGGTTATGTTGGGAATTCCGGACGAAGTACAGGCTCGCATCTCCATTACTCCGTAACATTAAACGGCATTTACGTTAATCCGAGGAAATATTTAAATTAGATTTTATCCGCCCGCATGTAATACGCGGGATGGTTCGTTATTGGTTATCTAACAGTCCGGTTTCATGCCGGTTTTTTTTTGAGAGGATTATGTATGCTTGGGTCTTTGCTGGGAAAGGTGATAGGCAGCAAGAATGATCGAGAATTAAAACGACTGTCTTTTATCCTTGAAGAAGTGAACGATCTTGAGCCCACGATGATGAGCTTGAGTGATGCGGAACTGGAAGCGAAAACGCCATATTTTAAGGAACGGCTGAGCGGTGGTGCGGAACGCGACGATATCCTGGCGGAGGCGTTTGCCGTTGCCAGAGAAGCAGCGAGAAGAACATTGCTGATGCGGCCTTTCGATGTTCAGGTCATAGGAGGCCTTGTTTTGCACGAGGGGAGAATTGCAGAAATGAAAACCGGGGAAGGAAAGACCCTCGCAGCTACCATGCCCCTTTATCTGAATGCCCTGTCCGGCGAAGGTTGCCATCTGGTTACTGTAAATGATTATCTGGCGAAGAGAGATGCAGAGTGGATGGGACCTATTTACAAATTCCTCGGTCTCACGGTGGGAGTCATTGTTCATGGCATGGATGACGATGAAAGAAGAAGGGCCTATAGTGCCGATATAACCTATGGCACAAACAATGAATTCGGGTTCGATTATCTGCGCGATAATATGAAGTTCAGCCTTGATGATTATGTTCAGAGGGAATTCAATTATGCCATTGTTGACGAGGTTGACAGCATCCTCATCGATGAAGCTAGAACGCCGCTGATAATATCAGGTCCATCTGAGGAATCCACCGATAAATACTATATGATCAACCAGGTAATACCTAAATTGAGAAGGGACAAGGATTACACGATTGATGAAAAGAGCCGGACCGTAGTCTTGACGGAAGAAGGGGTTGCCAGGGTTGAAGGTCACTTGAAGGTGCAGAACCTCTTTGAGCCAAAAAATATGGAGCTTCTCCATCACGTTAATCAAGCATTGAAGGCCCATACACTTTTCAGGCGCGATGTGGACTATCTGGTCAAAGAAGGCCAGGTCATTATCGTTGATGAGTTTACGGGCAGAGTTATGCCGGGAAGAAGGTACAGTGACGGCTTGCATCAGGCTCTGGAAGCGAAAGAGAAAGTTAAGATAGAGAGAGAAAATCAGACACTTGCGTCAATAACATTCCAGAATTACTTTAGGATGTATAACAAGCTTGCAGGAATGACGGGCACGGCGGATACGGAGGCGGCAGAATTCAATAAGATATACAAGCTCGATGTAGTTGTGGTTCCAACCAATATGCCGATGATCAGGATCGATAATCCTGACGTAATTTATAAAACCGAGGCAGAAAAATTTAATGCCGCGATCGAGGAGATTAAAGAACTGCACAAGAAGAAAAGACCCGTTCTGGTTGGTACAATATCCATCGAAAAGTCTGAACTCCTAAGCAGATATCTTTCGCGGACAGGGATCAAACACCACGTCCTGAACGCGAAGCATCATGAAAAAGAAGCAGAAATCATTGCTCAGGCGGGGCAACCGGGTATGGTGACCATATCGACCAATATGGCGGGCCGCGGGACCGATATAAAGCTGGGCGAAGGAGTCGCCGAGCTTGGCGGCCTCCATATCCTCGGGACGGAAAGGCATGAAAGCCGCCGTATAGACAATCAGCTAAGGGGGAGATCGGGGCGCCAGGGAGATTTAGGCTCTTCGCGGTTTTATCTCGCGCTGGAGGACGATCTTCTGCGCATATTCGGTGCAGAGAGAATCTCATCCATTATGGATCGGATTGGCATGGAAGAAAATCAACCTATTGAGCATAATCTCATTTCGAAGGCTATAGAAAATGCGCAAAAGAGGGTCGAGGCGCATAATTTTGATATACGCAAGCACCTCTTGGAATTTGACGATGTAATGAACAGACAAAGACAGGTGATTTACGAGCAGCGCAAGAAGGTGCTCAAGGGAGAGGAGCTATGGACGGATGTCGAAGAGATGCTGGAAGAACTTGTCGAACAAATAGTCTCCGAGTACATAGATGAGAAGGCGCATCCGGATGAATGGAATCTGAAAGGATTGGACGATATTGTCTTCAAGCAATTCTCGTTGCGATTGAACTTCAGTGAAACAGGGAGAAATCTCAGCAGGGAAGCCATTGAAGAAACGCTCATTGACGCTGTTAAGGCCATGCTGAAGAAGAAGGAGGAGGAATACGGCAAACCCCTCATGGATTATCTCATGAAGGTAATCATGTTACAGTCTATCGATTCTCACTGGAAAGATCATCTGCTTAGCATGGATCACTTAAAAGAAGGCATTGGCCTCAGAGGTTATGGACAGAAGGATCCTGTCCGGGAATACCAGAAAGAGGGCTATGAAATGTTCATGGAAATGATCCACCGCATTAAGGAGGATACCATCGAAAAACTCTGCATCGTCAGAATCCAGAGGGAAGAAGAGATCGAAGAAATGCGGGAAGAGGCCAGTCAGGATTATGTCATGAGCCGCGGGGAACAGACTGCACAGATATCTACCGTGAAGAGAGATACGAAAAAGGTGGGGAGAAATGATCCGTGTCCGTGCGGCAGCGGAAAGAAGTATAAAAAGTGCTGCGGACAGTAAATATGTGCAGGAGACATGATAATTTATTTTAGACCTGTCAAAGAAGGTGCTTTATGATCTGTAAAGAGTCGGACACCTATGCCGTTCCCGGTTTTCTGGCGAATGGGATTCATGCGGGTATCAAGGAAACTGGCATTAAAGACCTCGCCCTGATTTTTTCCGGTGTACCGGCAAGAGCATCGGCGGTATTTACGAAGAATTGCTTTAAGGCGGCGCCGGTTCTCCTTGATATGGAGCGGATAAAAGCGGGTGTTGCTCAGGCGATTCTGGTAAATAGCGGCAATGCCAATGCGGCGACCGGCAAGGGTGGATATGCCGATGCCGTGGACATGTCAAGATGTGCTTCCGATAATCTGAATATCGCCGATGAACTCGTTCTAGTGGCATCTACGGGAATAATCGGACACAGGCCTCCCATAGGGAATATCAAAAAAGGCATGGAAGGGCTGGTTGGGGGCTTGCATCCAAATGGCATTCCTGCGGCTGCAGAGGCAATCATGACAACGGATAAATTTGCCAAGATGTCTTGCCGGAAAAGCATGATCGGTTCGAAAGAAGTTTCTGTATGCGGGATTGCCAAGGGAGCGGGCATGATTGAGCCTAACATGGCAACCATGCTCGCATTTGCCATGACCGATCTCGACATCGATTTTCATACCCTGAATGCGGTTTTTAGACAGGCCGTGGACGGGAGCTTTAATGCAATCACGGTTGACGGATGCATGAGTACCAATGATACGGCGATAATCTTGGCAAACGGCATCGCCGGGAATAAACAACTGAAGCGAAATTCCAATAATTTATCTTTGTTTAAAGAAATGCTTTTCGGCGTAATGTCTGATCTCTCTGATGCCATCGTCAGGGATGGCGAAGGGGCGACTAAATTCATAGAAATAATCGTTGATGAAGCATGTTCGATGACAGATGCAAAAAAAGTTGCCTATGCCGTAGCCAATTCAAGTCTGGTGAAAACCGCCTTTTACGGCGGCGACCCCAACTGGGGGAGGATACTAGCGGCTGCCGGCTCGACCGGCATTAATCTTCCCGTTGATGGCGTTAAACTGTACTTTGAAGAAATTCCGGTATTTGTTCATGGAAAAGGCGTGGATGGCCATGAAAAGGAGCTCTTGGAAATCATGTCCAAGAGAAGGATTAAGGTCTTCTTAAAACTCGGAATGGGTAACAAATCACATAGAATATGCACGTCTGATCTAACCTTTGACTATGTCAAAATTAATGCCCACTATAGCACCTAACTGTAGGATATTGTATAAGTCCAGTATCGGCAGGAATATCCCGCTGCACATTCACCTGCTTTCGTATTTGCCTTTTTTCTCTTGCTAATTTAACATCTATATGCTAATTGCCAGCGGATTTCACACATCCTTTGATTGGCGGGGCGTTGCTTTTCAGAGCGAAAAGTTCCCTGTACAAAGAGAGAAGGATGGCGGTAAAAAAACAAAAGGAGTTGCAATATGGCAAATATATCAATGAAGCTGTTACTTGAAGCGGGTGTACACTTCGGTCATCAGACTAATAAGTGGAATCCCAAGATGAAGCCTTACATTTTTGGGGCGAGAAACGGAATTTATATCATAGACCTTCAGCAGACAGTGGGGATGTTCCAGACTGCATATGATTTTGTGGTCAATATGGTTGCGGCGGGCGGCGGGCTCCTCTTTGTAGGAACCAAAAAGCAATCGCAGGAGGCGGTTAAGGAGGAGTCGGAGCGGAGCGGGATGCCGTACGTCAATCAGAGATGGCTGGGTGGGATGCTGACAAACTTTAACACCATCAATAAAAGAATTGAGAGATTGAACTTTCTGGAAAAGATGTTCTCAGATGACAGCATCAAGGCGTTTCCCAAGAAGGAAATAATGAAGCTTCAGAAAGAAATGAACAAGCTTGAAAAAGTCCTGGGTGGAATAAAAATAATGAAGCGTCTCCCCGGTGGTTTGTTTGTCGTTGATCCCAAGCGCGAGAGTATTGCCGTCAAAGAGGCGCAAAAATTAAAGATTCCTATAGTCGCTATAGTTGATACAAACTGTGATCCCGACGACATAGACTATATCATCCCCGGTAATGACGACGCCATCAGGGCAATCAAGCTTTTTTCTTCGAAAATCGCAGATGCCGTAATCGAAGGCAAGAGGAAGTTGGAGGAGCATATGCAGGCAGACACCGACAAGGAAGCAGCTGCCCTGGCATCTGAGAAAAGCGAAGATATGGAAACTGATGTCCCGGAGTCTGTAGAAACAAAGGATGGAATAACTGATTTTGAAGAAGATATTGAAGCGGATAAGGCGCGTCAGTAAAAGCGAGAAATTTGACGGGAGGTAAGATAAATTGAGCATTACATCATCAATGGTTAAGGATCTGAGAGAAAAAACAGGCGCCGGCATGATGGATTGCAAGGAAGCTCTGACTAAGTCTGGCGGAGATCTCGAGAAGGCAATCGATCATTTGCGTAAGAAGGGCATGTCTGCTGCGACTAAGAGGTCATCAAAAGCAGCGAAGGATGGAGCCATTGCTTCGTATATCCATATGGGCGGGAAAATAGGTGTTCTGGTAGAGCTTAATTGCGAAACCGATTTCGTCGCCAAGACGGATGATTTTCGACTCCTGGCGAAAGAACTCAGCATGCATATAGCTGCGGCGAACCCCAGGTATCTGAAGTCAGAAGATATCCCTCCCGATGTCCTGGAGCGGGAGAAGGAGATTTATCGAAGCCAGGCTTTGGCGGAAAAAAAGCCTGAGAAGATATGGGACAAGATCATAGAAGGCAAACTGAAGAAGTATTATGAAGACGTTTGCCTGCTGGATCAGAAATTCATAAAAGATACAGCCATTAGCGTTGGGACGTTGGTCAGTAACATGATCGCCAAGACCGGCGAAAATATCGTTATTAGAAGATTCACAAGGTTCCAGCTGGGCGCCGATTGAAAAGGTGATGATGGATAAGCCTGTCTACAAGAGAGTCCTCCTGAAACTGAGCGGCGAAGTCCTTATGGGAAAAGGCTCATATGGTATAGACCTCGACGCCGTAGCGGGCATTGCGGGAGAGATCAGGGATGTTGCAAAGCTCCGTGTCGAAATAGGCGTCGTGGTCGGCGGCGGCAATATATTTCGCGGGTTTGAAGCCAATAAGAGGGGAATGGAGCGAACTTCCGCGGACTATATGGGCATGCTCGCGACAGTGATAAACAGCCTTGCATTGCAGAGCGCCCTCGAACAGCTTGATGTAGTGACGAGAGTTCAAACGGCAATAGAGATGAAACAAGTTGCAGAGCCATTTATTCAAAGGAGGGCTGTCCGTCATCTGGAAAAAGGAAGAGTTGTTATTTTTGCGGGCGGCACAGGCAACCCTTATTTTACTACAGA
Source organism: uncultured delta proteobacterium (assembly GCA_963705275.1). Taxonomy (GTDB): domain Bacteria; phylum Desulfobacterota; class Syntrophia; order Syntrophales; family UBA2185; genus Fen-1135. The sequence goes on along the minus strand of OY970063.1, from coordinate 410,581 downwards.
TACCGCTGCTTCTTTGAGGGCCGTAGAGATAAAGGCCGATGTTATTCTGAAGGCAACCAAAGTGGAAGGGGTCTATGATAAAGATCCTGTTACGTGCAGCGATGCGAAAATGTTCACGGAGATCTCCTATAATGATGTATTGACTAGGCATCTGAAGGTTATGGATGCAACCGCCATTTCTCTATGCAGAGAGAACAATCTTCCTATCATCGTCTTTAATCTGCAGAAGAAAGGCAATATCAAACGCGTGATTTGCGGCAAAGATATGGGAACGAGAGTTAAGAGTTAGAGGTTGACATGAAGGATATTATCTTTGAAGAATTAAAGGATAATATGGAGAAAACGATCCACGCCTACGAGAAGTCCTTGAGTAAAGTACGGACAGGGAGGGCGTCACTGTCGCTTCTTGATGGTATTAAAGTAGACTATTACAATGTTCCCACGCCACTCAACCAGGTGGCGACGCTTTCCATACCGGAGAGCCGCCTTATAGTCATATCACCGTGGGACAACAGCAATATGGGAAATATAGAGAAGGCTATACAGAAATCTGATCTTGGTTTGATGCCGACAAACGACGGAAAAGTGATACGCCTTTCTATTCCGTCGCTCACGGAAGAACGCAGAAAGGAACTGGCAAAGGTTGTAAAGAGGATCGCTGAGGAGTGCAAAATAAATCTGAGGAATGTCAGAAGGGACGCAAACGACCAGCTGAAGACCCTGAAGAAGGACAATGACATTTCTGAGGATGAATTTTATCAGTACCAGGAAGAAGTTCAGGAGGTAACGGATAAATACATTAAGAAGACCGACGTTATTCTGGTTGCCAAAGAAAGGGAAATCATGGAAATATAAATTCGTTCCCGCAAACGGAAGATACTGGGGAGCCTTATGGCTCCTTCTTTGTTTTGGGATGGACGTAAATTGTGTCTGCCTCGCTATTGGTGCTTTTATTCTAGGACTCTCTAAGCCTTTCTTTTCGTGCATGCCTTGAACTTTATCGTTGATTGTGCTACTTGACTTAGACCGAATATTAACTATTTGATGATATTTAAAAAAGGGTGCGACGTCCGATGAAACGAATTGACCACAAGAAACTGCCCCAACATATCGCGATAATCATGGACGGTAATGGCAGATGGGCGGAAAAGCATGCCTTCGGGAGGATAACGGGTCATAAGAGAGGCGCCAAATCAGTGAAGGTGGTAGTAAAAGCCTCCCGGGAGATCGGTATAAAATATCTTACCCTGTATGCATTCTCTGTGGAAAATTGGCTTCGTCCCAGGGAAGAAGTGGATGCCCTGATGGATTTATTGGAAAAATATCTGCGGTCGGAGCTTGAGGATATGCTTCGTCACAACATCCGATTGATCGCTGTCGGCGATATCGAGTCGTTGAGCGGACCCGTAAGAAATATGCTCGCAGAGGCAATTGATAAGACGTCTCGCAACGATGGGATGGTTCTTAATCTGGCACTGAGCTATGGTGGAAGGGATGAAATCGTAGAGGCTGTTAAACGAATATCAAGAGACTGTCAGGATGGAAAGATCAATCCAGGGAATCTGACGAAAGAATTATTTTCGACGTACCTATATACTGCTGATATTCCCGATCCGGACCTGCTGATAAGAACGAGCGGCGAATACAGGTTGAGCAATTTCTTGTTATGGCAGTCAGCTTATACAGAATTTTATTTCTCCGATGTTCTTTGGCCCGATTTTCGAAGGAAGCATCTCATCGAGGCAATTGTTGAGTTTCAGCGAAGAGAGAGGAGATTTGGATTGACGAGTAGCCAGCTATACAGGAATGGAGCCTATAGAGGATGACTCCCCACATGAAAAGATGGATATCCGGGATTATAGCTGTACCGCTGCTCGTTGCCATCATCTTCTATGCTTCGGAAGAGGTGTTTGCTGCTTTTATTATAATCATTATTCAGGGAGCCGTAGTTGAATATAACAGAATGGTATTCAATGGAGGATTCGTCCGGGAGAAATTGCAGAGTCTGATTATTGCCGTATTAATCCCGCTTGCCGCTTTTTCAGGTGATTTACGTATTGTGCTGGCCGTAATTGCATTTTCTATGCTGGGCGCCTTTTCTCTCTCCCTTGTTGGCATGAATAGTAATTCCATTAACGTAGTTTCAGTCAGCAAGCTCGTTCTTGGCTTCATTTATATTCCGTTCATGCTGTCACATTTTATTCTGCTGAGGCATTCAGACGCAGGGATGGTGTGGATATTTTTTATCTTGATCTTGGCATTTTCCGGGGATATAGCGGCATTCTATGTGGGGAGAAGCATAGGGAAGAGAAAACTGATGCCTGTGGTAAGTCCGGGCAAGACCGTTGAGGGGACGGTGGGATTGCTGATAGGAAGCACTATAGGCTGCGTATTGTTCCAGCATTTTTTTCTTCCGGGGCTTTCTGTCTTTCATGCCGCAGCTCTTGGTTTTTCGGGGGGCATTATAGGACAACTTGGCGATCTTTGCGAGTCTGTTATCAAGAGAGCTTCCGGGGTAAAGGATTCCGGTTCTTTGGTTATTGGACACGGCGGCTTACTGGATCGGCTGGACTGTTTAATTTTCATTGCGCCTTACGTTTACTACTATAGAATATTCTTGACGGCATCATAGAAAATATCCTTTCCTTAAGCAGGAAAGATTATTTTTTTACATTCATGGATTTTGAAGACATGAAGAATATATCCATACTGGGTTCGACAGGTTCCATCGGAGTTAATTCCTTAGACGTTATAGCTGATAACCCTGATCGATTTAAGGTCGTTGGTCTTACGGCATATAAGAATATCAGCCTGTTGGCGGAGCAAATTGAGAGGTACAAGCCGAAGCTTGTTTCGGTCATTGACGAGAAATATGCCAGAAAACTGAAAAACATCATAAAGTCTGCGAGCGGAACTGAGATCGTGCATGGAACAGGCGGTTACCGCGATGTCGCGTGTTTAAGCGAGGCAGACATGGTTGTATCCGCCATGGTGGGGTCCGCAGGCCTCATGCCCACTCTGGAAGCTATCGAGGCGGGAAAGGACATTGCCCTCGCAAATAAGGAAGTAATGGTGATGGCAGGCTCCCTCGTTGTCGAAAGGGCTCGTGCGAAGGGTGTAAAGATTTTGCCCGTGGATAGCGAGCATAACGCAATCTTTCAGTGCATCAAGGGCCACACAGGATCGGATATCAAACGAATTATCCTGACGGCGTCGGGCGGTCCGTTTCTCCATCTGTCAAAGGAAGAACTTGCGGACGTAAAACCTGCGGACGCACTGAGACATCCATCCTGGCAGATGGGACGAAAGATCACTGTGGATTCGGCTTCCATGATGAACAAGGGCCTTGAGGTCATTGAGGCGCGGTGGTTTTTTTCCGTTGACATTGACTGTATTGAAGTGCACATTCATCCGCAGAGCGTCATCCATTCCATGGTAGAATACTGCGATGGTTCCGTGATAGCACAGCTGAGCGTGCCGGATATGCGCATTGCCATAGCCTATGCGCTGTCTTTTCCCGATAGACTTCCGCGCATTGAGCCCTTTCTTGATTTATTTAAGGTTCACGCCTTTGAATTCTTCAGACCCGACATGGAAAAATTTCCAAGCCTTCGGCTTGCCTATGAAGCAGGAAAGGCGGGGGGCACGATGCCTGCTGTCCTGAATGCCGCCAACGAAGAAGCAGTGCAGGCATTCTTGGAGAATACCCTTCGGTTTGCGGATATAGCTAATGTGGTAGAAAATGTGCTTTCCGCCCACCAGCGGAAAGAGCATCCCGACTTGGGAGAGATAATAGATGCGGATCTCTGGGCTAGGGATACTGCAAAAAAAACCATTGAGAGGATGAGAGTTCAATCGTGTTAGGCATAAGCATTGTATCCGTTATTATTCTTCTGGGCATTCTCATTTTCGCACATGAGTTTGGCCATTTCCTGGTGGCCAAATATTCTGGCGTCGGTGTATTGAAATTTTCTCTCGGCTTCGGGCCTAAGTTAGTGGGGAAGAAGATAGGGGAGACAGAGTATCGAATTTCATTGATACCGCTCGGGGGCTACGTTAAACTCCTGGGAGAGTCGGAGAGTGAAGAGCTCCCGGAGGAAGATGAAAAAAGATCTTTTTTCAAGCAACCGGTCTTGAAAAGAGCCGCAATCGTTGCCGCAGGTCCCATCTTCAATTTTCTGCTTGCCATACTGATTTTCATGATTATTTACATGGTTGGAGTCCCAGCCCTGACTACCTATATAAGCGGAGTGCAGGAAGGGTCGCCGGCCTTTGAAGCGGGCATCAGAGAAGGTGACGTCATTGCCGCCATCGACGGTAAAGAAATAAGCCGCTGGGAAAGGCTTGCTGAAATTATCAGCAAGAGCGATGGTAGGGAACTGCGTATCACAGTGGCAAGAGGCGAGCAATCGATAGACGTTCTCTTAAGGCCGAGGTTGTACAAGGCACAAAATATTTTCGGTGAAGAAATCGAGTCTTATAAAATAGGTGTAAGTCCTTCATCGGAACACATTGTCATTGAGAGGATGAACCCATTCCTGGCCTTTTGGACCAGTCTCAAACAGACATGGTTTATAAGTAAGTTGACTGTGCTGAGTATTATTAAGATTTTTCAAGGTGTAGTTTCGCCAAGAACCCTTGGCGGCCCTATCATGATTGCTCAACTTGCAGGAGCCCAGGTGAAGGAGGGCATCATACCATTCGTATTATTTATGGCTTTGTTAAGCATAAATCTCGCTATCCTGAACCTTTTGCCCATTCCCATCCTCGATGGCGGTCATTTATTTTTCTATCTTGCGGAGGCCATTACAGGCAGGGAGATTAACATTAAATGGAGAGAGATGGCCCAGCAGGTCGGCCTCGTCATTCTTATTGCCCTCATGATATTCGTTTTCATTATGGATATAGAAAGACTTAACATTAAGTGGTTAGAAGACTTTAACAAAATTTTCACACGATAGACATGTTGATCTTAGCAATTGATACCTCTTCGAAAAGCGCCAGTGCTGCGCTTATCCGTGATGACGATATCCTGTCCGAAATCTTTCTTAATCTCAATGTGAATCACTCCGTAGTGTTGCTGCCCGCGTTGCATCACTTATTGAGTCTTTCGAGCATAAAACCGGAAGAAATAGATCTCTTCGCTTGCACAGCAGGTCCAGGTTCATTTACAGGCCTTCGTGTGGGTGCAAGTACCATAAAAGGGCTTGCCCTGGCTATGGAGAGACCGATTGCAGGCGTATCAACGCTGGAAGCCCTGGCATTCAATATCACGGGCACAGGAATTCCAATCTGTCCTATGCTCGACGCAAAGAAAGAGCAGGTATATGCGGCTCTCTATAGGATCGAACAGGATTACGCATTGGAGAAAATAGAAAGCGAGAGGGTGACTGACGTCCGGGGGTTCTTACAATGCATTGATGAAGATGTCATATTTGTGGGTGATGGATCTGTAAAATACGCAGGGCTCATCATGGACATGTTGCCGGGAAAATTTCATTTTGCATCCGGCTGCCATCAGCACGTGAGGGCTGCGGTCGTAGGCGCCCTGGCTAAGAAGAAATATCTTGACGGAGACGTCCTTGATTCCGTTAACTTTGCACCTGTTTATCTCCGCTCCTCGGAAGCAGAGATGAGGCGTTTCTCACGGTAAATGCTTGACAGCCGAGGGGTGGATTCTACCTCATTGGGGAATATGAATTATTGACAAGAATTGTTGATTAATATAAGAATACTGCGCAGGGGGTAACGTGCATGGAAAAAGCCGATGAGCTCTTGATCAAAAAATATATAAATCAGGATGAGGAGCTGAAGAGCTACATTGAGGACCACAAGAAACTCGAAGCAGATCTCGAGAATTTTAACAAACGTATCTATTTGACGGCAGAGGAGGAAATGGAAAAGAAGAACCTGCAGAAAAGGAAACTGCGGGGGAAGGAGCAGATTTATAAAATCCTTGCGAAGTATCGTTGTCAGGCGCAACAAGCATGAGACGGCCGTTCATCGGATTGTTAATATTGTGCCACAATAAATGAATCATAACAGTATCATAGTCCGTGAGGGCCTGCCATTCATCATACCTCTTGGTATTTTCACTTTAATTTTTTCCTTTTTCGGTATAATCTGGGCGGCATCCATATTCTTTATCGCCACTTGCTTCGTTGCCTGGTTCTTCAGGAATCCGGAGCGTGAATTTGCTGATGGTGCGAAAGCTGTAATATCTCCGGCAGACGGCGAGATCATAAAGATAGAGAATGTCATGGAGCGCGATTTTCTCAAGGGTCCGGCGCAGAAAATCAGTGTATTTATGAACGTCTTTGACGTTCATGTTAACCGCATGCCGTATTCCGGCACAGTGGGCGCCATAGAATATAACAAAGGAAAATTTTTTTCGGCAAATCTGGACAAGGCATCGGAGCTTAATGAAAGAAATACGGTTCTGATCAAGACCGATGATGGGGAAAAAATCCTAACAGTACAGGTGGCCGGGCTGATTGCAAGAAGGATAGAATGTTGGGTTAAGGAAGGAATGCATGTGCGCAAGGGTGAGCGGTTCGGCCTAATACGATTCGGCTCACGTCTTGAAGTCTTTCTCCCTCCCGATGCGATAATATCTGCTGGAATAGGTGATAAAGTGAGGGCGGGAGAGACACTTATAGGATGGCTAAAATGAAAAAAGGTGCCGCATTCAAGAGAGAGCGTGTAAGGAAAGGCATATATTTATTGCCCAACCTCTTTACGACAGGAAGCCTTTTCTGCGGATTCTATTCTGTTGTTGCCTCCATGAAAGGTGATTTTTGGTTTGCTGCAGCACCCATCTTGATGGCTTTTGTCTTGGATGGATTGGATGGCAGAATAGCGAGGATGACGAACACGACAAGCAAATTCGGCTCGGAATACGATTCGCTGTCAGACCTGGTAGCTTTTGGGGTTGCACCATCCATTCTCGCATATACATGGGCACTTTCGATATACGGGAAGTGGGGATGGCTTGCGTCATTCCTTTTTGTTGTTTGCGGCGCATTGCGGCTGGCAAGATTCAACATTCAGATAGGTTTAGTTGAAAGCAAGGTCTTCAATGGACTGCCGATACCGGGAGCTGCAGCTGTTGTTGCAACGGGGGTATTGCTTTATTACTATCTGGGGGGTGAAGGGAGATTTAACGATCTGACCATTTTGATAGGGGTTGTCATTCTGTCGCTGCTGATGGTAAGCAGCATAAAGTATTACAGCTTTAAAGACCTTAATTTCTTCTCCAGAAAACCGTTCATGTCCTTTGTCTTGATCGTGTTTATTTTGATTATAGTCATCGCTGAGCCGCAGATCATGATGTTTACCTTTGCTTTCGGTTATAGTCTATCCGGTCCGACGTGGGCGCTTCTTAAGATCAGCAAGAAGGTGTACGCGGAATGGAAGGCCAGAGGGGTGCGGATTCATGCGAAGCGTGCGCTGAAAAGGTAGCGACAAGGGGTGTGAGAACTTGCAAGACGCTCTGCTTCTATTCAGGGTGATTCGTTTAGAGAGAGCGTCTTTTTACGGTCTGGTTATTGAGTCAATCTATTATGAAAAAGGGATTTGTGAAATCTTATAATGTTGCCGTCGTCGGTGCTACGGGCGTTGTCGGCAATGAAATGGTCAGCATCTTGGAAGAGAGAAAATTTCCCGTCCAAAATTTGACACTGCTGGCGTCAGAACGTTCAGTTGGCAAGAAGCTGAAATTTAGAGGTAAGTTTGTTCCTGTTCATGTATTGAACGAAAGATCATTCTCAGGAATTGATATTGGGCTTTTTTCAGCAGGTGGGGGAATCTCTGAGCGCTTCGCCCCCATAGCCGCCTCAGCAGGCTGTGTAGTAATTGACAATACAAGTGCATTCAGGATGGTGCCTGACATTCCCCTGGTAGTCCCGGAAGTAAATCGAAAAGCAATCGGTATGTATAAAAATAAGGGGATAATTGCTAATCCGAACTGTTCAACCATCCAAATGGTCTTGGTTCTAAAGCCGATCCACGATGCAGCGAGGATTAGGAGGGTTGTGGTTTCCACGTATCAGGCCGTCTCCGGAACAGGCAAGGAAGCCATAGAAGAATTGATCAAGCAGACAAAGGCTCTTCTGGGCGGCCGGAAACCCGCGGTTAAGGTATATCCTCATCGCATAGCATTTAATTGTCTCCCGCATATCGATGTATTTCTGGAGAACGGCTATTCGAAAGAGGAGATGAAGATGGTGAATGAGACCAAGAAAATTCTCGGCGATGATACAATTGCCGTGACGGCAACGACAGTGAGAGTGCCGGTCCTCTTCGGGCATTCGGAGTCTGTCAATATCGAAACTGTAAAAAAGCTCAGCGCAAGGGAGGTAAGAAGAATGCTTTCGCATGCGCCTGGCGTCAAAGTAGTGGATGACCTCAAGAGGAACAAATATCCTCTCCCTATAGATGCAGCAGGCAAGGATGATACATTTGTCGGCAGGATCAGGGAAGACGAGTCCATAGAAAACGGCATCAATATGTGGATTGTCTCCGACAATTTAAGGAAGGGTGCCGCATTGAATGCCGTACAGATAGCCGAGCTTCTTGTCAGAGACTACCTATGAGAATCATCGGAGGTGATGCGAAGGGAAGAGCCATCTATTCACCAAAGCGAAGTCAAATGAGGCCTACCTCCGACGGTATCAAGGAGTCACTTTTCAATATTCTTCGTGAAATATCCGGGAAGTCTTTCGCTGATTTCTTTGCAGGCAGTGGGAATGTGGGGTTGGAGGCACTGAGCCGCGGAGCCACGAAGGTGGTTTTCGTGGAAAATAACTCTGCCATGGTTAATGCCATAAAGAGGAACCTCCTTGAATTGTCCTTCGGCGGCGGGTATGAAATCATGGCGATGGAGGCTGTAAAAGGAATACGGAAACTTCAAATCAGGGGTGAGCGTCTTGATTATCTGTTTGTCGATCCGCCATATGAAAGAGGTCTCGTCAGGGATTTTTTCCGCAGTCTCAGCGGCGGAAATATTCTCAGTGAAGATGGTGTCCTCATCATCCAGCATTCACTGAGGGAAAATGTGGATGGGCATTATGCTGGTGATTTCATATTGACAGACCGGAGAAGATATGGTGATACACATCTGTCTTTTTTTAAAATAAAGGAAAAGGAATAGAGGAATAGATATGGGGAAAATAGCTGTATATCCTGGTTCATTTGATCCCATCACAAACGGCCATCTTGACCTCATAAAAAGAGGGTTGAAGATTTTCGATGAGATTATTGTTCTTGTAGCGCATAACCCTAACAAAGCGTCATATCTCTTCTCAGTTGAGGAGAGGATTGAACTCATCAAAGAGGCAGCAAAAGATTGCAAAGGGGTGGAGGTTGCCAGCTTCCAGGGGCTGCTCGTGGATTATGTCAAGAAGACTGGCGCAAATATTATATTGAGAGGACTCCGAGCCCTCTCTGATTTTGAGTACGAATTTCAGCTTACTCTCATAAATCGGAGACTCAACAGGGATGTCGAGACTGTTTTCCTTATGACCAGTAACGAGTGGTTTTTTACAAGTTCTCAGATCATTAAGGAGGCAGCCAGTCTGGGAGCTCCTGTTGAGGGACTGGTACCGGATATCGTGTGCCGGAAGATAAAAGAAAAATTCGTAAGGTAAGTTAACAAAATGGTGAAATTGGCATCGAGGATATACACAATAAAACCGTCACCGACACTGGCGATTACCGCCAAAGCCAATGCAATGACGGCTGAAGGCAGGCATGTAATCAGCTTTGGTGCGGGAGAACCTGACTTTGATACTCCGGATCATATCAAGATGGCGGCTGTGAAGGCTATAGAAAAGGGATTTACGAAATATACGCCCGTTGATGGGATTTGTGAGTTGAAAGATGCCATTATCGGGAAATTGTTCAGAGACAATCAGCTGACTTATGATAGATCGGAGATCGTGGTCTCCTGCGGGGGTAAGCATACCCTTTATAATTTGACCCAGGTCCTTTTTGAGGAAGGTGATGAAGTTATTATTCCTTCCCCTTACTGGGTTTCGTACCTGGATATGGTATTGCTCTCAGGCGCGAAGCCCGTCGTTCTTAAGACAACAGAGGCACAGGGGTTTAAGATACTGCCACACCAGTTGAAGGCGGCGATCACGAGAAACACCAAGGCGATTATCATGAACAGCCCGTCAAACCCGACAGGTGCGGTGTATACAGCCCGTGAACTGGCGGCCCTGGCAGAGGTTATAGTCGGCAAAGAGATGCTCGTAATATCGGATGATATATATGAGAAAATCCTCTACGATGGCAGGACGTTTGCGAATGTGGCGTCGATTGATAAGGAGGTAAGGAAGAGGACAATTGTCGTCAATGGCGTTTCCAAAACTTATGCGATGACCGGCTGGAGAATCGGTTATGCCGCCGGGCCGGAAGAGATTATCAAAGCTGTGACAAAACTGCAGAGCCAGAATACGTCAAATCCTACTTCCATTTCACAGTGGGCGGCTGTAGAGGCATTGAACGGTAGTCAGGAGAGCGTACCGGTAATGGTTGAGGAATTCAGGCGGAGAAGAGATGCGATTGTGGACAAGCTGAATACCATCCCGGGCGTCACCTGCACGCTCCCTGATGGGGCTTTTTATGTTTTTCCTGATGTTTCGTCTCTGTTCGGACGGTCGTACGAGGGTCAGACCTTATCGAATTCATCTGATGTTGCTGCTTACCTTTTGGATAGGGCTAATGTGGCCGTAGTTCCGGGGATCGATTTTGGCGACGACAACCATATCCGCTTTTCCTATGCTACGTCATTGAAGAATATTGAGGAAGGACTGAAGCGAATTAGCAGTGCCGTCAAGAGACTTTCATAAGAGAGTCGTCAAACTCCCTTTTCATGTCACCGACGTTAATCCCACAATGAAGCACGCCATCTGGGCAGTGGAGATTTCGGGAACAATAATACTCTCGCAATAGTAAAGCTTTGTAGTCCGATATGGGCGGGTTCTGGAAGACGTGCGGTCCCAGCGGATGCGATGGTGAAGATTGTCCGTAAAGTGCTGAGAATTTAAGGGATTAACGATTGATCGCGGGAGTTTCTTCATGCTATAATAAGAAAAGTTGAATTTACTTCCCATTTGTCATGTAACTTCGGGTCGGCGTCTTCGCAGGAGGAGGGAGAAGCCTTACGCGGTATGTCTGAATCAAGGACTTTACATGTCTGCCTCTCTTCGTCATCCCGATGAACAAAAATTGGCAGCGATCTCATAAAATGATCTTTATCCTTGGTGGAACTATTTGGAAGCAGCAATAAAAAGAAAAAGGACGAGGCCCATTTTTCTCGGTAATGTCCAGGTTGGCGGAAATGCTCCGGTGGCTGTGCAATCGATGACCTCTACGGATACGAGAGACGTTAAGGCCACCGTGCGGCAGATCAGGAGACTTGAGGAGGCGGGTTGTGAGATCGTTCGCGTTGCTGTTCCGGACAGGGAAGCTGCGGCTGCTCTAACGGAAATTAAGAAGCAGATAACAATCCCCCTTGTTGCGGATATTCATTTCAATTATCGACTTGCAATCGAAGCGATAGAGAGCGGAGTCGATGGGATAAGAATTAATCCAGGTAATGTCGGCAAAGAAAAAATCCTGAAGATTGTCGAATCCGCGAAATCCAGGGGTACGGTGATTCGCATCGGCATCAACGCCGGTTCACTCGAAAAGGACTTATTAAAGAAGTACGGTGGTCCGAGTTCATCCGCTCTGGTAGAGAGCGCCTTGAGAAGCCTTGCTTTCCTGGAGAATGCGGGTTGTAAGTCGATAAAGTTATCGGTTAAGGCATCGGACGTAATTACGACGATAGAAGCCAACCGGGAGTTATCGGGCAAGACCGATTATCCTCTTCACCTTGGTGTGACGGAAGCCGGAAGCATTATCAATGCTGCCGTCAAATCTGCAATCGGCATGGGAATCCTTCTCTATGAAGGAATAGGTGACACCCTCAGGGTCTCCGTAACGGGTGATCCCGTTGCCGAAATTGGCGTTGCCTATGCAATACTGCGAGCCATTGGTATCAGAAATATTGGGCCGGACATCATATCTTGTCCCACCTGCGGCCGGTGTGAAATAAATCTTTTTAAGCTGACACAGGAGGTCGAAAATAAGTTGGCAGGTATGAAGAGTTATTTGAAAGTCGCCTTGATGGGTTGTGTTGTAAATGGGCCGGGAGAGGCGGCGGAGGCAGACGTAGGAATAGCTGGCGGAAGGGGCTACGGGCTGCTTTTTAAGAAAGGAAAAGCAATCAAGAAAGTGAAGGAAAAGGATTTTGTAAAAACGCTTCTGGCCGAAATTGATTCCATGGTTGCCGATAGAAAGGAGATATAATGCGATATTCGGACATGTTCTTGCCCACAGTAAGGGAAGTGCCTTCAGACGCGGAGATCATAAGCCATCAGCTCATGATAAGGGCGGGGATGATAAGGAAGTTGACCAGCGGTATCTACACCTACCTGCCGTTGGGCTACCGCGTCATTCGCAAGCTGGAGAGGATTATACGCGAGGAGATGAACAGGGCAGGAGCCCAGGAGGTTTTCATGCCGACGGTGCAGCCCCGTGAGCTGTGGGAGGAATCCGGCAGGTGGAGCCTTTACGGCAAGGAACTTTTGCGGTTCAAAGACAGAAATGACAGAGATTGCTGTCTTGGCCCAACGCATGAGGAAGTTATCACCGATCTTGTCAGGAACGAAATCAAGACGTACAGACACCTCCCAAAGAATCTCTATCAGATCCAGACGAAATTTCGTGATGAGATACGGCCGAGGTTCGGAGTTATGAGGTGCAGGGAATTCGGCATGAAGGATGCGTACAGCTTCGATGCCGATGAGGAAGGAGCCGAGGCAAGCTATCAAAAAATGTTTGATGCATATATAGCGATATTTAAGCGATGCGGTCTCGAATTCAGGGCTGTAGAAGCCGATACGGGCAGTATAGGCGGAAGCTTTTCGCATGAATTTATGGTGATGGCCGCAACCGGCGAGGACTCTCTCGTTTTCTGCAGCAATTGCGAGTATGCGGCAAATCTTGAGAAGGCTGAGATTGCAGCGCCCCAAAATCAAGCGGCACACAAGGAAGATATGCTCCCTCTTGAATTGGTTCATACACCGAATATGAAAACTATTGAGGAAGTTTCTTCATTCCTCCGTGTGGCTCCCAGGGATATAGTAAAAACCATGATATACAGTGCGGACGGCAATCCTGTCGCCGTACTGGTAAGTGGGGACGAAGAAGTTAATGAAATTAAAGTCAAGAACTATTTGAACTGCGATGTCCTGGAAATGGCAACAGAGGAGGTCATTTATAAAGTTACGGGTGCGCCCCGCGGATTTGCCGGGGCTATCGGGATAAAAGTGAAGATCATCGCCGATTATTCTCTCTCGAATCTGACTAATTTTGTCATGGGGGCAAATAAAGAGGATTATCATGTGAAAAATGTAAATATCGGCAGAGACCTAGCCGTTGCCGCGCTTGCAGATTTGAGAATAGCCAGGGATACAGATTTGTGCGCACGATGCAGTCATCCTCTCAAATTTGCCCGCGGCATCGAGGTTGGTCACGTTTTCAAACTTGGCACAAAGTATAGCAAAGCGATGAAGGCCACATTCCTTGATAACAGTGGCAAGGAACAGTACATGATAATGGGCTGCTACGGCATTGGTGTGGGTAGGACTGTTGCGGCGTCTATAGAACAGAACCACGATGAGAATGGTATTATATGGCCCGTACCGCTGGCTCCGTATCATGTGATTATTACGCCCGTCAATATTAAAGATGAAAGGATCAAGAAGATGTCAGTGCAACTGTATGAAACACTGGAACAGAAAGGCATTGAATGCATCCTTGATGACAGAGATGAACGGGCGGGTGTAAAATTCAAGGATGCAGATCTGATCGGTATTCCGCTTCGCATAACGCTAGGGCAGAAATTACTGGTAGATGGAGTCGTGGAAATCAGGATTAGAAGGACGGGTGAGGTAAAAACCCTCGCCGTGGACAAGGCAGAGGATTTTATAATCAATCTCATCAACGAAGGCATTTAAAGCCCGTGCTGCGCATCACTGATATACTGGACAAAACCCAGTCCTATCTTTCTGCTCCAGAGCAGGAACTGATAGAGAAGGCATACATATTTTCTGCCTCCGTTCATCAGGGCCAGTTGCGTCTTTCCGGGGAGCCCTATCTTACTCACCCGATGGAGGTTGCGGGCATATTGGCCGATATGAAGCTCGACGCGGCAAGTATCGTCACCGGCCTCCTCCATGACACTGTCGAAGATACACTGGCTACACTTCCGCAGATAAAGGAGACCTTTGGCAAGGAAATCGAGTTCCTTGTTGAGGGATTGTCTAAGATAAGCAGGATCACTTTTGGGAGCAGGGTTGAGCATCAGGCGGAAAACTTCAGGAAGATGATCCTCGCGATGTCTTCAGACATCCGGATAATTCTGGTGAGACTGGCAGACAGAGTACATAATATGAGGACTCTGGAATTTCAACCGCCGGACAGACAGAAATTCATAGCTCAGGAAACACTTGAATTGTATGCCCCTTTGGCAAACCGTCTCGGCATTAACTGGATGAAAGTAGAATTAGAGGATCTCGCTTTCCGCTATTTCAATGCCGAAGCCTATGGAGAGCTTGTCAGCCGCCTGGCTAAGAAGGAGCGGGAAAGGGAGCAGTATACAAGAGAGGTGAAGGAAATTATCCAAAAGGAAATCGATAAATTCGGACTGAAGGGTGAAGTCGAGGGGAGAGCAAAACATCTGTACAGCATTTACACGAAGATGGAGGAGCAGCATATTGATCTCAATGAGGTGTATGATTTGATCGCCTTTAGAATCATCCTCTACACAGATAAGGAAAGTGAATGCTATGAGGCGTTAAGTGTCGTCCATGCCCTCTGGAAGCCAGTCCCGGGTCGCTTTAAAGATTATATAGCTATGCCAAAGGCTAACAGCTATCGCGCTCTGCACACCACAGTAATCGGTCCTTATGGCGAAAGAGTGGAGATACAAATAAGAAACAAGACCATGCATGAGTGGGCAGAAGCGGGCATAGCAGCGCACTGGCGCTACAAGGAGGGGCGATCATACATAAGCGGAGAAGATGATCAGATTAAGAAATTGAGAGATCTGCTGGAAGTTCAGCAGGAGCTCAAAAATCCCAGGGAATTCATGTCCAACCTGAAGATGGCTCTTTTTGCCGATGAAGTCTACGTGTTCACCCCAAAGGGCGATGTGAAGGCCTTTCCGAAAGGGGCGACGCCTATTGATTTTGCATACAGCATTCACACGGACGTGGGAAACCAATGCATCGGCGCAAAGGTAAACAGAAACATAGTGCCGCTGAAATATGAGCTCCAAAATGGAGATACGGTTGAGGTCACGACTCAGGCAGGGCACCATCCCAGCAAGGATTGGCTGAAATATGCTGTAACGTCGAGAGCCATATCCAAAATCAGAAACTGGGTGAAAACCGAGGAAAGAAAGAAGAGCGTCGCACTCGGCAAAGATCTCCTGGACAAGGAATTCAAGAAGCACAATCTTAAATTTAATCAAATAGTCAAGTCCGAAGAAATTAAGAAGATGTATACGGAATATTCCGTTAGTTCGCTTGACGACCTGATGGCTATAGTCGGCTATGGCAAGGTGTCGGCAAAAAAGATAGCCAACCAATTTGTGCCTGAAGAAGAAGTCGCGGCTGCCGAGACAACCTCCATTACGGATGAAAAGAAGAGAAAATCGCCTTCAACCGTCGGTATTTCCATAACGGGTATCGAGGATATCCTGGTCAGGTTTGCGAAATGCTGCAATCCTATCCCAGGAGACGAAATTGTAGGCTATATCTCACGGGGAAGGGGAGTTACCGTTCATACGGTTAATTGTCTAAATGTCGAAGGAATGGATACGGAGAGGATCGTTGATGTACAATGGAACATCAAGGAAAAGCAGACATACCCTGTTCATATGAGGGTCGTTTGCAGGGACAAAAAAGGCTTGCTTGCTGAAGTAAGCACGGCAATATCTGCCCTGGATGTAAATATCAGTCACGCGGAAGTGGAGACCAGGCCGGCGGATATGCAGGCCATATTAAGTTTTGAAGTGGACGTCATTAATCTGCAGCAGTTCAACCAGGTGCTCGCGGCAATCAGAAAACTAAAGAGCGTTATCTCCGTGGAGAGGGTTAGGACAGCATGACATGATAGCATGACCGATGATGGCGCCTGAAGTTTATTCGTTGACAGAAAAGACCGATCTGCTGTATGAAACGCAGACTCAAAAGCTAAGCAAGAAAGCGG
Organism: uncultured delta proteobacterium; assembly: GCA_963705275.1. Taxonomy (GTDB): domain Bacteria; phylum Desulfobacterota; class Syntrophia; order Syntrophales; family UBA2185; genus Fen-1135. Next base: position 394,255 of record OY970063.1, on the reverse strand, counting down.
CGGGGCATTGAGGGTTGAGGCAACAAGGCAAGGATCTTATTGGTTCAGTCTTGCCCTCTTCAAAGCCAGACATCTGGAGATGTGAGGATGCCGGCCGTCTTTGAGAGTCTTGTTTGCTGTGGTGGGACAATTGAGATGAACATCAGAACTATGAGAAGATTCCTGATATTATTGATGATCGTGATCGTATTTCCGCTTACCGACGCACTGGCCCAACCGTCCAGGGGCAAGCATTCGGTTACGATAGACCCGGCGCACGGGGGCGGCGACCTCGGCGTCAACGTATCTGATAAGGAGCATGAAAAGAATATAACCCTGGCCATCGCATCATTGATGAAAAAAGAATTGGACAAGTCCGGGAATGTTCAGGCGCAATTGACAAGAACTTCGGACAGAGATGTGTCATTATCTGAAAGGAAGCAGATTGCAAAGAAAATGCAGTCAGAGGTCTTTGTCGGTATTCATGTCAATGCGGGCTTTAGTAAGCATTCAACGGGATTTGAAATATATTTTCCCGGGTTCAGGGGATCGTCGTCAGAGAATAGCGATTCGAAAGAAATCCTCAAGGACATGGCAAGAAATAAATATTTGAATGATTCGGTTAAATTGGCTCAGTTGATACAGAAGAACATGGACAAGGTCTTTCCGAGAAAAAGCAGAGGCCTTCGCGACTCTGCGATACCTTCTCTGGAAGGATTATCGATACCGGCGGTCGTCGTGGAAATAGGATTTGCCACAAATCCGGAAGACAGAAAGAAAATTCTGGATGAAAAGACACAGGAAGCAATAGCGCATGCATTATGCAAGAGCATAAGAGACTTCTTTTAGATATTACCGGTCCTTGGAAGCAACAGCACATCGGACTGAGCTTCCGTGCATGCATAAACGGTTATATTTCTTAAGGATCGAAGAATCTCTGCACTTTGCTGCGGAGGGTATGTATTTCGGAAATATAAGGGAGCGAAGCTGGTTATGAGGTCTGGCGGGCGCAGGTCGAATGAAATCAGACAATTGAAGATTACGAGGGATTTTCTGAAGTATCCCGAAGGGTCTGTCCTTATTGAAATGGGAAATACAAAGGTCATCTGCACGGCCACTGTCGAGGAGAGTGTGCCGGCTTTCCTGAAGAATTCCGGCAAAGGCTGGCTGACCGCAGAATATTCCATGCTTCCCACGTCTACTCATAGTCGTACTCCTCGGGAAGCAACGAGGGGCAGGGTAGGTGGGAGGACCCATGAGATACAGAGGTTGATCGGCAGATCTCTTCGTTCTGTAACCTCATTGGACGTGTTCGGCGAAAGAACAATATACATCGATTGCGATGTGATCCAGGCTGATGGTGGCACAAGGAGCGCCTCCATAACCGGTGGCTTTGTCGCCCTGGTTGATCTTTTTAGAAAAATGCGACAGCAGGGCGTAGTGGAGAGAGTTCCTATAGAAGATTATGTCGCCGCTGTGAGTATCGGTGTGGTGGATAATGACATATACCTCGATCTGGATTACGAAGAGGATTCCAGGGCTCATGTAGATATGAACTTTGTAATGACGGGGAAGGGGTCCTTCATAGAGATTCAGGGCACAGCGGAAGAGGTGCCATTTGAACGTGACCTGCTCAACAAAATGACTGATATTGCGTCCCAGGGCATCGCGGAGATTACAAAAAAACAGGTGGAGGTATTGGGTAAATTAACCTGAAGCGAATACTCCTGGCTACAAAGAACCAAGGGAAAATTAGGGAAATTAGAGCCCTGCTTGGCGACCTGGGCGTGGATGTCCTTTCACTTAACGACTTTGCAAACGTTCCCGATGTCATAGAAGACGGAGCGTCGTTTTTTGAAAATGCCCTGAAGAAGGCAAAGGCGATCTCGGAACATACGGGAGAAATTGTCCTTGCCGACGATTCCGGATTGGAAGTTGAGTATCTCAATGGGCAGCCCGGAGTATATTCATCGAGATATTCAGGAGAAGGTGCAACAGACGACACCAACATAGAAGAGCTCCTTCGGAATATGAAAGGCGTTCCTCGCGATAGAAGGGGTGCGGCCTTCCGATGCATACTGGTCCTTTACTTTCCGGACGGCAAGTATGAATCGTTTGAGGGTCGCCTTGAAGGAATAATACATGACAGGCCCATAGGTGGTGGAGGATTTGGCTACGACCCGGTTTTCTTTCTGCCTAATTGGGGATCGACGGCGGCGCAGATCCCGCTGGAGGTAAAAAACCGCATCAGCCACAGGGCGCAAGCGGTTCTTAAATTCAAGGAAGCTTACAGACAGAAGATTCTTTAGTGTAAGATATAACTAAGAGACGGGGCGTAGCGCAGCCCGGTAGCGCGCCTGCTTTGGGAGCAGGATGTCGGAGGTTCAAATCCTCTCGCCCCGACCAAAATACTTAATGATTCCGATTCATTTAATCATAGCTGTTTAGCGATCGCAGCGAAGGTTTAAATAGTCACATCTATCTAAACGCTTACACCTGCTTATCAGCATATGACTTTATCTCGGAGAGTCATCGATTACGGTTCGTACTCTTGAATGTGTCACCATCCATTTTTTATTCCAATTCTTCCTTTATAACCCATTCCAGTTTCTCTATGACATAGGCATTGTTCACACAGGGGCAATTCGTCGTAATCATATTGTCTTGACACATAAGAAGTCATTCCCTTATACTAATATATAATACGTGTGGGATATTTATCAAACTCTCATCCTTAACCTTAGAAAACGCTATACCAACACATACTGTTGAAGGTACTGGTAATTCACTGTCTGACCAACAAGTTGAATCTTCCCCTTTAAACAGAGATTTTGCCTTCTTTAGGCTGTCAAGAACTAGCTGGAGGTTAGTCCCGTTGTTGATGGTTATGGGAGATTGCCATGAGACATATAAAGGTAAAGTATCAAAATAATGATTATGACATTGTTCCGGATTTGATGCTGAATGAGTTGATCTCTTGGAAAAAAATAAGACAGTTTTACCGTTCTTCAGAGGGAAGATGGGTTACCGTAGGTTCTGATCCAATCAGAGGTATAGGCGGCTCCTATCCAGGACCAGAAAGAAGAATGGAAGACTTTCACAAGATCAGGTCTTCCCTCGCGGAACAGGCCGAGTATGGAGCTGAAATAGACGGGATTAGAGCAGAGCTTCAGCGCGAAGTCAGAAAGCGGCAGCGTATTGAACAGGAGTTTCACAAAATCAGGACTGCTCTTAGGGAACAATCTGCCGAGCGCGTAGCCGAAATGGACAGGATTAAAGCAGAGCGTCAGCGCGAAGTCCAAGAATGGAAACAGATATTGGACAGCCTGCGCGCTCGATTAACCAATTCTAAATTTGAAAGCCTTAATAAGATCGAGAACTCTTGGGGGTCAACTATGAAAGATGGGGAGTGCGTTCAGGAGAAATATCACTTAGTCGTAAACCTGGTCTCACAGCTGCGTGAAATGCAGGAACATCTGAATGAGCTGGAAAAGATCAAAGGTGAGTATGAAATAGAAAAGTCGCAGCGAATTGTTATTGAGGAGGATTTTCACAAGACCAGGACTTCTCTTGAGGAACAATTGACCGAGCGTGGAGCTGAAATTGACAGGATTACATCAGAGCTTCAGCGCGAGGTCGGAGAGCGGCAGCGTATTGAGCAGGAGTTTCACAATATCAGGACTTCTCTTGAAGAACAATTGGCCGCGCGCGTAGCCGAAATGGACAGGATTACAGCGGAGCGTCAGCACGAAGTCCAAGAATGGAAACAGATATTGGACAGCCTGCGCGATCGATTAACCAATTCTAAATTTTAACAATGTTAGTTCTTCAGGGGACGGAGCATTGCAGTGAAGAATTTATTGGTCCGGCGCGGTATAGCAGGAAGCCTCGATGAACTTCGGGATTGAACAGCCGAAAAATGCCAAGATTAGAAGGAAGAGTGAAAAATATCTAAGCATCGCTGTTAATCTATCAATAATGTCCAGAAATTTGTTTTCCTCCAGGTTCTCACAAATTCGTCGTTGGAAATTGCCTCCAGCGCCTCTATCCCGGAATTAACATAGACATGACTCTCGTCATATCCAAGGACGACCATGAAGTGATTCCTTTGGTAGCTGAGGAAGCCATAGTCGACAAGCACAATTAAAGGGTTATTTGAATCTACATTTTTCCGCAAGTTCTCGAGTGTGCCCCGGTATTTTTCTGTTTTTCGACCCTGTTTTTCTGCATACAGGACCATATCGAAATCCAGGGTTCCCTCCGCGCCCTTGCTGTAGATAGCCTCTATGACCTCTTCCGGACTGACCTTAATTCCTCTATAATTCAGAACCGATGCCATCGCCGCAGGCCCACACTGATGCGCGGCCTGCTTGAAAAAAGGAACACCCCCAATTAAATGACTTGGAGGTGTTTCGAAATTATTCTTTGTGGACAGAGTCTGGCCGGCGCAGGCCGATATGGCCAAGCATAAGAAGGCAATCAACGTTCTTCTCGAGATGATGCCTGGATTAATGCAAGCCGGCACGTCAGCTGAACTCATCTTCCATTCATTCGCTACTTGACGACGACTTTGTGTCCGGTCAACTGCAAGAGAACGACAACGAGAATGGCTATGACGAGAAGTACGACGATGATTCCGAGACCGTCGCCCCCCACCTTCACTTCATCAAGGTTCGTCGCAAGCTGATGAATTTGTGCGTCTGTCATGCCATCAAGCCTCGATTTCACCTCGGCCTTGGACAGCCCGAACTTCTCCAGGGTTTCCGAAACCATTCTCATTTCAAGCGATTTTTGAACGGCGCCAAGATCTTCGACTCTGTTTTGAGATCCCTGAGAAGCCTGCGACGCTATAAATCCAGCCTCCACACGCGGAACAAACCCCAAGACGACCATCACGGCAATCATGTACCAAGTTACAGCTTGAATAAATATTTTTCGCCTCATATCCAATCCTCCCTCGACTATTTTTGATCGTGTTACTCTCTCATTGATAAGAATTTTTTCCCGCTGGGGCAGTATATGAAAAATGATTTTGTGTGTCAATAAAATAGACGCTGTTCACAATTTAAGTTAATCAACTTTTTCATAGGTCGCGCTGATTGTGCAGTACAGGACGGAGGATATAACTTGCTTTAAGAAATTCTAATCTGACGCGCTTTTGATTTTCGTTCCATTAGTGCGCATTGTGAGCGGCGAGTATTTCGTGCTGTCTCAAGTCCTGCCGAGATATTTTGGACGGTATGATTGATAGATGGGTTATATATTTACACTTGTAGCAACGACAAACAGTTGCCGCGAGTAATCATGCCACAGCATAAATCAAAACAAATTGTTGACCGATCCCCCTAAATAACTTACCGACATGGGTCTGACCAGAATAACTCAATAAGACAATAATTCATCTTTGTCCATATAGCCAAAAGAATATGGCTCCAGAGTATAATCGCGTTCCGCAATCTGCTCGCAGGATGGACAAAATTTCCTTGCTGGAATATTTCCGGTCCAGAAAATCATCTTCTTGTGTTTAACCGTGCACCTGGGGCATACACAGGGTGTTAATTTTTGCTTGTTCGGAATCCAGTTGTTATTCTTTCTGCTTGTACCCATTTCCCGTATTCCTTTCTCATATAGTGTGGTGTTTCGCGGTTCTGATGTTTCGCAGCCTATCAAAGGATATAAAATAGACTGCCTCAACTGCAATAATCTCTAAGAACGAAATGGAATTACCTAATTTCGTATCAGTTCATATAAGAACAAGTCAAAGTTCATTCTTTATAATTTTTTGTACGTATATCTGTAGGTAAAAACGTACATAATCATTTTTCTGATTTGTTTTGCCAATCTAATGTCAGGGGATTTTGTTTGAGGCAACGCTGTTACCGCGACCGCCTAGTCCCATATTAAATGTATATGGATGATGACTATAAGCTCGGGAGGGAGAACTTCTCGCTGCGGCAAAGGTCTTACCCGCATTTGCGCGATTGTGGAATATCTTGAGCGCAGTAACACAAATTGCATTTTGTCGATTCACATGCTAAGACCACATTCACGAGAACTCATCTTAACTTCTTATTTTGTAATGAAATCTTCATTGCAGTCCAGATACAGCTATTACGCCCTTTCCCTGCTCCTTGTGGCAAACCTCTTGAATTATGTCGACAGGCAAATCATATATGCCGTATTTCCGCTTATTAAAGAAGCGTTCACACTGACAGATACATCGCTTGGCTTTCTGGGCAGCGCCTTCATGATTTGTTATATGACATCGGCGCCGGCTCTGGGTTGGCTGGGAGATCGCATGAACCGTGTGAGAATTGCTTCTGCCGGTCTGGTTGTTTGGAGTGTCGCCACCTCACTTTCCGGCTTCGCTTCCAGCTACCGTTCTCTTCTTTCGGCTCGCATATCGGTTGGGATCGGCGAAGCGAGTTTTGGTACTGTATCGCCAGTACTCCTCGCCGATTATTTTGCGAAAGAAAAACGAGGGAGAATACTTTCATATTTTTATCTCGCCATTCCGGTAGGCAGTGCGCTTGGCTATCTCCTGGGTGGAATACTCGGAGCAAAATTTGGCTGGCAGGCAGCCTTCCTCATGGTAGGCCTCCCCGGTATGCTTCTCGCTATTCCTGTGTGGCTCCTTCGCGAACCCGAACGGGGCGCGACCGAGGAAAAGGCTTCTGTTGCATCATTGCCGGAGAGGAAGGACTATCTATCTTTATTTTCCAATCGTCCCTATATCATTAATACCCTGGCCATGACTGCCATGACTTTTGCCATGGGGGGCCTGGCGCAGTGGGTTCCCACTTTTCTTTACCGCATCCACAAGCTCGATCTGGCTCATGCAAATACCTATTTTGGAAGCATTACAGTACTCGCAGGTATAACCGGTACGCTTGTAGGCGGCTGGCTGGGCGACTTTATGCAGAAGAAGATGGACAAGGGCTATCTTCTGGTATCAGGTTGGGGCTTTGTTGTCGGAGCACCGTTAGCAGTCTATGCCTTGGTCACTTCTTCAGTCAGTACGTGTCTTGCGGCAATGTTTTTTGCAGAGTTCTTCTTATTCCTAAATACGGGTCCCCTCAATACCATAATAGTCAATGTTACGGCTCCAGCTATTCGCGCGCGGGCCTTTGCCGTCAATATCTTCATTATACATGCCCTGGGAGATGCCGTCTCGCCTGCCGTGCTGGGATGGCTGTCCGACCACTGGGGGCTCAAGAATGCCCTTCTCATAACGCCCGTGGCGCTGGTCGCAGCGGCCATGTTCTGTTTTTTTTGTGGTTATCAAAGCGGGGATGACGCGGGTCAAAGGCAAGGCAGGTGATTACTGCTCGTGCTTTTTCATAATGTCGTGAAGGACTGTTTCCACAGTTTTCCTTATTGCTTGCAGGCGTTCCTCCGTTAGGGCCTCAAATCGAAGGACCAATACGGGCTGGGTATTGGATGAACGTACAAGGCCCCATCCATCTCCGAAAGGGATGCGCACTCCGTCGACATCTATAATCCTATGGTCTTTCCGGAAATACTCTTTGACTTCATGAACTACTCTGAATTTGAGGTCGTCAGGACAGTCTACCCTGATTTCCGGAGTAGTGAATGTCCGGGGGACGTCGGAGAGAATCTCGCTGATACTTTGTCCTGTAGTAGATAAGATCTCCAGCAGCCTTACAGAGGCGTAGATGGCGTCGTCATATCCGAAATATCTATCGGCAAAAAAGAGGTGACCGCTCATTTCACCGGCCAGCGGAGCTTTTTCTTCCTTCATTTTACTCTTAATCAATGAGTGGCCGGCCTTCCACATGATCGGTCTGCCGCCACGCTTTTCGATATCATCATAGAGCTTTTGCGAGCATTTGACTTCGCCTATAATAGCTGCACCGGGTGACGTCTTAAGCACAAATCTGGAAAAAAGCAAAAGGAGCTCATCTCCCCAGAGGATATCGCCTTTGTCTGTCACTACACCTATCCTATCTGCATCGCCGTCGTAAGCGATGCCTATGTCCGCCTTTTTCTCTTTAACCAGGGAGATCAATTCGCTCAGATTCTCAGGAATCGTTGGATCGGGGAAATGGTTCGGGAAGCGGCCATCGGGATCGCAGTAAATATCCGTTACATTACAGCCAAAGCGTCTGAACAGGGGGAGGGCAAAGAGTCCGGCTACACCGTTTCCGCCATCCACGACGATGTTGAAGCCTTCTCTTATTTTAACATTACCATACAAATAATCTTCATAGTGCCGTGAAATGTCTGCAAAGCGAAAGGCCCCGTCTCCGGAAATGTATTTGCCGCATTCCATTATCTTTCTTAGTTCTTGAATGTCATGGCCGTAGATGGTGTCAGGTCCCACACATATTTTGAAGCCGTTATAATCGGAGGGATTATGGCTCCCCGTAATCATCACGCCGCCATCGGCATTGTAATGCCTTATGGCAAAGTAAAGAAGGGGAGTTGCGCAGAGACCGATATCGATTACATCAATTCCCGTAGAATTGAGACCTCTTCTTATAGCTTCATGGTAACTGGGGGAGCTGAGACGGCAATCCATGCCCAGAGTCATGGTCTTGACTCCCAGGGGGATGGAGTATGTTCCTATGGATCTGCCGAGATTGTAGACGAAGTCAACGTCCAAGTCTCTGTCAACAATGCCGCGGACGTCATACTCTCTAAAAACCTCAGGATTGATCATAGCGGCGGTCCTATGATCCTTGGAACTCCTGCATGTTGATATGTTTCTTGATCATTTGTTCGAGGAGAAGTATCTTGTCTGTGTCATCCTTCTGAAGCAGCGGCTCCATTGAATCTATCTGCTTTGCAATCTGATATGTATCCGGTGACACAAGGAGCAGAGGAATTTTACGCTCCGCTGCCTTTGTGATGAGCTCCGGAGTCGGCTCGATATTGCAGGTGAGTATGACAGCTGCAGTGTCGCCTTCCAGAGCGGCGGCAATCATGTCATGGCGGTCACCGCTTGTGATCACGACTTTTTTCTCTTCATGAAATACAGGACTTTTTATGGCAGCACTGGCGGACATGGAGCCTATGATGATGCTCTTGACCGGGCGATTAAGAAAAGATTCGCCTGTAACGATCTTTGCGAATAGGCGATCTGCCAAAAAATTTACTGTAAATCGCGGCAGCTCCTCATAATAAGGGATTGTCCCGAGTATATTGATATTCAACAATTTTATCTTGGGAAGGTGGATATTTACGAAATCATCCAGGTTGGGCACCTTGTTGATGATAATTCCCTTAAGCTTGACTTCGCCCAGATTGATATAATTTTTCAGAAAGCTAATATCGTCGATAACGGTATCTTCCTTTCCACTGATTACTATGACGAGCTCCCCGCTTAATGATTTTGCGATGGCTAGGGCATCGAGGTAAACAGAGACCCCGTATGAGAGTTCTTTCCCGCCTTCAACAAAGAGGATGTCAATATCCTTGGCGACACTTTCCTGTAACTTCCGGACTTTTTGCGTGACGGTTTCCTTATCAAATATATACAAGAGCCGGGAGTGATCAAATCCGATACTCATCTCCGCGGGGTCCTCTCCGAGGGCGAAGATGTTGTTGATGAGCGCGGAATCGTAATCCCACAGCCTCTTCTTACGATAGAGCAGCCTGTCACCGAATGGTTTGATATAGCCTATTTTCTTATTCAGAGCCTTTGCCAAACCGATGATAATACTCGTTTTACCTGCATTGGGGTGCATTGATGTTATGACGAGCCTGTGCATTTGTCACACCTCATATAAATTTTATTAAAGACCTATTGAGCTGAAGGCATTATGAGAATCCGAAACGTGCATCATCCATCCGCGAGCTCAGGTTCCGGCTTAGCATCGCATACTCATAGCGCAGATCGTTCATGAAGGGGGCACGCCAGTATTTTATGCTTCACGCTTCACTGTGTGTCTCCCACCCATGCATAGTTCAGCAAAGCGCTTGCTATATTTCGCGTACGGTCTCAGGCATCTTGAAAGCCATTTTCAAATGATATACGCCGGCTTCAACTTGTCTTGTGATGTCAAATCCGCCCTTCTCGAAGACCTGCAGCATGGCATTATTTTCAACAAGCACTTCAGCCGTAAAGCCGAGCAAACCCTCCCTCTTAGCAAGATAGGCCAGATACGATAGCAACTCGGTGCCAATGCCTCTTTTCTGATAGTCATCCCTCACGGCAACGGCGACTTCGGCAGAGTGCGTAGCTTCGTCAATCCCGTACTGGCCTAATCCCACGATCATTTCATTTTCCTGCGATCCGATGATTGCCAGTATGGAAATCTCCTTTGTATAGTCGATGATAACAAAATCCTGTAACCGTTCATGTGGTATATCTGTACGCCATGACATAAATCTGCGGTGAAGACTTCTATCGGAAAGGGAATAAAAAAAGTCTTTGAGGAGAGGTTCGTCAGTAATTTTTATAGATCTCAAGAAGAGCTGTAAACCTGTCTTTGTGGTTCTGTATGTTTCCAGTGCTTCCGGGTATTTGCCTCTCTCGCCGGGTATGTATGCCTGATCCTGATAAATCAGTCCACGCTTCTTCGCCTCTTCGATGAGCCACGGGCGGAATTTTGGATGGGCAATTGAGATCAGCGACATGGCTCTTTCGCGGATGTTTTTCCCATGAAGGTAGGCGATACCATGTTCGGTAACAACATAGCGGACGTCTGCGCGACTGAGTGTCACGCCCGCCTGGGGACTCAGTTGCGGTACAATTCTGGATATTGATTCATCAGCCGCCGTTGATTTCATCGCCAGGACAGTTTTTCCGTTCCTTGCAAGCAGGGCTCCTCGCATGAAGTCATGAAAACCGCCAATGCCGCTGTAGAACATACTGCCGATGGATTCCGACGTGGCCTGTCCTGTAAGGTCTATTTCAAGGGCGCTGTTGATTGCGACCATATTGTCATTCCGGGCGATAACCATGGGATTGTTCGTGTAATCAACAGTTCTGAAGACAATGGAGGGGTTGTCATGAATATAATCGTAGGTTTCCTTCTTAGCCATGCAGAAAGTGGCTACCGTCTTTCCCCGGTTCAAGGTCTTTTTCGAGTTGTCGATGACGCCGGCCTGGCTTAAGCTTATGATACCTTCCGTAAGGAGCTCTGTATGGACGCCTAAATTTTTCTTCTTATAAAGATGTGCCATAATCGCGTTGGGAATGCTTCCATATCCTACCTGCAGCGTGTCACCATCTTGGATAAGGCGCGAAACATAAAATCCTATCCTGTCCAGCGACATCGTCTTCTCTTCGGAAAATGATCTCTGGATTTCGAGGATCGGCGCATCATGGGGTACAATAAAGTTCACATCTTTGATATTGATAAAACCGTCTCCATGGGCACGAGGCATGTAAGAGTTGACCTGGGCAATCACCAAAGAGGCCTTTTCTGTTGCCGTCTTGACCACGTCCACGCTTACCCCGAGGCTGAGAAAACCATGCTCGTCGGGCAATGATGTTTGTATAAGGGCAATGTCTATTTGCACCATACCAGCCGTTATCAAAGCCGGGATATCTGAAAGAGAAATAGGGGTATAGTCGGCTGCCCCCTTATTCACAGGATCCCTTGTATTGTTGCCTATAAAGAAAGAATTATGGCGAAAATTGCTCTTGAATTTTTCATCCGTGTAGGGAGCTATTCCAAGAGAGTAGATTTGTATGATCTCCGCATCAAAAAATGCCTTGGGGTGGGATTCCACATACTTTGTCATAGCGGCAATGAGATACTGCGGTTCACCGCAGCCCGATGTGACGAATATATGTTGACCACGGCGGATACGGCTGAATATCTCGTTCTCACCGGCAAACTTTTCAGGATATATCTTTTTCCATGGTTCCAGAAACTTTTGACTATTCGCGACAGTCATATAGGCCAAACCTTACAATCAGGATAAAGACCGACTTCCATAAAGAAGTCACTCTTTGGGTGCTTAAAAATAGTCGATAAGTCATGATTATGTCAAGAAAAGAATGCCGGAAAACACCAGGTGCATGAATATTTCATTTAACTTCTGATTGCTGGGCGAAATTGAAGTGCCACTCTGACGGGTGAAAAAATGCTTAAGGCAGGACGGCAATGATATCTGCCGCCTTGTCGATAATGATATCCGCTCCGGCCTTTGTGAGTTCATCGGATGTTGAGTACCCGGTGAGGACGCCTATTGTTAAGGTGCCCGCGTGCTTACCGATTTTGATATCCATGGGATGATCCCCGACCATACATGACGATTCCGGGGCAACGCCAAGCGATTGGAGGGCGAGGAGCAGATGTTCGGGGTGGGGCTTAACATTGCGGGTCATTTCTCTTGTTATGATGACGTTGCAATAGTCGAAGATATCAGGAAACACGGTATTTACGGCTTCTCGACAGTTTCTGGTCACAACCCCAACCTTGATCTGGCTTTTTTTCAGCGCGGCCAGCATTTCTCTTGTCCCGTCTATGAGTTCCCCCTTTTTTGCCGCTTCGGTCTCGATTTTTGTAATGAGTCCGATTGCCTGCTCTACGAAGGTTTTCTCTTTGCTTGGATGCATATCAGAAATTAATTTCTGAGCGGCCTTGATCATCTCCAGGACGTACAGATTGTTCAATCCATTCATGGGGATGGCATAGGCCCCTATAAGGTCGAGAACAGCCTGCCGCATGAGGGGAAAATCGATATTCAGTTTTGCCAGTGTGCCGTCGAAGTCAAATATGATCGCATGAATCGGACCTTTCGCCTTCAATGGCCGTACGTCTCCTTCAGATATTTTTCAAGACGATTCATGCCTTCCTCGATGTTTGGGAGAGAATTTGCGTATGAAAAGCGTAAATACCCCTCGCAGTTAGCGCCAAAATCAATGCCCGGGGTGACACCGACACGGGCCTTTTCAAGAATCTCAAAGGCCATCTTGTACGAGTCATTTGACAATGACTTTATGTTTCCGAGGACATAGAAGGCGCCTGTGGGTTCCACTTTGACACCGAGTCCCATTTCCCGAAGTCGCTCGATTAAGAACTTTCTTCTTTGATTGTAGATGCGTCGCATCCGTTCGACTTCGCCTCCTGCCTCGCGCAAGGCAGTTACACCAGCCCATTGAACGAAGGAGTTGGCGGATATGAAAAGGTTCTGCAGCAACTTCTGCATGGGTCTGATATAGGATTTGGGGGCGATCAAATAGCCAAGCCGCCATCCGGTCATGGCGTAAGCCTTCGAAAAGCCGTTGAATACAAAGGCATTGTCAGTGAATTCAAGGATGCTATGCTCTTTTTCTCCGTAGACAAGACCATGATAAATTTCGTCAGAGATAACGGGAACACCTAGCGCTGCAATTTCGGCCATTGTTGCCGGATTGAGAAGGTTACCTGTAGGGTTCGAGGGTGAGTTTATCATTATTCCTTTGGTAGACCTGTTCATCTTCTCTTTTATCGCGTGAGAAGTGTATTGGAATCCATTTTCTTCATAAACGTTAACGGTTGCCGGGATGCCCTCGAAGAACCTGATGAAATTGGGATAACAAGCATAATGGGGGTCAGAAATGATGATCTCGTCCCCGGCGTTCAATATCGTAGCGAAGAGGACCAGCATAGCGGGAGAAGTGCCGGAAGTTACCACAACCTGATCGGGCGAGATTGACACTTTGTATTTGTCGAAGTAATGATCGCATATCGCCTCTCGCAGTTCCAGCAGGCCGAGGCTATGGGTGTAATGCGTTTTCCCGCTTCTCATAGCCCTGCAACCTGCCTCTCTGATGCACTCCGGGGTATCAAAGTCGGGCTCGCCAACTTCCAGATGAATGATATCTTCTCCTGTCCTCTGCATCTCCTGGGCTTTCTCAAGGACGTCCATGACGATGAAGGGAAGGATTTGCGATGCTCTTCTTGTTATCATGGAATCATGGTTGCGGCTTTTCATTGCATCCGTAAGTAATCGCTTGATTTAATCTTGTCAACACAAATTAATACCTGTCCGGATGACCTGTCAAGTAGTCGGGCCCGAGGGTCCTGTTTATCACTCTCTTCGAACCCGGGTCAGGCGTGTCAAGGTTGAAGACGATCTTCATGAAATTCATGATGATGTAAAAAGTCGCTCCCCACAGTATCTCCTCCTTGCCTGTACTGTCGTGCGCGACAAGACACGGGAATCCGTTCGGCCTTTGTCTTGCAGTTTTTACTTCACTTGAAGTCTCAACGTTGTAAAGCGCGTAGTTGCTTTCATTGAGAAAGGCCGTAAGCGGAATCTCCACTATGCTCTCGACCTCGACGTTGGGACAAAACTTCCATCTCTTCTTTGCGAAACCGACGAGCGGGAAAATGGTCCGCCTGAAGAGGAACAGCGAATAGCAGGGAAGGGGGCCGAGGAAGGATACGTTCCACGGACTGAGTCCCGTCTCTTCCCATGATTCTCGCACGGCATTGGCAAGAAAGAGTTTGATGATCCTGAAGGTCTCTCTGTCTCTCGACTTTGCAAGGCGCAGCGGCTCTCCATGAAGAACAGGGAGCATACCCGTCGAGATCAAGGGCGAGAGAACTGGGTCCAGAATGCCGTGCAGCAGGCCGCCTGGGCAGCTCAAGTCGCCCGGCTGTGCAACCCTGGCCGAACGTTTGATGAGCTGAAAGATGAATTCGCTTCCGGTATGGTGAATGATGAGCAATACCCCTGCCGCGGAATGGGGCTCCGTCCCGTCTTTGCTTTTGTTGATGGAATTCAGCTTCTCCTTGAAGTCGATGGGCGCCTTGCCCATCTTCTCCACGATCAAAGATAGAAATTGTTCCCTGTTCGACAGGAGTTCGGTATTTAGTATATTCATCGTTCTTCTTCTCGGCATTTCAGTATGCGTTCTATCTCCCCTTCATACCAGCAACTCAACGGGAAGAAGTCTATGAAGCCGCAGTGTCCCCCGTATGATTGAAGGAAAATCGCAAGATGGCTGTTTGCCGTGAGCCCGCAGATGTCCTCTACACTGATTATAGGATCATCAAGAGACGCGATGATCGTTACCGGTACGGCGAGGTCTTCGAAGTAATTGCCCTTCAGGGTATACTGATTGAAGTACTCTCTGTAGCTCTTGAAGTCCGGATAGTAGGGCATTATGGCCTCCGTGAGGTCCATGCAGGTCTTATGATGCATCATGGCGCGGAAGTCATATTTATCGGGAAAGAGCGATTGCTTCTTTTGCAGGGACTTCTTCCATTTGTCAAGAAAGTAGTGCCGGTAAATGGAGAGGCTTTGGTCTATACCTACGGTCGCTTTGTAAGGATCCAGCGCCGGACTCACGGCTATGACCTGTTTGAGATTCGGGATTTTTGAAGAAGAGTGTTTCACAGCTATGCGAAGTGCAAAATTTCCACCCAGTGAAAAGCCAATGATGTAATAAGGTCTGCTTTCTGACAAATTGGAGATGTTGTAAATGGCTTGAAATGTCTCTTCTATGAGAGCTCCATGAAAAAGACCTTCATTCAAGTGATGGCTGTTGCCATGGTCTCTTAGATTAAGCCGAAATATATCATAACCTCTGTCGTACAGATGCTTCCCCGTGGAAAGGACATATGTCGAGTCCGAACTTCCTTCCCATCCGTGTATCAATGTCACAAGGCCCCTGGCTCTTTCAGGTGATTGCAGCGAGTAATATCCAAGCAGACGTACTCCATTCCCTCCTTCAATTATGGTTTCCTTTGCACATTCTACCATCGGATTGCGACCGCAAGCGCGCATATTCAAGGAACCCAAAATAGTCTGCACGTGCGAATTTCGGGCCCAGAATTTGGGAGTAAATCTTGTCTTCATGAGAGATTTGCTGATTATTCCATGATTTCTAAAGGAAACTTCGCGCTCGCATCTCAGCTTTCAGCGAGGATAAACAAAAGCCTGGTTTGGTACCAGGCTTACGTATAATTTAAATGGTGACGGTGCAGGGAATCGAACCCCGGACATCACGGATATGAGCTTGCGGCCAACCCAACTTGCCTTTAAATAAATCAGAAATCGATAACTTAGTCAACTGCTTATTAAGACGTAACTAAACAGGGCGCCGGTCATGCATGGGGTCGACTATGAAGTAATAAGAACAGAAATATTTCGCTGGGTCGGTTGCAACCGAACAGAGGGACTGTCGCGGAGCCAGTTTTAGGGCTGAAAAAAATAAGAACTTAAAGTTGTTGAAAATTATTATTGTAAGTTGTATAAGCTTCCAGATTCTATGCGCTTTAGACAAACTTGGCGGTCAATTTAAAAAGCAACACCTATGGAAGAAGAAACTCACGTCATAAATGACAAGATGAAAACAGAATTGAAACTTGCCATTGTTCTGATAATATTTTGGTGTACAGTCCTGCCCGCCGATGCGGGCCAGTTGAAGTATATCAGAATCGGTGAATATGAATCCCTGACGCGGATCGTCTTTGAATTTGGGTCCACTGTAAAATTCAAAGGTCCGGAGATTAAAAGTCCGGGACAGATTTCCGTAGATTTTTTTGATACGACGACGGATAATCCCGCTCTCCAGAAAATGCGGGATAGGGCAGGGCGCATTGAAAAGATTGAATTCGTCCAGAAGAAATCCGTCTTGACGGCCAATATCAGCCTTACATCCTCCTCTTTTAACCTCAAGCCTTTTTATCTGTTCACTCCGGACCGCTTTGTCCTGGATATCTATTGGACCAGCACACCGGCTGCATCCGTCACGACTATTCCGCCCGTTCGTGAAAAGATGTCGGATAACGTTGCCGCCAAGCCAACTCCTGAAGATAATCTGCAAACCACTGATAGACCGGCGGTCGGAATCCCTCCCGAAACGGTCACGCCCGTGAAGGAGGCGGAAAAACAAATCCAACAGACTTCGTCAGACTCCAGCCGGTTGCAATCCTATCCGTTCATGGTCTTAATCGGTTTCTCTGTTATCGCAATCGGCGTTGTATTGTTTGTTACGTTTATATTATTGAGGAAAAGACGTCTTGCTGCTCCGTTGAGAGGCAAGGTGGTTACTGAGCGCGGGGCACGAATAACGGATGATCAACTGGATGAGGAAAACATCTCAATATTGGATTCTAAAATTCAGGATGAGCTGAACAAATATGGAAGATGAGCCTCAGGTGGATTTGAACATCGGTCTTGCTGAAGAGGAAAGAAAAGACCTGGAAAATCTGATCGGCCTTCTTAAGGACGAGCAGTTCTCTCTCTCGCTTAATGAAGCGCCGGAGGGCGTGCAGAAGCAGATCACTTTTCTGATGGAAAAGATGACCCGCATGTCGGTCGTGTTGTTGGATCTTGACAAGAAAATGCGTTCATTGTTTGAAGCAGTCCGTCTCTTATACAAAAAGACGGGGGTGATGAATGAGCGTATCGATGATGTGGTTAAGCTTGTGAAAACGGATGAGCAGCGTTAAGCCGGAGTAGACGATTGAACGAAGAAATGGAAATTAAGAGTTACATCGAAGGTATTACCGATGGGTCTTTAACCATTGGTTCTGCTGAAGAATTTGAAGCGATACTAAAAAAATTTCCCGACGATTGCCTTCTTGTTAAAGCGTTTGCTGATTTTCTAACGGGCCAGGAATCCTTTGATCAGGCCGCCCAATATTATCAGAAAGCAGCGGAACTCTATGCGCGGGCAGGGGCGATCCTCCATGCGGTTGCCTCCAAAGTAATGGAGTGGCATATTGCCGGGTCTTCCCGCAGGGAATGCCGTGATCTCTATAGAGCCTTTCGCGAAGTCCGCTCCGAAACACCGTTGAATGATTTCTTCTCCCACATGGCCTACCCGGAGTTGCTTGCTGTGATGACGCGCCTGGAGCCCGTCCGCCTGCCAGCTGGTACCGTGGTAAAGAATCCGGGTGACATGGAAGAATTCCTCTATTTTATTGTCTCCGGCACCATCATCGAGACAGACCTCCTGATAACGGGCGAAGGGGAAGAGAGTCGCCGGGAATTTTCGGCGAGTAGTGCAGAGATGAATTATTTTGGTGATGTTTATCCCCTTGATGAACAAAAACAGTTTCCATCTATGATCAAAACCGTAAATAAAACAGAACTGCTGAAAATCTCCAAATCACAACTTATGGATCTGTGCGAGGAGTATCCCAAGATTGAAATTCTGTTGATGAGGCTGGCCAACGCTAATCGCCTGTTAGCAGAGAAAAGGGTGTCGCAGAAGGACCGCAAGTCGGTCCGTTACCAACTCCAGGCGCAGGTAGACATGAAGATTTTTAAGAACGAGCCGAATAAGAACCAGCTTATTCTGAAAGGTTTTATCCAGGATATTTCCCTGGGTGGCGCCTGTATCACTCTGGGTGAAAGGTATTTGACCGGTTCACCTGCTGAGATCATCGGCAAGAGCGTCAAAGTCTTGGTCAGTGTCCCCAAAGCAAAGATCGGCCTCAATCTTTTTGGCACCATTGCTTGGTGCCGGGAGGTCTTACGAGGAGGGAAAACCATCGTTATTGCCGGTATCCAGTTCAAGGATATGACGCATTCCGATCTCTTGTTCTTGAAGAAGCACTGTTATGTCGGTGAAGAGGCGCAGGATCTGATTTCTTATCTATGGGAATCGCTTCCGAAGAGCTGATGCAGGCTTAATGTGGATGTTGGATATCGGTTAAACATGCAGGAGAGGATTGTGGCATCTCATCCAAAGATTGTGGCTGTCGGTGGTGGAAAGGGTGGCGTGGGCAAGAGCACGGTCAGTATTCTTCTGGCCTTCTGGTTTGCCCGGCTGGGCAAGAAAACTATCCTGGTGGATGCCGATTTGGGCGGAGCAAATCTCCATACCTTTATGGGGATCAAGAATCCGCCGAGAACGCTGAATGATTTTGTGACTAAGCGATACGATTCTCTGGAGGAGCTCTCTCTGAACACGGAAATGGAGAATCTTCATCTGATCGCCGGTACCAGCGATATCCTTTCTTTGGCCAACATCCACGTTTCGCAAAAGGTAAAACTCATCCAGAACCTTGCCAGGCTCGATGCCGATTGTGTAGTCCTCGATTTGGGCGCTGGCACCTCCTATAATGTGCTGGATTTCTTTCTTGTTGCCGAAAAAAAAGTTGTGGTCATTACTCCGCAGCCGATATCGATCCAGAATGCCTATGCATTTATCCGTAATACGGTTTACCGGCGTTTAAGCCAGCTTACAAGTCAGAAGTCATCACTCCAGGCGATCATAAAGACGGCCATGGATACCAACAATGAACTCAAAGTCCGTACGGTCAGTGAGCTTTTTCAGATTATTCAGGAAATGAACGGAAGAGAGGCCATGACCGCAATGCAGGAAGAAATCCGGAACATCCAGCCTTTTATCATCACAAACATGACCCGGACCAATCGGGATAAGGGGGCCGGCCGGGTTATCCAGATGGTTGCAGACAAATACCTGATGCTCCACTCGGTGGATCTGGGAAGCATCGTTTATGATCAGAGTTTGTACGCCATGGTGACCGATATGCTTCCCTTGACTAATCTGTTTCAGTCAAGCGATGCCTTTGCCTCTGTTTACGGGATGGCCATGACACTGCTGCGCGATAAATAATCCAGGCGCGCATTCAAGACAGAGGAAAGCCTTTTAAATCATTTGCTGGCGGGAAGCTCTCCGCCGAACCCTTCGCGCGACTCTGCTGGTCTGAATTACGAGAGATCGACCGCATCTTCCCTTGCTGAATCCAGATCCCCCGCAGCCATGTAACGTCTGTTAACATAAAATAAAAAGGACTTGACGGAACAAAAAAAGCACTTAGAAAACTCGCTAAGTGCTTGTAATTATGGTGGCGGTGCAGGGAATCGAACCCCGGACACTACGGATATGAGCCGTATGCTCTAACCGTCTGAGCTACACCGCCAGATCTGACCGACATATATAAAACGTGTTGCGTAGTAAGACAGCGTCAAAGGTAATATTAGTAACCCAAATAAATATAGAAGAGCGATAATATTGTCAATCCCTCTTATGGTTTCTGCTCGGCAGTCATCTTATAGGAGACAATTACGCTTTGATCCGACACAGAGCCTCCCACGGAAAGAACAAGAGCGAGGACGATCTCCTTCTGCCCATCATTGTCTATGTCTTTTAATTGATAGTCCGCCACATAACCGCTGATCTTCCGCGTTTTCCAGTTCTCAACGAGACCGAGACCGTCCCATTCAAGATCATATACCTCACTCGATGTAAAAACCTTTACATTCTTGAGCACTCTTCCCATGGAGGATAGGTTCTTCACGATAATAATTTCCTTCTTGCCGTCCTTTCCCGTATCGAGTGTCAAAATTCTTGAATTAATAAAGGTAATCCTGTTTTCATCATCCGGAGAAAGATCATCATTTACGATGGCGGTGTTGCTTCCCCCGTAGTTATCATCACTCTTATATATTCGTTCAGGGCTTCCCCCCAGTCTCTTAAGGTTCATGAGAGGCTTGTCTGTTTGTTCGAATATGTTAAGATAGTCATAATCATCGAGCGCTATTATTTTTTCATTTCCCCCGGTTCCCAGATTGTCTATTGTCAAACCATAGACGGAAAGCCCCACGGGGATTTTCATCTTCTTCCCCTCGTTGTATTTCCCCTCCTCCCATATTATCTCATGGATAGGG
Source organism: uncultured delta proteobacterium (assembly GCA_963705275.1). GTDB lineage: Bacteria > Desulfobacterota > Syntrophia > Syntrophales > UBA2185 > Fen-1135. Next base: position 373,717 of record OY970063.1, on the reverse strand, counting down.
TTGCTGAAGGGCTTTCCCATCCCCCTGGTCTGGCCCAGCAGGATAGGGCCGCCTGGATTGTCAATGACCCTCATATACCAGGGCAGCTTTGAGGCAATCTCGACAAATTTTCCATCCCTGTATTCAATGACAAAGGAATCAACGATATTTCGCGTCATGCTGGTGACAATGATTTCTTTTACACCATTTCTATTGATGTCAGCGACATCAACGGCAAGAAAATTCTGGGATGACTTTCCCGGTATCTTTTGAACCAAGATAAAATCCTTGTCTTTCTTTTGGTATATCATTACGTTATGTGTATCGATAATGACGACCTTATTCGCACCATCACCCGTGACATCACCAATATCCATGCCCCTGAATTCGGTGGGAAATTTCGGACTCATCCAGAAACCTTTTCTATCGAGGGGCCTGGAGGAGGTTATGAAATCAGGGTTGATGACAGCGGTGTAAGTGCCCTTCTTGCTCTTTTTCATCCCTCCGATGATCTCCGATTCACGGGAATCTTGCGACTTTTGCTGCTGCTGCGGCATTTGCGCCTGAGTGGATGCCGGCGGCGTGGCAAAGGACGGAGGGACCGTGCCGAGAATATGGTTGTCTATGTTGCGGGCAAAGTCATTGATCTTCACTATAACCTCGTCCATGCCCTGGCTCTGAGTAAAGAGGCTTACTGTCGATTTATTCGCGGCAATGTCGATGAGCTTCCCATCGATGCTTATACTGTTGCCAATTTTTGTAATGCTGCCATATACGACAAAATCGGCATTCATCTTTTTCCCGAGGCCGAAAATATCCTGAAGGGGTAGATCCTTCCCTTCTTTCCCTTTCAGGGCTTGCAGGACCGAGTCCTTGCTGATGACCTCTATCTTGTCGGCTACAGCTATTCGGGAAGAGAGCATGTCCCAAATGCCCTGCTTTACGTAGTCAATACTTTCCGCGCTATGTACGGCAAAAGGCAATACAGCCACAGTCTTTTCCCCTTTTGCTGCCAGCGAGCCGTATGCCATAACCAAGAGTACAAGACATACCGACAATCTCAGTTTATACTTCATAATTGTATCTCCTGTTCCACAAGCTCTAATTCTGTGAGCAAGCTTTAATGATTCGAGCTTTCTAGCATTTAAGTGCTGTAAATTCAAGATTCGTTTTTTAGGGGCAATATCACATTATGTTTCTTAACCTTAACCACACAAGACCCAGATATTCGTGCATGGCGCGCTCCGCCTTGAAAAGGCCCATGGAGTCGGGATAAAAATCCCCTGGATTTTTCGTCTGCCGCTCTTTGACAAGGTGGTCTGTCGGGGCAGGGATGGGCCTAAGCCCCGCTTTTTCAAAAATAGTCATGGACCTGGGCATGTGACAAGCAGACGTTACCAAGATGAAGGGGTCATGACCGACAATAGGCCGGATATTCTGCGCCTGTTCCTCCGTATCTCTGGAAAGATCATCCAATACAATGTCGCTTGCATTGACGTTGAGAATTTCGGCAACCTTTGCCAAGGTACTGGCCTCCGGCAATGAGTCATAGACTGCGCCGCCGGAAAGGATGATTTTGCTGCCCTTTATTAGCCTGTGAATGCGGATGCATTCCGCGAGGCGAGTGAGAGATTCATATGATATCTGGCTTGTGACGGGAATTCTCGGATCGACTGTGTGGCCGCCACCCAGAAGGACAAGCCACTTAACAGAGTGGATGGAATCAGAAGAAGATAGGCTGTCGTGAGTGCTCTCGATCGTGAGTGGAGGATATTGCCGTTCAAGGGGAATCAGGAGCAGGTCGGAAAATGACCCGTAACTGAGAATGGCAAATATAACTACACCAGACGTGATGACGGCTTTTCCTGTTTTCTGTCTCTTTGTAAACCAAAGCAGGACAAGGCCGATCAAGAAGAGTTCAAGGATCAATGTTACGGGGGCAAATAGGGGGGCTACGATTTTTTTAAACAGAAACATATTTTCTTCCTTTTAGAGTGATCGATATCGGTGGCTGTGCCACATCGTTTCCGTAATGTATGGGGAAAAAACGAAATGTCCCCCCGGCGGTTGATGAGATGGGATCATGCACTAGTGAGATTCCACAGTGCACGTTGACAAATAAGTGAGAACACAATTAGACGAATGATTGAGTTTATGCAATCACTTTATCAAGCGCGAAACTTCCTTCCATTACGATTTCGGAAAGACTCTTCCTGGTCGAGGGCATTTCCCTCTCCCGCAGGGTCTCCGGAAGATCCTCTTTTCTTCCGGGTCTTCCCACGGCAATCATCGCCTCCACCTGAAAGACATCGGGAATATTAAGCGCCGTTCTTGCTCTTTCGTAGTCAAAACCCTGCATGCCATGGACAACCAAGCCATTCAATGAACCCTGAAGTGCGAAGTTCTCCCAGGCTGCGCCGGTATCGTAGGAGTGGGTGCGCGCCGGTTTTTCGTTGTAATCAAAAGTCTTCTTGGAAACAACGACTATAAGTACGGCGGCATTCTTTGCCCATACCTTATTCTGCTCCGTCAGCAGATCGAAAATGACAGGCCAGGAATCCGTGTTTCTGCGCGCGTAAATGAACCGCCAATGCTGGTTGTTGTTTGACGACGGCGCCCACCGGGCGGCTTCGAAAAGGGAGAACAAGACCTCTTTGCTGATCTCGTCGCCCGACATGCTTCGCGGCGACCACCGGTTCAAAAAGATCGGGTCTATATCGAAATCCGGTTTTCTAAAATCGGAAATGTTCATTTTTCTTTTCTCCGCGAAAATCGCTACGTTTTGAGTCAGCTCACGAACTGAAAGGGCTATATCATCAACGTTCGTTATAACCGTTGATTTTATACAAAATATTATACGTTATATAGTTCAATATATACAGCTTTTTTGGTTTATTTTTCAGCCGATTTGTTCTATATTTCAAAAACAGTGTGGCTGATTCCTGAAATACACTAGAGTTCGAAGGAGGGAGAAGATTGATCCCGAGATATTCAAGAGACAAAATGAACGGCATATGGCGCCCTGAAAATCGATATCAGACATGGCTGGATATAGAAATCCTGGCATGTGAGGCAATGGCTAGGAAAGGGGATATTCCCAAGAAGTCTCTCAAGAATATCAAGAAGAAAGCAGCGATCGACATAGCGAGGATCGAAGAGATCGAAAGGACGACTAAACATGACGTGATCGCCTTCCTGACTTCGCTTACCGAAAGAGTGGGAGATGAGGGCAGGTTCATTCACATGGGTCTCACCTCATCAGACGTCCTTGATACATCGCTTGCCGTTCTCCTGAGAGAGGCATCCGACATACTCATTGACGACGTGAACCTGCTTTTGCCCGTCCTGAAGAAGAAGGCGAGAGAGCACAAAAAAACACTGATGATAGGGAGGTCTCACGGGATTCATGCTGAACCGATAACGTTCGGTCTGAAGATAGCCCTGTGGTACCAGGAAATGGAGAGGAACCTGGCGAGGCTCATGCGGGCGAGGGATACGATCAGCTACGGCAAGATATCGGGAGCCGTCGGGACATTCTCCTTCATCGACCCTTCCATTGAAGAATACGTGTGTCAAAGACTGGGGCTGAAACCCGCGCCGATATCGTCTCAGATTGTTCAGAGGGACAGGCACGCCGAATTTTTCACCACTCTGGCTATAGTCGCATCTTCTATCGATAAGTTTTCCCAGGAGATCAGGTTGCTGCAGAGAACGGAAGTGAGAGAGGTGGAGGAATACTTCGCACCCGGACAGAAAGGCTCGTCGGCCATGCCCCACAAGAGGAATCCGGTTTTGTCGGAGAACCTGTCCGGACTGGCTCGTCTGATGAGGTCGTACGCGCTTGCTTCTCTGGAGAACATCGCCCTCTGGCACGAGCGGGATATCAGTCACTCGTCTGTGGAGAGGGTCATCGCCCCTGATGCTACGATCCTTCTCGATTTCATGCTTGATAGATTTACCGGCCTAGTGGAGAATCTTGTTGTGTACCCGGACAAGATGCTTGCAAACCTGGGCATGACCCACGGCGTCATCTTCTCCCAGATGGTGCTATTGAAACTCATCGAGCGGGGGATGACGAGAGAGGATGCCTATCGGGTCGTGCAGGGAAATGCCATGAGGTCATGGAATGAGGGTACGGATTTTCAGCGACTGCTTCTGGAAGACAAAAAAGTCATGTCGTATCATGAAGGCAAAGGATATTGAAGATGCATTCAGAATCGACAATTTCCTGAAGCATGTTGATTTTATTTTCAAGAGGGTGTTCGGTTAATCCCGAGAGAGTGATAAACGTGAGGTTGGGAATACTGGCTCACTCAGTTCTTCACCGTTGTCTCCCTGGAAATGACGGTATCTTTCAACCATAACCTCGTCATTTTTTTCCGGATAGTCTATGTTGTAGTGAAGCCCCCTGCTTTCTTTCCTGATTCTGGCGCATCGGATAATCAACTTTGCCACCGTGGCAATATTACGGAGCTCGATTAGATCCCTGGTGACGATGAAGTTTCTGTAGTATTCGTCTATCTCATTGCTGATGAGGTCTATTCGCCGTTGAGCGCGCTCCAATCTTTTATTTGACCGGACAATGCCCACATAATTCCCCATGGATCTTCTCACTTCGTCCCAGTTGTGGGCTACTACGACCGATTCGTCACTTTCCGTTGCCCCCCGAGTATCCCACGGGGGGATAGAGACCGGAGCGTCTTTCGCAGCAGAAAAAATCTGTGCGATTTTGACGAATGAGCGGTGAGCAAATACTACTGCTTCCAAGAGTGAGTTGCTTGCAAGACGGTTTGCCCCGTGAAGCCCTGTACATGCGACCTCGCCGCAGGCAAAGAGTCTTTCGATATTAGTTTCTCCGTAATGGTCTACAGACACGCCACCGCACTGGTAATGAGCGGCAGGAACCACAGGGATCGGATCCCTTGTGATATCAATGCCGAAATCGAGACACCTGCTGTAGATATTGGGAAATCTGCTCATTATGAAATCTCTGTCTTTGTGTGTTATGTCAAGCAAAACGTACTCATCCCCCGATTTCTTCAATTCCGTATCTATAGCCTTGGCAACAATGTCTCTGGGCGCAAGGCTCTTCATCGGATGATACTTCTCCATGAAAGTCGAACCGTCCTTTAATCTCAAGAGGCCTCCCTCTCCCCGGAGGGCTTCACTGATGAGGTAAGATTTCGCTTCGGGGTGGTACAGGCAGGTGGGATGAAACTGGATGAACTCCATATTTGCTATTAACGCGCCCGCCCTGTAGGCCATGGCAATGCCGTCTCCTGTGGCAATATCGGGATTTGTCGTGATAAGATACACTTTCCCGGAGCCGCCCGTGGCCAGAATGATGAATTTCGCCTTGAAAGTATGAATTTGATCGCGATCTGTATCAAGTATATAGGCCCCCAGACACTTCGGCCGGGAGCCACTCTTCCTATTCCGTGCGGCGGATTCCAATATAAGGTCAATCCCGATATGATTTTCGAAGATCTTTATATTCCTCTTTAAGCTGGCCTTTTCGTGGAGGGCACGTTCTATTTCGCGACCCGTCAGATCGCGCGCATGTAGGACGCGCCTCATCGAATGTCCGCCTTCTCGTCCCAGGTCATACTCACCGGCACCGTATTTCTCGGCCCTTGTAAATTCCACGCCCCACTCCAGAAGTTCTTTTATCCTTTCTGGGCCGTCAACCACGACAAACCTGACGACTTCTTTGTTGCAAAGTCCGGCGCCGGCGGCAATGGTATCATTGATATGGTTTTCAAAGGTGTCTGCCTTATCATAAACCGCCGCTATCCCGCCCTGAGCCAGATTTGTGTTTGAATCAGATTTCGTTTTCTTCGTTACTATAGCCACAGTACCGAGATCAGCCGCCTTGATCGCAAAACTTAATCCTGCGATGCCGCTGCCCAATACCAGAAAGTCTGTTGTAATTTCCATGATGCGCTTCCTGAGAACTTCCCGCGATAGTCAAAAGTTATTTACAAAGAGTGCTCACTTCTATATATAATTCTAAACAATTTGTAAAAAGAAATCCGCCCAGCGAGGAAAAGATGTATATTTTGGGAATAGAGACATCCTGTGATGAGACGGCTGCTGCCGTGCTCAAGGATGGGAGATTCCTTTGTTCCAATGTTATTGCTTCCCAGGTGGATCTGCACAAGATATACGGCGGCGTGGTGCCGGAGATCGCATCCCGTAAACACATGGAAATGATCATACCGGTCATATGCGAGGCGCTGAATGGGGCTTCCGTAACGTTAAAGGATATTGAAGGAATAGCTGTAACCAGGGGACCCGGGCTGGTTGGTTCACTGCTTGTGGGTTTGTCAGCGGCTAAGGCTATCGCATTTGCTTTAAACATACCGTTTGTAGGAGTAAACCACCTTGAGGGTCACGTGGCATCGATCTTCCTCAGTGAAGATCAGCCCACGTTCCCCTTTATCGCCCTTGTAGTGTCCGGCGGGCATACAAACATATACCTTATGAAAGATTTCCAGGATTTTGCCGTGTTGGGCCAAACGAGGGACGATGCAGCGGGTGAGGCGTTTGACAAGGCGGCCAAACTCCTGGACATCGGATATCCGGGGGGGGCGGTTATCGACAGGCTCGCAAAAAAAGGAGAACGAAAGCGGATTGAATTCCCCAGGGCAATGAGAGACAGCCTGGATTTCAGCTTCAGCGGCCTGAAAACATCTCTCCTGGTCCGCATAAAGAAGAGAGAATGCCCTTTCAATGAGGATGAGCTGCCGGATGTTGCTGCCAGTTACCAGGAAGCTATCATTGATGTCCTCGTAGAAAAGACTTTTAAGGCTGCGGATATTTATTCCATATCAAAAATAGTCGTATGCGGAGGAGTTGCGGCAAACAGCCGGCTCAGAGAAAGATTTACAGATGATTCCAGGCTCAAGGGCATTCATGTCTACATTCCGCCGCCCGCTTTTTGTACGGATAATGCTGCCATGATTGCCGTCGTCGGCGAACATCTGTTGGCAAGAGGACTAAAGGATTCTTTGGACTTAAACGCAGTTTCCAGATGGCCCCTTGATTCTTTATTAAAGCACGGTTCGAAGTTCCGATAGGCGCCCGAGTGGGGAAAAGAGATCATGACGACAGCAAGAGAAATTCTCAGAGATCATGGGATCCGGCCGCTCAAACGCCTGGGCCAGTCTTTTCTTGAAGATAGAAATACCATAAATAAGATTATCAGAATATCGGATATCCGGGAAGACGACATTGTGGTTGAAATAGGCGCAGGTTTGGGTCTCATGACGGAGTCCATAGCCAAAAGGGCGAAGAGGGTGATTGCTCTGGACATAGATCCGAAAATGGTCGGTATCTTGAAAGAGAGAATGGCGCCTTACCATCATGTGGAAATTCTCCAGGCTGATGTTCTTGAATATGACTTTCACTCAATCAATGGCGCGCTGCCATCGCGCAAGATTAAAGTCATCGGTAATATTCCCTACAACATCTCCTCACAGATATTGTTCCGATTGTTGGCTTACCGGGATCATATATCATCCATGATTCTCATGTTTCAAAAGGAACTGGCGGACAGGCTTGTTGCAAAACCAGGGACAAAGTCTTACGGGGTGCCGACGGTTCTGGTTTCTATGTATTTTCTATGCTCACGTGAAATGGTGATCCCTCCCAGCTGCTTCTATCCCCGGCCTGCGGTAATGTCCTCCGTACTGAAGATGGCGATCCGGGAAATGCCCCAAATGGATTTAATAGATCATTATTTCTTCTTCAAGATTGTGAAGACAGTTTTTGCGAAAAGAAGAAAAACGGTATCAAATAATCTCAAGAGCCTGCATCTGCTGGGCTATTCGGATATGGATGTGATACAGGCACTCAAGAACTCCGGTATCGATGGCGCAAGGCGGGGTGAAACGCTGACGGCTGAAGAAATCGGAAAATTATCAAACGCCCTCCATTTAATAAAAATGCCTTGACACAAAGCAGTTATTTTGTTACGAACGACCGACCGCTTGGATCCGGTTGCGGACTGAGACGGGGGGTTAAGAAGAAGGGCATGCTTACGGGTCATATATGAAGCCTCACGTCTCTGACGTAGAGGCTTTTTTATGGATGCGGAATTGAGATGAGGATTATTAGTTCCATCAGAGAGATGCAGGCATTCTCCGAATCCGTCAGGAACGCGGGACAGAAAATATCCTTCGTTCCTACAATGGGCTATTTTCACGAAGGCCATTTGAGTTTGATGAGAGAAGGTCGACAGCGAGGGGACTGCCTGGCTATCAGCATATACGTCAACCCGACGCAATTCGGCCCGAGCGAGGATTTTGAAAAATATCCGAGAGATTTTGAGAGAGATAGCAGCTTGGCGGACGGTGTGGGCGTCGATGTGATCTTCTATCCGAAAGATAAAGAGATGTACCCTGAACTTTATCAGACCTACGTTAATGTTGAGAATGTAACCGAGAATCTCTGTGGGCTCTCCCGACCCGGGCATTTCCGCGGCGTCACGACGGTGTGTGCAAAGCTTTTCAATATCGTTAAACCGCATTATGCAATCTTCGGCAGAAAGGACTTCCAGCAGCTTATAGCGATTAAGAGAATGGTTCTGGACCTTAATATGGATCTCGAAATTATCGGCATGCCGATAGTGAGAGAAGCTGACGGTCTCGCTATGAGTTCGCGGAATGTATATTTGAGAACGGAGGAAAGGGAGGCGGCTCTGAGTCTTAGTCGTTCCCTAAAGATGGCAAAAGAGATGTATGATGGGGGAGAAAAGGATGTTTCCGCAATCCTGGAGCGTGTCAGGAAGTACATAGAAGGGCATCCCTACGCGGTTATCGATTATGCCAAAATATGCGATACAACGACCCTCAAGGATGTTCCTCGCATAGAGGGTGAGTCCGTTCTGGCCCTTGCTGTCAGGATTAATAAGACGAGACTGATAGACAATTATGTATTCGGAAATCAGCTTGACATATAATGTTTGCTAAGGATGGTGAAGTTCTGCTTTTCCGGAGGAGGGTATACACAACATGCAAAGGTTTATGCTCAAATCAAAACTGCACAGAGCGACAGTAACTGACGCTAACCTCCATTATGAAGGCAGCATCACAATTGATAAGAGGCTGATGAGTGCTGCGGATATAGCGCCCTATGAGAGGGTTGACATATACAACGTCTCCAACGGAGAGAGATTTTCCACTTACGTAATAGAGGGCAAACAGGATTCCGGGGTCATATGTCTCAATGGAGCTGCGGCGTGGAAAGCCGCCAAGGGTGATATTGTTATTGTCGCGAGCTATGCTGTCGTTGAAGAACCTTCACCCAAGAAGTGGCGTCCTAAATGCATTTTTTTGGACGATAAGAACAGAGTCAAAAAAGAGAAATAGTATTCGCGGGAGCTTTACTGAAAAAGCAACAATTCGAGATCTGCCTTTCATGAGGGGTTTTGGTGCAGTTGCACCGAACCCCTTTTTAAATAGATGTTGAAAACAGTTCAGCTTTTTGTTAAATAAATACTCTTTTAAAATGGGATGAAGGTCGTCGACCATTGAAGAAGAAGTTGAAGCAAATATTTTTGACGGGACTTGCTGTTACTGTCCCGATAGGCTTGACGCTCTATATCCTTTTCTTTCTCATAGATATAATGGATAGTCTGCTTAAGATTATCCCATTAAGATATCATCCTGACACGTTACTCGGCATCCACATTCCCGGCCTGGGAACTATTGTAACTGTGATTTTGATTTTCATCTGTGGCCTCATCACAGCGAGTTATGTGGGCAATAGAATAGTCCAATCCGGGGAAGACCTTCTTTATAGAATACCATTCGTAAGGACTATTTATCAGGCTATCAAACGATTCTCCGATACCATGGTTATGGACAGGAGAAGCAGTTTCAAACGCGTCGTACTGGTGGAATTTCCCAGGAAAGGTTTATATGCTATAGGGTTTGTGACAGGCAAACCGGATCTGGAGTTCAAGAAGGGGCCCGGGGATAACTACGCCAGTGTCTTCTTGCCGACGACTCCCAACCCGACATCAGGATACCTTATTATTGTACCCGAAGATGAATTGATTGAGGTGCATATGTCGGTTGAAGAAGCATTAACATATATTATTTCTGTCGGCATAGTGACACCGTCGGAGCACACGAGAAGGAGGGATAAATTTTACTGCGGCAAGGGCAAGACTGATGAGTCGAATCAGATCGAGTAATGAGACTAATTAATCATTAAGTATGAGGTGATGACAAATGTTAATAACATCTGAAAGCGTTAAGGTTGGACATCCGGATATTGTATGCGATTCGATAGCAGCGAATATCATCGCGGCTATCCTCGATGAGGAACATAAAATCGGGCTTACTGTGGATACTATGCCGCATTGCGGGATTGAGATATTCCTGGGTAAGGGTCTCTGTATAGTCGGTGGCGAAGTCGCGACTCGGGTTTATGTGGATGTGGAGAAAATCGTTCGCGATACGGTTCTTTCAATAGGCTACGTCGATTATCATCTCGGTCTAAACGGAAATTCAATGGGAATTCTTAATACCATTATAGAACAATCTCCTGACATCAATATTGGGACCCGTGCAGACATGGGCAAATACAAAGAAATCGGTGCAGGGGATCAGGGCATTATCTATGGATTTGCCTGTGATGAGACGCCTGAGTTGCTTCCGCTTACCTACGTATTGGCCACGAAGATGATGAGGGCTTTTGAGAATTGCGGTAATCCAATATTCGCTCCGGACGGTAAAGGACAGATAACTGTAGAATATAATGATAAGGGCATCCCCAAAAGAGTGGCGACAGTTCTTATGTCCAATGCAGTCGACTACCGTCAAGTACCAGACAATGCCAGGGCCAGTGTAGAGCCTCAGGCTAAGCGCATCGCTCTGGAATGCCTCAAAGGTTGGGTGGACGAAAGAACAGAATTTCTTTTCAATCCGACAGGCGAATGGCAAGCCATCAACTCGTGCAGCGCAGCAGACTCAGGAGTGACAGGACGCAAGCTCGTAGTCCAGCTTTATGGGGGGTATCCGGGCGCTCAGATTGGAGGCGGCTCCATAGTTAACAAATCTCCTGAAAAGGTCGATTGCTCAGCAGTTCTCGGCGCCCGCTATGTTGCAAAGAACATTGTTGCCGCGGGGCTCGCGAAAAAGTGTGCCATACAGGTTGCATATGCGATAGGCATAGCCAGACCCATTTCCGTCTATGTGAACTCTTTTGGTACAGGAATTGTCTCCGACGACAAGATCAATATGCTGATTAAAGAATACTTCGACTTGTCTCCCAGAGGCATGATTGAAAAATTTGGCCTCCTTGACGGCAAGATTTACCGAAAGCTTCCCAAGACATTTTTCCTGGATGACTATACCTGGGAGAAGACCGACATGGTTGAAGCATTAAAACAGGCAGCATCGGTATAAACATGGAGTCATCAAGCCTTAGGAACCGGAGTGGAGGATCTTATGACATATCTGAAACGTGTCAAAAATTTGCCATATAAAATATCAGACATCGGTCTTGCCGACTGGGGACGCAAAGAGATTGATCTTGCCGAGAATGAAATGCCCGGCCTTATGGCGGTGAGGGCAAAATATGGTTCCAAGAAGCCACTGAAAGGATTAAAGATCGCTGGCAGCCTGCACATGACAATCCAGACAGCCATGCTTATAGAGACACTCGAAGAGCTTGGGGGGGACATCAGATGGGCGTCATGCAATATCTTTTCGACTCAGGATCATGCGGCTGCAGCAATTGCGAAGGCAGGATCTGCGGCAGTTTTTGCCTGGAAGGGGGAAACGCTGGAAGAGTACTGGTGGTGCACGGAACAGGCACTAACGTGGCCTGACGATTCCGGCCCGGATCTGATAGTCGATGACGGGGGGGATGCAACGCTTTACATTCATCAGGGCGTTAAATATGAAAAGGATCCGTCACTGCTGGATCGGAAATATGAGCACAAAGAATTGCAGATTATTGTGGAGCGCATGAAGTACTCGCTCAGACGGAATCCGAGACATTGGCAGGAAGTGGTTTCTGGCGTTATTGGGGTGTCTGAGGAAACGACCACGGGTGTTCACAGACTATACCAGATGGCGCAAGCAGGGGAACTTCTCTTTCCAGCGATCAATGTCAATGATTCGGTTACCAAATCAAAATTTGATAATCTCTATGGCTGCCGGGAATCGCTTGCCGATGGCATTAAGAGGGCAACTGATGTTATGGTCGCGGGAAAAATGGTTGTTATCTGCGGATATGGCGATGTTGGCAAGGGATGTGCACAGTCAATGCGAGGTTTTGGAGCACGTGTGGTCATCACCGAGATAGATCCGATCAGCGCACTCCAGGCGGCCATGGAGGGTTATGACGTAAAGACCCTTGATGACGTCGTCTCAAAGGGAGATATCTTTATTACAGCCACGGGTTGCTGCAGGGTCATCAGCGGCAGGCACATGGACAGGATGAAGAATGAAGCCATTGTATGCAATATAGGCCACTTCGACAGTGAAATAGACATGCAGTATTTGGAGAAGAGCAAAGATTGTAAAAGAGAAAACATAAAGCCCCAAGTCGACAAATGGACGCTCAAGTCCGGTCGTTCAATTATTGTCCTTGCAGAAGGAAGATTGGTGAACCTCGGCTGTGCCACTGGTCATCCAAGCTTTGTCATGAGCACCAGTTTTACGAATCAGTGCCTTGCTCAAATTGAACTTGCATCCGGGAAGTATAAGGTTGGCGTACACACGCTGCCCAAAAAGATCGATGAAGAAGTGGCAAGACTGCATTTGAGAAGACTGGGAGCCAAACTATCAAGATTGACAAGAGAACAGGCCGATTATCTTGGTGTTCCCATAGCTGGACCCTTTAAGCCCGACTATTACCGCTACTAAGGAAGCTTACGAATCAGGAAAGGCCGGGGTTCAGGTCTTGACGCGCATGAACATTATAACCGACGCGACTCCGAAGATAATATTTGCAAACCATGCGGAGAGCGCGGGCGGTATTGACCCGGAGCGACCCAAGGACATGGAGAAGGCGTGCACAATCCAATAGGAGAATCCAATGACAATGCCAACGCCGATGCTCTGCATGACGCCGCCGCTTCGCTCTGTCCTTATGAGTGAAAAGGAAATACCAATAGTAATAAGAATGAATATAACAAGGGTAAATGCAATCTTGCCGTGCATGTCAACTAAATATCGTGTCGCGTCGTATCCCTCAGCCTGTAACTTCGTGATGTAGTTCTTTAGTTCAACAAACCCCATCTTTTCGGCTTCCTTTTGAACAAAGTTGAAATCCGCCGGTGTCTCCGGGAGTTCTATCACTTTAGATGAAGCCCACTCGAGCGAGGGAAATTCTCCTCCAAAACGCGTTATCATGAGGTTGTAGAATACCCATTTATTATCTTTCCATTCCGCCTTTTCGGCGTCGATACGAGCCGTCAGCGTGAAATTGTTATCCAAATAATTTATCGTAATTCCCTGTATAATATATGCTTTAGGATCAAAAAACCGGAAATTGTATATGCCGCTTTGTCCTCTGTACCAAAGCTGGTTCTGTTTGAATGTTCCCAGCGGTTCGCGCTTTTGCACTTCCACGTATACAATGTTGTCAGCCTTTTGGTTGCTGTATGGTGTAACAAGTTCACTGTTGAGAAAAGCCAATATACAAATCAGCACTGATGCAATGAACACGGGAAGAGACGTCCTATAGAGGCTGATGCCGTTTGCTTTCATGGCTAGCACTTCGGAATTCTTGGCAAGGGTGCTGAAAGTTAAGAGGGCGGCGAGCAGTACAGTGGCCGGAATGGTCTGTGAAATCATCGTGGGGATCATGAAAAAAAAATATGACAGAATCTGCGTGAAAGAGGCATTGTTGCTCAGGAACATTCTTATGCGTTCAAAAAATTCAACAATCAGGAAAAGTGACGTGAACAGCGACAGGACAAGGGCAAACAACCCGATAAACTCTTTAGTTACGTATCGATCTAATATAGTCATTAATCAGTTCTCTTTGCACACTTGCCAATCAGTTGCTTAAAATAGGCAACGATGGGTATCTCTATGCGAATAGGCCTATCATTTGCCGCTCTAATCAAGAGATAAAATCCAACAAGAGAGAATATGATATTGGGAGACCATGTTCCGATAAGAGGAGAGAGTCTCCCCGTTTCCACGAGTGCCTCACCGCCAAGACGCATGATGTAATAGATAAACACTATGATGAGGCCGAGAGTAAACCCCCTTGATCTGACAGCCCTGTGCGCCCTTAGACTCAAAGGAATTGCCAGAATGCCGAAGACAATGCATGAAAGGGGAGTCGTGATCGTCTTATAGAATTCAATGGCCATTTCCCTGAAAACAGCATCTTCCAGACCGGCAGTCTTAAGCTCCTGAGATAGTTCCCAGACCGTCATCTCTGTGCTGCTCTTTGAGCTAACTTTTTTTGCCGCTGCAATAGAGGACTCAATATCGAGATTTACGTCATATGAACTGAAGTCCATTTTTCGATAGTTTTTCAGCCTTTTGTCGACCGTATGCGTACTGCCATTTTCCAATCGCAGGGTTACCGTCATCAGTGAAGGGTCCGATACAAGGAAAGCTTTCTCCGCTATAATGGTGCTAGGTTCATTACTCATCCTTGTATCTGAGATGATGACTCCCTTCATGTAATCGCCATGAACAGGAATACTTTCTGCGTAAAGAAGAATTCCTTTAAAATCGTCGTTGAACACTTTCTCTTTAATGCCGATGCTCGCTTTTTTCTTTGCGACGTTGAAGAGCAAATTTTTCGTTGCATATTTGCTTTGGGGAACTAAGAAAAGACTCGTGACAGCCGTTATGATAAAGGCTATTAATGAAGCAATAGCAACAGGGCCCAGAAGTTTGTATAGGCTCATGCCTGACGCTTTCAGAATGGTTAATTCGTTGTCGCCGGAAAGCCTCCCTAATCCGATCAGTATCGATATTAGCAGCGATATGGGGATGGTCAATATCAGAAATGATGGTGTTAAGAGTAGAAATAGTTTTGATATATCGATGAAACTAACACCCTTATTGACCATGAGGTCCATGAGCTGTATGATTTTACCCATAAGAAGAACGAATGTCAGGACAAAGAGAATAAGGAAAAATGGATAAGCGATTTCCTTGAGGATGTATCGATCTATTATCTTAAGCATAAGCGTAGAAGGGGAATCAAGTCTATATCCGATGACAGAGACTAACATGGATTTGAAGATGTTTGTCAAGAAAAAGATTGTACGTCCTATACACGAGAGCAGAGCTCATCAGGGCGAAACAATTATACGTTTCTTTGAATAACCATATCGTTCGTTGACCTTATCTCGGAAATCTGCTAGTGAATGTCTCTAGGCCGACAAAGTGAAATGATCGCTATTGCTTAACCTACCGGTGAGGTGACGCCCAGTGATAGACCTGCATACTCATTCCATTTTCAGTGACGGAGAACTGATCCCTTCAGAACTTGCGAGGAGGGCGAAGGTCGCCGGATACAGTGCCCTTGCCATAACCGATCATGCTGACCATTCGAATTTCGATTTTATTATTCCCCGTCTTATGAAAGTGTGTCAGAAGTTAACGGATGCCATTGCAATAAAGGTTATACCAGGCATAGAGCTTACCCACATTGCTCCGGAATACATTTACGAACTTGCCGTGGGCGCGAGACACGCAGGGGCAAAGATCATCATTGTGCACGGCGAAACGATTGTTGAGCCGGTTGTGGGAGGTACCAATATGGCCGCCCTGAGATCTCCCATTGATATACTTGCGCACCCCGGCCTGATAACCGGAGAAGAGGCTAGGGAGGCTGCAAAAAATTCAATATGCCTCGAGATTACGACGAGGAAGGGACACAGTTTGACAAATGGACATGTTGCGAACATGGCCCGCCAAGCGAAAGCCCCTCTCATTCTGAACAGCGATACCCACTCGCCTCACGATCTTGTCAGCAGGGAGATGGCCAGGAAAATTGCGCTGGGAGCAGGTCTGGCCGAGACAGAAACCATAGCGATGTTTCGTAATTCGGAAGACCTGGTTAAGAGAGCATTGGAGAAATAGAGGACGGAGTCAGGATAGTCACGAATATCTCCCTGGGAAAAAGTTCATGGCACATCTGTTTATGTTGTGCCTGTCCCGCATATCTTCGTGAAGCCCCATTGGATATTCATAAAGGGTCTTTACGAGAATCTCATGATTATCGATAGTATTCCTATTTCATCTTCTTACCCCGAACCGTTAAGAAGTCATGCGCGTCTCAATCGTTACAAAGGCTCTCCAAAGAAGGCTGATTTTTGATTACAAGCGATACTGTGACTCTCTAGCCATGTGGGTGATTTATCGCAGTTAGCCCACGGAGAGCGACATTTCTTAGGGGGTATGAATACTTAATATCACGCAATTGCGCATACTTGGCGATTGCAAGAAAGGATAGACCAAGATTGAAAAATAGCATTTTTTTGTCTTGATTATATCAATATATGGTAGTATGATCACTTCCTACCCCAATATATGGGTAAAATAATTATGCTGGGAACACGTGTTTCATTGCAGAGCCAAGGAAGGGGCATCTTATGCATGAAAAGATAAGAAAGAGGGATGGCCGACTAGTAAAATTCAATACGGAGAAGATAACTAACGCCATCGAGAAGGCTGGGGCCGCAACAGGTGAGTTTGATGGAGCGATAGCGAGAAAGCTCACGATAAAGGTTCTTAATTTGGCGGAGAAGCTCTTCGACGACAAGGTCATGACAGTGGAAGAGTTTCAGGACATCGTTGAGGAGGTTCTCTTATCTTCTCCTTATCGTCGTACCGCTAAGGCTTATATAATCTATAGGGATCAACACGCCAGATTAAGGGAAATTACCAATAAGATGGAGGTTGACTTAGTCGATCAGTATCTTAAGAAGAAAGACTGGAAGATTAACGAGAACAGCAATATGGATTATTCGTTGCAGGGTTTGAACAATTATATATCTTCCGAAGTCAGTAAGGTCTACTGGTTGAATGAAATTTATTCGCCGGAAATCAGAAGAGCACACACGGATGGCGATTTCCATATCCATGATTTGAGTCTTCTTTCCGTATACTGCGTTGGCTGGGATCTGTATGATCTTCTCTTGGAGGGATTCAAGGGGGTCTCCGGTAAGGTTGAGAGCAAGCCTGCCAAGCACCTTCGCAGCGCCCTTGGGCAGGTCGTTAATTTCTTTTATACGCTTCAAGGGGAAGCGGCCGGCGCTCAGGCTTTCTCCAATTTTGATACACTTCTGGCGCCTTTCATAAGGTACGACGGTTTAAATTATAGTGAAATAAGGCAGGCACTACAGGAATTTATATTTAATATTAACGTCCCGACGAGGGTGGGTTTCCAAACCCCGTTTACAAACGTTACCCTGGATATGACAGTGCCGAAGTATTATGCCGATCAAAGTGTAATCATTGGAGGCAAACCGCAGAAAGAAACGTACAAGGATTTTCAGGAGGAAATGAACCTCTTCAATAAGGCTTTCCTGCGGGTTATGGCTGATGGAGATGCCAAAGGTAGAGTTTTCACTTTTCCAATACCGACGTATAATATAACAAAAGAATTCAAGTGGGAGGATCGCAATCTTGACGACTTGTGGGAAATGACGGCCAAGTATGGGGTGCCCTATTTTTCGAATTTCATAAACTCAGACATGAACCCGGAGGATGCGAGGAGCATGTGCTGCAGACTTCGTATTGACAACAGGGAATTGGAGAAACGAGGAGGGGGTCTATTCGGCTCGAATCCATTAACGGGTTCTATTGGCGTGATTACAATGAATATGCCGAGAGTTGGCTACCTGTCTAAGACGGAAGATGAATTTATGGAGCGCCTGGAAAAGCTCATGATCATTGCGAAAGAGAGTTTAGAAACCAAGAGAAAGGTACTGGAGAAATTTACTGAGGGAAACCTCTATCCTTATACAAAATATTACCTGAGAGACGTAAAGAAACGCTTTGGCGAATATTGGAAAAATCACTTTTCAACAATTGGGCTTGTTGGCATGAATGAAGCGTGCCTTAATTTTTTGGGTAAGAATATAGCATCTGAAGAAGGACAGAAATTTACATTGAAGACATTGGATTTTATGAGGAAGAGGCTTATAGAATTTCAGAAGGAAACGGGAAACAACTATAATCTTGAATCGACTCCTGCGGAAGGCACTTCATACCGCCTTGCTAAAATTGATAAGGCAAAATATGCGGACATCATCTGCGCCAATCAGGATATATATGCAGAGAGCAACGCTGAACCCTTTTACACAAACTCTACGCAGCTGCCTGTAAATTTTACGGACGATATATTTGAAGCGCTGGATCTTCAAGATGAAATCCAGGCGAGGTACACGGGGGGGACCGTTTTCCACACATATGCAGGAGAAAGAATTAATGACGCATCAGCGGTAAAAACATTTGTGCGCAAGGTATGCACTGAGTATCACATGCCCTATGTTACGTTCACGCCCACCTTTAGCGTTTGTCCCTCGCATGGTTATTTAAGCGGCGAGAAAGAGACATGTCCCATTTGTATGGAAGCCTGTGAGGTATATTCACGTGTGGTCGGTTATTTGCGACCTGTTAAACAATGGAATTTAGGGAAACAGGAAGAATATAGAGGGAGGCGGGTTTTCAGTTTTTAGAAGATGCAGATTGGCGGGTTGCAGAAAGTATCATTGATGGAATATCCCGGGAAAATAAGTGCGATCGCATTCACGCAGGGCTGTAACTTCAGGTGTCCCTACTGTCATAATCCGGAATTAGTGGATCCGGATATGTATGGAGAATGTCTCTCGGAGGAAGAAGTAGTGTCTTTTCTGGAAAGACGTAAGGGCAAGCTTGAAGCTGTAACAATTACAGGAGGCGAGCCCACCATACATCATGACTTGATCGACTTTATAAAGTGTATTAGAAAAATCGGCTACTTGGTTAAATTAGACACAAACGGTTCCTATCCTGAGGTGTTGGAACAACTCATCAGGAGCCGGTTGGTGGACTATATCGCCATGGATATGAAGGGGCCTCTTCATAAGTACAAGATGGTGACAAAGTCAAAGATCGATGTGGATAAGATCAGACAGAGTATAGAAATGATCATGAAATCAGGCGTGCCTTATGAATTTCGCACAACCATCCCCAAGAGTCTGCTGCAAGAAGATGATCTCTTGGAGATGGGGAAGATACTGAGAAATGCGAGCTGTTACATATTACAGCAGTTTGTTCCCACAAAAACTCTCGATAAACAATTTCTGAAGCATAAAGCATATTCGCAGGAAGAGATGGAAAACTTCAGAGAGAAACTCAAGAAAGACGTGCCTGGTGTCCGATTGAGATAGATCATGCACTATGATGAATACCGTAATGGGAATTAGCGCAAGGCCCGCCGGCGTTGCGTCTCATTCTTCTCTCCCCAGGCTCATGCCAAAATATGCAGAGTATTCTTTATGCCTCATTTCCCGATTGGTCCATTCTGAAATTGTCGAAGGGCGCGTTTCGAATATTATATTATTTATGGACTGTGTCTTTCTCTGAGCATTTGAATTTCTTCGAGGGTGTCAAGTGAGCAAGGGCAAGAAAGCAAAACCTGTTTGCAGTAAGGATAACGGCCAGATCAATTTGTTGGGCAAACTCGCGCCGGAAGTTACAGGATTCATGGGAAAACAGCTTGATCAGATCAGGCGGTTAAATCAGATAGGGACGGCTCTATCGGCGGAGAAGAACCTGGACAGGCTCTTGGAGATGATTGTCGACGAGGCGAGAGAATTCACGAATGCTGACGGCGGCACTCTGTATGTCATATCGGACGATGAGGAGGAACTCCACTTTGCCATTGTCCAGAACAATTCCTTGAATATCCGTATGGGCGGAACGGGTGGAAAGATTACCTGGCCGCCTGTAAAGTTGAAGAATCTCGATGGGACGCCCAATCATGCCAATGTTTCTGCATATGCCGCCATAACCCGTGAGGTAGTCAATATTGCCGACGTCTATCATGCAGAAGGGTTCAATTTTGAGGGCACGAGGAGATTCGATGCAGAAACGGGATACCGCTCGGAGTCGATGCTCGTAGTTCCTATGCGAAATCATGAAAATGACATTATCGGCGTCTTGCAGTTATTGAATGCCCAAATTGAAGGAAAAACGGAAGTCATCTCATTTTCAAAAGAGAATCAGAAAATGACAGAGTCATTAGCATCTCAGGCGGCTGTTGCCATTTCTAATAATCGTCTAATACATGATCTTGAAAACTTGTTGGAATCCTTCATTAGATCGATTGCAACTGCGATTGATGAAAAATCTCCCTACACGGGCGGCCATGTTCGCCGCGTTTCAGAGTTGACTATGGCCATTGCGGAAAAGATAAATAAGAGTGTGGAGGGGCCATTTGCGGGCATCTGTTTTGATGAAGATAAATTGAAGGAACTCCGCATCTCTGCCTGGCTTCATGATGTCGGCAAGATAACTACGCCTGAATATATTGTCGATAAGGGGAAGAAACTTGAAACAATATATAACAGGATAGAAGTCTTAAAAGAAAGGTTTGAGATCCTGAGACGGGACCGTGCAATTGAAAAGCTGAAAAACGGAAATTGGCAGGGAAATACGAAGAGTGGGGGAGAGATAAATGATACTGTTAAAGAGGACCTGGATTTGGATGCAGACTATAATTTCCTTGGAGATATTAATGCCGGAACAATATTCATGAGTGGAGAGATGCTTGACCGATTGAAGGACATAGCAGGGAGAAAATGGATTCTCGGTGGAGAAATGCGCAATTTGCTCAGCGATGATGAGCTATATAATCTGAGCATCCCCGTGGGTACTCTCACTGATAAGGAAAAAGAGATTGTCAAGAATCATGTTACTGTTACACACAAGATGCTCTCTCAGCTCCCGTTTCCTAAGAAATTAAGGAACGTTTCCTATTATGCTTCTTCCCATCACGAGAGGATCGATGGCGCCGGATATCCCTTTGGATTAAAAGGCAATGAGATTCCCCTCCAGGCTCGAATCATTGCTCTTGCGGACGTTTTCGATGCATTAACTGCAAAGGACAGACCGTACAAGAAGGGAAAGTCTCTATCGGAAGCGATTAAAATAATGGAAAATATGGTGGAGGATAGTCATATTGATAGAAATCTGTTCGAATTGTTTATCAAAGAGCGGATTCATCTTGACTATGCAAGGAAAGAGTTGCCACCTAACCAGATTGACATGTCCTGAATCCGGACCTTACCGTTTTATTGACTTTATTTCCTTTTCTATTTCCTGAGATCTCTCACCTTGCGCGGGAAAATACTTCATGGCTTCCTTGAAGTGAAACAGCGCGCTATCGATCTTCTTTTTCTTCTTGAAGTAGATGCCGAAATAGTAGTGAGAATCGCCAGGATTGTTTGTTTTCCCGTATGCCATGGCGATGCTGTAGTATATATCCGCATCATTTATATTCTTCTTCTCGATTTTCTTATAAAGATTCAATGCTGCTGTATAGTCACCCTGCAATTCGTAAGATCTGCCAAGGTAGAGCAAAGTGTCAAGATCGTCTTCTTTGATGTCCAATACCTTGCGAAGGAAAACAATTGCGTCTGCCGGCCGGCCAAGCTTGAAGTAAAGAATTCCAAGATCCCTATTTATGTCCTGATCGCCTGGAGACAGATTCAGGGCTTTGCGGAAATAGATCAGCGATTCGTCAGTTCGTCCCAGCTTTTCCTGCGTTACTGCCATCCCATAGAGGGCGTCAACGTTAATCGGGTTCTTTTGCAGATCATTCTGGAAAT
This sequence comes from uncultured delta proteobacterium, assembly GCA_963705275.1. Classification (GTDB taxonomy): domain Bacteria; phylum Desulfobacterota; class Syntrophia; order Syntrophales; family UBA2185; genus Fen-1135. The sequence continues at coordinate 351,924 of OY970063.1, read as the reverse complement.
AATGAAGACTGGAATTGAGGTTCTTTTCTCCAAACATAAGGATGGTTTGCACCCTCTTTAAGTTACCGATCATGCTGTCGCGTCCCTTCTGGGTATATGAAGTCTGAAGAAGGGCATCTACATAACTGATCCTCTCATCGGTGCCCGGGTGTGTGAGAAAATATGATGGTATATTGCTGGAGTAAAACTCATATTTCCTCATCAATTTCAAAAAATCCAGCATGGCCTTGCCGTCATATCCGGCTCTGACCAGGTAGGACATGCCCAACCTATCCGCCTCTTCCTCGTGCTCGCGACTATATTTAAGACTTAAGGTTGTAGCCGTCGCCAAAGAAAAACTAGCGACAGCGGCAGAGAGATCCCCCCCGCCCCCAAGAAAGGCACCGGCAAGGACTGCTGCGAGCGTAGCCATACCGACCTTCTGCGATTTTTCTATGATACTCGCGACATGCCTCTTATTTATATGTGCTATTTCATGTGCGAGCACGGAAGCCAGCTCACTCTCCTTCTCAACCAAAGTGATTAAACCGCTATTAACATATACATAACCTCCAGGCGTGGCAAAGGCATTGATTGCCGAGCTCTTGATCACTGAGAATCGAAATTCAAAAGGTGCATTCTCACTTTGAGCGAGTACTTTATATCCCAACTGATTGATGTAGGCTTCTATTTTCTGGTCATGGATCAGGACACCGGTCTTATCTAGCCTCTCATAAAATTCCTTTCCGAGTTTCCTTTCGTCTTCAATAGTAAAAGAGGCGTGGGCTAATCCAGCAGCATGGAAGATCAGAAAGAAAATAATGGCAGGAATGATTGCTGTCCCCTTGCGTCGGATGATACAGAATTGATGCAATAGTTAACCTCTCCAATTAAGAAATTGTCATTTGAATATATGCGCTGTCGGCGCATACAGCCAAGGAGTATTTTTCTTATTAACTCTTTTGGAAATCATAATCAAGTCATCGTTTATGCATTACCATCGAGCCGTGAAGGCTGTCAGTGTTGATATGTGTTACTGTTTAATATTGTTAAGGGTTGCCCAATATGCTATAGCGCTGGCGTATGATAGTTGGATGCGTCCGTCTTCAAGATGCGTTTATAAGCATTTGTAAAGGCAGTTAACTATGAACAAGAAATTCGTTATCACAATCGACGGTCCCGCCGGTGCGGGCAAGAGTACAGTCAGCAGGGCGCTTGCAAATAAATTGTCATATATTTATCTGGACACGGGGGCTCTTTACAGAGCGTTTGCCTACAAAGTTCTCCAAGAAGGGATTTCACCCCGCGATGAAAAGGAACTCGCCGGTTTGTGTTCCCGCATCAAGATATATCTGGAAAATATCGATGGCACCCTAAATGTCTTTGTCGATGGCGAAAATGTAACGAAGAGAATAAGGAGTGAGCAGGTAGGTCTTGCCGCTTCAACGGTTTCGGCAGTTTCCGTAGTCAGGGAGCGACTGCTGTCGATTCAGCGCGACGTTGGCAAGAAGGGGGGGGTAGTGGCCGAAGGTAGAGACATGGGAACAGTGGTCTTTCCCAATGCCGATTATAAGTTCTACCTGGATGCTGGTGTGGAAGAAAGAATTAGAAGGCGCTATAGTGAACTGCGCACGCGGGGTAGCGATGCAGATTTTGAGACAATTGCAGGCGACTTAGTTGCCAGGGACCGGCAAGATCGGGAGAGAGATATAGCCCCTCTGAAGCCTTCCGAAGATGCAATTATTGTCGACTCCACAAGGATGAATGTCAGAGAAGTAGTTGAGAAGATGATTTCCATAATTAAGAGTGCGTAGGATGACAGGTAGCTCGTAAATAGCTGATGCGGCATTATTTTTTTGATCCGACGGATTCACAGGAGATCGCGCGCAGGGCAGAAATTTTGAATTAGCTTGATATTTCATAACCAGTATGCTACTTCATTTGCTCTTATAAAGGGTTTTTACAAAATTCAGGGGGTAACGGTTTAATGGTTAACAGCAATAACTCAATTTCTAAAGAACAAGTTGATGGCGAGAAGGTCGATGAGAAAGCATCAGCAGCAGCTCCTCAAAAGGCCGCCGGTAAGGAAGAGGATATCGGATTTAGAGAATTATATGAGCAGAGTCTGCAGAGTGTCCAGCTTGGACAGATAGTAACAGGAAAGGTTGTCCAGATTAACAGCGACGTTCTCATGGTTGATGTCGGCTGGAAAACGGAAGGTTATATTCCAGCAAGGGAATTGAAGGATGATGAGGGGAATATTTCTCTTGTTGTTGGCGACGAACTGGAAGTTTTAGTAGACAGAAGGGATACAGATGGAAATCTGGTATTGTCGCGAGATAAGGCTGTAAAGATTAAGATATGGGATGATGTTAAGAATGCATGTGAACATAATACTCCGGTAAAGGGTACGGTCGTAGAGAGAGTTAAAGGTGGGCTTTCCGTGGATATTGGAATATTGGCCTTCCTCCCCGGGTCTCAGGTGGATGTGCGTCCAGTAAGGGACCTCGACAAATACGTGGGGCAGACATTGATGTTTAATGTTCTCAAATATGACAGGAAGCGAAACAATGTTGTGCTCTCCAGAAGATCCATTTTGGAGCAGGAAAGAATTGCAGCAAAGAGGGAGACCCTCGAAGGTATCGAGGAAGGAAAGATCATAGAAGGGGTTATCAAGAACATAACCGATTACGGACTTTTCATTGATTTAGGAGGGATTGATGGCCTCCTCCATGTAACGGATATTTCATGGGGAAGAATTACGCGACCGTCCGATAATTTTTCCAAAGGCGACAGGATAAGAGTGAAAGTGCTATCTTTCGACAGGGAAAAGGAACGGGTTTCCCTGGGTCTTAAACAATTGATGGACAATCCCTGGGAGATGATTGAGAAGAAATATGCCGTGGGATCTGTGATTGAGGGTAAAGTGGTGAACCTCACGGATTACGGCGTGTTCGTAGAACTGGAACCGGGTGTGGAAGGACTCGTGCACATAACAGAGATGTTCTGGACGAGAGAGATTAAACATCCATCCAAGGTATTATCCGTGGGTGAAGCTGTAAAGGTTATGGTTTTGGATGTCAATCCTGAGGTGAAGCGTATTTCACTGGGATTGAAACAGACAACTGAGAACCCATGGGAGGCGCTTAAGCAGAAGTACCCAGAGGGCAGTATCGTAAAAGGAGTCATACGAAATATCACGAACTTCGGTTTTTTTGTTGGTATTGAGGAGGGCATAGACGGACTTGTTCATGTATCCGACATTTCATGGAAACAGAACATAAAACATCCTTCAGAATTGTACAAGAAAGGTCAAGAAGTCGAGGCAATGGTCCTGAATATTGACGTTGCAAATGAAAAATTTTCTCTGGGAATAAAGCAGGTGGACAAGAACCCCTGGGATGAGAGAAATTTCATTTATTCTACGGGGTCAGTCATTAACGGAAAGGTGACCAATGTAACGGATTTCGGTATTTTTGTGGAATTGGAAGAAGGTGTGGAAGGTCTTGTTCATATTTCGGAATTAAGCCACAAAAGGGTTAAATCTGCATCGGAGATATATGCCGTTGGCGACGTGGTATCTGCAATAGTTAAGAGCGTGGATTTGCAGAACAGGAGAATCAGACTGAGCATAAAGGACTATGAGTCGGCAACTGAGGGGCCTTCTTCGGGCACGCAATACCTGAACAACAAGGAAAATGTGGGTTCAAATCTCGGCAAAGTGTTGGCTGACATAAAGATGGCAGATAACGACAAGGGATAATGTCAAACCGTGAGAAGACATCCCGTTATATTTGGAATATTCCTCCTTTTTCTCATTGTAACAGTATTCTTTCTGCTCGTGTATGTCTTAGGATCGTCGACGGAAGACGGGCGTTCATTTACCTTGGACAATAAGATAGGCGTCGTAAAAGTAGAAGGTTTCATTGGTGATACGCGTGATGTTGTGGACCAATTGAATCAATTTGGTAAAGACGACGCCGTAAAAGCTGTAGTCTTGAGAATTGATTCGCCGGGAGGTGGAGTCGCTTCTTCACAAGAGATATATGCGGCGGTTACTGATCTGAAAAAGAAGAAAAAAGTTATAACTTCCATGGGGTCTATTGCCGCATCTGGAGGTTATATGGTTGCCTGCGCTACAGACAAAATTGTGGCTAATCCAGGAACTATGACAGGCAGCATTTCCGCCGTTATGCATTTTGCCAATGCTCAGGAGCTCCTGAAAAAGCTGGGTCTTAAGGCATCAGCTGTGAAGAGCGGGAAGTTTAAGGACATAGGCTCCCCCGTTAGGGAAATGACGGCTGAAGAAAGGGCGCTGATGCAGGGACTGGTCGATGACATTTACGATCAGTTTCTTGATATGGTGGCCCGGGATAGGAATATCCCAAAAGAAAACCTGAGAAAAATAGCTGACGGGAGGATTTTTACAGGAAGACAGGCTCAGAAATTAGGACTTGTCGACTATTTGGGCGATATGGGATATGCAGTGACGCTTGCCGGTGAAATGTCAGGGATAAAGGGAAAACCTGAGATTGTATACCCTAAGAAGAAAGGCTCAAAATTCTGGGATTATCTGTTTCGTGAGATGTTTATAGCCCTTGAGCATGAGATGCTTGGCAAGGCACAACAATTCAATGGAGTTTTTTATCTCTCACCTCTAGCAAATCAATATTAAAGCGCTGCATTATGACGAAAAGAGAGCTGATTAAAAAGGTTCAGGAAAAAATCGGGCACTATCCTCCTAAGGATATAGCATACGTGGTTTACTTGATCTTCGAGGCAATGAGCGGTGCTTTGAAGAGGAGCGAACGGATAGAAATCAGAGGTTTTGGAAATTTTACAGTCAGAAACAGGAGAGAGATCAGGGGCAGAAATCCGAAAACCGCTGATGTGATAAACCTTCCCGCAAGAAAAGTGCCCTTCTTTAAGGTCGGCAAAGACCTCTACGATATGATAAATCGCTATAAATAGATTGCGGCAACTACTATATAAAATCCCAGTCACTGTCAGGTGATGCGAAATCTTTCAACTGTTCTCTTCTTTTCTTATGTTGTAGTTTCTTGAGCGCTTTGGCCTCTATTTGCCTTATTCTCTCGCGAGTTACGCCCATCATTTCACCCACTTCTTCAAGAGTAAATGGCCCATAATTGCAGGCAACCCATGTGCAATTTAGAAAAGTTTCATTCTTAAGCCGCCATTCGCAGGTCGTATCCTGGCAAGCTTCTGATATCAAGTGCCCTTTTTTCTTACACCTGTAGGTGTTAATCAATTTACTCAAACTGACACCCCACAACATATTATGGCTTGAGATTGTTTCAGTTACAAAGCATCTCGATGAGAAAGCTTATAAAAGCTAAAAATAATTTAAGCACTCGTCATTTATTTGTCAACAATAATTACTTACAAATATACCGGACTTTGAACCTATTCTATTCATCGGTAACATGGCCTGCTCGACTTCTAAGACGCTTGAGACGATAAATCAAGGCATCCCTTTCTGAGGCTGTGTTTCTTTGCGGGACGCTCAAGGCTTCGCTTATTATTCTGATAGCTTTTCTGAAATTACGTTGCCGGTGCTCGAGATACTTAGCCAGCTCATCTACGGCAAAAAAATTACCGGGGTCGCTAAGAAGCATAGTTTCCCAGAGATTGATGGCGTCACTCCAGCGACCATGGCGTTTGTGGATGAGCGACAGGTTTTTCCTCGCTTCAAAGACGACGTGAGTCTCATCTGACGTTATCAGCGCCTCCAGGATCGTCTGGGCACTGCTCAATTTCCCACGGTCGAGGAGCAGGCGCGCAGCTGCTAACAGATCAATATGCTCTCGCGTTGCCATGTCGGGCGTAGGGGATAAGATCTCAGCAAGGCAAACCGCAAGAGCCGCCATAGAAATTACATCGAGACGATTGTGCTCGAATACATCTTCCAGCAGGCGAGGATCTCGATATCTCAGCCAGTTAAAATATCGCTGTGGAATTTCGCTTCCTGGTATGTCACCATAGCGATGAAATCCTATGATATCCTTTTCCATGGTCGAGAGGCGATTGTTCTCCAGGCGATGCCCGAAAAGGCGGCGGGCAGGGTGAAGGAGATCCAGATGTGGCATGGCGGTGAGACCATCAGGGAGGCGGTTAAGGATAAAACGCGTCGAGAGGAGACCGACATCGAATGCCTTGCCGTTGTAGGTTACAAGAAAACTTTTTCCCCGGGCCATTTCGAGAAGAAAGCTAAGGCACGCATGTTCCTCGGAAAAGTCACGGGCAAATAGCTGTTGCGTACGGAACGTCTCATCTTCAAACCAGCCGATACCGATAAGAAAAGCAAAGGTACCTGTGCCGCCTGCCAGTCCGGTAGTTTCTGTATCTAGAAATAGGGCGTCCTTGTAGCCGAAGGAAGAGATATCGGCGTGATTGGCGAGAATCGCTGCGGCCTTCATGTCAAGGGCTGCTATTTCTCCGATGCGGCGGTTACCGTGCTTCGAAGAAGCTTTATGGTGACCATGGATGATGAAGAATTTTCCGAAGGCGCTGATAACCTCTTCACCCCTTATGACGTCATGAAGCGGGATGCGGCCTTCACAACGCTTGGCGGTTGGCTTCTCATTCGCTATGGGCCGCCGCGATGTGATGGCTTCGATGCGCCTCCGAAGTTCGCTGATCTCATCAGCCCTTGGAGTTTTCTTACGTCCTGGTGAATTATCACCTGTCAGGCGTTGAAGCCGTTTGATTGTATTCATGTGTTAAATAATCAAATCAAGAATGGCAAGAACCGTTTGTTTGGCAGCAGGGCCTACCTCAAGGGTGGGTCCAACACAGCTCGGGCAGCCGTGCCCGCAGGGACAGCTGCGGATCAAATTCAGTGCTGAGGCCATCAGACGATCATGCTCGTGATACAGGAGGTCCGAAAAGCCGATACCTCCAGGATACGCGTCAAAGATAAACACCGTGGGGTCAAAGGCATCCGCCATCACGCCCGATGTATCTCCGTTGCTTTGAGGCGAAGTTGTGATGTAACGGGATCCGGCTCCATGGCGGACAAACCATTCACCGCTCTTGTCGCCGATGCATCGGTCAATATCGTGAGCATCGGACATAAGAAGCATCGAGGCAAGGTGATGAAGGCTGTAAGCGAGGCCGGACAGTCCGTCAATGATTTCCGACTGGGTGTAAGGGAGCCCGTTCAGCATATCTCTGGGGATGGTAAACCAGTAGCTCGTCGTGTGCATATCCTTTTCCGGAAGCGTGACATCCCCGTAACCGAGATTTTCCGAGGTGTAAAATTTGATCTTCTTATAACCAACAACCTTCCGCACGACCTGCACTTCGCCATGCTCAACGATAATCTTTTGCTGGTGCTTTTTGGCAAAGCCATCGATGACCCGGACATTTGTGTAGGTCATGGCATCGGTGTAGTAATCTGCATCGACCTTGTGGACAAAGGCAGTCTTTCGTTCAAGATCGAGCTTGTCCACGTAATACTGCTGCGATTCCACCATGTAGATGGCATCGTCATGAACCGTAGAAAAGGCGCTGTCCCAGTCTATCTCGGCGATTACTTTATGCGCCCCTGTCTCCGTGGCGTCAACGACCACAACATTTTCGGGATTGATGCTCCGGAGGCTTACTTCGTCGGCGGGATAGCTTTCCGCCGTCCAGTGCCACCGGTCATTGACCCTGTGCAGGACTCCTTTTTCCTCCAGATAGTTAAGGAGTTCTTCGAGATTTTCATTCCCGAATCGTTCGCCTCTCTCAAACGGAAGTTCAAAGGCGGCGCTCTTCAGGTGGTGGAGGAGTATGAGGAGATTTTCGGGATTGATGCGGCAGTGCTCCGGTGAGCGGGAAAAGAAGTAATCCGGGTTCTCCACGATAAACTGATCCATCGGATTACTCCGGGCAATGAGTACAGCAAGACTGTGACCCATCCGTCTTCCAGCCCTGCCGGCCTGTTGCCACGTGCTTGCGATCGAGCCGGGATACCCTACCATGATGCATGATTCCAAGTCACCGATGTCGATTCCCAGTTCTAGAGCGTTAGTAGAGACCACGCCCATGACCTCGTGGTCGCGGAGTCCCTTCTCTATCTCCCTCCGCAGATTTGGCAGATAACCACCCCGGTAACCGGTGACAAAGTGTGTGTCAACAGGCTTCCCTTTTGCAAATTGATCCTTGAGGTATTTTGTGAGTATCTCGACGTTCAGGCGGCTCGTGGTAAATACGATGGTCTGAATTTCATTTGTTATGAGTTCCGCTGCAAGTTTCCTCGCGGGCGTCATTGCAGATTGGCGGATTCCCAGTTCGCGATTGACGATAGGCGGGTTGTATAGGATGAAGGTCTTCGATGCCGTGGGAGCGCCGCTCTTGTCTATCAGCTCTACAGGTCGCTCAAGAAGACGCTCAGCGTGCTCCTTGGGGTTCGCTACTGTCGCCGAACAGCAAATGAACACAGGCTCCTGGCCGTAAAAGTGGCAAATCCTCACAAGGCGTCTGATGACGTTCGCAAAATGGGAGCCGAAGACCCCCCTGTAGACGTGAAGTTCGTCGATCACAATATATTTGAGGTTGGCAAAGAGCTTCTGCCATTTCGTATGGTGCGGGAGTATTCCTGCATGGAGCATATCCGGATTTGTTACAACGACATGTCCCTGTTTGCGGATGGCCTGGCGGGCATCGTCGGGCGTGTCGCCGTCATAAGTATATGTCTTTATGTCTGCATGCAAATCGGTGATCAGACTGTGCACCTCGTGCATCTGGTCCTGGGCCAGGGCCTTGGTAGGAAAGATGTATATGGCGCGAGTCTCCGGCTCTTCGATGATTTTGTTCAGGACGGGGATATTATAGCACATGGTCTTGCCGCTCGCTGTGGGGGTGATGAGAACCACATCACGGCCTTTTCCGACCAGATTCACGGCCTCCGCCTGATGGCTGTAGAGTTGATTGATACCTCTTGCTTTGAGGATTGATTGAATGCTCGGGTGAAGCCAAGAGGGGAAGGGGGCGAATCTACCCTCAAAAGCGGGCAGCTTTTTCATCGCCCGGACGTTTTCCATGAAACGCCGGTCATTTTCCTTCCGGGATAGTAGTTCTTTGATGGTCAAGGTGGGCATAGAAGCTCCCTGCTATTTCGATCCCTTCGATTTACTCGGGGTAATCTCAGAGAAAAATTCTAGTTATGTGCACTAATCTCATTTTGTTTCGGAAGGGCGAAATATTATCCTTCCTCTTTTTGATTGTCCGTCTATTTACCCCCTTTCTCGCACTTCCACAACATATTTCTGTGGATCTGAAATACCGTTCATAATTATACGGCTATTTGTGTATCGCTCGTTAATATTATTCACTATTGACAAACAGATAAATTCTACTTAACAGTGACTTGCAAGGTCGGTCCATCAGAAACCGGCCCAATATCATGGAGGATAGATATGAAGATTCACCGTTGCGAGTGGGCTAACAATGCGGCTCTCATAGACTATCATGATCATGAATGGGGTGTGCCAATCCATAGTGATAGAGCCCTCTTCGAGTTCCTAGTTCTTGAGGGTATGCAGGCAGGCCTCAGCTGGGAGACTGTCTTGAGGAAGCGCGCTAGCTACCGTGTTGCATTTGACGACTTCGATCCCGCCACCGTTGCAGCTTACAGACGAAGCAAGGTCCGGCAGCTGCTCGCGAATGAAAATATCATACGAAATAGGTTGAAGATTGAGTCTGCCATCGGAAATGCGAAATTTGTCCTTGCTCTCCAGAAGGAGTTTGGCAGTTTTGATGAATATGTCTGGAGATTCGTTGGCGGCAGGCCGAGGCAGAATAAATGGCAATCCCCGGAGGATGTTCCCGCGCAGACTGCCGAATCAAATGAACTGAGTAAGGATATGCGACGATACGGGTTCAGGTTTGCGGGTCCGACTATCTGTTATGCCTTCATGCAGGCAGTGGGGATGGTCAATGATCACCTCGTAGATTGTTTCCGTCATAAACGGGTCGGCTCGTTAGCCTGACGTCTTCGGTAGTCCATGTCTAAATGCGTCTACTGACTCTGGCTCGTTTTTCATGGTTGTGGGCTTCAACAAAAGAGACAACAGTGGTGTCTGATCAATGAACGCACAGCGACGGACAACGGCAGGACTAAAAACGCGAGACCGGACAGGTGTCTCGCCTGTCCAGTCTCGTGGGTGATATTTCAACCGAGTATGGCCTTTAGATCTGCCTCCGGTGTTGTGATCGGCTTGATGTTGAATGTCTTCACCAGGAAGTCGAGAACATTGGGCGAGGTGAACGCCGGAAGCGACGGCCCCAGGCGAATGTTCTTTATGCCGAGGGCGAGCAGTGTAAGGAGAATGGCGACAGCTTTCTGCTCGTACCACGAAAGCACCATAGAAAGCGGCAGTTCGTTTACGCCGACGCCGAATGCCTTGGAAAGGGCCACTGCGACCTGAATCGCTGAATAGGCGTCGTTGCATTGTCCGACGTCTAGTAGTCTCGGGATTCCGCCAATGTCGCCAAGGTCCTTATCGAAGAAGCGGAACTTGCCGCACGCGAGTGTAAGGACGACGCAATTCTTCGGGATCAGTTCGACGAACCTCGTGTAATAATTGCGGCCCGGCTTTGCACCATCGCAGCCGGCAACAAGGAAGAAATGGCGGATATTCTTGTTCTTAACGGCTTCAATTATCTTATCGGCAACGCTCAATATGGCATTCCTGCCGAATCCTACGGTTACAGATCTGCTGGTTGTATCAGTGGCGAAGCCAGGCAGCACCAATGCCTGATTGATCACCTCTGTGAAATCCCGGCCTGCGATGTGCCTGATGCCGGGCCAGCCTACCTGCCCGGAAGTAAAGATATTCGGCAAATATGAGGACTGCGGCCTCTGGATGCAGTTTGTGGTCATAAGAATGGCCCCGGGAAATTCGGCGAACTCTTTAGATTGGTTTTGCCAGGCCGTGCCATAGTGACCGTAGAAATGCTCATACTTTTTCAGTCCCGGATAGCCGTGGGAGGGGAGCATCTCTCCGTGGGTGTAAACATAGATGCTTTTTCCCTCAGTCTGTCGCAGGAGTTCTTCCAAATCCTTAAGGTCATGCCCTGAGACCAGAATAGCCTTTCCTTTCTTTGAGCCGAGCGGCACTTTGGTCGGAACAGGATGGCCATAAGTACCGGTATGTGCTGTGTCAAGAAGTTCCATTGCCCTGAGATTCATCTCGCCGCATTTGAGAACGAGATTGATTCCTTCATCCAGCGTCATCTGCTCATTCACAAGCTGGGCAAGTCCTTCCTGCATAAAAGCATAAAGCGCAGCATCCTCCTTGCCAAGAATCTCAGCGTGATCTGCATAAGCGGCAATTCCGCGCATGCCGAAGAGGGCTATATGTTTGAGTGAGAGGACGTCTCCACTAACGGCGGGATAGGATTTCAATCCTACTTTCTCGCCTTGGGCAACCAGCTTCTCATTTGCATCTGCCGGCTTGAAGCGGACGGAATCATGCGCAAATGCGATATTGCCGCCGGCATCTTTGATTTCTGCAAGGAGGGTTTCTCTATACTTAGTGGATTGCCGCAGCAGCGCGGCAAAACGGTGGGGATCAAAATTGACATTGGTGAGCGTAGAAAAAAGCGCCCCGCAAATAAAGCGATCAATGTCATGGTTATCAATGCCGACCTTTCTCCCTTCGACGGCGACGAGAGAAAGCCCCGTCAAGGCGTAGGTCAATAAGTCCTGTAAGGCAGCAACCTCCGCGGATTTGCCGCAGACCCCGGCCGTGGTGCACGCCTCACCTTTTGCGGTTTGTTCACATTGGTAGCAAAACATAATCAATCTCCTTTAAGACTTTTTGTCATCCGGTTTAGAGAAAAACCGAAATGTGATTAAACATTGCACAGCAATGTCAAGTAGTCATTGACTTATGTCAATAGACCTCGAAAATTCGGTGATAGCTGTCTGGGTCATAAGGCAGAAGTGGAAAATACACTTAAGTCATTTGAAAAGATCATCGAGCTTCTTCCGGGCCGAATCTATATCGCCTCCCGTCGTTTCTCTGGACGCGCTGTCTCTGAACTTGAAATAATCACAGAAGTTACTTCTATCCTTCTCAAGCACCCTTTCTGCCTGCGGCTCACGGCACTGGTTGTAATAATTAAACTCGTGGTGGCGGCAATTGAGACAACAGCGAAGATCGGCCTGGCATAGAGGGCAGATGTCTTTCCGTCCCAGTATGTTGGGAATACTAATTTCTTCTTTACACTTGTGGCAGCGCTTCATAAACAAGTGGATGTTCTAAGGGCTTTCTGCAAGTGTAAATCTCCAACTGCAGAAAGTGTGATCAGGGTGATGATCAGGCGGCGCGAAAAGGCATTCTACACGGATGCGGTCATCAACGATTATCGCAAAATTTTCAAACTCGCTGCGATGCATCTCCTTGCAGGAGAATTCAAGCAAACCCTTTGCGATCCGCGATTCCTGGGGCAAGCAGTGAGGAACGGAAATAATGACCTCATCCGCCTTTTCATCGATTTCATATCCAATAATTATGGCCCAGGGGAAAAGTTTCTGCGCCTCCACAAAACCGCGTAATCCTTTCTCTTTAATATGAAAACGCTTCAGGAGATCCCTGGCCGCCATTCCGGCTGCTTTTCCCCAGACTCTCTCGTTAAGCCTTTCCGCGGTTTGCAGATCCAACTCGTCTGATACAAAGAGGAACCAGAAGGCATCGACGATCCTGTAATGCCAGAGTAGAAACTCCAGATAGCTCCTCATCTCGGAAGGTTTCATATCTTTTAGGGGAGAAAAGTCAATGGGGTGTGTTTTCTTCATATAACGAGTAATCTTCTCTTTGCTATTTACTCTTCATTGCCGACGGGAGTGGCTATGAATGTCGTCTTTATCTAAGCGGCACGAGAAGTATATCCTGTATTCGCGCACGGTTTTCTATCATCGCGCAGTATGCGATTGTGCGAATAGATTTATTAATAAAGTTTAGATTAAGTACTTGAAGGATTCAATAATTATTTCATCTGACAAATCAAAAAATGAACCTGGTGTAGAGAATCTTTCCGGAAGAATGCAAGTGCCGCCTTGTCTCATTTCCGATAATGACGAAGTAAAATTTTTTTGTTGATAATGAGCGTCTTTAGTGATAGTAGCTTCAAACAAGGCACGATTAATAGTGTCGTGATCCCGATGAGTTCTTAGCTCTATACGCTCCATATGGGATGTCTCGTTTGACTGAACCGAACTACCAATAGACACTGCTGGGGGATCGTTCAATGGTAGGACAACGGACTCTGACTCCGTATATCCAGGTTCGAATCCTGGTCTCCCAGCCAAATTTTTACAATAATCACCTTCCGCGCCCCGTCCCTGACATCCGTAGAAATTTACAACTTTAGCGGATTCTCTCTCCATTGGAAAGATTGGATGTGCCGCTCCAAGAGCAGAAAAGAAGAGCATGATCCGGAGATATAAGAAAAAAAGAAGTCAGAGGGGCTTTACACTCATCGAACTCTTATACATTCTTCTTATCATTAGTCTCCTGTTGGCAATTGCGGTACCCCAGTTCATGTCATATAGAACGAAGGCCTTCACCGCGGCAACGAGCGTATCTGTGAAGACTGCATATGCGGCGGCACAATCATTCTTCACTGTCTCACCGGAGGGTACAGTTTCGGTAGGCCTTCTGTCGGTATATGGTTATAATGCAAACCCGAATGTCATATTAATAGTGGGCGGCGCTGGAAAAATAGCGAACTTTACATTGCAGGCAGTTCATAGCGGCGGCGGTTCGACCGTCACTATTGATCATAACGGCTCTGTTACACGAAGTTAGGTGTCTCGATTAATATGCTGCATCTAGCAAGCGGTGAGAAATAATATTTTAATGTTAACATCAGCAGATTCTGAACAGGCACATCCAAATTGTGATTCCAACCTGCCCGTATTATTTTCCCTTCTCTGTGATTCTCGCCCAGGCATCGCGCAATGTTGCGGTTCTATTGAATACGAGGGTTTTATCGGAAGAATCAACGGAATCAACACAAAAATAGCCAACCCTTTCAAACTGGAACCGACTTCCAGGCAGGGCATGTGCCAGGCTCGGCTCCACGCGGCAAGATCGAAGAGTTTCCAGCGATTTCTGATCCAGGTCTTCGGTTATGTCTACCCCTTCCATGAGAGGTGCAGCGACGCGAAAAAGACGTTCATAGAGGCGAACTGTGGCCGGAATGGCATGATCCGCTGATACCCAGTGGATGGTTGCATCGACCTTCCGTCCGTCGGGCGCAAATCCGCTTCGCGTTTCCGGGTCGTATGTGCAGCGCACTTCGAGCACTTCTCCGGTGCGCTCATCCTTAGCGACACTGACACACCTTATTAAGTAACCGTAACGCAGACGAACCTCCCTGCCGGGTGCCAGCCGGTAAAACTTCTTGGGTGGATTTTCCAAAAAGTCATCAGCTTCAATATAGAGGTTGCGCGCGAAAGGGACCTTCCGAGAGCCCATGGCGGCATTCTTGGGGTGATATGGACAGTCAAACTCCTCAACCTGGCCTTCCGGGTAATTGTCAATTACGACGCGCACTGGTCTGAGAACAGCCATAACGCGTGGGGCTCTTTCATTCAAATCCTCCCTCACACAATGCTCAAGCAGGGCCATATCGACGATGCTATCATTCTTGGCAACGCCGATGCGTTCACAGAAGGTGCGTATGGCTTCGGGGGTGTAACCTCTTCGCCGCATGCCCGATATAGTGGGCATGTGTGGGTCATCCCACCCGCTGACAATCTTTTTTTCAACTAATTCGAGAAGCTTGCGCTTACTCATTATTGTGTAGCTTAGGTTGAGACGGGCGAACTCTATCTGTTGCGGCCGATGTTCGACTTTCAATTCTTGCAGGAACCAGTCATAGAGGGGACGATTGTTTTCAAACTCTAGGGTGCAAATAGAATGGGTAATGCCCTCGATTGAATCGGAAAGACAATGCGCGAAGTCGTACATGGGGTAAATACACCATGTATCGCCGGTCCTGTAGTGGTTCTCTTTCTTAATACGGTACATGACCGGATCACGCATGGTGATATTAGGAGATGCCATATCTATTCTTGCTCGAAGGACATGGGTTCCATCTGGAAACTCTCCGTTCCGCATGCGCTCGAAGAGATCCAGGTTCTCTTCAATTGATCTGTTGCGATAAGGGCTTTCCTTCCCTGGTTCCGTGAAGGTGCCGCGATACTGGCGAATCTCATCCGCACTAAGGCTGCAAATATAAGCTTTATTCATCCTTATGAGCTTGAGGGCGTATTGGTACAATTCTTCATAGTAATCTGAGGCATAGTATAAACGATCTTCCCAGTCGAAACCAAGCCACTTCACATCTCGGATGATGGCATTCACATATTCCATGCTTTCACCGCTTGGGTCTGTGTCGTCCATGCGCAAATTGCACGTACCTTTATATTGGATAGCTATACCAAAATTGAGGCAGATGGACTTCGCATGGCCGATATGGGGATATCCGTTGGGCTCCGGCGGGAATCGGGTTGCCACGCGTCCGTTATGCTTGTTGGTCTTCAAGTCGTCTTCGATGATATCCCTGATAAAGTCAGAGGGGAGCGATGAACTGGTTTGTACCATATTGCTGATTTCCTTTCGCTACATTCAAGTTATGCCTATCATGGTACTACTATTAACTGTACCACATTTTGATTTTGACATCCGCCATTTTTTGTTCATGAGCAGAGCTATGTCATGAGCGACGAGAAACTGGTGAAACGGCGAGGTTGGGACACCGAGGGAGGGAGGGCAGTTGACGGAAGCATAGCCAGAAAGCTTGCTTCACATGTGTGGTTATACGTCGATTCTGTCTCAGCGCCGACCGCTATTTAATCTCGGTAAGTTTCGCTCTTGCCATTCGTGCCTGATTGGTGCCCGGATAGTTCTTCGCAACCTGTTCAAAAAGGAGTTTTGCGCTTGATTTGTCGCCTAGATTCAGAAAAGAAAACCCCTGCTTCAGCAAGGCATTGGGCACCTTGTTGCCCTGCGAATACGCCTTTATCACTTTCTCATATTCCAAGATGGCTTGTTCATATTTCCTTTCAAAATAGTAACTCTCGCCAATCCAGAATTGTGCGCTATCAGAATACTCCGTGTTCGGATATTGCTTCAGAAAGTTTTGAAATCCTTCTCGGGCCTTCTCATATTTTTCTTCCTTGAAGGCTTCATAAGCCGCGTCATAAGCCGATTCCTTTTCCGTCTTGCCGGGCACGGCATTTTTTGAATCATCGCTGATGATTTTTCCGCCCTTCGGGGCTTTACCAGCGCTGCTCCCGATCTCAAGAAGACTCTCTATGACATGCATGCGGGAAGAAAGTTGATCAAATTGGCTCCTCATATCGACGAATTCTTTGTCCTTGCGAACAAACTCCGCTTTTAAGTCAGACTCACTTTTTCCCAGTACCTCACGATCTCCCTTCAAATTCTCCATGTCTTCTCTAATTTCGGTCATGTCCGCCGCAATGTCGGCGATCCTCTTGCGTATATCAGCTAGTTCCTTATCGTTATTTGTCGTATCCCTACGTATGCTGGCATTTTGCTCCTTGAGGGCACGGATATCAGTGTCAAACTTTTGCTGAGTCTCTTGCAATTCTATGGTTGTTGCGCATCCCATGTAAGACAAAGAGCAAATTATCGCTATAAGAAAAAGAAATCTATTCAATTGCCGTACCTCCCATGAGCCTTCTCCTTTCCAGTCAGCTCTTTCACCGGCGTGATAATGCGATTTGATCTATCTCTCTACCGAAATCGCCCCGGGCCAAAGGTAATAAAAGCCGCTCCTAAGGCTGATGATTTCTGACAGCTCAATGTTGACGGTTGAGATGTTCAAACCTTCAGATGAGGCACCTGAGATATTATAATAGTTATCTTCGCTATACTCAGTGCGGCGATATACAATAACCCTGGCGTCTGCTGCCATACCTGCCAACTTTTTTGACTCTCGGATAGCATCACTCAAATAACAAACCTTATCCACAAGCCCCAGTTTCAGGGCATCTTCGGCCGAAAAAATGCGGGCTGTGGAAATTTCGGCCACAGCCTTTTCGTTGGGTTTCCGATGTCTTTCTACGAGGCGAATGAATCGCTCTCCCATATCATCTACGGATTTTTGTATAAATCTTTGCTCTTCTTCGCTGCTGTCTCTGAAAGGCGTCCCCATATCTTTGTTCTTTCCAAATTTTTTCACGTCCACGCTAATGCCGATTTTATCCATCAAGCCCATGACCTTAGGCTGAAGGAATAGAACGCCCACAGAGCCTGTGACGGTCGTAGGATGAGCCGTGATCAGATCAGCAGGAAGAGACACGTAGTAAGCGCCGGAAGTGGCAAGATCCATCATAGAAACGGCAATCTTTCTACCGGTTCTCTCTTTGAAAGACGAGATTTCGTGGTAAAGAATGTCGCTTGCTGTAATCGTGCCGCCGGGTGAATTAATCTCGAACAAAACGGCCTTGATGTGGTCGTCTTTTTCTGCTTTTTTCAATTGCGACATAACCTTCTCAACCACGCTCTGCGACTGGGCGAGAAATCTTTCTTTGGGGGTGTCCGTAATTATTCCGTACACAGGAATCAGCAGGATTTTATCTGAACCTCTTCCCTCAAGAGTGAATTCCTTCAGAGGTTCTCCGGCATCGCTGAAGAGCTTTATTCTGGGACCTCCGCAGGCGGTGGTCAAAATCAAGACGAATAGTAACATCATGAGATAGGATTTTTGCATATAATGCCTCCGTTGCAAGGATACTTTATATTTTTCGCCATCGGCCCGTAAGAAGTGTCGGAGAAGAGCTCGCGAGTCTTTGTTGCGCTACTCAGTAATCACCGCATCAGAGCCATTGTATTTTTTCAGTTTCATGGCCATCTGTCGCAGTGTAGCGTCTACCCTGAAACTTATCGTGTTCTCCGGGAAGCGCCCGTCTGCTATCCGCCCCATCGGCATGCCGGTGAGAATTTCAATTCCCTCATCTATGGTTGTGACGCTCCAGATATGGAACTGACCGGCGTTGACCGCATCAATGACTTCCTGGCGAAGCATCAGGTTATCTAAGTTACGGGCGGGTATAATCACACCCTGACGACCGGTGAGGCCTTTTGCCTTGCAGATTCCGAAGAAGCCTTCAATCTTCTGGTTGACTCCGCCTATCGGTTGGATCTCACCTCTCTGGTTGACTGAGCCCGTCACGGCAATGTCCTGTCTTATCGGTACATCCGCCAGGCTCGAAAGCAGGGCGTAGAGCTCAGTAGATGAAGCGCTATCACCTTCAACGCCTTCGTATGACTGTTCAAAGCAGAGGCTTGCGGATAGAGATAGCGGGAAATCCTGGGCGAATCTCGACCCCACGTAACCGTTCAAAATAAGCACACCCTTATTGTGAATCGGGCCGCTAAGCTTGGACTCGCGCTCTATGTTGATTATGCCATGCCGCCCCAGGAAGGTACGGCAGGTGATACGAGATGGTTTGCCGAAGACAACATCGCCCAGACTATAGACGCTTAATCCGTTGACCTGGCCGATGACGCTACCATCAGTATCAATCATTATTGTGCCGCGCTCTATCATTTCCTTGATACGTTCATCCGGGAGGTTATGACGGAAGCGGCGCTCATCCAGGGCCTGCTCCACATGCTTGGCGCCGACCAATTCCGCAGCATCCCGCTGCGCAAAATGCTCGGCCTCGAGTACCAGTTCCCTGATCTGGGAAAAGCGGGAAGATAGCTTCTGCTGATCACTTACCAGACGGGAAGTGAACTCAATGACCTTGGCTACGCCAGTGCGATCAAAGTGGCGGATGTTGCAGTCCTCGCAGCAACCTGAGATGTAGGCGGCGAAGGCCATCAAGTTATCACTGGTTTTCTGAACCTCGTAATCGAAGTCAGCCTTCACACGGAAGAGCTCCCAGAACTCCTCATCATACATAGCCAGCAACTGGTATATGGCGGGGTCGCCTATGAGGAATATTTTGATTTCGATGGGTATCGGCTCAGGCTTCATCCCCTGTGGTGCGAGCAAGCCGAACTGCTCAAAGGGATCCTCGACTCCCACCTCTTTAGTACGGATCGCGCGCTTCAGGGCCGGCCATACGCCGAGATTCATGATAACCTCAGCAGCACTGAGAAGCAGGTAGCCTCCGTTCGCGCGATGGATTGCGCCCGGCTTAAGCATGGTATGATCGCTGAGATAGCCGCCCAAGAGGAATCTTCGCTCCACCTTGCCGAAGAGATTAGGATAGATTGGGTTAGGCTCGGTGATTACGGGAGGCCCTTCCGATTCACTGTTATCAATGAACACGTTGATCTGGAACGGAAGATACGGGTCACGGCCCTGCGCGATCTGGCTCCCAGGCATGCCCAAAAGGGTCGTCGCCTTTCCCTCATCCCCTTTGAATATGTCGAGGTTATCAAGGGTGTATTGCTTCAGATTATTGAGATATTGGATAATTCTAGGTTGATCCTTGTAGTCAGTCAGAGGCGCGTCGAACAGCCTTGTAACGGTTATATCAGCCAGTGCTTTATCCGCATCGGCCAGTCTTTGTACGGTTTGATGCTGTAATTCGTGCAGCTTTTCGAAAGTTCTCTGAACACTCTTCAGAAGTTCGGCGTGTCGCTTGTCGAGGTCCCGGCGAAGAGATTCATCGAGCGCCATGTATGCAGCCTGATCCATAGGACGGCCATCAATAAGGGGGACGAGGACAGGTCCCATCTGCGTCATTTCCAGAAGAAAACCCTGCGCGCGGGTATCCTCCCCGATTTCCTGCAGGATTTTCTGCTGCTCTGCCTGACTCTCTTCAATAACCTTTTTGTGGCTGTTCTTATACTCATCGCTGGAGAATGCGCGGGCCAGGTCCTCCTTGAGCCGGTTTAGCAGATTGGAAATTCTATTGCGAAAATCTTTGCAGGTGCCCTGTGGCACGCTGATAGTCTGGGGACGGTCGGGATCAGCAAAGTTATAGACGTAGGCCCAGTCCTGCGGATGGAAGCCTTCCCTTATCCGGCCACTGGCTATGAGTCGGTCGATGTATGTCTTCACCATGGAGGTCTTACCGGTACCCGTCAAGCCTGCAACAAAAATATTATACCCGTCATGGTTCATAGAGAGGCCAAACTGTATAGCACGAATGGCCCGGTCCTGGCCGATAAACTCGCGCAATGGGGCCATTTCTTTTGTGCAATCGAAGGTAAACATTGCAGGATCACACTGCCAGCGCAACTTCTCCACAGGAACTTCGAACTGTTTCATGTCCATACGGTGAATCCTTCGGTGAATAATCAGAAAGCGTCTTTTGACAGGCGACCAACATTCCTCAAGAAAATAATAAAGAAATGGCCGTTGTCTGTCAACAACAAATGGCCGCCGCAATGCAGATTGAAAGAAGCGTCCATGTCAGTATTGGGAAGGGTATACCGGTGTGGCTTCTTGATGAGGTTCACTCAGAAAATGGCAGGGATCAATCTCTTGGTGTTTTTCATATAGGCTTCGTATTCTGCAAACTGTTTCTTGAGAAGGCGCTCTTCGTACAGCATCTTTATTATTAAGTTAGTGGTAAGAACGAATCCTGCGGTAACACGCAGGAGGGAAAAGCGGTCAATGATAAGCGGCCAGATTACCAGCAATACAGCTAAATACATGGGGTGTCTGATGAGTCTGTAAGGCCCTCTTGTTACGAGCACTGCGCCTTCTTTCACGAGCGGCGAAATATTTATATTGCCAACCCCCATGGCGGCGACCGCCCATATCCCGATTGCCATTCCCGCAATCTGGAGCAGAAGCAGCAACGGTTGGTATGAAACAGGATTGCCTGATGCAAGGATAAAAACAATACAGCCCAGTTGTATAAAGACGAGAGTACGCGCTTTTATTTTATCCGCAGTCATTTCCCGACTAGAAACCCTTTTTGACGCGATAATCGATCATGAAAATGGCGTCTGCCGACACGAAGCGCCCGATATTGCCGGTGCTATAAACGGCTTCACCTACTTTGCCGTCCGGTCTGAGAATAAAGCCGGTTGCATGTAGATAGCCTCTCACATCGTCGAAAAAAGCCCCTGTCATGGCGGCGAATGCCCTCGCATCCAGTCCATAGGCAATTGGGAAGGTCAGATTCTTCCTCTCCACAGACTTCAGGGCATCTTGCAGGGTGTCCGCTGAAGCCCCAATAACTCTAATTTTCTTCTCATCAAAATCAGAAATGCGTGACTGAAAATCAGCCAACTGCTGACGACAGAATGGTCACCATCCTCCCCTGTAGACCAGAAGGACGGTCCAGGAACCCTTCAACATATCAGGAATACTCATGGAACTGCCGTCTGTAAACCGAAGCTCCATCTGTGGAAATAAGTCACCGCTGTCAAGCTTCCTCTTTTCTGTCTGTGCCATGATTAGCTCCCGCGCGTGAAAGGTGAATTAGGGATCGTAACTTCGTCAATATGGAAGGGACTGTAATAAATAATAATACGTATAAGGGGCTACTTGATAACCCCGATACATTGTCAAACTTCGTTTACGTGATTAAATCGTCAAGCCTCAGATGTCAGAGTGATTGGTTATTAGCTAGTTCCATCGTTGTTAACGAAATATATTTCTGTCCCTACTGCTTTGATAACCCGGTTATAGTGAAAATTAATCTTTCTTATTTTCTGGTTTATCGGCGTTTGCGGTACCCTCAATTTTCTCTTTCGTGTCTTCCATAGAACGTTTGAAACCCCTTATGGCTTTGCCAATAGCGCTTCCCAACTCGGGAAGTTTGCCGGGGCCAAAGATAATGAGGACTATGATCAATATTACCAGAATGTGCATTGGCTGTAAAAGACCCCTCATAGTTTCTGCCTCCTGAAATGTATCTTTCCCTTTTTTTTATTACATTTTTTCCAAACAGTCAATCATCATCTTCGGTTGGCATAGATTAGCCCGGTATCCAGTGAAAAGTGAATTAGGAGATGAAAGGCAGCAGAATGATCGTTCCGAAAGACATACAAATTTGCGACGTCATTTATTATAAGGGCTTATTTCAAGCAAGACAGTTTTCTGGTGGCGACCTCGTAAACAAGAGACGATAATCGATCATGTCTTGAAATGAAGTGATCCAGGGTTATCAAAAAGTTCTTATAAATCTCACAAAGATCAAAATCAGAAGAAAGACCAAATAAAATTTCAGAAAGTATAGAGCAACCTTGGTCGTTTTGGTTATCTGTATGCGTGGCATTCCACCCTCCCTAAATCTTGATCCGGGTTTCGACACCCTTCATGATATCATTGTAGCGAATGACACCCAGAATACTATCCTGGCCGTCTACAACAGGTATCATCCTGTAGTGATACTTGGCGAACATTTCAGAGAGGTCGTCCTGAACATCATCTTCCTCTGCTGTTACCACGGGTTCCACCATAATATCGCCAAGCTTCGCGTCATCGGATGCAAGAATAAGTTCGCGCAGATCTATGACGCCGAGAAGCGGCTGACCATTGTCGCCCACTACATAGATGTAAGAAATACTCTCCGGCTCCATGGAGGATTGCCTGATCTTCATCAATGCCTCGCTGACTGTCGTCTCCCTTGCCATGGTAAGGAAGTCGGAGGACATCATTCCCCTGGCAGTTGCTTCCCGTTCGGAAAGAATCGACCGAACGCGATCCGCCTGATCCTTGGTAAGCAATGCCATCAATTCGGAAACATGGTCGTGGGGAAGAACGGAAAACAAGCCGGCCAATTGCGGGATGGTCATTTCCGTAAAGATATTCCGGGCACGCTCCTTCCTGAGAGCGGCGATGATCTGACGTTGTGTCCGCGGCTCGGCTTCCGCGAGGGTCTCAGCGGCCTTTTCGGAATCAAGGGCTGAGAAAAGTGCATCCTTTTCCTCTTTGCCCAGCTCTTCCAGCATGTCGGCCAGATCCTCGCTGGGCAGTTCATGTATCTGTCTGCGGGTAACTGACAGAGATACCTTGTCCGTAGAGACGGCATCTTCAACGGAAAGAGGTTGAACGTACTTCCAGGAAATAAGGTCATCTTTCATCCAGTGAAGCTTTCCCAGCCCCCAGCGGCGGAGGAATCCGTTAAAGGAGATATCCACATGGACGAGAAGAAAGCGTCCCTTTGCTTCGAGGAGGTGAACATCATTGACCACCTCGACCCGCCTGTCGTCCATATCCACAATTGTGCGACCCATCAGGTGCTTATCCATGAGAATCCAGCCCGGCTGGTCGACGAAAGGAGGGTATTCGTCGCCTTCATCGGGAGGCTGAACAAAAATTGCGTCATCCTCTATCCGGAGGACTCTGTTCCACGGGATGAATGTTGTAGGCTTGCCCCACCCATGTTCGATGTAAATACCGACGGCATCGGGATAAGGCTCAGCAACGGCAAAAACGAGATCAGTGAGTCTGCCGATGCGGTTCCCGATCTTTCCGATACAGATGGGTCTCTTTAAGAGCTCCGAAAAGTAGATGAACCGATAGCTGCCTATTCCCTGGGGCAGGTCTGGAACTCTTAATTTCTGATTCATCTCTGCCATATCCGTACACCTCTTTGGTTATTTGAATAAGTCCGGAAAAAGAGTGCTGACGCCCATCAGGGAGGACATTATTATTACGAGAATGACTATCGAGCAGTTTATAATATTCTGCCAACGGGTATTTACATGTTCGCCCATGAAGGATTTATCATTTAGCAGTAATAGCAAGAAAATAAGTAATGCGGGAAGCAGGGTCACTGCGACAACCTGCACAAACATCGTAATGGTGATTAAAGGCGCGCCGGGGATCAGGACCACGGCTCCCGAGGTAAGTAGCATGGCAAGATAAACCAGATAAAACCAGGGCGCTTCCTTGACCTTCTTGTTCAGCGAGTGCGCCCAGCCGAAGACTTCTCCCACCGCCCATGAGGTGGAAAGCGAAATGCAGAGGGCTCCCAGGAAACCAGCGTCAAATAGGCCGATGGCAAATAGTTTTCGGGCCAAATTGCCCTGTCCGGCGGGCAGAAAAGGTACGATGGCCTCAGCCGTCTGGGCCGCATCCTCGATGATAATGGGCGGTTTGTGGAAATAAAAAACCGCTGCCGTGGCGATGATGATGAAGACGGCAACGATGCAGGTTGAGAAGGAACCTATCAAAGTTTCCAGTTTGCCATACTTGATATCATGGATGTCCAACCCCTTGTCTACGACGGCGCTCTGCTGGAAGAAAAGCATCCAGGGGGCAATGGTCGTGCCGATATTGGCCAGAATGATGAAAATAAGGTCTGCGTTGAAGCCGCCCAAATCAGGATTGTAGAATCCTCTGAATACCTCGTTCCATGTGGGAGCATTTGGCGTTTCCATGGCCCAGAGGGCGGCGGGGATATAAACGAGATTAAAGCAGCAGAAGAAAAGCGTTATTTTTTCGAATGTCCAGTATTGACCTGAAACGATCACAGTAAAGAGAATTGCTGTCACCACAATGACGGTCAGCCACGGCGGCACTCCGAAAAGACTCATCGCTGCCGTCATCCCGACATACTCCGTTATCAGGGTGAGCCAATTGATGATAGTCAGATCAATCAGGGAAAACCACCCCCATAAAGGGCCGAATCCTTCAAAAATTGCCTCGGCATGGCCGCGTTTGGTAACAGCACCCAGACGGACGGTCATCTCCTGAATGTAATAGGCCATGGGAAGAAGGATGATGAACATCCATAGCAGGGAAAAGCCGTACTTCGAACCTGTCACGGCATAAGTCGAGATTCCTCCTGCATCGTTATCGGCAACCATAACAATAATGCCCGGGCCGAGAACTGACAGAAATATGATGAACTGCCGACGAAAGCGATTCAGGATGTGTATGCTCTTGCTTACCCAGAACATAAGACGCGCACCATCAAAAGGAAAACGAGCTATCCCTGATAGGACTCAATGAATCAAAAGATCTAGAAAGTCGGGTTAATCAATATAGGAGATAGAGGTATGAGGAGTGACAGTGACTTCCGGTTGAAACATATACCCCGGAAATCTGCTGAGGAAAGGCTAACAGATAGGTGATGTAAATGCTTCCGGGATGATACTTCTATTTTGTTTTACCGGGAACCACGGCCGGGCAATCGTCAGTCCCTCTACAACCAGGAGGTTCCATATAATTTCGTTCTCTCCAAAAAAATAATTAAAATAAGCATCATGATTTTATGTTTTTTTCTTATACATAAAAACAATTGACGTCAAGGTAAAAAAGTTCATGCATCATTTTTTTGCGTAATGGGTTCAAGCAAGAGGGATTGTCGGTTATTTTACAGATGCTCGTGAGAGGATTCGTATCAGGGCTGTATAATGATAATAAGCGATCTTACGGCAGCACTAAGCTTATGAGAGAGAGAATCAGCCACCGGAAAAGATCGATGAGCGGATTTAAGGCTCCAAAATATAGGAGTCCGATGATGATAAAGAAGCCGTAAGGCTCGAGGCGGGAAAGCGTGTATTGGAGCCTTGCCGGCAGGAATCCCATGAGTATCTTTGAACCGTCGAGCGGTGGAATTGGAATCAGATTGAAGGATGCCAGTATGATATTGATCTGAGCCAGGTAATAGAGGAGGGCGGATAGTACCCCTGAGGGCTCCGGCGATAAGAAGCGATATAGAAAGAAGGCGAGGAAGGCGAGAAACATATTAGTGATAATTCCCGCTGAGGAAACGAGTATGAGCCCCTTGCGTGCGTCATGCAGATTATTGAAATTTACCGGCACCGGCTTCGCCCAGCCAAAGCCAAAAAGAAAAAGCATGATGGTACCGATAGGATCGAGATGCCTTAACGGATTGAGGCTCAGCCTGCCCTGCCATTTAGCCGTCGAATCACCCATCCTGTAAGCGACCCAGCCGTGAGCCAGTTCGTGAAGAATAACGGAGTACAGAAGCGGTATGGCAAGAAGAATGAATGTAAGAGGATCGTTTATAAGAAGTTTGAGTAGGCCCATTTATTTGTCCGTGCCGCGTATCAGCGGCGTTTCTATTCTATAGCGATCTGAGATCAGTCTTTTCTTTCTGCAATGATGGCGCGAAATGTCATTGGACGGCCATCGCGTAGAACCTTAAGAATTGCCTTCTCGCCGGGGCGAAGGGATGAGATTAGTTGCACAATATGAGAGGCATCCTTAAGCTTGCTTGCGTTGACCTCAACAATCAAATCACTTGCCCGAAGACCGGCCGTGTCCGCCGGACCTCCCTTAAATACCTCAGAGACGAGGACGCCGCTTCCTTGCTCCAATTTCAGGCTTTCGGCAAGTTCCGACGTTACGTCCTGAATGGCAACGCCCAGCCAGCCTCTTACGACCCGTCCTTTTGTCTTGAGATCCGGTAAAATAGTTTTGACTGTATTAATCGGAATAGAGAAGCCGATTCCCTGCGTTTGCGGCAAAATCGCCGTATTGACGCCGATTACCTTGCCTTCCATATTGACGAGAGGCCCGCCGCTGCTCCCGGGATGAAAGGAGAAGTCCGTCTGAATGAAATCGTCGTTACCTTTAGTACTGATGGCGCTGACAATGCCGGAGCTCACGGTTTGTTGCAGTCCTAATGGATAACCAATGGCGATGACCCGTTCACCAACCTGAAGTTTTTCGGAATTGCCTAAGCCAGCCGAGGTGAGACTCTCATTCGGCTCAATTCTTATGAGAGCAATATCCGTTGCTGCATCTCTCCCTATGACCTTGGCCTCATACTCTTTTCCCGTCGGAAGCTTAACCAGTATGCTGTCGGCTTCTGCAATAACGTGATCGTTTGTCAGGATGTAACCGTCGCGACTGATGATAAAACCGGACCCCATGCTCTTGGTTTTCGGTTGCAGCTTCATTGCGGGAGGGGGATTTCCAAGGAATTTATCAAAAATATCATCAGCCCCCTTGGGTGATACGGTAATACTTACAATACTACTCCGTATTGAAGCAACGAGAGAACGGACATCGGGGCCAGCTCTCAAATCTTTCGGCTTCACGGATTCCAGACGTTCGGGTTGTCGCGCAACCGCTTCCCTGTCGCCTGTTGGTATATCCGCTGCCGCCCTAGCCGCCCTGGTCAGGACAAAGACAAACTCTCCCTCGCCGGCAATGCTGCCGTATTGCGGCACCTGCGAATTGCGTGTCTCGCGCGTCACTTTCGGTTTCACATAAGAGGCGAGATCGCTGAACGTGACATAGCCTTTGTCATCACGGTCTGCCGAACCGTCGAGCCCCTCCAGGATGTATTTCGTGAATACACCATGGCCTTCCTCTTCATGCGCCTGTTCGCCCTTCCCGCCGGCCGTCAGCATCTGGTGCGCCTTCCGTGTGGTAATCTTGTTGAGATAGTCACGGTCACTCGGGGGTATACCTCCTGACCGGGTAAGCCCCAGGCCGGAGTAGCAGGCATCAATCAAATAGAGGACATGCTTGGCAGGCAGGCGTCTGGAAAACTGACGAACTTGATCCATGGATATGGCAGTGGAGAAGATGTTCCGCGTATCGCTGTCCACAGGGACGAGGTAGCCCATCTGGCTGCCGTCCGCGAGCTCCTCCGTCTGGCCATGGCCGGCAAAGAAGATGATGACCCGGTCGTTCTTCTGGACCTTTTGGGGCAGTTCGTCTCCGAGAACTTTGAGGATGTTCTCCCTTGTGGCATAATTATCCAGGAGGGTGATTGTATCAAATCCCATATCTTTAAGGCGCTTCTGGATCGACTTGGCGTCATTGACGGCATACTCCAGAGACGGCCATCTTTCATAGGCATTGATGCCTATAATGACAGCGTAACTTTGGTTATAGAGGCTGTCGAGGGAAGGGGAGGGCTTGGGGGTTATCTGAACTCCGCGCTTCACCGTTGATGCTGCATCCAAGGGGACATAGATCAGAAGTGAAAACATGCAAAGAAATACTATAAAACGGATGGACTTCATCTTCATGGCTCCCCTTTGATAATCTGTGCATTTTATACATCACCCGCGGCCAAACCACAAGAGATGTTCTGCGATACCCATACGACCGTTTCATAGAACGGCTGACCTGATAGAGCAGCAATCAAGGTCTGAACGTGTATCTCGGAATAGCACAGACGCAGGGATTTTCTTGTAAATGCAAATTTGTTGGGGTATTAATTAGAAAAAGGCCAAGGAGGGGTCATATGGGAGAAGTCGTTCACACGTCAAAAATCAAAATTGTGAGGGAAAAAGGGCCAACGAGGAGGGCCATGATAGAAGGATTCTCAGAACCGGTCTATTACGGCGTTCATGGCGGTATCATGAAGTTCTATAAAGTGGAGCCGGAAAAGGAGCACGCTGCGACTCTCGACCACATTGTTGCCGCGACAGCGGGTTGAATGATGGGAACACTGGCCACGCTGATGGCCGGAAAAAAGATTCCCACCCCGGAAAGTCTATACTGGGCCGATGTGGAAGGGGACATAGAGAATATCAACGGCGTTCTCAAAATTACCACCATCCGTGTCAAATACCACCTTAAGGTTCCCGATGATAAAGTGGCCGATGCGAAAGAGAGCTTCGCAAACTATATCACGCGCTGCCCGGCCGCCCAGAGCGTCATCGGCTGCATAAAGCTGGAGGACGAATTAATCATCGAGAAATAGATCTATACGATATGTAGTCATTAGAGATATCTGGATTACACCGGTCCTCTCAAATTTACTTCTTGTCTATTGTGGTTGGGCTTTTCGTAAGCCGGTATTGCATTTGCGTGAATAGTGTTGCGTCGTTTAGACTAAATAGGAGGTGGATTTTATGAAGTGGCTTTGTTTTATCGTTTTCGTAGTTGCTATCGGTTTGCAATCGAGCAGCGTTTTTGCACAGGACAGAATGCCCGCCATGCCGTTGGAAAAGATGACGGCTCTTCAGAAAAAATACGCCGAGGAGATTATCAAAGGTCCCCGGGGTGCTCTTTATGGGCCATTCGTGCCACTGATACGAAGTCCTGAGCTCATGGATAGGGCTCAGCGAATGGGGGAGTACCTGCGCTACAAGAGCGCAATCGGAACGAAACTGAGCGAGCTCGTAATCCTTATTACGGCGCGCCAATGGACACAACAGGTGGAATGGGCTATCCATGAATCGATAGCCATTAAGTCAGGCATCAAGCCGGAGGTTGTGAGAGCGATTGCTGACGGCCGCTATCCTGCAGGTATGAGCGGAGATGAGCAAATTGTCTATGAATTCTGCACGGAACTCCATATCAACAAGGGTATTGCCGATGCGACATATGAGCGTGCACTGAAGCGCTTCGGCGAGCATGGTGTCATCGACATGCTCGGCATTAACGGCTATTACACTTTTCTGGCGATGATCATGAACGGTACGCGTACAGCGGTTCCGGACGGCAAGCCCGCGCCGCTTAAGCCATTGCCGAATTGACAATAACATAAATGCGGAATGAATTTATTTGAACTGGCTTCACGCGGATGCGCGGGCGCTCTTTACGTGCGTGCAAACATAATCTTCTAATTCAGCCGGCAACCATTTCGGAGATGAAATTGACCATCTCAGAAAGCACTGCGTCCATCGCCTGTATGTGAGGGATGTGTCCGCAATTGTCGATCATTGATGCCCTTGCAGATCCCTTTACCTTACCCACGATGGCTTCAACCTGGGCAGACGTGCCGTACTCGTCATCCTTGCCCTGAATGGCGAGAAAAGGGCAGGTGATATGCGGAAGATATTCCTCTATATTCCAATTCCGGAACTCCGGTGAAAGCCAGATGTCTGCCCAGCCCCGGAACATCAGATCAGTATTACTACCATGAAATTTGGCGAGTCTCTCTTTCAAGTCTGTACTCTCATAGACTTCCACAGCGCGCTTTATGCCCTCTACTGTGACATCCTCGACAAAGACATGTGCCGCCTCTGTTATAACACCGGCGACCTTTTGCGGATAGGTTCCCGCATATATAATGGCGATGGAACCGCCATCGCTGTGACCTATAAGAATAGGTTTATCGATGGCGCACTGATTCAAGACTTCGGGTAAGCTGAGCAAGGCTTCGTCATGGAGATAGTCTGGTCTTCGGGGCTGCGTTAAGGGATCGGAACCGCCATAACCCCAGCGTTCATAGACCAGAGCCGGGCAGCCCGTTTGTGCGCATATTTTTTCAGGGAAGTCACGCCACTGACCGATGCTGCCCAGTCCTTCGTGGAGGAATACAAGCCCGGGCCGATTGTCCCTCTTGATGCAGGGCCTGATAAATTCAGCAGAAAGACGGTGTTTCGCCGCGTCGATGATGAACTTCTCCTTTGAAATTGTAACGTCTGTCGTCAATCCTGCTCCTTTTTAGTAATGGAGATCACTATGTCATACATTACATTAGCAATAGCTTATAAGGCTTTAATCATTAAGGTAAAAGGTTGCGAGAATATGCTATAAGTATCATTTGATGAAGCACGAGAAGCGCTCATCACACTTAAGCGGCAGAAATTTGATAAATTGATATTCCGCTGCTCTGTTAACGTGGAAAGGATCGCCCTCCATGATCTGCCGGGCTTCATCGACGCTCTCTACGTTTGCCACTATGACACCACCGACTCTGGGGTCTTGCGGACCGGAACAGACAAACTTTGACTTCTTGTAGAACTCATCCAGAAATTTTCGATGTTCAGAGATCAGGGCATCGATCACTTCCAGAGGCTTCGTGTACTGTCCTAAGATAATGACCATCGAATCCTCCCTTTGTATTCAGTCGATAAGGATTTCCTCGATTTTCAGTCTTCTTCTTGGCGCGGGAGTTTCAGCCGGATATCCAACCGGCAGCAGCGCGACTACATGAATATTCCGGCCCCATCCGAAAAGGTTCTTGATCGCCTTTTCATCAAAGAGCCTTATCCAGCAGCTTCCAAGACCGAAATCCAGCGCCCGCAGCACGATATGTTCAACGGCAATGGCCAGGTTAAGAGCTATTCTGGGCGTGAGTTCTTCTATGTCAACGGGTGTATAACGTTCCGTCCTATCCGCTATGATCTTCACTATCCTGCCTTCGACGGCCCCAATTCTGCCCAAGTCCTGTATTCCTGAGACAGTGCCGTCTATGAAACTCTTCAAATCGATACAGCAGACAAAGACAATGGGAGCTTCGGCGATGAATGGTTGTTTGTAAGATGCCTGAGCAAGTTGCAGTCTTGTTTCCCGATCGCGGACAACTTTAAATCGCCACGGCTGTGAATTTGACCCTGACGGCGCAAGCCTCGCAGAATCGAGAAGGGCCATTATGTGCTCTTCAGTAATGGGGTCCGGCTTAAATTTTCTAATACTCCGCCTCTTTTCTATGGCTTCTTTAGTCGTTAACATTCCTCCTCCTTGGTATGCGTGAGATCTCAGCTTTCATGAAATGGTGGGCAGGATTTCTCGCTTCGCTCGAAATGACTGTGTCTTGCATGGATACGGATTGCTACACAGCCGTCGCCCGCTCGATGATTTCTCCGACAACCTTCGCAGTTCGGCTCGTCAATTGTCTGCAGTCCTTGTGCTTCTGACCTTGCCGATACTCCTTGACCTGATTCGGGTCCATCCAGTTCACGCCAACGATATCCCGGCAGAGGATACTGCCATTTGCAATTTCCCCTTTAAACCGCTTCATAAGTTCATGCGCGTATTTCCACATACGAAAATCAGCAAATTTATCCCCCTCGTTTCTGCCGAACATTACGCCTATTACTGCAAGACCGCCAATGAGAGCGCCGCAAGTTTCGCCGTGGGCCCCCAACCCTCCGCCGAAGGCATCCATTGCTTTAAGCATATCCTCGCTCACATCTTTACCAAGCTTTTCTTGCCCGACCGCAAGAACGGCCTGGCTTCAGTGGAAAAGCCTGTCAAAGAGCATCCCCGCCTTTTCTTCCATTTCTGACGGATTCATGAGACCTCCTTTTCATTATTCAGGGCGAAACCTGGCTCCCAGCAAAGCAAGATTGACTACCGTCTCTGTTCCGGAATCCCATTATATAGATATAGTACTTGAAAATATTCAGCAAATCAACTATCAGTGTAAATCGATCGTGAACACTTCTGACGGGTAACCCTTAATCTCATTTTCTCAAAATTATTAACAACAAGGAGTGTTATATGGCAGCTAAACTTGGAGTGTTAATAATACATGGGGTAGGATGGCAAGCAAAAGGATTTGCCAATGTGATGATTGGGAAGTTAGAGAGAAGAATATCTGATTACGGTTTGAATCATACCGAAATACTTTTTCAACCGATATATTGGCATCCCATATTATCTCGACGAGAAGATAAATTGTTCACTCGACTTTTCCCAGAAGACAAGCCGCCTCTCCGTTGGCTGAGAAGAAAAGTTATCAATTTGATCGGAGACGTTACCGGCTATCAGTATATGCCGAATAAGAAAGATGAAGCACATGACAATATTCATAGGGTCGTTTATGATTCAATTGCCGACCTCAGAAGAAAATTAGACAATAAAGATAGACCCGTTATAGTGATCGCCCATTCGATGGGTTCTGTGATAATGTCTGATTATATCTGGGACAGACAAAACTGGGACCCGCAAAGAAAAGGAGGGCCGGATCCATATGCAAACAATAAATTTGAAAGCATGGAAACATTGGCAGGCTTTATAACCTGTGGCTCGCCGATACCTCTCTATGCACTCGCCTATAATCCGATAGATCGCATCAAATTTCCCGGTGAAGAGCTTGACGAAAATTTGAGAAATTTTGCAAAGTGGTTGAACTTCTTTTACTCCGGCGATGTGTTGGGGTGGCCATTGCAGAATCTAAGTCCAAGCTACAATGACACACAGGACAGTAAAATCACTGTTGGATTACCTGTATTTTGCCATACGAAATACTGGACGGATGACAACTTTATTGAACCTGTAGCTAAATATGTCGCCGGCATATTAGAACTTTGCTGATAGAAATATGTGCCAAGCGGCTATGAAGGTGGGACTGCTGTTGAGATACAGATACTTTTTTGAGCAATAGTAGCATTTAACTCGGCTAATTTTCAGACGGAAAGTTTAAGCATTTATTTGGGGCAGTTGTTGCCCGGAATGGACTGATCCGGAATGAATGACGATTCTTCCCCAAGGCTTCGAGTTGCTATTGTGGTGCCGGCAAAGAAGTTCTTCTGCCTTGCAGGCGCTCTCTGGACACAACGGTATGGACCGTTGCAAGTGGCGTCCGTAACGAGGCAGGCGGGCTATTTTGTGAGGCTATTCAATGAAGAACTGGGGCTTCAAGTATCACCCCAAGATTTGGCGCGAGAGTTTGATGTCGTCGGCTTTTCCTGCAAGTCTGCGGCAATAACGAGAGCCGAAGAAATTGCAGGAGCCGTCAAAATGGAAGCTGAGAAGCTGAGCCGCCAGGTGGTGACGGTGCTGGGAGGAGAACATATCTCAGTGGGCGGTGATTCCCGATTTTCTTCTTTCTTTGACTACAGACTGCGGGGTGAGTCGGAGGCAGCCTTTCTCCAGCTCTTGAAATGCCTTGAGTTGGAAGGGCGTGACGGAGCGGACATCTTCAATAACTCGCTCAATAAGAATCATATCTGTGAGTGTTTTGATAATATGCCCGACCTTTCTCTTGTTGTCGGGTATGATGAGACCGTCCAGGGGTTTAGTCTTTAGATACCTTCCTTTCATCTGGACCTTGAGGAAAAGAATGTTTCCGATGCTCACGTTTCAAGGGACCAGGGGATGTCCTTACAATTGCTCTTTTTGCCCTACATCGCGCCTTTCGCAGGGCAAGGGTTATCGGCGGCGGAGTATCGAAAGTTCCATGAGAGTATCTCTGGATCACCTCGGTCGGTCCAGTATCCGCAGGGTAATGTTCGAGGATCCCACGGCTGCACTGCCTTTCGACGAACGGGCACATGTGTTCTTCGAAGCCCTCGCCCGAACCGCAACCCGGATGAAGGCTACTCTGCTGGTGCGGGCCGATATCTGCGAAGATCGAAAGCTGCTTGAATTAATGAGGCAGGCAGGCGTGTTCAACCTGTGTGTCGGGATAGAGTCCCTGACCGAGCAGACTCTCTCAGATTTCAAAAAGACAATGTCTTACGATACTAACAGAAAGGCCATGGATATATTTCACGAACACGGCTTTGCCATAACGGGTCTCTTCATCGTGGGCTATGACACGGACGATTCAGACACCTTTGAGAAGATCCGGGCCTTTATTAACGAGACCGGGATCGAAAAGTGGAGGGTCTCTCCATTGAGCCAGCTGCCGGAATCAGCTGATCAGTTCATGCCTGCGCACCGTTACTTCCTCTGGGACGAATTCTCCCATTTTGGACGTGCAGTTGTAGATTACTGTAACGGCGAATTTGTCATTCTCTATCCGAAGCACATGAAACCATCCACCTTGCAGAAGAAGATTATGGAGTTTAATCTCGCGGCTACCTCTTTAACGGATATTGTCAAGATTCTGGGAAAACGCAAGAAACTCATGCCGGTGTTTCAGCGGATTGGAAATAATTTCGTCCAAAGAAAGGTGGTAAAGGAGGTTGCCGCTTCCAGATATCTCGAAATGATAGAGGCGGTGGAAGGGGAATTCTATATTAAGCGCGCCGACAGGGAGGAATTACAGGAAGATCTCTTGCTGAGACGCTACGAGGAACGGGTGACTGCACGAAAGGGGGCAAATGATCGAGACAGGGAGCTTTGTCAGGCAAGTTCCGCCAGGGATTTTTGAGTTCGATCCACCCAACCATCGGCGCCGCATTCCTTGAAGACATCAATTGCCTTATGGAGGTTTTCCTTTGCCTTGAATACATCGCCTTTCTTTTTGAAGAAGCCGGCGTAGAGGGCGTAGTCATTTGCCAACTGCCAGCCAGTGCCGTTTCTCGTATCGGCATCGATGGCCTTTTTAATCCAGTCTTCCGCATCCGAAAGGTGATTATCATCAATATTTAACATTACATCTCCGATAGTCCTTGCCATGAAGCCTTCATAGACGGTCATTTTATTATTCTTATAATGCTCGAATAATTCACTAAGGTTGATATCTCTGTCATTTGAGTGCACGCGTGCTCTTGCTAAGCAGTTCTTTTGGACGTTAGCCCATGAGGGGTGCAGTCTCGCTCCTTCCAGGATTCTTATTGCCTGATTATGATAGTCCTGAGCCTTCCCGTACAATCCGGCATCAAAAGACATAAAGCCCAGTCTGGCATTTGCAATAGACTCCCAACCAACTTGAGCCGTTTTTTTGCACAAAGTTAATCCTTCTAAAAAATATTTCTCCGCCTTTTCAAATGCGCCCTTATAGTACTGGGCTGCCCCATAATGTGAATAGACCGTCCCTTTTATATATACGTCACCGGATTCTTCAACATTTCGCAGTATCTCTTCACAATGTTTGCACGCCAGATCAATATGTCCCCGAAGGGTACACATGTATGTCATATAAGCTTTTGAAAGAGATTTGCCCATCGGGTTATTTGCAAGTTCACTCAGTTGCAGGCATTTTTCGGAATACGTCAATGCCTTTTCAAATTCGCAGATATGAGGCAAGAAGATGCCTAATTGAGAACATGCCATCCATAATGAAAGAAAGTCGTTGACTGCTTCTGAAAATTGGATTGCTTTATTCATATATCGAATTCCTTTTGTCGAAATCCTCTTCCACCCCAAAGGAATACGTCCCCATTGTGATATAAATTCCGGCAAGACTCTTCTTATAGTTCATCTTCATTACTAAATCTATAATGGGTTGAACGGCGTCTCTTGCTTCTACAAGATAATTGAGGCTCAGATTATAAATCGCGAGTGTTGTTGTGGCATCAATGAGAATCTTCTGATTGGCTTCCGTTTGCGGGAGCTTTCCCAGGCAGGTGATGCTCATTTTAGCATACTCGATGGCATCCTTGAATAGGGCGGCCTTCTGGTATTTCTTTGCTTCAAGCTTCGCATACTCCGCTCCCTTTTCATAATTCTCGCTGGCAATGCAGTGATTGGCCAGAATACCGTAATGGAAACAGAGGTCATTTTCATAGATCTCTTCTATGGTATCGGCTATTTTCTGATGAAGCTGTTTTTTCTTTTTTGTCAGGATGGAGTCATAAACCACCTCTCTCGTGAGAGAATGTTTGAAGATATAGGTGGATTGCGGATATATGCCCCTCTCATAGAGAAGCTCTGCATCTTTTAATGCAGACAGATAAGACAGAATATCATGTTCAGAGAACTCTGTTATCTTCTTGATCAGATCATAACTGAACTCCCTTTCGATGATGGAGCCTGCCCGAATTACCTCCTTTGCTCCCTCAGGAAGATTATCTACCCTCGTCATGATTACATCCTGTATCGTGGAAGGGATGGCGAGCTTCCTGATGTTTTTTGATAGCCGGCATGTGTTGTTTTTCATCTCGATAATCTTCAGATCTTTGAGGGATTTGATGAACTCTTCAATAAAGAAAGGGATACCTTCAGTCTTTTGCAGAATCAATTCCTCAAGGTCTCTATCGATATTTGGGGTTCCGAGAATGTGCGTCAACATAGTGAGGCTCTCGCGATTCGAGAGCCTGTTTAGGGTCACCTGGCTGTGGTAGGATCTGCTTCCCCAGGTATGGACAAACTCTGGTCTATAGGTGAAGACCAGGAATACCCTTGCGCCGGGAATGATCTCGAGCAATTCCTTCATGACGTCTTCGGAACTCTTGTCCATCCAGTAAAGGTCTTCTATGGCCATAATCAGGGGCCTGATTTCTGAACCTCTCAGGATGATTCTCTTCACTGCTTCGAGCGTTCTATCTTTTTTCGCCTCCGGACTCAGAGAGATCTCATCTATACCGCTCTCCTTGACGGAAAGAAGCTCCAGGAGGTAGGGAAGGGTAGAGGCTTCGTCGATTTTCAATAGCTTAAGGCCATTGATAACCTTTTCTCTGATATCATCATCGGCGTCAGTATCGCGGATATCAAAGTTGGATTTCAGGAGATCCGATATGGGATGATAAGCTACATTCCTGCTGTAAGAGAGGCATCGTCCCTCAATGAAGGTTACGGCTTCATTAGTGACAGCTTTCCTGAACTCATAGAGGAGACGCGATTTACCGGTGCCTGCCTCACCAATAATGGAGATGGCTTGTCCTCTTCCTTCTTTGGCTCTTTCAAATCCGTCCAAAAGCAGTTCCAGTTCACGCTCTCTTCCCACAAATGGAGTTAATCCGCTCTCTGCGCTGACATCAAATCTTGTCCGTCTCGTACTGGGGGCGATAACCTGGTAAACGCGGATCGGCTTCTCTTTTCCTTTAATCCCCTTTTCGCCCAGGCACTCAAAGCGGAAAAGTCCTTCTGTAAGTCTGAATGTGTCATCGGAGATATAAGTGGTTCCCGGCTCTGCTAAACTCTCCATTCTGGCGGCAAGATTTACCGTATTTCCCACAGCCTTGAATTCAACGCGCAAATCATTGCCCAATGTCCCCACCACCACCGGGCCGGTATTAATACCGATGCGCATCTTTATCGGAGGGTAATCTCCCTTTTCCAGTTTTATCGCTTCATTGAAGCGGGTCATCTCTCTATGAATAGACATGGCGGATCTTATGGCTCTCTGGGGGGCATCTTCCAGGGCAATGGGAGCGCCGAATAAGGCCATGATGCCGTCACCGGTCATCTCGTTGACTGTCCCTTCGTAATCGTGCACTTTCTTGATCAGAATCTCATAGACCCGATCCATCAAGGCATAGACCTCTTCGGGGCCGAGTTTCTCTGAAAGGCGGGTAAATCCCTTCATATCGCAGAAGAGTACCGTGACCTGCTTCCGTTCACCTTCGATCTTGTCTTTTTGAGAAAGGATTTTATCTGTGATGCCCTTGGGGAGGTACTTTTGAATCTTCCTAAGCTTCTCATCGAATGAAAGATCCTTAGGTAATGTCTCGGAAGGGGTAACTAGTGCGATGCCGCAATCGCTACAGAACTTGTGGCTTGGATAATTGGGGGTGCTGCAATTCTGGCAGACAATTTCAAGCTTGCCGCCACATTCAACACAGAATTTGGCAGAAGCATAATTCTCAAATTGGCATTTTGAGCACTTCACTGTGCACCTCTATTAGGGGAGGGGATTCACAGATGACCGCTACATTTACAGGCTGGCTCCCATGCCGGAATGTCATTTTAAGTTCAGGTTTCCAAGTTGTTGAATAGTAAAAGATTATTAGAATGGTTGTCAAGGGATTTGTTGCCAAACACAGAACTACGCTGCGCTTATACTTGCTGATTGACGGAATTTCATTAATGTGTAAAATTTCATAGAGGGAATACTGGAGTAGCATCACAACATTTAAATAGACGCGTCCGGCTGAGGAATGTGGAGGTGGAGAAATGAGTACGACTATCATGATGATCCACGGCATGTATTGCGGAGGCTGGGTCTGGGATAACTACAAAGCTTTTTTTGAAAGCAAAGGCTATCGGTGCATTGCTCCTACCTTACGATATCATGATATAGCTCACGATGATTTCCCACACCCTCAACTGGGGACCACCAGCCTTCTCGATTATGTTCATGACCTTGAGGAAGAAATCCGGAAACTGGGCAAGCCTCCCATTTTGATGGGGCATTCCATGGGCGGCCTGCTTGCGCAGATTCTCGCGGCTCGTAGCTCGGCTGAATCTCTTATCCTGCTCACCCCCGCCGCACCTCGCGGGGTGATGGCCCTGAAATGGACAGTGATAAAGAGTTTTTGGGACGACCTCACCACCTATGGTTTTTGGAAAAAGCCGATTAAAGGAACGTTAGAGAATACAATATATTCAACACTTCATTTAGTGCCTCGGGATAAACAGAAGGATATCTTTGATAAATTCGTGTACGAGTCGGGAAGGGCCGCATGGGAAATGGGTTTCTGGCTCCTTGACAAAAACAGATCTTCGGAAGTCGATGAATCAAGAATTACATGTCCCGTTCTCGTCGTTGCCGGTACTGAAGATAGATTAACACCGCCCGCAGTTGTAAGAAAAATCGCGGCTAAATATGGGAAAGTTTCGACTTACAAAGAATTTGCAGGCCACGCACACTGGGTGCTCGGTGAGCCCGGTTGGAAAGATATAGCGCAATATATCTACGATTGGTTGCTTTCAGAAAAAGGAAAGCCACGTGGACAGGCATCTTGACAAAATGTGGAAATGCATGTTGGCGGCTGGAACGCTTGCGGTACTGGCTTGCACTCTTTCTTGTGGCCCTTACCGCCCGGTGGAACCCCTGCCCGAAGAAGGCATCGTGGACATGCACTGCCACATTGCCGGCATAGGCGCCGGAGGCAGTGGATGTTTCATATCGGATAAATTTCGGAACAATTGGCGCTTTCCCCTCTATTTGAGGAGCTTCGGAGTCTCCGAGCAGGAATTATGGGAAAGGGGCGATGGCTTGGTGGTAGATCGCCTCTCCCAACTGCTCGCGGAAAGCAAGTTCGTTAAGAAAGCTGTTGTACTGGCGATGGATGGCGCAGTCAGCGATGGGTTGCTGGACACGCAGCGAACAGAGGTTTATGTTCCCAACGAGTTTGTGGCAGAGGCTGTAGCCAGGCACAGCAATCTCCTCTTCGGCGCCTCCGTGAACCCGTACAGAAAAGACTGGCCTGCTCGCCTCGTTTGGGCGAAGGCTCACGGCGCCGTTCTTGTGAAGTGGATTCCATCGGTCATGTACATCGATCCGAGCGACCCTAAACTGATCCCTTTCTATAAAAAGCTAAAGGAACTCAAGCTACCCCTCCTGACCCATACTGGCAAGGACTGGGCGATTCCCGACTCTAACGACGAGCTCAACGATCCTGAAAGATTGCGTCTCCCTTTAAGCCTTGGCGTCAAGGTAATTGCGGCTCACATCGCCTCCACGGGGCGATATCACCGCGAAGGCAGCCCACCCGGAATATATCATAGGGAATCCGGTTCCGTCAGGCTCGCGCGAATGCTGAGAGATAATCCGAATAAGGCGAACCTGTTTGCCGATATCTCTTCCCTTACGCAAATTAACAAGCCGGGATACATGGAAGAGGCTCTGACCTGGAGAGAATTTTCGGGAAAATTATATTATGGCTCGGACTATCCCCTGATTAACACGATGCTGGTTTCTCCGTGGTACTATTGTTTCAGGCTCACCCCTATGCAGGTAATCTCGATCTCCCTGACAAAGAATCCCTGGGATATGGACGTCAAGTTAAAGCAGGCTCTGGGAACGCCCACTGATGTATTTGCGAGATCCAAGGAGTTTCTGCGGCGCTGATTCTCTGTGATAATCCTATTCCGAGCCCGCTTTGCCCTCTTAATCCGCATTGCCTGTCAGTTGAAAAGAAGCCCAGTAGTAAGGATGGGGATATTTTTTCCGGGCGCTCAACTGCGCCTGCCTCAAAGCCTGGCGCTTATCGGTATTCTTCAGAGCATTATAAAATCCCGCCATGAGGTCTCCCGTGGCCTGGTCGTCAACCTTCCAGAGGCTCGACACGATAGAATTGCTTCCCGCGTAGAGAAAGCCGCGCGTCAAACCCACCACATCGTCGCCGTTTGCGACCTTTCCCAGGCCCGTCTCGCAGGCGCTCAATGTCACCAGATCGGCATCGATGTTCATGGAATAGAGTTTATCCACCGTAAGCCGGCCGTCACTCCAATCATCACCTGCAAGAAGTATTGCGGACTTGAGGGGCATATCGGAATCAAACTGGCCGTGCGTGGCAAAATGTATGTATCTGAAGCTCCGGCCATATTTCCTGAATGCGGTCTCCGTTGCCTCCTTGCGCACAAGTACGCGGGACTGCGGCCGCGTGCGGGCAACCGCGCGTGCTTCCTCCTGGGCATAGGCGAGGTCATAACGCGCATCGCCCAGGTCGGGATTGCCGAAGGCAAGGATCTCCGCGGCCTTTGCGGATTTCTTGGCGTGTAGGTACTTGATTACGCTTGCGCTGGGAAGGATGCGGATGCTGTATTGTTCGATCAGGAATCCTTTATCATTGCAGAGGGCATTAAACGGAAGATAGTGCAATGCGCCGTGCGGCACAATCGCAAGGTTTCGTTTGCCTAACATCCTTTCGAAAGGCTCAAAAAGCCGCTTGTATAGACTGCGGGCAAGCGTCAGGTAATCTGAGGAACCCGGCGTCTCAAGAAGAGTCCGAAACCGCCGGACATCCTCTACAAGCTTATCGCTGTTAAGACGTATGGATTTCAAATCATCTCTCGTCAGGACAAAGGCAAACATCTCACCCTCGCTGTAGTAGTATTCAATAAGCGCTTCGTCAGGAGGCATAAGGGCCCGCACATCAGAGGCGGAGAGTGACGTGACACTGACGAGAGAGGCGAGTTCCGGCGATTTATTCTGCAAGTCTTGCTTCACGGCGATAATGACACTGCGGGTCTTAGACCGATCGAGTGAAAGATCCTGAGCTATGACTACCGCTTCGGCTTTTCTGTCGGTGTCAAGAAGATTGCGCACGTCCCGTTCGTTACCCGCCTTGACGGCAAAGTCCTGCTTCGAAGCAAGCATGTCGACGAGGGCGCGTGATTTCGACCGCTCCACGTAATCGAAAGCGACGGCGTACTGGCCGTCCGCATAAAGCGAGGCGATGAGGCGGCTGTAAACATTCTGCTTGTCGCCCACAAATCCGATCTTGCTTGCCTCGGTGTTGATGGTCGAGCGCTGCTGCTCAACAAGGTCAACGGCACGTCTGTAGAACCCAATTGCCTCCCTGCGGTTGCCGTCGGTATCCGCGATCTTTCCCCGGTCAAAGAGTATCATCCAGTATATGTCCGTATTGTCCCGTGTCCGCGGCTCTTTCAGAAGGGCGTCGTATCCGGCTTTCGCCTCTTTGAGGTTGCCTGTCTCATACAAGCTCTTATTCAGGATATACGCCTTGGGCAATTGGCTGTAGGCGAAGATATCGTCGCCGGCAGGCATCGCGCCTGTCAGTGTGACGGCGGCTCCCGCCAGGGCGCGCGTCCAGGAAATGCTTTCGTCCTCCCTGATGCAAGCCAGACTCTTCTCAAAATCCCCCAGGGCCATGTATATCCGTGATAGTCCGTTCAGCTTATCCGTCTTGAGGAACGTAAAGGGATAATGGGTTCCGATGTCTTCCACAAGTCTTGCGCATTCCATCGCTTTCTCACGGTTGCCCAAGAGGGCTTGAGCAAGGCCAAGGACACTTAAAGCCTGAATTCTCATGTATCGGTGGAGGTCTTTTCTTATTGCAATTTCGTAGGCCTGTTGGGCTTCTCCAACCGCTTTTCCATAGTCTCCGAATTCTATATATGTCTCAGCCCGAAGCAGACGCGGTATGACAGACATATCGAACATGTTTGCGGTGGTATCACCCTTAGCGATATTGGCGTCGAACTGATCGAGGCAGGGGAAGAGTTTGTTATATTTCTTGAGCCTTGAGTAGGAGTAACAGAGGTACATCAACTGTCGCGTTGAGGCCGAATGCAGGTCTTTAACCTGACTCTCCATGTAGGTCTCAAGTTCGGCGAAACGTGCGGCAGGCAACAACTGGTCCTCTTTCGGTACGAGCATGCCCGCGCATCCCCAGGCGCCTGCGACCAGCATGAAAAGGATTGACGCAGTGAGTGCTCTGATAATTGATCTTGTTAACATACATACCTCCCGAATACAGTGTGTCAATGAGAATACTAATTTACTCAAAATAGTTCAATCGATTATATCGGAATTTAATGGACGAAACTTGATGTAGACGGGCTGACCGGGTCTTATTGCCGGGCGTGGCTTCAGCTAACTGGAAATGTGAAGGGATTAAGGCCTTCGGCTATCACGATGCTCACGCAAAAGCGGAAGATGAGAGGACAGAAAAGGATCGGCTACGATTCAGATGATGCGGTTAAACAAATCATTCTGGGTATCCAGCCATTGACTGAATTCGAGAGTTACCTGTTTCGATCGCTAAGCATTACATCTCAAAATTAATCGCAATGAGCAGCTGTAGGTGAAAGAGATGATCTTCCCTCGCATCTGATTTTGAAATATTGATCTTCAGAAGTTCTGTTTGTTACTTCCTGAAAGTATTGTTCCCTTGTTTTCTCTAAACATTGTAGATTCCAAATAATAATCGTGATACAAGACCCATTATGAATAGCAACCACGATACAGTTCTAACCATCCTTAACAATGTGTGAGAATGATATGAGCTGATAACGAAACCCCGTTTTCTATAAGGGAGCGGGGTTATTTTTTGAGGATAACATGAAAAATTCACGTGAGCTCCTGATCCTAGCCATTTTGATAACATTATTGAATAGCGGGTGTGCCTCTTTGTTTCACGATAAGGAAAGGCTCGCTATGGGCGGCCGGTATTCAGAAATTGAGAGAGCATTGGAAGTGGACAACCGGAATTTGTCCTCAGTAAAGAGTACAGACCTCATAGAATTATGCAGTGTTTATTCCAAATTGAAAAAATATAACAAGCTCTTTACTTGCCTTGACCAGATGGAAAGCAACATCAAAAAGGGAGATAAAATTGTAACGCACGAAGGCTGGTTTACTTGGAGTTACCCGCAAAATATAACGGTGATCCCCTATCTGCTTGAAGCAGAG
Organism: uncultured delta proteobacterium; assembly: GCA_963705275.1. Classification (GTDB taxonomy): domain Bacteria; phylum Desulfobacterota; class Syntrophia; order Syntrophales; family UBA2185; genus Fen-1135. Next base: position 308,432 of record OY970063.1, on the reverse strand, counting down.
GCCTATATAGATTTAGGGGATTATGATAAGGCCATCGGCTTTGCAAAAAAGGCCTATGAAGTGCTTCCGACTGTCGAGTGGTCTTTTAAGGACCGCCACACCTCTTGGGATCATCGCAGCAAAATTCGCTCCCTTGGCATACTGGCGTTGGCATATGCCTTAAAAGGAGATGAAGAGAATTCCTCACTATATGCTGCCCAGCTTGAAAAAGAAAAACGTGGTTTATCCTGGTGGACCACACCGCATGCCGTATCACTCGCCATCGAAAAAGAGCAGTCATTTTGCCTGGCAAGAATCTATATGGCATTAGGCCAATATGACAAAATTCTGGCCAATAGAGAAGGTTTCTCGAATGCCCTTGGCAGTTTTTATGAGGGTTATTTTGGTGTCAATTTTTATACTTTTGTGGATCTGCCAAGAGAATTCACCCTAAACAAAGCCCTTTACGAGACAGGTCGAATTAAAGAAGCGCAAGAAGGTTATGACGGACTTTTAAGCAAACCTGAAACCAAATCCAATGGAGAAATCTACTGGTCCATACTTTTTGACCGGGGCAGGATTTATGAAAGAGAGGGGGAGATTAAGCAGTCTATTGATTTCTATAAACAATCCATTGATGTCATAGAAGAACAAAGGGCGACTATCCACACAGAGGCAAGTAGGATCGGTTTTGTCGGGAGTAAACAAAAAGTATATCAACAGATCATCGAGGCACTATTTTTAGTCGGGCGATATGCTGAGGCATTTGAATACGTGGAGCGGTCCAAATCTCGGGCGCTAGTGGACATGCTGGCATCAAAAAATGACTTTGCCGTAAAGGGCGCAAACGAACAAGTGATCCGAGATCTCCTTGTCAATAACACGTCTACTGAGTCAGAACTGATCGCGCAGGACGTTTCATTGGACAAATCGCAGACCCGGAGCGTCATGATTAAGAACAAGGAAAAACTAATGGAGCAATCACCGGAGCTGATGTCCCTCGTCAGCGTCACCTTTCAGGATGTCGCCGAAGTCCAATCGAGAATCCCGAAGGACGAGACGCTCATCGAGTATTATTATTCGGATAAGGACATGTTCGCTTTCATCCTGTCCGCAAAGGGGTTGAAGGCCGTCAGGCTGAATAGCGCTGGGCTTGCAGAGGATATCCAGCAGTTCCGCAAACTCCTGGAAAATACGGACTCAGATAGCTACATGAAGCTGTCCCAGTCTCTTTACAATAGGATCACTCCAGCCCCTTGAGGGCTCTCTGGACAGTCGTAATCTCATCATAGTCCCCCATGGGGCATTGCATTATCTGCCCTTCAATGCCCTGCAGGACGGGAAGAAATACCTCATTGAGCGCTACAGTATCCGGGTGCTCCCGAGCGCCAGCGTCATCAAGTACCTGAAAGCAGGTAAGGCCAACAAGCCAGGCGATATACTCGTATTTGGGAATCCGGATCTCGGTGATCCCCGCTATGACCTTGCCTATGCCCAGAATGAAGCTGTGGCTGTGGCGAAAATGCGCTCCCATTCGAAGATGTTTCTCCGTAAAGCAGCCACGGTGACGGCATTCAAGAAATACAGCGGCGGTTTCAATTGCATTCATTTTGCCACCCACGGGCAGTTCGAACCAGATGCGCCGCTGCGCTCAGCTCTTCTGTTGGCCAAAGATGCAGAAAGCGACGGGTTGCTGACGGTGGATCGACTGTATTCCATGAAACTGGATGCCGATCTGATAACCCTCAGCGCCTGCGAAACGGGATTGAGCAAGATCGCCAATGGTGATGATCTGGTCGGGCTGACCAGGGGATTTCTTTATGCAGGTGCCAGTTCGATCGTAGCCAGCCTCTGGAAAGTGGATGACCTTGCCACGTCTCAACTCATGACCCGTTTCTACAAGGAAATGGACAAGACTGATAAGCGCGAGGCCTTAAGAACAGCCCAGTTGGAGACTAAGAAGAAATACCCTCATCCTTATTACTGGGCTTCGTTTCAGCTAACGGGAAATGCGAAGTAACTGAAATCTTCTCCTTTCCCTGAATGAGTGGTGAAGGTTGGTTGATTAAGCGTTTGCTTCTTCCTGAAACAAATAATGGATAGACAACTATGGATAGTGTATATTTGACATCATATTCAGTAATAATTGTGCTGAAGAAATTGCTATTGACAAATTAACTGGTATGGCCTCCCCTGATTTATGAGACGGACGCGGCGGAGCCGCGCCGCTGATGCCCATGTTCTGGTTGAAATATGAGACATTACGATGGATTTAACCGCTCCGGTAGGTCGTTCACAGAACGCGATGGCGTGCCGGATGAACTCTTCACAGCCATTGGCATGATTGCAGTTACTTTCTCTGAGTTAGAGGATTGTGTCATTTTCATTGTAGATTTCAACTGTGAAATCGTGATAGTCAAATCACGTATATAGACGTCAGAGATTAAAATTCATAAACCCTTTAACATCGCGTGAGGGTGCCATGGACTGATTACTGAAACCCTGTTTCTCAAAAGAGAGCAGGGTTTTCTATTTTATGAAGAAAGGAGAAAGATCCTGGGCCTGAAAGGGGTTGACAAGGTTAATTTCTAACGCCTTCTAATAAAGCGAGGAGAGAAGAAATGGATTTCAATTTTAGCGATCAGCATATCATGCTCAGAGAAAGCATACGTAATTTTGCCGCAAAAGAGATCTGGCCGATTGCCGAACATATCGATGAAAAGGATAAGTGGCCCGATGGCATGTGGCAGAAACTGTCGAATCTGGGAATCATGGGGATTACGGTCGATGAGGAGTATGGAGGCGCCGGTGCGGATCTAATCTCCGCAATTATCGTCCTGGAAGAGCTGTCAAAAGCAAGTCCGGCCATTGCCCTTTCCTGGGGTGCCCATGCAAATCTCTGCTGCAATAACCTCAACCACAATGCCAGCCCTAAGCAAAAGAATAAATATCTGCCGCCCCTTTGCACAGGGCAGCATATCGGAGCTCTTGGACTGACAGAGCCTAACGCCGGCTCTGATGCCGTTAATATCCAGACCGTTGCAGTGAGGAAAAATGATCACTATGTGGTGAACGGCACGAAGATGTTCATCACCAACGGGTCTGTGGCAAACACTATTGTTCTCTATGCCAAGACGGCCAAGGAAAAGGGCGCGCGAGGGATCACCGCCTTTATCCTGGATACAAAGTTTCCCGGTTTTTCCGTTTCAAAGGAGTTGAAGAAGTATGGCCATCGCGGCTCCCCAACAGCGGAGCTGATATTGCAGGATTGCATAATTCCCGCAGAGAACGTCATCGGAGAAGAGAACAAGGGCATTAACGTCATGATGTCCGGTCTCGATGTGGAGAGGGCTTTCTATGCAGGGGAATCCATCGGGATTGCCGAGGTCTGTCTGGAGCTCTCCATTAAGTATGCCAAGGAAAGGGTTCAGTTTGGAAAACCAATCGGCGCCTTCCAGCTCATTCAAGCCAAGCTGGCAGACATGTACACCCAGCTCGAGGCCGGGAAGATGCTCTGCTACAAGGCGGCTGTCCTTGCCGAACAGGCAAGAACAGGAGGCAAGGGTACTGAGATACATAAGCTCGCGGCAGCATCCATCCTCTTTAATGCCGAGATGGCAAGCCGCATCGCCGATCAGGCGGTCCAGATTCATGGCGGTTATGGTTACATGCTCGAATATCCCGTTCAACGTTTCTTGAGAGACGCGAAACTGATCGAAATTGGCGCCGGAACGTCTGAGATCCGCCGCCTCATCATCGCAAGAGAACTGCTGGGAAGTTGAAAAGAAGGTAGGGACTTAAAGTTTAGAGTCTGGAGATGGAAAAAAATCACTACTCACGAAATAGACGAGGAGGGTACATGTCGAAAGAATACGAATACCTCGACGATTATACTATTGGTGAAAAATTCATCTCTCCAGCGAGAACAATCACGGAAACGGACATTGTTCTCTTTGCAGGACTCACGGGTGATTGGCACCCCCTTCACACGGATGTGGAGTACGCGGCAAAAACGCCTTTCAAAGAGAGAATCGCCCACGGCATGCTGACTCTGTCCATAGGAATGGTTCTGCCTTTCCGGCTTGGGCCGTACTCAAGCTTCCTTCCTCGATCTTTCATTGCCTTTTATGGCATGGAGTCCGTGCGCTTTACAGGTGCCACGAAGATCGGGGATACAATTCACTGTGAGGTGGAAGTCACGGATATCACCGACAAGGGTACCGAACGGGGGATTCTAACCACTCAAAACAGGATCATGAATCAGAGAGGTGAATTGCTCGTCACATACGTAATCAAAGTTCTTTGCGGTAAAAAACCGGGAAAATAAGCAAGGAGGTAAAATCATGCGAAGAGTTGCCATTACCCACGTGGCGCAGAGCAACGGGGGGGAATCTAGGGAAAGCTTAATGGATTTCACCTATCAGGTTAACAAGGAGGTCCTTGACAAAGCCGGGTTGAAGCGCGAAGAGGTCGGCTGCATCATCTCAGGAGCAGCGGATATCTTCCACAGCGGGCTGTCCTGTGCCAATGCCTTTGATTGGGACGGGATTGGCGCCTTTCTGAAGGAGGGCTCCCGAGCGGAGGAATCGGCCTTCTCATTCATCTATGGCTGTATGCGGATCATGTCGGGCCGCTACGATACCGTTCTCGTGAACGCTCTCGTCAAAGGGTCCGAAAACCCCGACAACGATCCTATCACCAGCTTTTACGGCGATCCTTTCTATTTGCGGCCTGTGGGAATCAACGAGAGTGTGGTCGCCGCCATGCAAATGAGACAATACATGGATCGCTACAGGGTAACGGAAGAGCAGTGTGCAAAAGTGACCGTGAAGAATCTAGGCAACGCCCTTTTCAACCCCTATGCCCATATCAAGAAAAGGGTGAACCTTAAAGATGTTATGGATTCCGAGCGAGTTTACGATCCCCTGAAAGCCCTTGAATGTGCGCCAAAATCAGACGGCGTCGTTGCCGTTTTGATTGCGTCAGAAGGCAGAGCAAAGAAACTGACGGACAAACCTGTATGGCTCAGCGGCTACGGATGCTCCATGGACCACTTCATTCCCGGGGACAGAGACCTTTTAGACGGCCAGCTTAAAGAGGCCGCAAGGCGGGCTTACGGGATGGCTGGCATCCGTGATCCACGGAAGAAGATAGATGTCGCTGAGGTTTGTGAACCCTATGCGTTCCAGGAACTTCTCTGGTGCGAGCAGCTCGGCTTCTGCGGTGAAGGAGAAGGGAGGAAGATGATCGACACTGGCGATGACGGAGATGGACGGATCCCTTCCCGTAAATCCCTCCGGGCGGCGTCCTTGCCACAAATCCGTATCCGGCCAGAGGCCTCTACCGCATCGCCGAGGCTGCCCTGCAGATCAAAGGTCAGGCAGGCGAGCACCAAGTTGGAAAGAAAGTCAAGACAGCGTTGGCCCACAGTACCCACGGCTTCGGGGGCCAGTGCCACTCCGTCGTCATCTTATCAGCTTAGGAGGAGGTAATCGACATGGGAAAAGCAGTTGCAATTATAGGGACTGGCCAGACCAAACACGGAAGAAGGTCTGACGTGTGCTATCCCGATCTTGTGAGAGAAGCTGTGACGGCAGCCCTCGAAGATGCGGGCATCACCTTGAAAGATATCGACGGGGTCGTTCTCGGAACCATGCCCTCCATGATGGAGGGCGTTTCTTCGACCCATTTCTATTTTGCCGAGGCCATGGGTGCGCTCCGAAAGCCCGTCATGAAAGTGGAAACTTGCGGCAGCACCGGACAGTCCATCGGACATTGTGGATTTTACTGGGTGGCCTCGGGTATGGCCGACATCGTGTCTGGTCGTCGGTTCCGAAAAGATGTCCGAAGGAGACGGCCAGGCGACAATGACGACGGTCTTCGATCCTTTTTTCCAGAGAACCTTCGCTGCAGGGGCTCCGGGTGTCTTCACCATGCAGAGCATGGAGTGGATGTATCGTTTCAAGATTCCGGAAGAAAAGGGAAGGGAAGCAGCAGCCATGATTTCCGTGAGTAATCACGACAATGCCATGGACAACCCTTACGCCCACATCAGGACGAGGGTGACGATGGATGATGTCAAGAACGCCCGCATCATCACCTATCCTGTCCGCCTCCTCGATGTCTGTCCGGCGTCGGACGGCGCCTGCGCCGTCATCTTCGCCTCCCAGGAGAAAGCGAGAAAGATCTGCCAGTAAACCGGCCTGGATCAAGGGCCTGGGATTCCGCGGGGAGGAGTTCTTTTACGGCGAAAGCGACAAAGCCATCTGGATGAGCGCCACCGAAGCGGCAAGGGAAGCTTACGCAGCAAGCAGGCATCAGAAATCCGCTGAAGGAGCTTGACGTGGCCGAGGTGTACAATCCCTTCACTTATCAAGAGATGATCTTTTACGAGTGCTTCGGATTCTGTCCCCGCGGGGAAGCTCCGGATTACGTTTTGAAGGGCACTTTCAAGAAGAACGGACAGCTTCCCTGCTGTCCGTCGGGTGGCACGCTCTGCACCAACCCCATAGGCGCTACAGGGCTAATCAGGCTGGCGGAAGCGGCCTTGCAGGTTACGGGTAAAGCAGGCGCACGACAGGTAGATGGCGCAAAATTGGCCCTCTCTCACGCCATGGGCGGTGTGGACCAGTTCAATGCGGTGACCATTGTCGGATCGAAGCTGTAAAGGGAGGATGTAAACATGACAAAAGAAGAACACAGAATCGTCAAGGGGCAGGTGATAGTCCCCTATGAGCTGGCTTTGGGCAGGACCTGGAGCAATTTCTACGATTTCCTGAAAGAAGAAAAAATCATGGGCAAGAAATGCCGGAAGTGTGAGAGGGTGCTTGTTCCTCCTAGAAGTTTCTGTCCGCGGTGTTTTGAAGATATGGATGAATGGGTCGAAGTTAGCCAGGAAGGCGTGGTTGAAACATGGGTCTACGTGAACATGCCCTTCTTCGCCCAGGAAATCAAGATCCCATTCATCTCCGCGCAGATCCGGCTGGATGGAAGTGACAGCGGTTTCATCCACCAGATCGCGGGAATCGACCTCTCCGACTTTGACAAAGTGAGAGAGACCGTGAAGTTGGGAGGGAGAGTAAAGGCGGTCTGGAGCAAGGAGAAAAAAGGGAATATTCTCGATATCGCTTATTTTGAGCCCGTGAAGTGAGGAGGACGGAATCATGGCAAAAGAATACAGAACCATAAGAAACGATGTGGCCCTTCCTTACCGATGGGCATTGGGCAAGAACGTGGACAAGATTTTTCGACGGCCTCAAGGAAGAAAAGATCCTGGGAACAAAATGCGCCGAATGTGGCAAGGTCTTCGTCCCCGCGAGAACGTTCTGCCCGGAATGCTTCAAAGATATGGCGGAATGGGTTGAAGTAAAGCCGGAAGGAAAGGTTCTCACCTGGACGCTGGTGAAGGCGAACTACTACGGCCAGATCAAAGAGCCCCCGTACATCGTCGCCACGATTCAACTGGCGGGGACGGATTGTGGGTTTCATCATTTCATCGGCGGCATCGACCTTGCGGACTTCAAAAAAGTGAGACAGAAGTTGAAGAGAGGAGCAAAGGTGAAGGCTGTCTGGAGTGTCGAGAAAAAAGCAGACATCTATGACATCTCCCAATTTGTGCCGATCAAATAGGGGATATGAAAGTCTGGGGACGTTAGATTATAACTTGAAAGGAGGGATTGTCTATGTCGTCTGGAAATTGGATGGATATTTACAAGAAGAAATTGTGCAAGGCTGAGGAAGCGGCCCGTGCCGTGAAAAGCGGAGACCGGATCATGAATCCTTTGTGCTTGGGACAGCCGACGAATTTGGTCATGGACGCCATTGCGGACCGAAAAGACGAGATCAAGGACTGCGAATTCAATGCTTTGTTGACGTTGCGGCCATATAAGATCTTCAAACCCGAATATCGAGGGAGCTTCAGGGTCAACGCGGGATTCCTCGGGACGCCCAGTATAAGGTCCTGCTTCCCCATAAGCGAAAGCTATGGGCGCTACGTACCGGTTAGTTCCTTCTCTACTTCGAAACAATATTCCTACTATCGGAGGCCCGATGTCGTCGTCCTGATGGTAACCCCGCCGGACAAAAACGGTTTTGTCAACCTGGGCCCGGACCTTTTCTACACTCGGGCCATGATCGAAGGCGTCCAGACCAGCAGGGGGGTTATGGGGGGTGCCCGGGTGGTTATCGCTGAGGAAAATGACCAGTACCCACCTGCCTTCGGATACACGAAGCTTCATGTTTCCAAGCTGACCCACATCGTTCAGAACTCAGCAAAGTTGCCGGCTCCGCCTCCGCCGACGCCGTCGGAAGCCCACCACAAGATCGCCGAGAATGTGGTGAGCCTCCTGCAGGACCGCGATACGATCCAGATCGGGATCGGCGCCCTTCCCATGGTGGTGTCGGATCTTATCGTCAAATCCGACCTCAAGGACATCGGCGTCCTCACGGAAATGCTGCCGACGGGAGCCCCTCAGTGGGTGGAAAAAGGCATCTGCACGGGAAAATACAAAAAGTTCAGACCCGGAGAAATCAACTGCACCTTCATGGGCCCGTCTGCAGAACTCTACGAGTTCATCCAAAGAAATGAATTTGTGAAGTTCTTCCCCAGCAACATGACCAACCACCCCACCGTCCTCGGAGCCGAGGACCAGCTCGTGGGTGTAAACGGGGCGCTTGAGATTGATTTTGCTGGCCAGATTGCATCAGTGACCTGCGGTGAGAGGATTTTCAGCGGTCACGGCGGACAGATCGATTTTGCCATGGCGTGCCGCATGTCGGAGTTCGGGAGGATGATCATCGCCACAGAATCGGTTGGAAGGGATGAGAAGCGAAATCTCATCAGCCGCATTGTGAAGTTCCTGAAGCCAGGCGCACTTGTGAACATCCCCTGCCATCTCATAGATTACGTAGTCACGGAAAACGGTATCGCAGGGCCGCTTGAAGGGATGTCGGTTGCTGAGCGTGCCGAGGCATTGATCAAGGTTGCTCATCCGAGCTTCCAGGATGAACTGGTTAAGGGTGCAAGGGAGAGAGGCATTTTTCAATAATCGCAGATAATGATCGAATGAAGGGAGGCAACGGCTTTTAACGTTCCTCCCTTTGCCGTTCTTACTGACAATCCTTCTTTCCGCTCTGTCTGGTGAGGCGGAACTTATGATGAAAAACTAAGCGAATAATGACAATATATGAATAGGGTGTAAGAGAGTATGACCACCTTATTAAATACCAAATGAAAGCGATGATTCTCTCTCTTTCGATCCGTAATACTCAGTTTAAATTAATTCCCGCAGCTGAAACTTTCTAGGTGAACTCACTAACGGCGTGTTCTCTGCTTTTTTGTTGCTTTATCAGACGCTGAATCGAATGCTGAGAATATCGCCGTCCCGGACGATGTAATCTTTTCCTTCCAGCCGGAAGTGGCCGTTCTCGCGCACCCTTTTTTCCGATCCGCATTCGATTAATTCATCATAGGTAAAGCACTCGGCACGGATGAATCCCCGCGCCAGATCCGTATGAATGGCGCCGGCGGCATTCACCGCAGTGTCGCCTCCGCAAATACTCCATGCCCGGACTTCATCTTCACCGACGGTGAAAAAGCTCACGTATCCGAGCGTCTTGTAGGCGAATTGTGTCAACCTCTCCCGGGCCGACTCTCTGATACCCATATCTTCCATGAAGATTTCAGCTTCTTCATCGTTGAGGCGGGATAATTCCATTTCGAAGCGACCGGCAAATTCAATGATGTTGTACCGAGATTCGATTTCGGTGATGAGACTCTTGTTCTGTCCGAAAACCGCCTCATCCGAATTCAGGATAACGAGGATCGGTTTTCTTGTGAGAAATTGAAACCCGCGTATTATCTTTTCTTCATCTTCGTCAAGCGTGGATGTCCCGGATGGGTTCATTGTTGTTGAGATGCTCCGCAACCTTTTGAAGAGCCTTTTCTTCCAGGGCAAGGGCATTTGTTTTTTGCCCCCGTTTTTGGAACCATGCAATTTTCTCAAGCCTGTTTTCCAGGAGTATGAGATCGGCGAGGAGCAGTTCCGTGGCGATCTCGTCAATATCGCGAAGCGGTGTGGGAGCTCCATTCAAGTCATCATGAAAGTTACGCAAAACCAGGGCAAGGGCATCGGTGGATTTGATCCAGCCCATAGAGCTGCCTGTAAAAGAGCCGTTTTTCGCTGCGCCTTCCTTCAAGCCGGGGAAGTCGATCATTTCAATTGTGGCACCGGTGGTCTTCTTGGGCTTGTACATGTCGCTGAGGTTGATCAGCCGATCGTCGTCGACCGGAACGACAGCGATATTGGGTTCCGCCTTCGCATCAGAGTATGTACTTACGTTCGCCTCCATTCTCGTGAGGGCATTAAAAATTGTCGTCTTGCCGGAATTAGGCAAGCCTATGAGTCCCATTTTCATACTATTTTTCCTTCTCCTTATGTGTACGTCTGCAAAAGGTGTGCAACATAAGGCCTTATGTATGAATTGTCAAGGGATTAAATCGGTAAAGAATTGCAGACATCCACTAATGATCTTTCACCGGGGCGGGCGGATTGCCGCACTCCTATCCTCTTAGTGGTGGAATTATCCATATAATTCGTGATAATTAATGGTGGATTTCTGACATCACGGATGATGAACGTCGACCTTTGAGGAACAGACCAGTAATGGAGAGATAGTAATGAAACGTTATTCAGGGAGGGTAGGGGGATACAGGCAATATTTTGATATACTGCGTTGACATGTGGTACAATCCTTCGCAAGTAAGTTTCATCTTCAACCGACAGAATAATTTGTTTCGTTTATCAAAGACTCGACCGGGGGACGGAACATTGGTAATTAGAAAATTGGTAGGAAATTATTTGGATTGGCTCAAGAGTTCGAGACGCACGATTCTGCTTTGCTCTGCCGTGATATTGCTTTTCAATTTAGTAGTTTTTTTGCTGATGTATATATTCTCCCAAAAAGATTCCCTTGAGCATGTCGATTTCAGTCCAAACTATGACATTGTCTTGACAGAGTCAAAGACGTTCTGGGGAGGTGTGTGGTTCAACAAAGATAGACTCTTTATTCTCCGAAATGAATTCGTGATAGAGAAGAACCCCTTCATCGGGGAAGCAAAGATTTATCACATACCCTACGGTGAGGTAAAAAATGTCACTTTTGAGAAAGGTTTCGGTGTGTACGTCATCAAGATCGACAGAATGAATTTTTACGTTAAGAGCGGGTATCGCTATGATACGATAAAGTCATCTATTGTCTTTAAGTCCAAGAACCACTTCATGACGGAAGAAACAAGAACCGTCATGAGTATATTTTCCCATTGAATGGCGGCTGGACAGACAACATGCTGTTCATCAGGATGAGGAACTTGCCTTAAAGAAATGTTCCGCGATTGTTCCCGGCAATCTAATTATCAGTCAGAGGCTGGACATCGCCATTCCCGCCAGAACTCCGAAACCAGTAATTGTCAGTACTCCCCGAAACGAAAATGGACCGGTCACCGATTCCAGTATGCAAAGGAATAGGCCGGGGTGAAAAGCGAATATGACAAATGAGAATCCTATAACAGGCAAGATAATCCACCGCGATCGTCCTAGCCATATTCTCTCAATGAAAATGGACATCAGGAGCATGATCAGGACGAAAAAGAGCAGATTAAAAAGTATCAAAAGCGCCGTGCCAATGCCCGGCGCGGAAACAGTATTCATGTAACACCGGTACGAAGTGCTTTCTACTTCTTAAGTTTGGTAAATTTCGAGCCCTGTATCGTGGCGCCGGCCATCAGTCCTTTTTGACCGAAGACGAAGCCGACGATAGGCTGCTTAAATTTCGTCGTATCTACGGAGCCTTCGGCGCCATATTCCATTACCGTTACCGTGCCATCGACACCGGCCTGCCAGTTGTCGCTGTTACGGAATTCTTTCAGAGCCTTTTCATCCATGAATACGAGAATGACGTCCTTCCGCTGGGCTCCGATCTGATAACCAAAAGAGGCGGTGGTCATATTATAGTAATCTACGTTTTGTCCACCAATTCGGAGGGCGCCTTCACCATATTCGCCGCCGACGATGAGTCCGGCCTGAAGGACATTCGGTATGATAAGAATACCCTTGGCTGCTTTGAGAAAATCATTTGCGCCTTTGACTTCTTTGGTAAAGCGGTTGAGGGCCACATCGACACTGACGTCGATTTCCTTCGCAGTCGCAGCAAAAGCCGTAGGCAGAGGCAGGCTTACAATAGTCACGAGCATAAATATGGTCCAAAACATCTTGCCGATTAATTTCATCTTCATTCTTATTCCTCCTTTTCTGACGGCGTCAATGAGAGCCATTCTCATGTGATACAATAATATAATTCTCGAAAACATTCTACAATTTACGAAAAGACTTATTTTCGTATTCGAAAATATCTCAAATCATGACCTGAGTCAATACGGCCTTTCAGACATCATGAAGCCATTTATCCTGAAAGCTGCAGGTTGTAAAGTGAATAAGGGGCATGATCGATTACGGAAGCAGTCAGGGTAGAATGCCCTCTTGTGAAAGAAACGAGAAAGTGATATGAATTATGCAAGGTATTCTTATGGCGGAAGAATAGGTGAAGGTAACAAATGGCAACTGAACTCACATACGTAGTCATTACACCATACAGCCTAATGAAGTCGCGTACCGGAAATATCGTTGCGCGACTCATGTCATTCTCAGGCTGCGATCTGGTCGGCGTAAGGATGATGAGGCCATCGGATGAGTTTGTCGATGAATATATACGGCGAGTGAAAACTCTGGGGATCGAGCCTATAATAGAGCGAGGGCTGGTCGATTATATCGATCAGAATCTGCGTCGCGAGAATATACTGGGTCAGACTAACCGCTGCCTGTTTCTCCTGTTTGAGGGCGAGAATGCGGTGGAGCGTGTATACGAGGTAATCGGAAAGCTCACTACAGAGGCAGAATCCGAAGCCAGGCGAGGTACGATCCGCGGTACTTACTCGGACTTCATAACCAATCCCGACGGGACGATCAGGTATTTCGAGCCAGCCGTCCTTGTGCCTACAAATCTGCAATATGCAAAAACCAATTTAGAGCTTTTTGCAGAGCTTGGATTTAACGATTCCGGTATCTACGAGGAATCTGCGGAGGGAGAAACTACCCTGGTCATCTTGAAACCGGACAATTTTTTTAAACACTCCGTCCGGACAGGAAATATGATCGATATGTTTTCGAAAACAGGCCTGAGGATAGTCGGCGCCAGAGTAGTCCGGATGAGCGCCGCGCAAGGTGAGGCATTCTATGGATTTCTGCGAGGCACCTTCAAACGAAAGCTGAAGAAGCACGTGGCTGAAAAAATTAAGGAAAGGGTTTGTGGACTCTTCGGATTTGATATTACAGATGAAGATTATAATGCCATGGCGTCAGTAATCAATGACATGAATGCCCAATACGAATTCACGCAGATCGTGCAATACCTGACTGGAATTGATCTCGACACTGTTGCGCCGGAAGATCGCGACAAGCCCGGCACGCACCCATCGCTGGCGCTTCTTTATCGGGGATATAGCGCAGTGGGAAAAATACGCAGTAGATTGGGAGAATCTGACCCTGCAAGAGCAGCAGCAGGCACCATTCGTTCAGACTTCGGGCAGAGCGTCATGCAGAACGCAGCGCACGCATCGGATTCTGTCCAACGAGCGATTCATGAAAGAAAGATCATCGGCCTCTATGATAGTGCCGGTGATGATTGTGCGAAAATCATTGCAAACTGGCTGAGAGCAGGTTAGATGATATTTTCGACGGTGCGCCAATGCGAGGATTTGTTTTTTTAGTTGATAGTGAGAGCTTTATAGAGGAGGAACAAAATGAGTAAACGCACGAGAGAAGATGCCAAGCGCTGGGTGGAGAAAGCCGTTGCCTTCTATAAGACATCGGGCAAGAGAATCGCTTTGGCTGAATATACGAATCCTAATGGGCAGTTCATTCAGGACGAAATGTATATATACGCCTTGAACGCCAGAGGGACCATGCTTGCACACGGAGTCAATGAAAGATTTGTAGGAGAGGATTTCAGTGAACTCAAGGACGCAGATGGAAAGAGCTTCATACGGGAGATCCTCGATATGGCAAACACTGAAGGGAGCGGCTGGGTAACATACAAATGGTATAACCCGGTGACCAAAGAAGTGTGGCCTAAGACAGCCTATTTCAGAAAGGTAGATGACCTTATCATTTGCAGCGGCGTCTACGGGGAATGAGTATATCCGTATATTCTCCCCTCAAAGCTCCGAAGTCGTAAGTATTTTGACAATCTCCATTATCAGCTTACTTGTTCCGCGGAGAAATCATCGCCGGGGTTGATTTGTCGGGCATCTTCGCCGTGATATTTCCATAGAAGGCCCGGATCTGTTCCATATCTGCCTCAATATTTCCAGTGGGCATAAGTGTCGGCCCGAAACCTCCCTCCTTCCGCACGTAATCTATGAAACCCATCACGATAGGGACATTAGCGCCCGTGGCGATGTAGTAGAAACCCGTCTTCCAGTGATTGGCCCTCTTTCGTGTCCCCTCGGGGGCAACGACCATTATCATTCTCGGCTGTTCTTTGAAGGCTTGTATCGTCTGTGCGACCACATCGCCGGATCTTGAACGATTGACGGGAATGCCCCCCAGCAATTTAAAGAAGGTGCCGAAGGGCCATCTAAAAATGGGTCCTTTTCCCAGCCAGTACATCTTCACCTTGAATGCCAGCATGATGGCCAGACCCACGGGAAAATCCCAGTTTGAGGTGTGAGGGGCGGCTATCATGACGAATTTGGGGCTATCCGGAACGCGGCCTGCTCTCCGCCATCCGAAGATCCTCAGAACAATTATGGCAAGAACCTGCAACACGTTCCTCAAGATGGGGATGTCGAAGATAGTATAGCGCATGAGTCCTTTGATATATCTTATTGATCGGAAGTTTAATAATCACGTAGGAGCATTTCAGTCAAGGACATTGTTGCCATCAGCCGTCATTGAGACATTTAGATCAGGGTTTTCGAAGCAAAAAGTGAGGACATCCCCGATTGCGGATTGCTGCACAACTGGCTTATAAATAAAGAAAAGGCTGGTTGATAGCCGTATCCTTGAGATTGGAGGTTCTAACATTATGGCGGCAAAAGATTGCGTTAAAGGACTGGTAGTGGGAGGTCTGATCGGTGCAGCTCTAGGGATACTCTATGCCCCGAAGCGCGGAGAAGAAACGCGTGAGGAGATTGCAAAATCATTTCAGGAACTGCGTGAGAAGGCTAAGCATCAACTTGATGAAACGTGCACAAAGATGGATGAATTAGCCAGCCGCGGCAAAGAACTTTATAGCGAAGGCAAAGAGAAGGTCAGCAAGGCCTTGGATTTTTGCGCCAAAGAAAAGGCGGCCGGAGCTTCCTGAGTAAGTGGACATCTTCTTACTTTGCACCGTTTCGCTTAATCCTTCTTTTCACTTTTTCCCAGGATTGAGTGATGAGAAAGCTTTCGTCCATGTCGCGAAGCATGCGGACGAACTTGGGCCAGGGAACGGAAAAAGTCAGCGATCCTGCCGGAACATAAGGTCGTGCGGAGACATCAAACATGCCTAAAACGGCACGCGGCCGCGTTGATTGAAGCTCTCTCAAGGGATAGTCTACGATGGAGGCGCAGCCCGCGCAGAAGGGTGCGATGACGCCGTGCGGCTGCGGTTCATCGAAGTTTGCCAGTGTGAAGAGACCGGAAAGCACATCCGGCGGGGCAAAGAAAATAATCACGGAAGGGCGGTCATCCTCTTCCATGCGGTCCCATCTCTTGAATACTATATATCTGGCGGGCGCCTTGAATGATGTCTGATGTTTCATATGCTCCCTGACGAGCTCCGGCGATTTCTTATATCGTTCTCCCTCCATCTTGCCCGCGATGCCGTAGGAAAGGAAGTATTCGAAGTCAGGCATCTGCATTTCGGCAAAGCCCAGGTATCGCCTTCCACCGC
This sequence comes from uncultured delta proteobacterium, assembly GCA_963705275.1. Classification (GTDB taxonomy): domain Bacteria; phylum Desulfobacterota; class Syntrophia; order Syntrophales; family UBA2185; genus Fen-1135. The sequence goes on along the minus strand of OY970063.1, from coordinate 292,463 downwards.
CGCAACCAATCGAATCGACATCAAAACATAAATTCCTGCCCCTCATGACCTTTGCCAGGTCACAGATCATACAGCGATGCCCTTTCGGGGGTGCCGGCATTGATTTCCGGTCCTCAGTGTCGGTGTAGTAAAACCCGATAGGCAGATCAGCCCCCGGGAAATACTTATCCCACTTTTTCATGAATCGTTCCTTGATTTCAGTATCCACGGCAGACCTCCTCGTCTATGACAGTGCTTTTTTGATATCTCTCACGAAGGACGATACGATTTTGATGAGATCGGCATCGTCTCCCTTTTCGCCAATGATACGTACAAGAGCGCTTCCCACAACGACACCATCCCCGTAGGGGGCGATTTCCGCTGCCTGCTCAGGTGTTGAGATCCCAAAGCCTATTAGCGAGGGGCAGGGCGGTTATTTTCCGGATGCGCTCTAAATCAACTTTGATAGTTTGAATAACAGGCTGTGCCGTTCCCGTTACTCCCGTGATGGAGATATAGTAAATAAATCCCGTGGCATTCTTTGCAATTTCTCCGATACGGCGATCGGTAGTTGTGGGTGCAATTAGAGATATGAAATCGAGGCACGCGATGTCCGTATACTGCCGCAACTCATGTGCTTCCTCCGGCGGAAGATCAACAACAAGGATGCCGTCAACTCCGGCTTCCTTTGCCCTTGCAGCGAAGCGTTCATTTCCGTAACAAAAAATGGGATTATAGTAGCCGAAAAGGACAATGGGAATATCGCTTACCCTTCTTACGGATTCTATCATATCCAGGATACCGGAAAGTGTCACTCCCTGCCGGAGTGCCCTCTGCGACGCAGCCTGAATTACGGGGCCATCCGCCGTAGGGTCGGAAAAGGGGACTCCGATCTCGATGACATCGACACCTGCTTCTTCCAGACTGAGCACCAACTTGCCGGAGGTTGGGAGGTCAGGATCGCCCGCCGTGATGTATACTACTAACGCCTTCTCTCTTTTTTGACTTAGATCTTTAAATTTCCGTTCGAGTCTCCCTGCCATATGTGTATCTCCTGATTTTCCTGCCGGTTGAAAAAGGTGATTTGCACGCTTCATCTCATCTCCATCCTTTGCAATATTATCTCCGCATCCTTATCGCCCCTACCGGAAAGGTTAACGACGATGATCTTATTCTTAGCGAGTCTCGAAGCGAGTTTAACAGCATAAGCCAAAGCATGGGCGCTCTCCAGGGCAGGGATGATCCCTTCTAATTTAGAGACAAGCATAAAGGCTGCGATTGCCTCATCGTCCGTGACGCTTACGTAGGTTGCCCTGCCTGTATCTCTGAAATGACCATGTTCAGGACCGACGCCGGGATAGTCGAGTCCGGCTGCTATGGAATAGGCATCACGAATCTGGCCGTTTATGTCTTGAAGCAGGTAGGTCTTGTTGCCGTGAAGGACGCCAACACTTCCGGCGGATATACTTGCTGCATGGTGTCCTGTTGTGATCCCCTTGCCCCCCGCCTCTACGCCTACCATTTCAACGTGGAGTGCGTCTTTAAAGGGATAGAAGAGTCCCATGGCATTGCTGCCGCCGCCGATACAGGCAATAAGGACATCGGGAAGCCGTCCTTCTTTTTTCATGATCTGCCTTTTTGTTTCTTTGCCGATCACACTCTGAAATTCACGGACCATCATCGGATAAGGATGAGGGCCTGCTGTTGTGCCGATAACATAAAAGGTGTCTCTTACTCTCGATACCCAGTGCCGCATTGCTTCGTTCATAGCGTCCTTAAGGGTCGCTGTTCCCGATGATACAGGTACGACTTCGGCTCCCAGTATTTTCATGCGAAACACATTGGGGGCCTGCCGTCTGATATCTTCCTCACCCATGAAGATCATGCATTCCATCCCGAAAAGCGCGGCTACTGTCGCTGTGGCTACGCCATGCTGACCGGCTCCTGTCTCAGCAATTACCCTCTTCTTGCCCATGCGCCTGGCAAGAAGTCCCTGTCCGAGGGTATTGTTTATCTTGTGCGAACCTGTGTGATTTAGATCTTCGCGCTTCAGGTAAATCCTGGCTCCGCTGAGTTCTTCCGTTAGACGTTTCGCATAATAGAGGGGAGTTTCCCTTCCTGCATATTCAGTAAGGTAATGGGCATGTTCTTCCCTGAACTGTTTGTCTTTTCTGGATGCCTTATATGCCTCCTCAAGCTCAATCAGGGCAGGCATCAGGGTTTCCGCGACATAGCGTCCGCCAAAGATTCCGAAGTGTCCTCTCTTATCGGGCAGTGACTGTTGCATCTTTTCTCCTCGTAAATATTGTTTCAGGGTTTTTCTTTCCGGGCATCACGGACTAACTCAATCATGCTCTGCACTTTTCTTGGGTCTTTTTTGCCCGGAGAGACTTTCAACACCGCTATTGACGTCCACGGCATGTGGCGAAACCGTCCTGATTGCCTGGAGAATGTTGCCGGTATTTAATCCTCCCGAGAGGACAAGCAGGTGCATTTCCCTTCAACCTGGCTGCGAGGTCCCAGTTTGACTTCTTTCCCGTTCCGCCGTAGAGTGCCGGATTCACGTGCATCTATTATGAAGGCCCGGGCACGGTAATCATCCACGATGCTCAGGTCTTCTTCTCTTCCTGGGTGAGATTGCCTTGATCAGAATGGCTTGTGGAAATTCGCGGCAGTACTCGGGCGATTCGTCACCATGAAGCTGGATCATGTCAAGTCCGCAGAATTCATATATTTGTCTCACAGCATGGGCATCATGATTTACGAAGACGCCAACTTTTGAGATATCGTCCGGGAGATCATGTGCGATGCGCCTTGCTGCTTCGGGTGTAAGATATCGCGGGCTCTTCTCATAGAAGATAAACCCTAGGGCGTCAGCGCCATAGGCGAAGGCCATGACTGCATCGTCCATATTCGTAATCCCGCAGATCTTTATTTCCATTATTTGATTGCCTTCATCATGCTTTTTATTGTTTGCCCAAGAGCTCTTGCAACTTTTGCCCTATATCAGCAGACTGCATCAGCGTCTCGCCAATCAGAAAAGCTTGGATTCCTGCCTTCTGGAGAGTCTCAATGTCTTCCCTGGTCCGTATGCCGCTTTCGCTTATTATAATCCTGTCCGCAGGTACGGAGGCTGCGAGAGTTGTACTGGTTCTTAAATCCACTAAAAATGTTGTGAGATCCCTGTTATTAATCCCGATGATCTTAGCGTCTGATGCGAGCGCATTAGCCAGCTCTATATGGGAATGAACCTCGCAGATCACGGAAAGATTGAGAGATTGGGCGAGACCGGTATATTCTCTCAACTCGATATCTGTTAGAATTCCGCAAATCAGGAGGATCGCGTCGCCCCTAAGAAAGCGAGTCTCATATATCTGATAGAGATCGATGATGAAGTCCTTTCTTAGAAGAGGAAGACGAACATGTTCCTTTATATTAGCAAGATAAACGTCATTTCCGCCGAAAAACACCCTGTCCGTGAGTACAGATACCGCCGCAGCGCCGTTCTCTTCATACAGTAAAGCAATTCGGACGGGATCAAAATCTTCTCTGAGGACTCCCTTTGAGGGTGAGCGCTTTTTGACTTCCGCAATAATGGCACATTCCCGATTGCTTATCGCTTCATGGAAATTGGCAGGCGGGGGGATGTCCACGATAGCATGCTTCAATTCCTGAAGCGGCCTGGTCCTTCTCAGATGGGCGACTTCTTCTTTTTTCACTTCGATAATCTTCTCTAGAATCATAGCGCTATAGTAACATTTATTTCGGTAAAATTTTCATGATCAACTGTTACTGAGCTCGATTAAGGCCTGAAGTTTTTTAATAGCTGCGCCATTGTCAATGCATTCCTCCGCCATTTTAATCCCTTCCTTGATCGTATTGGCCTTCTGGCCAGCCATGATCGCTAAAGCCGCATTGAGGATGACAATGTTTCTGCATGCACCGTTGTTGCCCGTCAAAACACTCTTAGTAATCTCGGCATTAACCGATGCGTCACCACCAAGAAGGGCGTCACTAGGAAAGATGTCGCCGAAGAAAAAAGCCGGATCGATATCATATGTATTGATAAGACCGTTTTTCAGCTCCGTTACGCGTGTCTTGCCGGTTACGGTTGCCTCATCCAGGCCGTCCGAGCCATGAACCACAAAGGCCGTCTTTGTTCCGAGGTTCTTAAGAACACCGGCAAACATTTCCGTGAGCCTGGGATCATAGACACCGATGAGCTGAGAAGTCGCCCCAGCGGGATTTGTTAAGGGGCCAAGCATGTTGAATATCGTCCGTATGCCGATCTCCCGGCGTGGACCTATGGCATATTTCATAGCGCCATGGAGCTTAGGTGCAAAGAGAAAACCAATACCGATCTGATGAATGCACTCTTCGACAATCTCCGGTTGGGCGCTGATGTTGACTCCTAAGGCTTCCAGGACATCGGCGCTTCCGCAGCCACTGGAGACAGCGCGATTCCCGTGTTTGGCCACTGTCAGGCCCGCCGCTGCCACAACGAAGGCGGCTGTAGTGGAAATGTTGAAGCTTTGCATTCCATCACCGCCTGTCCCGCAGGTATCCACAATAATCGGCGACCGGGCGTCTATTCTTGTGGCCTTTCTTCGCATTATGCGGGCCGCTCCTGTGACCTCCTCAACGGTTTCACCCTTGATCCTGAGGCCTGTTATAAAAGCGGCGATCTGCGCGGGCGTCGCCTTGCCTTCCATGACTTCATCCATGACTTCCATCATTTGGTGCTCATCGAGGTCTTCACCTTGTACTACTTTGGCAATTGCTTCTTTAATCATTGCACTCTCTCCTTTTCTTTAATTAACTCCAAAAAATTCCTCAAAATCCGTTTTCCCTGCGGTGTCAGAATAGATTCCGGATGGAACTGTATACCCTCCACAGCATACTTGTGATGCCTCAGGCCCATTATTTCTCCTTCCTCTGTCCTGGCGCTGATCATGAGACATGAGGGAAGCGTTGATTCCTCGATGAGCAGAGAATGGTAGCGCCCGGCGATGAAAGGATTGGGGAGGCCTTTGAAGATAGTCATTCCATCATTGATGATGGGAGAGGTCTTTCCATGCATGAGCCTGCCCGCCCTGACAACATCGCCTCCGAAGGCATAGCCGATGGCCTGGTGCCCAAGACAAACTCCCATGATAGGTGTTGATTTGTGAAATTCTCTGACGACGTCAACAGTGATCCCTGCCTCCTTCGGTGTACACGGCCCGGGTGAAAGGAAAATGGCATCGGGCGCGAGGTTCCTTATGTCTTCCAGAGATATCTTGTCATTGCGATAAACCGCAACCATCTGGTCTAACTGGCCTAAATATTGAACAAGGTTGTAGGTAAAAGAATCATAATTGTCGATCATTAAAATCATGCGTTACTCCCTTGCATATTCTTTCTTAGTTCGAAACCGGAGGCGGCAAGGCGTATGGCTTGCATCATTCCTTCGCCCTTATTCACCGTTTCCTGATATTCCCTTTCCGGGTCGGAATCAGCCACAATGCCTGCACCTACCTGTATAAAAACCTTCCCGTCTTTCACCAAGATGGTTCTGATGGTTATGCAAAGATCCATATTGCCCGAATAACTGAAGTAACCGACAGCTCCTCCGTAAGTGCCTCGTCTGGTCGGCTCAAGTTCATCGATGATCTCCATGGCCCTGACCTTCGGCGCACCGGATAATGTGCCTGCGGGAAATGCGGCCGCGAGGACATCAAAGCAATCCTTTCCGGGGGCCAGTTGCGCCTGGATATTTGTGACGAGATGCATGACGTGTGAATATCGCTCCACAACCATAAGCTGATTAACCTGTACACTACCGGTTTTCGCTATTCTTCCCAGGTCATTTCTTCCGAGGTCGACGAGCATTACGTGTTCCGCTCTCTCCTTTGGATCCTCCAGAAGTTCATGGGCAAGATGTCGGTCTTCCTGCTCGTTCCTTCCTCTTCTTCTCGTCCCTGCGATTGGCCGGAGTTCTGCAACCCCTTCTTCAAGCCTGACCATAACTTCAGGGGACGAGCCTATGAGAAACATATCTTCAAGCTTGAGGAAGAAGAGGTAAGGAGAGGGATTTACATAGCGGAGCGCCCTATAGAGATCGAGCGGATCTATCCCGTTTTCCGTATGAAAGCGCTGCGACAGAACGACCTGTATGACGTCACCGGCAAGGATGTATTCCTTGGCCTTCCGGACCATTGCCTCAAACTCTGCCGCAGACATATTTGAGCAGAGGGGCGCATTATCTTCCATCTTTTTGTAGCGCTCTTTTGTTTCGATTGGCTTTCTCAGAATCGCAATCAGATTTTCTATCTTGTTGATGGTTTCATCGTAGACATCCCTCAGGGCTTGATTTTCGTGGGTGGCAGCGCATGAGACCACTTTTATCGTGTGCCTGATATTGTCGAAAACAAGCAGCGTATCGGTGATAAGAAAAAATGCATCGTCCGCCTTCAGGTCATCCGAGGCCGGCGCAGGGAGATTTTCAAAATAACGAACCATATCGTAGCCAAGGAATCCGACGGCTCCTCCATAGAACCTAGGCAGCCCGGCCACGCGAACGGGTTGATAAGTATTTAATAGGTCTTTCAGATATTTCAGGGGCCTCCCCTCGTGACGATGGCTTCTGCTTGTGCCATTTTCTGAAATCACGACGTCGTCTCCCTTGACCTTGAAAGTTATGCGGGGGTCCGATCCAAGAAAGGTATACCGGCCCCATTTCTCGCCACCCTCGACACTCTCAAGAAGAAAGACATGGGATTTCGAACCGAGTTTCATGAGGGCGGATACAGGCGTATCTATGTCGGCCAGTATTTCCCTGTATACAGGGATGAGGTTACCCTGTTCGGCACATCTCTTAAACTGGTCAAAGTCAGGATAGTACATGTTTCAAAGTCCCTTTCTCTCTCGCTTTAGACAAAATAAAAAAGGCCGCTCTTTATTGCGGCCTTCTGGTATATTGCAAAAACAAAAAAGCCGCGGAGTCCGAAGAGGTCTCCACGGCTATGCTTCAATTGGCAAGGTAATTCAGCGGTGGACAAACCTCTGCATTGGATTCTGCCACCACCAGTTAATAATTATTGAAAATAAGTATTTCAATTAAGGACTATCCTTCTGATATTTTTTGTATCTATACCAGTGCGTGGATGGTTTGTCAATAGTATTTTCGAATTTCGATTTGCGATCGTTGAAACTTGATTTATTTGTCCCATACCGATGTGATTTCCCAATTTGCTCATTGATTTATTCTTAAACAATTTGTAGTCTCCTATAGACACGAATGGAGGAGTATCATGAGTGATATCTTATTTCGTAAAGTTAAAGGCTCCGCCGATCTCTATGCCAAGGAACTCTCTTCCTTGCTTGCTGAATTGAAAAGTCCGTTCAAAAAAGGGGATACGGTAGGAATCAAACTTCACTGGGGAGAGAAAGGCAATCGCAGCTTCTTGCCACCCGTTTATACCAGGGAGATTGCACAATGGCTCCGCGGACAGGGTGCCAAACCCTTTGTCTTCGATACGACGGCGCTGTATTCGGGAGGCCGCCGCATTGCGAGTGATTCGCTGAAGACAGCCCATGAACATGGTTACACGGATAAATTCCTCGGCTGTCCGGTTATAATAGCGGATGGTCCGGAAGGTAGGGACATTGTAGATATACCTGCCGGTTTCAAGCACTTTGAAACTGTCCAAGTCGCTTCGGTGGTGAAGAATACAGACGGCTTCGTAATCTTTTCTCATTTTAAAGGGCATATGGCCGCTGTTTTCGGCGGAGCTATCAAAAACATATCCATGGGTTTTGCCTCACGGGCGCAGAAGCAGCGCATGCATTCTGAAGTGCGCCCCTATATGAAAAGGGAGAAATGCACACGCTGCGGCACATGCATCGAAGTGTGCCCATCGGGAGCAGCGCGGCTTGACGATGAGGGGTATCCCATCTATGATCACGACACTTGCATCGGCTGTGCGCAATGCATTGCTATGTGCCAGGAGATGGCGCTGCAAATATTATGGAATATTGAGGAGAAGATTTTCCAGGAAAAATTAATAGAAACGGCGGCGGCCGTTTGGAAGCGCATAGCCGGCAGGGCTGTAATGATAAATGCCCTGATTAACATAGCCACAGAGTGTGATTGCCTGCCTGGAGAACATCCCCTGATATCTCCTGATCTCGGCTTCTTGGGCGGATATCATCCAGTTGCGGTGGACGCTGAATCTCTGAAACTTATAGGCGCGGAGCGGTTCGAAAAGGCCCATCCGAATATTCCGTGGCAAAGACAATTCGAATATGCCAGGGAAACGGGTTTTTATCCCCATGATCCATTACGAAAGAGAACTTAATCCCGAACAGCTGCGCGTCGTGATGGAAGGAGATGGCCCCGTTCTTGTTATTGCCGGCGCCGGTAGCGGCAAGACTCGTACGCTGACTTACCGTGTCGCACGTTTGATGGAATCGGGAGTCAGTCCTGACAAGATTCTGCTGGCAACTTTCACAAACAAGGCCGCTCGAACCATGCTTTCCAGGGTGAAGTCTCTTACCGACCTGGATATAAGCCGTATGTGGGGCGGAACGTTTCATCATATTGCCCATCTCATTCTACGATCAAATTCGCTTCTCTTAGGTTACGGACGGAACTTCTCCATTTTGGACAGTGAAGATTCAATACAACTAATCAATGCGTGCATATCCGAGATCGGTATCGACACCAAGAGCGTGAAATTTCCGAAAGGGGATGTGCTCCGTGACATCATCAGTTTCTCTTTTAATACGGAAACAGCACTTGAAGATGTCATTAAAACAAGGCACCCCTATTTTTGTCATTGCATAGATGATCTAAAATCCGCGGCGGCAAGATATGAGATCCGCAAGAAAGCATTGAACGTCATGGATTTCGATGACCTGCTCATCAATACGAGAAAGCTTCTTATTGATCATCCGGATGTATTACAGAGATATGCCGGGGCGTTTTCTCATATCCTTGTCGACGAATATCAGGATACGAATATCATACAGGCCGAAATTATCGATCTTCTGGCCTCGACCCATTTGAACATTCTGGCAGTGGGAGATGATTCTCAGAGCATTTACGGATTCAGAGGCGCTAATTTCGCCAATATAATTATGTTCCCGGAAAGATATGTAGACTGCAAGATTTTCAAGCTTGAAACAAATTATCGAAGCACACCGGAGATACTGCATCTTGCCAACATGAGTATAGAAAATAATTTCAGGCAGTATCAAAAGAACCTCCGGTCGGTGAGAAAGATGGGAATAAGACCTGTTCTCACACCGCTCCGGGACGTGACCATGCAGGCCAATTTTGTATCCCAGAGAATACTTGAACTGCTTGGTGAAGGTGTACCGATCAATGAAATCGCCGTTCTTTATAGAGCTCACTATCACTCCATGGAACTTCAAATGGAGATGGTGCGCAGGGGAATACCTTTTGACATCCGTTCCGGCATCCGCTTCTTCGAACAGGCCCACATTAAAGATATAACATCCTACATGAGGATCATTGTGAATCCTTTTGATGAAGTGGCTTTTAAGAGAGTGATCGGACTCTACAGCAGGATAGGAAAAGCAACGTGTGAGAAGCTTTGGAAATACCTGTCGATAACGGAAAATCCTTTGGAAGCGGCCCTGGGCGATGATTTTGTCAGTCTAGTCACAAAATCGCAGCGGCAGTCGCTTGCTGCATGCCGGCAGACGCTGAAGAAAATAAGAGATTCCCTGTCCGGCGCGAGTCCGGCCGCCATCATCGGGATACTGCTTGAGAGCGGTTATCAGGATTACTTGCAGGAGAAATACACTGACGCCTCCTCAAGGATGGATGACCTCGATCAATTGGCGAATTACTCTGGCAAGTTCACTGATTTGGAAGATTTTCTAAGTGAACTGTCACTAATGACAAACATGACAGAGGCGAGTGATACCAGCCTGGATGACACGGATGGAGACAAGGTCATTCTAAGCTCCATTCATCAGGCCAAAGGGCTTGAGTGGTCCGTCGTTTTTATGATTTGGTGCGCGGACGGGATGCTGCCGCTGGCCCGGGGCCTGAACGACCAGGATGGTGAGGAAGAGGAAAGGAGGCTCTTTTACGTTGCGACAACCCGGGCGAAAGATCAGCTTTATCTTTGCTACCCGCAAGTCAGCTATGCAAGGGGGATGGGCAGTATAGGCCAGATCCCCTCCAGATTTATCAGGGAAGTATCCCCGTCATCTCGGCAAACGAAGGCATGTCCATATGATCAGTGGATGGTGGAGGAAGACAGTGATTACTAGATCCAGCGATCCAGCTTGGATTTCGCGTCATATTCTTCCCTGAGGGCGATTTGCGTTGCCTCAGCCATCTGTTCAACACTCTTTACCCAGTCTTCAAACCTTATGTCCACTCCGAAGATGCCCACCATCTCGTCCTTATCGTCCATGATTGGGGCGGAGACAGTTATGCAAAGGGCCCCCGTCATTTTTGATATGTAGAAATTGGTAACATACATTTTGCCGCTCTGCAGGGGCTTGATGAACCACTCACGGTCTGACTGATCAGTACCGACTCCGTAATTTTCATATTTTGCCCTGTCCGCTATATTGGTGATGTTTTTCGTCATCTTCTTCCCGTTCGTATCCACAATGTAGGCAAACTGTATGGACGGGTTTTCTTCGATCGTCCGCTGCATAATCGGTTCCTGAAGCTCCGGTTTCATCGACTTCATGACGGGGTGCTCGATTACCTGCTTTACCACATCCATTGCCGCCTGAGTGGCCATATACTTGATCTTCTCCAGATCCGACATGAACATTTCAGGAAGATATTTGCGCACCAGTCTCTCAAGTTCTTCATGCGATATGCCGGTTGCCCTTCCTGCATCGTACTGTTCCGTGACCCATTTATGAATCCTGGAAACGCCGGGATGTTTCTTATCGATTACAGCATCCCCTTTCGCGCTGAGGCGCGTATTGATCCAGTGAGCGATACCGGCCTTCCCGGACTTATCGGTAATCATGGTTACAATGGGCCTCTTCAATATCTTCGTCGTGTCGAAAATATTATAGATCTCTTCATTCTTGATCAGTCCGTCGGCATGGATACCGGCCTTGGTTATGTTGAATTCCGCACCCACCAGGGGGTAATTCACAGGAATTTTCACCCCTATTTCACGTTCAAAATATTCGGCTATATCGGTAATAGCGGTAGTGTCGATGCCATTGTTTGTCCCCCGGAGGCCTATATACTCAATAATGAGACCCTCTACGGGGGCATTGCCCGTCCGTTCTCCCAGTCCGAGCATTGTTCCATTTGCGCCGCCACAGCCATAGAGCCAGGCCGTAGTTGCGTTAATCAGGGCTTTATGGAAATCGTTATGGCCGTGCCATTCCAGTAAATGACCGGGCACACCGGCATCATCGATAAAGGCTCTGATCAATTTATCAACGCTGCGGGGCAGTGACGCGCCTGGATAAGTTACGCCGTAACCCATGGTGTCGCAAAGCCTGATCTTGATGTCGATACCGCTTTCTTCGCGAAGCTTCATCAGCTCAACGGCAAAGGGAACACAAAATCCATAAATCTCCGCCCGTGTGAGATCTTCAAAGTGACACCTTGGCACAATGCCATGATCGAGAATGTCCTTAACGATTCCAAGGTAGGAATCGAGCGCCTTCTTCCTGGTAGTGTTAAGCTTTAGAAATATGTGGTAGTCAGAAACGGATGCGAGTATGCCCGTTTCCTTCAGCCCCGCTTCCTTTACCAGCTTGATGTCCTCCTTCTCCGCTCTTATCCAGCCGGTGATCTCCGGGTACCTGAGGCCCAATTCAAGACATTTCTCCACGGCATCCCGGTCTTTTTTACTGTACAGAAAGAACTCGGCCTGTCTGATTACGCCGTTCGGTCCGCCGAGTTTGCTCATCAAGGCGTACAAGTCTACAATTTGTTTTGCCGTGTATGGAGGTCTTGCCTGCTGTCCGTCTCTGAAGGTTGTGTCCGTTATGAAAATGTCTTCTGCAGGGGTTATCGGGATAATCTTGTGATCGAAATCAATTCTGCTTACCTCGTCATATGGGAAAACACCCTTCTGTAAATTGGGCTCCTCCACTTCCTTCAGTTCATGTCTCCAAAAGCTTGTATGCTCGTGGTCGAGGACTCTCTTTTCTTTGTTCCATTTTGCCATAGTGAATGCTCCGATTTTTTTCTTAAAAAAAGAGGGCACCCTGAAACCAGTCGTGCCCTCGTTGGGAATATGCCACGGGTTTCAGTCTACCGGTAAATTCGCCTGCTGAGGAGGCAAATAGGGCTTAGCGGCACCTGCCTTCTTTCTTATGTTTTTAATTTCCTCAGGCAGATATCCTCCTCTGGGGATACCCAGTTCCTGGCCCGGATAGAGCCGTTTCGGATTTTTGATTATATCCTTATTAGCCTCATAAATGATGGGCCAGAGGTAGGGATCATTATAAATGTCCTTATACCTGGCTATCGACCAGAGAGAATCGCCTTTTCTCACGGTATATTGCTCGCAAAGACACATGACCGTATCCTTCACTTCACTTTCTCTTGATGCGGCTTCAGGAGATGTCCTTACAGCCTGGGCAGGGACTTCTGCTCGCTTCTCGGCCTGAACTCCCTGGCCTACGTCGGCCGTCTTTGCAGACTGTGCCGCACATCCGGAAAAAACAAAAATTAAGGCGAGAATGACTAAGCTATTTACAAAGGGGTCTATACATCTACAGTTTATCTGCATCTTTGCTCAGTCTTTCTATATTGCCGGGACAAGTCAGCAAAAAGCCCCAACATATCGTCTTTCTTATTATTTAGATTAATAAAAAAAAGATTGCCTTGTCAACAGAAATTATATTGGAAGTTCAGACAATTTTTAGGGAAAGCTCCATAAGCTGTTCGATACTTACCTCTGATGGCGCATCCGTCAAGAGACATGTCGCCTTCTGCGTCTTCGGAAATGCGATAACATCCCTGATGCTATCGACGCCGGACATTATCATGACGAGCCTGTCGAAGCCCAGGGCGATGCCTCCGTGTGGCGGTGTCCCATACTCCAGGGCATCGAGGAGAAAACCAAACTTCCTCCTGGCGTCCTCATCGCCCATGCCAAGCGTCCTGAAAATGAGAGACTGGATATCCTGCCTATGGATGCGGATGCTCCCGCCGCCTATCTCGGTTCCATTTAGAACCAGGTCATAGGCCCTCGCTCTGACCCTGCCGGGATCCGTTGCAAGAAGGGGGATATCATCTGTGACGGGCGACGTGAATGGATGGTGCTTGGATAGAAATCTCTTTTCCGTATCACTGTACTCAAAGAGGGGAAATTCATTCACCCAGGTGAAAGAAAATTGGTTGTTGCCGATCAGATTCAATTTTTTAGCAAGATAGTTTCTAAGATTTCCCAGCGCATCATTGACGATAGAAGGAGAGTCAGCGAGAAAAACAATTACATTACCGTCCTTAGCTTCCATTCTATCATTGATGCTCTTAACCTCGGGAGACGTCAGAAACTTAAATATCGGCGATGTCCATCCCTCAGGATTTACTCTGGCCCAGGCAAGACCTTTTGCGCCATAGACGCTTACATAATCAGTCAGACCGTCGAGGTCTTTCCGGGTCAGGCTTTTTCCGTCTTCGATCTTCATGGCTTTGACCACACCGCCCGTGCTGGCAACTTCCTGAAACACCTTTAATGCCGAGTTCTTGACGATGTCTGTGATATCTCTTAATTCGAGTGCAAAACGGATATCAGGGTTGTCCCGGCCGTATCTCTCCATGGCGTCTGCATAAGACAGCTTAGGAAACGGGGTTTGCAATTCCGTATTCAGGCAGTTACTGAAGAGACGAACTATGAGTCCCTCCGTAATTCGATAAATATCATCTTCGGTTATAAATGACATCTCAACATCAATCTGTGTAAATTCGGGCTGCCTGTCGGCCCTAAGGTCTTCGTCACGGAAACACTTGACGATCTGGTAATATCGGTCGAATCCCGACACCATCAATAACTGCTTAAAGAGCTGTGGCGACTGGGGCAGGGCATAGAACATGCCCGGGTTAACTCTGCTGGGAACAAGATAGTCACGGGCGCCTTCCGGCGTGCTCTTCGTAAGAACCGGCGTTTCCACTTCAACGAATCCATTCTCTTCATAATAGCGGCGCGTTTCAGCCGCAATCTTGCTTCTCAGGAGAAGATTCTTCTGCATCTCGGGACGGCGCAGATCAAGGTATCGGTATTTCAAACGGACAGTTTCAGATACCTCTGCATCCTCGTTCAGGACAAAGGGCGGCGTCTTGGATTCGCTCAGGATCTCCAGCTCTACGACCATAACTTCAATTGCGCCGGTTTTTAAATTAGGATTTTCCATCCCCGCCGGTCTTCCCTGCACCTTGCCGCGCACGGCCAGGACAAATTCGCTTCTGATAGTGTGTGCGTCCCTGTGGCCATCAGGACTGATATCAGGGTTGAAGACGATCTGGGCAAGACCCTCGCGATCACGAAGATCAACAAAAATAACACCCCCATGATCTCTCCTTCTGTTTACCCAACCCATCAGGATTACTTCCTCGCCGACATTAGAAATAGTCAGATGTCCGCAATAATGGGTTCTTTTCTTGACTGTCAAGAAATCAGACACAGCGCTTAACTTCCTTTCACGATTCTAGTAATGGCTTCTTCGAGATCATCAAGGCCTATAGTTTCCTGCGTTCCCTTTTGCATATCCCGGAATTCGGCCTTGTTTTCCGATATCTCTCTTTCACCCAGGATAAGAGCATACCGGGAAGAGAGCTTATCCGCTCTTTTCATCTGGCTCTTGAGACTTTTCCCTGAATAATCCATTTCCGTTTGAATTCCCATTATGCGCAAGCGGTTGCAGAGAGAGTATGCCAGCTTCTGCGCTCGATCTCCGAGGGCCGCGATAAATAATTGTGGCGTCCCCAGGAATTTGTCGTCCGACAAAGATGAAATTGAGATCAGCCTTTCCATTCCGATAGCGAATCCGATCCCGGGGATATCCGGTCCGCCAAGGTCCTTCACGAGGCCATCGTAACGACCTCCGCCGGCGACGGCGTTCTGTGCGCCGAGATGTTCTGTCACCACTTCAAACGTTGTTCTTGCGTAGTAGTCGAGACCGCGAACCATGTTTGGGTTAACTTCAAAGCCTATCTCAAAGATGCCCAAGGCCTCTTTTACATTTGTAAAGTGATCTGTGCAGCCCGCACACAAAAAGTTTAGGATTTGCGGTGCTTGATCAATTACCTCGCTGCAATTTATCGTCTTGCAGTCAAAAACCCGTAAGGGATTCATACCAAGACGCCTCTGACAATCCTTGCAGAGCTGCTCTTCTTTTCCGCGCAAGAAATCACTCAACGCCGTCCTGAATGCAGGGCGGCATTCCGTGCAGCCGAGGGAATTTATCTGCAGGCGCAAATCCAAAATCTCTGCACGCGTAAGAAATTGCATGAGCATGAGAATCACTTCAGCGTCTGTCCGGGGATCATCGAGACCGAGAAGTTCTGCATTGATCTGGTGAAACTGTCTGTATCTCCCTCTCTGAGGCCTTTCACGTCTGAACATCGGGCCGATGGTAAAGAGTCTTGCCACCGGGTCTTGTGCATACATGGAGTGCTCGATATATGCCCGGACAACAGATGCTGTTGCCTCGGGCCGCAGCGTCAGATACTCATCGCTCCGATCAAGAAACGTGTACATCTCCTTCTCGACTATATCGGTGGATTCGCCGATGCTTCTCTTGAAAAGTTCTGTCTTCTCGAGTATGGGAAGCCTTATTTCACGGAAACCGAAATTAGCAAGCATTTCACGCGCGATTTTCTCGATGTATTGCCATTTTCCCGTTTCCGCGGGAAGGATATCCTTAAATCCCCTTACGGCGGTGATAATTTCCATAATGCTTGCCCACTAACTCCGTCTACGCCTGATAGCCATTATTAGCCCAATAATATGCATTTTCTACCATTTTCAATTGTCTTAAAAGGAGTTGTTCGATAACACATAAAGCATTGAAGTGCAATAACTAATTGGGTCTTAGTCATTGCAGCCGGCCGGCAAGGCATATGTGAAAGAAGCTCTCATAGGAGACTTCAGCTATCTGCAAAGACGTCGTAAGTTATATCAGAGCCGTCTGTTGTTATGTTTATGCTGCCGTTCATATCAGTCCTCAAGACTTTCGTCCCGAGCCGGAAGTATCTCTTAAGAACATCCGGGTGCGGGTCGTTATACACATTGTCTCTCCCACAGCTTATCACCGCAATCTTCGGTCGAACTTTGTTCAAGAATGGGACTGTACTGGAAGTAAATCCCCCGTGATGAGGGGCAAACAATACATCGCTCTTAATATCCTTGTGGGAATCGATAATGCGCATCTCAGTCGGCTCGGAGATATCGGCGGGCAGAAGAACGCTCACATTTCCCATTGCTACCTTGATGACAATAGCATCGTTATTTGTCTTGTCAAACCGCCGGGGAAGGTCGTTTGGGGACGCAATCGTGCCGGTGGGATTCAATATGCTGATCGTAACATTATCGATCCTGATATCGCCGACCTTTTCAGACATGAGCTTGTGGGCCATGTTCTTCTCACTCACGATCCTCATGAAGTCCCTATATGTGTCGCCTTCCGCTGGCTCTCCATTCGTCCAGACCTCATTGACGCTAAAATTTGACAGAATGTATATGAGCCCGTTGAGATGATCAGGATGGGGATGTGTAAGAACAACAATGTCGATGTCTCTTATCCTTTCATGCCAGAGAAAGGGGGCAAGAACATATTTACCGATATCGAAACTGCTGTCATATATTCCTCCGCCGTCAACTAGAATTTTCTTGCCTCCCGGTAACCTGAGAAGAGAGGAACCCCCCTGGCCAACATCGATGGCCGTAACAATCAGATTCTTGTTCCCCTTGTCCTTCACATATAGATATAACGCATCAATCATAAAGAATAATGCAAGAGCCGCCACTGCAACTCCCAGCCAGTCGGCCCTTGCGAAGCTTATGGCTTGACCAGTCTTACTCTCCTGCTTTTTCCATACATCGACGAGCTTCACGGCAACTACAAGAAAGAGATAGTATGCAGAAATTTCAAGAAGAGTAGGCGTACCTAGAAAGAAAGACGACCCGGGAAGAGAGGCGAAGAAACCGACCATAGAGATGGAAACCTTAACGAGGAAAGAGGAAATGTGGAGAAAGAACAATGCGAGCGTGTGGGACAGCGGAGCAGCGATGACAATGGCCGTACAAACAGGAATTGCGATGATTCCCAATACGGGGATGATGAATAGGTTTGAAAGCAGGACAACGGTTGAAATTCTGTTAAAATAAAAAACGATCAACGGCAAAGTCCCGAGAGTTGCGCTGAGCGACACAATAATAAATATCGCGATATTCTTGTAAGTCTTCGTCGCCCATACTCTGTGTGTTGGCATCTCTTCACGGTTGACATGGGGAATCATCATTGTGAGTCTTGGCGTTATGAAAAGAATTGCCCACACGGCCATGAACGAAAGCTGAAACGAAACGTCGAAGAGAGAAGGGGGAGAAACTACAAGTATTATCAAGGCAGCCAAGACTAAGCTGTTATAGAGGTCTCTATCCTTACCGAAGATAACGGCTATCATGAAGGTTACAGCCATGATAGCGGCACGAATCACCGAAATACCCATGCCTGCGATAAACGTATAAATAATTACCGGCACAATTGCGAAAACAGTTGAAACTTTTATTATATTGAATCTCAAAAGAAGATATGTGGATGATTTCATAATAAGTCTTATGATAATGAACGACAAGAAAGCAATGATGCCTATGTTAAATCCTGAGATCGCGATAATATGAGTCGTCCCGGTCTTATTGAAGTTCTCCATAACATCTTTTGGTATTTCTTTTTGATCGCCCAGGATCATGGCCTGAATGATTTCTCCTTGCGGCGATGAAGAGTTCTCCATAACAAATTTCTTTACGTATGTTCGGAATCGTTCAAGATGCAGCTTGAAAATATTGCCTTGATTTTCTCTCAAGGTGACAATCACGGCCGCATCTTTGATGAAGCCGCGCACCATGACTCCTTTGTATCTCAGGTACTTTACATAATCAAAACCACCGGGATTCTGAAAATTGTGAGGTACTTTAAGCCTAGTCTTGAATCTTATCGCATCTCCGTACTTGAATTCCTGGCGGCCTTCGACATTGAGGAGTATGAGTCCTTCAACCCGGGTATCTGCATTATCACGAATCAGCCGCGTTACTGAAACGGTGAGTTCTGTGCGGTCGGGTGATAATTCGGGGTTCTCGCAGATGACTCCTTCAAGAATCAGCTTCTCCTTGCCGACATAATTGATGATGTGCTTCGCGCCGGTTTCCTGATAAAGGTGCATATTGATGCTAAGAATGCCAAGCAGGAATAGTGACAAGATGACAAGTATGGCAATGAGTTTGTGTAATTTCTTCATCGACGCTGCGAGGAGAAGCATCAGGGTGAGAAGGAGGGATATTATTAGTGAAATATCGGCGATGCGGCAAAAATGACCAGTCGTGATTCCCGAGATAAAGGCACAGAGAAGAGGAATTAATGGCCGCTCCATGGTGTTTAACTCAGTCTCAGATTCATTTTAAAGTTTAAAATATCCGAATATTTGCCGAAGTGTTATCGATTAATAACTCTGCTGATATTGATATTGGTTTATGAACATGTTAGTTTTATTAGATTAAATTTCTGAAATGTTATAGCATACGCCAAGCGAGAGATACAGCAGACTCTCCATATATGCGAGATTCATTGTTAACAAAAAGCAAGCCAGAGAGATGAATTGGATGACGCGTTTGCATAAAATGGTCGATAAATTGTTGGAGACTGAAAACGTAGACACGCGACTTCGATGGCTTATGCTCTCGAGGGTGGCCATCGTTACATTCCTATTAATGGTCACAACATTCATCAAGATTCAGGAAACGGAAATTTTTCCGGAAAAAGCCGTGGCATCGCTCTATGTACTTTGTGCTCTTACCTATTTCCTTTCGATAGCTTATCTAGTCCTTCTGAAGTTCGTCAAGAGAAATAGATTGAACATATATATCCAGGCCCTCATCGATGTGGCCTTAATAACTTTCCTCGTATATATTACGGGTGGAATCAGCAGTATATATTCAGTTTTCTATCCCCTGGTCATCATATACTCGGTATTGTTCTTAGAAAAGAGGGGCGGATTAATAATCGCCTCTGCCTCAGGCATTCTATATGGTTTATTGCTCGATCTGGAATATTATAGCATCGTCCACCCCATAAGCGCAATAGCTGTTCATGAGTACGATCTAGGTCCGGGATATGTCTTTTCGCGGATCTTTATACACCTGCTGTCATTCTACATCATTGGGCTCCTTGCCAGCTTTGTAGTAGAACAGGAAAGAAAGATGAGGACGCTCCTGGCCGAAAAAGAAACTGCTTTCGATCAACTTGATTTATTGCACAAGAGTATAATCGAATCAGTGGAAACAGGCATTATGACAATCAATCTCCAGGGCAGGATAAAATCCTTTAACAGGGCTGCGGAGCGGATTTCCGGCTTTACCTTTGCCGAGGTGGAAAATAGAAATATTGCAGATGTATTCCCACGCTTCACAGAAATATGGGAGACGATTAGGCTAAATGATGATGAACATTCTTCGAAGGACAGATATAATATAGATTTTACCCGCGGCAAAAACAATACACTAATCTTGAGTTGCCTCGTATCAACTCTCAAAGACAGTAAAGGAAAAATGATAGGTAACATTGTGATATTTCAGGACATCACCGCTCTAATGGAAATGGAAGCGGCCTTGGAAAAAAGCAAAAGGCTGGCCATTATCGGTGAAATGGCGGCTGGCCTTGCGCATGAGATGAGAAATCCTCTTGCCTCCTTGAGCGGATCAATCCAGATTTTGAAGAGAGACCTTCAACTGAACGAGGTAGATGAAAAGCTCATGCAGATTATTCTGAGGGGCAAGGACCAGCTGGATCATGTGATAAAGGATTTTCTCTTGCTCGCGAGACCGGCGCCGGGAGATCGAGAGACGCTTTTCATAAAGGAAATTATAGAAGGGGTGGTAGAATCTATTCAGTACCTGCCTGACTGGAACAATGATATTAAGGTTCTTCTTGATCTCTCAGATAATCTAAGCGTGTATGCGAACCGGACAGAAATAAAGGAAGTTATATGGAACCTTGTCATAAATGCCGCTCAATCTATGCCTGAAGGCGGTGAACTCTCTGTGGAAACAAGAAAGATATATGAGGATGCACACGGTGAATCTCTTGAGATTCAGGTTGGTGACACGGGTTACGGCATTGATGAAGAGAATCTCGATCGCATATTTGAACCTTTCTTCACAACGAAGGAGAGAGGAACAGGCCTGGGTCTCGCCATAGTCAATAGAATCGTTGAAGGATATAAGGGAAAGATTTTGGTTAGAAGAGGCATCGAAAGAGGGACCATCTTCAGGGTTTCTTTACCTTTGATGGGATAATTCGCATGAACATTGGATCTTTTTTAATGAAGGAGACAGAGTGTGGCAAGAATTCTAGTAGTAGATGATGATGAAGGGATAAGGGAATTTCTTGAAATCATGTTAACCAGGGAAGGTTATGACGTGACAACTGCACCTGACGCAACTAAAGCCCTGAACCGATGCAAGAAAGAAAAATTTGATCTCATACTTACGGACTTAAAGATGCCCAAAGTAGACGGCATACAATTTCTTAAGGCAGTTAAAGATATTTCTCAGGAAACAATGGTGATTTTAATAACAGCATACGCATCTCCGGAAACGGCTGTGTCAGCTATGAAGGAAGGTGCTTATGACTATATCGAGAAGGGCTTCAACATAGAAGACATTAAGACCATCATAGGCAGTGCCCTGGACAAGAAGGGAGTCAAAAGGGAAGATGCTCTATTCATTAAAGAAGTAGTGGATGCAGTATCCTTTGGAGATATGATTGGCAAGAGTAAGGGAATGCTCAAGGTTTATTCACTCATTAAGAAGGTGGCTGAAACACCCACCAACGTACTGATCTTGGGCGAGAGCGGAACAGGCAAGGAACTTGTAGCCAGGGCTATTCATGAAAATAGTCCTAGAAAGAATATGCCCTTCGCAATTATTAATTGCGGGGGTGTGCCCGAAAGTCTGCTGGAGAGCGAATTGTTCGGTTACGTAAAGGGTGCATTTACGGGCGCCTATGGCGACAAACCAGGGCTTTTTGAGGTAGCGCGAGGAGGAACTATATTTCTCGATGAAATAGGGGACTTACCGCCACTTCTTCAAGTAAAACTTCTAAGAGTCGTCCAGGAGAAAACATTTAGAAGGGTAGGGGGAACGGAAGAAAAGAGGGTCGATGTCAGAATAATCTCGGCGACGAACAAGAATCTGGAAGAAAAAGTTAAGGACGGTTCCTTCAGGGAAGATTTATATTTTCGCCTGAATGTAATACCTATCAACATTCCACCATTGAGAGAAAGGAAAGAGGATATACCTGTTCTAACAAAACATTTCATTGAAAAATGTTCGAAAGAATTTGGCAAAGAAATTAAGACAATATCTTCATATGCTATGGAGCTCCTCCTCGAATATCCTTTTCCCGGAAATGTAAGAGAACTTGAAAATATTATTGAACGCAGTGTTGCCCTCGAGACGTCTAACATAATTCTACCCGAGAATCTGCACATGGCGGGAAACCTGATGGAGGTGAGTAGATTTCCGGATACTGACATACCTGTGTGGTCAGTTCCCCCTGACGGTATTAACTTGAATGATGAAGTACTGAAATATGAGAAACATCTGATAGAGGAGGCCTTACGAATAGCCAAGGGGTCCAAGACTAAAGCCGCTGAGATGCTTCAGGTGAGTTTTGATTCGTTAATTTACAGGATCAAAAAAATTGGGACAAGCTGAAAAAATTGAAGAATTTTACTTGACACAGGCCTGGATTAGCTTTATAAGTTTCACCACGTAATAGACTAAGAGCTTGGAATAAGGGACATGACACGCATACAGGCAGAAACAGTTGTTGTTTTTTTTAGCTTTTTTAGTGGGGTCTGCCTGCCGCGCTCATGACCTGAGATTTTCTAAAAGGTAGCCGTGGGCAGACCAAATACTGCCGACGGCTTTTTTTTGCAAAAGGCCGTGGATTTTCCCGGCCTTTTTTATTTTGTAATGGAGGTGGTGATGAGGAAAAAATTTACTGCAATTCTTTGTTTAGTTATGACGAGCCTGATTATTTGTCTCCTTCATTCGGCGGTATATGCGAAGACAATTAAGGTTGGGGCGGCGATAAATATGACGGGGCCTGCCTCTTCGTGGGGACAGTTTCATGCCAAGGGGCAGCAGGACTATTTCCGTTACGTAAACGAGGTGAAAGGGGGCGTCGGTGGAAACAGGATTGAAATGATTCTTGTTGATACAGGATATAAAGTCCCGGAAGCAGTAGCTGCTGCCAAGAGATTTGCCATTCAGGATCAGGTGGATATGATTGCTACATGGGGAGCCGGAGAGGGCTTGGCAGTCAAGCCAATCATTCAGCAATACAGGATACCCACTATTAATTACTCGACAAGCTGGGAGCTCCTTGAACCTCCAGTAAATTACATGTATCTGCCTTTTGGGAGCTATAGGATGGATAGTTATGCTATACTTGAATATATACGCGCCATCCACAAGGGAAAGGACGCGCCTAGAGTCGGACTTCTGACATACAACAACGCCTATGGCCGCTCCATCCATGAGCCTTGCTCAGATTACGCAAGAAAGATCAATGTAAATATCGTAGCCATTGAAGAGTTTCCTCCGAAGACCGTGGACTTAACAACTGAGCTGCTCCGTTTACAGAGAAAAGGGGCGGAATACATATTTATGCAAATGCTTCCTGCGACCATCGTCACCGCTTTTAAGAGCGCCGACCGCGTCAAGTACAGTCCAATGTTTCTCGGTACATGGACGTCGACAGATCCGGATTTTTTCAGGCTCGGTAAAGGGCTGATAAGGGACAGGCTGCGTATCCAGTTTCCCGGAGGCCTTCCCGGTGACAAGAGCGAGGGCATTAAGGTCATGACGGAACTCTGGAGCCGCTACAAAACGGTTTCAAAATTCGATGCATCATACTGGGAAGGCATAGTTGTCGGCATGATCATGGAAAGGGCATTTATCCGGGCCAATCAAAAGTATAAAGAGATAAACAGAGAAACGATCAACAAAGCTATGGAGTCTTTTAAGAATGAGGATTTCGGCGGCATTGTCCCGAATATTACGTATACGCCAAATGATCACGGGGCATCGTTCAAGGCGAGAATTGTTAAAGTAGGCGAAGACGGCTCCTTCACCCCTTTGACTAATTTCTTCAATCCGTTAAAGGAAAAGATTAGATTATTGAAATGACAGCAGTCAATTTATGAAAGCATATCGGGGAAAACCTGGCATATTTGATTCGCGGAGCGCCGAACAGAAGGCTGCAGAGCTCGAGGTAAGAAGTCTTTCCTTGAGCTTCGGCGGCGTCAAGGCGCTTAATAACGTCGATATCTCTGTGCGGACAGGTGAACTGGTGGCCATCATCGGACCGAATGGCGCTGGAAAAACAAGCCTGCTGAACTGCATGACAGGTTTTTACAGGCCGCAAATTGGCCACATTGTATTTAACGGGAAGGATATAACACATCTGCACCCCCACCATCTTGTCCACTTAGGCATTGGCAGAACCTTCCAAAATATTGAGCTTTTCCCGGGCATGACGGTCTTGTCCAATATGCTACTCGCTCGCCACAAGAACTGTAATTATGGAATTGCAGGTGCCTGTTTTTTTTCTTCCTCGATACGGAAAGAAGAGGTTCATCAGCGCCGAGTAATTGAAGAGTTGATAGATTTCCTGGAGATTCAGGCCATCAGGAAAAAGACCGTGGGATCATTGCCCTACGGTTTAATGAAGAGAGTTGAACTCGGTCGTGCACTGGCCTTGGAACCTGCACTCCTGATTCTAGATGAACCGTTTGCGGGAATGAACCTGGAAGAAAAGGAGGACATGGTGCGCTTTTTAACAGAGATGAACCAGTCGTGGGGCCAAACGATGATTTTGGTAGAGCATGACATGTCCGTAGTGATGAGCATCTCCCAGCGTATTGTGGTTTTGAACTTTGGAGAGAAGCTGGCAGAGGGTGAACCGGATGAGGTTCGTAAACATCCGGAGGTCATCAAGGCATATCTCGGTGATTCTGTCAGCACTTAGGATGCGTACTGTGGTCAATCGAAAACAGACAGATTATGGCAAGCTTACATCCGCCACCCAGTATACGCTGCCTCAGATCCTGTTGAGACAGTCGGAGATGCTCGGATCGGAAGCGCCGGCTATTCGAGAAAAGGCATACGGAATCTGGCAGACTTACAGCTGGCTGGATTACTACCGCTATGTGAAATACACGGGCCTCGGCTTGAGTAATACAGGGCTCAAAAGAGGTGAGAACGTCGGCATAGTTACGGACAATATGCCCGAATGGCTATTTTGTGAAATGGGCTGTCAGTCTATTGGCAGCGTAACGCTCAATCTGTTTACCTCCTCTGTGCCCGAAGAATTGTGTCGTGCCCTCAATCGAATTAAGGCGGCTTGTGTTATCGCGCAAAACCAGGAACAGGTTGATAAGCTGATTGAGATGCGCGAACGACTGCCTCACGTTCGCCGAGTGGTCTATATAGATCCTACCGGCATGAGAACATACAGGGCTAATCCGTGGCTGGTCAGCTTTTCCGATCTTTTAGAGCTCGGTGAAAGACTTGACCATGAAGATCCGGATTTATTCCTTAAGGAATTGCAGAAGGGCAGACGTGATAGCGTGGCAATAATGATACAGACCTCCGGCACGACAGGCATCTCCAAACTCGCCATGTTGTCCCATCGCAATATCACTGAAATGGCGAGAAATTGGATAGAATCCATACCCATCACCTCCGGTGACAACTGGATTTCCATATCGCCGCCGGCGTGGATTGTAGATCAGATGTGCAGCGTCGGAATGGCCCTTGCGGGCGGAATGACCGTAAATTTTCCAGAGATGCCTGATACGATTACCGAAGACTTCCGTGAGATAGGACCTTCAATCATTATCACGTCATCGCGATTCTGGGAAGACCTTGCCTCACGTATCATGGTAAAAATGGACGATGCCGGGTTTATCAGGCGTAAGCTTTTCTCCATGTCGATAGAAATCGGGAAGAAGGTTGTGGAGCTTCAGGCAAAAGGAGAAGACGTTCCTGGGCACCTGGATCTCCTTCGCCGTATATCCTCATGCGGGATATACCGGCCGCTCCTTGATCGGGTGGGATGTTCAGGCATCAAGAATGCCTTCACAGGAGGTCATCCTATCAGTCCTGATGTGATTCATTTCTTCCGTGCTCTCGGATTGAATCTTAAACAATGCTATGGCCTGACCGAGGCTGGAGGGATATTCCAGATCCAGCCTGATTCTGAAGTCAAACTGGAATCAGTGGGAAAACCCTTGCCCAGGACGCTTGTTCAGATTGCGGATGATCAGGAAGTTCTGGTGCAGAGTGATGCAAACTTTGTCGGCTACTACAACGATTTTAGGGCAACGGAAGAAGCCTTTAGCAGCGGGTGGCTTAAGACGGGAGACGCCGGTTACATTGACAAAGATGGTCACCTCGTAATCATCGGGCGTAAGGGAGACATAATAAAAAATAAGGACGGAGCGGCGTTCTCGCCGGATTTCATCGAGACGCGTCTCAAGTTCAGCCCCTACATCAAGGAAGCCGTAATGTTCGGTGAGGGGCGTCCCTACATAACGGCGCTCATTAATATAGACATGGGTAATGTGGGTAATTGGGCCGAGGAGCGTATGATCCCGTATACGACTTATATAGACCTGTCGCAGCAGGCGGCGGTTGAGGAGCTGATACTCAATGAGGTGAGGAAGGTTAATATTAATCTGCCGGACATCATGAAGATCCGCAAATTCATATTGCTCTATAAACTTCTCGATGCCGATGATGAAGAACTGACGAGAACAGGAAAAGTTCGACGGAGATTTATTTACGGCCTTTACCTTAAGCTTATTGAGGCCATGTACACGGGCACGGACGAGATTGATGTTAAAACAAAGGTGCAGTATCGGGACGGGCAGGTCGGCGAAATTGAAACAAGAGTCAGAGTAATCAACATTAATTGAAGGATAGTATATGAATTTTTTTCTTCAACTCTTCATAAACGGTATAAGTATAGGGTTTCTCTATGGTCTGTCCGCCATGGGTTTTGTCATGATTTTCAAATCCTCCAGTGTTCTCAATTTCGCGCATGGAGAACTGCTTGCTCTGGGCGCCTTTTTTTTCCTCGCCATGGTAACATGGGTTAAATTGCCGATAGTCGCCGCATTTATTGTAACCCTTGTATGCTGTTTCGTCTTGGGTTTCTTTATAGAGCGATTCTTCCTGCGTCCCCTTATCGGCGAGCCCCTGATATACGTAATTATGCTGACTGTGGGACTGGCGTCGATGTTTAAAGGCCTCATGCTTCTTGTGTGGGGAGGAAATCTGCAGAACTATCCCGATTTCCTGCCAGAATTCCTCGGTGTTCAGTGGGATGTGATTAACATACCGCCGGCTTATACGGCAGCCCTGATTATCGGGATAATATTCCTTATACTGTTCGGACTGTTCTTTAAGTATTCATCGCATGGGATATTTATGAGATCCGTCGCCGACAATCAAAAAGCAGCTCTCTCACTGGGTGTTCACGTTCAGAAGGTCTTTGCATTGTCCTGGGCCATTGCGGCACTTGTAGCCGGTATGAGCGGCATAATCCTCGGCATCATAAACGGTATTAACGTTCACGATCTCAGCGCGATCGGCCTTAAAGTGTTTCCCGTTGTTATCCTGGGCGGATTGGACAGCATCGGCGGGGCTATTATTGGCGGCCTTATCATTGGACTTCTCGAAACATTCACCGGAGGCTACATTTCGCCATCACTGAGTGACGTTCTGCCTTATATCATCCTTGTATTAATACTTATGGTGAAGCCATATGGCCTTTTCGGTCTGGCGGAAATTGAACGGGTGTGAGCCACAGCAATGAAAAAACTTAATTTCCATGCCTGCGGTAATTATAAAGAGCGCTATGAGCAGGAAATTACCATCTTTGAAACGGACTTTGGCAGGCTGTGGTGCGGGATCGGTATATTCTTGCTCTTTGCTGTTGTGCCTTTCATCAGCAGTCCTTATTTCCTTCATGTTTTGAATATGCTGGGGATAGCATCAATTGCGGCGATAGGGCTGAATATCCTTATCGGATATACAGGGCAGATATCTCTCGGCCATGGAGCCTTCATCGGAGTCGGGGCCTATGCCGCCGCAATACTGGCTACGTCGGCAAACGTTCCTTTTCTTCTGAACCTCCCTATGGCCGGTTTGATCTCGGCCATGGTAGGCATGGCATTTGGAATTCCCTCCGGGCGCCTCAAAGGCCTCTATCTTACCATTGCGACACTGGCAGGCCAGATTATCATAGAATATGTCTTGGTGCACTGGGAAAGTCTGACGAAGGGCACTATGGGGATAACCATACCACGGCCGAATGTTTTCGGGATCGAATTGCAGAGTGATCGAAGTTTCTTTTTTCTTATATTCGGCTGTCTCGTCGTCATGGTATGGATCGCAGTAAATCTCATGCGGACGAAGTACGGCAGGGCCTTCATTGCTATCCGCGATAATGACAGGGCTGCAGAGGGCATGGGGATTCCCCTCTTCAGATATAAGCTTCTGTCGTTCGGAATTAGCTCGTTTTTTGCCGGGTTTGCCGGTGCATTATGGGCCTATTATATGGTCAGCATTACATCTGAACCATTTACGCTGGGTCTTTCAGTAGAATACATAGCTATGGTAATCATCGGAGGGTTGGGAAGCATCTCAGGCTCGATCTATGGAGCAATCTTCATAACCTTTTTAAATGAAATCCTGCGCTGGCTCACCGGTATTATGATGAATATGGGCGTGCTTACGGAATCCGGTTTGAACGTGGCCCCCTTAAGAGAATTCTTCTTCGGGACAGCGATAGTCCTTTTTATTCTCATCGAACCGCGGGGACTTGCTGAGGTATGGCGCATCATTCGTTCCAACTTTAGGCTATGGCCGTTTGCTTACTGAGGCATTCTTGAATGACTGACAGCTATATTCTGGAAATTAACAATATTTCAGTGGTTTATTCTGACGTAATTCAGGTACTCAAGGGAGTATCTCTTGTCGTCAAGAGGAAATCCATCACGTCGCTTATCGGAAGCAACGGCGCGGGAAAGACGACAACACTGAAAGCTATCTCGGGATTGCTTAAGCCGGAAAACGGCAGGGTGACAGATGGGACAATCTCGTACGACGGAGTCCCAATCCAGAATCAGGCTCCAGAGACGATCACGCGTAAAGGTATAATTCAGGTTCTCGAGGGGCGCCAGCCTTTCAAATATTTGACTGTCGAAGAAAACCTTATTGTCGGTACGGCAATCAGATGGCAGAAGCCATATAAAAAGGATCTTGAAATGGTCTATAATTATTTTCCTGCCATAACGAGACGGAGAAAGATGCTTGCAGGATACTGCAGCGGGGGAGAGCTTCAAATGATTGTTATGGGAAGGGCGTTGATGGCCCATCCTGCCCTGTTGCTTTTGGATGAGCCCTCTCTTGGACTTGCTCCCATGGTTGTCAGGGAAATATTTGAGATCATAAAAAAGATTAACGACGAACAGGGTACAAGCATTATCCTCGTGGAACAGAATGCCAATATGGCCCTGCAAATTTCAGATTACGGCTATGTGATGGAAAACGGGAAGATAGTCATGGAAGGCGCCGCAAAGAACCTTGTCGAGAATCCCGATATAAAGGAATTCTACTTGGGCTTGGGTGCCAAAGGTACCTTAAAGTCGTATAAAGACGTTAAATCATATCGGCGTAGAAAAAGGTGGCTCTAGATCGGGAACAACTTCCTTTCATCGGAGGGAATCAACATGCCGGACTATTATGACGATAGAGAGTTTATGCCTCAGGAAGAGAGGGATCATCGGAAGACATTGCGCACGCTGGAGATGCTCAGGGCAGGGCACCAGAAATCAAGCCGGATAAGAACAATCTTTGACAACCTGGGACTTCATTATGACGATATTAAGACACTGGCCGATTTCCAGTTGCTTCCCGTCATTTCACGGGAAAAATTAATCGAGCTTGAGACGATGGAGCCCCCTTTTGCGGGACTCAATAATAGCGATCAGGAAATTGACAGAATCTTTATTTCCCCGGGTCCTGTATACGAACCCCACCTATCGGAGAATGATCACCTCTGGGCTAGGGCATATTATGCAGCGGGTATCGGAAGGGCTGATGTAGTTCTGAATGCCTTTTCCTATCACATGGTAGCTGCCGGACTGACTTTCCATGCGGGATTAAGGCGTGTCGGCGCCACGGTCGTCCCTTCAGGGACTTCGAGTTCACAACTCCAGGTGCAATTGATGCGTGATCTTTCTGTGACAGCCTATACAGGCACTCCCAGTTTTCTGATGAGCATAATAAATAAAGCAGAAGAAATGGGTTATGATTTCAAAAAAGAATTCAGAGTCAGGCGCGCTTGCTTTGCCGCCGAGCCACTTTCCCAGTCACTGCGGGAAAAATTCGAGCAGGAATATGGCATTGATACCTATCAGATGTATGGTGCAACCGAAGTGGGAGATGTATCCTTTGAGTGCAGTGAAAAGCAAGGCTGGCATATCTGTGAGGAAGTCCTCGTAGAAATTGTTGATCCCGCAACCGGCAAGGGCGTGCCGCCGGGCATGCCGGGTGAAGTTGTGGTTACTCGTTTCAATAACATTTTTTTTCTTTTTCGGTTTGGTACGGGCGATCTTTCAAGAATCATAGAATCTCCCTGTCCATGCGGCAGGACGTCGCTTCGCATGGACGGTATCTATGGCCGCGTGGGTGATGCGGTGAAGGTCAGGGGGCTTTTTATAGCTCCCAGTCAGCTCAACAGAATCAAAGAGAAATTCAGCCAGGTAAAATTTCAATTGCTCATTAGCAGAACTTCTCATGGCGATAATATAACCGTTCGGATCGAACCCAAGGAGCCCGCGGTTGATGTTGCGTCTTTGGCTGAGAGGTTCAGCAGATATTTCAGAGATGAATGTGTGCTCACAATTGATCGTGTGGAATGCGTGGATCCCGGTACGATGAAAGAAAATGAGAAACTGATTATTGACGAACGCCAGTGGAAATAAGCAAATTACGCAGCAAGAAATATTTTTCACTGAGTGGCGGGGAGGGACATATCCTTCATCTTGAGTTGAATGTCATAACTGCCATTCCAGTTATTGATGTGAGGCGTGAAGGCGATATCGATTGCAGGTCCCGAGAGAGAATTGATAAGATGTCCCTTATTGAACCAGATGGAATTGTAGGACATGCCATCGCCCGTCAGACGCATCCATAAGTGGTTGTTGCCGACTACGGATTGTGAGGCGACATTGATATTCTTCACGCAAAGGACTGGTTCGGGATTACCACTGCCGAAAGGGGCGAGTTTCCCGATCTGGGATATGAGTTCGTGGGTTATTTCGCTGAGATTACATATGGCATCAATGTTGGTCTGAGAAACAAAGTCCGAGACGTCGATCTCCTTACCGATAACCTTCTCCAGCATGCCGGAGAATTCTTTGATGTCTTCTTCCTTGATCGATATCCCAGCCGCGTACCGGTGACCTCCGTAAGATAACAATAAAGAATCACATTCTTTCAAGCCCTCATATATGTTAAAGTCGGCAACGCTTCTTCCTGAACCCTTGCCGATACCGTCTTTGAGGCTTATCAAAATAGTAGGCCTACAATATCGATCGACCAGTTTTGAAGCCACTATACCAATGACGCCGGGATGCCATTTATCTGACGCAAATACAAGAGATCTTACTTTTTCCGGGTCTATCGTTCTCTCGATTTCGTCGAGTATCTCATTCAGTATATTTCGCTCCATGGCCTGTCGCTTACGGTTACACATCTCAAGATCTTGAGCGATTAACCTGGCCTCCTCAATATCCTCGGTTAGGAGAAGCCGGACAGCCTCATTTGCAGATGCCACGCGACCCGCGGCATTGATCCTCGGAATCAAGCAGAAGGAGGCCTTCCCGGTGTCGATGACCTGATTTTCGACGCCGCAAATCTCCTTTAAAGCCTTCAACCCCACTCTTTTGCACTCTGTGATCAATTCGAGACCGATCTTCGCAAATATTCTGTTCTCATCCACAAGCGGGCATATGTCGCCGATGGTCCCCAGGGCAACAAGGTCGAGATATTCACGTAGATT
Source organism: uncultured delta proteobacterium (assembly GCA_963705275.1). Classification (GTDB taxonomy): domain Bacteria; phylum Desulfobacterota; class Syntrophia; order Syntrophales; family UBA2185; genus Fen-1135. Next base: position 261,113 of record OY970063.1, on the reverse strand, counting down.
CGGATATTTCTTGTTTTTCCAAAATCCGTCCTTCCGCAGTCTTCCTCTGAGAGCAATAAGAAAATTGAAAACTATGCCCACAGCGGCAAGATCCTTAAATGGGAAATCGGAGTCCTTACGGTTCTGGTTGATTATTGCCACGGCGTCGGGAAGGCTTTGGGGGACTTCATGGTGATCCAAGATAATAGTGTCTATGCCGTAGGCGCGGGCGTAGGATATCTCCTCATGATCGGAGATGCCGCAATCGACGGTAATAAGGAGGGTGACACCGTCAGCTTTCATCCTGTCAATGGCAGGGGTGTTTAAGCCATATCCTTCCTTAATGCGATCAGGGATGTAGTATGAAACTGTATGAATGATCTCACGGAGGAATTTCAGAAGTACAACGACAGACGTTACACCGTCGGCATCATAGTCGCCGTAAATTACTATTTTTTCGCGATTGCTGATGGCCCTGATCACCCGCTGAATACCCTTTTGCATGTCCTTCATTAGGAGAGGGTTGTGCAGATTATTCAGGGAAGGATGCAGGTATCTGTTGGCGTCGTCCGGCGTCAATATTCGGCGGCTGGTAAGTATACGAGAGACTATACGGTGAATCGAGAGCTCCCTCGCCAGCATATCCTGTATCTCGCTATCACCTTCTGACAGCCGCCACTGTGTTGTAGGCAGAGTTATTGGCTTCATAGTTATTGAAGTCGCAGATCCCCTTCGGTTACATATGAAAATCTTTAATTGATCATATCAAGATAGGTGCCCATGTCAAGGGAAGATTGATTGCTGGCAGGATCGCGTCACCTGATCAAATGCACATGGTCATCAAATCCAGTGATGGTCATCGGGGAAGACAAGACATTAACGAAAAAAGTGATCTGACACACGGGGAGTGTTTGACAACATCAATACGGTCCTTTTCTCCGGAAGAGGGACAGCCGTGCATCCTCGTGAGAGCTGATGGGGCAATTTGCTTGAGATCGTTTTACGGATGGGTCAAGAAGCATCTAGTGAGCGAGGCGGCGTGTATTCTGAATAAAGGCAAAGTCAAAAAAGAGGTTGATAATGATGTTAATGACGGGCTCCGGTGAGGCTGTGAAACAGAGTTCCTATGCCCAAACTTCGCAGCAACGGGAAGCTTCAGTTTAATACATCCCTATAGAGCCTTTCTTATAAAACCGGAACGAATACATCTTGCACAAACTTTTGTGCGTTTTATTGCACCCGTCTTCTTATCTACACAACGTAACTTTTGAAGGTTGGGGTACCAAGTTCTTTTTGTCTTATTATTGGCATGGCTCACGTTGTGTCCTACAATGGGCTTTTTCCCACATACTTCACAGATTCTTGACATATTTGCTCTCCTATATAAAAATGTGGATGATTACTAAAACATCGCGGTTTGATTTGCAAGAGTTTTTTCTGCGTATCTCTATATAGAGAGACGAGATAGATTATACCGCTTCATCTGAATGGGCGGGCGAATGCACGAGGGTTTTCCTAAAAATGGATCGGTCATGCAAAAAATGTCATTGTAGCGAACCTGCCAGCGGCTGAAGCTCGACAGGGCGGCAGATAACGTTACTACGTTTCGAGGGCGACTAATCCTTCCCGAATGGCGTATTTAGTCAACTCGGCAATGGTATGAATATTTAGTTTCTCCATGATATTGCGTCGATGTGTCTCGACAGTCTTGATGCTCAGATTCAAATGTGCGGCAATCTCTTTGGCTGACAGACCCTCTGCAAGCAGTTGCAGGATCTCACGCTCCCGTGAAGTAAGTACCGTGCGTGTTGTGAGAGTAGAATTGGGCGCTTTGTTTAGATACGCTTTAACAACAACGTCGGCGATCCTAGGGCTGAGATAGGTATTTCCTGAAGTGACCTGACGAATTGCGCTGGCAAGCTCACCAAAAGCACAATCCTTCAAGAGATAACCGGATGCACCGGCTTCCAGCATTCCGATGACGAAACGACGGTCCGAATGCATCGACAACGCAATCACCTTCGTGTTGGACGCGGAGGCCACAATCTTTCTCGTCGCCTCAATGCCGTTCATATCAGGCATGGTGACGTCCATGATAACCACGTTGGGCGCCAACTTCTCGGCAATCTTGACCGTTTTTCTGCCGTTTTCCGCTTCAGCGACAACTTCCATTCCATCTTCTTTTTCGATCAAGGTGCGCAGGCCATCTCGAAAAATCTTGTGATCATCGGCAAGAAGAACCCTAATGGTCATTTCTTATTCCCCCCTTCCTGTTTTTCCTTCTTCGCGGTGCCACGAGTGATACACGAGTACCGCTGCCCTTTTTAGTCTCAATTTCGAATACACCGCCAAGATACTTTACCCTCTCGTGTATACTGAGCAGACCAAAACCCCCGGAACGTTTCGCTACCTGCCCAATTCCAGATACATCAAAACCAATACCGTCATCTTTGACGGTGATTCGGACTCTATTGCCGACATCCTGAATCGTCACGTGGGCTTGTTTTGCTCCCGCATGTTTTACAACATTCGTGAGCAGCTCCTTGGTGGCTCTGAAAAGAAGAAGTTGGATTTCCTCTTCGATCCCCCGGACCTTAAAATCATTCATGAGAAGAATCTGGAGACTGTGTTGGGCCTGAATTTGTTCGCAGAGCCACTGGATTGCGGCGGTCAAACCCAGCTCATAGAGGACCGGCGGACTCAAGTCCGTCATCAGGGATCTCGTTTGCTGAATAGACTGATCAATCATATTTCCGATCTCTACCAGCGGCTTCCTAAGTCCGTCCGTAGATGCCAGACCCAGAACAGAATCAACCTTAATTTTTGTAAGAGCCAGCGTTTGCCCGATGTTGTCATGGAGATCTACGGCAATGCGCCTTCTTTCGCGCTCCTCCGTCATCACGAGTTCAGTGGTCAGCGATCTCAGCATTTCATTGCTGGCCAAAATCTTTTTTTCGGCTTCAACCCTGTCGGTAATATCGCGCGCGACAGCTAACACGCCCTGTATTTCTCCGGCCTCATTATGATACAGGGATGCATTGTACAGAACTTCCGTCACTCGCCCGGAGACGTGCCGGATCGCCAACGTGTAGTCGCGAACGACACCCTCTGAGAACACCTCCTGGTACACTTCTTGAGCCTTTTGCGGCTCTGTGAAATAATCAGCAAAGTCGCTCCCGATGAGATCGGCGCGCGGCACACCAGTCGTCGCCTCAGCCGCGCTGTTGACATCCATTATCTTACCTTCTGCATTAATAGTTATCAAAGGATCGATGCCTGCCTCAATCAGGCTTCTAGCATAGAGCGATGCCTCGCGCCTCTCGCGTTCCGCCTTCTTGAGCTTTGAAATATCAAGAAGAGACATAACGGTTCTTCTTGTTGACGGTATGGCCGCCACATTTGCCAGGACATTGAGGGTATTCCCGCAGTTATCTCCAATCCGGAATTCATGGCCGTCAGACGGTGTCCGGGAATGCTTACCGCCTGCGCGCTTGAGGTGATTCACCTTCGGGAGATCATCTTCAAGCACAAACTCAGTCCATTTCTTCTTCCCCTCAATCTCTGACCTGGAAAAACCCGTCAGTCTCTCAAACTGCCTGTTCGCTAATACTATAGTCGCATCTTCCTCAACGATAACAGTGGCCGTACCCGTATTCTCAAATATCGTCCGGTATCTGACCTCAGATTCCTTCAGCGCATGCTCCGCACGCTCACGCTCACGCCGCTCATCAACCTCATGCAGGGCACGCGATACCGCAGGCTCCAGACGCGATAACCTGTTCTTCAATACATAGTCCGTAGCACCCTTCTTGAGAAGATCAATAGCCATCTCCTCCCCTAAGGCCCCGGAAACAAAAATGAAGGGCACATCAGGACACCTCTCCCTCGCAATCTTCAGCGCCGCAAGACCGTCAAAAGAGGGCAGTGAATAATCGGAAAGAATGATGTCCGGGGAAAAATCCGCAATCGCATTGGTAAAGGACGCCTTTGTGGCAACGCGCTTTGAATCAAAGTTCATGCCCGCTTCCGCAAGCTCCTCTATCATTAATTCAGCGTCCGTAGGAACATCTTCAAGGATTAATATTCTTAATTTCTTGCTCATGGATAGACCTGAGGCATTATCGTCATATTAAAACCTCGTATCCTGTGGTCGGACGTCGGGTAATCAGTGTCGGTTTAATTACGTATGCTTAGCGTAATGTTTTGTGGCACCATTGATGAGTGAAAACAATGGGGATTATTAAGTAGAGGAATGGTAGGTGAAAACTACTAATGAGTGAAGATTCTCAGCTTTTGTCGCTGGATGACAACGTCCTAAACGGCAGGAAACTGGAACAATCTGATAATGTTTCCGATGCCGGGTTAAATCTCGTCAAATCGTGACCTTCTCGATATCTGCAATACGTAAATCCTTGCTCTTGCAGGTCAGGCTTTCATGGATGGCGGCTGCCCCGTTGTTTCCAGAACACGCATCCATATATTGCCCTCCGGATTGACCTTTGATCCCGAGGTAACCATCTGAAAGGGAAGGTGCACGTATTCATCCTTTACGAGACCTACCAGCATGGTCGTTTTTCCTGCCATACCCGCATGCACAGCATATTGACCGAGGCCTCCGCAGTAAATGCTGTCGCTGGCATTGGCAGGCACGCTGCGAATTGTGTAGCTGGGGTCTATATATTTCAGATTGGTCTCCAGGCCCCTCTGCTTTAAATATTCTTCTACCTCCGTTTTCAGAAAAGTGCCGATGTCAAGGAGTCTTATATTACCTGAGGCGTCCTTCTCGATAGCCTCGTTGTCACGACGGATGAGATCCTGTCCGGCTCCTTCAGCGACGAGGATCACGCAGTGTCCGCTTGTCTTGAGACGGTCCTCAAGTGCCTTAAGAAAACCGTTTTTCCCCTCCATATCAAAATGTACCTCGGGAATAAGGACGAAATTGACATCGCCCTGAGCTAGAGCTGCACCACATGCTATGTGACCGGACTGGCGTCCCATAATCTTTACCAAACCTATTCCCATTGGGGCACCCTTAGCCTCAGCATGAGCGCACTGGATGGCCTTAACTGCCTCAGAGATGGCTGTATCGAATCCGAATGTTTTCTGAATAAGGTTAAGATCGTTGTCGATAGTCTTCGGTATGCCTATTACACTGATGTTAAGCTTTCTTTTCATTATCTCTTCTGCAATCACCCCGGCGGCTCTCATGGTCCCATCTCCCCCTATGCAGAAAAGGATATCGACATTCATGCGTTTTAGTGTATTTACTATCTCCAGCAGAATCCTGCATACCACGTGATGAAGACAGGATGCTTCCTCCGGAAGTGTGTATATCTTTGACAATGTCGGGTGTCAGTTCTAATACCTGATGGCCGTATTTCGGAATCAGACCCTGAAACCCATATTTGATGCCCACGACATTTTTCACTCCGTATCTGTGAAACAACTCCATGAAAATTGCCCTGATGACGTCGTTGATACCTGGACATAGACCGCCACATGTAACAATCGCTGCCTTCGTTTGCGCAGGGTCAAAAAAAATCTTTTCCCTCGGTCCGGCAACTTCTATTGACAGGGGCATGCCATCTCCAGTGATTACGTCTTTGTAGTGCTCAAGATAGATGTTATGAAGAATGCGCTTGCTATCGGGAGTATAATAACTGACTATCACCGGTGACGGTATGATTCTCTCTCCCAGGTCCTGGATTGTAAAATCATCAAATCTTTTATGCATGCCTCTTTTTCTCCTTTGCGACAACTGAATTGGCGGCATTTAATCCGGATATTATTTCGCCTTCAAAACCAAGGCCCGGCCGTAACATTCCCCCTGCCATAAATACGTTACGCAAGGGAGTTCTATTTGATATGCCCGGCATACCAAAGAAAGAATCAGGCCGCATAATGTACTTCTGATTTACCAATTCCTGACACTTCCTTGAGAGTTCAATAGATGCGCCGATATTGAGGAAATCGAGGCTTTCTCTCAGGAACGGAACAAATTTTTCGAGGGCACAGAATACGACTTGGGAAACATCCGTGAGATCGTCATTCGTCAATGCAAGAGGATTTTCCTTTAGAAAAATAGTTGCACTCAAAGCCCTCTTGCCGACAGGGGCCCGTTCTTTACAATCTCTGTCGCTAATCTCCGCAAAAACAACATTATCATCCATGACCGGTCTATTTTGATCGATGATGATAGCCACATAAGTTGCCATTCTTTCAGGAATGCATCTTTCAAGCACGCCCATGTGCAGGGTAAATGGATAGTACGCAGGTCTAACCAATTTCAGTTTCTGTTCCATGCGCCTGAATTTTCGGCCGCCCGGAAGAAGTGATCTGAGTTTCTCCCATTTTGTACTGACGATAAGATATCGTGCATGAACCTGTGTTAATGCTGCTTCCCGTACGGAGATATCGAGATCAATTTCTTTTCCCACATTTATTCTCATGACAGAGGAATTTTTTATGAGATGGCCTCCGGACGCCTGAAATGCAGATTTCAGTAATCCCACGAGTGCCTCATTCCCACCGACATGATGATAGAGTCCTCTCAAGGGCAGTGACAGTGCATACGCAGACGAGGCGGCAAAGACGCCGTTCAGATTATCGCTGGAGTTGGAAAGAATTGCCCGTTCTGCCTCGAAGACCCTGGTCAGTGAAGGATTCTTTGCAATTGATTTAAATCGTCTTGAAAGTGAGTGCGCTTCGGTCAGAATTACGGGAATCCCCTTCAGAAAAGAAAGAAATTCGTTGAAGTTGACAGGGTAGATACGCAGTTTTTCCATCATCCGCTGTTCGACAAGATTGCTGATTTTCAGAACCGAGGAATATAATTTGCGAACTACATCTGCGTAATCCGGGAATTCTCTTTCCATATCATGGAGAAGTTCCTCCCGCCCGTGGAAGCAATCTACTCTATGATCGGAAAGAATGATTTGAAGACCGGGATTCAATAACCGCAGCTCTGAGTATGCCGCAGCGGGTATTCCAAGATCTTCAAGAAGGCGTGAACATATCTGTGACGGGCCGAAACCTGTCAAGGGCAAGGGATTGACATTGAATGTGTATCCGAAATCAGAATAAACGTGTTTGGCATCATCTTCAGATAACAGCGCGGTCTTCTTGCCATGATGTGAAATTACGGCAGCCGCAACTAAGGAGCTTAAATCATTACCGATGACGATAGTATCGTACATATGCAAAAAAGAGAGATTGGAATGCAGTTGAAGCTTGCGATCTATCCTTAATCTACTTCTGAAAATCTATGCGAGGCCAGAAATGCGCAGGTCAAAAGACGGTTAGGGAAGGATTATAAAAAGCCGCTTCTGGGATCCGCTCACTGCCTTTTATTCTGACCTTTCTCCCTATCACTTCGAGCCTGCCTTCGGCATAAAATTGAATGGCTTGAGGATATATCCTATGCTCTTCCTTTAATATTCTGGCAGCGAGAGTATCCTCAGTGTCATCATCATAGGCGGGAACTACGGCCTGAATAATGATAGGGCCGGAGTCCACCCCCTCGTCAGCAAAATGAACCGTACAACCAGAAAATCTTACACCATAGTCGGCAGCTCTTTTTTGAGCGTGAACACCTGGGAAGGCGGGAAGGATTGCAGGGTGTATATTCATAATTCTCATGGCAAATGCATTTAAGAAAAGGGGGGTTAAGAGTCTCATAAATCCGGCCATCACTACCAGGTCGACGGAAAACGATTTCAGAACATCGATCATCTCCCCGTCGAAATCTTCCCTGTTCTTGAAATCGGAATGTTTGATAACCACGCATGGAATATTATGTTTCTTTGCCCGCACAAGAGCATAAGCATCGGCGTTATTGCTGATTACGACATTAATCACCCCGTCAAGGAGACCCTTCTCGATATTGTCTATGATTGCCTGGAGATTAGATCCGCTCCCTGAGACGAGAGCCCCCAAATTTATTTTTCGTTTCATGCCCGTTAGATAAATGATACTGATTGTTGGTCTTCATCTTTCCGATCTATGAAACCGATGGCATAGGCCTGCACTCCCAAATTTTCCAGTCGCTCCATCACATCGGATGCTTCTTTTTCGGCCGCCACTGCCATCATGCCTACACCCATGTTAAAAACTCTGTACATTTCTCCATCGTCAATGTTTCCCATTCTCTTGATAATAGCAAAAACCGGCGGTATGTCCCAGCTGTCTCTCAGAATAACGGCACGACAGGCTTTAGGCAAAATGCGTGGTATATTATCGATAAATCCACCCCCAGTGATATGGACAAGGCCCTTGATGCTGAAATTCTTGATTAGATTCAAGAGAGGCTTCACGTAAATCCTTGTCGGACGAAGGAGCTCGGCGCCTATGGAATGGGAGAGATCACCGAGCTTATCAGCGACGCCGAGTCCACCGTTTTCAAACAGAACTTTTCTCGCCAGGGAAAAGCCGTTGCTGTGGATACCGTTTGATGCGATACCGATTATCCTGTCCCCCACACGGATCTCCGAGCCGTCGACTATTCTTTCAGCGTCCACTATACCAACACAGAAACCCGCCAAATCATAATCATCATCTCGATAAAATGCGGGCATTTCAGCGGTCTCTCCCCCGATGAGGGCGCAGCCGGCCTCCCGGCACCCTTTAACAATGCCTTCGATGATCTTAACATCTCTTTCCATATTGAGCATGCCAGTAGAGATGTAGTCCAGGAAAAAAAGGGGCTCAGCTCCCTGGACTACCACATCATTTACGGACATCGCGACGAGGTCGATGCCGATAGAGTCGTGCTTATCCATCATCTGCGCGATCTTTAGCTTTGTCCCCACGCCGTCTGTGGATGAGACCAGGACGGGATTACTATATTTCCCAATATCGAGACGAAAGAGACCTCCGAAACCACCGATGGAACTCAACACTTCCTTGCGAAAAGTTGATTTTGTGATTGTCTTGATCCTTTCGACAAACAGATTTGCTTTGTCTATATCAACACCTGCATCTTTATAGGATATTTTTCTCTGCATTCTACTTCCGTCGTGCCTCTAAGATGGGGATGACTTGTATCGTAATTGCTTTCTTATGTCAATTCTTTACTTGCGAAAACATTGGATATCTGTTACCTGAGATCAACCCTTGTATTTGAAATTATTATACTAATATTTGACTTTGAAGAGTTGATATCTGATGGAATCAATAATTGCCATACTTGAGAAAATCAAGGCTCCTTTATTATTCTCGTCGCAAGATTCGTACGCGCATCTGCCCATGGTTAAGGACCTTGAAGCAACAATGAGATCGTTCTTGAAGCAGCTTCAGAGTGTTTCTTTCAGGAATGCGACGCAAAATGAAACAAATGCATCATATAGAAGTATCATTTCTGGTCTTGAAGAAGCAATCGATGGCTATGACGAACTGCCGTTAGGAGATAAAAAGGAACGCATAGAAAAAGCGTTGCGGCTACTTAATGAACTGAAGGGGTTTGTAGAAGGGCATTCTTCCGTAATTTCATCCGTTCAAGACGAGAAAGAAGAACAGAAGTTGAAGAACGGCGAAATAACTCTCGAAAAGTTGTCCCTCCCTCTGAGGTTTGTAAAGGGGGTCGGGCCCAAAATGGCTTCCCTGCTCGAGAAAAAGGGCCTCAAGACTGTTGAGGATCTGCTCTATTTCGTACCGCGAAGATATGAAGACAGGCGTACGGTTAGGGATATTAAATCGGTTTCGGCGGGCAGAACGGAAACGGTTATCGGCCATGTAGCCAGCGCTCTATATCGGTCGTACAGAAATAGAAGAGCATATGAGGTAACCATAGAAGACGGAAGCGGGCAGCTTACAGCGAAATGGTTTAAAGGAAATATGGGTTACCTGAGAAAGATCTTCAGAAAAGGTGTGCGTGTTATAATGACCGGCGAAGTGAGCACTTACCTTTTCAGCAAGGACATGGTGCACCCCGAATTTGAGATACTGGACGAAGCTGACAGTGTGGAAGATTTGATTAATTTCAAGAGGATCGTACCCGTTTATTCAGAAACAGAGGGTCTTCACCAGAAATATATAAGAAGGATTATGGCGCATGCGGTGGATAACTATTCGCAATATGTCCTGAGCCCCATACCTGATGAAATTTGTGAGAAACGCGGTCTACGAGATATTCGTGGTGCCGTCCGCAGCATTCATTTTCCTGCAACTGGTGAGCGCATCGAGGAGTACAATGAAATGCGCTCGGATGCTCATCGAAGACTGATATATGATGAGTTCTTTTTTCTCCAGTTGGCTATGGCCTTAAAAAGAAAGGCCGAGATACTCGACGAGGGAATAGCATTTAGGACCCAAGGCAAGAGCCTCCATAGATTTTACGGGATTCTCCCCTTCACATTAACGAATGCACAAAAACGGGTCATCGCGGAAATCGAAGACGATATGGGCCGAACCTCCAGCATGAACAGGCTTCTGCAGGGCGATGTAGGGTGCGGAAAGACAGTTGTGTCCATGGCGGCAATGATAACTGCCTGTGAAAACGGATATCAGGCGGCCATAATGGCGCCTACTGAAATTCTTGCTGAGCAGCACTACAACCGCATCGAGGATTGGTCTCGCGGACTTGATTTGAGAGCTGTTTTGCTGACGAGCGGCATGAAAACCACGGAAAGAAAAAAAATTATTGAAGGGATAGAAAAGGGCAATACTCACATTACCTGTGGGACTCATGCGTTGATTCAGAAGGACGTAACTTTTAGAAAGCTTGGTTTGGCCGTAATCGATGAACAGCACCGCTTTGGCGTTGTACAGAGGGCACTGCTGAGACAGAAAGGCGTAAATCCCGATGTCTTGGTTATGACCGCCACCCCGATTCCGAGGACACTTGCCATGACCGTATACGGCGACTTGGATATTTCGGTCATTGATGAATGCCCGCCCGGCAGAAAAGAGATTCGCACGAAGGTTTTTTTTGAAAATGAGCGCAATAGAGTTTACGAAATTATGAGAATGGAGTTGATGAAGGGAAACCAGATATTTGTCGTTTATCCATTGGTGGAAGAATCTGAAAACCTGGATCTCAAAGATGCAACGAAGATGGCCGACTATCTGCGGAGAGAGATATTTCCAGAGCATAAGGTCGGGCTGATCCACGGCCGTGTGAAAGGAAAACAGAAGGATGAGACCATGGCAGGTTTCCTAAAGAAAGATATAGATATCCTTGTTTGCACGACAGTAATTGAAGTGGGAATTGACATACCCCATGCATCCCTAATAGTGATAGAACATGCGGAGAGGTTCGGGCTGTCTCAATTGCATCAATTGAGAGGACGGGTCGGGAGGAGCGATATTCCTTCATTCTGCATATTGATGTCGCACGGTAGAAGTTCCGAGGACGCAACGAGGAGGCTGCGGGTCATGGAACAGACGAATGACGGTTTCAAAATCGCCGAAGAGGATTTAGCCATACGGGGCCCCGGTGAATTTATGGGAACCAGGCAGTCGGGAGTTCCTGATTTCCGTATTGCTCATATCCTGAGAGATGCGGATATTCTCTTTGAGGCAAGGGCAGATGCTTTCTCGTTGGCAGAACACATTTCGGGACTGGAAAATGACAAGTATGCACTGCTGAAGAAAATCCTCCTGCACAGATGGGGAGGCAGGTTTGAACTGGCAAAAACTGGTTAGGCAAGGACTTAATTTCTTTTGACAAGCATGCGTTAACTGTTATAGAAGTGACAACATTTTGCGCCAATGAACAGAATCGTTATTTAGGTATGCCGCGCACATAAGAGAGATGTGGAATCTGGTACGGGTATGACGTCATGAAGAAAATAGCTATTGGATTAATCGGTTTCGGTACGATAGGCACAGGAGTGGTAAAACTGCTTCAAGATAGCAGTGAAGTCATCGAAAATCGCTTGGGCGCAAGACTCTTCCTAAAGAAGATTGCAGATATTGATATTACGACACCGAGAGAGGTTGCCGTAGAGAAGGGTTTACTCACTGCAGATGCGAAAGTAATCCTCGACGATCCTGAAATATCGATAGTCATAGAACTAATGGGTGGATATGAGCCTGCGCGCTCTTTCATACTTGAGGCAGTCCGGAAACGAAAGCACGTAGTAACAGCCAATAAAGCCCTTCTGGCTACTTACGGAAATGAAATATTTCGGGCTGCTGAGGAAGAAGGTGTGGATATCGGTTTCGAAGCCAGTGTTGGCGGCACAATCCCCATCATCAAGACATTGAAGGAAAGCCTTGCAGCAAACAGAATAAAATCCATTTTCGGCATTATCAACGGTACAGCTAACTATGTATTGAGCAAAATGACGGATGAGAAAAAATCCTTTCAAGTCGTGCTGAAGGAAGCCCAGAAGCTAGGATTTGCGGAGGTCGATCCTACTTTTGATATCGAAGGCGTCGATACGGCTCACAAGCTTGCCATTACGTTATCATTGGCATACGGTAAGAGAGTAAGGCTTGAAGAAATTCACAGGGAGGGCATATCAGGCATCAGTCAACAGGATATCGAATTTGCCAGAGAACTCGGGTATCGGATCAAGCTGCTTGCCATTGCAATCCTCAGGGGTGACTCTATTGAGGCAAGGATTCATCCGACCATGATTCCTTTTGGCCACCTTCTGGCAAACGTGAATGGAAATTTCAATGCATTTCATATTGTCGGTGATGCGGCGGATTCAGTATTTCTCTATGGTCAAGGTGCGGGAATGATGCCCACAGCAAGCGCTGTAGTGGGTGATGTAATCGATATCTCGCGTAATCTACAGACAGGCATGTCGGGACGCGTTCCTGCGCGCTCACTAAGAGAGAACGTGATAGATGATATAAAGCTAATGCCATTTGAAGAAATCGTTACAAACTACTATATCCGTTTTTCTGCCCTGGACCGGCCAGGCGTACTTTCCAGGATTGCAGGAATTCTCGGTGCAAATGATATCAGCATTGCCGCAGTCATCCAAAAGGGAAGGCAGAAGGCAGGCCCTGTTCCGATAGTCATGACTACACATAAGTCGAAGGAAAAAAATCTTCAGAAAGCTATAACGGAAATAGATCAACTTGAAATTATTCATGGAAAGACCATATTGATAAGAATCGAGGACGAGAGGTTGTAACGGTTTCAAAGCAACGACCTTTATAACTCGTCTTAGTCATTTATTTGGGGAGTATCCAGACTGCAATGAAATATATTATCCTGCTCGGTGATGGCATGGCGGATTTTCCCCTAGAAGAACTGGGCGATAAGACACCCTTGGAATATGCCCATACCCCATATATGGACAGGGTTGCAAAAGAAGGAACACTTGGACTGATCGATACCATTCCCGCCGGTTTTTCTCCAGGCAGTGACGTGGCGATTCTGAGCCTCCTTGGCTATGACCCTGTGGAATCTTACACTGGTCGAGGGCCTTTGGAAGCGGCCAATATGGGGGTTCATCTCGGAGCCGATGATATAGCCTTCCGCTGCAATCTTGTGACCCTCCGGAGAAATGCACAATATGTGATGGATGACTTTACAGCAGGACATATAGGAACGGAAGAAGCAAGGAAGATTATAAAGGATATAAACGATGGTTTGGGCAATAGCAACTTTCAATTCTATCCTGGAGTAAGTTATAGACACCTCTTCGTGTGGAGGTGTGGCAAAGCCGATCTTGAGACAACGCCCCCACATGATATCACCGGCAAGGCAATCGCGGATTATCTACCCCAGGGAAAGGGTGCGGATGAAATAAGAAGACTCATGGAGCGTTCACAGGTTCTTCTGCGCGGTCATCCCGTAAACCGGTCACGCATAGCAAAGGGCGAAAAGCCAGCAAATTCGATATGGCTATGGGGAGAGGGAAGGGCGCCGAAATTTGCCAAACTGACGGACAAGTACGGTTTCAAAGGGGGCATGATATCAGCCGTCGACCTCCTGAATGGCATCGGTATTTATGCTGGACTCAAAGTCATGCGCGTTGACGGCGCGACGGGTTATGTGGATACTAACTATGATGGAAAGGCAAGGAGGGCTATTGATGCGCTAGAAGAGACCGATTTTGTTTTCGTCCATGTTGAGGCCCCTGACGAAATGGGTCATGAAGGAAATGTAGCCGGAAAGATACGGGCTATTGAAGATTTTGATGAGAAGATAGTAGGCGCCATATTGAATAGGATTTATGGACTGTCTCCCTTCAGGCTACTGGTCTTAAGTGATCATCCGACACCTATCAGCATGAGGACACATTCATCAGACCCGTCTCCCTTTGCTGTACTGTCCACTGATAAATATGAAAATTTGAGTAGCGGCTCAACATTTAGCGAAAGAGCGGCACGGGCACATGGAGTAAAGGTCTCTCCTGGCTACCTTCTGATGGACCACTTCATAAAGAACTGGAGGGCATTTATTGAGGAGAAATCACGTTAATATACGTGTCATTTACGCTGATACCGATGCCATGGGCATTGTCTATCACACCAATTATATTAAATGGTTCGAAATCGGGCGAACGGAGCTCCTCAGGGGTGTGGGCATAGTCTATGCCGAGATGGAAGCAGTGGGTTACAACCTGCCTTTGACAGAGGCGTACTGTAACTACCTCTTTCCAGCCAAATATGACCAACTCATCGTCGTCGAAACTGAATTGGAATATCTCAAGAGGGCGAGCATGAAATTTCTCTATACAATATGGGATGAAGAAAGGGAAAAGGCCCTTGTTGAAGGTTATACGATTCATGCCTGCACAAACAAGATGGGCAAGATAGTGAGGATTCCATCCTTCATTCTTGACAGAGTAAACGAGCAAATGGAAATAAAATTCTGATAGGAAATGTTCATATGGCAAGAAAGATCACAAAGAAGGAGATCGAAAAACCGGATTCTTTTCAGGAAGCATTAAGCAAGATCGCGACGTATGTATCCGCAAACAAGTCAAAGATCTATCTGGCATCCGGAATTGTAATTTTAATAGTCATAATTTCTTCCGCTTGGTACTTGTACAGGATGAGCTATGAAGAAAAGGCGCAGAGGCTTTACGCGATAGCCAATATTGCCGGTATGAAAGCTGCCCAACAGGGGGTCAAACCGGATCAAAACAATCTAACGATGTATAACGAAGTCATAACCCAATATCCGGGATCAAAGGCGGCGATGATGTCATATTATCAAATGGGGAATATGCACTACAGCCTTGGAGATGTTGATGCCGCAATAAAGGCATACACCGAGTTTCTCAAGGACGTTCAAGATAGCAGCGACCTGAAAATTCTGGCGTACAATGGCATCGGTTACTGTTACGAAAGGAAGGCGGATTTCCCGCACGCCCTGGAATCATTTGAGAAAGCGGCAAATACAAAATCAGGCGGGGGCTTTGATGGCATGACATACAGAAACATGGCAAGAATTTACGAAGAGATGAATGACAAAGAAAAGGCCTTGCAGTATTATCAGAAGGCACTTAACAATACTGTAGATCCATCCATGGAACTTCTCCTGAAAAAAATAATTTCAACCATCAACTGAAGGCAAATTTTGTTAAGTCTTCAGATTACCTTTTTTCTTTGCTGGCACAGGGGTAAATGAATCCTATGAAAGTATTGCTGTCGGGAAATGAGAGTATTGCAAGGGGCGCCTTCGAACACGGCGTTCGTTTCGCGGCCGGTTATCCGGGGACGCCGAGCACAGAAATCGTCGAGACGTTTGCAAAGTATGACGGCGTTTACGCCGAATGGTCTCCTAACGAGAAAGTGGCTCTGGAGGTTGGCATAGGAGCGGCATTAGCTGGCGCAAAGGCCATGGTCGTCATGAAGCACGTAGGAGTCAATGTAGCAGCAGACCCGCTCTTCACTTTGAGCTATACGGGAACTAACGGAGCCCTTGTTATCATCACTGCAGATGACCCTTCATTGCACAGTTCTCAGAATGAACAGGATAACCGCAATTATGCCAAATTCGCAAAGATACCTATGGTCGAGCCTGCGGATAGCCAAGAGGCGAAAGATTACATCAAGATCGCATTCGATATTAGCGAAAGATTTGATACTCCTGTTTTCCTTCGGACAACTACACGCGTTTCACATTCAAAGTCCGTCGTCACTCTCGGGGAGCTATCATCTGCCAGTGACCATACTGCTATACAGGTCAATCCGAATAAATATGTCATGGTGCCGGCGTATGCGCGCGCCCGGAGGATAGAGATAGAAAAGAGGATGAACAGAATCAGGGAATTTGCTGACACATTTTCCGGAAACAGGATTGAAATGAACGATCCTGAAATTGGCGTCATTACAGCCGGCATGGCTTATAATTATGCGAAGGATGTCTTTCCCGATTTCTCTTATTTGAAACTGGGCATGGTTTACCCGCTGCCATTTGACCTTATCCGTAAATTTGCCTCGAAGGTCAAGAAGATCTACGTAATTGAGGAACTGGACCCATTTATTGAGGAACAGGTCAGGGGAATGGGTATCGATGTCATAGGAAAGGAGATCTTTCCCTATACAAACGAATTTGATCCCGGCGTAATTTATAGGGCTATCAAAGGCAAGAAGATCGCAAGATCAATTTTGCAGGATGTTCCGATCCCGCCGAGACCGCCAAATCTTTGTCCTGGCTGTCCCCACAGAGGATTGTTCTATGTCCTTGGAAAATTAAAGGCCTTTATCGCAGGCGACATAGGCTGTTATACCCTATCTTTCATGAAACCCTTAGCAGGCCTTCATTCATGTGTATGCATGGGAGCAAGTATCGGCATGGCGCACGGCATGAGCAAGGCCTTAAAGGATAGGGGAAAAGGGAAGGTCGTCGGTGTTATCGGGGACTCCACGTTCATCCATTCCGGCATGACGCCTCTGTTGAACATGGCGTATAATAAGAGCAACGCCGTCGTCGTCATATGCGATAACAGCACGACGGCCATGACAGGCATGCAAGACCACCCGGCTACAGGATTCACCTTGCAGGGGGAAAAGACAAAGGAGCTTGACTTTGCAAAGCTGGCCTCTGCACTTGGGATAGATCACGTCCGTGTAATTGATCCCTATGACATCAAAACAACGCGGAAAGTGATGAAAGAAGAATTGGCAAAGCCCGGGGCGTCTGTCGTAATATCGCAAAGGGCCTGTGTGCTGTTCAAAAGGAATATGAAGGATGCCAGAAAAGCCTTTACAATTAATGCAGAAAAATGCATCGGCTGTAAGGCCTGTATTGGGCTCGGATGTCCGCCGATCTCATGGATAAAATTCGAAGATATGCCAAACAAAAAAGTCAAAAGGAACGTAAAGAAGCAGGAAGGTGTCGCATTTATTGATAGTGAACTTTGCAGCGGCTGCACGCTGTGCGAGCAGGTGTGCAATGTCGGTGCGGTGATTGAGGTGATATGATTTTATGAAAGGCAAAGGCGATGTTAAGAGTATCCTTCTCGCCGGAGTTGGCGGTCAGGGAATACTCCGGGCAAGTGATATCTTGTGTCACGTCATGATGGAAGCAGGACTAGATGTTAAAAAGAGCGAGGTCCACGGGATGGCGCAGAGGGGCGGATGCGTTACAAGCCACGTTCGGTACGGCAGGCAGGTCTATTCGCCCATTGCAAAAGAGGGAGATGTGGATATTCTGGTGTCATTTGAAAAATTGGAAACATTGCGCTATCTTAATTTTTTGAAGCCGATGGGCCGCATTATCATAAGTGAAAGAGAAATCTACCCCCCATCCGTAAACCTTGGTGACGCCGCTTATCCTCGCAATATTATTGAAATGGTAAAGAAAATTTGCAAGACCGTGAAAATCGTCAATGCTAATAAGATAGCGCTGGAGGCAGGAGACGCAAGAACGGAGAACACGGCCATCTTGGGAGTTTTGTCATCCTATCTGCAACAGCTTGATATTTCGCTCTGGGAGAGGGTTATCCATAAATCCTTTACCAAAAAAGCCTTCGCGGTAAACCTCAAAGCCTTTCATATGGGACGGGCAGCATAAAAGAGGAAAGCCTGAATTCTTTCTGTTTTTTTCGACGCTAACTACGTCTGTCTTTCCTGTTAAACCGTAACACATAAATTAATTTCTCATGATATTTTCTTATCGCATAAATGCGTGGCTGATCGTTTGTCTCATATTAATTACGGCTTTCCTGCTTGCCCCGAATACGATCTCGGCGGCAGAGACTCAGGTCATTGAAGCTGACAGGCAATTTTCCTTTGCGGAAACACTTTTTGACGAGGGGGATTATTATCGGGCAGTAAGCGAGTATAAACGATTTGCCTTCTTCTTTCCTGAAAACAAGCTTGTTGAGAAATGCGTTTATAGAATCGGCGAAAGCTATTACAAAGTAAAGAGGTGGCAGGAAGCCCTGCAAGTATTCTCTTCTTTCATCATAAAATTTCCCGACAGCCCGATGATGTCGGGAGCCCTGTACCATAAGGGTATGGCAGAAAAGGAGCTTAAGCAATATACACATGCCCTCTCAACATTTGAAAAACTAATCAAGTCACAATCTACTGACTTTACCGATAAAGCCCTTTACCAGAGCGCCATAGTTCTCATGGAAATAGAGGAATGGCAGCAGGCGCGACAAACATTTTCCATTGTTCCTAGAGACAGCCCCCTGGCGAAATCTGCAAGCGTCATCGCATCAGAGCTTCTGCATATAGACGATTTACCAAGAAAATCGCCTGCTATGGCAGGCACCCTCGCAGCGATTCTTCCGGGCGCAGGACATCTTTACACGGAAAGACCAAGAGATGCGCTTGTGGCTTTTCTTTTGAACGGTGCTTTCATATTGGGCGCTATAGAGCTTTTTCGGCACGAAAATTACGTTGCCGGGGGTATCGTGACGTTCTTCGAGATCGGCTGGTACACGGGCAACATTTATAGTGCCGTGAGCAGTGCTCACAAATACAATAAGAGAGCAAGGGAAGACTTCATAGAGCATCTGAAAGAGATAAGTTCCGTATCTTTGCAGCATGATCGCAAGACATCCTCGAGCTATCTAATGTTGAGCTTTACATTTTAGTTGTAATTCACTATTAATTATGGCATTTCGCTGTAATCAATCCATTTGCAATGAGACAGGTTTCGGCTTTCACGCCAGCTCTCAGCCTAAAACTGCCGTGGGCTATAGAGAATTTTTGATAGCGGCAGTCCGGTATAAACCTTGACAATTGCAAAGGAATGCGTAACTTACAAAAAATGCTTAGAATTTTCTCATTTCTTTCCGGGCATTACAGTACAGATCAGAGAGGTACCTTATGGCGGAAGACTATTACAAGATGCTAGGTCTGGATAAGAAGGCGACCACCGAAGACATAAAGAAGGCCTACAGAAGACTTGCCATGAAATGGCATCCCGATAAGAACCCAAATAATAAGATGGCCGAAGAGAAATTCAAGAAGATAAGTGAAGCTTATGCGGTCCTCAGTGACCCTAAGAAAAAAGAAGAATATGACACTTTTGGATCTGCTGATCAATACAGACAGAGATATACGCAGGAGGATATCTTCAGAGGCTTCGATCTAAACGATATCCTGAGAAGCTTCGGCTTTGGCGACGCAGCTGGCGCGGGTGGAAGAAATTTTAGGACAAACAGGGGAGGGGGCTTTACTTTTGCGCAAGGCGGTTCCTTTTCCGATATGTTCGAGGGGGAACGCCAGAGATTCTCCCGGGAGCCGCAGAAGGGACAGGACTTCGACTATAACCTCTCAATAACATTAGAAGAGTCCGCATTAGGTGCAGAAAAGAAATTGGCTCTGCAAAAAGACGATAATGTTGAGGAGATTAATTTCAAGATACCGCCTGGAATTAATTCGGGAAAAAAATTGAGGTTAGCCGGCAAGGGAGGTCCAGGAATAGATGGAGGCCCTCCTGGTGATTTATACATAAATATCACCATTATCCCTCACCCGATTTTTGCAAGAGATGGCAATGACGTCTATATCGACAAGGTAATCCATTTCTCACAAGCAGTTCTTGGCACGATTGTAGACGTTCCGACAATAGAAGGCGCAGTAAAACGAATTAAGATTCCCCCCGGAACACAGAACAACACGAAGATCAGGATGAAAGGCTTCGGGGTTCCGAGACTGAAAGGTCCTGGAAAGGGAGACCAATTTGTGAAGATCATTGTGGATATTCCTAAGAAGCTGTCGGAGGGGCAGCTAGAGTTGGTAAGAAAGATGGCGGAGGAAGGCTTCTAACAACGATATTTATGTCTTATAAGATATATTATGTAAACTTATATACTGGCTAGGCAATGCAACTCTCCATATTTCATCGCTTCCGCTGTTCTTTTCCATTCTGCTAAATCAGTTCTATATCCCCGATTACACCAAATTGGTCGCCTATAATAATCAGGACCCCTAAGACGCCATCGATTTCCATTCCTCTTTCAAGTGCAGTCCTGATATCTCCTTTACCTTTCACAAGGTTTCCGATTGAAGTGGCTGAGGCATCAGCCAGAGTCGATGATTTTGAAACAACGCAGACTGCGTCGGCTGTTCCAAAGCTCAGGGAGTGCCCAACGGTTCCCGACGATGTGCAGACGCCCAAGGGCAGCTGACCCGGCTTCAGCAATAGATTGATCTTATAGGTTAAGGGTGAATTGCCGGCAAATATGCCGACCCTCGCCTCTCTTTGTGTTTTTAGAAAAATATCGCCGCCATTTTCAACGATGACATTCTGAGACATCGTAAGAAGGTCATTGGCTACATATTCGGCAATCGCACCCGCCACAGAGGCCATTGGGCCGACGTCGGCTGCAGATGCCGCCGCGATCATGTCCCTCACTATAGGTGGAGCAAATTCATCAGCTCTGACCGGCGACAGTGACGTCAGAAAATCAGCATGGCAACTGATGTAGGATTCAATGAAACCGCGATATATATGAACGGATTCAAGGGCTTCCGAAGAAAGATCTGTATCGCAGTATATCATGAGGTCCGTTTCGCGGACGCACACGCGAAAAGATGTGAGCTCACTCTGCGAAACCCGGTTCCTGTATGTCCTCTCTTGATAGCTCATGGTGAGATAGAGTTAATAGACGGGATGTCTTGTTGAGCGGCTATTCTGTCTCGACCGTCCTATGACTAAAACGGGTAGCGCCAACGCCGAGAAGGTGTTCGGTTTCTCTCTTTAAATTATCGGTCAGTTCGAGCTGTAAATCCCTGCCCAGGTAAACAATAACTTCGCTATTGCCATTGACTATATTGATAAAGCCATCAGACTTCCCCTTGTGATGAGTCAGTAATTTCTGCAAGGACTCGACGTCTGTTGCTGATGATCTTGAAACATCGACTGTGAAATGCACCACATCATAGGGCTGTTCGACTGCCTCGCCAAGAGGGATAATATCAGAAGCAATCACCTTTATCCCCTCCTCGCCCGCATCTATCGTTCCTTTGACCAAAACGGGCTCTTCAGAGTGAACAAGGCCGAATGCCCTGGTGTATAAATCGGAAAAACAGATAACCGTGACAGAGCCTCTGAGGTCCTCGATGGTTATATAGGCCATGAGGTCCTTCTTCTTCGTAGTTACTTCCCGAATATTGCTCACAACACCGCCAAAGACGACTATGTCGCGGTCCTGCTGGCCATTGATACTCGAAGTGTCGACGTTGGCTACTCGGTGAAGCTTTTCTGCAAATCTGAGAAGTGGATGCCCTGTAATGTAGAACCCGAGGGTTTCCTTCTCATGGGCAAGCAGTTCCTTATGATCCCATTCGGCTATGTCAGAAAGTGCACTTTCTCGCATTGTATCGATCTGCGCAATTTTTTCACTTTCCATATGATCGAAGAAGCTGGCCTGACCGCTCGATCTTTCCTTTTGACGCCTCTGAGCCGTGTCGACAATTCCCTCATAATATCTCATCAGCTGGCTTCTTCGATAAGCAAGTGAATCAAAAGTCCCGCATTTGATTAAACTCTCAATCATCCTCTTATTAATTTTTTTGAGATCGACACGGTTGCAGAAATCGTCAAAGGTCGCAAATTTCCCCTCCTTTTCCCTTACAGATATAATCGAGTCAATCGCTCCTATCCCCACATTCTTGACGGCGGCGAGACCGAAGCGAATATGCTCGCCGGTGACACTGAAATCACTCTGAGATTCATTGATATCGGGTGGAAGCACATTTATGCCCATATCCTTGCAACTGTTTATGTACTTGATGATCTTGTCTCTGTTGTCTTTTTCGCTTGTGAGCAGAGCCGCCATAAATTCAAAGGGATGATTAGCTTTCAGATAGGCGGTTTGATAGGATATCATGGCGTAAGCGGTGCTGTGAGACTTGTTGAAACCGTATTCTGCAAATGTCTCCATCTGTTTCCAGATCTTCCTGGCTTTCTTTTCAGGTATATTTCTGCGTCTTGCACCGTCGAGAAATTTAGGTTTTTCTTTCTCCATCTCTGAAGGCTTTTTCTTGCTCATAACCTTGCGCAGTATATCCGCTTCCGCCATCGTATATCCGCCGATGGCGCCGGCTATCTGCATTACCTGTTCCTGGTATACGATAACGCCGTATGTCTCCCTCAATATCTCTTCCAACTCGGGAATTTCATAAATAATCTTTGTCTTACCCTGTTTACGCGAGATGAATTCGGGAACCATATTCATAGGGCCCGGCCTGTACAAGGCAATCAGGGCGATGATTTCCTCAATACAGTCAGGCTTCATATTTACGAGGATATCCTTCATGCCGGCACTTTCCAGTTGAAATATACCGTCTGCATTTCCCTTCATTAGCAATTGATACGTTTTTTGATCATTGAGGGCAAGTTTATCAATGTCTATTTCCTCCCCCTTGCCTGCCTTTATAAACTGCAACGCGTTCTTAATCACCGTGAGAGTCTTAAGTCCCAGAAAATCAAATTTTGTCAGTCCCACCGCCTGGAGATCATTCATTGAGAACTGCGTCACAATTTCGTCCTTGGGACTCTTGCAGAGAGGAACGCGCTCAACAAGGGGGACATCAGATATGACGACACCCGCTGCGTGGGTTGAGGAATGACGATTTAGACCTTCGAGTGCGCGTGACAGTGACAAGAGCCTTCTCACTTTCTCATTTCTTTTCTGCTCTTCCTGAAGGCGCGGCTCACTTTGAATGGCCATATCAAGAGAAATGTTCAGGACGTTCGGTATCAATTTTGCAATACTATCCACTTCACTGTAGGATATGTTCAATGCCCTTCCCACATCCCTGATGACGGCCTTGGCCTGCATTTTACCAAATGTTATAATCTGGGCAACCCTGTCGCTTCCATATTTATCCGTTACGTACTTGATGATCTCATCGCGGCCGTCCTGGCAAAAATCTATATCTATATCAGGCATGCTTATCCTGTCTGGATTTAAGAACCTTTCAAAGAAAAGTCCATATCGTATGGGATCTATATTGGTAATCCCGATTGCATAGGCAACGAGGCTGCCCGCGGCAGAGCCTCTGCCGGGACCGACGGGGATGTTTCTTCGTTTTGCGTAGTTCACAAAATCCGACACAATGAGAAAATATCCTGCGAATCCCATGGACTTAATGATCTGCAGTTCTTCCTGCAAGCGCTTCACATATTGCTCATGGGTACTCTTGTCCTCTTTAGCCTTCATGATTATGGGCAACAATCTTTCTAAACCATTTTTCGCTTGACCTGCTAAATATTCATCAAGTGATTCAGATGTGCTTACTTCAAAATGTGGCAAGGAAATCTTCCCAAAATCAAAGGTTAAGTTACATTTATCCGCAATAACTGCCGTATTACTGATAGATTCCGGAATATCTTTAAAAAGGCTAAGCATAGCATCGGGTGAACGGAAGTAAAATTGATCTGTCTTGAATTTCATCCGATCGGTATCGTCCATGGTCTTGCCTGTTTGGATACATAAGAGGACTTCATGGGCCTCGGCATCTTCCCGATCTATATAATGGCAGTCGTTGGTGGCAACGAGCGGAATTGAAAGTTCACGACTCATTTGAATGAGGCCATTATTAACGATTTTTTGTTCAGGAAGACCGTTCTCCATTATCTCAAGATAAAAATTCCCCTCGCCAAAAATTTCCCTATACTCATGCGCGACTGCTCTTGCCGCTTCTTTATTTCCTTTAAGAAGCAGGCTCGCTATCTCTCCGTGGAGACAGGCGCTAAGGCCTATGAGTCCCTCGCCATATGATGACAGGAGCTCTTTGTCTACGCGCGGACGGTAATAAAATCCCTCCAGGTACGCTGCGGTAACGAGCCGCATGAGATTCTTATATCCCTGCCCGTCTTTGACGAGAACAAGTAAATGATGCGAGCCCTCCCCTGTCGGCTGGGCGCTCTTATCAAAGCGGCTCTTTGGGGCAACGTATAGCTCGCATCCGATAATCGGTTTAATACCGTATTTCTGGGCATGCTGATAAAAGTCAATGGCGCCAAAAATATTTCCATGGTCCGTCATGGCCACCGCAGGCATTTGGTATTCCTTCGCTTTTTTGAATAGATTGTCGAGGCGAATGGTTCCGTCGAGGAGACTGTATTGTGTATGTACGTGCAGGTGAATGAAATTCCCAGACTTCATTTTAGCGGTTACCTCATGACAAATTATAATAACAGGGAAAGTGGAATCACAAGTGAAGGCTCTCCAAGCAAGACAATGGGATGCTTGGAAAATCGCGCGTATTTTAAAGATACGTTACATGCAAAGGCTAACAGGCAACGCAGCATATGGAGTCTTTAGTATGCCATCACTTAGTCAGTCCAGCCAGTAATTTGGCGCTTCTTTGGTAATAATTACATCGTGGACATGGCTTTCGCGAAGCCCCGCAGACGTTATGCGGATGAACCTCGTTTTTTCTCTGAGCTCCTTGATTGTCCTGCAGCCTACATACCCCATGCCAACCTTCAGGCCGCCCACGAGCTGGCCTATGCTTGCAGACAAAGGTCCTCTAAACGGTACCCTGCCCTCTATGCCTTCCGGAACAGTTTTCAGGCTGCTTTCTATGTCATCCTGATAATACCTATCCATGCTTCCCATTTTCATGGCCTCAAGGGAACCCATTCCCCTATACATCTTGTAACTTCTACCCTGGAAAAGAATTGTCTCTCCCGGGCTTTCTTCTGTTCCAGCAAACAGGCTGCCTATCATCACCGTGTGGGCGCCTGCGGCGAGAGCCTTCACAACATCGCCAGAGTACTTGATGCCTCCGTCGGAAATGACGGGGATGCTGTATTTATTTGCCACCTTGGCCGCATCTCTTATGGCACTCATCTGCGGTATGCCGACGCCTGCGATTATCCGCGTGGTGCATATTGATCCGGGCCCCACTCCCACCTTGATTGCGTCCACCCCCGCTTTACTCAGAGCTTCTGCCCCTTCGGAGGTGGCCACATTACCGGCAACCAGTTCGCAGGCGGGAAAGTTGATCTTCGTATCTTTGATGGCATCCAAAACACCTGCAGAATGCCCATGCGAGGTATCTATAACTATTACATCAACACCTGCTGATAATAAGGCGTCTACCCGCGCCTCCCTGTCAATGATACCCACAGCGGCACCAACTCGCAGCCTACCGCGCGAATCTTTACACGAATTCGGATATCTCCGTATCTTCTCTATATCCTTGATGGTAATCATTCCCTTTAAGTTATATGCATCGTCCACGACCAGTAATTTTTCTATCCTGTGTTTATGGAGCAGTTTCTTAGACTCTTCCAGGCTTATACTTGACGAAACTGTAACGAGATTATCTTTCGTCATCACATCACAGACTCGCTGATCGAGATTAGTCTCGAATCTAAGATCTCTGTTTGTCAGGATTCCAACGAGCCTATGATTTTTAACTACAGGAACTCCCGATATTCTGTATTTGTTCATGAGTTCAAGAGCGTCATGAACCTTCTGCTCAGGCTCAATTGTAATCGGATCCACGATCATGCCGCTCTCCGATTTCTTCACTTTGTCAACTTCAATCACCTGTTTGTCTATACTCATGTTGCGGTGAATGATCCCTATACCGCCCTCTTGCGCAAGACATATGGCCGTCCCAGACTCTGTGACCGTATCCATAGCAGCGCTGACAATAGGAATATTTAGCGTAATGTTATTGGTCAGGAGCGTCGACGTTTCTGCGTCTTTAGGAAGAATGCTCGATTCGCAAGGCACGAGAAGAAGGTCGTCAAATGTCAATGTCTCTTTTACATGATCATCCAGCATGGCGCGTCTCCATATGTATTATATATATCACAATACAGTCGTTATGTAGAAATTTTTGCCGTTGAGTGAAATAAAGTACTCGTTTTCGCCATCACCATATTCTATGAAGTCTGCGATTTGATAATAACTTGCCCTTGAAAAACGTGCAATAAAAGCGTCATTCTTAACCGAACAATAAAGCACATTGTCCTTTCCTGCCCATAGAGAATCCGGATTGAGTTTCTCAACGCTGTGATCTGACAGGAGAAGATGAATGCATTCTTCATTTCCTGCTTCAGCAGCGCATCTATGCGCTGATCTTACGATAAAAGGGGCGTCCTCCACTTCCAGATAGCAGCAGTCGTCCTCAAGTTCAATCAAATATCTGCCTGCTTCATCTTTCTTCATATTTTGGTAGAAGTATTTTACGATCTCATCCCTGAAGATTTCATTGCCCTTGAAATACCAGACTCCTTCTTTGTCTATTCTTATATTGCAAGGGGGGATATCCTTCTCCATGGTTCCTTGGCTCATTCTTATTCAAAATGTCTTTCTGCTGTCGAGCAGCATCGTGACAGGACCATCGTTTACCGATTCTACCTTCATCATGGCCTGAAATTCACCAGTACCGACATGGTTGATCCGTTCGCCAGCCATGCTGACGAAGTAGTCATAGAGTCTTTTTGCTTCCTCCGGTTCCTCAGCGGAGATGAAAGAGGGTCGCCTACCCTTTCGACAATCGGCCAGGAGCGTGAACTGAGACACGATAAGAATGTCTCCCGATGTCTCGAGAAGAGACAGATTCAGCTTCCTCTGTGAATCTTCAAATATCCTTAATTGAATTATTTTTTCAAGGAGAAAATCCGCATCGCGATAAACGTCTCCCTTTTCTATGCCCAGAAAGACGAGTACTCCTTTCCCTATACTCGATATTATCTGTCCGTCAACAATCACTCGCGCCCTATCGACCCGCTGAATGACGCATCTCATATTATCTTATTTCTCCGTGACCCGGGATGTTAGCAATATTCAATTGTTGCTTCAAGTCTTTTCTCGGCATTTACCAATAAGAGACGAGATTATATTGTTTTATAGCTGCAAACATTATATAAGCAGTAACACATGATGGCTTCATATAATGAAAAGAACATCCTTCTCATCAATCCGTGGATATACGACTTTGCCGCCTATGACTTCTGGATAAAACCGCTGGGTCTTCTCTATCTGGCGAGTCTATTTCGTAAGAATGGCTATCATATTCATTTTATCGATTGCCTGAATGCCCGTCATTCTCAAATAAGATGTAATGAAGGCGCAAAGCTTATCAAGAGGGACATCACAGGTCATGGCAAATTTCCCCAAGAGAGAATTCCCAAGCCGCACTCGCTTAGAGAGATTAGGAGAAACTATAAGAGATACGGTATAACGCCCGCTGTCTTTACTGAAGAATTAAAATCATCGGTCACTCCTGATTTGATTCTTGTAACGTCTGTGATGACTTACTGGTACCCCGGTGTCTTTGAAGTCATAAGAATTACGAAGCAAACATTTCCAGATATCCCGATTGTCCTGGGCGGAATATATACAACACTGTGTCCTGAGCATGCGCTCCGGTCGGGAGCCGACATCACTATAGCCGGCGCAGGCGAAAGACATATCCCTGTCTTACTGCGCGATTTTTTTGGCGATGATCCGGTCTATGTGCCAGATCCGGATGATTTGGATTCAATACCCTACCCTGCCCTGGATCTCCTGCCTCTTAAGGACCAGTTTCCCATTTTGACATCGAGAGGCTGTCCTTACAACTGCGCGTATTGCGCCTCACACCTATTGACTGATAAATTTAAACAGCGCGACCCTGCAAAGGTAGTTAATGAGATCGACTTCTGGCATAAGCAATTCGGCGTCAGTCAGTTTTCGATTTACGATGATGCACTTCTGGTGAACCCTGAAGAAATGGTAATTCCAATGCTTACTGAAATAATCAGAAGGAGATTAGCATGTCAATTTCACTGTCCGAACGGCCTCCACATGTCTCAAATCACTCCAAAGTTAAGCAAGTTAATGCGTATGGCGGGTTTTGCTACTATTCGTTTCGGCTTTGAATCATCCAACCCGATGATACAGTCATCTACCGGAGGCAAAGTCAATAATGAACAACTGCGAGAGGCGGTCCGCTGCCTTACGGATGCCGGCTATAAATCAGGGGATATCGGTATCTATATCCTGTGCGGCTTACCTGGACAGGAGGCTACGGAAGTGAGGGACAGTATACGCTATGTGCAATCTCATGGGGCAAGACCGATCATTGCGGAATATTCTCCCATCCCGGGAACGGCGCTCTGGGAATCAGCAGTAAACGGATCATGTTTTGACCTGAGAGGCGAACCACTCTTTCAGAACAACTCGTTGCTTCCGTGCAGGAGCGAAAGATTAACGCCTGAACTCTATGAAAACTTAAAGATGATGACACGAACGCACTGATATTTGACGTTGTTTCGCAGTTGAAATCGTGTTACGTGTACTTCAGCTGCAAGATAGGAGGCGAGATGAGAATCTATTTATTCCTGCTGGCTTATCTGTGTGCGTTCATGCATACCGATGCGTATGCCGGCTGCATCAAGGGAAATTGTGAGAATGGTGAAGGGACATATGTCCATCTCGACGGTTCGGTCTATGAGGGTCAACATAAAGATGGAAAACGCGAGGGACAGGGAACTTACACGTTCACCGATGGTACAAAGTACGTTGGTCAATTTAAAGATAGCAATTTTGACGGACGAGGCGTCTATACTGTTCCTCATGGTGAAAAATACGAAGGTGAATTCAAGAACGGCAAGCGTAATGGAACCGGGGTATTACTCTATGCCGACGGATTAAAATATGAAGGACAATTCAAAGACGACAAGCGAAGCGGAGCCGGAGTATTGCTCTTTGCCGATGGTATTAAGTATGTCGGACAATTTCAAGACAATTTGTTGAATGGTCATTGCGTAGTGCTTTTCCCGGATGGGCGAAAAATAGAAGGAGAATTCAAGAACGATAAGCTCTATGACAGAGGCATTCTGACAGACCCGGACGGCAGGAAGCAAACAGTGGAACAAACAGGCATAAATGCCTTTAAGATTGTTGTTGGGAAGTGAAGATACATTATTAGCCGTAGCAGGAAAATTTCTTTCTATTTGAATGTGGGAGCGGTTTCATGGGTTCACGGGTGTGGTGGGTAAAGAATATTATCATAGCCTTCTTATCGCTTTTTTTCTTAGCATTCGGCATCAACGCTCTCATAACTGCGTACGGCACGAAGAATCCTCTCGAGTTCATCATGTATTTTTTTTCATCAAGTCTCATCATACTAATCAGCGTGGTGGGCATCATCTACCCTTTTTTTCGCATACGGGCTATATTAAAACCAAACAAGACGGATGAAAATGATATATAAGACCATGGGAATATTGACGCGCGTTATTGCATCTGTCCTTCTTATTATCATCATGCCCTCCGCGGTATCTTCATATGAAATGGGAAACAGGGTCATCTCCTATACCCTGAAAAACGGTCTGAGAATTGTCATGGTGGAGAGACATTTAAGTCCCACAGTTTCATTCTATATCAGGCACCGGGTGGGCGCCGTAGACGAAAGAGATGGAAGAACCGGTACTGCCCATCTCCTGGAACACATGCTGTTTAAGGGAACAAGAACAATCGGTACGAAGAACTACCACCAAGAGCGTAAAATTCTGAAATTAATTGCGCAAACGGGCAGAAAACTTGATTTCGAAATGATGAAGGGCGAAAAAGCGGATGAAGAGCGCATCCAAGCATTGACCGAGCGGATGGAGGCTCTGCAAAAGACGCATAAAAAGTGGTTTGTGGAGAATGAAATTGACAGACTCTACGTGGAAAACGGTGGAGATAATGTGAATGCGTCCACTGGACAGGACCTCACGACGTATCATGTGAGCCTTCCTTCTAATAAGATCGAACTCTGGGCAAGGGTCGAGGCAGATCGGATGACAGAGCCTGTCTTTCGCGAATTCTATTCCGAACGTAAAGTTGTCATCGAGGAGCGCAAGCAGCGGATTGAATCGGACCCGGAGGGCCAGCTATACGAGCAATTTCTAGCCGCCGCATACGTTGCCCATCCATACAGGCGGCCCGTTCTCGGCTGGCCCTCGGATATGAAGTTCTTGAACCTCGATTATACGGAAGCCTTTTTCAGGAAATACCATGCACCGAATAACACGATAATTGCAATTGTAGGCGACATCGATCCCGCCAATACCCTAAAGATTATCAAGAAGTATTTTGGCGCCATACCGAGGCGTCATTTAGATCCTTCGCCTGTCACGGAAGAGCCTCCTCAAAAGGGTGAACGGCGCGTCGATATAGTCTCCGATGCAAATCCTCAGATGATCATAGGCTATCATAAACCGTCTATGCCGGAGTATGATGACTATGTCTTTGATATAATTGAATGCATCCTCTCCAAGGGAAGGACATCGAGATTTCATAAGGCTCTTGTCGAAGAAAGAACATTTGCTGAAAGTGTGCACGCAGTCAACGGTCTGCCGGGGCCAAAATATAATAATCTCTTCGCAATATTTGCGAAGCCCCGTCATCCGCATACCAGCGCCGAACTCGAATCTGCCATCTACGACGAAATTGAAAAACTAAAGACCAGAACTGTTCCTGAAAGAGAATTGCAAAAGGTTAAGAATCAGATCAAGGCTGATTTTATGAGAAGTCTAAATTCCAATTCCGGCCTGGCGAATATGTTGTCTTTTTTTGAGGCCGTAACCGGCAGTTACAAGTATATAATGGATCATGTCAAAGTGATCGAACGGGTCACATCTGATGATATTGTGCGTGTCGCAAAAAAATATCTTACTCCTGATAACAGGACTGTGGCGAAGCTCGTCTATAAGAATTAGATGTATGAATAATCTGATTCCACGCCTCATATTGATCTCCATTATGCCATTGTGCCTGTTATACAGCACAATCGCCCCCGCAACAGAACGCGGCCATGTCCCGCTCCCAAAACCAGATGAGCTTAAATATCAGCCAATTTCTTTTGCACCGCCACGGGCAGAAAGGCTGCTTCTAGAAAACGGGATCATCCTTTATGTTTTTGAGGATCATGAGCTCCCTCTCTTAAATATATCAGCCGTCGTACGAACCGGCTCCAATTACGACCCCCTTGGGAAGGAGGGACTCGCTGAACTTACGGGTAAGGTAATGCGGACAGGAGGGACTAACGCTCTCACCGGCGACGCTCTTGACGAGGCATTGGATTTCTTCGCCGGTTCACTTCATGTGTCCATGAACCGTGATTCCGCGTCAATCAACCTCTCCATTCTCAAGAATGATTTAGACGAAGGATTAGATATCTTTTCACAAATAATCACAAAGCCCGCCTTTGAAGAAAACAAACTGAAACTGTCAAAGAATTTGCTGATCGAAGAACTCAGAAGAATAGCTGATGATCCCAAGAAACTGGCCTTCAGGGAATTTAAGCGAGTTCTTTACCGGAACAACCCTGCCGGGAGATTTCCTTCAACTATATCTGTAAATAATATCAAGAGAGATGACCTGATAGAGTTTCACAGACGCTTCTTTTATCCGGAAAACATTATGATATCGATCACGGGAGACATTTCAAAAGAACAGGCCGCCGCCAAAGCTAAACAATATCTCGGATCGTGGATTGAGTCCAGGAAGTGTAATTTCGTTCCTCCCATACCTGCAAAGCAAAAAGGGCGTATCTATTTTCTCGCAAAGGATACTCCTCAGTCCATAATCATCTGTGCTAGTCTTGCACCTGGAAAGAAGGACCTAGACACATATCCATTTGAGGTCCTTGATTTCATAGTCGGAAGCGGCGGTTTCAAATCCAGAATCTTTCAGGAAATAAGAAATAGCCGCGGGCTCGCTTACAGTACGGGGAGCTTTTATACGGTAAGAAGCGACTATGGGGTTTTTGGGGCCTATGCAATGACGAAATCTGCATCGACGGCCACAGTGCTTTCGCTCCTGCGGTCAATTATAGATGATGCGAAAACAAAATCAGTTGATAAAAAAGTGCTTGCCTGGGCGACAAAGTCTATTAGTAACAACTTCATTTTCTCGTTTCAATCTGCGGATCAGATTGCTCACCAGCAATTAATGATTGAATACGACGGACTACCTCCGGATTATCTCGCCACCTACAGAGACAAGATAGCTAAGGTTCAGCTGGAAGATCTGAAGAAAGTGGCTAATAAATATCTCTCGGCAGATGAAACCGTAACCTTCATTTTAGGCAATGAAAACGCTTATAACCAGATACTTGCCACCTTTAAAAATGTTTCCAGGATAGAGGAGTAGTTGTGAGTGATGCAACACCATTGCAAAGAGTTATAAGTCGGATCGATTCCTACAGGGATGCGATGATCGCAATGCAATACGATTTAACTGCCATTCCCGCCATGTCTCCCGATAATGAAGGTGATGGAGAATTTAGTAAGGCTCAACTAATTTTGAAATATCTCAGTTTGATGAATTTCCCTCATGTTGTCCAAATCAATGCACCGGATAGCAGGACTTCCTCCGGCATCCGGCCCAACCTCATCGTTACGATACCCGGCAATAATCCCGGAAGGACTGTCTGGATTATGACACATATGGATGTTGTGCCGCCTGGAGAACGCAAATTATGGCATGAGGATCCCTTCAGATGTTATGTAAAGGACGGCAGAATCTATGGGAGGGGCACGGAAGATAACCAGCAGGATCTAGTGTCATCTATATTTGCAGCGAAGGCCTTCTTAGATGAAGGCGTTATACCGGAATCTACAATAGGCTTGGTATTTGTTGCTGATGAAGAAACGGCAAGCCATTTCGGTTTATCCTTCATCCTGCAACATGAAATGAATCCATTTCGTAAAACAGATCTCATCGTGATTCCGGATTCTGGAAACGAAGAAGGAACGATGATTGAGATAGCGGAGAAAAGCATCCTGTGGCTGCGCTTCACGACAATCGGCAAACAGTGTCATGCCAGCAGACCTGGTCTGGGAATAAATGCATTCCAAGCGGCATCTCATCTTGTAGTTTTACTAGACGGACTTCATCATATTTTCAATGCTTCCGACGCATTTTACGAGCCACAGACAAGCACCTTTCAACCAACAAAAAAGGAGCCCAATATCCCCAACATCAACACTATTCCCGGAGACGATGTCTTCTATATGGACAGCAGGGTCCTTCCTCAGTATCGCCTATCTGATGTACTCCATGAAATCAGGGAGATGGCAAATGAGATCGAAAGGCGATTTGATGTATCAATCGAGATCACGACCGTTCAGGAAGTTCAGGCCCCGCCTCCAACGCCGCATGATGCGCCTGTTGTCACAGCCCTTAAGACAGCCATCAGACACGTATATGACATGGATGCAGCTCCTCAGGGGATAGGTGGAGGGACTATTGCTGCAATTTTTCGCGAAAATAACTACCCTGCAGCCGTGTGGTCAAGAATGCAGCATACAGCCCATCAACCCAACGAAAACTGCCTCATTTCGAACATGGTGGGAAATGCCAAAGTGTATGCTAATCTGTTCCTCCAAAGGCAGTAATTGCAGTCACTAAAAATTATTGCAATTGAGAAAATCGCATGATAGCATCGAGCCTGTTTTTTCCGTGCTTGAGCATTAGCATATATAATTATTGACCAATTTATGATGAGGTAGCCCATTCAGTTAAAGCAAACGCCCGATTTTGGTTCGGTTAAGAAGATCGGCTTTACAGACAATAACCTCTTAAGAAGTCTCCTGGGTGAACACGACAGGAATATAAAACTCCTTGAAAAATTTGAGCCTGTAAAGATAAGTGTGCGCGGCAATTTGTTATCCATAACCGGTGAACAGATTGCCGTGGATCTTGTCCACAATCTTATCCTTCAACTCTATGCCTTATTGGAGAAAGGATATCCCATATATCCTGCGGACATCGACTATGCACACAGGATTCTCTCGAGCAGTAGCTCCACAAATATCGAGAAGATATTCCTTGACACGGTCTTCATTTCCTCAAAGAAACGCGCAATCACTCCCAAGAGTATAGCCCAGAAGCTATACATTGACCTGATCAGAAACTACGACATCGTCTTTGCCATTGGTCCTGCCGGAACAGGCAAAACATATCTTGCTATGGCCATGGCAGTCTCTTCACTTCTTGACAGGAAGGTTAATCGGATTGTGCTTGCAAGACCCGCCGTGGAAGCAGGCGAAAGGCTCGGTTTTCTTCCGGGCGATCTCGCCGAGAAAGTTAACCCATACCTCAGGCCGTTATATGATGCCCTCTTTGACATGATCGATTTTGATAAGGCGACTGCCCTTATTCATAAGGGAGTCATCGAAGTTGCGCCATTGGCCTTCATGCGGGGGAGGACTTTGAACGACTCTTTTGTCATTCTGGACGAGGCACAAAATACTACGTCAGAGCAGATGAAGATGTTCTTGACGAGGCTCGGATTCGGATCGAAAGCCGTTATCACAGGTGATATAACCCAGATAGATCTTCCACATGACAGGATATCCGGTCTCATAGAAGCGGAAAGGATACTTAAGAAGGTAAGAGACATCAAGTTTGTCCGTTTTTCAGAGATCGATGTTGTCAGACATCCCCTCGTGCAGGATGTAATACGGGCATATAACCATTTGGACAGAGGGAAGAGGAAAAGTAAGAAACAATCATCTTCATGATACCTAAATACCTAAAACTAAGCACGATTACACAAATCATCAAAAAAGGGCCTGACCCCAAAAAGCTAATACCGGACTTTGCAAAGAAGCTGGTATTCCAAAGATGGACGTGCGCCATATGTTTAAGCGCCGTTCTCTCCCTTCTGTTGACGCCACAACTTCATTTTTCCTATCCGGACTATAAAGTGGGTTCCATAGCTCTCAGAGATGAACGCGCCGACCGTGATTTTCTTGTCGAAGATAAGACATCTTCCTATCAGAAGAAATTGGAAGCACAGAGAGCGGTCCCATCTGTCTACGATTATGACAGCGACACCTCCCGTCAGCTGAAAGTAAGCGTAGCTAAAGCATTTTTGGCGGCAGAACAAAAGCATGCCTTAAGCTATAACGTTTCGGCAGATGCCCGGGTCATTTCCGTGCAAACAAGAAATGCCCTCGACAATTCGTTAGGAGTGAGCCTCACCGACGATGAATTTAATGCCTTTCAGAAATACCGATTTGCTCCTTATATACCGGACACGATCGCCAGAATCCTGACAAGAGCATACGGTTCTGGTTTGATTACGAACCACGTGTTTACGAAACAGGATATGGAGAACGGAATAATCATTAGGGATATCAAAACTCAAAAAGAAAGTAATGAAAAAAATCTCAAAGCTATCCGAAACATTAGTACTATAGAAATAATATCACTTAAGAAGGCAAGCGATATATTTGGACATGGCAAAGATGACCTAGGAAGCTCCGTCATTTCCTTGACCAGGAAGTTGGTCCAGCCGAATCTAACTCTTAACAGGAACGCTTCGGAAAGAAGAAAGCAAATTATTCAGGATGAGACCAAGCCTGTTTTCTTTCAGATTCTGAAGGATGAAATTCTAATTCGCGAAGGTCAGAAGATAACCGCTCTCGATCAGGACAAGCTTGAAACCTTTTTATCCGTCAAGGGTGAAAAGCATTTCTTCAATTTCTCCGTCCTTATCGGCATATTCTTCTTGATTTTATCCCTCGCGATTGTGCTATTTCATCTGATAAAAAAATGGCTTGCCTCCGAGGAAAATATTTCTGATATTGTCTTTTTGAGTCTCATCGCGGTCTGTCAAATCGTCTTGATAAGGACGGGTATCTTCATAGCCGAAGCCATCAATAGGGCATTGCCGCTTTTCTCCACGGAGGCTTGTTCTTATGCCATCCCGTTTGCTGCAGGAGCAATGTTGGTCGGAGTGCTCATTAATAGGAATGCGGCACTGATATTTTCCATTTTTTCATCGTGCCTTGCAGCATTTCTCTTCGATGGAAGAATTACTGTAATGTTTTATTCCTTCCTGGGAAGCGTGGCGGCAGCTTATCATACCGAATACTCCAAAAAACGGTCGTCATTCCTAACGGTTGGCCTGTTACTGGGGCTCTTAAATGCCGCTGCCGTTTTTTCGCTATGTCTCGTGTCTCCCTTATGCACTATCGTCTCAGCCAATACCATTATAATGCTCGCTATGGGATTCATGGGCGGCGTTATTTCCGGAATAATCGTAGCTGGAATCACACCCCTGTTTGAAGCATTTTTTGACTATTCAACGGATATAAAACTTTTGGAGCTTGCCAACCTGAATCAGCCCATCTTCCAGAAAATGATTATGGAAGCACCGGGAACATATCACCATAGTATTATCGTAGCTTCACTCGTGGAAGCTGCAGCCGATGCAATAGGGGCAAATCCCCTTCTGGCTAGGGTCAGCGCTTACTACCACGATGTTGGCAAGACTAGGAAGCCTCAATATTTTATTGAAAACCAGCGTAACGGAGAAAATAGACACGACAGGCTGTCGCCGAAGATGAGCGGTCTTATTATTACTTCCCATGTTAAAGATGGATGTGAGATTGCCGCCAAGGCCAAACTCGGGAAACAAATAACGAACATCATCAGAGAGCATCACGGCACAAGCCTTGTCTCGTACTTTTACGAAAAGGCGAAGCATGACAAAGACGCATCCATCAGATCTCTGCCTGAAAACTATTTTCGCTATGCCGGACCCAAGCCCCAAAGCAAGGAAGCAGGGTTAGTGCTTCTCGCAGACGTTGTGGAAGCATCATCAAGGGCGTTATCTGCCCCAACACCGGCAAGAATCAAGAATCTCGTGAGGGAAAGGATTGAGAAAGTATTTATGGATGGTCAGCTTGATGAATGCGAAATAACCCTTCGTGATCTTAACAAAATTGCGGAACACTTCACGAGGATTCTAAACGGCATCTTCCATCAAAGAATTGACTATCCTGATCCCGTCATACGTGAATTTAACGGCGGGAAGAAAGATAACCATGCCAATTATAATAGAAAACAGGCAGAAAAAAATAAGCGTTGACCGGCGCAGACTGCGACGGGCAATGACTAGAATCATGAAATATCTCAATTGCAGCAGTAAAGTGCTCAGCCTGTTGATTGTTGACAACAAGGAAATAACGGAAATTAACCGACGTTATTTAAATAGGGACTATCCTACAAATGTCTTGGCGTTCTCGCTTGCCGCGGGGGAATTCGGCAACATCAATCCTGACATCCTAGGTGACATTGTAATTTCTGCGGACATGGCATACAAGGATGCCGCCGAAGCTGGCATCGAATTTAATGATGAGCTGGCATTCCTCATGATTCACGGCGTACTTCATCTTCTCAATTACGATCATGAAAATGTGAGCCATAGGGAAACTCAGCAGATGAAAGAAAAGGAACAGAAGCTTTTCTATACGCTGAAAGGTTACGAGATTCAATGACAGGGACATCATTTCAGGATTATGACCTGTCCCGGATGTATATTATCTTCACGCCCCAGCTTGTTCATTTCAAGGATTTTGCCCAGACTAACCCCATTCTTCTTTGCAATTTTACCTAGACTATCTCCATTTCGCACCGTGTATGTTTTCGTGCCGTCATTAACTGCCGCCTCTTTGTTTCTCTTGGCGAGTTTCACATGGGCCTCTTTGTCTGACGAGACGCCGTGTTGTTTTTCTCCACTCTTGTTGCCTACCAAGAAAACCTGGCCGCCTTTGAGGGTCTTACGTTTTTTGAAATTGTTCAGCCTGCAAATTTCATCAACACTTGTATCAAAGCGTTTTGCCACGGATGCGAGGGTATCGCCCTTTTTTGCCCTGTATTTGATCGTGTCCCCATTCACCTGCACGTCGTCCTTATCTGGTTGTTGAGTTGATCTGACCCGCGCATGACCGGTCCCGTGAACAGGTATGATCAAATGCTGGCCGGTTTTCAGTCTTTTTCTCGTCGATACATTATTGTAGGACATGATCGCACTCACGGATGTTCTGTATTTACGTGCGATGGAGACTACTGTCTCGCCGCGTTTCGCTCTATAGTGTACAAATACCTGGCGCGGTTTCTCACATTTGGGAATTTCATCCATGATATTGGCAAATTTCTCAGCCATCCCCGGGGGGACTTTGAGATCATATTCTTTATCGGGCGTAACATTCTGCCTTAGCTCCGAATTAAGCGTAGTAATTGCCTCCTCCGAGGTTCCCATGTACCGTGCAATATCCTCAAGACGCATGGATCTGTCCGTTTTCACTGTTTCATAGCTGTAGATATTTTGCCTTTCAATGCGCTCATTAAGATCAATGTCATACTTTTTAGGATTGTTTATTATCTGCAGAGTCGCCAGGAAGCGCGGTACGTAACGGGCCGTCTCATAGGGAAGTTGGCGATACAGGTCCCAGAATCTGTCGAAATAATTGATATGCTGCCTCGATATGACTTTGAGGACCCTTCCTTCTCCGCAATTATATGCAGCCAAAACTGTGAGCCAGTCGCCGAACATGCCGTGCAGTTCCTTCAGATAGTCGATGGCAGCCCTGGTTGATTTTTCAATATCCAATCTTTCATCGATCCATTCGTCCCGGTTTAGGCCGTACTTATAACCCGTAGACGGAATGAACTGCCAGAGGCCGAGAGCTCGCGCATGTGAAAGCGCCCGAATTTTAAATCCGCTTTCAACAAGGGGAAGCCATGAGAGCTCCTCGGGCAACCCTGCTTTTTTCAACTCCCTCAAAATTATGGGACGATAAAGTGCGGAACGCTCGTGTGACTGGATAAAGAAATCTCTTTCTACCGTTTGAAAAAGTCTGATTTCCTTCTCCACATCTGAATTGACGACATGAGGTATTTCACTATGCTTACCGCTTGTCGCAGTGTGCATCGATGAGTAGATGGCAAGGATCTGCTTTGATATGAGGAGACGAATGTCATCTTTTTGGCGAGCGACATCAGGCTCTCCATTCGCATCAAGAAGCAGTGCATAAGCCTGATCGAGCAAATCCAAGGCATTTTCCAGATCACCCTTGACCCAGTATTCTCGAGACTCGTCAAACAGTTCAAGGGCCTCTTCCATTATATCCCTGCCCTTCTCTCTTTCCTGTTCATTGACTGCGCCATTCGAAGCAGGCTCATGTTTTTGCGACAGCGATGATTCTTTTGTGTTTTTGTCTTTTGATTTTTCCGGACTGCTGACGCTAATGGAGGGTTCATCTTCACTCTTCATCTGTCCATAAGCGTTACTAACTGGAAATATCTGGCCGACAAGAAAATATATGACAATAAATGACAGGAGAAAACGGCTTTCTCTTGACATCAGAATGAACTCCTTTCTTTCCATGTGCGATAATCAACTTTATATGGAACCGTATTACTTGAGCTCCTATAACATATTCCGCCGATCCATCAAACTTCTAATTCAACAGATACGCTTCGATGAAGTCATCAATGTCACCGTCCAATACCCTATTTACATTACCAACCTCGTGATTTGTCCGATGATCCTTGACTAATTTGTAAGGGTGAAGAATGTAGGACCTTATCTGGCTGCCCCAGGCTATGTCTTTTTTTGCTTTATTTAGCTCATCTATCTTCTTCTTTTGTTCCTGAAGCTGCATTTCGTAAAGACGCGACTTCAAGAATTTCATTGCCATAGCTTTGTTCTTATGCTGAGAGCGTTCATTCTGGCATTGCACTACTATCCCTGTCGGCAGATGAGTGATTCTGACAGCCGAGTCTGTCTTGTTGACATGCTGCCCTCCTGCACCAGTGGCCCTATATGTGTCTATGCGAAGTTCATTTTCATCAATTTCCACGACTATTTCATCATCAACTTCAGGATAGACGAAAACGGAGGCAAACGATGTATGCCTGCGCGCTCCCGAGTCGAAAGGGGATATTCGTACAAGCCTGTGTATGCCAATTTCCGCCTTGGCATAACCATATACATGGTCTCCTTCAACAGTCATGGAAACGCTCTTCAGACCGGCTTCATCACCGGGCTGATAATCGATAATGGTGGTGGAAAAACCTTTGCGTTCCGCCCATCGCAGATACATGCGCAGAAGCATCTCCGCCCAGTCCTGAGCTTCGGTTCCTCCTGCACCCGCATGTATTGTCATGATACAATTCATCGCATCTTGCGGAGACCCCAACATAAGTTTCAGTTCAGCGTCTCGTACGGATGATTTGAGTCTTTCTAAATCCTTTTCAATCTCTTCTATAGTTTGCTCATCGCTTTCTTCCCGTGCCAGATCCAAAAGGATTTCTATGTCGTCAATGTCGTTCTTTAACTCTTTCCATTTGTCGACGATGATCTCAAACTTATTTTTGTCCTTCAGAGTACCACGCGCTTTATCCTGATCGTTCCAGAAGTTTTCGCTCAGAGATGCTTTTTCCAGTTCCTTGATGTATTTTTCTTTTTCTGTGATGTCAAAGACACTCTCCGAGATGATCTATTCTCTTTCTCAAATCCATTATGCTTTCATTAATTCCTGTGAGTGTTAACATTTTTCCTCCTTAAGCTGATTAAAACGCAACAGACTAGGGCTATCATGCAGAGCAGAGCAAAAATATCCCCATATGTGGCGTAGACTGTCTCGTTATTAATAAATTTTATCGTATTTCTCAAGGCCGTTCTTTCAAATAACTCCGTATGCGCGACGATCCTCCCCGTAGGATCGATTATGGCACTGATTCCTGTATTTGCGCTTCTCACTACATATAGGCGATTTTCCACAGCCCTGAATATGGTCATGGAAAGATGTTGATATGGCGCCGATGTACTTCCAAACCATGCGTCATTTGTTATATTCACAAGCAGATCAGCGCCCATTTTCTTATATGTCCTGCTCGCCTCGGGAAATATTCCTTCGTAGCAGATCAGAATTCCAAGTTTACGGCCGTTCATGGTCAGCGGATAATAGCCATCTCCTGAACGAAAATCCCCCACACCAACGACAAATTTATTGACAAAAGGAAACCACTTTCTTAATGGCACGTATTCACCATACGGGACAAGATGTACCTTATCGTAGCGCCCATGGATGCCTCCCTGCGGCGATAATAGAAAAGCGCTGTTTAAAAAGGATACACAAGCCGCATCACCATCGCAATTTCTCTGATAACTGGGACTGCCGAAGAGAAGCCAATCTCCCGATCTACGGGCAACATCCACAATCTCGCTTTGCATCTTGTTCACATCCTGGAAGAAGAACGGCGTTGCTGTTTCCGGCCACACGATCAAGCTCGGCGGTAATGGTCGTGTCGGGAGAGATAGATTTTTATACGCATTGATCGTATCTGTCTGGAAATCAGGATTCCATTTGACACTTTGATCTATATTCCCTTGAATGACGGCGACGTTCATCGTTTCCGCCACCTGCGAGGCCTTCCCTACCTCGCTTATGCGAATGTAGCCGTAATAGTAGATGCTAATCATGATAATACAGCCCAAAGCGACTTCTCCTATTACCCGCTTCCCTCTGAATCTCTCATTTATCACATCGTAAATTATTACATTTATCAGGATAATAACGAATGTAATTCCGTACGTGCCGGTAACATCAACAGCCTGAATCAGATGCCTATTAAGATATTGAGAATAAGCGAGGTTCTCCCAGGGGAATCCTGTCAACAGATGAGATTTCCCATATTCAAGACATGTCCACAAGACCGGTGCCGCAATAATCGGGGGGATTCCCCTGCCTGAGAGATATACAACACCTCCTGCAAAAAGAGCAACGTACACGCTCAAATACGCTGCCACAAGTACCATGAGAAAAACGCCGATGAAATATGCAAAATGCCCATAATGTACGACGACAAATGTAATCCAATACATGATACCTATATTGAATGTAAGGCCCGCTACGAAGCCCACAATCAAACTATCCCGTGCGCGGACATCCTTAAGGGCAAAAAAAAGGGGAATAAAGGCCACCCAGGCCATCATCCCCACACCGTGTTTAGGAAAGGAAATAAAGAGGAGAATTCCTGAAGCAATACTCAAAAATAATGTTTTTCTATTTACCCTTAAGCTCGACGTTCTCAATTGTTATCGCTGACCCTCCCGATCCATCTAACTTCTTTAACTTGACCTTCTTTACACTTCGTTCTTCTGCCGATTCAATTATCATTTCCAGATCATCGACATGAATAACCTCTCCCGTCACGGGAATTCTTTTCAGCAGATTAAGAATGAATCCTCCGAGGGTCTCGAATTTTCCTTCCTGAAATTTTACACCCAAGTAATCTTCAATAACCTCAATCTCTACCCTTCCGTCTATTAGCGTATAACCATCACTCAACTCTACAATGCTGTCTTTTTTTGCATCATGTTCGTCATGGATCTCGCCAACAATTTCCTCAATGAGGTCTTCAAGAGTAACGAGGCCGGACGTCCCACCATATTCATCTATTACAATTGCCATATGATACTTCTTCTCTTTCAATTCATGGAGCAAATGATGGGTATTTTTTGTTTCAGGAATGTAATACGGCTTTCTCA
Organism: uncultured delta proteobacterium; assembly: GCA_963705275.1. Lineage (GTDB taxonomy): Bacteria > Desulfobacterota > Syntrophia > Syntrophales > UBA2185 > Fen-1135. Next base: position 218,459 of record OY970063.1, on the reverse strand, counting down.
GGGTGGACAGGATATCAGTCTTTATCATGGGCTTCGACCAGAACTTTAGAAGGTCTTTAACATTTAAGATACCTACGATGTTATCCACATTATCAGCATATACAGGCATCCTCGTATGTCCATACTTAATAGTAAGCTCAAGAATCTCTTCAATTGTCGCATCGCTTCTGATAGCTATCATTTCCGTTCTCGGAATCATCACTTCTCTGACTACCGTGTCCCGGAATTCAAGGATGCTTTGAATCATCTCACCAGACTGCTGGTCGATGAGTCCTTTCTCCTCTCCGGCGTCTATTATAGACTGAATCTCCTCCTCGAGTCGTGCCTGATCGTCGGCTGAAAAAAAAGTCTTGATTTTCGCGAGAATCTTGCTGCTCAAAATAGCCAGTTCCTTTCTGTCAGAAGCCTCTCATAAATTCTGCCCTGAGAGATTTTACATCATTTTTCTTGATTGTGTCGTATATCGTCGCTACGGACATTTCTCTTTCTTGGGGCAGCCGTGCCCTTATGGGAAGATAATTTGATGCATGATTAGACGTAAAATAACAGCTACTGAAATCTGACTTTTCGATAATAATCGCCAGTTCTCTAAGCAGATCAAACCTATCAGGCAGCGCGAACCGCCCTGATAAGTATTCCGAATGCAATGGCGTTCCGGGCATGAGCATAAGGGTTAGGGCACTTGCATAATCGGGGTCAATAGTTGTAAGAACTCCTGCTGTGTCGGTTGCATGCTCTACACCCTGCTCGATGCCTCCCAGACCGAGGATAACAGTAACAGATAGCGCGATACCAGCCTCTTTAATTCGGCGGCCGGCCTGGATCATCTGGGCGGCTGTAACGCCTTTCTTTATCTTCTTTAGCAATTCATCGTTGCCCGATTCGACGCCAAGATAGACTATTCCAAGACCGAGCTCTCTTAACGCCACTAATTCGTCAATCGTCTTTCTCGAAATGCTCTTGGCATTGGCATATGTACCCACCCTTTTCACACCCTTTATATGTGTGCGAATCAAACCCAATATCCGGATGAGCCTTTCCTGCGGTATAATAAGAGCATCGCCATCGCAAAGAAACACCCTGTCAATAGAGCGCCAACGCCCGGCTTCAAGAATGTCTTCCAGAATTTCATCGTACGATTTTATCCTGAATTTCTTTTCCTTGTATGCAGGACAAAAGCTGCACTTGTTGTGGGAACATCCCACCGTTACTTGCAACAACAAGCTGCTGGCCTCACTGGGTGGCCTAATTATGTCTCCTTCGTATTTCACATTCTCCTCTTTGAATAAGTCCGTTTGCAAGCAGAAACAAAAAAGGAGTTAACCTAAAGGTCAACCCCTCTTTATTTTTGGCGGGGTCGATGGGACTTGAACCCACGGCCTCCGGCGTGACAGGCCGGCGTTATAACCATCTTAACTACGACCCCAAAATGACATAATTATTTTAACTCTTAAAATTTCGTTGATCTATTTCTTATTATGCAATAGTCAATGTATAGGTCTTCACCTATTTTTTTTTGGTAGGCGGAACAGGACTCGAACCTGCGACTTCCACGGTGTAAGCGTGGCGCTCTCCCGGCTGAGCTATCCGCCTTCAACATTTCACCTAGCAACTGTATTTCCTGCTGTCAATAATTAATTAGTTAAGCTTTTCGTTTGCGTTACCTCTTTCAAGAGGATGAATCGTCTCTGTAATCTGAATAGACGGCAGGCTTATCGGCGTCCCTTCATCATGATTCTTATGCCTCGCCAATTCATCGCCTGTAACAAGGGCGACTCGCATGACTTCGTCCATGTGTTCCACAAATATGATTTCCAGGGCCTTCAAGACATTGGCAGGCACATCTGCAAGATCCTTTTCGTTATCCTTGGGAATAATCACCGTCTTCAAATTTCCTCGATGCGCCGCAAGCAGCTTTTCCTTCAATCCTCCTATAGGCAATACCCTGCCCCTAAGGGTAATTTCCCCGGTCATGGCCACATCTCCGCGAACTTTCCTCTTCATAAAAGCTGAGGCGATAGAAGTGACTACAGCTATTCCTGCAGATGGCCCGTCCTTGGGTATGGCACCCTCCGGCACATGGACATGCACATCTGTCTCTTTATAGAAATTCTCATCAAGACCGAATTTGTCCGCCCTGGCGCGGACATATGTCAGTGCCGCTTGAACGGATTCCTGCATTACGTCGCCGAGCTTACCGGTCATCACCATCTTGCCAGTTCCTTTCATCAGGGAAGACTCTATGGTGAGGAGCTCACCGCCCACCTCAGTCCAAGCCAGGCCTATACACAAGCCGATTTCGTCTTTGCCTTCGGTCTCTCCATGCCTGAACTTCGGCACACCTAGATATTTGGGCATCGATTTTGAAGTGATATGGACTTTACGACCTGCGCCATTTGTCGCTATTTCCTTGGCAACCTTTCTGCAAACTGATGCAATTTCCCTTTCCAGGTTGCGGACGCCCGCCTCCCTCGTATATTGTCTGATAATGGTCAACAAAGCCCCGTCAGAGAATGATATGCTATCCTTAGTAAGACCATTAGCCTCCATCTGCTTAGCAACGAGAAATTTATTGGCGATATTCAATTTCTCCGGTTCAGTATACCCGGCGAGGCGAATCACTTCCATCCTGTCCTGCAGGGCCGGAGGTATTGTTTGCAGAATATTGGCTGTTGTAATGAACATCACATCAGAGAGATCATAGTCCACTTCAAGATAGTTGTCATTGAAAGCATTATTCTGCTCGGGATCCAGTACCTCGAGTAGCGCCGCCGATGGATCACCTCTGAAATCAGAGCTCAGTTTATCCACTTCATCGAGACAGAATACGGGGTTGTTCGATCCCGCCTTTTTCATCAGTTGTATTATTTTGCCGGGCAGGGCCCCTATATAGGTTCTCCTATGGCCTCTGATCTCCGCTTCATCTCTAACGCCGCCCAGAGAAAGTCTCACAAACTTCCTATTTGTCGCGCGAGCTACGGATTTTGCCACTGATGTCTTTCCGACCCCCGGGGGGCCAACAAAACAAAGGATAGGGCCTTTATTTTTCTTCACAAGAGACTGAACGGCCAAGTATTCGAGTATCCTTTCTTTCACCTGTTTTAAACCGTAGTGATCTTCCTCGAGAATTACTTCAGATTCTTTCAGTGTGTGCTTGTTTTCCGTCTTCTCCGCCCAAGGCATATCCAGGAGCCAGTCAATGTAATTCCTCACCACAGTAGCTTCCGCAGACATGGGCGCCATCATCTGCAGTTTCTTAATCTCATGCCTGACCTTCTTATGTGCCTCTTCTGATAATTTTTTTTGTTTCAGCCTTTTTTCGAGTTCGGCTATTTCATTCCTGAAGTCATCCTTCTCTCCCATCTCCTTTTGGATGGCTCTCATTTGTTCATTGAGATAGTAATCTTTCTGAGTCTTTTCCATCTGTTTCTTGACTCGCCGCTTTATCTTTTCTTCGACCTCCATTATCTCAATCTCTCCGAGCATCAACTCGTAAACGGCTTCGAGTCTTTCGTTGACGTTGAATATCTCCAATAATTTTTGCTTTTCCTCAAGCTTGAGACTTATATGAGACGCTACGACGTCCGCCAATTTCGAAGGGCTGTCTATGGAAGCGATAGTATTAACCATCTCCATGTGAACTTTCTTGCCAAGTTTTGCATAGTTTTCGAAAGATTCCCGGATATTCCGTGTTAGAGCTTCAGCCTTTACCTGATTCTTGTCATCAAGATCTTCGATCTCTTCAATATTTGCCAGGAAAAAATCTTCGTTTGCCAGATACTCTTTAATCATGCCCCTCTTCTTCCCTTCAACCAGCACCTTCACCGTCCCGTCAGGCAGCCTCAAGAGTTGAATAATGACCCCTATGGCGCCCACTTTATAGATGTCACCCTCCGCTGGTTCATCCTTCTGGGCATTCTTCTGCGCTACCATGAATATACCCTTTTCACTTTTCATTGCGGACTCAAGTGCAGCTATCGATCGTTCCCTGCCCACGAAAAGCGGTACAATCATGTGCGGAAATACGACGACGTCTCTCAATGGCAATAGGGGCACTGTCAATGTCGAACTATCGTTTTCCCTATTTTTCAAAAAATCAAACATGTCTCTGTTTCCCATATATCAGTCTCTTCTTATGCAGTTTCAGATTTGGTTTCAAAAATCAACATTGGTTTTTCTTTGTTCATAACAACGTCTTCCGTAATGACACACTCCCTCACATCATTTCTGGAAGGCAGGTCGTACATGATATCTAGCATTGTATTTTCCAGAATCGACCTTAATCCCCGCGCACCTGACTTCCTTTCAACAGATAGTTTAGCTATTGCTCGGAGGGCACCGTCGGTAAATTTCAATTTAACATTTTCAAGATCAAATAATACTTTGTATTGTTTTGTAATTGCATCTTTCGGGTCGATTAAAATCCTTACTAATTCCTCCTGATCCAATTCGTTAAGCGTGGCGACTACCGGCAGACGTCCGATGAATTCAGGTATCATGCCAAACTTGAGAAGGTCTTCCGGCTGAACCTCTGATAAGAGATTTCCGACCTTCTTGTGCCGCTTGCTCCTAACGTCGGCACCAAAACCCATACTTGACGCACTGAGCCTCTTTGAAATAATGTCTTCAAGATCATTAAAGGCTCCACCGCAGATGAACAATATGTTCGTTGTATCCACTTGGATAAATTCCTGTTGAGGATGCTTTCTGCCTCCTTTCGGGGGAACGTTCGCCAGCGTCCCTTCTATTATCTTCAGCAAGGCCTGCTGAACGCCTTCGCCCGAAACATCTCTTGTAATAGAAGGATTACCCGACTTCTTTGCGATCTTGTCAATTTCATCGATATAGACAATGCCCTTGGAGGCTCTCTCAACATCGTAATCAGCATTCTGAAGAAGGCTGAGGATGATGTTTTCCACATCCTCTCCTACGTATCCCGCTTCTGTCAGAGTTGTCGCATCGGCTATGGTAAAAGGGACATTGAGAAGCTTGGCCAGGGTCTTTGCAAGAAGCGTCTTCCCCGATCCTGTAGGACCGATCAACAGAATATTGCTTTTTTGTATTTCCACGCCATCCAGATCTACACTAGAAAACAGCCTCCGGTAGTGATTATAAACAGCAACAGAGAGAACCCTTTTTGGCCTTTCCTGTCCTATCACATACTGATCAAGAAATTTTTTTATATTCCGGGGCTCAGGTATCCCTTTCTGAAATTCTTCACTGATTGTCGGCTCACATTCCTCTTCAACTATGCACCGACAAAGTTCAATGCATTCGTCGCATATATATGCAGCCGGACCGGCGACCAGCTTTCTTACTTCATTCTGATTCTTTCCGCAAAAAGAGCAGAATAAGATACCCTGACCACCCGCACTATCCTTGCTTTTTCTCACCATCTAGAATACCTCGTTCTCAGCTTGAGCCTTGTCTCTTTAGGATAATCTCATCAATGATACCATATTCTTTTGCCTGCTCGCATGTCATATAGTAGTCCCTCTCGGTATCCATCTGTATCTTTGAAAGAGGTTGGCTGGTTAGATCTGCAAGAATCACATTTAATTCTTCCTTCATGCGCAGGATCTCGCGTGCCTGTATATCTATGTCGGTTGCCTGACCATAAAATCCTCCGAGTGGTTGATGAATCAATATTCTTGAATGCGGCAGAGCCGTTCTTCTGCCCTTCTCACCGGCTGCGAGCAGCAATGCCCCCATGCTGGCTGCTTGACCCATGCAGACTGTGCAGACGGAAGGCCTGATATACCTCATGGTATCATATATCGCCATTCCCGAACTTACATTGCCTCCGGGCGAATTCAAATAAAAGAATATTTCCTTGTCGGGATCGTCAGATTCGAGATACAGCATCTGGGCAATAATCAGATTTGCCACATCATCATCAATCGTCGTACCCAAAAAAATTATTCTATCCCTCAAGAGCCTTGAATAAATATCAAAGGCTCTTTCGCCTCTTCCATCTTGTTCGATCACCATCGGAATTAAGGGCATCTCTTCGCCTTCCTTAATCTATTTCTCGACTATCTCAACTTTTGCCTTGTCCTCTATGAAAGCAAATACCTTTGTGTTCAATATTTCGTTTCTAATCTCTTCTATCATATTACCTGATTCCAAAGATTCTTTCAACGAATCGTAATTCTGCCCTCGCACTTGAGCCAACTCCCTTATCTTCTCTTCAATTTCCTGGTCAGATACACTTATCGATTCCTTCTCGCCTATATTTCTCAGAAGGAGGGTTGTTCTCACTATTTTCGCGGCTTGGTCCTTGTAATGGTCATAGAATTCCTTGTATCTTTCAGGCGTCTCATCTCGCTTCATACCGCGCATGGCCAGTCTTCTTTGCGTATCTTCGATCATATATGAGATCTGTCGATTTACGAATGCCTGCGGCACCTCGAATTGGTTGCTCTCCAGAAGTTTTTCTACTACGATACTCTTAAAGGCCGAATTTGTCCTGGCAATATTCTCTTCTTCAAGTGTCTTTCTGATATCCTTCTTTAAGTCGTCCAAGCTTTCATATTTATCAAAATTCTTAATAAATTTATCATCGAGGCTGGGCAGGATCTTTTCTTTAATATTCTTCAATTTTACGGAAAATACGACCTCTTTTCCCGCAAGCTCTTTCGCATGATAATCATCGGGCAACTTAAGTCTTATTTGCTCCGTCGTGTTCTTTTTCATGCCGATGAGTTGTTCCTCGAATCCCGGTATAAATCTCTTGGAGCCTACTTCCAAAAGATAGTTTTCCGCTTTCATCTCCTTAAGGGGTTTTCCATCAACAAAACCCTCAAAATCAATGACTACGAAATCGCCTTCAGATACCTCTCTATCGGCCTCCACCTCTTCCATCGTACTGAACATATCCCGGACTTCCTCAAGCCTTGTTTCCACATCAGAATCCTTAACTTCATAATTCTCTTTCTCGAGTTCCAGACCAACATAACCCGTCGGTTCGATAATCGGCTCCACTTCAACGATGGCGGTGAAGGTAAAATTCTTATCCGACTCTATTCCGTTTTGATCTATATCCGGCTGCGCAACGGCAGTTATCTTATTTTCTTTTAGCGCTTCCCAGTAATATCTATTTACGAGATTCGATATGGCTTCTTCTTCCGCATGCTCTTTGTATAGAGACTCGAGAATATTTCTCGGAACTTTCCCCTGCCTGAAGCCTCTGACCTTGGCTTTCCTGCCTACATTCTTATATGCTGTATCTAATTCCTTCTTGACCTCTAACCATGAGATATCAAACAGCATTTTCTTCTTTACCGGACTCACGTCTTCAACTCTTAGGGCTACTGTGGTATCTGACACTGCGTTTCTAACTCCTTGATATTTATGGAACTAACCACAATCTGGTGCGAGAGAGGGGATTTGAACCCCTATCCGCTGAGGCGGGCTGGATCCTAAGTCCAGTGCGTCTGCCAGTTCCGCCACTCTCGCTCATTGACTATATATTCATTCGATCTTGGATTGTCAACGGCAATTATCTTAAGCGCTTTACGGACACATTGCTCTTTATCTATCTTATGAAACTCTTTGAATACTTGCTGCCATCTCAATCCAATATCATTGAGTCCTGCTCCCGGCAAAATCCAAGATCGGGCTGATGGAGCTTGACATGAAGGTAGACTGCTTATCCTTCACTCCTCCCCCCTTCTAGTCTATCGTCATTAAAGATTGCCATCTTTGCCACTCCGTCTTTGTCGGCAGACCATTTCTTTTTAAAAGACCAATGATACTGCCCTCGTTAAAACGGAGGTAAGGATTGACCCTAAGTTCTTCAGTCAATCGCGAAGAGACATGAGCCGGCGTATAATTTTGCAGGAATATTCTAATATACTCGTTATCCGGTTCCAATCTGCTTGCAAAGTTCATCGCTTCTTCTACGTAGTCATGGCCGGCATAGATGACCGTGCTTTCAGGCAGAGACATAATCTTCTTTACGGAGAGGTAGAAGCCTTTCACATCGCCTGAGAAGCAATTGCCTATGGTGCCGTTGAAAAGAGTATCTCCCGTAACCAAGACGTTATCAATATGGAAACAGAGAGAATCAACAGTATGTCCGGGGGTGTTATAGGCTCTAATTTTCCGGCCTTCCAATTCAATTTCTGCATCTTTTATCTCTTCATAGACCAAGAGTCGAACGTCCGATTCGCGCAGGAGGGGTCCATTGCCGCTTGTATGATCCGCATGTCCGTGCGTATTTGTGACAAAAAGCAGATTCAGGCCACGGTTCTTTATAAACGACAAAATCTCGCCGGGGGCTCCGCCATCGATTGCCATGGCATATTTTTTGCCGTAGACAAGATATCCTAAGTTATCAATATTGTATCGGAATTGTTTTAATTGCAGCATTAATAGGACTGAATGAAGTTAGAAAGAAATGATTATAAGAGCCTCTTGGCAATCTTGAAATCTAATAAGATAGATATTAAATTATTTTCAGTAGTTAAGGTCTCTTGATCGGAAAGGTGATTATTGTAAATGGTCGGGGCGAGAGGATTTGAACCTCCGACCCTCTGAACCCCATTCAGATACGCTACCAGGCTGCGCCACGCCCCGACATTTACTGAATTATATTGTCACTACCACCATGCGATGACCCCTGTCAAGGACAATGAAAATTTTTGATTGAAGGGGTTAGATAAAGTTATTGAATTCAAGATCGCGATGTAGTAGTGTAATACACGCTAAATCAGATGTATTACAATTTATGTTATTTCCTGACAACTAAAGATAAAGTTGCTATGAAGATTATTTTCCTCGTGTCATTATTAATGGTTATAAGTATAGCCTCACCGGCCTCTGCGGATATCTATAGGTACGAAGATGCGCAGGGTGTCATCCATCTGACGAATGTCCCTACTGAAAGCGGTATCAAATATGTTCTAATCATGCGTGAGAAGCGCATCCTTCTCGACAAGAAGCTGGGAGATAATATATCGAAATATGATGACTTGATTGTCAAGGCGTCAGAAAGACACAAGATAGAGCCAGCCTTGATTAAAGCAATCATCAAAGCGGAGTCAAATTTCAACCATCGGGCCGTATCTCCAAAAGGGGCTAGGGGGCTGATGCAACTGATGCCGACAACTGCCTCATCACTGCAAGTGCAGGATTCCTTCCATCCGGAAAACAATATCGAAGGCGGCGTAAAATACTTGCGGTATCTTTTGAACTATTTCAACGGGAATCTGCCTCTGGCACTGGCTGCCTATAACGCAGGCGAAAATGCCGTTATCAGGCACAGGGGCGTCCCTCCCTATCGCGAGACGCAGGTATATATTCAGAGGGTCCTCAGTTATCTCGATAAGTTTAGATAGCTAAACTCCAGCTCTTTATTGCTGTTATTCTTACAGCATCTCATCAGTGCAGAAATACATCCTGAGCTTCCGGAACTTCTTTTCTTTGATGCCTGGAATCTTCATCAAGTCTTCAACTTTGTGATACCTACCTGAATTTTCCCTGAATTGAATAATCCGAGAGGCGGTTTTCTCGCCGATGCCGTCAATCAGCATAAGATCTTCTACGGTGGACTTATTGATGTCAATCGGGATGCCGAGCGCCAATTTAGTTGCGTTATTCATCTCCGCTATTCTTAGGCTATCAGATGATTCAATGACAACAGTCTTGCCTGTCGAAAGCCGTCTAGATAGCATTGGATGATTGAATATTTCAGGGTCTCCGATTCGGGCAGCCTCTAAGAGATCAGAAATCCTCGCTCTCTCTGGTACATGAAAAATACCGTTAATTCCCCCATCACCGGTGATCCCGACAATTACAGGGCCGAAACTCTTATTACCAAAGGGTATATCGCTTATTTGAGACGGCAATGATGACCAGGAATAGTGAATCGCGAAAAGTATTACAACTATAACAACTATAACGACGGCTCCGTCACGTTGGCCTTCTGTACCTTTCATATTAACTTATCTACAAGAAGATGGTGAGGTCATTGCAAAAGCTCATCTCTTATCCAAGCAGAATGCATCATGCAGCGCTGATACAGCAAGTTCCGTGTATTTCTCCTGTATGACGCACGAAATCTTGATCTCAGAGGTACTTATCATCAATATATTCACCCCCTCCTTGGCTAGGGATGAGAACATCTTTGCGGCGACACCAGAGTGACTGATCATCCCCACACCGATTATGGATATCTTGGAAACGTCAGCGTCTATCTCTACTCTGTCCGCACCTATTTCCTTTGCCACTTCGTTAACTAATTCGTGCGCCTTCTTTATTTCCTTGCGCGAGACGGTGAATGTCAAATCTGTGTAACCCTCCAGGCTGGCGTTCTGTATGATCATATCGACCATGATATTACAGTTGGCAAGCGGGGTAAACAGTCGGGCTGCAATACCGGGCCTGTCAGGAACGCGAACCACTGTAATCTTTGCCTGATCACGGTCATAAGTCACCCCACACACTACTTCCTTCTCCATCTCCACATCCTCCTTCGTCACCAGTGTGCCTCCTTCGTCCGTAAATGATGACCTCACGTAGACTGGTACCTCGTATTTCTTTGCGAGTTCGACTGACCGGGGTTGAAGGACCTTAGCCCCTGCCCTGGCCATCTCAAGCATCTCATCATAGGAGATCCTGCTTAACCTCCGCGCCTTTCTACAAATATTGGGATCCGCGGTATAAATACCGTCAACATCCGTATAAATGTCGCATACATCCGCTTTCAGTGCCGCTGCCAAGGCAACAGCACTCGTATCTGAGCCGCCTCTCCCCAAAGTCGTAATGTTGCCATCCTTGTCTACACCTTGAAAGCCGGCAACAACCACAATAGTTCCCTTCTTCAGCTCCTTGCATATCTTCTTCGTATCTATATGGAAGATTCTCGCCTTCGTATAGGATCTGTCGGTGACAATCTTCACCTGATACCCCAGTAAAGATTTGGCGTGAAAGCCCATCCCGTTCAGAATTATGGAGAGAAGAGTTACCGTCAACTGCTCTCCTATAGATATAAGGGCATCATACTCCCTTATATCGGGCTCGTCGGCGGCCCCGTGAGCGAGTTGTATGAGTCTATCCGTCTCTCCAGCCATGGCCGAAAGTACTACAACGATATCATTTCCTGCCTCTTTCGATTTCAAGACACGCCTGGCCACATTCTTCATCTTGTTAATATCTGCAACTGAAGTGCCTCCGTATTTTTGCACAACAAGTGCCATCCCCTAAGAACCTCCATTTCCTAATTGTTCCGAAATTATGGCTATTTTCTGCTTCTGCCCGGAAATGATTATGCCCCGTTCATTTTCATCAGTATAGCTTATTGAGACAAACAAGGTCTCATCGGGAAGAATGCCTTTTACTTTATCAGCCCATTCAATAACACTGACACCTTGTCCGAAAAGATACTCCTCATATCCCATGTCATCCATCTCTGAGACTTTCGACAATCGATACAGGTCAAAATGATACAGCATCATTCTTCCCTGGTACTCATTTATCAACGTAAACGACGGGCTCGTAATCTGATACTCATCAGGCACTCCGAGACCTCTGGCGATGCCCTGCGTAAGGCACGTCTTTCCCGTGCCCAGGTCGCCAACGAGGGCGACTACATCCTTCTCGCTGAGATTCCTTCCAATAATCTTACCTATAAGAAAAGTCTCCGCAGGACTCCTGGATATCAGCGTCAGCTTGGCGGTAGGCTCATTCATGGTATTTTCGACACTGGAAATAATTGTCCTCTTGGGGTTTGAGCCCGTCCCTTATCTCGCCCTGTCATAGACGCGTCACTTCTCGCCAAATTACCGCCGCAGCATCTTTTTTCATCTTTCGAGAATAACAATTGCGTGTGCATGTCCCCTCGTATGCGTCATACTCAAGTGGATCGCCTTCACGCCGAGATCATCAAGAATACTAGCTACTTTTTCATTGATTTTCAATTCCGGATTTCCCAGCGTATTGTTTCTCACTTCAATTTCTTTCAGCTTAACCCCCATGCCCAGACCGATACCAAGGGATTTCAGGAAAGACTCCTTTGCCGCAAATCTTGCTGCAAAATGGATGGCTGGAAAAGCCTTATTTTTACAATACTCGATTTCGTCATGCGCATAAACCCTGTCCAGAAAGCGGTCTCCCCATTCTTTCAGAATTCTTTCAAGCCTTGAAACTTCCACAAAATCTGTTCCAATTCCATGAATCATCTTCAGACACCTTGTCCGGTATACTCGCAATTTTGAGTCCTTGCTCTACGCCCTGAGAATCGCATCGGCCATGGCAGCCACCTTTTTCATGGTCTTCACGTCATGTACCCGTATTACATGTGTCCCGTTCATGATCGCAGCTGTCACTGCGGCGGCAGTCCCCTCTATCCGCTCCTTCGGACCACCGCCAGTTATCTTGCCTATGAAGGCCTTCCTGGAAGGCCCCGTCACGATGGGTCTGCCCAAGACCCTGAACTCTGAAAGATATTTTAGCAGCCTGATTGAGTCTTCCTGAGTCTTCCCGAAACCAATGCCCGGGTCGACCATGATATGTTCAGAAGAAATTCCCGCCTCTTGGGCCTTTTCCATCTTATTCTGCAGATAATCAATGATGTCACCCCTGATAGACCTATAAGACAAATCTCCTTTCTGCATGTCTTTGGGGGTTCCACGCATGTGCATCAGGATGATTGCAGCGCCTGTATCAGCGACCGCATTCGCCATCTGGGGATCAAACGTCATGGCACTTATGTCGTTAACAATATCAGCACCATTTTCCACGGCAAGTCTTGCAACCTCCGCCTTTGTCGTGTCAATAGAAATCGGAATTTGGATGGATCTCTCCAACCCCTTTATGACAGGAATTACCCTCGCAATCTCTTCCGCAAGAGTAACCGGCACCGCACCCGGCCGTGAAGATTCTCCTCCAATATCTATAATGTCTGCACCTTCCTCCATCATTTTCAAACCATATTCGACCGCAGCGTTCGTGTCTTTGAAAAGACCCCCGTCAGAAAATGAGTCGGGAGTCACGTTAAGTATCCCCATGACCTCTGTCTTTCCTCCCAGGACAATTTCCCTTCTGCATGTCTTGAGGATAAGAAGATCTTTCGAAACATTCGTAAGGAGTTCCTTGATATCCCTCGCGATTTTGCTTAATCCTAATGGCTGAATCAAAATCTTATCGGCTAATCGCTGAATCTGCTTTGCAGTGCCCATGATAACGCAGTCCGTTTCCTCAACGCTGCATGACACTGCAGAACGCGAAACGGCGGCATCACCGCCGACAGAGAGCATCTCTTGTTTTATAATATTCGCTATGTTACACTTAATACCTTCAAGTAATATATTATGATGAACCATCTTGGGCAGCATTGCGTCAATGCCGTAGGGATCGCAATCGATCTTTCTCAAGACCTCAAGTGCCTCATTTGACGACCTTAGATGGAGACATCTCGGATGACTATTATATATCATTGTATATAAATATAGAGGGCTGGCCTTCAATAATAAATCTAATGTTCCGTGTGTATAGTATTAGCGCCCATCCACCTCCTCCCTGTTCATTTGTATAATCTCATCGAGTTCTACAGTGTTCAGAACTTCCTTCTCCAGAAGACCGTCTGCGATCCTGTTTAATATATCGATATGATCTGACAACAGTTTTTTTGCCTTTTCGTAGCTTTCCGATACCAACCGCGTTACTTCCTGATCTATCCTTTGGGCCGTCTCTTCGCTGTAGTCTTTGTGCGTGGCAAATTCGCGGCCAAGAAAGATCTGTTCTTCTTTTTTTCCGTAACTTAGCGGCCCCATTGCGTCGCTCATGCCCCATTCGCAGACCATCTTCCTTGCAAGATTCGTCGCCCTCTCAATGTCGTTTCCGGAACCGGTGGTAAATTCATTTAAGATGAGTTCTTCCGCTGCCCTGCCCCCTAGCAGAATTGTAATATTGTTCAAGAGATACTTTTTGGGATAAGTATGTTTTTCATCCACGGGCAATTGTTGTGTGAGACCCAGAGCCATGCCCCTGGGAATTATTGTAACTTTATGGATAGGATCACTTCCTGGTAACAATCTCGCCACCAAGGCATGACCTGATTCATGATAAGCCGTGTTCTTCCTCTCCTCGATGCTTATCACCATGCTCTTCCTTTCCGCACCCATCATGACCTTGTCTTTCGCAAACTCGAAGTCACTCATAGTTACCTTATCTTTGCCATATCTTGCAGCATAAAGAACGGACTCGTTGACAAGGTTCTCTATATCAGCACCGGAGAATCCAGGGGTTCCTCTTGCTATCACCGCAAAATCGATATCTTCCGCAAGAGGCGTCTTTCTGGTGTGCACCTCCAGGATTTTTTCCCTGCCCTTAACATCAGGAAGGGGAACGACGACCTGCCGGTCAAACCTGCCGGGTCTCAGGAGTGCTGGATCAAGCACATCAGGCCTGTTTGTTGCAGAAACGAGAATTACTCCTTCATTTGATTCAAACCCATCCATTTCCACAAGGAGCTGATTCAGGGTCTGTTCCCTTTCATCATGTCCTCCGCCCAAACCGGCGCCCCTGTGCCTTCCTACCGCATCGATCTCATCTATAAAAATAATACACGGGGCATTCTTTTTACCCTGGTCGAATAGATCCCTGACACGCGACGCTCCCACACCTACAAACATCTCGACGAAATCAGATCCGCTTATGCTGAGAAAAGGTACCTCTGCTTCACCGGCAATTGCCCTGGCAAGTAATGTCTTCCCCGTGCCCGGCTGTCCAACGAGAAGCAGGCCTTTGGGTATTCTTCCGCCCAGCCGCGTAAATTTCTTGGGCTCCCTGAGAAACTCTATAACTTCCTCCAATTCTGCTTTGGCTTCATCTATGCCTGCCACATCTGCAAAGGTCACCTTTTTTGATTTGTCAGTAACGAGACGGGCCTTGCTCTTGCCGAATGCCATTGCCTTGCCGCCGCCAGCCTGCATCTGCCGCATGAAGAATATCCATACGCCTATGAGGAGAAGCATGGGCACCCATGAAATCAAGACGTTCATATACCAGGGAGATTCCTCCGCAGGTTTTGACGCAATTCGTACACCTTTATCCTTCAGGATTTGAATAAGTCCCGCGTCCTTCGGCGCATATGTCTTAAAATTCTTCCCGCTGTTGAGCTTGCCAGAAATACTCTCGCCCTGTATGGTAACTTCAACAATCTGCCCCTTTTCTGCGTAGCTTACAAAATCACTATAGATGATATTTTCCTGCACACTCTTCGGCTGATTGAAAAGATGGTACAGCAGCACGAAAACCAGACTGATAAACAGCCAGAGTGCTATGTTCTTCTGCAATGAATTCAATATTACCTCCCTCTGCATTCCCGTCTGCACGGGAACAAAAATAAAGAATATTTCAACATCTCAGTTTACAATTACATTAACAAGGGTATTATTTCAAACAAATTCTACTTTGAGTATCTGTCTTGTTTTTTCTGTTATTTTAACACGTTCACTGAGTCGCAGCCCCACAATCCAGAGCACTGCCTCCTGATCCAGCAAAAGGGGAATCTCTTTTCTGTGTCGCCATGGTATCTTTTCGTCAATGAAGACAGATTTTATCTTTTTCATTCCTCGCATACCCAGCGGTTGTATTCTGTCGCCCGCCATCACAGTTCTTATGATCAAAGGCGGAGATATCCTGTCATAATCTATGAAGGCGGTGTCTTGGTTGTCTGATTTTATATCAATCGGGCTTTCTACAAATTCAAATACCATCATCTTTCCCAACTCAGCCATCTCCACTGAACCCGGAAGCGTGACCTCGTAACGAAGATCATTGCATCTTTCTCGGGGAATTTCTTCTTCATCTCCCCTATTTTTGACAAAGAGAAGGGCATTGTATTCGCGCCTCACAACTATATTACCGGGCAGGTTTACATAAGCACCTGGGCGATCAGAAGATACCAAATCAAGGGCCGCTTTCACGTGAATATGACCAATGCCTTGATTATTTGTTGTCAACCGTAGGAGCAGATGCTTCACAATTCTTCTTTGAATGGCTTGATGATACTTGATGAGGTCAGGTATGCTGATGCTGATCTCACCGTGAATCGCCGACGTGCCCCATTCCGACAGGATCTTGCTAGCTACGTTTTTCATGTAATCATCTTCGACACGCATGATCTCCGCCATCTTCGCCATACTCTCTTCCAATTTAGGATTATATCTTGCCTTCAGTTCAGGTATCAGTGAATGCCTAATCCTGTTGCGCAGGTAAGCCGGATCGGTATTAGAAGAGTCCGTAACAAACGGTAATCCGTGGAATTCGAGAAAGGAAATGATCTCGTTTCTTGTCACGCGAAGAAGCGGTCTGATATAAACTGAATCTCTGAAAGGCAGCATGCCCTTTAGGCCTGTCGGACCGCTTCCCCTTAGAAAATTCATCAGCACTGTTTCAGTCTGATCATTGCTATTATGTCCCAACGCAATCTTCTGCGCGCCATGCTTGTTGGCCAGATCATCCAGAAAATCGTATCTCACTTTCCGGCTCATTTCTTCTATGCACTTTCCGGTTCCTTTTCTTAGCGATCTGATGTCGAAAGATCTGCACTCAAACGCAAACCCCATGCCCGCAGCTATTTCGCGTACGAATTGCTCTTCGTCAGCACCCTCCTCCCTTAGTCCATGATTGATATGCGCTACAATTAGAGTAAGATTATACTCATCCGACAACATCTCCAGTATTTTTAGCAGGGCAACAGAATCAGGCCCCCCGGAGACGGCTACAATAATCTTTTCTCCCCCGTCGAGAAGATGATTCTCTTCTATGGCCTCTTTAATCTTTTTGATCATACTTCATAGATCCCGCGCAGATTTCAATCAAATATCTTAATCAGCTCCCCTAGTCCTTCACAGGCAAAATCAGGGTCAAGGGCAAGAAGAATATTTCTATGCGTAAGCCCGTTCAAAAGGGCGCAACTCAATACGCCTGTATTCTTTGCGAGCATTATGTCATTCACACCATCGCCTATCACGACTGTATCATTATATGCAGCATGAAACCTTTCAATAAGAGGAACAAACAAACGGGTATCCGGCTTTTTGTAAGCAGTGCTGTCCGCCCCGATGATCTCTTCGAAGTATCTTGATATGCCCAGGGCATCCGTCATCTTAAGCGTAAAATATCTCCGCTTATTCGTGATAATGACTTTTTTCTTGCTGCGGAAGTGGTCGAGTACCTCAATGACGGAATCGCACAGGCATGTCGTATCAAGCATATGCTCCGCATAGTAATCAGAAAAGATATCCATCGCCCGGTCGAACAGATATCGAAAATCCTTTCCAAGGGCTCTTTCGATCATTTTATTTACACCATCCCCCACGAAGGTAAAAATCTCCTCCTGACTCTTCGCCGGTATATCCAGGCTCTCAAGGGTGTAATTTACAGATGCGACTATGTCTCCCCCGGAATTCACAAGGGTACCATCCAGGTCAAATATCATCAGTTCAATATGTTTCATCTTATACGATTCTCCAAATTCTATAAGCCCTCTTATATATGACGGTTCAGGCAAATACAAGATGACAAAAACTCCATCTCTGCCGCGAATTTGCTCTATTGACTGCTTGAGGAGGTTTATGCTAATAAGCATTCATCCGCTTGGATCCGACACAGATGGACCGAGACGGAATGGTCAAATAAGAGTGCTTTTGTCTTAAGGCCGTCCGGGGTTTGTCTGGGGGGCCTTTTTTGATTTTATAAACTTTTCATTATGAATACTCAAGAAATAAGAGGAGATACAGTCGCCATACTGGGCATCGGCAGGGTGGGTACGGCGGTTGGCTTTCTTCTCCGTAAGGCCGGTTACAGGATAGTCGCCGTTGCCGGCAGGTCAAAGAGATCCCTGAATCAAGGCATGGTCTATACAGGCGGCAAGCCCTATCTGAATTTTTCTGCCGCCGCTCTTGCCGCCAATTGTATTATTATTACGACGTCGGACGACGCTATTGCACATGTATGCAAAAAGATTTCGAGTGAGAAGGCCATAAGTCCCGGTGACAAGGTCATCCACATGAGCGGCGCAGGAGGTCTTGACCTTCTCGCATCCGCACAGGACGCCGGAGCTCGTGTCGCATGCATACATCCGCTACAGTCATTCGCTGACGTAGACGGCGCAATCAGGAACATTCCCGGCAGTACCTTCGGAATAACCTCGCCAGATGAAATCAGGGAGTGGTGTGTACAGATAGTCAAGGACCTTGGCGGAGCTCCCTTTTTCATTGCCGATCCTGACAAACCCCTCTACCATGCCGCAGCCTGTATAGCTTCAAACTATCTGACGACCCTTATCTATATGGTCGAGGAAATCTATCAATCCATTGGCTTAAGCCGTGAGGATGCCATTCGCGCGGTCTGGCCCCTCGTTATGGGTACAATTGCTAATATCGAGACAAAGGGCGCTGTTCAGGCTTTAACAGGGCCTGTGGCGCGTGGAGACGCGGGCACTATAAAAAAACATGCGGAGGCCTTGCGCAACAAACTGCCAACTCTCTTACAGGCGTATACCACACTCGGCGTCCTGACTGCCGAGCTTGCATTGAAGAAGAAAACATTGTCTCCGGAAACTGCCCGGCTAATTAAAGAATTACTTAAAGTGAGGTAAATGACATGAGCACGCAGACGAGCACTAATAGAATCACTACTGCCGTGATTCGCGACATGAAAAGGAAGAATGAAAAGATATGCATGTTAACGGCTTACGATTATCCCACGGCTCTCATTGTAGACGAAGCAGGCATTGATGTCGTCCTCGTCGGAGATTCTTTGGGCATGGTCATGTTAGGCTATGATAGTACCATTCCCGTTACAATGGATGAGATGATTCATCATACGAAGGCTGTGTCCCGTGCCGTCAAGCATGCCATGGTCGTGGGCGATATGCCCTTTATGTCCTACCAGGTTTCTGCTGAGGATGCGCTATATAACGCCGGCCGTTTTCTTAAGGAAGCAGGCGCCCAAGGAGTCAAGCTGGAGGGAGGCAGGGAGGTGGCAGAAATAACAAGAAGAATGGCATCTACGGGAATTCCCGTCATGGCACACCTCGGTCTGACGCCACAATCCGTTCATCAGTTTGGAGGATACAAGGTTCAGGGTAAAGACGAGCGAGCAGCCCTAAGAATTATGGAAGATGCTAAAATCCTCGAAGAAGCCGGGGCATTTTCCGTTGTTTTGGAGTGTGTGCCGGCAGCACTGGCAAAGGCTGTGACGCAATCCCTCACAATTCCCACGATCGGGATAGGCGCCGGCATTAACTGCGACGGTCAGGTTCTGGTCCTTCATGATATGGCGGGAATGTTTGAAAAATTCATACCGAAATTTGTGAAGACATATGCCCAGCTCAATGTGCAGATGAAAGAGGCCGTCAATCAATATATCGATGAGGTGAGAAAGGGTACCTTCCCCGAAAAGAAGCACTCATTCTGACGCCGGGCGATTCGCCATGTATGTGTGCCACGCATACGTCGTGAACTTGGATATTATCGCTTCTTATCCAGTAGCTTGCGTATGGTTATGACGTGCTTGCCAATTGCTTCATTCACCAGAGAAAATCCGTCAACCAAATTCCTCGACACGACGTTTGCCGCTCCATCAGTTCCTGTATACCGTGATTTTGGCTTTGGCCCGCAATTTTTTTAGGATAGCATCAAAGGTTTCCTGCTGTTTCTGTTGTTCGAGAAAGGCTGATATATTTCCCTTCATCTTGTCATCAAGGGCAAGCGCCTTGGGAGCATGACGCTCCAACACCTGAATTATGTGGAAACCATATTCAGTCTCCACAACAGGCCCTATCGCATTGACATCCTGCGAGAATGCGGCATTTTCAAATTGCTTTACCATTTCGCCCCGCCTGAAAACACCTAGATCGCCACCCGTCTCCTTGCTGGGGCAGTCAGAATTATTTTTCGCTATTTCCGCAAAATTCGCCCCTGCCAGCAACTGTGTTCGCAAATCCTCTGCCTTCGCCCTCTTTTCCGCCTTGATCTTATCATCGTCTCCCGCTGCCTTCGCTATCAGGATATGTCTGACATGAACAGCTTCAGGCATCTTGAACTTGTCTTTGTTCTTTTGATAGAATTCATTTATTTCCTTATCCGTGGGTTTAGATTTACCCGCCGTCTGCATCATAACGAGCTTGCTGATTTTGATCCTGAACCGCAGATCTTCCTGCATCTGTTCCTTGGTGATCTTGTTCTTCTTCATGAAATCCTCAATCGTCATGCCTTTAGGAAGATCATTTTTCACCTGTTCTTCAGCCGCTTTCACCTCCGCATCACTTGCACTGAGGTTCAGTCTTTTTATCTCGTTTGCCAGAAGTGTCCTTGCGGTAAAGTCAGTGAGCACCTGCTTTCTCGCATTCTCCTTCGCCTGCTCTAGACGCTCGGCCGGCATTTGCTTTTTCATCTACAGACATTATTCTCTTAACTTCCGTTTCAACCTGACCCTGGGTAAGCTTTGAGCCATCTACATCAATAACCACTGTAGATCCTGCTGTTGGCGCACCTGCCGGAGAAGGCGGGTTTGCAGAAACTGTTTCTTCTGACTGCGCTCCCGGCTTTTGAACTTCAGCTTGCGAGCTAGCTTGTTTTTCATCTTTTGATCCGCAGCCACTCAGCGTAAGCATGACAAGGCAGAAAACAATCAGCAAAGTGCGGATATACTTCTCATCTATCATCACCAATCCTCCACTATGGAATAAGATTATCTGCATTTGAACCCTTCAATTGAACCCCGCCGACCAAACATCCATTAGTCAAATGAATTTCGTCCGCGTAAGAATCCTCCGGCTCTTCCGGCATGCAGACAACTTTTTTATGATATCCCCTTATTAAGACAAATGCACTATTTATTTCATCAGTCCGTTTATGATCTCTGCTGCCTTCCCGTAATCATCGCCGTTTATCCAGTGAATCTTAGTGCCTTGTTTCTCCATCCGTCTGAACCATGTTTCCTGCTTCTTGGCGAATTGATGGATACGTGTGTTGAGCTTTTGAAACATCTCGCTATAGCTCATCACGCCTCTGAGATAAAGACCGACATAACGATATTCAAGGCCGAAAAAGTCGAGTTTCTCCCATCCAATTCCGGACCGATAAAGCCTCTCTACTTCTTCAATCATACCGGTCTTCAATCTCGCATTAAGACGATCCGTAATCCTCTCGCGCAATACGGAACGTTCCCAGCGGATACCGACAGCCAAGGCAACAATTGAAGGATAATGCGCCTCTTGATAATTATGAGTTTTTGTAAATTCCATGATTTCTATGGCGCGTACCAAGCGCTTTCGATCCATTAGATCAGTTGTATTGTGGACCGCAGGATTGAGCTCGATAAGCCGATTCCTCAATTCATTCATCCCTTCTTCTTCGAGCTCATGCCTTAACAACGGATTTTCCGGAACTTCCAACAACCTGTATCCCTTTATTGCTGCTTCAATATACAGACCCGATCCACCGACCATGATCGGAACTACGCCTCTTGACGAAATGTCAGTGAAGACACGCGAAAAATTAACCTGATAATCAAAGACACTGAATTCATAGTCCGGCTCTACCACGTCTATGAGATGACAGGGAACAACTAATCCATCAACGACATATTCACCGATATCCTTTCCCGTCCCTATGTCCATGCCCTTGTATACCTGCCGCGAGTCTGCCGATATTATCTCTGAGCCCCTATCTCTTGCCAGGCGGGCAGCCAATTTCGTCTTGCCTGACGCTGTGGGCCCCAATATGACGATCAAGTTGAAAGTCATTTTCTGCATGGCGGCGTAACTTGCAAATTCTCTCGTGCCTGTATTATATTGATATATACTCGTGATCCGTGTATGCGAAAGACCGTCTTATATAACTATGCGGCTAAGAATGCAAAGATTTGCAGACCCCGTATTCCAAGAAGGACACATGAAAAACAAGAGTCTTGACCTCGGGAAAGGTCCCATACTTCCTCTGCTCCTGAAAATGAGCTGGCCGTCCATAGCAGCAATGTTTGCGATGGCCCTATACAATCTTGTCGATACTTTCTGGCTGGCTAGGCTTAACCCACAGGCTGTTGCTGCATTGACCATTTGCTTTCCCATCCAAATTATCTTTGGCGCAATCGGCGTGGGAACCGGTGTCGGCGCTGGTTCCTTTGCGGCACGCATGTTCGGTGCCGGCCAGCATAAGAAGGCCCGACAAACAGCCGGTCAGGCAATACTTCTTTCCGCCTTACTGGGATTGATCATCATTGTAATAACGCTTATTTATCAAGATGCAATCCTTAACATTTTCGGCGCCACCGGCGAAATTCTTCCCCTGTCCAGACAATACCTCGTCACTGTCGTAATTGGATCCCCTTTCTTACTGTGTCTCATGGTTTCCAACAACCTGCTTAGGGCGGAAGGAAATCCGAAGGCATCAATGTACGTCATACTAGTCATGTCATTAAGCGGTGCCATCCTCGATCCTTTTCTCATCTTTGGCCTGGGAGCGCTTCCCATGCTGGGCATTTTAGGGGCCGCAATTTCTGCAGTCATCTCATATTTTGTGGCGGGCCTTCTCTCCCTGTATTATCTCAGAATAAACGCGTCCAGGTATAATTTAAACTGGTCGCACATGATCCCCAATCTCTCGATAATAGCCTCTATCTATCAGACGGGATTCCCTTCAGTTATAATGAACTTTGTTTTCAGTCTCGTCATGATAGTCTACAACCATGTCCTTGGAACCTTTGGACCCATGGCCATCGCAGCCCTTGGCCTCTGTTTCCGTATTAATCACCTTGTCATTATGGTCTTATTCGGCATGGGACATGGCATAATGCCGATGGTCGGTTTCAGTGAGGGTGCCGGGCTCCATAAACGGCTCATAGAAACGGTTAATGTCGCCGTTAGAATATCCGTCCTTTTCTCAGCAGCCGCATTCGTCATTCTTGAAGCATTTGCTCATCCCATTTTGCTACTCTTCAGCAGTGATCAGGAATTGTTGGATATTGCCGTCCCTGCCGTCAGGATATTTGCCACCATGCTCCTCTTAGTCGGTCCGAATATTGTATGGATCAACATGTTTATTGGCCTAGGCAAGGGATTCACATCGATGGTCTTATTAATGATGCGTGACACCGTCCTTCTAATGCCCATGCTTCTTTTTCTACCGTCGCTATTTGGATTAACGGGAGTATGGGTGGCACAACCCATCTCGAATCTGCTCGCCTTCTTTGTAATATTATTCTGGAAGAAAAGAGAATTCCGCATGATGGAAGAAAAGATTTGATGTGCTGCAGATTATGACCCCGGCGGGTACACCTTTTTATTCCCTATGGCATGCCACGAAATGGCCGTCACCCAGGGATTTCAACTCCGGTTCGTCCTTATCGCAAATCTCAATCCTGGCCGGACAACGGGGATAAAAGGGACACCTTCCCTGTCCATCTGTCGCGCCTGCAATCTCGCCCTCTCGCATCAGCCCCCGCCTCTTTCTTCCGGGATCAGGAACCGGCACCGCTGAAAGAAGCTCTATGGTGTATGGATGAAGGGGGTGTTCGTAGAGTTCCTGATTATCTGCAAGCTCGACGATTTTACCGAAATGCATCACCGCGATCCTGTCGCTCACATGCCGCACCACACTGAGATCGTGGGAGATGAACATATAGGTCAAGCTAAATTCTTTCTGCAGATCTTTGAGAAGGTTCAGAATCTGCGCTTGGATCGATACATCGAGTGCGGAAACCGGCTCATCGGCAACTATCAATTGTGGCTTGAGTATAATGGCCCTTGCTATTCCGATACGCTGCCTCTGACCGCCGCTGAATTCATGAGGATACCTGTCCTTCTGTTCCCTTGTAAGCCCTACGATATCCATAATGCGGGCAACCTCAACGTCCCTTCCCTTACGATCATATATTTCGTTGATGATCAGGGGTTCCCCGATTGTACTCTCTGCTGTTCTTCGGGGATTCAGAGATGCATATGGATCCTGAAAAATAATTTGTACCTTTTTGCGGTAGACTTTCAGATCCTTGCCCGCCAACTTAAAAATGTCTTCATTTTCAAATAAAATCTTGCCTGCCGTGGGTAGGTCGAGCCTCATAATCAGGCGCGCGAGCGTCGATTTCCCGCAGCCGCTCTCGCCGACAAGGCCCAGAGTTTCACCCCTGCATATTTTGAGGGATACGCCGTCAACAGCCTTGACGGGTGCTTGCTCTCTCGCGAGAATTCCCGCGCGGACATCATAGTATCTTTTGATTCCCTGAATATCGATCAAGACCGTCTTCATCTTTGTTCATAAAGCCAGCAGTGTACTTTATGCCCAGGCAAATGTTCCCACAAATGCGGCTCCTTCTCCCTGCAGATTTGCATTGTGTGAGGGCACCTCTCCTGAAAAGTGCATCCCCGGGGAAGATTATAAAGACTGGGGACCATGCCGGGTATAACATTCAAATGTTCATTCCGCGCGTCAGCAGCGTCAATTTTGGGGATCGATTCCATAAGGCCCACAGTATAGGGGTGCAGCGGCGTGGCGTAGAGGCTCTCCACGGAAGCGTATTCAACAACCTGCCCCGTATAAATTACCGCCACATGCTCCGCAGCTTGAGCTATCACGCCAAGATCATGGGTAATGAGCATTACGGACGCCCCCGTTTCTTTTTTCAGCCTGCCTATAAGTTCCAGAATCTGCGCCTGGATGGTCACATCAAGGGCGGTTGTCGGCTCATCCGCAAGCATTAGTTTGGGACCGCAGCAAATGGCCATGGCAATCATCACCCTCTGACGCATGCCGCCACTCATCTGATGGGGGTAATTCCTGACAACTGTCTCAGGCGAAGGCATCCCGACAAGGGAGAGCGTTTCCACGGCGCGGTCCATTGCCTCCTTCCGTCCAAGCCCCATATGCAATCTTATAATCTCCGTGATCTGATCGCCTATACGCAGCACGGGATTCAGTGAAGTCATCGGCTCCTGGAAAACCATGGAGATATCCTTGCCCCTGACTGCCCGCATCTCTTCACTATCCAGTTTCAGGAGATCCGTGCCATTAAATAAGATGCTCCCGGAAACGATCTTCCCGGGAGGGCTTGGAATTAAGCGCATAATGGAGAGGGCAAGCACCGTTTTTCCACAGCCGGACTCGCCAACGACTCCCAGCGTATCCCCTTCGTCGATCGCCAGGTTGACGCGATCAACAGCCTTTATCACACCATGCTCTGTGTTGAAATGGGTGCTAAGATTCTTGATTTCAAGAAGCATCCCCATAGGTCGTCAGCTCTTACCCCGCTTCTGCCAGTCTCGCAGGAATTGCACCATCAAACGAACACCGACACCGGAAGCCCCCTTTGGAATATAGGGCTTGTCGTTCGTAAGCCATGCCGGCCCGGCTATATCCAGATGCACCCAGGGGTAGTCGCCTACAAACTTGCTGAGAAATGCCGCAGCCGTTATTGCCCCGCCTGGCCTTCCGCCATGATTTTTGTAATCAGCGACATCGCTCTTTATCAAATCATGATACTCTTCCCATAGGGGAAGTTCCCAGACCTTCTCGCCTGTGGCATCCGCTGCGTCCCTTATTTTATGTTTCACTCTGTCATCCGTTCCCATCATTCCTGTCACGTGATCGCCTAAGGCAATTACACAGGCAGCAGTCAACGTTGCAAGATCAACAATGACTGCCGGCTTGTACCTGCCGGCATATGTAAGTGCATCGGCCAGAATCAAGCGGCCTTCTGCGTCCGTGCTTAAGACTTCAATAGTTTGACCCGATAATGATTTTAGAATATCGCCGGGTTTATACGCCCTTCCGCCGGGCAGGTTTTCTGTAGCAGGTATCAGGCCGACGGCATTAACTTTGAGATTCAAATCGGCCGCTGCCATTATAACGCCCATGACGGCGGCGCCGCCTGCCATGTCGGATTTCATCTCATCCATCTTCTCCGACGGCTTTATTGATATGCCCCCACTATCGAAGGTCAGCCCCTTACCGACAAGAGCTACAGGGGGCTCGGACTTATCTCCTCCCCTGTATTCCAGGATGATGAACTTCGCCGGCTCCGCACTTCCCCTGGCAACTCCCAAGAGCGCGTTCATGCCGATTTTCTTCATCTCCGCCTCACCCAGCACCGTCAATTTAACATTTTTTCTTCTGGCAATTTTGCGAGCTTCGCGGGCCATATCTGTCGGCGTCATTTCGTTCCCCGGGGCGGACACCATGTCCCTGGTAAGACAGACAGCTCTTGAGATGATCTCTGCCTCTTTCGCTCCGGATCTTATAACATTATATGCCCTTCCCTTTTCTGCGATTATTGTGAATTCTCTCATCCCCTTTATCTTATCCCTGTCAATTGTCTTAAAGGGCGTATATTGATAAAGGCCGAGGCAAACCCCCTCTACAACAGCCCTGGCTATCTGATCGGGCGGTTTATTGAGAAATATGAAATCCAGAGATGTGCAGAACTCCTTAATCCCGAGTGTTCTTACGTAGCGAGCTGCCGTCGCAAAGGCGCCCCTCAATTTTTCCGTCGTGAATTCTGCTTTTTTACCGACACCCGCTAAGACAATCCGCTTTGCGGGCGCAAAACCTCTCGTGTACGTGACCGATACCTGGAGGTACTTTCCTTCAAAATCGCCCCCACCGATTATCTCCCTTATCAATCCTCCGCTCCTTTTATCAAGCAGCCTCACTTTGCCTTGTAGTTCCTTTCCGTCCTCAAAGTACGGCACAATCACCGCCTCTGATTTGAAGTCCGTAATCTCTCCTTTTCTAACGAGAACCTTCATTTCGCCTCCTCGATATACAAAATCATCCATCCCTAAAGGGAACCGTGCATCCAGTAATATCTCAAGCCGGTATTATTTACTTGGGCCAGCTTCCTTTACACGGGAATAAATAGCCCGTGCCGCCAATATGCCACTTGCCGATGCCTGCAGTAAGCCCCTCGTGATCCCTGCTCCGTCTCCGATGGCAAAGAGATTCTTCACTTTTGTCTCCATTTCCGGCGATACCTCGATGCGGTTCGAATAGAATTTAACCTCTACGCCATAAAGGAGGGTGTGTCGGGAAAAAACTCCCGGGGCAAGCTTATCAAGGGCCTGAAGCATCTCGATGATGCTCTGCAGATGGCGATACGGAAATACGAAACTCAGGTCGCCCGGTGTCGCCTGGAGGAGCGTCGGTCTTGTCACGCAGTGATCAATGCGATCTCGTGTGGACCTTCTCCCGGCGAGCAAGTCTCCCAGTCTCTGAATTATCGCACCACCGCCCAAGAGGTTCGCCAGTCTCGCAATGTAGCGGCCGTATGCGATAGGATCACGGAAAGGTTCCGTAAAGGTGCTGCTTACGAGAATAGCGAAATTGCTGTTATCACTTTTTCGTTTCGCATAGCTGTGCCCATTCACGGTCGTGATGCCTTCGTTTTCCTCAATCACGACCTCGCCGTAAGGATTCATACAGAAGGTGCGGACCTTGTCGTCAAATGTTTTTGAATAGAAGATCAGCTTGGGTTCATAGGTAATGTCCGTAATTCTTTTGAGAATTGTTGCGGGCAGCTCCACACGTACGCCAATGTCTACGGGACTCGTCGTTGTCGTTAGTCCGAGACGCATCTGCCTCTCCCTTCATCCAGCTGGCGCCTACCCTCCCGGGAGCAACAACGACGAACTCACCATTGATCACATTACCGCTGGCAAGTTTCACACCTCTGATCTCTCCGTCTTCGTGAAGCAGTGATTGCACCTGGCTGCACGTCTTGACTTCGGCTTTACCATCAAGAACCTTTCTCATGTTATTTAAGATGCGCTTGCAGTTTTCAGTGCCTATATGACGAATAACGGTAGGAATAAATTCGAGGCCCGCCGTGCGAGATTGATCTGCAATTTCCTCAACCGATATCGCTGAATCTCCGAAAATGCGGTTCGGTGCGCCATACTTGACAAAAATCCCGTCTGCTTTATGCAAAAGCTCTACTAATGAGTTCCTGTCGAGAAACTCGGAAAGGTATCCCCCTACCTCTGTGGAGATGTTAAGTTTGCCGTCACTAAAGGCTCCGGCACCTCCCCACCCGCAGAGTACGTCTCTGAGACCATGCCGTTCACGTTTTTCGAGGTCGTTGCCCTGGTCAAGGAGAATGACGCCATCGATGCCCATTTCTACAAGGGTCAGCGCCGTAAATATGCCCGCCGGACCGCAGCCGACGACTATAACCCGGTAGTCCATATATTCAAATGCCTGCCTCTTCTTTCCGCATTCCTTCAATTAAGAATGTCATATTTTCTGGCTTAAATCAAGCTCCCTGCGTGACGGCCGGGCCATCTCACGACAAATCAAGCTTTCGCA
Organism: uncultured delta proteobacterium; assembly: GCA_963705275.1. Lineage (GTDB taxonomy): Bacteria > Desulfobacterota > Syntrophia > Syntrophales > UBA2185 > Fen-1135. Next base: position 190,146 of record OY970063.1, on the reverse strand, counting down.
GGACAAAGAAATGATGTATATATTTATCCCAGATCATCTCATTCAAAAATGAAAGAATCATTGGGGGAGTGATGAAGAAGCGAATACTGGTCACAGGGCGTCTGCCGCAAGAGATCATGACAAGCCTGTCAAATAAATATGAGGCGGAGATAAATATAGCGGACAAGCCCCTCGACAGGAAAAATTTTCTCGTCAGCATCAAAGATAAGGACGGCCTTCTTTCCATGATAACGGATAGTGTAGATGAAGAAGCACTTGACAGGGCGAACAGTTTAAAGATGATTGCCCAATTTGGCGTTGGCTACAATAATATAGACGTGACAGCAGCTACCAAACGGGGAATACCCATCTCAAATACACCCGGCGTGCTTACGGATGCGACTGCAGAAATAGCCTTCGCATTGATCCTGGCTATTTCCCGTAGGCTCGTGGAGGGCGACAGGATGACTAGGGAAGGACGTTTCCGATGCTGGGCGCCCATGCTTTTTTTAGGTCACGAAGTCACGGGTAAGACGCTCGGAATCATCGGTATGGGAAAAATAGGAAAGGCTGTGGCACAAAGGGCCAAGGTGTTTCAGGATGCCTATCCTGTATCATAACCGCAGCAGGATGAGCAAATCAGAAGAGAAGGAGCTGATGGCAAGATACGTGGATATGAAAGCATTGCTTTCGCAGTCCGACTTCATATCCCTGCACGTTCCTCTCTCGGATGAAACGAGGCATCTTATAGGTGAGCGGGGAACTATCCCTGATGAAGCCGACAGCCTATCTGATTAATACATCGAGAGGTCCCGTGGTAGATGAAAAAGCCCTGCTTCAGGCACTGAAAAAGAAGAAGATAGGCGGCGCCGGGCTGGATGTGTATGAAAATGAACCTGCCCTGACACCCGGTTTAGCGGAACTGGATAATGTTATCCTGCTCCCTCACGTGGGGAGCGGCACACTCGAAACACGTTTCAGGATGGCTACCATGGCGGTTGAAAATCTTATTGCCGGTCTGAGCGGCAAAGTCCCTCCGAACCTTGTCAATCCAGAGGTGCTCCCGATAAGACGCTAGATCGCGGCAAGATGGATAATCAAAAAAAGGGACAGCCTGAGCTGTCCCTTTTCAAAGAAATGTTTCTTTATAACATCACCATCATGCCGCACTCTCTGCTATTCTGCCGCTCTTCCTCAATTCCAGCCATTTTTTAAACGCTAACACTATCACTCCGATGGACAGAATGATCATCAATATAGCAAATGCAGACAGAGCATAGTTCTGCTTGGGAAGATATTTTTCAATGAGCAGAACAAACAGAGAATATATGGTTGTCACCATCATAAATATCGCCGGTACTACTGTGAACAACGCGTTGATTCCTCTGTTCACCAGCCACACGGAGACGGCAATCAATGCCAGTGAGGCAAGCAATTGATTGGCGGAGCCGAATGCGGGCCAGATGACCAAAAATGCATTGTTGTAGGCCAGAAGATACATAAAGATCACACAGAGACTAGCGTTGAAGAGATATGATTTCATTATCTTCGGAACATCCTTGAATATAGCCTGCCACAGCTCTTCGAATAAATATCTGTTGAGCCTGACTGCCGTATCTAAGGTTGTGATGACAAAACCCTCGACGAGGAGGATTCCAAAGACAGTCCCGTACACAGGCGGTATCCCCAATCCCTTATCAAGCAACCCGCCTGCTCCGGCCGCAAATCGCCAGAATGGGATTTGATTTTGCCCCTGCCACTGTCGGAAATACAATATTCGTGTATTCTGAAAACATGATACCGCATCCCACAGCAACGAGGACGCCGATCGCCAGCAAACCCTCTAACAGCATGCCGCCGTAGGCAATCGTTTTAATATCCGATTCTTTTGCACACTGTTTTGAAGTTGTCCCGCCGGCAACCAGGCAATGGAAGCCCGAAATGGCGCCGCAGGCAACGGTGATAAATAAAAACGGCCAGATAGGACCTAACTTGGCTGTTCCTGCGGCGACATTGAACGCCGGGGCTGAAAATGTAACACCTTTAAAACCGGCCACGATAGCGGCAATAAACAATGCAAGAATACCGCTATAGAGCAAAAACGAATTCGTAAAATCCCTCGGCTGCAAGATAATCCAGACAGGGATTCCCGCGGCAAGCAGCGTATAAAAACAGAGTATGATCATCCAGGTGTTAGTGTTAAACGTAACCGGATAATCCATTCCAACGATAACTGAGGCTATGCAAACAATGATAGCCATTCCGGAGGCGAGATAGACATTGATATTCTTTTTATACACAAGAAAGCCGATGATAGGCGCAAAGGAGGTGATAAAGATAACAGACGTTGAGGCGATGCCTCCTATCTGGGCCTTGAGCACCCCTCCTACCTCTATTGTCCTCACCACAGTCTGGGAGGAATCCAATCTCAGTACGTCCAATGACAGCAATGAAGTCAGCGCCGTCGCCGTCAGGCCGAGAAATGCCGAGGTAACAAGGAGAATCATCAGTGTGGTAAAACCAATAAACAGAAAGAATCCTGTGTTTCCCAATGTTTTCTTTGCTATCTCCGCAACTGACTTACCCCCCTCCCTGACGCTTGCAAAAAGCGCCGTCATGTCATGAACCGCCCCGATAAAGATGCTCCCCAACACCGCCCACAGCCATACCGGTATAAATCCGAACATCATTGCTACAGTGGGGCCTATGATGGGTCCGCCTCCGGCAATGCTCGCGAAATGATGCCCGAATAAGACAATCGGTTTCGTCGGCACATAGTCGCAATCGTCTCTCATTGAACACGCCGGTGTGGGGCAGGAATCATCTTCTTTAAATAACTTTGCAATATATCTTCCGTAAAAACGGTAACCTAAGTAGAATAAAACAGCCGCTATTATAGGAAGTACTGCTGCGTTCATATCTTCCTCCTTATATTACTCATTTAACTATATCTTGATCGCAAAATATCTAATTTTCCACGACCACTCACAACCGTTACCGAAATATCACATCCCTCCTTTACAAATTCGGCATTCTTGTCAGGTAATTCCTGTTTTTTAAAACCGCTTCGCTTGTCTACCAATGGACATACTCCATCGAAAAATCGGCTATAATATACAATATTTTTTTATATTCAAGACATATTTTATGTTGTGGCTATATTTCTTAGACGTGAAAATAAGTCTAAATCCTCTTTTGAATCATGCAGACAATTCTGCTCTATTGAGATACTAAAATATCCCCCGTCATCTCTTTAAGTACGATGACATGACAAGTCGCGCCTCCCCCTCTATTACAACTCTGCCTTCCTGGTTTATGACATCTGTCAACAGCGTAACGCGACCCTTCTCGGAATTCCATTCGGTGACTCTTGCGCGTGCCGTGACCTGGTCACCCGGCCTTACGGGCGCACGGAATCGCAACTGCTGGCTCAAGTAAACCGCCCCCGGCCCGGGAAGCATTGTCCCCAAGACAGCGGAAATCAAACCTGCAACCAGCATCCCATGGGCTATGCGACCGCCAAACATGGTGCCTTTCGCAAATTCATCGTTCAGATGGACAGGATTGCCGTCACCTGATATCCGGGCAAATGTCCTGATATCATCATCACTGACAACCCTTGACAGCGATGCTTCTTCTCCGACGGTGAAGCTGCTCCGCTCCTTTATCATTATGATCGGTACCTCCATGTCAAATCATCAAGATCTGAAATCAGTATCAGATCTCCCGCGTCCATAGCGAGGCCATTGCCGGCCCGCCGCCGACACATAAGGACGCACCGCCGAGCGTCAGGCCCAGCCTCTCCATCTCGTAGTACATCGTAACGATGATGCGGAGCCCCGTGCTCCCCACAGGATGCCCCAGCGCGATGCCGGAACCGTTGTGGTTGATCTTCTCGATGTCCAGCACCATCCCGAAATCATCTTTCAGCTTCCTCCCTGCGCCCAGCCACTGCGCTGCAAAGGCCTCATGAAATTCCCAGTACTCGATGTCCTCGAACTTCATCCCCGCCTGCTTGAGGCACTTCGGAACCGCAACGGCCGGACCAAGACCCATAAATACAGGGTCCACTCCCTCGCCGCAGATGTTGATCAGCTTCATCAGGGGCTTGATCCCCAGCTTTGCCGCCTTCTCTTTCGACATGATCACTGCTGCTGAGGCGCCGTCATTTATGCCTGACGCGTTCGCGGCAGTGACGACACCGCCTTTCTTGAAGACCGTGGGCAGCTGACCCATCGTTTCCATACTGGCATTCCTTATAGGGTGCTCATCAGTATCAAATATCTTGACGCCCTTCTTGCTCTTTATCTCCACGGGAACGATCTCACGCTTGAATCTGCCTTCGTCGATAGCCTTGACGGCACGGCTGTGGCTCAGGAGTGCATGCTCATCACATTCCTTCCGTGTGATCCCGTATTTCTCCGCAACGTTCTCCGCTGTCACTCCCATGTGCCCGGGGACAAGCTCATCTACTAAACCATCATGCAGCATGCTGTCTTCGATAGTCCCCTGCCCCATACGATAGCCCATCCTCGCCTTCGGTATCAGATAAGGGGCATTCGTCATACTCTCCACGCCCACGGCAAGGCCTATCTCCGTCTTCCCCAGCATAATGTTGTGGCACGCGATCTCCAGGGCGCGCATCGCGGAAGTGCAGTTCTGGTTCACCGTCACCGCCCCGCTCCTGTGCGGAAGGCCTATCCGCATACCCACCTGTCTCGCAGGCAACGAACCCTGCATACCCGTATAAAGCTGGCCCATGCAGATCTCGTCTATCATATCCGCAGGAATCCCCGCCCTTTCGATAGCGGCCTTCCCCGCCGTCATCGCCAAGTGCCTCGCAGGCACATCCTTCAACGAGCCGAGAAAATCGCCGATCGCCGTCCTGCAGGCACTAACCATCACTACATCCTTTAAGCCCATACATGCACTCCTTAATCCTTATTTTTCCCAGTCGATTATTGATAAAGTATCACAATAGATTCTCCGCAACAATAAGAATGATGAGCCAATACTCCGACGACGCTCATGCCTAACATGCGGGTTTCAAACGCTTATCATATGTCTGATTTAGCAACGAATTAAAACGGGCATCTGTCTTAACGGAAAACCCCTTTCAAAAGAAATGAAGCTGATGAATTTGGTTTGAATTTTTTATTGGATTGCATTAACATTTCATTTGTCAAAATGATCGTGTAATAAGTTGTCACATTCTATCGTCGTTCTTTTTCTCGATGCATAATTTCGGAGATTCATTTGATACCGACGAAAAAACTTAGAATAGCCATAATAGCCTTAATTTCAATTTTTATTATAGGAACATTCGGTTTTCATTTCATCGAAGGATGGAGCCTGACCGAGTCCCTCTATACAACGGTCATAACTCTTTCTACCGTTGGCTATGGGGATTTCTATCCTGAAACTGCCGGCGGAAGACTCTTCACAGTTATCCTCGTTATTTTCGGGGTCGGCACCATGCTCTATACGATCGGACTTCTCACCGAGACCATGGTGGACGCCCGCTTTAGATCACTTATGGGGAGGGGTAAATTGGAGAAAATGATAAAAAAACTTAATCGTCATTATATAATTTGCGGCTGCGGCAGGATTGGATATCTGATATGTAAGGAACTATCTCAAGAGAAAATAGATTTCGTGGTCATTGATGACAACCCGGAGATCATTCAGAAGATAATAGAAGACGAGAGCTTCATTTATTATAAGGGGGATGCGACCCAGGATAAGACCCTCGTTGCAGCGGGTATCAAAAGGGCCAGGGGCATTATCTGCGCACTTCCCTCCGATGCACAAAATCTCTATGTGATACTTACGGCTAAAGAGCTCAACCCGGCTATCTACATTCTTTCCCGTTCCGAGGAAATCGAATCTGAACATCGGCTTCTGAGGGCCGGTGCAGATCGCGTGATCTCTCCGTACGTCCTCGGGGGCATGAGGATGGCCATGGCAATCTCACGGCCCGCAATGCTCGACTTCATAGAAATCACAACGAGGCGACAGAGCCTTGAACTCAGAATGGATGAAATCGATATCTGCAATGGCTCACCGGTTATCGGAAAATCTCTTGAAGAATCGGAAATCAGACAGCGATACGGACTGATTATTGTGGCCGTCAAAAAAGATTCCGGACAGATGATATTCAACCCCATGGCAAGTTACGTTATTTCACAAGGCGACAAGCTTATAGCCCTTGGCGAAGATGATAATGTGACGCGATTCGCCCAGGTATGTGTTGCGGCATAGACCAAAAGAATTGAAAAACCTCAACTGAATTCTTTTTCACAAGAGCTAACGCGCGGACTTCTCCTAAGACCTTTATAATATCTGTCTGCTCACCCTCAGATCTGTAATACGTAATATCTGATCCACACGTAGACTGTACAGATCAGGACCGACTCAATCATCAAGGGCATGCCGTAGAGCATGAACTTCCTGAAAGATATGGGTTTCCCCATCCTCTCAGCCATCCCGACAACAATGACATTGGCGGATGCGCCGATCGCCGTTCCGTTTCCCCCGAGACAGGCGCCGAGGGCCAATGACCACCACATGGGCATCAGGTCCGGGTGGTGGAGAAGCTCCACCCCGGAGAGATTTGGCCAGAGCTGCTTCGCCATATCAATGATTAGCGGGTTCATCGTGGCGACATACGGAATGTTGTCGATAAATGCCGAGGCAAATGCCGAAAACCACAGGACGATCATACTGGTGCCGAACAGGTTCCCGTGAGTTAGTTCCAATACCTTGATGGACATCCACTTGATGAGACCCACTTTTATGACAGCGCCGATGATTATGAAGAGGCCTATAAAGAAGAAGAGGGTCGCCCACTCCGCTTCCGCAAGAACATGGTGAGGCTCTTTGATACCAGATACTAATAAAAGAAGACCCGCGCCGAAAAGGGCTATCGTCGCGGGCTGCAGATGGAGCATCCCGTGGACAACAAAACCTGTCATTGTGACGGCAAGGACCGCAAGGGATTTCCTCAGGAGTGCCGGGTCTTTGATGGCCTCATTCTCATCCATGGCCATGACACGTTGACGTAACTCTTCTTTAACGACCATCTTCTTCCCGAATATGAACTTGATACTGATGATATAAGCGATCATGACAACAATGATGACCGGCGTAAGATGATAGACGAATGCCATGAAGTCCAGTTGTGCCTTTGAGGCAATCATGATGTTCGGCGGGTCTCCGATGAGGGTCGCCGTCCCCCCGATGTTGGATGCGATGGCCTCTGTGATGAGAAAGGGCACGACTTCGAGCTCAAGGGCCTGGCAGATGAGGAGGGTTACGGGAGCGATTAAGAGGACCGTCGTGACGTTATCCAAAAATGCCGACAGAACCGCCGTCACCGTGGAGAAGATCACCATGATCATAAATGGCCTTCCCTTTGCCGCCTTGGCGCTCTTGATGGCGATGTATTCGAATACACCGGTCGGTTTCATAATGTTGATGATAATCATCATGCTAACAAGGAGGAAGATCACGTTCCAGTCGACGCCCAGCTCCATGGAATAAAATGCATCTTCCTGGGTTATAATCCCGATCACAATCAGTAAGGCGGCCCCAAAGACGGCAACGATTGTTTTGTGGACCTTTTCCCATATAATAAGGCCGTAGGCTGAGAGAAAAATGGCCGTGGCGATCCAGAATTTTGGTCCCATCAAGAACTGGTCTGACGTAGCGGCAACTTCCTGCGTCATTTCACGCCTCCATTATCTTCCCCAAGCATCGCCTTCGTGATGGCAAAGAAGATATCCCGCAAATAGACCATCCCGACAACCTTTCCTTCCTTGTCCAGAACAGGCATCCTCCTGACTTGCTTTTTCAGGATCAGGTCCACGCACTCCATGAGAGGTTCATTTTCATTAACGGTGACAACATCTTGAGACATGAACTCTCCTACTTTCTTGTCTCTCGCCTGTGCTGCGAGAGATTCCAGCATCCCGTCCCAGGCAAAGTCACCTAAATTCATCATCGACATGTATGCCGGGTAGACCGCCTTTAGAATGTCTGTCATCGACAACATTCCAGCAAGTTTTCCACTATCGTCAAAGACTGGCAGCCCCATAACGCCCACCCTTTGTTCTCCCCGAGCTGCGGTCTTAAGAAGATTGACAGCCTCCTTGATAGTACTATCAGGCTTAAGAAAATCACGAATGGGTACCATTAAATCTTTTGCTTTCATGGATTTCCTCATTGTAAATACTTTTTCGCTGCGGAGAGCTTTAATCGTCCCTGATCAATAGATTGAATGGCGCGCAGTTCTGCGGCTCCGTCAATCTTTTTTAATTCTTTCCCGACGTTAGTCTTTTAGAATGCTCAGACTTTGAAATCTTCCTGCATTGCCCTTTGTTCCATAGCATGACATACGAAATTGCGGGAACTGCATATGATAGTACTCTACTTCTTGGGCTTGAGAAAATCCTTCTGGAGAAATTCGGGATTCGGATAGGTGTAGAATCCCTTTCCGCTTTTTACGCCTAGTTTTCCTGCCTTCACCATTTTGAGTAACGCAGCCGGAGGCTTGTCCTTTGGGTCCTTCGAGTCGTTGTAATACACCATCTCGATATCATAGATAACGTCGAGCCCGACCTTATCCATCAGGGCAAAGGGTCCCTCTTTCATGCCGGTGAAGACCCTCCATGCCCTGTCGGAATCACGGAGATCCACAAACCCGTTCCCCCACATGTAGAGAACCTCGCGCTTGATGGCACGCCATACACGGTTGAAGCAGAACCCCAGGATCTCCTTGTTCACCGTAAGAGGAATGCAGCCGATGGATATGATCCATTCCCTCCCCTTCTTCATGACTGCGGGCAGCGTCTTCGTGCCTCCCATGATATCCACCATGTTTACTCCCTGAAGGGGGAAGTAGAAATGGATGTTAAGACAGCGTTCCGGCCTGCCGCTGCTCTTTTCCATCTTAGACACGGGAATGGACGAACTGTTGGTTGCGAGTATACAGCTCTTGGGCGTCATCGCACCGAGCTGCTTGAAGACCTTGTTTTTCAATTCTATATTTTCCGGCGCCGCCTCTATGACCAAGTCCGCGTCCTTCACTGCTTCGCGCAGGTCCGTCACCTGCACAACTGCTTTTCTGATCCGTTCCCATTTCTCCCAGGGAATGAATGGCTTGATCTTCTTACCCTTGAGCTCCGCCATGCGGTTCTTAAAGGCGATGTCAAATGCCCCTTCCCGCGGATCATAGACCTTCACTTTGTAACCGACGTTTGCGGCCAGCATCGCGATTTGTGTTCCCAAGATACCGGTACCAACCACCGCGACTTTCTTAAAGGATTTTTTCATAGATCATACTCCTTTCTATTCTTAGCTATTAATACACTTCTATCATGGAGATGTGAAATTGCTGCAGAGAACAAAGAAAATGAACTCTTACTCACCTCCTTCCAATGAGACAATTTTTTTGTATCAAATATACAGGACGACAAAGCAAGCACCATTTAATTTTGATGATTTATGGCAGAAATCTAAAATAAGGTTATTAGCTCATGAGAAAAAAGGATAATTTTTGCTCGCTTCTCATTCAGAAAGCTGCTATAAGCATAGCCGATTATTTGAAAAGTGCAAGATTTTTGTGCAAGGTGATAACACACTTCAGCGTCAAAACGGGGGCATTGCGATGAGAAGATTTATTGCCTGCCTGCTGGCTTTGCTATTTTTTGCCAGTGTGGGATTCCTGAGCGCCTGCGGCAAAGATGAAGAGCCGAAAAAAAAGGCCGACAAAAGCCAGTCAGATTGGTCTGCATCAGGAACGGTAAAAGATATTGAAGAAATGCAAAAGGCCGCTGAAAAGAAGAATTAGATATTATCGTTTTAACTTCCAGTCCTCGCACCAAGTATTATGTCTTTGTTCTTGAAAGACTAAATAATAATCATGGAAGGAGGAAAAGAAAGCAATGATCCCTATTGAAGACAAAGCAAGAGATTTTTTAATGGTTCTTGCGGCGCTGCTCTGGGCATTTATCCTTTACGCAAGCTGGCAAGGCGCCCTGAGCAAGAGCAATCAGCTCATCTACTTTGGTCTTCTGGCCTGTGCTGCCCTGGTCGTCGTTTACTATGTGATGGGCGCGGTAGTAAACCAGAAGATAAGCACGGCTGTCCTTATCTGGCCCGTGTTGCTAAATGGTGTTGTACAAGCCGTTGCCTTTACAATTGTCTACATGACGAAGGGCGAGAAGCTGGATTTCATCCTCGGAATGCACCCCGGTTTTTTCGGAGCCATGGTATTTTTCTGGCTGGGTAACTTCCTGACCTCAACCCTCTCCTATGTGGTCCTCTTCGATAAGAGTGTGGTTCCCGACGACGAGTGGAACACGTTTATGAAAGAGGTCGCCGCTCAAGAGAAACTTCACTAAGGAGGTGAGATAATGGATGAACAATTGATTCAACCATCGCCATTGATTATTGGTTATACAATCGTATTTATGCTTATTTCTATAGGTATCGGCTGGTATGCGAACAGATATGCCAAGACGGCGGAAGGCTTCTTCGGCGGCACCAAGATGTTTGGCGGGCTTGTCATCGGTCTCGCTTCCATGGCCGCTGTTATGAGCGCTTTCGGTTTTATCGGCGGTCCCGGCCTGGTCTATAAGTTTGGCTTCACTTCCATCTGGATGACCATCGCCTGCGGTCCGGGCTTTGCCTATGGCTATTGGGTCATCGGCAAGCGCATGCGCGCCATGGCAGAAGTCACAGACGTGGCAACGCTGCCTGATATCGCCCGTGTTCGTTTCCAGAGCCAGGCGGTACGTGGCATCCTTGCCATCGGCTTGTTTCTGGCGGCCATTGCCTACCTTTCGTCGCAGGTGAAAGGCGGCGCCAAGCTGATGAACCAGATGCTCGGAGTATCCGAGGAATGGGGTGTTGCCATAATGTTCGGAAGCACACTGGCCTACATGCTGGTCTCCGGTATGTCCGGGAGCATCCTGACTGATGCCTTCCAGGGACTGGTTATGCTGATCGGTGTTATGGGTGTCATCGTCGCCTTCTTTGCCATGACGGGAGGCGATTTCAGCGCCATCATGAACGCCCCGAACTTCGGCCCGAGCTTCGTTGACGGGGCCGGGGCGATGCCGTTCCAACTTGTCATCACCTTTGCCATGGTCTTCTTCATCGGCGTCATGGGTCAGCCCACTATGCTTGCCAAGATGTATGCCGTGAAGAGCCATAAGGACCTTAAGCTGGCTGGTTGGCTCGGCGGAGTGGCCTATGGCGCAACCTCCCTGGTGTGGATCCTTGTAGGCTACGGTGCTGTATATCTCGTAGCGACCGGAGCCGTGCCGGCAATCAAGGACCTGGACAAGGCGGCATTCCTTTTTGTGAGTAAGACGGGAGGAGTAATGCAGGCACTGATCATGGCGGCGCTTCTGGCGGCCATCGTCTCGACGGCTAGCTTCTTCATCTCGCTTGCCTCAGGCGCAATCACCCGTGACCTGGCAGGTGCTATGGGGCACGAGGTAGCCCACGATAGACAGATCGTCGTCGGCCGTTTTCTGCAGATCGTCGTGATGATCCTTTGTATAGGCTTTGGCTACTGGGGGGGCCGCGCCGTCGCTATTTTGGGAACGCTCGGTTGGGGCTTCTTCGCATCCGTGACAATCCCCACCTTCGTGATGGGGCTTCTCTGGAAACGTTGCTCCCGGGAAGGTATTATCACGGGTCTGTCTTTTGCGGTTATCTTCAACATTCTCCTTCCCATCTTAGAGAATTTCAAGGTCTATAAACTTCCCTTCCCTTATTATCTACTAACAATTGGAGGGGCCGTAATATTGACAACGGTGGTTTCGCTGTTCACCAGCGGGGCTGCCGGCAAGAACCTCCCCAAGCAGATGGAACCGGTCTTCAAGCTTTAGTTGTGCACTTGGAGGACAAGGAGCAGACCCGCCTGCTCCTTGTCCCTTTCTTTATTTAAAGAAAAGCCTTCACTGCCTCCGCTTCATCCAGTGAAACTTTGTCCCGATGATACAATTCCCGGTAAAGCCGGCCTGCTTCATCAGCAGCCATCTTTAGAAAAATCGTGTCTCCCGCCCGCGTTCTGAGACAAACCTTTATCAAACTGCTCGTGGCCAGAACATTCACCTTATCAGAGTAATAGCAGAATAGGCCGGTATAAATGCTTGATGTCTCTTTCCTGGCATCACCAGCCTCGATATCCCGCCACTTCAATCTTTTCCTCGTAAAAAGTTTCTGAATAGTGACGCCCCTTTGGTCTGTTTTGACAATCATCAGCCTTTTCATCATAATCAGCATGAGAAGGCTGAGAGGGATCAAGGTAATAATGAACAGGATTTTTCCTGCGCGATAAAAGGCATCGGTATTTGAGACGATGATAAATTGCGAGGTGGAAAGGGATAGATATAAAAAGATTATTTGGATGATCAGGATAGCTGAGATGATGCCAAGTGTTGCAGCAAGGCCCAGGTTATAAAGACGATAGACGTTCCTCTCAGACACCCCAAGCAGCCAACGTCTTTCGTTCTCATTAGGGCCGATAAGACACTGGTCAGGATAATGGCTCTTTAGAAACAGAATGAGGTCTGTGTTCGCCTGCCGGTCGTGAAAGAGCAGAACATCCTTTTTTTGCTCGCTGCCGTTATTCATCCAGATCACGGATAATCGGAAGCACAGACCATTGTCCTGGAGAATCCAGGGATTATTTCGGTACTTGATCCAGAGAAGCGTATTGGATGCGATCTGGAATTCGCGTTCCCCTGGTTCCTTTATCCGGAAAGTCTCTCTGTCAATATAGAACTCTGTTTTTCCGGACGGCCCTTCGCACTGAAAAATGACTTTCTGCATTTCCACTCCAAACAGGCAAAAATCTTTCTATCTTAATATAAACATCATGAGGACATTTTAAAACATGCCTCGACATTATTCATAAATACAAAAAGATCTGTCGCAAAAGCACTACCACTGATAATGTTCAGGGTGCTGTAGAAATGGAAGGTATGACAACAGGCTAAAAACGAATAAAGTTTATTCTCGGAGTGTCATCGTCATCGGCGGCAATAATATCCCTCATCCATTGCATAGATTCGCGCCCCTGCGCATATTTTATGATGAACCTCACCAGCAATGGCCATATAAAAAGAAGGACAGCGCTCGCAAATAGGAAAGCAATGCCTGTGGCACCCTCCCTGATTGCCATGGATGCGATGCACAGGCACGCAAAAATACCGATCGCTCCGGTGCATGCTAGTAAAAGATATAGTCTATCTTTTCGCGGACTCGGCATATCATTCTCACTTGCGCCTGGATTGATTCCAGAAGCTGTACATTCATATCTAAAAATTCACTTCTTACCCACTGAATTAATTGTAACATATTTTATGTCAAAGTTCTGCTTTTTCCGCGGTCTTCCGCAGGGAAAAAGAATTTGCTATGAACATGCAGGCCGAAGAATTTGGTTTGAGTTTCTTCTTTCTTTGCATTAATATTAGCTCCACGGGATGGTCGCGTTATGGTTGATCTGCGCTTCCAAAGTCGTTGTTTTTTCGAACACCTATTCCGGAGATCTAATTGTTACCAACGAAAAAGCTAAAAAATGCCGCATTAGTATTAATCTCAATTTTCATTGTCGGTACAATCGGCTTTCATTACATTGAGGGATGGAGCCTGACCGAATCCCTTTATACAACAGTTATAACTCTTTCTACGGTTGGATATGGGGACTTCTATCCTGAAACTACCGGCGGCAGACTCTTTACCGTTATCCTAGTTATTTTTGGCGTCGGCACCATGCTCTATACGATCGGACTTCTCACCGAGACCATGGTGGAAGCCCGCTTCAGATCACTTATGGGAAGGGGTAAATTGGAAAAAATGATAAAAAAACTCAATCGTCATTATATAATTTGCGGCTGTGGCAGGATTGGATATCTGATATGCAAGGAACTATCTCAAGAGAAAATAGATTTTGTGGTCATTGATGACAACCCGGAGACCATTCAGAAGATAATAGAAGACGAGAGCTTCATTTACTATAAGGGGGATGCGACCCAGGATAAGACCCTCGTTGCAGCGGGTATCAAAAGAGCCAGAGGTATTATCTGCGCACTTCCCTCCGATGCGCAAAATCTCTATGTGATACTGACCGCAAAGGAGCTCAACCCGGATATCTACATTCTCTCCCGTTCCGAAGAAATCGAATCTGAACATCGGCTCTTGAGAGCCGGTGCAGATCGCGTGATCTCTCCGTACGTCCTCGGGGGCATGAGGATGGCTATGGCAATCTCACGGCCCGCAATGCTTGACTTCATAGAAATCACAACGAGGCGACAGAGCCTTGAACTCAGAATGGATGAAATCGATATCTGTGAGGGCTCACCGGTTATCGGAAAATCTCTTGAAGAATCGGAAATCAGACAGCGATACGGACTGATTATTGTGGCCGTCAAAAAGGATTCCGGACAGATGATATTCAACCCCATGGCAAGTTATGTCATTTCACAGGGCGATAAGCTCATAGCCCTTGGTGAAGATGACAATGTAACTCGATTCGCCCAGATATGTGTTGCAGCATAGACCAAAGAAATTTAGAAACTAGAAGAGTGGGGATTATAATCTTCTGCAGAGCATAACGCTTTTAAAAGGTTCATCCGGTCCTAGCGTACTTTCTTGCTAAGGTATTATACCTACAGGACTGCCCTCTCCTACACCTACTTATCCTCAATTTATGCGATGGGATTGTACCAACGATTACAGATTGACCTTTCTCCGAAAAAATAGAAATGTACATAAAAAGGCAGAGCCAATCGCCCCTGCCTTTTCTTTTTTACTTCACTATCAGATTATTCTTTACGGATTTAACCCCTTTGACGCTACCTGCAATCTTGCCTGCTTTCTCGACGGTTGCTTTGGAATTGACAAAACCGCTCAGTTGCACGATACCCTGGTGGGTCTCGACATTGATTCCAAACGCCTTGAGGGTGTCGTCTTTGGCAAGAAGGCCTTTGACCTTGGTCGTAATGACTGAATCGTCAAGGTATGCACCCGCGCTTTCTTTGGCTGCCTTCACGATTACGTCATTCTTTACAGATTTAACCCCTTCGACGCTGCCTGCAATCTTGCCTGCTTTCTCGGCGGTTGTTTTGGAATCGACGAAACCTCTCAGTTGCACGATGCCCTTGTAGGTCTTGACATTGATGTCAAACGCTTTGAGGGTATCGTCTTTGGCGAGAAGCGCCTTTACTTTCGTCGTAATTACTGAATCGTCAAGATACTGCCCGGCAGATTCTGCGGATGCACATGGCACCACCATGGCCAACAGAGCGAGGACTACAAAACACCAGATAAACATATGTCTCTTTTTCATAATCATTCCTCCCTTTCGTCTATTTTATTACGACTGGTTTTGGCACCCTCTGGTTGGGTTTAATGGTTGAGAAATATATAATCTATACAGATTTACGTCTAGGATATGCCTATCACGATTACCAATAGAAATCTATTACAAAAAAGGAAAAATGTGGTTGATGTGAGCTATAGGAAATTAGCCATAGATTTCGTTTGTTTAGTGCATCTACAAGTCCTTAATCTCATATCCTGAATAATATTGAAGATTACTGGTTAAAAGCGGCTACACATGCAGGAGAATTCAAGGGGCACTTATGATAAGTATAATAATGTGAAGTTGAGTTGAAAGTTTAGATTTTTTCTTGACTAAACCTAAATTAGAATCTACTTTAGTGATCGATTGAACAGGTGTTTCGCCTATACAGACCCCTGGCCTGCTTATTATGAAATGAGATGATTAATGAAATCTTATCTTTTAATTCAAGGCTGCCACAGTCCATGATAAATGTGGATTCAACGATAGTTCATTTCAGATTGCATAAGACTAATCACAAAAAAAGTTTTTGAAAGGAGGAGGAAATGTCCAGAAAGAACATATTCAAGATTCTATTTCCATTCTTAGTATTCGCATTGTTAACAGGGTGTGCCACCACACAGAAGGCCGGCCCTGTCGTCAAGGCGGGAGATCTCACCATGAAGATGAAATCGGGGAAGTACAGTCAGAACGCGAATAATTTCGATATTATTGTAGACAAAACCGGATCGATGGGGAGCGACTATGCCGGGGTGCAGAAGTTTATCATTGAAAAGTCCCTCGTCAGCAAATTTAACAGTTACATTCCGGATGTGACCCTCAACGGTGGCTTAAGGACCCTAGGCCAGAACTATGCGGATTTTGACGTCACAAAATTGGCGTATGGAATGACGAAGTACAATGCAGATAGCCTTGAAGGGGTTATACAGAACTTGAGTACTCCTTATGGGGACAGCCCGCTCGAGGCGGCAATCCTGGCGGCAGGCAATGACCTGAAAGGCTTACAGGGCAGAAGCGCTCTTGTAATATTCTCGGATGGAGTGGATATGGGCAACGCGTCGGTGAAGGCAGCAGCGAATGTTAAGAGCCAGTATGGTGATAAACTGTGCATCTACACCGTCCAGATAGGAGACGACAAACAGGGAGCCAAGGTCCTTGACCAGATCGTAAAGGCAGGACAATGCGGAGTCTCTGTAAGAGGTAACGACCTTGCAGACGACTCAGCAATGAACAACTTTGTGGAAAGAATATTCCTGGCCCAGAAGCCAGCCGAGCTGCCACCGCCACCGCCTCCAGTAATGGAAGAGAAAAAGGCGCCTGAGGTAGAGCAGAAGATACTTGAGAAAGGTCGAGCCACACTGGATGTGGAATTCGATTTTGACAAATCAGTTGTAAAGGAAAAGTACTATAAAGACATTCAGGGCGTTGCCGAAGTAATGAAGAAGAATCCTGATTTAAAGATCGTCGTCGAAGGTCATACAGACAATGTCGGGGGAAAGAAATACAATCTTGATCTCTCCCAGAAGCGTGCCGAAGCGATAAGGAAGATCATGGTAACTAAATTCAATATCGAACCCTCCCGGCTAATGGCAAAGGGGTTCGGAGAATCCAAACCTATTGCAAGCAATTCAACCAAGGAAGGAAGGCAGAAAAACAGGAGGGTTGAAGCCGCTGTAGACTATACGTACGAGAGATAATGTCTCTTATTTGATCATTCAATATGGAGGGCCTCTCAATATCTGCAAGACCTGAGCGAGAGGCCTTCTGTTTTTGAAAAATGTATTATTGACAAAGGCCGCAGGTGATAATTTTTCCCAACGGCCAGAAAGGAGAATCTGCATGTTTAAGGAGTTCAAAGAGTTTGCGATGCGTGGTAATGTAGTCGATATGGCCGTCGGCATTATCATCGGTGCTGCTTTTGGAACAATAGTAAAATCTTTGGTTGATGATATTATTATGCCGCCCATCGGACTTCTCCTGGGCAGTGTTGATTTCTCTAACATTTTCATGGTCATAAAATCAGGGAAGATAGCAGCCCCCTATGCTACTCTCGCTGATGCAAAGGCTGCCGGTGCAGTAACCATGAATCTCGGTGTATTCTGCAATACGGTCATAAGCTTTCTCATTGTTGCATTTGCTGTATTTCTTATCATTAAGCAGATCAACGCACTGAAAAGAAAAGAGGCAGCAAAACCGGCTATACCTACGGCTAAGGAATGTCTGTATTGCTTATCGACCATTCCCATAAAGGCTACTCGCTGTCCCCATTGCACGTCTGAGTTGAAGGCGTAATGAACAAAAAAATCCTCCGGTCGGCACGCATGCCGCCGGAGGACGCTTGTAATAGGACAAATAAACTTATCCTACTTTTTGGCCTTACCTTTCTCCTTTTCCCCTTTTGATTCGATGCTCGTTGCCTTCATCTCATACTTAATCATTACTTTCGAACCAACCTTGACATCGGCAGGCACCTTTGTAGCAGCATCGAGTGCAATCTCCCATTTCTCTTTGCCTTTTTGCACAACTATCTTGTCTTTCGTTAATTCAAGGACCGGTCCTGTTACCTGGTAGGTATTAACACCCGCGAAGGCAACCGATGCTGCAAACAGTAATACCGCCACTATAATCAAAAAACGCTTCATCTCATGATCCTCCTTTTATTTGATTTTCAAGCCTGCTCTGAGGCTCGCATATGCGTTTGATTGTTAACTATCTGACCGTAATGTTATCTTTGATCTTGTCAAATGTTTTCTGTTTGATTCCCTTGACCTTCATAATGTCTTCGGGCTTGCTGTATGGTCTGCCCTCGATAATTGCCTGTGCTTTAACAGGGCCGATTTCCGGCAGAGCTTCAATTTCTTGCTTTGTAGCAGTATTGATATTTATGCGCTGGCCCGGAGCAAGCTTTGAGGCTGTTTTTGAGGCCTTCTCTGTGGCAGGTTTTTGAGCAGGCGTTGCTTTTTGAAATGCTGCTGAGGGAGCTGCTGCGGCCGCTGCTCCGCCCACGGTCACTTTATCCTTGATAGCTTGTACCTTCGCATCGCTCATTCCCTTTACACGCTTCAGATCATCAACACTTTTGTACGGCCGACCAGCAATAATAGCTTTTGCTGTAGACTTGCCGACTCCGGGTAGTGATTCAAGAGTTTTCTGATCAGCGCTGTTGATATCGATAAGAGACCCTGCAACTTCTGTTGCCTTCTTCTGTGCAAAGGAAACTGTCTTTACTCCCAGAACCAATGTTGAAATGACAGCGGCGCAGATAACTAAACACCATATCTGTGATGCCAGGGTATTGTTTTTCTTTTCCATGTTTGATCTCCTTTCTTTTTTGATGTTCCTAATAGATACGTGGACCCCTTACAAACATGTCATCTGACGGTAAATGATGCCTGAAGTTCGTCGGAAGCCTGATTGGATTTGACGGCGTATGTCACAATATAAAGACCTTTTTTCGCATCAGCAGGAAGCGTCAGGGGAACATTGGCTGTATATGTTCCGGCTTTCCTGGTAATATGAACTTCGGGATTGCCCACAAGTGACCCATCATGCCGGATATCTCTCTTCTCAGTCAGCTCTATCTGCGTGCCTTCCGAAGGGGTGAGCAAAGCATACGTCATTTGAAGATTAACAGTGCCCCCGGGACTAACGGTCTGAGGAGAAACGGACGCATCCTCTATTTTGAGCATGGGTCCCTTAGATGGATCATACGAGTATGTCTTTGCCGTTTCTGTCGCTGTGCGTTTCTGATCGTGATAATAATGCCCGACGGCGCCACCTACCAAGGCACCGATAAGACCGCCGATGACGGCACTCTTGGCTCCGTCTCCCATGGTGGCCCCCAAGATAGCACCCGCCACTGCTCCGACCCCGGCACCCGTTGCCGCACCCTTATGTTCCTCTGGCACTGTTGGCAGAGACTGGCAGCTTGCCATTGTAAAGAAGGCCGCAATCACACAGAATAAAAGAAATTTGTTTCGCATGTTGTCACCTCCATGACGTCCTTTAATATTAAGCCTTTTCCATAACTACGACCGACCTTATCAAAAGGCTTTGTCAGGGAGAAGAGGCCGATGATCCTGAAATATTTGACATCGCCGGGGATCCTTTTCAGCTCTTAATCCCGGAACTTTTCGATCAACACAGGTCTACTTTTCAAACCTTACTCTTGAGAAGATCCATGGCCTTGGAAAGAAGGCTGCCTTCTGGGAGCTTTCCCTCAGGCGTCAACTTGTCGATGAGCCCTGGCAGGACTTCGGCGAGTTTCGACTTTACGTCGTCAACGGAAAGACCAGAACCTTCTGCAAGTTGCCGGAGCCGATCCATCCCAAGTCCGTGCTGAAGCTGATCCGGGGTGATGGCCTTGTTCTCACCGGTCCCGATCCAGGATGAAATTATATCGTTGAGTCCCTTCTCATCGAATGACTTCACCAAGCCTGAAAGTCCGCCCGCTTGTTGGTCGGTCAGCATTTTCATGACGTTCGAGATGAGTCCACCCTGTTCCCCTTCTGTTCCTGCTAACACCGATGTGACTTTATCTAATAAGCTCATAAACCCTCCCTTCTGTAGCTGCCCCCAACGCCATAGTTCCATTCTCCAAAATCCGCACGGCTCACAATGCGAGTCCATCTATGCGCTTCTAATTCAACCATTTTCTCCTAAGAGGGATCTCAGTGCATCACGCATGATCTGACCGCTTTTAGTTGATTTGATTTCTTTGATAGGAATTATCTTTGTTACTTGTTAAGTATAGGGAATAAGATTCTAGTATGTCAAGAAAAATGGGGAAGAGAAGTTATTTTGATTATACTTGTAATATTGTATTAATGGGATGGATAAGAAGAACAAGATAACAGAAAGTTGTCAAAGGGTCATGAGTCACTATGGTTCACAGCAATCAGAATAAGAATGCCGAAGAATGTGAAGGTCATCAATATTACAAACCCAATAAGACCGGACCGTAAATGTATTTATTCTGCTTCTTTTGGAAGAAAGATCCATAGGAGAACATAAATCATCAATCCAGTCCCGTATAACGTAAACAGGAGCACAAAAATTATTCGCCAGCACCAGGAGGGAATCGAAGTATGATTCCCTAGACCTCCGCATACTCCACCAATCCATTTGTCCTTACTGGATTTCGTCAGGGCCTGCAGCCAGTTTTTGTCGGACATTTTATGTTACTCTCCTTCTCAAGATTTCATGATCAACACTGGCCTGCCACCATAGAAAACGTACCACATTCAGAGTTAGATTTAAGTGATGATAACCACTTGAACTGTAGTCTCTGAGATTGTTAATGAGTCAGGCAAAGACTTGACCTCTTCGCTTCCATTCTGCTTTATTTGAATTCTCCCGTTTCGTCGAAGGGTATACGGAAAGATGGGGATCCCGAGTAAATGGACCCTTTCAGCCGGTACTTGAATCCCGAGGTGTAGCTTCCTTTCATTGCCTCCGTGAGCTGCCTCAGGATACTGGTGAGTCCCGTGTAGGCCTCCACTTGTAGGATCTTCGTGCTTAGGCGCTCCACCTTAAGGCTCTGATTGGAAACCCCCCTGGCGAAAGACTGCCCGTTAATCTCGATATCAAAGGCAAGCCCGGTGATATCCAGGTCCGTCTCCGTGGGATTCTGGATGCGGAGCTCCATCAGAAACGTCTGCTCCATGAGCCGCATCTCCTTGGGAGTGATGTTCACGATATCAACGCGTGGTTTCTCGCCCGTCAAAAAGAGTGAGGCGCATCCGGAAACCAGAGTCACAAAGAACACAACCCATAACGAACATCCCGAAACGACTTTCCGTCTCATTGCTTCCGCTCCCTTTCTCCTTGCTTAGTATGCTACTTAATCTCTGTTATCTTCAAGACATTCTCGTACATAGAGAAAATTGGTATTCTCCATCCGTATTTCTTGATCATGACCGTCTTCCCTTTTAACCGGATCGCATCGTTCTGAATTGTACCGGAATCGAACTTGAATCGATACCAGACGTCTTCGTTTACAAAAGGACGATATTCAGAGGCGATCATGAATCTTCCGTCAACTTTCGTCATCTGGGCATCCGTTATCCTTGTCTCGACAGTATCCGCAATAAAGTAACTATACAATACTATCAGGATGCAAACAACGATGCTTATCAAGATAGCCCTGATCTTCATCCTTGTGCCTTTTTCTGCCATACTAGATACTCCTATTTGAAGATGACCTGTCCTAAGAACTTGTAACACATTTTGAGTTATCGTTCTGCGATTCTTTTGGCGATTACCGAATGAAGTGCAGGATTGGCCATCTGAATCAGAAAAACAACGGTACAGGAAAGAGCAAAGCATAGCCGGGTCGGCTTCCGCATTGGTGTTTTCGAGGCCTGCTCAGCGTTCACTCGCGTTATGGCCTGCATGCTCGCCAAGTCCCTTAAGGACCCTCTACATCAGAGGCTTCAGCCGCTTCGTTGCCTCCACGACTGCCCTGATTGCTACCGGCTGGAGCGAAAGTTGCCGGACGGGATTCGCAAACAGCGCCTTTTCCACGGCGCACTATTGACGCAACCTACTAGGAAGAATATGGCCGGTATTGGTAATGACTTTTGAAACGAATAACCGACTCCCTCTCTGTGTACTTTTTACCCACTTGTATACTAATTACTGTATACATTCTATCCATTTTTTAATGAAGAGAGTCCAATCAAGAAAATGCATAATCGTTATATGCGATTTGATATCTTGCACTTATCTCGCCATCTTTTTTTTAGGCCTACTTCTTGCTTATTGTTCATTAAAAAAACACGTTGAAAAGGGGACTATAAAGATTGAGAACACATTTACGGAATCAAGCAAGGAGGTGGAATATGAAAAAAGTTGCTTGCGTGGTTCTTATATTCACAATGATCATCTTTCTCATAAACCCATTGTCCAGTGACGCAGGAGGCTATTATGGTGGTGGCGGCTATGGCGGGGATGGACATTATGGGGGTGGCTATAGCGTCCATAGGGGAGGAGGTCATGGAGGCGGCTATGGTCTTTGGTGGGCGCCTTTGGCGATAGTAGGAGGTGCTGTAGCTCTTGTGGCAAATTCAGTAGCTATTGTGGCAAATTCAGTAGTTCCGGCGCCTAATTACTACGCACCCAATTACGCATCGTATTATGCGGCTCCTCCAGTTTATGTTCAACCGGCCCCATCAGTACCGCCAAGAGGCTATGTCTACATCTATCCCCGGTAGGGCCAGAGCAAACAGGGCAGCAGGCTAAAGAGAACTATGTTGCTTCTGGGAATTGGCTTGATTGGATCGGCAAAGGCCAGGAGGAAGTTTTAAGAGTAAACTCATTTTTAACTTTCTGCAGGAAGGCATGGTCAAATGGCTCTGCCTTTTTTATTTACAAAAGTAACACTTACGATTTGAAAGATTGAATAAGTAGGCAGAATTGGAAAATCAACAAGGAAGGAAGCGGTAAATAGGGGAATGTTGAGTTTACCTACAAAGTGTGAACATCATTGTAAATTGGATAATGAAGATTATCGATAGAAATGTCTATATTGACAGATTGCCTTCCGACATCAGCCTTGAACGCACAAATGTGATATGCCCACGCAAGTGATAGAACTGATCCGCGAACGATGCAGGCACCTTCATTCTATTCACCTCTGCCTCAATGTCGTCGAGCTTTTCCAGCAGCTTTTTGCGCTTTTCGGGTGCCAGTTCCGTCAAAAGATCCCGCTCTATAACCAGCAGTGCACGATACCATCTGTTGAAGCGCAATTCGAAACGCCAATTGTACAGGGCGGGTATAAGGCGCATTCCGGGCAGTAACAGGATTATCATAGGAACCAACACCAGAACGATACGGTTCACGAGGCTGGCAAGCCAAAATGGAAGATATCGATATAGGAAGCTCTTGCCCGATTTATAGAAGCGGCCTGCGTCATCGCTTATACGTATCTCCTGTTCGATTGGCGCAGGGAATTCACCCTTGTTCCTTAGAAGACCTGGGCGTGAGTGCACTTGTCGTGCAGCTTCAAGTAATAAATCTGAGAGGGCCGGATGCAGATCTTCTCGAGCAATCAGCTCAACTGTCGGTGCGAGTAAAAAGATATCGTGTGCAGGAATGCCTTTCCCAAAATCTAATGCCCCCTTCAGGATGGTGACCTTGTTGAGATACGGCATGCTGCGTGAGTAAGCATCAGCCTGTGCAAAATCGAAGAGGTTGATGCCAGGAGTATGTAAAAGCTGGCGTATGAGCTCTGTTGAGACAGAATCCCCCATCAGGAACACTACATCAACCGTGCCACTTAGGATCGCTTTCGCAGCTTCATCGGAGTTCATCTCAAGTAGCTTTGCAGGACCTCCAGGCTCTATACCGTTGGCTGCCAGCAGAGCAAGTGAAAGAGTGTGTGTCCCGCTGCCTACCTCGCCGATAGCTATGCGCTGGCCAGTAAATTGAGAAAGACGTTCAATACCAGACCTGCTCCTATATAAAACAAAAAGTGCTTCGTAGTTGATGCTTCCCAGCGACACAAGCTTGTCGGTATTTATGTCCTTATACACGCCTCCCTGTACAAATCCTACATCAACTTTTGACGAAGGATCGGTCAGCCTCTTAATGTTATCAACGGAGCCTGCAGAAGGAAGTATCTTGAGAGTTATACCGTTCTGCTGGAGTATCGTGACATATTTCTCGGCACTTCTCTCGAAGAAGCTGCCCTTGGGACCGCTCGTCATAATAATTGTGTTAGGCGGTGCAAGATAGAAAAACAGAAATATGCCGACCGCAACAACTACAAATGGCAATATGACCATGCTTAATGTAGCTGCACGTCCGAAACCGAAGGCTTCTTTGAAAATAGACTGGAGCTTGGTGAAACCTAATGTTTGATCTACTCTTATGGCTGATACCTCGCTCAAGATTATTTTTTTACTATATGCTCAACAGTGCGTATAACTTATAATACTTGCATTTTATCATGATAATAACAATATTGCCTTTAATTATTTCTGTTCGAAATATTGCAGCGATCAAAATTGAAATTTTGAGGACTTCAGTCAACTATCATGAGTTCGCTACATAGCTGAAAAATGTCCTTTGTGTGAGCATGGCAAAAATGGTCCTCAGAAGCTTATGGGCAGTAGCAAGAACCGCCTTTTTGAAAGGCAGTCCATCCTGTTCGTCTCTTTTGATAGTGCTGTCGAAAACAGTCGTTAAACTGGATGACCCTGATGGTCATGAGCCAGATCACTCTCCTGAGATGACGGTTCCCACGCTTGGTAATCCTGCCTTGCCCATCATGCTTACCGGATTGGTATATGGCAGGGTCAATCCCCGCCATGGTAATCAGCTTTTTGTGATCTTTGAACTTCCGGATATCACCTCCCATCTCGATAAGAAAGTTTGCCGCCGTTTTCTCACCAATACCCCGAAGAGAAGTCATGATATCAATGTCATCTCCCATATCCGAACGGCATAGCTCAATCATCACTGCCGTCATTCGCATCCGGGTCATACCGGGGGACCTGGGAAAGCATTCTTTTTCCTCTAGGCAGGAAGTAAGCAGTAGCCAGGATAAACGAACCATAAGCCGGGCAGCCATTATGCGGATATAGACAGCAACCGGTGTGATGGAGACTGTATTCGGCGGGATAAAAAGTCTTCGACTGGCCTCTCTCCGGGCGACGTAATCAAAATCAGCCGCCAGATAAAAAATGCCTTGAATAAATTCCAAAAGCGGTAAAATAGCGGTAAAATAGGATCGGACAACAGAAATAATAAAGGGCCTACCAACACCCATCTGCCCTAAAGACCCTTGTTATTGCTGGTGCCTAGGGCCGGAGTCGAACCGGCACGATACTAGGTA
The DNA here is from genome assembly GCA_963705275.1 of uncultured delta proteobacterium. GTDB lineage: Bacteria > Desulfobacterota > Syntrophia > Syntrophales > UBA2185 > Fen-1135. The sequence continues at coordinate 164,947 of OY970063.1, read as the reverse complement.
TCGAGGGATTTTAAGTCCCTTGCGTCTACCAATTCCGCCACCCAGGCATGTCATGAAAGTAGGGGAAATTCATATTATTTTTAAAAAAACGTGTCAAGATTTTAATTGGATGGTATAACGCACACGAATATTCTTGAATGGGAGCAGCACGGTGCAGAAAGTTGACAGACTCATTTCCGGTGGCACGATATTGGTGATGGATGACAAGGATAATACGATCAGGAATGGCGCCGTAGCGATTGAAGGAGAGAAAATTATCGCCGTAGGAAAGAAAGAGGAAATCGAGAGCCGGTACGCCGCTTCCGACATCATTGATGCAAAGGACTCTCTCATTATGCCGGGCCTTGTCAACTGCCATAACCATGCACCTATGACATATTTCCGGGGTTTGGCGGATGACCTTGAGCTCATGGACTGGCTGAACAATTATATATTCCCCGCTGAGGCGATGTTTGTGAACAAGGAATTTTCCTATCTGGGGGGGTTGCTTGCATGCGCCGAGATGATCAAGTCCGGGACTACAACATTTTGTGACATGTACATATTCGAGGATGAGGTGGCAAAGGCAGCGAAAAAGGCCGGCATGCGGTGTCTCGTCGGTGAAGTCCTCTTTGATTTTCCATCCCCTAACTTCAAGACCCCGGAAGAGGGTCTGAAATACTCTGAATTCCTCATCGAAAAGTGGGCAAACGATCCGCTGGTGAATATCTTCGTGGAACCTCACGCCCTCTATACATGCTCTTTCAATCTTCTCCGAGAGTCAAAGAAGCTTGCCGACAAATACGGTGTATACCTTGGCACACATTATCTGGAGAGCAGGTCGGAGAAGAGAACAACTCACAGAAAAATTTGGAAAGAGCCCCACCCATTTCTTAAGAGATATAGGCTATCTCAGCGAACGATTGATCGCCTTTCACTGCGTATGCCTGGAAGAAGAGGATATGCGGATATTCGCCGACCATAGCTGCAAGGTGGTTCACAATCCCGAGAGCAACATGAAACTGGCCTCAGGAGTCGCTCCTGTACCGGAAATGATAAAGGCCGGTGTCACCGTTGGCCTGGGAACGGACGGTTGTGCAAGCAATAACAATCTGGACATGTTCCAGGAAATGGATACGGCCGCTAAACTTCATAAGGTTGCGAAGCTTGATCCAACTGTAATGGATGCGAAAACCGTGGTTCGCATGGCTACCTGTGAAGGGGCCAAGGCGCTTGGTATGGAGAATATTGTCGGTTCTCTCAAAGCCGGAATGAAGGCGGATATCATAGTCATCAACTTGAACAAGCCCCATCTTACTCCGCTCTATAATGAGTATTCACATATTGTTTATGCTGTGAACGGAGCCGATGTCGACACAGTATTGATAAACGGCAACGTGGTGATGAAGAACCGAAAGCTTCTCACAATTGACGAAGAAGAGATACTGGCGATGGTGGAAGAAACCGCAATTAGAATCAAGAAACAATTCGGCATAGAATTAGCCATGAGCGATACCAAAGATAATAACCAATTCGATATCATAATCGAAGGCGGTACGCTTCTCACCATGTCCGAAACCATGGATGTAATAGATAATCCGGTGATCGGAATCAAAGACGGAAAGATCGCATTCATTAAGCACGGAGATATCGATGGCGGACATTCATTCACCGCAAAGAAGGTCCTCTCCGCTCACGGTTCCATAATCATGCCCGGATTAATCAATACCCACACACATTTGCCCATGGTATGTTTTCGTGGGCTTGCCGATGATCTTCCCCTCATGGACTGGCTCCATAACCACATATTCCCGGCCGAGTCAAAATTCGTGACGAGGGAAATGGTTTATCGGGGCGCCATGCTTGCCATTGCAGAAATGATTCTTTCCGGAACGACGACCTTCTGCGATGCCTATTTTTATGAAAGCGAGGTTGCCCGCGCAGCCTTTGATTCCGGTATGCGGGCCGTTGTCTCACAGGGATTCATTGACTTCCCCGCGTCAACTGCTCCCGAAAAGATTGCTGACATAGCAGAGAGATTCATAAGCAAATGGCAGATCAAAATCTCCGTTGATTATCCCCGCTCTTGCCTGTCACTCACCTTATGCTTGTTCCCCGGAAACTCTCACGAGCGTAAAGGCCGCCGCACGGAGGGCAGATGTACTATACAGCATACACGTATCGGAGACAAAAGATGAAGTCGCCATAATGAGAGAGAAGTTCGGAAAAACACCCGTCCAGCATCTTAAGGATATCGACCTACTGGATGACAGGACACTGGCCGTTCACTGTATCTGGCTTGAAGATTACGAAATGGACATGCTGCGTTCCTTGGATGTGAAAGTATCTCACAATCCGGAAAGCAACATGAAGCTGGCCGCCGGATGTGCGCCCGTCCCACTTCTTATTGAAAAAGGTATCACGGTGGGGCTCGGTACAGATGGCAGTGCCAGCAATAATGATCTGGACATGTTCGGGGAGATGGGCACTGCAGCCAAGCTACACAAGGTCATGCAGATGGATTCTACAGTGATGGATGCCAAGACAGTGTTGAAGATGGCCACAATTAACGGTGCAAAGACCCTGGGTTTGGAAGACCGGATAGGTTCCATTGAACCGGGAAAATCAGCCGATATAATCATAGTAGACACAAAGAAACCGCATCTTGCGCCGATGCACAGCTACTACTCACAGCTTGTATATGCCGCGTCCGGCGCGGATGTTAAAACGAGCATCATTGGCGGCAGAGTTGTGATGCATGATAGGGAACTCTTGCTGGTAGATTTACCTTCAATCATGCAGGAGGTAAGGAGCATCGCTAAATTAATCGGGGCTAATTAATCTTTCTCTGGAGGTTGGCATATGACTGACAGGAAAATATCTGCAAAGAAGTGCATATCGGCAATTGTGATTCTTCTTTTCCTCGCTCCTGCAAGTTCGTGGTCCCTTCCCCGCGAGGTTACATTCTTTCCTGGCTCCGCCCAGGTTCTTGAAGTCGCGAAAGTGAAGATTCTGCCTGAAGGAACAGAGCAGGCAAAGACTCTCATCATCCTCCCCGGGCAGGCCGATCCTGACTCACTCGTGGTTCGCATAGTCAATAACGCGAAGATAAGAATCGATGACATAAGCTGGCGACAGGTAAGCCGCCAGAATGATGAGAAGATTGCAAATCTCATGAAGCAGCTCGAGAAACTGAAAGATGCGCGGAAGAATCTTCAGGCGACAATCCGCAGCCTGGATACACAGATTCAGTTCTGGCAGTTACAGACCAAGGCGAAGTTAAAGACTATGGCAGACGTTTATAATATGTCCGCAGCTATCGGCAAGAGTATCCAGAAAACCTACCAGGACAAACTTTCGAAGGAATCTGAACTCGAAAAAATCGACAAACAAATAAAGGAGGCGCAGGATGATCTCGATCGCGCCGCGGGGAGAAAAGAAACCGCATGGGAGGTGACTGTGCTTCTTTCCGGCTCGCGCGCTCCCGAAGCGACTCTCACATACACATACTCACTTGCCGGTTGCGGCTGGCACCCGCTGTATCGTCTTGAGGCAAAACCGAAAGACAAACAGATAATATTTACATGGGAAGCAGAAATCTGGCAGAGTTCCGGCCAGGACTGGAATAATGTGAGTATCAATTTAGCTACTCTGAGGCCACCTTCTTCTATTTCTCCGGCTGAATTAACGCCCTGGATTATCAAACCCCGTCCTCAATACCGCAGGGAAGGAGCAAAGCAAAAGGCTCTAAAATCTGCTGCGGCTGCAGACCAAATGGAAGCGGCCCCAACTGAAGAAGCAACCGTAGGAGCGAGACAGGTCAGAGAGACCACGTATTCAATCTGGCAGATAGGCAAGAAAAACGTACCCGCCGGAGCGAAGCAGAAGGTAAAGATTGCAGGAAGAACTATGGCCTGCGGAATTCACATACATGGCAAGACCATCTCAGGGAAGCCAGGTATTTCTCAGAGGAAAATTGAACCTTCCTGAAGCGAAAGACATTCCTTCCGGCAGCAGTCTATTCGTCGTTGATGGCGCCATATTAGGAAAACGCTCATTTGCATCTCGCCGGGCAAGAGGCGAGCATATTCTTTGGCATTGATCCACTTGTCACCGCACGGACGCAACTAATATCAAAAAAATCAGGTGAGAAGACATTCCTGCAGGATAAGCAGACATACACCTGGGATTGGCGCACTGATATTCAGAATTCCAGAAATTCCCCGGTTAAGGTCGTCGTAGAAGAACCGAATCCGCAGCCCAGGGATGAACGAATCGCAGTAACGCTAAAGTGCGACCCTGATCCTGCAGAGAAGACCCCATCGTCATTGACATGGGACATGGATATAGCGGCAGGACAAAAGAAATCCCTATTCATGACTGTAAGGATTGAAGCGCCGAAGAATATGGATCTGGATCTTGGATGGAGGCAATGATTGTGACCAAGAGTTGCCGGTCATTTGCTCACAGAGGAAATTGAAGATACGCCCTTGCCTTCCCGTTTTGCAAAGATACCCGGAGGGTTTTTCGAGGGAATGCTGTCAACGGCAGCCGAGAGCACTCAATGAAAAAAAAAGGTAAAATCGATCACACCTCTGAAATGACGTTTCTCATGCGCGACCATTTCCTTAAACCCTTTGCGCCGGTACTCCGTCAGAGGTCTGAAAAAATCAGGGCGACGGAGCGACACATTACGGGTGGACGCATGTCGCTCGCGGATTTTGCCTCCGGTCATGAATACTTCGGACTCCATCGCGACGGAAGACGATTGGGTGTTTAGAGAATGGGCGCCCCATGCCACCGCTATTTTTCTCATCGGCGATTTCAATAGCTGGCGTAAGGATCCGGAATTTGCCCTCTCTCGAATCAGTGAAAGCGGCAACTGGGAATTGAGGCTGCCGGGCGCCAAACTAAATCACGGTCAGCTTTATAAACTATCCGTGCATTGGCCGGGCGGACACGGTGAGCGCATTCCCGCCTATGTGCGCCGCGCAGTCCAGGACCCGCACACCAAGCTCTTCGCCGCCCAGGTATGGGAACCAGGCACAGTATATCAGTGGCGTAAGGAGTCCTTCCGTCCGAAACCGGAAGCGCCGATGATCTATGAAGCGCACGTAGGCATGGCCCAGACCGAGGAGAAGATCGGAACATTCAACGAGTTCAGAGAAAAAATCCTGCCCCGTGTCGTTGATGCCGGATACAACACCCTGCAACTGATGGCCATCCAGGAACACCCGTATTACGGCTCATTTGGTTACCACGTCTCCAGCTTTTTTGCCGCCTCATCCCGTTTCGGCACGCCGGAGGAACTGAAAGCACTGATTGATGCCGCACATGAAGCGGGCATTTCGGTGCTCATGGATATTGTGCACTCCCATGCGGCCCGCAACGAACAAGAAGGTATAAGCTGTTTCGATGGCACGTCTTACCAGTATTTTCATAATGGCCCGCGGGGTTTCCACTGGGCATGGGATTCCCGCTGTTTCGACTATGGCAAACCTGAAGTCCTCCATTTTCTCCTTTCCAACTGCCGCTACTGGCTGGATGAATACCACTTCGACGGCTTCCGCTTCGACGGTGTTACAAGCATGCTTTATCTTGATCATGGATTGGAGAGGATATTTAACTCTTACCAGGATTATTTCGGAGAAAACGTCGATGATGATGCCCTGGTGTATCTCGCACTGGCCAATAAGGTCATACACAGCGTGCGTCCTGATGCCGTCACCGTCGCTGAAGACGTAAGCGGCATGCCGGGACTCGCCGTGCCCATTGAAAAAGGCGGCTATGGTTTTGATTACCGTCTCTCGATGGGTGTCCCCGATTACTGGATTAAGCTTGTCAAGGAAATGCCCGACGAGCAGTGGCCTATCGGGAACCTGTATCATGAACTTACCAATCGCCGTGCAGACGAGAAAACCATCGGCTATGTTGAATCCCATGACCAGGCGCTGGTCGGCGACAAGACCCTTATCTTCCGGCTCATAGATGCAGACATGTACGAAAACATGAGCGTGTTTAAATCCAATTTAAGGGTGGAGCGCGGCATGGCCCTCCACAAGATGATCCGGCTGGTCACTCTGGCTACTGCCGGCAGCGGTTACCTGAACTTCATGGGCAACGAGTTCGGCCATCCGGAATGGATCGATTTCCCCCGCGAGGGCAACAACTGGTCATACAGGTATGCGCGCCGCCAGTGGAACCTGCGCGATGACAAGAATCTTCGCTACCGGTTTCTTGCCGAATTCGATAAGGCTATGATACTTCTTGCATCCGAATACGCCCTTCTCGGTGCACCAGAGACAAAGCTAATTCTGGAGCATCAGGAGAATCAGTTGCTGGGATTCGAGCGTGCCGGTCTCGTCTTCCTTTTCAGCTTCAATCCCACGCAGTCGTTCCCCGATTATCCCGTCGATCTTCATGCCGGTGAATATAATCTCATCCTCGACAGCGATGCGAAGGATTTCGGAGGCCATGGACGCATCGAGCCCCAGCAGACCTACTTTACCCGACCCATGCCGCTTGCTGACGGCGCCATGCGGCATCGAGCGACTGTCTATCTTCCTACGCGCACCGCACTGGTTCTCCGGCGGATACGCTGATAAACCACTATGCAGTAGAGAGATGTCATTCCCTTGAGATAAGAGTCGTTACATAGGTGTCCGTGAATGGTCCCCGTTTCCCCACATTCTTCACCAGAAAATGCGGAGCATCTTTCGTCACCCAATATACGATCCTGGGGTGCAATAGAGGAATTTCCACTATCACTTCCATGCGGTAGCACTCGAACGTTCCCGCAGGAACGGTAATCATTTCCGTGCCGGCGAGATGCACTTCGACGGTAATTGCATATCCCGCAAAATCCACCATGAAGATCTTCCACGTCTGACCGCTCTCGAAGGGGAAAAAACGGAGCAAGAGAAGAAGAGACCCGTCAACAGCAAATCCCCTGTCTTCCGCAAGATTATAGATTTTTAGCTTTCCGCCCCCATTCCCCTGCAGGAAGATCTTATCTTTTTCTCGCCATATCTTTTGTTCTGCCGGCAGATCCTTCTCGTAAGATAAAACTTGCCTGGTCCCGGAAATGAACCGTCCTTCCCTATCGGTCTCTATTCTGATCTCCTCACGGGATCTTGAAGATGATATCTTTGAATGGTAAGTGATACTTCCTGCGGCATGCAGCATCTCCATTTCGACAGTCTCCTTCTTTTCCGCTTCGCCTCCCGCCGGGAGCGCCTCATAGAGATATTTTTCAACATAGACTCCCTCTTTCCCGGACGCGATGGTGTTGCCGAAACAAGAAATGATACACATCATGAGAACGAGATATTTTTTCAGGGCCGGGTTTTTCATTGCAAAAAGGAAATAAGCGGGAGGAGAGCGAACCAGATGATATAGCCCAGAGCGAGGGCCATAATGACGTCTATCCTTTTGTCAAAATCGTTTGATCTGAAAAACTTAAGAAGAAAGTAAAGAAGCACAAGTGCATGTGGTAGGACGAGGAGTCCCCAATAAAAAGGCGACATCCGGATCACCTGGAGATTCACAAGGGCGATCGCTGAAAGAAACGCCATACATACTGACCAGATTGCCAGCAACACGGCAACCCGCGATCCGAACATGACGGCTATGGATCTCTTCTCGACGGCAAGATCTGCCTGACGGTCCGGAATGCCAGCCAGGGTGTTGCCTGCGAGAACTGCGAAAAAGAGAGGAACGCTGAGAAGCCAGGGAAGCGGTTCTTTCCAGAGACCTCCCTGAAAAACGAATCCGCAGAGGATCACATAGACACTGTGCGTCGCAGCAACCACAAGCTCACCCACGCCACGGTAGGAAAATTTTAACGGGGGAACGGTGTATCCCATCCCGAAGAGGAGACCAACAAAGAGCAAAAGTGCTATGCTGCTCTGAGAGACACCCGCGCTGATTTTCAGGAGAATGAACCCGAAGACGGGAATCGTGGCAAGGACGATCAAGATGCCGTTCCGTACCTCACCGAAAGTGAGCTGCCCCTCTACAAGGACCCTCGTACCACCCGTGAAGATGCTGAAATTAGCGTTATTGCGATCTGAGGGATAGTCAAAATATTCATTGGCGAGGATAGTGCATAACTCAATGAGGAACAAAATTAGGTACCCCAAGAAATAAAGCACGAGGTTCAATTTTCCCGATGCCGCGGAGTAAGCCACAGAGCCCATCGTATAAGCAAGCCACGTCATAGGATAAAATTGAAGCCGCGTAATTCTCAGCCATGCGAGAAATTTCCCTGCCCTCTTATCAGTGGTCATCAGAGGTCCCCTTTCTTCCAAAGGCGCTCCGTCTATGAAATGGGATGGGATTATTTTTCATACAGCACATAAGTATCACGCCTTCTATTTGACTATCTTGATTTTCCCTTTTTGATAATCCACGGTAATCTTAAAGTCTCCCAAAAAGCTGAGACCGAGTAGACCCTCAAAGCCGCTTAGCGCAAGATCATCCGGTGTTATAACGGACCGCACATTTTCTTTCCCGGCATTGCCAAGCTCTATTTTATTCACCACGAAGGATACGCCCCTGACTTCTCCACAGTTTGTATGAAGTCTTATCGTCTCACCTCCATGGGAAAGGTCTTGCTTCAACTTCCTCGATAGCTCTTCGGTTATCACGACAATATCTGCACCGGTGTCAAAGACCATCTTGGCCTTTACTCCGCCATTGAGCACAGCTTCAACCAGGATCAGCCCCGACGATGTTCTTTCAAAGGGAATTTCGGAGCCCTTCCCTGCTTCTTTCGTTTCTCCCGTGATTTTCAAATTCTTGCGGTATTGGGAAGGTACGTCTGTGGGGTCATCTGCAACGTGTATTGTCCCGCTTGAGTCCGTCCATCTGTATATCTCGGCGGATGAATGCGGCTGGTAAGACAATGCAGCCAGAAGGAAAGACAGGATGTAAATTATAAATCTTGCCATTTCGATTGCGGCCTTCTATTTCGGCAGCTTGCGAACATCACACAGTGGAACGTGTCAATACCGCAAGGATACTCTCGTATATATAAGAAGTGTAGGAAAAAAGAAGGCCATGAGTCAAGAAAAAAGCTGATCCCATGCCATCATGGACGTGCACTGCTAATATAGAACTTATTTGAAGTGATCTTTATTTCTACGCGAGAGGCCGCCCGCCGTTCAGCCTCTCGTAGATTTTGACATACTCGGCGATCATGCCTCCGAGGTCGTATCTTTCGCGCGCCTCGTTCATGATGCGCTTTATCTGCAGTTCCCTGATCTTCAAAGATCTCCTGTGAAAAGCAATACTCCTCGTCAAACCGTACCACAGGCCTCCCGGGTCATAATCTCTAAAAAGGAAACCATTGCCCACATCCTGGGGAGAACCGTCTCTTTTGAGCCTGAGTTCTCTTATCTTATCATGGTACCCGCCCGTGTCGCGGTTTGTGGCCGTGGCCCCGAAGATGTTTCCTATCTGATCGATCTGCCCGCAAGGTTCATAAAGTGAAGCGCCGAATACATCGCTCGCAGCGGCGTAGCCCAGCATGGAGAGGCTCTCACTGAAGGGCTGATAGGCAATCTTGCCGCTCGATGCGCAGGCGATTCTCCCCAAAATCTCTCCATGCGTTCGATCATTTCCAACGCCATCAGCGACAATCGCAATTTGTGCATCGCCGTTTATCGTCACAAAATGCTGCGCGATGTGCTCCAAGAGCTCCACTCCCTTCTGAAAGGGATCAAGCCTTGACGGCCAGAAAAACAGTATTGCATCCGGATTAACCTGAAGCCCTGCCCTTTTCTGAAATTCTATGAGATTTTCTTTCTTCGCTTCCATGAAAGGATCATCAGGACCGTAATTCCTCACACAGTATTCACACCGCTCCGGATACATCGTGTGGGAGGGGGCATTGATGATGGCCTTGGCAGAGTCCTGATAATATTTCGCCTTCACTTCCCTGCGGACACTCGGAGGCACAAGGGTTCTGTCCATGAAGTAGTCATCGACGACTTCTTCCAGAAATCTTTTGCCCACAAAATTGATGATTGTCGCGTTCTTTATGGCCGTCGCCTGACAATCTATTGCCTGCTTACCCTCGTGCTCCGAAAAAAAGACGTAACCAGCTATGTTTGCAAGATTTATCCCCCTGAGAAGATCCACGGGCACATTTTCGGTAAACACATTATGGACTGTGTGCAGAACCGGTATCCCGGTGGCTTTAGCATAGGCAGTTATGGCGCCTCCCGCCATCCAGTCGTGGCTGTGGATGATAACCCTGCCTCCGTGCTTTGCCCTGACGTCCTTGATGAGATTATTGACGATCTCTTTTTGAAATTCCGCTGCGGTCATCAGCGGATCTCCCGAATAGGCGCTGAGGTTATCTGCAAATATGGCGGAACTGATCAAGTGAATCTTTTCTGGATCGATCTTGTACCTTATTTCCCTCCACTGCTGCTCATTCAACTTCAATTCCCTCTGAAACCTTTTTTTCAGATTCAAGGTAACCAAATGTACATCGATGCCTCTTTCCGTAAGTCCCTCGCACAATGCGGAAATTACCTCTCCCTGCCCGCCGCTTTTCCCGGTAATATATTTTGCCAGAGCTCCCATGTCCTGCGGCAATCTTGCCGTTTCCGGCGTTATCATCAAGAGAGCAGTGTTGCCGCCATGCTTTAAGATATGGAATCTTTTTATGAGCATCTGAATGTCATCTATCTTCCTGGTTAAGACATGCGCAGGCTGACCTATCGATCCATTATAAGGATTAAAATAGAAATGAACCGCATGATCTTCACCAGTCTTTTCATGGAGGAAGTAGAGATGATCAGAGGTGGTTAACTGCCGCCATTTTGTCAGAAGCTCTCCCCCGGCTCTCCGCACGTCCTTTTCCATGCTTTCGATGTCTCTGAAAAGATCCTCTTGCGTGGGATTGCCAAGCCATCCAAAAGTATCCCGCCGCTTATCTTCCCAGGATGATGCAGATGAATCGTGAATGGATATGACCGGACAATCAGTATCCAAGAATCGTCCAGCAGTCTCCGATGGATTGCTCATGATAATATCCGGAAATTTTGAGAGCGCTTCCGGCAATCCCTTCCAGAACTCAAATATCCCCTTGTCCTCACGTATGTATTCGCCTATGTGCTCCAGCTCATAGCCCAATAATACAGATTCGCCTTCGACTTGGGCTATGCGTGAAGCATACTCATCCGGAGAAACATAGCGATATGGAAACCTGAAAGCAATTTCATCGCTCAATTCCCTGTTTCTGGGAATGACAATCAAATTACTTCCCTTGGCCCTGAAGATTGCGTTGGAAGAAACGGGGCCGCTCTTCTCAACGAACATGTCATCTCTCTTCTCGCAGAGAATCGCAAGATAATGCATGTCTGCAATAGTGTCCGCGATACTGTTGTTGTACATAAGTTCCGTATTCTTGAATGACGTCGGCAGAACACCAAACAGTTTGTGAACCTGCTCCCTGTGAAGCGTCACCTGGTCTCGAAACTCCTGCTTTTGGGGATCTGCAAACAGGCTGGCGAGAGAATGATAATAGGTTTCATCGAGCAATTCTACCTGGCGGCCTTCCCTTCCCGCATCAACCAATCCCTGTAAGGCCTTGATTACATCCGGCTGGTAAAGTTCCGCCTGCTCGAGAAATGTGCCGGACATGCTGAATGTAATCTTAAAGCCCGGGTAGCGAGAGACAAGGTCGGTGAACATGGCTATTGCGGGAAGGTAACATTTTTCAGAGACCTCGACGAAAACGTCCCTGTTCTTATCATTCCACAGGAACTCACTTCTCTCCGGATGGAGCCGGAAAGGCTGATGGAGGTGAAAGCAAAATGCAGCTAGCGGCATTGCACTACCCTTCTCTATTGCATCGTCATCGGCAGCTTCCCGTCATCGCTCCAGGAATGCGAATCCTTCGTCAGTGCGTTTCCCTTCCTCCAGAGCAGGCGGTCAGCTGCATACATTCTCGCAATATTCTTGCCCGTTTCCATTCATTATATAACTTTTTATTATGGCTGTAAACCGGAGTATTATGCTCCAAGACTGGAGCCTCTATAAGGCACGAAAACCAATGCTCCTGTTCCGATTTATGGCATTCGGAATAATAAACAGGCATTGAGCGTTATCTGAATTGCCTACCAGATGCACAGAGTGGAGATTTATGGTTTGCCGCGCTCAGAGAACTATTCATCGCACGTCAGATTATTGACATAGAGACTGACTTCATGGAATAATGCAGGGCATATGATCGATAGACGCGATTTGAAACAGAAAGAACTGAAAAATGCCGATACGAAGAGCACGACACGTCGTGGCACTATCCCCCTGATCACCTACCCGGCAGCCCTGCCGATTACCGGAAGAAGGGATGACATCATTAGGGCGATTAGAAAGAATCGTGTTGTTGTCATAACTGGAGAAACGGGATCAGGAAAGACGACCCAGATACCGAAGATGTGCCTTGAGGCCGGACGAGGGCTTTCGGGTGTCATAGGATGCACGCAGCCGAGGAGGGTGGCCACCGTGACCGTGGCCCACCGTATAGCCGAAGAGCTCGGTGAGGAGATTGGCCGCTCCATTGGTTACCAGATACGCTTTGAGGACCGCTCCGGCAGAAACAACTGCATAAAAATCATGACGGACGGGATACTTCTGAACGAAGCGCAGAATGATCCTTATCTGCGCCGTTACGACACCATCATCGTAGACGAGGCTCATGAAAGAAGTCTGAATATAGATTTCGTCTTGGGCATCCTCCTGACACTCCTCCGGAAGAGAAGGGATATCAAAGTAATCATCACTTCGGCGACCATCGATACGGAAAAATTCTCCCGCGCTTTCCACGCGCCAATTATAGAGGTCTCCGGACGCATGTACCCCGTTGAAGTCCGTTACCAGCCTCTCGATCATGAGCTTGAGGAATCAGGCGAAATCACTTATGTTGACGGCGCTGTGACAGCCCTGAAAAGGATCATGGAAGGCAGCTCGGAAGGTGATGTTCTTATATTCATGCCCACGGAACAGGATATACGGGAAGCATGCCAACTCATTGAGGCAAAGTTCGACAATAGAACATCCGTCCTTCCCCTGTTTGCTCGCCTGCCGTGGAAGGAGCAGCGCCGCATCTTTCAACCTCTATCAAAGAGAAAGATCGTGGTCGCGACTAACGTTGCAGAAACCTCCATTACCATCCCCGGAATCAGATACGTAATTGATACGGGCCTGGCGCGTATCTCCCAGTATAACCCCCGCTCCCGTACAACAAGCCTGCCCGTCAGAGCCATTTCGAGGAGCAGCGCCGATCAGAGGAAGGGGAGATGCGGCCGCGTGCAGAAAGGGATTTGTGTCCGTCTTTTCGATCAGGCCGACTATGAAAACCGCCCGCTGTTTACGGAGCCGGAGATTCTCAGATCAAACCTGGCGGAGGTCATTTTAAGAATGCTTTCCCTCAATCTGGGAGATATATCGACGTACCCCTTTATTGATCCTCCGCACCCCAAGAACATCAGGGATGGCACCGATATTCTCATGGAACTCGGGGCAATAGCAATGGACACAAAGGATGAAGATCCGGGTGATGCGCGACACTATTCCTTGACGGAAAGAGGAAGGATGATGGCGCGCTTGCCCATTGATCCCCGGATATCCCGGATGATCATTGAGGCTGAGCGTGAAGGATGTGTGAATGAAATCCTCGTTATCGCTTCTGCACTGAGCATCCAGGACCCGAGGGAACGGCCGGTGGAATCCGAGAAGGAGGCAGATAAAGCTCATGCCCGCTTCGCCGACCCGGCCTCGGATTTCATGACCCTGCTCGGCATCTGGAATCAATACCACGGACTGATGCAAACCGTAACAAGCAAGGGCCGGATGAAACAATTTTGCCGTGGACATTATCTCTCCATAAGAAGGATGAGGGAATGGATTGATGTATACGATCAGCTTAAGGCGATACTGGATGAGCAGGGATGGAAAATAAGAAAGAAAAGGGAAGCACCAGATAAAGCCCTCTACGACGGCATACACAAATCGATCGTGAGCGGCTATCTTTCCAATATCGCGATGAGAAAGGAAAAGAATATTTATACGGCGGCAAGGGGCAAGGATGTGATGATCTTCCCCGGCTCCGGACTTTTCAACAAAGGCGGAAGCTGGGTCGTCGCGGCGGAGATGATTGAAACTTCCCGTCTGTTTGCCCGCATGGCCGCCAATATCAAGGTGGAGTGGCTGGAGAAACTGGGAGGCAGCCTGTGCCGAAGAACATACTCAGAGCCGCACTGGCGACGGGATCGCGGAGAGGTAGTCGCCTATGAGCAGGTCAGCCTGTTCGGGTTGGTGATTGTGACAAGAAGGCCCGTTTCCTATGGCCGGATCAACCCGGTTGAGGCCTCTGAAATTTTCATCCGCAGCGCCCTGATCGAAGGAGACTTAAGAAGGCCCTTCCCCTTCCTGCTCCACAATCTGGGAGTGATCGAGAGAATTTCCAATATGGAGAACAGGATCAGGCGGCGCAACCTCCTTGCCGGCGAAGATGAACTCGCACGCTTCTATCAACAAAGGCTCCCGGGAATATATGACACGAGAACCCTTCAGAAACTGATCAGAGACAAGGGAAGTGACGAATTTCTCCGGATGAGGGAAGAAGACGTCCTTGTTCGACTCCCGGAAAAAAACGAACTCTCCTTATACCCCGATGAGGTCATTATTGACGGCCATCGATTTACATGCGACTACCGTTATGAACCGGGTCATCCCGAAGACGGTGTAACCATGAAGGTTCCCCTCCACATGATTTCGACGGTTCCCGGAGCATCCGCCGACTGGATTATTCCCGGTCTTATGCGAGAAAGAATTACGGCCCTTTTGAAAAGTCTGCCCAAGGAGTACAGGAAGAAGCTTCAGCCTCTCTCACAAACCTGCGATATCGTCATGGACGAGATGAATGACGACAGATACCCCCTGATTTCCGCCTTGGGTAAATTTATCCGTCAGAGGTTCGGCGTGGATATACCCGCCTCATCGTGGAATTCAGATGCCATAGACGACCGTCTGCAGTTGCGCTTTGCAATCACAGATGACCGGGGACAGGAATTAACTGCGAGCCGCGATATCAGTCGCCTTCAGAAAGATATCATCGCCCAAGCTCAATCAAACGCCTTCGATAAAGCACGCAAGTCCTGGGAAAAGACAAACGTGACCGCATGGGATTTCGGGAATCTTCCGGATGCCATCTCCCTCGAGAGCGGAGGCCAATTGGAGGGCTACGCATACCCTGGCCTCGAAGCGACAGACGGGTCTGTCAACCTTCGTTTACACAAGGATAAGCATGGGGCGGAAGTGTTACATAAGAAAGGCGTTTCAGCCCTATACAAGATTTATTTCAAGGAGGACTTGAAATATCTTAAAAAGGCCATCAGTCTCAAAGGAGACATGAAGCAGTGGGCGGATTCATTAGGAGGTGCGAGATCGGTGGAAACCACCATCCTCGATAAGCTGACACATGATCTTTTCTCAATAAACATAAGAACACGGGATGCATTTATCCGGCATGCCGAGGACATTAGAGGCCAGATATTACCTCACGGCCAGGATATGGTCAGCAGATGCAAACCCGCCATAAAATCCTATTATGACACCTCCACTTACCTTAAGAATCTGGAGAATGCCAACCGTGCAAACAAACCAGCGCTCGACTATCTCTCATATCTCAGGGAAGAGATGAACGAACTGATGCCAGGCAATTTCTTGATGCGATATGACAGCGAAAGACTAATCCACGTCATGAGGTATCTGAAGGCGATTTGCATTCGCGCCGAAAGAGGGATGGCTCACCTGGATAAGGCTCTTACAAGGATTAGAGAGGTAAATATTTTTTCGGACAATCTTCAATCTATGCTAGAGAGCTCCGGTGCCGGTGCATCGGAGGAGAAATTGAACCTTATTGAAGAATACCGGTGGATGATTGAGGAGTACAAAGTATCGTTATTTGCCCAGGAACTGAAAACCGCCTATCCAGTTTCGAGGAAACGTCTCGAAAAGAAAAGACAGGAAATTGAACGCATCGTCTAGATATACGGAGCCACATCTATGAAACTGATTCTCGTCAGGCATGGAGAAACACTCTCTAACAGGGAAAATAGGGTCCAGGGAATAACTGATTTAGATCTTAGTGACTATGGCCGCATGCAGGCAGAGAGACTTGCAGAGTCACTCAAGAGCGAACCGATTGAAAGGATCGTGTCAAGTCCATTAAAGCGCGCTTGTGAGACAGCGAGAGCCATCTCTAGATTTCACGGCGCGATGATCGAAGCAGACCACAACCTTCAGGAGATGAATCACGGTGATTTTGAAAATTTAACGATAAGGGAGCTCAGGGAGAGGCACAAATCCATTCTCGGACAATGGGAGATCGACCCCGCCTCCGTCATCATGCCCAATGGAGAATCCCTTCACGACTTGCAGAAACGAGCCTGGGGCGCCATCGAGGGAATTATCGAGACGGCAAGAAACGCAATCGTTGTTACTCATAATATGACGATCAAAACCATTCTCTGCAAGATTCAAGGCCTGGATATGTTGCATGTTAGAAAGATGCAAGTCGATCTGGCATCCAAGACGCTTGTAGAGTTTAGATCCGGAAAAGGCGCAATCGTCATGTTGAACGACACCAGTCATCTGAAAGAGAAATGAATATAACTCGACAAAAAACGCGCTCTTTCCTGTATGAACTCAAAAAGGTATTACACATTTAATGAAATTTGCGCTATAATATAGGAAGGGTATTTTTGCACCAGGTTTGACAATCGCTCCCGGCGCATGAGGAAAGAGAATGACAACTTCAGTTCTTCAAGACAGGGCTGTTAACGCTATAGTCATGATGAATACGGCGATTATCAATTTGCGTCTTTATCCAGCCACGAATGCAATGGTCGCCAGGAGCATCGAAAGACTTCAAGAGAGTTTTCTCAACATACTGGAAGATGCAGATTCCGTGATCTTTGCAGAGTCTGAGAAGAATTTACTCATAGGCGGGGAACCTCTAGGCCCGAAGCATAAGGGTCAGGCTCATGTGGCAATTTTCCTCATATTAATGATGAATTGGGGAATCAAGAGTATCACGTTTACGAGGGGTCTGGATAAGGCGGAACTCGTGCCCTTTCTGGAAATAATAGGAAAGAAACCCGATGATCTGCAAATAAAGAAAATGTGGGATGAGATCGTCTCCGAAGGGAGACTGCCGCACATTATTCTTAATCAGAAGATTTACATCGCGCAGGATGAAGGCCATCGACTCATGGCAGGCCTTGACATAAGAGATGAGGACATCGTCAAGTATATCTCAGGTGAAGATCCAAGTGCCATTTTAGAACCCCAGAAACTCAAGGAAATGGCGCATGATCCTAAATGGGTCTCACGAATTTTTCAGTCTGGCATCAATAATATATTCTCAAGGGCCGGCACCGCCTCCAGCGCCAAGTTATCCAAGAACATATTCAATATGCTATTAACCGTGGATGACATCTCCGCAAACTCGGAAAAGAGGGAAATCTCCCAACTCATTGCTGGATATATGTCCGATATGGATGCCGAACTTATTGCCATGACTTTGGCTAATAATACTGAAGGTCTTCTTGGCAGCCAGCTTCTTTCCGACATCGTCGGCCGGATGGACGCTGACAAGTTTGAGAGGGTAGCGGGCATGCTTGGCCAAATGATAGATCGTGTCGGCGCGACAACTGATGGCAGCTCAGACCCAAGAATTGCCCACATGAGGCAGGCGTATGATTATATGATGAGTTCAGAAAGAGGCATTGAACTCCAAAAACGGATTCAAGAAATGAAATCACGCCAAGAGGAAGAACATGAGAGGAAAATCGCATATCTCAAAGAAACGGGCAGCAGTATCATAAGCAATCTTGAGCAGGGGATACTCGATGAGAGAATTTCGACGTCGCTCGATGACATAATCCAGGACCTCTTCGCTGTGGGAGAAAACGAGACGGCCGAAGAGCTGATAGATCGGTTGAGCAACGAGCTATTCAACTATGATGTCGATATCCGGATGCAGGTGACAGAATCCTTGGTAAAAGCGCTCGATAGCCTCGTAGTAAACAAGCGCAGAGAAATAATAAATAGCCTTTCTAACAAGCTGATAAACTGGATAAAATATGAAACCAAATGCACCGATGCCTACAGATCCATCTGTTCCCATCTGGTTGACCTTGCTCAAAGCCAGATTAAGGATCAGCTGTTCATGGACAGTCATCCGATCATCGAGACTTTCCGGCTCATTCTTACGAGGGAGCTGGAGAAAAATGAAGAAATAGTCTCGGCCGCGTTTGATGCGATGAAAGAAATGGCGTCCGAGGAAATCTTGAACATTCTCGTACAAGAATTCCTGACCGACAAGAATACTAAGAAAAATGAAGCAGAGCAGATTCTCATTCTAATGCCCGACTTGTCCATAAACCGCCTTTTGGATATCTTAAAGGAAAGTGAAAACAGTTCCGAGCGCATTCTGATTTTGAATCTCATACCTGAAATGGGCCCTGCAGCCGTACCAGCCGTGCTGGAAAGGCTCAAGCAAGACCCTCCCTGGTATTTCGTAAGGAATCTGGTGCGTACCTTGGGCAGGATTGGAAGCGATGAGCATGCAAAAATGATCGCGCCGCATCTGCTCCATAGCGATCATCGCGTCCAAAGAGAAACCATAAAGAGTATAAGTCAAATAGCAGGGAGTTCTAAGGCTGAGATTTTTTTGAACGCCCTGCCGGAATGTGACGATCGCATCAAAGCAGGCATCGTAGCCGTTTTGGGTTCCTTGAAATACCGAAACGCCGTAAAGCCGCTCATTGAGCTGTTTAAATCCAAGCTCACATTGCCTGAAGACATGAAAGTTGACCTGCAGGAGAAGATCTGTCTCGCCTTGGGGAACATAGGAGACAAAGAGGCATTGCCTTTTCTAGAGGGAATCAGCAAACACAGGAGCTTTCTCAGCATGACGTCTTACCATCCAACAGTAAAAGCAGCTGCAGCCAAGGCTTTGGGCAGTATCATGAGTAAAGGCTGATCATCTAGGAACCGGCCGCTCTCAAATATTTATCAACAACCTCTTCGATCCTAGTATGTCGTAAGAAAATTGCTTACCACTTCTATGGATATTGCTTTCATATATACAGCGCCCTTTATGCCGCAAAAATCAACGCCAAGAATCCCGCGGCAAACCATGCCACTTTTTCGCAGGCAAGCTGGCCTATTACGAGTGATTGTTCAGGTAACCCTTGATATACCGTTTGACATTTTCCTTAGGCTGGAAAATTCCGAAATGACCTTCACAGAGTATATCTGCCTCGATAGCGAGGAGCTTCTCCATCGATTCTTTCCACTTGCCCATATCAGAACCGAAGATATCCAGAAACGGCCCATGAATGTCCTGACCAAATAATATGCGCTTTCCCGCCCTGTCAAGATATATGGACAGGGAACCCGGCGTGTGTCCCGGCGTATGGAGACAGTGCAGTTCCTCCTCACCAAACCTCAGGATTTCGTGCCCTCTCTTAATCCTCTTGTCCACCGATGTCGGCGAAAAAAAAGTTCCGTAACAGCTGGCTGCTGTTTTGACGCTGTCGCCTTCCTCAACAGCAGCCGCATCGAGGTCATGCATTACGATCTTGCATCCAAACTGAGTTCTGAAGTACGGAGCCGAACCTATATGGTCAATATGGTTGTGTGTCAGAATGAGCGTTGATATCTTCTTGGGATCGTATCCTGCGTCTTCAATGTTCTTCTGGAGCATCTGGGAGCTCCCACCCGCGCCGGCATCAATCATTACCAATTCGCCGCCAAAATCTATGATAAACGACGCGGCATCATCACTACGTGAGACATCGGGACCACCGATGAGATAAACACCTTCTGCTATTAGCCTTGCCTTACCCATCACCTTTTGCCTCTGTATTTTTCAGCGCGACCGGCGTCTCACGGATCAGAGCTTACCATAGGTGGGATGGAACTATCGTCCGCGCTCCATTCCCTGTCCTGTCTTTATAGTCACGCGCTCTTCGAAGAACTCGGAGGCCTGTGACTTGCCGAAGTCAACCGTTTCCTTCAACTTGACGCCTCTCGTCTTAACTCCAATATACTTTTCTCCTGTCTTAACCTGATAAACGCCACCCTCCTTTGCAAGGCTGATATCTCCCAGAGGAGCGGTGCTCGAATAGAGAATGATACGCTCTTCTCCGAAGGGAGGGCTTACTTCAAGCTCAAACCTGTCGTTGCCGGATGGTATTTCGTATATTACGCCGCCGTTGAAATAGTTCTCTCTTCTGTAAGGATTGGGGAGAATCTGCAGTGTCTCTCCTTTCGCATCTCTGTAATGGACACGAGCATAAAACGGCTTGTTCCCTTTGATATAGAGCTTGATCTTGTCACCCTTCTGATATTTTTCCTTATCCGTCCATAAGCGAACGTTTAACGGTAAACCAGGATTATCATTAGAGAGCATGCCGCTGACGATTTCCTTCACCGCTTTTTCATCCGGGATAACCTCTGCTCTGATTCTTGTCTTGAAGCAATCACCCGTATGCTCGTCTTTGTACCAGCGGTTCTCCTTAACCCCCAGGACCTTCACAGAAGCATTGGAATATGCCTTGATCATATCTTCCTCAATCTGCAGGTCTTTGA
This sequence comes from uncultured delta proteobacterium, assembly GCA_963705275.1. Lineage (GTDB taxonomy): Bacteria > Desulfobacterota > Syntrophia > Syntrophales > UBA2185 > Fen-1135. The sequence goes on along the minus strand of OY970063.1, from coordinate 144,289 downwards.
CCTTCGTTTCACTCTTCACATATGTGATGGCATACTCAACGGCGTTTCTCTTTGCATCTGCCATGGCCGTCTGTTCCGTCTGCTTCCTGGACTTATCGTCTCCCATGCAGGCATAGCCGTCTGCGTCCGTGATCGTAGATTGAATTGCATAGGCATTTCCAACTGCCAATATACAGATTAGTAGGGAAAGAATCGACCTTAACATGTCCTGCCCTCCTCATCGAATGTCCCAATCAGGTCATTGACATCCGTCATATTATGCCGATTAAGATACTCTCCTATGCCGTCGATGATATCCATCGTGGCTCCGGGATTGATGAAATTAGCAGTTCCAACCTGGACAGCTCGGGCGCCTACGATAAGAAACTCCAAAGCGTCACTGGCGTTACAAATACCCCCTATCCCGATCACCGGTATGTTGACCCTTTTCGCGACCTGCCACACCATTCTCAAGGCAACCGGTTTTATGGCAGGACCGGAAAGACCTCCGGTAACATTGGCGAGATGTGGTATCCTCCGGTCAATGTCTACAGACATACCCGTCAGGGTATTAATCAACGATATAGCGTCTGCGCCTGCCTCTTCTACACTTTCCGCAATCAAACAGATGTCTGTAACATTAGGCGTAAGTTTTATTATTACGGGAAGGTCTGTTAGACGTTTTACCTCTTTGGTCACGGCGCCGGCCATGTCCGGATCAGATCCGAATATTATCCCACCCTTCTTCACATTGGGGCATGAAATATTTATCTCCAGACCTTCCACCTTTTTCGTTTCGGATAGCAGTTCCGTAACCTTTTTAAAATCATCGATTGTTTCAGCAAAAACATTTGCAATGACCGGCACATCGAACTCCCTCAAGAAAGGCAGCTTCTCCTCTATGAACGCATACACACCCGGATTCTCCAATCCTATGGCATTGAGCATGCCGCAGGGGGTCTCCATAATCCTTGGGGGTGTATTCCCGGCCCTCGGCTCTAAAGATACACCTTTGGTAATTATGGCGCCCAGGCGCCTGATATCAACATATGGGGCATATTCCTTGCCATAGCCAAAAGTGCCGGAAGCAGTCATCACCGGGTTCTTTATAATCAAGCCACCAATATCAACCTGCATTCCCGGCTCGATATCTTTCATAAATTCCTGTCTCGCTTCTTCGCTGCCTTACTGACAGTGAAAGGCTAACCCCAGTGAACATCCCTAATGTTAAATACCGGCCCGTCTATACAGGCACGCGCGTGCGCCCCCTGTCCTTCAGCATCATTCAACAGCACTGTACAGCCCAGGCAGGCTCCAACACCGCATGCCATTCGCTCTTCCATCAATATCTGGCATGATATGGGATTCTCCGCCAGAAGTCTTGATAGTTGTTTAAACATCGGTCGCGGGCCACACGCATAGATATTCGAAGATCCGGGCGCATATGATGATACATCTTCTCCGAATTTTTCCGTTACCAGTCCTTGATAGCCTTCAGATCCGTCATCAGTACATATAAAGACCTTGCTGCAGATGTCTTTGATTTTCTCGATTCCGACAAGGTTTTCTGCCTTACTTGCGCCATAATAGCAGACAAGCTTGACGTTTCTCGCACCACTCCGCTTCCTGTAATGCGAAGCGAGATACGTAATGGGAGCAACCCCTATCCCCCCGCATATGAAGACGACCCTCCCAGCTTCCGGGAAAACATCAAACGCCCGGCCATACGGACCCAACACCTCCAGTAAATCGCCTTCTCTGAGTTTCGACAATAGCAGCGTGCCTTTTCCCACAACCTTGTAAAGGATCTCAACTGTAGTCTTATCTTCCGATCTTTCAAAATGATAAACACTGAACGGCCTTCCCAGAAGAGGATCATTGCGCCCGGTCTCCCGCGTCATGACAAACTGTCCGGGCATAGGCGTCTTAAATGATTCAGGCAGTTTCACGCTTAGCAAGAAATGCCCGGCGCATATTTCTCTGTTTTTAATAACTGCACCATTCATGACGAAGTTTATATTTTATGCTTTACTGATAAATTGCAAACATTTTTTCAGGTCCGCACATAAAATCATGGCATCCTCTCCCGACTCAGCATAATATTTCGGCCTTACGTCTTTGATCTCAAAACCGAATTTTTCGTACAACCGTCTCGCACCTTCATTGGATCGGCCGACCTCAAGGGTACAGAGGCCAACGCCTTCGCTACAGGAAAGCCTGATCATCTCTGTCATGAGACCTGAGGCGACCCCTGATTTCCTCAAGCCCTCCCTGACACAAATCTTGTGAACCTGGAGTTCTCCGGCAACGACCCAGTAGGTCACGTATCCGGCGATTCCATCATGCAGATCTGTGCGAACCGTGGCCACAAGGTTCCGCGAAATGGGTATTTGAAGTTCCCGCATAAACACGTCCCTGGGCCATGGCTTGGAAAAAGATGAATTTTCAATGGTTAAAATCTCATCGAGATCCGCCATTGCCATACTTCTGATTTCAATCGATTTTTGATCCATCTGACTTGGATGTGTACATCCTGGGAAATGCTGTTGGGAGGGATACGCCATGGGATTATTTCATTGTCTCGATCATGCGTGCAGGTGCATGAAATATCCACATCAATTATCTATTCAACCTTCTTGCTCAACACCTCGCTCGCTAAATAAATATTTTTTCTGCCGTAGTCCTTTATATAAGAGGCAAAATCCTTCAGCTTCATTTCCTTCCTTTTATCATCGAGTTTCAAAAGCATAGGCAGGTTAACGCCGGTGGCGACCTCCAGTTTTCCTTCCTTAAGGAAAGATAGGGAGATATTTGAGGGTGTACCGCCGAAAAGGTCCGTCAGTATCAATACGCCCTGGCCCTGATCCAGCTTTCTGATGCACTGGCTTATTTCTTTCTTTATCTCCTCCATCCCCTTTTTCTGATCTACGGAGACGTGGCTCACTCCTTCGAATTTCCCTTTTATCAGCTCAGCGGCCTTAATCAGTTCACTGCCGAGGTTACCATGGGTTGTTATCAGAACTCCGATCACCGTCCATCTCCTGAAAGTCTATTGCCGATGTGTAAGCTAATTTATTGCCCTGCAATTGTCAAGGCTCATTTATTGTTTGCCCCTCAAAGGAAGACTATCCAATTCAAAAAAAATTGCGCGAAACGACATGGTCTTCCTGTACATACACACATTTCCTCTTGACACGCAAAGCCCTGTTGTCTATACTTCTAACTCTCTAAATTAAGCAATTGCGGAAATTACGATCAGCGAAAATGGGGCCATCTTCACATCTCCGGCAAATTCAACATAAACATGTGCATACCGGTACCTGAAGCGATCTTCGTCAGCGCAATTTACAAAAATGATTTGACTGGGAATCGCATGCGGGGTTATGAATAAACATCTTCGCAAGAAAGATATTTTTGCGAAAGTGCAAAAAGATAATCAATTTTTTCCAGAAAGAAGGATAGCAATGACATCAAATCAGAAACTTCTCAAGTGGGTAGAGGAAATGGCCCATCTTTGCAAGCCGGATCGCGTGCATTGGTGTGATGGATCAGAAAAGGAATATGATGAAATGTGTGATCTCCTTGTCAAGGCCGGCACTTTCATCAAGTTGAATGAGGAGAAAAGGCCAAACTGTTATCTCTCCAGGTCTGATCCCGCAGATGTGGCAAGGGTCGAAGAACGTACCTTTATCTGTTCGAAAAAGAAAGAAGACGCGGGGCCGACAAATAACTGGTACGATCCCAAAGAGATGAAAAAAACCCTCATCGCGCTATTCAGCGGATCCATGAGGGGGAGAACCATGTACATAATCCCCTTCAGCATGGGGCCGCTGGGATCCAATATTGCCCATATCGGTATTGAAATAACAGATTCGCCGTATGTAGTCTGCAATATGAAGATCATGACGCGCATGGGGAAGGCTGTTCTAGACATACTGGGAAATGCCGGAAAATTTGTGCCCTGCCTGCACTCTGTTGGCAAGCCGCTCAAGTCCGGTGAAAAAGACGTGCTATGGCCCTGCAATAATGACCATAAATACATCGTTCATTTTCCCGAAACGAGAGAAATCTGGTCTTTCGGAAGCGGATATGGCGGAAATGCGCTCCTGGGCAAGAAGTGCTTTTCACTCCGCATAGCCTCGGTTATGGCCCGAGACGAAGGATGGATGGCTGAGCACATGCTGATATTAGGGCTTAAGTCCCCGAAAGGTGTGAAACGCTATATTACCGGCGCCTTCCCAAGCGCCTGCGGCAAGACTAATCTTGCCATGCTGATACCGACAATTTCCGGCTGGAAAGCAGAGACCGTGGGAGACGACATCGCCTGGATGAAGTTCGGCGCTGACGAAAAACTCTACGCCATCAATCCTGAATACGGATTCTTCGGCGTTGCTCCGGGAACATCGATGACGTCCAATCCAAATGCCATGCTCAGCATGACCAAGAATTCGATCTTTACCAATGTCGCTTTAACGCCTGACGGTGATGTCTGGTGGGAAGAAATGACAAAGGAAAAACCCGAAAAACTCATCGACTGGAAGGGGCAACCCTGGACGCCCGCGTCCGGCCGCGACGCGGCACATCCCAACGCGCGCTTCACAGCCCCGGCAGGCCAATGTCCCGTCATCGACCCAGCCTGGGAGGATCCGAAGGGCGTTCCCGTCTCCGCATTTCTGTTTGGCGGCCGACGGGCAACTGTTATACCTCTCGTATACGAGGCTTTTAGCTGGCAGCATGGCACCTTTATGGGATCAGTCGCCAGTTCGGAAAAAACCGCCGCAGCGGCGGGGACTGTCGGTGACCTGCGGAGAGATCCTTTCGCGATGCTCCCTTTCTGCGGCTACCATATGGGCGACTATTTCAAGCACTGGCTCGACATGGGAAACAAGACGGATGGAAAGAATCTCCCCAAGATCTTCTATGTAAACTGGTTCCGCAAGACGGCGGACGGCAAGTGGTTATGGCCAGGCTACGGAGAGAACAGCCGCGTCCTGAAATGGATCTGCGAGAGGATCGACGGAACCGGAAAAGCCGTAGAAACACCCATCGGTTATGTGCCTGCCCCAGGTGCCATCGATCTTTCGGGCCTTAAGGTGTCAAACCAGGATATGGAGGAACTTCTCAGAGTTGATGTTAACGCCTGGCTCCAGGAAGTGGAAAGCATAAAGAAACATTACAGCCAATTCGGAGACAGACTGCCTCCCGGTCTCAGAAATGAATTAAAAGCTCTTGAGGAGAGACTGTTAAAACAGAAGAAGTGATTTCACTCGTCGTCTCACAAGTATATCACTTGAATAACAACCCGCAGGAAGCCCGTTGCCTGTGCGACCGATGTGAGTAAGGTCGGGGGCAATGAATTATCCTGCTGTTTTCTGAGTTATACGGACTTCCATACTGCCTTGCCATGGTTAACAAAAGGGCCATTAAATGCGCCAAGTGCGGCGCCGAGATGCAATCTTACCGGAATCCCTTTCCCACAGTGGATATCATCATAGAACTCGATGACCGGGGCGTTGTTCTCATATCGCGCAAGAATTATCCCTTCGGCTGGGCGCTGCCGGGAGGCTTTGTCGACTATGGAGAATCACTCGAAGATGCCGCAGTGAGAGAAGCAAAAGAAGAAACCGGGCTCAATGTAAAGCTAATCCGGCAGTTTCATACGTACTCAAGACCGGACAGAGACCCCCGCCACCACTCGATATCCACCGTCTATATCGCAAAGGCGACCGGTACACCGCAAGCTGCTGATGACGCCAAGGAAGTGGGAATATTCTTAAGAGATGCCTTGCCAGCTCCTATCGCGTTTGACCATATGGAAATATTGGATGATTACTTCAGCATCCGGGATGACGGCTCGTGATGCAGCTGCAAGCCTGATGACATAGACTTTACCTATCATGAGGAATAAAGCGCGTCATACAGTCCCGACGTGCGCATGATGCGTCTTGATACGGCGGCACGGAAAACCCCCTCGCTCCCCCATATCTCCACATTCTTTTTGGCCCTCGTAATTCCCGTATAGATAAGTTCCCGGGTCAGCACAGGAGAATCATTATCGGGGAGGATAAGCAAGACACTCGTAAACTCAGATCCCTGGCTCTTGTGAACCGTCATCGCGAAAACGGTTTCATGCGCGGGCAACATTACCGGTGGGAGCCTCCTGATGTTGCCCCCTGCATCCCGGAAGAATGCGCGCAATTCATTGCCCTGTCGGCGGTCGGGGAGGATGACGCCGACATCTCCATTGAACAGTTTCAGGTTGTAGTCATTCCGCGTAATCATGACCGGCTGTCCACTGTACCAGTTTCCTTCGGATCTTATGAGGTTCGTCTCTCTGAGGATACGCTCTACGATCCGGTTTATTGCAACCACGCCAAACGGGCCTTGTCTTACGGCGCACAGAATTCTGAACTCTTCGAAGAAGTTCAATACATGCTCAGGATAGTCATGTAAATCAGGATCTTTTAGGTAATCCTTAAACCTTTTCATTACAACATCTCGCACCGCTGAAACCATCGACTCAGGTCGGCGCACATCGGCCCAAGAGATGTCTCCGTATGCTTCCGATTTCAAGACCTCCATAGCGCCCTGGCTATTCCCTGCGTTTACCTCGTTACAGGCCCTGCTGATCCCCGTATCCTTTTCAAAGCGGTAGTTCTTCTTGAGCCCTACGATTGAGTCTTGTATGCCCGGCATGCTGCCGGCATCGTAAGGCGCAATAACCTGTCCCGTGATCGTTTTCAACGTGATTGCAAATTCACGTGAATACGGCCTGGTTGCCCCGAGACCGCAGATGTCGCCCAGGACGGCGCCAGCCTCCACTGAAGACAGCTGGTCCCTGTCTCCCAAAAGAATCAGTCTCGCCTCCGGCGGCATCGCCTGGACAAGCTTCGACATGAGCGGCAGGTCCACCATGGACGCCTCATCTATAACAACCACATTAAATGGAAGAGGGTTCCCCCTGTTGAACCGGAAATACGGTAAATTTCTCAAGGTGCCCAGGAGGCGGTGAATAGTCGTTGCATTGTCAGGGATGGCGGCCTTGATGGCATCCGGTAACGCCAATCCTTCCCTGTTTTTTCTGATCGACTCCTGGAGACGAAACGCAGCCTTTCCCGTCGGGGCGGCCAGCGCGATCTTAAGCTCTTTACCTTTTGACTGCTCCAAGAGAAGGGCCAGCACCTTTGCCACGACTGTTGTCTTACCCGTCCCTGGACTGCCGCATATCACGCAAAATCTGTTCAGGAAAGCGGTAACGGCGGCAATCATGGCCCAGTATCTATCTCCCCCATCGTCATCCTGAGTCGAAGGAAATAATCTGGACAGACTCTCCCTCACCTGCGAAATATCTTCTTCTGAGATATCGCATCGATTATTCTCGCCCTCAATATTCCGGAGCCGGCCTTTGATGAAATTGCCAAGCGTCCTTTCATAATCCCAGTACCGATAGAGATAGAGTCGTGACCGACTGTCGAGGATGAGTGGCTTATAGTCCCCAGGTCTCCCGACAACTTTAGAATCTTCAAGAACAGCAGACCATTCGGCCAGTGCCGGCAGGACCGCCGCATCTTGACCATCGTCGTCACCGTTTAAGAGACTGCCTTCTACGGATCGAAGATCAAGGCATATATTCCCCTCTCTCGTGAAACGGCTGACCAGTGCTGAAGCGAGCAATATCTCCGGTGCATCGCTCCCCGAAAGCCGTCCCATATAATGCGCAAAGCGAATATCCAGGTCGGAAAAGTATCTGTTATCGAGGCTGAGGTGTGTTCCATTCATGATTGATACCTGCGCGCTGTTAAGCCTCTCCCATCAAGGTCTCGGTCAAGCTCTTGATGAGGCCTTCCTCAGGGCGGTCGTAGTAAATTCCATAGTCAGTGCCCCGGGCAGGGTCCATCCCGCGGAGGAATAAATAATACACCCCCCCGAAATGGGTCTCATATTTGTAATCGGAAATTCGTAGTTGTAGGAACTTATTCAAGGCCACGGTGTAAATCTGATATTGGAGAAAGTAAAAGGACTCCGTCATCGCGCGGGAAAGCGCGGCTTCGTTGTAATCCGTTACCTCGGCCCCCAAGAAGTTTGATTTCCAGTCAACCAGGTAAAACCTGTTTGCATACCTGAACACCATATCCATGTAACCCTTCATGTATCCTCTTGCAGGACTGAACCGGAGCTTCTCCATAATCTCAGGGATTGCCCCCGTACCGTCCGTCCTCAACCGCGATCCGGCAATATCATAGATTGACCTGAGGCCGTCCGGTGAAATGCGCTTAAGCGGAAAATAGAATTCCAGTTCATTGATGCGGTCGCCGCGGCTGACAGCGGCGAGCCTGAAGGCCTCATCGTCCCTACGGAGGGGCATGTTGACGACATTTTCCAGCATGGAGACAACTGCATCAACCCACTTGTCCTCAAATCCGTATTCAGGAAGCTTCCGAAAGACGAGGGCTCTTGCCGCTCCCATATCTCTTTCGGTGTAGTCCACGTGCTCCATGACCTCATGAAGGAAACTCCCCGCCCTGGCGCCTTTGGGAAATGCGAAAATTCCCGACGCCTGTGGGTCTGCCGTATCTTCACCGGAGATATCCATCTGAGGGCTGGTATCCCGGTCCGGGAGATCAGCAACATGGGGTCTGTCGGAAGTAAGATAAGAGAAACTGGCTATCTTCCAGGATCTGTCAATGCTCCGGGAAAACCGACGGCACTCTGCGCTTTCGACCCTATCATAACGCGCCCGCCATCTGCGCATCGCCTCAGTGGGCATTTCGCAGGCCTCTATAGTCCCTCCGGATTTGCGCACAACATTTCCGATGTCGCTCTGAAAGTCATTGTCCGTTAATCCACAATAACGCTCATCCGTCTCACCGATAACATCGTCACATGAATCATCCCCGCTTCTGTGGAGCAGATAAGCAGGTGCGGAAGTGCCTGCCTCGTTGAATTTCCCCCAAACGAGATAGCATCGATGCCTTGCCCTGGTAAGGGCGACATATAAGAGACGAACGTTTTCAGCCAGAATCTCTCTTCTCGCATTCTCCTCTATCCAACGCCGGTCGGAAGAACCGACGTCGCAGGTCAATCTCCAGTCATTGTGTTCGTCATGAAAAGACAGGATGTCGCCCTTGACCTTCGAATCTCCCCATACAAAGGGACAAAAGACGACGGGATATTCGAGTCCCTTGCTCTTATGGACGGTAACGACCTTGACCGCATTTTCATCGCTTTCCAGCCGAATCTGATCTTCATCGGATCGCACGGTTCCGGCGCTTCGCTGTTTTGTGAGCCACCTCAGGAGCGCCATCGGTCCCAGCCTCCTTCCGACGGATTCGCGCTCCAGAAGTTCCGAGAGATGCAGAACGTTGGTCAGGCGACGCTCACCGTCAGGATACCGAAGAAGACGCTGTTTGACGCGTTCTCCGGACAAGAGCTGCCTGAACATCCTGATAAATCCCTGGGCGTGCCAGATTTCATGGTAGTTCCAGAAGTGTTCGAGCCATATCCTCCATTCATTCTCGTCGTTGATGAATCCATCCAGATCCTTCCCGTCTGCTCCCATAATATCCGTGGTCAGGGCGCCTCTTACAAGGCCTTCGCGATCCGGATGGGCAATACCGGTCAATAACCTTTCCATCTCCAGTGCTTCACGTGAATCGAAGATATTTTCCTTCATATGAAGGACACTGGGGATGCCTGTCTCAGAAAGAGCCTCCTGAACAAGAGCGGCTTCCCTGTTAGTTCTTACCAGAACGGCGATGCTTTCTTCACGGATGGGTTCTGCGCCTATCGTGGCCTTCCCTTCCCTGCCCAATTCAAGCAAGCGTAGTATCTCAGAGGCCACGGCGCGGCAAATCAGCGATCTCGCCCTCCCTTTGGCCAGACCCTTTGCCGACGACAACCCGTTGCCTGGAACGATCCAAAGATGCAGAGGGGCTTCGCCTCCGCCCTCCACCTTCAAATATCTGTGAACTTTACCGGAGGCCGCCTCTGCCGGCTGGAAGGAAATCCCGTCGAAAACGAAGGCCTTGTCCCTGTGTGAGAACAGGGTATTGATAGCCCTCACCAATCCGGGTTCGGACCGCCAGTTCTCTCTCAAGGCATATTTCGTCTCAACGACGGACGCTGCCTTCATGTAGGCAAACACATCCGCACCCCGGAAGTCAAATATGGTTTGCTTGGGATCCCCGATAAGAAAAAGGTCCCCGCCTTCACTTCCAAAAATGGAGCGAAAGATTGCGTACTGAATCGTATCCGTATCCTGAAACTCGTCGATTATCACAGATCTGTATTTGCGCCTGATCGCAGCTGCCAGGGCATCACCTCCCGCTCCTTCCAGCGCTGAGCGCATTTTCAACAGGAGATCATCGTAAAACATGATGTTCCGCAGGCCTTTGCGGAGGGCGATTTCTCTTCTGGCAGTCAGAATCATCTCCGTCTTGAGAAAGAGAAGTTGCCTTTCCATGAGATCCGTCAATGCACCGGCCATAACAACGACTTCATCGCATAGAGCGAAGAAATCATGAAAGGGCGGCACCGTCCCCTTCTTTATAGACTTGCTGATTCGTGACTGCGTGAATTTTTCAAAACCTTTAAACAGTGTGAAGCGTTGCCTGTCAGAAGCGAGAAATCCCTGCATGGCTTCTGTCATGGCAGGCACTCTCTTGCCATAAACATTGGCCTTGAGACTTTGGCTCTTGAGCATCTCAGATATCTCTTCGTGCGAGACCGTCCACATTTCCCGAAGCCTGTTGAGCTTCCCTTCGAAAATCTTGAGCGCGCCGGCTATGGCGGCGATGTCCGGAGGCTCTGTCTCAGGAGCTATCCTGACATCAGGGTTCATCGCGTTATTGTCCAATAGCCCAAGAAGATATCCCGGGCTAAAACCCCGATCCATCGCATACTCGACCAGTTCCGGAAGGGAATCATAAAAATGAATTCTCCAGAAGTCCTCCACTATCTCTTCTCTTAAGCCTTCCTGATTCGTCACCATTTCCACATCAAACAGTGCGCCGCTCTCGAAGGCATTTTCATAGAGCATCCTCTGACAGAAGCCGTGTATGGTAAAAATTGCAGCCTCATCAAAATCCCTGATTGCCGCGATGAGCCTTTCCACCGCTGTCTTTCTGTCCCACTCATCAGGATATTTCCCCAGAAGCCCCCTTAGGAAGGACTCGTCAGATCTCCCCTTCGTAAATGCCTCCAGGGCGTCCCGGAGTTTGCTCCGAATCCTGTCTTTCAACTCTTCTGTAGCCGCGACGGTGAAGGTAACGACGAGGATTTCTTTAACAGCGAGCCCTTTCTCGATTATAAGACGGACAAAAAGGCACGTTACGGCATATGTCTTTCCCGTGCCTGCCGCGGCCTCAATAAGATTTTTCCCGTCAAGAGGACTGTTAATCGGATCGAATTGTTTCATCTGTCCAGAATTTCCTGTTTACTGCCATCAAGTTATGGCTGCAGATCTTTTTGATGTGCGATAAGCGGCGCAAAGATTTCTTCTGCAATCCCCTGAAACTCCGCATCCAGGGGGTCCAACTTGCGGAAGCAGAGGCTGAGATATGGCTCTTCACACTCGCCCTGCCTCTCGCCGAAATCGCTCCCCTCCCAGATCTTCCTTGCCTCCTCTATTCCTCTATCTTTCGATTTCCCGTTTATGAGCACTGCCTGAGCATAAGCCCATGAGCTGTCAGGAAAAAATTTGAATGGTTTGCATAGGCCTACCCAATATGCCTTCAGAAATCCATCGAGTATCTCTTTCGCTTTATCGACCGGCGCGTATTCCCGAGATCCGGAACTCCCAAAGAGATAGCTCCGGCACGGATAGCCTTCCTTTCCCAGGGCATTCAGCACGAGATGCGTGAGCCATGCCTGCAGGAAATCGCTCGCCTTGAGTCGTGCGTACCGGAGATGCGCTACACCACGCGGATGAATGGAATCGATGCGGCCCCTCAGCATAAACCCGGAAATCTCCAAGTTGATATCCAGTGGAGACATGCTCTGTGTCATAATGTGAGGTCGAATACCTTCCGCAAATATGTGTACATCTTGAGACAGACTGCTATAGAGATAAGACCCAACCGTACCATAGGGCAGCTGCCCTGATGCCCTGGCAACGACAAAATAGTCGTCAAGGTTCCATCCCGTCAGCGCCTTCTCTACCAGGGCCTGTTCAAGGGAATATTTTTCAAGACCCTTAAGATCAAATAATTCCCGCTCCCGAAGTTGATCCGCCTCATCTTCAAGTATCACACAGAGACGTCTCTGCAGAATGAATCTCGCTGGATTCCTGAAGAAGCTCACCAGATCTTTTAAATCAATTGTTTTCCATTCGTCTCTCGGTTCGGAAAGAGCGCCTTCTATAAAAGAGCAAGGAGTTGCACCAGGGCTTACGAGACTCTGCGCACCCCGGCAATCCTCCTCGGAATAACTGAACAGCCTCGAATCGCCGCTGAAGTATTGGGGGTTGAAGGCCTGCAGGCGATGCTTCGTCACCACACGCTCCGATATGTCTTCCCCGCAATCAAAGCCCTGCTTTATGTAATCGAGCAGCTCACTCACAAGCACTGACGGAGGGAGAATGCTGTTGTCCTCGACGCTCTGTCCGATGTAGCTGATATACAGCCTTTCCCTTGCTGACAAGATAGCCTCGAGAAATAGATAGCGGTCATCGTTTCGCCGCGATGGATCGCCCGCCCGCGGTGCCTTCAACATCAGGTCAAAGCCCAGCGACCGCGACTGGCGGGGGAAGCTGCTGTTGTTCATACCCAGCAGGCATATCACTTTAAAGGGAATGCTCCGCATGGGCAGCATGGCGCAGAACGTCATGCCCCCCGTCAGGAAACCGGAGCCGAGCATTTCTTCCGAAAGGACTTTCTTCAAATAATACTTGATTACATCGATTCCGACGGCTTCGTAAAACCCCGCATTGGCTTGCGTGCCTTCCAGGGCTCTCAGTTTCTGTCTGAAAACGTGGAGACCTCTTTCCGATTCCATATCGTCATCGGTTTGAAAGAATTTATCCAGGATGCCGATCAGTTTCCGCGACCAATCATCGATGGTCGTCAAGCGACCGAGGTCGTCTGCCTCCCTGAACAGTTCATCGGTGAAATACAGAAACCGGCCCAGGACGGCAGCGTCACCGCCTTCAATGTTGTCGTAAGGCAGAACGCCTTCAAAGAGCCGGCCATCCTTTTGAGGCATCGCATAACCCAAGAGCAGGCGCTCCAGTCCTGCCTTCCATGTATTTTCCGCAATGCCGGGAAGTCCCATGTGGCGGCGATTGTTTTCGTCAATACCCCAGTAAATCCGTGCATCCGCAACCCACCATCTGATCAGGGCTACGTCCTTCTCAGAGAAATCGAACTTCCTGCTGACATAGGGCGACTCGAGGACGGAAATGATCCGGGAGACTTCAAAGCGACTCCCGTAGAGATCTAAGATTGCGAAAAAGGTATCCGTAATCTCCACCTCTGTCTTCACACTGATATCGGCTATGCTGAAGGGAATGCGTTGTCTCTCACCCGATTCCCTCATTTCAGGAATATCGAAGACGGCCTGTATGAAGGGCGCATAGGCCTCAATATCCGGTGTCATAACCAGAACATCTTTGGGCATCAGAGCGGGGTCTTCTTCGAGCATAGCCAGCACATTGTCATAGAGAACCTCGACCTCCCGCATCTTACCGTGACAGGAATTGATTTGTATAGACGAGTCATCATCTGAGATGCGCAGCCGCGGGGCATCATCTCTCCTTCCCCTGTCCCGTAAATTGAGCATGTCGGACTGCACGGCTGAAAGGAGATTTTTCTCACTGCCGTCCTCAAAGAAATCGTAAAATTCAGCCTGAAAATCGGACATGCTGCCAAGGAATTCCCTTCCCAGAGAACCAAGTGATGAGAGCAGGCTGTTGCCTCTTTGCAGATATAATGTGCCTTCGGTATGTGTCTTCCACCTTATTTTCTCCCTCACTCTCAACAGTTCCCGGCTCATCTCCCTGTCAGAGCGGATATCAAGCCAGAATTCCTGAGAGGGGCTCATGAGAAAAAAATTAACGTCCATTGAGCCCGCAAGCGCATGAATAATGTCCAAATGAAAGCGCGGGAGCGACGATATGCCGAAGACTGAAATTCGTTCGGGGAGATTATTTACGGCAATGTTCTGATACTGCATTTTCTTGAGAAAGTTCTCCCGGAGTTTAGCAGGGTGGTAAGAAGCATCTTCCTTCATTGATGCACGCCATATTTCCGCTTGCCACCTCTCATCTTTCCCGCCCGTCTTTCCGGCCTCCCAGGACGTCACCATCTCAGGCCGGAATATCATGTACTGATCAAAGACGTCTGCTATGCGCTCCGCAAGCTGAAAGAGCTTCAGATTGAACTGTGATCCCTTCCCCTCCTCAAACATACCGCCTCCAAGATAAACATCGATAGCCTCGAAGCCCGGGGTCTTGACAAACGAAGGAAGCAATCCCAGGATTTTCCATGTAATCGTATCCGGCTCAACGGCCTGATTCTCTCTAAATTCCGGCATAAGGGCGGACATGGCCCTCCCCACAAATGCTTTGGGGAAGGCAAAGGAGATATTTGCCGAGATGCCCAGATGATAAGCCAGCCGCATGGAGACCCAGCGCTCCATCCCCCGGCTCTGCACAATAATCACCTCTTTGTCTAAAGGCGAAGTAAGCGGAGCCTTAATGACTTCGCTCAGTTTCTCTGCCAGAGTTTCTAATCTGTTGCTGGTAAATATTCTCAGACCCACTTCATGCCTCACTCGCCCACACGCATGCCTGAATATGGCTCAATCCATATCCGGACTGTGATCCAGTTCCCTAAGCCATGCCTCATTTTCCGGTGACTGCTCCAGAACCCGGGTGGCAATCGCGAAGACAAGAGGCCCTGTCAGAAGCATTCCGGCCGCAACGACCACCTGTTTCCAACTGTCGCCCGTGCCTAAAAGGAAAAAGGTAACGCATACGGCAGCGAAAATCGCAACCGAACCTGTAGATAGGATAACTCCTGCCCAACCGCCAGGTATCCGAAAACGACGCGGAAGTTCCGGCCTCTCACGGCGCAGCTTGATGAGGGCACAAAATTGGAGAACAAGCGCCGTGGAATAGATCAGCACGTTGATCACGACCAGTTTCTTGAAATCGAGCAGGCAAAAAAGACTGTAGATGATGGAGCATATCAAAAGAGAAATGTGCGGTGTTCCCCATCTGGCGTTCCGCCGTGCAATCCATTTGGGGAAGAACCCATCCTCAGCCATGGCAAAGGGCAGACGCGATGTATAGAGAAGCTGGCTATTGAAAAGGCTCCATACGCTGAACATCACTGCTAGAGACATCGCGGCTCCAAGCCATGGCCCGACAACCTGACCGGCGACTTTGGCAATATCTCCGGTCTGCCATTCGCTCCAATTTACAGTGGCCCCTACTCCGACTGCCATGGGAAGCAGATACATGATGGTAATCAGCGGAACAGAAATCATCAGTGCCAGGGGATAATTGCGTTTAGGATTGTCCACGTCGCCTGCGAAAGTGCTTACATTGTCCCACCCAGAATAATTCCAGATGACCACGGCGAGTCCCAGGCCGATGGTCTGGATTAAATTGTCTCCCCCCGAGGTCCAGGGAACCCAGGGAGCGTGTTCAATCCGTGATAAACCAATAATTGTGAAAAGCACAAACGGGACGGTCACGATCACGAATGCCAAAACGGAGCTGCGGCCTACCGAGTGTGCGCCGCGCAAGTTAATTACCAGCGAGGAATAGATCACAAGAAGACAGACAATCCAGTGCTGCCATCCGGCGAGATGGGGGAAAAAATATTTTGCATAATCGGCAAAGAGCACGGGATAGATGGACATGTCAACAAATGTGAAAATCCAAATCCACCAGCCTTGCTGGAAACCCCAGAAACGTCCCAGCGCAAAATACACCCAGCGGTAATAACCTCCATGGACAGGGAGCATGGAACTCATCTCCGACACCATCAATGCCACAGGAAGGCTCCACAGGAGAGGGGTTGCAATGAGCAACATGAGGGCAAGTCCAGGGCCCGTTGAGCTCACCAGCTCCTCTAATCCGAAGGCCCCGCCGCTCACTGTAAAATAGATGATACCGACCAGAGGTATAAGAGAAATCTTTTTCAATGAAAAACCACTTCGAGTTTGATAGACTTTTTGAAGACATTTTAGATGTTCTGAAGTATAGGAAAAGCACTCCCGAGTGTCAATGAGTTTTACCATGGAGAAGAAAAACATCCTCATAACAGGTTCTCCCGGCGTCGGCAAAACAACGCTAATCAAGAGAATCTCTCACGAACTGCAGCATCTTCATCCTGCCGGTTTCTTCACAGAGGAGATACGAGTGGAGGGAGTCCGCAAGGGCTTCTCTTTAGTGAGCCTTGACGGCAGGAGGGCAACGCTTTCCCATACCGGTATTGCAAGTCATGAAAGAGTGGGCAAATACGGCGTCGATATTGTCGCCTTTGAGGATTTTCTCGACCATATTTCTTTTTTCAATCAGGATGTCGGTGTGATTATAATCGATGAAATAGGAAAGATGGAATGTATTTCGGCTAGATTTAATAAATTATTGATGACAATATTTAACCAGGAAACGCCCGTTATAGCCACTATTTCCATGAAGGGCGAAGGCATTATCAAAGAAATGAGAAAGCGTGACGACGTTAAGATGTTCGTGATGACGCGGAGTAACAGATATTCATTGTTGCCGGAAATTGTGACACTCATCCATACCTAAGAAATAAATACTCTGCCTGAAAGCATTCGTCGTGGGCGGAGAAATTCATTCCTCGACTGAGTTGCCCAGCGGAATACGATAAAGCCTTCTCAGAACTTCATCAAAGTAGTCAGGCAGGTATCGGTTCCACAGCTTGATCGGCAATTCACCCAATTCATACTGCGCCGAATAAGGAAACACAAACAGATACTCCATGAGGTACTCTATATTCTTTGCGAGGTGCCCGTTATAAGGCTGCCTCAAACGCTGCTCGATGATCCGGTCTTCATGCATGCATCGGCCTATTTCACTCTCCAGCATTTCTTCGTAATCCGAAACTATTATTTCCAGATATATATGATTCTCCCCGGACCTAACGAATTCCGCAAACTCTCTATTGTAATCATCCGGCCTTGAGTCTCTAAGGCTCATGATGTCAATGATCTTCCCGCTCAAAGGCTGACTAATAATCTCTTCGCGGGGCGGACTATAGCTTACGATCACATTCGTGGCGTTGTACTTCCCTGTATGTCGCTCCGCTTCAACAATCTCGCATCCCTCCATATGCCGGAGCGCACTCAGCAATTCCCCCTGCCGTGCGTCTTCGAGTATCACTTTCACACCCGCCACATCATTGATCATCATATCTTTAACATCGTGAATCTCCCTCTTCTCTTTGAAATCTTCAAGCAAGCGATTCTCAGCCTTGAGAAATTCTTCAATCATCTCTTCCTGCGATGTCGCCAACTGGTCCCTGGGAATCCCGAGGATTCGGGCGCGATCATCCGCAAGCAGATCGGCGCGTTTCCTTATAGCATTGAACATCCAGTCAATAATCCTCCGGGCGGATTTTTCTGCCATCCTGTGCACGCGCTTTTTCCTGCTTGACCCAAGATATTCATCTGCGGAGCCGCGTTTTCCGAAAAATAACGTCGCATGGAAAGGTGTCTCCCTGTAAAAACGTCCCGGCTCGGCATGATAGTCTGCGATTAATTGGTCTATCCGCGGGTTGTGATAAGGAGGATTGGCAACGATCGTGTCCTTGAGATCACTCTTTACGAACGCAGACCTGCAATTCAGTTCACATTTATGCAGTTCCCGAAAAACTTTTTCTGAAAAAATCTTCAGGTACCTGGAAAGGTATACATTATTGAAATGAACCAGGCGGGTAATCAAATCTGCATCGGATGGATGTACGTCGCAGTACATCCATCTTCGTATGAAATCTTTTAAATCATTTCGATGCAAAAAACTGTTTATAGTGATCATGATTTCATTGCCCCCTGCAAGCCTCTTCTGTGAGCTGAGAGGTCTCTCTTAGGGTCAGGCTTTTCTATCCTTTCTGCATTTACACAAATATATTTTAATGCTAAAGGCCAATAAAACATGAAACCACAAGGTTTAATAAATAGTATATAAAATGCATAATGACAATGCATTTTTCATTTTTTGCCAATAATTTACATAGATTGAAATTGCAGTAATTTATGAGCGAAGTACAATGAACATGAAAAAGCGTCTCATTATTCTGTCGGGTCCTTCATGTGCCGGGAAATCGCCCCTCATCAAGGCCCTCAAGAAGGTGCATCCGGAAATATCATTCCAGATGCCCATTCTGTATACCAGCCGGCAGCCCAGATCTGTTGAAACGAACGGCGTAGATTATTATTTTCGTTCGGAGCAGGATATAAGGTCATATCCCCCTGAGCGTTTCATCGTAGGTCAAATACGAAGAATCTGGCAGGCTATAGATCTAGTGGAGATGCAGGGGCTATTTGTCCATAGCAGACTGATTATCATCGAAATATATCCCACACTCGGCAAACTGTTTAGAGATCATCCGCTGATACGGAAGTTGACTGCCGATTTTGAGGTTTGTACCGTCTTCATCAGTCCCGCTTCTGAAGACGAGATTCATGCGCTGCAGATTAACATGGGCTTCGCTACACCAGGGGAAACAACGGCCGCCATCATGCTCCCTAAACTTATCGCCCGTACGCAGCAGCAGGGAAAGCTCCTTACCCCGGACGTGCTGGAGGATCTTGAAATGCGGGCATCCATGGCCTATGACGAGATAATGATGGGTGAGGATTATACCCATCATATTGTCAACCATGACGGCGAGGATTCGAACAACTGGCGCTACACGCCCCCTATGGGTGACGCAGGTGTGACGTTGAGGCGCCTGGTAGATATAATCAGCACGCAGTAATAATTCTCCGATAAGACCCCCTTCCCCAACCGAGGATTCCGCTCAGGTTGCTTCTCTCAGGATGCTGCCAAGGCCAAATCAAGGCCTGCAAATAATCCTTGACGCTGATATGTAAAATCGCTACTTCTACCCTGAAGAAAGAGGCAGCAGGATTGCCTTAATATCCCATGAGGTGAAGGACAGATGACACAGGATCCTTACGAAAGATTGGCCCAACATTTGGATAGCCTCCCCGGCGGATTCCCCCGCACGGAATCCGGTGTGGAGATGCGTATCCTCAAACGCCTGTTTACCGAAGACGAAGCGGCTCTCGCCTGCTCCCTCCGACCGATGCCTGAGCCCGTTGAAAGAATTGCGAAGCGCCTCAGCCTGCCGGCGGAAGAATTGGCGGAACAACTCTACCAGATGTCGCGCAAAGGGTTGATCTTCCGCGCCGATGTGCCCGAGGGCCCACGCTACATGGCAGCCCAGTATGTTGTCGGCATCTGGGAGTACCACGTCAATGATCTGGATAAAGATCTGATCAGTGATATGAATGAATACATCCCCCATCTGATCGATCCGTTCCTCAAACTTAAAACCAAACAACTGCGAACCATACCGATAGGAGCCAGCCTGGAAGGGCAAGGAACCGTGATGCCTTACGAGGAGGCCCGAAAGTTGATTGAACAGCAGAGCAAGATTGTTGTCGCACCGTGCATCTGCAGGAGAGAGCATTCCATGATCGGGAAAGGCTGCGGCAAGCTCGCTGAGGCCTGCCTCATTTTTTCCGGTGCTGCTCATTTTTACGAGAAGAACGCTCTCGGACGCCCGATCACCCGTGAAGAGGCCCTGCAGATCCTGAACAAGGCGGAAGAAGATGCCCTCGTCCTCCAGCCAACCAACGCACAGAAGATTATGGCCATGTGCCTTTGCTGCGGAGATTGCTGCCAGATACTAAAAAGCCTTAAGAGACTTCCCGAACCAGCTACGCTTGTCCATACCAATTACTATGCAAAGATCAGGAAGGAAGAATGCATAGGCTGTGAGATCTGTTTGGATCGGTGTCAGATGGACGCCATCAGCATGAGGGACGACGTCGCCGAGGTAGATCCAGACCGATGCATCGGTTGCGGCCTCTGCATGCCGAAGTGCAGCGCGGATGCGATCGATCTCATCCGCAAGAATGAAAAAGACTGCTACACGCCCCCGGACAATATAATGGAGACTCTGAGGTGTATTGTTAATGAAAGGGAATTAAACAAATAGCTCATGAATCTACTCGTCCTCAACGGCAGCCCCCGCAAGAAAGGAACTGTCGCCTCACTGCCCAGGGCAGCTACAGAAGGCGCATCTGATAAACATAAGGTGGAATGGATTGACGTATACAACCTCAAAATAAAACCCCGCGTGGCTGCATGAAGTGCAGATCGGACAAGGATGACGCTCATATCGTGAGGAGAAGACGAAGAAACGCGGCCATCGCTTCTAAAATCTCATTGTCTTTCGTTTGTACCCTAATTTGTACAGAGCTATATCATTATCTTTGTCCTGAATTCTTCGGTTTAGTTCTGAGCTCAGTAAGGTAATTACATATCCATCCTGTAAGTACTTTACGCCCTCTGATGCATGTAAGAATGGAAGAGCGAAAAAGCAACAAGACATCCACCGTGACTTGCACGCGATGCGGGAAGTGCTGCATGTCCGCCTATGTTCCTGCAACTCATGAAGACATGGAAAAATGGAGGCTTGAAGACAAAAAGGAAATAGTTCGCTCGATGGAACATTCAAAGGCTGTGTGGGCTGGAGACGTCGTCATATCGACCGGAGACGGGAGAAGATTGTTCAACTGTCCATTCCTCAGGTTCGAGGGAAAGTACAGTTCCTGCACGATCTACGAAGACAGGCCCAAGACATGCAGGAACTTCCAGCCGGGGGCTTCCGAACTATGTTCACAGTTCAAAGGATCAGATTAAACCACTCGAGGTGAAATTCGCATGGACATATTCATCTGGCGGCACAGCAAAAAATTCTCTAGCTGGTCGATGTTCGATGAGCCACATATCTACAGGGATGCTTATATGCAGGCGGAGGTTGTCGTCCTGGCCAATTCCCAAGAAGAAGCCCTTGATCTCTTAGGAGAGGACGATAAATGGGATATTGAAGAGTTAAAAAGAATTCAACCGATCACAGTCCCTTTAGACCGGCCTTGCGTGGTAAGCAAACTGATCTACTTTGGCTAAGACATCCCGCTAATCAGTCAGGCTTTTCTCATGACAGTGGCTGCATCTATATTAGAATATCCCGGACGATAGAGCAGTAATGACTGCATTGCCCGATTATTAATCTGTTGACAATGAACGTCTTTTTAAATAGAGATAGACAAAGTTGTGAAGTTCAGTTTAGGAGAGATTCCCGGCAAATATACGATGAGTGACAAGAGCGCAGCACGTCGGCAGATT
Source organism: uncultured delta proteobacterium (assembly GCA_963705275.1). Lineage (GTDB taxonomy): Bacteria > Desulfobacterota > Syntrophia > Syntrophales > UBA2185 > Fen-1135. The sequence goes on along the minus strand of OY970063.1, from coordinate 122,916 downwards.
GAAAAAAATGGGCTTTTATTAATCGCTATTGTCATGGTGCTGATATACTGGGTGTTCGATTCCCTCATATCTGACCAGATATTCGCGCGCACACTTATTGTGCTCTTTGTCATCACATATGGACTATTTACGCAGACATTGATCAATTCCCGTAGAGAAGCTCTTGAAGAGAAGGAACGGACACAACAGCGGCTGATTCAGACGGAAAGTATAGCCGCCATCGGACAGCTTGTTGCCGGAATAGCCCATGAGCTCAATAATCCACTGGCAAGTACATCAAGCCTGATTCAAACAAACATTGAACTACTCAACGAAAGAAAAGATAAGACGGATATCGATACTGAACTGCTGAATGATCTCGAATTCTCATTGAAGGAACTCAAACGGGCGGAGAATATTGTGAAAAGCGTTCTGGGATTATCACGGCAGACGCAGATCTACGTTGAGGATGTCGATATCAATGTAAACATAGAAGACGCTTTGAGAGTCTTGCACAACCAGTATAAATATTCAGGAGTGATTATAGAAAAAGATTTAGATGAGAGCCTGCCGAGAATAAATGGCAACTTTGCCAATCTCGGTCAAGTGTTCATGAATATAATCAAGAATGCAATACAGGCTTTGCCAGAAGGCAAAGGAACCATATTCCTCAAAACAAGATATAAGAAAGATACAAATTCTGTTACCATAGAGTGCCGTGATACTGGCCTGGGAATTCCGGAAAACGTCCTGAAGGATATATTTAAGCCATTTTTTACAACCAAGGCCGTTGGCAGCGGGTCAGGCCTTGGTCTTTACATTTCCCACGAAATTATCAAGAAACACGGGGGTCTGATCTCCGTAAGCAGCATACCGGGACGAGGTACAACATTTACGATAGACCTTCCGGTGAGACAGGGGGCACAATGATAAAGATACTAGTCGTAGACGATGAAGAGGGCGTCCGAAGATCCTTGGAAAAGCTTCTGCAAAGGGACGGTTATGGCGTTTTCCTGGCAGAAAACGGTACGGATGCCATCGATATCGTTCGAGAACATGTCAACGAAATTGAAACAGTGATATGCGATTTTAAGATGCCGGGCCTCGATGGTCTTGAGACACTTATCGAAATCAGCAAGATCAATCCTGAAATTATCAAGATCATACTCACCGGTTATGCGACCCTCGATCGCGCCATTGAGAGTGTAAACTCAGGCATTGATGGTTTCTTAACGAAGCCCTTCGAAAATAAAGACATCAGGCTAAAGCTGAAGGAATTTCACGTCAGGAAAAGATTGAAGCAATTCGTGCCGGCTCAGGTTCTCGAAGAATTACAGAAGTTCGGGGGGAACCTGGAGTCCAGAATTCAGAAAGTAAGCATCCTTTTTACCGACATCCGAGGTTTCTCAAAGATATCGGAGACACTGACACCATCTGAGCTATCCCAGCTTCTCAATCTTAATTATTTTTATCCTCTCGACAACATTATCTTCAAACACAAAGGCACCCTCGATAAACACATCGGTGACGGCATTATGGGGATATTTGGCGCACCCATCACGCAGAACAGTGATGCCAGGAGCGCCGTCGAGTGTGCAGTTGAGATGCGAAATAAAATTACTGAAATAAACTCAGAAATCGGCGCGGGTAACATAAAGATTCCTGTCGGCTTCGGCATAAGCACGGGCGAAACCATGGTAGGAATATTTGGCTCTGCAATCAGAAAAGAATATACGGCCATGGGTAATCCTGTCAATTTAGCAGCCAGGCTGGAAAGGATTGCCAAGGAAAGCCAAATCCTCATATGCAACGACACATATGAAGCGGTGAAGGATTTCTTTAAGGTTGAAAAGATAACACAGGTAAAACTAAAAGGAATGGACGAAGAAACTACCGTCTACAATGTTATTGATAAGCTCTAAATCGTCATTGCGAAAAATTCATTCTAAATCTGTTTAGTGTGACATTCTGCGTAGCCCCCCCCGTCGCCGCTGTCCACCCGAAGTAGAAGGAATTAAAATTCTGATGGAGAGTGGGACTTAGTTCATCGATCGGACTCCTAATTAACGTCGGAATTGTGTCAGCGTAATCCGTCGATGTATTCGCAAAATTAGAACCATCATCATATGTGGGGCACGTAATGTCATTGACTACCAGACACTGCTTTACCCATGACTTTATAGTATACTCATAGTTACCATTAACATTTGGCGTTGTACCGCGCGTTACTTCAATCCTGAAAGCATAGATATTCGTGGGCGCGTTGCTTAACAACCAGTCTGATGGCCACAATGAAGATGCGTCGAAGTAGCTTGTATCCGCACCATCGGTGGGCCTTCTCGAGTTTCTCGGGTCAGTGTTGATAGGACTGATACCTCCGGCGTTATGTCTGTTATCGTCATAGGTGTTACTCCCGACAGTAACGGGAGAATGACATGGACTGCCAGGAATTGTATCCTTCTCGCCCCAGAAATCATAGGCTACATGGTTTCTCGAATCAGTTCCATCACGCCTGCTCCCGGAAGCACATACATCCGATGAACCGAAGTTGGGATAAACATCAAATTCAACGGCCACTTTTGGCGGTTGAATGCCCCTGCCCCCCTTGCCGTCGAGAAAGCTCGTCCCGGCGGAATCAACACGCGAATCGCCCGCATAACCCAACAGCTCACCCCTGCCACTATCACCTCCCACAGAGTTGCGATCATTTTTAACGCCATTAAGATCAACACCTTCACCGTTAAAGAATGCAAAAGTAAAACCATCACCGGTCGAACCTGAAGCAAATTGAAATACAAAAAAGGCCCGGAAACCTTTCCCAAAATCGCATTTGCCATTCTGACAATTTCCCTGGGTGGCACTCCCTCCATACCAGACTGAGCCAAAGCTTCCCGTCTTACTGTTCCCTAATGTGATCCTGGCAGCGTTGGTGTCGGTCGTGATGAAACCTGCTTGCGACTGAATAGGCGAAGCAAATGACTGAATATCAGTTGGAAAGCTGATATCCGGTGGTGAACCGCCACCACCAAAACCTGACTTCGTTATACTGATTGATCTTCTTGCCTCAAAAGGGGTCCCCTGATTGACTATGCCTGTTGATACAATAGTGTTCCCAGTGATAACGATATGAAATTTATCGCCGTTAGCGAGAGTGAAATCTCCCCCGACATGATTAATTAAAGCGTAATCTTTGCCTGCCAAGGCAAGGAAATAGGCTCTATTCAAATTGTTAGCCCCCAACTCACCTAAAGCGGTTGATGAGCTCATATAGAACGCACCGACAGCCAATGCGGCAATCGTGGTCATAGAGATGACGACATATGCAATTACACTTCCCTTTTGATTTGAAAAGGACATGGATTATCCTCCTGTTTCCAGGTAAAGATTGACGCGATCGGTAAAATTTGTCGGGGTATTTTCTGCACCCACCAACTGAAGCGCTATTTCAATGATAGATGTGGAAGCTGAGTAAGATGAAGCTGATGAATTATATGAATCATGATATGTTAAATTAAACGAAGTTACCGGCGCAATTACCGTGTCACCATCTACCAAGAGGGGACTGTTGCCGCCGGCCCAGGATATCATATGCGTGGATCCACCCGAGCTTCGTGTGAATGTGATTGATGTTGCCGTCCCGGAAGTAACCGTCTTGATATTGTTGAACTCTTTTTTTAGCCGTGTCATGGCTATCTGGCTTTGCTGCGTGATGACGTCATTTTGTTTGGAAAATACATAGCCTTTGCTTATTTCCACCAGACCAACGCCGGCTATAATGGCGATAATAGTCATTACGACGATAGAGACGATTATCTCTATCAGTGTGAAACCCTTATCATTGAATTGTTTTTCTAACATCATCTATACCATCAGTTAAATAAGAATAACGCCGTCAGCGTCCCTCCCCGATCACTCTTGATCGTAACCTTAAGGATCTTATTACCGCAGGCGGCATCGTCTTGCTCAGAATAGGAAGGGGAAGGAAAAGATACGCACCTATTTCTTTCGACATGATAAATCCCATAGGCATTATTCTGGTCAGAGTTCTCCGCACCGATGCTTGTTCTTACAGCGTTCAGATCCGGCAATAATCCGCTCTCCGTCCATTTAATTATGTTCGCAGTTTCAGTGACAGTGCCACCGGGGTTTATGGGCCATAAAGTCGGCTCATTCAAATTACTCGTTCCGGCAACCGTACATCCATAATAGTGTCCATTCCTAATTGTAGGAACAATAAAATTGCCGGCAGCATATACTGTTTCACTTCTCCACTTGGGGTATTTATTGTAATACTGAGTTATATTTGCCATAACCATATCAAGATTGGATGATGCCCTCATCGATTTAACGGAATTGCTGCTCTTTATAAAAGAATCGGAAAGGAAAGTTATGATCATAGCGCCCAAAACCGCCACAATAACAACCGTAACTATGATCTCGATCAGAGTAAACCCTGTCTCATTAATTTTCTTCTTGCCTGTCATGGAATAAATCCCGTATTTCTAGTTATGCTAATAGTGCTGGATTGCGTACCCTGAGTAAGTGCGATGGATATATTTGATGAACCCGGGCTACCCCAATCATCAAATGTTATTACCAGACCGACACCTGAAGTCAGCGTTACTCCTGCTGGTAGAGCATGCGTAGGTGAGGGAAGAACCTCACTGGGAAGATTGACAGCGACCCTCACGCCGTCATCCCCGCGCCTGTAAAGCGCATACGACGTCGCATTAGTTATTTCTAATTCCCAGCGTGGGTTGTTGCTATTCGGTTGTAACGTATCACCCAAGGCCCGTATTTGCGCATAGCGGAGGTTTGCCTTTAAGCCGTTAGTTTCAGCCATCAATTCATTGGAATCCGCTGTCGTGTATCGGCCTATGACCACGGCAGACAAAATAAAAAGTACAACCAGAACAACCACAATTTCGATCATGGTGAATCCCTGATTGCCATCGGCGTTTCTAATGAACTGTCTCATAATCATTAAATATTCTGAAACGTTGAAAACTTCAAGGGGAAATTGACTTGTGTGGCTGGAGCATAGCTGCTCACTGGTGATCGCTGATAGTCCCCCTTGTCTTGATTTCCTCAGCTTGTGACATAAGAGTTCTCTTGATTATTGATAACATCCTGTCGGTATCGAATATGTGAACAGACGTAAACCTGTCGCCTGCTGATCTATGCACGAACTCCTCGAGATTCCTGCCTCCCTTCAGATGAACGAGGCCGGAGACTGCCTCTCCTATAGCATCTTTCTCACCCTTTTTGTCATATAAGTCTATCAGAAAAAGATACGCTTGAGCATATAGAGGATGCATCCTCACGACATCTTTTAGATTCAATATCGCCCTATCGTAAATTCTTTTTTGCCACTGTATCTCCGCCAGGATCAGGCGCGGAAATGCCCTGGTCGAGTCTTGCTGTAACACCTTGCTTGCCTCTATTGCCGCATTCCTGATACTCCCCCGCTTAAGTAAAATAAGGGAAAAAAGTTCGTGATACTCAACTGCATTGGGATTAATCTTCAATGCCTTTCTTATATATTCGTACGCCCTCCCAAGATCTCCTCTTCTGAGATTGATCTGGGCAAGACCGACATACGGCTGCGCATTTGTGGGACTAATCCATATTGCCCTTCGATAATGCTCAAGGGCTAAATCCTCTCGGCCCTCATCAAAATAAAAATTGCCCATATTGATTTCGGTTCTTGCCTCTATGGCCAGATTTTCATAGTTGTTCAGGCGCAAGGCTTCTATGAACTCTCCCATACCGGCTTCGCGCAGTCCCTGCCTTGAATAGTTGATACCGAGATTATTATGCGGCCGACTGAGCCCTGGATATTTCAGGATATTATCAATCCATAATGCCATATCCGTCTTCAATACTTCATTTCTCATATAGACAGTATGGCCTTCTGCAAAAAGAACAAATGCGATGCCTAAGACTATTAGCCACCGGATTGCCTTTTTATAATTAAAATAATCCAGCATTTTTAGTATGAAGATGGCCATGGGCACGAAAAAGAGCATGGATGGTATGTAGTTTCTGTGCTCGTAAATAAGCTCGATCGGGATAAACGATCCTTCAATCAAATGATTCAAAAAGAAAAATAGGATGCAGAAAGAGAGGAGAGGTCTCTTCCTGGCGATTGTGAGCGCGTAACCCGCACTAAAAGCGAGGATTGATATCGCCGGCAATGTCGTCCATGGGTCTGTCAGAGATGTGGAAATATCAATATCGTGGAGCATAGTGAGCCGGGAATGGATGGGATAAAGAAGGAGGCTGATGTAGAAGATTATGACCCTCGGTTCCGTTAATAGCCTCTCGCCTAATGTATATGAACGGATCCGGTAGTCATCAAGAATGCTTGATAGATCTAAATACGAATTAGCAAGGATAATAACAACGGCAAAAGGGATAGATGCATATTTTAGGTTCTTTCTTACTGTCTCTCTGTCAGCGCCCTGAATCAGAAGAAGATCATAGATAAAGAGACTGACCGGCAGCATGGCGGCAGTCTCCTTGCTGCCAAAGGCGAGAAGCGCTGCCACGGCGCAGCATAGGAAAAACAATACCCTATTTCTTGCTCCCTCCGCCGTGCGTCCTCTGAGATAGAAGTACATGGCGGCAATGTAAAACATTCCCGCCATGCTCGCCATTCTCTGAACAACGTAGCTCACCGCCAGTACCTGGACGGGATTAATGGCCCAAAGGACAGTTGCGAGTGCTGATATCGTGTAGGCTCTTTCCCCATACCGCTCTTTCAGCAGCGGCAGTCTTAGCGTCTCGAAGATAAAAAGGAACAAGAAAAGGGCTGTCACATAATGAATAATAAAGTTAATCAGGTGATAGCCGAATGGCTCTAATCCGCCAAAGTAATAGTTGATGGCAAGGCTGAGATAGGATACCGGGCGTATGAGATCTCCCCGGAAGTGTAATGCATTGTAAATTCCTCTCAATGAAAGATTATTTAAATGTACATTTGGGTTTTCAATAATATTGGGGATATCGTCAAAATGCCATTCCCCATGAAAGCTGTTACCATAAACAGCAAGGAGCAGGATCAGGAGGGAAATAAGGAAGAACGCATATTTCCTCAAATTGGGAAAATGCCAGGGGATATGCAATTCATAACCACTGTCATTGGTCTGCATCTTTGAATAGGTGGGCTCGAACCATTAAAAACTAATCCGACCAGGCTTTGTTGAACAAGTGTCGTCTTAACGTCTAAAGAACGGAGGGCATAAACAAATCAGGGGAGCTTATGTACTCCCCTGGTTTAAAGGTATTGCTTCATGCTGCTAATCAAGCATTTCTTGAGAAAGAATCTTCCCATCATCCGTGTCAATAGGATTATATTCAACCTTTGGATCAACTTCCTCTTGAGCCGTTGAATCAATCAGTGACGCTCGAAGTCCAGTTATAAGGCTCATTTGCGGTATCTGCTGGTGCAACCCTCGTAAACATAACCTGTTTTCCACTAAACGAAAACGCTGTTGCGCTTAATATAGGATTATTATTATTCCAATCCGGTCCGATGGAGGTGTTGGGCCCACTTACCGCGCTGCCATCTCCAGCAGTTCCCGATGAATTAATATCAGGATACGCACCAGACCCGTCTCTCAGTTTCCACTGAGCGAGCGCCAGTCTTTCCCGCGCGTTCAATTCCATCTTTGCGGCGGCCGCAGCTTTCACGACTGCTTCCCTCCTCATATCCAGATACTTCGGGATAGCAATGGCCGCGAGTATTCCGAGGATGACCAAAACAGCGATGATTTCAATGAGGGTAAAACCCTTCTCATTACGGATATGCTTTCTTAGCTTCATTTTAAAACCTCCTTCTTATTTGCAAATCATTTAATGATAGATCATACATTTTGTCGCTATTATGAGCATCTTTCGTGCCACTTTTCACATATATTAAAGCAGGACATTTGAAAATGTTGTCCTAGATAGCTAACTTGCCGTCGTCACACATTTAAAAGCTTCTAATTTTAATTATATGAAATTTTTATTCAGCCAATGCTCTATCCTAATTGCGGAAAACCTGCGAAGATTGATGCACTATCTACATTTTTTGTAGCTTCTTAAAGGACTCAGCGTCTATCCCATACTTCTTGATCCTATGCCAGAGACTTCGCTGATTGATGCCGAGGAGTTCAGCCGCCTTTACTTGAACGCCACCGGCGCGGGTCAAGGCCTCTATTATCAAACCCTTCTCAATTTCATCCAGGCGTTTGTCAATGCTCAGAGAAGCATGCGAATCCGGATTTTGAGGAATACAATTCTTCATCACACCCGTCATATTTGCAGGCAGATTCGCCGGTTCAATCAGCCCTGTTTCCGTGAGGACTACCGCCCTTTCGATGGTGTTCATCAGCTCCCTGACATTACCCGGCCATGAGTACCCGGCAATCATCTGTGTAGCCGCAGGGGAGAGGTGAATCGGTTTATGTTTTCTATCAAGAAAAAATTCTACCAGTTGAGGAATGTCTTCTTTCCGCTCTCTCAATGGAGGCAGGTAAATTGAAAAAACATTTATACGGTAATAGAGATCTTCCCTGAATAGACCCTGCTTTACCATCTCGGCAAGGTTCTTATTAGTCGCTATAATAAAGCGGACATCAACCTTAATCGTCCCTGTACCGCCAACCCGCTCGAACTCTTTCTCCTGGAGCACACGCAATATTTTCGCTTGCGTTGCCAGGGACATGTCGCCAATCTCATCAAGAAAGATGGTGCCGCCGTTTGCCACCTCAAATTTGCCAATCTTCTGAGACGTGGCGCCGGTAAATGCGCCTCTCTCATGACCGAAAAGTTCACTCTCCAGCAGACTCTCCGGTATGGCCACACAATTAATCTTAACAAAGGGCTTACCCCTGCGAGGGCTGTGTTCGTAAACTCCGGAAGCCACAAGCTCTTTTCCCGTTCCGCTTTCTCCCATAATGAGCACTGTTGAATCAGTCGGCGCGACCTTCATTACCTGTGCGAATATCTCGCGCATGACTCTGCTTTGTCCCACAATACCGGGAAAAAGCTCTTTGGCTTCAACCCCGCTCAAAACTGCGGCAATCTGGTCAAATACTCTTGTGTAGTGTTCTACGTCGTCTCTCGCCTTGGTTTCACCGTCTGCCTGTGCGGGAAATGTCGGTAGGCTTTCAGCTTTCTTAACCAACATCATCACCGGTTTGAGTAAAATACGCGTAATCAAAAGACCTATCAGGTATGTCACTAAAAAAACGGTCATTACCCACATTACGAAGGACCATGTTTGATTCCGCACGGTCTTCATATAATATTGAACGAAGTTGTCGGTCATGATGACCCACAATAGGGAGATGGCGCTGAAGGTAAACGGAATAAGTATATAGAGGCTGACTTGGATATACTTCTTCTTCTTCATTTGATTGTATGAGTTACTTTTGTCAGGTCCCACATGGGCAGAAATATGGCAAGAGCAAAAAATAGAACAACGACCGCAAGCCCCACAACTAGAATCGGGCCAATGAGATCAGACAGCCTTTTCACAACATAGCTCACCTCTTCATCGTAATGTGCCGAGACTTGGCGGAGCATCTCTTCGATGTTGCCTGTTTCCTCTCCTATGGCAATCATGTCGACAACCATGGGAGGAAAGTACTTCGCAGAACTGAGAGGGGCAGAGATGCCACGCCCCTCGTGCATCTGCTCCCTGACACGCTCAAACTCGCGGGCGATTGCTGCATTACCGATTATACCTGATAAAACCCTCATGGCGGTCATAACCGGAACACCGGAAGACTGCAGCATACCAAAGATGCTCGCAAAACGTGACATGGCAGCCTTCACAAACAGAGGACCGATAACGGGCAGGCGAAGGATAAGCGTGTCTTTCATATATTGCCCGTTTTCGGTCTTCAAATAGATTCTGAGCCCCGCAAAAAGCGCGATGATACAAACAATTAAGAGATACCAATAGTTTGCCAAGAAATTATAAAGCAGCAGGGCGATCCTCGTCGGCAAAGGAAGAACAATACCAGCCTTGGAGAACATCTCCGCAAATTTGGGTATAACAAAAGTCAGGAGAATAAAAAAGGCAGCAACAAGCGCAACGGTCACCATGATGGGGTACTGCAATGCCGATTTGATATCCTCCTTGATTTTCGCTTCGTGTTCGATGATATAGATCAGGCGGTCGAGTGATTCTGAAACTGTGCCGCTCGTTTCTCCTGCTTTCACCATGCTTACGTATAATGGCGAGAATATCGTCCCATGTCTTTCCATGGCCCCGTAAAGAGAAGACCCCTGCTTGATGCCCTGAGACATGGAAGCGATGGCTTCTTTTAAAATGCCGTTTTGTGTTTGTGCCTCCAACACCTGAAACGCTCTGATTATAGGCACTCCCGCCTTGAAGAGCGAATTAAACTGTTTAGTGAATAGTATGATATCCACATGCTTGACAGGGTTCCTGAGTCGATTTCTTGACCACTGGCCGAATAAGAAACGAGCCCCTTTCTCCTTGACCTTCGAAGGGATATATCCCCTGTCGGCCAGCATGGTTAAGGCGCGGTCACGTGACTCAGCCTCGATATCACCCTTAATGGTCGCTCCCTGTTCAGTTATGGCTTGATATGTATAACTAGGCATGACTGTCTCAACTCGCGCTCCGTGCCTGGCCCTCTCCTACATCATGATTGCAGAGCTCGCCTCTTCGAGCGTCGTAATACCCCTGAGCACCTTGTTGCCTGCATCATATTTCAGGGTATTAAGGTTACCTGCATCTACAGCTTTACGTATGATATCATGGGCCGATTTTCTCTTAATAATCATATCCTGAATCATCTCGTCAATAACAAGCACCTCAAACAAACCGGTACGCCCCTTATACCCGGTGTTAAAACACTGGCTGCATCCTCTGCCGCGCTGAAAATCTGCAGAATCCCAATTTTCCAGGCCCCATGATGCAAGTATCTTATCCGGCGGATTGTAAGGTTCTCTGCAATACGGGCAGACAGTCCGCACTAAGCGCTGAGCAATGGATACCAGCAGCGTTGAAGAAAGAAGAAATGGTTCGATTCCCATATCAATAAATCTTGTTATGGCGCCCACGGCATCATTGGTATGTACGGTACTTAAAACCCTGTGACCGGTCTGCGCAGCCTGTACAGCGATAGCGGCTGTTTCGGCGTCTCGAATTTCTCCCACCATTATAATATCAGGGTCCTGACGCAGTATGGATCTCAGACCGCCGGCAAAAGTCATTCCCGCTTTACGGTTCAATTGAATCTGCCTGATGTTTTCTATGCGGTATTCAACAGGATCTTCAAGAGTCATGATATTGCTGTCCGGCCTGTTGAGTTCATTCAATATGGAATAAAGGCTTGTACTTTTTCCGCACCCCGTAGGTCCCGTAGTTAAGATCATGCCGTAAGGTTTCTGTATGATTGACCTCACCTTTTCTATATCCGAACTGACCATTCCAAGGAGATCCAGGGCATAGATACCGGAGCTCGTATCCAGAAGTCGCAGGACAATATTCTCACCATGAATCGTCGGTATGGAAGATACACGGACATTTATTTCTTTATTTTCCATCCTCAGCGTAAACCGCCCGTCCTGAGGCACTCTTGTTACTGTAATGTCCATATTGGCGAGGATCTTTATTCTGGCAACTATCGGCCAAAAAAGCGTTTTGGGGGGAGAGGGCACCTCATGGAGCTTCCCATCTATACGAAACCGGACTTGAATGCTGTTCTTCTGGGGGCTGACATGCACATCACTGGCCCCTTCGCGAACAGCCTGAGCAAAAACGGAGTTTACAAGTATGACAATAGGCGCCTCTCCAGCCATATTCTGAAGTGACGCCAACTGAACATCTGCTGCTTCTTCCTCTTCTTTCTTGGCAGGCTGCGCTTCGATATCCATGCTTTCCAAGAGGCCTCCCAGACTCGAATGGGTGCCATATATGCTGTTTATCAGTTGGTTCAGTTCACGTTCTGTGCAAACTACGGTCTCCACTTCGCAATTCGTTACTATTTCCAGAACGTCCAAGGCATTTATGTCCAGTGGATCCAGCATTGCAACGGTCAGGAGACGACCCTTTCTCATTAAAGGCGCCACCTGATACTTCTGTGCATCATCAAAAGAAACTAGATTTGCCAGTTCAATATCGAAAGGAAAGGCCTCAGGATGATATCTCTTCAATCTCAACTGTCTGCACAAAACATCTACTATCTGTTGCTCGCTCACGATCCCTTGCCGGAAGAGATACTGACCCAGCTTCAGACCTGCCTGCTCCTGACCGGCAAGAGCTTTCCTCAGTTGCTCTTCTGTCAGCAGCTTCTCCTCAATGAGCATCCCGCCCAATCTCTTTTTGATTGTCACCGTGAATAACCTCTGACCCTACTGCCTATTTCTTGAAAAAAATCGTATCATCACTCACCTTTGCAAAAACCTCTGCATTTACTGCGAGTGGCTGCGGCAACTGTCTTGCCGCAACCAGAGCGTCTTCAATGCTCGAGAAGCCATCCTTTAAGATAATGGCAAATGCAAAACCCTCTCTGCTATTCCAATATGGAAGAAAGTTCAAAGACGGCAAAGTGAGCTGATAATTCTTGTATAGTTCATAAATTTCATCAAGTTTTTCACTTCTTGCCACGCGTACCCAACATTTCCCCAACGCAAGGGGGTTCGACTTGGAGGGAATCGTGGGCAATGCAATTATTTCACCCGCGCTTACCCTGCTTAAGTTCTTGATGTGTGGATTGGCGCGAGCGACCCTTTTCAATTTCTCCTTGTCGAAATCTCCGTAAAAGTCATTCAGTAGCCGCCAGATAGTTCTTCCACTCCTCAGCTCCACCTTTCCCATAATTTCCGGCATGGTCTTATTAGTTAACTTTATATCATCCCCGCTTAATGCTTTCGCCTCTGCAAGAGGCGGCGGTCCGGACTGACTCAACCTGCTCACAGGGATCAGTTCCGCTGAAGTGTTGACCTCAGTTTTTGTTATTCCCAATATCTCATTGACCGGCCAGGTTTCAAATAAAACCCCAGGGTAAAATCCCGCAACTGCCGCGAAAATAATAATGGCAGTGAAAGCCGTTGCCGTCGCCCATTTAAGGAATCTCTTTCTATCAGCGGGTACCCTGTGACTGCATGAACGGACGAGGAACCAGCCGGCCTTGGATCTGTTCTGAATAATCAGTGCAAGTACAATCTGATGACTGAGGGTCACGATCTTTCTGGGATAGCCGCCCGTCGCCAGATACAATGCCCACAAGCCCAGATACGAGAAAAGCGATGGCGTCTTATCCGTGTCGCTCGCCTTCGCTATGCGGAATTTTACCATACCCCGGGTCTCCAGAAAATTGAGAGGCCTTAGAAGATAGTAGAAGTTAACCCGATCGGCAAAATTCTTCTGCTTCTTGAGAATAAGCTCAAATTCCTTCTGGGCAAATATGACTATTTGGAGCAATTTGAATTCATTTGTTTCGTAGTTGAGAAATTCACGCAGCAGTTCGAGACAAAAGTCAGGAAGCTTTTGTCCTTCATCAACGATGAGAACTACAATCTTCCCCTCATCAACACCTTTGCCAAAAAGATAATTCTTGATGTTTTCTTTAAGTTGCCATTCGCTGGCAGCGCTCCCGGAATTGGCTACACCGAACGTCATCGCAACTGTCGACAGGAATTCGATGGGATTGGTGAACGACGGATCCAGGATAAGATGCGTTTCGATCTGCTTTCTATCTTCTTCAGATGCGGCAAACTTCAAGATGAGCTGGCGGCAAAGAGTGGTCTTTCCCGTCCCCACTTCCCCTACTACTACGCTCAATCCCCGGCGGAGACGCACGGCCAGTTCTAACTTTTGCAGGCAGCCTACATGTTTGTCCGACTGGAAAAAAAACTCCGGTTCCGGTGAGTTGGAAAAGGGTTCCTTCTTAAGATTTAAGATCTTGAAATAATCCATAACTACTTTATTGCGCAGGCATGGCCGGAGATAGCTGCGCGGGCGCTTCTTCAGAACCTTTTGTGGGCTTGCCTGAAACAGCGGCAGCCGTCTGGAGCGGCAGTATAGTTGGAGTAATGAAGATGAGAACTTCCTCCATGGTCTCGCTCTTGCTCAGCGACTTGAAAAGCCATCCCATAACCGGTACATCTTTAAGACCAGGGAGGCCGCTTTCCGCATCTTGAACGGTCTGTTTGGTCAACCCTGAGATGACTATCGTTTCCCCGTCTTTGACGATGAGATTGGTGCTTGTCTCTTTCTTGAAGATGCCCGGGTTCCCCAGAACGTTGCGCGCCGTATTTATTTCATTCTTCTTCACGACTACTTTCATCTTGAGATTTTGCCCGTCAATTACGTGAGGCGTTATCTCCAGACGGAGAACAACGTCCTCAAAGGTCACTGTATTCGTCACAATACCCCCGCTTACCTGCTGTGTAACATATGGTACGCGTTCCCCGTTTTCCGCATAAGCCATCTGATTGTCCATGGTGGTAATCGACGGAGTGGAGAGGATATTCAATTTGCCGTCCTGTTGGAGGGCATTCAATTGCAATTCAAGTATATTGCCGCCAAGTGTCCCGATCATGAGTCCCAAAGAACCAGCGCCGCCGGCAGCCGACATCGCTGCTGAAGATGCGGGGAAATTCACACCGAAGCCATAACCGCTCAGGCCAGGGGCGCCGAATACCGGTACGGCGGGCTGACCCGGAGTGGGTATCGTCCCGCCCGGCGTCACATAAAAATTGCCCGAATTATACCACCCACCCCACTGGATACCCAGGTTTCTCGCCGTATTTTTCGTGGTCTCCACAATGTTGGCCTTGATCAAAATTTGATGCGTAGGTTTATCGATCTGTTCAATTATGGGAATCATTTTTTCCAGATCACTGCGTATCGCATTGATAATCAGGCCATGACTGTGCTCATCCACTCTTATTGATCCGCGCGGTTTGCCGTCCTTATCTTTTGTAAGCATATCACCAAGATTTTCTCTCAGGTCTTTGGTGCCCGCATAGTCTATCGGAATGAAAACTGTGATAAGCGGTTCCACCAGCTTCTCATCTTTGTCCTGGGTTTTCCGCTTCAGATCCTGTTCCTTGTCTGCTATTGTCATCACCCTGATTATATTGCCTTCCCACTCATATGCCAGACCTTGATTTTTAAGTATACTGCTGAACGCCTGATCCCAGGGAGTGTTCTTGAAATCAATACTAACTTCTCCTTTTATATCATCTCTGATCAATACGTTCTGATTTGCAATTCGCGCCAAGGATCGAAGGACGACTTTTACATCAGCCTGACGAATCTTCAGACTGATCGGCGTGTCAGGCAGTCCCTTGCCTCCACTACGTTCCTTTTCTGCCTTCAGACGTTCCTGCTCCATTTTCACTAATTCTCGAACTGTATCACGAGACCTCGGCGCAGGCGAATGTCCCTTTGATATATCAGCCATCTTTTCCCATTTCTCGAAGAAAGGATCCTTCTTTGCCATTTTTTCGCCGGCACAACCAACAACTATGAACATCCCGAAGAAAAGGACAACGGTCAAGCTGCGAACTTTCTTCTTACAGTGAAAACAAGTCAAGGCCTATCCCCCCCTTCCATCATCTGTGTTATTCCTGTAAAGGAACATCAAATTTTGCTCCACTTTTTTCGTTAACTATTACGACTTTGCCGGGATAAATCTTTTTCAGAACATATCCCTCGATTTCCATCCGATCACCTGCTTCGTACTCTGCACCATTTACAATAGCCAAATCTTTATTGCCGGCCTTAAGATATCCGGAATAGCTAAAGCTAACCTTTTGTGATATTCCGCCGCCGGCTTTGGCCTGTTCTTTGCGCTTCTCCCATTCCCGGAATGATTTTCTCTCATAAAATGGATCATGAACCCATGCCGACTCGGCACGGCTCAGCACATAGGCATCAGTGGCAGGCAATGATTCTTTTGGCAACTTTGAAGTAATATCAGTTAAGAATGCCTCGAATTCGGATGTTTTCTTTCCAATATCGATTAGCTCTGTTCTTGTGCGCGGCGCAATAAAGAAATCATATAAAGCAATCAATATCATGATTATCATAACGGAAAGTATGATGATTTGTTGTCTGGTCAGTTTTGGCATTCTAATCTTTCATCCTCGAAGCTGATTTCCTAAATCATGGCCAGCCAGATTTTCATCCTGAATTCCATGCTATCCTCATTTTGCTGGATACGGATCTCCTCAATACGTTCCAGACACGCGATTCCCCCGAGGCCGATGAGAAACTTGCGAAAATTTAAAAAATCCCCCTTGAGAACAGCATTAACAAGAAGAAACCTGTTCTCACCGCCCAAGGCATAGAGGTCCGGAGAGGCGGAAATCATATCGATATGTGCCTTCTGCGCCTCGGCTCTGATAATCGAGGGAACTGTATCTATCTTCGTCCGCGAAAGTGGAGCCTTTGCAGGGAATGGTAACACTGTCGACCTGCCCAACCGGGGTCCCGCATTCAACATCTGGTAATAAGGCTGAAGCCTCTTTTGCTCCTCAATCTGAAATTGAATACTTGCAATCTTATTATCTAAGTTCGTAACGGACATTTGTTGCGGGACAATACCGGCAAGAATTATGAAAAGCACGCCGGATATGCATCCTAAGAGGATGACGATGCTTCGCTTCGGAAGTATTGCGTATATCTTTTCCATGACTGAACTCTAGACCAGTTTCATTTCAATTACAAAATGAAGAACCTCATTCCTTCTAAGAGGCTCTACGCTGCTTTTCTGTACGTTCACTTGAGTGAACATGGGTGACGATTTCAATTTCATCAAGTATCCGGCCAATGAGGCCTCAAGCGCTTTGCGGTCGCCAAATACAACCCCCTCTATCGTGACGTTTTTTCCTTCTTCCTTTGTAGATGCAGTCTCCTTCTTGGGCTCATTCGCCCGTACCTTGCCGGGCTGAAGGGCTGCCATGTGCACCTTAAGGTCAATCAGACGGATATTTGCCGGTGTCATCGTAGACACCTCACTGACAACGGCCATGCCAAGATATCTGTCGACGTAATTCCTGGAAAGCTGTTGTTGTCTGCTCGAACTCGAGAGCATTCCCGATATCAGGCTCTGGTCTACTCTGGGCTTGTATTTGGACAGTTCCTGCTCAAGTTGGGTTATTGTAATTTCTTTTTCACGGGCTTTTTGAATTTCAAAAAGTAAGAAACCCGAGCAAACAACCAGGGCAACGAGAAATACGGCAAATATGACTCTATTTGCCCGTGTGACACTGGCCTTTCTCTCCTTGTCTTTGAATCTGAACATCAGATTGGGCGTATAAGCGTTATCGGAAAGGGCAAGTCCGAAGGCCGGAATAAGGGAGAGTATTTCAGAGACAGTGGCATGTTCCATACTGCCGCCTATATTTGGTATTTTAGACTTGAGGGGATTCAGTATATCGCTCTTGATGCCCAACTGATTACCCACATATTCTATGACAGGCTGAGAAATGTTCATGGCACTCGATACGTAGATTCTGGTGACCATGTCATAACTGTGACCGCCTGTGTAATGTTCAAATGTTCTTTCCACCTGCCTGACCACCCTCTCCAGGGCAGGCAGAATGGTATCGAATTTCTCTTTGTCCGTGAGACCGAAGCCGACATCATTCTCCGTTAAAGGGGGAGAATCCGGGCTCAGGCTGAAGAGCACCTTCTTCGCCTGCTCGAAGCTCGTAGGGGGAAGGCCCCTCTCCGCTTGTGACGTTTCCTTGCGTATTGCCGCGAGCCTTTCCATCAATGACTCAACCATGCTGTTTATGCCCGCTTTTATGCCCCGGGTCATAATAAGCTTTCCTTTAGCAAAAATATCAATGCGGGAAAAATCATTGCCAATAAAGAGGCTTGCGACTGTGCCTTCAACTGCCGGAGGAATCCATTCTGTCTTAAATAAGTTCTGGATTGCAAAGGGTGTGATGGAAATGCCGGTCAAGGGCAACCCTACTTGGGAGAAGAGCCCTTTTAAGTCTTCAATCTCCGCCCTCGGGGCGGTGTAAACCATAGTCATCCACTTGCCGACACCCTGCTCGGTTACTTCTCTCTGAATTTCAAAATCGAACACCGTATCCTTATCATCAAAAGGCGTTTCTTTTTTGATCGTCCAATACACGGCATTCTCAATCTGTTTCTTGGCCACCTTGGGGATATTGATGTGGCGTACATTAACCCTTGCCGCGGACATTATCGCCCACAGATTAGCATTCCTGATGTCGCCGCAGAATTTGTTCAATTCGGATTTTAGAAAATCGCTGAAGTCAGGCGATTTCCTCGTAGTTATATGGCCGAATGGCACACTCCTGTAATCGAGCAATTCCCAACGCTTGTCGGCTAGTCTTGCCGTTTTCACCATTCTCAGATATTCATGGCCGATATCGATGCCAATAGTTATGGGCTTTTCACGGGAAACAATTCTCGGAGCAGTGAATCTGATTAGTTTTCTGGGCGGGTCAATCTTAGATGTATCCAGACGTTCAGTCTTGATTTCATCCCTCTTATTGCGAATGATGTCAAGAAGTCGTTCTGTGGAACTGATCTCTTTCAAACGGGTCAAGGAAGAGCTCCTCTATAGATTATTTCGATCCCTATAAATTGTGTTGTATTGCAGCGGCAGCACATCCCTTACCGCCTTTTCTCATGCTTAGTGTTCCGGTAATTGTCCAATTTGACTTTAGCCAAATCGATGTAATCAATTGGAAAATGTTTTAATATCCGCACGCCGTACTTGATTTCCGGCGGTTCAGGAATAATGCCTCTATGGATATAATCCCTGATGGTTTTTGCCGAGACACCCAACCGCTCAGCAGCATCAACAATCGTATAATGCGTTTTTCCCTTTACTATAATCATGTGCACGCCCCCAAATGTGCAATTCTCGACAAATTAGAATTGGCAACCCTAGATAAGAAGGATCGAGATGACCGGCTTCGTATAATAACAAGTATCATAAAGGTTTCTTTCTGAAGCATATACGCGACCATACTCCGGACTGCGTAAGGAACCATCAGCAATGTTACTTGGGTGCGAACATATCACACCTCTCGCACCTGTGCAACCTTTTTTTAGCAAATTGTTAAAATTTGTTCAAGTTAAGCATATTGTAAGTTATATTAATAATTTACACTATGTATGTCACTATTCTCCTACAATACGGGAGAGCTGCGATGATTTTTCGTGACATTCTCCAGCAGACTAGGACAATAAATATCCAGCTATAAATTATCCTCACAAGTAAAGGCAGTCTTAAGTCTTGCAGGAGACAGTCGAGAAGCCCCCTTGCCTCATCACGGCTCGCATCACTTCTTAATTCCGTGAGGAAGCTCAGCGATCGTCGAGTAGGTCTTGGCCCAGTCAACAGTTTCACAAGCGAACATCTTCAAAATAGTAGTTAATGACTGCCAATATACTACCATTTAATCACCGCTGTTTTGTCCCTTCCTTTATCTTTACATTAATGGTAGAGATGGCGTAAGCTATGAAACATTTGGACGGGATCTTTGAATGAAGAGGGCTCTTTCTTGGGCTTATTTCTCATGAATTCAAAGCCCCTTATCTTCACAAGGTCTTGTCCGGCATTTCTCTTATGGAAACGTTTTTCAGGCCTTTGAGGAAGCCTTATTGGAGATATGTCTCCCCGCTTCTGAACCTTGCGCAGACCGCTGCCGGGTTTATGTTGTTCTAAAGATTCCTGACAGCCGACAGAGATTAAAGGCCATCTTGACTACACATGACATCGATGAGACAGTTAAGAATCTTCGTAAATCGCGCCCCGAGACAAGCTCCCGCCTCAAGTACTAAAGATATATTGGAAGAATGTGACAACCATTTTAAAAGTATTCTGATTATCAAGCTTGCCCTGTGAGAGCATTATGAATGAAAGAGACGAAAATAAATTGAGCAACAGGAAGGGTTTTACTTTAGTGGAAATGCTTGTGGTAATGGTAATGATTGCCCTGCTTGCCGCTCTCGTGGCGCCGAGACTTTTCCCCAAATTGGGCAAGGGCAAGCAGGCTGCTGCTCGTGCGCAAATTGAGCTCCTGGGACAAGCATTGGATCAGTTCAGATTGGACACCGGCAGATATCCAACAACGCAGGAAGGGTTGAATGTTCTGGTCACCAATCAGAATATTGAAAATTGGGAGGGCCCCTATCTGAAGAAAGGACTGCCCAACGACCCGTGGGGAAAACCATATAATTATCAATGTCCCGGCCAGCACAGCGATTACGATCTATTGTCTTATGGGCGTGATGGCACTCCCGGCGGTGAAGCTGAAGATAAGGATGTGCTAAGTTGGGAATAGGTCATTGAGAGTGGTGATGGCATTGCGCAATTTTATCCTGATCATTTCAATAATATGTATTTCTTCATTATCGGCGTGCGCTCAGACTGTTGAAAAAAAACAAGGCACGTCAGCCATTAATCTCCCTTCTTCTGGGACAATCGATTCGACGGCATCGCAAGGCTCTGCACCTCAAAACCAGCCTGCGAATTTGCCCACATTGTTGCCTCCACAACAAAAGTTAACGCCAGTTAGCCGACAGGCGGCTGCACCGGATGCGAAGCTCAATCAGTCCGGACCTTTGCTGAGTCAAACCGGAACGGTTTCACCGCCAGGTCCGGTAACTGCACCAACAAGCATACCGGAACCGCTAACGCCCGAGCAAATGACATCACCCCCTAAACAGCCGACCCTCGTGCCTGGACGGATGGCGGAGCAGCAGAGCACACAAACGGGACGGGCAGGAAAGATTCAGCCTTCGCCTCCAATGAATGTGCCGGTTGTCAGACCTGCAGCTGGCGCCGCTTCCACCATCGGCAGAGGCGCCATAAGCCTTAACTTCGACGATGCCGATATTTACTCAGTTATACAGACTGTTTTCAGCGAAATTCTAAAATTAAGTTACATTATTGATCCGCGCGTCAAAGGAAGGGTTACATTCAGATCTATCGCGCCTGTTCCGCGCGATAATGTTCTCCCTCTAATGGAAGTTATACTGAGGCTGAACGGTGTTGCAGTAATTGAAGACAACGCCCTTTACCGTATTATACCTATAAGTGATCTGGCTCGCGAACCGGCTCCCATCAGTATCGGTCGAAGCCCTGACAAAATCCAGATCAAAGGAAAGGCGCTGCTTCAAGTTATCCCGATACAGCATATGCAGTCCGCGGAAGTAGTAAAACTACTTGCCCCTTTTGCTTCAACGAGCGCGGTTATCGTAGATGTTCCCAAATCAAACCACATTATTATTGTAGATACTGACGCCAGCGTTAAACGCCTTCTGGAATTGATCAATTTTTTTGACTCCGAGCAGCAAAAAAAGAAGGGGCCTCAAGTATTCGTTTATCATGTCCAAAATGGTAAAGCCAAAGACATCGGCGCTCTGCTCCAGCAGATCTTTTTGGGCGCGACTTCTGGTACAAAACAAGCAACAGACAAAGGGGCTCCTAAGGTATTCCAAGCGGATAAAGGTGCCCAACCTGGGTCAGCGCCCCAGCCATCCATGCCGCCCACTGCTCAATCTCCGGGAAAATCAGGCGCCGCGGAAGGGTTCCTGTCCGACGTGGCCAGAATATTTTCCGATGATATTTTAAACGCCATAATCGTCCTCAGCACACCGGAAGATTACACCATCATAAAAGATACTATTGTAAAACTGGATATCGTCCCCCGACAGGTGTTGATTGAAGGTTCAGTAGCCCAAGTACAGTTAACTGATAACATGAGCCTGGGTATAGCATGGGCAATTAAGAATAGCGGTCGCCCCGACATCTACCTCAATCCTAGTTCGCTGCAAACCGATCTCACAAAACAGACCGGCCTCAATCTGATCGGTATTGATCGAGCGGGGACAGTGACAGCTTTCATCAATGCCCTGGCCTCGCAATCAAAGGCCAAGGTTCTCGCCTCGCCTCACGTAATGGTTTCAGACAACCGTGAAGCAAAGATACAGGTCGGGCAGCAGGTTCCTATCGCGACTTCGGAAACTTTCGGGACTCCCGGCGTCGCTCCACAACAAACGATTCAATACCAAGATATAGGCATCATTCTTAAAGTAAAGCCTCAGATTAACGACAGTGGTCTGGTTGCAATGGACATATCACAGGAGGTTTCTACTTTTACAACGCAGCTGATTGGCACGGGCCAACAAGTCGTCATCAATAAGACCATGGCCGCGACGAGTCTTGTTGTGCAAGATGGCCAGACAATCGTTATTGGAGGACTGATTAGGGAAGATGATACCAAAAATAGCCAGGGAATACCCTTTCTATACAAAATACCTGTCTTGGGCTGGTTATTTGGCAACACAGACAGGGAGAATGCGCGGACAGAATTGGTTATTCTTCTAACTCCCCATGTTGTAAAGAACCAGCAGGCGGCTACTTCTATCACAAATAAATTCATAGATTCCATGAGCGATGAACAAATGAGCAAACAAGTTAAAGAAGGTATTCAGCCGAGGGCACTAGAACATAAGGGGATCCAATAAAGAATTTTACCGACAAATAAATGCCGCATTGATTCGCGGGTCAGCATGTCTTTCGGCTGAACATGGGTTTATCAAAAATACATTTCTGACGGATCTTTGCTATTTATCCTTTCCTTTACATGACCGACTAAATGACCGAACATCTGGCCCGGAAGTATACGGGCTTTATTTATTAAGAAAGGAGAGACTATGAGACTGAAAATCACGATGATCTGGATTATGGTACTGGCGATTGGGCTTGTCACAGCCCAGGCGAACGCCGAAACGCCGCTGCTTAGAACTCAGAGGGATAAGATAAGCTATGGGATTGGGGTTGACGTGGCAAGAAATTTCAAGCGGCTGGGGGTCGACGTCGACATGGACGTCCTGGTGAAGGGATTGAGAGATGGCATGGCGGGTGAAAAACTGCTCATGACCGAAGACGATCTCCGTGCAACCATGAGCGCCTACATGGAAGACTTGAGGCAGAAGCAGGCTGCAGCCATGAAGGCCGTCGCCGAAGAAAACAAGAAGAAGGGCGACGAATTTCTCGCTGAAAATAAAAAGAAGGAAGGCGTGGTAACCTTGCCGAGCGGGCTGCAATATAAGATCATCAAGGCGGGCGCCGGCAAGAAGCCTGTGGACACAGACACCGTGGAGTGCAAGTACCGGGGCACTCTCATAGATGGAAAGGAGTTCGACAGCTCCTACCGCACCGGCAAGACAGCCACATTCAAGGTATCGGGTGTTATCGCCGGATGGAGGGAGGCTCTAAAACTCATGCCAATGGGCTCCAAATGGCAGCTCTTCATTCCACCCGAGTTGGCCTACGGGCCGATGGGAGCAAGCCGCGATATCGGTCCGAATGCAACTCTTATCTTTGAGGTTGAGCTCACTTCAATCAAATGATCTGCGTCAGCGCGGTTGGCGGAACTGCCCTTGACGCATTTCCGGCCTGCTACTCGCGGAGGCAGGATTTAATTTGCTCCCATCGAAAGAGAAGGGCGGAACAAAAAAAGTTGCATGAATTAAAAACCCCGATGTTGAAGCATCGGGGCCGGTTTGGATGCAGTCTTGCTATCAATCTGAACGCATATATTTCTGAAACTTATGGAGGCGTTAAGTCCCTCTGTGATCTTCTTGCTCCTCATCTCTATTTTCTGCATAGCGCTTGCCGCAGGCGCGGAAGCGGGACCAACTTTATCAGCGCCCCGTGCAGGAGCGCCGGGAATATTCACCCCCGGAGATGGCATCGTCACCTGAGGAGCCGCGGGTGCGATAAACATCGGAGAGGATGGCCCTGCCGCCCCCCTGAGAGTCTGCGACGTTCCCCCCTCGCTGCCTTTTCTTTTCTCTGTGTTGTCAAGCATTACCACAAGTTTATCCTCTCCCTTTACCAACACAATACGGTTCGGTTCAATCTCGCGGAGCACATAGCCGCCTATACTGCCTCCTTTTTTGAGCGCTGTCTGGCGTTTTGGCCTGCCGGGGGTCGAGTATGGGGATTTCTTGTCTTCGACATAGGCGATACTGACGTCATCTGTGATCACTGTTCCGTAGAGTATTAATTCCGGCCTGGGCACGGCCGCCTTCTCAGCCTTTGGCATCTCCCTATCCGGATGAAACAGATTTTTTTCGGCTATGGAGATGAAATCCGCGTAGGAAGCGCTGCCCTCGGGAGCACTTTTTTCTTCACTCTGGAAAGGCGCTCCTCTTTCCTTCGCCTGGACTTGCACGACGGAAGGCTGTCTTCCAAGCAAGGGATAGTCAAATACAAGAAACAAGACTACTGCTATCGCCAAAAGCAGCATATTGAGGACATTGATATTTCTCAAAATCAGCTTGACCGCTTTCACAAAAATCAACCTCCCGTCAATCCGGATATTTTAATTTTAACCAGCAGGTCCCTGGGATCGGTATAGTTTCTCACGCGAACGTCCAATTCTTTCACGACAAGATAAGGTGTTTGCGTCTCGATGGTAAAGAGTGCATCAGACAGAGCTCTGATATCGGGGAATATGACATCGACAACCACATTAACCACCTTAAATTTTCCCATGTCGTCAGGACGTTCCACCCTTTCACTGCTTATGGTCCCACCGCGGCTGGTGATTATTCCCTTCACCGAATTCTCCAGACTCGCCGCTGCAACAGCCGGCGTCTGCGCCACTATAACTTTTGTATCCTCATTTTTTCTCTTTTCCTTAAGTGAAACAAGTTGTTTCTCCAAATTAGATTTTTGCGCGATCGTTTCGATATACTTTTGCAGCATTTTTATTTTTGATGCCTGCAAATCTTCAACAGAACTGATTTCTTCCCGAATATTCAAAATACCGTATTGATAAATTACGGCGCCCAGCAATATAATATTGACTGGTATCGCTATGATGAGCAGCTTAGTTTTTCTTTTCATTTTTCTTCCTGATATCTTCCGGTTTACTCCCCCTGTTCTCACCCCTTAATTCCATTTTGATGACAAAACGATCAGTATTTCTTTTGGAATCCCTAAAGGTAGGGGAGGCAAATTCCACCCTCTGAAAATATTTCGAGTTCTCCAATTTAGCAATAATTTCGGCCGCCGAAGACGCGTAGCCATCAAATTCTACTGCAGGATCGGCTATCCTCAAACGAGTTAACCAGGTCTTTGCCGGCAAAATCGACGTCATTTCTTTTAAGATATTTAAAGATGATACGCTTTGTTTCTTGAAATTATTGATAGCGGCTATTTCGGCTGATAAAGTTTCTTCTTCTTTTTTTAACGCCTCAACAATCTTCATCTCCGGCTTCAGGGCTGTTATCTCGCTATCAATCTGTTCTATAGTTTTCTGTCCAATCACCACCGGAGCGACAAAGTAAAATAGACCAATGGAGAAGATTAACACCGACAGAATCACTGTCAGGAAAAGAGGCGTCTTTCTTGGCTTCCTGCCCTTTTCAGCCAGCAGGTTAATTTCATTTTGATCGGCCGTGATTGTTTCAATTAAAGAGCTCAGGGCAACATAGGAAAGGTCCTGATTGCCTTTTGGCAGATCAAATTTAACGTCTTTGTCCAGATGGAAAAGAGACATATTAGAGAGCTTTTGCTGGAATGTCCGATAATGATTTTCGTTTGTATTGATGACTATTTTACCAGGATAACCGCTATCGGCCAGAGTCTCAATTAGCGGATATGTTTCCTTTATGATGTTATCAATGTCAGGAGTATCCATGGGCTCGACTTCGCCCGAGATAGAGCTGACAGTCAGGTCATTTATAATCACTCCACCTTCGTATCCCGATTCAGTAAGAGAAACAAAAACAGTATTGGCATCTTTATACGTGCTCTTTAGCAGGCTTTGCATTACCAGCGTGCTGATACCCACTGTAGCGATCTTGATATTTCTCCCGCGGAGCGCCTCCAGATAAGAGTCAATTTCGTCTTTCCTGGCGACGGCCAGCAGGATGCTCATCTTTTCCTGATCCTCGGCAATAACCTTGAAGTCATAATAGGCGTTATCAGGCACAAGGGGTGTGAGACGATCCAACTCATAGGAAATTACATCAGTCAGGTTTTCTTTCACTGTTATGGGAAATTCGGCTGCCTTGACAATTGCCCATGACCTGGGAATGCATAGTACAACCTTTGTCTTTGTGGATTTCGTTGCATCAATATATTGTGCAGCCACAGACGCAAGATATTCCGGGCTTAATGGCCTATCTTTATCCCGTGCATATCTCTTGAAGGATTCTATCCTGGTCTTCCAGGAAACCTTGGTACCGTATATGAGAAAAATCCCATCCCTTTCAATCGAAATGCAAATGACTTTGGCAAAAGAAAAGAAATTATCCGCCAGACTAAAACTCAGAAACCTCCATAAAAGTTTGCCTGTTTTTTTTAAGCCTTTCACGGAAGAATTAAATTTATTCATCTGGTCCGATATCATAATTTATCACTGTTTTATATCTGCCGGGCTTTGATAACTCAACACGGTATAATTACCGTTGCCCTCAATGTTCACAATTGCTTTTAACTGATAATTCTTTTTTTCGTTTGCTCTGTAGCCGGAAACTTCTATCGCAGCAACATTCGAATCCGAGGTGCTGATAAAGGGCGACATTTTTGCACTGTCACCTCCCAACATCTCCTGTAGAGATGTGGCAGCAGTGTTAGCCGCCGAACGTACAGCAATTATTTTCTCTACACCATCCGCCGAGATAAAAGGTATGGCTTTTAAAACTTCCGGCGCCGCGGCATTTATATTTATGCCGCCGGCATTCCCATATATTGTCAGGAACCTTATCAGGGCGGGCCTTTCTCCATTTCCATAGAGTATATCAGGAGTAACGCCTTTTACCAAGAGAAGTTCTTCCAGAGTATCGAAATTTGCGTTCTTCATCTTGTAAGGATTCGGTAAAGACAAATAGTAGGAGTTGTCTGCCCCGTGCAGTCGATGCAGACCTGTAGGGCTTTTCCAATCCAATATGGAATCAACGATGGTGTCAGCCGTATCCTTCTCTATACCCATATTGACCATCAGGTTATTCAATACAATGCCGGAAAGGTCGCTCAAAGTATTTATGTTAATTTTGCCGGATTCATCGGTTATGTTGAACTTATAAAAACCGTTTTCCAGTTCTCCTGTGTAGAGTGTGCCGTCAGTACGCAATATCTGTACTTCGGCGGACATAGCCTGACTGTTCTTATTTGCAGCCCGATAAAAAAGTTCCACTATCGCCCTCTGAAGGCCGGCTTCCGCCAGATATTTGTTTTCAAGCTGTTCTTTGAAAGTCAGTGTTGCGAATATCTCCGTTCTCGCCATCACCGAAAAAGAAAGAGCCATGGTCAACAACAGCACAACGACCCACAAAACTATCAGCAGGGCAACGCCTGATTGACCATTCAAGGAAAGTGTCTCACCGTTTGTCTTGTTCTTCAGCGCCATACTACTTCGCTAAGAAAGGGCTGGGTTTTAGGCCTGATGAAGATGCAGCCCGCGCCTTAACGTGGACATGCGCAATGAGAGACATCTTCTTCGTGCCTGATATAATATTGATGTTTATTCTTTCCGGCAGGCCTTTTTCTTCGGCCGGCCATTCATCAACCCATTTGCCTTCTCCAGTGATATCCGTCAAAAAATATTCAAAGAAAATTTTATCGTAGCCGGTAAAAAGTACTGTCTGTCTTCTTGTTTCCATGCCTACCGTATTTTCAGTAACTCTGACGTACTGCTTCCCCCTGTCATCAATTTCTGCAGCATATTCGACCAACGTATTGCCCTTTATTCCACCCCAAATCGAGTAGTTGGTTGAGAACAGCAACCTGTCCTTCTGGCCGGAAAATAGGTTCTTTTTTTCAGCCTCGTCAACGAATTGATAGACGAAGAGAGATTGAATTTGTGACTCAACGAGGGAAAAAGAGGTCATCACTCTTTCCAGGCTATTGATTTTCTCTGCACCTCTACTCATTGATTGCGATGCGAGACTCAAAGCGCCGCTAACAATGCCGATTATTAACGTCAGCATCGTAATTGAAATTAACAATTCCAGCAGGGTAAAACCGTGTTTATTCAAATTGAATTGATCCTCTATCGTAAAGGATTCGCAGTTATCTTTGCCAGTTCAGACGCGGAAAACATCTTCTCCGCCCTCAATGTCACTGATCTTTCCCGTTGCGAAGTTGGATAATGCAGCGTCAGCGTGATTCCTTCCAGTTTAATGGGCAGATTCGCCGTGCGTTTATTCCGAATTTCGGAAATCGAGATTTCATAGGTATTCCCTTGTTCATCTGTTTCTTTCCAGGACTTATCCTCCATCTTATCCATCTCAAGAATATTGCGCATTTTACAATTTGCTATAAGCAATGCATTTACTTGATCACCGGATTTCGTCAGGTTGCGCAAGTTCATGGAAGTGAGTTGGATTATGGAAACGACTGCTATACTGATTATAATCAGAGAAATCATAATTTCCAAAACCGTAAAACCGCGCTGCTGCTTAACACGAGTAAATAAACAACCATTATTGATAGATGAACCCATTATATCTTCACTTCTGTATAACTGCGGTCATGATGGGATCCATTGCAATGATTATTTTCTTGTCGCCTCTGTCTAAAATAATCGATTGCCAATCGTTGCAGCCCAGTGCATCAAAGACGATGGAAAACCTGCCATTCCTGACGGCCTCCAAATTTGTGTTGATTACAGTCACGGCAACGTCAGACGGCATTTTTCTTGTTTCGCGTCCTCGAACAGCATACGTTCTGGAATCAAGATCAATATCAAATACCTGTCTTTCATTATTTGCCCTGCTCAGATACTTTGCATATTTTATCGTAGCAGCCATTTCTCGGCCTGTCGCTCTGAGCCTTGCAGCAGGAAGTGTATTCGCGAAAAAAACCGTTGCCATGCTGAGAATTAGGACGATCAGAAACACGACCAGTGTTAGTTCTATTAGGGTATAACCTTCAGGGCACGATAAGCGAACTTTTCTCGAACCCTGATTTACATGGTTGCTGTGGCACTTAAACATATAAACGGTTCCGTTTTTGTAAAGGGCGTGAGAAGCCTTAATAAGTCCCCCTTTGCATAACTCCTCTATTCGTCATTCCGGGCTTGGAGACTGTGTCATAATAAGAGAATGTGATATCAACATAGTCATACCGGCGAAAGCCGGTATCCAAAACTTACTGAAAACACTGGATTCCGTGTCGCGCTTCGCTTGCACGGAATGACAAGAATGGTAATTATGAAACAGCCTCATTTGTGGGAATGACAAAAGTGCTGGTTTTATGCAGTTATGCAAAGGTCCCAAAGGGTGCGAAAGAGAGATTTACAAGCTAGAAAGGGATATCAGTGATGCTGAATATGGCCATCAGCATTGATATGACGATAAAGCCGGTGAGCAGCCCCATTCCTAATATGAGCGCCGGCTCCAGAAAACTGACAAATCGTTTGATTGACACTTTCAGGCTTTTCTCGTAGGTGTTTGCGACCTTCAAAAGCATCGTGTCCAGTTGTCCCGTTTCCTCGCCAACCTTTATCATGGAGAGAGCGAGGTCGGGAAATATATTGGCCTCCGAAAGAGGTCTCGCGATGCCCTGCCCTTCCTTGATTCCTCTGGATATTTTATCCAAGCCCGAAGCTATGACATGATTGCCTACGATGTCCTTGGAATTCTTGACGGCCTGGAGAAGGGGCACACCATTGCGAAGAAGCGCTCCTAAAGTCCGGCAGAATCTGGCTGTTTCCAGTTTCAATATTACGTCGCCCATTACTTTAAGCTTGAAGGCATCCCAGTTATATCTGCCTTTCTCGGTTCTTATGTAGTTTCTGAAAGCGATGACACCGAAAAATATCATAAGTATTATGATCCACCAAATGGATTGCATCACGTTGCTGAATTCCAGCAGCATTTTTGTAGCAAAAGGAAGATTGTCTCCCATATCACTGAATATGGTTGAAAATTTCGGGATTACGTAGGTCACTAGAATAATGATGGAGATTAGCCCTGTAATAACCAGGATCGTCGGGTAAATCAGGGCGGCGAAGATATGGTCCTTTAATTCCTGTGCGGATTCCAGAAATTCATTCAGTTTATCCAGCACAACCTCCAGCGCACCACCGGATTCTCCGGCCCTGACCATGTTTACATAAAGGGCGGAAAAGACTTTCGGGTGTTTCTCCAGAGCATCAGAAAATGTGCTTCCCCCTCTGATGGACTTCAGCACAGAGTAGATAACCTCTTGCATTTTCTTATCGGCTGCAAGTTCGGCAAGGATATTCAGGCTTCGATCGAGCGGGAGGCCGGCATTAAGGAGAGAAAATAATTCCGTAGTGAACGTTTGTACTTCACCCTTCGCCGATCTGAACGATATCTTATCCCTGTAAGCGCTTTTCTTCTTTTCAACTTTTAGGGGAATTACCCCGCTGTTTTTAAGTTGAAGAAGAGCGCTCTTTTCGTCGGCCGCTTCGATCAGGCCTTCTGAAATCGCACCGTCCCTTGTTGTTGATCTATAGGAAAATGTGGGCACTTAAATCTCCTGAGTTACCCGATATACCTCGTTGATTGTTGTTATGCCCGCTTTTACCTTCAGCAAACCATCTTCGAGAAGCGTCCTCATGCCGTTTTGCCTTGCCCTATCCCTGATCTGGTTGACATCTGCGTTTTTTGTAATTAATCGTTCGATGGCATTATCAATGTGCAAAAGTTCGTATATGCCGGTTCTGCCATAGAAACCGGTGTAGGCACATTTTTCACAGCCCTTCCCTCTGTAAAGAGTAACATCATTCTGCCAGTTGAGTTTGTTGGCTCTCTCATTCTGCCCCGATATCACATCAATTTCACGACATTGAGGACAATTAACACGCACGAGCCTCTGAGCCAGGATTCCTCGGATTGTCGCGGCGAGCAGGTAATGTTGAACGCCGATATCGAGAAGCCTTGTAATGGCGGAGGGTGCGTCATTGGTATGCAGGGTGGAAAATACCAAATGGCCCGTCAGAGAAGATTGAATGGCTATTTCCGACGTCTCGAGATCTCTGATCTCGCCGATCATTATTATGTCCGGGTCCTGTCTTACGATGTGCCGCAGTATATTGGGAAAGTCGAGGCCTATCTGCGGCTTGACTTGAATCTGGTTTATTCCCTTAAGCTGATATTCAACAGGATCTTCGACAGTGATAATTTTCTTCTCAGGCGAGTTTATCTTGTCCAAGGCGGCATACAGCGTAGTAGTCTTCCCGCTTCCCGTCGGCCCTGTAACAAGAATGATCCCATTTGGCTGATCTATGATGCTGTTGAAAAGTTTGAGGGTGTCATCAGGGAAACCCAATCGATTCATATCGATCAATATTCCCTCTTTATTCAGCAACCTCATGACGACACTTTCACCATAGAGAACGGGGATGCTGGAGATGCGGATATCTATTTCCGAGCCTCCTACTTTCAGCATAATGCGCCCGTCCTGTGGCAGGCGCCTCTCGGCAATGTTCAATTTTGCCATAATCTTTATGCGGGAGAATATTGCGGCCTGAAGTTTCTTCGGGATAATCTCGATGTCGTGGAGAACGCCGTCAATGCGATATCTCACCCGGAGCTCATCGGCAAACGGTTCGATGTGAATGTCGCTTGCTCTGCCTTCCACCGCACGAGTGATGATAATATTGACCAGCCTAATAATCGGCGCTTCGGAAGCGAGATCCTGCAGGCGGCCGACGTCTTCATCTTCGCCCCGCATGATTTGCAGGGAGTCATCTTCGATGTTCTCAATCAATTTATTAATGTCTCGAGTTTCTTCGGCATAAAATTTCTCTATGTAATCGTTGATGGATTTAGCATCGCTTGCATAAACGAGGATATTATGAGCTACTGCTATCTTAAGCGCATCAATGACCTCGCGGTCGGCAGGATTTGCCATGACAATTTTCAGGGTATTGTGCGCGAATTCTATCGGTACAACTTTATTTTCTCGAATAAAGCGCGTTGACAATGTCTCAATGACAAAGGGCACCTTAGGGAAATCTTCCGGTTCTATATAAGGTGTTTCTGGTTGCAATATCTACATCCTGTTTATGGGGAAATATTTCACGGTTATTTTACAGCCCAGATGTCTGATTTGCCGGAGCTCAGGGCATGAGCCATCGGCGTGGGCGGAAAGTTTCTTCCAGCCCCACCTTCCATGAGCTTTCTTCTTTATAGATTTTCAAAATGGCGGGATGATCTGATTTTCTGTAGCGGAGGATAATCTCTCTTTCATTCTTGCCGATTTTACCCATTTCCCACTTGCTCTGCTCAAGCACGATCTCCGGATCAAATACCTTGAGATAGGCATCCCAGTATTCCCTGGCATAACGGCCCCCTGACGCAAAATCGGCTTGCAGGGAATCGGTGGCCGCATGTGCATCCGTTTTAGCTATGGCTTTACGAACATCATCGATGATTATCTCATGGGATTTCTTGGTAATGAGGCTCCATATCTTGGGATAATTCTTCTCCTTCATGGCCTTGAAGAGAGACTCCGTTGCCTCAAGGGCGGGAATAACTTCACTATCCTGGATATCTCCAATGGCCCCTCGGGGGGATAGCACACACACCACAACCGCAAGTGTAATAACAAGATTTTTGGTCAGGCCCGGATGCATGGGCATATTGGAGAAAGGTTTTTAAATCATCCGATTCTAATGGCCCGACGTCGCTGTCGAACCTCCGCCGCTTGCGGCTATTCCAACTGCTGCGACTGCTGCGACCATTCCGGCGCCGAGTGCGATTGTTCCCCAACCAACGCCTGCTGCTGCTGCTCCGCCTGCTGCAGTGCCTGCACCAGCGGCGCCCGTGCCTGCAGCGCCTGTGCCTGCACCAGCGGCACCCTCTGCCTGACAAAATACATGACTGGGAATAGCCAGCGTAATAACACACATTAAGCAAACGATCATGATAACTCTTTTGGAAATCTTCACGATATGATCCTCCTTGCTGATTTTGTTAAACTATAATAGGTTTGCATGCCCTTTGTCAAGATGTATTGCAGGTCTCGCTGCAAAAGCGATGACAATTGAATGAGAGATCAAGGATAGGTAAAACCTACCATGTCTTCTCATATCCTGATGGCGTTTCTCAGAGTATCACGGATAAAAATCATGGAATTATTCATAATACATTGATCACTACCGCGGCGACAACAGCCATCTGCATCAGTATCTGGGTGATATCCCGGATTTCTCTAAGCCACGCAATCCGCTCAATTTTTTCAGGTACTATGATGGTATCTCCCGGTTCAACATCCGCAATTTTTTCACCGAAAGCGGTCATCTCCCACCTCGATTTGCCTGTATTCCAGTTCATGAATCCTCTCGCCACCTTGCGGGCGCTGCCGTCCACTTTCAGGACATAGGTATTGTCGATATCAGCGTACCTGGAGTACCCGCCGGCCATGCTTATAAATTCTCCGACATCCAGTTTGTCACTATAGAGAAAACTTCCCTGTGACATAACGGCGCCTGTCACATTAACCACGCTTGGCCTGGGTGGAATGTATAGACTATCGGCGTCTTCGAGTTCGATATCATATTCGCTCCCTTTCAACAATCGCAGGTGTGAGAGGTTAATGCTCATGCGACCCGTTGCCTTCAACTGATGCAGGCTGGCGATAAACTTCTGCTTCTGCTCCAGTTCGATCTTCTTTCCCGATACTTCCTCCTGCGACAGGGATGTGGAGATGGCAGTCCCGCCCTCAACAAGAAGATCCCTCTCCAGCCTCTTGATCGTTTCCTCCAAACCCCGCTGCTGGAGTTCCCGGACCGTTTCTCTCTTGAATACGGCTCCTCTCAGATAGGCTTTATCCGTATATCCCCCGGACCTCTCTATGACTGATGACAGCCTTTCCCCTTTCCTGATGATATACCTGCCCTGGAAAGTTAGTTCCCCCGATACGCTGACGAACTTCTCCGCCCTCCAGTTTGAAATCCGCATGACATACAAACGATCATACGGATTCAAAAGCACATCATGGAGGGGATCACCTTTAAGCGCCTGCTGGAGTTTGATCTTTTTGTGATCCAACCTGACCGCCTTACCGTTTTCCACTGTCTGTGAAGAAAGTTCCGCCTCTTCCAGATAGGCGGATTCGAGGACGTTCCCGGCCTTGAACACGAGGTCGCTCACGCGCATTTGTCCCGTATACTGATATGTCCCCGGTTTCGTAACTTCTCCGTCTATAGAAACAGTCTTGGCGCCAAACCTTTCCCATACCGAGTGGATGATGATCCTGTCCCTGTCCTGTATCAGAAAGTTTTCCTTTGGATCGCCGGCCATGGCCTTTGCGACGTCAAAGTAAAGCGTCTGGTAGTCCTTTCCTTCATTGATGCGGCGGACAACCTCACCACGATCAAGGTACGCGTCCTTCGTCAGGCCGCCGACGCCGAGCAGTGCATCCTTTATCCTCATGTTGCTCGAAATGTCGATGCGATAGGCTTTACGCAAGGCATTCCAGGCGGTGATCACTTTATCCGCCAGATCGAATCTTCCCATCTTTCTTAATTCATTTTCGATATATCGGATGTTTTCTGATATATCAACATTCCTGTCCTTTCTAACGATGTCCTCGATATTCTTTGTCCTGTCTGCAAGATCAAGCTTTTCCATCCTCTTCAATTCATCACGAACTTCCTTTATCTTATCTGCCTGAGACAGTCTTTCTTCCTTCCTCAGATCATCCTGAGAGACATCAATCTTCGTGATCATGCCGTACCCTTTTTCTCTGTCCGCCAAAGAAATGCCTTTTTCCTTCTTCAGAGCCTCATCCTTTTTCATATGTTTTTCTGTAACTTCGGGCTTCGGGATCACGCCATATCCCCTTGCTCTTATCTGCCGAAGGCAGATCCTTCCTCCCTCTTTAGCATCTTTCCTTCAGCGTCTATTCGTCCCCTCACCTCCCCTTCGACAGTCACGTAAGGCCTGTCTCCGAAGAACCATTTTGAGAAGACGTAGATGTGATCCTCAGGTTTCAGGATGACGTTATACGATTCGTCCTTATCCAGTACGAACCTGCCCAGATTGAAGGGGACAAGCTCCGTGTGCCGGTCCGGTGGCATCACCCTTTTGATCAGGGCATATTCAAAATGCGTTTCATCCAGGAGATCTGCAGGATCTTTAATCAAATCCTTTATTCTCATCCCTGTCTTATATTCATATTTCCCCGGCCTCTTCACATTACCGCTAAGGTACACGGCATTCAGATCCTTATCAACGATGGTAAAGACATTGACCAGATCGGCGTCCTGAAGCTTAATATCTGTTGCCTTGCTGAGATGTTTGTCATCTATATCAATAACGACCTGTCTCTCGTTCTTCTGGATGCGCGAGACCTGTATCTGCTGGGTATAGGCTGTAGGAAGAATGCCGCCTGCAAGCTCAAAAAGGTGCTGGAGGTCAATCTGCTCCTTCAGTTCATAGATGGCTGGCCGTCTCACATTACCCGCAATACCAACCAATGGTCCTGTGACCGGCACAAAAACTACGTCATCTGCCTGAAGAGTCATATCTTTCGATTTATCGCCTTTCAGGAAAAGATCATATAGGTCCAGTGTCGTCATGAGATTATTCTTCCGCCGCAACTGCACCTTTCTCATGGAGCCTATCTCAGACGGCCCACCCGCCATGAGCAAGGCGTCCGTAATAGTCGCAAAGGAGCCGATCGTGTAGGCGCCCGGCCTCCGGACGTCACCGAGGATGAAAATGGGGATCGTTTTTACTGAACCCATGGTAATATCGATGTTGGCCCCCACCATCTGTTCCGTCATGGCTATGATTTTTTTCGACATTTCTTCAAATGTCATCCCGGCGACAAAGATAGGGCCAATCTGCGGGATCGTAATCTTCCCGTCCCTGTTGACCGTCAGGTTGTACTGGGCGTTTACCCGACCCCACAGGAGAATCTTTACCTCGTCCCCCGGTCCGATAATGTATTTCATGGGAACGGGAATATCCTTTCTGTCCGTACTCACCCTGACGGCTGCTTCCTGAAAGAATTCATATCCGAAGGGCTTCAGCTCTTTCTGAATATCCTGGTACTTCCCAGTCTGACGGGACCGGTCGAAGAGGCTTTCCCTTCGGGGCTCTTCACCGATACTTCGCTTTATCTCCTCTGTCTGCAATTGTCTCTCGGCATCTTTCTTTTGTGCCTCTCTTTCTCTCTGCTCGAGGAGTTCTTTCCCTTTCTGGATGTCTTCCGGTTTCAGGTCCTTGAATTCCGGGCTTTGCCCGAGCGCCTTGACGGCCTCCGGAGTGATCTGCCCACCTGTAATGGAAAAACCCGCCTTCAGTGCCTGACACTGATCGGTGGTCAAATTTTTCTCTCGGCATACATCATCCACGGATTTCTGCTGCGCAAATAGATCTGGACACAGGCATACCAAGACCGCTACGGCCATGATGAAGCGAAACAGATTCCTCATGTCTTTATATACTCCCCCTCTTTGCTCTTTGCCTTTTCAAGATACTCCATAAGAAACGCTAAAAACACACCCATAATGATGGACACAAAAAGACTTAAAAGAGCCATCTGGATTCTCTTCGGCTTAACCTTCTTGTCAGGTACCATGGGCGGATCAATCACCTTGAAGGCAAAGTTTTCTTTTACCTCCGCCATCATGGACGTTTCCAATTGCTGCGCAATAAGATTGTATATCTTCTGTTTGATCAGAGGATCAGCCGTTTGCTGTAACTGCTCCTCAAGGTATTTCTGGTTAATTGTCGCCACACGCCTGGCTTCGCTGCTCATGTGGTCCGTCAATGTGGTGAGAAAATACTCGACCATCTTTGCAGCCATTGCGGGGTCGTGATAATCAACTGTGATTGTGATAATGTTCTCTTTAATGTTTTGATTAACCTTGACGATTGAATCCAGCACTACGCAGGCCATCCCAGACATCTGGTACTCCAGGGTCTTTTCTTCATGACACCTTGTGGTTCCCCCGGGGTGATGGCTTTGACAATCTTGCCGATATAAACCAGAGGGTTCAGACTTATTGCCCGCTTCCAATCTTTCTTTTCCGCATCCCATTCTTTATAAAATAGGACAGGGAGAAGCTGATAGCGCTCGATGACCTTCTCCCGGAGAATATTCGATTTCAGGAGATTGACTATCTCGGCTGCGGAAGATCCGCCCGGCAGCACGATTCCCGGCAGTGCGCCAAATTGTAGTGCCAATGCAGATAGTGTACTGACACCTGTGGCGCTGTCTTTGGAGGCTATGGGTGTAATCACCGCCTTCGACTGGTAGATGTCGGTCATGAATAATGATATCACAACCGTTGCCAGGACAGCAGCAATGACCACCCGCACGATGAGTCTTTGTCTCTTTCGTATGACCCGCCAGTAATCCAGGAGATTTATTTCGTCTTCTTCAAAGCACTCCTGATGCTGTATGTCAGGTTCTGTCACCCTTCCCTCCTGATTAAGAGCTGCGACGTAGTGTGTATCTTCACCTGCACTTTCCCGGCAGGACTGAAGTCCTGCGCTACATTACGAAACGCTTTGAAAAAGTGCATGAAACCATTCTCTTTGTCATTCCTGCGAAAGCAGGAATCCAGGATTTTTAGATACTGCGGATTCCCGTTTGCACGGGAATGACAGGAAGGTTTGTTTTTCAAGGCTCTCTCGTTAATTTGCAAGTGTTTGAAGCTATATCACGATATCTGCAATAAGGTCAATCATCTTAAACCTCTTCACCGCATTATCATCTTTTTATCCTTCTCCAGATAAACCCCCACATTCCTTCCCATGTAGTCAAACAGCGTATTGTAATGGTCGATATCCTGTGCTACGTCCCGGAGCCAGGGTGACATGCTGAATTTGTATGCTGTCCTGGAATCGGTTCCGGTGAACAGCCTGATAGGAATGGTAATGGCGATTCCTTTATCGTCATATCCTTTATTGAAAGAATCTGTGAATGATGAGGTGTCGGTTACGCCATACCAGGCGGAGAGGATGACACCATTGAAGAATTTTGATATCGTAATTCTCGCCCCCCTGTCCGCCGCCAGAAACTGCCCGCACTTAAGATCGATGGATACCTCTGCCTCCGGAATATTCAAGCGCGTATTAACGAATGCCGTACTGTAGTGATCTTTAAGGTCGTCACCCTTCAACTGGAAGGGACTGCCTGGTTCTCTTTTTTTTACTAAGCTTCCACTTACCCCTACCATCAGCCGGCCGCCAAAGAATGGTTTCGCGACCTCACCATCAAAACCGGCATATTCAATCTCTAAAAGCCCCGCCGCAAGCCTCCCGTATATTTCTTTATTGAACTTCTCAATCTGCTCGAAGAGGAGCATTCCCAGCCCCACGTCCTCCTGCTGGTAGGATACGATATCCGAGCGCACTACATTCGATAGCGGTGCATTGGACGTAGAAATAGTATTTACGAAATAATATTCAGGACCGGCCACAAGAGACGCCCCTCGCCAGGGCTGGTAGGCCACCCATGCGGAGACGCCTAAACGGTATTTGAAGTATCCCGAGGGATCATTTAAGAATGTCCGGAACTCCGGCTTGATGCCGTAATCAAAATATTTCTTGTGCTTTATTGTCGCCGGGAAGGTTTGCGATCCCTCCGTATTCATTTCGGAAAGGGAGAAGAATTCATTCAAAGTCAGCTTCTCCTCATAGAAGAGTGCCATATCGCCCCTCAGTGTGACGAATTCAATAAGCGGTATGCCGTTGTTAGTCAGAACCAGATGGACTCGCCGGATAGAAGACGGCAGAATTTCATTGAGCGCCCTCAACACGACGCCGATCGCCCTCGGCTGGTAGTAATACTTAATATTCTCAGCTTTGATCCATAAATCCTCGCTGTCCATAACAATGCCTATATCCATGAAACCCGACCCGTACAATGCCAGAGCGATCCTCTCCGCGAGAGGATCAGACCGCTGTTCAGGCCTTTCCCTGTAGGGACGATCATAAATAGGAATGAATGGATTTCCGATGTCAAAGGCAAAGGACAGGTTTACACCTAATTGATTTCCCCTTTGATAGGAAACATCAATATCTGTCCATGCGAATGGTCGCCAGCGAAAACCAAAATTAAATTTGGATGGGACGGCGTCCGTAAAATACTTCTGTTGCGCAGGATCCTGAGTCTGCTCGTTATACCTGTATGGGGTTGTATTCAACCATAAATGCATAGTGTTCCGATAGCGCAAATTCGACGCCGCCAAAGAACTGTGAATCTGAAAGCCATGAACCCGTGTCTGTAAAAATTTCTGCCTTAAAGCCTTCCTGCGATGAAGGAAGAGGCTTCTTACCGAACCGTCCATTTCCGAATCCAAGGGTGAAATCGAAGGGGTAGATTTGTTTGCTCATGACAAGGTACTGGGATGTATATATCCGTGTGCCCTGCGGATCCATAATCCCTATAGCCATGGCAGGTAGATACTTCCCTTCCGAAATGAATTGATACTTTAAGTCAATGGCCTTGTCCTTGTAGTCTCCGTAACTCGCAGTCAGAGCGGGAACGTCCAACACTTGCGTGACACGTGCATTAATCTCCAGCCCCTCAAACGGGCTTACCGCACCATAGTAGTATCTGTAGGGGTCGATCTGGCTCACACCGACACGGTAATGTCCTTCCTTCATAACACGGGCAGTCGGTGTTTCCATCAATCCCGTCCCACCCCAATTTGTTGGATTGGCAAACGGCTCATCACCGGCATGACATGGGATCGCGCCGTACAATATACAAACCAAAAAAAATAGGGACAGCGTCCA
Source organism: uncultured delta proteobacterium (assembly GCA_963705275.1). Lineage (GTDB taxonomy): Bacteria > Desulfobacterota > Syntrophia > Syntrophales > UBA2185 > Fen-1135. Next base: position 83,207 of record OY970063.1, on the reverse strand, counting down.
TACTGGTCGAGATGATATTTGCTGTGAAATGTCATTTCGACTGGGGGGAGAAATCCTTTTCCCGAGCAAAGGGAGGGATCTTCTTGCCTCACTCAAGTCCCACCACCCTGTGAGACCTCTACAAAACTGCATAAAACCAGCAATTTTGTGATTCTGGCGAAAGCCGGAATCCAGTATTGATTTCATGGTTCCCCGCTTGCGCGCGGACAGCGCCTAGATTCCGGGTCGCCCCCGGAATGACGAATAGAAGAGTTATGCAAAGGTCTCCCTATATCGGCCCGGATTACATGCTAATTCTTCTCTTTTCGTCATTTCTCTTTTTAGCCGTTAATTATGGTATGAATATCGTGGAGGGAAAGGGATTTTTGACTAATGTTTGCTCAGATCATCAATGATTTTTATGATCTTTTCTTTGAGGTCGGGCAGCCTGTTTTTCACAACACCCCATACACGTTCGAGATCTACCCCAAAATAATCGTGGATGAGAACGTCCCTCATCCCGGCCATTTTCTTCCATTCAATATCTGGATACCTGTTTCTCAGACGCTTCGGGAACTTCTTAGCGGCTTCACCGATGATTTCCAGGTTTCTGATTACTCCATCCTGAATGAGTCGGTTTTGTCGAAATGAGTCTTCTGTGAGCCCCGCGACATAGCCCTCTATGATAGCTATGGCATCCAGAATATGAAGTAGATAGACGGTGTAGTCCCTGCTCATAGGTAAATAGCTTGATCAAGAATCCTGTCGCGGAGGTATTGGCTCACCGAATCAGGAGTAACGACATCTACCTTCCTCTCCAGAAGATCTTGAAGATCCAACTTCAGTCCCACCAGATCCAGCAGATCGGCGCCCTTTTCAAAGTCAACAAGGAAGTCAATATCACTGCCCTTGTTGATTTTTCCGGTCGCGTAAGAGCCAAAAACTGCAATCCTCTTAACTCTGTTTCGGTCCAATATATGCCTGAATTCCTTTTCATCAACTGGCTTTCTTAATAGCTGAAGTCTCACGGTGCTTCTACCTTCCAAATAGGCTCATGGCCTTTAGTTATTCTCGCTTGCAAATATTTATATCCCTTTTCTTTCTTGCTGTCAAATCTTTGCCAGGGTTACCCCTATCCTCCCATTCCCACTCTGTGAGATCCGTGAATAAGTGTGCTCATTGTCATTTCTAACAATAGACTGTGTCGTAATTATCTTTCTTGTCATTTCGGTGAACCAAATTCGTAAGCACAGCATAGGGACAGGAGAAATCCTTGTCCCGAACAAAGGGAGGGATCTCTCTTACCTTTTCCTATTCACCGCCCAATAAGCCTGCTGAAATCTTCCCAGTAGCACGTCCATGTCACCCTTTATTATATTCAGCGACCCTATATTCGCCATGCCCGTCATGTTTAGAGACCAAGTGGCTGCCATGGCATTGACCTTAGGGTTGGCTTCCATTTTAACGACCTGTTGGAGTTCGATCTTAATATCATATGCATACCAGTATCTTTCCGCCTCGTGGGTGTTGACGGATACGTACAAAACTGGCTTCCCCGACGTCTTCATCCATTCATCCCTCGAAAGCGCCTTTATCCTCATTTCATTTAATCGAAGTTCAATATCATTTTTCAATTGTTCTTTTGTCAGTCCCAGTTTCACCGCATGCTTCTGAATATTGGGCTGCATTTCCTCCACAATGACATAGACCCCTTGAATGCCAGTCAGGGTCAGCCGTGTCACGTCTGAATCTACAGCAAAAACGTTTGGACTAAAACTGACCAAAAGCAGTATAACCGCGAAAAAAGTGAGCCGTTTTTTCATAAGAATAACGCGAGGTGTAACCATTTTCTCCTCCTTGCTTAAATACGTTAACACAATAGTGAATATAGAAACTCTTTTCTAAAGCAAAAATGCCTTCTGATCCAATTCTTACTATCGGGCGCCTTTGCCGGACAGTACAATATAGAAGGTCCTCAAAAAAATATGGAGATCCAGCAGCGGCGACAGGTTCTTGATATAGAAAAGGTCGTACTGCAATTTCTCGAGGGCATCATTTTCCGTAGCGCCGTGGGGATAGTTGATCTGTGCCCACCCGGTAATCCCCGGTCGGATGCTATGGCGGAGGCCAAAATACGGGATCCGTGAAATAAAGGCATGAACCTCTTCCGCCATTAATGCACGGGGACCAATAAAGCTCATATCTCCTTTGAGCACGTTCCATAACTGGGGAATCTCATCCAACCGGAACAGTCGGATTACCCGACCAACCCGGGTGATGCGCGGATCACATCGCTGCCCGGCAAAGCCTCTTTCTGTATCCGCACCATTCTTCATCGACCGGAATTTTACCAGATCAAAGGCTTTTTCATTCCAACCGATGCGCCGTTGGATATAAAACAACGGACCGGGAGAATCCAGTTTAATGGCCAGTGCAATAAATGCAGCTATTGGCAGGGTCAGCAACAGTCCGACCAGGGACAGGCAAATATCGCAGATCCGTCTTGACCTTATAATTATAAATATTTCGTTTTACACCTGATATCGGCGTGTAAACAAGCCACAGGTCACTGACATGAGTGACCGGAATCTTTCCCAGCACTTTTTCATAGAAGGACGCCATATCGTAAATAACGACACCCCGCATCTTGGTCTCCACCAGACGTGCATATACTTCCGGACGAATGCCGTGAGTTATGGCTACAATGACCTTGTCTATTTGCTTTCTCATCCAGGAACTTCAATAGATTTGAGGTGCCGCCCATGACTGAATTGGCACCAATCTTCATACCCACTTTCTTGTCATCATCGTCCAGGAAACCCACGATCTCATAATCCTGATTTCCCGATAGGGCTTGGCCCGTAGCACGACCGGCACGACCGGAGCCCACTATGATCACCCGCCAGGGTCCGTCGCTGGTATTTGAGCCATCGGTGAAAAACCAGACGCCAGCCAAGGCAGAAACACAGGATCAATAAGCTGTTTAAGAGAAAAATCGTTCCGCTAAACAACGGGATGCGGATAAGATACGAGGTGGCCCCGATGAAGACGTTGGCTATGATCAATGCCGCCGCAAAGCGCAGGACGTAGCCGGTGTTTAATGGTTCATCCAGGTTATAGAAGTCAAAAATATAGAAGACCAGAAGATACGTAAGCACGGAGGCCACATCGTAAGGCGTAAAGATAACATCTATATCCAGCGTAACGCCGAAATACAGGACCGGGCCAAGATAAAAAGAGGCGATGATTAAGATAAAATCGCCTCCTAAAATCGTAAGCTGTTTTTTGGGAAGATAAAGCGGCATAATTTACATTTTCTGATCGAGGTTCTTGTATTTTTCTTCGTGGGACAACTCAGGAACGATTATCCGTATCGCTTCCACCATGTCCTCTTTTCTCCATCGCTCCATCTTTCTGATCTTCTCAAAGGCCGCCAGAGCCTTATAGATGCTATCCCGATTTGCCACGGCGGCTGACTGATGATCCCAATATTGCGGTAACGGCCAAAATCTACCCGGTCGTTTTCAGTGTAAAATTCTTCAAAGGGTTTTTCCCCGGTAGTATCACTTTCAAAAAAATAACAGGGCCAGGTTTTATCACCAGTTCGCAGTCGTGCAGCCTTCTCTTTTGCGTCATCCTCCGAAGAACACAAATCCGGCACGTATCCATTGGCGGCCAGCACGATGACCGCTATTTCTGAGAACGTCAGTAAATCAGCCTGTTCGTCAAGTTCAGGAAAATAGATATCCCGATTCTCACCTAAGAAACAGGACAGGAGACATAGCTGACCTGCCTCTTCATGGGAAATGAAATAACGCTTAACATCATAGGGCGCAGAAATAGGGCTGCTTCTTAGCCAATCGATGTAAGAAACCGTAAAGCAGGCTCCCGTCCGAAAAGGCCACATTTGCGAACCGGGCCGTCGAAAAAGTAATGCTGTCGGAATATGCCAATAGAACTCGTTCCATAAAAATCTTTGTAGCACCCATAACGTTCGCCGGATTCGCTGCCTTGTCGGAAGACACAGAGAAAAGTTTCTTCATAGATGTACCGACCAATTGATCCAGCAGGCTTTTAACTGCATGAACATTCGTATGAAACATCCTCATGAGGCTGAAGGGGTCACGCTCCGATCGGACATGTTTCATTGCCGATAAATTCACCACATAGTCATAATCCTGTCTCCGACTGGATCATTCGGTCAAATTCCCGGGTACCGATGGCAACGGCAAATGTTTTGAAGTCGTCAGGTAACTTAACCTGTGACGACCGGAGATCCCTGACCACCTCCACGAGATTGTTTTCGCTGATATCCACCAAATGCAAACCGGTGGGATGGTAGGGTAGCAACTGCCTGACAAAGGCGCTTCCGATGGATCCCGCCGCGCCGATCACGAGCACCCGGCTCCCGCATACACGTTCTCGTATTTGAACCCGATGATCAGCCATATCATCAGCAAACATCGATTCAGTTCGCCGCAGTATCCTGGCTAACAATTCCTCATGCATCATTAATCATTCTCGAAAATCATCATGTACTCAATGGCACAAACCCATAATAATGACACAGAGACGAAGCTCTCAGTAACGGCTCAATTTGAAACCATCTAAGGTAGAAAGTTGTTCTCGGGAGAAGAATCAATACTGCCGTTGCTGCGACGATCTTCAGATCCAGCCAGAAACTCCGATGCTCAAAATACCACTTCTCCAGAGCGCCCTTCAGGGGTAATATATCTTCTCGCATAACAGCGCACTTTCCCTTTTTCGGATTCATACAGTATGTCTTCTTCATTGCGCAGAATAATGCTTCCCATCCCCGTCAGTCCGGGTTTCATCTTCAGGATTACGTTCCTTCATGTTGTCAGGATAAAGAACAAACTCCTCTTCCACCAAAGGGCGTGGTCCGACGATAGACATATCCCCCTTGATCACATTGAGGATTTGCGGCAGCTCATTAATTTTTGTGATGCGCAGATAGCGCCCCACAGGCAGAATACGGGGATCATTTTTCGCGGTAATAGTCCCGGTCTTGGGGCTGTCCTTCAGCATGGTTGCAAATTTAAGTAAACCAAAACGAGAGTTGCCCATCCCCACACGCTGCTGGATAAAAAAAATATACCCCTCGCCGGTTAGCCTCAGGATCACGGCAATCATAAGGCCGAAGGGGAGGAGAATCAGAAAGGCGGGGACGGCAATGAGAAGGTCAAAGAGTCTTTTCATCATCTGACTAAATAAGATCCGCGCTGCTCGGCATATTGATGATCCTTCTCGCCATATCTTCCGCGCCGTCAAGGTTCATCCGGGGGCAGTCTTTGTACATTGGAAGCTTGTGCATCAATGTCCAGGCGGGGCGCGTTGTGACACCGTTGCTGTTGGTCATTCTCATGATTTCATCTCTTTGCTTCGCATATTTTCTGTCGAGAATGAGCGTGTTGAGCCAGTAATTGCTCTTGGCGAAAGGCGGTTCGGTAAAAAACCGGACGCCTTTGGCATCCGCGAACGCCGCCGCGTAGCGCTCCGCAAGCATCCTTTTCTTCTCAAGAAATTCAGGTAGCTTTTCCATCTGCGCGCACCCGAGCGCTGCGTTGAGAGCGGGCATGCGATAGTTGTATCCGATCATGTCATGATAAAGCTCCCATGGGTGAGGGACCTTTGCCGTTGTGGTCACATGTTTGAGCTGCTTTGCCGTATCTTCATCATTTGTGAGCACCGCTCCACCGCCTCCGGTCGTGATAATCTTATTTCCGTTGAAGCTCAAAACCCCCAACTGACCGATACCCCCTGTATGCATCCCCTTGTAGTAGGAACCCAACGATTCAGCGGCATCTTCTATCACCGGCAGATGATACTCTACGCAGACATCATTGACTGCATCCATATCCACTGGATGGCCGAAGGTGTGCATCGGTAGAATCGCCCTGATCTGCCGCCCTGTTATACTATTGAAACAGACGCCATCACGCATTTCTGCCATTTCTCTCAGGTATTCAGCTATCTTCACCGGATCGACCCCTAACGTCCTTTCCTCGATATCGACGAAATGAGGCACGGCGCCGCAGTAGCTGACCGCGTTTGCCGTGGCCACAAAGGTAAGGGCCGGGACCAGGACTTCATCATCCCGTTCCACACCGCTCATCTTCAGGCAGATGTGCAGGGCAGCCGTCCCGTTGACACACAGCACCGCCCTTTTTACTCCGGTAAACGCTGCAATCAGTCCTTCAAAACGGTCCACAAATTCCCCAATGTACGATACAAAGTTACTATCTACGCATTCCGCGAGATAGAGCTTTTCATTTCCCTTGAAGATGGGGATGTGCAGCGGCGTAAAGGCAGCGTCACGGGCTATAACCTTCTTGATAGTATGCAATATATCAATCGCTAAATCAGACATATCTATTTCATTCCCCAAACGTAAACACGCGATTTCATGGCCTGATGCACCTCTGTTTCGGAATACAGAACACCGCCCATTTTTTCATAGAAGCGGCAAGCGATGGCAAGATCAGCACCTACAACAACCTTAAACCTGTCAATATGCCGCGATGTAAATTCATGAACGAGGCCGTTGAACAATTCCTGGCTGACACCCTTCGCCCTGCAGCTCTCCTCAACGATAATGCTGAGTAACTCTGCGTCGGGAAGACTCGCTTCCTTCTTCAGAGGATAAAAAAGAGTTTCAACAACCTTTTTCATCGTTTTCAGGTTAAAGATTTTCGGGAGCAGGATGTGGCCAATGCTGAAAAAATTATTCAATACGAATTCCTTGTAAAATCCAGCCACATGCTTTGCGCCCGACACAAATCCCACAACCCCTCCGGCATCGCGGGCAACGATACAGAAGGCATTATCCGAGGTGACCATCCCGGCATAAAGCTTCTTCAGAAAGCCAATTCCCAGCGTTGGGAGAAATCCTCTGCTCATATAGTGTTGATGGAGTGCTGCAACCTGTTCAACATCATCAGGCTGTATCTTATCGATCATCATGAATGTTCGGTAGCTATAATCCTTGCAGTAAACTCATAAACTCGGCGGCCCGATGATTGCAGTTCAAGTTCTCGACCTCATAAGCTCGTCAATTATTTCCATCACACGGGCGACAGATTTACCTGCAAGCAGTAGCAACCGCCTAAGACCTTGCTTCCGGGTCTAACTTGGCTCAAAAAGGTTTTCACATCTTCCTTCGGATGAGTGGTGCGAAGGTCATACGACAAGTTAAGAAATTTAAGAAGGTGAGAAGCTTTCATCAGATAATAACGGCCTGAGATAGTCCATCCATTTTTCAGACATCTTCCGATAGCCCAGAGCCGTCCGCGCCGTATTAAAAGCATTTTGCCTTTTTTGTATGACCTCGGACGGATTCGCAATAAGTCGAGAAACTAATTCTGTAAAATCTTGTGTAATGCTTTCCAGATCCCGTTTATTACGATAATTTCCAAAACAATCATCGACTGAGTCATCATACGATTCGAAAGACGAGTTGTTAATTACCCATCCAATATCGTTCTTCATAATTAATTCTGCCAGATCGCTCCATACAGGGCAGATGGCAATAATTGCAAGGCCTCCAGCCATCATTGCGTAGGTCTTTGAGGGAAGGCATACAGTTGCACCACCTGGAGACAGCGATACAAGACCGATGTGAAAATCGCTTAACCCCTTTCTCCATATATCACTCCTCACTGCCCCATGAATTTCTATGGGAAAACCTTTCATCGCTTCAGACAAGATTTCCGCCTGCCCCCCCCCAACGTTAAAATGGAAACGGATATGCGCCGAGTCATTGGCAGGATTAGATAAAACCCGCCTGATCGACTCTGTAATTGATTCCACTTCGTGCATATAACTCAACTGTCCGCCATAATGAATGGATAATGGAACTTGAGGCGGGGAAGGCAAACTTTCAGGGAAAAGATTCTCATCTGTTGTGATATCTATATTTACGCTATTCCGCGATCTACCCCATCGGCGTTCTGCGTGGCGCATGAGCAGATCGCCAAGATAGATCGTTCCATAACATCTTTTCTGGGTCATTCTAATAATACCGCCGATTAATCGTGATATGAATCCATTAACGCGAATCTTGTCAGCAATTTCCAACACATCTGGATAAAGATCAAAAAGAACATGAATTACCTTGCACTTTGAAATTCTTGATAGAAATTCAGTACACAATGTGCATAAAACGTGTTGGAGGTGACCAGGAATATACTGCCCTTTGGCGCAAATAGAACTTGCCAAGCAAGCTTTGCCGTATAGAGAAGATACATACGAATACGCATGATGATACGACGTATTCCATGCGTTTTCATGGCTTCCCGATACAAAAACTCCGGTATATGCGAAACAGGAACTACCTCCACGCCTTCAAATCGCACACATTTTTGAACATAATTGAAATACGCTACTTCAACGTTACTGCAGACATAAACCAGACGCGTCTTCATGAATTGCCCTTGCCTTGCAACGAATTACCCGCCAAACGCTTTTCCCAATTATCAACACACTCCTGGAAAATATCTTTCAATGACTTTGTTATATTCCATCGCGGATATTGAGTCTTCATTTTAGCAAGGTTACTATAATAGCAGATGTGATCACCTTCGCGGTTTTTTTCGGTGTAGGAATAGCGCATCTCATTTCCCGTTATACTCTCAACGAGTTTAAAGGCTTCCAGAATTGAGCAACTGTTTTCTTTACCGCCGCCAATATTATACACTTCAGCGCAACGGGGCGATTGTATGAACTCCCATATAAATTGGCTGACGTCAAAAGAATGGATGTTATCACGTACCTGCTTACCTTTGTATCCATAAATTGTGTATTGTTTTTCCTCTATGTTGCATTTAATGAGGTAGCTCACAAAGCCATGTAATTCCACACCACTGTGGTTCGGCCCTGTAAGACATCCCCCTCGTAGGCAGCAAGTCGGCATGTTGAAATAGCGTCCATATTCCTGAACCATGACATCTGAAGCAAGTTTTGAAACACCGAACAAGGAATGTTTTGATTGATCAATTGTAAAAGATTCGGGAATCCCTTCAGCAAATTGCGGATCCGCATAATCCCACCGTGTTTCCAGTTCGTTCAAAAGAATACTGTTGGGGGCGTCACCGTACACCTTATTAGTTGACATATGCACAAAGGGCGATTCGCAACAATAATGACGTGCAGCTTCGAGAAGATTCAGTGTGCCTACGGCATTTATATCAAAATCATCAAACGGAATCGATGCAGCTTTATCATGTGATGGCTGTGCGGCGGCATGAATGATTACATCTGGCCGAATATGCGCTACTAGATCAAGAATTACCCGTCTATCTCTAATATCTACCGGATACAAAACATAATTCGATAATGTACGCTCAAGCCTTTCATTATTCCACCGAGTGTCTCCCTAGGCCCAAAAAATACCGCACGTTCATTATTGTCAATGCCATAAACTTTAAACCCTCTTTCTCCAAAAAAAATACATGCCTCAGAACCAATTAGTCCTGCAGAACCGGTAACAAGAACCGACTTCATATCCAATCTCCTTCTTTATGCCGAGGTATCTGATAGCAAAATTAGTTCATCAATATACAGATCATCAGAATCTGTAATCCCGATAATGTTAAGGCCTGACGTCTTGATGACTTTGTCTATGACGTCATATACTACTTCAGCCGGTTCTCTGGTGCATATGTCATTTCAAATCCAAAAATTCAAACGTCTCAAAACAGACGTGGGATTGGCAGGACAAATAGCTGGGCTACGCAGAATCAGAGCTATTATCTCTTTAGAACGCTTCTATAGACGTCCATTGTTTCCGATGCGGTTTTTTCCCAAGAAAATCTTTTCAAATTGTCCTGGCCCAAATGACGTAATTCTGCACACAGGTTATTATCTGAAAGACACTTATAAATAGTCTGAGCGATGGAATCAACTGAATATGGATCAAAGAAAATAACGCTTTCCCCGGCCACTTCCGGTAATGATCCTGCCGTTGAACAAGCTACCGCGACACCGGCCTTTTGAGCTTCCAACAAGGGAATACCAAAACCTTCATATAAAGACGGAAGTACAAACAAATCTGCACGATTTAGCAAAGGATCAATGTGACTGTCGGGCACGTATCCTGTTGCGATAAGCCGGTTATTGAGAGCATGATCATTTAACACCGCCGGTAAATCAATATTCGGGGGAAGGTGGCCAATCAAAACAAGATTGTGAGGTAACGAGTCCTTCAAAGACACAAATGCCTGAATCAGGCGTGGGATGTTTTTATGAATTGCACCACCACCGAATGCGACGATGTACGGTTCTTTGATACCATAATGTGTTAGTAACTCATTCTCCTTGATTGAGGGATTGATTTCATCCTTCATTTTTGTCGCTACTAGGGTAACTGTAATCTTTTCCGCAGGCAGCTTTAGAATGCGGCAGAATCTTTCCTTGGAAAAATTTGATATTGTAATGACGTGATTAGCTCTCTTTGCAGCTTGCGTTGAAAAAAATCTCAGCATAACTCTTCTGCCAACCCCAATCGAGTATGCAATATCAATGTAGTTCAGGTCGGGAATTGTTACCACAGATGGGCACGGACTTCTTAATGGACAAACATAACCAAGGGAATGAACCAAATCGATCTTGTATTGGCTTAAGAGCTTCGGCAACCGATATTGTTCGAAAAAATAACGGCGGTACCTTATTGGACCTTTCACGGGACAGATGACCCTAACAAAATTTTCATTTTCCGGAATTGGCCAGTCAGCAGCATTTTTATTTACAAAGATGAAGAACTTATTTTCATTATCTATCTGAGACAATCCAGAGAGCAAGCCAGCTGCATAAGTTTCTGTGCCGCCCACAACGCCAGGTATGAGATAAAGCAGATTAATGCCAATGCGCATAGAGAAAAATCACTTGGTCAATGAACGTGCGAGATAGCCTTCTAACATCATTTTCGCAACATCTCTCATCTTATATTTTGCGTGCCACCCGAGTTTTTCGCGTGCCTTTGAAGGATCTGCCATACTGATATTAATATCCGCCGGCCTGCACAACTCAAATTTACTTTCAACATATTTTTTCCAATCCAGATCTAAATGAGAAAAAACCACATCGATAAAATCGTTCAATGAATTTGTTTCACCGGTAGCAATGACGTAATCGTCGGGTTGATCTTGTTGCAACATCAACCATATTGCTTCCACATACTCGGGAGCCCACCCCAATCACGCTTTACTTCAATATTTCCCAGGAGCAACTTTTCCATACTACCTTTCGCAATTCTACAAGCCCCATGACAATCTTTTGAGTAAAGAATCTTTAGTGCGAGGAGGTGATTCATGATTAAAAAGGATCCCTTTGCAGGCAAAGATATCGTAAGCCTCGCGGTAGTTATAAACCAGCTGATTCGGAGGATTACTCATGAAATTTTATTATTTGAAACCTTCGCCCCCGCATAGCATCTAGCGGTAGGTTGTTCAGACCATGTCTAACAGACTTCTGTTTTGATGGAATCAGCGTCCTAACAACCGCAACGACGAGCAAGGTCGGCAACAAGGTCTTGAGCAATGGAGTCAAATGATAGAATATCGAGTATTTTAGCGTCATGACACATGTTGCGTAACAATAGACATAAATGGTCACGCCCCACCACCTATCCTTGTGACGTAGGAACCAGCGAACCAGATAAGCGAAAAACGCGCCGTTGATCAGGCCACGCAATAACAAATCGACTTCCCCCCCCCAAATGGCGCTGTCTGCAATCGGCCCCAGCGTGAATGGCGCGACGACAGAATCCGGGTAGTAGTTCCGCGCATACCAATCCATGGGGTTCCATCGCGTAAAGTCACCAAAGGTGACCATGGAAATGAAGTCGTTAAAAAACATTGGCCATTCTGTGGGGGGTAGTGCCCCCTGCAGTCGTTCTGCGTATAGATGGAAGCCGGTTAAATAGACTGAATAAAATTCAGATGCAGACTTGAACTCTTCCTGTGAAACCACATCTTGAGCTGAATTCAGATTTGAATTCTAACGACCGAAGGAGTTCGACCGCCGAAAAGAGTGTGGCAAGGGCAACACATGCCACCAGACCCTTTTTCAGGGTGATTGATTTGACGGTATAATTATACAAACATATTGTTTCCAGTAGAATTATAAAAGTCTCAATTCTGGAACCAAAAGAATATATCATCTCATGGAGACAGATTATTGTAACAATGGTGAAAATCATTAACCTGTACTTCTTATAATTCAGAAATAAGAAGGTAATTAAAACAGAATAGATTCCGAGTTTCACGCGTAAGCATACGGAAACTAATTTACGAGAAAACCAAGGAAGGTGATCGTATCTGATATAATGGTCATAATATGAATAAACCGGCGCAGACATTAAGGTAATGAATAGAATGCAGACAGCGATCATCCCGATAAGAAAAACAATCGTAAAACGATCCTTGCCCTTCAGATCCTTGATCGTGACCAGCTGAGGCATCGTACGGCCACGTACCAGAAGATACCCTGCGGCAACACCAAACACAAAGAGTACATGCCGCCATAGGTGAATGGCCAGCTCGGACGGCGCTGGAGATAGCCGCGACACCGGATCCCCCAGGTTCAAACTGCCAAACATGAAGGCGATTGCTGGAAGTACGGTATAAGCCACCGCGAGACCCAAATAGAGAAATCCCAGCTCACCGAATAGGTTGCTTCCGACTTGCCATCTCAGGCCTATCGAAAAGAGCACAAAAATGATGATTGTCGTCAAGGTCGGCCATAGAAAATCCACCATTTCGACCGACAGTGTGGTTTCAAATGCAATGCTGATTACACCGGCCAGCGTCAGTAAAAAGAATGCGAAAACGACTAATTGTTTTTTGGTCAACATAGTGGAATCTGCAGACAGTTCCATGGCGCCCATTCCTTTGTTGAATGGGTCGGTGATACTTGTAGAAAGCCTCGCCGGACCGTCGGGATCATCGAACTGCGCCGATTCCACCAGTCGCCGAGGATCGGCCGTGCCCGCCGACTTCCTGTAACGAGATCCTTTTCAGCTTCTGCCATGCGTCACCCCTCTGAGTGGGCTGTTTTTCCCTTGAGCCATTCCGACTCGTTGGGAAGACGAGCGCCTACTGCGCAGCGATCGCAGTCGGTAACCAGGGAATTGGTCACCATCTTCCAGAGGGTCGAAAGGTCAACTTCGGTGCGATTTGATGCATGTAGTGGGCGACATACGCTGCGTCGAAGACATTGTGAATCCCGTACTGGCTGCAGTCGAGGTAGAACCCTGGTCGGGCTGATTGCGTTGCCTTCAAGCGTCTTCCGCTTGTTTCTTCGTGTGACTTTCACTTGTGCCGGAAGAACTCGCCGAGTCCGTGATGTTCGGCAATCCGGTAAAGAATGGCCAACTCCCGCGCGACCCGGTCTTCCGCGAACAGGCCATCCGCCAGTTCGGCAAGGCCCTTCAGCAGCAAGTACCGGTAGTCAATGGACGGAAAACTCCCCGGCCAGCCCGGCAGAGTCCCGGGCCGTGAGCAGGTAGTCGGCGGTCATCAGACGAGATGAGCGGCGAGTACGGTTGGGCAGCCCAGCTCCGCATGCATGGGCTTCCGGGACGCGTCCCTGAAGAAGGCCTCTGATTGCTTCTTGGCCTGATCGTGACTGGCCAAATAGCAAACCCCGGCGGACGTCGGGGAGACGCCGTGGATGGAGAAGGGTTCCCCGGAAAACGCGTAGCTCTGAACCTCCCCCGCCAATACGATCCCAGAATACCCGTCCGGCGTCGCGCAGGCATAGAACCGGCCGTCCGCGGACCGGCCCCGCACCTTCTCAACTAGCCGGGTCGACGTCACGCCCTTCACGTAGAACATCGGCGATTCGATATCGGCGACGTAATTGAGTTGCTTGACTTGTCTTTCCAGGAAATCCCGCGATTCGATGATCCGTCGTCCGCTGTGGGGTCGTCCGCGTTTGGTGTGCAGGATCAACTGGCCTGTTTCCATCTTGGTCTTGGCGTAGAAGAACGCAGGAGCGGGCCAGGCGAGCATCTCCTGCCCTGTCTCCTGCAGAACATCCCGCATTCCGCGGATGCCGTAGGGCAAGAGCCCATCATCCCCGCCCAGAGCGATGACATACCCGGGCTTGACCTGATTCAGGGCAAACTCGAAGTTGCCTCACATACCGACGGCGCGCCTGGCGAGGCGTAACGGATTCTTGGATCCTTACGGGCGGCCTCTGCGACCACTTCGCGCGTATGATCCGTGCTGCCATCATCCGAAACGATGATTTCGAGGTTGTCATAGTCCTGCAGTGAACAGGTCCGGAGGGTGTGATGAAGGTATTCTGCCCGATCCTTGGTGGGAATGATGACCGTAAACAGAGGATTCTTGTCTTGATTTGCCATAATTAGTCTCCACGAACGTCAGCCAGGCCGGTGGGATGTCTTTACAGTCCTCGCCAACAGTCAAAGAACAGGGCCGCTGATAATCACGCCCAATCCAGTTTTCCTTTCATGATTGTTCAACATTTTGATTCTAATCGCTATCCCCGATCAACATTATGATGACGACTAATTACTTCTTCTGAACTGATGCCAGCAAGGCCGGTTGGATATCTTTACGATCCCCACCAAAGTTAAAGAACAGGGCAGCTGCAATCACGACCAATCCAGTAGCTGCGATCCAACACAGGCTAATCCACTTGTTCAGGCCATTCGGCATCAGCCACCAGGAGAGGCCGACCAAGGGAAGGCTGACCAACAGAGGTGGCAGCAGCACCGAGCGATACCAGCCGAGCAGCTCTCCAATCAACAAACGCCTGTGCATGAGCCACAATCCTAAAGTGATATCCGAAACACCGTGCAGAACCCAGACCGCCGTGGCCCCGACGGTCCCATATGTCCTTTATTGACCAAACCATAGCCGGGACCCCCAGAACCAGAGCACCTGCGATCATCGAAACGTGAAGGCGAGTCCACCCATGGGCCTGCTGAAATGCGGCAGGCAGCCACATAAGACCCGCGCATGTGATTCCAACCAGCAGCCACCTGAACACATCTATGATTGTTTCGTCGTATTTCCCAAGCCAGGCAAGGAAAATATGGGGGGCAAACATCCACCCAATGATTCCCAGGGGAATGATGACGACTGCCATCAATTGGCAACTTCGGAAGTACGTCATCCCGTAACGGTTTAGTATCACCCGACGACACCAGTTCAGAGTATCGCGGAAAAAATGCGCGGTAGAACGGTTGAATTCCCAACTGCAGGAGTCCTGTTGCGGTGAAGGCCACAGCGTACTTTCCGAGCTCTGCAGTTGGGACCATTTTGCTGAGCGCGATTCGATCAGCATTTGCCAGCAGAACAGCCACAACAGCCGTCAGCGCCATGCCCATGGAAAAGCGCCACAATCGCTGAAGTATCTCCATGCGAAAGGCTGGCGGTCGGACTACCGCCTCGGAGATCATTCCCCATGCCACCCTCCGAGTCGCAAAGGTCTGGACCGCCGCGACCAGCGCCTGCACCGCGAAGAACCAGACGAGGTCTGCACGCCAGAACAGCACTGCGACACCGCAGCCGTACCGAAGGCTGTTCCCCATAATCTGAAGGGCGTTCATTCGCCCATGTTCCTGCAGACCGGCCAAACCGTTCGAGTAAAGGGCACAGGGGAACTGAAGCCCGAGGGCGATCGCCATCATCCGGAGGGCATTGCCGATAGAAGCACGCGGCAACGTAACGGATTTAAGCCAATGGTCACCAACCCATCCGGCGGCCAGCACAAGGGCCAAGGCCAATAATACAGCGACCGCCCAATAGACAGATCTCCAGGGTTCTCAGCAGATCACGCTTGAATTCGAGGCCGTTGCGCTCCCGCCGGGAATCGGCGAACTCCCTGACCAAGGTGGCGCCCATCCCCATATCCAGGAGCCCCATCATGACCTGCATCATTAACCACAAGCCCAGGATACCGTAACCCTCGAGGCCCAGACGGGAGACATACCATGGCGTGGCCAGAACGATCAGTACTCCGGCCCAGACGCCACCGAGCAGGTTCCACATGACGTTTTTTGCTGACCGGTTAAATGAAAGCAGAGCCTTTAGACTCTGGGCTATTCTATTGATTCCTTCCAGCATCTCAATCGAGCATCATCGTAAGCCTAATGGATCCTCCGTTCCGATTCAATAAACGGACGCGCAACGCAAAATCCCAAGAAATCGGTCATTGAACTTAGCGCCAACAGAATTATCGGTTGTTCAAACCGTTCGCAGAGATGATGACAGTGATCAGAGGTTTGTTTGTGTTGGACGTGCTGACCTTAATTGTGCCGGTAAAGAAAACCTGTCAAAATCTTGATCACCGCGTTGCTAACATCCGGCACCTGATATTCCGGGGGAACCGTCCAGGTTGGTTTCTGATCAAGGACGGTGCTGATACAGCGGAGGATAGAATCCGGTTCGGCACCGGTGAGGATATTGCTTCCGCATTCAATGGTCTCAGGACGCTCCGTAACATCACGAATTGTTACATTCGCCACCCGTAAGATACAGCATTCTTCCTGCACCGTGCCGCTGTCACTGAGGACACAGAGGGCATTTCGTTCGAGTGTTATAAAATCAAAAAATCCGAAGGGAGGCAGAAACTTAATCTGATCATTTTTCGTGGAGATATTAAAAGCCTCCATCCGGGAGCGGGTGTGCGGATGGGTGCTCACGATAACAGGCATGGAATAGGTTTGCTGAATTCTGTCAAGCGCACCGGCAATATTGTGCAACCTTTCTTCAATGTCCACATTTTCAGCGCGATGCATGGTAACGAGGAAGTAGTGTTTCGGCTGCAGTTTCAAATCAGATAGTATGGAAGATTGTCTAATCAAAGGCTCATACTGTTGGATAACCTCGAAAATGGGATTCCCAGTGACGTAAATCCGCTCGCCCGCAATACCTTCTCTCAACAGGTTATGGCGGCTTCGTTCCGTATAAGGCATCAGGATATCGCTGGAATGGTCGATGATTCGCCGGTTGAGTTCCTCCGGCACCCGATCATCATAGCAGCGGTTCCCGGCTTCCATGTGAAAAACGGGGATGGCAAGGCGCTTGGCCATGATGGCACACAAGGCGCTGTTTGTGTCCCCCAAGACCAGCACCCGGTCGGGGTTTTCAGAAAGCATCACCCGTTCACTTTCTGCCATAATCGTTGCCATCTGTTGGCCGAAAGAACCTTTCGCGCCGAAATAATGGTCAGGCGCACGCAGTTTAAGCTGGCTGAAAAAAAGGTCATTAAGATTGGCATCATAGTTTTGGCCTGTATGCACCAATACATGCTGACATACGTTGTCCAGTTTAGGAATGATACAGCTGAGACGGATAATCTCCGGGCGTGTTCCCAGGATTGTCATGATTTTCATTTTTCCTCTCTCCTCCATTCCTCATAGATGGGCCATTCCAATGCCAGATCGCTGATCATTTTATCCCAGTCCGGCGCCTTCCACCCTGTTATCATCTCAAATCGCTGTCCCGCCAGCGAGCGGTCACAATAAAAAGACTCGTCTTTTTCAATCCGCATATCTTCCCAGCCCAGACGTTCTTTTAAACGGACCAGGAGGTCATATTTCGATATGGGATTGCTGGCTACGTGATAAAGCCCGGCCAATTCCGGTCTCGTCTCGATGATGTCACCGATCAAACGGGCCAGAACGGCCGTAGAAATGCCGCTGTAGATAGCCTTGCCGTACCCCTTGATCGTCTTTCCGCGCTGGGAAGCGAACCATTCGATTAAACCGGCTGCGCTGTCGCAATTCCCAACCAATGATTGATGTCCTCAATGTCAAACAGCCTTCGCGGTTAATTTCTCCCAGGAGTTTCGTCCGCCCGTACAAATCAACAGGATCCGGCAAATCGAGCTCCGAATAGCTGCCTCGCAATCCGGAAAAGACGCAGTCTGTGGATATGTGTATCAATCTTGCGCCAATACCATGGCAAAGATCTGCCAGCCGATGCGGAAGAAGGGCATTCACCTCGATAGACGGTACGGCATGTTTTGCCTCGTCCCGTTGCTTGACAATGCCTATCGCGTTGATAATGACATGCGGTTCAACCTTTTTCAACATCCGTGAAAACGTCAGCCAATCACAAGCATCCACACCGCCGATAGTTTGATCTATGGGTAATAATTGATATCGCTTGTAATGAGCAGGATCGTCGTGAAAAGTTGCCCAGACATTCAGCCGCCTGGACAAAGTACGGCACAACTGGTGGCCCAGCATGCCGCTACCTCCAAGAACCAGTATCTTCGCCTTCTTCATTCTTTCGCCTCGGATTCCCGGCGAGAAAACGAACAATTCATTTCAGCAATTCTCCGTTCAGTTCAAGATGATTGATCGATAGTAAACCATGATATTCGAGGAGGGATTTAAGTTCGTCCCGATGTAACACATGGTCTGCGGAGCTGAATTCCCTATCTAACGGAACAATTTCCTGGTCGGGCTGACATACCTCAGGAAGAATCGGAAGAATGGCATAATATCTACCCTTGTCAATTGTCCGATGAACCTCCTCCTCAGAGATGAGAATCTCGTGAACTTTCTCACCGGGTCGAATTCCTGTGAATACGGTATTTATGGGCCGATCGCCTATGAGAACATGAGCCACATCGGTCATATTGGCCGATGGGACCTTAGGGATAAACGTTTCGCCGCAACGGGCATCTTTCACAGCTGCGAAGATGACGTCCACGGCCTGATCCAGACTGAGGAGGAAACGCGTCATCTCCCGGGTTGTAATGGTCACTGGACCACCCTTCCGGATCTGCTCGTGAAAGAGGGGAATCACCGAGCCGCGCGACGCCAGGACATTACCATAGCGTACGCAGATGAACCGGGTGTTGGGACAATCCAGATTCGCCCTGATAAAAACCCTTTCTTGAATTGCTTTTGTCATCCCCATCACATTAACTGGTTTGCAGGCCTTGTCAGTCGAAATACCGACAACTGTTTCCACCGGAAGGTCATGTTCCCGGATCGCGCGCACGATGTTTTCAGCACCGCCAACATTGGTTTGCACCGCCTCGTATGGGAAAATATTCGCAGGTTGGTACCTGCTTCAGGGCTGCTGCATTGAAAACAAAATCTGCATCCCGCAAAGCGGAGGCCACACTGTGATAGTCGCGGACGTCTCCGATCCGGAATTCCAGCAGCTGTTCAAAGTTGCGGTATATGATTTCATCGGTGGCAGATTGGCGGTGGAGGTAGGCAATCCGCATATTGTGCTGTTTAGCTTCGTCCCGGGAAAAAATAATTATTTTTCGAGGTTTGCCCATTTCGCCGCCGAGAAGTCGCCTCACCAGTATGTTGCCAAGCGAGCCTGTTCCACCGGTAACGAGCACTCTTTTATTTTCCAACATTTGCTATACCCCCCTCATTTCCTGATACCCTTCCGAATCTCCTTAGACATTGGATCAATCTTCTATCTGAAAATATATGCGATCCTAATTTAGACCTGCCCATCCATCTATAAGAGTGTTTATCGACTTGTACCACTTGCCATTGGACAAATCTAAAACCTCCTCTCCGACATAAAACGGTGTTAGGTGATTATTTGGATCTCCGTTATATATCCGGTTATGGAACGGAATAATAGGCGCCCAATCTGTCGTACGGAGGCCTATGGCTTTGTAAAAAATGGAGTTCGTTTTGTCAAAAACTTCATCCCCAATATGCATTGGAGTAAATATGTTTATTGGCCTGCCAGATGACATCCTATAGGCATGAGGAAATGTATGCACAGTACCCCTAATCGGTCTTGCATACTTTCTTATGGCAGGTGCAGTGGTTGGCGTGCCTTTACCCGTAGCAAAGTAACTAAATGAATCAGCAGAATTAATAATGATGGAAGTTTTATCTACATTATAGCCGGTGGTAGACGACCCACCTACATTTATCCAATCGAAATCAACAAGCCCATGACGAGTATAATTAACAGTAACTAACGTACCAGTTCCGGAAATATCCGACGTAGCGGGCGTAATCGGTGTAAACGCCGAATCGGTGCTAAAGCTGTCACTATAAGAATCAATCAAAACATCATCTCCGGTCACATCAATATTGTAATGATACCTTGAATTTTTGCTAACAAGTTTGGTTCGTCTTTGGATGAGGTTTGGGCACTCAAAGATACACCCATCAAATGAAATAGGATATAGTGCCTCGTCGTAACTGCCAAGTCCAACCGCAGTCGGCCCGACATTCAAGAAGGCCTGTAACGATTCTGCTTGACAGCCGATGAACGTAACATTGTCGTGGTTTAGCTGTATATACATAAAATAATTATTATTTGTCACACCAGCGTTCTTGCCTCCAACAGCACAATTTGTAAACAGGAGAAACCCTGCATTCTTACAATAGACTCCATAGCCGTTATTCGGTATTATGAAAGTGCAAGTAGCGAAATGCCAGTAATCGGCGTTGATGGAGTCAAAATACACGCCAACTTTATTGTTAAAGAAAGTACAGTGGTTTATTAGAAATGAATCACACTGCCATGCCTGCATTATATTGGTCATCTTTACGCTAATTGCATAATAGAAATTATAAAATGTCACATTATTTATTTCTATTCGGTATGTACTGTGGGGCCAACCTCCCTCAAAGTTTATACCGCTCGCGTACGTACTTGGGCCTGTGTTAGACGTAGGAGACGCTACAGCGCTCATTGCAAGACGGTTGAAACTTATATCTCGTACGCCGCCACCGACATTGAAAATCCAACCAAGAGCTGGCCCCGGGTAGATAAATGTCGCCCTTTCCTTACCAGTTAATTCCCCATAATAGCGGTCAGTATTGCATGCCCCTTGTATACTTATGCCAGATTTTACGTCAATGATGTGGTCTACTTGATATTCACCAGCGGGTACGCTGATAAGCCCTCCACCGGGAAGCGAAGCAATCGCTTGGTTAAAAGCTGCTGCTGTTTCTGTCGCATGAGTTCCGTCATTATATGCCCCAAACCACTGAGGATAAACCTCTTTAACTGAACCCACTCCAAAGACCACTTTGCCCGTTCCCACACAATTAAAGACCCGATAGAGTCCCGCTTCAAAGGGGCCGTTGATGGCAAGAGTCTTAGTGGTCGGAATGGATAGTAATGCCCCCGCAGCAATCCTAAAATTAACATTGCTCGATATGGCAAGATTGTCAGTAATTAACCAAGTGCCAGGTCTGAGGATTATCGTTACTTGCTTCGTAGCGCCGATAGCAGTCAACGCAGAAACAATGGCGGCATCGGTGTAGTTCACCCCGCCGCCATAAACCATTAAAACATCAACTTCACTTCCTACTTTGTCAAGGGTTATCTTGCCTCCCGTTGATGTGTCTCTTGTGAAGGTGCTTGTTACACCATCATAGTATTTGATATCCTGCTCGCCGATGGGTCTGTCGGTTATGGCTCCCGAATAACCTGTCGTCGTAAAGACCAAAATTATAAAGAATATAAATGCCTGTATTTTCTTCATGTAATTTCCGCGCTCCGTCGCCCCGGTCTTTACTGATCTTCTCTTAAGACTTCTGTTTTACGCAGACTGTCTGTTTATAAAATGAAGACGCAGCTCCGCTCTTTCAATTACATAGATCCTGTTAACGACAGACCTCTCCTCTCATTCTGAAAACTTTTCTGTCATTTCTTAGAGAATAGGAGGTCTCTGTCCTTAGAAGCTAAGATTGAGGAGTTTGCTCTTCGTTGCAATAAATTGTCAAGCATTTCACTTTAGATTAGTACACCTACCATTTAACTGCAAGGGAAAAGGGTGTGGTAAGACCGCAACCCATGTTACGTTCGTGAGGGTTCGTTCGCATCCTTTTTTGGCATTGGAACGGATAATCAAGTATCTGAAAGCTTCTCGATGATGACTCTCTTGACTTCAAAGTGGCAGGGTGCCGGGCGCTATAGAAGTGCTGTTCAGAAAGAGATCGGGGAGGGATTTCTCCCTCCCCGATAAAAGGTGTTTACTGACTTAAAAACTTTACCAACTCAAAACCGCGTTGACAATAGTCGGTTTAGAAGCCTGCCATGACTGTCGGATCGACTGCTGTAATTCGAGTCCAGGTAGCGCCATTAAATTGATAGACACCTGATCCCGTGATGTCAGCATACAAGTTCGATGCCGAGGCAACCATCATTGCAGGATCAATCCCATTAAGGTGACTCCATGTAGTCCCATTCCATTGCCAGACACCAGGACCGCCGCTCAGTCCGCTAACATATAAATTTGAACCGGAGGCAGTCATATTTGTTGGGTTAACCCCATTGAGGTGACTCCATGTTGTCCCATTCCATTGCCAGACACCAGGACCGCCGCTCAGTCCGCTAACATATAAATTTGAACCGGAGGCAGTCATATTTGCTGGATCAATCCCATTGAGTTGACTCCATGTAGTCCCATTCCACTGCCAGACACCAGGACCGCCGCTCAGTCCGCTAACATATAAATTTGAACCGGAGGCAGTCATATTTGCTGGATCAATCCCATTGAGTTGACTCCATGTAGTCCCATTCCACTGCCAGACACCAGGACCGCCGCTCAGTCCGCTAACATATAAATTTGAACCGGAGGCAGTCATATTTGTTGGGTTAACCCCATTGAGGTGACTCCAGGTTGTCCCATTCCATTCCGAGATGCCAGCTCCCCGCAAAGGACGCGTACAATAATGAACCTGCGGCTGCCATGCTTTGCGCCTGGCTCGTGTTAATTTGAGCCAGTGTAGTGCCATTCCATTCATAGATGCCGGAGAGTCCTGAACTGAAGCTACCATAGAATAGCCCGGTTGGCGTCAGGACAGTGTATGCAATAGGTGCGGATGTCGACTACTGTCGAAAGATCACTGGTTCGTACATCCACAGTTACGCTGTGAGCGCCCGCAGGAGTTGAGAGAGGCAGCGTAAACGTGGCGGTTGTGCTGTAGTCCTGCGCCACCACGCCATCCACATTGAATCGATACTGGTAATTAGCAGAACCTGATCCCGCCGCTGTAAACGTAATTGGGTAAGCATGTGGACTCGCTACACTGGGAGTTAACGTCACTCCCGTGGGGTTAGGCGGGATGACCTCAAAGTCCAACACCCCTGTTGCAGTCGGCGGGTCTGTCGCGGCCGCGTGTGCTGGGTCGCGCATCGACGATCATCGTGTAAGAGCCAACTGTTAGTGTGTTGGCCGGCATGGCATAGGTGGTGCCGCTGGCGTAATTACGCCGCACCGTCGTGGTCGTGCCGTTATTGGTGCTGAAACGATACCAGTAAGTGACGCCGCTGACGGGGTTCGTCAGAGCTCCCCTTGTCCAGGTAACTGCCGTATTTTTATAAACCCCAGCGTTAAGGGCACCAACGATATGCGGCTTAGGAGTTAGGACCAGATTCGCACTACCCGTTGGATGAGCCGCCAAGATGGGATTAAACACAATCGGCCGCATCCCGTCAAATTCTTCATGGCCCAGGATGTGGCAATGCCAGACATATTCCCAGTTGTAATCGGTCAGCACATTGGAGATACCGGCCGGTGTGGGCGTGCCCGGTACTGGTGCCGGCTGTACCCAGTTGGCCGTGGAACCGGCAACGGTCGTCGGGTCCAAAAGCCTGCTGCTCCTCGGTATTGCAAAGGGGAGTATCATCGACTTCGGCTTCACTGCCAAGATGACATCCGCAAAGGGGTTCGTCCGGATGGTTTCCCGCCAGCCCAGTTCGTTGGGATCGGGCGGCAGAATCGTGTTGGTCGCGTCCACCCGGTTGATCACCTGGAGGTTCGCCAGATGAAAGTGTATCGGATGGCTGTCGGCGCCGAGGTGCGCCAGGGTAAAGATCTGTACCTGGTTATCATACCAGTAATCCGACGGCGGATCGATGTAAAATGCTATGCCGGGCACCTGAGGCGCCGGGGCCGTCGGGAGAAGGGGGGACGGAGTGGTGCCGAGCAGGAGGTTCATCCGGCCGTACCACGGGTCGAACCCTTCGGTGAGGTTCTTCGTTTCTATCGGGACATCGCCGACCAGCATGGCATCGGCATTGGCTCCCGTTCCGCCTCCCCCGAGGAGATAAACAAAAGGAGCCCTGGTGTAGCCCGATCCTCCGTTGGTGACCACGATATCGGACACAACACCGATGGAAATTAATGCCGCTGCCGTGGCCCCCGTACCGGTCGTATCACCGACTGCCCTGGTAATGGTGACCGTCGGATTGAGGGTATAATTGTGGCCCGGCTGGTCGATAGTGATGGCGGTAACGAGGCCGCCTGATATGGAGGCAAAAGCCGTTGCGGCCACAATGGTGCCAGGAGAAGGCTCAAGCGGGTCTGGCGTGATGCCGACCACTGGAGGAAGCGTATAGCCGCTGCCCCCTGCTGTCACCGTGATTCCCCCGGTAACGCCGTTCAGGTAGGCCGTTGCCGCGGCTCCTGACCCGTTCCCGTCGGCGGTAATAAAAGTGACAGTGGGCGGCTGTGGTATAACCGGAGCCCCCTATGATAGTCCGAACCTTGGAAACGGGCTGAGTGGTGCCGGTGAGATTCAAGGTAGCATCCGTGATCCGGGCATAGAGATTGCTGTAGTTCGTGCCAAAGGCCGCGTTATAGGCTGCCTGCGGCACGATAGGCGGGGGCTGCGTGGCCTTGTAGGCCTGCGGCAGCGCTGCCTGCAGCGAGGCCAGGTCAAAGGCCGGAGTTGCGCCGGAAGCGGCCACCCGAATCTGCATGACCGTCCGGGTATTGGGCCCGAAACCGGGCGAGCTGTCTGGCGCGCCGCCCTGGGACCTCAGATCACCCTTGCCCGTGGAGAGGTCATAGCGATCGTCATAGAGGGGCATGGGCGCCGGTGCGTCGTTGTAAAGGATCAGGGTCTTCCCCGCATAAGCGGAGAGGTCCACGATCACGTCGGCGCGCATGGCCGGCATCAAAAGAAGCGACTGGTCGAGGACGTCTAAGATAGTCGGGACCAGCCGGCTTTGCTCGAATGTAACCGCCTGCGGAGCAATCACCGCTACCTGCGGCAGAATTCCGCCTTCGGTGCCGATCTGAATCCAGGAAGGCCCCTGGGTTGTCGGATCGACTGTCCCGCCCATACGGCCGTCAGCCGGCCAGTTCGGATAGGCCTCATTAAAGCGGGCAGGCACTATCTTGACTTCCGTCGGATGGGCCGGGTCGGCTACAAAGAGCGAGAGGTTGAGCGACCGGTCGTTGCAGGCATTCAGGATCCGGAAACGAACGGCCGTCGGCGGCAGCGTCGACGTAAGGAAAGGCGGTGCCGTTGACCACCATCGTATCGGCGAAGAATTCCGGCGTGATGCTGGGGCTCGGCAGGTTGGGATATACGGGGATGGTCGCTGGGACCACCCAGGGGCCATAGTCCCACCGGCCCAGGGGGTTCGCGCCGCTCGGATCATAAATGTCCTCGTTCGGCATAACCTCGTGGGCCATCCAGAGACTGCCGCCTCCCGGGACAGAGCCCGTACCGCCTATCCAGGTCTGGCCGACATTGTACCAGAGCGGATCGACAGTCGCGGTGAGCGCGGTTGGAGTCCCCGTGAATCCCGCGCCCGGAGGCGTGGTGGCATCGTTGACGAAAGTCTTGTCCTGGATGACCAGGGGGATTCCATATCTATACACCCCGCCCAGATTGGGCAGGACCGCCTTGGGCGTCGTGAAGGCGCCGGAGACATTGGTGCCGTCGATCATGTCGTCCTCAGCCTGATCGACCAGTAACATGCCCGCGGCCACGCCTGCATAGACGTTCAGGCGGGTTATCCCCTGGGCATGGTCGTGGTAGAACATGAGTCTTGCACTCTGCTGGTTGGACCAATAGAGCGTTGCCATTCCATCGCCAGTGTTAGGCGAGGGGATGGATTTGCCCGCACCAATCATATCTGGCACGTTCTGGAAACTCGCGCCTTTCTGGTAGAGGGGATTGCCCAGCGTGCGACCTTCCCCGGCCGGGGTGAGCCACTGGAAGGGCGTCCCGTCACTGATCCACGGGGTTGCGCCGCCGTGGAGGTGAGGAATGGAGACGCGGTTCTGCGTGTACTCTTGCCCGGGGGCAGGCCCCATACCTGCGCCCATGAGGGTGGTGTCCACGGGCACGAAGAGGTTGCCGGCCGCGCCGGTCGGGAGCTCGTTCTTAAACAGAAGGCGGATCGCCCTGCCGTTTCCGTTCACGAGGTCCGGCTTGGTCGGGTCATAGGACCTGCCGATGATTAAGGGTCCCAGGTATTGGTTGACATTTTGAATCCGGGGATCCGTGGCATTTTCCTGCCGGTAGCCCCGCAGCGTGGTCGGCGGCAGGTCCGAGTGCATCTTCAGGTGTACTGCGTGGCGCCGATCACGTAGTAGTCCGCATCCGGATAGGTTGTCGTGTCCGGAACGGCCACGGGGATGTATTGACCAAGATTATTCTCATTGCACGTCCCCGTGCCCAGAGGGTTGCCCAACACGCATCCCGCCGCACCGAGACCGGGCAGGCTGTCCACGAACTTCCTGATGTTCGGGCTGTAAGCGAAATTGGGTATATTGTAATCCACATTCGGGTTGAATCCTGCTGCTCCTACCGGCACGATTACTTGGGCGCCGGCCTGGTCAATTCCCCAGGAGAGCGCCACTGCCACCAGAAGCAGGCAGAGCCACATCAAAAATTTCTTCTTCTTCATAAAGTTTCCTCCTTGTTTCTTCAAAAGTTGCTACCTCCATTGTTTGCACTTTTTTTCTCGTTCTCATGTTCATCTTCTGATGTTTGTTGCCTCTTTTTTCCTATTCCACCTCCTCATGTTACTTATGCCAATTCCCCGCGGAAGCAGGGAAGTTTGCTCCAGATCACTTGATTGCGACGAGCTCAAGTTCATAGATGGTTGTCTCGTAGGGCCCGATCTTGCCCGATCCCCGCTGTCCGTAAGCGAGTTGGGAGGGGATGAAGAGCTGCCATTTGGAGCCTACGGACATGAGTTTGAAGGCCTCCCGCCAGCCGGGGATGACTTCGGCGACCTTCTTGAGAATAGCCGGTTGCCCGTTTTGCTCGGAATTGTCGAACTCGGTCCCGTCGATGTGGGTGCCGCGATACCGGAATTCAACTGTGTCTGCGTCGGTCGGCTTCCTGCCGTCACCTGCCTTGAGGATCTCGTACTGCAGGCCGCTGGGAAGCGCCACTACGCCTTCCTTTGTCTTATTCGCGGCGAGGAACTCCTCTCCCGCTTTCAAGTTATCCCGCTGCGTCCTCATCCGGTCTTGCCCTCTCATATACCTGAGTTCCGAACCGGCCTTTCTGTGGACGGTTGCAAGAGATTCTTCGCTCCACAGGAGTTTGCCGCCTTCCGCCGCGTCCTTTAGGCCTCTCAGCACCATATCCAGATCGTAATCGAGTCTCTGCCGGTTAAAATTCCTCAGAATCTCGACTCCCATCGCGTAGCTCTGCATCTCCCTCTTATTCTTTGAAAGCTGGCTCTCCTCGCCTTCCTCCGTCATATTCTTAGCGAGAAGCTCCTCCTGCTTCTTCTTGTTTTTTTCCTGCTGCGCAATCCGCGCCTGCCTCTCAAGCTGTTGCCGGGACAGGCCTGCCATGGCTTCCCCTTTCTTCTGCTTGAGTTCCGCTACAGTCATGTTCCAGGTCGTCGTGAGCACTTCCTCGCTCCACAGGAGCTTGCCGCCCGCCGCCGCGTCCTTCATGCCTTGCAGCACCTTATCCAGATCGTAACTAAATCTGTTCCGGTTGAAGTCTTTCAGAATCTCTACTCCCATCGCGTAGCTTCGCATCTCCCTCTTATTCTTTGAAAACTGAGTTCCCTCACCGCTCGCCGGAGCAGTCACAAGGAATAATCCCAAGGCTGCTATTATCAATATACGTACCATCTTCATTGCCGTCACATTCCCTCAAGCTCGTTATAATAAGTCCCTGCCTGCATGAAGATACGACAAAGCGGCCTGGCGAAGATCAAAAATTTCCTTTTCTTCAATATTGCTACCTCCAAGTGTTGGATCTGTTGCTTATCTTTCTATCAGAATAATGTGACTATAAGGTGGAATGCAACGCGAATTAAATGGAAGCATAATGGTAGGAATAAGCTAACAATAAGCCCGTGCATAGTTTTTGAATAATCCACGTTTCCGGGGTTGGCTCGCGGAGTATTTGACTATTGCAATTTTTGTATGCCGGTCGGAGACGCGGTTCTTATTCATCATTCTTGAACGGTATGACCAGGGCCGTGAACAATTTATCTCATTGTCAAGATCAAGAGAGATACAGCTCCGCCCTCTCAATTACAGAAGTCCCTCTTAAACAGGACTCTCCTCTCATTCTGAAGGCGTTGCTGTTATTCCTAAGAGAATGGGAGGTCTCTGTCCCTAGGAGGCTTAGATTGAGGAGTTTGGTTCTTCCTGCAAATTTTTAATAATGTCTATCATTTAACAAAACTTTTCAAGTATTCTTTATTAGACTAGTGTGCCTGTCACTTCGATGCAAGGGAAAATAAGTGGTAGTTAATTGGTAGGAATAATCTACTATATAGCTACTGCGTTATCAGTCGCCGTCATCAGCTAAAATCAGACCGTCTGGAATTTTCGTAAAAGCAGATGAGTGCACATTGCGCCCGAATTGCCTCTCTATTTTTATCGATTATTTACTAAGAACAGAGTGAGAAATCGGGGAGGGATTGACTCCCTCCCCGATAAAGTGCTACTTCTACTGATTTACTACTATCATCAAGACAATGATCGTGACAGCCTATAGGTCTTCAGATATCCTATCGCCACCATCTTTGCCGGATGACAGTAATTGAATCTGAGTCCATGCAGCTGCCATTCCATGTCAATAGAGGCCATAGACCTGAATAGTTACCAGCGATACAATGTCGAACCTGAGGCTACCATGCCATCGCTCGCCGGATCGACCAGTAATGAATCTGAGTCCATGCACTGCCATTCCGTTGAATAGAGGCCATAGCCCGCGAAAGTCCGCATACAATGTCGAACCAGAGGCTACCATGCTGACCTGCTCGCCGGATGGAGAGTGGATTAAGCTGAGTCCATGCACTGCCATTCCATGAATAGAGGCCATAGCCTGCGAAGTCCACATACAATGTCGAACCTGAGGTACATGCCATGCTTGCCGGATCGACTGTATTAAGTCTGGCTCCATGCACTGCCATTCCAGACATCCAGAGACCATAGCCTGGAAAGTCCACATACAATGTCGAACCTGAGGCACATGCCATGCTTGCCGGATGGACAGTATTAAGTCTGACTCCATGCAGCTGCCATTCCATGAATAGAGAGCCATCCAGCCGTAAAGTCCACGATACAATGTCGAACCGTGAGGCTACCATGCCGCCTGCTCGCCGGATGCGACTAGACATTAAGTCTGAGCTCCATGGCACTGCCATTCCATGCATAGAGCGCCATATGCCCGCGAAAGTCCAGCATACAATGTCGAACCTGAGGCTACCATGTTTGCCGGAGACGGTGGATTAATCTGAGTCCAGGTAGCTAGCCATTCCATGAATAGAGGCCATATCCCGCGAAAGTCCGCATACAGACGAAGCAATTCTGGACCGGTAAATCCTTTCAGGCAAACATTGGCAGTAGCGTTCCAAACGACGGTCAGATCACCTCCAACTATTGCCATCGTAGCTAATAAAACTCTGGCCTGGTGAGGCTGTGGCGGCGCTTGAATAGCCACTCATATTGCATATTCAACGGGATGGGATAATTAAAGCCAGGAGTGGTCAATTTAACTACAATCGAGAATCCTTCGCCGGTGGTTAGATTGGCTGGCGATGATAAGCTGATGGTATTGTAGCCAGGC
Organism: uncultured delta proteobacterium; assembly: GCA_963705275.1. Lineage (GTDB taxonomy): Bacteria > Desulfobacterota > Syntrophia > Syntrophales > UBA2185 > Fen-1135. The sequence goes on along the minus strand of OY970063.1, from coordinate 53,431 downwards.
ATCTGCACTGTCCCCGTTTGCGTAGCGGCGAGAGTCCCACTTCTGGGGACGCCCGCTGTTACACCTTTGTAGATATAAATCTCATAGGGAGAATTCGGCGACGCGGCGTAAAAACTTACAGCGGTTAACTTCTCGCTTGCCACCGCTGTAAACATGTTGGCAAACCATGCTGTCGTCGATGAATAGCCTAATGAGCTCACCCATCCTAAGGGATCATACTGGTAGACGCGGCCGAAGTTCATTATCGGTTCGGCATTCCGGAAAGCAAAATTTACACCTTGGGCCAGAATATCCATCATAGTAAGAGATATAAAAGTATCCGCTATCTCCCCATCCGGAACCCCAGCTATTACGGACAATGAAGGCGCCGTTTCCCGCGGGGGCGGTGGAGAAATTGGCTTTGGGGTAATTGTCATCCCAGCCCACAATGGCCACGGCATGGTTGGAAGAATTAGAACCATTATAATAATATGCGTGCGTTGTATTATTCCAATATGAATCAGTAGTAGAAGTCTGCATTCCGGCGCCCCAGACACCCATGGATACCATGACAGCGCCATAAGTCATGACGGCGTTTTTCAGATTATCATTGTCAGAGTGATCCGCGCGACCCGGTATAAAGTACACATCCTGCACGTGCTTTCGGGGTGACAAGCCGGCAGGGGATGTGCCTGAAGAAGCATTGTAAGGGTCATCCGTTTCGTAGACAGGCCCGCTCCAGCGGGTCAGGTAAGCCGTTGACATGTTTCCATTGCCGCCAGTGCAAGCACATGCTTCACCAACCAGGAATTTGGATCGAATCCATGCGTATTCTTCAAGTGATTCTCAGAAAAATTATCCGTCTCACCCGTAAGAAGCGTGGATTCCAGGGACGAATAAGTTGCGAAGGCCCAGCATGAGCCGCAGGCCCCCTGGTCCCTGACCGGCGTGAGTTTCCCCTGCGTCCTGAGGTCGTATGATACGGGCAGGCCCATCAGTGGCTGCACTTGTTGAAAAACATTGATGCCCTTCAAGTGCTCCAGGTTCAGAGGCGAAGGAATAAATCCCAGGGCACGGCCATCCTCAGTATATGTGGGAAGCGTGGCCATACCCTTCTGGAGGCTACTCATATGCTCAAGAAATGCGGGGTTCATGGGCGCAGCGCTTGGTTTCTCTCCGTCCGCCAACACAATGCTTCCGCCGAAGATTGCTAAGGCATATCGACGCGATCACAAACAGTAGACCGGTTTTATAAAATTTTCTCACCACCTTTTTCATGATGCCTCCCAAATATTAAATGTACGTGCCATCTCCAGCTGTCACATTAAATATATTGTCTCCAGCTCTGGTTCGAACGGTCAGTGAGACAACTCTAATACTTGCCTGAATATCCGTCACCAATACGCTTCGTATGTATACTTTGACGTTCGCGTGAATACTGAAGCTGAGTATGGTGGTGGAACTTGGACGATCAGTACCCGGGGTATTGGCGCTTCGATGTTCGCAAATACCAATGTGCTTCCCCGTGTCGCTCGCACGGGAAGTTAACAGGGTCACAGTAGCTATTGGTGGCAATATTTTACCAGAGTTTGCGCAGTTGTCAAGAAGTTCAGAAGTTGAAAAAATGGCTGAAATTCGGGGAGGGATTCCTCCCTCCCCGATAAAGTAGTAGTTATTGATTTAGTGCTACGTCAACGATGAGTGACAGCCTATAGGCCTTAGATGTCTTAATTCGCCACCATGTTTGCCGGAGAGAGTGAGTGAAGCTGAGTCCACGTACTGCCATCATATTTATAGAGGCCATATAGCAGTGAAGTTAACGTACAATGTCGAACCTGAGACTGCTATGCCTGCCGGATCGACTGAATGAAGCTGACTCCAGGATCCGCCCTCATATTTATAGAGGCCATAGCCCGTGAAAGTCGCATACAACGTCGAACCTGAGACTGCTATGTTTGCCGGAGAGAGTGAATGAAGCTGACTCCAGGCACTGCCGTCATATTTATAGAGGCCATATGCCGCGAAGTTAACGTACAATGTCGAACCTGAGACTGCTATGCCTGCCGGATCGACTGAATGAAGCTGACTCCAGGCACCGCCCTCCATACTTCCAGAAGCCATGTCCCGTGAAAGTTCGCATACAATGTCGAACCTGAGACCGCCATGTTTGCCGGAGAGAGTGAATGAAGCTGAGTCCAGGCACTGCCATTCCTATTTATAGAGGCCATATGCCGTCGAAGTTCACGTACAATGTCGAACCTGAGACTGCCATGCCTGTCGGATCGACTGAATGAAGCTGACTCCAGGAACTGCCCTCCATACTTCTAGAGGCCATAGCCCGTGAAAGTCGCATACAACGTCGAACCTGAGACCGCTATGCTTGCCGGAGAGAGTGAGTGAAGCTGACTCCAGGTACTGCCATCCCATGTATAGAGGCCATAGCCCGCGAAGTCCGCATAAAGAGTCGTAGAAGGGTCGTACTCCCAGAAGTCTTTCTTAAATTGAACCATCATGTCCCGTCCCTATGTAGCCCTTGCTCCCGATGGAGAAGCCGACGGCACCATCTCGCGCTGTCCCCCCGAAATCGGCCTTCTGTGTCCAGGTATTGCCGGCAGGGTCGTACTCCCAGAAGTCTTCTGTATATGATGAACCATCGCATCCCGTCCCGATGTAGCCCTTGCTCCCGATGGAGAAGCCGACGGCACAATATCGCGCTGTCCCCCCGAAATCGGCCTTCTGTGTCCAGGTATTGGCGGCAGGGTCGTACTCCCAGAAGTCTTTCGTATATGAACCATCGTTTCCCGTCCCGATGTAGCCCTTGCTCCCGATGGAGAAGCCGACGGCATAACTATCGCGCTGTCCCCCCGAAATCGGCCTTCTGTGTCCAGGTATTGGCGGCAGGGTCGTACTCCCAGAAGTCTTTCTTATATGAACCATCGTATCCCGTCCCGATGTAGCCCTTGCTCCCGATGGAGAAGCCGACGGCAATATATCGCGCTGTCCCCCCGAAATCGGCCTTCTGTGTCCAGGTATTGGCGGCAGGGTCGTACTCCCAGAAGTCTTTCGTATAATGATGAACCATCTTGTCCCGTCCCGATGTAGCCCTTGCTCCCGATGGAGAAGCCGACGGCACAATATCGCGCTGTCCCCCCGAAATCGGCCTTCTGTGTCCAGGTATTGACGGCAGGGTCGTACTCCCAGAAGTCTTTCTTGATACGATGATGAACCATCGGATCCCGTCCCCATGTAGCCCTTGCTCCCGATGGAGAAGCCGACGGCACCATATCGCGCTGTCCCCCCGAAATCGGCCTTCTGTGTCCAGGTATCGGCGGCCGCAAAAAGCATATTGGCGCCAAGAAAACTGCAGAGCACTGCAATGATTACTATGATACATTTCTTCATAAGTACCCCTCCCATCATTTTTATATTCTCATCGTCTTTTCTGTAATGTACTCTCATTTCAATACACCCATAGTGTTCAAGTCCTCGATTGTCACCGTAGGCGGCATCTCGTTGTTTCTGATCTTCTTCACCACAAATTCGGCTACTGTCTGCGCCCTTTCCTTTGTGGTAAAACCTTCATTCCCCGGCAATCCCGGTATATTGGGCTGATGCACTAACGGCCTCCCATATAAGAGAATGTCATACCCGAAGGTATTATTGGCCGAAGGTATTATCTTTATGGTTATTTCTGCGTTGGCATAGGGGTTCTTTTGTTCTTTTACTTCTTTACCGGCGGGGCTATCCGCGGAGATTGATGTCCCGGGAAGGCCAGCAAAGATGAACAGCATGAAGAGAACGGCAAGGAAGATATGGGTTGTCCTTTTGTTATTTCTCATTACGTGATTTGCGTAAAATACCAAGAGATTTTACAAAACGAAAGATGAACCGCGAAAGACGATTCATACCGCGGACAATGTGCAGTGAGCTGAATCAGGTGCTCTTTTTCTCGAAATAGCTAGAGGCATAATTTCGATTTGCATCATAACTATTTATTGGAATTTGTCAAAGACATTTTGCGAAAAAAATATTAAGCAGGCAGAAAGTTTACAAGCATCACGGCGTCGCTTTAGAAGACAATATCGGAAGTCGTAGAGGATAATCCCTATGTTGACCGAAGCGGCATACCGGAACGAATAAAGGGTCGTAGCCATGAAGGCTACGACCCTTTATATCTCTAGAGGCGGCAATCGGATTCGAACCGATGAATAACGGTTTTGCACTTATAACAACTATGGTCAACCGTCCTGCAGTCTGCCCTTTGTGATTGCGGATAGATAAGGGTTGGGGAGGGATTCCGCCCTCCCCGATAAAGAGCAGTCATTGATTTACTGCTACGTCAACGATGAGTGACAGCCTATAGGCTTTAGATGTCTTAATTCGTTACCATGCTTGCCGGAACAGTCGCATTAAGCTGAGTCCATGTACTCCCATCCCATTTACAGAGGCCGTCACCGCCTGAAGTTCGCCACGTACAATGTCGAACCAGAGGCTACCATGCTTGCCGGATCAACTGAATTAAGCTGACTCCAGGCAGTCCGCCATCCCATTTCCAGAGGCCATAGCCCGCCTGACAGTCCGCCATACAACGTCGAACCGAGGCAACCATGCTTGCCGGAACAGATCGAATTAAGCTGACTCCAGGCACCACCATCCCATTTCCAGATACCGGCATAGCCGCGAAGTCCGTCACATACAACGTCGAACCTGAGGCAACCATGCTTGTCGGATCAACCTGAATTGAAGCTGACTCCAGGCAGCTACCATTCCATTTCCAGATAGCCAGGATCCCGTGCCAGCCGCTTAGATACAATGTTGAACCGGAGGCAACCATGTTTGTCGGACTGATCTGATTAAGCTGAGTCCAGGCAGCGCCATCCCATTTCCAGAGGCCATGCCCGCGAAGTCTGCATACAACGTCGAACCGGAGGCTACCATGCTTGTCGGATCAACCTGAATTAAGCTGACTCCAGGTTGCTCCCATTCCATTCCAAATACCAGGCCCCGTGCCAGTAAAGCTCGCATACAATGTCGAACCTGAGACTACCATGTTTGTCGGAGCGAGCTGAATTAAGCTGAGTCCAGCGCTGCCATTCCATTGATAAAGACCAGATGCCCTCGAAGTTCGCATATACCAAGGTGATCTGGCGTGGCTATTCCCATGGTGTTTTTGTAGTAGTCTAGCCCATCAACGAGATGAATGGGCTGGGGTGCAGTAAGTACCCAGACCAATATTGAGCCCATAGGCGGAATATTTGACGGCAAAGTCCGTCATGTAACCATCATTATCGAAAATCATTTTGGAGAAGTATAGGCCTGTTCCAACGTTAGCCTCAAAGGTATATGGCGCTGTGGAAGTTCTTGTCATGTCAACACCAAATACATTGATTGTCGATTTCTGCAATGCATCTGTCGGCACCCACCACCAGAGATATTCGCCATATTGATTCCAATTTTCGGGTGGATACTGAGGTGTCGCTGTCATTAATTTGTGTCGCAGGACTGGTACACTGCCGAAAAAGCAATAGTTTTCATTCGCCGGCAAATAGGGTGCGCTTCCGCCTGCTGAGATTGATACCCACATTTGCACTGTATCACCATATCGCGTTTCAACCGAAGACTGTATCATGATATATTGTCCCATACTGGATGTCTTGATGACATTTGACTTGAATCCGGTGTGGGGGCCATTGTCCTCAGCAAAGGCCCTTTGAGTGGCAAAATCATAATTGATCTCGCTCAGCATGAACCACACTGTGACATATCCAGTCGAATTTTCACGGAGCAGAAGAAGGCCAGTGTCCGCATCGAAATATGCGATTCCTGTACTTGAACCTGCAATCATATAAACTATCTTAACCAGATTCCTTTGGGGGTTAAGATCGAATAGTGCCTTTATTGGAAGAAGGAGATAAGGAAAGGAGGATAACTCGTTCCTAAGTGAGTCATATGTATAGGAATCCGGCAGTACAGTGACGATCTCATGGCCTTGCCAGACGTCTCCACTCTCGAGGGTTTGGAGTACCTGTGGGTGTATCCAGCAAGGTCCCTTGTCAAGAATAGAACCAGTCTCCGGATCTGCCTGATTCGGCAAAGTCCAATTGGTTACGGCTGAATGATGAATCAGTTGGGCATTGTTCCCGTCGATGGAGGTGAACAAAAACGTTTCGTCCGCATCGGCAGAGCCGGCTTGGCCCATATACCATACACGCACACCCTTCTGCATCCACCCGACATCAATAGCCCAAGCGCCGGACCCATCCAAACTCACCGCAAGAGCCAGCAACACGCAGAAAACTAATACCTTTTTCATGTCTCATCCCTCCTTGCGGCAGGCGCAACGTAGAACCCGCCTTAGTATTCAGATTTAGTCAATTTTTACTTAGTCTATTTTTTTGTAAAGAAAGGACAGTTCAATAAGGGGTAGAGAAGAAAGGCTCCAGAGAAACAAGAATCCCCCTGGAGCCTTCGTATGGGCACGTTTCGTATTATTTCTTTCATGAGATCCAATAATCTCGTCATGGCACCACCTCCGAAAAAGGGTGCAGATTAGTTGTTAACTTTTTGACGATGCCCTATTCAAATAGGATTACTTTTGTCCTCCTAATTCTTTAAAAAGTCAAGAGACAAATTTCATTGATAACCATTTGAAAGAATGCATGTCTGTTACAATCACCGGATAGTTGACTGTAGCCCTTGAAAGGATGGAAGTGATGGTCAATCAAACCACCAAACGATCAATCCTGCCCAATCAAATTCGCTCCCGCTGTGATGAATAAATGAGATGACAGTTAACGGCGGCTGATAGAATATCAAATTTGACTTGATTAGGCGTGCGCTATCGTTTAAATCTCAAATTCTGAAAAAGTTCCTTGGAGACACTATGGCGAAGAGACAGGTATCAAAGACTCCAAATAAAAAAAGGCAGGAAGACATCACGGGTGGGGGAAAGAAAGAAGAGAAAACCCGACACGTCCCATGGGGTTTTATATCCATAGCGCTTATATGCCTGGTGGGCGTGATCGCTTATTCCAACTCGTTTAATTGCTCCTTTCATTTTGATGATCATCTGAACATTGAAGAGAATATCGCCATAAGGAATCTTTCCAATGTTAAGGCCTGGTGGGGTTTTGTCCCCAGCCGTCCCATAGGGTATCTATCATTCGCCTTAGATTATCATTTTCATAGACTTGATGTTTGGGGATACCACCTCGTTAATCTGGCGATACATGTTGTCAATGCCGTATTGGTATGGTGGCTGGTGCTGCTGACGATGTCGACACCTGTAATGAGAAGTCAGCCTATAAGCCGGCACAAAGATGTCAATGGCCCTTTTTGCTGCTTTGCTCTTCGTATCACATCCCCTGGCGACCCAGTCGGTGACGTATATAGTGCAGCGATTGGCTTCATTGGCCACGCTGTTTTATCTGTTGTCGCTGGCGCTGTATGTAAAGGGCAGACTTGGGGAGGGTAATAAAGATAAGCGGGTCTTATTTTTCTACGCAGGTTCCATACTGTGCGCAGTACTGGGGATGCTGACCAAGGAGATCGTTTTTACACTGCCATTTGCCCTTGTCCTCTATGAATTCAGTTTTATAAGGACCGATGCATGGAAGATCGATATAAAAGACAGAGGCATTCAGATTCCCATCATTATCCTTGGGATCTTCGTTGTCCTGTTTTTCCTTAATTTCTCCTTCAGGATCTTTAATACCATACCCCCTCTTCCTGACCAGGGTTATGATTATCCCATAACGACATGGGAATATCTCCTCACCCAGTTCAGTGTCATACTCACATATATCAGGCTACTCATACTGCCTGTAGATCAGAATCTGGATTATGATTATCCGATCTCCCATAGCCTTTTCGAATGGCATACGCTCTTTGGCCTGCTGTCTCTGGCGGGAATCTTTGTACTCGGGACTATTCCTATTCCGCAGGTATCGGCTGATTGCATTTGGCATATTCTGGTTTTTCTTAACCCTGTCCGTGGAATCAAGCATTATCCCGATTTCCCAGAATGTTATATTTGAACATCGGACATACCTGCCCAGTTTCGGTTTTTTCCTCGTCCTGACAGGTATAGCCTATTATTTTTTATGGGACAGATACAGGCAGGTCGGTTGGGCAGTCCTGGTCCTCATGGTTTTAACAAGTACAGTATTGACCTATGAGCGCAACAAGGTCTGGAGAAGTGATTATACCCTCTGGGGTGACTGTATAAAGAAATCTCCGAATAAACCAAGGCCGTTAAGTAATTATGGGAAGGCACTTGCCGATTCAGGCCATTCGTTGGAAGCATTGACGTATTTTGATAAGGCGATTAACCTGAATCCTCGTTATTATGCGGCCTATTGTAATCGGGGAGCAGCCTATGATGCCCTTGGCAACTACAAGAAGGCGATTGCGGATTTCGACAGAGCCATCGAGCTTAACCCGCAATATGCAAAGGCGTATTCTAATCGGGGAACTGAATATGGCGAGCTTGGCAACTACGAGCAGGCAATTGCGGATTTCAACAGAGCCATCGAGATCAGCCCGAATCATGCAGAGGCTTATAATAACCGGGGAGCTGTCAATCACATGCATGGCAACTACAACCTGGCGATTGGGGATTTCGACACAGCCATCGAGCTTAACCCGAAATATGCAGATGCCTATAATAACCGGGGGGCAGTCAATCACATATATGGCAACTATAACCTGGCGATTGAGGATTTCAACAGAGCCATCGAGATTAACCCGAGATATGCAGATGCCTATAAGAACCGAGGAATTGCCTATAACAGCCTTGGCAAACACAATCAGGCGATAGAAGATTTTAAAACAGCTTCAAGATTAGGTAATAAAGTGTCTCAAGACTTTTTAAGAAGGCACGGAATTGATTGGTAGTCTTCTTTTAAATGACATTGATACCATTATCCGGACTGCGGCGAAGCCGTCGAATGGTTTGCCCCCAAAAGTGTCGGTTACAATCAGTACTAGTCACTTCAATTAGAAACTGACCGTCAAAAAAATCGCAGAGCTCTAAATAAACGCGATACATGTTATGGGGGCTAATAATTAGGAAGTGCCGGCGTCCTTTGCTGACAAGTTCTATGTACCCCGCGGGCACATAAACGTTGTCTGTAGCAGACTTCTGGAGAGCATGCAGCTGTACAAAGGAAAACAGAAAAAACCAGGTCCAAGAACGGCTTAAACTATAAACCTAAACCCTAAGTCAGTCTCCGTCGGCTGATTCTCATGCCTGCACCCATGATCGCGATGAACACCAGGGTGAATGGATACTCAATTACGTATATGATCGGTTCAAGCACCCATCTGGTAACAGCCTTCATTCTTTCGTGTCGCCTGATAAAATCTGCAATAGGGGGCGAATGCCGGTAGTAAAATTGGCAGAAGGTGTTCCCTATCTGATTGGTCAAGAGGTATTTATCCCTAAAATTCCTTAGCACGGTAACACGAGGGTCTAACGGCGAACCATAAGCCGCTGTTGCTATAAAGCATGAAGTAGAAGAACCAGAGCCCGTCGTGAAGTCCCAAGTGAAATCGTCTACCATATTAACACCCATAGAGTCTTTGACCCCCGTAGTTATGGTAGCTGTGTACGTCGTGGATTCTTCCAGACTGGTTGATGGAGTGAATGTCGCTGTCTTAGTGGTGGCATTATAAGTCACAGATCCGTCCACTCCTCCGCTCATAGTAAAAGTACCCGCATTGATCGTTGAGGCATCCATATCCTTACTGAAAGTGGCCTTGATTACCACACTTGTTGAAAACAGTACGGCACCTGCGATAGGAGAGGTGGAGATGACCATAGGCGGACTCTCAATGAATTTTCCAAAGGCAATGGGGTTGCTTCCAACTGTGATAGATGCGGTCACGCTATTAGTTATTGTATCAATAACAGACACCGTGCCGGAGACGTTATTTACGACATAAACCTTTGTACCCAGGGGATTGATGGATGCGCCTATCGGACCGTTTCCCACAGAAATAGGCAGTCCGACGGTGAGATTGGTAGAAAGATCAATGACTGATACCGTGCCGGCAGCGCCGGCGAAATTGTTTGTGACATAGGCCTTTGTCCCCGCAGGGTTTAATATAACGGTTTTAGGATTGGTGCCTACGGCCGTATTTGTCATGACAAGATTAGTGGAGGTATTTATAACAGATATTGTATTGCTGTTTGTATTTGCCACATAAACCCTTGTTCCCGAGGAATTTACATCCAAGCCTTCCGGTGCATCCCCGACGAGCACAGTCGCGATGACTGCATTAATTGTGTTGTCTATGACTGATACCGTTCCTGAAATATTATTTGACACATAGGTTCTTGAGTTTACGGAATCGACAGCGATGTCGTAGGGTGCGCTGCCGACAACAATACTGGTGATGATGGCATTGGTTGAGGTATCTATAACAGATACCGTGTGAGAAAGATTGTTTGCCACATACAACTTTGTCCCTGCCGTATTTACTGCAACTCCGATAGGACCTAATACGGGACCGATGGTCGCAATGACAGTATTGGTCGCGGTATTTATAACAGATATTGTATTGCTGTTTGTATTTGCCACATAAACTCTTGTTCCCGAGTAATTCACTGCCACACCGCTGGGACCGTTGCCGACTGGAACAGTCGCCACAACGGCATTGCTGGATGTATCAATTACCGAAACATTATTGGAGGAACTATTTGTAATATAGGCAAAGGGCGCCGCTGATACAATGAGAGGTGAAAGAAAGACGGCAAGGAAGGCAATGATGGAGAATATTTTTTTCATGGCATAATTATGAAAAGCGTTTTGATTCAGGCAGTGGTTCCAGTTGTGGGGGATATAAAAACCTTAATCCACTAAGTATATAGACTGCAAGAAATAGCAAGGATTATCTTGGAGATTTATTAAGTGTAAATATACAGATAATGAATTTGTGCGTCAATATTATTTTTTAAAGCGCACTGCCTCGAATTGAATTTCTCCAAAGAGAGGTCAAAAAAAGGATCGTTGACTCAGAAACACGTGTTGCCGAAACACCGAATCCAAAAAAAAGGAGGGTAATCGATGAGTATGTATCCAAATCGCTGGAACCTTCGCATGCATTTTGGCAAGGTGTAATAAGACACGGCAGATCGCAGTGAGAATCGAACCCGCTGACAGTCTAAATTCTACATTGGAATCCGCCGATCATGGGTTTCTCTTTTCCACCGAAAAGACAAATTCATCCATGAGGATGAGATTTTTCTTCATTCCCCGCAACACACCGTAGAAATCTGTCTCCATTTCGGGAACCGGGTTGCGGATCTCCGCGATCCTGCCCGAGCCCTTACCGGTCGCCGGATCGTAGGAATCAAAATCCTTCAGTGTTAGTCCGACGAACTGTCTGTAGAATTTCGAGTCTCGAAATTTGTTGGCCATCTGACCGCTGATCTTCTGGATGTAAAAAGACTTGATCCTGCCATTCAGATCCTGGGCCATAAAGACCTGGATGCCACCAAACCGTCCCTTCTGGTTCACTCCGTGGATGTAGCCGACCTTCTTCTTCCCATTGTAAATCTCGTAGAGCGTGTATGGCACGTCGATGGGGGCATATAGCCCGAGGTATCTTTCTCCGAGACGATTTTCTATTTTTTTGAGAAGTGGCGCACCTCCGCGTTGGCCGATAGATACGTACACCGTCTTGTAGCTGGTGGATTCCGGGAAAAGCCGGGGCACGTCGCGATCGGGTTCGTTCAAGTCACATGGGATCGCGGCCAGGGCCGGAGCGGCGGAAAGGCATAATAGTAGGACCGCGGGAAAGATAACCTTCACAAGAGCAATATTGTTCAACCTCATCCATGCCTCCTTACTCCAGTATGTGGCCGACTTTTGTCCTGGAGATGGATCAATGAATTTCCCAATCACTTTTTTTTACGAGCTCCGGTTTATCGCCTTTGGAAAGCTGAACTATATAGCAGCCTCTTGAAGCGTATCGCTGGACGGGACCAAAACTGACTCGCCCATATAGAGGATATTGTTGGTCCATCATGGTGCCGGCAACGTCCAGGAGGTAGTCGCGGTAGTAATTGCCATCCATGTCCATTAACCAGAAAGTCAGCAGACGGGTTAGGTAGTTTGTCAATTGCATAATCTTCGTAGCACTGTCTTTCAGCGGTATGTCAGCCTGCCTCAAGGTCATTTTCGGGTCGTATTGCGGCTTTTGTTCCATTGATGCCGGAGGCACTACAGGCGAAAACGAGAATGGATAGGTTATGTAGGTATAGTCGCGGATTTGTTCTCTTAAAGTCCAGATGCTGTTTCCCATGTATCGTGAAGAAACGAAAACCGACTCCGGTCTTCTTTTATCCTCGGCAATCGACTCCAATGCGGGCAAGGCCTTCGAATCATCCCAAATGATAAGCACGGCGGGCTTTTCCCTCGACAGCGCCTGATCCAGAACGTCTCTATCCAGTATTTTTTCCGGCGGCAATGTTATTGTCACAGGAGCTTGCTGTCCAAAATCTTTCCATGTTTGCTGAAATCCAACTGAGAGGGCTTGGCCCTCACGTGAAGCGCGAACTATTTGGACTATGGCTTTACCCTTTATCATATGATCCTTGATGTTCAGATAGCGGGCAACGCTTTCCCCCTCCTGGTAATACCCCTTGGACAGGTACAGTGTATACCAGTCCTTGTCGGATATAACGGGAAAGTCCGTATTGGGGAATAGACAGGGAATCCGGTTATCTTCACAGAATTGGTGAATTGGCTTCCAATCCCCTTTCGTAATCCCTCCCAACAGGGCAAATACCGGCTCCTTGCGATTGTACTCCTCCAGTTGGACGCGCCAGGTCTCCGCTGGACCTTTCAATACCCATTGCGAGAGAAAAAAGTTCCTTTTCGCAAATTCCCTTGGGCCCGGCATGTTTGAGCGAGACATTATTTCAGCCATCACTCGAGTTTGCGGAGCTTTGAAAGAACTTGCCTTAGTATTTGCAAGTCTGAAGAATGCTTTCAAAGAAGTCAGCATTGCGTCACGTTCTTCGGGAATTGCGTCGTCAGTGATGATAGTTGCAAAGCGAAGTGATGTATCCGTTACCCCGGGTGAAAATTGTGAGGAAAGTGATTTTAGATAATTAACAAGGATCATTGCATCCCTATTCTCAAGAATATAACGTGGCATTACATCATTCAGTACACGTCCGGCGGGATCCTTACCGCTGCGAATTACCGTTGCTAATGTTTCATCGGTATATGCCGGTCGGAGCGGGGGCGTTTGAGTCTGTTCAATACCTTTGTAGAACCTATAAAGCGGCCGGAAGAGTTTTCTCCCGTTCACGGACGGTGAATAGACATTATCTTCCAGAGCTCCAAGCCCGCTGCGCAGATGACAGCCTCCGCACGCATAGGTTGTTCCGGGGACGGAAGGCTCTCCTTTGATCAGGGAGAGCATGGGTTTTCCCGACGGCAGGACCCCGACGCGGTACATGCGCTCTCCCAGCTGAAGCATCTCCCGGGAAATCGAAGAAGGCTCAGGCGATTCTCCAAATGAGCTTGTAAAGCCGATCGAAAGCAAGAGTGCTACAAAGCAGGCGACTGCGATCATCAGGTATCTGCAGTTCATGTTTTTCATATTGTCCTCTGGATTAGGTCAAGCAGTGAATATTCCGGATCGACCTTCGACCGCCGCGTCTTCTTCACAATTACTTTACAAGAAAAGAGCTGCAAGTGACGCGAATCTGCAACCCCTCGTTGTCGCTGGAGGCGGCAATCGGATTTCAACCGACGAACAAGGGTTTTGCAGTTATAAGGTGCTCATTTAGATTTAGAATAAATAACCAACGGAGAGCGTTATAATGCTCGATTTATATTCCGCATCTACACTTCCCGGATGACCTTCTCCGGGATCAGTGGGAGAGACTGTTATGACTTTATAGGACACTTTGTTCGCGGCAAAATATTTGTAACCGAGACCTACAAACCAGTTCCTTGTAATGTCGAAATCGACACCCGCGAGAAGTTGGTAAGCAAACACAGTCTTCGATCCATCGCTGTTAAAGAAAGCGCCGGCCGGCGAACTTTGCATGGAGTCTATCTGAACATTGGCATAACCGGCGCCAGCACCGATATACGGATGAAATCTACCTTCCGGATATCGCCCAACCAGATTAAGCATAAAGGCATCGATTTTGACACTGCCGTCTAAAGTTAACGACGTTCCTGCAACATTATAAACCTTCCCTGTATCGAAGTCATTGGCAATACGATTATATTCGAACTCGACCGCAAGAAAACGCTTGGTGAAAGGCGTCAAATATCCGACTTTCGCGCCGGCGAGCCAGCCCGTTTTCAGCGAGACATCCTGATTCGAGATTGTTGCTGGTGCATCCTCGTTATCTGTGAAGGTTGTGCTCATGTTCATGGGAAATGATACGCCCCCCAGAACGGCAACGTAAAAGCCGGTGTTCGACGGTTTTTCTTCAGCCAGCGCATTAAAAGAGAAAGATAACATCAATAGAAACGACAGAAGACCGATTCCAAATTTTTTCATTTGTTCTCCTTTCCGGGGACTCTTTTTCATACTACTGTCCATTACATTTTCAGAACAGAAAGGCCGCAAATATGATCTCTTTGCGGCCCCTCAACTTCTCTGGAGGCGGCAATCGGATTCGAACCGATGAATAACGGTTTTGCAGACCGCTGCCTTAACCACTTGGCTATGCCGCCAAATAAATGGAGCGGGCGAACGGATTTGAACCGTCGACGTCCACCTTGGCAAGGTGGCACTCTACCCCTGAGTTACGCCCGCTCTTGAAGTACATTTCCCTATATCAAATTGAATCCGTTTGTCAATAGAAATTCATTTTGCAACACTATTTTGTCCGAGGGACGCCGCTCTCATCCACCAGCCACTTAACGGATTCCAGATATGCAGACATGCCATGTGAAAAAATATCGTTGTGATTCGCACCGGGAATTTTTAGAAATTTTTTGTACCGGGACGGACTCGCCTCAAAGAGAAGCCGCCCCTCTGAAAACGGGATTATATGGTCGAACTCTGCGTGAATGACAAGCGTAGGTCCATCGAAACCGCGCATCTTATCGAGATTGCGAAATCCCTGGTCTTCGCTTATCCCCAAGGCCTGCATGTCAATTCCGAAAAGACCAAGCAGCGGCCCAGCGTAGGCAAACCCGCTGTCAATGATAAGGCCGTCAATCTCATCTCTGTAATGAAATGCCAGTTCCAGTGCGGGAGCGCTGCCAAGGGATCTTCCCATCACTACGACGGGGCCGGTGTATCCTTTCTTTTTGAGATGGTCTCTTATGTAAGCGAAAACTGTGTGGCAGTCCCTCATTACGGCCGTAACCGTGGGCCTCCCTGTAGACCGTCCGTAGCCCCGGTAATCAACGGGGAAAAAATTTATTCCCATATCGGTATATACTATTCCGAGATCGTCATAATCCGCCACGATCTCGCCGTTGCCGTGAAAAAAAAGTATCGTGGCGGCCTCGGCCCCTGCCATGTGCAGCCGGGCGCCAACCACAACGTCTTTCTCAACGGGAATAAGAATCGATTCGACAGTTTCGTCGTCAGCGGATGCACCCCATTCAGGACGTGGATAAAACAAAGAGGCCGAGATCGCGGGGCTATCAAGGGACGAATAATCAATCTTGGAAATATCGATCATTGCCGGCCTCTTTATCTGCTCAGGATATTTCTGTAAAACTTCATCAAATAATCTATGCCCGACGTGACGGATAGCACAAGGGCAATATAGAGTATCACCGTTCCCACCGCATGGGCATCTGCGCCGAGGAAGGGATAATGAATCATGAGGGCGGACACGGCAAACACCTGACAAAGCGTTTTTCGTTTGCCGAGCTTGCTTGCCGGAATGACAAAGCCCTCCGACTGGGATATTGCTCTGATGCCGTCGACAACAAAATCCCTGATGATGATGATAGCGACAATCCATGCGGAGATGCGTCCTATGGGAATCATCAGGATCATCGCGGTATTGACGATGAGCTTGTCCGCAATGGGATCAAGGAATTTCCCCATCACAGTGACGATCTCATATTTCCGGGCCAGATACCCGTCGAGGAGATCCGTAAGGGCAGCGAGAATGAACAATCCCGCAATTATCAGACTCCCGTCCGGCCCGGGAGAAAGAAGCAGAAAAAATAATACGGGAATGACGGTGATACGAAGGAGGGTAATGAGGTTGGGAAAGTTTAAACGCGCCCCTTTCTCCGTCAGGTCCGGCAGCCGGCCAAAAGATTTTTTTATGAGGCTAATCATATCAACGTGCCAATGCCTATTTTCTATCCTTGGGGACTTTCTTCCAGTCTGCCAAGAATTTCTCTATTCCCTTATCCGTCAGAGGATGCCTGGCAAGTTTTTCGATGACATTAAAAGGAATGGTTGCGATATCGGCTCCCATGAGGGCTGCTTCAAGAACATGCAACGGATGTCTGATACTTGCCACGATGATCTCTGTCTCAAAACCGTAGTTATCAAAAATCGTGATAATCTGCTCCACTATTCCCATTCCGTCGTGAGAGATATCATCGAGCCTCCCGACGAAGGGGCTGACATACGCGGCGCCTGCCTTTGCCGCCATCAGGGCCTGTACGGGCGAAAAGATCAGCGTCTGATTAACCCTGATTCCTGAGTCTGCAAATATCCTTGTGGCTTTCAAGCCCTCTGTGGTCATGGGAACCTTAATTACGGCATTGTCGCTCAGCTTCGCCAGTTTCTTTCCTTCCTGAACCATGCCCTTTGCCTCTGAGCCGACTATCTCCAGACTTACCGGCCCGTCAACCACCTCGAGAATCTCTTTTACAACCTCTTCAAATCCCCTCTTCTCTTTGGCGATCAACGAAGGATTGGTCGTCACCCCGTCAACCATACCCATGCTGATGCCTTCCCTGATCTCGTTGATATTTGCAGAATCAATAAAAAATTTCATGTAGCCCCCTGCGCTTTTTTCTTTGAGTGCTCCGATGTGTATTTTTCGAGGCACTTTTCACTGCAAAAAAATAAGTCCTGGCCGTCAATCGTTGCTTTATGGGCCTGGCTCATCGGCACGTATATATGACAATGCGGATCCTCCACCAGATCCTCGCCCGGCGCGGCAGGCACCTGATGCCCCGGCATGTCCCGGCCCCTGATGCCCGGCGCCATAATTATCCATTTAGCCAGCCTGTAAACGAGGTAAATAATGAAACAGAGAATTGCTAAACGGATCAAGCTAAGCATGGCTCTCCACTTGCACGATACAGATAAACCTTGCTTTTATCATCCAGTCTCTCCATTAGACCGCGGATGGAAACTCCGAAGACCGGGTGGATCACATAGGACGCTATTTCCAACAGAGGTTCAAGAACAAAGCGTCTCTTCTGAAGATCGGGATGAGGAATTACCAGTTCCTCTTCCTCTATCACCTCCTGGCCATAAAGAAGGATATCGAGGTCTATTATCCGCGGTCCCCACTTCGTTCCTCTTACCCGTCCCATCTCGTCTTCTATCCTTTGCAGGGCTTTCAGAAGCTCATGGGGATTCAATATCGTTCTTATTTCGACCACGGCGTTGATAAACCAGTCTTGCTTTTCAAATCCGACAGGCTCCGTCCGGTAAAGGGATGACTGCCTCAGGACCTTAATGCCGCTAATTTGAGAAAGGAGACAAACGGCTTCCGCACACCTTGCGGCGGGATCATCCAGATTGGAGCCTACACCGACAAAGGAGATAACTCCGCGGGTGCCGTCAGACGATTGCACGTGCACTATGTCACTTCCCCCTCATACCCAGGACATCCTGCATATCATACAGGCCGTTCTTCTGATTTACGATCCACCTGGCCGCCAGTATTGCGCCCCTCGCGAAGTTGTCCCGGCTGTGGGCTCGGTGAATAAATTCCAGTCTCTCACCGACTCCGCCGAACATCACCGTATGTTCCCCCACTATATCACCGGCCCTCAGTGTCTGAATACCGATCTCCGATTTTGTCCTTTCACCGACCATGCCTTTCCGGGTGAAGACGCCAACCTTCTCCAGATCACGTCCCAGTTTTTCCGATATGATCTGCGCCATCTTCATCGCCGTCCCGCTGGGAGCATCTTTTTTCAGATGGTGATGCGCCTCAACTATCTCCACATCGTAATCCTCGCCGAGTATACCGGCGACATAGTCAAGAACCTTGAACATGACATTTACGCCGATGCTCATATTCGGTGAGAGGACGCAGCGCGTTCCAGCCGCAATCTTCTTGACCTTTGCCATCTCATCCGCAGTAAAACCCGTAGAACCAATGACTATGGCACGGCCTTTTTCGCGGGCGACCTCGAGATGGCCCACCGATACCTCATGGTGCGTAAAATCGATGACCACATCGCCTTTTTCGATGCATGCAACAAGCCGGTCATCAACAAGAACGCCTGTTTTGCCGAGGCCGAGTTTCTCCCCTATATCCTGGCCGATAAGCGCATGCCCCTTCTGCTCCACGGCGCCTGCCAGTTTTATGTCGTCAGTCTGGGAAAGAAGGCTTATAATCCTGCCTCCCATCCTGCCGCCGGCGCCGGTAACGATGGCGTTGATCATCCGCTAATCTCCTGTGTGTTACAAAATTTGTTATTTCATTATCAGAGTGTCATATCGACACCCTCTTGTCATTTCGAGTGAAACGAGAAATCTTGATGATTAATAATATTAACGCTCTAAGATTCCTCACATTCGTTCGGAATGACATTTTTCCCTATGAGATCAGGCCGTAATTCTTCATTACAGCCTTCAGCTTCTCATAGTTGCCGTCCGACATCTTGTACATAGGAAGCCGCACATCATAGGAAATCTTGCCCATCATGGAGAGCGCAGCTTTCACCGGTACCGGGTTGGTTTCGATAAAGAGGGCGTCAATCAATGGAACCAGTTTATGATGCAGCGCCTTCGCCTTCTTCATGTCACCTGCCGCAAAGGCATCCACCATGGCTGCCATCTCGGCCGGCACAATATTGGAAGCAACAGAAATGACGCCCCTGCCGCCAATTGACAACAAGGGGAAGGTGAAGAAATCATCGCCCGAGAGGACGTCAAATTTTTCTCCGCAGAGGCTGATTACATCCTGCATCTGCTTCAGAGAGCCGGACGCCTCTTTGATTCCCACAATATTGCTTATCTTTGCAAGTCTGGCAACAGTCTCCGGCAGGAGATTAACGCCGGTCCTGCTCGGAATATTGTACGGGACAATCGGAATCGGAATGGTCTCAGCGATAATTTTGAAGTGCTGATAAAGGCCCTCCTGCGTCGGTCTGTTATAATACGGGCAGACCATCAGCGCCCCATCCGCACCCGCCTCATAGGCATGCCTGGTTAGCCGCAGGGCTTCATCCGTACTGTTCGAACCGGTGCCCGCGATGACGGGGACCCTTTTCTTTACTGCGTCTATCGTTATCTCGATCACCCTGTCATGCTCCTCATGAGACAGGGTCGAGGATTCGCCTGTCGTCCCGCAGGGGACAATGCCGTCGGTTCCATTCTTGATCTGAAACTCAATCAGCTCCCTCAGGGATTTCTCATCCACTTTTCCTTTTTTGAAAGGCGTGACGATTGCCACAATTGCTCCACCAAACATGCCTCGCTCCTTATCTTAAAAATTCGGGTATCTCCTCTCCCCTGATTAAATCCTCGTAAACCTCTCTCTTTCTGATGACAAAAAAGCGGTCGTCTCTGACGAGAACTTCCGGTATCCTTCCCCTTGAATTATAGTTTGATGACATCGTAAAGCCATACGCACCGGCGCTCATAACCGCCATCAACTCCCCTCTTTCAAATCTGAATATCTTCCTTCCCTTCGCCAGATAGTCGCCGGACTCGCAGATCGGGCCGACCACATCCGCTGTAATTTCCTCCCTCTCTTTTTCGATTACCGGCTGGATCTGATGGTACGAATCATACAGACTGGGACGAACCAGGTCGTTCATGCCGGCATCGATGACGATAAAATTTTTGCCGTCATTGCTTTTTGTATAGAGAACCTCTGTCACGAGAATTCCCGCATTACCTACAATTACCCTTCCCGGCTCAAAAATGAAAGTACAATTTATATCTTTTGAAGCATCGATAATGGCCTTGGCATATTCAGAGGGATGAGGGGCAACCTCCTTATCGTAGGTAATGCCTAGACCTCCTCCGAGATCGAGATACTTGATCTCCATCCCGTCTTCCCTGAGCATCCGGACAAGCTTCTTGAGGCGATTGAGGGCGTCAAGGAAGGGTGATATCTTTGTCACCTGAGAACCGATATGGCAGCTTACGCCTTTAACGTCCAAATGTTTCAGCATCCTCGCCTGGCGGTATTCTTCCTTCGACCTCTTGATATCGATCCCGAATTTATTGCTCTTCAGTCCCGTTGATATATGAGGATGTGTTTCGGGATCCACATCCGGATTGACCCTCAACGCGATACCCGCCTTCTTCCCCAACCTCTGGGCACAGCCATTGATTACTTCGAGCTCCTGGGAAGACTCCGCATTAAACATCAAGATGTCAGACTTGAGGGCATACTCGATTTCATCGACTTTCTTACCCACTCCGGAGTAAACGACCTTGCCTGTGTCAACGCCCGCCTGGATAGCCCGGTACAACTCCCCTCCGGAAACTATATCTACGCCGCTTCCCTCGGCAATAAAAATCCTGAGGACGGCAATATTTGAGTTGGACTTAACCGAAAAGCACGTAATATGCGCGACACTGGAAAATGCCGCATCAAAGACTCGGAAATGGTGCTTTAATGTCCTCTGGCTATAGAGATAAAATGGCGTACCCACCGCCCTGGCAATTTCTGTTACAGGAACTTCCTCGCACCAGAGTTCTTTATCCTTGTAATGAAAGTAATTCATTTACCCTTGCACCAAAAAAATAATTCTTCCCTCTCAGGTTGATTTATTTCTTTTCCGATCCCTTCCTTTCCGCGTCGATAATCCGGGCCGACCACGATTTCCCCGATATTCGACGCCTGGCTGCATAGTCCAGACATGTCGCATGTTATAACGCGATATGAATAAAAATACCCTCCCTTAATTCCGGAGTCCAGATAGGTCACGACATTCGCCCCTTCCTTTGCCAGCTTGGGATCATTGGATGTGATGTCGGCCACAACAGCATATTCGAGCGGACAATCCGGGCATGTGGCCCCTTGCGAACGAAGTTCACTCCTCTCGATCCTGTATTTCTGAATGGCGCCTTTTGCATCCGGGATGCTCCAGCGGAGAACAACCCCGTGATCAGCAAGACTCGCCTTCAGATCCGAAATGGCCTTTGGTGCGGCAACGCCGGAAGGCCGCGGATCGCCTTTCATCCCGCAGCCATATAGCATTCCTCCGATGACCAGGCCGGAACACAAAAGCGTAATCAGCGACCTCGGAATTCGTGTCACTTCTTTCTACCCCTGATATCTTTGATCCGCATAGAAACATTTCTTTTCGAAGTCCCGCCGTGGCTCTTTCTTTGAATGCACCGCATGCTCTACCTTGAGAAATGCATAGATGTCTTCCTCAAAGCCCCTGTGGAACCGCCGGAATTCCCCCAGCGTCAAAACGGGCATATCCATTTTCTTCTCAATACAATAGGCAACGAGTCGCCCGACTATTTTATGGGCTTCCCGGAAGGGAACGCCTTTCATGACGAGATATTCAGCCACGTCCGTCGCCGTTGAAAACCCGCCAGAGGCGGCCTTCAGCATTTTCTCCCTGTTGAATTTCAAGTGCCCTGCCATTTCAGCCAGGATGTGAACACATCCCTTCACCGTATCTACGGCATCAAACAGCGCCTCCTTATCCTCCTGGAGATCTCTGTTATATGTCATGGGAAGCCCCTTCATCACGGTGAGCACGGCCATGAGGTCCCCATATACACGCCCCGTCTTCCCCCGGACGAGCTCAGCCACGTCGGGATTCTTCTTTTGCGGCATGATGCTGCTCCCTGTGGTAAAGGCGTCAGATATCTCCACAAATTGAAACTCATCCGTTGACCAGATGACGAGGTCTTCACAGAAGCGGCTCATGTGCATCATCAGAAGAGAGGCTACAAAAATAAATTCCGCGATGAAATCGCGATCCGAGACGGCGTCCATGCTGTTATGAGATATTTCCGGAAATTTCAGCAGTCTGGCAACATACGCCCTGTCAATAGGCAGGCCCGTTCCCGCAAGGGCGGCCGATCCCAGAGGCATGATATTCACCCGCCTGTGGCATTCCCACAATCGTTCCTCATCCCTGTCCAGCATTTCCCAGTAAGCGAGAAGATAATGGGCTAAAAGCACGGGCTGCGCCTTTTGCAGGTGAGTATATCCCGGCATGATTGTCGCCTCTTCCTTGCCGGCCAGTTCCACAAGCGATGCCTTCAAGAGGGATACCGCTTCCACGATCTCCCGGATTTCTTCTCTCAAGTACATCCGGACGTCCAGCGAGACCTGATCGTTTCTGCTTCTTCCTGCATGAAGTTTCCCGCCCGCTTCACCTGTCCTCTCTATCAAGGCCTTTTCTATCGCCATGTGGATATCTTCGTCCTCAGGCTTGAAGGCAAATCGCCCTTTTTCGATGTCATGAAGGATGTCTGTAAGCCCCTTAACTATGACTCTCTCATCTTTCTTGGAGATAATTTTCTGCTTGGAAAGCATTCGGGCATGGGCGATGCTCCCCTCAATGTCGCAGCGATAGAGGCGTTTATCAAAATCAATCGAAGCGGTAAATTTCTCAACCATCTTGGCTGTCGGCTGGCTGAACCGCCCACCCCACGGTTTTTTTTCTTTTCCTGACATCGGCTTGTCCTTACGGTTTTCCCCTTTTTATTAACGCTTGAATTTTCATCCTCAGGGCGTTGAGCCTTATAAATCCTGTCGCGTCCTTCTGATCGTAGACCCTGTCTTTCTCAAAGGTGACAAATTCCTCACTGTAAAGCGAGTTCGGCGACTTGCGTCCGACAACAATGCAATTCCCTTTGTACAATTTCAGACGTGCGGTCCCCGTGACATTTTCCTGCGTCTCATCGATGAATTTCTGGAGCACCTTCATCTCCGGTGAGTACCAGAAGCCGCTGTAGACGAGCTGTGCATATTTGGGAATCAGGGAATCACGCATCAACATCACTTCGCGGTCCATTGTAATGGACTCGAGAGCGCGATGGGCGGCCCAGAGCACCGTACCGCCAGGCGTTTCATAAACACCCCTTGATTTCATGCCGACAAAACGGTTTTCCACCATGTCGACCCTGCCGATGCCGTTAGCCCCCGCCATTTTATTCATGCTGTGGAGAAGCTTTGCCGGGCTCATCTTCACCCCATTGATTGCCACGGGATTTCCTTTCTGAAAATCGATTTCCACGTATGCGGCAAGGTCAGGCGCCCTCTCCGGGGCTGTCGTCAGTACAAACATATCTTCATGCGGCTCCATCCAGGGATCTTCGAGGATCCCGCCCTCGTGAGAGATGTGCAGAAGATTCCTGTCGCTGCTATATGGCTTTTCCTTTGTTGTTGTTACGGGAATGCCATGCTTTCGTGCATAATCGATCATTGATCCTCGCGAATCGAAGAACCACTTTGGGTCCCTCCATGCCGCGATGATCCTGATGGCCGGGTTCAGAGCCGTGTACGTCAGCTCAAAGCGCACCTGATCATTTCCCTTGCCAGTGGAGCCATGAGAGACCGCATCTGCCCCTTCTGACATAGCAATCTCAATTTGTCTTTTTGCAATGAGCGGCCTCGCAAGCGATGTACCCATGAGGTAGGTGCCCTCATAGATGGCATTGGCCCGGAGAGCCGGAAAGACAAAGTCCCTCACGAATTCTTCCTGCAAGTTGTCTATATAAACCTTGCTCGGCACCCGTCTTTTGCGCCTTTTCCTTGAGACCGTCCAGCTCTTCTTCCTGACCTATATCGGCGGCAAAGGCAATGACCTCGCACTTGTATGTCTCAATCAACCATTTCAGAATGACGGATGTATCCAATCCTCCAGAATAGGCCAGCACTACTTTTTTCACCTCATCAGCCAAGACATTATCCTCCTAGAATCAGTATCTCCATGACCGCCTTCTGTACATGAAGGCGATTCTCCGCCTGGTCGATTACCACGGAATGGGAACCATCGATGACGTCATCCGTTATCTCCTCGCCCCGGTGGGCAGGGAGACAGTGCATGACGATGGCATCTTCCCGTGCCCGGGCAAGCAATTTGCTGTTGACCTGATACTTTCTAAATATCTTCTTCCTCGCCTCTTTTTCGGCCTCCTGGCCCATGCTCGTCCAGACATCCGTATAGATTACATCCGCATCCTTAACGGCATCAGCAGGAGCACGATAGAGTGCTATATTCCCCGGCGCCTTTTTCGTGCCCCTTTCCAATATATCCTGTTCTGGTTCGTATTTTTCCGGACACGCAAGGCTGAGCCGAATGGGAAGTCTGGCTGCGGCATCGATCCAAGAGTTTGCCACATTGTTCCCATCCCCTACATATGCAATCTTCAATCCTTCATATCTGCCCTTTTTCTCGATGATGGTAAAAAGATCGCTCAAAATCTGACAGGGATGCTGCTGGTCTGTCAGGCCATTGATAACGGGAATAGTCGCATATCGGGCGAAGTCTTCCACAAAGGACTGTGAGTATGTCCTTATCACAACGGCGTCAAGGTACCTTGACATGACCCTTGCAGTATCGGAAATATCCTCACCTCTGCCAAGCTGGGTATCGCGATTGTTCAGAAATAAGGCCATCCCTCCCAATTGATAAATGCCCACCTCAAAAGATATCCGGGTTCTCGTAGACGATTTATCAAAAATCATCCCGAGGGTCTTCCCGGAAAGCGGCGTGTGAGATATGCCCGCCTTATGCATCTTTTTGACTTTATCAGCCTTTCTCGAATACCGCCTCAAAATCAGCTCGGTCAAGATCGTAGAGGCTTAAGAAATCCTTTTTCATTTATCACTTATCGACTTCATAAAAAATCCATATGCTGCGTTGCGCATCATGCTTCGTCATTGCGACCTACACTCAGGGTACGACTCATTCCTCAGTATTCGCACGCCTTGCCTCTGGAGCTTTTTATGAAGCCGTCCTCCCTTCCAATCAGGTTATACCTTTATCCTATCTGACCCAACACCTCACCCAAAGTTGCGACGGCTGCATTTACATCCTTCTCCGTAATAGTCAATGGCGGGACAAATCTAAGAACAGTTCCACCGGTGCAATTAATCAACAAGCCTCTGTCCATGCACGCATTGACTATTTGCGACCCGTCAATGCTGATCTCTATGCCTATAATCAGACCTCTCCCTCTTATCTCCTTCACGATGGATGACTTATTCTTCAGCTCATGCAGCTTCTTTATAAAATAAGACCCTACCTTTCTCACATTCTCGAGGATTCCATCCTTCATGATGGTCTCCAGAGTGGCAAGCGCCGCAGCCATGGCGAGCGGGTTTCCGCCGAATGTCGAGGCATGGCTGCCAGGCTGAAACGCAGATGCGACACGATCCGTGGCCATCATTACACCTATGGGGAAGCCGTTACCGACGGCCTTTGCCAGTGTGACAATGTCAGGCTCTACATTATAATGTTCATACGCGAAAAGGGTTCCCGTCCTTGCCATCCCCACCTGAATCTCGTCAAGAATCATGAGTATTCTTTTTTCATCGCAGATTTTCCTGACCAAAGAGAGATATTTGTCATCGGGAATTCTCACGCCTCCCTCTCCCTGGATCGGCTCAAGCATTACACCGCACGTCTTGTCCGTGATTGCATCAGAAAGGGCAGAAATATTGTCAAACGGCACATGTTTGAATCCCTCCAGAAGCGGCGCAAACCCGACTTGAAACTTAGTCTGCCCGGTGGCAGTAACCGTCGCCATCGTTCTCCCGTGGAAAGAATCTTTCATGGTAATCAGTTCGTATTTCCCCTTTCCCATGTTCTCATAGGCATATTTCCGGGCAAGCTTTATCGCCGCTTCATTTGCCTCTGCCCCGCTATTGCAGAAAAATGCCTTGTGGGCGAAAGAATTCTCCACGAGCTTTCGCGCATAAAGAATCTGCGGTTCTATATGGTACAGGTTGGACACATGTGTGAGAATCTCCACCTGCTTTTTTATCGCCTCAACCACTTTGGGATGTGAATGTCCCAGGCTGCAAACGGCAATCCCTGCAACGAAGTCAAGGTATTCTTTCCCGTTGCTGTCCCAGACCTTTGCGCCGGAGCCCTTCACCAACACTATGGGAAAGCGTTTGTAGGTCGACATAATGTATTTGTCAGACAGCGCCATCAATTCATCTGTTGTCATTTATAAACCACCCTACTAATCAAAAATTTCTACCAAGTACATCACTTCATTATTGAGGTGTCATATCGACCGAAGGGAGATATCTTCCAGTATTACCCCTGCTAAGATTTCTCGCTACACTCGAAATGACAATAAACTTCCTAACTGGAGCACTTTCGAAGCAAATTTCAAAATCTCACAGCACTATTTCTGTCCCAATGCCTCTATCCGTGAAAACCTCGAGAAGCACGGCATGCTTCAGGCGCCCATCCACAATATGGGTCTTCTTTACACCGCCGTTGAGCGCTTTAAGACAGCACTTAACCTTGGGATACATGCCGCCGCTTATAGTACCGGTATCTATCATGCTGATAACGTCTCTATCCTTCATGGTGTTGACCAACTTCCCGTCCGCATTAATTACGCCCTCCACATCAGTCAACAAGACCAGCTTCTCCGCTTTGAGTGCAGACGCCACTTCGCCGGCAACGATATCCGCATTTATATTATATGTCTCACCCATGTCTCCCCGACCGGTGGGGGCGATGACAGGAATAAAACCGTTGTTCACAAGGGAGACAATCAACTCCGCATTGATGCTCTTCACCTTCCCCACCAGGCCGATGTCGATAATTTCCGGAGGTGTGGCCTTTGCCTTCTCTTCGCTGAGATAATATTTTTCCGCCCGGATCAGATCTCCGTCCTTTCCGCTCAGCCCCACCGCCTTGCCGCCGTGTTGATTTATTAAACCGACAATTTCCTTGTTAACCTTGCCAACCAGAACCATCTCTACGATGTCCATCGTCTCTTCGTCAGTTACCCGCATGCCCTGGACGAACTTGGAGTCCTTGCCGAGTTTCTTCAAGAAATTTCCTATCTGCGGACCGCCCCCGTGAACCACCACGGGATGGATGCCTATATACTTCATCATAACTACATCCTTGGCGAAGAGATCCTTCAGCTCCGCGTCGACCATGGCATGGCCGCCGTACTTGATGACGATGGTCTTGTTATAGAACCTGCGTATATAAGGGAGGGACTCCAACAGAATTTCGGCCCGCTCAATGGACTTCTCTATATTATCCATATTAATCTCCCGTTATAGGATATATCTGCTTAAGTCTTCATCCTCGACGATGTCCTCGAGTTTCTCTTTTACATAGCTGGCATCGATTACTACTTCCTGTCCCGCCATATCCGGGGCGTTGAAGGATATGTCATCCAGCAGGGTCTCCATAATGGTGTAAAGCCTCCTGGCCCCGATGTTCTCCGTTCTTTCGTTCACCACCGCCGCCACTTCCGCGACCTCCGCAATCGCGTCATCCGTGAAAGACAGTTTAACCTCTTCGGTGGCCATCATCTCAATATACTGCTTGATAAGGGCGTTATGAGGTTCCGTAAGAATACGGATGAACTCCTCCTTCCCGAGTGAATCCAGTTCAACCCTTATGGGAAACCGCCCCTGAAGCTCAGGGATCAGATCAGACGGCTTCGACGAGCTGAATGCGCCTGCTGAGATAAAAAGTATATGGTCCGTCTTGACCATCCCATAGCGTGTGTTCACAGTAGAGCCTTCCACAATGGGCAGAAGGTCCCTCTGAACGCCCTCTCTCGATACATCCGGGCCATGCGTTGAATCGCTTCCCACGATCTTGTCGATCTCGTCGAGGAATATGATTCCCGACTGTTCAACCCTTTCAACGGCCGTTCTTGTGACCTTGTCCATGTCAACCAGTCTCTGTGCCTCTTCCTGCTCAAGTAATTCCAGCGCCTCAGGGACTTTCACCCTTCTCTTCTTTTTCTTCTGCGGAAAAATATTTCCAAACATTTCCTTGATATTCAATCCCATATCCTCGATGCCGGAGGATGTAATGACTTCTATCATCGGACCGCTTTTCACTTCCGAGATTTCTAATTCCACAAAACGGCTATCAAGCTTCCCTTCGCGGAGGAGCCTGCGCATCTTTTCACGGGTATTATCAACCGGCAGGGGCTGCTCAGCTTCGTGCACATCCAGGTGTCTGTCTGAAATAAGATCCTCTACCTTCCTCTCAACAGGCTTTGGCGGAATCAGAATATCAAGAAGTCTCTCCTCAGCCAGCTCGGCGGCCTTGGGCTTTACATTCTTCTGCTCTTCCGATTTGATCATGTTTACGGCCAGCTCAACAAGATCGCGAACCATGGACTCCACATCCCTGCCGACGTAACCGACCTCGGTAAACTTTGATGCTTCTATCTTCAAAAAAGGGGAGTTGTCCAGCTTCGCCAGTCTCCGGGCAATCTCCGTCTTGCCTACGCCGGTTGGTCCAATCATGATGATGTTCTTGGGGGATATCTCTTCTCCCAGTTCTTTCGTCACATTCTGGCGCCTCCACCTGTTTCTGAGTGCAATTGCCACCGCCTTCTTGGCATCGCCCTGACCGATGATATACTTGTCCAATTTTTCCACGATCTCTCGCGGCGTTAATTGCGTAGATGACATAATAGTTCTTGCCTTTTCTCAGCTCTTGGAGCTTTTTGCAGAGCCAAATATTTACCTTATCTGTAGATCGTAATCCTTACGACAGGAGCCGCGACCGCACTCTATAACGGAACTACTTCGATTTCCTATCGCTCCTGCCCTCCGCTTTCTGATGAACGTCCAACTCTTCAACGGTAATATTGTCATTTGTATAAATACAAATTTCTGATGCAATCTTAAGCGCCTCTTTCGCTATCTCCGTGGCCGTCAAACTCGAATACCGAACGAGGGCGCGCGCTGCAGCCAGAGCATAAGCGCCTCCTGACCCTATGGCCATGACGTCGTCATCGGATTCGATGACGTCACCGTTTCCAGATATGATCAGGAAATGATCCTTGCTCACGGCAATCATCAACGCCTCGAGATGCCTCAATATCCTGTCCGTCCTCCAGTCCTTCGTTAGCTCAACGGCGGCCCTCAATAGATTGCCCTTATACTGCTCCAGCTTCTGATCAAAGCGGTCAAAAAGGGTAAAGGCGTCGGCCGTCGCGCCCGCAAAACCGACGATGACCTGATTATTATAGAGTCTGCGGACCTTTCTGGCGCCGTGCTTCATGATCGTTACATCAACTGTAACCTGACCGTCACCGGCAACCGTAACCTTTCCGCCATGTCTGACGGCTAATATCGTTGTTCCTTTTATATCCATGAACGCTTAAGACCTCCCGCAAAGAGCTTCCTGATCACTTCGCCTCTATTGCATTCTCGTGACTTGTTTGAACTTCCGTTTTTTCGTACTTATCACCTCTGGCCTTCGGATGGGCTTTATCGTAAACTTCCATCAGTCTGCCGACGGTGACGGACATGTATTTCTGCGTTGTGGAAAGGCTTTCGTGACCGAGAAATTCCTGAATAGCCCTGAGATCAGCGCCTGCTTCCATCATATGTGTCGCGAAGGTGTGTCTTAACATGTGCGGGCTTATTTTTCTTCCCAATCCACTGGCGAGGACCAATTTATCCAGGATCCTTGCAATACTTCTCGTACTCAGCCTCGCGCCTGCCCTGTTGACAAAGACCGGCTCATCCGAACCATCCCTAATATTTATCGGAGGAACTTCGTTTCTTTTATCAAGATATGTCCTCAAGGCGATTACTGCCTTATCACCGACAGGCACCATCCGTTCTTTCTTTCCCTTCCCCCTGATCTTCATCAAACCCAGGCTGTAATCTACATCACTCCTGTTAAGTCCCGCAAGTTCGGAGAGGCGAATGCCAGTCGAATAAAACAATTCAACAATTGTCCTGTCTCTCAAACCAAAGGCGTCTGTCGGGCTTTTTGACTCGAGCAGACTGAACATTTCTTCCACCGACAGGAATGTAGGTATATATTTCTCGATCTTCGGCGCCTGAACCATCTGTCCGGGATTGACCTTGATCTTCCCTTTACGCTCAAGATAATTGAAAAAAGTCCTCAGAGCGGTAACCTTCCTTGATATGGTGACCTTCTTGAGCCTTTCACGATAGAGAGATCCCAGGAAGGCCCTGATTACCAGGTGATCTATATCAATCATGCCGCCTGCGCCATCTACTTTCGCAGATATGCTATTAGCATCAAGGAAAGCCTTGAACTGCCTGACATCGGAAAGATAATTCTTTCTTGTATTCGGGGAGAGGTTTCTCTCTACATCCATGTGAAGCCCGAAATTAGCGATTTCTTTTTCCATATCTCTCAAAAAATAAGAGCCACGAAATTTTTTCAAATAAAAGCACGTCCGTACTCTCTCGTGGCAAACATGATACTTTGACAGTCACTTATTAATCGAAACTACATTCAGCGAACCTGCAGACCATTGTTTAATTAATCTTAACTCCCAAATATAGCTATCGCCTCACATCTTATACTTTCCAAAATCGTCAGGAGAAAGGTTCTCCAGAAATTCCTTCAATTTCTCATCTTTCAAATTATCAAGATCCGTTATCTTCTTGCCGAAGTCAACATTTCTCGATTTTTCGATAACCTTTTCGTCCACAAATATGGGGGCATTGGACCGCAGCGCAACGGCAATCGCATCGCTCGGCCGCGAATCAACCACGATTGTCTCGCCGCCTCTTAACAAATGGACATTGGCGAAAAAAGTGTTGTTTCTAAGATCATGGATCTCAATCTGGATTACCTCTATATCGACGGCTTTCAGTATTTCGTAGATGAGATCATGCGTCATGGGCCTGGAAAAAGTAATTTTCTCCAGCTCCGTTGCGATGGCGCTTGCCTCAAAAAGGCCTATCCATATGGGAATGGCTTTTTTCTCATCCATATCCTTTAAGATTACGATAGGCGTATTCGTCAGTGGATCTATCGTTAATCCGGCAACCTTCATCTTAATTAACATTCAGTAACCTCCCCCTCAGAGAATGTTGATATGCATCGGTAATCAAAACGGAGACTGTCTTGCCGATCAGTTCACGATTCCCTCTGAAGTTCACAATCTTATTGGTGCGCGTCCTGCCTGCCACATCTTCTCTGGAGTTCTTGCTTACTTCCTCAATGAGAATCTCCTCCGTATTCCCTATCATGACTTTATTCCTTTCCAAGGTATGCTTTTCTTGAAGTGCCTGGACAATTTTAAGTCTGTCGCTCTTAACGTATTCGCTTACCTTGTCGCCGAGTTTTGCCGCGGCGGTCCCGTCCCGTTCCGAGTACTTGAAAGAAAACAAGTTATCAAACCTGATTTTCCCCATCATGTCAATTGTTGCTTCGAAATCCCTCTCCGTTTCACCGGGAAATCCCACGATAATGTCCGAAGTAATGCTGATGTCAGGGCAAACAGCCCTGAGTTTATCAACTCTGTCAAAATAATCCGCCCTTGTATAACATCTGTTCATCATCTCGAGAACCCTGTCAGAACCCGTCTGTACGGGAAGATGGATGTGTTCACATAATTTATCGACCTCTGAAAAACAGCGCACCAGCCTGTCGGAGAGGTCTTTGGGGTGCGATGTTGTAAATCTTATTCTTTCGATACCCCCGATCAATCCGATTTCGTAGAGCAGATCTGCGAAGTCATATCCGTTGCCGATGGTCTTGCCGTATGAATTGACGTTCTGCCCTAGAAGAGTAACCTCTTTAACGCCGCGGCCAGCCAGCACCGTGACTTCCTTTACGATGTCCGACAATGATCTGCTCTCCTCCTTGCCCCGCACGTGGGGAACAACACAATAGGAACAAAGATTATTGCATCCCTGCATTATAGTGACATAGGACGTCACTTTGCCGTTCTTAGTAGGCGCCAGAATGCCGAGGGACTTCACGGCTTCCTGGAAATCCGTTCGAACGACCGGCAGTCCCGTATTTTCTATCTTCGTTATCAAATCGGGAAGGTTGTGTATGTTATGTGTCCCGAAAACCAGATCGAGGTAGGGAACTCTTTCAATGAACTTTGATCCCCACTGTTGCGCAAGACAGCCTCCTACCCCGATAATGAGTCTGGGGTTTCTTTCTTTAAATTTCTTTAATCTGCCCAGCTGACTGTACACCTTCTGCGCAGCCTTTTCTCTTATGCTGCACGTATTGATAATGATAAGGTCAGCCCTCCCGACATCATCCACGCTTGCGTATCCGGAGTCTTCCATCAATGCAGCGATCTTCTCAGAATCATGCACATTCATCTGACAGCCGAATGTGTAAATAAATAAATTCTTCTTCTCCAATCTCTCCCATCGTCCTAAATATTTATTGACAGCTCCCTGAAATCAGTCCGGCTTCATCTACTGTTCCTTAAGAATCGAAGATGCTCCGCAATTTGCTGAGGAAAGCTTCAAATAATTAATATAAGGGCAATTTATAGTCAACAAATATTTAACTCTGAAATCAGTTCACTGTCATCGCACGAGAGCATTCGCGGAATTATTTCGTTCCTGTCCATCGTAAGCGGGGTCAAGTGATGTACAAGCCTTGAACAAAGCGTCCCCAGTGACAAGTCAATATTTCCGAAAACACTTGAAAGGGTAAGAAATACAGGGTATATAGGATTCGGTTTGTTACCCGAAACGAGGGCGGAAAGGACAGAGATTGGGCAAGAGAGTAGCAGTCAGCCTTGAAGGTAGATCAGTTAAGGTGGTTTATGCGTCCATCGAAAAGGGAAAGACAGTCATCCAAAAAACGTCCATCTTCAAGGATGAGGAGTTTGATTCTTTCTTAGAGACGTCGAGATTTACCGATCTAACGGTCGTCTGCCGACCGAGAAGATTTTACAGCGACACCATGATGGTCCCCCCCGCAAAGAAGACGTATGTCAAAAAAATCGTTGAGGCTGAAATAAGAAAACGTTTTTCAGAATTGAAGGACTTCTCCTATTTCTACAGCAATCTTACCGAGAAAACGCCCGGTGATAAGGGAATGAGGGAGATATTTTTTCTTGCCGTCGACAATAATGAACTCTGCGAAATTACCGAACGATTCAACCGATATGGCATAACGGTGAAATACTTATGCCCCGATATCCTGGCGCTTTCCCGCTTGGTCAAATCATCGGAAGACTGGAAAGATAAGACGGTTCTATGCCTGTTGGTTTCCGAGACGGAAAGGACTTTTTTTCTCGTTAGAAATGGAGAGATCTGCTTTATCAGGATCACGCCGTCTTCAGGATCGGCGCTGACTGATCTCGATGTTGACAATATCAATATGACCGTCAGTTACTGCCGGCAGAACTTGCGACTGAATGCCGAACAGATCGTCTTGATGAATGCAGCAACAAAGGAAGGCGCCTTGAACACCATTATTCCAACAGTCCCAGTTGCCTACCCGACAAGTGTTCTCGCCTCTGATGCCACTCTCAAAGATTTCGCTGCACCCGTATCAGCCATCGCTTTCGGAAATGAACTGGGGGATGCAAATCTTCTGCCCCTCATATACAGAACGCTTTTCACGCAGAAGCGTATTGCTTCTTACGGAGCTGTTTTTTTTCTTCTGCTCTCGCTCATCGGACTTGGATTGATATTAATAAATATGTCGCAGATATTTCTGATGAAGGAGAAGATTAACATACTCAGAAAAGATCTGACAGAAGTCGACGCAGTTGCATCCGCTTATGAAAAAGATACGGCAAAATTGCAGCAATTTTTGCCTCTTATTAATCTGATTAATGAAGCGCGCTCAAGCCCCGATATTCAAAAGGCGCTCCTCTCACTGAGATTTCTTCCCATGGAAAACGTGATTGTTGAGACCGTCCAGTTAAACAATAAGAAAGATTTTTTGCTGATTCAGATATCCGGGAGCATAACCTCGAAAAACTACGGAGATATGCACAGGACATTCATGAAACTACTCGCCAGTTGCACTAATGTTTCCGGTCTCGTGGTCGTTTCAAAGAATATTGAATTAAGAAATGGACACTTCCAAATTGAAATTCAAAATAAAACATAAACCAGCCGATCGCGTTCCCATGGATGCGAGACTGAAAAGCATCCTGCTGCGCTATGCGGCTTCCGCATTCTTGGCTACGGCGCTCATCTCAGGCGCACTCATATCGGAGTCTTACATCACCAGCCTCACAGATACATTAAATAAATTTCAGACTGTCAAAATAAACAGTGTGAAGATGAAAGAGGCGACGAAAAAAGAAAGCCAAACTGTAGCGAGTGCCAGATCGATCTTCCAGCCGCATGATAAGAGCGAGGCAATGGAGGGCACCCTCTTGACGGCAATCGATTCCATAAAATCGCGCATGAAAAATGTCGACATCATGGTTGAAAATTTTGAAAGAAAGGGTGACGAGGTTACTTTACCTTTAACCATCACGGGCGTGATTCATGACTATACCGCATTTATTAACCATATCGGTTATTTGCAGTCACTGATTTCGCCCTTTTTTTATATCAACAGTGTAAGCATTATCTCAAATCTGTCCGATGAGAAGGGCGCACTTGTTAACTTTGAGATAAAAGGCACTTTGAAAATGCAAGCTATTAACTATGGATAGTAATTCATGAACGACAACAAAAAAATTATTGTCTTCCTTGTTTTGATTCCTGTGGCTGCCGTTATGATTATTTTGACAAGTTCACAGGCGAAGTTCGCCCCATCCTTTTCTCCGGCGGAGCGGAAGGTCTTCAACTTCACCTATGGGCGTATTCCTGATATCTCGGAAAGACAGCCGCTATCCGTAAGCTCCATAAGAAACCCAATCGACCTGCAGCGCGGCGGACAGCACGGATTCCCCAAAATAGCCCTTGCGGAGATGGTACCTCCTCCAGAGACCGCAGAGAGGAGAGTTTCTTTTATATTAGTTGACCAGAAAAAGAAATTGGCCATAATTGACGGCAAATTCGTGCATGAAGGCGACGTGCTTGATAAGCATAAGATTATAAGGATCGAAAAAGACAAGGTCTTACTCAAAGGGAAAGAAGGTGAAAAATGGCTGAAGTTGGATTGAGAAAGTTCTCCATGCCAAGATTGTTTCTGCTTGTGGGACTTTTGCTTTCATTAATTTCCTGCTCGACAATGGTGGAAACATTGGAAATCAAAAGGGAAGTGCAGATACCTAAAGAGTTCAAAGAGGGTGCGGGGCCGGGAGTTACTGCGACACCAGTGAAAACGCCGGACTTCATTCCCGTCCATGAAGACATATCACCGCTCAAGACGAGGATAATAGATATTTCTGCAAGGAACACTCCTTTGAGAGATGTTCTCTCTATCATTTCAGAAGCAACGGGCCTCAACCTGGTCATGGAAAGAGAAATTTCCCCTGAAACGCCTGTAACAGTCAGTTTGAAAAATGTCACTGCCGAGGACGCCTTGAACAGGGTATGCTCCTCAGTCGATTACTTTTACACAGTAAAAGATAACATGCTCTTTATCAAGGCTACAGAAACGCGGAGCTATGAGCTCGGTCACCCGCCCATGGTTCAAGCTTATCATACCGATCTGGGCGGCGATATGCTTGGCGGCGCAATGACAGGATCCACAGGAAGCACATCAGTTAAGGGAAATATCTCTCAAAAAACCGAGACTGACAAGACCGCTTACAACTTCTGGGACGCTTTGGAAAAATCCATCGAGAAAATCGTAGGCACAGCAGGAGCGGAGTCCACAGTGCAGCAGACCTTTGTAGTCAACCGTTTGACGGGAGCCATCATAGTCACGGCAACGAAAAGAACCCTTGAGAAAGTGGAAAGCTACATCAATACGATCAAGAATGTTATGAACAGGCAGGTCCTTGTGGAGGCTAAGATTATCGAAGTCACGCTGTCCGACGGCCTCAAATTCGGCATCAACTGGAGCTACGTATTGAACACGCGTGACGGCCAGAGCACCACCTTTGCGACACAAAAATTTGCTGACGTAGCTCAACCTACTACGGCCAGCCCCAACTTCAGCATAACAACAGTAGCATCTGACTTTACCTCTCTTCTGCGGGCCATTCAAACGCAGGGGGAGACAAGAATCCTGTCCAACCCGCGTATAAGCATCATGAACGGACAGACATCGATCCTGAGTGTGGGTCAAGACACAAATTATATTTCACAGATCCAGACGACGACTACAACGAGCACACCTCCCGTAACGACCTTTACGGTAAATACAAGCACGCTCCTCTCCGGAATCATGATTGGCATTGTTCCCTTTATAAGCGAGACCGGCGATGTCTCCATGAATATTACTCCCATTACCTCCGATCTCGTTACCCTCTTGTCACAAAACTTAGGCACACCTGATTCATCCGGCAATTTTCCATTCCTCGTACAGCTGCCGACAATTAACTTGAGACAGTTGAGCACCACAGTGAAGGTGAGAAACGGGCAGACGGTCATAATCGGGGGGCTCATCACAAACAGGGAAGATGTTCAAGACAGTAAGATCCCATTCCTGGGAGACGTACCTATTTTGGGTTACTTCTTCAAGAGCAGGGTGAAGGCAGTAACAAGAACCGAACTTGTTGTGTTGATACAGCCGACGATTATATCCAGGTGAGGGAATCAGGTTCAGCCCTGAAGATTGGTATCTATGCGGGATTCAAATGGACGGTTCAAGCGCCCGAGCCCTCGAATCCTTGAATCCTCGATCCTCTTTCCGAATGAATGCGGAGAAGAATCAAGATTAACAAATTGAGGATGTGAACTGTATGGCAGCAGTGAAGATTGGCGAAATCCTTCAGTCAAAAAAACTCATAAATGAAACCCAGCTTCGGATTGCACTTATTCAACAGAAGATTACGGGCGAACTTCTCGGCGATACTCTCGTCAAGCTGGGCTTTGTCTCATCAAAAGAGCTTGGTCAAGCTTTGGCAGAACAGGTCGGCATGGAATTCATCGACCTCGGCCAATATCCCATCTCTGAGGAGGCCCTGAAATTCGTCCCAAAAGAGATTGCGGAAACGGCAGGCTTCTGTCCCATCGAAATCACGGATGGCAGGTTGTGCATTGGTGTGACCAATCCGAGCAATATAGTTGCCGTTGATAAGGCAACGGCCATGACCGGTAACCAGCCCAAGGTCTACATGGTCGACCCTGACAATTACCGCGAACTTCTGGAGAAAGGCTACTTCTTCCTTGAGAACCCGATCCAGCAGAGCAGGGACAAGATCATTACCGAAATAAAGGAGTCACAATCTGCCAGCGGCCCCGCTGTTACAGCCCTGTCGGACCTCATTTTCATGGATGGGATCAGAAGAAATGCAACGGATATACACATTACACCGGCTTCAGATATTATTCACGTATTCTATAGAATAGATGGGGTATTGCAATACGGACACGGGCTTCCACGCATAGTTCATGCGGGCGTCGTATCGAGGATAAAGATCCTGTCCAAGTTGGATATCGCTGAAACACGTCTTCCGCAGGACGGTTCTTTTACATTCGGTTTTCTCAAGAAAGGATATGATATCCGCGTATCCACGGTGCCGACAATATACGGTGAAAATGTTGTGATGCGCATCCTTGCCGGTACCGGTCCTCTCCTCAGGATGGAAAACCTCGGATTTGACGAGCATAACATAAAGGCAATCAGGTCCCTATTTCAAAAACCATATGGCGTCATACTCATCGCCGGACCGACGGGCTCCGGCAAGACGACTACACTTTATGCAGCGCTCAGAGAAATAAACCTCCTGGAAAGAAATGTCATTACGGTCGAAGACCCCGTGGAATACAAGTTAAGCCTGACAAAGCAGAGCCAGGTAAATGAGAAAACCGGATATGACTTTGCGTTCGCCGCACGAAATTTCATGAGGCAGGATCCTGATGTCATGCTTATTGGAGAAATAAGGGATGAAGAGACGGCGAGGATCGCAGTCCGGACATCAATCACCGGGCATCTTGTCCTTTCCACTATCCACTCAAATGACGCCGTAACCGCCATACCGAGGCTCCTGGATCTCAAGGTCGATAAGTTCCTTATGTCGTCATCGCTTCTGGCTATCATCGCCCAGCGACTGGCAAGGAAGGTATGCGTTTTTTGTAAAACAGTCCATGTCTTAAGCGACTCCGAACGTGAACTGTTTGACGAGCGCAAAATACAGATAGACAAGGTATACAAAGCGGTGGGCTGCAGCAAATGCAATGGATCCGGTTACACGGGAAGGTCGGTTCTGGGAGAAATTTTGACCATTGATGATGAATTAAGAGATTTGATCTATTCTGACGTTCCTATAACCGCCATCCAGTCTGCGGCCGTAAGAAAGGGTATGATGCCTCTGAAGGAAGATGGTCTCAGGA
Organism: uncultured delta proteobacterium; assembly: GCA_963705275.1. Lineage (GTDB taxonomy): Bacteria > Desulfobacterota > Syntrophia > Syntrophales > UBA2185 > Fen-1135. The sequence goes on along the minus strand of OY970063.1, from coordinate 14,988 downwards.
AGGTAGCTTCCGGCATTATATCTCTTGATGAATTGTTCAGGGTGGCTGGATGAGCAACTACTCCTATAAAGCGCTCGATGCCGATGGCGGTGTAATCAGGGGCATGCTCGAAGCCGCTGACGAATCTTCAGTGTATGATAATCTGAGGACCAAGGGCTTATTTGTTGTTGACGTCAGGAAATCGAGCATATTTCTTAAAAAGATCATGGAAAGATTGCTCGCTTGGAGAATACGAAGAAGGGATACCATAGAATTTTCATCAAACCTTGCCATCATGATTCGCGCCGGCGTTCCGATCCTTGCCGCACTCAATGACATAATCGATACAATAGACAATGAACAGTTAAAGTCCATCGTAGAGGACATAAAAAAGAATATAGAAATGGGCTCCAGGCTTTCCGACTCCCTGGAACTTCACAAGACAATATTTCCAGACATATTGATCAGACTGGTACGGATCGGGGAAGAGACAGGACGCTTGGAAGGGAGTCTTGCGGAGGTGGCTACTCATCTTCAGAAGCTGGAGGATTTGGCTGCCACGGTAAAGCGGGCTCTCATCTATCCCCTATTCTCATTGATCACTACAGGAATGGCCGTCATATTCTGGCTTGCATATGTCCTGCCCAAAATCATGCAAGTCATCCGGGATTTGGGCGTTAAAATGCCCCTTCTCACGAGATTTCTCTACGAGGTGAGCAAAATTACCGAAGACTACTGGTACGTCCTGTTAGTGATACCCGTGCTGATTGTTGCAGTTTGGCAGGTCATGAAATTGAGGTCTATATCACGATACTACCTGGACTATTTGAAAATCAAAATGCCCATTATAAAACTCCTCGTCTACAATAAACTGCTCGCTCTCTTCTGTGAACAAATGAGACTGTTGATTACAGCGGGTATTACGATTGACCGATCATTGGACGTTGCCGCAGACGTCATGGGAAATGAAGTCTTCAAGAGAGCAATCCTGGAGGCAAAGCTGGACATCGTAGCTGGAAATAAAATTTCCGAAGCGCTCAATGCCCGCGGCGTATTCCCTTCTCTGCTTATAAGGATGATAGCCATCGGGGAATCAAGCGGTAATCTCGATCAGCAGTTTGATTTTCTCACAACGCACTACTATAAGATAGTTGATGACTTCTCAGACAAGATCGGGAAAATGATTGAGCCTGTCCTTATAATAACTCTGGGTTGCGTCATGGGACTCATGGTTGCGGGGGTTCTCCTGCCCATGTATGATGTCTTTACTACGCTTGCCAAATAGTGAGCCATATGGATTACTTAGATTTCTTTAACCTCAGCGAAGATCCTTTCGGACTTACGCCGGACTCGCACTACTTCTACCCCTCGAAGATGCACAATGATGTCCTGGCTTCTCTGGATTATGCCGTGGAACAGAAAGAGGGATTTTCTCTTATCATCGGCGAACCTGGTACGGGAAAGACGACGATCCTCAAGATATTCATTGATAGGTGGAAAGAACGGGCGGAAATTGCCTTGATTATGACACCGAGGCTTTCTCCCGAAGAGTTGCTGCAGGCTATTCTGGATGACCTTAATATCCGCATTGAAACGCCGAACAAGAACGAAATGCTCAAGGTCTTCAGGGATTTCCTCATAAGTCACTCCCTCGCCGGCCGGAGAGTAATCATAATTGTAGATGAGGCTCAGAATCTGTCAGACGGCTGTCTCGAAGAGCTGCGGCTGTTATCCAACCTGGAGACGGAAAAAGAGAAACTGCTGCAGATCATCCTCGTCGGGCAACCCGAGCTTCAAAGAAGATTACATTCCGAGGTAATGCGCCAGCTGGATCAGAGGATTTCGATCAGGGCCAATCTAAGGCCTCTCACGGCGGCAGAAACCTCTGATTATGTAAGCTTCAGGTTGATCAAGGCGGGTAAAGGGTCGGCAATATTTGAAGATAAAGCAAAAAAAACGATCCATAAGCTATCCGGTGGTGTCCCTCGATTGATCAACCTCACCGCGTCCAGAGCCATGATGATAGCCTATATAGGGGCAAGCCATCATATCAAAAAGAGGCACGCTCTGGATGCAGTTAAGCACATTCCGGAGACTCGACCGAAAATGGGCTTTCGACTTAACGCTCTGACATACACGGTTATCGCTGTCATTCTCATTGGCGCTGCTTCGGCCTTGCTGGTCGGTTACAATGTCCTTCAACGGAGCAACGATTCATCTCCGGCCCCCATGAAATCCATGGACACGCATCATGAAGAGAAAGCCGCTCCTCCACCAGTCAGTCCACCAATTTCCGTCAAGCCTGACGAGTCAGCCAATAGTCAAAAAATCGCAACCGTGACTGTTCCCGCCGCCAGACTCCGAGAATGGCCATCTGTTAAGGCACAAATAGCGCGTGTCGTTCCGGAAGGTGAGAGTTTTGAAGTCATCAGTGAATGGACGCCATCCGGTGGGGTCAAGTGGTATCAGGTGCGAATCCCCAATGGGGGAGAGTACTGGATTGCTTCGTATATAGTAAGTGTCAGCCCATCACTTAGTAATAGTGAGCCGCATTAGTCTATCGTTAGCAGTATTCGATGCCTGCGTATCTGCATTCTCTGTCGATTTGACCATCCTGTAAAAATTAATTGCATCGGCAATTCTGTTCTGCTTCTCAGCTATGCGCGCCGATCCCAAGTAACCTTGAACATCACCCTCCTGAGATAGTCTCGAGTAGTATTGATCGGCCTTGTCGAAGGCGCTTTGTTTTTCATACAGCAGAGCAAGATTGAGGAGCGCATAGTGGTTTGCCGGCTCGACAGCCAATGCCCGCCGGAAATAACTTTCGCTCTCAGACACTTTGCCAAGGTAGCTGTAATCAATACCCAGATTGACCAGGGAAGGCACATAGTCCTTTCTGATTTCAAGCGCTCTTTTGGCGTACCGCATGGACTCCTCATATGAACCCATATGAATGAGCGTGCTGGAAATATTATTCATGACGGCATAATTATTTGGCTCCATCGCGAGCACATCCTTATAATGGGAAACTGCTTGATGATATTTCCTTTGCGCTTCATATGTTCTTGCCGTGTAGAGTGCAAAATCCTTGTCATCCCTGGTATACCCCTTCGATGCCTTCGCCGCTTCAGGCAGCTCCGCACCTGAAGTTTTCTCCCTCCTCATTTCATTCATAGAGCTGCGTGCTTTCTGCCCAACCCCTTTGACATATTTTTTCGTTATGGTCTTTTTTCTCTTAGGTTGATCTGGAGAGTCCCCTTCCCTTTCAGGCTTTACGGCAGTTTCCGCCACATTTTTGGCCTTGATCTCCTCCGCCTTTGGCTCAGCCTGTAGTGAAGAAGATGCCAACTGAGGGGTCGGTTTAAATGCCGGTGCGGTTGTCACAGGCGTGCGCAAGGCTGAAGGAGGCTCCTTCATATACTCCAGGAAATAGACTGCGCCAAATCCTGCACCGATGAATACAATTGCAATAAGAAGCACAATTGCGAGTCTCTTTCTGGTCTGCCTCTCAGTTGTTGATTTGAACACCGCATCTTTCAGGATCGGCGGTATATCCCTCCTGGGTTCCTGTTTCTTGACACGCGAGAGTAAATCAGAAATAAGACTCATGGTTTTTCGCTCAGTGCAGTGGTTTCTGCCTCACGTACCCTGAAATACAGCGATTGACCTGAGCTTGCATTTTCGGGCAATGATTCCTTCTTTCCGGCAATGTTCCTTACTTTTTCTTTTTTCAGTTCACGGAATATCTTCCATGAATAACCGACCCGTTTGCCTTTGCTCTTCGCGTTATAACATCCGACGGCTTCCCAGGTGTATCCGTGTGCGTCTATGCACTGCCTGAGGATGCGGGCTCCGGTCATAACATTATAGCAAGGATCGGCAATTAGATCTTCCCTGTTCAGACGCATAGGATCGATCCATGCAGAGTTGATCTGCATCAGGCCCATATCCATTGTTCCGTTTCTATTTAAATGAAGAGCCTTTGAATTAAAGCTGGATTCCACCCTGGCAATAGACTCGAGAAGATCAGCGCTGATATTATTGGCCCTGCCCGCCTCCTCAAAGCAGAAGGCATGCGCGCATATAGGGTGAACAATCAGAGAAGAGAAAAAGATTGTGAGGGACAAAAGCAACATCGTTTTTCTTTTCATTCTTAAAAATCTTCCTTCTTGTATGCTCACTTCACAACGACAACGAGACTAAATGCATTAAATTCTGTAGACTCTATCAAAGATTACGTGCAAAATACCATATAAAATTGTAATTGCAAAATATTTTCATATCAATTACTTATTATAACAACTTAATTAATCCGGACTCACGGAGCTGAATCATGGTTTCCATTCTCCTTATCGAAGATGATGTTGCTCTAAGAAAGCAGATTCGCTTTTCCCTGGAAAATATATATTCCATATTTGAGGCGGGAAATCGGAAAGAGGCTCTTGAAGCCCTTAAGGCCAATAAAATAGACATTGTTATTTTGGACCTTGGATTGCCGCCCCATGAAAGCACACCGGATGAAGGATTGAAAGTACTCGATCATATACTTGGCAAGTACGCCTGCAAGGTTCTCATACTGACAGGTCAGAAAACGGAAGGGATTGCGCTGGAGGCAATTAAGGCAGGAGCCTTTGACTATATTATGAAGCCCGCCGGCACGGAGAAAATTCTCTACTCCATTGAAAGGGCCATTCTCTTTAAGGACACGGAAGAGCAGCTCGAGCGTCAGGGCATCAAGAAAATTTCCTTGGACGTGGAGATGGGAAAAGGCCTCCAGCCGCTTCGGGATGAGGCAGACAAGAACGTTATATTGCGGGTATTGAGGGACACAAATTTCAACGTTTACCAATCAGCAAAAATCCTCGGCGTCAAAAGAGAGAGTCTCTATTATTTCCTGAAGAAGTTTGGCGTCAAGAGAACCTATGACGACTGAATCCGTCTATCCCTTCTTTATATTCGCCGGTCTTGTTATCATCGGCGTTCTCATCTACATCAGATACCTTACTCGCAAGGCCATCCGTTCCGTCCTCGATCTCTTCGCTCTCAATACGCAGCTCGACTACGACCTTCATCGTTTCTTGCCTGAGGTCATGCAGGTGTTAAAAAAAATAAATATTGATGATCTCTATTATGATGTCCTTTACCTGGATACCGCTCTTATCAACGAAAGAACCGTAAGCGGAAACTCTCTTGAAAAAGATATACAACGTGGTGATTACCGGATAAAGATAGGGATTGTGCCGCGTCATTCACGGGGCGAACAGCATTATCTGAATATGATCGTCCTTGAAATCCTCTTCTTCCTCGTCGAAATGGACGCGCTCGTCAGGATTAAGGTCATTCATGAGGCCTTATATAAATTCTCCAAGCTCCAGGCATTTATTCTCCACGATGCCAAGAACCTCGCTCAATTCATTGAGTTTCTGTCCTATAACGTGCGCCACTTGGATACTCCTGAAAGACAGGAGCGTTTTATTTCTTATCTTAAGGAAACCCTTCCAACACAATCTCATCGGGGAGCATCAATCATCGGCTTTCTGGAGATGGAAAAAGGGGCTGATGTCGAGACAACTGACAAGAGCACAATTGACATAAGAGCCAAACTGGAAAATCTGACGAAGCACTACAGGCTCAACTGTACTATAAAGGGAGAAGGATCAGTTGTTGCCGAGGAATACAAGGTAATATCTATCCTGGATAACGTCCTGAAAAATGTCTACGACAAATCTTTAAGCGAACCCGATATAACGTGTCATCTCGATATCGCAGTTGAAGGCGACAACTTAAGAATTGAGATCTCTGATACGGGGAGCCCGATAAAAGACGGCACCCGACCGTTTGAACCCTTTTACTCGACAAAGAGCGGAGGGCTGGGAATAGGTCTCTTCCAGGCAAAGAACATAGCTAACGCCATGAACGGGGACATCCGCGTTCTTCCGCGGGCAGCCGGCGCTGCATTTGAGATAATCCTTCCCGCGAGCAAAAAAGAGTAAAATTCTTTTACACTTGATAATTCCTGCTTATAACCCTTTAATTGACGCATAATTGACGCATAGGACTATAATCGCCTATTTGCAGAAGAAGACAAGGAGGTCAATATGCTGATTTATAAAAAGGGACGTGAAAGAGGTTTTACTCTTGTTGAACTGGCTATCGTGCTGGTAATCATCGGCCTCATTCTTGCCGGTATCATCAAGGGACAGGAACTTATCACGAACGCGAAGATCAAGAGAACGTTCAATCTACAAAAGGAGGTCGCTGCAGCAGTTTATACCTACTTCGACAGATATCAGTTTTATCCGGGTGACGACCCGCAAGCAGCAACTAAATTTACAGCACCAGCCGTTACAAACGGCAACGGCAATGCCCTGATAGCAGCGGGTGCCGCGAGCACAGCCGCCAATTTCGCCTGTGCTGCAACGGGTACGGAACAGTGCGATCTCTGGGCCGAATTGAGACAGTCCGGTATTCTTACGGGGAGCGGCTTTACCAACCCAACGCATCCCTATGGCGGCGCAATTGCCATCAGCTATTTCAACGCGCCCCTGGCGCCGGCACTTCTGGCTCACTGGATCCATTTCCAAAACGTGCCGTATGACGTATGCAAGCTCATCGACCAGCAATTTGACGACGGAAACCTGGGGACGGGTTTAGGTGCGGCAACCGGAACCATCAGGGGAACGGCAAACTATATGCCGGCTACCAGTGGTGTCTTCCAGCTTGAATTCAAGCTATAAACGAAATTCACGGGACAGCGGTCCGCGTAGTTGATACTTAATACATTGCCGGCCGCTATCCCACTGTTACCACTTCTTTTCATTATTCGACAGATAAGGGGACCATTCACCTCCCCTTATCTGTCCTTTATTTTTTTCTCCTCGTTATTGTCTGAAAGTCTTTTCATTGGCGAAGAGGCTCATTAATGATTGGCACAAAAAAAAGTGAACGAATACTTCTTCGAGCAGATTTGCCCAGGCGCCTATTAAGACTGACTTCCCATCAAGGCTTTTCGCTGATTGAGCTTTCCATGGTCCTCATCATAATCGGATTGATCGTGGGGGCCGGCTTCACAATCTGGCGATCATCTATAGATAGCACAAGGCTATCCACCACGAAAACCAACCTGGACAATATCAAAACTTCCGTCATTAATTTTGCCATAGCCAACGGCAGGCTTCCATGTTCCGATACGACGATACCCCCAAACAACACAGGTATATCAAACCCCAACAATCCCGGTGCTTGTGTTTGTGCAAATCCACCTTGTTATGTCCCTTATCAAACCCTCCAACTCCAGTTGCCGAGAGGCAAGGATTCCTTCGGCAATGTGTTCCGGTACGACATCAGCTATGATACAGCCGGAGGCGCGCAGGGCGGACTGACGAATACCACTCAGGATACGTTCTGTGGTGTCTTATTTGAACATCTGTCCCATGCAACGGATACGGGCGTACTGCGCGTGCCTTGTGTTACGAACCAAAATGACGGGGCCGATAACGGCCAGATCGGCGCAGCAGGCCAGGGCTATGGAATTGCCGCTTTGGCCATCAGCGAAACTCCCATTGACAGTTCCTTCAGTGCCCCGGCAGGATTGACCGGCAAGAACATTGCAGGCTCGCCGCGGGAGTATGAAATGGCCGGAAGAGCAAATGACAATACGTATGCGAACCTCGTTTCCGAGCTCACATACGGCGAATTATTCAATAAGGTATGCGGGACACAGAAAACAAAGATCAGAATACAGAATTATACGGGTGTGCTACAAGTATGTCAAGCTCGCTGGCACAGGCCGCGTGCTATAACGAGTACAATACCGGAGGATATCTTGATCTCTACCAGGGAAATGCACTATCTTTTTATACTGATTCGCCACTGCACAACTGTCGTGCTCATGCGGCACTCCTATTACCTTCAATATGTCGCATAGTCCCCAACTGACGCGGGCAACACGGACTGGAATGGAGCGGGGATTTATGGTCGAGACGGCAAGGTTCAAATTACAGGGCTGCCTGTGCACTTAAGCGATAATACAAACCCCAACCCATAAGCTCGATAATGAAGATTCGCAACGGTGACACCTCTAATAACCTGGCCGCAGGCATGAAATTGATGTCTCTTTCATTAGATGTCTTCACTTTTTCCACATGATCTATAGATAAATCGCCTCACTATCGATTATTTAATCCAGCGATTACATGTGCATTTTAAGTAGTTGACAGACATGTCATCTCATGTTACACGTATTTACGTGATAAACATGGAAGGAGGCTGTATATGGAAAGGCAGAATGTGACCTTGTCTTTACCAAAGCCATTACTGAGGAAGGCCAAAGCCGTGGCCACGAAAGCAGATAAATCATTGAGTGCCAGCTTTTGAGGGAAGCACTCGAAGAAAAAGTAAATGAAGAGAGCGGATATAAGAAGGCAAAGCGAAGCCAATTGAATCTTCTTAAGGTGGGGCTTGATCTCGGCACTGAAGGACGCCTGAAAATTTCAAGGGAAGAACTTCATGCCAGGCGATAAATGTTTTCTTGATACAAATATTCTGGTTTATGCCTTTGACGTCTCGGCAGGACGAAAGCATGAAGTTGCGAAAAGAATTGTCATCGACTTATGGGATACAAAAGATGGCATTCTCAGTACACAGGTTCTGCAGGAATTCTTTGTGAGCGTCACCAAGAAAATTCCAAAACCAATGGACGCAGGATTGGCCAGAGAGATCGTCTCTGATTTACTTAAATGGGATATCATCATCAATGACAAAAACTCCCTGTTAGAAGCAATTGATATTCACATCCGTTATAACTATTCCTTCTGGGATTCTCTTTTAATCCAAGCCGCAATCAGAAGTGGCGCCGCACTTCTGCTAACAGAAGATTTGACCGACAGCCAAAAGATCAAAGGCATTTCAATAAAGAATCCTTTCAAGCATCTCGTGAAGTCCCCCTGATAATGATTTATTCCCCGTATATACCCAATTTTTTTTCATAAAAATCTTTGCGTCTAGGGCCGTTTTGAGCTAAGAGTAACAATCATTTAGCTCACGAGCAAGAGGGGTGCCATTGTGGATGAAAGATTCAGAACGATAAACAGGGATGTAAAAAGAAAATTTGTCCTCGTGGGATCGTCGATTATTGCATTTCCGGCATTGATCGTTCTATACATGTATCTTCAAGCGGAATTAATTTTCAGTCCATATGTAAGCACACTCTTTGTCCTCATTTTTCTCATCTACCTCACCGGTTTATACATCCTTTTCAATATATTCGACAACGTCTTCTCTGCCGCGGAATCTATTATAAAAGAACTGAAGCAGCAGGCCTCCCAGAGCAACATAGAGCTTACGGCCATCAAAGATCTTGCAAATAAAGCTTTCCAAAACAGTGACTTCGAAGTACTTCTTAATAATTTTCTTGATGCCGCGCTCACAGTGACAAATTCCCAGATCGGCTCGTCATTCGTTGTCGATCCCAAAACGAAACGCCTTCGCCTTGTCGGATCGAGGGGCATAGAGGGTTTGGAAAAGGGCCAATACATCAACATCGAGGACTCTGTTATTAAGCACGCAATTACCGAAGGAAAACCCCTCCTCGTGAAAGATATCGAAAGTGATCCGAGAACCAAGAAGAAAAATGATCCCAAATACGGTTCGCCCTCATTTATCAGTATACCCATTTATGCGAGACATAAGGGCGATGTCACAGCCGTGGTGAATCTATCGCGTAAGAAATCAGAAGGGTCGTTTGATGCCAAGGACGAAAATCTTTTATCAACCATGCTTATTGATATCAAATTAACTCTCGAGAATGAGTTGCTTCAATCACAAATCGCAGATTATATAGCAGATATAGAAGAGCGAAATATCAAATTGCAGCAAGAAATTACTGATCGTAAACGTGCAGAGGAAATCCAGAAGAAACTTCATGCAGAGCTGATGCAGGCGGAAAAATTAGCCACTGTAGGCACATTTATCGCCGGTATTGCCCACGAGGTAAAAAACCCTCTTGCAATTATTATCCAGGGCATCGAATTTTTGAAAACATCCTCCGGCTCTGATACTCTCGTGGCTGACGTCGTGGAAAGAATCAAGAAATCCGCACAGCGGGCGGACACTATAGTGAAAGGGCTGCTGAGTTTCACGCGCCAGATATCAATTCAGACAGAGAAAGCGGAGATCATACCCATAATTGAGGAGACCCTCTCATTTGTAGAGCATCAGATAGATGCCAAACATATAAAAGTAATCAGGCAATACTCGCCAAATGCACCACTGGTAAGTATTGACAGCGATCAAATGAAACAGGCATTCGCCAATATTCTCCTGAACTCCGTAGAGGCCATGAAGGACGGTGGAACGATCACGATTGCCGTCCGGCAGATAAAAAATGAGGCTGGAGAGCCGTATCTCCAGATCTCTTTTGCTGATGTGGGATGCGGCATCCCGGCGGACAAGATTGAGAAGGTGTTCGATCCTTTTTTCACGACAAAGGATAATTTGGGAAACACGGGTCTGGGACTCTCCATCACAAAAGGCATAATTGATAAGCATCAAGCTACTATTCGGATAGATAGTAAGCCTCACGAAGGAACCCAGGTCGTTATCGAATTACCAGTGACTCCAATAGACTAAACGGCCGTGTGTACCACACAAATCTCTGTATTCGCGTTACAGTTCCGGAAGCACGCATTATATTGCGTCCGGAGAGGCTAGACGCACGATGGTAAAAGAATACACTCTTCGCCAGCACATAGAACGCAATGGTCTGATATTAATTGCTCTTTTCATGATAATAATATACTGGATCATAGATTCTCTGGTATCCAATCAGATAATGACTCGTGTGCTCGTTGCCTGTCTTGTCATCACATACGGAATTTTTACCCAAACCCTCATCAACTCCCGCAAAGCAGCACTTGAAGAGAAGGAAAGGACGCAAAAGCAACTGATCCAATCCGAGAAGTTAGCAGCATTGGGCATTGTAGCTGCCGGTATTGCCCATGAAGTGAAAAATCCTCTTGCGATCATTATCCAGGGTGTGGAGTACCTGCGCGCATCCACTGACTCTGATATTCAAATTACGAATGTCATGGATAGGATTAAGAGATCTGCATTCCGGGCTGATGATATCATAAAGGGGCTCCTTAGTTTTACGCGTCAGATGCCGATTCAGACCGAACAAGTGCAGATCTCGCCCGTGATTGAAGAGACGCTGTCATTTATAGAACACCAATTGAAATTAAAGCATATAAAGCTTGTTAAACATCTCTCTCCCGGTTTGCCGAAAGTGACGGTGGACGGGAATCAGATCAAACAGGTATTTCTCAACCTCCTGTTAAATTCCATTGATGCCATAGAGGACGGAGGCACCATCACCATTACCGCTGAAAAAGTTGAGAGTGCACCCGGAAAAAGCCAACTGCAGATAACGATTGCTGACACCGGGTGCGGAATCCCGAAAGATAAAATTGAAAAAGTCTTTGATCCCTTCTATACTACCAAAGACGGCCAGGGGAATGCGGGTTTAGGACTTTCTATCGTAAAAGGGATCATCGATAAACACCATGGGACCGTACGGATAGAGAGCGAATCTGGAGGAGGCACGCGTGTCATCATCGCATTGCCCGCCGGCGATACCGTATAACAATGTGGGCGATTCCAATCCACCAATAGAGGAGAACATTATGACAGAACAAATTAAATCAAAAGCAGCGCCTGAAAAGAAGAAAATATTGCTCATAGATGACGAAGAAGATTTCTGTTTTTTCGTCAAGCTCAACCTCGAAAAGACCGGGAGATTTGAGGTTCTGACAACTACGAGCGGAAGCAGCGGCTTGGTCCTGGCTTCGAAGGAGCGTCCTGATTTAATTCTTCTGGACATAATTATGCCGGAAATGGGCGGCGGTCAGGTGGCGGAACTATTGTTTGAGAACCCCAAAACACGGAAGATCCCCGTATTGTTCATCACGGCCATCGCATCAAGACAGCAGGTTCAATCACAAGAGGGAGTCATAGGAGGAAGAAATTTTATTGCCAAGCCGGTAACGCCTGACGAACTGATGGCTAAAATAGATGGGATATTCAAGAGCATTCAATGAAATGTGAAAATCGAGGCTGACCCTGCTATTCGCGTTTGAATTTTATGGAAAAACAGACCTGCGTGACGTATAAATGCCGAATTCGATTGTACGCATAATTTCCTGAAGTCCTCAAAATCCAACATTAGCATCAAGTTCGATAGTACGACCAGTAATCCTCAATCTTCCCAAAATAAAAGGCAGGGCTAATCAACCCTGCCTCTCCTATGAAAATAAAAAATTATTTTACTCTTTAAACTTTCTCCTGACTCCAGCCAACCCAATAAGTCCAAGTCCAAGAAGTAGGATAGTGGTAGGTTCAGGGGTGCTAACTGGAATAAGATGACCGCCGTTCATGAGGTCATAAGTCAAACCTCCAAGGGGGCTATTCAATTCGGCCAAATAGTAAATATTAAACCCATCACCGTAGATGTTCTTGATCAGACGGCCATCTATATCAAGTCCAGATATCCTTCCTAAATACAGGGAAGCACCTGGCGCGTCGTTCCCATCATAAAGGTTGAGTTGACTCCCGTTAAGATTCAAGATACCCCATGAAAAATTATTGTTATATCCTGACAGCATGGCACCGTGATCCGCTCCGGTTAAATACATATCATGTTTAGAATTAACCCCGGTTAAGAAGTTCAAGTAAGAATAGGAGGTATTCCAATCAATGTTCCGAAGGCTGGAGTTCACAAAATTCCCGTTTATATACCAACTGCTTGCAAAGCGATCTGAGAGATAACCACTCTGGCTGATAACAAGGTTATTGAAATACTGGGCGGAGGCGGTGCTGATGTAACCTCCATAGTTGGTAAAGGTTCCTGTGTAGGATGCGGTTGTAAGGGTGGTCTTGAATGTCCCGTTGTTGACGATATCGCCATTTATGGTGCGTGTGCCGGTGCCGCTCAATGAGGTCACACCATTGTTGGTGAGAGTCCCCAGATTTAGATTTCCCCCAGAATAATTGAACCTGTCGTTATTGACTATATTACTAGCTGTAAGGGTACCACCTGAAAGACTATATTTTCCTGAACTGCCGGGATTTTCTGCGATGGTTATGGTTTGAACGGTGTTTGTTCCCCCAGTTTGGTTAAATACTCCGGTACCGGAAGAGCCTATATACTCATCCCTAAAGCTAAGAGAACCTCCACTTAGATTATATGTACCTTTGCCGTCTCCGGAATCATATCCTCCTCCGAGAGAAATCCAACCCATACCACGATTAGTCCCTCCGCTTTGATTAAATATGCCCGTTCCAGATCCGCCAATCGCTTCATTATTTGGACCGACATCAAACTGCCTGAGAGCAAATTGTAAGTCCCGATGCTTCCCTTCAAACTACCTAATACGAACCTAGAGTCGGTAGAATGGCTCCCTCCATTCTGGTTAAAGATGCCGATGCCAGATCCTCCAATCACTTCAGAACCGGTAATTCTTAGTACTCCGTTACTTAAATTGTAGATACCAATTCCTGTAGATTTATAGCCGAGCTGGAGACCCCCAGAACCATAATGTAATCCCCCGGATTGGTTTACGATGCCCTTGCCATAATAACCTACATCCATATCAGAATAGAGATTACCCTGGGATTGTGAAAGAGTCATTCTACCCGAACCGGTGGCATCGACTCTTATATAACCGACATTAAAATCGTCATTGGGATTACTGAAACTCACGGTCCTATTAATCCCATCTGATTGTGTCAAAAAGGCTTGATCAACGTTTTTGGATGGGACGCCAGTAGGATTCCAGTTGGAAGGATTATCCCATGAACCTGTGCCACCAATCCATAAATAGGTGTCCGCATGGCATGGAGAGAATATCAAGAGAGCAAGGAAAATTGCTGTCAATATGAAGAGGCTGATCGACTTCAAAGAAATTGTTTCAATTTTGCCACTCATTTTTATCACCTCCATGGACTGAAACCATAACTAAATATGAGTTCCTCTATTAGAGAGTATTTCATCTCAATTTTTGTTCCCATATTTTAATCCTAAGTATGTGGACATTATTTACTCCGTTATTGTTTAGCCGTTGCAGCCTTCTGTTGTTCCTTGATCAACTTGGCTACCTGTGACTCAGCAGTCACCGATTCGATAAATGAAACATTATTCTTGCTGATCAGCATGATATCAGGGCCATGCGGTTCCTTCCCTCTTTTTATAAGTGTATTAGTGACCTCCTTTGTCTTCTGATTTACTTGGCTCTGGACGTAATATACATCCTTCAAGGTCACATAATCTGTCCCAAGCTCAGCCTTCCCAAAATATACCTGACCGCTGGTGAGAAAAATTGCTTGGTATTCTGTCTGAAATTGAATTTTCTGTGTTCCTGAACCGCTTCCACAGCTCTGGATCATAAACAGGATTATTAGGATTTGAAGAATGAAGAAACGAAAACACAATTTCATCATTGTACCACTCATCAGAATTCTCCGACTTCCAAACTTTCATATGATTTCAATGAAATCGAACGCACTAAACCAACAGACATGGCTGCATAAAAGATGCCAATTATTTAAGTACTCTATTCTAAAGGAGTTTGTTATTTTGCACGTAACTTCAGAAGAAATATATTGTAAATAAATCCGACACTCTTAACCGAGAAAAGAGATTTTATCTGACTGTAATATAAGAATTATAATTAGTTACAGTATATTTCCTAAGGCTGTAAAGTATTCCGACGATTTTACGGTTTTTTACAAAAAGTCTTATCCAGAGATAGGATTTTTCAGAGAAAACAATCGCCAAATTATTACAAGGGAAATACTAATATAAACTAGTAATATGAAAAACTAGATCAATCGCGATATGTCGGTTAAAGATTACATTCTATAATCCGTAAAATATGAACTTAGCGATCTTATTTAGTTGTAGGCGAAAGAAACAATCAATCAAGAATAACGGCAAAGCTCATTCGAGGTCACTAT